>NZ_CP096392.1:110000-2695000 GCF_054131565.1 Pseudomonas sp. SA195 | reverse complement strand
AAAATTTGGGCATGTGATAGAAGTAGATTTGAACAATCATTTTCACTGGTGATTGTTCAAGTCAAGGCAAAATTTGCGAGTTGCTCGAAAGAGCGAATGCGGATTTTCGGCGAATGTCGTCTTCACGTTATAGACAATAACCAGATTGCTTGGGGTTATATGGTCAAGTGAAGAAGCGCATACGGTGGATGCCTTGGCAGTCAGAGGCGATGAAAGACGTGGTAGCCTGCGAAAAGCTTCGGGGAGTCGGCAAACAGACTTTGATCCGGAGATATCTGAATGGGGGAACCCACCTGACACAAGTCAGGTATCACACACTGAATCCATAGGTGTGTGAGGCGAACCAGGGGAACTGAAACATCTAAGTACCCTGAGGAAAAGAAATCAACCGAGATTCCCTTAGTAGTGGCGAGCGAACGGGGATTAGCCCTTAAGTTGATTTGAGATTAGCGGAACGTTCTGGAAAGTGCGGCCATAGTGGGTGATAGCCCCGTACGCGAAAGTCTCTTGTCAATGAAATCGAGTAGGACGGAGCACGAGAAACTTTGTCTGAATATGGGGGGACCATCCTCCAAGGCTAAATACTACTGACTGACCGATAGTGAACCAGTACCGTGAGGGAAAGGCGAAAAGAACCCCGGAGAGGGGAGTGAAATAGAACCTGAAACCGTATGCGTACAAGCAGTGGGAGCCTACTTTGTTAGGTGACTGCGTACCTTTTGTATAATGGGTCAGCGACTTATTTTCAGTGGCGAGCTTAACCGAATAGGGGAGGCGTAGCGAAAGCGAGTCTTAATAGGGCGTCTAGTCGCTGGGAATAGACCCGAAACCGGGCGATCTATCCATGGGCAGGTTGAAGGTTAGGTAACACTGACTGGAGGACCGAACCGACTACCGTTGAAAAGTTAGCGGATGACCTGTGGATCGGAGTGAAAGGCTAATCAAGCTCGGAGATAGCTGGTTCTCCTCGAAAGCTATTTAGGTAGCGCCTCGTGTATCACTGCTGGGGGTAGAGCACTGTTTCGGCTAGGGGGTCATCCCGACTTACCAAACCGATGCAAACTCCGAATACCAGCAAGTGTCAGCACGGGAGACACACGGCGGGTGCTAACGTCCGTCGTGAAAAGGGAAACAACCCAGACCGTCAGCTAAGGTCCCAAAATCCTGGTTAAGTGGGAAACGATGTGGGAAGGCTTAGACAGCTAGGAGGTTGGCTTAGAAGCAGCCATCCTTTAAAGAAAGCGTAATAGCTCACTAGTCGAGTCGGCCTGCGCGGAAGATGTAACGGGGCTCAAACCAGGTACCGAAGCTACGGGTTCATCGCAAGATGAGCGGTAGAGGAGCGTTGTGTAAGCCTGTGAAGGTGAGTTGAGAAGCTTGCTGGAGGTATCACAAGTGCGAATGCTGACATGAGTAACGACAATGCGAGTGAAAAACTCGCACGCCGAAAGACCAAGGGTTCCTGCGCAACGTTAATCGACGCAGGGTGAGTCGGCCCCTAAGGCGAGGCTGAAGAGCGTAGTCGATGGGAAACGGGTCAATATTCCCGTACTTCTAGTTACTGCGATGGGGGGACGGAGAAGGCTAGGCCAGCTTGGCGTTGGTTGTCCAAGTTTAAGGTGGTAGGCAGAGATCTTAGGTAAATCCGGGATCTTAATGCCGAGAACTGATGACGATCCTTCTTTTAGAAGGAGAAGTGGTTGATGCCATGCTTCCAGGAAAAGCCTCTAAGCTTCAGGTAACTAGGAACCGTACCCCAAACCGACACAGGTGGTTGGGTAGAGAATACCAAGGCGCTTGAGAGAACTCGGGTGAAGGAACTAGGCAAAATGGCACCGTAACTTCGGGAGAAGGTGCGCCGGTGAGGGTGAAGGGTTTACCCCGTAAGCTCATGCCGGTCGAAGATACCAGGCCGCTGCGACTGTTTATTAAAAACACAGCACTCTGCAAACACGAAAGTGGACGTATAGGGTGTGACGCCTGCCCGGTGCCGGAAGGTTAATTGATGGGGTTAGCGCAAGCGAAGCTCTTGATCGAAGCCCCGGTAAACGGCGGCCGTAACTATAACGGTCCTAAGGTAGCGAAATTCCTTGTCGGGTAAGTTCCGACCTGCACGAATGGCGTAACGATGGCGGCGCTGTCTCCACCCGAGACTCAGTGAAATTGAAATCGCTGTGAAGATGCAGTGTATCCGCGGCTAGACGGAAAGACCCCGTGAACCTTTACTATAGCTTTGCACTGGACTTTGAATTTGCTTGTGTAGGATAGGTGGGAGGCTTTGAAGTGGGGACGCCAGTTCTCATGGAGCCATCCTTGAAATACCACCCTGGCAACTTTGAGGTTCTAACTCTGGTCCGTTATCCGGATCGAGGACAGTGTATGGTGGGTAGTTTGACTGGGGCGGTCTCCTCCTAAAGAGTAACGGAGGAGTACGAAGGTGCGCTCAGACCGGTCGGAAATCGGTCGCAGAGTATAAAGGCAAAAGCGCGCTTGACTGCGAGACAGACACGTCGAGCAGGTACGAAAGTAGGTCTTAGTGATCCGGTGGTTCTGTATGGAAGGGCCATCGCTCAACGGATAAAAGGTACTCCGGGGATAACAGGCTGATACCGCCCAAGAGTTCATATCGACGGCGGTGTTTGGCACCTCGATGTCGGCTCATCACATCCTGGGGCTGAAGCCGGTCCCAAGGGTATGGCTGTTCGCCATTTAAAGTGGTACGCGAGCTGGGTTTAGAACGTCGTGAGACAGTTCGGTCCCTATCTGCCGTGGACGTTTGAGATTTGAGAGGGGCTGCTCCTAGTACGAGAGGACCGGAGTGGACGAACCTCTGGTGTTCCGGTTGTCACGCCAGTGGCATTGCCGGGTAGCTATGTTCGGAAGAGATAACCGCTGAAAGCATCTAAGCGGGAAACTTGCCTCAAGATGAGATCTCACTGGAGCCTTGAGCTCCCTAAAGGGCCGTCGAAGACTACGACGTTGATAGGTGGGGTGTGTAAGCGCTGTGAGGCGTTGAGCTAACCCATACTAATTGCCCGTGAGGCTTGACCATATAACACCCAAACAATTTGATGTTTGTGTGTCAGACGGTCGAAGTCGACAAACAAACCGAAAATCAGCATCACTCGCAGAACACCACATGCCCAATTCGGGGAAGCGACTCAACACCGACTCCCCAACCAGATTGCTTGACGACCATAGAGCGTTGGAACCACCTGATCCCATCCCGAACTCAGAAGTGAAACGACGCATCGCCGATGGTAGTGTGGGGCTTCCCCATGTGAGAGTAGGTCATCGTCAAGCTTATACACCAAACCCCCGACCATCTATGATGGTCGGGGGTTTGTCTTTGTGGGCTCGAAAATGATCCACGAGGATGCGAGGCTTCACGTAGATATTGAATCGCCCCGGGTTTCGTGGAGGCCGTTTCGTTTAAGTTAGGCCGCCATGGCCTGACCTGTTTGTTGCTGGTGGAAGTTTGCCTCAGCCTCCGCAGGCGGGGTATAGCCGATTGAGCTCAGCAGGCGCTGGTGGTTGTACCAGTGCACCATTTCAAGGTCGCCATTTCGACGGCTTCGCGGCTCTTCTATGACTGACGGTAAATCAGCTCGGACTTGTACAGCCCGTTGATGGTTTCGGCCAAGGCGTTGTCGTAGCTATCGCCCTTGCTACCCACCGAGGGCTCAATGCCGGCCTCTGCCAGCCGTTCGGTATAGCGGATCGAGACGTACTGGCTTCCACGGTCGCTGTGATGGATCAGACCACCCGTGCAATGCGGCTGACGGGCATACAAGGCTTGCTCCAGGGCATCCAATACGAAGTCGGTCTTCATGCTGGTACTGACTCGCCAGCCGACGATCCGGCGTGCAAAGACGTCGATCACGAACGCCACGTACAGCCAGCCCTGCCAGGTCGATACATAGGTGAAGTCCGACACCCACAACTGGTTCGGGCGGTCGGCATGGAACTGGCGTTGGACACGATCCAGCGGGCAAAAGGCCTTGTCGCCGGCCACCGTTGTCCGCACGACCTGGCCACGTCTGATGCCCTGCAATCCGGCCCGACGCATTAATCGCTCCACCGTGCATCTGGCGACCTCGATGCCTTCTCGCCGCAGCTGCTTCCAGACCTTCACCGCGCCATAGCACTGCATGTTGGCATCCCACACTCGCTGGATTTCCAGGGTCAATGCGTCATCGCGCTGAGCACGACAACAGCGCAGTGCCGGGTTGCGCTGCTGAGCCACGTGCCTGCGGTAACCGGACGGGGCGATCTGCAACACGCGGCAGATCGACTCGACCCCGAGACGGTCACGATGCTGATCGACAAATGCCCTCAGGACTTGGTGCGGCGCAGGAAGGCCTGCCCGTCAGGCTCCGCCTGGGCAAAATACGCGCTGGCCAGGCGCAATATCTCGTTTGCCTTACGCAGTTCGCGGTTTTCGCGCTCCAGGGCTTTGATGCGCTCGCGCTCTTCACTGGTCTGACCGGGGCGCTGCCCCGCATCGGTCTGCTGGCGACGAATCCACCCATGCAGGGTTTGCGCGGCACAGCCAATCTTCGGAGCGATGGCCTCAATGGCTGCCCACTCGGACGGATAGTCGTTCAGGTGTTCCAGAACCATGCGCACAGCACGTTCACGGACTTCAGGGGAGTAGGTAGTAGTCTTTCTCATGGCCTCATCTCTCAAGAGCTGAGGCCTCCACGAAACCCGGGGCGATTCAGAGTCGCTTCCTGCGACCGGCTGTAAGCCGCTCAGGAAGCGCAGTGGAACATCACCCAGTATCGGACATCATCACAGTACCTGACCGTCGTTACAGCTGGATCAGCAAGCATCAAGTCATTCATGAGCTAAATCTGAGACGGCCGAAGCAAGCTTGACTCTCTGTCCAATATAGGTTGACCGCTAAAAAGCAACCATCTTCAAGAGGGCCTCGGTCGCGGGGTGTAAGAGGGGGATGTTAAGTAAGTCATCCAGTGGGAGGTTCTGTTGGTCGCAT
Organism: Pseudomonas sp. SA195; assembly: GCF_054131565.1. Lineage (NCBI taxonomy): Bacteria > Pseudomonadati > Pseudomonadota > Gammaproteobacteria > Pseudomonadales > Pseudomonadaceae > Pseudomonas > Pseudomonas sp. SA195. The sequence continues at coordinate 2,690,001 of NZ_CP096392.1, read as the reverse complement.
TTCCAGAATCCGGGAATGTCTCGAATGAACTCTACTGAGACCACCGCTAAGGTGTGGGTGACAAGAGTAATGGGCGAGCCCGGCCCGATATTGGCTCGCTCTTTCGTACCGCGCGATACCCAGATTAAACATCAATCGCCGATATACTCGCAGCCACTCGTGCAAGTCTCATGGATTCGTATACGAGAGAGTTCAGGTAGCAAAGGCTTTAATTGCTGCCAGATCCAGCGTGCCAAGTTTTCGCTGGTTGGATTCTCCAGGCCTGGCAGATCATTTAGATAGTTGTGATCGAGCTGCTCGTAGAGTGGCCTGAAGATTTCCTTGATTTCGCTGAAATCTCGAATCCAACCAGTATGCGGGTCTACATCGCCTTTTATATACAGTGCGACCCGGAACGAATGCCCGTGCAGGCGGCCGCACTTATGGCCGGCGGGTACATGGGGCAGGCGGTGTGCTGACTCGAAAGTAAACTCTTTGAAGATTTCCACGAAACAATCCGGCCGAGCTGAGTAAAGATAAGCCCGGATTCTACGCTGTTTGAGCTTGCATTGCTGCTGTCAGCGCGCTCGTCGTTTTTGACAGTACTTCACCGTTAGGGCAAAGTACTGCGCTTTTTGCAGCCGACTAGGGAATCTGAATGAACGCGGTAGTGGCAGCAGTCGGCATTATGCTGATCTTGAGTTTGTGTCGAGTACACGTGGTGGTGGCGCTCATCGCAGGCGCGATTGCTGGGGGGCTGGTAGGTGGTCTGGGCCTGGAGGGTAGCTTGGCAGCTTTCAATAAAGGCCTCGGGGGAGGCGCGACGGTCGCCCTCTCGTACGCGCTTTTGGGCGCGTTTGCCGTTGCGATTGGCAAGAGTGGGCTGGCCAACGCGCTTGCTGATCGTGCACTTGCGATGGTGGGGTCGCAGGATTCGCAGGCGGCCGGCTCAGTCAAATGGATCATGATCCTCCTGCTGCTCGTTGTTGCGGTATCTTCGCAGAACATTCTACCTATCCATATCGCGTTTATTCCGCTCCTTGTACCGCCACTGCTGTGCGTACTGAGCAAGCTTCAGATCGATAGACGTTTGATTGCTTGCGTATTGGCTTTCGGGCTCGTTACTCCGTACATGTTCCTTCCGGTTGGTTTCGGCAGCATTTTTCTTAATGAAATTTTGCTTGCCAATGTCGACCAGAACGGAGCAGACATCAGCTCCGTCAATGTAAGTCAGGCGATGCTTATTCCGGCGATCGGGATGTGCACTGGGCTGCTTGTAGCCTTATTCAGCTATCGCAAGCCTCGAAAATATGAGCTGGCGAAAATCGAGAAGGTCGAGGCGCGCGGTGCGCGCTACAGCGGCTTGACCTTGATGGTAGCTGCCATTGCTGTCGGGGCTGCTTTCATTGTTCAACTATGGCTCGACTCGATGATCCTGGGTGCCTTGGTTGGTTTTGTTATCTTTTCCGTATCTGGCGTGGTGCGCTGGAGAGAGGCCGATGATCTGTTCACGGAAGGTATGAAAATGATGGCCATGATCGGTTTCATCATGATCGCGGCCGCAGGTTTCGCAGAGGTCATGCGTGCTACTGGAGAAGTGAAAGCTCTGGTGGATGCATCGACGGCCTGGATTGGTAGCAGCAAGGCTGTCGGAGCGCTGATGATGCTGTTGGTAGGCCTTCTGGTCACCATCGGTATCGGTTCGTCGTTCTCCACCGTGCCGATCATCGCGGCAATCTTCGTTCCACTAGGCCTGGAGTTGGGGTTTAGTCCCTTGGCCATTGTCAGTCTCGTAGGCACCGCCGGCGCGCTCGGTGATGCAGGATCACCAGCTTCGGACTCGACACTTGGTCCAACCGCAGGTTTGAACGCAGACGGGCAACATAACCATATCTGGGACACGGTCGTCCCGACGTTCCTGCATTACAACCTGCCCTTGCTAGGTTTCGGCTGGATTGCCGCGATGGTGCTCTAAACCTGGGGGCTGGCTCCGCAGCCCCTCATTGCTCCAGCACTCCTGAGCGCAATCGCTGACTAATGAACAGTCCCGTCAGCGATAGGAACATCACGAGTGAATACGACCCTGGAGCAAAAAGTCTTTCTGGCGCTGTTGCTCGTCGTATCCGTCGCATTTGGCTGGATTCTTTACCCGTTCTATGGCGCAGTGTTCTGGGCCGTAATTCTCGCCATTATCTTTGCGCCGCTGCAGCGTTGGCTTTACAAGCGACTCGGCAACCGGCGCAACCTGACTGCTTTAATCACGCTGCTGGTCTCGCTGATGGTCGCCGTTCTGCCAGTGATCTTCATCACGGGGTTGTTAGTTCAGGAAGGCGCATCGCTATATCGGCAGATCGAAAGCGGTGAGTTGGATATCGGCGGTATTGTGGAAAGTGCGAAAGATCTGTTGCCTGCTTCGGTACAAGGCCAGATGCAGCGCTTTGGGTTTGGCGATATCGATCAAATACGGAATCGCCTAGCCAGTGGCGCGTTGGAGGGGAGCCAGTTCCTTGCGACCAAGGCGTTCAGCTTCGGACAGGGTACGTTCCAGTTCGTAATCAGCTTTTTCGTCATGCTCTACCTTCTATTCTTCCTAATTCGCGACGGACGCGAACTGGTCGGCAAGGTACGCCGTGCACTGCCATTAAGTGATACGCAGAAGCGCAGGCTTTTCAGCAAATTCACACGAGTGGTGCGAGCGACAGTCAAGGGCAACATCGTTGTCGCCGCTACACAGGGCTTCTTAGGTGGGGTGATTTTCGCTGTTCTGGATATTCCAGGCGCGTTGCTCTGGGGCGTGCTGATGGCGTTTCTTTCGTTATTGCCGGCAGTGGGGGCTGGCATCATATGGACCCCCGTCGCCATCTACTTTCTCATGCAGGGCATGGTCGTTCAGGGTGTCGTGCTGACACTCTACGGAATCTTGGTGATCGGGCTAGTGGACAACATTCTTCGGCCGATTCTGGTGGGCAAGGATACGAAGATGCCTGATTACGTAGTGTTGATTTCAACGCTCGGTGGGCTTGCGTTGTTCGGTCTGAATGGCTTCGTGATTGGGCCGTTGATCGCGGCACTCTTTATCTCAGCCTGGGGTTTGTTCACCTCTCCTGAAAACGATTCACCGGTTTAGGTGCGCCGGCTGGGCGCACCTGGTTTCCCGAAGGTCAGAGCACCCGGCCACCGTCCGTGCGACGGATGATTACAGTCGCCGAGCGTGGGCGCCGTCCGGGGCCGTCCGGCCAAACGCTGGTGAACTGGGTTGGCGTCGAACCCTCGCCCGGGTGCTGAACGTTGACGAAGACCGTCCGGAAGTCCGGCGTCGACGTGATACCCGTGATTTCAGCTCCAAGCGGGCCAACCAGGAAGCGCTTCGTCTCGCCGGACTTCGGATCGGATACGAGCATCTGATTGTTACCGAATGGACCCGAGCGCAGTTGGCTGCCACTCATGTCAGTCTGGATCCACAGACGACCTTCATCATCGAACCAAAGCCCATCGGGGCTTGCCAGGATGTTACTGGCGTCGAGCGCATTGCCGCGCGGATCGCGGCTGTCGCTTTCCGGTCCGGCGAGCAGGTAGAGATCCCAGCTAAACCGCGTACCGATGTTATTACGGCCGTCCTCACGCCAGCGGATGATATGTCCGTACGGGTTTGGCGAGCGCGGATTGGCTGCGTTCGGCTCCTGACGGGCCGAGTTATTGGTGAGTGTGAAATACACTTCGCCTGAATCAGGGTGCACGGCTCCCCACTCGGGGCGGTCCATTTTTGTTGCGCCGACGATATCCGCAGCAAGCCGGGTGTTGATCAGCACCTCTCCTTGATCGCGAAACTGTACGCCAGCGGCCAAACACGCCTGCTGGAAGTTCGTGTCCTCGATATCCAACGCAAGCCAGTCGCCGCTACCGTCCGGATTGAAGCGCGCTACGTACAGCGTCCCTTCATCGAGCAGGCGGCTGTCGCCACGAAGTGGGCGGTACTTGTCTCGGCTGATGTATTTGTAGATGTACTCGTTCTGGGAATCGTCGCCGGAATAACACACGACCGGCCAACCGGCTTTGGCCGGCGCAAAGACCAACCCTTCATGGGCGAAGCGGCCAAGAGCAGTGCGCTTCACCGGCGTGGAATCCGGGTCGAATGGATCGATTTCTACAATCCAGCCAAAGGTGTTGGGCTCGTTTCTATAGTCGGCGCGAGGATCGTTGCCGGTGATGGTCGCATCGAAACGCTGGAATTCGTCCCCCGGTACGGTTTCCCATCCATAGCGGCCGGTCGATTGCACACCATAGCGATCGAGGTGTCTGGGTAATTCGGTGTCGCGGCTGGCAAAGTAACCCGCCCAGTTCTCCTCGCAGGTCAGATAAGTGCCCCACGGGGTATAGCCGTTAGAGCAGTTGTTCAGTGTGCCTCGAGCGGTAGTACCGCTTGGGCTGTAGCGTGTTTTCATGAGGTCATGGCCGCGCGCTGGGCCTTCGATGCGCATCGGCGTCGCACCGGTGATGCGGCGGTTGCGAGCAGAAGGCAGCACCGCCCAGTCGCCGCGTGCGTTGCGCTTGATTTCAACGACCGAGACGCCATGGGCATTGATTTCCTTGCGAACTTCTTCCGCTTTTGTGCGCTTGCCATCCTGGACCGTCGGTCCGTTCGGATGCAGCAACGCACTATCGACGTACTCGTGGTTCAGAGCCAGCAAACCATGGTCGCTCTTTCGTCCCTTGAATCGCGCGTCCATTGGAAAGAAGTGCATGCCGTCGTGGTGCATGCCGGTCTGCTGTGCCTGATCTTCGGCGCTGTTGCTTGCGTCCTCGAGATAAGCAGGATAACTACCGCAAATGGGCGTACCCCACGGAATGAATACTTCTGCGGTATAGCCTTCTGGGACCGTGATAGCGTCAGCGCGCGTAACCCCTACGGCACCAAAGGGGAGACGGCTGCGGCGTTGAAAGGCCGGCGCTTTGCCTTGAGGTGCGGCGGCTTGAGCGATCGCCGGCATCCCGCCCAGGAACGCCAGTGCACCCAGCGCGGCGCCGCCGGCGAGGATTTGGCGTCGCCCTAGGGCGATCACATCCTGGATATGCGGGTTGGTGGAACGGTTGCTGGGGCGTTCATCACCATTGCCGAACATGATGCTGTGATTATCGTCAGTCACGATTGAGGCTCCATTAGGCTAATCGACGGAGCCATGACGCTATAGGGTGCACGCGACAAGTTAATGACAGGCTTGCGCCGGCCGACGAGAGGTTTGCTGACGCAAAAAAAAGCCCCGGCACAAGGCCGGGGTTGGGAAATTTATCCGGCCCGGCTCACCCGGGCCGGCACCATGATCAGTGGAATTGGTTCATGGTGTTGTCTTTGCCGCTGGCCTTCAGAGCCGCTTCGCCAGCGAAGTACTCTTTGTGGTTATCACCAATATCGGAACCGGCCATGTTCTGGTGCTTGACGCAAGCGATGCCCTGGCGAAGCTCCTCACGCTGGACGCCCTTGACGTAGGCCAGCATGCCTTGGTCGGCAAAGTAGCCCTTGGCCAGATTGTCGGTGGAGAGTGCGGCAGTGTGGTAAGTCGGCAGGGTGATCAGGTGGTGGAAGATACCGGCGTGGGCCGAACCGTCGCGCTGGAAGGTACGGATCTTCTCGTCGGCAACCTGGGCGAGCTCGGTCTCGTCGTATTCAACGCTCATCAGCTTGGCGCGGTCGTAGGCGGACACGTCCTTGCCCTCCGCAACGAACGCATCGAACACCTGTTGACGGAAGTTCAGGGTCCAGTTGAACGATGGGCTGTTGTTGTAGACCAGCTTGGCGTTCGGGACGACGTGGCGGATGCGGTCAACCATGGCCTTGATCTGGCCTACGTGCGGCTTCTCGGTTTCGATCCACAGTAGGTCAGCGCCATTCTGCAGCGAGGTGATGCAATCCAGGACGCAGCGATCTTCGCCGGTGCCCTTGCGGAACTGGAAGAGGTTGCTCGGCAGGCGCTTGGGCCGCAGCAGCTTGCCTTCACGCTTGATGACCACGTCGCCATTACCCAGTTCGGCTTCGGAGATCTCTTCACAATCCAGGAACGAGTTATACAGGTCGCCGAGGTCGCCCGGCTCCTTGGTCACGGCGATCTGCTTGGTCAGGCCGGCCCCCAGCGAGTCGGTACGTGCAACGATCACGCCGTTGTCGATGCCCAGCTCGAGGAAGGCGTAGCGGACGGCCGCGATCTTGGCGAGAAAGTCAGCGTGCGGAACGGTAACCTTGCCGTCCTGGTGGCCGCATTGCTTTTCGTCAGAAACCTGGTTCTCAATCTGGATGCAGCAGGCGCCTGCTTCGATCATGCGCTTGGCCAGCAGATAAGTGGCTTCAGGGTTACCGAAGCCGGCATCGATGTCGGCAATGATCGGGACAATGTGCGTTTCGTGATTGTCGATCTGGTTCTGGATCTCGTTGGCCTTGGCGGTATCGCCAGCGGCACGGGCAGCGTCCAGAGCGGTGAACAGCAGGTCCAGTTCACGAGAGTCAGCTTGGCGCAGGAACGTGTACAGCTCCTCGATCAGGTCGGAGACAGCCGTTTTTTCGTGCATCGACTGGTCCGGCAGCGGACCGAACTCCGAACGCAGAGCCGCAACCATCCAGCCGGACAGGTAGAGGTAGCGCTTGTTGGTGGTCTTGAGGTGCTTCTTGATAGAGATCAGCTTCTGCTGGCCGATGAATCCATGCCAGCAACCAAGCGACTGCGTGTACAGCGACGAGTCCGCATCGTACTCGGCCATATCCCGGCGCATGATGTCCGCGGTGTATTGAGCGATTTCCAGGCCAGTCTTGAAGCGGTTCTGGGCGCGCATGCGGGCCACGGACTCAGGGTTGATCGCGCTCCAACTGCTTCCAGCTGCTTCTTTCAGCGCGGCAACGGCTTTGATGTCGTTTTGATAAGCGGACATGGTCAATCCTTTCGAGAGAAATTCGTGTTTGGTTGAGCACCGACTGTTCCCACCGAAACCTGCATGCTGGGCTCATCATGCGAGCAACATGCGGCAGAGCGTCGAAATACCGACCGAGACGAGATTGACCAGGAGGAGGGTGTGCAGTTACGACCGCAAGAAGAGCAAGGCAACTAAGGGAATGGTCGTGGCATTCCAACACACTGGCAGGCGCCATGAGTGGCTTAGCGGACTGATCTTCATGCTGTACGTCAATCGCTTCCCCGTCCCTCAGGACGACTCGTTCCAGTCGCAACCTCGTCAGTCCGCCTTGTGGGCAGTGCAGTCACGGAACGCTTGCTGGTTGGCCGAGCGATCCGGAGACCCTTTAAGGGCCCCTGGTTAGCGGGAGCGGGGCCATGATGCGCCGGGCACATTGCTTCGTCAAATGTTTTGTAGTGGTTTTTTTAAGGCACTACATATTTCGCGGAAGGAAGATGGGAGGGGACGTTAATCGAGGCGTTCGACCTTGAGGCGAAGCGAGTGGTCCTGCTGCCCGTTCGTGGAGTAGCGACGCAGCGAGCCTCGCTGCTCGGAGGTAGCGCTTTCGTTAACGCCGCCTAGCGAAATCCATTCGCCCAGCCGGCCGCTGACCCGCGTATCAGTTTCCTGAATGTCGATCACATCAGGGTGGGCACTGTTAAGGCGGTCGTTGTGGCTGCTGATGGTAACTTGGACGCGCTCGCCCTGAACCGTGGCGGTCGCATAGAAGCCACGAGACACGTCGCGATATTGAGTTTGTTGGTAGATCTGGCCGTAGCCGTCGGTACTACGCGTAGTGATCGGAACGCTCTGGCCGACCTGAATCAACGCCGGGTAGCCCTCGGTTGCCTGCACTTGCTGGATGCCGCCCCCTTGGCTTTGCGTGCTGTGCCGAATGATGCGGACCTCGTCCCGCCCCCTGCGCTCGCCCTGGCCTGTCTCGATGCTGACATTGCCGCCACGAATCGCCCCATCGACCTGATAGCCGCTGCCGGCATCGCTCGCGGTGTTCTGAGTGTCGACGCTGATCAGTAGGCGCTTCGGCTCGGTGTCCAACTGTGACAGTACCTGCCGAAGCTCACCAATCACCTCATCGGGGGCATTCACGATCAATTGGTTGCCATAAGCGTTGACCTTCCCCTGATTGCCTACCACCGACTGGGCGATGGGCAGAACGTCTTCGGCCATTCGGAAGTCCAGCGGAATCACTTCGGTTGCCGCCTGGGTGGACAGGCTTATCAGAAAAACTGAAATCGCAGCAAGGCGGCACCGGCTCATAGCAAGAAGCTCCTCAGGTCAGGGTCCGGCAGGCTGTGGGCCCAAGCGGAGTCGAACATCTGCTGGCGTTGGCGTGCCCGGGCTGCGTCCTGGTACACCGCGTATCCGGCAAATAGCTCAGGGCTTGGCCGGATCAGCACACCCTGTTCATCAACGATCAGGAAAGTGCTTTGCTCGATCGGATAATCCGGGTTGAGTCGGCGAATATGCAAGTTGCTTGTCAGCCTTCGTGACAGGGCAAGCAGGCGATGGCTCTCGCGTATTGCCCGAGACGAGTCGGCGAGCAGGATGCGCATACGATTTCGCGGATGCGCGCGCAGCAAGCGGGCGCAGGCTTGCTGGATTTCCACTCGGCTGTACAGCCAGGATTCTAGGTCCGTGCTGTACAGGGCAAGGTTGCGACGCGCCTGTTGCATCAGGCTTAGCGCATGGTGCCTGGCCTGTTCAGCCGTCTCGAAGGGGTGGCGCTCAGCAGAACGATCGGCCAGTGCGCTAGCGGGTGCCGAAGCGGGGAGTGTGGCTCCGCGCGGGAAGCGACCCGGCGAATCGAACTCTATCGCCGGCAAGTCGCTTGTGTCCTCGCTTCGATCCGGATCGCCTCCGCTCATGTCATTGGCTCTTGCGTAGCATGTCGACGTGGGGAATACCCGCCTCGAGGAACTCGTCGCTGGTCACCTCGAAGCCCAGCCGCTCGTAGAAAGAGGTTGCGTGGACCTGTGCCGTCAGATGTTGCTCATCGAGCCCGCGCCGTTCGGCCTCGCTGATCACTGCGCGCATCAACGCCTCGCCGACATTCAAGCCACGCCAGTCCCTTAGTACTGAGACGCGGCCAATGTGCCCATCGTCCAGCAGGCGCGCGGTGCCAATGGCATAGCCATCTTCCAGCGCCAGGAAATGCACCGCGTCGGCATCGTCAGCGTCCCATTCAAGCTCCGGAGGGACAGACTGTTCGGCAATGAACACCGTTTCTCGAATCCGGCGCAGTTCGGCGTTGTCTCGCTGCCAGTCGGCGATACGTACTTCAATCTCACTCATCAGCGAACTCCAGACTTCCTTGTTTGACCAGTTGCCAGATCAGGTTACGCCCATCCTCATCGGCGAGCCACGGGCTGAGGTTGTCTTCATGCAGCGCGTCGGCCGAGCATATCAGCTTGAGCAAATCCTTCAGGTGTGCCGGTAGCAGGCGGCTCTGACCACTTGCGAACAGCAACAGCCCGATGTCAACCTCGCTCCAGGCGAGGCGGGCACTGAGGTTGCGAACCAGCACGGCGCCATCGCCTAAGTTGTCCAGCAACTCGTCCTGCTCGAGCTCGTTGTTCTGTACTCGCTCAGGGTAGCGTGGTTCGGTCATGAACTGGCCGAACCAGGTCAGCAGCAGGCGCTCATCGCCCATGTGTTCGGTGAGCATCGCACGAAGGCGATCAAGGGCGTCGCTCTGGATCTGATAAGGGTCATCCGCGGGTTTCAGGTCAGGATCGCTGTAGCGTTCCTCGTCCGGTAGGAATTGCGCAAGAAAGTCGGTGAAATGCGTCAGAACCTCAGCTGCGCTCGGTGCTCGGAAGCCGAGGGAATAGGTCATGCATGCGTCTTCCGCTGAGCCGTAGTGGGCCAGGTGAGGCGGGAGGTAAAGCATGTCGCCGGGCTCCAGCACCCATTCGTCACCGCACCGGAAGTCGGCGAGGATGCGCAGATCCTGATGAGGCAGCATCGCACTGTCCGAGTCGCACATTTGGCCGACACGCCAGCGCCGCTTGCCGTGCGCCTGCAGCAGGAATACGTCGTAGTTGTCGAAGTGCGGGCCAACACCACCGCCCGGTGCGGCATAGCTGACCATCACGTCATCGATACGCCAGTTCGGTAGGAAGCGGAAGTGCTCGATTAGCTGCGCTACCTCAGGAACGAGCTGATCGACGGCTTGAACCAATAGCGTCCAGTCCTGTTCGGGCAGATCCTGATAGGTGGTCTCGGTGAAAGGGCCCCGCCGCAGCTCCCACGGACTTTCGCCGTGCTCGATCACCAGTCGCGATTCGACTTCTTCCTCCAGCGACAGCCCGGCCAGCTCATCGGGCGAAACTGGACTTTCGAAGCCTGGGATGGCCTGGCGGATCAGCAGCGGTTTCTTCTGCCAGTAGTCCCGAAGAAATTCGCGCGCGCTGATACCGCCAAGGATTTGCAGAGGGATGTCGGATGTCATGAGAGCACCTTGCTCGATGGGCGAGCGGCCAATAAAAACGCCCGGCACAGCCGGGCGCGTACTAGAGAGAAAAGGTTCAGATTCGCTTGGCTTGTGCTGCCGCATTTCCAATGTAGGACGCAGGGGTCAGCTTGCGCAGTTCCTGCTTTGCCTCGGCCGGAATGTCGAGATCGTCGATGAACTTCGCCAACGCATCAGGGCTGATGCCCTTGCCGCGGGTTAGCTCCTTGAGCTTCTCGTAGGGGTTCTCTACGGCATAACGGCGCATGACCGTCTGGATGGGCTCGGCCAGCACTTCCCAACACGCGTCCAGGTCTTCAGCGATGCGAGGCGCATTGAGCTCCAGCTTGCTGATGCCTTTCAACGTTGCTTCGTAAGCGATCACGCTATGGGCGAAGCCTACACCCAGGTTGCGAAGGACCGTCGAGTCGGTCAGGTCGCGCTGCCAGCGTGAAATGGGCAGTTTGCTGGCAAGGTGCTGAAGCAAGGCATTGGCAATGCCCAGATTGCCCTCGGAATTCTCGAAATCGATCGGGTTGACCTTGTGCGGCATGGTCGAGGAGCCAATTTCGCCGGCAACGGTGCGCTGTTTGAAATAGCCGAGCGAGATGTACCCCCACACGTCCCGATCGAAGTCGATAAGGATGGTGTTGAAGCGCGCCACCGCATCGAACAGCTCAGCGATGTAGTCATGCGGTTCGATCTGAGTCGTATAGGGGTTCCACGTGAGGCCCAGGTCGCCCTCGATGAACTCACGTGCGTTGGCTTCCCAATCGATGTCCGGATAGGCGGACAAATGAGCGTTGTAATTGCCCACCGCACCGTTGATCTTGCCGAGCAGCGGCACGGCTTCGACCTGGGCAATCTGGCGCTCGAGGCGATAGACCACGTTCGCCAGTTCCTTGCCAAGCGTGGTCGGTGAGGCTGGCTGGCCATGCGTGCGGGACAGCATGGGCACATCCGCATGATCGACCGCCAGTTGCCTGATCGCATCGGCGAGCTGCCGCATCAGCGGCAGCAGTACCTGATCCCGGCCTTCACGCAGCATCAGCGCGTGAGACAGATTGTTGATGTCTTCGCTGGTGCAGGCGAAGTGGATGAACTCGTTAACCTTCGCGAGCTCCGGCAATTGCTTGGCCTGCTCTTTGAGCAAGTATTCGACCGCCTTCACGTCGTGGTTGGTTGTGCGCTCGAAGGCTTTGACTCGCTCGGCGTGCTCGATCTGGAAGTCTTCGGCGAGCTTGTTCAGGAGCGCATTGGCTTCGGCGGAAAACGGTGCGACTTCGGGAACGCCATCATGCGCGGCCAGGCGTTGAAGCCAGCGCACCTCTACCAGAACGCGGCAACGGATCAGACCGAACTCGCTGAAGATCGGGCGCAACGCGCTGGTTTTGCCGCCATAGCGGCCGTCGACAGGGGATACGGCGGTGAGCGAGGAAAGCTGCATAGAGGGCATTCTCGGACGTTCGAGCACTAAAAAGAGGGCGACGATTATACATGAATCCCACCCGGGGAATTTTACCGGGCCGTGATCGAAGGACGGCCGTTCAACCCGCGCGCACCAGCGGATAGAGAGCGTCGAGCATCTTTCTACGGCTGAATATCATCTGCCAGCGATGCCCGCCTAGCTGGCGCCAGAGCCGCGCAGCTCGGATACCCCCCAGCAGTAACGCACGAATTTTCGCGGCGTTGTTCGGCTGCTGCAGATGACGCATGTCGCCCTGCACCTGGATGCGTTGGCGGAACGTGCTAAGCGTGTCTTGATAGAGGCCTCCGAACGAGGCGATCACGTTTTCATGGGTCAGGCCGAAATGGTCCGCTTGCGCCTGTATCTGGTCCAGTCGGCTGCCGATGACTTGAAGCATGTCGCGGCGCTTGTCCAGTTGACGTTCGAGCCCGATCATCGCCAGCGCATAGCGCAGCGGTTCGCGTTGCAGGCTGCTGGTGTCTCGCTCGAGCGCGCCGACTAATGCCCGATACCCTTCCCGCAAGTTAAGATCGTCGCCGCCGTAGATGTCCAGCGCGGGCAGTTCTTCACGGATGAGCAGGCTACCCAAGAGGCTGGAGAGCGCTGCATTGGGCGCTTGCCCGGTGCGCGCGATGCGGTCGACGAGCGCCGCCGCTTCGAATACGGCGCCGAGCGCAACGAGTTGTTCCTGTAGCGGCGTCATGGGCGCGCTCCGGTTTGCCAAGGCTCGGCGGTCTCGATCACGCCGCCGCCCAAGCAGACATCGCCGTCATAAAGGACGACCGACTGCCCCGGTGTCACTGCGCGCTGCGGCTCGTCGAACACGACGCGATAGCCCGTTTCGGTGCGTTCGAGCGTGCATGCTTGGTCGGTCTGGCGATAGCGCACCTTGGCACTAAGCCGCTTCGGCCCGCTCAGCTCGATTGGATTGACCCAGTAGATGTCCGAAGTTAGCAGGGCGCGCGAGAAGAGCAGAGGGTGGTCGTTGCCCTGGCCTACGATCAATGTGTTTCGCGTCAAATCCTTAGCGAGGACATACCACGGGTCGTCACCGGCATCCTTGAGCCCTCCGATACCTAGCCCCTGGCGTTGGCCGATGGTGTGATACATGAGGCCGTGGTGGCGGCCAATCAGCTGCCCATCGACCGTTTCGATGTCGCCGGGCTGGGCTGGCAGATACTGCTTGAGGAAGTCACTGAACCGGCGCTCGCCAATGAAGCAAATACCAGTCGAGTCCTTCTTCTTGGCAGTAGCGAGCCCATGCCGTTCGGCAATGATGCGAACCTCCGGCTTCTCCAGCTCGCCGACCGGAAACAGCGTTCTACTGAGCTGCGCTCCACCGACAGCATGAAGGAAATAACTCTGGTCCTTGTTCGGGTCGAGCCCCTTGAGCAGCTCGCTGCGACCGTGGCTATCCCGACGCCTTACGTAGTGGCCCGTGGCAATGAGGTCGGCGCCCAGTGTCAGCGCATAGTCAAGGAAGGCCTTGAACTTGATCTCCCGGTTGCAAAGGATGTCCGGATTGGGGGTTCGCCCAGCCTTGTATTCGGCCAGGAAATGCTCGAACACATTGTCCCAATACTCCGCGGCGAAGTTGGCGGTATGCAGCGGGATGCCAATCTTGTCGCAGACTGCCTGGGCGTCCGCTAAGTCTTCCTTAGCCGTGCAGTATTCGGTGCCGTCATCTTCTTCCCAGTTCTTCATGAACAGGCCTTCGACCTGGTAACCCTGCTCCATGAGCAGCAAGGCTGAGACCGAGGAATCGACGCCGCCGGACATGCCGACGATGACGCGCAGGTTTTCGGGGGTGGGGCTGGCGGAGACAGGCATACGGGCTCAGGGCGAACGATGAAAGGGCGGAATTCTAGCAGGCTTGGCGCGTTTCGCGCGCGGCGCCCCGGTCAGTCGCGAATGACCGCCAGGGCGTGGATCGGCCCGGCGAGATAATCGTCAATGCAGCGCAGAATCAACTCGCTGCGCCAGCGAGCGCGCTGCGCGAGCAGTTCCTCTCGGGTGAGCCAGCGAGCAGCGACGATGCCTTCGTCCAGCGGCCGCGCGGCGTCATGGTGAAGCGCGGTTGCGGCAAAGCACACGCGTTGATAGGTCACGCCGTTGCTCGGTGCGGTATAGAGATAAACGCCGACCACGCCGGTCAGCTCGACGCTCCAGCCGGTCTCTTCGAGGGTTTCACGAATCGCGGCCGCCTTGAGCGTTTCATTTGGCTCCAAGTGGCCGGCGGGTTGGTTAAAGACCAGTTGACCGCCTTTGGATTCCTCCACCATGAGGAAGCGGCCGCCTGCTTCGACGATGGTGGCTACGGTTATATGGGGTTGCCATGTCATCTTGGTGGCGCCTTGAGTTGAGTAAAACAAAAAGCCCCGACAGTGCCGGGGCTTCTTTGGGTGCAGCTTATGCCAGGCTGATCAGCCGAGCGAGGCGAGGGCGCTGTTGAAGGTCGTGCTCGGCCGCATGACCTTGCTCGTCAGCTCGGGGTTGGAGCGGTAATAGCCGCCGATATCAACCGGCTTGCCCTGGACCTCTGCCAGTTCCGCAACGATTTTTTCCTCGTTTTCGCTCAGTTGCGTGGCCAGCGGCGCGAACTGTGCCTGCAGGTCCAAATCCTCGGTCTGCGCGGCCAGTTCCTGTGCCCAGTACAGCGCCAAATAGAAGTGGCTGCCGCGGTTGTCCAGCTCACCTGTGCGGCGCGACGGCGACTTGTTGTTGTCGAGCAGCTTGCCGGTGGCAGCATCCAGGGTCTTGCCCAGCACCTTGGCCTTCGCGTTGTCGGTCTTGATTCCTGTTTCCTCGAGCGATACCGCCAGTGCCAGGAACTCGCCGAGCGAATCCCAGCGCAGGTGGTTTTCCTCGATCAGTTGCTGGACATGCTTGGGAGCCGAACCGCCCGCGCCGGTTTCGTACATGCCGCCGCCCGCCATCAACGGAACGATCGACAGCATCTTGGCCGAGGTGCCGAGTTCCATGATCGGGAACAAGTCGGTCAGGTAGTCGCGCAGCACGTTGCCGGTCACGGAAATGGTGTCCAGGCCACGAACGAGGCGCTCCATGCTGACGCGGATGGCTTCGTTGTAGCCCATCATGCGAATGTCCAGACCGGTCAGGTCGTGATTCTGCAGGTAGGCTTCGACCTTCTTCTGCAGCTCGCGGTCATGCGCACGCTCTGGATCGAGCCAGAAGATCGCAGGGGTGTTGGACTGGCGTGCACGGGTGACGGCCAGCTTGACCCAATCGCGGATCGGCGCGTCCTTGGTCTGGCAGGCACGCCAGATGTCGCCGGCTTCGACCTGATGCTGCATGAGCACGGTGCCGTCAGCGAGCACGACGCGCATCGTACCGTTGGCGGTCATTTCGAAGGTCTTGTCGTGTGAGCCGTATTCTTCGGCCTTCTGCGCCATCAAGCCGACGTTCGGCACGGTGCCCATGGTGGTTGGGTCAAACGCACCGTTGGTTTTGCAGAAGTTGATCATCTCTTGATAGATTCGGGCGTAGGTGCTTTCTGGCATCACCGCCTTGGTGTCTTTCAGCGTGCCGTCCTTGCCCCACATCTTGCCGGAGCTGCGGATCATCGCTGGCATCGAGGCGTCCACGATGACGTCGCTCGGGATATGCAGGTTGGTGATGCCCTTGACGGAATCGACCATCGCCATTTCCGGGCGGTGGCTGTAGCAGGCGTGAATGTCGTCCAGGATCTCTTCCTGCTGCGAGGCGGGCAGGCTCTTGATCTTGTCGTGGACGCTAGACAGCCCATTGTTCGGGTTGACGCCGAGCTCCTTGAACAGGTCGGCGTACTTATCAAAGACTTCCTTGTAATAGACGCTGACTGCATGACCGAACACGATCGGGTGCGACACCTTCATCATGGTCGCCTTGACGTGCAAGGACCACATGACGCCAGTTTCCTTGCAGTCCTGCAGGGTTTGTTCGAAGAACTGGCGCAGTTTGTTGCAGCTCATGAACATGCTGTCGAGCACTTCGCCCTTTTCAAGCGAAAGCTGCTTCTTGACCTCAACCTGGCCATCGTTACCCACGAACTCGATGCGGACGTCGCCAGCTTCGGCCATGGTGATGGACTGTTCGCTGGAAAAGAAATCGCCGCCGCGCATGTAGTCGGCATGGGACTGCGAGGCCATGCTCCATTTGCCCATCGAGTGGGGATGCTTGCGTGCATACGCCTTTACGGCCGCAGGGGCCCGGCGGTCGGAGTTGCCTTCGCGCAGAACAGGGTTTACGGCGCTGCCGAGTACCTTGCTGTAGCGGGCGCGAATGTCCTTCTCCTCATCCGTGCGAGGATCTTCAGGGAAATTCGGTACATCGAAGCCTTGCGCCTGGAGTTCGGCGATGGCGTTGCGCAGTTGGGGAACCGAGGCGCTGATGTTCGGCAATTTGATGATGTTGGCTTCAGGAGTGGTGGCCAACACGGCCAGCTTTGCCAGGTCGTCTTCGATGCCCTTGTCGGCACCCAGGCGGTCGGCGAAGGCGGCAAGGATGCGCCCCGCAAGAGAGATGTCACGTGTTTCGACGGCGATGTCTGCGGCACCGGCAAATGCCTCAACGATAGGCAGGAGCGAATAGGTGGCCAGCGCCGGGGCTTCGTCGGTGAAGGTATAGATGATCTTCGAGCGGGTGGACATGTAGGGTTAACTCTCTCTTGCTGAGCGTACACAGATCCTCGATATGCGCAGGTAGGCGCTCTGGCAGCTGTCTGGCATGCCAGAACTCGAGGATTCGCCGCGATGATGTTGGTTGCACCACTAGAGTGTCGAGCATTCGAGCCGTCCGGCTGCGATGGCAATCGAACGGTTTCAGGACAGGAGTCTCTATAGTTGACCGCCTGGGACCTATGACTCGTTAGTCACCTAAGCAGTATATCACCGCACGTCATGTACGAAGAATGGCCTGCCTCTAAGACCAATGAACATCTGGTTTCGGCGAAATCAACTAGGTTACCCTCCGAGAGGATGACCACTGTTTTTAACCAACAAAACGGAGTCCAGCATGGGATACCAAAAGATCCAGGTGCCTGCCGGCGGTGACAAAATCACCGTCAATGCCGATAACACCCTGAATGTGCCAGACAACCCAATCATTCCTTATATCGAGGGAGACGGGATCGGCATCGATATCAGTCCGGTGATGATCAAGGTAGTCGATGCGGCCGTCGAGAAGGCTTACGGTGGTCAGCGCAAGATTTCGTGGATGGAAATCTATGCCGGGGAGAAAGCGACGCAGGTTTACGACCAGGACACCTGGCTACCGAAAGAAACGCTCGATGTGGTGCGTGATTATGTCGTTTCGATCAAGGGGCCGCTCACTACCCCCGTTGGGGGCGGCATTCGCTCGCTGAACGTAGCCTTGCGTCAAGAGCTTGATCTGTACGTCTGCCAGCGCCCTGTTCGCTGGTTTACGGGTGTCCCCAGCCCTGTGAAGAAGCCAGCTGATGTGGACATGGTTATTTTCCGCGAAAACTCGGAAGACATTTATGCCGGCGTCGAGTGGAAGGCTGGCTCCCCTGAGGCGGAAAAGGTCATCAAGTTCCTCACGGAAGAAATGGGCGTCAAGAAAATTCGCTTCACCGAGAACTGCGGCATTGGTGTGAAGCCCGTATCGCTAGAAGGCACAAAGCGCCTGGTTCGCAAAGCGCTTCAGTATGCCGTGGATAATGATCGCCGCTCTGTCACCCTTGTGCACAAGGGCAACATCATGAAGTTCACCGAGGGGGCCTTCAAGGAGTGGGGGTACGAAGTGGCGCGGGACGAATTCGGTGCTGAGTTGCTCGATGGCGGCCCGTGGATGCAGTTCAAGAACCCCAACACTGGGAAGAACATTGTCGTCAAGGATGCGATCGCTGATGCGATGTTGCAGCAAATTCTGCTGCGACCAGCAGAGTACGATGTCATCGCCACCCTCAATCTGAATGGCGACTACCTGTCCGATGCGCTGGCTGCTGAAGTGGGTGGTATCGGTATCGCGCCGGGCGCCAACCTATCGGATACCGTCGCCATGTTCGAGGCCACTCACGGTACGGCGCCCAAGTATGCGGGGCAAGATAAGGTCAACCCCGGTTCGCTGGTCCTATCTGCCGAGATGATGCTGCGGCATATGGGGTGGGTGGAGGCGGCTGACTTGATCATCAAGTCGACCGAAGGCGCCATCGCGGCAAAAACAGTGACCTATGACTTCGAGCGCTTGATGGACGGGGCAACGTTGATGTCGTGCTCCGAATTCGGCGACGCCATGATTTCCCACATGTAAAAAGCAGAGCAGCACAAAAAGGCCGATCGAAGATCGGCCTTTTTGTTTATTGCATCAGGCGTCGACAGTCGAATTCTGCGAGGCGGTCGCAGTCACTTCGGCAGTCGTCGGCAACGACCTGATATTGGTTGCGTGCAGGCCCTTCGGACCTTGCAGGATATCGAACATGACCGCCTGGCCGGCTTTGAGCGTTCTGTACCCGTCCATCTGGATAGCCGAGTAGTGGGCGAACAGGTCCTCATCGCCGCCGTCTGCTACGATGAATCCATAGCCCTTGGCGTTGTTGAACCACTTGACCTTACCGCTTAGCATGCTGTTGTCCCTCTGCAAAGGAGTCCATCACTGGAGTAACATCCATTTCATTCCGCGCTGATGCAGCACATAGGCCCCATGCGCGCAACCTGTTGCCGTTGTGGCAATTACTGTTTGTATCATCGTTTTGCCGTTAGTCAAGGCGACTCGTCAGGTGGCTGTGAAGCCTTTCCACTTACCCGGCCTCGGCGCCCCGATCCAGAACCGTTATCCGCATGCGTGCATTCCCCGAGATTCGACTAGTATTCAACCAGGATCGTCCCAGTAGAGCTGACGATGATTCGTCTGGGCTGGCCGTTGAAGAGGCCAAGCCAGCGCTGAAGGCACCTCCCATGTTCAAAGTTGTCATGTTTAATGATGACTACACGCCGATGGATTTCGTCGTCGAGGTGCTCGAAGGAATTTTCAACCACAATCGGGAGCTCGCCACCAAGATAATGCTGGCGGTTCATACCGAAGGGCGAGCCGTTTGCGGCATCTACACCAGGGATGTCGCGGAAACCAAAGCAATGCAGGTCAATCAATATGCACGGGAGTGTCAGCATCCGTTGCTTTGTGAGATCGAGAAAGACGGTTAACCCCCGACTGTTGGGTAAGAGGTGAAAGCTATGTTGAACCGTGAGCTCGAAGTCACTCTGAATCTGGCTTTCAAGGAGGCACGCACCAAGCGTCATGAATTCATGACGGTCGAGCATCTCTTGTTGGCCTTGCTTGACAACGAGGCCGCCGCAACGGTGCTGCGCGCCTGTGGTGCCAGCCTGGACAAGCTCCGTCACGACCTTCAGGAGTTCATCGACTCCACCACTCCATTGATTCCGCAGCACGACGAAGAGCGTGAGACCCAGCCGACGTTGGGTTTCCAGCGCGTGCTTCAACGGGCTGTGTTCCATGTCCAGAGCTCCGGAAAGCGCGAGGTTACCGGCGCAAACGTGCTCGTGGCGATCTTTAGCGAGCAGGAAAGTCAGGCGGTGTTCCTTCTCAAGCAACAGAACGTCGCGCGAATCGATGTCGTCAATTTCATTGCTCACGGAATATCCAAGGTTCCAGGCAGTAACGGCAATCCGGAAAGCGATTCGGACATGCAGGACGAAGAGGGTGGTGATGCGTCAACCGCGGGCAACCCCCTCGACGCCTATGCGAGCAACCTGAACGAGTTGGCCCGCCAAGGGCGTATCGATCCTCTGGTAGGGCGAGAGCACGAGGTTGAGCGTGTCGCTCAAATATTGGCTCGACGCCGTAAGAACAACCCGCTGTTGGTCGGCGAGGCCGGTGTCGGCAAAACAGCCATTGCCGAAGGCTTGGCGAAGCGCATCGTCGATAATCAGGTTCCCGAACTACTCGCCAATGCGGTGGTTTACTCGCTCGACCTGGGCGCTCTACTCGCCGGAACCAAATATCGCGGCGATTTTGAAAAACGGTTCAAGGCCCTGCTGGGTGAGCTCCGCAAGCGCCCGCAAGCGGTGCTCTTCATTGACGAGATTCATACCATTATCGGCGCAGGCGCTGCCTCCGGTGGCGTGATGGATGCGTCCAACCTGCTCAAGCCGTTGCTTTCGTCGGGTGAGATACGCTGCATAGGGTCCACTACTTTCCAGGAGTTCCGCGGCATATTCGAAAAGGATCGTGCGCTGGCTCGGCGCTTCCAGAAGGTGGATGTCTCGGAGCCATCGGTTGAAGACACGATCGGAATCTTGCGTGGTCTCAAAGGGCGCTTCGAACAGCACCACAATATCGAATACAGCGACGAGTCCCTTCGAGCTGCAGCGGAGCTGGCATCGCGCTATATCAATGATCGCCACATGCCCGACAAGGCGATAGACGTCATTGATGAAGCGGGGGCTTTCCAGCGCCTACAGCCGGAAGACAAGCGTGTATCGCGCATCGACGTGGAGCAGGTCGAGGATATCGTGGCGAAGATCGCGCGTATTCCGCCGAAGCACGTCAGCACTTCGGATAAGGAGTTGCTGCGCAATCTCGAACGTGACCTGAAGCTGACGGTGTTCGGTCAGGATGATGCAATCGATTCGCTTGCAACGGCGATCAAGCTATCCCGTGCCGGACTCAAGGCTCCCGATAAGCCGGTGGGTTCGTTCTTGTTCGCCGGACCGACGGGTGTTGGCAAGACGGAAGCGGCCAGGCAGCTGGCCAGGGCCCTGGGTATCGAGTTGGTGCGCTTCGATATGTCAGAGTACATGGAGCGTCACACCGTATCTCGTTTGATCGGGGCTCCGCCTGGCTATGTCGGGTTTGACCAGGGTGGTCTTCTGACAGAAGCGATTACCAAGCAGCCGCACTGTGTGCTGCTGCTGGACGAGATCGAAAAAGCGCATCCCGAGGTCTTCAACTTGTTGCTGCAAGTGATGGATCACGGCACGCTGACAGATAACAACGGCCGCAAGGCTGACTTCCGTAATGTCATTCTGATCATGACCACTAATGCCGGTGCCGAGACGGCTGCCCGTGCTTCGATCGGTTTTACCCATCAGGACCATGCATCTGACGCCATGGAGGTTATCAAGAAGAGCTTCACCCCCGAATTCAGGAACCGCCTGGACACGATCATTCAGTTCGGCCGGCTCAGCCATGAAGTCATCAAGAGCATCGTCGACAAGTTCCTCATCGAGCTCCAGGCTCAGCTGGAGGACAAGCATGTCACGCTCGAGGTGACGGACGCGGCGCGCAGTTGGCTGGCGGAGCGGGGGTATGACGTTCAGATGGGCGCTCGCCCCATGGCGCGTCTGATCCAGGATAAGATCAAGCGCCCGTTAGCTGAGGAAATTCTCTTCGGCGAGTTGGCGGAGCACGGCGGTGTCGTTCACGTCGATGTGCGTGACGGTGAACCGTTCTTCGAATTCGAAACGACTGCCGAGCTGGCTTAACGACTACGAGCCAGCTTGATGTACAAACGCCCGGCTTGCCCGGGCATTTTTTTGTCTATGCAACTAACTCTGAGCACAAAAAAGCCCGGTCGGACCGGGCGTTCTTCTCGCGACCCTTTAGCGGGCGCGGTAGGTGATGCGACCCTTGCTCAGGTCATACGGTGTCAGTTCCACGCGAACCTTGTCACCGGTAAGAATCCGGATGTAGTTCTTGCGCATTTTTCCAGAAATATGCGCAGTAACGACGTGCCCGTTTTCCAACTCCACACGAAACATGGTGTTAGGCAGGGTGTCGACGACAGTACCTTCCATTTCGAAGCTGTCTTCTTTCGACATTCAGTAAAGTCCTCGGTATTCAAAAATTGACCCGGCGCCAGGGTGCCTGGGTAAAAGCGGCAAGCATTGTGCCTGAAAGGGCCTCTTGAGCCAAGGGTTCAGCTAAGAACAATCCAGCGTTGATTCACCAACAGTTCGATCGGCCGATATTCGGTCTTGTAATTCATTTTCCGGCAATTCTTGATCCAGTAGCCCAGATAGACTGCGTTCAAGCCCAACCGGGACGCTTCACTGATTTGCCAGAGAATGGCTAAGCGGCCCAGGCTGCGACGTTCTTCTCGTGGATCGTAGAAGGTGTAGACGGCAGACAACCCATTCGGCAGCACATCGGTCACCGCGAGTGCCAGCAGCCGTCCCTGAAGGCGGAACTCATAGAAGCGCGAAAAGGGAAGGTCCCGTACGAGAAACGTATGAAATTGATCTCTGCTAGGCGGGTACATGTCGCCATCGGCATGGCGTTGCTCGATATAAGTTGCGTATAGCGCGTAATACTCTTCGGTGAACGCCGGGCGCGTCGCAGTAACAGTGAGGTCGGCGTTCCGCTTTAGTATGCGCTTCTGCTGGCGATTGAGCTGAATGCCCTCGGCCGGGATGCGCGCCGGTATGCATGCAGTACACCGCTGGCAGTGAGGGCGGTACAGGTGGTCGCCGCTGCGCCGGAAGCCAATCTCTGACAGCTCCGCATAAACCTGGACGTCCATGGGCTGGCTCGGGTCGAGAAAAAGAGTCGTAGCCTGTTCATCGGGCAGGTAGCTGCACGCATGCGGTTGCGTGGCATAGAACTTGAGGCGAGCCAGTGAAGTCATGGTCAACTCTCGGGAAACATGCACTCAGTTTAGGTCAGCCTCGCGCCCTCTACTAGGAATCCCATCGGGGTGAGCTGGGCGCATCCAAGTACCGAGCCAGGGCCTCGGCGAATACGGTGCGAGGTATCGAGCGAGCGCCGAAATTGGCTAGGTGTTGCGTGTGCATCTGGCAGTCCATCATTTTGAATCCCCAGTCTTGAAGACGTTCCACCAATGTCACGAAGCCCACTTTGGATGCATCGGTCGTATGGCTGAACATCGATTCACCGAAGAATAGTTGACCCATAGCCAGGCCATAGAGGCCGCCGACCAGCCGTTCTTCCTGCCAAACCTCTACAGAGTGGGCCAGGCCTCGCTCATGCAGCTCGAGGTAGGCGGCCTGCATGGCAGAGGTGATCCAGGTGCCATCGGCATATGCGCGCGGCGCTGCGCATTGGCGTATCACGTCGCTGAATGCGCGGTCCAGGGTTACCAAGAAATCGCCCTTGCGAAGTGTCTTGCGCAGGCTGCGCGATACATGCAGTTCAGTGGGGAAAAGGACGGTGCGGGGGTCTGGTGACCACCACAGGATCGGTTGCCCATCCTGGTACCAAGGAAAACAGCCGTGCCGATACGCGGCTACAAGGCGCGCGGGTGACAGGTCGCCGCCGGCAGCTAGCAAGCCGTTCGGTTCTCGCATGGCCTTTTCCAAGGGGGGGAAGGACAAATCGTCTCGCTGCAACCATGTCAGCATTCGCTAGGGCTCGAAAAGGAGCGGGCAGGGCCCGCTCACTGCTTCATAGGTCGAGATACTTTTCCGCATCGAGCGCAGCCATGCAGCCTGCCCCCGCCGAGGTGATTGCCTGGCGATAGACATGATCAGCCACATCGCCTGCGGCAAAAACGCCCGGAATGCTGGTGCAGGTTGCGTCGCCCTCACCGCCGCCGCGTACCTTTAGGTAGCCATCTTTCATCTCGAGCTGACCCTGGAAAAGATCGGTGTTGGGTTTGTGGCCGATAGCGATGAAGACACCCGCCAAGTCGAGAGTATTCTCCTCGCCCGATAGGGTGCTCTTGAGGCGTATGCCTGTGACGCCGCTGGCGTCGCCCAACACTTCCTCCAATGTGTGGTTCCAGTGAAGGCGAATGTTCCCACTTGCCGCCTTGTCCATGATCTTGTCTTGCAGGATTTTCTCCGAGCGCAGCTTGTCGCGGCGGTGGACCAGGTGGACTTCCTTGGCGATGTTGGAGAGATACAGTGCTTCCTCGACAGCCGTGTTGCCGCCGCCGATAACCGCGACCACCTGGTTACGGTAGAAGAAGCCGTCACAGGTCGCACATGCAGAAACACCTCGGCCGGCAAAGGCTTCCTCGGACGGGAGGCCCAAGTACTGGGCGGATGCGCCAGTGGCGATGATCAGAGCATCGCAGGTGTAGACGCCGCTATCGCCCTTCAGCGTGAATGGCCGCTGTTGAAGATCAGCAGTATGGATGTGATCGAAGACGATCTCAGTGTCGAAGCGCTCGGCGTGCTTCTGCATGCGCTCCATCAGCGCGGGGCCGGTCAGACCCTCGACGTCGCCGGGCCAGTTGTCGACCTCGGTCGTAGTGGTGAGTTGGCCGCCCGGCTGAATGCCCGTGATCATGAGTGGCTTGAGGTTCGCACGGGCCGCATAGACCGCAGCCGTATACCCGGCCGGGCCCGAGCCGAGGATGATCAGCCGCGAATGCTTGACTTCGTTCATAAAAAGCCCTCATAAGTCTTTGTTGCCAATAGGGAAGCGTGCTCTAGTCGAGGCCCGCTGAAAAATCTGGCGTTTATGCTACACCGAAGCATCCAGAAAAGACCAAGCCGGCACGGAACCGGCATGTCTTCCTGTCGACAAACCCGTACAATGCCCAGGTTCTGGCTGATACGGTTCATAGATCGCGCCGCTGGCGCAGGAAATTAAGCGTTTTGAAGAATTCCTCATCTACCGCGCCAGCTTCCGTCTGGCGTCAGCAACTGCATTACCGTCTCAAGGAAGGCGCCTTGATCGCGCTTGGCGCACTGTGCGCCTACCTCTGGATGGCGCTGCTGACTTACGATCCCTCCGATCCGGGCTGGACCCACACCAGTAATGTGCAGCACGTTCAGAACGCGGCGGGCCGCGCAGGGGCCTGGTTCGCGGACGTCCTGTTCATGGTGCTCGGCTATTTTGCGTACCTCTTTCCGCTGTTGCTCGCCATCAAAACCTTGCAAGTGTTCCGTGCGCGGCATCAACCGTGGACGTGGAATGGCTGGCTATTTTCCTGGCGGCTCATTGGATTGGTGTTCCTCGTCCTATCGGGTTCGGCGCTTGCTTACATTCATTTCCAGTTTGCCAATAACCTGCCGGCCTCCGCGGGTGGCGCGTTGGGTGAAAGCCTCGGTCAATTGGCCGAGGCTGCGCTCAACGTCCAAGGCAGTACCTTGTTATTGCTGGCTTTCTTCCTGTTTGGGCTGACGGTCTTCACGGACCTGTCCTGGTTCAAAGTGATGGACCTTACGGGCAAGATCACGCTCGATCTGGTCGAGTTGATCCAGAGCTTTTTTGCTCGCTGGTGGGCGGCACGGAACGAGCGCAAGCAAGTCGTTGCGCAGCTTCGACAAGCCGATGAGGTCGTCAACGAAGTCGCTGGGTCACTGTCGGATCAGCGTGAGCGGTCGCGTGTCAAGGAGCGGTTGCTGGAGCGCGAGGAGTCGCTTAACAAACACATGAGTGAGCGGGAGAAGCGCCCGGCGCCGGTCATTCCTCCAGCGCCTCCTCCAAAACCGGTCGAGCAGAGCAAGCGTGTTCTGAAGGAAAAGCAGGCGAACCTGTTCGTCGATCCGCTTATCGAGGGCAGTCTGCCACCGCTGTCCTTGCTGGATGTCGCGGAAAAGCAGCAGAAGCAGTACTCGCCCGAATCGCTCGAGGCCATGTCGCGTCTACTCGAGATCAAGCTGAAGGAATTCGGCGTCGAAGTGATCGTGGAATCCGTCCATCCGGGGCCTGTCATTACCCGGTTCGAAATCCAGCCGGCGGCAGGGGTGAAGGTAAGCCGCATCTCCAACCTGGCGAAAGACCTGGCTCGTTCGTTGGCCGTCATCAGCGTTCGCGTCGTCGAGGTCATACCGGGCAAGACCACGGTCGGTATCGAGATTCCGAACGAAGACCGGCAAATCGTGCGCTTCTCCGAAGTCCTGTCATCTGCACCCTACGACGACGCCAAGTCACCCGTCACCATTGCGCTGGGCCACGATATTGGTGGCAAGCCCGTCATCGCCGATCTGGCGAAGATGCCGCACTTACTCGTTGCCGGCACCACCGGCTCGGGTAAGTCGGTAGGCGTCAATGCCATGATTCTGTCGATCCTGTTCAAATCCACGCCGGACGACGCGCGGCTGATCATGATCGATCCAAAGATGCTCGAGCTCTCGATCTATGAGGGCATTCCGCACCTGCTTTGCCCGGTCGTGACCGACATGAAAGAGGCGGCCAACGCGTTGCGTTGGAGCGTCGCCGAGATGGAGCGCCGTTACAAGCTGATGGCGGCCATGGGCGTCCGTAACCTCGCGGGATTCAACCGCAAGGTCAAAGAGGCCGAGGAGGCGGGCACCCCTCTGACCGATCCGTTGTACCGGCGCGAAAGCATGGACGACGAGGCGCCGCTGCTGAAGAAGCTGCCAACCATCGTTGTAATCGTCGATGAGTTTGCCGACATGATGATGATCGTCGGTAAAAAGGTCGAAGAACTCATTGCGCGGATCGCGCAGAAGGCCCGTGCTGCTGGTATTCACCTCATCCTGGCGACGCAGCGTCCATCGGTCGACGTCATTACCGGCCTGATCAAGGCCAACATTCCGACGCGCATGGCTTTCCAGGTATCGAGCAAGATCGATTCACGAACGATCCTTGACCAGGGCGGCGCCGAGCAGTTGCTCGGCCACGGTGACATGCTCTACCTACCACCGGGTACAGGCCTGCCGATCCGTGTTCACGGCGCATTCGTCTCCGACGATGAAGTGCATCGCGTCGTCGAGGCATGGAAGGCGAGAGGCGCGCCTGACTACATTGAGGAAATCCTGGCGGGAGCTGAAGAGTCTGGCAGCGGCTTCGATGGTGGCGGTGAAAGCGGCAGCGGTGAGGGCAGTGAAGAGGATCCGCTGTACGACGAGGCTGTGCGCTTCGTGACCGAAAGCCGTCGCGCGTCGATTTCTGCTGTGCAGCGCAAGCTCAAGATCGGCTACAACCGTGCGGCCCGCATGATCGAGGCGATGGAGATGGCCGGCGTCGTGACTTCCATGAATACCAACGGCTCGCGGGAAGTAATCGCTCCGCCGCCCATGCGCGACTAATCGCACCGAGGTCTTATGCAATTGATTCGCTTGTTTGTTGCGTCCGCCTTGCTGTTTACGCTGGCTCCGGCTCATGCCGACCAGGCGTCGACCAAGCGCTTGACCGAACTGCTACAAAAAGCCGAGACGCTGACAGGCCGGTTTTCCCAGCTTTCGCTCGATGGCAGCGGTACACAGCTTCAGGAAACCTCCGGCGAGATGGCACTGAAGCGTCCGGGCCAGTTCCGCTGGCATACTGACGAGCCGATGGAGCAGTTACTCGTATCCGACGGCAAGAAGGTTTGGCTGTACGACCCAGATCTTGAGCAGGTCACTATCCAGACCCTTGATCAGCGTTTGACCCACACCCCGGCGTTGTTATTGTCGGGCGACGTTTCGGCCATCAGCGAGAATTTCGATGTCAGCCACAAGGAGGCGGGTGGCGTGGTCGATTTCACGCTTACGCCAAAAGCTAAGGACACGCTCTTCGATAACTTGCGATTGTCCTTCCGTGACGGTGTGATCAATGACATGCAGCTTGTCGATGGCGTGGGCCAGCGCACCAATATCCTGTTCCAGGGCGTCGAGCTGAATGCGCCGATCAAGGCCGACCAGTTCAAGTTCGAGATACCTGAAGGGACCGATGTGATCACCGAGTGATCGTGCTCCTTCGCAACCCATACGGCCTGCTCTGTGCAGGCCGTTTGCATCATACATAGGCCGCTCATGGACCTGTTCAGCCACGAACCCGTCGCGCAACCCCTAGCCGCGCGCCTGCGTGCTACCTGTCTCGACGACTACGTCGGACAGGAGCACTTGCTGGCGCGGGGCAAGCCGCTCCGTGAAGCGCTGGAGCAGGGTGCGCTGCATTCGATGGTTTTCTGGGGGCCGCCCGGGGTTGGCAAGACGACCCTGGCCAAGCTGCTGGCCAAGGTATCCGATGCGCATTTCGAAACCGTCTCGGCCGTACTTGCGGGTGTCAAGGAGATCCGCCACGCCGTCGAGGTCGCCAAGCAACAGGCCGCTCAGTACGGGCGCCGCACCATCTTGTTCGTGGATGAGGTGCATCGGTTCAACAAGTCCCAACAGGACGCCTTCCTGCCCTATGTCGAAGACGGCACGCTGATTTTCATCGGGGCGACTACCGAAAACCCCTCGTTCGAACTCAACAATGCGCTTTTATCGAGGGCGCGCGTCTACGTGCTCAAGAGCCTGGACGAGGCAGCAATGCGCAAGCTGGTCCATCGTGCCCTCAGCGAGCCACGGGGACTCGGCGAGCTGGGCCTGAGTCTTCCGGAAGATAGCTTCCAGATGCTACTTGCCGCCGCGGATGGTGACGGGCGTCGCCTGCTTAATCTGTTGGAGAACGCGTCGGATCTTGCCGAAGAAGGCGGTGAGATCAGCGCCGAACTGCTGCAGGATCTCCTGGGTGACAGCCGCCGTCGCTTCGACAAGGGTGGCGAAGCCTTTTATGACCAGATTTCAGCCCTGCACAAATCCGTGCGGGGCTCCAATCCCGATGCGTCGCTGTACTGGTTCGCACGCATGCTGGACGGCGGTTGCGATCCGCTCTACATCGCGCGCCGCGTGGTGCGCATGGCAAGCGAGGAGGTCGGTAACGCTGACCCTCGCGCGCTTGGCCTTTGCCTCTCGGCGTGGGACGTGCAGGAGCGGCTCGGCAGCCCCGAGGGCGAGCTCGCCGTCGCGCAGGCAATCATCTACCTGGCATGTGCGCCAAAGAGCAACGCGGTTTACAGCGCCTTCAACGCGGCCAGGCGTGATGTGGCCGAGAACGGCTCCGCCGAAGTGCCGTTGCATCTTCGCAACGCTCCGACCCGCCTGATGAAGGATTTGGGCTATGGCGATGGCTATCGCTATGCCCACGACGAACCCGATGCCTATGCCGCAGGAGAGGATTATTTCCCGGATGCGGTCGAGCCGCGGCGCTACTATCAGCCCGCCCCGCGTGGACTCGAAGCTAAAATTCGCGACAAGCTCGATCATCTGGCCCGTCTGGATCGCGAGAGCCCACGTCAGCGGAGGAAACCATGATGCGCATGTGGCTCGCAGTCGTCGCTGGCGGTGTGCTGGGTACGCTGATCCGCTTTGGTGTGTCGACTTGGGTCGCATCGAGCTGGCCGCGGCATTTCTACCTTGCGACGCTGGCAGTCAACCTAGTCGGTTGCCTCGCCATCGGCTACCTCTACGCCACTTTCCTACTGCGTCCGGAATGGTCGCCAGAGTTGCGTAACGGCCTGATGGTCGGATTGCTCGGCGCGCTGACGACGTTCTCCAGTTTCTCCCTCGATGGCCTGCGCTTGTTCGAGAGCGGGCAGGCAGCGACGGCCGTCGCTTACGTCGGTGTCAGCGTAATCGGGGGGCTGCTGGCTGCCTGGGCCGGGCTCGCGCTTGGCAGGTTATGAACCTGGCCGCTATCGAAGTAAACTCCGCAACCGCTGCGCCAATTCCTATCGAAGCTTTCACAGACGAGACTCACCATGCTTGATTCGAAACTGCTCCGTACCCAGCTGCACGACGTCGCCGAACGGTTGGCTACTCGCGGCTACCAGTTGGACGTGGCGCGTATCGAGGCGCTGGAAGCACAGCGCAAGACCGTCCAGACCCGTACCGAGCAGCTGCAGGCCGAGCGCAACGCCCGTTCCAAGTCCATCGGGCAGGCAAAGCAGCGTGGCGAAGACATCGCGCCGCTTCTAGCCGATGTCGACCGGATGGGGTCCGAGCTAGAGGCGGGCAAGGTCGAACTGGACGCCATCCAGAACGAGTTGGACCAGCTGATGCTCAGCCTGCCCAATCTTCCGCATGAATCCGTGCCGGTAGGCAAAGACGAAGACGACAACCTTGAGGTGCGCCGCTGGGGTGAGCCAAAAGCCTTTGAATTCCCCGTCAAGGATCATGTCGCCCTTGGCGAGCAGCACGGTTGGCTGGATTTCGAGACGGCCGTCAAGCTATCCGGTGCCCGTTTCGCCTTGATGCGCGGACCGATTGCACGCCTGCATCGCGCGCTGGCGCAGTTCATGCTCGACCTGCATACCCGCGAGCATGGCTACGAAGAAGCGTATACACCGTATCTGGTGCAGGCGCCTGCGTTGCAGGGAACCGGCCAGTTGCCGAAGTTCGAAGAAGATCTATTCAAAATCAGCCGTGAGAATGAAGCCGATCTCTATCTGATCCCGACTGCCGAAGTGTCGCTGACCAACATCGTGGCCGGCGAAATTCTCGATGCGAAACAGCTCCCGCTCAAGTTCGTCGCGCATACGCCCTGTTTCCGAAGCGAGGCGGGCGCGTCCGGTCGCGACACCCGGGGCATGATCCGCCAACACCAATTCGACAAAGTTGAAATGGTGCAGATCGTCGAGCCCGGTGCCTCCTTCGAAGCCCTGGAAAGCCTCACGGCCAATGCCGAGGCTGTCCTGAAGGCGCTGGAGCTTCCCTATCGGGTGCTTGCACTGTGCACTGGCGACATGGGGTTCGGTGCGACCAAAACCTATGATCTTGAGGTCTGGGTACCCAGTCAGGACAAGTACCGCGAGATTTCGTCCTGCTCGAACTGTGGAGACTTTCAGGCACGGCGCATGCAGGCGCGCTACCGCAACCCTGAAACGGGCAAGCCCGAGCTCGTCCATACGCTCAATGGTTCAGGGCTGGCCGTCGGCCGCACGCTGGTTGCCGTTCTTGAGAACTACCAGCTAGCGGACGGTTCCATTCGGGTTCCAGCCGTACTCAAGCCCTACATGGGCGGCATAGAAGTAATCGGCGGTTGATTGGACATATGTGTTTCTGGCCGATTGGCTAGGCTGCCCGATTTGCCAGGTTTGCTGCTCCGCTCACCTGGCTGACCGGCGAGATGCGGATCGAGAGTGACCACTGAAGGCGCGCCGATTCGAAGATCGGCAACCTTGATTGCCGACAAGGGCGTGGCGGGCGTTTGACGCTGTGATGCCCCAACCCCCGTTTACAGGATTCGCTATGGATTTTCTGCCGCTGTTTCATAACCTCAAGCGCCAGACCGTGCTGGTGGTCGGCGGCGGAGAAATTGCGCTGCGCAAGGCCCGCCTGCTCAGTGAAGCCGGAGCGGTGCTGCGTGTGGTCGCTCCGGAGATCGAGCCTCAACTGGCCGCGCTGGTGGAGGGGGGCGGTGGTCGCCTTCTCAGGCGGGGCTACGCCACCAACGATTTGGATGGTTGCGTGCTTGCCATCGCCGCGACCGATGACGAGGCGCTCAATGCGCGGGTTTCCCAGGAAGCCCGGTCACGCAGCCTGCCAGTCAATGTGGTCGATTCTCCTCAGCTCTGCAGTGTGATCTTTCCCGCCATTGTCGACCGCTCTCCGTTGGTGATTGCCGTCTCCAGCGGTGGTGATGCGCCCGTGCTGGCACGGCTGATTCGCGCGCGTATCGAAACCTGGATCCCCGCGGTCTATGGGCAACTGGCCGGCCTGGCCAAGCGTTTTCGCGCCCAGGTCAAGGCAAGCCTGCCGGACGTACAACAGCGCCGCGTTTTCTGGGAGGAGGTGTTCGACGGCCCAGTGGCCGAACGCGCGCTGGCCGGCCAAATGCAAGAAGCCGAGCACATGCTCGAGGACAAGCTCGCCGGCGCCTTGCCTAGAACGCTGGGCGAGGTTTATCTGGTTGGCGCGGGGCCGGGCGATCCGGATCTGCTCACGTTTCGTGCACTGCGGCTGATGCAGCAAGCCGATGTTGTTCTTTACGACCGGTTAGTCGCGCCGGCGATTCTGGATCTCTGTCGGCGTGACGCCGATCGTGTTTACGTGGGCAAGCGCCGCGCCGAACATGCCGTACCGCAGCAGGAAATCAATCAGCTGTTAGTTTCCCTGGCAAAGGAGGGCAAGCGGGTGTTGCGTCTCAAGGGCGGCGATCCGTTCATCTTCGGACGTGGCGGGGAAGAGATCGAGGAGCTGGCGGCACACTCTGTGCCCTTCCAGGTGGTGCCTGGCATCACGGCTGCCAGCGGCTGCGCAGCGTATGCCGGCATTCCACTGACTCACCGGGACCATGCGCAATCGGTTCGTTTCGTCACCGGGCATCTCAAGGATGGCAGCTGCGATCTTCCATGGGGCGAGCTCGTTGCGCCGAGCCAGACGTTGGTGTTCTACATGGGGCTAGTCGGCCTTCCGGTCATCTGCCAGCAACTAATTGCACATGGGCGCTGCGGGGACACGCCAATTGCGCTGATCCAGCAGGGCACCACGTCGAACCAGCGCGTATTCACTGGAACCCTGGCGGACCTGCCTGGCCGGGTCGCGAGCGAACAGGTGCAGGCGCCGACGTTGGTCATCGTGGGCGAGGTAGTGCAGCTACGCGACAAGCTTGCCTGGTTCGAGGGTGCGGCTCACCGCCAATAGTGCAAAGGGGCTTTTGCTTCGATCAGCGCTGCCAAATGCCCTTACTGGGCAGGCGCTCACGGTCGTGCGGGGCATCGAACGCCAGATGTGGGCCGCGCGGCACGACACCGGTCGGATTGATGTGCCGATGACTGGCGTAATAGTGGTGCTTGATGTGGATCAGGTCGACGGTATCGGCGACGCCTGGCCACTGGTAAAGCTCTCGCAGCCAATTCGACAGGTTAGGGTAATCCTGGATGCGTCGCAGGTTGCACTTGAAGTGGCCGTAATAGACCGCATCGAAACGCACCAGGGTGGTGAACAGACGCCAGTCGGCCTCGGTCAGGTATTCCCCGGACAAGTAGCGTGAGCGGCCGAGCTGAGCCTCCAGCTCGTCGAGCTCATTGAACAGCGGGTCGAACGCCGCTTCGTAGGCCTTCTGGCTTGAAGCGAAGCCGGCCCGGTACACGCCGTTGTTCACTGCCGGGTAGATGCGTGCGTTGAGCCGGTCGATTTCCGGCCGCAACGGTTCAGGATAAAGATCGAGCGTCGAGCCTGTGATGTCGTCGAAGGCATCGTTGAAGATGCGGATGATTTCGGCGGACTCGTTGTTCACGATGCGCCCTGCCTGACGATCCCACAACACGGGAACGGTGACGCGACCGGTGTAGTCCGGATCGTCCGACGTGTAGCGTCGGTGAAGATACTGCAACCCATCCAGCGCGTCGCCACTGGAGCCGGTAGCCGTATCGAAGGTCCAGCCGTTCTCCCCCATTAGCCAGCTGACGACCGATACCTCTATGGCCGTTTCGAGCTGTTTGAGCGTGCGATAGATAAGCGTGCGGTGAGCCCAGGGGCAGGCGAGCGAGACGTAAAGGTGAAAGCGGCCGGTCTCGGCTTTTACCGCTTCCTGGCCGTCCGGCCCGGCAGCGCCATCGCGCGTCACCCAGTTTCGGCGCTGCGCTTGCTCGCGCTGAAATTCGCCGTCACGGCTGTTCTCGTACCAACGATCCTGCCACTGCCCGTCGACCAGAAGCCCCATCTGCATCTCTCCACGACTCGTTAGATGCTTGAAGTTTAGGTCGATGCTTCGCCGGGAATGGTCGCAATGACCGGTACTACCTATCGTTCAGTTCGATGAGTTACGGTGCCGCCACAAGCGTTGGGCATGTTCGAACGCGGCCTCGCGGGGCTCACCCAGGCCGCGCAGCCCCAGCGCGATGGTCGACATGACGGCCAGTTCGCCGTACTGGTCCGTTTCGACCCCACGCCACACGGCCAATAGGTGCTGCGGATCGAGCTGGGCCGGCTTGACGTGGCGCTGTGGTGACAGCGACGGCCAGTCCTCGTCCCAGTTTTCGCCTGCCGCGGTGCCGTAGAGGTGAGAGACGCCGTCCGGGTTGACCTCGATCTCGCCGCCTTCACCCTTGATGACGATGGCGCTGTCACCGAGCAGCCGGCTGGCTTCGCGATGGTTGGCCTGGTAACCGGGGTGGAAGATGCTCTGCAGTCCGCAACGAGCCTGCAGCGGATTGAGGGTGCGGGCCAAGGAGTGGATAGGCGATCGCAGTCCGAGAATGTTGCGCTGGTCGATCATTCGCTGCAGGCCTGGCATCCAGGCTCCAAGCGGCATGAAGGCCAGGCGCTCTTGCGCCAGCGCTTCGCCTACCTCAGGCCAGGTCTCGCAGCGGCGGATGTTCAGCAAATCGAGCAGTTGCTCTGTGTACAGGCGGCCTGCCGTGTGGGCGCCGCCGCCGTGCATGAAGATGCGAATACCGCTTTGCGCCAGGCACTTGGCGGCCAACAGATACCAGGGCAAATGCCGTTTCTTGCCGGCATAGCTGGGCCAGTCGATATCGACCTCGAGCGCTGGTGCATCGAGCCGTGCGCGAACCGCTTCGGTGAAGCCGGCAAGCTCCGCGGCGCTCTCTTCCTTGTGCCGCAGCAACATTAGGAATGCGCCGAGCTGTGTATCTTCGGTTTTGCCGTCGAGGAGCATGCCCATCGCATCACGGGCCTCATCACGGGTCAGGTCGCGAGCGCCGCGTTTACCTTTGCCGAGGATTCGGACGAATGGGGCAAAGGGATGTTCTTCTGGCGTGACGATCATATGCAATTGCTCGGTTTCGGCAGCCCTGCAAGCTTGGCGGCGAGCTTGGCCGGTGTGCCCTTGAACAGGCGGTTCAGGTGGACGCTGTTACCTTTCTCTGCACCCAGTTTAAGCGCGGTGTATTTGATCAACGGGCGCGTCGCGGGCGACAGCTGGAACTCTGCATAAAAGGCTCGCAGCACATGGAGGATTTCCCAGTGTGCGTCGCTCAGCTCGATGCCTTCGGCATGGGCCAGGGCAACGGCTACGGGTTCGCTCCAGTCGTTCAGGTCGACCAGAAAGCCTTCCTTGTCGACAGCAATCGAAGTGTCATCCAATAGACGGGTATTCATAGCCAGGCGTTCGTTCTTGCATAGCGGCAGCAGAGTTCGACGAACCGTGCATAGTCGATCGCCTCGACCCTCCCCGGTAACGAGAGGAGGCCGCGCGCGGTGACATCTTCGGCGAGCGCAAACAGCGCGATGGCCTCGTCCAGCTGCTCCAGGGCCGCACGTGGTGCGGTGCCCGCCAGAAGCGCGTGGACCGCATCGCCGGTGAGCAGCAGGGCGTCGCCTGGTGCGATCAGGCGCAGGCAGCTATCCAGGCGGCCATCGGCGAAGGGCGAGTGGGACATCAGGTGCAAGGTCGACATCAGAGCGTGATCACATAGTCGTAGCGGTTGAGGAGGGCGCTGAGGTCGCTGTCATCGATCGGTTCGACTGGCAAGGTCAGCTCCGTGGCATCGAGTCCGCGTTGTAGCAGGCTGCTGCGCGCAATATAAAGCGCCTCGACCCCGAACATCGGCAAGGCCTGGAGGTTGGCCGTCAGATCCTTTTGCTGTAGTGCGGCCGCATGCTGGGCGGGGGCGAGCTGGAAGACACCGTCGTCGAGAAACAGCAGCCCGAGGGGCAAGTCGAACGCGCCGCCGGCAAGCACCAGATCGAGCGCCTCACGAGCCGATGGCCCCGACCAGGGCGCTTGCCGCGAGATGATGAGCATCGAGCGCGCCATCAATGGCCTCCAAAGCAGACCAAGCGGTCGGCCTGTTGCGCGGCTTCATGCAACTGCCCAAGACCGGAAAGCTCCCAGCCTGGCGCCAGGTTGGCCGCGGCGCGCTCGTAACGACTGGCTTCTTGCCCGTCGAGCACGCCCCGGCGCAGGCCGGCCGCGATGCAGACAACTCCATCGAGTCGGTGTCGGCTGACGAACTGTGACCATTGCGCTGCGAGGTCCGGTTCGTCTTGAGGCATCACGACATTGGCCGAAGCGCTGTGTACGCCGTCCTGGTAGAGGAATAACCGGGTGATCTCATTGCCACTTTCAAGCACCGCGTCAGCGAAGCGCAATGCGCGCCGCGAGGCGGGTGAGTGAGCCGGGGAAAACAACGCGATAACGAATTTCATGAGGCACCTGAAAAGATCAGGGCGACATAATACGCCAGCCGTGGAAACGAAAAAGCCCGCCGAAGCGGGCTTGATCCCATGGTCGACGGTCAGTCGTCGCCGCCCATGATGCCCATCAGCTGGAGCAGGCTGATGAACAGGTTGTACAGCGACACGTACAGGCCGATGGTGGCCATGATGTAGTTGCGCTCGCCCCCGTGGATGATCGCGCTGGTCTGATAGAGGATGCAGACCGACGAGAACAGCACGAAGCCAGCACTGATAGCCAATTGCAAGCCGCTGATCTGGAAGAAGAAGCTCGCGACCATCGCACCCAGGAGCACGAAGAAGCCGGCCGTGATGAAACCGCTGAGGAAGCTCATGTCCTTGCGGGTGATCAGCACGAACGCCGACAAGCCGAAGAACACCAGGGCGGTCATCGAGAGTGCAGAAGCGATCAGCTCACCGCCGTTGGCCGTGCCCAGGTACATGTTCAGGATCGGGCCCAGCGTGTAACCCATGAAGCCGGTGAGGGCGAAGGTAGAGAGCAGGCCCCAGGCGGAGTTGCGCAGCTTCACGGTCAGGAAGAACAGCCCGTAGAAGCCGATCAGCACGACGAAGATGTTCGGGTAGGCCGCATTGGCCTGCATGGCCATATAGGCGACCAGGGCGCTGAAGCCCAGGGTAATGGCCAACAGGCCATAGGTATTGCGCAAAACGCGGCTGACTTCCTGTTGTTCAACCTGCGTATGCGTAGCGGCGTACTGTTGCTTGAGCATGGCGACACTCCTGTAGATGAATTCAGCCCGAAGACGAATTGCCTCGGATCATAGCAGAGCTTTGAATCGGGACTAACGACAGTGTTTGACAGTGTGTTTCGTTCGGGTACTATGGCGCCCGCTCTCTGCGGAGGAGTGGCAGAGCGGTTGAATGCAACGGTCTTGAAAACCGTCGAAGGGGAAACTCTTCCGTGAGTTCGAATCTCACCTCCTCCGCCATATCAAGCGAAAGGCCCCGTACTCCGGGGCCTTTCGCGTTTCTGGCAGGCTGAAAACCGATAACCGTCATGCAGTCTCGCTGGCTGGCTTCTGGCTGGCTTAGTGTCGATCGGCCAGGGTTTCAGCGTAATGACAGGCAACCTGCCGACCGTCGACCGGGCGGAAGGCAGGGACTTCAGCGCTGCAGCGTTCGGTCGCATACGGACAACGGCCATTGAATGGGCAGCCAGACGGCGGATCGAGCGGGCTGGGTAGCTCGCCGCTGGCCTTGAGCCTGTTGTTGGACCGATCGGCAGCGAAGCTCGGTGTCGCGGCCAAAAGTACTTGCGTGTATGGGTGTAGCGGGCGGCGATAGACCTCTTCAGCTGGCCCCATTTCCATCGGACTGCCGAAATACATGACCAGTACCTGGTCGGCCACGTGCCGCACCACCGCCAGGTCGTGCGAGATGAATACGTACCCGGCCTGGAACTGCTCCTGTATATCCATGAACAGATTGAGGACCTGCGCCTGGATCGATACGTCGAGCGCCGAGGTCGGTTCGTCGGCGACAAGCACCTTGGGCTTGAGCATCATCGCCCGTGCGAGCGCGATGCGTTGGCGCTGGCCACCGGAGAACATGTGCGGGTATCGCTGGTAGTGCTCCGGGCGCAGGCCCACCTGCTGCATCATCGCCTGTACCTGCTCGCGTCGCTCCGCGCGTGAAAGTGAAGTATTGATTACCAGCGGCTCGGCCAGCTGGTCGCCAATCTTCTGCCGGGGATTCAGCGAGGCGTATGGGTTCTGGAAGACCATCTGCACGTCGCGGCGTAGGCGTTTGCGTTGGGCACCGTCAGCCTGGGTTACGTCTTGCCCAGCGATTTGCAGCGACCCTGACGTCGGCTCCTCAATCAGGGTCAGGGCGCGGGCCAGGGTCGATTTGCCGCAGCCTGATTCACCGACCACGGCAAGCGTCTCGCCAGCGTTCAGTTCGAAGGAAACGCCGTTCAGGGCCCGCACGGTGGCGCGTGGCTTGAACATGCCCCGAGACACCTCATAGTGGCGCGCGAGGTCGCGCGCCGACAACACGCACTGTGTTGGCTCAGTAGGCATGATGATCTCCTGGCGGTGTTTGTTGACGTTGTGTGTCGGGCAATACCTCTGGTGCTTGCTCGGCCGTGAGGTTGCGTGGATAGAAGCAGCGCACTTCGCCACGCTCATACGGCTCGAGGGAAGGGCGCTCCGCGCAGTGCGGGCGCGCATAGGGGCAGCGTGGCGAGAGCAGGCAGCCGGAGGGACGATCGTAGCGACCCGGCACGATGCCGGGCAGCGTCGCCAAGCGATGCCCAGTGCAACGTTCTGGAATGGAGGCCAGCAGCGCTTCGGTGTAGGGATGCGCCGGCGCATCGAACAGCGCGGGCACGTATCCGGTCTCGACGGCCTGGCCCGCATACATCACGCAGACGCGCTGCGCCGTCTCGGCGACAACCGCCAAGTCATGGGTTATCAAGATCAGCGCCATGCCCTGGTCGCGCTGCAAAGCGAGCAGCAGGTCCATGATCTGCGCCTGGATCGTCACGTCGAGCGCGGTGGTCGGTTCGTCGGCAATCAGCAGTTGCGGCTCGCCCGCGATCGCCATGGCGATCGCGACACGCTGGCTCATGCCACCCGATAGCTGGTGTGGATAGGCATCGAGGCGGCTGGCCGCGGCGGGAATCTCAACGCGTTCGAGCAGCTCCAGCGCCCGCTGGCGAACCGCCTTGCCCTTGAGGCCGAGATGCTGGCGCAGCACTTCGCCGATCTGGAAGCCCACGGTGTAGCTGGGATTGAGCGCCGTCATCGGGTCCTGGAAGACCATTGCCAGGTCCTTGCCGATCAGCCGGCGCCGTTGCCGCCCCTTGAGCGTAAGCAAGTCGTGGCCGGCAAAGTGCAGGCGGTCGGCCTGGACGCGTCCGGGCGGGTCGATAAGGCCCATCAGGGCCATCATGGTGACGGACTTGCCGGAACCGGATTCGCCGACGATGGCCAGAACATCCCCTCGATCGACCCTGAGGTCGAGCCCGTCGACCACAGGCGGTGCGCCCGCGTCACCGAAACGCACGCTTAGGTTGCGGATATCCAGCAGGCTCACGGGTTCACCTCCATCGGGTTACGGGGCATGGATGGGCTCCTCATGTGGCGTTTTTCAGCTTGGGATCCAGCGCATCGCGCAGGCCGTCGCCGAGCAGGTTGATCGCCAGCACGCTGAGCAGGATCGCCAGGCCAGGGAGCGACACGACCCACCAGGCGCGCTCGATGTAATCGCGCGCCGATGCCAGCATCGTGCCCCACTCAGGCGTTGGCGGTTGCACGCCGAGCCCAAGGAAGCCCAGTGCAGCCGCATCAAGGATGGCCGACGAGAAACTGAGGGTTGCTTGTACGATGAGCGGTGCCATGCAGTTAGGCAGTACGCAGACGAACATCAGCCGCAGGGTGCCGGCGCCGGCGAGGCGAGACGCTGTGACGTAGTCGCGGTTGAGTTCGCTCATCACCGCGGCGCGAGTCAGCCGCACGTAGGAAGGCAGTGACACGATAGCGATGGCGAACACGGTATTGATCAGCCCGGGGCCAAGTACGGCGACGATGGCTACGGCCAGCAGCAACGATGGCAGCGCCAGCATGATGTCCATCAGGCGCATGATGAAAGGGCCGAGCCGGGTTGGCGAGAAGCCGGCCAGCAGGCCGAGCAGGATGCCTGGTAGCAACGAGACGATTACCGAGGCCAGGCCGATCAGCAGCGAAAGCCGTGCGCCATGTATCAGGCGTGACAGCATGTCACGACCCAGCTCATCGGTGCCGAGCAGAAAGCGCGTGGCGCCGCCTTCCTGCCAAGCCGGGGGGGTTATCAGGAAGTCACGAAATTGCTCGGTGGGGTCGTAGGGTGCCAACCAGTGGGCGAAGAGGGCACAGATCACCAGCAACCCCATGTAGATCAGCCCGACGAGGGCACCGCGGTTGCGGCTGAAGGCGGTCCAGAATTCACGAAGCGGAGAGGGGTAGTAGGTAGTCGGCTCGGCGGCCGGCAGTGTTTTGAGACTGCTCATGGCGGCGTCCTCAGCGCTGGTGTCGGATACGGGGATTGGCCAGCCCGTAGAGAATGTCGACGATGAAATTGACCAGGATGACCAGGCAGGCGACAAGCAGAATGCCGTTCTGCACCACCGGGTAATCCCTCGCGCCGATGGACTCGATCAGCCACTTGCCGATCCCGGGCCAGGAGAAAATCGTTTCGGTCAGCACGGCGCCGGCGAGCAGGGTGCCGATCTGTAGGCCGAACACGGTAAGGACCGGAATGAGCGCGTTGCGCAGCCCATGGACGAATACCACCCGATTCGGCGACAGGCCTTTCGCGCGCGCGGTCCGCACGTAATCCTCGCGGAGCACTTCGAGCATGGCCGAGCGAGTCATGCGGGCAATGACGGCCAGCGGAATGGTCGCCAGTACGATGGCAGGCAGGATCATG
Source organism: Pseudomonas sp. SA195 (assembly GCF_054131565.1). Lineage (NCBI taxonomy): Bacteria > Pseudomonadati > Pseudomonadota > Gammaproteobacteria > Pseudomonadales > Pseudomonadaceae > Pseudomonas > Pseudomonas sp. SA195. Next base: position 2,649,914 of record NZ_CP096392.1, on the reverse strand, counting down.
TGGCGCACGGCATCGAGGAATGCGCCTTCTTCACCGCTGAGCAGCGTGTCGATAAGCATGAAGCCAGTCACGGGCGGCACGTCATAGAGCAGGTCGATACGCCCCGAAACGGGTGTCCAGCCAAGGCTCACCGAGAAGAACAGAATGAGGATCAGCCCCCACCAGAAAATTGGCATCGAATAGCCGACCAGGGAAAGTCCCATCACGCCATGATCGAACAGCGAGCCGCGCTTGAGGGCAGCAACGACGCCTAACAGCACACCGAGAGTGCCGGCGATGAGCAGAGCCGCCAGTGCGAGTTCGAGCGTCGCGGGAAACAACGTAGTGAACTCGTTCCAGACGCTGGTGCGGGTGCGCAACGATTCGCCCAAGTTGCCCTGCGCGAGGTTGCCGATGTAATCGAGGTACTGCGCGTAGAGTGGTTTGTTTAGTCCGAGGCGCTCCATTGCCTGGGCGTGCATTTCCGGGTCGACCCGGCGTTCGCCCATCATCACCTCGACAGGGTCGCCGGGGATCATGCGGATCAGTGCGAAGGTGAGCAGGGTTACGCCGAAAAAGGTCGGGATCAACAGGCCCAGACGGCGCGCGATGAAGCTGAACATGGTAATGCGTACTCCTGGTCGAACGGCTTCGCGGATGCGTAGCCGTGGCGGGTCCCGGTGGTGCTGATAGCCCGGGGCGGGCACTGGGCCCGCCCCGGTCACCTAGCGCTGGTTTTCCACGCCATAGAAGGAGTTGCGGCCGAAGGGGCTGATCTCGAAGCCCTTCACGCTCTTGCGCATTGGCTGGTACACGGTGGAATGCGCGATCGGGGTGATCGGCAGCTGTTCCTGCAGGATCGCCTGAGCCTTCTGGTACAGCTCGGTACGCTCGCCTTGGTCGGTGATGCGCTTGGCCTGTTTGACGATCTGGTCGTACTCGGCATCGCACCATTTCGACCAGTTGTTGCCCTCCACGGCATCGCAGCCATACAAGGTGTTGAGCCAGTTGTCAGGGTCACCGTTGTCGCCGGTCCAGCCGATCAGCATGGCGTCGTGCTCGCCGGCGTGGCCGCGCTTGATGTACTCACCCCATTCGTAGCTGACAATGCGGGCCTTGATACCGACCTTGCCCCAATCGGACTGAATCATTTCAGCCATCAGCTTGGCGTTGGGGTTATAGGGACGCTGCACCGGCATCGCCCACAAGGTGATCTCGGTGCCTTCAGCTATACCCGCCTGCTTGAGCAGTTCACGGGCCTTTTCCGGGTTGTACTCGGTGCCCTTGATGCTCTCGTCGTAGGACCACTGCGTCGGTGGCATTGCATTGACCGCGAGTTGGCCTGCGCCCTGGTACACCGCCTCGATGATGGCCTTTTTGTCTACTGCCATGTCCAGCGCCTGGCGCACCTCTAGCTTGTCGAGCGGCGCGTGCTCGACGTTATAAGCGATGTAGCCGAGGTTGAAACCCGGCTGGCTGGGCACGGCGAGGTTGGGGTCTTTTTTCAGCGCCTCGAGGTCGGCAGGGCGCGGGTTGAGGGTGATCTGGCATTCACCGGCACGTAGCTTCTGCGCGCGGACTGAAGCGTCGGTGGTGATGGCGAAGATCAGGTTGTCGATCTTCACGTCCTCCGGTTTCCAGTAGTCCTTGTTGCCCTTGAAGCGAATCTGCGCGTCCTTCTGGTAGCGCCCGAATACGAACGGGCCGGTACCGATGGGCTTCTGGTTGATCTGCTCGGCCTTGCCCTCGGCGAGCAACTGGTCGGCGTACTCAGCCGAATGAATCGCAGCGAAGTTCATCGCCAGATTCTGAATGAAGGCTGCGTCGACATGGTTGAGTACGAAGCGTACGGTCAGGTCGTCGACTTTTTCGATGCGGGCAATGTTCTTGTCCATCCCCATGTCGGTGAAGTAGGGGAACTCGCTGGGGTATGCCTTGCGGAAGGGATGATCCTTGTCGAGCATGCGCTCGAAGGTGAAGACCACATCGTCAGCGTTGAATTCGCGGGTTGGCTTGAAATAGTCCGTGGCGTGGAATTTAACGCCGGGGCGCAGATGGAAGGTGTAGGTCAGGCCGTCTTCGCTGACATCCCATTTGGTGGCAAGCGCCGGCAGCGCGCGGGTGCCGCCGCGTTCGAACTGGGCGAGGCGATTGAACACGGTTTCGGAAGCCGCGTCGAAATCCGTTCCAGTGGTGTACTGACCCGGGTCGAAGCCAGCTGGGCTGCCCTCTGAGCAGTAGACCAGGTTGCTGGCGGCGAAGCCCAAGGGAGAAGCGACGAGCAGACCCGCGGCGAGCAGGGCCCGGATGGACGTGTTGTTTCGCATGCAAACCTCATTCTTTTTTATGTTCATCGAGGGTTGGTCTTGTGGACCCCAGGGCGTCACTGCATGCCGCTCGCAACGGTGTTTCCCCGTGCGGCGCTTGATCGTCCCGTGGCGGCTGCTTCACCTTAGGTACGCAGCCAAGCCTGCCCCGAAATTAAGTCATGCTGAAAACTGGGTCAATCGAAATTAAGCAGGGCTGAATTTGCGAGACGCAGCTCAACGTGTTTGTCGAAGCAAAGCGGGTGCCAGGTCTGATCAGCGAGTAACCAGATCGTCGAACAGACCCATGGTAGTGACGGTCAGCACTTCCGCAGGCTGGTCACCAACGTTCGCGAGATAGTGCGGTTTGCCTGCATCGAAATGAATCGAGTCGCCGATGGCGAGGGGGTAGCTGCGACCGTCAACCGTGTAGACGATGCGGCCGCTCAGCACATAGGCGAATTCCGATCCCTCATGAGCGATCAGCTCCGACTGGTAGCCGACCGGCATGCTGACTTTTACAGCGTTCAGCAAGTTGCCGGGAAAGCTCGTAGACAGGCGTTCGTAAGCAAGCGGCTGGCCTTCGATCGTGTAGCGGACCCGCTCACCCTGGTGCGAATCGGGCTGGGCTTGCATGGGTTGGTCGAACAAGGCGTTCAACGGGACGCCAAGGGATTTAGCGATGTTCGCCAGCGACGAGATCGACACGCCGGTCAGGTTGCGCTCAGCCTGGGAGAGAAAGCTTGCGGTGAGGCCCGCCTCTTTAGCCACCTGGTTCAAAGTCTTGTTGGCGGCACGCCTGTAGCGCCGCAAGCGCTCGCCGATGCGATTGTCTGTCATGGGATTCGCTCATGCTGGAGTGTGGCCAGTATACGGCCAGCGCAACGCTACTAGACCAGCCGTTAGGCCTGCGGATGAAGTCATGCTTAAAAAAGCTTTGCGTGAAAATTTAAGCTGTACTTAAATCTTGCCACTTCCTTACAGCTACCAGGAGAACGGCATGACGATCGGCGTTGGCGGCAGTACACCCGAGCAAGCACTCGCACGGCTGCGGAACATGCTCGAGGGCGTCGAGCCGATTGGGTTGAGCGAATACCAGGCGCGGATCGAGCGCGCACAGGCACGCATGTGTGAACTTGGCATCGACGCCATTTTCATCGGCGCAGGGAGCAATCTCGAGTATTTCAGCGGGGTGCGCTGGAGCCCGAGCGAGCGCCTGGTTGGTGCGTTGCTGCCCGCCGATGGTGCGCTGGAATACATCGCACCGGCGTTCGAGGAGGGCACCATCCGCGACTTCATGGTCGTAGACGGCCCGGTTCGCGGTTGGCAAGAACATGAAAGCCCGTACCGCCTGGTCTTCGACAGGCTGGCGAGCATGGGAATCAAGCCGAACGTCCATGCCCGACCAAGGATCGGCATCTGCCCGTCGCTTCCGTTCTTCATGTTCGACGGCCTGCGCCAGCTCGACCCGGGCTATGCCTTTGTCGATGCCGCTGCGGTCAGCGGTTATTGCCGCCAGCGTAAGTCGCCGCAGGAGATCGCGCTGATGCAGCGGGCCAAGCTGATGACGCTGGAAGTCCAGAAGGCCGCCGCGAGCATCCTCCACGAGGGCATCAGTACCGTCGAGGTTGCGGATTTCATCCAGCGTGCGCACCGAGCGGTGGGCGCGACGGGTTCGGTGTTCTGCATCGTGCTGTTTGGCGAGGCCAGTGCGTTTCCGCATGGGGTCAGTTACCCGCAACGCCTGAAGCAGGGCGATATGGTGCTCATCGACACCGGTTGCCGGGTGCACAGCTACCTGTCGGATATCACCCGCAGCTATGTGTTCGGCAAGCCCAGCGAGCGTCAGCGAACCCTCTGGGGTTTCGAGCAGGAGGCGCAGCTTGCCGCGTTTGCAGCGGCCCAGTTGGGCGTGCCGTGCGAGCAGGTGGACGAAGCGGCGCGCAGTTCGCTTGAAGCCTGCGGCCTTGGGCCGGGCTACACGCTGCCTGGCTTGCCTCACCGGACCGGTCACGGCATCGGCCTCGACATTCATGAAGGGCCGTATCTGGTGCGTGGGGACTACACACCGCTCGATGTCGGCATGTGCTTCAGTAATGAACCCATGATCTGCGTGCCGGGCGAGTTCGGCATCCGGCTGGAGGATCACTTCTACATGAGCGCGAGCGGCCCGCGCTGGTTTACTGAACCGAGTCCGAGCGTTGACGATCCGTTCGGCCTGGGCTGATCGCTCCGATAGCCCTAACTGCACCGGTAAACGAATGGCCGACTGTGCTTAGCGGCGCCAGCGGCCAGTGCCTAGAATGAAGGGCCAACCCTCTCTCGCCGGGCGCCCCGCATGCCATCACGTCCTTTTCCGTTGCTGTTGGTGGGTGCCTTCGCTGCGCTCTACCTCATCTGGGGCTCAACCTATTTCGTCATCCGCATCGGGGTCGAGTCCTGGCCGCCGATGCTGCTCGCTGGGCTGCGGTTCGTCATTGCCGGTAGCCTAATGTTCGCCTGGTTGCGGTGGCGCGGTGTGCCGGTACCGAGCGCGCGCCAATGGCGGTCTTGCACGCTTGTCGGTGTGCTGCTGCTGAGTTGTGGGAATGGCGGTGTGACAGTTGCGGAACACTACGGTGTGGCCTCGGCCGTGGCTGCGCTGGCGATCGCCACCGTGCCGCTGTTCGCGCTTCTGTTCGGCTTGATCTGGGGTCAGAAGACAACCGGGCTGGAGTGGGGCGGCATCGTGCTCGGCCTTACGGGGATCGGGCTGCTCAACCTCGGTCATAACCTGCAGGCGAGCCCGGCCGGTGCCGTGATAGTGCTGCTGGCCGCCGCGAGCTGGGCGCTCGGTTCGATGTGGAGCCGCCAGCTCGATCTGCCCGGCGGCGCCATGGCCAGCGCGGCGCAGATGCTTGCCGGTGGCGCGGTGCTGCTGATCGGCAGCGCGCTGAGCGGCGAGCGTCTCGAGCAGATGCCTACGCCGTCTGGCTGGGCGGCCCTGGCTTATCTGACGCTGCTCGGCTCCATCGTTGCGTTCAGTGCTTATCTCTACCTGCTCAAGCACGTCCGGCCGGCCGCGGCGACCAGCTATGCCTACGTCAACCCAGTAGTGGCTGTGCTGCTGGGTATCAGCTTCGCCGGTGAGCGTATCGGCCCGGTCGAATGGATAGCGATGATGGTCATCCTCAGCGCCGTCGTGCTGATCGGCTTGCCCAAGTGGCGTCGTCCCGCGCCGAACGTCGCGCCGCGTCAGGTGTGACCACAGACTTGTAAGTCAGTTGTATGATGAGTTCGCCATGCGCAGGGATTTACCGGTTCGCTCGTAGGTCATAGTCCTAAGCGCGCCACCGGCCTTGGCGACCACCATCCCGTTTCCTCAATGACAGGCGCACTCATGCCCGCTGCGAAAGAACCTGCTGCCAACGACACCTTTTTCATCCTTTCGCTGGTCGTGTTCAACTTCATTTCCTTCATATCCATTGGTATTCCGCTGGCGTCGCTACCCGGCTACGTGCATGAAACGCTGGGCTTCAGCACAGCCATCGCCGGTATCGTCATCGGCGCGCAATATCTCACCACGCTGCTATGTCGCCCCCTGGCCGGGCGCCTGGCGGACGAGCGCGGCGCAAAGCAGACCGTGCTGATCGGCATGGCATCCGGACTGGTCAGCGGCGCGCTGTTGCTGGTTTCGGCGCAGCTGGCTGACTGGCCCATGGCAAGCATCGGCGTGTTGCTAGCGAGCCGATTGATCCTGGGCTTTACCCAGAGCCTGATCGGTATTTCAGCGATCAGCTGGGGTATCTCCCGCCTCGGACCGCAGAGCACGGCACGGATGATTTCCTGGAACGGCATCGCGGCGTATGGCGGGGTTGGCATTGGCGCGCCGCTGGGCGTCTATCTGCAACAGTCTCTGGGGCTGTGGAGCCTAGGCGTGGCAACCATGGTGCTCGCGACTACTGGCCTGGCGCTGGCCTGGCGACGCGGCGACGCACCGCTCAACCCGGGCGCGCGCTTGCCGTTCGGCAAGGTTCTGTGGAAGGTCGCACCGCCAGGCATCAGCCTGGCACTGGCGACGATCGGCTACGGCACGCTTACTGCCTTTATCGCGTTGTACTACGACATGCGAGGGTGGGACGGCGCCGCGTGGTGCCTGACGGCCTTTGCCTTCGCCTTTATCGGCACGCGCTTGCTGTTCCCCAACCTGATCAATCGAGTAGGCGGCTACACAGTGGCCGTGGCCTGCCTGGTGATCGAGATCTTCGGGCTCGTCATGCTCTGGCTCGCCGAGGCGCCCAGCCTTGCACTGGCGGGCTCGGCATTGACCGGTTGCGGGCTGTCGCTGCTTTACCCGGCGCTGGGTGTGGGTGTGGTGTCACGCGTCGGGGTGGCGAACCGCAGCTCCGGGCTGAGCGTATTCGCGATGTTCTTCGATCTGGCCCTTGGCTTATCAGGTGCGATCATGGGTGCGCTGGCGACCTACATTGGCATGCAGAGCATTTTCCTAGGTGCCGGGGCGATGGCCGTGGTGGGGTTGTCGATCGTCTGGGCCTTGCTGCGGCAGGAGCGCAAGACCGAAGGGCAGGGCGCGTGAAGCGGGCGGTGCGCTAGGCGCGCACCGTGTTCGAGAGAGCCGCATCCAGCGAGGCGCGACGAGCAAGGGCCGCTGCGCTGGGCCGGTAGCTCCGGTGGTCACGCTGCTTCCACAGTTCCAATGGCGCTTTGAAGCTGTTATCCGATTGGCGGACCAGATTTTCCAGGGTCTTGCTGCTCATGCGGGGCCTCCAGTGCTCGGTCGAGTGACGTTCGTCATGATGGAGCCGCGTCCTTGCGCCAGCCGTCGTGGCTTTCCTGAGTTCGAGAATGGCTGCCTCTCGTTACAGCCTGTTGACATATCCAGGCGCCGGATGAACGGTCATGGGCGTCGCGGTTTCGGTTAAGTCGCAACCGCTGCGTTTCTTTCACAAGCGATTTTTCGGCAAGCGGCGTCATCGCCGTGCTTGGCGTTTCGTTGCTATTTAAATGCAACTATCTATAAACGGTCTTGATATCAAAATGGCCATGATCCGTTCATCGACCGATTGAAGGAAAGTTCGAACTCTCGGGCGGTATCTGCTTTCGGACATAGTGAGGCGGCTGCACCAAGCGTCGCATCTTTTAAGTACCATCAAGTAACTGGAGTAATCTCATGTCGAATGATAAGAGCGGAAATCCGGGTAACTTTGCAAACGACCGCGAGAAGGCCTCCGAAGCAGGACAAAAGGGCGGTCACAACAGCGGCGGCAACTTTGCCAACGATCCGCAACGCGCATCCGAAGCAGGCCAAAAAGGCGGCCAGAACAGCGGTGGCAACTTTGCCAATGATCCGCAGCGCGCTTCCGAAGCCGGCCAGAAAGGCGGCCAGAACAGTGGCGGGAACTTCGCTAACGATCGCGAAAAAGCATCGGAAGCCGGTCGCAAGGGTGGCGAGAATAGCCACGGCGGTGGCCGCAATTCGTAAGAGGTGATGCTATATAGCTAATCACTTGCGATATATAAAGCGGGGCCTGATGATTCGGGTCTCGCTTTTTTATGCGTGTAAATAGTTCATTGATTAATTGCCAATATTAATCGATTGCCCTTGATTACATTGATGCCTGTTAATAACGGTGCCCTCTGGCATTTCGCCTTTTGTGGATGACTAATTTCGCCCAGACAATGCATTCGTACGAGGTGTTTCGCTTGTTTCGCTGAACTCATCGTGACGAATGGGGCCGAAACAGACAGATACAAAAACACGACGAAGGGCATGGCTCAGATTTTCCCCCGTTCGGCTGACATGTGGCTGCGCTTGGCCTTGCTCATCTTGTTTGGTGGGATGGCTTGTCTGCTCGTGACGCTCATGGTGTTGGATCGTTCGGATTACAACAGCGGCAAGGGTTGGGTGGTGCGCCAACCGGTGCCCTTCAGCCATGAACACCACGCCGGGGCGCTCAAGATCGACTGCCGCTATTGCCACGACAGCGTCGAGGCGAGCGCTGTCGCCGGGCTGCCGCCGACCGATACCTGCATGACCTGCCATTCGCAGATCTGGACGGGCGCCGACATGCTCGCACCTGTCCGCCAGAGTCTGGTTGAGGGTAAACCGCTGCGCTGGAACCGCGTTACTGAGCTGCCGGATTACGTCTATTTCCGTCACAACGTCCACGTCAACGCAGGGGTGGGTTGCGAAACCTGCCATGGCCAGGTGGACACCATGCCGCTTATGTATCGCGCCGAGTCCTTTTCGATGAGTTGGTGCCTCGACTGCCATCAGGACCCAGCGCCACGGCTGCGTCCGCGTGATGCGGTGACCACCATGGGCTGGACCACCAAGCTCAATCGTCGCGCCGTCGGTGAGCAACTGATCAAGGAGCACCACATCGATACCCAGAACCTGACTCACTGCTACGTCTGTCATAGGTAGCCCATGGATCGTATGCCGCTCGACTACGCCGCCATCCGCCAGCGCCTCGAAAGCCAGCACGGCCCACGCTACTGGCGCAGCCTCGAGCAATTGGCGGACGAGCCGGAGTTCGCCGCATTCGTGGAAGCCGAATTTCCAGGCATCGCGCCAGAAATGGACCGACGGCGGTTCCTGCAACTCATGGGGGCCTCCATGGCGCTGGCCGGGTTGGCCGGTTGCGGGCAGGAACCGGAGCAAGGCGTGACTTATGTGAAGCAGCCCGAGCACATCATTGCCGGGCAAGCCCGTTGGTTCGCCAGCGCGGTGCCATTTGCCGGCTATGCGCAGCCAGTGCTAGGCCGGACGCACGTCGGCCGGCCAACCAAGCTCGAGGGCAACCCGGATCATCCCGTCAGCCAGGGCGCTGCGACGGCGTTTACCCAGGCGGCGATTCTTCAGCTCTACGATCCTGACCGTTCGCAGGCGCCTAAACATGAAGGGCATAGCAGTACCTGGAACGCATTCCAGCGCACGGCCATCGAGCAGGCGACGCGTGCCGATGCCGCTCAGGGGCGCGGTCTGCATGTGCTATTGGGTGCCAATAGTTCACCGACGCTACATCGCCAATTCGCCGTGATGCGCGAGCGCTGGCCGCAGGCGAAGCTCTATCGTTTCGAGCCCTGGGAGGGTGACGCCTATATGGCCGCCGAGCGGGCTACAGGCCGGGCGCTTGAAACGCACTACCATTTCGATCGCGCGGAGTGGGTCGTGAGCTTCGAGCACGACTGGCTTGGCTCGGGGCCGCGAGAGCTCTCGCAGGCAATGGCCTGGGGCGCTCGCAAACGTCGCGCCGCGGACGGTGAGGGCGAGGCGCGACTGGTCGTCGTTGAGTCCTTGTCTACCGTCACCGGCGCCAAGGCAGCCAACCGGCGGCGCGTCGAACCTGCTGAACTGCATGCTTATGTCCGGGGATTGGTGGCGGCTCTGGGCGGTGGTGCGGCACCAACGCTGCCAGACGACATTAGACAATGGGTCGACGAGCTCGCTGGGCAGTTGCAAGCGCGTCGGGGGCGGTGCCTGGTTACTGCTGGCGAATACGCGCCGCTGGATGTTCAGGCGGCTGTTCACTGGATCAACCAAACGCTCGGCAATATCGGCAAGACGCTGAGCTACAGCGAGCCTGTCACCTGGCTTGAAGTCGGCAGCGAGCGTCTGTCCGACCTAACCGAGCTGGTCGCCGCCATGCAGGCCGGGGACGTCGAGACGCTGCTGATGCTTGACTGCAATCCGGCGCATACCGCACCCGGCGACCTTGCGTTCACGGACGCCATGAGCCGAGTGCCGCTGCGCATTCACGCCGGCCTCTATTACGACGAAACGGCAGCACACAGCCATTGGCACCTGCCGCTGACGCACGCCTTGGACGGTTGGTATGACAGCCGGGCGGCGGATGGAAGCGTCTGCCTGATCCAGCCTCTGGTGCGGCCGTTCTATAGCAGCCGCACACTGGCTGAGGTGGTGGCGCTGATGATGGGTGAGCTGTCGCCGGATGCTCGCGCATTGGTTCGTCAGACCTGGTCAGCGCTCGATGACGATGCCTGGCGCAAGGCCCTCGAGCTCGGCTTCATCCAGGGCAGCGCATTTGCGCCCGTCGAAGCCAGGGCGCGCCTTCCAGAATGGGACGAAGAGCCGGCTGGCGGTGGGCTGAGTCTGCTGTTCAGGCCAGACCCGAGCGTGTGGGACGGCCGCTTCGCCAATCTCGGCTGGCTGCAGGAGCTGCCCAAGCCAATCAGCAAGCTCACTTGGGATAACGTCATTGGCCTCTCGCCCACACTGGCCGAGCGGGAGGGCATTGCAAGCGGAGATCGCGTGCATGTCACGCTTGGCCAACACCTGGTCGAAGGCCCGGCCTGGATCATGCCGGGCCAGGCTGATAACACGCTGAGCCTGTTTGGTGGCTACGGGCGCGACCGGGCTGGGCGCGTCGGTGACGGGCTGGGGTATGACTTGACGCCGCTTCGCAAGGCGGCAGAGCCCTGGTCGCGTTATGGTGCAAAGCTGACCCGGTTGGAAAGCCACACTCGCCTGGCATCAACCCAGCCGCATCATCTGCTGCATGGCAAGGAGCTGATCCGCAGCCATCCAAGAGCAGCAGCCTTCGAAGAGGTTGCCCCCAAAGCCGAGCCGGTCACGCTGTATCCGCCACCAAAGCGGGGCGATACCGCCTGGGGCATGGTCATCGATCTGGACCAGTGCATTGGCTGCAATGCCTGTGTGGTCGCATGCCAGGCGGAGAACAACATCCCCGTAGTCGGCAAGGAGCAAGTCGAGATGGGGCGCGGCATGCATTGGTTGCGCGTCGACCATTACTACGGCGGCGATCCCAGAGAGCCGACATCCGCGTTTCAGCCAGTGCCCTGCATGCACTGTGATCAGGCTCCGTGCGAAGTGGGGTGTCCCGTGAATGCAACGGTTCATGGACCGGATGGGCTGAACGAGCAGGTGTACAACCGCTGCATTGGCACGCGCACCTGCTCGTCGTACTGCCCGTACAAGGTGCGTCGCTTCAACTGGTTCGATCTCACCGAAGATGATCCGCCCTCGATCCAGCACCAGCGCAATCCCAACGTCACGGTGCGTTCGCGCGGGGTCATGGAAAAGTGCACCTACTGCGTGCAGCGCATCAGCGAAGCGCGAATCACCGCCCGTATCGAAGACCGTGACATCCGGGATGGCGAGGTCAAGACGGCCTGCCAGCAGACCTGCCCAACGCAAGCGATCGTGTTCGGCAACCTTGAAGATCCCCAGGCAGCGGTTAACCGCGAGCGCCATACCCGGCGCCATTACGCATTGCTCGAAGAGCTGAATACACGCCCGAAAACGACCTATCTGGGGCTGGTTGAGGAGCCGGCGGCATTACCCGGCGATGCAGAGCCCTTGCAGGTGCAATCGGCCAGGGGTGAGCGCGATGGCTGAGCGGCCGCACTTCTTGCCGGCCGGGATGCCGCTGGGCGCGGTATCCGAGCGGGTGCTCGATGTGCCGACCGGATTCGATCGTTACCGGCGGGCTTGGTGGATGCTATTCACTGTTAGCTGCCTGTTGCTGGGTCTTTTCGTCGCCGCGTCAGCTGTTGTGCTCTGGCGGGGTGTAGGCGTCTGGGGCAACAACATTCCGGTGAACTGGGGGTTCGCCATCCTCAACTACATGTGGTGGCTTGGTATCGGCCACGCAGGCACCTTTATTTCTGCCTTGCTGTTGCTGCTCAACCGCCCATGGCGAAACTCGCTCAACCGCCTCGCCGAGTTGATGACGCTCATGGCGGTGGTGTGCGCTGGCATTTATCCGATCCTGCATCTCGGGCGGCCCTGGCTGTTCTACTGGACAGCGCCATACCCCAACACCATGGAGCTGTGGCCGCAGTTCAAGAGCCCTACGGCCTGGGACTTCTTCGCCGTGCTGGGCTATCTCGCTGTCTCGGTACTGTTTCTCTACGTAGGCTCAATTCCTGACTTTGCCTCCGCACGAGACCGCGCGACCAAGCGGCACTACCAATTCTTCTATGGGCTGCTTGCGCTCGGCTGGCGTGGTGCGTCCTCGCATTGGAGCCACTGGCGCCGCACCTATCGGTTCATTGCGTTGCTGGCGGTCCCGCTGGTGTTCTCGGTGTCCAGTGGCTACTCGTTCCTGCTCGATCTTGCACCGGAAACGGGGTGGCACTCGACCGTATTCCCGCCTTACTTCGTCGCCGGTGCGGTGTTTTCCGGTTTCGCCATGGTGATCGTGATTGCGCTCGGGCTTAGGCGATTCTTCGGTTGGCATGAGCTGATTACCGACAGCCACCTGGACATGCTCGGGCTGCTGCTTCTAGCCACCAGCTGGATGACCAGCTACGGCTATTTCGTCGAGCCTTTCATCGCGTTCTATTCGGGAAAGGAGCACGAGATCCTGGTGACCATGAACCGAATCGCGGGGCCGACCGCCTGGAGCTTCTGGACCGCGATAGTGCTGAATCTGGTGGTGACGCAAGCGCTCTGGTGGCCGGCGGTGCGCCGTAATGGTCGGGCCATGCTGTTGATTTCGTTCGGTGTGCTGGTCGGCATGTGGTGCGAGCGCTACATGCTGATCATCCAGCCACCGACACGGGACTACCTCGTCTCCAGCTGGCATGAGTACAGCCCCTCGTTCTGGGACTGGGCACTGTTCATCGGTACCTTCGGCCTGTTTCTTGTGCCGTTCTCGCTGTTCATGCGGTTCCTCCCGATGATCTCCACGTTCGAGCTCAAGGAAGTGCTACATCGCCACCGTGGAGGCGACGATGAGTGAACGGCACTACGGCATGTTGGCCGACTTCACCAGTCCCGAGGCAATGCTCGACGCCGCGCGCGCCGCCCGTGCTGCGGGCTATCGGCGGATCGAAGCCTACAGCCCGTTCCCCGTCGAAGGCATCGAGCAGATGCTGGAGCACCGCAGTAACCGCGCGTACCTGTTGGGCATCGTCGGGGCATTGGTCGGTATCGCCATCGGGCTGGGCATGCAGGTGTATGCCAACCTCAGCTACCCGTTGGAGGTCGGTGGGCGACCACTGATCGCACTGCAGAGCTTCAGCGTCGTCACTTTTTTGCTGATGGTGGGCTTTGCCACGCTATTTGCGGTGTTCGGCCTGCTCTGGCTATGCCGGCTGCCGTTGCTCTGGCACCCACTGCATGATGCGCGCGCGTTCGAGCGCGCCACCGATGATCGTTTCTTGCTGTGCATTCGCGCCGACGACCCGCTGTACGACCGTACCGGCACGGCGCTCTGGCTGGCCGATCGCGCGGTGTCGGTCACCGAGGTGCCCGCATGATTCGCTGCCTTCTGCTCTGGGCGCTGCTGCTCAGCCTGGTCGGCTGTGACGACATGGCCAAACAGCCCCGTGCAGATGCACAAGAGGCCAGCATCTTTTTCCCAGACGGAAAGGTCAATCAGGTCCCGCCTGCGGGAACCGTGGCGCGGGGTGATCTGGCGCGAGCGTCCGTACTGGTCGAACGCCCGGCCTTGACCGTGCAACTCATGCAGCGCGGCCGCGAGCGTTTCGACATCTACTGCTCGCCGTGCCATGGGCTCGCCGGGGACGGCCAAGGCACTGTGGTCGCGCGCGGCTTTCCGCAGCCGCCGGACTTGACGGTGCCCAGGCTGGTGAACGCACCGGACCGGCATTTCATGGATGTGATCGCGCACGGCTACGGCCAGATGTACAGCTACGCGGCGCGCGTACAGCCAGCTGATCGTTGGGCCATCGTCGGTTATATCCGCGCGCTGCAGTTCAGCCGTCGAGCACCGCTGGATAGCCTGCCCGAGATCGATCGCAACACACTGGAGCAACTGCCGTGAGCGCGCGAAGACTGGCAGCGGTCGCCGCCGCGCTGGGTGCGCTCGTATGGTTGGGGTGTCTGCTGTTGGCCAGCCGGGAAACGGTGGCGGCAAGCCTGGCCAGCTTGCTGGGCATGGCCGGCATTCCGCTGGGTGGCCTGTGTCTTGGCCTAAGCGTGGCGATGGTCAGTGGCAATGCACGGGACCAATTATGGATGTGGTCGGTATTCACGGCGGGCGCCATGCCCATGCTGGCGCTCATCGCTCTGCCGGTGCTGGCGGGTGCTGGCGTGCTCTATGAGTGGGTTGGGCAGGAGGAGGGCGGCTTTCGCGGTTTCTGGCTTGCCTGGCCGAGCTTCGCGGTGCGCGGCGCGGTCTACCTGGCGCTGTGGTGGGCCTTGGCCCGATGGGTATTGCCGCTGAGTGTACGAAACCCTGCCGGGGCTGGCCTCGGCCTGATCGCCCTTGTGCTGAGCACAACATTGGCCTCGGTGGATTGGGCGATGTCGCTCGACCCGCATTTCAAATCCAGCCTCTTCGGCCTGGTCTGGTTCGGCCGGCTGATGCTTAGCGGTGTGGCGTTCTGTTGCCTGCTGGCGCTGGGGCTGGGCAGCGACCGCCTGGGTGACGGTAGGTCGGGCCGCGATAGGTCGGACCGTGATAGTTCGAACCGCGACAGGCCGGGCGTGCTGCGCGGAATGTTGGCCGCCGCGGCCTTGGCCTGGCTCTATCTGCATTTCATGCAATACCTGGTGATCTGGTACGGCAATTTCCCAGAGGAAATCCGCTGGTATCAGCATCGCGGCGAGGGCGTCGGGTTGTGGCTGACGTGGCTGCTCGGCGCCGGCCAATCGTTGGTGTTCATGCTGTTGCTCTGGCCATTTTCGCAGCGGCGCCGCGTTCTGACCGCCCTTGCAGCGGCCACGCTGGTGATGGGGCTGATAGAGGGTGCCTGGTTGAGCCTGCCGGGTTTGAACGCGCTACAGCTGCTACCGCTGGTGCTAGCGTTGGTCGCCGCCTGGGTGGCGGGGGCCGGCCTGCTGGCGCTGGCCTTGTTGCCGAGGAGGTTTCGATGAGCGTGCCGGTTGATCCGGCTTCGAAAGAAGACGGCTTCGAGCATCACGACGCCAACGTCAGGGTGCTGCTGATGATTGGCTTCGGCATCTTCGCGACCTTACTGGTGGCCGGCCTGGGCGTGGCGGGCCTGCTTTGGTGGTACGACCTGCAGCCGGACAAACCGGTTACCGCACTCGAGCGGCGAACCGAGGAACCGCCGGAACCGCGGCTGGAAAGCGATCCGCGGGCCGGTGGTAACCACGTCGCCGCGGCGGGGAGAGCGTTGATCGAACACTACGGCTGGGCCGATCGCGATGCCGGGTTCGCAAGGATTCCAGTCGATCGCGCCATCGTGCTGCTGGCGCAGCACGGGTGGCCTTCACAGGCGGAGCCTGACGCAGGCGAAACCGTCCCGCCACGGGAGCAGCAGGCTAGAGAGAGGGCAACGCCGTGATGCAACGCAGGCTCGCCCCGGTACGCCTCATCGCTGCCCTGTTGTTGGTGTGTGCGGCACTGTCCACTGCTGCGCCCGTCATGGCCGAGGCGCCTTTCGACCCCTTTGCCGCGGCTGGCATTGAGCAAAAGCCCGGTGCCCAGGTCCCGCTCGGGCTGCGCTTCGTCGACGCGAGCGGCGACCGCGTCGTGCTAGGGGACCTGCTCGGCCAGCGTCCGGTGATTCTCGCGCCGGTCTACTACCGCTGCCCGAATGTGTGCGGAGCGCAACTGGCGAGCCTGTTCAATCTCCTCTCGGCGCTTTCGTTCGAGCTGGGCAAGGACTATGAGGTGATCGCTTTCAGTATCGACCCGCGCGAAACCCCGGCTGATGCCGAGGCTGAGCGCGCCAAATTGCGAAAACGCTGGCCGCAGCTGGTGGATTCGCCTCATGTCCATTTCCTCAGCGAGGTCGCCCCGGCGTCCCAACCAGAGCCGAACCCCGCTCATCCGGCCGCCGGACGTGCGTTGGCCGAGGCGGTAGGCTTCGCCTACAGCTGGGATCCGGAGATCGGTGAGTTTGCCCACGCTTCGGCCATCGCCACGCTCAGCCCGGACGGCAAGCTGGTGCGCTGGCTCTACGGCCTCGGTTATCAACCCGACGACATGCGTTTGGCCCTGACGGACGCCGGTGAGGGCAAGGTCGGATCGCTGGGCGACCAGCTGCTGCTGCTCTGTTACCACTACAACCCGCGTACCGGCGGCTACGACAATCTGGTAATCGGCGCGCTGCAGGTCGGCGGCATCGGCACCACTCTGGCGCTGGGCGGCTTCATCGGTTTCACCCTTTGGCGTGAGCGGCGCAAGCGGGAGGGTGACGCGTGAACGAGACATTCATCCGTTTCTGGCCCGAAACGGCCTCGCGCTATGCGAGCAATGTCGACTGGCTGGTCTTCGCCTTCACCGGAATGATGATGTTCTTCGTGGTGCCGGTGTTCGTGCTGCTGGTGCTTTTCGCGTTTCGCTATCGCCAGGGCACAAAGGTGCCACGCGACCATCGCCCGCGCGGCAGCATGAAGGTCGAGATGACGTGGATCGCGTTGCCCTTCGTTGGCGCGATGGCCATCTACCTGGTGTCGGCCAGGCTTTACTACGAAGTGCGGACCCCTCCGGCGGATGCGATGGAAATCCAGGTCGTGGGCAAGCAATGGATGTGGAAATTCCAGCATCCCGGCGGGCAGCGCGAGATCAATACGCTGCACGTTCCGGTTGATCAGCCAATCAAGCTCAACATGATCTCTCAGGACGTCATTCACAGCCTTTACTTCCCGGCGCTACGGGTAAAGCAGGACCTGCTGCCGGGGCGCTACACCCAGCTCTGGTTCAAGGCCACCAAGACGGGGCGCTACCAGGCGTACTGCGCCGAATACTGCGGCACCGACCATTCGCGCATGCTCGCGGACCTGGTGATTCTGCCCGCGCAGGAATACGCGGCATGGCTGGAGCAGGCCGGCACGTCCGAAAGCCTGGCCGACCAGGGCGGCGCACTGTTCCGGCAGTTCGGTTGCAGCGGTTGTCACGGCGAGGCCAACGTTGCCCACGCACCCAATCTGAACGGCCTCTATGGCCGACGGGTCGCGCTGGAGAACGGCGACTCGGTACTGGCGGACGACGGTTATATCCGCGACAGCATCCTGTTGCCCAACAAGCACATCGTGGCCGGCTTCGAGCCGATCATGCCGAGCTTCGACAACGTATTGGATGAAGAAGCAGTGCTGCGCCTGACGGCTTATATCAAGTCCCTCGGGCATATCGGCGAAGGAGGGGAAGATGGCTCCGACCCGCCTTGAACCGACACCACCCGCACCTGGCTCGCCTCGGCAAAGGAGTTACACCCGTTGAGCGAAAAGAATACCGCCGCAAATCAGCGCCCCAGCTATCTGGCCGACGAGCATGGGCTGCGCACCTGGTTCATGACCACCGATCACAAGCGCATCGGGATCATGTACCTGATCGCCGTCACAGCGTTTTTCTTTCTTGGTGGGCTGGCTGCCAGTGCAATCCGCATCGAGCTGATCACGCCCGAAGGCGACCTGCTGACCGCCGATGGCTACAACCGCGCCTTCACCCTGCATGGCGTGGTGATGGTGTGGTTCTTCCTGATCCCGTCGATCCCGGCGGTGTTCGGCAATTTCCTCATTCCGATCATGATCGGCGCGAAGGACATGGCCTTTCCCAAACTGAACCTCTTCAGCTGGTATCTGCTGGTGGGCGGCGGGGCGTTTACGATCTTTGCGCTGCTGGCCGGCGGGGTGGATACCGGGTGGACGTTCTATACACCGCTGTCGACGATGTTCAGCAACGGCCACGTAGTGGCGGTGATCCTCGGGGTGTTCATCACCGGGTTCTCCTCGATCCTCACGGGGCTGAACATCATCGTCACTATCCACACCCTGCGTGCACCGGGCATGACCTGGTTTCGCATGCCGCTGTTCTGCTGGTCGCTGTACGCCACCTCGGTGATTCTGGTGCTGGCTACGCCGGTGCTGGCGATCACGCTGATCCTCGTTGCCGCCGAGCATCTGTTCCACATCGGTGTGTTCGACCCGGCGTTGGGTGGCGATCCGTTGCTGTTTCAGCACCTGTTCTGGTTCTACAGCCACCCGGCGGTGTACATCATGATCCTGCCGGCCATGGGCGTGATGAGTGAGCTGGTCACTGCCGCCGCGCACAAGCGCATCTTCGGCTACAGCTTCGTCGCCTATTCGAGCCTGGCGATCGCGGTGATCGGCTTCATGGTCTGGGGGCACCATATGTTCGTCGCGGGCCAGTCGATGTACGCGAGCATGGTGTTTTCACTGCTCAGCTTTCTGGTCGCCATTCCTTCGGCGATCAAGGTCTACAACTGGACTGCGACGCTTTACAAAAGCAACCTGACCATCAATGCGCCGTTCCTTTATGCGGTGACCTTCATCGGTCTGTTCGTGGTAGGCGGCGTGACGGGCCTGTTCCTGGCGCTGCTGGCGGCCGACGTGCACGTGCACGACACCTATTTCGTGGTCGCGCACTTCCACTACATCATGGTCGGCGCTGCAGTGGCGGGCTTCTTCGGCGCGCTGCATTTCTGGTGGCCGAAGATGACCGGGCGGATGTATTCGCAGCTGTGGGGCAAGATCGCCGCGGTGATGATCTTCCTCGGGTTCAACCTGACCTTCTTCCCGCAATTCCTGCTCGGTTACCTGGGCATGCCGCGGCGCTACCACAGCTACGGCGAGGATTTTCAGTTCCTCCACGTGTTGTCCTCTGCCGGCGCGGGGATTCTCGCAGTGGCCTACATTCTTCCGTTCTTCTATCTGATCTGGTCGCTGCGCTATGGGCCGGTCGCCGATGATGATCCCTGGGACGCCGCTGGGCTCGAGTGGCGCACATCCTCGCCGCCGCCGACGCACAATTTCGTCGAAACACCGATCGTCGATTTCGAAGCCTACGAATATCCGCCCGAGGCGACTCATGGCCGTTCGTAAGGGATACCTCGCCGAGCAGTTCAGTACTGCCTCGCAGCAGCGCGAGGCGACCTACCTGGGCATGTGGCTGTTCCTGGCCACGGAAATCATGATGTTCGGCGCCTTGTTTCTGGTGATCGGTTACTACCGGCTGCAATATCCAGCGCCGGTCGCGGAGGCGGTGCATCACTTGCATTTCGTCCTGGCGGGCTTCAACAGCGCGCTGCTGCTTACCGCCAGCCTGTGCATGAGCCTGGTAGTCAGGGCGTCGCGTCAGGAATACCACCAGCATGTGCAGCGGTGGTTGGTGCTAGCCGCTTTGCTGGGTTTGGGCTTTCTGGGTCTGAAGGGCTTCGAATATGCCTGGGAGTACAGCGAAGGGTTGCTTCCCGGCTCGCCGAACGAGTCACCGCTCAAGGACCCGGCGTCGCGCTTGTACATGGCGATCTACCTGTTCTCCACGGGCCTGCACGCCGTGCATGTGTCGATTGCCGTCGTGCTGGCGCTTGGCATGGCCGTGCGTATTCACCTTGGCCACATGAAGCTGCCGGAGCGCGCGATTACGCTGGAGATGGTCGGCCTCTACTGGCATCTCGTCGATGTCATCTGGATTCTGCTCTACCCAGCGCTGTATCTGTTCGGGAGACCGGCATGACCGTTCGCAACCTCTTGCTGACGTACCTCGGCCTGATGCTGTTGCTGGCAGTCAACGTGCTCGTCGCCTGGCTACTACCGGGTTGGTCCCGTTGGGCCTTGCTCGGTGCCGCGGGCCAGGCGGGCCTGGTGATCTTCGGCTTCATGCAGCTTGGCCAGCATTCCGCGTTGATGCGCTTCTTCGCCCTTGGCGCGGGATTTTGGCTGCTGTTCATGTTCACCTTGACGCTCGTCGATCTGCTCACCCGCGAAGCGGGGTACTGACCCTGCGCCGAACCCTCTCGCCAAAGCCGACAGCGAGCACGGCAGCCTGGAAGACATGATCGATTCGATCATCGAGGGAACGATCGCTCCAGCGTCCGTCGTTTCCAATCAATGATGCGGCTCATCCAGATACGCGGTGCTGCGCGGCGCAGCGCCGGGGCGGCGCGAATACAGGCGTGACAAGGGTGCTGCCGACACGCCGTGGACCATGATCGAAGCGAAGATCAATGCGCTCGCAGCGTGCCAGTAGAGCGGATCATGCAGGTGACTGTGCGCGAGCGCTGAGTAGTAGATCGCGGCGATGCCAATGGGCCCGAACCAACCGAGATAGAGCGAGTCCCGGGTGTTCAGTGTGTCTCGCCACGCCGGCGAAAGCAGCAGTAATACCGGCAGCCTGCGCAGCAGCAGGATCAGCACCGCGAGTGTCAGCAGCGGCCAGCTTAGAACAGCCCACTCGTGTAAAGGCAGGGCGATGCCGAAGAGTACGAACATGGGCAATGTAAAGAGCTTGGCTACCGCTTCCTGAATATTTTCCTCTTCATGCTCTTCACGCTTGTTGCTGGCCAGATTGAAAGCCAGCCCGGCAGCGAATACGGCCAGCACCCCGTCGGTCTGGATGAGCTTGGCGAGGCCTAGTGTTAGTAACGAGAAGGCTACGGTGTAGCCAAGTAAAGAAGTGCTGGCGACCAGCTTCTTGCGCTCAGCGAACCTGAGCGCCCTGGCCGCGATGAAGCCCACTATTGTGCCTAGCAGCGCAGCGCCGCAAATGCCGATCAGTACTGAGTCGACCAGCCAGTGCGACCAGGCCTCGTCTGGTGCATGGCTGAGCATGAGTATTGGCAGCATGGCGAACCCGTAGGCCAAACCATCATTCGCACCGGATTCGGCCGAAAGGGTGGTGCGCAGGCGCAGCGGCAGATGCTTCTTGGCGAACTGGCCGGTGACGATCGAACTCGCTACCACCGGATCGGTCGGCGTGATCGCTGCGCCCAATAGCAGAGCTGCCCACAGCGACAAGCCCAGCAGCCAGCCGACCAGTACCGAAGACGCCACCCACATACCGAGCATGCCGAGTATTAGCAGCAGGACGACAGGTCTGAGCATGGCCTTCAACGCGCCACGCTCGAGTCGCAACGCGACGCCCATCAAACCGATCGCCAGTGTTAACCGTGCGGCTTGTTCGAGAATGGTCAGCGGCTCGCCCCAACGCGCCAGGTCCAGCCAACCGAGGCCATGGGGGCCAACGGCTAGCCCGACCAGTACCGCGAGGGCGGGTTCGGAAATCGGGCTGCGCTTGATCAGTGCCGAGAGCAGCGCAATGCAGACGGCGACGGCGCCCATTACGGCAAGTGCAACGTTGAGCTGGGTCATCGACACTCCTGTTCGGTGAGTTACCTCACTTGGGAGTGATCTGTGCTGCAAAATGTTTCCGTCGTCGCCCTAAGCATTACGCAACAGCTCGAACAGGCGGTCTGATCTAGCTGCCCGCGCGCTTCATGCATGCCAGGTGGCGGTCGTTCACACGGTTGGCGAACCAGGCAGTGGTCAGGTTGCGGGTGATCTTCGGGCTTTCCAGGCGAATCCCCGGCAGCACCGCGCGCGGGAGCGGTTTGCCAGCGCGTTTTTCAGCCAGTTCGAAGACGCGTTCATACAGCCGCGTTTTCTCGAAGCCCTCGGTATCTCCACGCACCAACGCGTTGCGGATGGCGGTCTCGCTCATGTCCAGCTTGGTGGCGAGTGACCGTACCGCCGTTTCCGTCTGGCCGACCTTGCTGCTGCCATGGATGATCAGATCGCCGTCGAGCGCGAGCTTCCGGCCGCTGGCGCGCGCCACGGCATTCTGGAAGGCCGCGTTGCGGCTGGCGTACCAGCCGGCGTTGAAATCGGCGAAGCGGTAGAGCACGCGGTCGTAGCTGGCCGGGTAGTCGAGCAGGTGGGCGATGCCGAAGAACATGCCACCGCGACGCGTAAATACCTCTTCACGGATCGTGCCCTCACGGGAATAGGGGTAGTCCCGTGCGCGAGACTCGGCGAAGGCGATGCTGACCTGCATCGGGCCGCCCGTTTTGACCGGGTTGAACGTGCCGAACAACTGCTTGCCCAGCGGCACGATACTGACGAAATCGTCGAAAATGGCGCTCAGCTGGCTTTCGTTACGCACCGCCGAAAGCCGCTCGTTGTAAGTCTTGCCGGTCGGTGATTGCACATCCAGTGCGGCATTTACCACGAAACGCGGGACATGGATCCGCGCGGCCCGGCGATAGATCTCCTCGCGCGCGATCTTCGCCAGGCCCGGTACCGGCGGAGTGGCCTGGAAAGTGGATTCCTGCACCGTCACCGCCAGTACGGCGCAGATATTTTCGTTGTTGGCGGGTATGTCCAGCGTATCGAAGGCGGTGTAGATGTCCTGGGCCCATCCCTGGCGATCCGGGATATTGCTCGGTATCAGGCGGACTATTTTCGCCTTCACCTCGTCAGGGCGCGGCGCGGGCGGACCAGGCGGCTGGGTGCTGCACCCGGCTAGCGTCAGCATTAGCAAGGCGGCGAGGGCGGTTGTGTGCCGACGCACTGCGTGAGCGTCGATGCGAATACGGCGAATCGAAGAGCTGAGAATCATGCGGACCTGAGCGTGAGCAATCGTTGTGCTTCGGACATTACAACAGGCGACGCCGTTCTGTGCCGCCGTGGCGGGAACTTGCCTTGCGTACGTGGGCCGAATCGAGGCGGACACCTTTCCTGCAGCCGCACCATCGAACGAGCATCGACCATGAGCGAACCACATTTCGACATCCGCCGACTCGAGCGCTACGACAGCACCACACGCGAGTACCTGCTCGCCATCATCACTGACGAAGACCACGCCTCCCAGGTCGAACTGGGCGATGGCGAGATCGGCTGGCAGTCGACGTTGCGCCATGACCGCCTGCATCGTGAGATCGACCCGCACTCGGGCCAGCCGCGTTATCGCTTCGAGGATATTCCCGAGCACGCCGGCGGTGAATTTCAGTTGGTGAGCCTGATCGCCGAAGGCGGGCGCGGCGCGGAGTTCTCGGAGCTCGCGATGTTCGGCAAGCGGTTGGTGACCTTTGACGACCGTACCGGGCTGGTCTGTGAAATCCGCGACCAGAATCAGCTCATCCCTCGCAACATCCTCATGACGGGCAGCGGCGACGAGGCCTTCAAAGGCTTCAAGAGCGAATGGGCAACGCTTTATCACGACCGTTTGATCGTCGGCAGTCATGGCAAGCGGCCCACCGAGGAATGGGTGAAGTTGCTGGACCGGCACTACGGCGTGCAGAGCGTTGATTGGTCCGAGCGCTACCAGCGTATTCGCGAAGCCTTGGGCGTCGGACCGGACGGATACGTCATCCACGAGGCGGTGGAATGGCATCCATATCGGCGCGAGTGGTTGTTCTTCCCTCGCAAGATTTCCACGGCGCCGTTCGACGAGGCTGTGGACGAGCGCGAGCGCGGCGGCAACACGTTGATCATCGCGAGCGAGCACTTCAACGAGATCCGTACGCTGGAGGTAGGCGAGCGGATTCCGGAGCGCGGCGTGTCATCGTTCAAGATCCTGCCGGGCCACCCTGATGAATGCGTCGGGCTGAAAAGCGTGGAGATTGGCGAGCGGACCGAAAGCTACCTGTTCTGCTTCAACCTCGACGGCAAGGTGCTACAGGAAGACCTGTTCATTGGGGACTACAAGTGCGAAGGGCTGGAGATTCTCTGATAGCGAAGGGAACACCAAAGAGCGAACGGCGAAGGCCTCGATTTCAGCTAACCTGACAGGCCGTAAAGCATCGCCAGGGTTTGACCATGCGCCAGGCAAGAGCAAGCACTCCGTCTAACAAGGCGGACTCCAGTTTCTGGCGCGACTCGGCGCTGCCCTTCATCGAGTCGCGCACCGTGCTGGACGGTCGTCGTGTCTGCTACGCACGGCACAGCCACGACACCTTCTCAATCGGCCTGATCGACAGCGGCGCCAGCACCTACCTCAACGGTGATCATCTTTGCCGGATCGAGGCGGGCACCCTGGTGTTGATGAACCCGGGCGACGTGCATGCGTGCAACCCCATCCAGAACCAGCCTTGGGCGTACCGCATGCTCTATGTGGATGCCGCCTGGATCGCGGAGCTTCAAGACGCGCTGGGCATGCCCGGAGCAGGCTTTCGTCGCTTCGCCCCGATCCTCACGCGCGACGAGCCGTTGCAGGCCGGGTTTCGCCGGCTGCACAGGGAGCTGACCGATCCGCATGCCGATTCGCTACGCAAGCAGGGCGAGGCCGTCGCGTTTTTCACCCTGCTACATGAACGCCTGGTGGTGCAGCCTCGAATCGACAGCCACGCTACGAAGCTGCAGCGCGCTGCCGAATTCATCGCCGACAACTATCAGCGCCCACTCCGGCTCGAGGAGATCAGCCAGGCCGTAGCGGTATCCCCTTCGAGCCTGATCCGGGGCTTCAAGAAACAGTTCGGCATGACGCCGCACGCTTACCTGACCAACCGACGTGTGCAATTCGCGCGCGCCGAGTTGCGTCGGGGGCGGCCCATTGCCGAAGCCGCTTTGGCAGCCGGCTTCGCGGACCAGGCGCATCTGCAACGTGCCTTCAAGCACCTGCTGGCCGCGACACCAGGCCACTACCGCAACGTGCCGCGTGCTCAGGCTTAGCCCACCGATCACTCGCTCACGAGCAGATAAAGCGCGCAGGCAACCAGCAGCAGCGCCATCAGCCAGTTGAACGCGCGTACCCGCCGCGGCTCGCTCAGGTGGTGCCGCAGAAAGGTCCCTGCATAGGCCCAGCAGGCAAGCGAGGCGTAGCAGATAACGAAGTAGATCGCCGCAAAGCGCCAGACGGCCATCGCGTCATCACCCGCGGCGAACAGCCCCATGCCGGCGACCGACGCCAGCCACGCCTTGGGGTTGAGCCATTGCATCGCCGCACCTTGCAGCAGGGTCGGCTGCACGGCCGCGCCGTTGGTATCCAGCCGACCCTCATCGCGCATGAGGCGCCAGGCCATGTACAGCAGGAAGGCGACGCCCGCCAGGCGAATCGATTCGGTCAACCAGGGCCAGCGCGCCAGCAACTGGTCCAACCCCAGGCCAATCGCCAGCAACAGCAGGGTGAAGCCCAGCGTGCCCCCGCTGACGTGGCGCAGGGCAGGCCGCATGCCGAATTGGGCGCCGGCACTGAGCGCGACGATGTTGACCGGGCCGGGCGTGATAGATGAGGCCAGCGCGAACGTGGCCATGGAAAGCAGCAGGCTCATCGAAGCTCCTTGTGTTCTCAATGACAGGAGCGACGATAGGAATTGGCCTCGCGGCGGTATTGAAGAAAATGCGCGTTGTTGGATTACCAGCGGAGCAGGCGCGGGCCGAGCAGGGCGCCGATGAGCGCAGGCACGGCCATGCCGAGCACGTACCAGACGGCCCAGAACGCAACGCTCATCTCCGGACAGTGCAGGCTGTAGACCAGCGTCGCGGTCGAGCTCGCCAGCAGGCCGCCGGCCGCACCGGCAAGACGCGGGCGGGTCGGTGCCAGGCCCCGAATAGCCCAGAACACGCAGAAGAACGTCGGAATCGAGAGCAGCGCGATGTTCACCGGGCAAACCCGCCAGGTTTCGCCGAATACCAAGAGTTGCCTGCTGCCCGACGGGACGCTTATCAACAAGCCCAGCGCGGCCAGCCAGATGGCCGTCAAGGGCGTGGCGATGGCCGCCCAGCTGGCCCCTACCGCCATGCCAGGGCGGGCCAGCCGCGTCGTTATCCATAGGCTGCCCGCGAGCAACGAGGCAGGAAACGCGAGCTTGAGCCAGAACAACGGGGTGACAGCGACCTCGGCGAGATCAGGACGGATGCCCAGAAACATCAGCAGCGCCAGCACGCCCAGTAACAAGCCAGCCGCAATGGCGAAGGTGAAGCGCCGGGCAACGATCCGCCGGTCTACCGCCGGGGCGTTGCTGGCGAGCATGTCGATCAACTCGTGCGTGTTCATCGGGAACCTCCAATCAGAGCGGCCAGTGCTTTCAGGCCACGGTGGACGCCGACTTTGACCGCGGACGTCGAAAGCCCAGTGCGCCGGGCGGTTTCCTCCACCGACAAGCCCTGCAGCTTGACGTGCAGGATCGGCAGGCGCTGCTTGTCCGGTAAGCGTTCCAGCAGCTTGGACAGGTCGCGCTGAGCCTGTTCAGCCTGCTGATCCTCATCGGAGAACAGCTCGGCCTGGTCATCCAGCGGGTCGTGCAGCGCCTCGTGCCGGGCATGAGCGCGGAAATGGTCCATCAGCTTGTAGCGCGCGATGGCCTGCACCCATGCCGTCAGGGGCTGGTCGGCGCGGTAGGTGTGCCGCGCATTGTGGACCGCGAGCAGGGCTTCTTGCAGCAAGTCCTCGACGGCTGCCGTCTGCAGGCGTCGCCGAAGGAAGCTGCGCAGATGCGCGCCGAGCAACGTGAGGAATTGCCGGTAGGCCGCTGCATCGCCGTCGAGCCCCTGCAGGAACAGGCGCTGCAGATGCGCCTCGCGCGCCTTCAGCGCCTCATGACTGGTAGTTCGTTCCATCGGTTGCCCTGGTTACACGAGGGTAAAGAATCGATGTAGCGCCTGTTTGCGCCAGGCAGCAGCGGCCCGGGCGCGCCGCTACGTTAGGGCGGCCTCATTTAAATCTCAAAATTTTTTTCACGCCGCTGTAACCGGCATCGCAGCGCCGGCGAATTACTGGTCGAGCTGCCGGCAAGACCGCAGGCGGCCAAATTACCTTAGGAGAATAACCATGAAGACTCTCGCCCTTGCCGCTGCAGCCGTTGCCCTTGCGTCCATCGCCGCTGGCGCCACCGCCGACGACAAGAAGGAAGGCGCCATGGAAAAATGCTACGGCGTCTCGCTTGCCGGCCAGAATGATTGCAAGGCCGGCGCCGGCACCAGTTGTGCCGGCACCTCCAAGATGGATTACCAGGGCAACGCCTGGAAGCACGTTCCCGCCGGCACTTGCACCTCAATCAAAACACCCAACGGCATGGGTTCGCTGACCCCGATCGAATCCTGACAAGAGGCGCTGTCATGAGCATGCGAGTCGATCTGGGTGCGGGCCTTGGGCTCAAGCCCGAGCATTACGAGGCAGCGCATACCTGTGCTGCTTCGGGGATCTGGTTCGAGGTGCACCCGGAGAACTACATGCTCGGCGGCGGGCCGCGCCTGGCCTGGCTGGAGGCGATCGCCGATCGCCATCCGGTCTCGCTGCACGGTGTGTCGCTGTCGCTGGCAGCCGATTGCGCGCCAGACGTGGCCCAGCTGCAACGTTTCGCGGCGCTGGTCGAGCGGGTTCGACCGGCGCTGGTGTCCGAACACCTCGCCTGGTCCGCCTGGCGAGGCCAGTACCACCCCGATCTGCTGCCGTTCCCGCGGACCGGGGCGGCGCTGCGGCGCCTCGTCGACAACGTCCAGCGCACGCAGGACGCGCTTGGGCGAGCGATTGCGGTGGAGAACCCCAGCCATTACCTGCAAATCGAGCATGACTGGGATGAAATCGACTTTCTAGGTGAGCTGGCGCGCCGCAGCGGCTGCGGCTTGCTGCTGGACGTCAACAATGTGCATGTCAGCGCGCACAACCTGGGTTTCGACGCGGCCGGTTACATCGACCGCTTCCCAGGCAACCTCGTCACGGAGGTGCACCTGGCCGGACACAGTATCGATAGCCTGCAATCCGGGTTATTGATCGATTCGCACGATGCGCCGGTGGCCGATGCGATCTGGGCGCTCTACGCGCGGCTGATCCACCGCATCGGCGCGCGGCCGACCCTGATCGAGCGCGATGACCGCGTGCCGGCCTTCGCCGAATTGCTGGTCGAGCGCGACCGTGCGCAGCAGCTGCTTGATCGCAGGCGGGCGGCATGAAGACATCACTCACCGCGTTTCAGGATGCGTTCGTGGCCGCGCTCCAGGGTAGCGGTCCGGACTCGAGTGGCGGCTGGCTGCGTGCGCTCACCGCACAGCCGGGCTTTGCGGTATACCGCAACACCGTCCTCAAGGGCTGTGTGGATGCATTGAGAGCGAACTTTCCCACCGTAGAGCGGCTGGTCGGCTCCGATTGGATGGCTGCAGCGGCGGCCGCCTATGCCTGGCAATCGCCGCCAACCCGCCCGCAGCTGATCGACTACGGCGAGGGATTCGCCAACTTTCTGCAGCGTTTCGAGCCGGCCCGGCCGCTGCCTTATCTGGCCGAGGTTGCACACCTCGATCGGCTCTGGCTCGAAGCGTTCGCTGCTGCAGAGCAACCTCGGTTGACGTTGCAGGCGCTCAGCACGATGTCGCCGCTGCAATTGGCCGGGTTGCGTCTGGCGCCCTGCGCCGCAGCGCGCTGGCATTGGTCCCCGCTGCCGGCATCCACGCTGTGGCGCTGCAACCGCGAGGCTGTCGATCTGCCGGATCCGTTGCCGTGGCAGGCAGAGGGCACGCTGATCTGCCGGCGCGGCGGCGTCATCCACTGTTGGGCGCTGAGCCAGGGCGGCTGCGCCTTTCTCGACGCGTGCGCAACTGGCCTTTCCCTCGACGCCGCCTCGGCCGCAGCGCTCGAGGTCGAGCCGATGCTGGATTTCAACGAGTTGCTGGCAGTGCTCTTCGCGGCCAACGTTTTCACCGATCACGGACCACGACAGACAGGAGACGACCATGACTAGCCTGAATCCCCCGGCGCCGACCCTCGCGGCGCGCTGGCACCACTGGAACCGACTCGCGGCCTGGCTGCAGCGGCTCATCAGCGATTCCACCCTGAGCCTGGTGGCGCGCCTGGCAATTGCCGTGGTGTTTTTTTATTCCGGGCGGACCAAAGTCAGCGGCCTGCTTACGCTCAAGCCGAGTACCTATAGCCTGTTCGAAACCGAGTACGCAGTGCCGCTGCTGTCGCCTCATCTGGCCGCGCACTTAGCAACCTACGCCGAACATCTGTTTCCGCTGTTGCTGGTGCTCGGCCTGCTGACCCGGTTGTCCGCCTTCGCGCTGCTGATCATGACGCTCGTGATCCAGATCTTCGTCTACCCTGACGCCTGGCCGACGCACCTGACCTGGGTTGGCTTGATGCTGGTCGTGATCGGCCGCGGTGCCGGTCGCTGGTCTGCCGATAGGCTGTTGGGCATTCGCTGAAAAGGCTCCCACGGCAGCCAAACTTGGCCGGCGCAGGGCAGTCCAAGGTGCTCAAGCCTGGCGTCGCTACGCCTGTGGCGAATCTACCAAAGGGAGACTTGATGGCTTCTATCGACCTGCTGATCAGTGACTGCGACGGCGTGATCGTCGACAGCGAAATCATCAGCCACCGTGTGCTGTTCGAGGCTTTGAGCCTGCACGTGCCGGCCGAGCGCCTGCACGAGGCGCTGGAAGGCACGTTCGGCCTCACCGTGCCAAGCATCATCGACCTGATCGAAAAGCGCTTTGGCCTGAACCTGCCCGAGACCTTCGACAGCGACCTGCGCCTGCAGTCAGAAAAAGTCGTGGCCGACGAAGTGCAGGCGATTCCAGGCGTGCGCGAGGCGCTGATGGCCATCGACCTGCCGCTCGCAGTAGCGTCCAACAGCCGGTTGCACAATGTCGAATCCTCGCTGCGGCGCGCCGGCCTGACCGAGCGGGTTGCCGGTCATATCTTCTGTGCCGAGATGGTCGCCTCGCCTAAACCGGCACCGGACGTCTATCTGTTGGCGGCTGAGCGCATGGGCGTAGCGCCGGGCCGGTGTCTGGTCATCGAGGATAGCCCGACCGGCGTGCTGGCCGCGCGGACCGCAGGGATGCAAGTCATCGGTTTTACCGGGGCGAGCCACATTCCAGAGGGGCATGACCAGGCGCTACGCGAACTGGGCGTGACCGCTGTGATCAGTCGGATGCAAGATTTGCCGGCGCTGGTGAATCAACTGGCTGGCTTAGCGGAATAGGGTGGGCGAAACCTTACTTTT
Source organism: Pseudomonas sp. SA195 (assembly GCF_054131565.1). NCBI lineage: Bacteria > Pseudomonadati > Pseudomonadota > Gammaproteobacteria > Pseudomonadales > Pseudomonadaceae > Pseudomonas > Pseudomonas sp. SA195. Next base: position 2,620,032 of record NZ_CP096392.1, on the reverse strand, counting down.
CCTTTACCTAGCGCTCACACGAAGCTGACTTTCGTTCGCGTAGAGTCTCGGACAGGCTGACGGAACAGCCCGCTCCCCCTTGGTGGGTCCGCCATGTCCGGCTTGGCCTCTGGCCGCTGGGCATGGCCGCCCGCTGTTTTTAGGTTCAGGTTGCGGGTACGGGCCGCTCCAGCGATAGCACACTCAACATACGTCGGGAGACAAAATCACCATGTTACTTCGCAGCAAGTTCCTGGCGGTCGTGACAGGCGTCGCACTGTTCGGGCAGACGCTCGTCGCTCACGCCGATCTACCGGATTTCACCCCGCTGGTCGAAGACGCTTCGCCGGCGGTGGTCAACATCAGCACCAAACAGAACGCACCCGTTCGCGGCGCCGCGCAGATGCCCGACCTGGAAGGCATCCCGCCCCAGTTCCGTGAATTCTTCGAGCGTGGTTTGCCGCGCCAGCCGGATCGCCAGCGCGAGGCGCAGTCGCTGGGCTCGGGCTTCATCATTTCCAAGGATGGTTACGTCCTGACTAACAACCATGTCGTCGAGAACGCCGACGAAATCATGGTTCGCCTGCCTGACCGCAGCGAACTGCAGGCCGAGCTCGTCGGCGCGGACCCACGCAGCGACGTCGCCCTGCTGAAGATCAAGGCCGACGAAGACCTGCCGACCGTCAAGCTCGGAAAGTCCGACGACCTCAAGGCCGGTGAGTGGGTCGTGGCGATCGGTTCGCCGTTCGGCTTCGACCACACCGTGACCGCTGGTGTGGTGAGCGCGACCGGCCGGACGCTTCCCAACGAGAGCTACGTGCCCTTCATTCAGACGGATGTGGCGATCAACCCCGGCAACTCCGGTGGCCCGCTGTTCAACCTCGACGGCGAAGTCGTGGGTATCAACTCGCAAATCTTCACGCGGTCGGGCGGCTTCATGGGGCTGTCATTCGCCATTCCGATCGATGTCGCCATGGACGTGGCCAACCAGCTGCGTGACGAGGGCAAGGTCAGCCGCGGCTGGCTTGGCGTGGTGATCCAGGAGGTCAACAAGGACCTGGCCGAGTCCTTCGGCCTCGAGCGTCCGGCTGGTGCGCTGGTCGCCCAGGTGCTCGATGGCAGCCCGGCCGCCAAGGGTGGCCTGCAGGTCGGCGACGTGATCCTGAGCCTGAATGGCAATTCCATCGATATGTCCGGTGATCTACCGCACCGGGTCGGCGGGATGAAGCCGGGCGACACGGCCAAACTCGAAGTGGTCCGCGATGGCAGCCGGCGCACGGTGAACATCACGATCGGCGCGCTGCCGGATGATGACGCCCAACTGGTCGCCGGTGGTTCGGGTGGCTCGTCGGCGAGCAGCAATCGACTCGGGGTAACCGTCGGTGGGCTGTCCGACGAGCAGAAAAAAAGCCTCGAGGTCGAGAGTGGTGTGGTGGTGCGTGACGTGAGCAATGGCCCGGCGGCGCTGATCGGCCTGCGCCCCGGCGACGTGATCACTCACCTGAACAACCAGGCCATCGACAGCGTGAAGACCTTCACCAACATCGCTGAGAAGCTGCCCAAGAACCGCTCGGTGTCGATGCGGGTGCTGCGTGAAGGGCGCGCCAGCTTCATCACCTTCAAGCTGCCGAATTGATCGCGGCGCTGCATGACGTAAGGGCTGGCGCCAGGTTGGCCCTTCGATGAAGCGAAGCCCCACCTTGCGGTGGGGCTTTTTCTTTTGCGGCGGGCGGGATTCGCACCAGTCGTCGTACTTGCGCAAGGGTGTTCAGAAACACAATCTTCCGACCCCGCGAATCGCTTAAGCTAGCCGTCGCGTTTTCCCGCCAGCAGTCCGAGGATGCGCACCCTCTACCTTGCGGCCCGGATAAATCAGGCAGGTCTCTATCTTGAATCAGGCAAGGCGGGCCACTCTGGCGCGCTCCGTATCCTTGCGTAGCCGGCTGATCGCGATCGCGGTCGCCGGCATCCTGCCGTTGGCGCTGGTGGCCGGGCTGGGCATGCTGTCGATCGTCAACGAGCAGAAACGGCTGGCCGAGAAACGCAGCCTTGAGACCACACGGCTTGCAGCGACTGCCGTGGAAGTAGAGTTGAGCCGGTCGCTCAACGTGCTCCAGGCGCTGTCCCAATCCCCGCTGCTCGATGAAGGCAACCTCGACAGCTTCGCCGATATGGTCCGTCGCGTACTGCCCTCGCTACCGAGCTGGCACGCCATGCTGATCATTGACCCGGACGGCCGCGTGCTTCGCCGCGTGTCGCTCCATGCCCCCTCCACCTCGCAGGATCTGGCCGAACCAGGCAGCTTTACCAGCCTGCTGGCGAGCCATGAGCCGCAAGTTGGCAGCATGGGGCGCGGGCCGAGCGGCACCTGGGGCATACCGCTGCGGGTGTTGGTCGATGTGGAAGGGGAGACGCGCTACATACTCACCGCCGTGCTCAAGCCTCAATCGATCGCCGACGTGATCAACAACCGCCGGTTACCCACGGGCTGGGTCAACACCGTGCTCGATGCCAACGGCGTGCGCATCGCCCGCTCCCTGCGCCACGAGGAGACTTTAGGTGGTCCGGCGTCGCCCCTGCTGCAGAAGCTGTTACGCGACAACCCGAATGAAGAAGGGATGGGGCTTTCCGCATCGGTGGAAGGGGAAGGGCTTTACACCTCGTTCGTGCGGCTGAAGCCGTCTGGCTGGGTGGTGGCGACCGGCATTCCCACCAGCGTAGTGGAGGCTGGAGCGATGCGGGCTTACACGCTGTACGGCGGCGGCCTGCTGTTATCGCTCATGTTCGCCGTGGCGGCTGCACTGTTCGCGACGCGGCGGATCAATGTGCCGATGCGCCAGCTGCGCCGCGCGGCGCAAGCCATCGGCAGCGGCCGCGCGGTCGAGGCACCGGCAAGCGAGATCGAAGAAATCCAGGAGGTTGGCCAGGCGCTGGCCAACGCAGCGGCGGCCCGGCAGGCCAGTGAGGCGGAGCGCGACAGCATGTTGTCGCGGCTGGAACTGGCTCAGCAGGACCTGACGCAGCAGGTCAGCGACCTTGAGCACTTGCAGGCGCTGAGCAACCGGCTGCTGCAGATGCCCGCGCTCGAAGAACAGTTGCAGGCGATCATCGACACCCTCTGCACCTTGCACGGCGCCGCGCACGGCCTGCTGGCACTGAGCGACGGTACGACGCCGCTGCGCATTCATGCCTCGCGGGGATTCTCCATCGAGTCGCTGGCGCTGATGGACAACGTCTCGCCTGGGCTGGGCGCTTGTGGCGCGGCGGTGCAGAGCGGCACCCGGGTGGTCGTGATCGACACCGAGACTGATCCCTGCTTCCGGGATTTCGTCTCGGTTTCGCGCCGCGAGGGCTTCCGCTCGGTACACAGCACGCCGATCCGACACAGCGATCACCGCGTGCTGGGCACCTTGACCGTGCAACTCCGCGATGCCCGTCCGCCCACCCAGCGGGAAATCCGCCTGGCCGACGTTGCGGCCGGCCTGGCAGCGGTGTTCATCGATCGCGCGCGGGCGCAAAGCAAGGCCGGCATGTTCGAGCAGCGGCTACAGGTCGCGCTGGATTCGTCCACGGTGCCTTTCGCCATCTTGTCGCCGCTCGTTCAGGGCCACCAGGCACCTGACGATTTCCGCCTGGACTTCATCAATCCGACCGGTGCAGCCAGCCTGCACGGCAGCGTGGCCGAACTCACCGGGCAGCATTTGCGCGATGTGCTCGGTCCAGGCGCCAACCCGCAAGCGCTGTCGACCTTGCTGGATGTGTATCGCCTGCAGCAGCCGCGTGACCTGGAAATGCGCAGCACCGCGTTCGGCGGCGAGCGCTGGGTGCGGCTGGTTGCGACACCGTTCGACGAGAGCGTCGCTGTCTGGTTTGCCGACGTCACCGAGGCCAAGCAGCAGGAGCAGGCCATCCGTGAAGCTGGCCGCCGCAAGGATGAATTTCTCGCCACCCTGGCACACGAGCTGCGCAATCCTCTGGCGCCGATTCGCCTGGCGGCGGGGCTGTTCGGCTCGCCGTCCGCCACTGAAGCGCAGAAGCTGCGCAGCCAGCAGATCATCGAACGGCAGGTGCGCCACATGGCCCTGTTGCTCGATGACCTGTTCGATATTTCGCGTATCACGCTGGGCAAGCTGGTGCTGCGCAAGGACTGGCTCGACCTGCGCAGCGTGGTCGAGGCCGCCGTCGAAACCGCTCGTGCGAAGATCGAGGCGAAGCGGCACGCGCTGACGGTGATGCTTCCCCCCGCGCCGGTCATGCTCGAGGCTGACGCGCTGCGGCTGGAGCAGATACTGACGAATCTGCTGAACAATGCGGCGAAGTTCACACCCGACGGCGGCAGCATCAGTGTCACGGTTACGCTGGCAGCGGGGCGGGTACGGGTGACGGTGGCCGACAACGGCCTGGGGGTGGCTCGCGAGCACCTCGGCCTGATTTTCGAACGCTTCGCTCAGGTGCCGGTTAGCGAAGGGCAGGTCAATACGGGGCTTGGTATTGGCCTGGCGCTGGCGCAGGGGCTGGCGAAGTTGCACGAGGCCGACATTCAGGTGACCAGCGAGGGGTTGGGCAAGGGCGCGGCGTTCAGTCTTGAGCTCCCGTTGCCGCCTGTGACTTCGTTCGCCGGGTTGGAACAGGCCGTGGCGGTACCTACTCACGTCAGCAGGTGCGTGCTGGTCGCCGATGACAATCGCGACATTGCCGAAACCATGGCTGAAGTTCTGCGGCTCGAGGGGCACGAAGTGCACCTGGCCCACGATGGCGTGCAGGCCTTGGAGCGCTACCGTGAGCTCAAACCGGACGTGGTGCTGCTGGACATCGGCATGCCGGGCCTGCGAGGCGACGAGGTGGCGCGGGCCATCCGCGAGCAGGATGCCGAGGTTCGCTTGCTGGCGATCACCGGCTGGGGCCAGCCTAGCGACAAAGAGCGCGCTTTGTCGGCAGGCTTCGACGAGCACATGACCAAACCGGTCGACATCGCGTTATTGATCGAGGCGGTAGGGCGCTGAGCACCGTTGATCGTGGCCGTCCACGACATACTGCTGGCGTAAACGGGGACCTTTCTGGCAGGCTGCCTGCCTAAGCGAAAGCTGCTGTCACCTGCTGACGGCACAGGCGTGACATCGGGAGAGACCGCGACGGCCAGGCCGTTCGTGGCGCCGAAGGAGCAACCGCCCCGGAAACTCTCAGGCAAAAGGACCGGTGTCGCGGGTGAACTCTGAAGAGCGTAGGGCCGTCGTCGCCCGTCGCACCGAAGGAGCAAGCGAGCCCTGCTCGTGAATCTCTCAGGTCCAGGACAGAGGGGGCGCCTGATCCGCATGTTGCGGACGGGCTAAACCCTTGACGTCTTGGAGCTGCACCCATGAAGCATATTGCCGTCATCGGTGGTGGAATCACCGGCATTACCACCTCTTACGCGCTGGCCAAACGCGGATTCGCTGTCACGCTGTTCGAAAAGCATCGCTACGCGGCGATGGAAACTTCTTTCGCCAACGGCGGCCAGTTGTCGGCCTCCAATGCCGAGGTATGGACGCACTGGTCGACCATTCTCAAGGGGCTCAAGTGGATGCTCCGCAGCGATGCGCCGCTGTTGGTCAATCCCAAGCCAAGCTGGCACAAGCTGTCCTGGTTTTCCGAGTTCATCGGCGCCATCCCTCAGTACCGGCAGAACACGGTCGAAACCGCCCGCCTGGCCATTGCGGCGCGCGAACATCTGTTTGCGTGGGCTGAGGAGGAGGGCATTGATTTCGACCTGAAGAAGGCTGGAATCCTGCACATCTACCGCGACAAGGCCGGCTTCGAGCACGCCGGCCAGGTGTCCCGGCTGCTTGCCGAAGGCGGCCTGCCTCGCCGCAGCGTGACGCCAGAGGAAATGCGCGCCATCGAACCGACCCTGGCCGGGCACTACTACGGCGGCTACTACACCGAATGCGACTCGACGGGTGACATCCACAAGTTCACCCATGGCCTGGCGGAGGCTGCGATCCGGCTCGGTGTCGATTGTCGCTACGGTCAGGACGTGGTGAAGGTGGATACCGATGGCCACGGCGCCGGCGTGACCCTCGCGTCGGCCCATGGCGAAGAGCGGCTGGCTTTCGATGGCATCGTGATCTGTGCAGGCACGGCCAGCCGGGCGCTAGCCGCACAACTGGGGGATCGGGTGAACATCTACCCGGTGAAGGGCTATTCCATCACCGTCAACCTGCAGGACGAGGCCAGTCGCGCTGCCGCGCCCACCGTTAGCCTGCTCGACGACGAAACCAAGCTGGTCACCAGCCGTCTTGGCGACGACCGCCTGCGGGTGGCGGGAACTGCCGAATTCAATGGCTACAACCGCGACATCCGCGCAGACCGGATTCGGCCCCTGGTGGATTGGGTCGCCGAGTGCTTCCCCGGCGTAAGCACCCGCAGTGTGGTGCCCTGGGCTGGCTTGCGACCGATGATGCCGAACATGATGCCGAAGGTCGGGCGCGGCCGTTCACCTTGCGTGTTCTACAACACCGGCCATGGGCATCTGGGCTGGACGCTGTGCGCCATCACGGCGGATATGATCGGTTCGGTGGTCGGCGAGGCGATGGGCGAGTCAATGAGCGTCGTTGCAGGGCCGGCCCACGCCTGATCGTCCGCGCTGTAGGTTGCGGGGTTGCGCCGCGACCTACAGGCGTTTCGCGCATTTGCACCTCTCCCTCGCCCCTATCTCTAGGGGTGAGGAGATGGGGCGGTGCCGGGCTTCAGACTCAGGCGCCGTTGCCGTCGATCAGGGCGGCGATGGCCTGCAGCAAGGCGGCCTGGGTAAAGGGTTTGGCCAGCAGAGGCAGATTTTCCGCGGCCGTGCCAGGTGCGATGGCGGCATAGCCGCTAACCAGCAACACCGGCATCGCCGGGTGCCGCTCACGCACTTCCAGGGCCAGTTGCGCGCCGGTCATTCGCGGCATGGCGTGGTCAGTGACGAGCAGGTCGAATGACGCCTCTGCGAGCCGTTCGAGCGCCTGTGCAGCGGATTGAGCGGTGGTGACCCGATGGCCCTGGTCGCGCAGCATCTCGGCAGTGTTGGCGAGCACCAGTGCATCGTCGTCCACGGCCAGGATATTGAGCAGCGCCGTGTCGCTGCGAGGTGCGGGGCTATCCATAAGGGGCGATTCGATCAGGGCGTCGTGCATGGCCGGTAGCCAGATCTGGGCCGTCGTGCCGACCCCCGGTTCGCTGCGCAGCACCAGCTTGCCGCCAGACTGTTCGGCGAAGCCATGAACGATCGATAACCCGAGACCGGTGCCCCGGCCGACGCCCTTGGTGGTGTAGAACGGCTCGGTGGCGCGCTTGAGCGTGACGGCGTCCATGCCTTCGCCTTCGTCGGAGACGGCCAGGCACAGATAGGTGCCGGGCTTCAGGCCGTATCGGCCATCGATCCGCTCGCTGTGCGCGCTGATGATCACGCGCCCCTGGCCGCCAATCGCATCGCGCGCATTCAGCACCAGATTGAGCAAGGCGGTCTGCAGTTGGTTGGGGTCCGCCTCGATCATCGGCAGGCGCGACTCGACCTGCGCCTCAATGGCTACGGTGGGGTCGAGCGAGCGGGCGAGCAGTTCAGTCATCTCCTCGATCAAGGCCCGCGGCTGGATGGGTTCGGCAAGTAGGTCCTGCTTGCGGGCGAAAGCAAGCATGCGGCGCGTCAGCGATGCGCCTCGGTCGGCGCCGATACGTGCGTTGTCGATCAGGCGTAGCAGTGGGGAGCCGTCCGGCACCCGTTTGCGCAACAGCTCCAGATTGCCGAGCACGGCGGTCAGCAGGTTATTGAAATCATGCGCGATGCCGCCGGTGAGGTTGCCCAGGGCTTCTATTTTTTGGGCCTGTTGAAGCGCTTGCTCGGCCTCTACCCGCGCAGTGCTGTCCACCGCTTCGGGGACGATCCCGACCACCAGCCCATCCTCGTCGAGCACCGGGCGGATCGAGAAATCGAACGAGTGGGTACCGCCTGGCAAGTGCAGCTGCATGTCGAGGTTGTCGCTGCCGCCCATGGCCGCGGTCATCACGCAGCGCTGCAGGGTCGCCTGCATGCCGGGCGTGGCGCTGAACCATGGCGCTTCCCAGAAGGGCAGGCCGATCACGTCATCAGGTACCGCGCCGGCGCCGGCCAGGGAGGTTGGGTTCGCATAGACGATGCGGCCGTCGCTGCCCAACAGCCACTGGTACAGGTGCGAACTGGCGGCGACGGTCCGGATCTGCGCTTCGCTCTGGGCGAGCGCGGCGGTCCGCTCGGCTACCTGACGTTCCAATTCGCGGCGAAAGCGTTGTTCGGCCAAGCGTACCTCCGCCTCCGAGCGCACCCTCTCGATGTGCGCCCAGGAGCGCTCGGTAACTTCGGTCAGCAGGGCCAACTCTTCGGCCTTCCATACCCGTGGCAGCTGGTCGTGCACAGCCATCAGTGCGGTCAAGCGGCCTTCTTTGGTCAACGGCATGCAGACGGTCGCGGCCAGGCCGAGGGACTGAAAGGTCGCGGCTTCGTGAGGCGGTAGCTGACGTGCGGTGTCGTTGAGCACCAGCGGTCGCCCAGCCTGTAGATTGGCGACAGCAAGCCTGCCGAAGTCGGCGAGGCGATAGTGCCCGACGATGTCTTGCGCGCAGGGTGCGGCCCAGTTTCCGCGAATGGTGAATCCGTCCTGGTCGGCGTCCATGTCGGCATAGGCGCAGACCGAAACGTTCATGTGCTCGCCCAGCTTTTGGGTGGTGATAGCCAGCACGGTATCGGCATCGGTGCTGGCGGCCGTGGCCTTGCCCAGCGCATAAAGAAATTGCATGCGGCGCTCGGCCAGCGCTCGCTGGGTAACGTCGTGGCCTTCCATGAAGATGCCGCTGACGCTTCCGTCGCGGCCGATGACCGGCTGGAAGACGAAGTCCAGGATGAAGCTTTCCTCGGCTTCGCCAGCGGTGTGCTGGATCGTCAGTTCGACCGAGTTGCCGACATAGGCGACTCCCGTCCGATAGACCTCATCGAGCAGCTCGATGAAACCCTGGCGGGCGATTTCCGGCAGGGCTTCACGTACCGACCGGCCAATCAGGTCCCGGTTGCCGACCAGGTTGGCATACGCCGGGTTGGCCATCTCATAGCGGTGTTCAGGGCCACCGAGCATCGCCATAATGCCCGGCGCCTGCTCGAACAGGTGGGTGAGCCGGTCCTTCTCGGCGAGCAGATGCCGCTCGGCCCTGACGCGTTCGCTGGTCTCCACGACGAAGGCGATGACGCCCGCCGGCCGCCCGGTCTCGTCCAGCACGGGCGAGTAGTCGAGGTTCATCCACACCTGTTCCGGACGGCCGTTGCGGTGCAGCGTGAGCTCCTGATCTTTGTAGGCGAGCGTGCCGCCAGCCAGGCAGACGCGCATGACGTTGTCGTTGAAGTCGGCGACTTCGGGCCAGCCCAGGCGCACCTCTGAGCCCAGAAGGCGTGGATGCCGGCCGGCGGCGAACACCGAATAGGCGTCGTTGTAGAGCATGATGCCTTTCTCGCCCCAGAGCAGCACGATGGGCACCGGCGACAGGAGCAACATGGCGGTGACGGTCTTGAGGCTTTGCGGCCACTGGTCCGGCGGGCCCAGTTCGGTTTGCGACCAATCATGCGCGCGTATCAGCTCACCCAGTTCGCCTCCCCTGGAAAAGGCGGCGGGGCTGAGCACTTCATGCGCGGCACTCGGCTGTGTGGTCATCTAGAAATCATTCCGGCTGGGTTGTGCGTTGCTGGCAATTGGTCGCCAGTCTATGCCGTCCCGCGTGATGCCGGGGCGAAACAGCTGAGGAAGGCCCATGAAGCGGTTGGATCACCGCCATGGCACAAAGTTGGATGGGGCGACGCAGGCTGTGCGCGCCGTCACGTCAGTCGTCGCGGGTGAGCACTTCGAGCAGTTCGATTTCGAAGATCAGGTTCGCGTTCGGCTCGATGCGGTCACCGATTCGGCGCTCGCCATAGGCCAGGTGCGCCGGCACGAAGAGCTTGCGTCTGCCGCCGACCTTCATTCCCATCAGGCCGATGTCCCAACCTTTTATGACGCGCCCTGTACCGATCACGCACTGAAAGGGTTTGCCGCGCTCGTAGGACGAGTCGAACACGGTGCCGTCCTCCAGCTGGCCGCGGTACTGGGTGGTGATCAAGGCGCCTTTGACAACGGCCTTGCCGTCGCCGAGCTGGAGGTCCTCGATGTGCAAGTCGTCATGCATGAAGCGATTCTTCAATAGGGGTGGCCCGGGCAGCATGCGCCGCGCCGATCGATGGGCCGCCCATGATACGCGAGCGATGATCAGTGCGCGTCGAGCTGGTCGTCCCAGTCGTGGTGCTTTTTCACGTAGGCGGCAATGAATTCGCAAATCGGTACGATGCGCTTGCCTTCGGTCCGCGTGTCGTCCAGGGCGCCGCGCACGAGGGTGCTGCCCATGCCTTTGCCTTCTAGGCTGGGGTCTACCTCGGTATGGGTGAACAGCCGTCGCTCGCCCTCGTCGCGGTAGGCGGCGAGGCCCAATGGCTGGCCATTGACCTCGAGTACGTAGCGTTGTTGCTGGCTGTCGTGGCGTACGGTTGCGGTCATACAGGTCTCCTCAGGCCGCGTGCTTGGCGGCGGTGATTTCAGGTGTCGAGCGAATCGACCCGTGCCTTGCCCATCTCGATCCCGCGGGCGAGGGCTTCGTCATAGCTGGGGTAATGGCGGCTGTGATCGGCCTCGACCGGGGCCACGATTTCCAGATCCCTGACAATTTCGGCACCCACTGCCCAGAGGGTTTCGCCAAAGGTTTCGTACTCATAGCCGGTGAGGTGAACGATCACGTCGTACCCCTTGTAGACCAGCCGATGGCTATGCGGGATCTGGTGATTGCTGCCGGCGGGAATGTGCGCCGGCGCGTCGAAGTAGGGCTGTTCGGCGTCCGGTTTGACTGCCTTGCTCATCAATGGGCCTCCCGATGGTTGTCGTGCGGCGCTGCTGCCTGGCTGATCCAGCAGGCCACTAGCTTGGGCCCGGCATCGGCCTGCATCGTTCCATCGGTGCGGCACCGTCCAGCGCGTGCAGCGACCCTAGACCGAAGTAGTGGCCGTTCAGATCGCAAGTCGCATGGTGCGCGCCGGGCCTCTGCTTAGCATGGAGGGAGCGTGGCGGGGCCCGGTGTCGGTTCGGCCCGCTTCATTCTCGACTGCCCGCGGGAGGTTCGATGATTCCTTGCGCCCGCCTGGTGATGCAGGTGCTGCTCCTGGTTGCGCTGTTGGCCAGCCCGGCGGCGTTTGCCGAGGCGCTCGAGCCGCAAATCCAGGCGCTGTTTCCCAAGGCGACACGCATCGAACCCAAGCAGGACGAGCCGCCCGTTCATGCCGTCTACCAGCTCGATGAGCTGCTGGGGTACGCGTTCGAATCGACGGACTACTCCAACCTTCAGGGTTTTTCCGGCAAACCGATCCGCTTGCTGATCGGCCTGGATACCGCCGGTGTGCTGGCCGGCGTACGGGTACTGGAACACCACGAGCCGGTATTTCTGCATGGGCTGGGCGAGCAGTCGCTGTTCGACTTCGTCGATCAGTACCGGCAGAAGTCCATCGGCGCGCCCATCGTGGTCGGTGGCGAACAGGGCGCGGCGGGCGAGGGCGGTTCGGTGACCCGCATCGACGGGGTGAGCAAGGCGACCGTGTCGGTGGTGATCCTTAACGAGACGGTGCTGCTCTCGGCCCTGAGCGTGGCGCGCAAGCTGCTGGAAGGTTTCGCCAGCGGCCCGTTGGCAACCGCGCGCGCAGACATCTACGAGCCACTTGACTGGGCCGCGCTGCTCGATCGCGGTTACGTGCAGCGTTGGACGATCAACCGCGAGGCGGTCGAGCAAGCCATCGGCCAGCCGCTCGAAGGCTTCCAGAATCTTGAGGCGGACAGCGACGAGGCGGTCTTCAGTGACATCCATTTCGCCTACCTGAACGCCCCCAGCATCGGTCGCAACCTGCTGGGCGACGCCGGTTTTGCCCGGCTCGGCGAAGAATTGAAAGACGGCGAGCAGGCGCTGCTGGTGCTTTCTTCGGGCCTGTACCGCCATGTACCGGATGACTTCGTTCCGGCGACCGCGCCCAGCCGGTTGGTGCTGGTGCAGAACGATCATGCCATCGAGCTGCATGACATGAATTTCAACAGCGGCGCCGTTAGGGCGCTGCTCGACGCGCCGCTCGGAGAAGACGTCGTGGCGAACGTATTCAGGATCAAGGCACACAATGCATTCAACCCCGCGGCGCCAGCCGGCCTGCAGCTGAACGTCGACCTGCAGCGCAACCACCTGGTGCACAGCAATGCCGCGTTTATCCGGCACTTCCAGCTCGACCCCGACCTGTTCGAGGTCCAGGCGGCTCCGGTCGACGCCGAACCGACGCCCATCTGGCTGCGCATGTGGCAGGAACGATGGTGGCAGGTGGTGCTGGTCGTGCTGGCCCTGGCGGCGCTGACCTGGACGTTTATTCGCCAGCACCGGATTAGCCGGCACAGCCGCGGCTTTCATCTGTTTCGCGCCGCGTTCCTGGTGTTCACGCTGGTGTTCATCGGGCTTTATGCGCAGGGGCAGCTGTCGGTGGTGAACATTTTCACGCTGCTGCTGGCGCTCTGGCACGGCTTCGACATCCGGGTGTTCCTCATGGACCCGGTGATCTTCATTCTCTGGAGCTTCACATTCGTCAGCCTGTTTCTCTGGGGGCGTGGGCTGTTCTGTGGCTGGCTGTGCCCGTTCGGCGCGCTGCAGGAGATGCTCGGTTGGGGCGCCAAGCGCCTGCGCATTCGACAATGGAAGATTCCGGATCGCCTGCACCAACGGCTGCAATGGCTCAAATACCTGATTCTGGTTGCGCTGGTGCCGCTGGCCTTCCATTCACTGACCCTGGCCGAGCGGCTGGCCGAGGTGGAGCCATTCAAGACCAGCATCACGCTGTTTTTCGTGCGCGCCTGGCCCTTCGTGCTTTATGCCGTTGTGCTGCTCGGACTCGGGCTATTTGTGCACAAGTTTTATTGCCGCTATGTCTGCCCGCTGGGCGCCGGCTTGGCGATTCTAGGACGGTTGCGGCTGTTCTCCTGGCTGACGCGCATCGACGCCTGCGGGCGACCGTGTCAGCACTGCAAGAACAGCTGCGAGATCGGGGCGATCAAGCGCGACGGGCGCATCGACTATGACGAATGCATCCAATGCCTGGAGTGCATCGTCATGCTCAACAACGACGATCAGTGCGTAGCCCGCATCAGCGCGCGCAAGAAGGCCAGCAAGGGGCGCGACGCTGATCTCATCGCCACCGATGCAACCGTCGTGCGGCCAGCGCTGCACTGAGCCGGTTGCGCATGACTGCGCGGTTCTGCGAATTCACACAGGCGCTGTGCATGGGCGCCTCTTGTCGCCTCGGCCTGAGCCGTTAGGATCGGTGAGTCGCTGGCCGTCAGGCTGGATGCGGCTCCAATCTGAACGGAAGGCATCTCATGGCTGAACGCGAAATCCACATCGTCGGCGCGGTACGCACGCCGATTGGCTCCTTCGGCGGCGCGCTGAAGGACGTCGACCTGATCTCCCTCGCTACGACGGCATGCCGGGGCCTGCTGGAACGCTCGAGCACGCCGGCCGATGCTGTCGGGCATGTCGTGATGGGCAACGTCATCCCCACCGAACCGCGCGACGGGTACCTGGCGCGCGTTGCGGCAGTGGACGCCGGGATACCGCTGGAGACGCCCGCGTTCAACGTCAACCGGCTCTGTGGCTCCGGCTTGCAGGCGGTGATCAGCGCGGCGCAGTCAATCCTCCTCGGCGACGCAGACCTGGCCATCGGCGGCGGGGCGGAGAGCATGAGCCGCGGGCCGTTCATCCTGCCGAACCTGCGCTGGGGTGCGCGCTTGGGCGACGCGCAGGCGATCGACTACATGAACACGCTGCTGCATGACCCTTGGGGCAAGTTCCACATGGGCGTGACCGCGGAAAACGTCGCCGAGCGCTACGGCATCAGTCGTGAGCGGCAGGATGAACTGGCGCTGGAGAGCCAGCAACGCGCCAGCCGGGCCGTGGCCAACGGCTATTTCCGCGAGCAGATCGTTCCGGTCGCGGTGCCGACCCGCAAGGGAATAATTCAATTCGATACCGATGAGCACATCCGCGCAGACATGACCGCCGAGCGCCTAGCCGCGCTCAAACCGGTATTCAAGAAGGACAACGGCACCGTGACCGCAGGCAATGCGTCCGGGCTCAACGACGGTGCCGCGGCGTTGATGCTGGCGGAGGCCGGGCGGGCCCGCGCGCTGGGGCTTCAATCACTGGCGCGGCTCGTGGGCTACGCGCATGCGGGCGTCGATCCGGCTTACATGGGCATCGGGCCGGTGCCGGCGGTGCGCAAGGTGCTAGAACGCACCGGGCTTGAGCTGGCGCAGATGGATGTCATCGAGGCAAACGAGGCCTTCGCCGCCCAGGCCTGCGCCGTGATGCAGGAACTGGGCATGGACCCGGCGCGCGTCAATCCCAACGGTTCGGGCATCTCGCTCGGCCATCCGGTGGGCGCGACCGGCGCGATCATTGCCGTCAAGGCCGTGCACGAGCTGCGCCGCACGGGTGGGCGCTACGCGCTGGTGACCATGTGCATAGGCGGCGGGCAAGGTATCGCGGCGATCTTCGAGCGCGTCTGAGGCGAGCGAGGGGCGGCTCATCGGGCAGCGAAACTCTTCGCTGAAGATTTCGCCCCGCCTGCCGACAAGCCGGGAGCGAGGTGACCTCTCGACACGAGCCCGGCTTTTCACAGGACGACCCATGAGCAACGTATCCGCCACCGACTCCTTATCGCTTCTGCTTTTCACGCTGCGCAGCGGCAAGCAGATGGCGATCAACCTGTTGAAAGTTAGCGAAATCATTCCGACCCCGTCGCTGACCCGGTTGCCCGAGTCGCACCCGCACGTCCGTGGAGTGGCCACTCTGCGCGGTCAGCCGCTGTCGGTGATCGACCTCAGCCTGGCCATCGGCATGGCGCCGCTGCCGGACCCCAAGGGTGGCTGCCTGATCGTCACCGAGATCAGCCGCTCCAAGCAGGGGCTGCACGTGCAGTCCGTGGTGCGGATCGTTCATATCCGCTCGTCGAAGATCCTGCCGCCACCCTACGGTGCGCGCAGCAGCTCGTTCATCACCGGCACGGCTGAGGTCGACGGCGAGCTGATCCAGATCCTCGACGTTGAAAAGGTCATTCACAACATCGCGCCGGCACCGATCGATGCGGATATTTCGGAACTCGACATCCAGGACGCTCAGCTCCTCACCGAAACACGCGCGTTGGTGGTGGATGACAGCCAGGTCGCGATCCACATGTCGGTGTCCGCGCTGACCAAGATGGGCGTGACCTGTCACGCCGTGCGCAGCGCGCGGGAAGCCTTCGATAAGTTGGACAGCCTCAAGGGCAGCCACGACGCGATCAACATGGTGGTCTCGGATATCGAGATGCCGGAGATGGACGGTTATTCCTTCACCCAGGCGCTACGCAAACATCCCGACCATGGGTCGATCTACGTGCTGCTGCATACCTCGCTGGACAGCACCATCAGCACCGACAAGGCCAAGGCTGCCGGTGCCAATGACATCCTGACCAAGTTTTCTCCGCCGGAAATGGCCAAGTGCATGCTGCGCGCCGCCCGGGTGATCCATCTCGGCGAGGATGCTTCGGTCGCCTGAGCGAGCGGGCATCCGGGCAGCGTGTCCGCCCCGTAGGGGCGTGCATGCTCGCGACTGCTTCTGGCCCACGTCGCCCGTTACAGGTAACCGAGTGCAGCGGCAATCAACTGGCGCGTTTGCCGAAGCTCGCGTCGCGTGTGTTGACGTATAGCGCATATACCGAGTGGCAGCTTGCCATGAACAGTCGGTTGCCTTTGGCGCCGCCGAAGCAGAGGTTGGCGCATCGCTCGGGCAAGCGGATTTTGCCGATGGCCTTGCCTTGCGGATTGAAGACCATCACGCCATCCAGGTCCGCCGGGTTGGCTTCTGGTGCGCCCGAGCTGCCCCAGCCGCACCAAAGGTTGCCGTCTTCGTCGCACTTGATGCCGTCGAGCGCACCGTTGGGCATCGCCTCGATGTGCTTGCGCCGTTCGCCCAGGGTGCCGTCATCATTGACCGTGTAGGCCCAGACCAAGCGGTTCGGCTTGGCGCGTCCTTCGACGACGTACAAGGTTTTCTGATCCGGCGAGAAGCACAGCCCGTTCGGGCCGGCGATCTGGTCGATCACGCGGGTCAGTTCACCCGTCTCACCATCGATCCGGTAGACGCCGTCAGGCAATTCGGTCTCGATCTTGTGGCCCTCGTAGTAGTTGCTCGTCTGGAAGGGCGGGTCGGTGAACCAGATGGAGCCGTCCTGGCGCACGGCCAGGTCGTTGGGCGAATTGAAGCGCTTACCCTCGAAGGTATCGGCCAGCACGGTGATGCTGCCGTCGGGCTCGGTGCGTGTCACGCGGCGGCCGATGCCGTTGGTGGTGGAGCCTTCGCACACCAGCAAGCGGCCCTGCAGGTCACGGGCCAGGCCGTTGGAATGGTTGGAGTGCTCGCGGTAGACGTCGAACGAGCCAGTCATTTCGTCCCAGCGCATGATGCGATTTTCCGGAATGTCACTGAGCAGCAGGTAGCGACCGTCACCGACCCAGACCGGACCTTCGGCCCAACGCATCCCCGTGGCCAGGCGCTCGACGCTTGCGTTGAACAGCCGGTACTTGGCGAAGCTCTCGTCGAGTATCTCGACGAGTTCGTCAGGGTAGCGCTGGGTTAAGGGTTCGGCATGGGTGAGTCGGGGCAGGCCCAGCGCGCCCAGGGAGGCGACGCCGGCTGAAACCATGAGTGATTTTTTCAGGAAGTCGCGGCGTGGCGTGCTGGCGTTGGGCGTGGTGTCGGTCGTTGGAATGGTCATGTGGTGCGTCCTATCGATCTTTTTATTCGCATAGGGAAGCCGTCTCTGCGCTGGGCGGCAAAGCGCTTGGAAGGGCTGGCGTTTACGCGTTAGCGCGGGCTGTCGCGAGAATGATCCCGGCGGGCGCATCCTGAGGAGAGCGTGGGCATGTAGGGTCCGTCGTTATTGTTAGTAGAGGTTGTCGTACAACCTTCCTCAGTATTGTGCCCGTTTGGACCCTTGTCAAAGCGGATTGCTGATTTATTGGGCATCTCTTCAAGAGAGGAGGTCGTATGACTTGCCGCCCGCGCACCCTGTCGCTACGCCACGTAGAATGCTCGGCTTCTATCTGCAACGGGGCGTGACACGTGGATTTGCAGCAGGGCTTCGTCCTGACCCGGCACTGGCGCGACACCGCGGAGGGCACCGAGGTGGAGTTTTGGCTGGCCACCGACAGCGGGCCGCGCCGGCTTCGCGTGCCGAACCAGATCTCCGTGGCCTTCATCCCGGCAGCGCAGCGGCGCGAAGCCGAGCGCCTTTTGACGGGTGAACGCGACGTCGAACTCCGCCCACTGGAGCTGACCGATTTCCGCCATCGGCCGGTGCTCGGTCTGTACTGCAAATATCATCGCCAGTTGATGGGCTTGGACAAGCGCCTGCGCGCGGCCGGGGTGAGCGTCTACGAGGCGGATATACGGCCGCCGGAGCGCTACCTGATGGAGCGGTTCATTACCGCGCCGGTCAGCTTCACCGGCCAACCCGACGCCGGGGGCGTGCTGAGCGAGGCGCAGATCAGACCAGCCCCGGATTATCGCCCGCGGCTGCGGCTCGTCTCGCTGGATATTGAAACCACCATGCGCGGCGAGCTGTATTCCATCGCGCTGGAAGGTTGCGGCCAGCGCCAGGTGTACATGCTCGGGCCGCCAAATGGCGACGCGACTGATGTGGACTTCGCGCTTGAGTATTGTGACCGCCGTGGTCAACTCATCGAGCGGCTCAACGCCTGGATGGCCAAGCATGACCCGGACGCCATCATCGGCTGGAATGTCGTGCAGTTCGATCTGCGCGTCCTGCGCGAGCAGGCGCAGCGCCATGGCGTGCCGCTGCGTATCGGGCGTGGTGGTGAGGAGATGGCCTGGCGCGAACATGGGCACCGCAGCCAGCACTACTTTGCCGCGGTGCCCGGCCGGCTGGTGATCGACGGTATCGAGGCGCTGCGCTCGGCTACCTGGAGCTTTCCCTCGTTCAGCCTGGAAAACGTCGCGCAGACGCTGCTCGGCGAAGGCAAAGCGATCGACACGCCGTATCAGCGCATGGACGAAATCAACCGCCTATTCGCTGAGGACAAACCCGGCCTGGCGCGCTACAACCTCAAGGATTGCGAACTGGTCACACGCATCTTCGAGAAGACTGAGCTGCTGATCTTTCTGCTCGAGCGCGCCACGGTAACTGGGTTACCGGCTGACCGCAGCGGTGGCTCGGTGGCAGCCTTCGAGCATCTCTACATTCCGTTGATGCACCGCCAAGGCTTCGTCGCGCCCAATCTGGGCGAGCGGCCGCCGGAAGCCAGCCCGGGCGGCTTCGTGATGAATTCGCAGCCGGGCCTGTACGAATCGGTGCTGGTATTGGACTACAAGAGCCTGTACCCCTCGATCATCCGTACCTTTCTGATCGATCCGGTGGGGCTGGTCGAAGGCCTGCAGCAGCTCGGTGACAGCGACTCGGTGCCGGGTTTTCGAGGCGCTCGTTTCTCCCGCACTCGGCATTGCCTCCCGGCAATCGTCGAACGCGTATGGGAAGGGCGGGAGACGGCCAAACGCGAGGGCAACAAGCCGCTTTCGCAGGCGCTGAAGATCATCATGAACGCCTTCTACGGCGTACTCGGCTCAAGCGGCTGCCGCTTCTTCGACCCGCGCCTGGCCTCGTCCATTACCTTGCGCGGGCACGAGATCATGCGCCGCACCCGCGAACTGATCGAGGCCGAGGGTTATGCGGTTATCTATGGCGACACCGACTCCACCTTCGTCTGGCTCCGCCGTGCCCATGACGACGAATCGGCTGCGCGCATCGGCCGGCAACTGGTGCAGATCATCAACGCCTGGTGGCGTGAGCACCTGCAAGAAACATTTGGCTTGCAGAGCGCGCTGGAGCTGCAATTCGAAAGTCATTTCAAGCGTTTCCTGATGCCTACCATTCGCGGCGCAGAGGAGGGCAGCAAGAAGCGCTACGCAGGCTTGGTTACCCGCGCCGACGGCAGTGATGGGCTGGTCTTCAAAGGGCTGGAAACGGTACGCACCGACTGGTCACCGCTTGCTCAGGCGTTCCAGCAGGAACTCTACCGACGCATCTTCGACGACGAACCCTATCAGGAGTACGTCCGC
This sequence comes from Pseudomonas sp. SA195, assembly GCF_054131565.1. Taxonomy (NCBI): domain Bacteria; kingdom Pseudomonadati; phylum Pseudomonadota; class Gammaproteobacteria; order Pseudomonadales; family Pseudomonadaceae; genus Pseudomonas; species Pseudomonas sp. SA195. The sequence goes on along the minus strand of NZ_CP096392.1, from coordinate 2,600,799 downwards.
GACTATGTCAGCCGTACCTTGGCCGGTGAGCTGGACGACCAGCTTGTTTTTCGCAAACGCTTGCGCCGCCGCCTGGACGACTACGAGCGCAACGTGCCGCCGCATGTGCGGGCGGCGCGTATCGCCGACGCGTACAACCTGCAGCAGGGGCGCCAGCGGCAGTATCAGAGCGGCGGTTGGATCAGCTACGTCATGACAGTTGCTGGCCCCGAGCCGCTTGAAGTGCGGCGCGCGCCCATCGACTACGACCATTACGTGTCCCGCCAATTGCAGCCGATCGCTGATGCCATCCTCCCGTTCGTAAATGACAGTTTCAGCGCGTTGATCGACGATCAGCTCGGTTTGTTCTAACGCCTTTCAGCCTATCTCGCTTCTGGCCAGCACCATCACGACGCCCAGGAAATAGAGCCCGATCAGGGTCACGCTTTCAAACCCGATGCGGCCCAGGCCCTGCTTTTCACGGTGTAACAGCCCCATCAGGAGTACACCGGTCATGAGGATCGACAGCGCGATCCAGAGCAGCACACTGCTGGAGATGTGGTGATAAATCGAGCCGCCTCGATAGGGCGACAATACCGATCACGACTGCGCACGCGAACAGAAGGCCGATGCTGACGGATAAACCCATCGTCTCAAGGTTGGGTATCACGCGTTCTCCAAGTGGCTCGGTTCCTCAAGCGTTGTGCAAGGTAGAACGGCAGCCAACACCAGGGTTCCATGCGCAGGGCTTGATGTAGTTTGTTCGTATATGAATATAAAAATTGAAAAGTTACGTATGCGTAGTAGTCTGTAGGTGTCTTGATAACCAGACGGAGCGCCCGAATGAACCCAGTACAGGCGGCCAGCAAGCCTGATATCAGCTCACCCGATGCGGGCCGGGTGGCGCTGACGTTCTTTTTCAACCTCATGGGGTTGTGGAAGTGCAGCGCCGAACAACAGCGAGTACTGCTCGGGTCCGTCGGCAACACCACATACTTCAAGTACAAGAAGTTGCCCGAAGTACGGCTACCGCGTGACACCCTGGAGCGCATTTCCTACCTGATGGGCATTCACAAGGCGCTGCGCATCATTTTTAGCAACCAGGCCGAGCGGGCCTACGAATGGGTGCATAAACCCAACGAGGCTGCGCCTTTCAACGGCCACAGCGCGCTGGACTACATGCTTGGTGGGCAGGTCGTCGACCTGGCCGACGTGCGCCGTTACCTCGACGGGGTGCGAGGCTGATGCCACGGCAGGACGTGCTACCCGGATGGCGAAAAGCTTATCGGCTGATCAACAGCTCCTACCCGCCGCTGAGTGTGTTTGAGGACACGCTCGATCCGGTCGATCTCGACATGGCCTTCGCCATCGAGGCGATGACCAACGACCGGCTGCGGGACGAGGCTGGCATGCTGCAGCGGGTGCCGCCAGGCGACCGGGTCAGCGGCCCGGGCTCGACCGTGGTCATGGCGGCCTTCACCCACATCGGCAACGCCAGCCGTTTCAGCGACGGTACCTATGGCGTGTACTACTGCGCCAGTTCGATCGACGCGGCCATCGCCGAGACCAAGTTCCACCAGGAGCGCTTTCTGGCCGCCACCCGCGAAGCGAACGTCGAAATCACGATGCGCGCCTATGTGAACAAGGTGGTCAAGCCGTTGATCGACGTACGCGACCAGGCCGAATTGCACCAGCCGGAGCTGTCGACCTATGCCGGAACGCAGGCGTTCGCCCGTGAAAGGCGGGATGGCAAGACTTGGGGGCTTCTCTACCGGAGCGTGCGTCTGGAAGGCCACGAATGTGTCGCCGCCTTCCGGCCGCAGGCGGTTTCGCTGCCGGTGCAGGGCGCGCATTTCCGCTATGTGTGGGACGCACGCGCCGGTGCCATCACACACGTCATGGAGCTCACCGAGGTGAAGGTCTAGCCGCCCGCTAATCGGCGCGCCCGGCGATTCTTGAGTTCGATCAATTCCATCATGTGCTGGTGTGGTTAGCCTGAGGCCTCACCCTCAAGCACACCGAGGCCGCCAATGGCCAAGAAATTTCCCCTCAACCCACCACATCCCGAGCGCATCTGCTGGGGCTGCGACCGCTATTGCTCCGCCGACTCGCTTGCCTGCGGTAACGGTGCCGACCGCACCCAGCACCCAGCCGAGATGATGGGCGACGACTGGTATCTGTACGGTGGCTACAGCGATCTGATCGCCACGGACAAGCCGGAGGAGGCCGAGGTTTGAAGCTGCGTGTCAGTTGGCCGTGGTTCGGGATTGGTCGAGCATATGGCGCACTTTCGCCAACAGGTCGCCGATCTGGAACGGTTTGATCACCATATCCATTCCGCCAGCCAGGAACCGGTCGCGGCGCACCGCATTCTCGGCATAACCGGTCATGAACAGAACCGGCAACGTGGGGCGGTACGTCCGCGCTGTGTCTGCCAGCTCGCGTCCCGACAGTTGCGGCAGCCCAACGTCAGTCAATAACAGATCCACGCTGGGGTCGCCTTGCAGCACGGTCAGGGCCGTCGCCACATCTCCGGCCTCGGTGCAACGGTAGCCCGCTTCGCTAAGCATTTCGGCCACCAGCATGCGCACCGCCGGCATGTCTTCGACGATGAGAACATGCTCACCCGTGCCTGTAGGCAGGTCGACCGAAGCCATCGACACGGCGGACGCGGCGACGGCAGCAGGCAGCACGAGCGTGACCTCGGTGCCCAGGCCTACCGCACTGCTCAGCCGAACCTCACCGCCCGATTGCCGGGCGAAGCCATAAATCGATGACAGGCCCAGTCCCGTACCCTGGCCAAGCGGCTTGGTGGTGAAGAAGGGGTCGAAGACCTTGTCGAGGAACTCCGGGGCAATGCCTGTTCCGTTGTCTTTGACGGTCAGCAATACATAGCTGCCTGGAGCCAGTTCGGGGTCGTCGACCGCCTGAAACATGTCGGTACGGATGGCAATGGTGCCGCCGGCCGGCAAGGCATCGCGTGCATTGATCACCAGGTTGAGCACCGCGCTTTCGAGTTGGTTGGCATCGACCTGAGCGATAGCCCCGTGATCGCATAACTCCAGATGCAGCGTGATGCGTTCGCCTATGGTGCGCTGGAGCAATTCCTCCAGCGAGCGTATCTGTTCGTTGAGATCGGCCGGGCGGGCATCCAGCGGCTGTTGACGCGCGAACGCCAGCAGACGATTGGTCATCGAGGCGGCGCTACGCGCCGAGTTCAACGCTGTGTCGGCGAAGCGCAATACGGCGTCGGTGCGGCCTTCCTGGGCGCGCTTTTTCAACAGTTCGATGCCGGTGATGATGCCAGTCAACAGGTTATTGAAGTCATGGGCGATGCCACCGGTGAGCTTGCCCAGCGAGTCCATTTTCTGCGCTTGCATCAGCTGTGCTTCGGTCTTGACGCGCTCGGCCACTTCGCGGGCGAGCTCGGTGTTCGCGTCGTCGAGTTGCTGGCGCTGGCTGCGCTCGCGCTGGCGTTGTTCGGTGATGTCCTCGATGACCAACAGCCCGAGTTCAGTTGCCCGGTAGGGCGATACCTGCCACTTGGTCTCGCGCTGGGTGCCGTCGATCTTCATGAGCAGCGTGTTCTGCCAGCGCGCCCCGCTTGCCAGGCATTCACGAAGCTCCGCGAGCTTGGCTTGCTGGCCTGGCGCGACGCACGTGCTGAGGGTCGCGGTGTCCTGCTCGATGCCCAGCAGAAGGCCGAGCGCGCGGTTGCCTTCATGCACGTGCAACTGGGTGTCGATCACCGCAATCGGCGCCGCGACCTGGGAAAAGATGTCGCGAAAGCGCGCCTCGCTGTCACGCAGCGCGTGCTCGGTATCGCGGACGCGCAGCAAAGTGCGCAGCGTGGCGAGGAGCACGTCCGGGTCGACGGGGTGAATGAGGTAGGCGTCTGCGCCGGCGTCCAGCCCGGTAATGATGTCACCCGTCTGGATCGAGGCAGCCGAGACGTGGATGACCGGCAACAGGCGGGTGCGGTCATCCGCTCGCAGCGTCCTGACGATGTCGAACCCGCTCATGTCGGGCAGGTTCACATCGAGGATCAGCCCGCCGATCACTTGTGATTCCAGGACGGCCAAACCTTCGGCCCCCGTTCCGGCCTCGATGACGGAATAGCCGTGTTTCTCCAGCACGCGTCGCATCGCATAGCGCGTAGCGGCATTGTCGTCGACGATGAGTAATCGGTTCCTATGCGGCATCGAATGGCTCCGGCGAAATGGCCACGGGAATGATGACGTAGAACGTCGAACCCACACCCGGCGCGCTGTCTACTCCGACACGCCCGCCGAGCAATTCGGCGAACCGTTTGCACAGCGACAGCCCCAGGCCGGTGCCGCGTAAACGCTTCTGCAGCGGTGTGTCGATCTGGACGAAGTCTTCGAACAGGGTGCTGTGCAGATCGTCCGGGATGCCGATACCAGTGTCCGTCACCGCGAAGCGGACTTCCGAATCACCTTCAGGCCGTACCGACACGCGTATCTCGCCCTGTTGGGTAAATTTGAGCGCGTTGGATATGAAGTTGCGCAAGATCTGCGCGAGCTTCTTGTCGTCGGTATACAGCCGCGGCATGTCCTGCGGCTCCTCGAAGATGAGGGCGACGGCGTCGGTGTCAACGATCGGGCGGAACATGCCACGCAGGGCGGAGAAGAGGTCCAGCATGTCGAACCAGGCCGGCGAGATAGTGATGCGCCCGGCCTCGATCTTGGCCAGGTCCAGCAGATCATCGACCATGTCGCTGAGCTCGGTCGCCGCACCACTGATGAACAACACCTGTTTGTGCTGCTCCGGGCTCAGCGGGCCATCCAGTTCGTCGCTGAGCAGCCGCGTGATGCTGCGGATCGAACCTAACGGCGTACGAAACTCGTGGCTCATATACGACAGGAATCGGCTCTTGAGATCCGATGCCTGGCGCAATTGCTCGGCTTGGGTATCGAGCTCGGCGTACAGCGCTAGCACGCCCTGGTTGGTTTCATCCAGCTCGGCACGCAGCGAGTCGTTTTCGCTGCGAAGCTGCTCGAGCTCGGCCTGGGTCGGATCAGTCATCGATTGCCTCCAGTGAAACCACCATTACCGTTACGTCGTCTCGGCCCCGGCAATAATCCCGGTGGAGCAGGGCAGCGATGATGGCTGGATGACGGTTCGCAAGGCCTGGGTAGTCTTGCAGGTTCCAGCGTGACTGCAGGCCATCGCTATACAGGATCAACAGTTCAGTGCCGTTGGCGGGGTAGTCGTAGGCGACGGCTTTGCGAAACTGCGAGCCGACAATTCCGGGGTGGGAGGCCAGGCCTCGGCTTTTCTCCAGCGTGACGAGGTGTCCGCCGATGTTACCGACGCCGGCGAACCTGAGCGAGGCGGTCGCGCGGTCATAGCGGGCGATCGCCGCCGCGCCGCCACGCGTCCCGGTCATTGCGTGATTCATGTCGGAGAGATTCTGGGCAGGGTCGTCCAATGGTGTTGAGGCGAACACGGCGATCCCGGCTTGGCTGGCCCGCTCAGCCTCGGGCCCATGACCAATGCCGTCTACCACAAGGGCGCTCAGCACGCCTCCGGCCATCACCAGCATCCAGCCGTCGCCGCATGCCTTGTCGTTATTCAGCGAATGCTGGCTGACGCCGAAGCGCAGCCGCAGGGGTGAAACCTTGCGCGGATAGACCTGCGCCAGGACTACGGAGCCGCGCTCATCGGAGTGAACATCGAAGACCTGCGCCAGACGGCCCAAGGCGCCTAGCCCGTTTCCCGGCGTACCTCCCGTAGAAAAACCATCGACCAGGCACTGCTGCGGATTGAATCCGGGGCCCTTGTCGACGGCGATCAGCTCGATGCCTGCGCCATCGTCTGCCGGCACTGATCGAAGGTGAAGGGCGCCATGACGGGCATGTTTGAGGAGGTTGGTCGATAGCTCATTGGAGACGATCGCCACACGGCCAGCATCGGCTTCGTCGAAACCAAGTCGGGCGGCAAGTGCCAGCGCGACGCGTCGGGCCTGGCCGACTTGGCTTTCGTCATCGATGGGCAATACGGTCGTGATGTAGCTGCCTGCGGTCATGCCCATTTGGTGATACTGATCCGTGTGCCGGCGCCGGGGGTGCTGTTCAGCTCGAACTCATCGACCAAGCGTCGGGCGCCGGTCAAGCCGAGGCCCAGGCCACCACCAGACGTCCAACCATCTGTAAGCGCAAGTTTGATATCGGCGATGCCAGGTCCTTCGTCACGAAAGGTCAGGCGAATGCCGGTGCGCGCGCCTTGTTCGACCATGTCCCAGTCCATGTCGCCGCCGCCACCGTACACCACGGTATTTCGCGCCAGCTCGCTGACTGCGGTGACCAGCTTGGTCTGATCGATCAGGCGCATGCCGCAATCTTGGGCCAGCTTGCGCACTGCCTGGCGCGCAAGAACCACGTCCTGCTCGATGCGTACCGCGACGGAGCCGCTGGTGCGCACGTTCATTTAGCGGCCATCCGCTTGTGCAGGAGCTGCATACCTTTCTCAACATTGAGAGCAGTACTCACACCCTGAAGCGTAAGGCCCAGCTCGACGAGGGTAATCGCCACGGCAGGCTGCATGCCGACCACCACGGTTTCAGCATCCATGATGCTGGACAGCCCGGAAATCGAGCTGATCATGCGGCCAATGAAAGAATCGACCATGTCAAGTGCTGAGATATCGATCAGCACGGCGCGGGCGGATGTCGAGCTGATGCGCTCGGCCAGATCGTCTTGTAGCGTCAACGCCAGTTGGTCATGCATGTCGACCTGAATGGTAACGAGCAGGAAATCGCCCATTTGCAGGATTGGGATACGTTCCATTTAGACGACCTTCGTAACGGTTAGGCCGGCGCGGCGCAGGGCCAGCGCCAGCGCATCAGCCAGCGAGGCCTTGGTGACGACCCCCTGAAGATCCAGACCGAGATGCACGATGGTTTGGGCGATCTGTGGCCGCACGCCGCTGATGATGCAGTCGGCACCCATCAGTCGAATCGCCGTTACGGTGCGCAGCAGGTGCTGGGCGACGAGGGTGTCGACGGTCGGCACGCCGGTGATGTCGATGATCGCGATCTCAGAGCCGGTATCGACGATACGCTGCAGCAGCGATTCCATGACGACCTGAGTGCGTTGCGAGTCCAGCGTGCCAATCATCGGCAGTGCGAGCACCCCGTCCCAGAGCTTGACTACGGGCGTCGACAATTCCAGCAGCTCTTCCTGCTGGCGCTGGATAACCGCCTCGCGGGATTTCTGGAAGGTGCGTACGGTCTGAAGACCAAGCTGGTCGATCAGCTCGGACAGCGCCCAGAGCTGCTCGGCCAGCAGCGACGGTTCATCGGTGAATTCGCGTTGCAGCAGAGGCATCAACGGCCGCTTGATAGAGAAGATGAAGCCTGCCGTCTCTTGCGAATCGAAGCCGAGCAAAACGCGGCTGCGTGACAGCTGCTCCAGGAACTGGCGCATGTCCTCCCAGCCGTCGGCGCGCAGATCGAACGTGCTGGAGCGGCCGGCACCGGCGATCAGCAGCTTGAGGAACTCCGCAGTTTGCTGGCGGAACTCCTCGGGTTTGACGTTCCGATAGCCGCCGGTAGCCTCGAGCTCCCGTGTCCATTCATCAAGGAGGTCTCGCTCGTGTTTGGCAATGACAGTGAGGGTGCGCTGTTGCAGAGAGGCCATGGCAGTTCCTATAAACGGGGCGGTGAGGCGAGAGTCGACTTGGATGCGAAATGCATGGCAGCGTTCCAGTGGTGCATGCAAAGGCGAGTCGACTGAAGCGCAAAATCTTCGGCGTGGCCTGTAGAGGCTGGAATTCGGCTGGTGGATGCGTCTGACGCAAGGCGCCAGGCTGCTTCGCGGGTATGCCGATGCCGAGGGGTGAGGAAAAGGGCGCGCCTTGTTAACGAGGCAGGACCGTATCTATACGTGGCGCAGCGGTAGCATTTCGCCTTAACTCCCGGGCTCGGTCAAGGTTCGTTTTGCGCTCGGACGCCATTGCGAGCCCGGGTCCGGGCAACGATGCCGGCTGGCGCTACCGTTCGGCGGGTTTACTGGCGCTTCACTTCAGTGAAACACCGCTGGGCCGACATCGGACGGTGCGGGTCTGATTCCGCTGCAGGGCCATGCCGTGATGGCACTTCGCCTTTGCTGAGTTTTCGGTCAAGATTCGCGCCCATTTCTTCAGGAAGGCAGCCCATGCTGGTCGGTAGCTATAACAACATCCTGGTGTTCTTTTCGTTCGTTGTTGCCGTCCTTGCTTCCTACACCGCGTTGGATATGGCCGGGCGCGTCGCGACCGCCCAGGGTCGCGCGGCACGGTGGTGGCTCGCCGGCGGTGCTTTCTCCATGGGGCTGGGGATCTGGTCCATGCACTTCATCGGCATGCTGGCGTTCAGTTTGCCAATGTCGCTGGGCTACGACCCGCTGATAACAGCCGGTTCGCTGGCTATTTCAATTCTTGCTTCGGCAATGGCGCTGTGGCTGGTGTGCCAGCAGGCACTGCCGTTGAGCCGCCTGGTGCAAGGGGCGCTTTTGATCGGCGCGGGCATCGCGGTGATGCATTACAGCGGCATGGCAGCCCTGCGGATGCAGCCGGGGATCATCTATGACACCGGCTGGCTGATCGCATCGGTGGTGGTTGCCGTGCTGGCATCCGGTGCGGCGCTGTGGCTGGCCTTCCGGCTGCGTGCCGACCTGCAGCATGTCAAAGCTTGGCGCGGCGCGGCGGCACTGGTGATGGGGCTCGCTATCGTCGGCATGCACTACACGGGCATGGCAGCGGCATCCTTTCCCGAGGGCAGCTATTGCGGCGCTGCGAATGGCGTCGATACCAACTGGCTGGCACTGCTGGTCATCGTCGTAACGCTCGCAGTATTGGCGATTACATTGATCGTTTCGGTGCTCGACGCGCGGCTGCAGACACGTACCACCGTGCTGGCCAACTCGCTGGAGAAAGCCAATAGCGAACTGATGCAGCTCGCGCTGCACGACAACCTGACACGACTGCCCAATCGCTTGTTGCTCGAGGATCGCTTGAACCAAGCACTGAACGTAGCGCGGCGCGAACGTTCTTGCTTCGCGGTGATGTTCATGGACCTGGACGGCTTCAAAGCGGTGAATGATGCCTACGGCCATCACATGGGAGACCAGTTGCTGGTCAGCGTGACCGAACGGCTCAGCGCGGGGGTTCGTGCGCAGGACACATTGGCGCGGCTCGGTGGCGATGAGTTCGTCCTGCTCGCAGCCATCAGCGACCCGGAGGACGCCGCTACCTTGGCCGCCAAGCTGGTGCAGCGCATCAGCGAGCCGTTTGTGCTGTCGCGCCACACCTTCAGCGTTTCGCTGAGCATCGGCATCGCCGTATATCCCGGCGATGGCCTCACCGAACGAGACCTGCTGCTGCACGCCGACGCAGCGATGTACCACACTAAGAGCACCGGCCGTAACGGCTACAACTTCTTCGAAGCCTCGATGAATGCCGATGCCGCCGAACAACTGCAGCTGCTGCATGACCTGCGCCTGGCCGAAGCGAAGGGCGAGTTGCGCCTGCATTACCAGCCAAAGTTCGAGGCGCCGGCCGGTCCGGTGCGAGGTTTCGAAGCGCTGTTGCGTTGGGAGCATCCGCAGCGCGGGCTTCTCGCGCCGGACAAGTTCCTGCCGCTGGCGGAGAAAACCGGCCTGATCATCCCGATCGGCTGCTGGGTGTTGAACGAGGCGTGTCGGCAGCTGCGCGAATGGCATCTGCAAGGGCTGGATGAGTGGACCGTTGCGGTGAACTTGTCGGCCGTCCAGTTCGAACAGCCGGACCTGCTGGGTGTTGTCACCGCTGCGATCGAGCGGCACGGCATCCCGCCGGCGATGCTCACCATCGAGGTCACCGAGACCGTGGCGATGCGCAACCCGGACGCCACCATCGAAACGCTGGAACAATTGACTGCCTTGGGCGTCAAGGCGTCCATCGACGACTTCGGCACCGGGTATTCGAGCCTGCTCTACCTAAAGCGGTTGCCCGCTAGCGAGCTCAAGATCGACAGCGCATTCGTCCGCGACATGAGCGTGGGCAACGAGGATTCGGTGATCGTCTCCGCAATCATCGCGCTGGCCAAGGCGCTCGGATTGCAGGTCGTGGCCGAAGGGGTAGAAACGGCTGAACAGCAGCAGTTTCTCACCGGGCTGGGCTGCGAAACCCTGCAGGGCTTCCTGCTTGACCGGCCGATGACGCCCGACCAGATCCGCACGCGCCTGGAGCAGGCGCAGACGGGCCCGACCGTGTTCGCCGGTAGCGTCTGCGACGCCGCAGAGCCGGTTTGACCTCGGACGTGGCTTAGAACCAGCGGTCGTTGCGCTTTCGGCCGCGCGTCATCGCCGGAAGGATCAGGCCCGCCAGCAGGCCGGCCCCGGCGATGCTGCCGCCGTAGACCATGTAGCGCATCAGCACTTGATTGTTCTCATCACCGAGCCGGGCTTCGGCATCGCGCAGCTCCGATTCGGTGGCGGTCAGGGCGTCATCCAGGGCCTTGCGACGGGTTTCCAACTCGTCGATTAGCGCCTTGCGTGAGTCCAGGGTCTCCTGCATGCCCTGCACGCGCGCTTTCCAGCTGTCATCGATGGTTTTGAGTTTTTCGCTGAGCTCGGCGACCTGCTGCTCGAGCTGCGGCAGGCGCTCGGCCTGGCCGGGCATCTCCTGCAGGTCGCTGCTGCGGATCCAGACACGGTCGCCGTTCTCGCCGCGGATCTGACTGTAGTCACCCTGGGTGTCGAGCAGCTCGACTTTTTGCCCAGAGGTAAGGCTGCCGACGATGCGGTAACCATCGGTTGGCCCGCTGCGCACATAAGTAGTCAGGGAATCGCTGACCCAGCGCTCACTGCTCGCTTGTTGGGCCTGGGCGGGGATGGCTAATGCCAGCAGCGTGCCGATCAAGCCGGCGCCGAAGGCGTTGCGCTGGGTAGAGGAGAGGGAAAAGCGGGAAAGAAGGGCGACAAGATGACGAGATAAGGACATGGGCAGTCTTCGCGTTGAAAAGATGAAGGCCCCGGTGAACGGGCCAAAATAAAAGCGGGCCGGCCTGGTGCGCCTGTAGACCCGGGAGGGTGCGGCCGGCGATGCCGGTCAGATCGGGAGGCTGCATTCTCCCCGGCCGGCGCGGACCCCGTAGCGCTGCAGACAGGACTGACAGCGAACAGGTATGAGGGTTCATTAAATCTTCACCCGAACGTGCTCTGCCTCAGAGTTGTTCGATCCGTTGCGCGCGGATCATCACCTGATCCTGGCGAAAGCGCGCTTCCAACGAGGCGCGATAACGCTGCCACCAGATGCGGTCGAGATCGTCGGCCATGACTTCGTAAAGAATCAGGTCGTCGCGTACCGGATGGTCGTTATCCTCGCACCAGAGCCCGTCGACCGGCGCACGTGCATGGGCTGTGAGCCCGCCGAAGCGCTGCACCAGTTCATCGCGAACGTCACCGAACAGTGCCTTTGGCAGCGCCTCGCCGGTGTTGTCGTAAAGCGGCAGCAGGAGCTGGATCAGGTACATGCGCAAAGTCCTCAAGATGTCGGGATCTGTTCATCCGACCGCGGCGACGCCGGCTTGGCACCTCGGCCCGCGAACCGCCCGTAGGTCCGGGCGAATTCGGCGGCCTGGCTGGACTCCAATCAGGACAGGCACTGTCAGGAGGTAGCTAAAGATGGACGCGTCCCATCCCTCGATCAACGCGCTTCAAAAGGCGCAGGACATCACTTCGCGCTGGGCGGACGGCGAGCTTGGCGCCGACGAGGCGCAGCGGGCACTCCAATCCGTGTTCGACCAGTGGCAGCCCAGCGAGCCCTCGAACGAGACCGAACAGGTGGCAGAGGCCGCGCTCGCCGGTGCGCGCGTGGCTTTCCAGGATTGGCAGCAGCGTGGCGAGAACTGCGAAGAGCTGGTCGCGCAGTTGCGCTGGATTCTGGACCCCTCGAAGGACGGTATTACCGACCCCGTCCTTAATGTCTACGCGCCGCAGCGCCCCGACTGAATCGATTACCGGGCGAGCAGCACCACGACGACCGCCGCCAGGATGAAGGAAACGCTTTTCCAGAACAGCACCGGATTGCGCTCTATGAGCGGCGGCCTGGCCTTGGCCAGGAACGCCGGGCTGGGCTGGCGCAGTTCGAAGATGAATTCGGAAAGCGCCTCGTAGCGCTTGTACGGATCGGGGTGCAGCGCCTTGCGTAGCACATCGTCGATCCAGGCGGGCACCTCGCGGTCATGCTCGCGCACCGGCTGATAGCGCAGCTTGTTCTGCGCCGCACGCGTGCGGGCGCGGGCGACCTGCGTGCCGTAGGGCAGGGCGCCGGTGAGCATCTGGTAGGTGATGACCGCAAGCGAGAACAGGTCCGAGCGCGGTGTTCCGGCCTCGCCGAGAAAATATTCCGGTGCCATGTACTGGGCGGTGCCGAGCAGGTCGCTGCGTTCGAGCGGGGTGCTGATTTCCATCAGCCCGGCCACGCGGGTGGCGCCGAAGTCGATGATCTTCGCCGTACCGGTGGCGTCGATCATGACATTGGCCGGGCGCAGGTCCTGATGCAGCATCTCCAGCCGGTGGAAGGCGCGCAGCCCCTTGGCAATCTGCTCGACGATGCCGCGCACGGTCTCCAGGTCCGGCCGGGGGTGGTCGATCATCCACTGCGCGAGCGTTTGGCCTTCGATGTATTCACCGACGCTGTATAGATAGCTGCGCTTGCGTGTCGGCAGGCAGGGCTTGGCCACGTGAGGGCTGTCGATGCGCCGCGCGACCCATTCTTCGGTGAGGAAACGCTCAAGGTAGGGGGCGTCCCGCTGCAGGTCGATCGAAGGCGTCTTGAGGATAACGGGCGTCTGGCTGCTGTTGTCGATGGCGAGGTAGACGTGGCTGCGGCTGCTGGCGTGCACCTCGCGCACGATGGTGTAGTCGTCGAACGCCGCTCGCGGCTCGAGGATAGGCGGAAAGGGCAGCTCCGTGAGTTGCTGGTAGAGCTCGTCGGCTGCCTGCATGGGTAGCGCATCGATGCGCAGAATCTGCACGGTGAGGTTGTCGTCGCTGCCCTGCTCGAGCGCCTGGGCGACGATGGTGCGGGCAGCGGCGTCCAGGTCATCGGCATGGCTGGTGATTGCGGCGATCATCGCGGCGGAACTGATGAACTCGTAGACGCCATCGGTAGCGAGAATGAACAGGTCGCCCGATTCGACCCGCTCGGCGCGGTAATCCAGATCCAGTTGCGGGTGGATGCCCAGCGCCCGACTCAGGTAGCTCTGGTCTTCCGAAACCCACAAACGATGGTCGTGGGTCAGCTGCTCCAAGGCGGTGCCCTGCACGCGATAGATCCGCGAGTCGCCGGCGTGGAAGAGGTGCGCGGTGTTCGATTTGATAACCAGGGCGCTGAAGGTGCAGACGTAACCGCGATCGGGGTTGAAGCGCTCCGGCCCGTGCTGACCCTGCGCGTGTAGCCAGGAATTGGCGGCCATCAACACCCGCTGCGCGGAGGTCTTCACTGACCAGGCATCGGAAGTGCAGTAGTAATCGGCGAGAAAGCCGGTCACTGCCGACTCGCTGGCGATGTGGCTGACGGCGCTGCTGCTGATGCCGTCGGCCAGCGCGAGAGCGATGCCCTTGCTACTCAGCTGCGGCTCGCGCGGAATAAAGGCGCCGTGGAAGTCCTGGTTGGTTGCCTTGCGACCTTTATCGGTGTGCTGGCCTACCGAGACCGTCAGTGGGGTAGTCATGGGGGGAGATCGTTGAACTCTTGGGCGCTGGCAGCAAGGCGATCGCAAGAAAGCTCGCTGCTACAAGCGCTGCACCGGTAGGTTTGCAACCGCAGGATGACGTGGAGGGAGACAGCTTGCTGGCGATCATTCGTCATGACCACCAGCAAGCGTCCAGCAGACCTTACGACAGTTTCAGCGCACCAGGGCCCGCTTGGCGCCAGTCCGCACGTGCGTGGTGTAGAGCGTCAGGCCGGTGAAGGCCAGGCCACCGACCAGGTTACCGAGCGCGGTCGGGATTTCGTTCCAGATCATATAATCCATGATCGAGAAATTGCCGCCCATGATCATCGCGGAGGGGAACAGAAACATGTTCACCACCGAGTGCTCGAAGCCCATGAAGAAGAACAGCATGATCGGCATCCACATGGCGATGACTTTGCCACTGACGGTGGTGGAGATCATTGCGCCGACCACACCCATCGACACCATCCAGTTGCACAGCATTCCGCGCAGGAAGATCGTCAGCCAGCCGGCCAGGCCGAACTCGGCGTAGCCCAGCGTGCGTGCTTCGCCGACGTGGGAAATCTTCTCGCCGACCGGGCCCGGTTCGGTGGAAAAGCCCATGGTGAAGACGAACGCCATCATGAAGGCGACCGTCAGCGCGCCGCCGAAGTTGCCGAGAAACACTAGCCCCCAGTTGCGCAGCACGCCGTTGACGGTCACGCCTGGGCGACGGTCCAGAAGTGCCAGTGGGGTCAAAACGAACACGCCGGTAAGCAGATCGAACCCCATCAGGTAAAGCATGACGAAGCCGACTGGGAAGAGCATGGCGCCAACCAGTGGCGAGCCTGTCTGTACGGTGATGGTCACCGCGAATACCGCTGCCAGGGCCAGGATGGCGCCGGCCATGAAGGCGCGGATCAGCGTGTCGCGGGTGGACATGAAGATCTTGGATTCACCCGCGTCGACCATCTTGGTCACGAATTCCGAAGGAACGATGTAGGACATAGGTCAGTTCTCAATTGTGTTGGCAAAGCAGGTCGTTCCTGCCGTTGGCGTATCGCTACTCGTTGTGCCTCGCCGCCTTCATGCCACGGCGATTTCCACCGCATCGCCGTTAAGGCGCACCGGCCAGACTTGCAATTGCTGTTCCGGGTATTCCAGACAACTGCCATCAGCCAGCCGGAAGTGCTGTTTGTAGAGCGGCGAGGCGATCACGAGGTCGCCCTTGAGCTGCCCCAGAATGCCGCGCCCGATGACATTCGCGCCCGATTTCGGGTCCTTGTTGGCGATGGCGAAGACCTGCTCGCCGGTCTCCGTTTCGGGCAGGTGGAACAGCGCCACTTGTTGCCCGTCCAGCCAGGCGACTACGCCTGAATTGGCGACCAGGTCGCGGCGGCTGCACAGCGCGCGCCAGCTGACGGCTTCACTCGGTTGCATGCGTACGGCGTTGGGCTGGCTCATCAGAGCACCTCCTCGGTGACGGGAATCAGGTGGAGTTCAGACGCGTGCACCGGCCGACGCTGGCCGCGTTCCTTGACGAAGTGGATGTCCGGATCGCCGCGCCGGTCATTGACGAAGGTGCGGAAGCGCTTGAGCTTTTCCGGATCCTTGATGGCGTTGGCCCACTCGCATTCGTAGCGGTCGACCACCAGCTGCATCTGGGCTTCCAGTTCGGCGGCGAGGTTCAGGCTGTCGTCGATGATCACTTCCTTGAGGTAGTCGAGACCGCCTTCGAGTGATTCGCGCCAGACCGAGGTGCGCTGCAGCTTGTCTGCGGTGCGGATGTAGAACATCAGGAAGCGGTCGATGTAGCGGATCAGGCTTTCATCGTCGAGATCAGTGGCGAACAGCTCGGCGTGGCGCGGGCGCATGCCGCCGTTGCCGGCCACATATAGGTTCCAGCCGTTTTCGGTGGCGATCACGCCGATGTCCTTACTCTGCGCCTCGGCGCATTCGCGGGTGCAACCCGAGACACCGAACTTGATCTTGTGTGGCGAGCGCAGGCCCTTGTAGCGGTCCTCCAGACGCAGCGCCATGCCGACACTGTCTTGCACGCCGTAGCGGCACCAGGTGCTGCCAACGCAGGACTTCACCGTGCGCAGCGACTTGCCGTAGGCATGACCGGTTTCGAAGCCAGCCTCGATCAGCTCGCCCCAGATGTCCGGCAGTTCGTGCAGCTGGGCGCCAAACAGGTCGATGCGCTGGCCGCCGGTGATCTTGGTGTAGAGGTCGTATTTCTTGGCGACGGCACCGAGCGCGATCAGCTTGTCCGGGGTGATTTCACCGCCGGCGATGCGCGGCACCACCGAGTAGGTGCCGTTCTTCTGCATGTTCGCCATGAAGGTGTCGTTGGTGTCCTGCAGCGGGATCAGCCCCGGATCGGTGATCGGCTGGTTCCAGCAGGAGGCGAGGATCGATCCCACGGCCGGCTTGCAGATATCGCAGCCGGTGTGGCCGCGGCCATGTTTGGCGAGCAGTTCTTCAAAACTGATGATCCCTTCGACGCGAACGATTCCGTACAGCTCCTGACGGGTGTGGGCGAAGTGCTCGCAGAGGCTTTTATCCACTTCGACGCCGCGTGCGGTCAGCTCATGCTCGAACACCTGCTTGAGCAGCGCGCTGCAACCGCCGCAGCCAGTACCGGCCTTGGTCGCGGCCTTCAGCTCGCCCAGATCGGTGATGCCGGCGTCGACCTGGCAGCACACCGCACCCTTGGTGACGTTGTGGCAGGAGCAAATGGTCGCGGTGTCGGGAAGGGCGTCCGCGCCCAGCGTGGGTGCGCCGTCGGACAGCGGCAGGATCAGGCTGGACGGGTCGGCCGGCAGTTTGATGCCGTTCTGCGCGTATTGCAGCAGGGTGTCGTAGTAGCTGTTGTCGCCGATCAGCACGGCACCGATGACGCGCTTGCCGTCTTCGGAAAGCACCAAACGCCGGTAGCTGGCATTGGCTTCGTCGATAAAACGGTAGCTCTTGGCGCCGGGCGTGGCGGCATGGGCATCGCCGATGGAGCCGACATCGACGCCGAGCAATTTGAGCTTGGTGGACATGTCGGCTCCGCTGAACGGCTGGTGCGGTTCGCCGCAGAGCAGGGCGGCGAGGTTGCGCGCCATGGTGTAACCGGGCGCAACCAGGCCGAAGACCATGCCATTCCAGGACGCACATTCGCCGATGGCGAAGATCGAGGGATCGCTGGTGCGGTAGTCGCCGTTGATTACCACGCCGCCGCGCGGCGCGATCTCCAGCCCGGCGCTGCGGCCCAGGGCATCCTGCGGGCGGATGCCGGCGGAAAAGACGATCAGGTCGGTTTCCAGATACTCACTTCTACCATCAGGGCCATCCTGGAAGTTCATCCGGTAGGCGTATTCCTCGCCGACGATGATTTCCTGCGTGGCGCGCGACAGGTGAACGCCGACGCCCAGCGCCTCGATGCGGGCCTTGAGTGCCTTGCCACCTTCTTCATCGAGCTGCACCGGCATCAGGCGCGGAGCGAATTCGACCACATGGGCTTCGAGGCCAAGGGACTTGAGCGCGTTGGCCGCTTCCAGGCCGAGCAGGCCGCCACCGACCACCACGCCGCGCTTGGCATTGCTGGCCGCGGCGCGGATGGCGTCGAGGTCATCGAGGGTGCGGTAGACCAGGCGCGAATTGCCTTCAGCGCCCGGGATTGGCGGTACGAAGGGGTAGGAGCCGGTCGCTAGGATCAGTTTGTCGTAGGGCTGGCGGCCCTCGGTGGTGACCACTTCCTTGCGCTCGCGGTCGATCTCCAGCACCTGCACGCCGAGGTGAATGTGCACGCCGTTGGCGGCGTAGTACTCGGCTTCGCACAGGGCGAGGGAGTCTGCATCGCGACCACCGAAGTACTCGGACAGATGGACGCGGTCATAGGCGCGCTGGCGCTCTTCGCCGTACACATGGATCTGGTACTGGCCTAGCGCGCCGCGTTCGACCAGCTGCTCGACGCAGTGGTGGCCTACCATCCCATTGCCGATGACGACCAGCGTTTCACTCTTGAGCGGTGTGACGATTGCGTTCATGACCGGTTCCTCCGTCGAAGCCGCGGTGCGGCGTCGTCGTACAAAATCAAAAAGGCGCCTGGAGCTGTCGGGCAGCTCCAGGCGCCTTTGCCTGGTATTCGTAGGTTGTGGAGGTGACTGTTCGAGCCTCGTTGCCCGTTGCACCTGTCCCGCGCCGTTCAAGGCAGATGGTCTTCGCTGACCGCGGGTGCGCTGCCAAATCAGTTGGCAGGCGTTACAGCTGACAGTGCAGGTTGCATGCCAGACGATCGCAGGCAGGGCAGCAGGGCTCGCAAAACCAATATCCGCAAGGCTTCAAGGGCCATTGCGTAATGTGAAGGCGACGCGCTTGCCCTGGCCCACCTTTGCGCGGCCCTGACCTATAAAGGTGCGATGCCCTGGCTTGATCACTTTTTTGGGGCGTGCGGGCGAGAACTTTGCCGCGCGCCTTCGGTCGGTAATCCACCTGGCCGGCCCGTTCGCCGAGCGCGCGTCGAGCTGACGTCTGGAGGACCCGTGAACACCATCATCGAACAACCCGTGCTGCTGGGCATGATGCGCCTGACGCAATACCCCGAGCTGTCGCAACCGGAGGCGCTGCTTGCATTCATCGAACGCTGCGTCGAGGCCGGCGTCAGCGGCTTCGACCATGCTGACATCTATGGGGGTGGCGAATGCGAGGCGCAGTTCGGTGCCGCCTTGCGCTTGAAACCCGAACTCCGGCGGCAGATCCAGCTGATCGGCAAGGCCGACATCGTGCCGGCTGAGCAGGACCGCTCTCGGTGGTCGGTCAAGCACTACAACACCGAGGCTGGCTACCTGACGGCGGCGGTGGAGGGCTCATTGAGGCGCCTGGGCGTCGACAGGCTGGACGGATTCCTGCTGCACCGCCCCGATCCGTTGCTGCGCGTCGATGAGGTCGCCCGCGCATTGGATGATCTGGTTGCCAGCGGCAAAGTCGCCTGGCTCGGTGTATCCAATGCGGAGTTGCTGCAGTGCCAGGTGCTGGCTCGCGAACTGCCGATCCGCTGCAACCAGATCGAGCTGTCTCTACAAGCGCAAGCGTCTGTTTGGGATGGCCGCCTGCATGGCCTGCAGAGCGAAGGCATCCAGGTGCTGGCGTGGTCACCGATGGCAGCAGGCCGCTTTGCCGCGCCGTTGCAACGGGCTCTCGATACGGTAGCGTTGGATTTGGGCGCGACGCCCAACCAGGTCGCCCTGGCCTGGTTGCGCTGCCTGCCGGGGCGCCCAGTTCCAATTCTTGGCAGCCTGCGTTGGGAGCGGATCGAGGAAGCGGTGCAGGGTGCTTCGCTGCAATTGGATCGGCCGACCTGGTACTACCTGGCCGAAGCGGCGCGCGGGCATGCCGTCGCCTGATCAATAGCGTGTCGAGTAATTGGCGACGCGGCTCGGGTTCGCCATCTGCTTGACACAGTGGCGGCATAAGGTGTGCCGGACGCCGCGACTCCCCGCGGCCCCCGCTCATGGAGAAAGTCCGATGCGTATCCCGAAGCCGTTGGTCCTGGCACTCGCCGCCGCGATGTCCACGCCCGTGATGGCCGCCACTAACACCTTGGTCGGCTGGGCCATGATGCCTGCCGACACCTTTTCCGACGGCCCGACATCCGGCCAGATGGCCTCCGGCAATCCCTATGGCACCTTCACGCCGCCCTACGATGGGCGCCAGCCGGTGCAGGGCTTTTCCGCGATCCTGCCGGGCGCGGATGAAAACAACTTCATCGTCATGACTGACAACGGCTTCGGCACCCAGGACAACTCGGCAGATACGCTGCTGCGCCTGTACAGCGTACGGCCCGATTTCCGTACTGCCAGCGGCGGCAGCGGTAAGGTAAGCGCCAGCGACTACCGCAGCGGGACGCTGCTGGCCCGCTTCATCGCGCCGTCACGCCTGGGCCTGAACGACATCAACCAGAAGCTGGGCCTGCCGATCCAGGCCGACTACCGCTTCTATTACAACGACGGCTCCAAGCCCTCCGTCGACGGCGATATCGCGTTCGGCCGGCTGCTGACCGGAGCCGACCTGGATGTCGAGTCCGTGCGGCGCGACAAACACTGCGCAATGTGGTTTGGCGACGAGTTCGGGCCGTACCTGATCAAAACCGATGCCTCCGGAACGGTACAGCGCAGTGCGATTTCGCTTCCTGGCGTCTATGCGCCACAACACGCGGACGTGCTTGCAGGCCGCGCCACGGCCAACCTGGGTAGCTCGGGCGGTTTCGAGGGCATGGCGATCAACCCTCGCGGCGACCGCCTCTACACCTTGCTCGAAAAAACCGTGACCGGCGATCCGGCCGGTACGCTGCGCATCAACGAATTCGATATCGATGCGGAACGCTACACCGGCCGCGTTTACTTCTACCGTTTGCAGGCAGCCAACCATGCGATCGGCGACATGACGGCCATCGACGACACCCGCTTTCTCGTCATCGAACGCAACGGCGATACCGCGACGCGTGGCGAGCCTTTCAAGCGCATCTACCTGATCGACACGCGTAACGTTGCGAGCGGCGGCACCGTGCAAAAGACTGAGCTGGTCGATCTGATGCGTCTGGACGATCCCGACGACCTCAACCGCGATGGCCAGCGTCTGTTCACCTTTCCCTACGTGACCATCGAGAGCGTGCTGCCGCTGGACTCGCGCACGCTGCTCGTCACCAACGACAATAATTTCCCCGGCGGTGGCGGTCGTGAACTGGCGGCGGACGTAACCGAGTTTCTGAA
The DNA here is from genome assembly GCF_054131565.1 of Pseudomonas sp. SA195. Taxonomy (NCBI): domain Bacteria; kingdom Pseudomonadati; phylum Pseudomonadota; class Gammaproteobacteria; order Pseudomonadales; family Pseudomonadaceae; genus Pseudomonas; species Pseudomonas sp. SA195. Next base: position 2,580,360 of record NZ_CP096392.1, on the reverse strand, counting down.
GATTCGCCTGGCCAGACCTATTCCTGGTGTGCGCCCGCCCCACCAGCAGCAGGAGCGGACCGCGCGCCGTTGCGATATGGCAGCCAACCTGAACCAGCGTTAGCCAGAACTAGGCTCGGGTCCGGTTAGCGGGCGCCTTCAGCGGGCCCAACCGGCCCCGGGTCTTCCCTTGCGCTTCCAGAATACTGGGTTCGCATGCCTTTTCGAGACGGCACCGCTTAGCGACGAACTAGAACCTCGATCGAGCTTTGTTTAGTCAGCGAGTCACTAGAGGTCGGTGGCTCACTGACCGATGAGGTTGATTGTATTGTTGAGTGGCATGTCTTTGACGGATTGTGCTTGGGCTAGCAACTGCGACACCATCGAAAGTACGGCCCCCGATTGCCCTCCGTCCCGCCCTTTCGGGATCGAGTAATGGTCGCCAGCGAATTCAGTGCTAACGACCGCGTCCATGGTCATGCCTGTCTCGACTCTAATGATGGGTTGCTCGCCATCTGGCGTTCTGATCGTCAATGACGCGCCTCGCGCCTCTTGCTCGCGAACGCATTCGCCAAGGTAGTCGAATACCTCTGCCAACGACCGCGTGTGCAGCTCCACCTTTCCAATCCCCTTGGCTTCGAAAAACACGCGCCCCTCACCGACACTGCCAAAAAAGTCCGGGTCACCCAATTTGAACTCTTTCAGGCTCTCCAACTCGCAGCGGGCATGTTTAAAAAGTTCTTCGCGAGGGCGAATGAAGCAGAACCGAGCACTTTCTATAGACTCGGTGAGCTCGTAGCGATTCTTGCCGTTGGCCCTGACGATCAGCTTCTCCTTGCGTGCTGACAATAATTGGTCAATCGATGGTGCTTGCTTGAGTTCAAGTTCTGGCCCGTATCGGCTAACCAGAAATGCCGTTTCCATCGTGATGCCCTGATCGACGAGGCGGTTGATCATTTTCTGGAATCGAGCGAACTCAGCAGGCGCCGATGGGTTATTGAAATAGCGCTCGGTCTTGCCAGGGCGTTGGATCTGCACGCGCTCGAGAAAGAGCGACAAAATCAGCTCCGCTGGATAGTCCTGACGCAACATGAAGGCCAGTGACGTGGTGCTGATGGGCGCAACGTATCCGCGGTAGAACTCTTGGTTGTCTTGGGTAGATACATCGAATCCCGGCCCTTGCTCGACAGACAGGTGCGGGTTAAAGCTGAAATCCGATGGTGCTTCGCCACCAAATGGCAGCGTCATGTTCGCGCCCGCGAATAGCCGGCTGCGGCCGCGAATAGTCGTAACCGTCGTGAAGTGAGCAGGAAGGTTGGCGCTGCGGCGGACGATGTTCAGCAACAAAGCCTCATCCTGCAGACGACTGTAATCTTGATTGATCGTCGCCATCGCGGAGGCGAGGCGCTCGGTGCCGGCACAGCCTGCCAGAAGGCCGAGCATGGGCACAGCCATCAGCCGCACGGCTCGCAAGAAACGGCGCATTGAACGGGTTCCTGGTCTCGGTTCACTGATAAACGGCGTGACGATCGTTTTTAGCAAACGAACGCCCGCGTAGCGGCATGGCCGGATCGCCAGGCCTCGTCATCGCACCATAAAGGATGGCGCCATAGTGTTATGCGCCTGCCTTATTCAAGTTCTCCTGGCGTTGCTGACGCATGGGGTGGGTCGGCAGTGAGCGTTTCCTGTTCAGTGCGGTGCATGTTCCGGTTGGGCACCGAGTCATGCTCTGGCATGCCTTGGACGATGCGACCGTCTTCAGTAACGATCTGGCCCTGCTCGTTGCGATGGGTTTCGAGTTTTTCCTGCGGCGTTGGATTGCCCATCGGGCTCGGGCGCGCACCGGTGTCTTCCCTTGGGGTGCCAGCCGGCCATTGGGCAGCGGCGGGTTGTGCCGCCATCAGCGCTGCGATAGCTAGCGAGATATAAAGTGGGCTGCGCATGTGGGTCTCCTCGTTGTATTCAGCGGGCTGATACGCCTTCGGGTTTGCATTCCAGCAGCGCAACGGGCCCTCCAGCTGAGTATTTACCAGGTATGCGCATAACCACTTCTTCGTTTGGATTTACCGACACTGCTGGGGTCGCCGTCATGACGGTCTCCTCCGGTAGTGCGTGGAATTGGCACGAAGCGATCTCCTGGTCGTGGTTATTCACCTTGATGGCCTGAACACCTTCCAGATCGACCTTGTCCGACGAGGCTGATGGCACGCCCAGTTCCTCGACTTTGATCTGCATCCCGTGCAAGCGTGTTTTGACCTGCGTTTCCTGTGCGTGGATCGGCAAGGCGAGCGCCAGACAGGCCAGGGGTAAAAGGAGCGGTTTCATCCTGCATCTCCGTATTGCTCTGTACAGCATGTGAACAGGGTGCGCCGGAGTAGTTCGCAGCGATGGCCGCAGGGGATAGGGTTGGCCAGAATGCCTCGCAGCAAGTATTTAAGGCATGGAATCGCCCGCAAAACGGCGTATTTCACCTCGTCCAAGTCAGCCCCGACCACGTCCCGCCATATTTCGTTGCAAATTACTGAACCCCGTTCGTCCGAACCGGTCTGAGCAGAGCGCCATGGCCCTTTGCCCATGCGCCGATCAGCAGCCGCCAGGCCAGATGATCGTCTTGGGCCATGGCTGTTCTGACGAAAAACGAATTCCCGCCTTGTTGAATATGCCGAGCGCCCTAATGGATCAGATATACGCAGTCGTTCTGTCGTACAAACGCAAGGATTTGCTCAAACGCTGCCTGGACGGCATCAGTACTCAAAGCCGGCCGTGTGACGGGATCATCGTCGTCGACAACGCAAGCAACGATGGCACCGAGGAGATGCTGCTCGAATCGCAGCTGCCAAATCTCAAGGTGTTCGTGCTTTCGCGCAACACTGGAGCTTCCGGTGGCTTCAGCGCCGGGTTCCGGCTCGCCTACCAGATGGGCGCTGATTTCGTCTGGATGATGGACGACGACGTTATTCCCGAACCGGATGCGCTGGAAAAACTGCTCGAAGCGGACAGCCAGCTGGCGGCTCGAGAGCAGCCCCGTTCTTTCCTTATTTCCCGTGCGTATACCGAATCGGGCGAGTTGACCAATGTGCCGCAGGTTGACGTGCGCCCGAACGGCATCGCGTATGAGAACTGGCCGGCCATGCTCGATCTCGGGCTGGTACCGGTCCGCCCAGCGACCTATGTCTCGATCCTGGTTCCACGCGCCTCGCTGACGCGCTATGGGCTGCCCCTTGCCCAAATGTTCATGTGGGGGGACGACACGGAATACACCTTGCGCATCACGCAGGATGCCCCTGGCTATATCGTCGGGGCCAGCCGCGTCCTGCATTTGCGTCAGGTCAGCGGTGCGCTGGACATCATGCGTGAGCAGAGCCCGGCGCGGATTGCGTTGCACAAGCATCTGGTGCGCAACGAGTTGTACATTGCCCGGCGCTATTCGCGCACACGCCGCGTCCTTCGCCTGGCGCTGTCTCGCTTGCTCTTCGTAGCTCGCCTGTTCGCCCGTGGTCAGCATGGCAAGGCTCGTATCGTTTTTGCCGGCTTGCGAGAGAGCTTGAACTTCAACCCTTCGCCGGAAGCGGCAGACGCGTCGGTCGAAGCGCTGGGTGTGAGCGTTCGGGAGTTGACTCCGAAAGGCCCGTCGGTTGTCGGCTCGGCTGAGCGACCTGTTGCGGCCGTCACTTCGGAGGAAGACGAAGTCGGCCGGGCGAGCCACGGCAACATGCGCGTGCTGGTATGCGGCGCGGCTGGCCAGGTTGGGCATTGCGTCGTCAACCAAGCCGCCAGCTTCGGGCTCGAAGCGATCGGCTTGACGCATAAGGAGCTGGATATCACCTCACCGGCACAGATCCATCGCGCGATCGAGCTGCACAAGCCGGCTCTTATCATTAACGCGGCGGCCTATACCAACCTCGACCATGCCGAGGCTGAAGTGGCGAAGGCCGAGGCCGTTAACCGCGACGGTGCACGCAACCTGGCCGAGGCGGCGAAGCAGCGGGGCATTCCGCTGTTTCACCTCTCCAGTGAGTACGTTTTCGATGGCGAAGGGGCGACAGCATATTGCGAGACCGATGCAGCCGAGCCGCGCAGCGTCTATGGCAAGACGCGGCGGGCAGGCGAAATCGCGATCACCGAGACGCTGGATCGCCATCTCATCTTGCGCACGAGCTGGATCTACAGCGAGCACGGAAACAACTTCGTCAAGACCATGCTCAACGTCGGCAGCAAGACCGGCGAGGTCTCGGTCGTCAGTGATCAGCTGGGGTGCCCGACCCGCGCACGCAGTGTGGCTCGCGTGCTGATCGAGTTGGCCCTGCGCTATTGCCGCGACGGTCAGCTGCAGTGGGGGCTATATCACTACAGTGGTGCGTCCTGGTGCTCCTGGGCCGATTTCGCTACGGCGATATTCCATGAAGCGGAAATCGCCGGCCTGATCGAGCAGGCGCCACGCGTGCTGCCGGTGACGAGCGAGCAACTGCCGCGCGCAGCAGCAAGGCCAGCTTGGTCGGTGCTTGATTGCAGCCTGATCGAGACCACCTTCGGCATCCGGCCCAAACCGTGGCGCGAAGAATTGCACCATGTCATCCGGCTTATGAGTGATCGGCCGAGCGTGCCGGCAGGCCCTGCGCCTAGCCGTGTGCCATTTAAGGCCTATCCGTTCAGCATCGGCGACAACCCCGCCCAGCTGGCGGTAACGCAAACCGCGCTGCGCAGTTAAGCATCCGGAGCAAAACTTTTTCAGGATGTTTCGGTCCGACGAAAATCCAAATTGGAAGGGACGTGTCATGAGCGACGCAACGGTTAAAAGAATAGGGGTTTCAGGAACAGGGATGATCTCGCACTGTTTCGTCCGCTTGATCATGCAGCACTACAAGGATGTCGTGATCAGCCGGGTGCTGACGCGTCGCAAGCTCGATGAGCTAGGCAGATTCCCGCTGCCGGGCGCCTTGACCAACTCAATCGATGACCTGGTCGAACACTCGGACATCATCGTCGAGTGCTCGGGCGACGTGTTCTACGGTACCGAGGTTGTGGAGCGTGCGTTCGAGGCCGGACTTCCGGTCGTAACCGTCAATGCCGAACTTCAGGTGACTACCGGCTCCTACCTTGCCGGGCAGGGACTGATCACCGAAGCGGAAGGTGACCAGCCTGGCTCCCTGGCCGCGCTTCGCGAAGACGCCCTGCAGATGGGCTTCACCCCGCTGGTCTACGGCAACATGAAAGGCTACCTGAACCATAACCCCAGCCGTGAGGACATGGCATTCTGGTCTGCCAAACAGGGCACAAGCATTACCCAGACCACCTCGTTCACCGACGGCACCAAGGTGCAGATCGAACAGGTCGTGGTGGGTAATGGCTTCGGCGCGACCATCTCACGCCCGGGCCTCGAAGGGCTGGCATCGACCAGCCTGGACACCAGCGCCCATGTGTTTGGACTGATTGCCGACGGCCTCGGCCAGCCAATCGTGGACTATGTCATTCCCAGCGGATATCCGGCGGGCGGTGTATTCCTCGTGTGCCGTCATGACGAGAACCAGGCGCCCGCGATCGAATATTTCAAGCTTGGAAGGGGGCCTTACTACGTGCTGACACGGCCATTCCATCTCTGCTCGCTCGAAGTCGGCAAGACCGTACGGCGAGTGCTCGCAGGTGGCGGTGTGCTGCTCAACAACTCCGTGTCGCCGACCCTCGGGGTCGCGGCCATCGCCAAGCGCGAAATGAAGCCGGGCGAGAGTATCGAGCGTGGCATTGGTGGCTTCGATGTTCGTGGCGAAGCGATACGCCTGGCAGACGAGACAGACCATGTACCGATCGGTTTGTTGCGCAATACCGTACTCAAACGTGCGGTGGAGCCTGGGCAGATGATCAGTTTCGACGATGTCGAACTGCTGCCAAGCCGGGCGCTGGATATCGTGCAGCAGCAGCGGGAACGCTTGAAGGCCCGTCCCGAAATGCCCGCAGTCAGCCAACTGACCATGCAGCAAGTAGCGCAATGAAGCGAATGGGCGGCGGGGCGGAGATCTGGGCCGACGGCTATAGCTACCTCGAACTGCGCCATTGCGGCTTGGGGCTAGTGCCCTACCACCACGAGACGCGGCCCTCTAGCTGTTCGGTAAAACCGCTCGAGCCCCTGCCGTCCGTGCAGGTCGCGCCTGGTCCTGTAAGAAACGAGGCGCCAGGCACTCAGTTCACCGCGTGACGCTCTCACGAGGCTCGCCGGTGTTAGCCGGCGTGGCCCTCGCGTGAGCAAAAGCTACTGGCGCAGCTTGCGGTTGTTCAACGCTCCGACGAGGCGGGTTCGCAAAGTGCGGACCACACAGTGCGCGCCATTTGAACCACTGCGCCACCGAAGGTCGACGCTTCGTTCAGCGCGTCCTGCTCGGTCTCGAACAGGGTGAGCACACTGCCGTACGAGTACACGACTCCCCACTGAACGGCGTCTTGCGAATCTACTGTTGTTACGTCCATTTGCGCGCTGCTCCAAGAATGTTGCGGGATGTGACGGTATTTCGGCGCATAGATAGCATGCCGTCAAAAGGCCGGCAATGACCGTCCGGCGGGAGCATTGCGCGCACTAACGAAACAGGCCACTCGCCACGTTTTTTGTGCGCGCGGTCATGGTCGGCCAGCATGCGTTTCGTGGCCCATCGGCGTCGTGTCCGGCAGCGTAACCTGCGGCTGCTCGAAGTCAGGGCTGTGCACTTCGGAGTCGAGTGGCATGTGGGCATAGCGTTGTTTCTCGGTAGCACGCTGTTGTGTGGTGCTCAACGTGGCCCCATGGTTCGTGCCTGTTTCGCTAAGAATGCGCTTCGCCTCGCAACGCCCACTGATGCCTCGGGCGAGTGCCATGCCGCCCATGGCGAGCTGAATCATTCCCCCGAGGCCGCCACGGCGCAGCCCTTTGCCCACCAACATCAGTCCACCCGCGAGCGACGCGGTGCGCTCCCATCCGTGGACGTTCTGCGGCGCGGTCTTGTCGAAAAGTCTGGTCATATCGTTTCCTCAGTCGGAGTTTAGGCGGATGCGGGACGGCGCCACGTGCGTCGTCTGGTCCCAGCGAGCCGAGAGCTACCCCAGCGGGCTTTCGTCCAAATCCGGGCGCTCATCGGTGCCGGTGGTGTCGCCAGAGTTGGGCACATCGCCATATTCGTCGTAGTCGGGGGATGGCTGGTCGTCGCTGTTCGTGTGGGCGGTACTGTTCATAGGTCACCTCGCTGTCTTTCGATAGGCACCGTACTTCGGCTGTTTGTTCTCCGGCGCGGATGAACGGAGTTGCGAGGCGCACCTGAATAGCCAAGGCTTGACAGTCAGACATCGCTACCGCAAATTCCACTAAACGTAATTCGATTACGCAGAACAATAATGACGCGCGGACACCGCGCCCAAGCCTGGCGTGCACCATGGATCTACATACCTATTACCGTTCTACATCGTCCTATCGGGTCCGCATCGCGCTGGCTCTAAAGGGGCTCGACTACCGCGCGGTGCCGGTCAACCTGATCCGTGACGGGGGCGAGCATCGGCAGGCGAGTTATCTCGCGTTGAACCCGCAGGGCCGCGTCCCGACCCTGACCACCGACGACGGCGAACAGATCATCCAGTCGCCCGCGATCCTCGAATACCTGGAGGAGCGCTACCCGGACGTCCCGCTGTTGCCTGCCGATCCGTTAGCTCGCGCCCGCCATCGCAGCGTCGCGGCGCTGATCGGTTGCGATATCCATCCGCTGCACAATGTTGCCGTGCTTAACCGCCTGCGCTCGTTGGACGTCGGCGAGGAGCAGGTAATGATCTGGATTGGGCATTGGGTCAGTGAAGGGCTCAAGGCCGTCGAATCGCTGATCGGGGACGACGGCTACTGTTTCGGCGAACTGGGCCTGGCCGATGTCTATTTGTTGCCCCAGCTCTACGCGGCGCGGCGGTTCAACGTTGCGCTGGACGGCTATTCACGCATTCTGCGCGTAGAGCGTCTGGCGCTGGCGCATCCGGCGTTTCAGGCCGCGCATCCTGATGCCCAGCCGGACAAACCCGAGTGAGTTCCTCGGAATGAAGACCCTGGGCTTTCGACTTATCCTTGGCGAACACCTCGGCCGCAGCGTTCGAGGCATTTCCTGTGCGCCGCCGGGCTGACGAACTCTATTTTCGTCATCCATTCATGCACAGACCGTCAAGGAGCCAATCATGGCCGATCTTTTTGAAAACCCCATGGGCCTTATGGGTTTCGAGTTCATCGAATTCGCCTCGCCTACCCCGAACGTCATCGAGCCTGTGCTAGAAAGCATGGGCTTCAGCCACGTCGCCAATCACCGCTCGAAGGACGTGGCGCTCTTTCGCCAGGGCGAGATCAACGCCATCGTCAATCGCGAGCCGAAGAGCCACGCAGCGTTTTTCGCCGCTGAACACGGGCCGTCCGTGTGCGGCATGGCGTTCCGCGTAAAGGACGCACATCAGGCGTATGCGAAGGCGCTGGAGCTGGGCGCACAGGCTGTCGACATGCCCACCGGGCCGATGGAGTTGCGCCTGCCGGCGATTAAGGGCATCGGGGGTGCACCGTTGTACCTGATCGACCGCTTCGGTGAGGGCAGCTCGATCTATGACATCGACTTCGTCTTCCTCGATGGCGTAGATCGCCATCCGGCGGGCGCAGGCCTCAAGCTCATCGACCACCTGACCCACAACGTATACCGCGGCCGCATGGCCTATTGGGCGGACTTCTACGAGAAGCTGTTCAACTTCCGCGAGATCCGTTACTTCGATATCAAGGGCGAGTACACCGGCCTGACGTCCAAGGCCATGACTGCCCCGGACGGCATGATCCGCATCCCGCTCAACGAGGAGTCGAGCAAGGGCGCCGGGCAGATCGAGGAATTTCTCATGCAGTTCAACGGGGAGGGCATCCAGCACGTTGCCTTCTTGACCGACAACCTGATCGAGACCTGGGACAAGCTAAAGGCCGGTGGCACCGTCTTTATGACCGCGCCGCCGGAAACCTACTATCAGATGCTAGAAGAGCGGCTGCCGAACCACGGCGAGCCTGTGGAAGAACTGAAGTCGCGCGGCATTCTGCTTGATGGCGCGGCGGAGAACGGCGAGCAGCGCCTGCTACTGCAGATCTTCTCCGGGACGGTGTTGGGACCGGTGTTCTTCGAGTTCATCCAGCGTAAGGGCGACAGCGGCTTCGGCGAAGGCAACTTCAAGGCGCTGTTTGAATCCATCGAGCGCGACCAGATCCAGCGTGGTGTGCTCAGCACCGCGGAGTGATGCGGTAGCAGTTGCTGGCGGTCGTTGCCAAACCACCGCCAGCAGCGGCTCTTATCGAGGCATGAGCGGTAACCAGATCGCCAGCGCCACGAGCGTCGCCAGGAGTACCGGCGGCGTGATGATCAAGCCCACCTTGACGTATTGCCCCCAACCGATGCGATAGCCTTTGCCAGCCAGCACATGCAGCCAGAGCAAGGTCGCCAGGCTGCCTATCGGGGTGAATTTAGGGCCGAGGTCGTTGCCAATCACATTCGCATAAACCATCAGTTCCTGCGTCAGCGGGGCCACCTGGGCTTGGTCGATTGCCAGCGCACCGATGAGTGTCGCTGGCAAATTGTTCATGACCGATGCGAGCACAGCGACAGCAAAGCCGGTACCGATCGTCGCGATGAAATCGTCTTGTAGCGCAAGCCAAGCAAGAAACTCGGCGGCACGCGCTGTCAGCCAAGCGTTGCCGAGCCCGTAGACAACCAGATACATCCCGACCGAGAACAGCACGATTTGCCAAGGGGCGTTGGCTAATACCACTTTCAAGGAGACGACATGCCCCTTGCCGAACGCTGCCCAGCGTCCGGCGATAGCCATCAGAACCAGCGCTGCACTGCCAAGGATGAACGAGATTGGAACATGCAGGTTGGCGGTTACGAAAAGCGCGATCAGCAGGATAGCCAGTAAGGGAAATGCCGCTCGAAAAACCTGATCGTCGCGGATGGCGGAGGCCGGTGCTTCGAGACGTTCGACGGGGTAGTGCGAGGGGATCTCGCGGCGGAAATACAGGCCCACTATGAGCAGCGTGGCTAACAGCGACACCAGGTTAACCGGCACCATCACTAATGCGTAACGCGAGAATGAGACCCCGAAGTAATTTGCCGTCACGATGTTGACTAGGTTGGATGTCACCAGCGGCAGGCTCGTCGTATCCGCAACAAACCCAGTCGCGATGATGAAAGCAAGCGCTGCTGCTGGGCTGAAGTCCAGGCGGATCAGAATCGCCAGGACAATCGGCGTCAGGAGCAATGCAGCGCCGTCGTTGGCGAACAGCGCAGCAATCACCGCACCCAAGACGATGATCAGTGGAAACAGCAGCCGTCCACGACCACCGCCCCAGCGCGCGATATGCAGTGCGGCCCAGGCGAAAAAGCCGGCTTCGTCGAGTATCAGCGAGATGATGATCAGCGCGACGAAGGTAAACGTCGCGTCCCAGACAATTCCCCAAACGACCCCCACGTCGCTCAGATTCACCACGCCGGTGGCAAGCGCGACGATGGCACCCGCCAGTGCGCTCCAGCCAATGCCGAGCCCGCGAGGCTGCCAGATTACGAATATGAGGGTGACGACGAAGATAGCGAACGCGAGCATTGGGGGTCCGTTTCGGTAGTGTGGAGCGGGGCGAGTAAGCGTGCCGCCTTCTTGCCGTCAGGGGCGGGTGGCGACTATAGGCGAGGGGCAGGCACGAGGCCAAGACAATGCTGAAAAGCCCATTCCAGAGCGGCCCCAGCGCGCCTTTGTTAACAGTGCCGGTCGGTCAACGGTTATACAGCGTGCTGGTGTTTGTAGAACTTTCCGCCGCTTCGCTAATCGCACATTAGGAGGGCGCTCGCACACGGCTGGGTGCCACGCTAGCTCTTGAGGTGCGTTGATGGCCAATGGAGGCGATCAAAACTTTCGCGTTGATAACAGCTCGACCGGCGATATTTCTGGTTCGGGCAAGAACATCTTTTTCGCTGCGGTTGAAACCACCCGCATGCCGATGATCGTCACGGACCCCAACCGCGACGATAACCCGATCATCTTCGCTAACCGTGCGTTTCTCGAAATGACCGGCTATGACAGCGAAGAGCTGGTAGGGCACAACTGCCGGTTTCTACAGGGGCCAGAGACGGATCGGGCAGTCGTTGCCCAAGTCCGTGAGGCCGTTGCGGAGCGCCGCGAAGTTTCTGTTGAGCTCATCAACTACCGCAAGGACGGCTCAACGTTCTGGAATGCGTTGTTCATTTCGCCGGTCTACAACGATGCTGGCGAACTCATCTATTTCTTCGCGTCCCAACTGGACGTCAGCCGCCGCCGCGATGCCGAAGAAGCGTTACGCCAAGCCCAGAAGATGGAGGCGCTCGGCCAGCTCACCGGCGGTATCGCGCATGACTTCAACAACCTGCTACAGGTGATGATTGGGTATCTGGAGGTGCTCGATCGCGCTGCGACGAAGCCCACCTTCGATCGCGGGCGAATTCAGCGAAGCGTACGTCACGCGCGCAGCGCTGCCGACCGAGCCGCCACGCTGACGCAGCAGCTTCTAGCCTTCTCACGCAAGCAAAAGCTCGAAGGTCGCGTGTTGAACCTCAATACGCTTATTCATGACCTCGAAGAGCTGGCGGAGCGTACGCTGGGCGGGACGGATATCCGTTTCCAGCTGGAGCCGGGCCTCTGGAATTGCCGCATCGATCCGACTCAGGCCGAGGTGGCCTTCCTCAACATCCTGATCAATGCCCGTGATGCGCTGAACGGCCGTGCGGAGCCCACCGTCAGTATCGAAACGCGCAATGTCGTGGTCGAGGAGTTGCATAACCTCCCGTATGAAGGATTGTTGCCAGGGCGCTACGTCAGCGTTGCAATCACCGACAACGGTGCGGGCATGCCGGCGGCCATTCGTGCCCGGGTCATGGACCCGTTCTTCACCACCAAGCAGGACGGCAAGGGATCGGGCCTGGGCCTGTCCATGGTCTATGGGTTCGTCAAACAGTCGGGCGGCATCGTGCGCATCTATTCAGAGGAAGGTGTAGGCACGACGTTGCGCCTGTACTTCCCGGCAGACGACAGCCAAGTGCCGAACCTGCTCGTTAACGAGCGACCACGAGAACGAAATGGCAACGAGCGTATCCTCGTCGTGGATGACCGCCCCGACGTCGCCGAGCTAGCGCGCGCCGTGTTGGAGGACTACGGCTACGCTGCCGAGATTGCATTGAACCCGGACGAAGCGCTACAGCAACTCGAGGAAGGCAGGTACGACCTGTTGTTCACTGATCTCATCATGCCCGGCGGGATGAACGGCGTGATGCTTGCCCGCGAGGCAAAACGCCGCCAGCCAGGGTTGAAGGTATTGTTGACGACCGGCTATGCAGAGGGCTCGCTGGATCGCACCGATGGGGGCGGCAGCGAGTTCGAGGTGATATCCAAACCCTATACTCCAAGCGAGCTCGGTAGAACGGTTCGCGGCGTAATCGATGGGCCGACCGGAGTAAGTTGAAGGCTATCAGTCGATAGGCTCGGAGTCTGGCCGCTGTGGATGGGCTGCGCGGTCACGCGGATAACGGTGTTCAACAGGGAAGGGTGGTAGCCAGCCTTCGCGGCGGATCGTCCAGCATTCGTAGGTCGGTTTCAGTTGGTCGGGCGAGTCCAACGCGCCCAGATGAATCTCGATTTCATTGCCCATGCGCGAGAAAACTGAGCTGCCGCAACGTGGGCAGAAATGCCGACCGGCGTATTCGTTCGTCTCGCCTTCGATGGCGACCACCCCATCCGGGTAGATCGCCGCGGCATAGAACAATGCGCCGTGGTGCTTGCGGCAGTCCATGCAGTGGCAAATACCAACGCGCAGCGGCTCGACAGTCGCCAGGATGCGTACACGGCCGCAGAGGCAGCCGCCAGCGTAGTGAGGCATCGGTCCACCCCTCTGGTTTCTTGACACCAAGAAGTAAAGACCATGGCCGAGCCATCACAGGCGGAAATGCCGGCTAACCGTTTGGCTCAGCAGGTCTACCGCCTCGTCTGAGAGGGCCGCTGCGGCGCGGATAAACACTACCTCATGCTCGGCTATGGCTGGCATACCTTCGAGTACGCGCATATGGGGGGTGATGCGCGCGCGGTCGATCAGGCTGATGGCAAGACCCGCTTCCACGCAGGCGCGTACGGCCTGGCTCGACGGGCTGTCGAGGATGATCCGCCACTTGCGCCCGGCTTGCTTGAGCGAAGTCAGCATTGCCTCGCGGTACGGGCAATCGGCGGCGTAGACGGCCAACGGCAGTGGATCGGCAAGCGTCGAGCTGCCAACGGCGGCACCTACCCACACCGGCGTCGTGGCCGTCAGGATCTGTTCGCGTGCGGCCGGTTCACCCTTTGCTCGGGCGATCACCGCAGCCTGAAGTTTGCCGCGCTCGACGTCATCGCGCAGTGTGTGGCTCGGCGCCGTCTTCACATCGAGAATCACGTTGGGCCAGGCGCTGGTGAAGGCGGGCAAGATGTCTCGGATCACATGCGCGGCGTAGTCGTCCGGTATGCCGAGCTTGATCCGCCCAGCGAGCCGCGTTCCGTGTAGCTCGGCCAGGACACGGTCATGCGTGTGGAGGAGCTCCTGCGTTGCAGCCAGTAACCGCTTGCCCAGCGGCGTCAACGATACGGACTGGTTGTCACGCTCCAGCAGCCTGCCATTGGCCACGCCTTCGAGGCGCTGGATATGCACGCTGATTGCCGCCGGGCTTTTATGCAGCGCCTCAGCCGCCGCCTTGAACCGACCCATACGCGCCACCGCGTGGAAAGTGCGGACCAGCTCGATATCCAGTATCGCCATGATTCATACCCTCTGAATTACTGCTGAAGCATATTTTGATTTATTAGATTATGCGGCGTGCCTAGGCTGTGTCCATGAACACGCTGACTCGATCACTCTCATCCCGACGCCAGGTTGCCGGCTGGCTCAAGCGCATGCCCCTTCCCTTGCTGGAAGCGGGGCTGGTGCTGTGCTGGAGCTCCGGTTTCATTGGCGCCCGCTTCTCGGTCGACCATGCGTCGCCAATGCTTGTGGTGTTCTGGCGCTGCGTGCTGGTGAGCCTGGTCCTGCTGCCCTTCGTCGCGCGCGCGGTCCGAGCCGCGCCACGCAGAGTTCTGCTCGAGAATGCGGGTATCGGCCTGCTTGCCATGGCCGGTTATCTCTACGGCGTCACGCGCGGGATCGCGCTCGGTGTGCCGGCGGGGCTTGCCGCGCTGCTGGCGGACCTGTTGCCGATCGGGATGGCGCTGCTCAGCACGCTCGTCTTGCGGCAAAGGCTCGGCCGTGGCGTCTGGCTGGGGCTGGCGGTAGGGCTCGGTGGGGTATTGCTGGTCACCTGGGACGCGCTGGCCCTGGGCGGCGCACCTCTATGGGCGTATGGCTTACCACTGCTCGGCATGTTGTCGCTTGCCATCGCCACGTTAGGGAAGCGTCAACGCACGGCGGTCGCTGCCTCGCTCGGCCTGCTGCCGAACCTCTGGCTGCAATGCAGCATCACGGGCGTAGCATTCGGTTTCATCGCGTCCGCGGAGGGTAGTCTGCTGCCGCAAGCGAGCTTCGGATTCACCCTGAGCGTGCTCTGGACGGCCGGGCTGGCCACGCTCGGCGGCTACGGGTTGTACTGGCTGTGCCTGAGCCGGGCCACTCCGACCCGTGTCGCCAGCGTTCTCTACCTCAGCCCTGGCGTCACATTGATCTGGGCCTGGGCAATGTTCGGCGAGCCCTTGTCAGCCTGGATGCTGCTGGGGACCGCCGTGTCCGCGGTCGGCATCGGCTTGGTCGTGAGAGGCGAGTCGAGGTAACGGGACGAATCGGACGGCGCGCGGGCCCGGGTATCCCCTGTCAAGGCGCCGGGGATGTCGCCAGCCTGACTCCGAACGCGACGAGCACGCCCCCGGTAATGCGATCGAGCGCCTTCATCAGGCTCGGACGCCGCACGAAGCGGCCCAGCGGCACCGTAGCGGCGATCAGCAGGCCGAACCAGACCAGCGTCAATGCGACGTGGACGCACGTCAGAAAGAATGAATACCCCGCCACGCCGGCCCCCGGCGGAACGAACTGCGGCAGAAAGGTGATGTAGAAGACGCCGATCTTCGGGTTCAGCAGGTTCGTCAGCAGCCCCCGCCAGAACGCATCGAGGCTGCCAGCCGCTGCCTTGCCAGCCCCCGTCTCGAAACTCGTCCGAGGCCGCAACAGCAGCCCGATCCCAAGCCAGACGAGGTACGCCGCACCGGCCATTTTCACGACGCTATAGGCCACCTCGGACGCTTGCAGCAAAGCACCCAAGCCAAGCGACACTGCCGCTCCCCAGGTCAGGCAACCCAAGGTAATACCGGCCGAAGCCATCACCGCCTGCCGTCGCCCACCCACTGCCGCGGACCGCAACACGATCGCTGTATCCACACCTGGCGTAACGGTAAGAAGCGAGGCTGCTGCGACAAAGGCGAGCAGCAAAGTCAGGTCGATCATGGGGCGCTCCGAGCTGAGAGGGGGGCAGCAGCTGACTCTACGAAGCGGCCGACACGGCAGTCAAACCGGTGGGTGCATAAGTGATAGTCGTGGACGGGCGCCGCGTCCTTTTAGTGGTGCCTGTCCCATGCCGGCTACTGTGCTGCACCGCAGCACGACGAAAGGCGATTTCCCGCAAGCGCTTTGCGTAGCACGCCATGGTTTCGCTTACCTGCATGACGTACCGTATGGCACATCACATCGCATCGAAACACCGCCACCGGCGTGCCAGGCGAATGGTGCCTAAACACCTTATCAGGTCACTGAGCTGGGTAACGCATTGAAATTAAACGAGAATTAGGGTTGAGCCGGAATGTTATACACCAAGCCCGTTCGGCGTCTTATACACCAATTGGTGTCTAATTATAGTTAGGCTATACATGAAAACCATAGACACTTCGCTGGCCGGAAACTTAAGAACACTTTCTCAGCTTTCGTACGCCTTTGGATTAACCGGCGCAGCATTTGTAGTGAAGTATTTTTATGATGTTTATGGCGCAGGAATAAAGCTTCCAGCCGTTTTCCATTTTTTACCAATCGGTGCTTTCTGTCTCTTATTTTCGTTAGTTCTTTCGCCTGCAGTCTATAAAAGCATGGTTCCAAACTTGAACTCTTGGATTTCACGCGGAGTAAAAGCATCTCAAATAAATTATGGCACTTCGACCTCACATGCGGTACTGCGCACGGTTTCCATCATAAAATTCATTCGTTTAGTTGTTCTATGCTCCCACCCATGCTTTCTAATTTTGCTAGCTGCAGCAGTAGCTCAATATCTTGCCGCCTAACAAGCGGTTCAAGTCGTTCGCTTCGCTCACTGGGACGGGCTAAAGCCCGCCCCTTAACCAAACGTTAGGCTCCATGGAGAGCTGTGCATGGCCGGTGAACAAGCCCCTTGAAACACCGGACACCGTTTCCCCCTTACCATAAGGGATAGGCAAACGGTCGTGTTTATGACTACCAGTAAAGACAGACATATCGAAGTGCTCGGCCAAGAGCGGCGTCGCCGCTGGAGCGTCGAGGAAAAGCTCACCATGGTTCGCGAGAGCCTGGAGCCGGGGCAAAGCGTTTCCGTCGTGGCTCGGCGCAACGGCATCAACCCCAACCAGTTATTCCATTGGCGCAAGCTTTATCAAGACGGCAGCCTTTCGGCGGTCAGTGCCGGTGAGGCTGTGGTACCGGCTTCGGAACTGGCCGATGCGATGAAGCAGATCCGCGAGCTGCAACGCATGTTGGGCAAGAAGACCATGGAAGCGGAAGTTCTCAAGGAGGCTGTGGAGATTGCCCGTTCGCGAAAATGGATTGCGCACTCACCCTTGTTGCCGGGGGACGACCAGTGAAGCTGGTTAGTGAAAGTCTCGGTGTGTCGCGCTCGCAACTGACGGCTCGAATCAAGCAGGCCACTGAAAACAAAAGAGCCCGTCGTCGGCGTATCCCTGACGATGCGGCTCTGGTGGAGCGGATCAAATCTGCGATCTCCAACTTGCCCAGCTATGGCTACCGCCGGGTCTGGGCACTTCTGCGTAGGCAGACCGAACCGGTGGTCAATGTGAAGCGGGTTTATCGCGTCATGCGCGACCACAACCTGCTACTGGAGAGGCGGCGAAAGCAACCCGGAGTAGCGCGTCGTCATGAAGGTCGAGTAGCCGTGGACGAAAGCAACACCCGTTGGTGCTCGGACGGCTTTGAATTTCGCTGTGACGATGGTGACCGCCTGCGCGTGACGTTCGCCCTGGACTGTTGTGATCGTGAAGCCATCAGTTGGGTCGCCAGCCCGCTTGGTTACAGCGGCAATGATGTCCGTGACGTCATGCTCGAAGCCGTCGAGAAACGCTTCGGACAAACGCTGCCTATCGCTCCGATCCAGTGGCTGAGCGATAACGGCTCGGCATATACCGCTGACCAGACGCGCGCTTTTGCCCGGCAGATAGGCTTGTTGCCACTGACCACGCCGGTTTGCAGCCCGCAAAGCAATGGCATGGCGGAGAGCTTCGTGAAGACGATGAAGCGCGATTACATCGCCCATATGCCACGGCCGGATCGCCAGACAGCGCTACGCAACCTGGCGATTGCTTTCGAACACTACAACGAAGAGCATCCGCACAGCGCACTGAAATACCGCTCGCCTCGGGAGTTCAGGCGAATGAGCGCAGCATCAATTTAACGGGGCCGCGGTGTCCGGTTTGATAGGGGCAAGTCCAGCCGGAAGAGTAACCGCAGGGGAATTTGAGCAGCAATTCGCCCAGCACCTTGATTGGAAAATCAGACAAGGTGCGGAGCTGGACTCTGCTTTAATCAAAGAAAGCTATGAGGCAGCCGGCTCAGTATTAAGCCTTCCCGAAACCAAGGCAGATTTCCTTCACATAGCCGATATTTTTACAGCCTTGGCAGGCCGAAAGAATGAGCTCATCAAGCTTGGCTCCGAAAGAGCTCAAAAACTGATTTTTGACCTTATCTATATGCACTAGCCATGGTGGGTTATGCCTAACAATGCGCTCAAATCACTCACTTCGTTCGTTGGGACCGGCTAAAGCCGGCCCCTTAGCTTAATCGTTTGAATCGCCGCGGCTTTTGTGGAGGCCGTTTCGTTTAAGTTAGGCCGCCATGGCCTGACCTGTTTGTTGCCTGTGGAAGTTTGCCTCAGCCTCCGCAGGCGGGATATACCCGATTGAGCTCAACAGCCGCTGGTGGTTGTACCAGTGCACCCATTTCAGGGTCGCCATCTCAACAGCTTCGCGGCTCTTCCATGACTGACGGTAAATCAGCTCAGCCTTGTACAGCCCGTTGATAGTCTCGGCCAAGGCGTTGTCGTAGCTGTCGCCCTTGCTCCCAACTGAGGGCTCTATACCGGCCTCTGCCAGTCGCTCGGTGTAGCGGATTGAGACGTACTGACTGCCACGGTCGCTATGGTGAATCAGGCCACCTATACGATGTGGCTGTCGGGCGTACAGTGCTTGCTCCAGGGCATCCAACGACGAAGTCGGTCTTCATGCTGGTACTGACTCGCCAGCCGACGATGCGCCGTGCAAAGACGTCAATCACGAACGCCACGTACAGCCAGCCTTGCCAGGTCGAGACATAGGTGAAATCCGACACCCACAGCTGGTTCGGGCGGTCGGCATGGAACTGGCGCTGGACACGATCCAGCGGACACAGCGACTTGTCGTCGGCCACCGTCGTCCGCACAACCTGGCCACGCCTAATTCCCTGCAACCCAGCTCGCCGCATTAGCCGCTCCACCGTACATCTGGCGACCTCGCGGCCCTCTCGCAGTAACTGCTTCCAAACCTTCACCGCGCCATAGCACTGCATGTTGGTGTCCCACACGCGCTGGATCTCCAAGCTCAATGCCTCATCGCGCTGAGCACGACAACAGCGCAGTGCCGGGTTGCGCTGCTGAGCCACGTGCCTGCGGTAACCGGACAGGGCGATCTGCAACACGCGGCAGATCGACTCGACCCCGAGACGGTCACGATGCTGATCGACAAATGCCCTCAGGACTTGGTGCGGCGCAGGAAGGCCTGCCCGTCAGGCTCCGCCTGGGCAAAATACGCGCTGGCCAGGCGCAATATCTCGTTTGCCTTACGCAGTTCGCGGTTTTCGCGCTCCAGGGCTTTGATGCGCTCGCGCTCTTCACTGGTCTGACCGGGGCGCTGCCCCGCATCGGTCTGCTGGCGACGAATCCAGCCATGCAGGGTTTGCGCGGCACAGCCAATCTTCGGAGCGATGACTTCAATGGCTGCCCACTCGGACGGATAGTCGTTCAGGTGTTCCAGAACCATGCGCACAGCACGTTCACGGACTTCAGGGGAGTAGGTAGTAGTCTTTCTCATGGCCTCATCTTCTCAAGAGTTGAGGCCTCCACGAAACCCGGGGTGATTAACCACAGGTTGATGCGCTGCATTCAAGACTTCATCCGGTCTTCTCGCGACTTATGCAGCTGTCGGGCGTGCTGCTTTTGAGAATTCGGTGTTCCAGCGCTCGCTAATCCGCCAGACACCCGACAAACCCCGCAATTGCATCGACGACCAGCTCCGGTCGCTCCCGGTGGGGGACGTGCTGGCAGCCCTCCAGCAATAACGTCTCAACACGACTGGTTGCGAGTGCGGCGATGCGGTGGACGTGGGTGACGGTGCCGTAT
Source organism: Pseudomonas sp. SA195 (assembly GCF_054131565.1). NCBI lineage: Bacteria > Pseudomonadati > Pseudomonadota > Gammaproteobacteria > Pseudomonadales > Pseudomonadaceae > Pseudomonas > Pseudomonas sp. SA195. The sequence goes on along the minus strand of NZ_CP096392.1, from coordinate 2,560,723 downwards.
TCGTCATCTGTGCCGTGGATCGCGAGGAGCGGGCAGGTAAGGGTGGGGGCGCTGGTTTGGATGGTCCAGTCGGCGTAGCTGTCGTCGAGCCAGGTGTCGATCCAGGCGGAGAGAATCCATTGGGCCTTGTCGCCGTGGTATTTGCGCAAGCGTTCAAGTTGTCCGGGTTCGGCGAAGGTGGCTTGGGTCTGGCGGATGCCTTGGCGGGTGCGGTCTTCGACGAAGGCGAGTGCCGCGATGGTGATCAGTGCGTGGCAGTGATGTGGGTGATGTGCCGCAAGGCTTGCCACCATGATGCCGCCGACGCTGTGGCCGAGCGCGATGAAGTGTTCGACGTCGAGCATGTCCCGCACTGGTGGGAAGTACCGTTGGGCTTCGTCGCGGATGAAGTGGTTCGACCAACCGCCGGGGTGTGCATCAGAGCGGCCGAAGCCGAGGCGGTCGTATGCGATGACGTCGCGCTCGCATGCGACCGCGAGTCGCTCGGGGAAGTCGCGCCACAACTCCACGCAGCCAAGCGAATCATGCATAAGCACGATGGGTGTGCGATGGGTGTGCCGAGTGCGCCAGCGGCGTGAGAACACCTCGCCATCTTCGGTCGGCAGGTAACGGTCTTCGGTTGAAACGGTCATGGCAACGATTACCGGTGAGGCGCACGGCGTTGTCTGCCCCGCGCTCGGTAGCGGCGAGGCAGGGCGGGATGGTCAGCTGGCGGCTGCTGCGGCTTGAGGTGCTGCTTTTTCGCGGTCACGCAGAAGGAAGCGCTGGATCTTGCCACTTGGCGTCTTCGGGAGTTCGCTGACGAATTCGATCTCGCGCGGATAGGCGTGGGCGGACAGGCGCTGGCGTACGTGCTGCTGCAGCGCCTCGGCCAGGGCCGTGTCGCCGACGTGGCTCGGATGGAGCACGACGAAGGCTTTCACCAGTTCGGTTCGCTCGGGGTCGGGTTTGCCGATCACCGCGGCCTCGATGACGGCGGGGTGCTCGACCAACGCGCTTTCGACGTCGAACGGGCCGACGCGATAGCCAGAAGTGGTGATCACATCATCGGCGCGGCCAACGAAGCTGATGCTGCCGTCGTCGTTCATTTCAACCGTGTCGCCGCTGAGGTAGTAGTCCCCGACGAAGGCCTTGGTGCGCGTACCCAGGTAGCCGGCGAACCACAGCAAGGGTGAGCGGGTGCGGTCGAGTGCGAGCATGCCGGGCGTGCCGGGGCCGAGTTCACGTTGCTGCTCGTCGAGCACTACGACGCGGTGGCCTGGCATGGCATAACCGGCGGTGCCGATGCTGACCGGGTGGCTGAGCGCGTGGTGATTGCACAGCACCATGCCCAGCTCGGTCTGGCCGTAGTGATCGTGGATCGTGCAGCCCAGGCCGCTCTTGAACCAGCGAATGACTTCCGGTGTAAGGGGTTCGCCTGCGCTGCTGACCGCGCGCAGGCGGCCCTTTATGCACCCTTCCACCTCTTGACGAGCGGCTAACAGCAGGCGGAACGCGGTGGGCGACCCGGCCATGTTGGTCACACCGTAGTCGTTGACGACGCGGCAAGTGCTTTCGACCGAGAAGCCGCCTTCGTAGAAGAGCGTACTGTGCCCCATCGCCAGCGGCCCGGTGACGGCGTAATACAGGCCGTAGGCCCAGCCCGGATCGGCGATGTTCCAGAAGGTGTCGTCCGGGCGGAGGTCCACGGCGTCGCGCATGTAGGTGACAAAGGCGACGATGGCCTTGAGCGGCACGTGCAATTGCTTGGCCGGGCCGGTGGTGCCGGAGGTGAACATGGCCAGGAAGGGCGCGTCGCCGTGCTGCAGTACGGGTTCGAAATCGGTCGAGTACCGGTTGACCTGGGTCCAGAAATTTTCGCTACCGTCGCCTACGACAAGGCGCTGCGGAGCCACTTCGATGGCATCGAGCTTTTCACTGTTGGGCGTATCGGTTACGACCAGCTTCGAACCGGATTCCTTGACCCGATGTTCGACCGCCTTGGGGCCGAACGCAGTGAACAGGGGCTGGTAGATTGCGCCCAGCCGCCAGGTGCCGAGGATGGTAATGAGCAGTTCCGGTGTGCGGGGAAGCAGCCCGGCAACGGTATCGCCCGGCTTGATGCCCTGACTTTGCAGTAGGTTGGCGAAGCGCGCTGCGGCGTCCTTGAGCTGGGCGAAGGTCCAGGTGGCGCGCTGGCCGTTGCGGCCTTCCCAGATCAGCGCGACCTTGTCGGTATCGGCGTGCCGGTCGCAGCACTCGACGCAGGCGTTCATCGCTTGCATGTTGCCGCTGAGGAGGGAGGAGACGGTCTGGTCGTAGTCGAACTCGCTGGCAGCAGTGGCATGGTCGCGCATGGCTGGCTCCGGGTTTCTTGTTATGGGTGCCCGGATATTCGCGCCGCAGGGTGGCGGCAACAATGGCAAAAGCCGGCAACCTCGATGAGCGGTTTGGACAAGGAGCCGAGGCGTTGCCCGGGCGCGTCAGAATCCGACGGCCCGACTGCACTTGTAAGCGCCGCGCGCCTCGAAAGCAGGAGCCCATCGCAACCAGACCGGAGGTGTTCCATGAGTATCGACCCGCTCGACAGGCCGCACGACCAGCAACCGGTGCCCGGCCAAGGCCAGAACCCCAGCCATGAGCCCGAACCTGACTTCATCACCGACAACCCTGACGTGCAGCCGGGCACTGCCCGTGAGCGCAAGCCCGGCGATAAGGCGGATAAGCCCGCGTAAGTCCATCGGCAAGCGAATGGTATACGGACGCGACTGCCAGATTGTCCGCGGCTGCATAGTCCCATCGGAGCGCGGCGGGGTCATGTAGTGCCTTTGTGTTCGTGGCATGACTACTGCGGTCCGCTGACGCTCAGCGAATGGCAGGAATGGGCAAGCCTGCGGCACCTCTGGGCAGTGGTCGAGGCGCACATGCTGGCTACGCTAAGCAGGCTGAAACCGAAACTGACGGGGCTGCCCGGTTCTCGTACCGCTTGCCGGCGGGCGGAAGGCCATGAGCGGCCCCGGACACTCATCCTCCTGATGATCGATGAGAGGCTGTATATGGAGATCCCTTCCAACTTCCAGGAAGTCGAAGTTTACCGGGCCGAGCTGGTCCGCCTCTTGATGCGGCGTATACCAGAGCCGGGCGCTTTCGAAACGGCTATCGCGCCGCTGCATGTGATCCGCTGCGATAGGCCGTCCGAGCCCATCCACACCGTGCATCGACCGGCGCTCTGCCTGATCGTCCAAGGGCGTAAAGAAGTGACGTTGTGGGATGAGCGTTACCTTTACGATCCGCTCAATTACCTCGTCGTGTCGGTGACACTGCCGGTGTCTGGCCGCGTATTGGAGGCGAGCCCGGACGCGCCCTACCTGTGTCTGCGACTGGACCTGGACCCAGCCGAGATAGCCCAGCTGATTGTCGATGCGCCGCCTGCGGGTGTACCGGACGAGCCGGGTCGGGGGCTTTTTCTCAACAGCGTCGATGCGCCACTGCTCGATACGATGCTGCGCCTGGTACGGCTGCTGGAAACGCCGCGCGATATCGGCATGCTCGCACCGCTCGCGTTGCGTGAGCTGTATTACCGGTTGTTACGGGGGCGCAGCGGGCGACGCCTTTACGAGATCGCGCTGGGCGATTCGCAGACACACCGGGTGACGCGCGCAATCGAATGGCTGAACAAGCATTACGCCGAACCGTTGCGCATCGACGACCTCGCGCGAGTTGCCAATCTCGGCAACTCCACGTTGCATCACCGCTTCAAGGCGGTCACGGCGATGAGCCCGTTGCAGTACCAGAAGCAGTTGCGCCTGCAGGAGGCGCGTCGGCTGATGCTCAGTGAAGGGCTCGATGTGTCCAGTGCGTGTTACCGCGTCGGCTACGAAAGCCCTTCGCAGTTCAGCCGTGAATACAGCCGCCAGTTCGGTTGCCCGCCTTCGAAAGACGTGAGCCGCCTGCGCGATATCGCGTGATCGCTAATCGTGGTCTATGACGCGCGGATTCGCGACGTGATCACGACCCTAGCGGGCATCCCAATCTCTACGTCAACGCCTGGTAGTGGGCCCCACGCTGAAGAATCTGTTCGACAAGCACTACCTCGACCATGCCAGTAACGAGGATTTCGAATCGATACCGGGATACCGAGGCGTATGTGGTAGTGACGAACCTGGCCGCGAGTTGCGTTTGGGCGTCGCACTTCGCATATGAAATCGGCTCGCCGTTAGGTCAGTACTGAGGTTGATGAGGCCGAGGCCCAAGTCAGCCGCCCAACCTGGCGCTGATCGCTCTTGATGTGTCCAGCAAACGCTTCGCCGCTTCGCCGTCGGGCTCGGCGGTGAAGCCCGGCTCGGTGCCAACGACGGTGATCACGCCTGCGAGGCGCTGGCTGTGGCTGAACAGCGGCGCTGAGAGGGCGTTCACGCCGGCCATCAGCAGGCCGTGAACGGGCTGGATATGTGTGCGCTGCAGTTCGCGCATGGTTTCCAACAGCGCCTCAGCGGAGGGTGCACCCGGGCGCTTCAGTTCGTTGTCGCGCAGTTCGGCGGTTTCCGCGTTCGGTAGGAACGCGTTGAACACCAGCCCAGTAGACGAGCCGAGCAAGGGCAGCACCGAGCCGACCTGAGTCACCAAGGTCACGGCGCGCACCGCTTGCTCGACATGCACAACGGCAGGGCCGCGGTTGCCCCATACGGCGACGAAGCAGGTCTCGTTGAGCCCATCACGCAACTGCGCCAGGTGCGGCGTCGCCAACCTGACCACATCCAACCGGCCCAGCGCGGCCAGCCCCACGAAGAGCGCGGCGCGGCCCAGCCCGTAGTGATTGGTCAGTGGGTCCTGCTCGGCGAAGCCGCTCGCCATCAACGCCTGCAGGTAACGATGAACCTTGCTGGCCGGCATGTCGACGTGCTCGGCCAGGCGCGAGAGCGACGTCGCCGGCGCCAGTTCGGCGAGCGCGGTGAGGATGTCCGTGCCGACCTCGGCGGCCTGAACCTTCTGACGGCGAGGCGCCGCGTCCGTATTGCTGTTTGCCATTGAGTGCACTGCCTGTCTGACGGCCCGCGTTTGGAGGCGCTGTTTATAGCTTGACGCTTTGGGTGAGTTCAAATTACTTTTTGCGTAAACGAGTTACGCAAAAAAGAGAGGCGGTCATGCAGACACAAGAACAATCAAGAGAGTCCGCTCGATATCAATCAGGGTTCGGCAACGAATTCAGTAGCGAGGCGTTGCCCGGCGCCTTGCCGGTCGGGCAGAACTCGCCGCAGCAGGTGCCCTATGGGCTCTATGCGGAGCTGCTGTCGGGCACGGCGTTCACCGTGCCGCGCAGCGAGGCGCGCAGAACCTGGATGTACCGCATCCGCCCCTCGGCCAATCATCGGCAATACCAGCGGCTGGATCGGCAGCTCGGCAGCGAGCTGGGGCCGGTCACGCCTAATCGCCTGCGCTGGAATCCTGAGCCGCTTCCCGAGCGCGCCACCGATTTCCTCGACGGGCTGGCCTGCATCGCAGCCAATGCCGAGCCTGGCCAACCGGCCGGCGCGAGTGTGTATCGCTATGCGGCGAATGCGTCTATGGAGCGGGTGTTTTTCAACGCTGACGGCGAGCTGTTGATCGTGCCGCAGCAGGGCGCGTTGCGTCTGGTCACCGAGCTTGGCGTGCTCGAGGTATCGCCGCTCGAAATCGCCGTCATACCGCGGGGCATGCGCTTTCGCGTGGAGCTGGCCGGCACGACTGCGCGCGGCTACGTCTGTGAAAACCATGGTTGCGCGCTGCGCCTGCCGGATCTCGGCCCGATCGGCAGCAATGGCTTGGCGAATCCGCGCGACTTTCTGGCCCCGGTCGCTCATTACGAAGACCGCGACGAGCCTGTGGTGTTGGTGCAGAAATTCCTCGGTGAGCTCTGGGCGACCGAACTGGATCACTCCCCCCTGAACGTCGTCGCCTGGCACGGCAACAACGTACCCTACAAGTATGATCTGCGACGCTTCAATACCATCGGTACGGTCAGCTATGACCATCCCGACCCGTCGATCTTCACCGTATTGACGTCGCCTAGCGCCATCCATGGTATGGCCAACATCGACTTCGTTATCTTCCCGCCGCGCTGGATGGTCGCCGAAAACACCTTCCGGCCGCCGTGGTTCCACCGCAATCTGATGAATGAGTTCATGGGCCTGATCGATGGGGCTTACGATGCCAAGGCCGACGGCTTCTCGCCTGGAGGTGCCTCGCTGCACAACTGCATGAGCGCGCACGGGCCGGATCACGTCTCGACTGAACAGGCGATCCGCGCCGAACTCAAACCGCACAAGATCGAGAACACCATGGCGTTCATGTTCGAGACCGGCCAGGTGCTCCGCCCCACACGCCAAGCCTTGGAAAGCCCGCAGCTGCAGCAGGATTACGACAGCTGCTGGGCGGGCCTCGCCAAAACCTTCGACAAGAATGGGAAATGACATGACCGCACATCCTCAAAACGCGCCCCGTAGCTGGGTCGAGTCGGCCAACGGCCACGCTGACTTCCCACTCACCAACCTGCCGCTGGGTGTGTTCAGCCATGACGCAGGCGAGCCGCTTGGCGGTGTCGCCATTGGCGATCAGATTCTTGACCTGCGTGCTGCCTGTGACGCGGGCCTGTTCTTTGGCCCTGCACTGGAAGCGGCCAAGGCTGCCAGTGGCAGCAGCCTTAACGCTTTCTTTGCGCTGGGTGCTTCGGCGCGTCAGGCGCTACGCGGCGCCTTGCTGGACCTGCTCGGCGAAGGCAGTGCGCGCGAAGGCGATGTTAAGCCGCTGCTGCGACCGATGGCGGGCTGCCAGATGCATATGCCGGCGAAAGTAGGCGACTACACCGACTTCTATGTCGGCATCCATCACGCCACGAATGTTGGCAAGCTGTTCCGGCCGGACAACCCGTTGCTGCCGAATTACAAATACGTCCCCATTGGTTATCACGGGCGTGCGTCAACGGTCGGTCTGTCCGGTGCCTCGGTGCGGCGCCCCAACGGCCAGACGATGCCGCCCGGTGCGACCGAGCCGAGCGTTGGCCCGAGCAAGCGACTGGACCTGGAACTGGAGCTCGGAATCTGGATTGGGCCGGGCAACGTGCAGGGCGAGCCGATCCCGATCGGGCAGGCGGCCCAGCACGTCGCCGGCTTTTGCCTTCTTAATGACTGGTCCGCGCGTGACCTGCAGGCCTGGGAATACCAACCGCTGGGGCCGTTTTTGTCGAAGAGTTTCGCTACCAGCGTCTCGCCCTGGGTGGTTACACCCGAAGCGTTGGAGCCGTTCCGCTGCGCGCAACCGGCACGCCCGGATGGCGATCCCGAGCCGCTGGCCTATCTCAGTGATGCGCAGGACCAGGCGCAGGGTGGCTTGGATATCGAGCTGGAAGTCCTGCTGCAGACCGAGTCCATGCGCACCAAGGGTCTCCCGCCGCAACGCATCGCTTTGAGCACGACGCGCAATATGTACTGGACGGTCGCGCAGATGGTTACGCACCACAGCGTCAATGGATGCGCCCTGCAGCCGGGCGATCTGTTCGGCTCGGGCACCTTGTCCGGCGATAGCGCCGATAGCCTCGGAAGCCTGTTGGAAATAACCCAGGGCGGCAAGCAACCGCTCGAGTTGGCCAGTGGCGAGACCCGTACGTTTCTTGAGGATGGCGACGAGATCATCCTCAAGGCGCGCTGCCGTCGCGATGGCCAGGCCTCGATCGGGTTTGGCGAATGTCGCGGGCGGGTGATCGCCGCACCTGCCATGGCGTAAAAAGAATAAATTTGCCCTGATCGCGAGGTGCAGGGGCAAAGCCGTTCGTATAAATGCGTGCCGGTGCCGCTGCGGGGGGCGGGGTAGGGGCGAATGAATTCGCCCCTACGGTTGATGTAGGGGCGAACTTGTTCGCCCAGCGGGGCTACGATGAAGTAGCAGTGTCACGGTTATTCGAGTCCGGCTGTTTCCAGGCCGCTTGGGGCGACCGGGCCGGCTGCCGCGTTGCGCATCTGTTCGGCTAGGGCAAGCGTGAAGTGTCGGACGGCGGACCAGCGCAGGTGCACGGCATCGACGAACGCGTTGTCCGGCGTGCTCCAATCCTTGTCAGCATTCCAGTAAGTGCCGTGGCTGCCCAGGCTGGCCTGGATGCGCTGGTCGAAGTCGGCCATGAATGTGCCGTCCGGATCGTATTGTTCTTTCCACTCGGGATGCAGGGGCGTCGAAACGACCATCAGCTGCTGGCCGGTTTGCTCTAGCCGTTCACGTAGCTGGCGCAGGGCGGCAAAGCAGTTGCGGTCCAGCGCTTCGGGCCGGCCATAGAGCAGGTCGCGGGTATTGTTGGTCACCAGCGGGCCGTCGCCGTGGCGGTTGAATACCAGCGGATCCCACTCGATCTGCCCGGCGCGCTGTGCCTTGACGGTCAGCGCGTTGCGCGCGAGCGACTTGGGCGCGAAGTAGCGCATGTAATAGCCCCAGGGTGAGGCGCCACCATAGACGTAAGGGTCGACGTGTTCGCGGTTGAACACGGCGGTCGGTACGCGCCAGCAGCCTGCGAAATCCTGCGGATCGGCAATCATCACCACGCTGCGAATGCTGGGCTCGCGGTCGAGCAACCATTGCCCGACATAGGTGGACTGGTTGGCAAACAGTCCGCAGAAGGCGCCATTCATGGGACGCAGCTCGGGCATGGCTCGGGTCAAGGCATCGCCGTCGACGTGGCGCCAAGCCACAGACGAGCCGATCACCAAAAGATTGGGCGAACGGATCGGGTTCGCACGCAAGAAGTTGAGTTTCTCGTCCACGCACAGGTTGTTCGAAAACGCGGGGGGCGGCAGGTTGCCGGTGCGCTCGAGCAAGAACAGCGTCAGGCAGAACAGCCCCAGCGTGCCGAACACTCCGGCGAAGACCGACAGCAGATACCGCGCCCGAATACCGCCCGGCGCGCTGGCAGCGCGGGTGGCTTCGTCGTCGGGGTGGGGGAGGTCTGCTGCCTGGATCATGATCTATCTCCCTTCGAGCTTGGCGCTGATGACTTGTGCAAAGTGGCCGATGTTGCGCAGCGACTCGAGCTCAGCCGTGCGGAACTTGATACCGAAGCGCTGCTCAGCCGCGACGGTCAGCATGACGTGGGTCTGGCTGTCCCAGCCGTCTATATCGTTGGCGGTCATTTCCGGTGCGAGGACAATGCTGTCGTCGTCGAACACGTCGTGGAAAACGGGGGTCAGTGCCTGGAGTACTTCTGCTTCGGTCATGCCTTTACCTCGATGAAGTGGCGGGAAGTGCGGGGGCTGGTGAGGTCGTAGCGCCAGAAGGTCGCGTCGGCGGGTGCAGTGCCGGGCGCTGGATGCTGGATGAAACCGAGCCGTGGGTAGTGTTCGGCCACCATCGCGTTACGCTCGGTTGGCCGGTACTCGCCGATCAGGGCGCGGTAGCCGGCGGCGATTGCAGCGCTGACCAGCACGTCGAGCACGGCGTCTTCGACCTGCCGGCCAAGTACTCGACAGCTCATCAGCCAGCTGTCGATCAGCAGTTCGTCATCGCTGACCGACGCGTCCGGGCAGGCGAGCACAACGCTGATCAAGCCGTTGTCGCCGAACTTGTCCGCCAGCCGGATCGCCAACGCTACGCACCGAGAGTCGTTGGCCATGCGCTCGACCTCCGCCTCGCCGTAGCGGCGCGTGGTGAGGTTGAACTGGTTGGTCTTGTTGATCAGCTGTGTGCTACGTGCCAGTTCAGCCGTTCGGATGGGAGCAGCCGTCATCACCATCTCGAGGCCCCGCAGGTAGCCTTCCATGTCCGTGGCTTGACTCATGGCGGCTTTGCGCTCGGCGTTGAGCGCATAGTTACGGCCACGGGTGGTGTCGTCCGAGGTGAAGGACACCGCTTCGAAGTAGCCAGCCGCGGCGACACGTGCGGGGTAGTCCGCCACGTCATCGGGTAGCTCCGGCACAGCCACTTCGGGCAGTTCGCGGCGCACGATGTCGCGCTCGGCGGGGTTGTCATCCACGAAGACGAGGCTGTCCAGGCCGATATCGAGCATCGACGCAATGCGCCGCAGGTTGCCGGCCTTGTCTTCCCAGTTGGCTACGAAGGCGGAGATGTCGCTTCGCTTGAGCACCATTTCGGGATGGTTGAACGCAGCCTCGGCGACACTCAGATCGTTTTTGCTGCACACCGCAAGGATGATTCCGCGCCGCGCCAACAACGCGGCATAACGCTGGAAGCTCAAAAAGGCTTCGCCACTGGGCGAGCCCTGACCAAGGTGAATGCCCTCTACGCCATCGTCGCCGACTACGCCGCCCCAGAGCGTGTTGTCCAGATCCAGTACCAGACATTTGCGGGCTAGACCGACGCTCGCTGCCGCGATGCGCGCCAGTTGGTCGCCATACAGCGGCGCAAGGTGGGGGCTGACCAGCTGCTTGGCTTGGTGCCAGCGCACCGGCTCGCCAAGGCCGTCGCCGTAGCTGCCGCGCGCGGCTTCCCAAGCGAGGTCCATGAGCAGCACACCGTCTTCACGAGCGGCCTGCCGGATGGCCGTGTTGAGCCGCTCGACCAGCGCATAGGGCGAGGCCGGCACCAGCGCCTCGAAGGAGCCGAACAACGGTGGATCGGCAGGCACGATGGTCTGTTGCACCACCTGTGCGGCGTAGCGCTCACGCGCCCGACGCCAAAGCAGGCGAAGTTCCTCGACACGCTCGTTCACCGCGGCCTCCACATCGGCTTGGCTGGCGTCGAGTGACAGTTGAAGCGGTGCATCACGTGCATCCAGCGCGAGCATGATCAGCTGCGGCGCAAAGGCGTTGAGCGCGGCATCGTCCATCAGCAGCGCCTGGCGATACATCCCATAGGGCGCGACATGGACCGAAAGCGCGAGGCGCCGATGCAACCCAGCGATGCGGATCGCAGGCACGAGATGATCGACAGTATGTGAAGCCAGCAGGGCGATACGCAGTGGTCGCAGCCCCGGCGCGCTTGCATCACCGCTGGCAACCGCGCGCAACCCTTCGCTCGCTAGCCGGTCCAGCCGCGTGGTCTGGGTAAAGTCGCGGCGATAGCCGGCCAGGCGAGCAGCCTCGGCCAGGCGAAGCATTGCATCGGGCTCGCGCTTGGCCTCGCCAATCGCCGCGCCTAGATCCGGGTGTTGTGCCAACCAAACGAGCTGATCCATAAGCAGCGGAACTCCTTGTCTAGAACTGGAAATAGAGGAATTCGGTAGGGGCCACGGAGAAGGCCACGGCGAGCGCGAAGAAGCCCAGTACGCCAACGGCCAGCCCGATCACCGGGCTCGGGCTCCAGAGCGCCACGGGAAACCAGCGCAGCAGCCAGTGCTCGCGCGGCTGGGCATCCAGGGCGGTGCGTACGCGAGCCATCCACTGCTGCACGTTGGGCATCAGCCAGACGAAGGCCAGCAACAGAGCGACCGTGAGGTAATCGGATTTGTCGAACTTGGTCGTCAGGTCGCTCAAGCCAATCATTCCGGACAGCATCGCCAGCGCGGCGGTGACGCTTTCGGCACGGAAGAACACCATTGCGACCACAACGCAGAGAAAGGTCAGCAGCACTGCGGCGCCGTGGTGCATTGGTTTGTCGCTGTCGAGCGGCAGGCCCTGGCGTGCTTTGAACGCACGGAACCCATGCGCGACGACCAGATAGAAGCCGTGCAGCAGTCCGAACACTACGAATTGCCAGCCAGCGCCATGCCATACGCCAGAGATGAACATCGTCAGCACCGTCGGGTAGGCCACCAGCACCACGAAAGTGCCGAGACTCATCTTGCCGCGACGTGGCAGCGGCTTGCCGGCCGCCATTCGCGAGCGCGTGATGCGCATGACGATGGGGTTGTAGAGATAGGCGGTGAGAAAGCGCGTCAGCGTCATGTGCCAGCGCGACCAGTAGTCGATGACGTTATGCGCTTTGAATGGGCTGTTGAAGTTGACCGGCAGGCGCAGGCCAAACATCAGGCCCAAGCCAATGGCCATGTCGCTGTAGCCGGAGAAGTCGAAATAGATTTGCAGCGTATAGGTGAGTGCGCCGAACCAGGCGTCGTACAGAGCCGGCACCGTGCCGTCCGCAGCGACCGCAAAGATCGGCGACGCTTTGGCGCCCAGTGGGTCGGCAATGATGACCTTCTTGAACAGACCGAGCAGAAATACCGTAAGGCCGAGCGACAGGTTATCCAGGCGCGGGCGGAAGGTGCTGGCGTCCTTGAACTGTTTGAGCATCTCGCCGTGGTGTGTGATCGGGCCGGCAATCAGTTGTGGGAAAAAGCTGATGAACAGGCAGTAGTTGACGAAATCGTGCTCACTGACTTCGCCGTCATCGGCGTCCACCAGATAGGCAATTTGCTGGAACGTGAAAAAGGAGATTGCCAGTGGGAGGATGATGTCGCCTACCGACCAGCCCAGGCCGAAAGCCTCATCCAGCGTGCCGAACAGGAAACCGGTGTACTTGTAGTAACCGAGCAGCGCGACGTTGGCACCGACCCCAAACACCAGCAGAACCCTGGATGAATTGCGCATCAATGCGCCGCCGAGCAGGTAGTTGAAGACCATGCTGCCGACCAGTAGCGGCACGTAGGCAGGGTTCCACCAACCGTAGAAAACCAGCGATGCGAGGGTCAGCCAAACCGCTGCATGACGTTGCCGACCACTGCCAGCAAGCAGGATGAACCCGAGCAGGACCACCGGCAGGAAACCGGCAATGAAGATCATGGAGTTGAAGAGCACTGTCCTTATCCTTGCTCAGAAAATCCTCTGCCGAACCGCTGGGTTCGGCGACAGCGTCCATGAACCAGCCCGTGACAACAGTCGTCGGTGCGCTGGCTCACCCCCGAAAAGAGCGTTTCGCTGCCAGGCTCGATCCTTCTCGCTACTACGGAGTCATCTCCTGGTCTGTGAATGCGACTGGCAGTTGTAAGAAAAAGTTGCGCCGTTCGTCTGGTAAGAAAAGTTGGCGGATGGACGGAAACATGCAGCGAAACCAAGCGAAACGGCGCGATTCAGAGCGGTTTCGGGGAGATGGCCGAACGGGGCCGAAACGGCAGCGAATGCGCGCGAATGGCGGGTACGCCGTTGCGAGAGGCGAGGCGGACGGCCAGAAAATGAGGTGTTTATCACAATCCCGATGAGCGCCATGGGCCTGGACTGAACTTTCCCATCGGTCAGCCGATGACCCACCAGTACTCCTACTCCTTTTGCGGATATATATCCCATGCGAATGACGCTGAAACTGAAGGTTCTGCTCCTGGCACTCGTGCCGATCGTTCTGTTCGCGGCAGTGCTGAGCGGCGCGGCGGCAAAGATCCTTCACTCGCTTGCCCAAGAAGAGATCGAAACCACCCGTGAGCGGCTCATCGACGATGCCCGCGCCCGTTTGGAAGACTACATGCGCATCGGTGTCAGTAGCGTCGCGCATCTCTACGAGCCGGCGGCGCAGGGCGACATGGCCAGCCGCGACGAGGCCATCGCCATCCTGAAAAAGATCAAGTTCGGCAAGGACGGCTACTTCTTTGGCCACGACTCCAACGTGGTCCGCCTGTTCCGCGGCGAAAGCCCGGTGGACGTTGGCGTCAATCTGAGCGACCGCCGCGACCCGAATGGCGTGTACGTCAACCGCGAGCTGGTTGCGGTCGCGAAGAACAACACCTACTACGTCAACTATTCCTCGCCGTTGCCGAGCAACGACAAGGTATTGGTACCCAAGCTCGCCTATAGCTACTACCTGCCTAAATGGGACCTGGCGCTGGGCACGGCGGTGAACCTGGATAACATCGAAGCGGCGCTGGACGAAGTCCGTACGGACATCGACGGCCGCGTGAACTCTATCCTCAGCAGCATCCTCGCCATCGCCGGCGTGATGCTGGTAGCGCTGGGTATCGCCGGGGTCGTGATCAGCAACTCCATTGTCAAACCCATCCAGGTAATCCGCGCTCAGCTCGACGACATCGCTGCCGGCGAGGGCGACCTGACCCACCGTCTGCCAGAGAACCGCAACGACGAACTCGGCCAGCTTGCCCGCTCGTTCAACCTGTTCGTCGGCAAGATCCACACCATGGTCAGCCAGGTCGCCGAAATGACCGGCCAGCTCACGGGCATGGTCGGTGAGGTTGCCGCGCAGGCGCAGCGTTCCGAGAAAGCGATGGAAACCCAACGCCAGGAGACCGATCAGGTCGCCACGGCGATCAACGAAATGTCCGCCGCTGCGCAGGAAGTGGCCCACAGCGCGCAAGGCGCCGCCGAAGCGGCTCAGCAGACCGACCGTGAAGGGCAGCAGGCCAAGGCAGTCGTGGATACGAGCATTCGCCAGATCCATGCGCTGGTGGAGGAGATTCGCAGCAGCGGAAGCTCGTTGGACGAACTGCAACAGGACGTGCACGCCATCGTCGGCGTGCTCGACGTGATCCGCTCGATTGCCGAGCAAACCAACCTGCTGGCCCTCAACGCGGCGATCGAAGCGGCCCGTGCCGGTGAAGCCGGACGTGGCTTCGCGGTGGTTGCCGATGAGGTGCGCGCGTTGGCCAGCCGCACCCAGCAAAGCACGCAGGAAATCCAGGGCATGATCGACCGCCTGCAGACCGGCACGAAGCAGGCCGTCGCCGCGATGGGCCGTTCGAGCGAAGCCGGGGATGCCAGTAGCGCGCAGGCCAACCAGGCCGGTGCCTCGCTGGATGCGATCTCACAACTGATTGCGACCATCAACGGCATGAACGCCCAGATCGCCAGCGCGGCCGAAGAGCAAACCGCAGTCGCGGAAGAGATCAACCGCAGCGTTCATCAGATCGCCACGGCTGTCGAAAACGTAGCCGAGGAAACCCAGCAGGGCGCCCGTACGGCACGCAACCTTGCCAACGTCGGCGAACGCCTCGGTGGGCTGGTGCGTCAGTTCCGCATCTAGGTTTGCGGGCGGCATGAGCCGCCTTCGCTAAACGACAAAGCCGGCACAACTGCCGGCTTTGTCGTTTCTAGCCCCTGGCTCGCAGCGGCGAGCGTCAGCCGAAGAAATACAGGCAGCCGGAGATCACCACGCCCGAGTACACCAGCATCAGCAGGCAGTAGCCCATGATGTCCCTTGCGCCGAGGCCGACGATGCCGAGGATCGGGAGCGCCCAGAAGGGCTGGATCATGTTCGTCCAGGCATCGCCCCAGGCGATCGCCATGGCAGTAACGGCCGGGGCCACGCCCAGCGCCTGGCCGGCAGGCAGCATGATCGGGCCCTGCACGGCCCACTGGCCGCCGCCAGACGGCACGAAGACGTTCACCAGGCCCGCGCTAAGGAAAGCCAGCACCGGGAAGCTGTCGGCCGACGACCAGGCGATGAAGGTGTCGGTGATCTGCTTGCCTAGTGACAGCCCGTCGGCATTGGCGCCGACCATCATGCCCATGATTCCGGCGTAGAACGGGAACTGGATGACGATGCCGCTGATTCCACCGATGCCATCCTGCACCGCGCGCATGTAGCGCTCCGGCGAGCCATGCAGTGCCAGGCCAATGAACAGGAACAGACCAATGACGATATTCAGTGTCAGCGCGAAGCCGTTCGCGGCGAAGTAGTAGCCGAAATAAACGACGCCGAGCGCGACGATCAGCAGATTGAGGATCCGGCTGTCATCCAGGCGCTGGGCGAGCGTGGCGCGGGGGAGGGCGTTGTGCTCGGGGTCGCGCAGCAGGGCGGGATCAGCGGTTTTCGGGGTCTTCGGATGCATCGCCCAGTTGAGGATCGGCAGGCCAATGACGAGCAGCGCGATGATGGTCAGGTTCATGGGTGTGAACAGCGTTTCGCCGACACCCAGCGCCGTGGTGACAACGCCACCGGTCATGCGCTCGAGGTCCGCACCGCCGGTGGCCAGCGAGAGCGGGATCGAGCCTGACAGGCCGCCGTGCCAGATCAGGAAGCCTGAATAGGCCGAGGCGACCAGTAGTGGGTAGTCCACGCCTTTGACCTCACGTGCCAGCGCACGGGCAAAAACGGCGCCGATCACCAGGCCGAAACCCCAGTTGATCCATGACCCGGCCAGTGCGACCAAGGTGACCAGCACGATGGCGCGCCCCGGCGAGCGTGCCGTGCGAGCGAGGCCGGCAAGCAAGCGATGAATTGCCGGGGCGCTGGCCAGCGCGTGGCCAGTGACGAGGATCAGCGCCATCTGCATGGCGAAGGTCAGCAGGTTCCAGAAACCGGTGCCCCAGTGCTGCGCCATGGCGGGAAGGCCTTGGCCGGTCACCGTCATGCTCGCAACGAGCACGATAAGGCTGAGCAGAATGGCGAAAACGAAGGGCGAGGGTAGATAGCGTTGTACGAGCTTCACGCTTGCCGAGGTGATGGCGTTGAGCATGGATTGGTCCTTGTTCTTATTGCTGTGCGTTGTGGTTGTCGCTGTTTATCCGTAGCCGCTCTGCCTGCGACTGTGGTTTCAAACCCCCCGTCGCGGTCGGGTCGCAGGTAGAACCTGCTCCTACAAAAAAGCGCTGTGCTGTAGGGGCTGGCTCTGCCTGCGACTTGCGGGTGCAGCCTCGGGGTGGTTCTGGTCGCAGGTAGAACCTGCTCCTACAAAAAACCGCTGCTGTAGGAGCTGGCTTTGCCTGCGACTTGGGATTTCAGCCTCGGGAGTGGTTCCGGTCGCAGGTAGAACCTGTTCCTACAAAAAAGCGCTGCTGTAGGAGCTGGCTCTGCCTGCGACTTGCGGTTTCGGCCTCGAGGTGGTTCCGGTCGCAGGTAGAACCTGCTCCTACAAAAATCGGATCAGGCGCGCTCGATGGCCAATGCCACACCTTGGCCGCCGCCAATGCACAGGGTTGCCAGGCCTTTCTTCGCATCGCGGCGGATCAGTTCGTGCAGCAGCGTCACCAGTACGCGGCAACCGGATGCACCGATCGGATGGCCGAGTGCAATAGCGCCGCCGTTGACGTTGACCTTGTCCGCGTCCCACCCCAGCTCCTGGCCGACAGACAGAGCCTGCGCTGCAAACGCTTCGTTAGCTTCGATCAGGTCGAGGTCGTCCAGCGTCCAACCGGCTTTCTCAAGGCAGCGGCGCGTGGCGGAAACCGGAGCGATGCCCATGATGGCCGGGTCGACACCCGCATTGGCGTAGCCGGCAATCTTCGCCAGTACGGGCAGCCCGAGCGCTTGGGCTTTGGCGGCGCTCATCATCAGGACCGCGGCGGCGCCGTCGTTCAGACTCGAAGCGTTGCCGGCAGTCACGCTGCCATCCTTCTTGAACGCGGGCTTGAGCTTGCCCAGTGCCTCGGCCGTGGTGCCGGCGCGGGGCTGCTCGTCGGTGTCGAACACCAACGGCTCGCCCTTGCGCTGCGGGATTTCGATTGGGGTGATCTCGCCCTTGAAACGCCCGGCCTCAATAGCGGCCACAGCCTTCTGTTGAGAACCGGCAGCGAACGCGTCCTGCTGCTCGCGGCTGATCGCGTACTTGTCGACCAGGTTCTCGGCGGTGATGCCCATGTGGTAATCGTTAAAGGCGTCCCAGAGGCCGTCGCTGATCATCGAGTCGACCATCTGAGCGTGCCCCATGCGCAGCCCAGTTCGGGCCTTCGGCATCACGTAGGGCGCCAGGTTCATGTTCTCCATACCCCCTGCGATGATCACTTCCGCGTCGCCGCAGCGAATCGCCTGAGCGCCCAAATGCAACGCCTTCAGGCCCGAGCCGCAGACCTTGTTCAGGGTCAGTGCTGGCACGGCGTGTGGCAGGCCTGCGGCAATCGCAGCCTGGCGAGCGGGATTTTGTCCGGCGCCAGCAGTGAGCACCTGGCCGAGAATGACTTCATCCACCTCGGCAGGGTTCAGATGGGTCTGGGCGAGCAGTCGCTTGATGACAGCGGCGCCCAGTTCATGGGCAGGGATATTAGCCAGCGCGCCCTGGAAGGCGCCAATGGCGGTACGGGTGGCGGCGACGATGACGACGTCTTGCATATTCATGCTCCAGTTGAAATGGATGTTGTTCTAGTACCGGTAAGTCGTTTTTCAAAGATGCGGATGGTCAACGCAAGCGTTGCTGAATGTCCACGGTCCCGTAGAGCCAACCTGCTGGCGATCCGCAGTCCCGCTCACCCGCTGATCGCGATGGATCGCTCGACGTTCCCAAGCGAATACATGCGTATCTAGAACGTCATTTCCGGCACATGATCCGGCACGACCAGCTCGCCGGCCGTCTTGGCGCGGATCTCCTCGATGCTAACGCCCGGCGCGCGCTCCTTGAGGACGAAGGCGCCGTTTTCAATCTCGAGGTAGGCCAGGTCGGTCAGCACGCGTTTGATGCAGCCGGCGCCGGTCAGCGGCAGGTTGCACTGGGGTAGCAACTTGGACTCGCCATCCTTCGAAGCGTGGGTCATCAGCACGATGATGTTCTCGGCTCCGGCGACCAGGTCCATCGCGCCGCCCATGCCCTTGACCAGCTTGCCGGGGATCATCCAGGAGGCGATGTTGCCCTGTACGTCCACCTCGAAAGCGCCCAGCACGGTGAGGTCGATGTGGCCGCCTCGGATCATCGCGAAGGACTCGGCCGAGTTGAAAATGGAGGCGCCCACGCGCGCGGTGACGGTCTGCTTGCCGGCATTGATCATGTCGGCGTCGAGTTCTTCTTCGGTCGGAAAGGTGCCCATGCCGAGCAGCCCGTTCTCGGACTGCAGCATCACGTCCATGCCCTCGGGCACGTAATTGGCGACCAGGGTAGGGATGCCGATACCCAGGTTTACGTAATAGCCGTCCTGCAGCTCGCGGGCGACGCGCTGGGCCATTTGTTCGCGGGAAAGTGCCATGCTGGAATCCTCTTCTTGTTCTGGTCAGCTACGGACGGTGCGCTTTTCGATGCGCTTTTCGAAGGTGCCGCAGATAAGGCGGTCGACATAGATGCCGGGGGTGTGGATCTGGGTTGGGTCCAGCTCGCCGGGCTCGACGATCTCCTCGACTTCCACCACCGTCACCTTGCCGGCAGCAGCGGCCAGCGGGTTGAAGTTCTGCGCAGTGTGGCGGTAGACGACGTTGCCGTAGCGGTCGGCCTTCCAGCCTTTGACGATCGCGAAGTCGCCGACGATGGCGTGCTCGAGCACGTAATGGCGGCCATCGAATTCACGCACCTCCTTGCCCTCGGCGACCGGCGTGCCGTAGCCGGTTGCGGTGAAGAACGCGGGAATGCCTGCCCCGCCTGCACGCATCTTCTCGGCCAGAGTGCCTTGAGGCGTCAGTTCGACTTCAAGTTCGCCGTCGAGCAGTTGGCGTTCGAATAGCGCGTTCTCGCCGACATAGGAGGCAATCATCTTGCGGATCTGCCGGTCTTCAAGCAGCAGGCCCAGACCGAAGCCATCCACGCCGCAATTGTTAGAGACCACTGTCAGGTCGCGCGTACCGCGGCGCTTGATTTCCGCGATTAGGTTCTCGGGAATGCCGCACAGGCCGAAGCCACCCGAGAGGACAGTCATGCCGTCCTCCAACCCTTCGAGTGCCTCAGCGTAGGAGTTGACGCGTTTGTCGAAACCAGCCATGACCAGTCCTTCTTATTGTTAAGAGTACGGGCGAGTGTTCACGGCGAGCGACTATTTGTTAAGTTGATTTTTACGTTCTATTAATGAATAAAACCAAACAATAGGCTGTTGCCGAGGGATACCCATGACCGTCAAGCAGCTTCGTGCGTTTCTCGCCGTCGCCCATACGCTCAGCTTTGCCCAGGCATGCGAGCGACTGCACCTGTCGCAATCCGCGCTCAGCCTGACGATCAAGGCGTTGGAAGAAAGCCTGGGCGGGCGACTGTTCAGCCGCACGACACGCGCCGTCGGCCTGACGCCCGAAGGGGAAGCCTTGTTGCCATTGGCTCGGCGCCTGTTGGCGGACTGGGATAACGCCGAGGATGAGCTGCGCCAGCGTTTCACCTTGCAGCAGGGCCGGGTGGCGCTGGCTTCCATGCCGTCGTTTGCGGGCAACGTGCTGCCCGCCATTTTGCGGACCTTCAGCGACCGCTACCCGTCGATCAGCGTTACCGTGCATGACGTGATCAACGAACAGGTGATGGAGTTGGTGCGTGACGGCCAGGTCGAGATCGGCATTGCCTTCGAGCCCGAGCCGACCATGCCGCTGAGCTTCACGCCGCTCTATAGCGACCGTTTCGTCGCGGTGGTGCCGGCCGATTCGGCGTTAGCGAGCAAGGCCGAAATTGGCTGGGACGCTTTGCTCGGCTACCCATTCATCACCTTGCAGCGCCCATCTACCGTGCGCTTCATGCTGGAGGATCACCTGCGCCAACGGGGGCGTTCGCTGCCCGTGCAGTACGAAAGCCACCAACTGGCCACCGTTGGGCGCATGGTCGCCAGCAGCTTAGGGGTCAGCGCCGTTCCGGCGCTGTGTCGTAACCAGATGCTAGAAGTGGGTGCGCGCTGCGTGGCGCTGGGCGATCCGGTGATCGAGCGATCAGTGGGTGTCCTGACCAAGCCGGGGCACGAGTTGTCAGTCGCAGCGCAGGCCATTGCCGACACCCTGAGCGCGGGCAGTTATCCGGCTATCAACCTATAAGCTGAGTGTGTCGATAGAGCGAGCGTCTGATTGCGATCGATAAAAACGATTAGCGGTATTACAGAAGGGCAGAGTGCGACCGATAAGTGAGCATGGATCAGGTTGGCTTGGCCGCCTGTCCGCCAGCGCCCCTCGCGGCGCGCGGTTGGCTCATACATAGATAGGTGACTTATATGTCTCTTCGAAATTTTGGTATCGCGCCCCGGGCTGCTTTGGGGTTTGGTTTGGTCGCACTCTTCCTGTTGTGCATCGGCATTTTTTCGCTGACGCAGATGGCGCGGATGGACAGCGCTTCTGAAGACATCAATAGCAACTGGATGCCCTCTGTCACGACGCTCAAAGACATGAACCAGTCGATTCTCCGGCAGCGGATCTTTACCCTGCGGGCGCTTGTCATGACGGATGCAGCCTCGCTGGCCAAGACTACGACCACCATCGTGCAGTTGCGGGACGAGGTGGCTAAGCAGTTTGAGGTTTACAAGCGCTACATAACCGGCCCTGAAGAGCAGGGGCTCTTTGATCGGCTCACAAGCGTCTATGGCGTTTATCTGAGTGATCAGAAGCAGATCCTTTCTCTGGTAGATCAAGGTCGCCTCGACGAGGCACGGGATTATCTCAACGGCACGATGGCTGCCGACGCTGATGCGCTGATGCAAACCCTGATCGCGCTTGGAGAGTTCAATACCAAAGGCATCAAAGCCGCCGCTGACATGTCCGCCGAAACCTACGATAGCTCCCGTATTTCGGTCATCACTTCTATCATCATCGCGGCACTGGTTACCGCACTGCTGGCCTGGCTGCTGATCCGCAGCATCGTCCAGCCGCTGGCCGAAGCGGTGAAAGCTGCTGAAGTCATCGCCTCAGGCGACCTGACCCGACCGATCGTCGTCGTCGGCAAGGACGAGCCGGCGCGCCTGCTAGAAGCGATGAAGCGCATGCAGGCCAGCCTGCGTGACACCATTCAAAACATCTCCGATTCATCCAACCAGCTGGCGGCTGCCGCCGAAGAGCTGAACGTCGTCACTGAGGACTCCAGCCGCGGGCTGGCGCAGCAGAACGGTGAGATCGAGCAGGCCGCCACAGCGGTCAACCAGATGACCGCTGCGGTCGACGAAGTTGCGCGCAACGCCGTAGCGACCGCCGAAGCGTCACGCGAATCCGAGCGTGCCGGCCGCGAAGGTCAGCAACAGGTGACGCGCACCGTGCAGTCGATCAACGCACTGGCGGACGGTGTGACCACCACGGCTGGGCAAGTGGGTGAGCTGGCCGACAAGGTCCGCGACATCAGCAAGGTACTCGACGTGATCCGTGCGATCGCGGAACAGACCAACCTGCTGGCGCTCAACGCCGCTATCGAAGCGGCGCGGGCCGGTGATGCCGGCCGCGGTTTCGCGGTGGTGGCTGATGAAGTGCGTGCGCTGGCGCATCGCACCCAGCAGTCGACCCAGGAAATCGAGGAAATGATCGGCGGCATCCAGCACGGCACCGACCGCGCCGTTCAAGCGATGCAGCTGAGCAACGAGCAGGCGCGCTCGACGCTGGTCGTCGCTCAGGCGGCTGGCGAGGCCCTCGATCAGATCGCGACGGCCATCGCCACTATCAGCGAGCGCAATACCGTTGTGGCCAGTGCATCGGAAGAGCAAGCCCAGGTGTCGCGTGAAGTGGACCGGAACCTGGTGAACATCCGTGACTTGTCGATGCAGACGTCGGCGGGCGCCAACCAAACGAGCGTGGCCAGTCAGGAGCTTGCTCAACTCGCCGTAGGCCTGCGGGGCTTGGTGGGACGGTTTGCGGTCTGATTGCAGGTAGGTAATCAAGAACCCCGCATGGCTTGCCTTGCGGGGTTTTTATTTGCCTCGGTTTCCAGCAGCCCGGGACACGCTACTTTTCAGTGCTGCACCGGAACTGCCTAGGCGATATCCCCGCCAGCCGCTTGAAGAAGCGTGAAAAATACGCCGGTTCGGAAAATCCAAGTGCATCGGAGATATCACTGACACTCATCGCGGTATACACCAGTTGCCGCTTGGCCTCGATGAGCAGTCGCTGGTGCAACATCCCCTGCGCGGTGAGCCCGGTATAGCGGCGCGCCAGCGTATTCAGATACGCCGGCGTGATGTCCAAACGGCGGGCGTACTGCTCGACCGTCGGCTGCTCGGCGAAGTCCGCCTCCAGCAACTGCACGAACTGACTCAACAGCTGCTTGCCCCGCGTTGGCGCCTCCGGTGCGTGGGCGGTGTGGCTCTGCCGGCTGACCCATACCGCGAGCATCGCCGCCAGCGATTGCAATTGCAGCTCCCGCGCCGGAGCCGTGGCGCGGTATTCCTGCTCGATCTGGTCGAACAGGCTGTCGAGGTAGGGGCGATCCCGCCCGGCGCGATACAGCCCCGCGGCTTTCAACGACGTCTGGCCACTACCGAGCGCTTCGTCCAGCTGGGTTAGCAGAGGCGCAGCCAGCGTCAGCACGTGCCCCTCGACCTGCTCGGAAAAGCGAAAGCCGTGCACGGCCAGCGCCGGGACGACCTGCAGCGATGCCTCGTCGATGCGCGTCCGCACACCTTCGAGTTCGACTTCCGCCCAGCCGCTGCGCAGATAGAGCAGTTGCGTCAAGTCAGCATGGCGGTGCGGGCGGATCTCCCAGCCATGCAGGCGGCTGCGTTCGGCAATGGATTCGCAATGCATCAGGTCGAGTGTCGGCCACGCGAGCCCGTCGCCGTATAGCTTGAAGACGGGAACGGCAGCGGCGGGTGGCATGCGCATCAACGAAGGCTCCTGTTCGGTAATCGAACGCTGTTTATAAAAGTCCAGGTTTCTTGATGCTGGGTGCATTATCGGCGAGGCGCCGAGCGCTGACCATGAGCCTCTCGAATAAAACAATAATGCGAGGTTCGCCATGAAAACCGCGGTCGCCATCATCGGCGCAGGCCCGTCCGGGCTGTTGCTAGGCCAGCTGTTGCACAAGGCTGGCATTCCCAACGTCATCATCGAACGCCAGACGCCCGAGTATGTGCTCGCGCGGATTCGCGCCGGGGTGCTGGAACAGGGCATGGTCGACCTGCTGCGTGAAGCCGGTGTGGCTGACCGGATGGATGCCGAAGGCCAGGTGCATGAGGGCGTCGAGCTAGCCTTCGGCGACCGGCGCGTGCGGATCGACCTGAAGGCGCTGACCGGCGGTGACACCGTCATGGTCTACGGTCAGACCGAAGTGACGCGCGACCTGATGGATGCACGCAAAGCGGTGGGCGCGACGACGTTCTACGGCGTCCCTGATGTCGCATTGCATGACCTTGAGACGCAGGCCCCTTGGCTGAGCTTCACCTACGGCGGCGAGCAGGTCCGGCTGGATTGCGATTACGTGGCCGGTTGCGACGGCTTCCATGGCATCTCGCGCAAGAGCATGCCCGACGATGCGCGCCAGGAATTCGAGCGTGCCTATCCTTTCGGTTGGCTGGGCGTACTCAGCGACACGCCGCCGGTCAGCCATGAGCTGATCTATGCCAGCCATGAGCGGGGCTTCGCCTTGTGCAGCATGCGCTCGGCAACCCGCTCGCGGTATTACGTGCAGGTTGGTCTGGACGAGCGCGTCGAGGACTGGTCGGACGAGCGCTTCTGGGCCGAACTCAAACGCCGCGTGCCGGCAGATGTTGCCGAGCGGCTGGTGACTGGCCCGTCGCTGGAGAAGAGCATCGCGCCGCTGCGCAGCTTCGTTGTCGAGCCTATGCAGCACGGCCGGTTGTTTCTGGTCGGCGATGCCGCGCACATCGTGCCGCCGACCGGGGCCAAAGGGCTGAACCTGGCCGCGAGTGACGTCAGTACGCTGTGGCGCATCCTGCTCAAGGTCTACGGGGAAGGTCGCACGGATCTCGTGGCGCGCTATTCGCCGATCTGCCTGCGCCGGGTCTGGAAGGCCGAACGCTTTTCCTGGTGGATGACGAGCCTGTTGCACCGCTTCCCTGATACCGACGCGTTCGGCCGACGCATCCAACTGAGTGAGCAGGACTACTTCACCAGTACCGAGGCGGGCCTGAAGACCATTGCGGAGAATTACGTCGGGCTGCCCTACGAACCGATCGAGTAAGCCGCGCGAACGGCTGCGGGCTCGGCCGGCTGGCGTGTAAGCTCCGCCGCAGGCCCATCGCGGGGAGTTCAGGGTGAACATCGACAGCCGCATCAAGTTTCGCCATCTGCTGTGTTTCATCGAGGTTGCACGGCAGGGCAGCCTGGCGCGTACCGCCGAGGCGTTGGCCGTCAGCCAGCCAGCGGTCTCCAAGACCTTGCGCGAGCTGGAGAAATTGCTCGAGGCGCGGCTGTTCGAGCGAAGCAAGAAGGGCGTGACCCTGACCGACGCCGGCCAGGCCTTCCTGCGCTTCGCTGGCCCCAGCGTGCAGGCGCTGCGCGAAGGCGTCCGCAGCCTGCGCGCCGGCGAGCATGAGGCGGGCATCGTGCGGCTCGGTGCGTTGTCGACGGTGGAAAGTTCGCTGCTGCCAGAAGTCGTCCGGCGCCTGCATACGCGGCATGCCGCACTGGCGGTCAGCGTGATCACCGGGCCCAGCGCCTATTTGCTCGACCAATTGCGTGGCGGCCAACTGGACCTGGTCGTGGGTCGGATGACCGACAGCCCGCGCATCGAAGGCTTGAGCTTCGAGCATCTCTACAGCGAGTCGATGACGCTGGTGGTGCGCCCCGGCCATGCGCTGCTGACGACTGAGCCCGGGCGCATCGGCGATTACCCTGTGGTGTTGCCGCAGGCCGGCACGACCATCCGCCGCTACGCTGACAGCCTATTCATCCAGTTAGGCATTGGTGCGCCACCACGGCGGCTGGAGACCCTGTCAGTCGCGCTCAGCCAGCAATACGTTCGCCTGACTGATGCGGTGTGGGTTGCGCCCTTTGATGCCGTGCGCCAGGGGCTGGCCACCGGTGACCTGGTGGAGCTCGACGTGGGGCTGAAGGAGCCGGGCGGCTCGGTTGGGATCTGCAGCAATCCGACCCTGGCTCCGACGCTCGCGGTGCAGTTCTGCTGTGAAGCGTTGCGGGATGCAGCGGCGGCATTACGTCAGTAGCCATAACCTTTTGGTTATGGATCACGCGCGTCTTTTCATTTTTCATCTGCGACGCTTCGACGCAGACTGAGGACGCCTGAGTGAACGCTCTACTAATTTCAACAAAAGGAGCCTGACATGTCCGAGTTGGACACCAGCCTTTTCGTGGCGCGCAATCGGTCCCTCCACCCGCCGGCGCTGACTCCCGACTACAAGACCTCGGTCGCCCGTTCGCCGCGCCAAGCGCTGATCACCATTGCGCCTTCGGTGTCGGAAACCACCGGCCCGGATTTTTCCCACCTCGAATTCGGCAAGCACGACAACGACCTGCTGCTGAACTTCAATAACGGCGGTTTGCCGATCGGGGAGCGGATCATCGTCTCCGGGCGGGTCATGGACCAGTACGGCAAGCCGATCCCGAATACGCTCGTGGAAATGTGGCAAGCCAACGCCGGCGGCCGCTATCGGCACAAGAACGATCGCTACATCGCCCCACTGGACCCTAACTTCGGCGGCGTCGGCCGTACCTTGACCGACCGTGACGGCAACTACGTCTTCCGCACTATCAAACCCGGCCCCTATCCCTGGATGAACGGCCCGAACGAGTGGCGGCCCGCGCATATCCACGTCTCCATCAGCGGCCCGTCGATCTCGACCCGCCTGATCACCCAGCTGTACTTCGAGGGTGACCCGCTCATACCGCTGTGTCCGATTGTCAAGACCATCTCCGATGCGGAGGCGGTGCAGTCTCTGATCGCCAAACTGGACATGGGCATGGCGCATCCCATGGATTGTCTGGCCTATCGGTTCGACATCGTGCTGCGCGGTCAGCGCAAGACGTTCTTCGAAAATCGCTGAGTAGGAGCCCGAAATGCCTGTACAACTGTTGCCCGAAACACCCTCCCAGACGGCCGGCCCCTACGTCCATATCGGCCTCGCGCTCGCTGCTGCCGGCAACCCGGTTCGCGAGCTGGAAATCTGGAACGAGATGGCCAAGCCCGACGCCGAGGGCGAGCACATCCTCCTGGTCGGCCGCGTGTTCGATGGCATGGGCCACCTGGTACGCGACTCCTTCCTCGAACTCTGGCAGGCCGACCATGCGGGGGTGTACCACACCGAATTCGATCCGAAGCGGAGCTTCAACAGCTTCGGCCGCACCGCTACCACCTTCGATGCGGGTGAGTGGACGGTGCGGACGGTCAAGCCCGGGCAGGTCAGGAACCGCGCCGGTGTGCTGATGGCACCGCATGTGAGCCTTTCGCTGTTTGCGCGGGGTATCAACATCCACCTGCACACGCGCATCTACTTCGACGACGAGGCCGACGCCAACGCGAAGGACCCGGTTCTGAGCGGCATCGAATGGGCCCAGCGGCGCGAGACGCTGATCGCCAAGCGCTGCGAAATCGATGGCCAAACGGCCTATCGCTTCGACGTGCGCCTGCAGGGGGAGGGGGAGACGGTATTCTTTGACTTCTAAGGTCAACACGGCTTCGGCCGAAGTTCACGTCGCGCAGCAGGTCGTCGAGGGCTTCAGGGCGCGGCTCGAACGTCATGGCTACCAGGCTGACCCGGCACAATATGCCGCCGTCGAGCTGCTCGGCGGTTGGCTGGACAGCTGGCTGGACGGTCGTCGCGGCTGGCGGCGCGCGCCGAAAGCGGGCGTGTACCTCTGGGGCGGCGTCGGACGGGGCAAGAGCTTCGTGATGGATGCTTTTTTCGCGGCGGCGCCGGTCGTGGCCAAGCGTCGAGTGCATTTCCATGCGTTTCTTCAATACGTGCTGAGCCGTTTGCAAGCGCTGACCGGCCAGCCCGATCCATTGGCCCGCGTCGCCGCGGAGCTGGCTGCTGAAACGCGCCTGCTCTGTTTCGACGAATTCCACGTCCACGATCTCGGCGATGCCATGCTGCTCGGCCGCTTGCTGCGCCAGTTGGTCGAGCAGGGCGTCGGTATCGTCGCCACCTCGAACTACGAACCCAGCGCCTTGTGCCCGAACCCGCTGTATCGGGACCGCTTCAAGCCGACCATCGAACTCATCGAGCGCCAATTTGCGGTGCGCCAGCTCGATGGGGGCGAGGATTACCGCCAGCGTGCCGAAGGCGGCTATGTCTGGGGCACTTATGCCCAGGTGCCGGCCGCCGAACAGCCGAGGTGGGCGCTCGACCGGCTGGCTGCACCCGCGGCGGAGCGCGACGCCGTGATCGAGGTCAACCACCGGCCGTTGCGGCTCAACGCACGGGCGGGCCGGGCGGGCTGGCTGGATTTCGACGAACTCTGCCGGCTTCCGCGCTCGAGCGCCGATTTCATCTGGCTGAACGACGCATTCGAGCAGATCATCATCACCGGTGTGCCGCGTCTCGATGGTGAAGGCATCGATGTGCAGCAGCGGTTTCTCAACCTTGTCGACATTTTTTATGACAGCGCGGTGGAGCTCGTCCTGGTGGCCGAGGCCGGGCTGGACGAGCTGCTCAGCGCCGGCGCGCACGTGGACTTCGCCCGCACCCGCAGCCGTTTGCAGCAACTCAGCCCGTGGTGCGCGACGTGACGGCCCGTTTCCGCAACATGCAGGAGCTCTATTCTTGAACCGTCCGACCCGTCAGCTTCTCGATGCCTATTTCACTGCCGCGGACATGCGCGAGGTGTTCTCCGACCACGGCCATATGCAGGGCATGCTGGATTTCGAAGCGGCGCTGGCACGCGCCGAAGCCCGTTGCGGCGCGATACCCGAGACCGCCGTCGCACCCATCGAGGCCGCTTGCCGCGCCGAATTCTACGATCTCGACGCGCTGGCGCAGGCCATCACCACGGCCGGCAACTCCGCTATCCCACTGGCCAAGGCGCTGGGCAAGCGGGTCGCCAATGCCGATCCAGAGGCAGAGCGTTATGTTCACCTGGGGGCGACCAGCCAGGACGCCATGGACACGGGGCTCGTGTTGCAGATCCGTCGCGGGATCGGACTGTTGGAGCGTGATCTGGCACGTCTGGGCGATCTGCTGGCCGAGCAGGCCGAACGCCACGCCGAGCTTGCCATGCCGGGGCGGACCTGGCTGCAGCACGCCACGCCCATCACCCTGGGCATGAAGATCGCGGGCTGGTTGGGCGCGGTGACCCGTCATCGCCAGCGTTTGCAGGAACTGAAACCGCGCCTGCTCAGCCTGCAGTTCGGCGGCGCGTCCGGTTCGCTCGCGGCGCTGGGCGAGCATGCCTGGCCTGTGTCGCAGGCGCTTGCCGAGGAGCTGGGCTTGCAGCTGCCCGAGCAGCCCTGGCATACCCAGCGCGACCGACTGGTGGAGTTCGGCGCCTGGCTGGGGCTGGTGGCGGGCAGCCTGGGCAAGCTCGGACGCGACCTGTCGCTGCTGATGCAGACCGATGTCGGCGAAGTCTTCGAACCGTCAGCCCCGGGCAAGGGCGGCTCCTCGACCATGCCACACAAGCGCAATCCGGTCGGTTGCGCGGTGATGATCGCTGCCGCCACGCGCGCCCCTGGGTTGGTGTCGACCCTGTTGTCCGCGATGCCGCAAGAGCACGAGCGCAGCCTTGGTCTCTGGCACGCCGAGTGGGAAACGCTGCCGGAGCTCTGCTGCGTGGTGTCTGGGGCGCTGCAACAGGCGTTGACGGTAGTGGCAGGGTTGGAAGTCGATCCGGCACGCATGCAGGGCAATCTGGAACAGACCCGCGGCCTGGTGTTGGCCGAGGCGGTGAGTATCGCCCTGGCCCAGCGTATCGGGCGTGACGCCGCGCATCATCTGGTTGAGCAATGTTGCAAGCGTGCCGTGGCCGACGGCCGGCACCTGCGCGGCGTGCTCGCGGAAACGCCCGCCATCCGGGAGCAATTCAACGATGCCGAGCTGGACCGCCTGCTCGATCCGGCCGGCTACCTGGGCCAGGCGCGGCGTTGGGTCGACCAGGCCGTGGCGGCTCACCGGGCAATTTGATCAATCACAGGCCGCACGTCGGCGGCCTTGCGAACTTCGATACAGGAACCGACACGATGGATGAGAAAGAACGCTACGAAGCCGGCATGCAGGTCCGGCGTGCAGTGCTGGGCGACGCGCACGTCGACCGCAGCCTGGAGAAGATCACGCCGTTCAACCAGGAATTCCAGGAGATGATCACTCGCCACGCCTGGGGCGACATCTGGACCCGCCCGGGCTTGCCACGGCACACGCGTAGCCTGATCACCATCGCCATGCTCATCGGCATGAACCGTGAGGGCGAGCTCAAGCTGCACCTGCGCGCCGCGAAGAACAACGGTGTGACGCGCGACGAAATCAAGGAGGTGCTTTTGCAGAGCGCCATCTATTGCGGCATTCCGGCGGCCAACGCTACCTTTCACCTGGCCGAAGAGGTCTACGACGAGTTGGGCGTCGAGTCGGTTCAGGGTGAATAGGGCTCTCGCCAGGCCAGTGGCTTGGGATCGGGAACAAACAGAACGATAATCGGACATTCTTCCTGACCAGGTGTACGTCATGAGCGACGAATCCCGCCCCAGCATTGCGCCGATGGCACCGGCTATCATCGCCTCGCCAGCCAAACGCATCGACGCGCTGACCGGCGATCCCAACTTCATGACGTCGCTCGCCCGCGGGCTGGCGGTCATCCATGCGTTCCAGGAACGCAAGCGGCACCTGACCATCGCGCAGATCAGCCACCGCACCGAGATCCCACGCGCGGCGGTGCGCCGCTGTCTGCACACCTTGATCAAACTCGGCTATGCGACCACCGACGGTCGCACCTATTCGCTGCTGCCCAAGGTGCTGACGCTCGGCCACGCGTACCTTTCCTCGACACCGCTGGCGGTGACTGCGCAGCCGATCCTCGACCGCTTGAGCGATCAGCTTCACGAGGCCTGCTCCATGGCGACCCTCGAGGGCGATGAGGTGCTCTACGTCGCACGCTCCGCCACGCCGCAGCGGCTGATCTCGGTGGACCTGAGCGTCGGCAGCCGGTTGCCGGCCTACTGCACCTCGATGGGCCGCATCCTGCTGGCGGCCCTCGATGACGCGGCGTTGGACGACTACCTCGAGCACGCCAACCTGCAGATCAAGACCAGCCGCACGTTGCATACGCCGGAAGCGATCCGCGAATCCATCGCCGAGATTCGCCAGCAGGGCTGGGTGATCGTCGATCAGGAGTTGGAGGTCGGGCTGCGCTCGCTGGCCGTGCCGCTGAAGGACTCAGCCGGGCAGGTATTGGCCGCGCTCAATGTGGGGACCCACGCCGGGCGGGTGACGCGTCAGGAACTGGTGTCGCGCTTTCTCCCCGTGTTGCTGGAAGCGAGCAAAGAGCTGAGCACTCGGTTATTTCACTGAATGGCCCAAGCCAAAGCGCCAGCACGGTGCAACGCTTTTTCGTTCGATAATCGAACAGCTATTCGATTATCGGATTGTCCCGCTAAGGGGCTCTGGGTAGTGTGGCCGAACGCGTAGATGCGCATTCGATACCCACAAGAGACAGACCCATGGCCGAGCTTCTCTCGCTTCGCGAGGCAATCGATCGCTTCGTCAGTAACGGCGACACCGTTGCCCTTGAAGGATTTACCCACCTGATTCCCACTGCCGCGGCACTCGAGCTGATTCGGCAAGGCAAGCGCGACCTGACGCTCGTACGCATGACGCCCGACCTGGTCTACGACCTGCTGATCGGTGCCGGTTGTGCGAAGAAGCTGATTTTTTCATGGGGCGGCAACCCCGGCGTGGGCTCGCTCCATCGGTTGCGCGACGCGGTGGAGAAGGGCTGGCCGCAGCCGCTGGAAATTGAAGAACACAGCCACGCCGACCTTGCGAATGCCTATGTGGCCGGCGCCTCGGGCCTGCCGTTCGCGGTGCTGCGCGCCTACGCTGGCTCCGACTTGCCAAAGGTCAACCCGGTGATCAAGAGCGTGACGTGCCCGTTTACTGGGGAAGTGCTCGCAGCGGTGCCGAGCGTGCGCCCGGACGTGACCGTGATTCACGCGCAAAAGGCCGATCGCAAGGGCAACGTACTCATCCAGGGCATCCTTGGGGTACAGAAGGAGGCGGCCCTCGCGGCCAAGCGCTGCATCGTCACCGTCGAGGAAGTCGTCGATGACCTTCAAGCACCGATGAATGCCTGCGTCCTGCCGAGCTGGGCGCTGACGGCCGTTTGCGCTGTGCCGGGCGGTGCCCATCCGTCCTACGCCCACGGGTATTACGAGCGCGACAACCGGTTCTATCAGCAATGGGACCCGATCGCGCGTGACCGTGAACGCTTCAACGCCTGGGTCGATGAGTTCGTTCGCGGCACCGAGGATTTCGCTGCCTATCAGGCCAAGCTGGCTGCACAGGAGGCCAACTGATGAGCACCCATGCCACCCCCGATTACAGCACCAATGAAATGATGACCGTGGCCGCCGCGCGCCGGCTCGGCAACGGCAGCGTCTGCTTCGTCGGCATTGGATTGCCGTCCAAGGCCGCCAATCTGGCTCGCCTGACCCATGCGCCCGATGTGGTGCTGATTTATGAATCAGGCCCGATCGGTGCAAAGCCGAGCGTGCTGCCGCTGTCGATTGGTGACGGCGAATTGGCCGAGACCGCCGACACCGTAGTGCCCACCGGCGAGATCTTCCGCTACTGGCTGCAAGGTGGGCGTATCGACGTCGGCTTCCTTGGCGCGGCTCAGGTCGACAAGTTCGGCAACATCAACACCACCGTGATCGGTGACTATCACCAACCGAAAGTTCGCTTGCCTGGCGCCGGTGGCGCACCGGAAATTGCCGGTAGCGCGAAGGAGGTGCTGATCATTCTCAAGCAGTCGCACCGCACCTTCGTCGACAAGCTCGCGTTCATCACGTCGGTGGGGCATGGCGAAGGCGGTGACCATCGCCAGCGCCTCGGGCTGCCAGGCAAGGGGCCGGTCGCGATCATCACCGACCTGTGCATCATGACGCCGGAAGCTGGGTCCAACGAGTTCGTGGTGACCTCGCTGCATCCTGGCGTGACCCGCGATCAAGTGGTCGAAAACACCGGTTGGGCCATTCGTTTCGCCGATGACCTGTCGGAAACGGCGGCACCAACCCAGGCTGAGCTGGAGGCTCTGCGCGCCCTCGAGGCACGCACCGCCGCGGCCCATGGACAAGCTGGAGGTGACGAATGACACGCGACGTCTTTATCTGCGATGCGGTACGCACGCCCATCGGCCGCTTCGGCGGTTCCCTGGCCGCGGTGCGTGCCGACGACCTGGCGGCCACGCCGATCAAGGCCCTGCTGGCGCGCAACCCGAGCCTCGATCCGGCGGCCGTCGATGAGGTGTTCATGGGCAGCGCCAACCAGGCTGGCGAAGACAACCGAAACGTGGCGCGCATGGCCGCGTTGCTGGCGGGTTTGCCGGAAACTGTCCCCGGCGTCACGCTGAACCGGCTCTGTGCCTCGGGGATGGATGCGGTGGGCAGCGCCTTCCGCGCCATCGCCTGCGGTGAGATGGAGCTCGCAATCGCGGGCGGTGTCGAATCCATGTCCCGCGCGCCCTACGTCATGGGCAAGGCGGATACGGCCTTTGGCCGCACCCAGAAGATCGAGGACACCACCATCGGCTGGCGCTTCATCAATCCCAAGATGAAGGAGCTGTATGGCGTCGATGCCATGCCGCAGACCGCCGACAACGTCGCCGACGAGCACAAGGTCAGCCGCGAGGACCAGGACGCCTTCGCCCTGCGCAGCCAGCAGCGCACCGCCACGGCGCAGGCGGCCGGGTTCTTCGCCGAAGAAATCGTCCCGGTGGTCATCAAGGGCAAGAAGGGGGACACGGTGGTCGACACCGATGAGCATCCTCGCGGCGATACCACCGCCGAGGCCCTGGCCAAGCTCAAGCCGGTCAACGGACCGGACAAGACGGTTACCGCCGGCAACGCCTCGGGCGTCAACGACGGCGCCGCGGCGATGATTCTTGCCAGTGCCGAGGCGGTGCAGAAATACGGACTCAAGCCGCGCGCCAAGGTGCTGGGCATGGCCAGCGCCGGCGTTGCGCCTCGCGTGATGGGTATCGGTCCGGTGCCAGCGGTGCGCAAGCTGTGCGAACGGCTGGGCAAAGCGGTCGACGAGTTCGATGTGATTGAACTGAACGAAGCCTTTGCCGCCCAGGCTTTGGCGGTAACGCGTGATCTGGGCCTCGCGGACGACAGCCCCAAGGTCAACCCGCAAGGAGGCGCCATCGCGCTTGGACATCCGCTGGGCATGAGCGGCGCGCGCCTCGTGCTGACCACAGTGCATGCGCTGGAACAATCTGGCGGCAAGTTGGGCCTGGCGACCATGTGCGTAGGCGTCGGCCAGGGCCTTGCGCTTGCGGTCGAACGGGTTTGAACGGGGCCCGGCAAGGCTTGCCCGGTGCCCGGTTCCGGCCTTTGCTTGCCTGATCTCATCGCCTTGCCGCCGGGGTTCGCCCGGCGGCGTTCTCTCATTCAAGAAGGAGTGGTCATGCCCAGCGTCAACCTAGCGGACGGCGAACTGAACTATCGCCTCGACGGCCCGGCCGATGCGCCGGTGCTGGTGCTTTCCAATTCACTCGGCACCGAGCTGGGCATGTGGGATGCCCAGCTGCCGGCGTTTACCGAACACTTTCGTGTGCTGCGCTACGACACCCGTGGCCACGGCGGCTCGTCCGTCACGCCCGGGCCCTATTCGATCGAGCAGCTTGGCCGCGATGTGCTGGCGATGGTCGACGCGCTCGGCATCGATCGTTTTGCCTTCTGCGGCCTGTCCATGGGCGGGCTGATCGGCCAGTGGCTGGGCATCAACGCCAGCGAACGGCTAACCAAGCTCGTGGTGTGCAATACCGGAGCGAAGATCGGTACCGACGCGGTGTGGAACGATCGCATCGAGATGGTGCTGAAAGGTGGCGAGCAGGCGATGCGCGACATGCGCGACGGTTCTGTGGCCCGCTGGTTCACACCCGGTTTCGCCGCGGAGCAGCCGGCACAGGTCAGCCGTATCACCGAGATGATCGCCAGTACCTCGCCGGCCGGATATGCCGCCAACTGCGGCGCCGTGCGCGATGCTGATTTCCGCGAACAGCTCGGTGCCATCTCGGTGCCAACGTTGATCGTCTGCGGCGTCCAGGACCCGGTCACCACACCCGAAGATGGGCGCTTCATGCAGGCGCGCATCGGCGGTGCCCAACTGCTGGAGCTGGAAGCCGCGCACCTGTCCAATGTCGAACAGGGCGACGGCTTCACTCAGCCTGTGCTGGCCTTCCTCCAGGGCTGAGCCTCATGCGACCCGCTATCCGGGTCGCATTCTTTCTTTATCAGCGGGCGTCCCGGTAGCTGTTCACGCAGATGAAACTGGCCGCCTGGTTCACGTCGCCCTTGCCGCGATACAGCGGCCAGCGTGGGTACTCGCATAGCGGCCGGGTGCGGCCAGGCACAGCGACGCTGTCGGCGACCACCTCGCGCTTGGGCGCGACGCCCCGTTCGACCCAGTTCTCCAGCGCCGTCAGTGAGTCCCAGGCGGCGTTGAACACGGTGCTGGCGGCGTGGGCGTAACCGGGAATCTCGTAGTAGCGCATGAAGCGCCGGGTCTGGCCCACGCCCATGTCGCGTTGCACGCGCCGGTAGTAGTCGGCGGTGGCGCGGGTGCTGACGAGCTGGTCGGACGTGCCGTGCGCCATGAGGATTTTCCCGCCGTTGTCGGCAAACGCCGAGAGGTCGGTCTGGTTTACGTCCTGGCGCAGCGAGAGAGCGTCGACGCGCGCCTGCCACGGTCCCAGCTGGGTCGGATTCAGGGTCAGCGAATTGAACGCCGGGTTACGGGTTACGAAGTAGCGTACCCATTCATCCCAGAAACCGGCGTGGTACGGGGCCCCTTCGGCAAAGCCCGTGCCGTGCACGGGCATCGGGTAGTCCGGTTGCAACGTATTGAGGCCGAGGCGGTTGACCACCAGCTGCAAGCCCTCGCCAGGGCGCCCAAGATCGGTGCCCCACGTGTTGAAGCCGGGGTAACCCGTCTCGCCACTGGCCAGCGGCTGGCTGAAGCGGATCGGTGTGTCGAATATGTTGAGGGCAGCGATCTGCGCATCGGATAGGCAATTGTCGCCAAGGCCGCTGCCGCCCTTGCAGCGCAGCGGGCGGCCATCGAGCCGCGCCGTTGCCGGGTCGAACCGCGCGTTGCACGCCGCCTGATGGCTGATGACACGGTCGCGGGCGCCATCGAGCGCGTCGCAGGCTTGCATGGCGGCTTCGAGCAGGGCAGCGCGCTGCTGAAGGTTAGGGAAGGCACCGGGCTGGGCGAGGGCACGGGTGATCCGGCCGAATTGCAGGTCCAGCGCCGCGGCATTGAAAGCGGGGTAGAGCACGATCGCGCCCTGAAAATCGGTCGGCCATTGCTGCACGACGGCCAGCGCCTCACGCCCGCCGGTCGAGCCGCCCGCAAAGTAGCTGCGCGTCGGCTGGCTACCGTAGCGGCGCTCGATCAGCTGTATGGCGGTGTCGCGGGTTTTCTTCAAAGCATCGTGCGCGTAATTCGCCAGCGCTTCCTCGTTCCAGGCGAAGTCGCCGGGGTTGACCGGATTGGCCGGGTGCCCCGAGTCGCTGCCGAAGACGGTATAGCCTCGGCCCAAAGGCGTCGGTTGGTCGACCGGCCCGGCCGGTACGTTGCCGGCAACGTTCGGGATAGTGCCGTTGTAACCGCCACCGCCGTACATCATCGCCTTGCCGTTCCATTGCTCGGGCAGGGCGATGCGCATGCGGATCGGCGGTGCGCTGGGGTCGACCGGCGCGATGTCGGCACTGACGTCGCAATACGCGCCGAACGCTTGTGGCGCGCTGCCTCCCGCCGGCACGACGGTCGCTGCCGTGACGCGCGCGCCGGAGGTGGGCAGCCCAATCGCGCTGGCTGGCACGGTCGCGCCAAGCAATTCAGTACAGGTCGAGGCGAATGTCGGGCCGCTCAAGACCAATGTCAGCGCTGCCGGCCAAGCGCGCAGCAGACGAGGGCAGGGGGCCAAACGGGAGGGGCGTGGGTTCATCGGAGCGTCCTTCTTGTTGTTGGAATAGGTGAGCGCCGTGTCGCGGCTCGTTCGGCGGAGCCAATCTCATGCCAGTGCGGTTGCACCCGGGTCAGACACCGACAGTCGGTCGCGTCGCCGGCTGCCCGGGGCTCTGGCACCTGCACGTACAAGCAGCGGTGCAGAGCATTGACGCTTCACCCAAGTCCGGCCGGCTGGACAAGCATCGTGCACGTTTATCCGCCACGCTGGACAGGTTGTCCACTAGGTCAGAAAAGCCGACGGCCGGCGCAAGGTTTTTCGCACCGCGGGGTGACTGGACCGGCTAGCCGTGGCGTCTGTGAATGACCGGTTGGGCTGCTTGGCGTTAGGCCGATCGGATCTGACGAACGAGCCGGCTATATCCAAAGCCCTGGCTATACTTTCGTCGCATGCGCCTTGTGCGCGACCGCCACCTCGCAAAGAGATCGCACCCGCCTAATGGAAACGCTCTATCTCATCTTCCTGCTGCTGCTCGCCGTCGGCGCCAGCCGCATCCTCGCCAATGTCGTTCCGCTGCCATTGCCCATCCTGCAAATCATCATGGGGTCGGCGCTTGCGCTTCCGCCGTTCGGTATGGGTGTCGAGTTGCGGCCGGAGATCTTCATGTTGCTGTTCATCCCGCCGTTGCTGTTCTACGACGGTTGGAAGATCCCCAAGCGTGAGTTCACCGAGCATGGCGCCGAGATGACGGCCATGTCGCTGTTCCTCGTGCTGATCATCCTGGTCGTGGTGGGGTACTTCATCCACTGGCTGCTGCCGGCGATTCCGCTGGGCGCCAGTTTCGCGCTGGCAGCCATCTTGTCGCCGACCGATGCCTTGGCGGTAATCGCTATCGCCCAGGGGCGCCTGCCTCGGCACATGGCACACCAGCTCGAAGGCGAGGCGATGATGAACGACGCCACGGGCCTGGTTTCCTTCAAGTTCGCGCTGGCAGCCGCGATCACCGGAAGCTTTTCGCTGGTCGCCGTGACGGGTGAGTTCTTCGTGATCGCGCTCGGTGGCCTGGCGATTGGTGCGGGCCTGAGTTGGACAGTCGGCAAGATCAAGCAGTGGATGACCGCGCGTGACCTTTTCGACCCTTCGACCTATGTGGTGATGATCCTGCTGTTGCCCTTCGCGGCCTTCTTTCTCGCCGAGCATGCGGGCATGTCCGGCATCCTTTCGGCCGTCGCGGCGGGGATGGTGCAGAGCCGCATCGACATGCTCCCAGTGAAGACCACCACGCGCATTCTCAACCGCAGCATTTGGGAGATGCTCGATTTCAGTTTCAACGGGCTGGTGTTCCTGCTGCTGGGCCTGCAATTTCCTCGAATCATCGAGCGCGTCTGGGAAGCGGCCGGGCATGATACCTACCGCATGCCGATGCTGGTGTTCAGTGCGTTGGCCATCATGGCGCTGTTGCTGCTGGTGCGCTTCGCCTTCGTGTATGCCTACCACTGGAGCGAGGCGCGGGTGCGGCGGATGCGCGGCAAGCCGGTCGAGGACAAGCCTCTGCGGCTGTTCTCAGCACTCAGCGCAGTAGCGGGCGTGCGGGGCGCGATCACGCTGGCGGGTGTGCTGTCGATTCCCTTGATGATCGGTGACACCCCGTTTCCAGGACGCGATCTGATGATCTTCCTGGCTGCGGCGGTGATCATCCTGTCGTTGCTGGTCGGTGCGCTGGGCATACCGTTCTTCCTCAAGCAGCTGCCCAACAACGACTTCGAGCAGCACGAAGAAGAGTTGCAGAAGGCGCGGCGGGTGGCGGCGCAAGCTGCGGTCAGCTGGCTGGAAACCTGGAAGCAGACCAACCCGGTCGATGACCCCGACCAGGCGCTGCTGCATAGCGAGGTGACCGCACGGGTCACCGAATCCTACCGGCACGATATCGAAGCGCTGATGGACCACCACGATCGCGCCAACCAGGCACGCCAGACCCGCGAGTTGGAGCGTGACATCCGCCTGCAGGCCATTGCCGTGCAGCGCAAGGAAATGTATCGGATGCGCAAGCGTCACCTGATCGACGAGCAGATGCTGCAGACCTTGTTGCGAGAACTGGATTATGAGGAAGCGGCGCTGGGGAGCCGCGAAGCCGCGACCCATTGACGGGCGCGGCTTGGAATATCGACAGGGGTGACGTAGTTCGCCCGTAGGAGGGAGGGGTGTCTGTCAGCGGCCAGCGATGTCTTGCCGGGTTTCAGGCTCGAGTACGGCGATAGTCTGGTCGCTGTGCTTGAACGAGACCAGCGCCGCGAGCCACGCCTGCAGCATCGGCGACTTACCCTTCTGGTTGCGCATCGCAATCGTCAGGATTTCCCGCGCGATGGTTACCATGGCTGCCTTGCTGCCGAGGAAGTGCCAATTGAACCAGCCGTCGCCGTAGCTCCAGGGGGTGGATTGGCCGCCGGCGATGGGGATGTAGACCTTGACCGACAAATCGAAGAGCACCTCCGGCTTGGAGATGATCAGCAGGTTTACGTCTGTCACTTTGCTCAACCAGTAGCGATGATCGAAGCGGCCTCCGGTCAGCGTCGCGGACTGGCTGAGGGCATCGTTGATCAACGCTCGGTTATCGATGACTTGCACGGTAGAGGCTTCCGTTTGCAGTGGGTGGCGCCGGTCGCGGGTCCCCGCGAGTGCGCGGCAACGACGCTGGCCGACCCTGGAGTCGTGCGGCCGGGCAGATGACCTGCAGGGCACGCTTGGCATGCCCGGGTTATCGGTACGGTGGCGGTTTTGTTTAGCGACTGCTCGTCGAACCGCGAATATTTTTTAAAGCGCCTTGCAGCCCGCATCGGCTCTGGCCCGCGGCTCGGACGCGTGACACACTGCCGCGGCAATCCTTCCGAGACTAAGCCAGCCATGATCGAACGACTCTTCGTATACGGCACCCTTGCACCCGGTCGCCCCAACGCACACGTCCTCGCGGACGTTCCCGGCACCTGGGAACCGGCGAGCGTGACGGGCCACCTGCGCGAAGCAGGGTGGGGCGCGGCGCTGGGCTTTCCCGGGTTAGACCTGGACGAGGCAGGCGAGCCGATCGAGGGGTTCGTTTTCAGTTCCGCCGAGCTTGCCAAACACTGGGCGCGGCTCGATGCGTTCGAGGGCGAGGCGTATCAACGCATCCTGACGTCCACCCGGCTGGCCAAGGGTGAGCAGGTCCAGGCTTACCTCTACGCGTTAAAGCCCGCTGCGGACGCCAGCTGACGGCTATCGCTTGAGCATTGCGCTGATCCAGCCATAGCCGCTGACCAGCACGATGCCGCTCAGCGCCATGGTCGCCCCGGTGATGAAGCCAGGCTCGATGGGTTCGGCCAGCAGCCAGGCGCCGAGCGCCACGCCGAACAGCGGGGTGAGGAAAGACAGCACGCCCAGGCGCGAGGCCAGGTAGCGACGTAGCAGGCTGAACCAGATGAGGAAGCTGGCGAAGCAGACCACCAGCGATTGAAAGCCCAGGCTCAGCCATACCAACGGGATCGGGTTGAAGGTGGTGTGGCCCGTCACCAGCGCCACCGGAAGGAGCAGCGCGAAGCCCACCAGCAATTGATAGAGCAGCGTCTGAGTCGCTGGCAATGACGACAGGCGTGTGGTGCGGATCAGCACGGTGGTCGCGCCCCATGCCGCACCGCCAAGCAGCGCCAGAAAGTCACCCCAGAGCACATCCGTGAGCCCGGCGCCGGTACTGGCACCGCGCAGGAAGGCCACGGCTATTCCGGCGAACGCCACGCCAACGCCGATCCACTGCAGCGGGGCCAGGCGCTCATTTGGCAGTTTCCAGTGCAGGCCGAGGGCGGCGAACACCGGTGCGGTGTAGAGAAAGACCACCACGTGGCCGGCCGAGGTATGCCGGACTGCCTCGCCGACCAGCACGAACTCCAGCGCAAACAGGGCACCGGCCATGCAACCGACTTTCCAAATGCCGGTGACGGTCAACCGCTCATGGCGCCAGGCCATCAGCGCCGCCACCAACAGGGCGCCGATGCCGGATCGCAAGGCGATCTGCAACACCGGGGAAAAGTCTGCCGCGGTGGCCTTCAACGCGATCTGCTGCATGCTCCAGATCAGGCAGAGCATGAGCATCAGGCTGACGGCAGGGAGATCGAGCGGTTTGCGTGTGTCCATGACGAGCCTCGGTGCAGCGGATGGCTCGGCATTGTCCTTCCGTCCGCGATGCGTTACATAACGAAAACCCGACAGCTGATCACGGCGAACCGACAAATGCCGCCACCCCCACCCGCCAGGCACCTTTACCAGCCGCCGTTTGCCGATACCTTGCCTGCGCCGCTGTACTTCCGCTCGGCCCGGATGCCAGCCCATGCGGCGTATCCGGTGCATCGGCACGCCTGGGGTGAGTTCGTTTACTCGTTCAGTGGCGTAATGGAGCTGGAGCTGGCCGATGCGCACCTCTTGGTGCCGCCGCAGTACGGCATCTGGCTACCCGCAGGCGTCGAACACCGCGGCATGAACCGCGACGAAGCCTGCCATTGTTCGCTGTACATCACCGCTGAGCTGGCCGCTGGGTTGCCAAGCGATACCTGTGCGTTGACGGTCAGCCCGCTGCTTCGTGCGCTGCTGGACCACCTGCGACTTAGCAGCCGCGGTATGCCGCAAAGCGCGCGTGAACAGCGCGTGTTGCAGGTGGTGCTGGACGAGCTAAGCGAGGCGCAGGTCGTGGGCAGCTACCTGCCGTTTTCGGAAGATCCATTGCTGGCACCGGTGCTGCGCCAGTTGCAGCAGTCGCCCGGCGATACGCGAACCATTGCGCAACTGGCTGCGGCCGTACACACCACCGAGCGGACACTGATGCGCCGTAGTCAGCAGGCGCTGGGCATGACCCTCAACGAATGGCGCCAACGCCTGTGCGCGCTGGCCGCGATGCCGAGGCTGGAGGCGGGCGAGACCGTCGAAAACATCGCCCACGACCTCGGCTACAGCTCGGTCTCGGCGTTCATCGCCATGTTCAGGCGAATGATGGGCGTGACGCCGGACGAATTTCGCGCCGACGATTCACGCCGGCGCCGTGCCGTCGGTTGAGCTTACTTGGCGAACAGCTGGCTCATGTCCTTGAACGCCTTGAATTCCAGCGCGTTGCCGCAGGGGTCGAAGAGGAACATGGTGGCCTGTTCGCCGACCTGACCCTGAAAACGCACATAGGGCTCGATCACGAATTGGGTGCCGAGCGAGCGCAGGCGCTCGGCCAGTGCCTCCCACTCCGGCCAGCTGAGCACGATACCGAAATGCGGCACCGGCACGTCATGGCCGTCCACGGCATTGGTGTGTGCGGCCTCCTGCGACGCGGTGCGGGGATGTTCATGGATGACCAGCTGGTGGCCGTAGAAATCGAAGTCTACCCAATGGTCGGACGAGCGGCCTTCAGGCAGGCCGAAAACCTCGCCGTAGAAATGCCGCGCAGCGGGCAGGTCATGGACGGGAATCGCAAGGTGAAAGGGTGACAGGCTCATCGAGGCTTCCTTCTGGTTTGGGGCCGTGCGGACGATCCTGACGCGTTGTCGGCCGCCCGGCCAACGGATATCTTTCGCAGCGAGCCACGAAAATTTCGATCAATGGGCCTGGCATGATTCGAGAACTCAAAACCTTCCTCGCCATTGCCCGGTGCGGCAGCTTCGCCGCCGCAGGCCATAGCATCGGCTTGACGCAGTCGGCGGTCAGCGCGCAGATCCGCAACCTGGAGGAGGCCCTGGGCCTTCGTTTGTTCGATCGAACCGGCCGCTCGGCGCACCTCAACGCCGCCGGTCAGCGTGCACTCCCGCTGGCCGAGCAGATCATCGAGACATTCGCCCAGATGGGCCAACCCGAATCGCTCGACGACTACCGCGGCGAACTTCGCATCGGTGCTATCGGCACGGTGCAGACCGGGTTGCTGCCACCGGTATTGCTGCGCCTGCTGGAGTACGCGCCGGGTGTCGCACCGAAGCTGGTGCCGGGCGTTTCGCTCAACCTGCTCGCGCAGGTCGATGCCGGCGAGATCGACCTGGCAGTGATGATTCGCCCTCCGTTCGCGCTACCGAAGGAGCTGCTGGCCGAACCGCTGCAGCGCGAGCCTTTCGTACTCATCGCGCCGCTCGACACGCCCGGCGACGACCCGCTGGAACTGCTGGCCACGGAGCCGTTCGTGCGCTACGACCGCAGTTCGTTCGGCGGCCGGCAGGTTACCGCGTTCCTGCGCAAGCACCGCCTGGACCCGCGCCCGGCTTTGGAACTCGATGAGCTGGACGCCATCGTCAAGATGGTCGAGACCGGGCTAGGCGTGGCGTTGGTGCCACGGGCCGGGCTTTGGCTGGAAGGCAGCCCGCGCGTGCGGGTGCTTTCGCTAGGCAGCCATACCTTTCATCGCGATTTGGTACTGATGCGCCGGCATGGCGTGCGCAACCTGCCGGTGCAGCAGCTGTTTCGCCGGTGCCTGGACGAGGTGCTAGGCTGAAACACAAGTGCGGCGGCGGGGTCGAAGTTGGATGACGCGTCCTACCCGATCTTTCTTGGAGAATCTCGATGGCTCAACCCGATCTCCAGTCTCGCCTGGCGTTCACGCTTCAGTCGGCCGGGCTGCTGGAGTGGTACGTCGAACTCGATGACTCACTAAACGATGCGCATGAGGCGGTAGAGACAGTTACTCAAGCACTCGATGCCTGCTCGCTCGGCAGCACCTCGCTGACCGAATTTCTCGAGCATATTCATCCGGATGACCGAGACACGGTCGCCGAGCACGTAGCCGTCGCGCTCTCTACCGGGCATGAGGTGCGGTTTGAGTGCAGGGTGTTGGTGGGCGAGAGCGGGGTTCAAATGGTCAGCGTTTCAGGCTGGTCTACCGCGCACCCAGAGCTGCGCGCGCTCCATTTCGTCAGCCAGGACGTCACCGATTGCCGACGTGCCGAAGCGATCGTTATAGGTCAAATGCGCGCGTTGGAATCTGCTGTCGCGGGCGCGCCGTTGAGCGAAGTGCTTGTCGAGTTGTCCCGGTCCGCCCAAAGCCAGTTCGCCGGTGTGGTTCGCGCCGCTGTCATGCGCTTGGATGATGACGGCAAGCTGCGTTTCGTGGAGGCGTCCAGTCTGCCGGAAGGGTTCGTTCAAGCGCTGGATGGCCTCGATGCTAAATCTGATGAGACCACATGTGGCGTCGCAGTCCGCACCGGCAAGCCTAGCGTAGCGGTCGACATTGCTCGTGACCCTCATTGGGAACGATATCGGGATACTGCGCTTGAACACGGCCTGCATGCCTGTTGGTCCACCCCGATCTGCTCCGTTGAAGGCGAGGTGATGGGTACGCTGGTTTGCTATAGCGGCGTTTCAGCCGCCCCGTCTACAGAGGAGCAAAAAGGCGTCACCTTGCTGGCCAACACCGCCGCACTGGTTGTGCAGCGCGACCGCGCGAATCGCGCGCGATCCAAGGTCGAGCGTCGTTTCCAGGGATTGGTCAAAGCCACCAACAGCTTGGTCTGGTCAGCGAGCCCAAGCGTTGAAGTCATCGAACCGCAGCCTGGTTGGGAAGAATTCACCGGACAAGACTTCGACCGGTATCGAAACGGTGGATGGCTACAGGCCGTGCATCCTGATGATGTCGGCGAAGTTCAGGTAGTTCTCGACGAAATGCGTAGGGAGCGCTCGAACAAACGTGCCGAGTTCCGTGTTCGCCGTGCTGACGGCGAGTACCGCCACATGGCTGGCCATGCCGTGCCGATCTTCGACGAGCAAGGCGAGATGAAGGAATGGTCGGGTGGCCTCACCGACATCACTGATCGCAAGCAGGCCGAGCAGCGCCTTAATCACCTGGCGACCCACGACGCGCTGACGGGCCTGCCGAACCGGACTTATCTAAACGACCACCTGCGCGAGTTGGTCAACTTCATCCCGGAAGGCCAGCAGTTGATGATCATGCTCATCGACCTGGACCGCTTCAAGGAAGTGAACGACTCCATGGGCCACGGCTATGGCGACGTCCTGCTGGTGCAAATTGCGCACCGCCTGCTTGAGGCGCTGCCCACTGGCGATCTCGTGGCGCGCCTGGGCGGGGACGAATTCGTCGTGGTTGTGCATCTGCCTGACGGCATGGCCTCGGCCGAGCGCATCGCCACTGACCTGATGCGC
Organism: Pseudomonas sp. SA195; assembly: GCF_054131565.1. NCBI lineage: Bacteria > Pseudomonadati > Pseudomonadota > Gammaproteobacteria > Pseudomonadales > Pseudomonadaceae > Pseudomonas > Pseudomonas sp. SA195. The sequence continues at coordinate 2,516,140 of NZ_CP096392.1, read as the reverse complement.
GCGATTCAGATCCCGTGCGACGTGCTCGGTACACGCTATTACCCCTCTGCGTCGATGGGCATGTGCCTGTACCCGACCCCCGACACGCGCATCGACGAATTGCTGCAGCATGCCGACATCGCCATGTACCGTGCCAAGGATGCCGGCGGTACGCGCATGCAGTTTTTCTCCGCGGAGATGAGTGTGGAGACCAAGAACCGCATGGCGTTGGAGCTGGACCTGCGCGAAGCGTTGGAGCGCGGCGAGTTCGTGCTGCACTACCAGCCGCGAATCTGCCTGGACGATGATTCTCCCTGCGGTGTCGAGGCGCTGATCCGCTGGAATCATCCAAGCAAGGGGCTGGTTCCGCCGGATGTGTTCATCCCGATCGCCGAAGCAACCGGGCTGATCTGCCAGATCGGCAACTGGGTGCTGCGCCAGGCCTGTAGCGACGTGCAGCGCCTGGTCGAGCGCGTCGGCACCAAACTGATGCTGTCGGTCAATGTCTCGCCGGTGCAATTGAGGTCGCCGACGCTCTGCGGTGAGGTGCGCCAAGCGCTGGAAGCCGCCGGCATGGACACCCACCGCCTCGAACTGGAACTGACCGAGTCCGGCCTGATCGAGGACACCGAATCGTCGCATCAGCTGTTGCGGGAGCTGGGGGACATCGGCGTCAGGTTGGCGATCGATGACTTCGGCACTGGTTATGCCGGCATCGCCTACCTGCGTCAGTATCCCATCAACGTGGTGAAGCTCGACCGTACCTTCCTCTGTCCGACGCCCAAGGCCGACCTCAGTGTCGATTTCATCCGCGCGGTCACGGAGATGTGCCATTCACTCGGCATGCGCGTGGTGGCCGAAGGCGTGGAGGATGCCGAGATGCTGCGCCACCTGCTGCGCTCGGATTGCGACGAGGCTCAGGGCTACCTGTTTGCGCAGCCCATGCCGCTCGCCAAGCTGGGCGACTACATCATCGACCGTCAGGCAAGTTGAGCCCTGACCGGCTGGGGCGTTCGCGCTCGCTAGCCAGCGAATGCTTTAGCCCCGCCGACCAGCAAACGCCCGGCCAACCGACCCGTCGGAGCGATTCACTCGCCTGCTAAAGCGAGCGGCCCGTCCTGTGTCACGCCGTTGGCATCGCGCACCACCTGTTGGAACAGCAGCGGCGCCATCGGCCGGCCGAGGTAGAACCCCTGGGCCTGATCGCAGGCCAGGGCGGTCAGCTTGCCGAGCTGCGACACGGTCTCGATGCCCTCGGCGGTCACGGTCAGTGACAGCGCGTGGCCCATGCTGACGATGGCGTTGACGATCGCTTCGCTGCTCTGTGACTGATCCAGCCCGGCAATGAAGCTGCGGTCGATCTTGATGCCGTCGAACGGATAACTGCGCAAGTAACTGAGCGACGAATAGCCGGTGCCGAAGTCATCCATCGACAACCGGATGCCCAACGCCTTGAGGTTGTTCATGGTCGTCAGCGCGCTGGCGGCATCTTCCAGCATGACGCTTTCAGTGATTTCCAGTTCCAGGCGCGCCGGCGAGATGCCAGTGTTGGCGAGCGCTGTGGCGACGCGCTCGACGAGGTCGCTGCGCTGGAACTCGACCGGGGACAAGTTGACCGACACCATCAACTCTGCGCCCCAGCACAACGCATTCAGGCAGGCCTCGTTGAGCACCCAATCGCTGAGCTCCACGATCAACCCAGTCTCCTCGGCCAGGCCGATGAAGCTGCCAGGGCTGAGCAAACCTCGGGTCGGATGCTGCCAGCGCACCAGCGCTTCGGCGCCGACGATGGTCTGCGAGGACGCATCGTAGCGGGGCTGGAAGTCGAGCCGGAACTCGCGGCGACGCAGGGCCTGGCGCATGTCCATCTCGAGTTGGCGGCGCTCCATGATCCGCTCGTTCATGGCCGGCTCGTAGAACTTGAACAGGTTGCGCCCGTTGGACTTGGCCTCGTAGAGCGCAATGTCGGCGTACCGCAGCAGGTCTTCGGCGGTCAGACCGTCGTAGGGCGCCGAGACGATGCCGATGCTGGCGCCGACGCTGACGTCGTTGGTACCGATGCGGATCGGTTGGTTGATCTGCTCGATCAGCCGCTGACACAGGCGCTCTGCCTGCTCGTGCGTACGGCAATCGGTCGCCACGACGATGAACTCGTCGCCACCCAGGCGCGCCACCAGATCGGTCGAGCGGGTGCAGCCGGTCAGCGCACTGGCGACCTCGCGTAGCACCAAGTCGCCCGCGGCATGGCCGAGCGTATCGTTGATGGGCTTGAATCGGTCCAGATCCAAGGCCAGCAGAAACACCGGATGGTCGCCGCTCACGCCTTCGGCGAGGCGGGCGTTGAGGTAGTGGTTGAGGCGGTGGCGGTTGGCCAGACCGGTCAGAGCGTCATGCTGGCTGATGTGTTCGATACGGGCCTTGGCTTCGATTTCCTCTGTGATGTCGCAGACGGTGCCCAGGAAGCCTTGCAGCGTGCCGTCGGTCGATACCGAGCGGGCCGAGAGCTGGCCATAGCGCTGCCGCCCCTCGCTGTCGCGCATCGAGCAGGGCAGCGGCTTGCGGCCGGCAAGCGCGCCCGGTTCGGCATTGGCGGCCAGCAGATGGGTGTCGTAGGCGAGCAGTTCGGCCAGGGGGCGCCCCAGCCACGCTTCCCAGGGCAGCCCGGTGACTTGGGTGAACCGTTCGGACAGGTAGGTCAGGCGCTGCTCGGCGTCGGTTTCCCAGATCCAGTCCGACGACGCTTCGGAGATATTGCGAAAGCGCTGCTCGCTCACGCGCAGTGCCTGCTGGGCGGCGTCGATCATTGCAGCGGAGCGCGCCACGCGGCCACGCAGCCAGGCAACCAGAATGGCGATCAGCAGACCCAGCACGAGCAGCATGGGCAGAAATTTCTTGAGCAGCGTCTTGCCCAGTTCTTCACTACGCCACTGAAGCGTCACGTTGACGCCCAGGTCGGAGCGCAAGGTCAGCTTTGGGCCCGGCGCGTTGGGCAGCGAGCCAAGGCTGGCGTTTAGGTCGGCGAGGTCGAACGCTTCGTCGATGGCCTTCATTTTGTCCTGGGTCAGAACGTCGACGTAGACCAGGTAGGACATCCGGTCGAAGTCTACATACGAACTGTCGGGCCGAATGACCGCAGCCGAAACGAACGCTGGAATGCCGGAGACGGAGTAGTAGGCCTGCGCGACTGTGTCTTCCAGCGAGCCTTCGCGCGCGGCGGCGAGCAGGGCCGACAGGTCACCGTCGATCCAGTCAAGCGCGGCCGTGTCGGTCAGCTCGCCGTCGATGATGCCGTAGCGGGTTGCGGCATTGCGGTCGAGCACGAACACACCGTCCAGCTCGTAGGTGGTGAACAGCGACGGGCCAATGTTGTTGCGCTCATACGCCCAATTGAGGTCGATTTTCTCGCCCATGAAATTGTAGGCGTCCTCCCAGAAGGCATAGTCGACAAGCGCGGTTTCGATCTTGTCCCAGCGGCTTTGCATGGCCCGGGCGGCATCCTGCTCGCTGTGGTCCATCTGCCGTTCGTCAAGCGCCATGCACAGGTAAACCAGCGCCACGGACGCGATCACGAAGAGCGCGGCGATGAGGCTGATGAAGCTGAGCGATGCCTTGCGGGTCATGGCGGTGTAGCCCGCCACATCTTCTGGGAGGTTCGTTGTGGTGTGTGTCATCGGGACCAATTCGCCAGGCGTTTGAAGGAGGCGGTACGACGGAATGCGAGAAGCGGCTCGTTCGCCGACTTCACGCTGCCGCGTTGACCGGCAATACGGGATGTATCGGCGGGGCGGGCGTTCACCTTGGCCTGCCTGGCGCCATTCCGACGGGCGGTGCGGCCGCGGGCGCAAAGCGGGCGGCAGGCTCGGTGTGCGAATCGAAGTTGCACGAATGTTCTAGAACCCTGTGCCTGCTTGGTGAACACTCGGGCCATGGACGCCGGAAACGGCCGAACTATACCGATGCATATCGATGCATACCGATGCGAGTGGCGTACTGGGGCGCCTTGGCATGAGCGATAACAGCTGGATCGACTTGAAACTGGATGCCGAAACCGGGATCGAGATCATCCGTGCCCATTTCGAAGGCCATGCCTATGACCCGCATTGGCACGACAGCTATCTCGTGGGCTTCACCGAGCAGGGCGTGCAGCAGTTCAACTGCCGCAAAACGCTGCATTCAAGCCTGCCAGGGCAGGTCTTTTTGCTTGAGCCTGGTGAAATCCACGACGGGCTCGCACCGTCGCCCGTCGGCTTTACCTACTCCACGCTCTATCTTCAGCCGCATTGGCTGCGTGCCCAGTTGCAAAGTCTCTGTGAGGACGTGCCGGACGACTGTCTCCCGACATTCGCCGAAACCCTGACCAACGAACCTGACCTGGCGGTGCATATCGCCCGGGCCTTTCAGGCGCTTTACCAGCAGGACATGCGCATCGTCCGGCACGCGGCGCTCGATGCGCTGCTGGAAAGGCTGTCCGCGCGGATGAGCTGGCGCCAGCGCCTCGATGTCACGCCGCGGTTGCCGGGGGCCGCGATCCGGGCGCGGGACTACCTGCACGCGCACCTGGACCAGGACATCGGCCTCGATGAGCTGGCCGTGGTGGCCGGGGTGGATCGCTTTCGCTTGTCCCGCGCGTTCAAGGCGTCATTTGGCCTGGCGCCGCATGCTTATCTCGTGCAGTTGCGCCTGAGCCTCGCGCGCAAGCTGTTGCGCCAGGGCGTGGCGCCGGCGAGCGTGGCGAGCGAGCTGGGCTTTGCCGACCAGAGCCATCTCGGTCGCTGGTTCCGGCGCGCCTACGGTTTGAGCCCCGCCGCGTATCGCCGGCAGTGCTCAAACCTTCCAGACGCCTGAGCCCTGCACGCGCGACAGTAGCAGCACCCTACCGAGGAGCTGCCTATGAACGCCCGCTTTCAAACCTTTGCCCCTCCCTGCACCCGGGAGCTGATGCCATGAGCCAGTTGCTGCCGTTCGTGCTGTTCGCCTTTGTCGCCTCGATCACCCCGGGCCCGACCAACATGCTGGTGCTCAACAACAGCGCGCGCTTCGGCTGGCGTGCCGCGGTGCCGCTGGTCATCGGTGCCTGCGCGAGCGCCGCCGCCATCGTGCTGCTGGTCGGCCTGGGGTTAGGAGAAACGCTGCTGCGCCTGCCAACGCTTCAACAAACGATGGCCTGGGTGGGTGTTGCCTGGCTGTCTCTGCTCGCCTGGAAACTCTGGCGCAGTGCGGGTGAACCGCTCGAAGCCAATGGCGCTGGCCTGCGTATCGGTGCCTGGGGTGGCGCTGGTTTGCAGCTGGTCAACCCCAAGACATGGATGATGGCGATCGCAGTGGCCAGCGTGTTCACCGGAGCCGATGGCGGGCTGGCACGTTATGCAATCTTCGCGTTGCTGTTCTTTCTTGTCGCGCTGCCATGCCTTGCTGCATGGGCTGCGCTGGGACGCGGTGCCGTCGGGCTATTGCGATCGGCAGCCGCGTTCAGACGTTTCAATCAAGGGATGGCGCTGCTCCTGCTCGTCTCGGCCTGGAGCAGCCTGTTGTTGTAAGGCCGCTCGCATGCCGCTTCGCCGGGTCGGGCGAAGGCTCTATCATGCGCCCGCCAGGCTGCCCGCAGATTCCTGTAGCCGGTTGGGGAACCAAAGGCCGATGGCTGGGGGTCGAAGCGCGTACACAGCCAATGGGCGGCGATGCGCATGGGCGCATGCGGCGACCACATGACCTCAAAGGAACGATTGATGAGCACCGACCTCAACGCAGGACGCCTGCCGGATGAACTGACGCTGACCAACATCCCGCGGCTGATTTCGCGCTACTACAGCGACCGGCCGGATGCTTCCGATCCCGCGCAGCAGGTCGCCTTCGGCACCTCTGGGCACCGCGGCTCGTCATTCAAGGTCAGCTTCAATGAATGGCACATCCTGGCCACCACCCAGGCAATCTGCGACTACCGTCGCGAACAGGGCATCACCGGTCCGTTGTTCGTCGGCATGGATACCCACGCACTGTCCGAGCCGGCCTTCGTCTCGGCGCTCGAAGTGCTCGCGGCCAATGGTGTGGAGACGCGCATCGATGCGGGTTGCCCTGAAACCAATGGCGAGCCGGGCTACACGCCGACCCCGGCGATCTCCAACGCCATCCTCGAATACAACGCAGGTCGCAGCAGCGGCCTGGCCGATGGCATCGTCATCACCCCGTCGCACAACCCGCCCGCCGATGGCGGTTTCAAGTACAACCCCACCAATGGCGGCCCGGCCGATACCAATGTGACCAAGTGGATCCAGGACCGCGCCAACGCGTTGCTGGCCGCTGGGCTCAAGGGCGTCGAACGTATGGATTACGCCCGCGCACTCAAGGCATCGACCACCCAGCGCTTCGATTTCATCGACAGCTACGTGGGCGGGCTGGATCAGGTGATCGACCTCGAAGCGATCCGTAACAGCGGATTGAAGTTCGGCGTCGATCCCCTAGGCGGCGCTGGTGTGCATTACTGGACGCGCATCGCCGAGCGCTACGGGTTGCCGCTCGAGGTGCTGTCGACCCGAGTCGACCCGACCTTCCGCTTCATGCGCCTGGACTGGGACGGCAAGATCCGAATGGACTGCAGCTCGCCGCACGCCATGGCCGGGCTGATCGAGAACAAGGACCGCTTCGACGTGTCCTTTGCCTGCGACACCGACCACGACCGCCATGGCATCGTGGCGCGCTCGGTGGGCCTGCTCAACCCCAACCATTACTTGGCCGTGGCCATCGAATACCTGTTTACCCATCGCCCCGAGTGGAGCACGAGTGCAGGCATCGGCAAGACGTTGGTCTCGTCGTCGATGATCGACCGCGTCGCCAAGGGTATCGATCGCAAGGTGGTCGAGGTGCCCGTGGGCTTCAAGTGGTTCGTCGACGGTTTGATGGACGGCAGCCTGGGATTCGGCGGCGAGGAGTCTGCCGGCGCGTCCTTCCTGCGCAAGCAGGGCGGGGCGTGGTCCACCGACAAGGACGGCCTGATCCTTGGGCTGCTGGCCGCGGAAATCACCGCCGTGACGGGCAAGGACCCGGGCGAACGCTATCAAGCCCTGACCGAGCGATTCGGCGCGCCGGTCTACCAGCGCATCGATGCTGCGGCCAATCGCGAGCAGAAGGCCAAACTCGGCAAGCTGTCCGCTTCCCAGGTCACCGCGGGCGAGCTGGCCGGCCAGCCCATCACGCAGATCCTCACCGAGGCGCCGGGCAACGGCGCGGCCATCGGCGGGCTCAAAGTCGTCACCGAAAATGGCTGGTTCGCTGCACGCCCATCCGGCACCGAGGACGTTTACAAGATCTACGCGGAAAGCTTCGAGGGCGAGACGCACCTCAAGCGCATCCAGGAAGAGGCCAAGGCGCTGGTGGATGGCGTGCTGAATGGCTGACGAATGAGCCGCAGGTATCCCTGTAGGAGCGAGCTTGCTCGCGAATGCACTGCTGTGCGGTTCAGCGGGCGAACTACCCGACCCCTGGGCCTCGGCTGACTCGTGTGACAGGCGCTGTGCCGGTGGGCGCAGCGCTTTTTCGCGAGCACGCGGGCGCCTACAGGAGCACGACTTGCACGCAATACGCGAACCTCACGCAGGCTCGGTGAGCTGCATCGATTCGCGTTGCGAAAATTCATCCTGAAACGCCACTAGCTTCGGAAATTCGTTGCGCCAGTAGAGTTCAGCGAAGCGGAAATCCAGGTAACCCAGCGCGCAGGCGACACCGATCTGGGCGATGTCCAGCGGGCCTTGCAGCTGTGATGCGCTGTCTTCCAGTGCACGCAAGGCGCGACGCACCTTACCGAGCTGACCATCGATCCACTCATCCCATTGCCGCTCGGCCGGGCGCATTGCCTTTTCGTAGCGCGCCAATACGGCGGCATCCATCAGCCCGTCCGCCAATGCAACGAGGCGCAAGGTCTGCCAGCGCTGCGCCGGGTCTGCCGGGAACAGGTGCTGTCCGTCGTGCAGGCTATCGAGGTATTCGCAGATCACCCGACTGTCATACAGCGCTTCGCCGTCATCCATCATCAGCACCGGAATCTTGCCGAGCGGGTTGGCGACGTTGACGCGCTCATTGAGGGTTACGGGCATGACGGTCGTTTCGACCGGGTCCAGCCTGCCCATTTGACCGGTTTCAATGGCAAGCACACGGACTTTCCGGGCGAAGGGCGACGCAGGGGCATAGATCAGTTGCATGGAGAGGGCTCTGGCAAAAGTAGTCGGAGCCGGGCAGGTCGGCTGACCGCTCGGTTGCCATTGAGCATAGCCAAACCTGCCCGCAGAGCCGCAAGGGGTTTTACGGGCCAGGGGGAGTGGGTCAGGCGGTGGCTGCTTCGGGCAGCTTGGCGATCACCTTGATCTCGAACTGGAAGCCGTAGAGCCACGTCACACCGATGCCGGTCAGCGTAGGGTGGGGCGCCTCGCCCCAGAACTCCTGCACCACGGGCCAGATGCGTTCGAACTGCTCGTGCGGATCGACGATGAAGACGGTGACATCGATTACGTCGTCGAAGGTGCAGCCGGCTTCCTTGAGGATGGCGTTGAGATTCGCGAAGGCCAGCCGCACCTGCGCCTGCAGATCGGGTTCGGGTGAGCCGTCCTCGCGGCTACCGACCTGCCCGGAAACAAATAGGAAACCATTGGAGCGGATCGCGGGCGAGTAGCGGTTTTTTTTCATACAGCGCCTGGCGGCCGGCTGGGAATACGACGTCACGAGTGCTCATGTTTCCTCCAATTGGGGCGGTACGCCCCGGGTCAGGTTGATGACCAAACTTTAGGGAGCCGAGCCATGCGGATAAACTCGCGAGCCTGACCAGCACCGTTTGCGAATTCCAAACAATCAAGCACGAGAACATGCCATGGATCGCTTCGCCGCCATGCAGGCCTTCGCCCGTGTCGTCGAGACCGGGAGCTTCACCAAGGCGGCCGAAACGCTGCACCTGAGCCGTACCAGCGTCACCCAGCTGATCCAGCAGTTGGAGGCACGGCTGCGCGTGCGGCTGCTCAACCGCACCACGCGCAAGGTCAACGTCACGGCCGATGGCGCCGCCTACTACGAGCGTGTGGTGCAGCTGCTGGCCGATCTGGATGACGCCGAGACGAGCCTTTCCGGCGCAGCCACTGCGCCGCGTGGCCGCCTTCGTGTGGATGTACCGAGCCCCTTTGCACGGCTGATTCTGATACCCGCGCTGCCGGCCTTCCATGCGCGGTTTCCGGAGATTCAACTCGACCTGGGCGTGAGCGACCGCAAGGTCGATCTGATCGACGAAAACGTCGATTGCGTGGTGCGGGGTGGCGAGCTGACCGACCTGTCGCTCATGGCGCGGCCCATCGGGCACCTGCGGCTGGCCGTGTACGCCGCACCGGATTATCTGGAACGAGCCGGGACGCCGCGGCATCCGGTGGAGCTTGAAAACAGCCAGCACCGCACCATCGGCTTCCTCTGGGCGCGCACCGGCAAGGCCTTGCCCTACGCCATGCATCGCGGCGACGAGCGCATCAGCGTGCAGGGGCACCATGTGCTGTCGGTCGATGACGGCAACGCTTATCTGGCGGCCGGTCTGGCGGGGTTGGGTGTGCTGTGGTTGCCGGATTACATGGCGAGGGCGCCACTGGAGCGCGGCGAGCTGACACCTTTGTTCGAGGACTGGACGCTCGACCCGATGCCGATGTACATCGCCTACCCACCGAACCGGCATGTCAGCGCGAAGCTGCGCGTGTTTATCGATTGGGTGGTGGAGTTGATGGAAAAGGGCTGAGGTTGCGGGCGCTTCCTCAGCCCAGGCGGGTGCCTCTACAGATCAGCAAACACGCACGAGCGCCCCGGGACAGACGGGCGGTTCACACCGCGTAACCCAGCACCCTTGGCAGCCACAGCGCGATTTCGGGGAATAGGGCTACCAGCACCAGCGCGCTGCCCATGACCACGACGAACAACAGGGCCCAGCCGACCGTTTGCTCCAGGCGGATTTTCGCGACCTCGGCGGTCACCATCAGGTTGATTGCGACCGGCGGCGTGAACTGCCCGATGGCGATGTTCATCGCCAAGAGGATGCCGAACCAAACGGGGTTCCAGCCGAAATGCTGCATGACCGGGATGAGGATCGGCATCAGGATCAGGTAGATCGAGATCGCATCGAGCAACATCCCCGCAAGCAGCACGGCGACCATCACCAGAATCAGCAGTACCGCGCCGTTATCCGACAGCGAGATCAACCATTCGGCCAGGTGGCGGAAGGTGCCGAGCATGGTGCCGGCCCAGGCGAAGATCCCGGCCAGGGCAATGATCAGCATGACCACGCCGGAAATGACTGCCGCCTCGCCGCAGAGGCGCCAGAGGTTTCGCCAGTCCAGCTCGCGGGTGACGAACAGGCCGACCAGCACGCCGTAGGTCACGCCAGCCACGGCCGCTTCGGTAGGTGTAAACAGCCCGCTGCGCAGACCGCCCAGAATCAGCACCGGCGCGAACAGCGCCGGCAGTGCCTGGCGGAAGCTTTCGCCCAGTGGTGGACGTTCGGCTCCTTCGGGGCTCTCCCAGCCGTAGCGACGTGAAAGCAGCCAGGCCGGAAGCAGCAGCACCAGCCCCGCGATGATGCCGGGGAACAGGCCTGCCGCGAACAGCGCGCGCAGGTCCACGCCGGGTACGACGATGGAGTAGAGGATCAGCGCGATTGACGGCGGGATCAGAATCGCGGTGGAGGCCGACGCGGCGATCAGGGTCGCGGAGAAGGGCTTGGGATAGCCGGCGCGGGTCATGCTCGGCAACATCACCATGGCGACCGCGGCAGCATCAGCCGGTCCTGAGCCGCTCATGCCGCCCATGATCAGGCAGACCAGAATGGCGACCATTGCCAATCCGCCATGCCGCGGGCCGATCAATGCCTGGGCAAAGCGCACCAGGCGCAGCGCCACGCCGGATTTCTCGAACACCAGACCGGTCAGGATGAACAGCGGAATGGCGATCAATGGGTATTTGGCGACCCCGTTGTAGGTGTTGGTGCCGAGCGTGGCGAGCATGTCCGGCGAAAGCCCGGCAATGATGCCGATCGCACCGGACAAGGCGAGGGAGAAGGCCACCGGTACACCAATCAGCAGCAACAACAGGAAGCTGGCGAGCATCCAGACATCAGGGCTCATCGCTAAGCCTCCCGCGCAGGCGGTCGATGGTCATCTGCGTCAGGCGTACCAGCATCAGCAGCGCCAACAGCGGCAGCCAGACCACGTACCACCAATTTGGCAGGCCGAGGCCAGGCGACTCCGATTCCCACTGGTATTCTTCCAACGCGAACTGGCCGCCGTACCAGAGCACCAGCCCTAGCACGAGCGCGCCGGCCAACCATTGCAAGAGGATCAGCGGTACGCGCAGTTGCGGGAACAGCCGTTCGACGAAGCCGATACGGATGTGCCGGTTGCTGCGCATCGCCACCGAAGCGCCGGCGAATGTGAGGATCACCAGCAAGAAAACGGAGATTTCTTCAGTGAAAGCAAAGGATGCATTGGTGAAATAGCGAACCACTACGTTGGCGAGGCTGATCAGGCCGATGATCACCAGCGCCAGGGTGGCCAGCACGCGCTCAAGGCGCGCGTCCTGTCGATTGTCCATGAAAGTCCTCGAACCCCGGCGGCCCCGCGCCGCCGGGCAAAGCGGTGTTTACTCAGCGATGGCGGTGCGTGCAGCTTCGATCAGCTCGGCACCAATCTTCGGCGCCCACTTCTCATGGACTACGCGGGTGGCTTCGACAAAGGCCTGATGCTCGGCATCGCTCAGCTCGGTCACCTCGACGCCACGGGCGCGAATGTCCTCAAGCCGCTTGGCTTCGGCGCTGCGTGACAGCTCGATTTCCCACTTACCAGCGTCAATGGCGGCCTGACGCAGTATTTCGCGATCCGCTTCCGGCAACTGCTTCCAGACACGCTGGTTGACGGCGAAGACCAGCGGGTCGGCCATGTAGTGCCAGAGGGTCAAGTACTTCTGGCCGACCTGGTCGACACGCGCAACGTCAAATACCGACAGCGGGTTTTCCTGACCGTCGACGGCACCTGTGGTCAGTGCCGGTTTGGCGTCGGCCCAGCTCATTTGCGTCGGGTTGGCGCCGAGGGCGCTGAACGTGTCCTGGAACAGCGGAGAGCCTACGACACGAATCTTCAGGCCAGAGAGATCGGCAGGCGTCTTGACCGGCTTGACCGAATTTGAAATCTCACGGAAGCCATTCTCACCCCAGGCCAGCGGGACGATGCCGCGCTTCTCGATGGCAGCAAAGGCCTGCTGGCCGGCTTCGCCCCCGGTAATGGCGTCGAGGTCGGCACTGTCGGCCATCAGGAAGGGCAGCGAGAAGAGGTTCAGCTCCGGCACTTGCGGCGACCAGTTGATCGTGGAACCAACGGCCATGTCGATCAGGCCCGAGCGCATCGCTGAGAACTCTTTGGTCTGGTCGCCCGCGACGAGTTGCGCGTTAGGGTAGACGCGCAGGGTAATTTCGCCGTTGGAGCGCTCGGCTACCAGGTCGGCCCACTTTTGCGCCGCTTGGCCCCATGGGAATGCATCGGAGAGCACGGTAGAGACGGAGTATTCACGGGCAGCGGCCGAGAAGGTCGCGGACAGCGCCGCGGCGGCGGCCAATGCAGTAAGGCAGCGAGTCAGTTTCATGAGGCGTCCTTGTTCGGATCAGTTTTGGTTTTATTAGCGAACGGCCTGGCGCCGATGGGTGACAGGCTTGGTGGCCGGTGAGCCACGGGACGCGCGGGTAGCGCGAGAAAAAAGGACGCGAGCGGCTGTACGGTTGATCAGCTGGGCACTTGATGCGTCACATAACCCGCAAGCCTTGTGGGCTGGGGGTTGCCAGCGGCGATTCACTGGCCGCGTCACTATCGCAGATGGCATCTGGGAGCGCCATTGTCGGGCGCCTCGTCTTTGGTCGTGCCTAGGTCAGGCGTCGCGTAGCAGGTCGTGGGTGTTGAGCAGCGCGAAGGCGATCTCGGGGCGCTTTTCCAGCCCGCGGCGTATGGCGGCGGGAATCGACTGGCGTGTCTTGCGACAGAGGCCTGGCTGCTCAGCGATTTCGATGCGGATACCGCGCATGCTGCGCACTTCGTTCGGTCCGGGTGCGATGGCCATGAGAATGCCCAGCTGATCCTGGATGCGTTGCTGCAGGCGCTCCAGATCTTCGAGGCTCTTCAGGTTTTCCAGCCGTTCAAGCAAGCGATTTTCCTCGGCGCGCGTTAGCCGAAGGATGCGAAGGTCATGGCTCTCGGGTGCCTCGAGCATTTGCTCGCGCCGGCAGATGCAGGCGCCGGGCGGGCAAGGGGAGCGAATCGGAATGGCAGTCGTCATGGCCGCTGATCATAGCGAGGCGGCGCCCGGATGCACCCACCGTTCGGCGGCTACCCGGGCGCGCCTAGCCTCAAGCTAGTTGAAGCGGCCGTGCACACCACCGACGCTGTAACGGCCGGCACCAAGCAGTGCGATCGCCACCGAGCCGAACAGGAACAGCCCCTGGGTTTCCAACGCCCAACCGCCCATCTGGCCCAGTGAAAAGAGTTCGGCCATATGCGCAAGGAGCAGAGCAACCAGCATGTTGCCGATCATCAGCAGCGCGCCGATGCGTGTGAACAGGCCGATGATGACCAACAACGGGCCGACCACCTCGCCCAGGTAGACGCCATAGGCGAAGAACTCCGGCAGGCCACGTCCCGCCAGCATTCCTGCAATACCTCCGACGCCGCCTGACAGCTTGGCGATGCCGTGCAGCAGCATCATCAAGCCAACACTTACCCGCAGAACCAGTTTGCCTACGTCATCTGTCATTTCCATTTCTCCGAAAGGCGGTGAGTCGCACACAAAGCCTAGCGGCAGATTGCTGCGGTCGCGTTATGGCGCCGGCTATTTTTCTTCGCACGGCCAAGGCGCTGCGCTGTCCTAGCGCTGAAGACGAATAAGGAGGACAGCATGTCTGAGGAAGCCGATTTTGCCTTGCTAGAGCGTTTGCTGATGGCGCGCGGGCCGGGCGGTCAGGAGGAAGAGGTGCGGACGCTTTGCCGTGAGTCGCTAGAGGCCAGCTGTGATGAGGTCTGGCTGGACGCGGCAAACAATCTGGTGGGTTGGATACGTGCTGAGGGCGCTTCACGCGACGTGGCGCAGGCCAACGCAATTCGAGTGATGGCACACCAGGACGAGATCGCGATGGTGGTCAAGCGCGTTGCCGATGATGGCCGTCTCCACGTAGTGGCGTTGGGTGGCGCGTTTCCGGTCAATTTCGGTATGTGCCCGGTCGACATCATGGGTGAGTCGGAAAACCTGCCCGGTGTGCTTTCATTCGGCACCATGCACGGTACGCCCGAGTCCAGCCAGTCAATGGACATCCTGAGCGGCAATGTCCAATGGCGCGATGTGCACGTGATCACTCGCCGGACCACGGAAGAGCTTGCACGAATGGGCGTACGGCCCGGCACGCGTGTTGTGCTAAGCCAGCACTGGCGGCGTCCGTTCCGCGTGCACGACGCGATCGCCGCTCATTTCCTCGACGATCGCGCACCCGTGGTCGCAGCCCTGCGCTCTGCCGAGGAGTTGGCGGGACGCAAGGGCGAACTCGCTCAGGACGTCTATTTCGTGTTTACCACCAACGAAGAAGAAACCAATTCCGGTGCGCAATACGCTGCCCGTACGCTTCCCGGCCTGGCCTGCATCGCACTCGAGGTAGGCCCGATCGCCGAGGAATACGGCACCCGGTTGTGCGCCGATCCGATCATCCTGACCGGCGATGAGAAGGGGCTTTACACCAAGGCGCTGTCCGATGCCCTGTTCGCCGCTGCCGTCCGCTGCGGTTACACGCCCCAGCCTGCCCTGATGCCGGGCTTCGCCTCGGATGCAAGTGCTGTGCTCGGCTCTGGCTCTTCACCGCAAGCTGGTTGCCTGGCGATTCCCACCGAGAATACCCATGGCTATGAACTGATCACCGAAGGTGGCATCCAGGCGTGCACGCGGACCCTCACCGAGTATTTGCTGAACGCAAGATGATCGGACGGACGCTCGGCGGGGGATAGCGCGTCACTTCCGTCACCTTGGCCCTAGTCCGCACGTTGGCAGCTCTAGGCGCTGGTTCTACCCGCATCCAAGGCAAACCCTCTCTCCGGCCTGCCGGGTGGAAAGCAGAGCTTTGTCCTACAGCCGACAGCAGTTGAGCCGGAAGGACAAACTCCGTCCCGTAGGAGCCAGCTTGCTGGCGATCCAGGGCACGCCGACAGCCGGATCGCGAGCAAGCTCGCTCCTACGAAGCGCATCGGCGGCGTGCTAGGCCTCGCCCTCTGTGCTGGCAGTTGCTTCATTTGGGCCGCCAGGACACGCTCCGTCCCGTAGGAGCCAGCTTGCTGGCGATCCAGGGCAGGGCGGCTTCCGGATCGCGAGCAAGCTCGCTCCTACGAAGCGCATCGGCGGTGCATGCTAAGCCTCGGCCTCTGTACTGGCAGTCGCTTCACTTGGGCCGCCAGAACAAGCTCCGTCCCGTAGGAGCCAGCTTGCTGGCGATCCAGGGCACGCCGGCAACCAGATCGCGAGCAAGCTCGCTCCTATGAAGCGCATCGGCGGTGCGTGCTAGGCCTCAACCTCTGTGCTGGCAGTTCATTTGGACCGCCAGGACAACCTCCGTCCCGTAGTAGCCAGCTTGCTGGCGATCCAGGGCACGTCGTCGGCCGAATCTCAAACAAGCTAACGCCTACCGAGCGCTTGCCCAGGTTATGCGTCCATCCGGCCGGACAGGCCCACATCGGGGGTGTCGCGTGGGGTAGGCATGTCCAAGGTTGCGGACATTTTCAGGGCTGCAAAATGACCCCAGCCGCCGTGCCAAGCCGGCGCGATACCACACAGACGCTGGCGTTAACGGACGCTACCGATCAATCGGCGTGCGACACCTGAATTGGCACGTCTTTCGCTCCGGGTCTAGGGTCAGGCTTGTTCGACCGGTTCTCTGACCGGGCGAGACAACTAGAACAACAAGGAAACCGCCCATGAAGTCCATTGCCGCCTCGGCCGCCCCTTCGGCCTGCCTCGTGTCGTTCGCTTCATTCTTCAACCCGCTGCTGCGTCCGCTTAATACCGAGGGCCAGCCATGAACCTGCACGGCAAAATCGCCCTCGTGACGGGCTCCACCAGCGGTATCGGCCTTGGCATCGCCAGCAAGCTGGCCGAGGCTGGTGCAGACGTGATGCTCAATGGATTCGGCGATTCGGAGGGAGCTATTGCGCATGTGGCTGCCTTCGGCACGCGCGTACGGCATCATCCGGCCGACGTTTCCGATGCCGAGCAGATCGCCGACATGGTTCGCCAGGCCGAGCGCGACTTAGGCCGCGTCGATGTGCTGGTCAACAACGCCGGTATTCAGCATGTCGCGCCGATTGAACAGTTTCCGGTCGAGCGCTGGGACAGCATCATCGCCGTCAACCTCTCCTCGGCGTTTCACACCATTCGCCTGGTGTTACCTGGCATGCGTCAGCGCAACTGGGGCCGGATCATCAATATCTCGTCCGCTCACGGTCTGGTCGCCTCGGCCGGTAAATCGGCCTACGTCGCAGCCAAGCACGGACTGCTCGGGCTCACGAAAAGTGTGGCGCTGGAAACGGCGACGACGGGTATCACCTGCAATGCGCTATGCCCCGGCTGGGTCCTGACGCCGCTGGTCCAGCAGCAGATCGACAACAACGCCAAGGCCCATGGCGACGTCCAACGGGCGACCCGCGAATTGCTGATGGAAAAACAACCTTCGTTGGACTTCGTTACGCCGGAGCAGCTGGGCGAATTGGCGCTGTTCCTATGCAGCGACGCCGCAAAGCAGGTCCGTGGTGTCGCATGGAACATGGACGGTGGCTGGGTGGCGCAGTAGCGCTAAGAATCGCACGCGCGTGAGTTAATTGGCTCGCAATGCCGCATGCTCTGCCAGTTCGGCCTCGATGAACCCGGCGATCATCGCCCGATATATCTGTTCGGTGATGTCGGGGTTCGCCTGCAGAGTGGTCGCCAGCGCGCGGACCTTTTCGATGACCCGCTCGACCCGCTGAGGTGCCCTCACATCGTCGCTGGTCTTTTTGAACGCTGCCGCGCGCTTCACGTACCGCCCACGCTCGGCAAGAAGCGCGACCAACGCTTCGTCGATACGGTCGATGTTCTGGCGGACTTCGTCGAGCGAGGTGCAGTTGGCGGCTGGATGCATGGTGGACTCCCGTCGGTTCTGGTTATCTTTCGCGGCGCATATGGATCAGTGCGAGGCGCTCGCCATCGAGCCCTTCGCGCGGCTCGATGCTGATGGGCATGAAGCCCAGTTTCGGATAGAACAGCAATCCGGCCGTATTGTGATTGAAGCAGGACACGCGCACTTCGCTGGCTCCATAACGATCGAAAGCGAGTCGGCATAAGTGCTCGACCAGCATGCTGGCAGCACCGAGGCGTCGGGCGCTCGAATCCACCATCACATTGCCGATTGCGCATACGCCGCCTTGTTCCCATCGGTAAAAGTTCGCGAACGCAACCGGCCGGTTCGACAGGCACACCACGGTCGACTCGGCACGCTGCGCAATTGCCGCGGACAATTGCCCAACGGTCAATGGGTAACGAGCCTTGGGAAACAGTAGTAGAGCTCGGTCGCGGTTTCCGGCCAGCGGCAAATCGCGGCAAGGTCGTCCGGCTGGACGGGGCGGAGGCTAAACGTCATGAGGCGCATCCTGCGGCTGTCTTAACGGTGCTGCTACCACCTTAGCGCCGCCCGCCATGCACCACAACGCGCTGGCGAGTGGCATCGTCAGGATAGGTTGCGCCTGATCAACGCTCGCTCAAACCGTGCAGTTGCAGCTTCGAATAAAGGCTGGCGCGCGAGATGCCAAGTTCGGTAGCGGCCCGGCGGCGGTTGCCTTTGCAGGCGAGCAGGGCGCTTTGCAGGGCGCGGCGTTCAGCTTGGGCGATGCTTTCGGCAAGGCGTTGCAGTGGAGCGGGGTCACTGGCTGCGGTTTCCAACCCTGCAGTGCCAGCACTTGTGGCGGCGACTTCAATGAGCGCGGCGGCTGGTGGCGCCGGCTTGCTGGTTTGGTCGGCTAGCAGTGGCAGGAAGTGCTTGGCTTCGAGTGGCGCGCCATCGGTGCTTAGCTGGGCCCGTTCCAGCAAGTTGCCGAGTTCACGAACGTTCCCGCGCCAGGGCTGGTGACAGAGCAGCGCAATCGCATCGGCCGTCAGTTCCATGGGCGCCTGGCCCGAGCGGTTGGCGATGTCGTCGAGCAGGTGCTCGATGACCGAAGGGATGTCGCTGGCGCGCTCACGTAAAGGCGGCACCTTCAATGCGAGCACGTTGAGGCGGTAGTAAAGATCGTCACGAAATTCGCCCGCGGCCACCTTCGCTTCGAGGTCGATATGTGTGGCGGCGATCACCCGCACGTTGAGCGGTTTGACCTGGTTGGAGCCCAGCGGCTCGATCTCCTGCTCCTGCAGCACGCGCAACAGCTTGGCTTGAAGGGCCAGCGGCAGGTCACCAATTTCGTCGAGAAACAGGGTGCCGCCATTGGCCACTTCGAACTTGCCGATGCGCGCCTTGCGGTCGGCGCCAGTGAAGGCGCCGGGTGCGGTGCCGAACAGCTCGGCTTCGACCAGCGTCTCTGGAATCGCCGCTACGTTTACCGCAACGAATGGCCCATTGGCGCGCGGGGACAGGTTGTGGATGCCTTGGGCAAGCAGCTCTTTGCCGGTGCCGGTTTCACCTCGGATAAGCACCGTCGCATCCAGCTGCGCGGCGCGCCGAGCCTGACGCTTCACCTCGCTCGCGGCCGGGCTGGTACCGATGAACCCTGCGATCGTATAGCGGGCACGGCGAGCCTTGGCCAGTTCGTTCTGCGTCGCGACAAGCTGGGTCTGCAGTACGTTGAACTTGGACATGAGCGGCTTGAGGTGCCGGGCGCGGTCGAACAGGACGAACCCCAGGGCCCCTACGAGGGTGCCGTCTTCATCGCGGAGCGGGATACGGGTGACGACGAAGTGTTCGTCGCCGAACGCCATGAGGTCGAGCATGCTCGGCAGGCCACTGTCGACTACCTCGCGCAGGCGGCTGGCCGGCAAGACCTCCTCGACCTCTTTGCCTAACACGCTGCGCGGATCGCTGATGCCAATCTTCTCGGCATATTTGTCGTTTATCCAGACGATGCGTGCCTGCCGGTTTACCGCGATGGTGCCTTCGCACTGGGCGTTCAGGTGGTCAAACAGGAGCGGCATCGCCACCGCGCGAAAGCGCTCAGGCGAGACCCCGATGATCAGGCCGTTGTGGTCGAGGTCGTTGCGTGCAATTGCCATGAGCGGAGCTGTCCGGTTTCGATCGGCCGATTATGGGAGGCGCCGGTTGTGCGGAGCAAGGCGACCGGCCCGCCACGAACCAGCCTGAAAACGTTGGCGAGGCAAGCCATGCAGTATCGCCAACGCAGGTCGTTTTACTGCGCGTACACCTCGTTCGGCAGCCAGGTCGCCAAAGGCGCGAAGAAGAACACCAGTGCGAGCCCCAGCAGCTGGATGAGGATGTAAGGCAGCACACCCAGGTAAACATCCCGCGTGGTCACCTCTGGCGGGCAGACGCCCTTGATGTAGAACAGCGCGAAACCCACTGGCGGCGTGAGGAAAGATGTCTGCAGGCAAAGCGCGAAGAGGATCGCGAACCACAGCGGGTCGACACCCATCGAGAACAGCACAGGCGCGACCAGCGGCAGGATGATCAGGGTGATCTCCACCCAGTCGAGGAAAAAGCCGAGCAGGAAGGTGATCAGCAGTACCGTCAGCAGAACTCCCGTCTGGCCGAACGGCAGCCCGGTGAGCGCTGCGCGAATGACATCGTCGCCGCCCAAACCGCGAAGCACCGCAGCGAATACCGTGGCGCCGATGAAGATGCCGAAGATGAACGCCGCGGTGCGGCTGGTCTGGTAGAGCGCGTCTTTCAGCACCGCCATGTTCAGTCTGCGGCTGAACGCCGCCATCAGCACCGCGCCGAAGGCACCGACAGCCGAGGCTTCGGTGGTGGTCGCGATCCCGAAAAAGATCGAGCCGAGCACCGCGAGGATCAGCACGAACGGCGGCACGACGGCCCAGAACACGTCGACCAATGCCTTTGCATCGAGCTTCTGCCGGTTGGCCGGAGCGGGCGCAAAATCTTTCTTCAGCCAGGCGACTACCACGATGTAGAGGATGTACATCAGCGCCAGCATCATCCCCGGAATTAGCGCGCCCATGAACAGCTTGCCCACGGACGCTTCGGAGGTGCCTAGCCGGTCGGCCATCAGCACCAGCATGATGCTCGGCGGGATAAGAATGCCCAACGTACCAACGGAGCAGGCCGTGCCGACCGCCAGGCTCTTGTTGTATTTGGCCTGCAGCATCGGCCCGATGGAGAGCATGCCGAGAAGCGCCACCGAGGCACCGACGATGCCGGTAGATGCGGCAAGCAGAATACCCACCAGCACCACTGTCACGGCGTAGCCGCCGCGCAACGGGCCGAGCACCCGGACCAGGCTGTGCATCAGCCGCTCGGCGATGCCGGAGCGGTCGAGCATGATGCCCATGAAAATGAACAGTGGCAGGGCAACCATGAGTTCGTTGGCGACGATGCCATAGATGCGCGCATCCAGGACGCCAATGGTGCCATCCCACGTGAACCAGAGATCGGCATCGTAGTGCTCGACCAGCACATGACCGAGCACGGCGAACAACAGTCCGATGCCGGCCAGCGACCAGGCGACTGGGAAGCCCAGCAGCAGGAGCCCCATGAACGAGGCGAACATCGCGATGACGAGAATTTGTTCCAGACCCATGATCAAGACGGCTCCATCAGGGCTGCGCATGGCCGCGGTCGCGGTCATGCCGGGGGGCGGCGAGCGCCCGCGGGAAGTTGAACAGGAAGGTGCTGCAGCGGCTTGCGCGTGACAGCAGTGCCAGGGCGACCAGCGTCAACCCGAGCGGAAACACACTCTTGAAGATGAAGCGATGCGGCAGGCCGCTTGGGGCCTGAGAGCGCTCGTCGTAGATGTACGCCTGGTAAGCGAACGGTACGAGGGCGTCGACCATCAGCACCACGATCGGAAGCGCGAGAAACAGGATAGCGAGCAGCTCGATCATGGCCTGGCTGCGCAAGCTGAATTTTTCGCGCAACACATCGACCCGCACATGATCATCGCGCACCACCGCATAGGCGAGCGAAAGCATCAGCACCGCACCGAACAGGTGCCAGGAGAGCTCTTCCAGGGCGATCGAACCGCGTGCGAGCACGAAGCGGCTGAAGACGTTGGCCAGCACGACGGCCAGCACCAGCAACCAGATCCAGGCGCTGGCTTCGCCGATCGCGACGAGCGCCCGGTCGAGCCAGTGGGATAACCGGTTATGGGGTAGCGGATCGCCAGGCGCGACGCTACCGGGCGTTTCGGATACAGGAGCAGCGGACACGATCTCACCTCGACAGTCCGGACCATAAGAGGGAGCGGGCGCACCCTGGCGGCGCGCCCGCTGAGCGGCGCCAGGCCTCAGTCGTACTGGTAGTAGTCGCGTGGCAGGTAGCCTTTGCTCTGCCAGATGGAGTGGTGCTTCATGAAGTTGCGCTGGCTGGTCAGGACGCGGTTGAACATCTCGTCCTTCGCAGCGATCTCGTCCAGCACTTCGTTGGTCACACGTTCCAGTTCGCGCAACACCGGCTCCGGCAGCACCTGGGCCTTCACGCCCTGCTTCTCGTAGTCGCGCAGGGCAGTGGGCTGGGCCCACTCGCTTTCGGCGAAACCTTTGAGCGTGGCCGATTCGCAACCCATCTCGATCAGCGCGCGGCTTTGCGGCTCCAGCTTGTCCCACACGCCCTTATTGACCAGCAGATGCGAGGTGGTCAGCGTCTGGTGCCAGCCCGGCATGACGTAGTTCTTGATGATCTGGTCGAGGCCCAGCATCTTGTCGACGGCAGGCTGAGAGAACTCGGTGGCGTCGATCGTCTTGCGTTCCAACGCCTGGTAGATCTCGCCACCCGGCACCATGGTCACCGAGGCGCCGAGTTTCTCCAGCACCTTGCCGCCGATGCCGGCGAAGCGAATACGCAGGCCGTCAATGTCTTCGAGCTTTTCGATTGGTTTGGAGAACCAGCCGGCACCCTCCGGGCCGATGATGCTGCAGAGCATCGGATGGATGTTGCGCTGAGCGTAGATCTCCTCGAGCAGCTTCTTACCGTCGCCTTCGTAGTACCAGGCCAGATAAGCCGGCGGTTCCATGTTGAACGGCGCGCCGGAATACAGTGGCAGCGCAGCGATGGTGCCCTGATCATAGCCAATCCAGGTGTAGCCGGCTGGGTACTTGCCGTTGCTGACCGCATCCATGATTTCGAACGGCGGCACCAGTTCGCCCGGCTCGTAGTAGCGCAGCTGGATGTCGCCGCCAGAAATGGCCTTGAGCGATTCGGAAAGATGCTTGATGGGTGTGGTCAGGCCGATCAGATGCGATGGAAAGGCCAGCGGGACTTGCCAGCGAATCTTCTCCGCGGCTACGGCGTGGCCGCCAACCAGGCTGGCACCGAGCACGGTGGTGGCGCCAATGGCACAGGCGAGACGGGACAGCTTCTTGGTAATCGACATTGCAGGTTTTCCTTCTTTCTTGTTGTTCTGGGCCAGAACCGGCGTTTGGGCCGGGCGGCAAACGAAACGGCCGCAGCCATACGTGCCACCTGGGGATCTGGCGTTGTGTGGAAAGACTTAGCAGGTTCTATGCCTGACCGGGAAATCAGGCTGGAGCGGCCGGTTTAGAGCGGTTTAGCCGGTTGGAGCAGGTCGGTGGTGTCCAGGTGGCTGGACAGCCGCCGAGCGGCTGGAGTCGTGTGTCCAGAAATCTGGAAGCCTGTCCAGCTCACTGGACGGTTCGGCCCGCTCACGTCAGCGCTTAGCTCGCTTCCTTGCCCAAGGTGGTCTTGAGCGCGGTCAGGCAACGTTCCTCGGCGGTGTCGAGTTCAAGTTGCATCTGTTGGATATCCAGCAGCTGCTGTTCGAGCTGCTGGCGGCGCTCGGCGATCATGCCAAGCATGATGTTCAGCTGCTTCTGGTTGCCGGCCTTGGGGTCGTAGAGTTCGATCAGAGTTTTACACTCGGCTAACGAGAAGCCGATGCGCTTGCCGCGCAGGATGAGCTTGAGGGCAACCCGATCCTTCGGACTGTAGATGCGTTCCTGACCGCGGCGGGTCGGCGAGAGCATGCCTTGTTCTTCGTAGAAGCGGATGGCGCGGGTGGTGATGTCGAGCTCGTTGGCCAAATCGGAAATGCTGTACGTCTGCTTTGCCATGAAGGTAATCCAGTCCTGCCTATCCACCCGCGGCTCGCGTCGAGCCGGGTGCGTGCTTGCGTTTGAAACGGGCCAAGGCTACACGCTGCGCTGGCCCGATGCACAGTGGCGTCGGGCCATGTCACAGAGGTGCGAGTTCGCTCAGCGGTGGATGGTGCAGCCGGTGGCCTGCTGCATCGCCTCGAAACTCACACCGTCGGCCAGCTCCACCAGCTTCAGGCCCTGCTCGGTCACGTCCAGTACGCCGAGGTCGGTGATGATGCGGTCCACGACGCCGACGCCGGTCAGTGGCAGGTCGCAGTGCGGAATGATCTTGTGCGCGCCCTTGGCGGTGTGCTCCATCAGCACCACGACGCGCTTGACGCCCGCGACCAGGTCCATCGCACCGCCCATCCCCTTGACCATCTTGCCGGGGATCATCCAGTTCGCCAGGTCACCCTCCTCAGACACCTGCATGGCGCCGAGAATCGCCAGGTTGATATGGCCACCGCGGATCATGCCGAAGCTCATGGCGTTGTCGAAGAAGGCGCTGCCGGGCAGGGCGGTGACGGTCTGCTTGCCGGCGTTGATCAGATCCGGGTCGATCTCGTCTTCCGTGGGAAAGGGGCCGATGCCGAGCAGGCCGTTCTCGCTCTGCAGCCAGACGTCCATCCCCTCGGGAATGTAGTTGGCGACGAGTGTCGGCAGGCCGATACCCAGATTGACGTAGAAGCCGTCCTGTAACTCCTGCGCGGCGCGTTGCGCCATCTGTTCGCGTGTCCAGGCCATGATCAGCTCCTCACCGTGCGTTTTTCGATGCGCTTTTCGGCGTCAGGGTTGTGGATGATGCGCTGCACGTAGATGCCGGGCAGGTGAATCTGGTCCGGGTCCAGCTCACCGGTTTCCACGAGATGATCGACTTCCACGACGCAGACCTTGCCAGCCATGGCGGCGAGCGGGTTGAAGTTGCGTGCCGTCTTGTTGAAGACCAGGTTGCCGGCCTTGTCCGCCTTGAACGCCTTGACCAGCGAGACATCGGCTGGCAGCGACTCTTCCATCACGTACCACTCGCCGTTGAACTGGCGGGTTTCCTTACCCTCGGCGATCAGCGTGCCGTAGCCGGTGCGGGTGTAGAACGCCGGAATCCCGGAGCCGGCCGCGCGCAGCTTCTCGGCCAGCGTGCCCTGTGGGGTGAACTCCAGTTCAAGCTCGCCCGCTAGATACTGACGCTCGAACTCCTTGTTCTCGCCCACGTAGGACGAAATCATCTTGCGCACCTGGCGCGTTTCGAGCAGCAGGCCGAGGCCGAAACCATCGACGCCCGCGTTATTACTGATCACGGTGAGGTCTTTCTTGCCGGTGTCGCGCAAGGCCGCGATCAGCGCTTCGGGGATGCCGCACAGGCCGAAGCCGCCGACCGCGAGGGTCATGCCGTCCTCGACCAGACCGTCGAGCGCCTGCTGCGCGTTGGGGTAGATCTTGTTCATGTAGGCCTCTTGTTATCCGAGTTGGGCTACAGGGTCGGGTTATTCCGCACTCAGACGCGCTCGCGCGACCCGCGATCCATTGGGGCGGCCCAGGACATCGCTGATGCGCTGCCCGGCGGCGATCAGCGCGCCGAGATCGATACCAGTCTCTATGCCCAGACCGTTAAGCATGTAGAGCACGTCTTCGCTGGCGATGTTACCGCTGGCGCCCTTGGCATAGGGGCAGCCGCCGAGACCAGCGACGGAGCTGTCGAAGGTGCATATCCCCTCCTGCAGGCTGGCGTAGATATTGGCCAGCGCCTGGCCGTAGGTGTCGTGGAAATGCCCGGCGAGCTTGTCACGCGGTACCTCGCGGCTGACCGCTTCGATCAGCTGGCGGGTCTTGCCGGGTGTGCCCGTGCCGATGGTGTCGCCCAGCGAGACTTCGTAGCAGCCCATGGCGAACAGTTCGCGAGCAACATGCGCAACGCGCTTGGCCTCAATTTCGCCTTCATACGGGCAGCCCAACACGCAGGAGACGTAGCCGCGTACCTGAATGCCGTTCTCCCGGGCGGCGGCCATCAACGGCGCGAAGCGCTCCAGGCTTTCGGCGATCGAGCAATTGATGTTTTTCTGCGAAAAGGCTTCGGATGCCGCGCCGAACACCGCCACCTCGCTGACACCGGCTTCGATCGCCGCTTCCAGACCTTTTAGATTCGGCGTTAGCGCCGCATAGGTCACGCCGGGCTTCTGTTTGATCTGCGCGAAGACTTGCGCTGAGCCGGCCATCTGTGGCACCCATTTGGGCGAGACGAAGCTGCCTACCTCGATGTAGTGAAGGCCGGCTGCGGTCAGGTCATCGACCAGCCGGACCTTGTCCGCGACGTCGATGGGCTGCTTTTCGTTCTGCAGGCCGTCGCGCGGGCCGACTTCCACCAGGCGGACCCGGCGTGGGATGTCTGTGGTCATGGGCGTTTCTCTTTCTGTGTGACGGTATGGAATGGGCTACCGAAGCTGAGTGACTTTTCGGTCACAACGGGACCTCCGGCTCAAGTTCGCAGGGTGCTGGCAGATAAGAATAGGAAGCCCGGTCCCACCGCGCGCACTTATTGAGGGCGTCATGCTGCGTAAAATCCGAATATCCCATCGCACACTGCTGTTTTTTGCGATCGTCGCTGTGCTGCTCACCGCCCTCGGGCTGTTCAGCCTGATGCAAATGGCGGCGATCCGCGCAGCGGGCAGCGAGATCGACTCGGACTGGATGCCGAGCCAGGCAGCCGCAGATGACATGGCGCTGGGTTTTGCCCAGGTGCGGACCGAATCCCTGCGCCAGCTGGCCTTCCGGGACGCCGAGACGCAGCGCAGCAGCGATGCGCTTATCGCATCGGCGATGGCCGACCTGCAGCAGCACATGACGCAGTACCAGGCGCACATCACCGGGGACGAGGAAGCGCGTGCCTTCAACGCAGCCAAGGCGTTGTTCGAGCAATACGCCGCAACCCTCGAAGAGCGCCAGCGGTTGATGGCCGGGCAGCCGAACGATGCAACCATGGCGCCGATCAATGAACGGCTCGCCGCGCTCGGGCCGCAATTCAACGATGCGCTGATGAGCCTTAGAACATTCAACGAGGAGGGCGCGCATCACGCCGTTCAGGCCTCGACAGCCGTCTATCAAAACGCGCGCACCGTGATCCTGGCCGTGATCGTCCTGGCGCTCGTAGCGACCGTTGCGTTGGCGCTGGTGCTGACGGCGAGTATTGTCCGGCCGATGCGCCAGGCGGTGGCCGTGGCCGACCAGATCGCACATGGTGATTTGACCCATCTGGTGCCGGTCGATGGCAACGACGAGGCCACCCAGCTGCTCGTTTCGCTGCGTGACATGCAGGCCAACCTGCGAAAGATCATCGGGCAGATCAACGATTCGGCCAGCGTACTGACGACTTCCGCCGAAGAGATGACTGCCGTGATGCTCGACAGTACCGATGGCTTGCACCGGCAGAACGAGCAGATCGAACAGGCTGCCACGGCGGTCAATCAAATGACCTGCGCGGTCGAGGAAGTGGCGAGCAACGCGGTGTCCACCTCCGAAGCGTCGCGGGCTTCCAGCGACTCGGCGCAGCAAGGGCGCCGGCAGCTGGACGAGGCGATTGCCGCGATCCAGGCGTTGACCGATGACGTGGTCAGCGCTTCGGCGCGGGCGGGCGACCTGGCCGACCAAACGCACAACATTACCCGTGTGCTGGACGTTATCCGTGCCGTTGCTGAACAAACCAACCTGCTTGCGCTCAACGCCGCCATTGAAGCGGCGCGGGCCGGGGACGCTGGCCGTGGCTTCGCCGTTGTCGCCGATGAGGTGCGTGCCCTGGCCAAGCGTACCGGTGAATCCACACGCGAAATCGAGTCGATGATCGGCAGCATCCAGCAAGGCACCGGCCTGACGGTCGAGGCGCTGCAGCAGACCGCATCGCGCGCGCAGGGTACGTTGGACAAGGCGCACGCAGCGGGCGCGGCGCTGGTGCAGATCGCTGAAACGGTCGCCGGTATCAACGAGCGCAACCTGGTGATCGCCAGCGCCTCCGAAGAGCAGGCGCAGGTCGCGCGGGAGATCGACCGCAACCTTGTCAGCATTCGTGACCTTTCGGTACAGACCTCCGCCGGCGCGCAGCAAACCAGCATCGCAACCCAGGAACTGTCCCGCCTGGCCGTGGACCTGAACGAGACGGTCAGCCGCTTCCGGATGTAACGGCGGGGTAGCGTTTGCGCGCCTGATGAGGGGGAGCGGGCGTTTCCTGATCAGCTCGCGAAGGCGCGCCTCCTGATCGTCGCCTTTGCGTGCAAGCGCGCCCCTGCGACAGGCCATCGTGGCGGCCAGGTTCACGAGGCCGGCGCTCGGCGAAGCCGGCAGGCATCGCCCGAATCGCGGACCAGCGTCGGCGGTCATTCTTCAAGCTCTACCAGCGTGGCGCCTTCGCTGATCATTTCGCCTTCGCTGCAATAGACCGCCTTGACGACGCCGGCCTCCGCGGCGCGAATGCTGTGCTCCATCTTCATCGCTTCCAGCACGATCAGCGTGGCGCCGGCTTCGACCTGCTGCCCGGCCTCGACCAGCACACGAACGATGCTGCCGTTCATGGGAGCCGTCAGCCCGCCATGGTGCTGGTGGCTGGCCTCGGCCTTTGCGATGGGATCGAAGGCGGTCACGGCGTGCAGCGCGCCATTCCATTCGAGATACAGCGTGTGGCCCTGACGAATCGCCTTCGGCCTGCGCAAGGCTTCCGTTTTCGCAGGCGCGAGCTCGCTCGGTATGGCAGCGGCCGAGACGGCATCTGATTCGCGAGCCAGGGCGGGAGCGCTCGCCTCTGAACCCGCACCGACGCAAACCCGTCTGCTTTCGCCATTGCACTGAAGATGCACGCCGATCCGCGCCGGCATCCCGAAGCGCAGGCCGTCGCGCCTTGCCCAAGGCGAGTGCATGTCGTCGTGGCGAACGTTAGCGGGTTCGGTTTGTACGTAAAGCTCGCCGGCCATTTGCCAGAACGCATCGCCCAATTCGCCGGGCTTGCGCATCAGCTCGGCTTCGTGGCGGGGGATGAATCCGGTGTCCAGTTCTGCGGCTGCGAACGCAGGGTGACCGATTACCCGCCGCAGGAACGCCAGGTTGGTGCGCACGCCGCCAACGTAGGTTTCCTCCAGCATCGCCAGCAGCCGCAGGCGCGCTTCCTCGCGGTTCTCGCCCCAGGCGATGAGCTTGCCGAGCATCGGGTCGTAGAACGGCGAGATCTGGTCCCCTTCGGCCACGCCGCTATCGACGCGACGGCCGGGCCCAGCAGCGGATTCGCGGTACAGACCCAGCGTGCCGGTGGCCGGCAGGAAGTCGTTGTCCGGGTCTTCGGCGTAGAGCCGCACTTCGATGGCGTGGCCCTTGAGCGGCACCTGATCCTGAGTGATCGGCAGCGGCTCGCCGCGGGCGACGCGAATCTGCCATGCAACCAAGTCCAGCCCGGTGATTGCCTCGGTCACCGGGTGCTCGACCTGCAGGCGTGTGTTCATCTCCATGAAGAAGAACTCGCCGCGTGCATCGAGCAGAAATTCCACGGTGCCGGCGCCGACGTAACCGATGGCCTGCGCAGCCTTTACCGCGGCTTCGCCCATGGCGCGGCGAAGCTCCGGAGAAAGGCCAGGCGCGGGCGCTTCCTCGACGACCTTCTGGTGGCGACGCTGGATCGAGCAGTCTCGCTCGTTGAGGTAGAGGCAGTTGCCGTGCTGATCGGCGAACACCTGTATCTCGACGTGGCGCGGCTTGAGTACGTATTTCTCGACCAGCATGCGCGAGTCGCCGAACGACGACTGTGCTTCGCGCTGGGCCGACTGCAGTGCTTCGGCGAGGTCGGCTTCGCGCTCGACGATCTTCATGCCTTTGCCGCCACCGCCGGCGGTGGCCTTGAGCAGCACCGGGTAGCCGATCTTTTCCGCGGCGAGGCGGAAGGTTTCCAGATCCTGCGCTTCGCCGTGATAGCCCGGCACCAGCGGCACGCCGGCTTTCTCCATCAGCGCCTTGGCGGCGGATTTACTGCCCATGGCGTCGATGGCCGAGGCGGGCGGGCCGAGGAAGATCAGACCGGCGTCTTCAATAGCGCGGGCGAAGTCGGCGTTTTCGGAGAGAAAGCCATAGCCGGGGTGAATCGCCTGGGCGCCGCTGGCCTTTGCCGCATCGATCAGCTTGTCGATCAGCAGGTAACTCTCGCCGGGCTTGGCGCCGCCGAGGTCGATACGAATGTCTGCTTCCCGGGCATGCCGGGCATGGCGATCGATGGCGCTGTGCACGGCGACGGTGGTCAGGCCCATGGCCTTAGCGGTGCGCATCACGCGGCAAGCGATTTCGCCGCGGTTGGCGACCAGGAGGGTGGTAATCATTGTTGTAGCTCCCGCGTGGCCTTGAGTGGGTTTCCCCTCACCCTAGCCCTCTCCCCATAGGGGCGAAGGGGATGGCGGAGTGAGGCGAAGAAATGGTGTGGTTTGGTAGCTCGGTGCTTGTCTGGTAGATGTCGCAGGACGGGCATCGCTGCCATCGCTGCGGTAAGTACGACGACTTTTCAGATCTGCTGGCCCAGCACCCGGGTCGTAGCGGGCGGCCACCGCGCTCCAGGTCCCGCACCGCCAAACCCCCTCGCCCCGCTGGGGAGAGGGCTGGGGTGAGGGGGCGGTGTTCCAGGCGAGCCCGGTCATCAAGTGTCCCCCAGCCAGGCTGGTTTGCGCTTTTCCAGAAAAGCATTGAGCCCTTCCTGGCCTTCCGGACTGACGCGGATTCGGGCGATGGCGTTCTCGGTGTAGCGCCGCAGTGCCGGGTTCAACGAGGCACTGGCGGCTTCGCGCAGCAGATCCTTGCTGGCCCGCATGCCCTGTGGGCTGTTGAGCATCAGGTTGTCGAGCCAGCCTTGCAGAGCGTCGTCCAGTTCGGCGGCGGCGTAGGTTTCGGAGAGCAGACCCAGTTCGCGGGCGCGTTCGCCGCTGAAGCGTTCACCGGTCATGGCGTAACGGCGCGTAGCGCGCTCACCGATGGCCTTGATCACGAAGGGGCTGATCACCGCAGGCGCGAGGCCGATTCGTACCTCCGAAAGCGAGAAGAGCGCGTCGTG
Organism: Pseudomonas sp. SA195; assembly: GCF_054131565.1. Taxonomy (NCBI): domain Bacteria; kingdom Pseudomonadati; phylum Pseudomonadota; class Gammaproteobacteria; order Pseudomonadales; family Pseudomonadaceae; genus Pseudomonas; species Pseudomonas sp. SA195. The sequence continues at coordinate 2,485,779 of NZ_CP096392.1, read as the reverse complement.
CGCGCCGATGGCCATGTCGCAGCAGGCGACGAGCCCGACGGCACCGCCGAAGGCCGCACCCTGCACGACGGCCAACGTTGGCAGCTTCAGGTGGTAGAGGCTGTACATCAGCTCGGCCAACTCACGCGCGTCGTTGAGGTTGGCGTCGAAATCGAGCTTCGCCGATTCCTGCATCCACGCCAGATCCGCACCGGCGGAGAAGTGCTTGCCGCGCCCGCGCAGCAGCAGGAAGCGCAGATGCTTGTCCATCTGGACCTGGTCGATCGCCTGCACCAGCTCACGGATCATTTCGGCGTTGAAGGCATTGTTCTTTTCCGGCCGGTTGAGCCAGAGGGTGGCGAAACCCTTGTCGCTGTATTCGAGTTCGATGGTCTGAAAATCGGTCATCTGCTTCTCCTGTGGGAGCGAGCTTGCTCGCGATCATGTGACGCCGCTGCGCCCGGTCACCAGCCAGGTCTAACCATCACCTGATGGCCTTGGCCGCGCCATGCGCTGATCGCCGCAGGCTCTACATCCGGAATACGCCGAACCGCGTCGGCTCGATCGGCGCGTTGAGACTGGCTGAGAGTGCCAGGCCCAGCAGATCACGCGTCTGCGCCGGATCAATAACGCCGTCATCCCAAAGGCGCGCACTCGAATAATAGGGGTGGCCCTGGTGCTCGTACTGCTCCAGGATTGGCTGCTTGAGCGAGGCTTCCTCCTCATTCGAGAAGGTCTGCCCGCTGCGCTCGGCCTGTTCGCGCTTGACCTGTACCAGCACGCCGGCTGCCTGCTCGCCACCCATCACGCCAATCCGCGCGTTGGGCCACATCCACAGGAAGCGCGGGTCATAGGCGCGGCCGCACATGCCGTAGTTACCGGCGCCGAAACTACCGCCGATGACCACGGTGAACTTCGGCACCTGAGCGCACGCGACTGCTGTAACCAGCTTGGCGCCATGCTTGGCGATGCCGCCGGTCTCGTATTTCTGCCCAACCATGAAGCCGGTGATGTTTTGCAGGAACAGCAGCGGAATGCCGCGCTGACAGGCCAGTTCGATGAAGTGCGCGCCTTTCTGCGCGGCTTCGGCAAACAGAATGCCGTTGTTCGCCAGGATCGCGATCGGATAGCCGTGCAGGTGGGCGAAGCCGCAGACCAGGGTGGTGCCGAACAGCGCTTTGAATTCATCGAACTCGCTGCCGTCGACCAGCCGTGCAATCACTTCGCGGACGTCGTAGGGCTGCTTGGCCTGCGCCGGAATCACGCCGTAAAGCTCATCGGCCGGGTACAGCGGCGCGCGAGGCTCACGTACCTGCACCTGACCGAGCTTGCTCCAATTGAGGTTAGCCATGCAGCGACGGGCGAGGGCGAGGGCATGTTCGTCGTTCTCGGCGTAATGATCGGCGACGCCGCTCGTCTTGCAGTGCACGTCGGCGCCGCCCAGCTCCTCCGCCGTGACGACTTCGCCGGTGGCGGCTTTCACCAGCGGCGGGCCTGCAAGGAAGATGGTCGCCTGATTGCGCACCATGATGGTCTCGTCCGCCATCGCCGGCACATAGGCGCCACCGGCGGTGCAGGAGCCCATGACCACAGCCAGCTGCGGAATGCCCATGGCGCTCATGTTGGCCTGGTTGAAGAAGATGCGGCCGAAGTGTTCGCGGTCCGGGAACACCTCGTCCTGGCGGGGCAGGTTGGCGCCACCGGAATCGACCAGGTAGATGCATGGCAAGCGGTTCTGCTGAGCGATGGCTTGGGCGCGCAGGTGCTTCTTGACCGTCAGCGGGTAGTAGCTGCCGCCTTTTACCGTGGCGTCGTTGGCGATGATCATGCACTCGACGCCTTCGACCCGGCCAATGCCGGCGACCACACCGGCAGCGGCGACGTCCTCGCCATAGACTTCGTGAGCGGCCAGTGGCGCAACCTCGAGGAAGGCCGAACCGGGGTCGAGGAGGGCGTTGATGCGGTCACGCACGAGCAGCTTGCCGCGGGCGACATGGCGCTGCTGGGCCTTTTCGCCGCCGCCTTCGCTGACACGGCCAAGCAGCGACCTTAGTTGCTCGACTTGTTCGAGCATCGCGTCGCGGTTGGCGGCGAACTCAGGCGAGCGGGTGTTGATTTGGGTGTTCAGGATGGCCATGTTCGGGCTCCCGTGGGGTGGAAATCGGCGAAGCGATTTCCACCTTGTTTCGTCAATGCGGTGGAAGAGGCCGTTGGCCGTTTCCACCCTACGGCTCACTTGGTTTCGTTGAACAGCTCGCGGCCGATCAGCATGCGGCGGATCTCGCTGGTGCCGGCACCAATCTCGTAGAGCTTGGCGTCGCGCAGCAGCCGGCCGGTGGGGAATTCGTTGATGTAGCCGTTGCCACCGAGGATCTGGATCGCCTGCAGCGCCATCTGCGTGGCCGCCTCGGCGGTGTAGAGAATCACCCCGGCGGCGTCTTTGCGGGTGGTTTCGCCGCGATCGCAGGCCTGCGCCACGGTATAGAGGTAGGCGCGACTGGCGTTGAGCTGGGTGTACATGTCGGCCACCTTGCCCTGGATGAACTGAAACTCGCCGATGCTTTGGCCGAACTGCTTGCGGTCGTGGATGTAGGGTACGACTACATCGAGGCAGGCTTGCATGATGCCAACCGGCCCGCCAGCCAGAACCACGCGTTCATAGTCCAGGCCGCTCATCAGTACCTTGACGCCGCCGTTCTCGACGCCCAGCACGTTCTCTTCCGGCACCTCGACGTCATCGAAGAACAGTTCGCAGGTGTTGGAGCCGCGCATGCCGAGCTTGTCGAACTTGTTGCCGCGGGAGAAGCCCTTCCAGTCGCGCTCGACGATGAAGGCGGTGATGCCGTGCGGGCCCTTGTCCAGGTCGGTCTTGGCGTAGATCACGTAGGTGTTGGCGTCCGGCCCGTTGGTGATCCAGGTCTTGCTGCCGTTGAGCACATAGCGGTCGCCTTGCTTATCGGCGCGCAGCTTCATCGAGACGACGTCGGAGCCGGCGTTGGGCTCGCTCATCGCCAGCGCGCCGACGTGCTCCCCGGACACCAGCTTGGGCAGGTATTTGGCTTTCTGCTCGGGCGTGCCGTTGCGGTTGATCTGGTTGACGCACAGGTTCGAATGCGCGCCGTAGGACAGGCCCACCGAGGCCGAGCCGCGGCTGATTTCCTCGAGCGCGACGACGTGCGCCAGATAGCCCATCCCGGCGCCGCCGTATTCCTCGTCTATGGTGATACCGAGCAGGCCCATGTCGCCGAACTTGCGCCACATGTCGCTCGGGAAGAGGTTGTCACGGTCGATGGCTTCGGCGCGGGGCGCCAGTTCATCGGCCACGAAACCGCGCACCTGGTCGCGGAGCATGTCGACGGTTTCACCGAGGGCGAAGTTGAGACCGGAGTAAGTCATGTGCCACCTGCTTGTCTTGTCATTGTTCTGTTCGACTGCTGGGCGAGGCGAAATGTTGATTCCACCTGCACTCCAGCCTGTTCCTAACGCCATGCCCAGGCCGACGTTCGGCGTAGGGTGCGGTGGGTTGTCACGCTGTGACCTTTACGTTAACGTAATCCCGGCCCGAAGCAACTGTCAACTCATCGACAGGCCGGGCTGCAGGGCCTCATAACAAACATAAGACCGAGGATTTATGACATGAGTCTTCCGAGCTACACCTGCGGACCGCAAACCAAACCCCTGCTGGCGATGACCATTGGTGCGGCATTCGACCGGACGGTCGAGCGGTTCTCCGAACGTGAGGCCTTGGTCGTACGGCACCAGAACCTGCGTTACACCTGGGCCCAGCTGGCCGAACAGGTTGATCGCTGCGCACGCGGGCTGCTCGCGCTCGGATTGAAGGCTGGCGAGCGGGTGGGCATCTGGTCACCGAACAACGCCCAGTGGTGCATCACCCAGTTCGCCACGGCCAAGATCGGCGTGGTGCTGGTGAACATCAACCCGGCCTATCGGCTGAACGAGCTCGAATACGCACTCAAACAGTCCGGCTGCCGTTGGCTGATCTGTGCAGATGCATTCAAGACGTCCGATTACCACGCGATGCTCAACGACTTGCTGCCGGAGCTGGAACGCTCGGCGGTGGGCGCGCTACAGAGCCATATGTTGCCGGAGCTGCGCGGCGTGATCAGCCTGTGCGACACGCCTGTGGATGGCATGCTGCTCTGGAAAGGCTTGATGGACATGGCCGAGCAGGTCGGTCCGGAACAGCTGCGCCAGTGCAGTGAGCAGCTTCAGTTCGACGATCCCATCAACATCCAGTACACGTCCGGCACCACCGGCTTCCCCAAGGGCGCCACCCTTAGCCACTACAACATTCTCAACAACGGTTACATGGTCGGTGAGAGCCTGAAACTCACCGAGCAAGACCGGCTGGTCATCCCGGTGCCGCTGTATCACTGCTTCGGCATGGTCATGGGCAACTTGGGTTGCGTCACCCACGGCACCACGATGATCTATCCGAGCGCCGCCTTCGAGCCGCTCGCCGCGCTGCAGGCTGCGACCGAAGAAAAAGCCACTGGCATGTACGGCGTGCCGACTATGTTCATCGCCATGCTCGATCACCCGGAGCGACAGTCGCTCGATATGAGCAGCCTGCGTACCGGCATCATGGCGGGCTCTACGTGCCCCATCGAAGTCATGAAGCGCGTCATCGATGACATGCACCTGGCGGAGATGCAGATCGCCTACGGCATGACTGAAACCAGCCCGGTCTCCACCCAGACCGGTCCGGACGATGACCTCGAACGGCGCGTCACCAGCGTCGGTCGTACTCAGCCGCATCTGGAAAGCAAAGTGGTCGACGAGCACAACCGCATCGTGCCGCGCGGGCAGATTGGCGAGCTTTGCACCCGCGGCTACAGCGTGATGCTCGGCTACTGGAATAACCCGGAAGCGACCGCAAGCGCGATCGACGGGGCGCGCTGGATGCACACCGGCGACCTCGCGATCATGGATGACGAGGGCTATATCAAGATCGTCGGGCGCAACAAGGACATGATCATTCGCGGCGGCGAGAACGTGTATCCACGCGAAATCGAGGAATTCCTCTTCACTCATCCTGCGGTTGCGGATGTGCAGGTGATCGGCGTGCCGGACAAGACCTACGGCGAGGAGATCGTCGCCTGGGTCAAGCTGCACCCCGGGCACGAGGCCAGTGAGGAGGAGCTGCGCGGGTTCTGTAAGGGCCGCATCGCACACTTCAAAACGCCCAAGCACATCAAGTTCGTCGACGAATTTCCCATGACCATCAGCGGCAAGGTGCAGAAATTCAAGATGCGCGAAGTCAGCGTCGCTGAGTTGGGCCTGGACCACGCGTAAACGGGAGGGCGGCGGCCAGCCGCCCTTGATCTGCGCACATACCTAATACCGGAGCGCCCCATGGCAGATGCAATCAGCCGTTTCCCGCTTGTCGCAGACCTCGATTCGCTGCCTGCTGACGTGCGCGAGCGCATCCTCGCAGTGCAGGAAAAAGCCGGCTTCGTGCCGAATGTCTTCCTGATGCTGGCCCATCGGCCAGATGAATTTCGTGCTTTTTTTGCTTACCACGACGCGCTGATGGAACGCGAATCCGACAGCCTGACCAAGGCCGAGAAGGAGATGATCGTGGTGGCAGTAAGCGCGGACCACGGCTGCCTCTATTGCGTGGTTGCGCATGGCGCCATCCTTCGCATTCTGGCGAAAAATCCTCTGATTGCTGACCAGATCGCCGTCAACTACCGCACCGCGCCCATCAGCGAGCGCCAGCGGGTGATGATCGATTTCGCGCTTCATCTGGCGGCCAACAGAGGTGTGCTGGATGACGACTGGCAGGCGCGATTGACGAAACTGGGCTTCACTGATGGCGATATCTGGGATATCGGCTCCATAGCTGCGCTGTTCGGGCTATCCAATCGGCTGGTTTCGATGGCGCGCACGCCGCCGAACGAGGAATTCTATTTGCTGGGCCGAGTGCCCAGGGCTGCCGCAGGCTAGGCGTCAGCGTCAGGTTTACCACTTGCTGTGGTAAAGCCGAGTCGGTGGGAGAGTGAGGCCGGCTCTACAGCTGCATCAACCAAGACAATAACAAGAGTGATCACTATGCAACTGAAACCCCTTAGCCGTTATTTCATCCTCAGCAGCCTGGCGGCTACCGCCCTGGGTACCTCGTCGATGGCGTCTGCGGCGTTCCTGGACGACAGCAAGGCAGCCGTCGAACTTCGCAACTTCTACATGAACCGCGACTTCCGCAGCGGTACCGGTCAATCGAAAGCCGAGGAGTGGGCCCAAGGCTTCATTCTCAAGCTCGAATCTGGCTATACCGAAGGGCCGATCGGCTTCGGCATTGATGCCATCGGCCTGCTCGGCGTCAAACTCGACTCGGATCCCGAGCGGACTGGCACCGGCCTGCTGCCACGAGACCGCGAGGCGCCGAACAAGGCGCACGACGACTACGGGACCGCCGGCCTGACGGCCAAGGCCAAGGTGTCCAGCACAACGCTGCATGTCGGCACGCTGCAACCGATCATCCCCGTATTGATGCGCAACGACAGCCGCCTGCTGCCCAATGTCTACCGGGGTGCCTGGCTTCAGAGCAAAGAGCTTGAAGGCTTGACGCTCGACGCCGGTATGCTTGACCGCACCAGCTATCGCGATTCGTCCGATTACGAGGAGATGACCGTTTTCAACGGCGGCGCGCGCAACATCAGTCTGGGCAGCAGCACGACGAGCGATGAGTTCATGTTCGCCGGCGGCAAGTACCAGTTCACGCCCGAGCTGACCGCCAGCTATTACTACGGCGCGCTTGACGGGATCTACAAGCAGCACAACACACAGCTGGTGCATATCATGCCGCTGGGTGAGAACCAGAGCTTCAAGACCGACCTGCGCTATGTGCGCTCCACCGACGATGGTGGCAGCAACGTCGACAACAATGCTTTCGGCGCGCTGTTCACCTACAAGATCGGTGGCCACGGCTTCACCGGCGGTTATCAGAAGATGAGCGGCGATACGGGCTTCGCGTATGTCAGCGGTGGCGACAACATGCTGATAAACCTGTTGCAGATCAATGACTTCGGCAACCAAGATGAGAAGTCATGGCAGGTTCGCTACGACTATGATTTCGCAGCGGCGGGCATCCCCGGGTTGAGCCTGATGGCCCGTTACGTGTCCGGTGACAACGTCGCGCTGGCCGGCGGCGGTGAAGGGGAAGAGTGGGAGCGCGACACCGATATCGCCTATGTGGTCCAGAGCGGTCCGCTGAAGAACTTCGGCATGAAGGTGCGCAACGCTACCGTGCGGACCAATTTCGGTCGTGACATTGATGAGACCCGGCTGATTCTCAGCTACACGCTAGCGCTCTGGTAAAGCCGGCCGCTCTACGTAATACCTCCTCGTTGGTCTTTTTCCGGGCCGCCACCGGCCCGGCTTTTTCAAGATGTTTCACCAGTAGTCCTTGGCCGCGGGAAGCGCGTCACCAGTAAGCCTTCGCTCAATCGGGCGTTTGAAAACGGGGCTTGCCTGGCGCTGAAAACGGTTGTTATCGTTTACGTAAAGGTCATCCGGTGACCTGCGCCATAACCAACAACAATAATCAGGGTTAGAGGGCATCCCATGGCACCCGAGTTCGTGCTGGAAACGCGCGGCCTGACCAAGGAATTTCGCGGCTTCACCGCAGTGGATTCCGTTGATCTTCGTGTCCAGACAGGGCACATCCACGCACTCATCGGCCCCAACGGCGCCGGCAAGACGACCGTCTTCAACCTGCTCACCAAGTTCCTCACACCCACACGCGGCGACATTCTCTATCGCGGCCAATCCATCACCGGGATGAAGGCGAACCAAATCGCGCGATTGGGGCTGGTGCGCTCGTTTCAGATTTCCGCTGTGTTCGGTCACATGACGGTCCTGGAGAACGTCCGTGTCGCGCTGCAACAGAAGCTCGGCAATTCGTTTCATTTCTGGAAATCGGAAAACACGCTGCGCCAACTCGATGATCGCGCGATGCAGTTGCTCGCTGATGTCGACCTTGAGCATTACGCGCAAACCCTTGCCATCGAGCTGCCCTACGGGCGCAAGCGTGCTCTCGAACTTGCTACCACGCTCGCGCTCGATCCCGTGGTTCTGCTGCTCGATGAACCCACCCAAGGCATGGGCAGCGAGGATGTCGACATGGTGGTTGCGCTCGTCCGGCGCGCAGCGCAGAACCGTACGGTGCTGATGGTCGAGCACAACCTGAGTGTGGTCAGCCGCCTATGCGACCGCATCACGGTGCTGGCACGCGGCGCGGTATTGGCCGAGGGCGACTACGAGACGGTTTCGGCCAACCCGCAGGTCCGCGAGGCCTATATGGGCAGCGAAGCCCCGGCAGAGGAGGCTCACGCATGACGCCCTCGGCTGATCGGGACCAACTGCGAGTCGATGACTTGCACGCCTTTTATGGCGAATCGCACATTCTGCATGGCGTCGACATGGTGGTCGGGCGCGGCGAGCTGGTGACGCTTCTCGGGCGAAACGGCTCGGGTCGGAGCACTACGCTGCGGGCGATCATGAACATGGTGGGCCGGCGCACCGGCTCCATCGTCGTCAACGGTAACGAAACCATCGGCTTACCTGCTCACCAGATTCCGCGGCTCGGCGTGGGTTACTGCCCGGAAGAGCGTGGCATCTTCGCCAGCCTCAGCGTCGAGGAAAACCTGCTGCTACCACCCACGGTGCGTAGCGGCGGCATGGGCCTGGACGAGCTCTACGAGATGTTCCCCAACCTCTACGAACGTCGTTTCAGCCAGGGCACGCGGCTCTCCGGTGGAGAACAGCAGATGCTGGCAATGGCGCGCATTCTTCGCACCGGCGCCAACCTGTTGTTGCTCGACGAAATCACCGAAGGCCTCGCGCCTGTAATCGTGCAGAAGCTCGGTGAGGTACTGCTCAAGCTGAAGAAGCGCGGCCTGACCATTGTGCTGGTAGAACAGAATTTCCGCTTCGCCGCGCCCCTGGCCGACCGGCATTACGTCATGGAGCACGGCCAGGTCATCGAGGAAATCCACGCCGCCGAGCTGGATTCGAAAAAGGAGTTTCTGAACAGCTGTCTCGGGGTCTGACCCCTGCCAGAGGGATCTGCTGGCTCGCTGTAAGCCGGCGTCGTCATCAACCACCAACAAAAACAATCACAGTGGGTGAATATGAAAAATCTACGGAAAACCGCAGCCGCCGTTCTCGTCTCCAGCTTCATTGCCGGTGCCGCGCAGGCAGATATCAGTAACGACGAAGTCCGCATCGGCTACCTGGCTGACATGTCCGGCACCTACCGCGACCTCTCCGGCCCCGGTGGGCTCGAAGCGCTGCAAATGGCCATCGAAGATTTTGGTGGCACCGTCAATGGCAAGAAAATCGTCACCTTCAATGCCGACGACCTGAACAAGCCTGACGTCGGCGCCAACACGGTTCGCCAGTGGATCGACGAGCGCAACGTGGACATGGTGACCGGCATGGTTGCGAGTTCCGTCGTGTTGGCCGCCGCTAAGGTCGTGGAGCAGGGCGGCAAGCTGGCGCTCATCTCCGGCGCGGCGGCCTCCAGCATTACCAATGAATATTGCGCCCCGAGCCATATCCACTGGACGTACGACACCTTCGCGCTGGCCAACGGCACCGCTAACGCGGTGCTCAAGGATGGCGGCAAGAGCTGGTTCATCCTCACCGCCGACTACGCCTTCGGCCATGCGATGGAAAACGACATCAAGAAAGTCGTCGAAGGCGAGGGCGGCAGCGTGGTCGGCACCGTTCGCCATCCCTTCCCGAGCAGCGACTTCTCCTCCTACATCCTCCAGGCCCAAGGCTCCGGCGCCGACGTAGTCGCGCTGGCGAATGCGGGCGCCGACACGGTGAATTCGCTGAAAACCGCCAGTGAGTTCGGCGTGACCCAGTCCGGACAAAAGCTGGCCGGTATGGTGGTGTTTCTCAACGACATCCACGCCATGGGCCTGGACGTGACCCAAGGCTTGATGCTGACCACCGGCTGGTATTGGGACATGAACGAGGAAACCCGCGCCTGGGCCAAGCGCTACCACGAGCGTGTCGGGCGCATGCCTGGCATGGTGCCGGCTGGTATCTACTCGGCCACGATGCATTACCTCAACGCGGTGAAGGAGACCGGCAGCGATGATGTCGAGACCGTCCGCGCGCACATGGCCAAAACACCGGTGAACGACATGTTTGCCAAGAACGGGAAGATCCGCGAAGACGGCCGCATGGTGCATGACATGTACCTGGTGCAGGTCAAAACGCCGGAGGAATCCAAAGGCGAGTGGGACCTGTACAAGATCGTCAGCACCATCCCGGGCGACGAAGCGTTCCGTCCGATTGGTGAAAGCCAGTGCCAGAAGATGGCACCGAAGAGCTGACGGCCGAGCTGCCGCTGCCCGGCCATCTCTCGCCTGAGGGGCCGGGCATTCGAGGACATTCTCTGGTGGGTACCCCATGACTCTCGTATTCGGCGTTCCGCTGAGCGTTCTGTTCGGGCAATTGCTGCTCGGCCTGATCAACGGCTCGTTCTACGCGCTGTTAAGCCTTGGTCTGGCGATCATCTTTGGCCTGTTGCGCATCATCAACTTCGCCCACGGCGCGCAATACATGCTGGGTGCGTTCGCCGCCTTCCTCGGGCTGAACTACCTGGGCATCAACTACTGGATGGCCTTGCTGTTGTCCCCGGTGCTTATCGGGCTGTTGGGCATGGGCATCGAGCGCGGCTTGCTGCGCCGTATCGCGGGAGAAGACCACTTGTACGGTCTACTGCTGACGTTCGGCCTGGCGCTGATCGTCGAGGGCAGTTTCGTCAAACTGTTCGGCGTGTCCGGCTCGCCGTATCCGATGCCGGACCTGCTCAAGGGCGGGCACAACCTGGGCTTCATGTTTCTGCCGACCTATCGCGGCTGGGTGATCGTCGCCGCGCTGACGGTGTGCCTCGTGACCTGGTACATGATCGAGCGCACCCGGCTGGGTTCCTACCTACGTGCCGGTACGGAAAATCCGAAGCTGATGCAGGCGTTCGGAATCAACGTACCGGTGCTGGTCACCCTGACCTACGGCTATGGCGTTGCGCTCGCCGCGTTCGCCGGCGTGCTGGCTGCACCGATCTACGCCGTGACGCCGGGCATGGGCTCGAACCTGCTGATCGTGGTTTTCGCTGTGGTGGTGATCGGCGGGATGGGCTCGATCATGGGCGCGATTGTGACGGGCCTCGCCATGGGGCTGATCGAGGGCCTGACCAAGGTGTTCTATCCCGAGGCGGCCAACACGGTGATTTTCGTGATCATGGTGCTGGTACTGCTGCTTCGCCCGGCCGGGCTGTTTGGAAAGGAGGCATGACCATGTCGACCCCACAGAGCGTTCAGGGCTCGGTCTTGCCTGAATCTTCCCCCCAGGTGCGGGCCAATGCCGAGCGTGAGCGCCGCCGCGCCGCGCGACGGCGCCAGCATCTGTTCTACCTGGCACTGCTGGGTGTGGCGCTGGTGGCACCGTTTATGGTCTACCCCCTTTTTCCTGATGAAGCTGCTGTGCTTCGCGCTGTTCGCCTGCGCCTTCAATTTGCTGCTGGGCTATGCCGGGCTGCTGTCGTTTGGGCATGCAGCGTTCTTTGCCTGCGGCGGCTACATCACCGGTTACATGCTGAGTACCTACAGCGGGCTGAGTACAGAGTTGGGCATCATCGCCGGGACGCTGGCCTCGACGGTGCTGGGAGTGATCTTCGGCGTACTGGCTATCCGTCGCCACGGCATCTACTTCGCGATGATTACCTTGGCGCTGGCACAAATGGTGTTCTTCGTCTTCGTCCAGGCGCCGTTCACCGGCGGTGAAAACGGTATGCAGGGCGTGCCGCGAGGGCATCTGTTCGGGCTGTTCGATATGCAGAACAACATGGCGCTGTATTACTTCGTGCTCGCCGTCTTCGTGTTGGGTTTCGTGATCATCCAACGAACAATCCATTCGCCCTACGGACAAGTGCTCAAGGCGATCCGCGAGAACGAGCCGAGAGCGATTTCGCTGGGCTACAACGTCGATGCACACAAGCTACTGGCCTTCGTGATCTCCGCTGCGCTGACAGGCCTGGCCGGTTCGACAAAGACGGTGGTGTTCCAGCTGGCGTCGCTCACCGATGCGCATTGGCACATGTCGGGCGAAGTCATTCTGATGACCTTGCTAGGGGGCGTCGGCACCATTCTGGGGCCGGTGGTGGGGGCAACGGTGGTGGTCACGCTGCAGAGCTCACTGTCCAACGGGCCGCTAGGGGAGTGGGTGCATGTGATTCTCGGCGTGATCTTCGTGCTTTGCGTGTTGCTGTTCCGCTCGGGGATCGTGGGTTGGATCGAACGACTCATCAAACGCAATTTCAAGTAGGGGACGGTGGGAGGGTATCCAGACTCTCCCGCTAAGCAGCAGGAGAGTGGTCCCTAGGCAAAGCTATCGGGCTGAGGAGCGCGGGAGCTTCAATATCGTGGGCCGGCGGACTGATTGTGGGAGCCCCGACCCGGGCCGAATCTGTCTGGCGGCGAGTTAGCCCTGCGGTCACGCAGGGCCCTCGTTGCTCAGGCGTTTTTCCAGTTCGGGCTGCGCTTTTCCAGAAAGGCGTTAACGCCTTCTTTTTGATCCTGGGTGTCGAAGAGCTCCGCAAAGAGTTCGCGCTCAGCCGCCCACCCGGTGGAATGGTCATCATGGCGCGCGTTCATCACCAGGCGCTTGCAACGACTAACAGACGACGGGCTTTGTTTGCTTGCACCTTCGGCGAGCTTCAATGCCGCTGCAAGAGACTCGCCGCGCGGGACAACTTCCTCGACCAGCCCGATCTTTTCCGCGCGTTGCGCGTCAATGCGTTCGCCGCAAAGAATCATGCGCTTGGCCCAACCTTCGCCCACGAGCCACGGCAGGTTCTGCGTGCCGCCGGCGCAAGGCAGCAGGCCGACGCTGGCTTCGGGCAGTGCCATCTGCGCCTGTTCCTCGGCGATGCGGATATCGCAGGCCAACGCGCATTCCAGCCCACCGCCCATGGCATAGCCATTGATGGCGGCGATGGACACACCGCGAAAGCGCGTCAGCGCATCGAAGGCACGACCGAATAGGGCGGCAACTTCACTCGCGGCCGCCTTGTCGCCGTCGGCGAACTGCTTGAGATCAGCGCCGGCGGAGAAGAACTTCTCGCCTTGGCCGGTGATGACCAGTGCATAGACTTCAGGGTTTTCGTTGAGCTCCCCGATCATCCGTTCCAGGTCGGCGAGCGATTCGCGATCCCAGGTATTGGCGGGCGGATTGGCGATGGTCAGCAGGGCAGTATGGCCACGCATGTCGAGCTGGATCTTCTGGCTCATGTCGGTTCCTTCTTCTTCGAATGATTGGTGGAATGGCGTGAGGTGATGCAGTGATTGACGAGCCTAGCAGCGAAAAAATAGTAAACCCATGCCGCGAAATGCAGAGGTATTCTGTTTTTTTGCACAGCGAGCCAAGCTGCCCGCTTGATGAACGATGGAGTCGGTAGTGGATTGGGACAACCTGCGTTATTTCCTCGAACTGTCCCGCGCGGGCAAGTTGACCATTGCAGCGCGGCGCCTGGGTGTCGATCACACCACCGTCGCGCGGCGGGTGCAGGCTCTGGAGAAATCGCTGGATCGGCAATTGTTCATCCGCGCCAAGGCGGGCTATCGCCTGGCCGAGGCCGGGCGTGAGCTGCTCGCTCAGGCCGAAGCCATGGAGAGCGCCATCGCCAGCATCGAGCAGCCCAGCCTGACGGGAGACAAGCTATCCGGCCAGGTTCGCATCGGCGCCACGGAAGGCTACGGCACGCTCATGCTCGCCGGCCAACTGGCCAGCCTGACGCAGGATTATCCGCACCTGGGCGTGGACCTGCTCGCCGTGCCGCGCTCGGTGCGCCTGGCGCGGCACGAGGCTGACATCGTCATCACGCTGGAACGTCCTGAGCGCGGCCCCTACGTCATCACCAAACTCACCGATTATGTCCTGCGTCTCTACGCATCGGAGGCCTACCTGGCGGCGCACCCGCCTATTCGCAGCCGCGAGGATCTGAGCGGTCACGTATTCGTCAGCTATATCGAGGACCTGCTCTACAGCAAGGAGCTGTACTTCCTGGACGAGATCGTTCGCCCGCGTCAGCATTCGCTGCGCAGCACCAGCATCATGGCCCAGCAGGAGGCGGTTGCGGCCGGTGCGGGGCTGGCGATTCTGCCGGCGTTCTCGGCGCGCCAGGAGCCGCGACTCAGGGAAGTGCTGGTCGAGGAGATCGAGTTCACCCGTACCTTCTGGATGCTGATGCCGGTCGAAAACAAGGATTTGGCGCGCATGCGGGTGTGTTGGGACTTCCTGCGCGACGTAGCCGCCAAGAGCCACGACGTGATGATGGGACGCGCATGAGCCGAGACAGCAAGGGAAGCATATCGGTCCGGCTGGTCGAGGAGGCGCTACGCGCGTTCGTCTCCACGGGCCTGCCTGCGGAGCTGATCATTCAGCAACTGGGGCTGGAGCCGATCGCGCTGGACGACCCGGACATACGCATCGACGTAGCCGACTACAGCCGCCTCTGGCGTCGGCTCGCACGGCACTTCGATGATGAATTCTTCGGCATGGACGCGCGGCGCCTGCGCGTCGGCAGCTTTGCCTTCGCCTGCCGCGCCGCCATGGCGCAACCCAGCCTGGAACGCGCGCTGGATGTAGTGCTGGGCTTCTTCGGACTCTCGCTCGAAGGCTTTCGCGGCCGGCTCGTGCGTAGTGAGAGTTTGGCGGAGGTCACCCTTCAAGAAACCGGCGAGCCGCTGAGGGCCTTTGGTTATTTCACGTTCTGGATGCTGGTGCATGGGCTGGCCTGCTGGCTGGTCGGGCGCCGTATTCCGTTGCTGGCCGTCGAGCTGCGCTGCCAAGAGCCCACCTACGTCGATGACTACCGGGTAATGTTCTCGCGCAATTTGCGCTTCGGCCGGCCGCGCACGCGGATCATCTTCGCGGCCGAGGTGCTCGACCTGCCGGTCCGCCGCAGCGAGCAGGAGCTGCACGGCTTTCTCGCCCAGGCGCCGGCAAACATTCTGGTCAAGTATCGCGACCCCACCAGCCTGGCCAGCCGTATCAAGGCGCAGCTGCGTGAACTGCCGGCGGAGCAGTGGCCAACCAGCGAACGGCTCTCGAAAAGCCTCTGTGTGTCCGCCTCGACCCTGCGCCGCCGGCTGGCCGATGCCGGGCAGCCTTACCAGGCGATTAAAGATCAGATCCGCCAGGAAATGGCCACTTTGTGGCTGTCGGACGCCTCCATCACCTTCGCCGAAATCGCCGAGCGGTTGGGCTTCGCCGACGTCAGCTCGTTCTACAAAGCCTTTCGCAAATGGACCGGGACCAACCCTGGGCAGTATCGCGGGCTGATTCTTCGCGGCGACGAAGCGCATCAGTTGCCAAGCTAACGTGCAGCATTCATCGAGCAAGCCCGTCGTTTAGCCAAGAGTCGCTTCCGCTTTTGCAGGAGCCGGCTCTGCCTGCGACCGGTGTCCAATAACCGACACCCTGTGGAGGCCGAGCCTTGTGGTCGCGGGCAGAGCCCACTCCTACAGCGGTCATGCATAACCGCACATGCTTTTGTAGGAGCAGGCTCTGCCTGCGACCGGTGCCCGATAACCGACACTCTGTGGAGGCCGAATCCACGGGTCGCGGGCAGAGCCCACTCCTACAGCGGTCAGGCATGAAACGCAGCGCTTTTGTAGGAGCAGGCTCTGCCTGCGACCGGTGTCCATGACCGAGACCAAGTGGGGGCTACGTTGGCCAAAACAGTCACTGCTATTGCGTGCAACGACCATTGCCGGTGGCTATCGCTCTAATGAAGATGAACTCAATCGAACGGGCGCCGGTTGTGCAGCGTCCCGAACATCTTCGTGAGGTCGTGCAGTGAACATTCAAGACAAGATTTTCCTGATCACCGGCGGCGCATCCGGTCTGGGCGCGGCCGCTGCCGAAACCTTGGTCGTCGCGGGTGCGAAGGTGGTGCTCGCCGATATCAATGCCGAGCTGCTGAGCGAACGCTGCGAGGCGCTGGGTGCTAACGCTCACGCCGTGGTCACCAACGTATGCGACGAAGCGGCGGCACAAGCGGCAGTCAACGCAGCGGTCGAGCATTTCGGCGGCCTGCACGGGCTGGTCAACTGCGCCGGCGTCGCCAGCGGCGAAAAGATCCTCGGCCGCCAGGGCCCGCACGGGCTGGCGAGCTTCAGCAAAGTCATCAACCTCAACCTGATTGGCAGCTTCAACATGCTGCGCCTGGCGGCCGAAGCCATCGCGCGTGGCGAGCCGGATGCCCAGGGCAATCGCGGCGTGATCATCAATACGGCTTCTATCGCCGCTTACGACGGGCAGATCGGCCAGGCGGCCTATGCAGCGTCCAAGGGCGGCGTCGTGGCCATGACGCTACCGGCGGCACGTGAACTGGCACGTCACGGCATCCGCGTCATGACCATCGCGCCCGGTGTGTTCGAGACGCCGATGATGGCTGGCATGCCTCAGGAAGTGAGCGACTCGCTCGCATCGGGTGTGCCGTTCCCGCCACGTCTGGGCCGCGCCAGTGAGTACGCGGCGCTGGTCCGCCATATCGCCGAGAACGACATGCTCAACGGCGAAGTGATCCGCCTCGACGGCGCGCTGCGCATGGCCGCCAAATAATCGGGAGACAGATGATGAACAACGATCCAATCGTGATTCTAGGCTCGGCCCGCACCCCCATGGGCGGTTTCCAGGGTGATCTGAAGAGCCTCAGCGCGCCGGAGCTGGGTGCCGCAGCGATTCGCGCGGCGGTGGAGCGCAGCGGTGTTGCCGCTGAGCAGGTGCAGGAAGTGCTGATGGGTTGCGTACTGCCGGCCGGTCTCGGCCAGGCGCCGGCCCGTCAGGCGGCACTCGGCGCGGGGCTGGGCAAGGCGACCGCGTCCACCACGCTGAACAAGATGTGCGGCTCGGGCATGCAGGCGGCCATCCTTGCCCACGATGCGCTGCGCGCCGGCAGTGTCGATTTGGTCGTCGCCGGCGGCATGGAGAGCATGTCCAACGCCCCCTACTTGCTGGAAAAGGCGCGCGGCGGCTATCGCATGGGCCACGGCAAGGTGCTCGACCATATGTTCCTCGACGGCCTTGAAGACGCCTATGACAAGGGCCGCCTGATGGGCACCTTTGCTGAGGATTGCGCACAGAATCATGGCTTCACCCGCGAGGAACAGGACGCTTATGCGTTGACCTCGCTGCAGCGTGCGCGTGATGCCATTTCCAGTGGCCGCTTCGCCAGCGAAATCGTCCCGCTGGAGGTCACCCAGGGCCGCGAACAGCGCACCGTACGCGACGACGAGCAGCCGCCTAAGGCGATGCCGGAGAAGATTCCGTCGCTGAAGCCCGCATTCCGTGAAGGCGGCACCGTAACGGCGGCCAACTCCAGTTCGATTTCCGACGGTGCTGCAGCACTGCTGTTGACGCGGCGGTCCCACGCCGAGCAACTCGGGGTGAAACCCCAGGCCGTGATTCATGGCCATGCGGTGTTCGCCGACGCGCCTAACCTGTTTCCTACCGCGCCCATTGGCGCCATCCACAAGCTGCTCGAGCGCACTGGCTGGCGCCTCGACGAAGTCGATCTGTTCGAGATCAACGAGGCGTTTGCGGTGGTGAGCATGGTCACCATGCGCGAGCTGGGGCTCGACCACGCCAAGGTCAACGTCAATGGCGGCGCCTGCGCCTTGGGCCATCCAATCGGTGCGTCCGGCGCCCGGATTCTGGTCACCTTGATCGCTGCGCTGCGTGACCGCGGTCTGCGCAAGGGCATCGCGGCCATCTGCATCGGTGGTGGCGAAGCGACTGCCATGGCCGTCGAACTGCTCGACTGAGGACTCGTCATGCTGCTCAACGAAGATCAAACCAGCATTCGCGACATGGCCCGGCAGTTCGCTCAGGAACGCCTCAAACCCTTCGCTGCCGATTGGGACCGTGAACATCGTTATCCGGCCGAGGCGATCAGCGAGATGGCCGAACTCGGTTTTTTCGGGATGCTCTGTCCCGAACAGTGGGGCGGCAGCGACACCGGCTATATCGCCTATGCGCTGGCGCTGGAAGAGATCGCGGCCGGGGACGGCGCCTGCTCGACCATCATGAGCGTGCACAACTCGGTCGGCTGCGTGCCGATCCTGCGCTTTGGCAATGAGGAGCAGAAACAGCGCTACCTGACGCCGCTGGCCAGCGGTGCGCAAATCGGCGCCTTCGCCCTGACCGAACCCCATGCCGGCTCCGACGCCAGCAGCCTGCGCACCCGTGCGCGGCGTGACGGTGACAGCTATGTGCTCAACGGCGCCAAGCAGTTCATCACCTCGGGCCAGCGCGCCGGTACGGTAATCGTCTTCGCTGTGACCGACCCGGACGCCGGCAAGCGCGGTATCAGCGCCTTTATCGTGCCGACCGACACGCCCGGTTATCAGGTGGTGCGCGTCGAGGACAAGCTCGGACAGCACGCCTCGGATACCTGCCAACTGGCGTTCGAGGACATGCGCGTGCATGAATCCCAGCGCCTGGGCGAGGAGGGCGAGGGCTACCGCATCGCCCTGGCCAATCTGGAGGGCGGCCGTATCGGCATTGCCGCTCAAGCGGTCGGCATGGCCCGCGCAGCGTTCGAAGCCGCCCGCGACTATGCTCGTGAGCGTGAGGCGTTCGGCAAGGCCCTCACCGAACATCAGGCTGTCGCTTTCCGCTTGGCCGACATGGCCACGCAGATCGCCGTCGCCCGGCAGATGGTGCTGCATGCCGCTGCCTTGCGTGAAGCCGGCCAGCCGGCACTGGTCGAGGCCTCCATGGCCAAGCTGTTCGCCTCCGAGATGGCCGAGAAGGTCTGCTCGGCGGCGATCCAGACGCTGGGTGGCTACGGCTATCTGCAGGACTTCCCAGTGGAACGCATCTATCGCGATGTGCGGGTCTGCCAGATCTACGAAGGCACCAGCGACATCCAGCGGTTGGTGATCGCGCGTAATTTGGGCGAGTAGATCGGTCCTGCGCCCCACCGGCGCGCGCCTACAATTGCCCGATCACAAGTCAGGGCTGCGCGCCGGAGAGAGCAAATGCACATCGTCATCCCCAATGATTACCAGGACGTCGTCCGTTCGCTGGAATGCTTCAGGCAGCTCGACGGGCATCGGGTGACGATCTATCACGATGCGGCGGAAGACCCCGAGGTGCTCGCGGAACGGTTCGCTGACGCCGACGCGTTGGTCCTGACTCGCGAACGTACAGTCATCGACGAAGCGTTGTTGGCTCGCTTACCCAATCTCAAACTCATCAGCCAGACAGGCAAGGTCGCGGCTCACCTTGACCTTGATGCCTGCACACGCCACGGCGTGGCGGTGATGGAGGGGCGTGGCTCCCCCATCGCGCCGGCGGAGCTGGCCTGGGCGCTGATCATGATGGCGCGGCGGCAGCTGTACCCCGCCATGCAGGCGCTGTACGCCGGGCAGTGGCAGGTGAATCTAGGTGACCGGTTGTATGGTCAGACGCTGGGCATTTGGGGCTACGGCAAGATCGGCCAGCGCCTGGCCCGTTATGCACAGGCGTTCGAAATGCCAGTGTTGGTCTGGGGTAGCGAGGGGTCGCGACAAGCAGCGGAGCGTGACGGCCATCGCGCAGCAGCAAGCCGCGAAGCATTCTTTGCCGAGGTGGATGTGCTGAGCCTGAACCTGCGACTGGTCGAGGCGACCCGGCACATCGTCACTGCTGCGGATCTCGCACGGATGAAGCCCTCTGCGTTGCTGGTCAATATCAGCCGCGCAGACCTTATTGCGCCCGGCGCCTTGCTCGCCGCGCTGGACGCCGGACGGCCCGGCTACGCGGCGCTGGACGTGTTCGAAGACGAGCCCGTTACCGGCCCGGAACATCCCTTGCTGCGCCATCCCAGGGTGCTGTGCACGCCGCATCTCGGATATGTGGAGCGGCAGGGTTACGAACTTTACTTCGGCGACGCCTTCGCCAACGTGGCGGCGTTCTTTCGGGGAGAGGCGTGCGAAGTAGCCAACCCAGGCGTGCTCGATGCGCTTCAATAGCAGCGGCGTGTGGCGATCGGGGTGGCGTGCGGGTGCGCGGGTCGCAGGTAGAACCTGCTCCTACAGGCGGGCTGCGGTGTGCTTTTGTAGGAGCCGCCTCTGGCTGCGACCGGGGTGATGCACGGGTGCGCGGGGGTCGCAGGTAGAACCTGCTCCTACAGGGGCTTCGGTGGGCTTTTGTAGGAGCTGCCTCTGGCTGCGACCGGGGTGATGCACGGGTGCGCGGGGGTCGCAGGTAGAACCTGCTCCTACAGGGGCTTCGGTGGGCTTTTGTAGGAGCTGCCTCTGGCTGCGACTGGGGTGGCGTGCGGGTGCGCGGGTCGCTGGTAGAACCTGCTCCTACAGGCGGCTGCGGTGCTTTTGTAGTAGCAGCCTTAGGCTGCGACTGGGCGGCGTGCGCGCGCCAGGTCGCAGGTAGAACCTGCTCCTACAGGCGAGTGCGCGGTGCTTTATGTAGGAGCTGCCTCTGGCTGCGACCCGGGTGGCGGTTTCAGATCGCCGACGCCGGCGCCTTTGGGCAGCTTTAGTCCCAACCGTCGGCGTTGAACGACGGGCGAATATTGCCGGGGGTGCGGGAGAATCGCGGCGCGGGGGCGGCGTGGAGAGCGCCGTCGATTGCGTGGTATACGCCACGTTGCTGCATGTGCGGATGCGCAGCGGCTTCTTCCAAGGTGAGGACCGGGGCAAAGCAGGCATCGGTGCCTTCGAGCAGTTCGCACCACTGGGCCTGGGTTCGGCTGGCGAAGAGGGTGGCGAGCTGTTCGCTTTGTGCCTGCCAATGGTCAGGATTGGCGCAGCTTTCTAGCAGGCTCTCTGAGGCGCCGATTCGCTGCATCAGCTCGGCAAGAAACTGTGGCTCCAGTGGCCCGATGGCGATGTCGCGTCCGTCGGCACAGGTGTAGCAGCGGTAATGCGGCGCGGCGCCGGAGAGCAGGTTGCGGTCGCGCTCCAGCGAAATGGTACCGCTGGGCAGCAGCCCGGCGAAGAAGGTCATCATCGACGACACGCCGTCGACGATGGCGGCATCGACCACCTGGCCCAAACCTGAGCGCTCACGCTCCCACAGTGCGGCCATGATGCCGAACGCCAGATACAACGAGCCGCCGCCGAAATCGCCCACCAGGTTGAGCGGCGGAATCGCCGGGCCTTCACGACCTCCAATGGCGGCGAGGGCGCCGGTCAGCGCGATGTAGTTGATGTCGTGCCCGGCACTCTGGGCCAAGGGTCCGGTCTGGCCCCAGCCGGTCATCCGGCCGTAGACCAGCCGCGGATTGCGCGCATGGACCTGTTCCGGCCCGAGGCCGAGGCGTTCCATCACGCCGGGTCGCATGCCTTCGATCAGTACGTCGGCACCCTCCGCCAGGGCTAGGCAGCGCTCGCGTCCGGCAGCGGTGCGGATATTCAGCGTCATGCGCTTGCGACCACGATCCGCGACCGGATTGGGCCAACCATTGCCACCCTCGCGCTCGATGCGGATCACTTCGGCGCCGAGATCGGCCAGCAGCATTGCGCAATGCGGG
Organism: Pseudomonas sp. SA195; assembly: GCF_054131565.1. Lineage (NCBI taxonomy): Bacteria > Pseudomonadati > Pseudomonadota > Gammaproteobacteria > Pseudomonadales > Pseudomonadaceae > Pseudomonas > Pseudomonas sp. SA195. The sequence continues at coordinate 2,464,217 of NZ_CP096392.1, read as the reverse complement.
CCGGGGCCGATGCTGGCGAATTCCAACACGCGCAGTCCGAGCAGCGGGCCCTGGCGGGGTGTAGCGGTGGCGGTCGGCATGGGGCGCTCCTTATTTGTGTTTATGTTGAGCGGTTAGGCTCATTTGGCTGCGATCCGACCGGGCTAGTCAGCGAGTCATGACTGGAAGATCACGCTGCGGTGCCGTGGCGGAAGCCAAACGTCGAACTATGCGCTGCCGATTGCCGTGCGCATGCTCGCTCCTCGCGCCGGTGGACCGAAGCGTAATAAGAAATCACCACCTAGCCATCCTAACGATCGGTCCCGGCGCCGCGCCGTGCTGAAGCCGCTGCGAGATACGGCATGAACGTTCACAGAAAGCGTCAGCGGTCGCAGCAGAACGCCTCGCCGTTCTGCACTTGCTCCCAGCCGCGTCGTGCTAGAGCCGCCGCACGATGCGGCAAGTGTTGCAGTGCCTTAAGGGAACCGGGTCAAAGCGCAAACAGCTTGGTGCTCAACGGGGGGCGCTCGGTCTGGCCCCAGTCACATGCCCGCCGCATCCGCCGCGCTTTCCTCCTGCTCGATCAGGTGGTCGCGGTAGCGGTCGCGCAGGGTCTTCTTGTCGATCTTGCCGGTGGCGGTTAGCGGAACGCTGTCGAAGATCACGGCATCGGGCATCCACCATTTGACGATCTGCGATTCCAGGAACGTGAGGACCGTTTCGGCGCAGACCTCGGCATCATCGTGCGCTTCGATGATGAGAATCGGGCGCTCTTCCCATTTGGCGTGGGCCACGCCAACCACCGCGGCGATGCGCACGCCTGGGCAGCCGACGGCGATGTTTTCGATGTCGATCGAGCTGATCCACTCACCGCCGGACTTGATCACGTCCTTGCTGCGGTCGGTGATACGCATGTAGCCGTTCGGGTCGAGGGTCGCGATATCCCCGGTGTCGAACCAACCATCCTTGTCCAGCGCGCTGGCGTCGCTGCGGAAGTAGCGCTCGACCGTCCACGGGCCGCGTACTAGAAGCGCGCCGGAACTGACGCCGTCGTGCGGCAGCTCATTGCCCGCTTCGTCGACGATCTTCAGCTCGATGCCAAATTGCAGGCGGCCCTGGCGCGTCCAGATGGCCTCGTTGGTAGCGGCTTCGCCCAGGGCAGCCAGCTTGGGCGTCGGGGTGGCGACGACGCCGAGCGGGCTGGTTTCGGTCATGCCCCAGAGCTGGCGGACGCTGACGCCGTATTTCGTCTCGAACTTCTCGGCCAGTGCCCTGGGCACGGCTGAGCCCGCGATCACCAGGCACTTGAGCTGGCCGGTATCCTCGCCGGTGCGCTCCAGATGGTTGAGGTACATCGTCCAGATCGTCGGCACGCCGCCGGAGAAGGTGACGCCTTCGTTTTGGATCAGCTCCTGCAGGCTGGCGCCATCCATCTTGTCGCACGCCAGGACGAACTTGCAGCCATTGATCGCGGCGGTAAACGGCACGCCCCAGGCGGCCGCGTGGTAGAGCGAGGAGCAGGGCATGATGCAATCGAATGCCGAAAAGCCGAAGGCGCCGGTGAGGCCCGCGGCCATGGCGTGCAACACGACGGAACGGTGGCTGTAGACCACACCCTTCGGATTGCCGGTGGTACCGGAGGTGTAACAGAGCATGGCGCCGGCGTGCTCGTCGAACTGCGGCCAGTCGGTGAGCGGATCTGCTCGCTCGATAAGGGTTTCGTAGCTCAATGCGCCCACTTCGCCCGGCTCGGTGCGTTCGGCATCCGACAGCATGATGTAAGTGCGGATGTGCTCCAGCCGGGGCCGAACCCGCTCGACGACAGCCAGGAAGCTGCGATCGAACAGCAGTACGCCGCTGCCGGCGTGGTTCAGGGTGTAGATGATCTGGTCGTCCGACAGCCGCGGATTGGCGGTGTGCAGCACGGCGCCGATGCCCGGTACGGCAAAGAAGAGTTCGAAGTGACGATGGGTATTCCAGGCCATGGACGAGACCAAGTCGCCGGATTTGACGCCCAGGCTGCGCAGCATCGAGGCGGCTTGGCCGGCACGTTTGGCCAGTCCCGCGTAGTCGTAGCGCCAAAGGGGTTCGTCCACCAGCCGCGACACGATTTCACGGTCGCCATGGGCGAGGGCGGCGTGGGTGAGGATGCCGCTGATCATCAGCGGGGTCTGCTGCATCGTACCTTTGAGCATCTTCGTATCCTTTTTATTGTTGTTGGATGGCGGCTCGCGCCGCCGCCATCGGCCGTTCGGAATACTGCTTCGAGGTGGTCCTTCTCTACTGTTTGGGTTAGCGCTTGATCGCCAGCAAGCTGGCTCCTACAAAGCAGGGATCGTGCATTCCGTAAGAGCCAGCTTGCTGGCGATCCTTTTCGGTAACGCCCACTTGGACTGCGATCAGAGTCCGTAATTATTCAACTCACGCGCAATCAACAGCCGCTGAATCTCGCTGGTGCCTTCGTAGATCTGCGTGATCCGCGCGTCACGGTAGTAGCGCTCGACCGGGTAATCCTCGAGATAGCCGTAGCCGCCATGGATCTGCATCGCTTTTGAGCAGACGTACTCGGCAACTTCGGACGCGAACAGCTTGGCCTGGGAAGCCTCGGACAGGCACGGCAGATTGGCGCTGCGCAGGCGCGCGGCATGCAGGATCAGCAGACGCGCCGCGTTGATACGGGTGTGCATGTCCGCAAGCATGTTGGCCACGCTCTGGTGCTCGATGATCGGCTTGTCGAACTGGATTCGCTCGCGGGCGTAACCCAGTGCCGCCTCGAACGCGGCGCGGGCGATGCCCAACGCCTGCGCGCCGATTCCGATACGCCCGCCTTCGAGATTCGACAGGGCGATAGCCAGTCCTTTGCCGCGCGGGCCGAGCAGGTTGGCCTCAGGAATGCGGCAATCACGCAGGGTGACGCCGCAAGTATCCGAGGCTTTGATGCCCATCTTCTTTTCCATCCGGTCGACGACGAAACCGGGGTTGTCGGTGGGCACCAGGAACGCTGAAAGTCCCTTTTTGCCCAGCTCCGGATCGGTGACGGCGAAGACGATCGCGATCTTGGCGCGCTTGCCGTTGCTGACGAATTGCTTGGCGCCGTTGATCACCCATTCCCCGTTTTCCAGCACGGCGCGGGTGCGCAGGTTGTGCGCCTCGGAGCCGGCCTGGGGTTCGGTCAGGGCGAAGCAGCCGATGGCACGGCCAGCCGCCAGATCCGGCAGCCACTCATCCTGCTGCTCCGGCGTGCCGTATTTGAGGATCGGACCGCAGCCGACCGAGCTGTGAATGCTCATCAGCGCGCCGATGGCGCCATCGCCTGCGGAAATTTCCTCGACGGCCAGGGCGTAGGCGACGTAGTCAATGTAGGTGCCGCCCCATTGCTCGGGCACGATCATGCCCAGCAGACCGAGCTCGCCCAGTTGGGTCACGGTGTCGTCACCGATCCAGGCTGCCTGCTCCCAGGCTTCCGCCTTGGGCGCGATTTCGGCGCGGGCGAAGTCGCGCGCCATTTCGCGGATCATCCGTTGTTCTTCGCTCAGTTCGATGTCTTGCATAGCAGTTCCTATCAGACGCCGTCGAAGAAAGCCGCCACGCGCGCGGGCGCCACTTCATCCAGCGTAGGCGGGTTCCAGCGGGGATTCTTGTCCTTGTCGACGATGAGCGCACGCACGCCCTCGATGATGTCGCCTTCGTCGAACCACTGGCGGTCCAGGTGCAGTTCCATGGCGAAGCATTCGGCCAGCGACGCGTTCCGACCACGGCGGAGCATTTCCAGGGTCACACTCATCGATAGCGGCGAGCGGCTGTCCATGGTTTTCAATGTCTCGGCAGCCCAGTCTCGGTACTCGGCGCGGGTTTCGCTGGCGAGGGATTGGCGAATGGCGGCGACGTTGTCATGTGAGAAGTGTTCGTCGATGGCGGGCGCGAGCGTCTTGAACGGCGCATCGGGCAGCTCAGGGCTGCCCATGGATACCAGCAGGTTGGTCAGTGCCTGCAGCGGCGGCATGGACCAGTCCTGCTCGTCGAGACGGCGCTCCAGTTCGGCGAACTGCTCATGCGGCAGGCAATAGTCGGCCAGGCCCGCAAATAGCGAATCGGCAGAGCCCACATGGTGGCCGGTCAGGCCCATGTAGAAGCCGAGGTGGTTAGGCAGACGCGACAGGAAATAGCTGCCGCCCACATCGGGAAAGTAGCCAATGCCGACCTCTGGCATCCCCATCCGGGTGCGCTCGGAAATAACCCGCAGCGACGCGCCCTGAACCAGCCCCATACCGCCACCCAGCACGAAGCCATTCATCAACGCCAGAAGTGGCTTGGTGTAGGCGTGGATGTACTGGTCAAGCGCGTATTCCTCTTCGAAGAAATCACGGTGCAGGTTGTCGCCGTTCTGGTAGCTGTCATACAGCGAACGGATGTCGCCGCCTGCACAGAAGGCTTTCTCGCCAGCGCCGCGCAACACCACGGCGACCACATCTTGGTCGTCTGCCCAATCCTTCAACTGGCGGTGCAGCACGCGCACCATGTCCAGGGTGACGGCATTCAGGCCGGCCGGGCGGTTGAGGGTGAGATAGCCGACGCGGTTACGGAATTCAATCAGTACCGGTGCTTCTGCCTGGGTCATGTCTCGTCCTCTTGGCGGTAGAGTTTGATGATCGCGGAGAAGTCCAGCCCGCCATGGCCCTGCATGCTGAAGGCTTGGTAGAGCTGCTGCGCGAGACCACCGAGGATAACTGGCTGGCGCACCTGTTTGGCTGCCTCGCTGGCAAGGCCGAGGTCCTTGAGCATCAGATCGGTGCCGAAGCCGCCACTGTAGCCCCGCGATGCAGGGCCATTTTCCAGCACGCCTGGGAAGGGATTGTTGATCTCCGAGGCCCAGCAACGGCCGCTCGACGAATTGATGATGCCGGCCAACACCTTGGCATCCATCCCCAGCGCGACGCCGAGGGACATGGCCTCTGCAACGCCAATCATCGAGATGCCAAGCAGCATGTTGTTGGCGACCTTGGCCACCTGACCGTTGCCGGTATCGCCGCAATGGACGATGTTTTTGCCCATGGCGGCGAGGATCGGTTGGGCTTTTTGAAAATCCGCCTCACTGCCGCCGACCATGAAGGTCAGGGTGCCGGCGGCAGCGCCGACCGTGCCACCGGACACCGGTGCGTCGAGCATCGGATTGCCGTTCTCTGCGGCCGCGGCCGCGACTTCCCGCGCGGACATCGGGTCGATGGTGGACGAATCGATCAGCAGCACGCCGGAGGGGACATTGGCGAGAAGCCCGTCCTCGCCGAGGTACACCTGCTTCACGTGCGCAGCAGCGGGCAGCATGGTGATGATGGCCTCGACGCCAGCGCTTGCGACTGCCGCAGGCGAGGTGGTCTGCTTGGCACCGGCTTCGACCAGACCCGACACCGCAGCCGCGGAGAGATCGAATACAGTGACCTGATGGCCGGCTTTGAGCAGGTTGCGCGCCATCGGCCCGCCCATGTTGCCGAGCCCTAGAAATCCAATATGCATGGCCGTTTCCTTCTTGTTCTGATTGACGGCTGAAACGGCGCCAAGCAAAAGCCAGCGCCGATCCAATTACTTGAGGTTGATCGTGGTGTTCACCGGGCCGCCGACTTCGCTTTCGTCGAACCAGCGCTGGGTCACCGTCTTGGTCTGAGTGTAGAACTGCACCACCTGCTTGCCATACGGGCCGAGGTCGCCGAGCTTTGAAGCGCGTGAGCCGGTAAAGGAGAACATGGGCACCGGTACCGGGATCGGTACGTTGATGCCGACCTGGCCAACGTCGATCTCTTCCTGGAAATGCCGGGCGGCGGCGCCGGAACGGGTGAAGAGGGCGGTGCCGTTGCCGTTGGGGTTGGCATTGATCAGTTCGATGGCTTCATCCAGCGTGTCGACCTGCATCACGCAGAGCACCGGCCCGAAGATTTCCTCGCGGTAAATGGTCATGTCCGGCTTGACCCCGGAGAAGATGGTCGGGCCGACGAAATTGCCCTTCTCGAAGCCCGCCACCTGTGGATTGCGCCCGTCGAGGACCAGCTCTGCACCTTCGGACACGCCGCGCTCGATCAGCGAGCTGATGCGATCAAGCGCCGCGCAGGACACCACGGGGCCGACGTCGGTCCCGCTTTCAGCGCCCGCGTTCACTTTCAGTGTTTTGGCTTTAGCGACCAGATCTGGCAGCCAGCTCTGAGCTTCGCCCACCAATATCAGCACTGACAGCGCCATGCAGCGCTGACCGGCCGCACCGAATGCAGCGCCAACGAGGTTGTTGAGCGTCTGCTCCTTGTGAGCGTCGGGCAGGATGATGCCGTGATTCTTGGCCCCCATCATGCACTGCACACGCTTACCGGCCTGGGAGGCGCGGTTGTAGACGTGGGTGCCGACCTTGGTCGAGCCGACGAAGGAGACGGCTTTTATGTCCGGGTGATCGCAGATCAGGTTTACCGCATCGGCGCCGCCATGGATGACGTTCAGTACGCCCGGTGGCACGCCCGCTTCCAGCGCCAGCTCGGCCAGACGCATGGTGACCATGGGGTCCTGCTCGGATGGCTTTAGTACGAAGGTGTTGCCGGTGGCGATGGCCATCGGGAACATCCACAGCGGGATCATCGCCGGGAAGTTGAACGGGGTGATGCCGGCGCAAACGCCCAGCGGCTGCAGCAGGGTATAGGTGTCGACGCCGGTGGCGACGTTATTGGCCAGCTCGCCAAGCTGCAGGTTGCCGATGCCGGCGGCGTGCTCCACCACTTCGAGACCGCGAAACACATCGCCTTCTGCGTCTGGCAGGGTCTTGCCCTGTTCGGCAGTGAGGATGGCGGCGAGCTCCTTCATGTTTTCGCGGATCAGCTGCTGGTACTTGAGGAAGATCCGCGAGCGCGCGCCGATAGGCGTCTTGCGCCACGTTTTGAAGGCTTCCTTGGCACTGGCGACGGCGGCGTTCATTTCCGTTTCGGTGGCGAAGGGTACGCGCGCCAGCACCTCTTGAGTGGCCGGGTTGACGATGTCGCGCCACTCTTGCGTCGAGGATTCGACCAGCTCACCGCCGATCAGGAGTTTGACTGTTGGGATGGCACTTGACTGGGTCATGGCGAGTCCTAGCGATTGTTGTTATTGGAAGGCAAGTCGATGATGGCTTGAGCCTAGAGTGGAAAATTACCCATATCAATGCGGCTGGATGCATACCGCTTCTGCAAAAATCCACAGAGATCTGTCTCCCGTCCGACGATTGACGACTCGTTTGAGCGCGCCACATCCCTCGGTTGGGTAGACTGGCCAGCGGCTTACGCCGCCGACACTGGCTGAACACACTCGCGAACAAGGTTCCGATGCAGATTGCAGACCTATCGGGTACACGTCCCGCTATCGACCCCCTCGCAGGTCCGTCGCCGTTCGACGACCCAACGCTCGACATCCTCCCCATGGCTGTTTGTACGCTCGACGCCGACGGCGCCGTGCAGCGCTACAACCGCCAGGCCGACCGGCTCTGTGGCGGCGGCCTGGCCAGCCAGGGCCGGCTGCGCATCCTGGACGCCAGCGGACACCTCGTCCCCTTCGCCGACACGCCGTTGGCCGACCCGATCTGCAGCGGACACAGCGCTGTGGACGTACCGCTGGTAATCGAACGAGCCGATGGCACCGCCGCGACCATGCGCGCCAACATCGACGCGGTGCGTAGCGATACGGGGCAGATAACGGGTGCGATTCTCTGTTTCCACGCGAGCGAACCGCCGGGCAGCGACGAGCAGCGTCAGGTTGAATGGCTGCGGGCGATCGTCGACAACACGCCTGAATGCGTGAAAATCGTCGACCGCGACGGCACCTTGCTGCAGATGAACCCGGCAGGCTTGCGCATGGTCGAGGCCTCGCTCGCAGGTGCGGTCGAGGGCGCCTGCGTCTTCGACCTGATCGTTCCGGAACACCGCGAGCGATGGATCGAGCTCCATCGCCGAGTGTGCGAAGGCGAGAAGCTCAGCTGGGAATTCGACCTCATCAGCCTTGAAGGCAACCGTCGGCACATGGAGACGCATGCCGTACCCATGTTCATGCCCAGCGAGGATGTCGGTGCAAAAGGGCGCTTCGTGCAGCTTGCGATCACGCATGACATTACCGAACGCAAACGGCTGGAAAACGCTCATCTGGAAGCCGAGTTGCGCCTTCGCAACCTGCTCGATGCGCTGCCCACGGCTGTCTACACCACGGACGCCAGGGGCGTGCTGACTTACTACAACCAGGCGTGCGTGGAGCTGGCTGGGCGAGTGCCACAGATCGGTGTGGACGAGTGGAGCGTGATCTGGCGGCTGTATCGCCCGGACGGCACGCTCATCGAGCCGGGCACCTGCCCGATGGCCGTAGCGCTGGCGCAGGACTGCTCCTTTCATGGAATCGAGGCGCTGGCCGAGCGTCCCGATGGCAGTCGCATCCCGTTCCTGGGCTATCCCGCCTCGCTTCGCAACCACGCCGGTGAGGTGGTCGGGGCCGTCAACATGATGGTCGACATCACCGAGCGCAAGGTTGCCGAGGACCACCGCCTATTGCTGCTCAACGAACTCAATCATCGGGTCAAGAACACGCTCGCGACCGTGCAATCAATCGCTTCGCAGAGCTTTCGGCGCGACGCCGGCAACGAGAGTTACCGCTGGTTCGAAGGGCGGCTGATCGCGCTGTCGAAGGCGCATGATGTGCTGTCGCGTGAAAATTGGGAGAGCGCGGACCTGCGCGACGTTGTCGCCCAGGCAACCGCACCGTTTCAGCTTGTGGGACGGCAACGCTTCGTTGTCCACGGCCCTGCGCTGCGCCTGCGTCCGAAGGCGGCGCTGGCGCTGGCCATGGCGCTGCATGAACTGTGTACCAATGCAGGCAAATACGGTGCGCTGTCGAGCGAGCGCGGCGTCGTGCACTTGGCATGGCAAGTCGCCGCAGCGCACCCCGTCGCGCTGCTCAAGCTGCGTTGGGAAGAGCAGGGCGGCCCGCCGGTCCGGCCGCCAGAGCGCAAAGGTTTCGGCTCGCGCCTGCTCGAGCGGGGCCTTGCAGGGGAATTGAACGCTCAAGTACGGCTGGCGTTTCTTGCGGATGGGCTCGTCTGCGACATGGAGGTCCCATTGCCATGACGGTAAGAGGCGCGCGGGTACTGGTCATCGAGGACGAGGCGCTGGTCGGCATGCTGATCGAGGACATGCTGCAAGACATCGGCTGCGGCTCGGTCCGTTTGGTTGCACAGTTCGATGAGGCCATGCAAGCCGCTGAGCAGGATGAGTTCGACCTGGCCTTGCTCGATGTGAATCTGGACGGGATCAACAGCTTCCCCATCGCCGAGCGGCTGATCGAGCGTGGCGTCCCGCTGATTTTCGCAACCGGTTATGGGAAGGTCGGGATGGATCCGCGTTATGCGGCGATCCCGACCCTGCAGAAGCCGTTTTTCTTCGATGACTTGCAGCGCCTGGTGACCCAGGCACTGCAAGGGTGAGCCGAAGCCGTCAGATCAGGCCCAGGCTGCGCAGGTAATCGTCATAGGTGCCGGAGAAGTCGGTGACGCCGTTTTCCGACAGCTCGATGATACGCGTGGCCAGTGAGCTGACGAACTCACGGTCATGGCTGACGAAGATCAGCGTGCCCGGATAGTTCTCCAGCGCCAGGTTCAGCGCCTCGATCGATTCCATGTCCAGGTGGTTGGTGGGTTCGTCCATGACCAGGACGTTGGGCTTCTGCAGGATCAGCTTGCCGAACAGCATGCGGCCCTGTTCGCCACCCGAAATCACCTTCACCGACTTGCCGATGTCATCGTTGGAAAACAGCATGCGGCCCAGCGTGCCACGCACCAGTTGCTCGCCGCCCTTGGTCCACTGCGCCATCCAGTCGAACAGGGTCATGTCTGCTTCGAAGTCTTCAGCATGGTCCTGGGCGAAATAGCCGACCTCGGCGCTTTCGGTCCATTTCACTTCACCGCTCATGGCTGGCATTTCGCCGACCAGGGTGCGCAGCAGGGTGGTTTTGCCGATGCCGTTGGGGCCGATGATGGCGACGCGCTCTCCGGCCTCGATTTGCAGGCCGAGGCGCTTGAACAGCTCGACACCGTCATAGCCCTGGCTGACATTTTCCAGCGTCACCGCTTGACGATGCAGCTTCTTGGTCTGTTCGAAACGAATGAACGGGCTGACGCGGCTGGACGGCTTGACTTCCTCCAGCTGGATCTTGTCGATCTGCTTCGCCCGGCTGGTGGCCTGCTTGGCCTTGGAGGCGTTGGCCGAGAAGCGGCTGACGAACGTCTGCAATTCGGCGATTTGCGCCTTTTTCTTGGCATTGTCTGACAGCAGGCGCTCACGGGCCTGGGTCGCGGCAGTCATGTACTCATCGTAGTTGCCCGGGAACAGGCGCAGCTCGCCGTAATCCAGGTCCGCCATATGGGTACAGACGCTATTCAGAAAGTGGCGGTCGTGGGAAATGATGATCATGGTGCTGTTGCGAGCAACCAGAACGCTTTCCAACCAGCGAATAGTGTTGATATCCAGGTGGTTAGTCGGCTCGTCGAGCAGCAGCACTTCAGGGTCGGAGAACAGCGCCTGGGCGAGCAACACGCGTAGCTTCCAGCCGGGTGCGACTTCGCTCATCGGGCCGAAATGCTGCTCCAGTGGAATGCCGAGGCCTAGCAACAACTCACCGGCGCGTGATTCGGCGGTATAGCCGTCCATCTCGGCGAACTCGGTCTCCAATTCCGCGACGGCCATGCCGTCTTCCTCGCTCATCTCGGGCAGGGAGTAGATGCGCTCGCGCTCGGCTTTCACCTTCCAAAGCGCCTCGTGGCCCATGATCACGGTATCGATGACGCTGAATTCTTCATAAGCGAACTGATCCTGGCGTAGCTTGCCCAGGCGTACGTTCGGCTCAAGCATGACCTGGCCCGTGGTCGGCTCCAGTTCGCCGCCGAGAATCTTCATGAAGGTCGACTTGCCACAGCCGTTGGCGCCGATTAGGCCGTAGCGATTGCCGTTGCCGAACTTGACGGAAACGTTTTCGAACAGCGGCTTGGGGCCAAACTGCATGGTGATATTAGCGGTTGAAATCAAGAGTGTTACTCGCGGGTATCAGAGGTAAGTGATGACGCGTGGGCTGTTCCGAGGGCCAGGCTATCGAAAGGGTGCTTCGGGCTGCCAGTCAGCGGACATAGCGAAACGGAACCCATGCCGGTTGTCTGGCATGTGTATCGGACGTCTGCTGCATAGAGCCGCGCATTGTACGGGCTGCGACGGGTAAACCCCAACGTCTTCCGTACAAGCGGTAGTGGCAACGAGCCATCCACCAGGGCAAAAAGTGATATTTGTCCAGCGCTATAGCTGCCTTTTTTTCTTAAAAAATGGTTGACAAGAATTGTTATGCACATAATCGGCGCAGCGTCGTGCCTTGCCATGAGCTAGGCGAGTCGAAGACCTTTGGTATCTTGTAAGTTACTGATTTTAAATAACTATTAAGCAACGTATAAAAAATGTCCGATCTGTTGCAAGGCCGCGTCGGCTGGGCCTTTGAGGCAGTCATCCAAGTTTTGCTCACAGTCTTATCCACAGGTTCTGTGGATAACGGACGGGACCCTAGAGCGGTCGGGCTCGAGGCGATGATAAGCATGACGCGTTCGGTCCGGACATCCGACAACTGAGTAACCTGCACGCTGTTTCGAACCTACCGACCGAACCTTGCCTCACCTGCCTTGACAGTCCAGGGCCGCTTCGTTCAAATGTTACGGTATAACATTTGTATTGGACGCATTATGAGCAACAAGCTATCAGCAGGGTGGATGGGCGCCGCGGCAGTGGCGGGATGGATGGCGCTGCCGACTTGGGCGCAGGACGGGGCAGCAGTGCTGGACGAGGTGGTCATCACTGCTGACGAGGCGTCCAGCGAGCCGGAGGGCTACCGTACTCGCCGCACCGGCAGCGCGACCAAGACGGACACTCCGCTGGAGGAAATTCCACAGGCGGTCGCTGTCGTGCCGGCGACGGTTCTAGGGGATCTCGATACCCCTCGTATTGAAAAGGCACTGGATTACGCCGGCGGCGTTGCCAGGCAGAACGACTTCGGCGGCCTGACGATGTATGAGTACAGCATCCGAGGACTGACGACGTCCGAGTTCTACAAGGATGGCTTTAGCGTCAACCGCGGCTACATGAACCCGCAGGACGCCTCAAACGTCGAGCGCATCGACGTGCTCAAGGGGCCTGCATCCAGCCTCTACGGCCGTGGCGATCCGGGTGGCACGATCAACATCGTCAGCAAGCGACCGCAGGATGAACGGTTCGCGCGTATCGACCTGAGCGCCGGGCGCTGGGACCGCTATCGCAGCAGCCTGGACGTCAACACGCCGCTTGATGACGAGGGCACCATGCTCTACCGCATGAATCTGGCGGTGGAAGACAGCAACAGCTTCCGCGATTACCGCTCCGGCGAGCGGCAATTCTTCGCGCCGTCGTTCAGCTGGGCGCTCAACCCTGAGACGCGCTTGCTCGTCCAGGCTGAGGTCATCCGCAACAGCCAGGTATTCGACCGCGGCGTGGTAGCGCCGAACGATCACCTGGGAAGCGTTTCGCGTTCCGATTTTTTCGGCGAGCCGCGCGACGGGGACATCGACAACAACAACGAGACGCTGCAGGCGGAGCTGGAACACGACCTTAACGCCAGCTGGACCGTTCGCCTGGCCAGCCACTACAAACAAGGGCGCCTGAGCGGCGGCGCAACCGAGGCGAGCTCCATGGCCTCCGACGCACGCACGCTCAATCGCGAGTTTCGCTACCGTGACTTCGACTGGCAGGACAGTATCACCCAGCTCGAGCTGCGCGGCCTGGCCTATACCGGTGGCGTCGAGCACAACCTCCTGATTGGCACCGAGTACGAGCGTTATGCCAAGAACGAGCGCCTGCTGCGTTCGTCGCCGGTATCGCAAATCGATATCTACGAGCCGGTCTATGGCCAGCCGCGCCCGGCATTCAACCCGGCGCGCAGTACGAATCGTCACGAACTGGTGCATGCCCGCTCGTTGAACCTGCAGGACCAGATGCGCTTCACCGAGAAGCTTTACGGCGTCATCGGCGCTCGTTACGACCACTACGAGCATCGCTTGGATAACGAGGTGAGCGGCGTTCGCACCGAGCAGACGCATGAGAAGGTCACGCCGCGGATCGGCGCGCTCTATCAGCTCACGCCGACGGTCGGGGTGTTCGCTAATGCATCGCAGTCGTTCAAGCCCAACAGCGGGGCGGACCGGAGCGGCACAGCGTTCGACCCGGAGGAGGGAATTGGCTACGAAGCCGGCGCCAAATTCGACCTGTTCGATGGTCGGCTAGGCATGACCGTCGCCGCTTTCCACCTTACGAAGGAAAACGTGCTCACCGCCGACCCGACCGATTCGGCCTATCAGGTCGCTGCCGGGGAAGTTCGCAGCCGCGGTATCGACCTGCAACTGACGGGGCAGGTCACTGACGAGATCCGCCTGATCGGCGCCTATGCCTATGTCGATGCGGAAGTCACCGAAGACAATACGCTGGAGCGCGGCAGTCGCCTGCTCAACGTGCCTGAACACAGCGGCAGCCTGCTAGGGGTGTATGAGTTCCTCGATGGCACGCTGAGCGGCTTGGAACTCGGTGGTGGAGTCAATTACGTCGGAGACCGCTCTGGAAACGTGGCGGACAGCGGCTTCGAGTTGCCGGCCTACACCACGGTCGACCTGCTGGCCCGCTACAAGGCCACCAAGCAGTTGACTTTGGGCGTGAACCTCAACAACGCCTTCGACCGCACTTACTACGAGCGCTCCTACAGCAATGTGTGGGTCATGCCGGGCGAGCCGCGCAACCTCAGCCTGAGCCTGTCGCTCGAGCTTTAATCCTCTTTACGACAAGGACCGACCATGAACAAACAAATGATGAAGACGGCCACGGCGCTGCTCGCGGTGATCGTTGCGGGGCAAGCTGCGGCTCATGGCATGTGGACAGAGGAGCGGCGCGGCCATTTCGAAGTAATCTATGGGCACGGCGCCGAAGACGATGCCTACGATCCCAGCAAGATATCCGGTGCCTGGGCGACAGACCGGCACGGCGGCCGTATACCGGTTACCGTCGAACGATTAGAAGACCGTGCGCGGCTGCAACCCCTGGAATCGCCCGCTGTTATCAGCGTCGCGCTGGACAATGGTTACTGGACCCAGGCGCCGGACAAGCGCTGGATCAATGCTGGCGAAACTAAAGTCGATGGTGCGCTTGATTCCGGGCATTACTACAAGTACAGCCTCGCAGTGCTCGCCGAAGGGGCAAAGCTGCCAGCGCTAGACAAGCTCGCCCTCGTTATCGTGCCGCAGGTCGACCCGCTCACGCTGGGCATCGGCGACGCGTTGCCTGTGCAGGTGTTGCTCGATGGCAAGCCGGCCGAAGGCATCGAGCTGATCGGCGATTACATCAACGATCCTGACCGGGTCGTGGCGACGACCGATGCCGAGGGCAAGGCGAACGTGCCAGTACGCAACGCCGAGTTCAACGTGATCGGGGCGTCAACAAGCGTGCCCAGCAACGACCCGGATGCCCGCGTCCGTGGCATGTTCACGTCACTCAGCTTCCGCAAGCCCCACGAGCACTAGGTCTCAAGTCCCGCGCTTGCGCTACCATCGGCCGGCTCTCATGACCGGTCGGTGGCCCATGACACAGGCGACACCCCTAGAACGTTATCGGCGGGCTATCGCTCGCGACGGGTATGTCTGCGACCCCGCTCAGCAGTGCGCCGCCGAGCATCTCGAAGCATGCCATCAGGCGCTTCACCACACCGACAGCGGGGCAAGGGGCGTTTACCTGTGGGGCCCGGTGGGGCGTGGCAAGACCTGGTTGATGGACATCTTTTATCAAAGCCTGCGCGTGCCGGCCCGACGGCAGCACTTTCATCATTTCATGCGCTGGGTTCATGCACGGCTGTTCCAACTCAATGGCACGCGCGACCCGTTACAAGCGCTGGCATCCGAGCTTGGTCGCGACCTGCGGGTGCTGTGTTTCGACGAACTCTTCGTCGACGACATTGGCGATGCGATCATTCTGGGCCGTCTTTTCCAGGCCATGTTCGAGCATGGCGTCACGCTCGTTACGACTTCTAACCAGCCACCCAACCGACTATATGCGGACGGCTTCAATCGCTCGCGCTTTCTACCTGCGATCGAGGCCATCGAGCGGCACATGGATGTGCTGGATGTCGATGGTGGTGCAGACCATCGCGAGCGACCCGGCGCGGCCGAGCAGAGGTACTGGGTTTCGGACGAGGGCAACGTGCTGGCTGCTGTGTTCGATGCGCTCGAGAGCGGGCCGATCAGCTATGAGCCAGCGCAAATCGGGCAGCGATCTCTTGCGGTGGTGCGGCGTAGCGACAACCTGATCTGGTGCCGGTTCGCCGACCTCTGCGAGCGTCCGTTCTCCGCCCTGGACTTCATCGCGCTCTGCGACCGCTACGCTGCGATCTTGATCAGCGAGGTACCCCAATTAGGCAGTCAGCAGCGCGAAGGCCGCATTGCCCGTGGTACCGAGGATGCGGCTGCTCAGGTGGAGGCGGGTGATCGTGAGTTACCCAAGCTGGCCGCACACGATGATGCCGTCAGGCGGTTCATTGCTTTGGTGGATGAGTGCTACGACCGCGGCGTACCGCTGTACCTGCAGGCCAACGTGCCCATGGGAGCGCTCTACACACTCGGCTACCTGTCGTTCGCCTTTCGACGCACTCTGAGCCGGCTGGGCGAGATGCAGCTTCAGCGTTTTGGTCGGGGGCACCGCTAGTCGCGGTAGAACACCTGAACCAGGTGGTAGCCAAACTGGCTCTTGACTGGGCCATGCACCTCGCGCAACGCCTTCTTGAAGATCACCTGGTCGATGCTTCGCACCATCTGGCCGGGGCGAACCTCGCCGAGATCGCCACCTTTCTTACCGGATGGGCAAAGCGAATGCTTTCTGGCCAGCACATCGAAGGCCTCGCCACCGGCGATGCGCTTCTTCAGCTGCGCGGCTTCCGCTTCAGTCTTGACGAGGATGTGGCGGGCCATGGCTTTGGGCATTGCAGATCTCCTTTCAGGGCGCGCGATTGTAGTCGTGTGGCGCCACGATCCGAAGCGGGGGCTGCCTGCCTTGGAGTGTTTCGCTGATTCCTAACCCGACGAACGGTAGTTATAGTCTGCGATATGTTAGCGCTACCATCCGGATCACAAACACAATGCGGCACCACGAGGCCGCCGGAGATCGACTGTGGATTCCCACTCCATCAGCGCACCTTTCCACCGAGCGTTAGTCGTTATGGGTGTGAGCGGTTCGGGTAAGACCGAAACCAGCCATGCTGTTGCCGATGCGCTGGGCTTTCGGCACATCGAAGCCGACCATTTTCACCCTGAAGAAAACGTTGCGCGCATGCGGGCCGGCACGCCGTTATCCGATGCCGATCGCGTCGAGTGGCTGCGCCGGCTTGCCGTCGAAATGAAGCGTGCTGTAGCCGATAACGTTGGCTTCGTTCTAGCGTGTTCGGCGCTCAAGCGCAGCTATCGGGAAATCTTGCGGGAAGCGGTGCCCGGCCTGCGGTTTGCCCACCTGTCCATCGATTACGAAACAGCCGTCCAACGCGTTGGTGGTCGGGTCGGTCACTTCATGCCCATTTCGCTTGTCGATAGCCAGTTCGCCACGCTGGAAACGCCCGCTGGCGAACCCGGCGTGCTGGTGGTGGATGCAAGCCAGCCGCGCGAGACGGTGCTCGCCGAGATCGTTCAATGGATGGAGCAGGGTGGTGGGCTGGCGATCAACGCCCGCGAGGATCTATCCGCGGCTCCGCTTGATAGCGCTAACAGGCGCGGCGGCCAGCACGGTGGCCAGGGCGGCGGCAGGCACGAATCCGAAGCGCGTACCGAAGCACCTCTTGCCGAGCCTAAAGGTGCGGAGCTGACCAGCCCGCCCATCTATGAAGGCAAATTGGCGCGTAGCTTCGATCGCATCACCGACTGGATGATGGCCATGCTGCTTGCCTTCATGGTCATAGTGGTCTTCAGCAGCGTGGTGCTGCGCTACGCCTTCGGTACGGGCTGGACGGGTGCGGAAGAGCTGTCGCGGCTGGCCTTCGTCTGGTTGGTATTCGTCGGCGTGGCCTCCAGCATGCGACGCGGCGAACTCATGGCCTTCAGCATGATCCGCGACCGTTTTCCAAATCTATTCAGGCGCGTGGTGGATTCGATCAGTTGGATCATGGTCGCGGTCGCCAGTGGCCTGGCTGCGCTCGGCGGCTGGAACCAGATGCAGTTCGGCTGGACGATCAACAGCCCTGTGGTGGGCTATCCGCTGGCCGTCGCGATGGTTCCGGTCGCCACGAGCATGGTCGCGTTGGCAGTGCTCGCGCTGATCCAGTTGGTCAACGTCTGGCGCCGACCACCTTCGCAGCCTGTCGCAGCAGCCAACGTAACGGCCGACTGACCTTCCCATAACAACAAGGGCAGACGCCCACGAGGACCGTACATGACTGTCGTCGTCTTCTTGTCATCGCTGTTCGGCTTCATGGCCTTCGGCATGCCGATCGCATTCGCGCTGATCCTCACGGGCGCGGTGTTGATGTGGTATCTGGATTTCTGGGACGTGCAACTGTTGGCGCAGAACCTTCAGGCCGGCGCCGACAGCTTCCCGCTACTGGCCGTGCCGTTTTTCATTCTGGCTGGCGAGCTGATGAATGCCGGCGGCATTTCCCGGCGGATCATCGCTATGGCGCAAGCCTACTTTGGCCATAAGCGCGGTGGGCTGGGTTACGTCGCTATCGCCGCATCCGTGCTGCTGGCAAGCATGTCCGGTTCCGCACTGGCCGATACGGCGGCGTTGGCGACGCTGTTGCTGCCGATGATGCGCGAGCGTGGCTATCCGTTGAGTTCCTCGTCGGGTCTGGTCGCAGCCGGTGGCATCATCGCGCCGATCATTCCGCCGTCGATGCCCTTCGTCATCTATGGCGTGGTCACCAATACCTCGATCAGCCAGCTGTTCCTGGCCGGTATGGTGCCCGGCCTGATCATGGGCGCCGGCCTGGTCGTCGCCTGGACGCTCATTGCACGCAAGATCGAAGAGCCCCCACAAGAAAAGGCCACCCGCGCCGAGCGACGCAAAGCGCTGGTCGATGGCGCTGCGGCACTGATGCTGCCTGTGATCATCGTCGGCGGGTTGCGTGGCGGCCTGTTCACCCCGACCGAAGCGGCCGTTGTCGCGGCGGTGTATGCGCTGGCGGTGTCGACGCTGCTCTATCGTGAGCTGGCTTGGCGGGGTGTGGTCGAAGTGCTCACCCGCGCCAGCCGCACCACCGCATCAGTCATGTTTCTCTGCGCCGCGGCCATTGTGTCCGGCTACATGATCACGCTGGCTCAACTGCCGGACGAAATCGCCTCGATGCTCGGCCCGCTGGCTGAGGATCCGAAACTGCTGATGTTCGCGATCATGCTGCTAATGATTGCCATCGGCATGGTCTTGGACCTGACACCGACCATCCTGATCCTCGGCCCGGTGCTCGCACCGATCGCGGTCAAGGCCGGGGTGGATCCGGTGTACTTCGGGGTGATGTTCGTGCTGATCGGCTCGATCGGCTTGATCACGCCACCAGTCGGTACGGTACTCAACGTCGTCGGTGGGATAGGGCGGCTGCGCATGGAGACGTTAGTGCGTGGCGTGATGCCGTTCTTCGCCATCTACATGGCCATCGTGCTTCTGCTGATCGCTGTGCCGTCGATCATCACCGTGCCGCTGCAGTGGCTGCGGTAACCGGGTGCGCTAACACTTCATTCATCCACAACAACAAGAGGTAAGACAGCATGAAGAAATTCCTCATCGCAGCCCTCGCTGCCACCACACTCGGCAGTGCCATCACCGCCGTGACCGCACAGGCCGCTGACGATATCCGCCCAAGGATGATCCGTTTCGGTTACGGCCTTAACGAAGACAGCAACCAGGGGCGCGCAGCGAAGGTGTTTGCCGAGGAGATTGCCAAGGCTTCGGACGGCAAGCTCAAAGTGCGCACGTTTGGTTCCGCCAGTTTGGGTTCGGATGACCAGATGCAGAACGCACTGATGGGCGGCGCGCAGGAAATGATGGTCGGTTCTACCGCGACCCTCGTCGGTATCGCCAAGGAAATGGCCGTCTGGGATACGCCTTTCCTGTTCGAGAGCGAGAAGCAGGCGGACTACGTGCTCGATGGTCCGGTTGGTCAAAAGGTCATGGATGCGCTTGAAGCGAAGGGTCTGGTCGGTCTCGTCTACTGGGAGAATGGCTTCCGCAACCTGACCAACAACGTGCGCCCGGTCGAGAAGATGGAAGATTTCAACGGCATCAAATTGCGCGTGATGCCTAACCCGGTCTTCATCGACACCTTCAAGCAAATGGGTGCCAACGCCGTGCCGCTGCCATTCTCAGAGCTGTTCACCGCGCTGGAAACCAAGGCGGTCGACGGGCAGGAGAATCCCTACAACACCATCCTCTCGTCCAAGTTCTACGAGGTGCAGAAGTACCTCAGCGTGACCAACCATGTGTACAGCCCTTGGATCGTTACGGCATCGAAGCGCTGGTGGGATGGCCTCTCCGAAACCGAGCAGAAGATCATCATGGACGCGGCTAAAAAATCGCGCGATTCCGAGCGCGAGGACACCCGCGCGGAAGCACGCGAAGCGCTGGCCAAGATCGAGCAGCAGGGTATGCAGATCAACAAGGTCAGCTCCGAGGAAATCCAGCGCATGCGTGAACAGGCCCAGCCGGCCATTCAGACGGTGATCGATACCGTCGGTGAGCCGCTGTTCAAAGAAGTGCAGGCCGAGATCGAGAAGGCGCCGAAGTAAGCCGCCGCGCCCCTTCGGGGGCGCCATCTCGCTGTAGAATCTCCGCCCCTCGCCGCTGGATCGTGCCATGAGTTCTCGCCGCCGCCGTTCGCTCGAACGGGTCACCCTGTCCGACGTGGCCCGCAGCGCTGGCTGTTCGTTAATGTCTGCCTCGCGTGCACTGTCGCAACCCGAACGGGTCTCCGATGCCTTGCGCGAGCGGGTCATGGCGGCAGTAAAGACGCTCGGCTACGTGCCGCATACGGCGGCGCGCAGTCTGGCCAGTGCGCGTTCGAACCTTGTGGCGGTGATCATCCCGTCGCTGTCCAACGCCGTGTTCGTCGATATGGTCGAGGCGATCCAGAAAGTACTGATGCCAGCTGGCTACGAATTGATGATCGGCGTTAGCCATTACCGGCCCGATGAGGACGAGCGTTTGCTTCGTGCTTATCTTGCGCACCAGCCGGCAGGGTTACTGATCACCGGATTCGAACGCAGCGACGCCGCGCGCGAGGTGTTGGGGTGTTACACCAGCCCCATCGTCACGCTGATGGAGTTGGGCGATTCGGACGAGGAATATTGCGTCGGTTTCTCACAGTACGACGCAGGGGCTGCCATGACCCGCAAGTTGCTGGAGCGCGGCTATCGGCATATTGCCTTTGCCGCCGCCCAGCTCGACCCACGCACGCTACAGCGTGCCGAGGGGTATCGCAGCGTGATGCGCGAGGCGTCTCGCTACCAGGAAGCGTTGGAGCTGCTGACACCGGAAGTCTCGTCGATCGGTCTCGGCGCCGAGCTGCTCGATCGTTTGCTTGCACAGCATCCGGAAATCGACGCGATCTTCTTCAATAACGACGACCTGGCACTCGGCGCGCTGTTCCGCGCTCGCCAGCTGCAGCTCGCCGTACCAGAGCGGCTGGCGATTGCCGGCTTCAATGACTTACCAGCCGCGGCGTGGATGCACCCGGCATTGACCACGGTGCGCACCATTCGCGGCGAGATCGGCAAGCTGTCGGCACAGATGCTGCTCAGCCTGATGCGTGGCGAATCGCCGGCTTCCCGGCGAATCGACGTAGGTTTCGAAGTAGTAATGCGCGAAAGCGCCTGATTACCGTCCTGCTTGCTTCAGTCTGCCTGCTGCGCTGCAGTGACCTGTTGCGCGATTTCGATCATTTGTTCGCGCATCCAGCGGTTGGCCGGGTCCTGATCAGTGCTTTCGTGCCAGTAGATGTGTGTTTCCAGCGGCGGGATATCGACTGGCAACGGGACCTGGTGCAAGTCATGCCGGCGGGCGAATCGCTCGGGTACTGTCACGACCATATCCGTTTGTTGGATTACCTGGGTGGCCATCAGGTAATGCTGCGAACGCAGGGCGATCTTGCGTTGCTGGCCCATCTTGCCGAGTGCCAGGTCGACCATGCCCAGCCCGCTTCGGCGGCTGGAAATGTGAATGTGCGAGAGCGCCAGGTATTCGTCCAGGCTGATCTTGTCCTTCGCCAGTGGATGGCCACGGCGCATGGCGCAGATATAGCGATCTTCCAGCAGCTTGACGTGCCGCACCTGCGGGTCGGTATTCAACGGCGCGTCCATGGCGAAGTCCAGACGCCCGGCGGCAAGTTCCTTAGTGGTCTCGCGACGCTTGGCGAGCATGCTCTCGATTTTCACGTGCGGTGCCAGGCGACGCAGGCGTTGGAACAAAGGGGGCAGCATTACCGCCTCGGTGAGATCGGTCATGCTGATACGGAAGGTCTTGTTGGCCTGGGCAGGGTTGAAGGTGCGGCTTTCCTGCACCGATACGCGCAACAGCTGCAGCGCATTCCTTACCGGGCCGATGATGTTCTGCGCCATCGGGGTAGGCACCATGCCTTGCGCAGTGCGTACAAACAGCGGGTCATTGAAGGTTTCGCGCAGGCGCGCCAGGGCATTGGACACGGCGGGCTGGGTGATGCCTACGATCTGCCCCGCACGGGTCAGATTGGCCTCGGTGTAAATTGCATCGAAGACGATGAACAGATTCAGATCGACCTTGTTCAGGTTCATTGTTGTGCTCTCTGGCGTGTATCGGAATTCGCCGATCATATATCGGTGATGAATGTTTATACACGAGGAAAATAGCTTCGATAAATCGCCAAGCGTCCTCTAGCATTCAAAACTACAAAACGTTACCTCCAGAAGGTTGTTGCCATGGATTTCGCCTATTCCCCCAAGGTTCAAGAGCTACGTGAGCGCGTCCAGGCGTTCATGGATGCGCACGTTTATCCCGCCGAGAAGGTGTTCTATCAGCAGGTCAATGAAGGCGATCGCTGGCAGCCCACTGCCGTGGTCGAGGAGCTCAAGACCAAAGCGAAAGCCGAGGGGCTGTGGAACCTTTTCCTGCCGGAGTCGGAGTTGGGCGCGGGCTTGACCAATACCGAATATGCACCGCTCGCCGAGATCATGGGCAGCTCGGGTATCGGCCCGGAAGCCTTCAACTGCTCTGCGCCGGATACCGGAAACATGGAAGTGCTGGTGCGCTATGGCAGCGATGCACAAAAGAAGCAGTGGCTGGAGCCGCTGCTGCGTGGGGAAATCCGTTCGGCCTTTGGCATGACCGAACCGGGTGTGGCCTCGTCAGACGCCACCAACATGCAAGCCCGCGCCGTGCGTGAGGGCGATGAATGGGTCATCAACGGCCGCAAGTGGTGGACATCAGGCGCCTGCGATCCACGTTGCAAGGTGATGATCTTCATGGGCCTCACCGACCCGGACGCACCACGCCATGCTCAGCATTCGATGATCCTCGTGCCAATGGATGCGCCTGGCCTCAAGGTGCTGCGCCCGCTGCCGGTGTTCGGTTACGACGATGCGCCCCATGGTCATGCGGAAGTGTTGCTGGAAAACGTCCGGGTGCCATACGAAAACGTGATTCTCGGCGAAGGTCGCGGTTTCGAGATCGCACAAGGTCGACTAGGGCCGGGCCGTATCCACCACTGCATGCGCTCGGTAGGTGTAGCGGAGCGTGCATTGAAGCTGCTCTGCGAGCGTTCGGTGAACCGTACCGCGTTCGGCAAGCCGCTGGCGCGCCTGGGTGCCAACTTCGATTACATCGCTGAGTGCCGCATCGAGATCAACATGGCGCGCCTGTTGACGCTGAACGCGGCGTACATGATGGATACCGTCGGCAACAAGATCGCCGCCAGCGAGATCGCGCAGATCAAGGTGGTCGCGCCCAACGTCGCGCTGAAGGTCATTGACCGCGCCATCCAGATCCACGGTGGCGCCGGTGTTTCCGAAGACTTCCCGCTGGCGCACTGGTGGGCGATGCAGCGCACCCTGCGCCTGGCCGACGGCCCGGACGAGGTGCATCGGGTCGCCATCGCGCGTCACGAGCTGGGCAAGTACGTGCCGCGCGAGGCGCTGCGTAGCCGCTAAGGTGGTTTGGTGTCAGGCAGCTCGAAGCGAAGCCACGTGAGTGGCTTCGCTTTTTTGGGATCGGTATGAAGAGTTCTGCGCAGCCGTTCGCGAGCAAGCGAGCTTGCTCGCGAAGAGGGTGTACTCGGCGGTGTTGGCAGTGTTCACGCTTGGTGCACTATGGCACCGCGGTGCTTAGATCCGGTGGCGTTCGCTGACCATGGATGTCGATGACCAGCTGCCGATAGCGCCGATAGGCCTGTTCGTATCCGCGACCACCGGGTAACCCGTCGCCTCATTCGTGAGCAAGCTCGCTCCTACAGGCAGCGCAGAACCCTGTAGGAGCGAGCTTGCTCGCGAAGAGGGTGTGCTCGGGGGTGTTGGCAGCGTTCCCGCGTTGTTTCCTATGGCACCGCGGTGACTAGATCCGGTGGTGTTCGCTGACCATGGATATCGATGACCAGCCGTCGATAGCGCCGATAGGCCTGTTCGTAAGCCCGAACCGATTCCGCCTGGGGTTCGACCGCTGTTGCTTCATCGACCCGCACGCACCGTGAGCAGATTGCCTCTAGCCTCGCGATGGGATTGCTTTGTCGCGCATGACACCACGCCGCCTGGATCGCGCCGCCGAGGGCTGCGGCTTCGCTGTGGGTGGTGCAGACCACCGGCGTTTCCATGATGTCGGCGACGATCTGGCGCCACAGCGGGTTCTTCGCGCCGCCGCCGATCAGCTGGATGCGCTCGCTGCGGATGCCGCTTTCGCGCAGTAGGTCCAGGCCATAGCGCAGGCCGAAGGTGACGCCCTCGACGACGGCCCGGCAGAGGTTCGCACGGGTGAGGTTTTCCGTGGTCAGGCCGTGCAGGCTGGCACTGGCTTGGGGCAGGGCGGGGACGCGCTCGCCGTTGAGGAAAGGCAGCATGCTGATGCCCTCGCAGCCAATCGGCGCCTGCGCGATGAGTGTGTTGAATGATTCGAGATCGAGCTGCAGCAGGTCGCGGATCGCTGCGTTGGCGTTGGTTAGGTTCATGGTGCAAATCAGCGGCAGCCAGCCGCCACTGGACGAGCAAAAAGTGGCGACCGCTGGCTGCGGGCTGATGCGCGGCGCGTCGGAATAGGCGTACAGCGTGCCGGAGGTGCCGAGGCTCATGGTGATGGCGCCGGGGCGTATGTTGCCGGTTCCGATGGCGCCCATCATGTTGTCGCCGCCGCCGCTGGAGACGATGGCGTTGGGGTTCAGCCCCAATTGCTCGGCGATCTCCGGGCGCAGGCGGCCAACGGCGTGGTCCGGCTCGATCAGCTCCGGCAGTGCGGCTTCCAGCCGACCGCTCGGGTCGATAAGGCGCAGGATGCCGAGATCCCATTCGCGCGTGCGCACGTTGAAATAACCGGTGCCGGACGCATCGCCGTACTCGGCGCAAGCCCGCCCGGTGAGCCAATGATTCAGGTAATCGTGGGGCAGGAGGACGTGCGCAATCCGCTCGAAGAGCGCGGGGTGCCGCGCCTTCATCCACAAGAGTTTCGAGACGGTATAACCCGGCGCGATGACGACCCCAAGGCGCTCGAGCGATCCCTGTTCACCGCCCAGCCAGTCGAGCAGTGCGACGTTTTCCGTAGCCGATTCCGTGTCACACCAGAGCTTGGCCGGGCGCAGTACCTGGCCGTCGCGGTCGAGCGTGACCAGCCCGTGTTGCTGCCCGGATACACCAATGCCCAGCACCTCGTGACCGTCCACGCCGGCCTCGGTCAGGGCGGCTTTCGTAGCGGTGACAAACGCGGTCGTCCATTGCGTAACGTCCTGCTCGCGCCGGCCGTTGGCGCCGCTGATGAGCGTATGCGCCGCCGAGCCCTGGCCAAGCACGCGACCGCTCGCTGGGTCGAGCAGCAACGCCTTGGTGCCCTGGGTGCCGCAATCGATGCCGAGAAACATGCCCGTCACCTCATTGCGTCAACAGTAGTTCGAGCGTGGCGCTGACGCCCAACGTGCGCAGGCGCAGCAGGTTGCGCTCGAACGCATCGCGGAACGCTGCCGAACGTGGGATCTGTGGGCCGAAGATTTCCTCCCGGCCGAGCAGGCGCTCGGCCAGGCCGGCATCTTCCTCGACGAGCGACTGGCAGAAATCCGCACGCGGATCGGGAATGCGGTACTGCACGCCATTTTCATCAACGCCACGTAGATACAGCGCCCAGGCGGCGACCACTAGTGCGGCGCGGTCCAGCGCGGCACCGTCAGCGATCAGGCGGTTGATGGTCGGAACGGTGAACTTCGGAAACTTGGACGAGCCGTCCGAGCACACGCGCTCCAGTTGATCGGCGATGGCGCAGTTGGAAAAACGGTCGATCAGCGTCTGCTTGTACTGCGCCAGGTCAATGCCCGGCACGGCGGCGAGCTGCGGGGTAACGTCCTCGTCCATGTAGCAGCGGATGTAATTGACGAACAACGGATCGGCCATGGTCTCGTGGACGAAGCGATAGCCGCGCAGGAAACCGAGGTAAGTCAGCGCGAGGTGGCTGCCGTTGAGCAGCTTGATCTTCATTTCCTCGTAGGGTGAAACGTCGTTGGTGAACTGCACGCCGACCTTTTCCCAGGCCGGGCGGCCGGCGACGAATTTGTCTTCCAGCACCCATTGCACGAAGGGTTCGCAGACGACGGGCCAAGCGTCATCGATACCATGCTGCCGCTTGAGGTCGGCGCGGTGGGCGACGCTGGTCATCGGCGTGATGCGATCGACCATGGCATTGGGGAAGCTGACGTTCTGCTCGATCCAGCGCGCCAGCTCGGCGTCCACCAGATTGGCGAAGGCCAGCGTGGCCTTGCGGGTGACGTCGCCGTTGTGGGGGAGGTTGTCGCATGACATCACCGTGAACGGCCGGCTGCCAGCACCACGGCGCTTGGCCAGCGCCGCGCAAAGCAGACCAAACACGCTGATCGGGGTGCGCGGGTTCTGCAGATCGTGCTGCACGTGTGGCAGGTCGGCGTTGAACTGGCCTGTACTGTCGTCCAGGCAATAGCCGCCTTCGGTGATGGTCAGGGACACGATGCGTATGGCTGGGTCAGCGAGCCTCGCGACTACTGCTTCGGAACCGTCCTGGGTCACCAGCAGCATGTCGCGGATGCTGCCGATAACACGCACTTCGGTGTCTGGGCGGTCGTCGAGTTCGACCAGCGTATATAGATAGTCCTGCGAGCCCAATGCATCGCGCATGGAGACCTCGTCGGCACGCGTGCCGATACCGCAGATGCCCCAGTCGAGCCCTTCGCCAGTGTTCATCAGCGCGTCGGTGTAGGCGGCCTGATGCGCGCGGTGGAAACCGCCCACACCGATGTGGGCGATGCCGGGCGTGACGTCGGCTAGTTCGTAAGTGGGGCGGGCCACGTAAGCGGGCAGCTGTGCCAAGTTCTGTCGATTCAACTTCATGTCAGGCCTCGCTGGGCGTGAGAAAAGGAAAGCCGGGGCCGATATCGCTGACCAGGGGTCAGCGAATCGATTAAAGGGGCCGGTGCCTGTCGGCGACCGGGCGGGTTCAGGCGACCTGTTGCAGCGGCTGGCCGACGGCCTGTCCGTCGCTGTCGAACAGATGGCAGTGCGCAGCGTCGAGCGTGAGCGCCAGGGTCTCGCCATAGCGCGGGGTGAAGTCGCCGCGGATACGCATGGTCAGTTGCTCGCCATTGCCAGTGATGACGTGGCAATAGGTGTCGCTGCCCAAACGCTCGCTGACGTCGGCCTTCACCGTTAGCTGGCAGTTGCCTTCGCTGCCGCGGTTGAGGTGTTCGGGGCGAATGCCAAGCGTGACCGGATCGCCCGCTTTCAATGTGGCGCCGCTGACCGGCAGGAACAGCCGGCAGCCGGCGTCGAGCTCGACTTCGCAGCCGCTGGCTTCGACCCGGCTGGCCCGCCCTTTGAGGAAGCCCATCTTCGGCGTACCGAGAAAACCAGCGACGAACAGGTTGGCGGGGTGGTGGTAGAGCTCCATGGGGGAGCCGACCTGTTCGATCCGGCCGCCGTTGAGCACTACGACCTTGTCGGCCAGGGTCATGGCTTCGACCTGATCGTGGGTGACGTAAATCATCGTGGCCTGCAGCTCCTGGTGCAGGCGCGACAACTCCAGACGCATCTGCACGCGCAGTGCGGCGTCGAGGTTCGACAGCGGCTCATCGAAGAGGAACACCTTGGGGTTGCGCACGATGGCGCGACCGATGGCGACGCGCTGGCGCTGGCCGCCGGACAGTTGCCGTGGCTTGCGTTCGAGCAGCGGTTCCAGCTCCAGGGTGCGGGCGGCGGCTTCGATCTTGCGCGCGACTTCCTGCTTGTCGGCACCCGCCAGGTCGAGGGCGAAGGACATGTTCTTGCGCACCGTCATGTGCGGGTAGAGCGCGTAGGTTTGGAACACCATGGCCAGGTCACGCTTGGCCGGGCTGAGGTCGGTGATGTCACGGCCATCGAGCTCGATCCGACCGCTGCTGACTTCTTCGAGCCCGGCGATCAGGCGCAGCAAGGTGGACTTCCCGCAACCGGACGGGCCGACGAAGACGACGAACTCACGGTCGCGGATATCCAGGTCGATGCCCTTGATGATCTCGTTGCCGTCGAAGCCTTTCTTCAGGTTGTGGATTTTCAAATCTGCCATGTTCGAATCCTCTGTTGTTCTTCTCGGTTCGGCGGTTATTTCACGGCGCCGAACGACAGGCCACGGACCAATTGCTTCTGGCTGATCCAGCCGAATATCAGGATGGGTGCGCAGGCGAGGGTGGAAACGGCCGAGAGCTTGGCCCAGAACAGCCCTTCGGGGCTGGAGTAGGACGCGATCAGCGCGGTCAGCGGCGCGGCATTGGACGAGGTCAGGTTCAGCGACCAGAAGGCCTCGTTCCAGCACAGGATCAGTGACAGCAACATGGTCGAGGCCAGCCCGCCTTTACTGATCGGCAACAGCACGCGAACCATCTCCTGCATCAGCGTGGCGCCGTCCATGCGGGCCGCTTCGAGAATGTCGCGGGGGATGTCCTTGAAGTAGGTGTAGATCATCCACACCAGAATCGGCAGGTTGATTAGCGTGTAGATGATGATCAGCACCGCACGGCTGTCGAGCAGGCCGAACTGCTTGGCCAAGAGGTAAATCGGCACCAGCACGCCCACCGGCGGCAGCATCTTGGTCGAGAGCATCCATAGCAGGGTGCCCTTGGTCCGCTTGGTCTCGTAGAAGGCCATCGAGTACGCGGCGGGAATGGCAATCAGCATGCCCAGCGCGGTGGCTCCGAAGGAAATGGTCACCGAGTTCCAGGCGTACTTGAAGTAGCCGCTGCGGTCCTGGATGTGCAGGTAGTTCTCCAGCGTGGGCGTGAAGATGAACTGCGGCGGCGTGGCGAAAGCGTCGATCTCGGTCTTCAGGCTGGTCAGTAGCATCCAGAAGATCGGGAAGAACAGCAGCAGTGCCACGGCCCAGGCGAGCAGGCCGACCAGCAGGGTGTTGAGGCGGCGACTTTGTTTGAGCGTCAGCATCGGTCTGTCCTCAATATTTCTCGGTGAGATTCTTGCCGAGCATCCGCACCAGGATGATCGCCGCGATGTTGGCAATCACCACCGCGATCAACCCGCCGGCCGAGGCCATGCCGACATCGAACTGCAGCAGCGCCTGGTTGTAGATCAGGTAGGCAAGGTTGGTCGATGCATAGCCGGGACCACCGCTGGTCGTGGTGAAGATCTCGGCGAAGACCGATAGCAGAAAGATGGTTTCGATCATCACCACCACGGCGATGGGGCGCGCCAGGTGCGGCAATGTCAGGTGCCAGAAGATGGCAATTGGGCCAGCGCCGTCTAGGCGGGCGGCTTCCTTCTGCTCCTGATCGAGGGACTGCATGGCCGTCATCAGGATCAGAATCGCGAAAGGCAACCACTGCCAGGACACGATGATCACGATCGAGAACAGCGGATGCTGCGCGAGCCAGTCCACAGGCTGCGCGCCGAAGAATTTCCAGACGGCGGCGAGAATGCCCGAGACCGGATGGTAGATCAGGTTCTTCCAGACCAGGGCGCTAACCGTGGGCATGATGAAGAACGGCGAGATCAGCAGCACGCGGACGATGCCCCGACCGGCGAATTCCGCCGCCTCGAGCAGCGCCGAGATCAACACGCCAAGCACCACGCTGATCAGCAGGACGCTGCCGACCAGGATTAGGGTATTGGTCATGCCGGGAATGAAGCCGGCGTCGGTCAGGAAGTAATAGAAATTCTCCAGGCCCAGGAATTCCTTCTCCACCGGATAAAGCAAGTTGTAGCGCACTACCGAAAAGTAGACGGTCATTGACAGCGGAACCAGCATCCACAAGAGCAGAAGGGCGACCGATGGGCTGACCAGAAACCAGCTGGGCGAGAACCTCGACCGGCGACGGGCGTCAGGTTCCGGGGAGGCAGGTGTGGCGGTGGCCTTGGTTGGAATTGTCGTGGTAGTGGCCATGGTGGTGCTCCGCAGAAGGAAGGCTGATGAGGGCTCGGCGAGCCCTCGTTTGGGGATGCCTTCGGGCGGCCTACTTGGGATAACCCGCGCGCTTCATTTCACGCGTGGTCGACTGTTGCACCGCGGTGAGCATCTGCTCCACCGGCATCTGGCCCGTCAGCGCGGCGGAGAACATCTTGCCGACCTGGGTGCCGATGGCCTGGAACTCGGGGATAGTTACCAGCTGGATACCGACGTAGGGCACAGACTTGGCTGATGGCGAGGCGGGATCGGCCTGCTTCAGCGATTCCAGGGTGATCTCGGCGAACGGCGCGGCGGCCATGTACTCGTCGTTGTAGGTGGATTCACGCGTGCCCGGCGGCACGTTGGCGACGCCGTCGGTCTCGGCGACGAGCTCGGCGTAGTCCTTCGAGGTGGCCCAGGCGGCAAAGGTCTTGGCGGCCTCTTTTTGCTGCGAGCTGGAGGGGATCGCCAGTGCCCAGGAATAGAGCCAGGCCGAGCCTTTCTCAGTCTTTTCATGTGGGGCGAAGGCGAAACCTACCTTGTCGGCGACCTTGCTTTGCGATTGGTCAGTCACGAAAGAACCAGCGACGGTGGCGTCGACCCACATGGCGCATTTGCCGCTGTTGAACAGTGCGAGGTTTTCGTTGAAGCCGTTGCTCGATGCACCGGGCGGGCCGTATTTGCTCAGCACGTCGACATAGAACTTGGCCGCTTCTGTCCATTCCGGGCCGGTGAATTCCGGCTGCCACTTTTCATCGAACCAGCGCGCGCCAAAACCATTGGCAATCGTCGTAACCAGCGCCATGTTCTCGCCCCAGCCAGCCTTGCCGCGTAGGCAGATGCCGTACTGATCTTCGCCGGGCTTATGCAGCTTTTCGGCAAATTCGGCCATCTGGGTCCAGGTCGGGTGCTCAGGCATTTCGAGCCCGGCCTGCTTGAACAGGTCGGTGCGGTAGTAGGTCATCGAGCTTTCGGCGTAGAAGGGCAGCGCGTACAGGGTGCCGTCCACCGACAGGCCCTCGCGGACGGACGGGAATACGTCGTCGAGGTCGTAGTCATTGGGCAGATCGGTCATGGGCGCCAGCCAGCCCTTGTCGCCCCAAAGCGACGCTTCGTACATGCCGATGGTCAGGACGTCGAACTGGCCGCCGTCGGTGGCGATGTCGGTGGTCAGGCGCTGGCGCAGCACGTTTTCTTCCAGCACGACCCAGTTCAAGTCGATGTCGGGGTGCTGTTCTTCGAAGGTCTTGGACAAGCGTTGCATGCGGATCATGTCCGCGTTGTTAACAGTGGCGACGGTGAGGGTTTCGGCGGCCTGGGCCATGCCGACGGTGGCAATGCAGGCGGTGCCGAGCAGCAAGTTGAAGGTCTTCATTCCTGGACTCCTCTTCCACGTCCGGCGGTGGAAGCACTTATTGTTTTTGTTGTTGCCCGCGTACTGCGCTACGAGCGTCTCGAGGGCCATTACAACGCTGGGCATCAAAGGGCGACAAAGCCCTGACTGCACTGAGTTCGGTACTTTTTTGCACTTGGATGTGGGCGGCCTCTACGGTGTCGGCGTACGGCTTAATCCGAGCGTAAAGGCTCAAGCATGGGAGTTGCCCGCTGCGGGATGGTAGCTGAAACGAGCGAAGGGGGCGTGATAAGGCCGGCGCACGGCGGGCCGGAAGCGTATCAGCCGGCCAGGTTCTGTTCGGTCAGGCGCTGCTCGACCAGGCGGCGATAGCAAGACGGCGTCATGCCCTTGAGTTGCTGGAACCGCCGATTGAAATTCGACAGGTTGTTGAAGCCTGACTCGAAGCAGACATCCGTGACCGGCTTGTCCTGGTCGAGCAACAGCTCACACGACTTGCTGATGCGCAAGCTGTTGACGAACTCGACGTAGCAGCGGCCGGTGGCGCGCTTGAAGAACCGGGAAAAGTAGGTCGGCTTCATGCCGAGGTGGCTGGCGACTTCCTCCAGCGGAAGCTCGCGCATGTAGTTCTCGAAGATGTAGTTGACCGCCATGTTGGTGCGGTCCGCGTGGTGCTCGTCGCTGAGCTGCGCCGAGGTGGAGCCGGAGAGCAGCTGGTAGTCGTCGCAGCGAGCCAGCAGCTCGAGGATGATCAGGAAATAGCCCAGGCGCGTGGCGCCGTGGCTGTCGGCAATCTGCTGCATCAGGTCGCGTGCCTGGGCAATGGTGTGCTGACAACGGAACTCAATGCCGTACCGCGAGCGCTCGAGCATCGGGGTGAAGCTACGCAGTTCGGAAAACACCGCGTGACCGGCTTCGAGCAGTTCGTCGGTGAAATTGACCAACATGTCGCGCTTGGCCACCACCTCGCCGTCTTCGACCTGGCTGATCCAGTTGTGCGGCAGGTGCGGGCCTGTCAGAAACAGGCTGTCCGGGCCGAAGTTGCCGACATAGTCACCGACGAAGACCTTGCCCGAGCTCGCAACGATCAGGTGCAGCTCGTATTCCTTGTGGTTGTGCCAGCGCACCAGCGGGCAAGGGAAACCGTGTTCGCGGTAAATCAGCGAATTGCCGTGGTGGTCGTCCATCAGTTCGTAGGACGGATCGGAAATCTTCAACGCTCTCATGCAGGGTCCGTTGTCGTGACAAGCCTCGAAGGGTTTTTTATAGCTGCTGGGGCGGCGATGACCAAGTCGCTCAGGCAATTTCGTATCGGTACGGCAATTCCGGGCCCCGTCTCGAACAGGTAATGGCAGCGGCCTTGGCGGCGAACACGAGCATGGCTTCGAGTTGCTCAGGCTGCATCTGCGCTAGCGCCTGCGGTGAGGCCAGGCCTTGTTCGTCCAGGTAGGCCAGGAGCGCCGCCTGGAAGGTATCGCCTGCGCCTACGGTGTCTCGTACCTGAACTGACTGAGCGGCGGCATTGAATAGCCCATGCCGCCGGCTGAACAGCTGCGCGCCTTCGCCACCACGCGTCAACACGACCAGTTCAGCCTGATCGCTTAGCCAGCGCTGCGCGATGGCGTGCGGCGCGACGTTCGGGTAGAGCAGGGCGAGGTCTTCGTCGCTGACCTTGATCAGGTGCGCCCGCGCAGCGAAGGCTTCGACCCGCTCGCGCCAGCGTGCCAGGTCCGGCTCGACGTTCAGGCGGATGTTTGGGTCCAGGGAGATCAGAAGGTTGGTGCTCGCTTGAGCCAGCAGGGCAAGCAAAGTGTCGGCGACTGGAGGCGTTACGAGGGAGTAGGAGCCGAAATGTATGCCTTGAATGGCGTCGCTCAGTGGATGAAGGTGTTCGGCCTGCAACAAGCGGTCGGCACAGCCTTTGCCGCGAAAACTGTAGACGGGCGAGCCGTCGGCCCCTACCGCGACCATCGCCAGCGTGGTCGGCGCGTCGAAGGTCACCAGATGATCCGTTGCGACACCTTCCTCTTCCAGCAACTGGCGCAGGCACTGGCCGAAGTGGTCGCTGGACAGCCCGCCGAAAAGGGCGACCGGCGAGCCCAATCGTGCCAGGCCGACGGCGACGTTATAGGGTGAGCCGCCCGCGACGGCTTCGAGGTTGAGACGGTTGCTGCTGGCCGCCGGCGCGGCGAACACATCGAAAAGCGCTTCACCACAGACGAGGTACATGGGGCGTTCCCTTCGCTGGAAATCCCCGGAGCTTAAACGCGAGTCTTGCGACGAGACAGTACCCGCTGGGCTGGGCGCCGATACGATCTTGCACTCGCTTCAGTACAGCCAGACCTCGACGCGACGGTTCTTGATCCGGCCGGCTTCACTGTTGGAAGCCACTGGAAGTTGATCGCCCAAGCCATTGATATCCCTGACAAGAATGCCTCCGCGCGCCAGCTCGCGACGCACAGCCATGGCGCGCAGCTTCGACAGCAGTGCGGTCCGTGCCGGGTCGTTGCGTGCGTCACCGAAACCCACCAGCACTGCGGCGTTCATCGTCTTGTCGTGGCTGTTGAGGTAGTCGATCAGCCGGGTTACGTCGCGCTGGGCCTTGTTATCCAGTTGAGCGCTGCCTTCGGCGAAGCGGAAGTTAACGGTCAACCGCTGGGCATCCTGGGCCAGCGCCTGGTACGCGTCCGGCATGCTGGCCTGCACGGGCAGTTTGATTGGCGCGATGGCCTGCGCAACGTAACCGGACTGCTCGACGATGGCTTGCCCTGCCGGGCTGTGGACGAAGGTCAGGAACTCGCGAGTCCAGGGGGATTGCTTCTTCGGGTCGGCATAAAGAAACAGGCGGCGCGACAAGGGATAGTCCTCGGTGGCGACCAGTGCGGTGCTGGGCGGCATGGGCTGCGAGTCGCCATCGGTGATAGCCAGCGCTTTGGACTTACCGACCGAGGCAAGGCCAACGAAGCCGATTGCACCTGGACGATTGCTGACGGCCTGGGACAGGGCGTCATTGGATTCGTAGCGTGCCGCACCCGAGGCCAGCGCCTTGCCCTGGCTGCCGAGTACCAGTTCCTTGAAGGTGTCGTAGGTGCCGGACTGGTCATCGCGGGCATGCAGTTCCACCGCCAGGTTCGCACCGCCCAGCTCGCGCCAGTTGGTCACTTCACCGGCGAATAGGCGCGCCACCTGCTCCACGCTGAGGGACTGGACAGGGTTGGCTGGATTGACGATCACCGCAAGCCCGTCGATCGCAATGACTTGCTCGCTTTCAGCACTGCGCATGTCGCCCAATGCGGCGAGACCATCAGCTTCGCTCTGTTTGATTGGGCGCGATGCGGCGGCAAGGTCGGCCGTGCTGTCTTTCAGCCCGGCGAAGCCGGTACCGGTGCCGTGCGCCGCGACGAACGCATGTACGGCGTTGCCCTTGCTGTCTGTCGCTGTGATGCGCTGTTCGTTCTCGCGGCCCGCCGGGGCGATGCGCACCGACTGCAGGCCTCGGGAATCGAAATAGCCAGCGATCAGCATGGGCGCCAGCTTGGCGCCGACCGTGTTAGAGCCTTGGATGCGCAACACGGAACCAGCTTCAGCGGCGATGGCTGAGCCGCCCGGAACGGCCAAACCCAGACACGCCAGGCTGAACACAACCGGGCGCAGCGCCCTGGATACAACAAAGCCGACGGACGCCGTAAATCCCATGAAGCCACACTCCCATGCATAGAAGCGGGCGAGATTAAGACGGTTTCCTTGCAGTTATGTGACACCGCATTCGCGGGCGATGGCATTGTGCCCTCTGTCACATTCCATCGGGTCACCGCTTTGCAAGTGCAGACAGCGTCGCTTTCTAGTAAGCCGAGTCTTAGCGCAGCTTGATCCACACCGGGCAATGATCCGAGGGCTTGTCCATGGCACGGATGTCGTAGTCCACGCCGCAATCGACGACACGCTCGTGCAGGCCTGCGGTGGTCAGGATCAGATCAATGCGCAAGCCACGTCGCGGGTTGTCCTCGAAGCCGCGGCTGCGGTAGTCGAACCAGCTGAAGCGGTCGACGACCTCGGGATTGAGCGTACGGAAGCTGTCCTGCAAGCCCCAGCTCTTCAGCCTGGTCAGCCATTCGCGCTCTTCCGGCAAGAAACTGCACTTGCCGGAACGTAGCCACCGCTTGGCGTTCACTTCGCCAATGCCAATGTCGCAATCCTCGGGTGAAATGTTGAAGTCGCCCATGACCGCGACGGCGTCTTGCGGAGTGAAGCGCTGTTCCAACAATGCCTGCAGGTCCGCATAGAACTTGGTTTTGGCGGGGAATTTGATGGGGTGGGCGCGGCTTTCACCCTGGGGGAAATAGCCGTTCATGACGGTGACGGGCTGGCCGTTGGCATCGGCGAAGCGGCCCCAGATGAAGCGCTTCTGCGATTCCTCGCCATCACCGGGAAAGCCTTTATGAATCTCGAGCGGTGCCTGGCGGGAGAGCAGGGCGACACCGTAGTGACCTTTCTGGCCATGAAAATGAACGTGATAACCCAGCGCTTCGATTTCGCCCTGGGGGAACTGCTCGTCGGCCACTTTGGTTTCCTGAAGGCCGATGACATCCGGTTGATGTGCCTCTATCAGTGCAGATAGTTGATGAGGTCTTGCGCGTAAGCCATTGATATTGAATGAAACAAGCTTCATCGTCGCTGCTCCCGAAAAAGCGCGATTCTAAACGGCTTATGCCACCACCGGCCAGGCAGGCGGCCAGGCGTGTCGCGCGCGGCGGTGCTACCGTGAACTCAGCCTGACCAGAACAAGAGAGCCACCATGCCCAAGCCCGCCGACGTACGAATGCTGGACAGTGGATACGCCAGGGAGGCCCGCTCGCTGCTGTATCACGCCTACCGTCACGAACCCACCTTTGCTTACCTGTTCGAGGCCGATCGGCCGGGCTACGAGCATCGTGTTCGCGCGACAGTGCGTGAGTTGGTCAACCAGCACCTGACGCAGGAGCAGCCTGCCCTCGGCCTATTGCTGGATGACCGGCTCATTGCCGTCGCGCTCATCGCGCCTCCTCAACGCCGGTTGGACGTGACCGAAAGTTGGTTCTGGCGCATGCGCATGCTGCTCACTGCAGGGTTTCGCTGTACCCGTCGCTACCTGGATTACCACGCCACCGTGCTGGGTTGCCTGCCGCCCGGCAGTTATCACCTGTTGCCCTTGATGGCCGTGCATCCGCAGTACCAGGGGCAGCACTATGGCGAGCAGCTGCTCGAAGCACTGCATAACTGGTGTGCCCAGGACACCCGCTCCGAGGGGTTGATGATCGATACGGGCAACCCGCGCTACCTGCATTTCTATGAGCGGCAGGGCTACCAGAACGTCGGTCAGGTGGCGATCGGGCCGGTGGTCGAGCATGTGTTTTTCCATCCGGCGCCGCAGGTTGTCGAAGCCGGCGTCGGCTGATGGCGAATTTTGCGGCGCCTGCGCAGTCGAAACGGCGGGTTAGCGATGAAGTCAGTCTATGCCTTGGGTTATGCCGTCCCTGCCGTGCAATGCGTATCGATGTGGCACCGGAAGCCGGTGCGTGTCGTGCTAGCATCGCTCGCC
This sequence comes from Pseudomonas sp. SA195, assembly GCF_054131565.1. NCBI lineage: Bacteria > Pseudomonadati > Pseudomonadota > Gammaproteobacteria > Pseudomonadales > Pseudomonadaceae > Pseudomonas > Pseudomonas sp. SA195. Next base: position 2,427,643 of record NZ_CP096392.1, on the reverse strand, counting down.
ATGTCTATTTCACTGTGCCGCCGTGTGGTTCCGGCCGGCCTTGTCCTGTTGCTTGCGGCTCCGGTTTTTGCAGCGGAGCTCGACGTCGATGTCGAGCCGTCCAATGGTGCCCTGCGCGAGAACGTCGAAAACTACATTGGCGACCTAGGCGACCGCAGTGAGGACGAACTGCTGCGCTACAGCCGCATCGTTCACGATCAGGCGGAGAAAGCGCTTCAAGCGCTGGGGCATTACAACGCCACGATCGAGACGGAGGTCATCGGCGGTGAGCCGCCGCGCTTGCGGGTACGCATTGAGCCGGGCGATCCGGTACGGCTGCGCAATGTCACCTTGCGGGTAGACGGCCCGGCCTCACAACTCCAGACCTTCCGCGTCCCCCGTAACCGGCTCAAACCCGGCGAGGCGCTCAACCACGGCGAGTACGAAAGCGCCAAACAACAGATTCTCAACCAGGCATCCCGGTACGGCTTTTTCGATGGCCGTTTCGTCCGCCAGCGCCTGGCGATAGACCCGGCGCAGAACACGGCCGATGTCGAGTTGGTGTTCGAGAGCGGCCCGCGCTATCGACTGGGTGACGTTGCCTTCGAAGGCGATTCGCCGTTCGACCCCGACCTGCTCGCGCGCATGGTGCCCTTCGAGCCCGATACGCCTTATGACTCCGAGCTGATTGCGGACCTCAACCAGGCGATGCAGTCGAGTGGCTACTTCGAGGGCGTCCGGGTGGACGCCAACCCGTCCAATGCTCAGGCGCAGCGCATCCCCGTTTCCGTGCTGCTCACCACGCGTGATCCCCGCACGCTGGGCCTCGGCCTCGGCTTTTCCACGGATGTCGGCCCGCGTGTGCGTTTCGACTTCCTGCGTCACTGGGTCAACCCGCAGGGGCACAGCTACGGTATCGAGTCGGAGCTATCGGCGCCGCGGCAAAACATCGGGCTCTGGTACGACGTGCCACTAGATCCGCCGCTCACCGACAAGTTGCGCTACGCCGCTGGCTACCAGTACGAGCAGATCGCCGACGACGACAGCCTCAGCCAATTGCTCACCATTGGGCCGGAATGGCACCGAAAATTACCCAGCGGATGGCAGCGTATCTGGTCGCTCAAATGGCGCCACGAGCGCTACGAACTGGGGGACGATACGGGCATCAGTAGGCTGCTGATGCCCGGTGTGGCGTACAGCTACCTGCGCAGCGACAATCGCATCAACCCGAACCGCGGCTACCGTCTGGAATTCGAACTGGCTGCGGCGAAGAAGGGCCTGCTTTCCGACGCCGATCTGATCCATGCCAACGCGACCGTGAAGGGGCTGACCACGTTGGGTGGGCGGCATCGCTTTCTCGGGCGGGTACAGGTTGGCGGCAACTGGACCGACGAGTACACCAACGTGCCGCCGTCTCTGCGCTATTTCGCCGGTGGCGACCAAAGCGTCCGAGGCTACGACTACCAGAGCCTGTCGCCGACCAATTCCGACGGCGACCGCATCGGCGGGCGCTATCAGCTGGCGGTCAGCGCCGAGTACCAGTTTTCGATCAACGAACAGTGGCGCGTGGCGACTTTCGTCGATCAAGGCAACGCGTTCAATTCCCTGGAGATTCCGTCGCTCAAGAGCAGCGTCGGTCTTGGCGTGCGCTGGGTATCGCCGGTCGGGCCGATCCGTGTCGACCTGGCGCATCCGCTTGATGGCGAGGGCGGGGTGCGCCTGCATTTTTCGATGGGGCCCGAATTGTGAGGCGTGGTGTGCGGATCATCGGGTGGGTATTGCTGGCGGTCGTCGCGCTCATCCTTCTCCTGGTACTGGCGGTGGGTGCGGTGCTCGGCACCGGTGCGGGCAGCCGCTGGGTGCTGGAAAAGGTGCCCGGCTTGGAAGTCGAGGCCTTCGAGGGGCGGCTCGCCGGTCGCTGGCGGGCCGACCGTCTGGTCTGGGAGCAAAACGGCAAGCGAGTCGAAGTCGCCGAGCCGCGGATGGATTGGTCGCCGTCATGCCTGCTCCGCCGGACTCTGTGCATCGAGGCGCTGGTCGCAGGCGATATCGACGTGCATATTCCGCCCGGCCCCGACGAGCCGAGCAGCGGACCGATTGAACTGCCGGAATTGAAACTGCCACTGGCGCTTCGCATCGAGCGGGTCGAAGTCGGCCAGGTTCAGTTCAACGGGGCCGAACAGCTGCAGGAATTGTCGCTGCGCGCCGATTGGCGGCGCGAAGGGCTCGACATAGGTGCGCTGCAGATTCGCCGTTCCGACCTGTCCGCTGACATGGCGGGGAGGCTGGTGCCCGAAGGCGACTGGCCATTGGACGTGAGTGGCGCCGTCGCGCTCCGCTCACCCAGTGAACAACCCTGGGCAGTCATGCTCCGCGCGACCGGTGAGTTGCGTGAGCACCTGATGCTTGATGTACAAAGCCAGGGCTACCTGGACGCGCGCATCAGCGGCCGGATCAGGCCCCTCGAAGAGGACCTGCCCGCACACCTGGTGGTTGCTGTCGATGACTTCAAAGCCAGCCCCGAGCTACCCGATGCCTTGCGCCTGGAGCGGCTTGAAGTGAGCGCCGAGGGTGATATGCAGCAGGGCTACCGGCTGGCAGGCGAGGGCAACCTACAGGGCGAAGGCGGTGCGGTCGGCCTTCGCCTCAGCGCGATTGTCGATGCCGAGCAGGCACGCATCGAGCAGCTGCTGCTCGACGCCGGGGAAGATCGGACGGTGTCACTCAAGGGGGAGGCAGGCTGGACGGACGGACTGCGCGCCGATGCCGCGCTGGCCTGGCGTGATTTTCCCTGGCGGCGTCTTTACCCGGACGTCGACGAGCCACCCGTTGCCCTGCGCCGGCTCGACGCGCAGGTGCAATACGACGACGGCAACTACCTCGGCAACTTCGACGCGGGCCTGTCTGGCCCAGCGGGCGACTTCAGCCTGCGCAGCCCAGTCAGCGGCAATCTCGAGGTGGTCCATCTGCCGCAATTGGAGCTCGTGGCGGGGCAGGGGCGTGCCGCGGGTAACCTGAGCATCGGCTTTGCAGACGGCATCGATTGGAAGACCCGGCTCGAGCTGAGCCAGCTCGACCCAGCGTACTGGGTCGCCGAGCTACCTGGCCAGCTGCGCGGCACGCTCACCAGTGAGGGCAGCCTTCATGAAGCCCTTCAGGCCCAGGCGCAACTCGACCTGGACGGCACGCTCCGGCGCCAACCCTTGCAACTGCAATTACGCGCCAGCGGAGAAGGGGCGGACTGGGAGGTACCAACCCTGGACCTGCGGCTCGGCGACAACCGCGTACAAGGGCGCGCAAGCCTGGGCGACGCGCTGCGCGCAGAGCTGGAATTGGATCTGCCTCGACTGGCGCAGCTGTGGCCACACCTGACAGGGCGCGTATCCGGTGGTCTGAAGCTTGCCGGAACGCTGGACGCTCCACAGGGCACGCTCGAACTCGAAGGGAATGGCCTCGCTCTAGAGGCGAACCAGGTTAACCGTCTGCAAGTGTCAGCGGCGCTCACTGAAGGCCAGCGAGGGCGGTTGCGCCTGGACGCAACCGGCATTGGAGTAGGCGAGACCGACGTTGGCGCGCTGGGCTTGTCTGCCAGTGGCACGGCTGAGGCCCACAGCGCGGAGCTCGCACTGCAGGGGCCCATTGTCGACCTGGACCTTGCACTCGCGGGTGGTCTCAGCGGGGACGACTGGCGCGGTCGGTTGCTGAGCGCGGAGATCGAGGCCGAAAGCCAACGTTGGACCCTTCGCCAGCCTGCCAGGCTCGAGCGATTGGCAAGCGGGCGGATCGATCTCGGCGCCCATTGCTGGGCTTCCGGCCCGGCATCCCTTTGCGCAGAGGACCAGCGCCTGGCTCCAGATCCGCGGTTGCGCTATCACCTCAGGGACTTCCCGCTCGATTCACTGGCCGGATACCTGCCGGAAAACCTCGCCTGGCAGGGCGAACTCAATGCCGACCTGTCGCTGGACATTCCTGCCGCTGGGCCGACCGGTAGTGTTCGGGTCGACGCAGGGCCAGGAACCTTACGTATCCGCGAGGGCGAACGATGGCTGGATTTCCCATACAGCACGCTGGCGTTGAGCAGCGACCTCGCCCCGTCGCGTATCGACAGCCAGCTCAATTTCGAAGGCGGGCCGCTCGGCTCGCTGGCGGTCAACCTGCAGATCGACCCCGCCGGAGAGCAAAAGCCCATTTCTGGTGATTTCCGCCTGCGTGAGCTTGATCTTTCCGTGGCGCGTCCCTTCATCGCGCAGGTCGATCGCTTCGAAGGCCAGCTCAACGGCAGCGGCACGCTATCTGGCACGCTGACCAAGCCTCAGGTCACCGGCGAGTTGAATCTCACCGGCGGCGAGATCGCCGGTAGCGAATTGCCGGTGAGCTTCGAACAACTGCAGCTGCAGGCGCGCATCGATGGGGAACGATTGCAGCTGGACGGCGATTGGCGCAGCGGCGAGCAAGGCCGCGGCGCGATCGGCGGCCACGTCGCTTGGGGCGATTCGCTGGACCTGGACATCAGCGTCAAGGGCAGCCGCCTGCCGGTGATCGTCGAGCCCTACGCAGAACTCGAAGTCGAGCCTGATTTGCGGTTGCAGCTCGCTGGCGACGCCTTGGCGGTGGTCGGCAAGGTGCGCGTACCACGTGGCACGATTACGGTACGTGAGCTGCCGCCGTCGACCGTCAAGGTGTCGAGCGATGCGGTGATCGTTGGCGAGGAAGCTGAAGACACGCAGCCGCCGCTGGCCATGCGCATGGACATCCAGGTCGAAGTCGGCCAGGACAGGCTGCGCTTTTCCGGCTTCGGCCTGACCGCGGACCTGGCGGGGTATCTGCACATTGGCGACAACCTCGATGCCCGCGGCGAGCTGAATCTGAACAATGGACGTTACCGCGCCTACGGGCAGCGCTTGACCATCCGCCGTGCCCGCCTGTTGTTCACGGGTGTGCTGGCGCAGCCTTTCCTGGATATCGAAGCGATACGCCGGATCGAGGCGGACAACGTCATCGCCGGCCTGCGCATCACCGGCAGTGCCGAACAGCCGCGGGTGGATGTGTTCTCCGAACCGGCGATGAGTCAGGAGCAGGCACTGTCCTATCTCGTTCTCGGCCGGCCGCTCGGAGCCGAAACCGGCGATAACAACATGCTGGCGCAGGCGGCGTTGGGGCTGGGGCTGGCAGGTAGCGCATCGGTGACGGGTAACGTCGCGCAGCGCCTTGGCATCCAGGACTTTCAACTGGACACCGAGGGTAGCGGCAATGACACCAGTGTGGTCGCCAGTGGCCGCATCACCGATCGCCTGACGCTTCGTTACGGCGTGGGTGTATTCGAGCCGGCCAACACCATTGCGCTGCGGTACCAATTGACCAAGCGCATCTTCCTCGAGGCGGCAAGCGGGTTGGCCAGTTCTCTCGATGTGTTCTATCGGCGCAACTTCTGACTGGCACCCGCTCCGCTGGCAAAAATATCTGCCCGTCACGCTGGCGCACCTGCCTGGCTCGGCTACGCTGAGCAGGCTTACGTAACCGGTAACCTGCTGCCCTTCAGCGCATGACCTGTGGGTCGTTTTTCGGTTTCCAGGACAAGGGCCCGGCCCGCTATTTCAGGCTGGCGCCAAGTGTGCAGGGTGGTGGTAGGATCGCCCGGTCGCTCCTTGCAAGGCAGCCGCCGCTTGGCTCTACCACGGGCCGTGGCAGCTGCCGGCAATGACGCCACATTGACGTGGTGCCATTGCCGCGCCGCGTGTGCTCTTGTGATCGGCTGGCTTCGTTTGGCTACAGAGGTACACAGCTGGCACGCGGCCCGCATGGGCAAGGATGTCTAACATAACGAATAAGGGTGCCTTGAATGGAATTCCTGCAAAACCTCGTCAACAGCGTCAACGGGCTCGTCTGGGGCCCACCCATGCTGGTGCTGATCCTCGGTACCGGCCTTTTCCTGATGGTCATGCTCAAGTTCATGCCGCTGGTGCGGATCGGTACCGGTTTCGCCCTGATTTGGCGCGGCCGTGCCAAGGGCGATGAGGCGACGGGCGAAATCAGCCCGTTCCAGGCGCTGATGACCTGCCTGGCGGCTACGGTCGGTACGGGTAACATCGCGGGTGTCGCCACGGCGATTTTCCTCGGCGGCCCGGGTGCGCTGTTCTGGATGTGGTGTACCGCTCTGGTGGGCATGGCGACCAAATATTGTGAGGTCGTGCTGGCTGTCCACTACCGCGAGAAGGACGAGCGCGGCGAGCACGTCGGCGGTCCCATGTATGCGATCAAGAACGGGCTGGGCAAGCGCTGGCTGTGGCTCGGTGGCGCATTCGCGATATTCGGTGGCCTGGCCGGCTTCGGCATCGGCAATATGGTGCAGGTGAACAGCATGGCGCTGGCCCTGGAAGCTACCTTCGCCGTGCCCCTGTGGGTCACCGGCCTGGTAACCATGGTCTTCGTCGGGCTGGTGATCCTTGGCGGCATCAAGCGGATTGGCAAGGTTGCCGCGGCGCTGGTGCCGTTCATGTGCGTGGCCTACATCATTGCCGGGATCGTCGTGCTGGTGGTCAACGCCGAGAGCATTCCCGGCGCGTTCAGCCTGATCTTCACCCATGCATTCACGCCCATCGCGGCCACAGGCGGCTTCGCCGGTGCGGCGGTCATGGCGGCGATCCGCTTCGGTGTCGCACGCGGCATCTTCTCCAACGAGGCCGGTCTTGGTACTGCAGGGATCGCGCAGGCAGCCGGTACCACCCAGAGCTCGGTACGCTCGGGCCTGATCGGCATGATGGGCACCTTCATCGACACCATCATCATCTGCACCATCACGGGCCTGGCGATCATCTGCTCGGGTGTCTGGACCAGCGGTGAGAGCGGAGCGGCACTGTCAGCCGCCGCGTTCGAGCAGGCGATGCCGGGCGTTGGCGGCCCTCTGCTGACCATCGCGCTGGTGGTGTTCGCGTTCACTACCATCCTCGGCTGGAGCTACTTCGGCGAACGCTGCTGGGAATTCATGGTCGGCACCAAAGCGATCTGGCCCTTCCGCATTATCTGGGTCGTCGCCGTACCGTTCGGCGCGATCGCTCAACTGGATTTCGCCTGGCTGCTGGCGGACACCCTCAACGGTCTGATGGCCATTCCGAACCTGGTTTCGCTGCTGCTGCTGAGCCCGGTCGTAGTCAAGTTGACCCGTGAGTATTTCGCCCGCACCCATTCAGCCTGATCAACCTGGGCCACGAGACGCTCTCGTGGCCACGACCACTAGGAGTCCACATGACTGATGTCACGCTGCGAGGCAACCCAATCAAGGTTGCCGGTACCTTTCCCGCTCAGGGCGACAAGGCCAAGCCATTCAGCCTGGTCAACGGCGACTTGGCCGACGTGGGCCTCGATGCCTTTGCCGGCAAGCGCAAGGTGCTGAATATTTTCCCCAGCATCGATACCCCGACGTGTGCGACGTCGGTCCGCAAATTCAACGCCCAGGCCAATGACCTGGCCAATACGGTGGTGCTGTGCATCTCGGCGGACCTTCCGTTTGCGCAGAAGCGCTTCTGCGGCGCGGAAGGGCTGGAGAACGTGGTCAACCTCTCGACGATGCGCGGCCGTGAATTTCTCGAGGACTACGGCGTGCTGATCGCAAGCGGACCGCTCGCGGGTGTATCGGCTCGTGCTGTCGTGGTTCTGGATGAGAACGATCAGGTCCTGCACAGTGAGCGGGTCGCAGAAATCGGCACGGAGCCCGACTACGCCGCGGCTCTGGCTGCTTTGAAGTAACGTCGGAATAGGGGAACAGTGCAACGCTGTTCCCTCCGACTGGTTTTTTGACGGCATAAATCCTGCCTGTCTTGCCGTCTCGCTAGGCAATCCCAATTGGCCCGATCCCCCACCAGCCCTTAGGTTTTAAGTGGCTTGGGCATGGCGAGATGCACCAGTCTTATGGCGATAGGCCAGTTTTATCGCTGCCGCCACAATCTTTCGGTTTCGCTGCGGTCCTAGCCTTCGTTGCCCTTTGAATGGATTCGCTATGTATAACTCCAATACCAAGAAGATCGGTGTATCCGGCACGGGCATGATTGCTCACTGCTTCATCCGGTTGATCAAGCAGCATTATCAGGATCTGGAGATCTCCCACGTTCTGACCCGTCGGCCACTCCATTCATTGGCTGACTTCCCCCTTTCTGACCGCCTGACCCAATCTGTCGACCAGTTGATGGCCGGCGCCGACCTGATCGTCGAATGCAGCGGTGACGTTTTTCACGGTACCGAGGTCATCGAGCGCGCATTCGAGGCGGGGCTGCCCGTGGTCACGGTCAACGCAGAGCTACAAGTCACCACGGGTTCCTATCTCGCTGGCAAAGGGTTACTGACCGAGGCCGAGGGCGACCAGCCGGGCTCGTTGGCAGCGTTGCACGAGGAGGCCTTGATGATGGGCTTCACGCCCCTCGTATACGGCAACATGAAGGGCTACCTGAACCACAATCCGTCTCCCGAGGACATGGCCTACTGGGCCAAGCGGCAGGGCATCAGCGTCGACCAGACGACGTCCTTCACCGATGGCACCAAGGTGCAGATAGAGCAAGTGATCGTCGGCAATGGCCTCGGCGCGACGATCACCCGTCAAGGACTCGAAGGCTTGGCCTCAACCAACCTGACCGAGACGGGCAACCTGCTCGGATTGATGTCCGAACGTATCGGCCAGCCGTTCGTCGATTACGTCATCCCGGCGGGATACCCTGCCGGCGGCGTGTTTCTCGTCTGCCGGCATGACGATGAGCAGCAGGCAGCGCTTGAGTACTTCAAGCTGGGGCCAGGCCCGTTCTATACGCTGGTCCGGCCGTTCCACCTGTGTTCCCTTGAGGTCGGCAAGACCGTACGAAGGGTACTCAACGGCGGCGGTGTGCTGTTGAACAACTCGACGAGCCCGACCCTTGGCGTCGCGGCCATTGCCAAGCGTGCAATGCGCCCGGGCGAGTTGATCGAGCGTGGCATAGGCGGGTTTCAGTTCCGGGGCGAGGCCGTCAGGCTCGATGACGAACCGGATCATGTCCCCATTGGCCTGCTTCGCAAGACGGCGCTCAAGCGTGCCGTCGAGCCGGGCCAGCTGATCACCTTCGAGGATGTCGACATCCTGCCGAGCCGCGCGTTGGACATCGTCCTGGCGCAACGCGAAGCCCGCAAGGCGGCGCCTGTTGCTGCAGACGGGGTTGGCGGGGTATCGGTTGGCATGCTTGCACTGGGAAGCTGAGCTCGAGCACAGAACGGCAGGTTAGTCGAGATGACCGGTGACGAGCACAGTCCGGCACCGGGTGAGGAGCGACGACGCCCGCGGGTCAGGCTTAGCTACGTGGGCTGACTGAGCTCGCAGGCAGAGCCCGTTTCCGCCGAAACGGCGCCGTCCAGTCAGCGCAGAGATGTCGAAGCCCCATCCATGCTCACCGCATAACGGCGGCAAGCCTTGAGGTCGTGCGGCGATGCCCGGTTCAGGCGCGCTTCATCGACCAATAGCTCGGCTTGAACAGGTCACGCTCACCGAGCAGCAGCACGCCGGCTGCGAACGCAGCCAGGACCAGCCCGATATACAGGCAAAGCTGAAGCAGACCGTGCGGGGTCGGTGCCCAGTGCAAGGCTGCGAACACTGCCGCTGCGGTCGCAATCCAGCGCAGCAGCAGGCTCGCTGCGATCCCGCGAGGCGATGCGCGGCGCACATAAAGCCCCATGAAGGTAGCTTGAATCAGCGCACCGCAGGTGAAGGCGAACGCCAGCCCCTCAGCACCATGGCTGCGATAGAGAATCGCATCGAGGCCGACGGTAAGCGCCGAGCTGATCAAGGTGATGACCAGAAACAGCCGCGCCTGGTGCTGCGCCAGCAACGCACGGCCCCAGAGCAACGCCAACCCCTGCGCTGGTAGGCCGATGGCGTAGATCACGACGAGCGAGGCCGTCGCAACGGTCTGGCTGGCACCGAACTGCCCGCGCTCCAGCAGGACCGCAACCACCGTTTCCGGGAACGAGCAGAGCGCGACAGTGGCCGGAACCAGGAACAGCAGCGTAGCGAGCAGGCCCTTACGCACCAGGGCCGCGTGCTCGGCGTGGTTCCCATCGTTCCAACTGGACACGAAGCGGGGAAACAACACCGAAAGCACCGACATCGCATAAAGCGTCAGTGGGATGGTGACGATGCGAAACGCAAACGACAGCATCGTGATACTGCCTTCGTCCAGGAATGACGCAAACATCCGCTCGGCCAGGATGCACCCTTGTTGAGCGCCCGCCGCCACCAGAACTGGCGCGAAAGCCAGCCCGAAGCTGCCCGCATGACCTTGGGTCTCGACGTTCGTACCGCCGCGCAGGTAATGGACGCGCTTGTGCTGAACCAGGATCAGCGCCAGTTGCGGCAGCAGCATGCCGATGAAAATCACCATGCCCCGCGGTTCGAACAGCAGGATGCCGATAATGGCGCCCGCGTTGAGCAGCACCGTGCGGGTCATCGGCAGGATGAACACGTCGTCCATGTTCAACAGCGCACCTTGGCAATAGAGCACCGCTTGGACAGCAACCAGCAACGCGCCGACGCAGAACACCAGCTGGCCGGCCGAAACCTGGCTGTCGGACCATCCCGGGGCCAGGGCGGTGAGTAACCAGTAGCTGCCGAGAATGGCCAAGGCGCTTGTGCCCACGCCGATCAGCGTCACCCGCCAATAGAGCCAGCGTGCAACCGTTTCGAACAGGGCCTCGGACTGGCTGCGCAACCGCTGCAGGTAGGGAATCATCGCGTCGCGCAGGGCGAGGCCCAGAAAGTTCTCGAAGAACAATGGGAGGATGAGGGCGACGAAGATCAGGTCCGCTTCCCAGCTGAGGCCAAAGGCCTTGGCGATGAACAGGTCGCGCAGGAAACCGAGCAGAAAGCTGGCGACAGTCAACGCCAGGATGACCAGTGATGCATTCATTCCTTGATCCTGTACAGGCCGCGAGCTCGAGGCCTGGTAAAGCGGGGCGCGGGGGAGACACGCGCCACCGGGACAGTTCCGTGAGTTCTGTCCGCCGGACGCGGCGGTAGAACGATACATAGACTGGACGCGCCGGACATGGTTCCAGGCGTCGAGCCGCCGACCAGAGCGATCTGTCACGCATCGATACGTAAAAATGCCGTAAATCCCCTTTGCGAGCGGGGCGCCACTGCTTATGGTTCACGCTCTTTTTCAGGCGAACCGAATTCATGTCAGAGGCAAGCACTTCTTCTGCGTCCGTACGGCGCTGGTTGATCGTAGGGCTGGTGCTCATCGCGATCGTCGTTCTGGTCTGGTGGCTGTGGCCCAGCGCTGCGGAGCAGCCACAACAGGGGCCGCGTGGTCGCCCCGGATTCGGTGCGTTTGGCGGGGCAACGCCCGTGCGCGTCGCGACCGTGGAGGAGGGTGCATTCGAGGTGTATGAAAAAGCGCTCGGCACCGTCACGCCGCTGAACACGGTAAACGTGCGCAGCCGTGTCGCCGGCGAGCTGGTCGAGGTGAAATTCGAAGAAGGTCAGCGCGTTTCGGAAGGTGACCTGCTGGCGGTCATCGACCCGCGTCCCTACGAAGTCGCGCTGCAGCAGGCGGAAGGCACGTTGCGGCAAAACCAGGCGCAGCTGAAGAACGCCCAAGTCGATCTGGAGCGCTACCGCGGACTCTTCGCCGACGACAGCATTGCCAAGCAGACCCTCGACACCCAGCAGGCGCTGGTCGGTCAGTACCAGGGCACCATCGCCAGCAACCAGGCAGCGGTCAATGAAGCCAAGCTGAACCTAGCGTTCACCCAGATTCGCGCACCCATTGACGGCCGTGCCGGCCTCCGCCAGTTGGACAAGGGCAACTTGGTCAGCGCCAACGACACCACACCGCTCGTGGTGATTACCCAGACCCAACCCATGGCGATTACCTTCACCTTGCCAGAAGGCGAGCTGACCCCCGTGCTGACACGTTTCCGTCGAGGTGACCCGCTGGCCGTGCAGGCCTGGGACCGAAGCGAGCGCGTGCTCTTCGGCGAGGGTGTACTGGAGAGCCTCGACAACCAGATCGACGCGACCACCGGTACGCTCAAGCTCAAGGCACGCTTCGATAACGAGGCGGAACTGCTGATTCCCAATCAGTTCGTCAACATCCGGCTGCGTGTCGAGCGGCTCGAAAACGCCGTGCTGATCCCATCGGCCGCCTTGCAATTTGGTTCACGCGGCAACTTCGCCTACGTCGTAGGCGACGATTCCAAGGTCGAGTTGCGTGTCGTCGAGGTCGGCCCCAGCGATGGTGAACGCACCGTCATCACCCAGGGTTTGGCGGCAGGTGAGCGGGTCGTGATGGAAGGCACCGACCGCCTGCGCGACGGCGCCGAGGTCGAAGTGGTCGACCGTGAGCAGCTCGAGCGGCAAGCCGCTGAAAGCCCCAAGGTCGAAACTCAAGGCGGTGAGCAAGACCAACGGCCGGCTCAAGGCCAGGGGCGCCCGACGCGATGAATATCTCGCGGCTGTTCATCCTGCGGCCGGTCGCGACGACGCTGACCATGATCGCGATCTTCCTGGCCGGGATGATCGCCTACCGGTTGTTGCCCGTCGCCGCCTTGCCCCAGGTCGACTACCCGACCATCCGGGTCATGACGCTCTATCCAGGCGCGAGTCCAGAGGTCATGACCAGCGCCGTGACCGCACCGCTCGAGCGCCAGTTCGGCCAAATGCCGGGCCTGACGCAGATGTCATCGACCAGCTCAGGTGGCGCATCGGTCATCACCCTGCGTTTCTCGCTGGAGGTCGAGCTAGATGTCGCCGAGCAGGAAGTCCAGGCGGCCATCAATGCTGCAGACAACCTGTTGCCCAGCGACCTCCCGGCGCCCCCGGTCTATAACAAGGTAAACCCGGCCGATACGCCGGTCATGACGCTGGCGGTCACATCCGAAAGCCTGGCACTGCCGCAACTGCACGACCTGGTCGACACGCGCATGGCGCAGAAGCTCGCGCAGATCAGCGGTGTCGGTATGGTCAGCATCGCCGGGGGCCAGCGGCCAGCCGTGCGCATCCAGGTCAACCCCGAGGCGCTCGCGTCCTATGGGCTATCGCTGGCGGATGTGCGCTCGTTGGTCACAAGCTCCAACGTGAACCAGCCCAAGGGGAATTTCGATGGCCCGACACGGGTCTCGATGCTCGATGCCAACGACCAGTTGAAGACTCCCGAGGAGTATGCCGAGCTCATCCTGGCCTATCAGGACGGAGCGGCCTTGCGCCTGAAGGATGTCGCCAGCACCAGCGCCGGCGCGGAGAATGAACGGCTCGCCGCCTGGGCCAACCAGAGCCAGGCCGTGCTGCTGAATATCCAGCGCCAGCCGGGCGCCAACGTAATCGAAGTGGTCGAGCGCATCCAGGCGCTGCTGCCTGAAGTCCAGGCCAGCATGCCGGCAGGCCTGGACGTGGTGGTGCTCACCGACCGGACCCAGACCATTCGCGCCGCCGTGACCGACGTTCAGCATGAACTCATGCTGGCCACGGTACTGGTCGTCCTGGTCACCTTCCTGTTTCTCAAGAAATTCTCTGCCACGGTCATTCCGTCGATTGCGGTACCGCTGTCGCTGGTCGGCACGTTTGCAGTCATGTACCTGGCCGGATTCTCGCTGAACAACCTGACGTTGATGGCGCTAACCATCGCAACCGGTTTCGTCGTGGATGACGCCATCGTCATGCTTGAGAACATCGCGCGACACGTGGAGGAGGGCGAGACACCGCTTCAGGCCGCACTCAAAGGGGCCAGGCAGATCGGCTTCACCCTGGTCTCGCTGACCCTGTCACTGATCGCCGTGCTCATCCCGCTGCTCTTCATGCAGGACGTGGTCGGCCGCCTGTTCCGTGAATTCGCCATCACCCTTGCCGTCGCGATCCTCATTTCGCTCGTCGTCTCCCTGACCCTAACTCCGATGATGTGCGCCAAATTACTCAAACCGGTTTCGGTCGAAGGCAAAGGCCCGGACTGGGTCGAGCGACTGATCGGGGGTTATTCACGCTGGCTCACCTGGGTCCTGGCGCACCAGACGCTGACCCTGCTCGTCGCCGTCGGCACGCTGGCGTTGACCGTCGTGTTGTACCTCGCCGTGCCCAAGGGCTTCTTCCCGGTTCAGGACACGGGCGCGATCCAGGGCATCAGCGAGGCGCCTCAGTCGATCTCTTTCCGAGAGATGAGTGTGCGGCAGCAATCGTTGGCTGAGGTGATCCTCGCCGATCCCGCAGTCGAAAGCCTGTCGTCCTACATCGGTGTAGACGGCGACAACGTGACGCTCAACAGTGGTCGGTTGTTGATCAACCTCAAACCGCACGCCGAGCGGGACGTTACCGCGAACCAGGTGATCGACCGTCTGCGCCCCGCGCTGGCGAAGCTGCCCGGCATCGAACTGTACATGCAGCCCGTACAGGATCTTTCGATCGAAGACCGGGTGAGCCGCACGCAATTCCAGTTCAGCCTGGAGTCACCCGACATGACCTTGCTGCAGACGTGGACGCCACGGCTGGTCGAGGCCCTGCGCGCGCAGCCCGAGCTGACCGATGTCGCCAGTGACCTGCAAAGCGATGGCCTGCAGATTTACCTCGACATCGACCGCGACGCGGCCGCGCGGTTGGGCATCGAGGTGTCGGCCATCACCGATGCGCTCTACGATGCCTTCGGTCAGCGGCAGATCTCGACCATTTTTACCCAGGCCAGCCAGTACCGAGTGGTGCTGGAAGCTGAGGCGGGCAATCGGCTCGGCGCCAAGGCGCTCGAACAGGTCTTCGTGCAGAGCGAGGGTGGCACACCGGTGCGGCTGTCGAGCCTGGCGACGCTGGAGCAACGCAACGCGCCGCTGCTGATCAACCACATCGGGCAGTTCCCGGCGGTGACCCTGTCGTTCAACCTGGCTGATGGCGTCTCGCTGGGCCACGCGGTGGAGGTGATCGAGCGCGTCGAGCAGGAGATTGGCATGCCGGCCGGTATTCAGACCCGCTTCCAGGGCGCCGCCGAGGCGTTCCGCGCGTCATTGTCGAGCACGCTGCTGCTGATCTTGGCTGCGGTGGTGACCATGTACATCGTGCTCGGCGTGCTCTACGAGAGCTACATCCACCCAATCACAATTCTTTCCACGCTGCCTTCGGCGGCAGTCGGCGCGCTATTGGCGCTACTGCTGACCGGCAACGACTTGGGCTTGATCGCGATCATCGGAATCATTTTGCTGATCGGCATCGTCAAGAAGAACGCGATCATGATGATCGACTTCGCTCTGGAGGCCGAACGCAACCAAGGCATGAGCCCGGCGGATGCCATCTACCGCGCGGCGCTGCTGCGTTTCCGTCCGATCCTGATGACGACCATGGCCGCGCTCTTTGGCGCCATCCCACTGATGCTGGCTTCCGGCTCGGGTGCCGAACTGCGCCAGCCGCTGGGCCTGGTGCTGGTCGGTGGGCTGCTGCTGAGTCAGTTGCTGACCTTGTTCACTACGCCCGTGATCTACCTGTTCTTTGATCGCTTGGGGCACCGGTTTGCCCGCAAGGGCGGCGCGGAGCAGGAGGCCAGCGCATGACCGTTTCGAAAACGCGTCGGCGGCTGGCGGGTGAATGGCGCGCTGAGTTCCGGCGCCCTTGCTGTGCTCGCCCAGCCATTGGCCATCCGTTTCAAGCGGCGTCAGTGCGATGAACCTGTCCGCTCCCTTCATCGCCCGCCCGGTGGCGACCATGTTGCTGAGCCTGGCCATCCTCTTGTTGGGTGGCGTCAGTTTCGGCTTGCTGCCGGTGTCGCCGCTGCCGAACATGGATTTCCCAGTGATCACCGTACAGGCGAGCCTGCCGGGAGCAAGCCCGGAAATCATGGCGTCAAGCGTAGCGACGCCGCTCGAGCGCTCGCTCGGCAGCATCGCTGGGGTCAGCCAGATGAGCAGTCGCAGCAGTCAGGGCTCGACAAGGATCATCATCCAGTTCGATCTGGAGCGGGACATCAATGGCGCTGCCCGGGATGTGCAGGCGGCGATCAACGCGGCGCGCAACCTGCTGCCAAGCGGCATGCGCAGCATGCCGACCTACCGCAAGATCAACCCGGCACAGGCGCCGATCATGGTGCTGTCGCTGACGTCCGACGTGCTCGACAAGGGCCAGCTCTACGACATCGGGTCGACCATCCTCGCGCAGAAGCTCTCGCAGGTGCCGGGCGTGGGTGAGGTGCAGGTCGGCGGCAGTTCGCTGCCTGCCGTGCGGGTCCAGTTGCAGCCGCAGCAGCTTGAGCAGTACGGCGTAGCGCTCGACGAGGTGCGTCAGACCATCGCCGCGGCCAACGTGCGCCGCCCCAAGGGGATGGTCGAGGATGACCATCGCCACTGGCAGGTCCAGGCCAGCGACCAATTGCACGAGGCGGCGGACTACCTGCCGTTGATCATTCGTTATCAGGACGGCGCGGCCCTGCGCCTGCGAGATGTGGCCAAGGTCACCGATGGCGTCGAAGATCGCTATAACGACGGCTTTTTCAACAATGAGCGGGCCGTGCTGCTGGTCATTAATCGGCAGGCCGGCGCGAACATCATCGAAACCATCGAAGGCATTCGCAACGAACTCCCCTCGCTTCAGGCCATCGTGCCCGGCAGCGTCAAGATGAACGTGGCAATGGACCGCTCGCCGGTGATCCGCGCCACTTTGCACGAGGCGGAGCGAACCCTGCTGATTGCCGTGGGCCTGGTGGTGCTGCTGGTATTCCTGTTCCTTGGTCGGCTGCGCTCGGCGCTGATTCCGGCGCTGGCAGTCCCGGTGTCGCTGGTGGGCACCTTCGCCGTGATGTACCTGTTCGGCTTCTCGCTCAACGTGCTGTCGCTGATGGCGATGATCCTCGCGGCGGGGCTTGTGGTGGACGATGCGATCGTGGTGTTGGAAAACATCGCGCGGCACATCGACGAAGGCGTGCCACCCATGCGTGCCGCCTACATCGGAACGCGGGAAGTGGGTTTCACGCTGCTGTCGATGAACCTGTCGTTGGTGGTGGTGTTCATCTCGATCCTGTTCATGGGCGGTATCGTCGAGCGGCTGTTCCGCGAATTCTCCATCACCCTGGCGGCGGCGATTCTGGTGTCGCTGCTGGTCTCGCTCACGCTCACGCCCATGCTTTGCGCACGCTGGTTGAAGCCGCACGAGCCTGAGCGGGACGGCCGTTTGCAGCGCTGGAGTCACGATGCGCATCAGTGGCTGCTGCGGCATTACGACCGCTCGCTGAGCTGGGCGCTGCGTCATCGCCGCGTCACGCTGATCAGCCTGCTGGCGACCATTGCCCTGAACGTCTTTCTCTACATCGAGGTGCCCAAGACCTTCCTACCTCAGCAGGACACCGGCCAGCTGACCGGCTTCATCCGAGGCGACGACGGGCTCTCGTTCCAGGTCATGCAGCCGAAGATGGAGACCTATCGCAAGGCGGTTCTGGCCGACCCTGCGGTGGAAAGCGTGGCCGGATTCATCGGCGGGCAGGGCGGCATCAACAACGCCTTCATGATCGTGCGGCTCAAACCACTGGCCGAGCGCAAGATCTCGGCGCAGAAAGTCATCGAGCGGATTCGCGAGAACCAGCCCAAGGTGCCCGGCGGGCGCATGTTCCTCATGGCTGACCAGGATCTGCAGTTTGGCGGCGGGCGGCAAAGTAGCTCGTCCTATTCCTATACGCTGTTGGCCAGCGACCTGGCGGACTTGCGCACTTGGGTTCCGCAGGTCACGCGCGCCCTGATGGCGTTACCCGAGTTGACCAGCATCGACGCCAACGAAGGCGAAGGTGCGCAGCAGATCAGCCTGAAGGTCGACCGTGATGCGGCCAAGCGGCTGGGCGTGGACATGAGCACCGTGACCACGCTGCTCAACAATGCCTTCAGCCAGCGGCAGATCTCGACGATCTACGAAACGCTCAACCAGTACCAGGTTGTGATGGAGGTCGATCCCGCCTACGCCCAGCATCCGGAAGTGCTGGAACAGGTCCAGGTCATCACCAGCGATGGGCGTCGGGTGCCGCTCGCGGCGTTCGCTCACTACGAGCGCAGCCTCGAGGAAGACGCCGTCAGCCATGACGGGCAATTCGCCGCGGAAAACATCGATTTCGACCTGGCACCGGGTGTCAGCCTCGACCAGGCGACGCTGGCGATCGAGCGGGCCGTAGCGGCCATCGGCATGCCCAGCGAGGTCCAGGGCAAGCTGGGAGGAACCGGCAGCGCGTTTCAGAGCACGCAGGAAGGGCAACCGCTGATGATCCTCGGCGCGCTGCTGCTGGTGTACATCGTGCTTGGCATCCTCTACGAGAGCTATATCCACCCGCTGACCATCCTTTCGACCTTGCCCTCGGCAGGCGTTGGCGCCTTGCTGACGATCATCCTGATGCGCGAGCAGTTCAGTCTCATCTCGCTGCTCGGCCTGTTCCTGCTCATCGGGGTGGTGAAGAAGAACGCCATCTTGATGATCGATCTTGCGTTGCAATTCGAGCGCAACGATGGCCTGTCGCCAGCCGAGTCGATCCGTCGCTCCTGCCTGCTGCGCTTCCGCCCGATCCTGATGACCACCATGGCCGCAATCCTAGGCGCAACACCGTTGCTGCTCGGCGGTGCGGAAGGCGCCGAAATGCGTCAGCCGCTGGGCCTGACCATCATCGGTGGCCTGGTGCTCAGCCAAATCCTGACGCTCTACACCACGCCTGTGGTCTATCTGTACCTGGACCGCGCGCGCCACCGTTTCAACCGCTGGCGAGGTGTGCGCACCGATGCCGCCCTGGAAAACCCGCTATGACCGTTTCGCATTTCAAGCCAACCCTGCGTCCCCTGGCCGTGCTGGTCATGGGCCTATCCCTCGGTGCCTGCACCGTGGGGCCCGACTACCAACGCCCGGATCTGCCCGTCGCGACCGAATTCAAACAGGCCGAAGGCTGGAAGCGCGCTACGCCGGCCGACGTCCTGCCGCGTGGCGAATGGTGGACGCTTTACGGCGACCCGCAGCTCGATGCGTTAGTGGAGCGATTGAATCTATCCAACCAGAATCTGGCCGCCGCCGAAGCGCAATATCGGCAGGCGCGGGCCCTGGTGCGTGGCGCCCGCTCGCAACTGTTCCCAACCGTTGGCGCCGGTGTCGGCGCGACCCGCGCAGGCAGCGGGGCGGGCAGTAGTTCGACCACGACCCAGGGCAGCGGCATCAGCGAGAGTTATGACGCTGGCCTGGATGCGTCCTGGGAGCTGGATATCTGGGGGCGCCTGCGCCGCAATCTCGAGGCCAACCGCGCAAACATGCAGGCGAGCGCTGCGGACCTGGCCGCCGTGCGCCTCAGCCTGCAGTCCGAACTGGTCCAGACCTACCTGCAGTTGCGCGTTCTGGACGAGCAGCAACGGCTGCTCGATCAGACCGTCGCCGCCTTCGAGCGCTCGCTGCGGCTCACCGAAAACCAGTACCGCGCCGGCATCGTGCCCCGGTCCGATGTCAGCCAGGCGCTGACCCAGCTGCGCAGCACTCAAGCCCAGGCGGTCGATCTGGAGTGGCAGCGTGCGCAACTGGAACACGCCATCGCCGTGCTCGTCGGGGTTCCGCCCTCGGAACTGGGGATCGCCGTGACGCCCGACATTCCCCGGTTGCCTGACGTGCCGGTGATATTGCCGTCGCAGTTACTCGAACGGCGCCCTGATGTAGCGGCAGCCGAGCGGGACGTGATCGCCGCCAATGCCCAGATCGGTGTAGCCGAAGCTGCCTGGTATCCGGACCTGACCCTGAGCGCCAGTGGCGGCTATCGCAACAGCAGCTTTAGCAACCTGATCAGCTTGCCGAACCGCTATTGGTCGCTTGGGCCGCAACTGGCCGTCACGCTCCTGGACTTTGGCGCCCGGCGAGCCGACCTCGAGCAGGCCGAAGCGGCCTATGACCAGACCGTCGCCACCTACCGGCAAACCGTACTGGACAGCTTCCGTGAAGTGGAGGATTCCCTGGTCCAGCTGCGCGTGCTCGCTCGCGAGGCTGTCGTCCAGCGGGAGGCGCTGGAAGCGGCTCAGGAGTCGCTGCGCCTGATCGAAAACCAATACCGCGCTGGAACGGTGGACTTCCTGAGTGTCGTCACCGTGCAGACCACGGCGTTGAACAACGAGCGCACCAACCTGACCTTGCTAGGCGACAGGCTGATTGCGAGCGTTCAGTTGATCGCTGCGCTAGGTGGAGGATGGGAAGAGGCGGCGCTGGAGCAGGACCCGGCAGTACAGCCGCCAATACCCTGATCGCAACGGAGGCAACGACCCAGACGCAGCGCCCTGGGCCGGCTGTTGGAGGTAAGGTCAGTTACGCTGTTTGCGGTTGACCGTCTGCGCCGCTTTGATGATGTCGGCGCCGATTGCGGGTTCGAATTCTTTCCAGACGGGTCGCATGGCTTCGCGCCAGGCTTCGCGTTGCTCTGGAGTCAACTCGATGATTTCACTGGTGCCGGCCTTGCGAATGCGCTCGCGGTCGGCCTGGTTGGCTTCCTCGGCGGCACGATTCACCTGGTAGGTGACTTCTTCGATGATGCCTTCGAGCTGGGTCCGGATCTGATGCGGAATGGCGAACCAGAACTTGGTGTTGCTCACCAGCATATAATCCAGCACACCATGGTTCGTTTCGGTGATGTATGGCTGAACGCTATGCATGTTCTTGCTGTAAATGTTCGACCATGGATTTTCCGCACCCTGCACCGTTCCGTTCTGCAACGCGGCGAAGGTCTCGGCGAACGCGATTTTCTTGGTCGATGCACCCAGCTGGGCGAACTGCGACTCCAATACCCCCGACGGCTGGATTC
This sequence comes from Pseudomonas sp. SA195, assembly GCF_054131565.1. NCBI lineage: Bacteria > Pseudomonadati > Pseudomonadota > Gammaproteobacteria > Pseudomonadales > Pseudomonadaceae > Pseudomonas > Pseudomonas sp. SA195. The sequence goes on along the minus strand of NZ_CP096392.1, from coordinate 2,406,902 downwards.
GGAAGGCGAGGCCACTCGCATCGTCGGGCATGCGCAACGCCTTGGTTGCCGAGAGTTGCTTCATCCCGTTGTGCCAATAGGCCAGACCGGTAATGCCTTGCTTTTCCATCGACAGCAACAGCTGGCGCCCCTTGGCGCGCTTCTGGAAACGATCGACCGAAGCAAGGTCGTCGAACAGGAAGGGCAGGTCGAAGACCTGCAGTTGCTTGGTGTACTGCTCGAACTTGGCCAGAGAGGGTGCCAGCATTTGGACCTCATCCTTGGCCAGTGCGTCCAGCTCGTTTGCATCGCCGTACAGCGTGGAGTTGGGATAGACCTCTACGGTTACCTGGCCTGGTAGGCGTTCTTCTACGAGCTTCTTGAACAGCAGCGCACCCTGACCTTTGGGTGTGCCTTCGGCAACGACGTGGGAGAACTTGATGACGATGGGTTCAGCTTCGACCGCGGTCGCGGTGAGGGCCAGCACAAGGCCGGCCAGGGTGATGATCGGCTTGATCATGAAGGGCTCTTTGTTCTTGGTTGGTTGGCATGACACCCGCAGTGGGCGTGAGGAGCTTCCGCGACGTTATGCCAAATAAGCCGCACCACAAAAAGCGCTTTCGCGCAAAATTCACAATTCAGCGAGCGAGAGCGGGAACAGATCACAGTTTTCGTTGTCGCGGGCCGCTCTGCATGCCGAGACACTCGACGCAGAGCGGCCCGCGGATGTTCAACCGCGCCCGAGTTGCCAGCCGCCCCCCAGCGCTTTGTACAGCGCGACCACACCCTGATAGAGCTCGACTTCAGCCTGCGCCTGGGCGTCCTCGGCCTGGAGTCGTTCGCGCTCGGCGTCGAGCAGCACGAGGAAGTCCGCCGTGCCTTCGCGGTAACGCACCTCGGCCTGTTCGGCCGCTGCTCGGCTGGCCGTTGATTGACGGATCAGCGCAAGCAGCCGCTCCTGCGCCCTCGCGTAATCGCTGAACGCGTTTTCCGATTCTTCAAGAGCCAGCAACACTTGTTGCTCGTAGTTGGCCAGTGCGCCGTCGGCGTCTGCCTCGGCGCCGCGCAAGCGTGCCCGTACGCTGCCCATGTCGAAGGCCGCCCAGCGGATGCTTGGCGCCACCGACCAGGCTTCCGCCGCGCTGGCGCCGATCTGCGATCCGCGACCAGCGATGAAACCGAGAAAACCAGACAGGCTCACGCGCGGAAACAGGTCGGCCGTTGCCACGCCTACATCAGCGGTGGCCGCCGCCAGCCGGCGTTCGGCGGCAATGACGTCCGGGCGACGGCGTAACAGCTCGGCAGGGTCGCCGATCGGGAGTGCTTTGGCGATGGCTGGCAATTCACGGGGAGACAAGTCGACACTGAGTTTGTCGGCGCGCTGGCCGAGCAGGGTGGCGATGCGGTTGCGTGCTCGGGTCTGCTGGGCCTGCAGCAAGGGCAGGCTGGCTTCCGTCGCGGCCAGGCGCGCATCGGCACGCAGCACGTCCAGCTCGCTACCGACACCCGCCTCGCGCAGCTGCTCGGTGAGGCGGTGCGAATTGCGCTGGTTATCCAGATTCTGCCGCGCGATACGCTCGCGTAGTTGTGCACCACGCAACTGGCCATAAGCGTCGACCAACTCGGCGACCAGGCTGACCTGAAGCTGATAGAGCTCAGCCGCAGCAGCGTCGCTGCGCGCTTCGCTGGCTTGAATGCTGCGCTCGATACGGCCGAACAAGTCCAGCTCCCAGGCCATGTCCAGGCCCAGGTCGTAGCGCTCGCTGTTGATTCGCTGCTCGGTGAACCCGGGCTGCTGGCCCTCGCCGATCTCGGCGCTTGAACGGGCGGTCACCGTCGGAAAACGGTCGTTCGCTGCATCGTCTCGGATCGAGCGAGCGGCGCGCAGGCGGGCGAATGCGACACGCAGTTCGCGGTTTTCCGCCAACGCTTCGCCGACCAGCGCGTCGAGCGTCGGGTCCTCGAATTGGCGCCACCAGGCTGCTTCGAAGCGGCTGCGGTCGAACGGTGGGGTGGCGGCCCGGTCGATCTGCGCGGTCGCGGTGTCGGGCGTCTTGTAGTCCGGGCCCACGGCGCAGGCGCCGAGAGTCAGGAACGCGGCCATCCACAGCGGGGTAGCGATGAAGGGCTTCATGCAGGGATCTCCTTGAACACAGCCTTGCGCGCCTCACGCTTCTCGACGAAGGCGCGGATCAACAGATAGAACACGGGGGTTAGCAGCAGGCCGAAGAAGGTCACGCCGAGCATGCCGCTGAATACCGCGACGCCCATGGCATGGCGCATCTCGGCACCGGCACCGGTGGAGATCACCAGCGGCACCACACCCATGATGAAGGCGAAACTGGTCATCAGGATCGGCCGCAACCGCAGGCGGCAGGCCTCAAGCACCGCGGCCAGGCGGTCCATGCCTTCCTCCTGCTTGTCCTTGGCGAACTCGACGATGAGGATCGCGTTCTTGCATGCCAGGCCGACCAGCACGATCAGGCCGATCTGGGTGAACACATTGTTGTCGCCTCCGGACAGGATCACGCCCGTGATGGCCGAGAGCAGCGTCATCGGCACGATCAGGATGACCGCCAACGGCAGGCTCCAGCTTTCGTATTGCGCCGCGAGCACCAGGAAGGCCAGCAATACGCAGAGCGGGAAGACGAAAATGGCGGTGTTGCCGGCCAGGATCTGCTGATAGGTCAGCTCGGTCCATTCGAAGCTCATGCCGTTAGGCAATTCGGCTTTCAACAGCCGCTCCATCGCAGCTTCGGCCTGGCCTGAGCTGTAGCCCGGCGCGGCGGCGCCGTTGATTTCGGCCGTTAGGAAGCCGTTGTAGTGCATCACGCGGTCGGGACCTGCGCTGTCGCTGACTTTGACGAAGGTGGACAGCGGGACCATCTCGCCACGGTCGTTGCGCACCTTCAGTTGGCCGATCTGGTCAGGCGTCAGCCGGAACTTCTGTTCGGCCTGCACATTGACCTGGTAGGTCCGGCCGAAGCGATTGAAGTCGTTCGCATACAGCGAGCCCAGGTAGACCTGCATGGTGTCGAAGATCTGGTCGATCGCCACGCCGTGCGTCTTGGCCTTCTCACGGTCGATATCCGCGTCGACCTGCGGCACGTTCACCTGATAACTGGTGAACAGGCCGGCCAGCTCGGGATAGTCGGCGCTCTTGGCGATGACGTTCTGAACCTGCTTGTAGAGTTCCTCGTAGCCCAGGTTGCCACGGTCCTGCACCTGCACGCGGAAGCCACCGATGGTGCCCAGGCCCTGCACAGGCGGCGGCGGGAAGATGGCGATGAAGGCATCCTGGATCTGCGCGAACTGGCCGTTCAGGTCTGCCGCGATCGCATTGGCGGAAAGGGCGGGGTCCTTGCGCTGGTCGAAGGGCTTGAGCGGCGTAAAGACGATTCCGCTGTTGGGGCTGTTGGTGAAGCCGTTGATCGAGAGCCCCGGGAACGCCACGGTGTTTTCCACGCCAGGATGCTCGGCGGCGATCTGCGACATGCGCTTGATCACGTCCTCGGTGCGATCCAGCGTGGCCGCATCAGGCAGCTGGGCGAATGCGACCAGGTATTGCTTGTCCTGCGGCGGTACGAAGCCGGTCGGTGTGCTGGCAAAACCCAGATAGCCGAGGCCGACCAGGCCGACGTAGACCACCAGCGCAATGCCGCTACCCCGCAGAATGCGCCGGACCGCACCGACGTAGCCATGACTGGCGCGGTCGAACACGCGGTTGAACGGCGCGAAAAGCCAGCCGCCGAACAGTTTGTCCAACAGACGGGAGAAGCCGTCCTTCGGTGCGTCATGCCCGCGCAGCAAGGCGGCGGCAAGGGCAGCGGACAGGGTCAGCGAGTTGAACGCCGAGATCACAGTGGAAATGGCGATGGTCAATGCGAATTGTTGGTAGAACTGGCCGGTGAGGCCGGAGATGAACGCGGTCGGGATGAACACCGCGCACAAGACCAGTGCCGTGGCGATGATTGGCCCGGTTACTTCCTTCATCGCCTGCTTGGTGGCGTCCACCGGCGATTTGCCGAGGCCGATGTTCCGCTCGACGTTCTCGACGACCACGATCGCATCGTCCACCACTATGCCGATCGCCAGCACAAGGCCAAACAGTGACAACGCATTGAGCGAGAAGCCGAGCATGTGCATGACCGCGAAGGTGCCGATCAACGATACCGGTACGGCGGCCAACGGGATGATCGAAGCGCGCCAGGTCTGCAGGAACAAGATGACGACCAGCACCACCAGGACGATGGCCTCGAGCAAGGTGTGTACCACCGCTTCGATGGAGCCGCGCACGAAGATCGTCGGGTCGTAGACGATTTCGTAGTCCACACCCTGCGGGAATTCCTGCTTGAGTTCGGCCATGCGCGCGCGCACCGAGTCGGAAATCTCGATGGCGTTTGATCCGGGCCGCTGGAACACCGGAATGGCCACAGCGGGTTGATTGTTCAACAGTGAGCGCAGGGCGTATTGGCTGGAACCCAGCTCGATCCGTGCAATGTCGCGCAGGCGAGTGATCTCGCCGTCACTGCCGGCCCGCACGATGATGTTCTCGAACTCGTCTTCGGTGACCAGACGGCCCTGGGTGTTGATCGATAGCTGGAAGTCCGTCGCGCCTGGCGCAGGCGGTGCGCCCAGCGCTCCCGCGGCTACCTGGCGGTTCTGCTCGCGGATGGCATTCACTACATCGGTCGCGGTGAGGTTGCGCGAGGCGACCTTGTTCGGGTCCAGCCACACCCGCAGCGAGTAGTCACCCATGCCGAACAGCTGCACATCGCCCACGCCGTCTAGCCGCGCGAGCTCGTCCTTGACGTTGAGCGCCGCGTAGTTCGACAGGTAAAGCATGTCATAGCGGTTATCGGGCGATGTCAGGTGCACGACCATCGTCAGATCGGGCGAGGCCTTGTCCACCGTTACGCCGAGCCGCTGGACTTCGGTCGGCAACGTCGGCATGGTCCGCGTGACGCGGTTCTGGATCTGCACCTGTGCGTTGTCCAGATCAGTGCCGAGCGCAAAGGTGATGGTCAGCTTGAGCTTGCCGTCGGCCGTCGCCTGGGACGACATGTAGAGCATGCCTTCCACGCCGGTGATGGCCTGCTCCAGCGGCGACGCGACGGTTTCACCGATCACCTTTGGGTTGGCGCCGGGGAAGTTGGCCTGCACCACCACGGTTGGCGGCACCACTTCCGGGTATTCGCTGATCGGCAGCTGGAACAGCGAGATGGCGCCCCCAATGAGGATAATCAGGGACAGCACCGCCGCGAAGATCGGCCGCTGAATGAAGAATTGCGAGAAATTCATGACGCACTCCGGGGTAAAGGGCGCGCCTGACGCGCCCTGACGGAATCGAATGTTGTTTTTGCGGGCCCGCTGGCGCGGATTAGCGCGGCTCAGCTACTGGGGCGGCCCGTCACGGTGCGGTCGACGAGCTCCGTCTTGAACGCGGCCGTGATAGCGCGGTTCTGCTCTTTCAGTGCAGCGAGAGTGTCTGCATCCGCCATGGGCACGGTTTCCGGGGTTACCGGGCTGCCTGGGCGGACGCGCTGGAGCCCGTTCACGACGATGGTTTCGCCCTCGTCGAGGCCGTTGCGAACGATGCGCAGCCCTTCGAGCTTTGGCCCCAGTTCGACGGCGCGGTAGCTGACCTTGCCGTCCTCGCCCAACACCAGGACGAACTTCTTGCCGAGGTCAGTCCCCACCGCGACGTCCTTGATCAACACCGCCTCGTAGGTGGCGCTGCCGACCAGCTTCAGCCTCGCGTAGAGCCCCGGGGTGAAGCTGCCGTCACGGTTGTCGAACACGGCGCGCCCGCGGATGGTGCCGGTACGCGGGTCGACCTGATTGTCGATGAAGTCCATGTGGCCCAAATGAGGATGGCCGTCTTCGTCGGAAAGCCCCAGGTAGACCGGCGTTTCTTCACCACGTGAGCCGTTGCGCGCCAGTTCGCGATACTTCAGGTAGGTGCGCTCGTCCGCTTCGAAATAGGCGTAGACCTTGTCGGTCGAGACCAACGTGGTCAGCAGCGCCTCACCCGCGTTGACCAGGTTACCCGCGGTTATCATCGCGCGGCCGACGCGGCCATTGATTGGCGCGGTGACGCGGGTAAAACTGAGGTCCAGCTTGGCGGCGTCGAGTTGCGCCTGGATCGCGGCCGTGGCGGATTTGGCTTCGCTGGCGGCGCTCACGCGAGCATCGGCCAGTTCTGCCGAAATGGCGTTGTTAGCCCTCAGACGCTCGCCACGCTCCGCCTCGCTAGCGGTACGGCGCTGGGTGGCGAGGGCCTGTTGCAGCTCGGCCTGTAACCGTTTGACCTGCGCTTCGAACGGACGTGGATCGATCTGGAAGAGGAGGTCGCCCTTCTTGACCAGCTCACCTTCCTCGAAAGCGACCTTGTCGATGAAGCCGGATACCCGTGGCCGAATCTCGACGGACTCGGGTGCTTCGAGCCGCCCGGTCAATTCGTCCCATTCGGTGACCTGTTGTTCGATGACCTGGGCGACGCTGACGGCTGGCGGGGGCGCTGCTGCGGCCTCGGTCGCTTCCGGTGCTTTCCCGCACGCGGCCACGAGGGTTGCCGCAAGGGCAACCAGGGGATAACGCAACGCGTTGAGTGAACGTTCCATGCTTGGCTCCGCAATCGTTTTTTATCGATGGTGCGGAGTGTGCGTGGTGGGCTCGCAATGCAGAAATCGAACGAGCCGAAGGTGAATATCATTGGGGATGATGTTGCGGGCGTTTATATCGACCAGCGATGCGGTCGGTGCAGCTACGTCGGGCGCTACAAACTATCCGGATCACCCACGAACATCTGAATCCGCGACCGCAGCCACCGCTCGGCCGGGTCGTTGTCCTGGGCGCCGCGCCACGCCATGGACAGTTCGAAGTCCTGGCTGGTCTCGAAGGGCAGGGGTTCTGCGCGCACGCCGCCGCGCGCGGCCAAGGCTTCGGCCGCATAGTCCGGGACTGTTGCCACCAGGTCAGTTCCGGCGAGCAGGCTGGCCAGGCCGTTGAACTGCGGGACGGCCAGCACGACCTTACGCTTGCAACCGTGCAGGGCCAGTTCCTCATCGATATAACCGTTGAGGTCCCCGGCGAACGACACCATCGCATGCGGCCGTGAACAGTAGTCTTCCATGGTCATTCGCCCGGGAATGCTGTCGGCACGCAGCAGCATCGGTTTGGGCCGGCGCAGCACCTTGCGCTTCGCGTTGGCTGGCAACTCCTCGGTGTAGCAGACACCGACCGAGATTTCCCCCGAGGCCAGCAGCCCAGGCATCAGCAGGTAGTTAGCGCGCCTGACCACGAGCACCACGCCCGGCGCCTCGGCACGGATTCGGCGGAGCATTTGCGGCAGCAGGGCGAACTCCACCTCGTCGGTCAAACCGATGCGGAAAACCAGTTCGCTGGTAGCCGGATCGAAGCTCGCGGCACGGCTCACCGCCGTCGAGATGGAGTCGAGTGCCGGCGACAGCAGCCCGGCGATCTCCTGGGCACGGGCCGTCGGCTCCATGCTGCGCCCGGTCCGGACGAACAGTGGATCGTCGAACAACGTACGCAGGCGAGCCAGGGCTGCGCTGATCGCAGGTTGCCCAAGAAACAGTTTTTCAGCCGCCCGCGTCACGCTGCGCTCGTGCATCAGCGTTTCGAAGACGATCAACAAGTTCAGGTCGACGCGGCGCAGATCGTTGCGATTCATGCCATTCACTTCAAGCTGGGGTCAGAAAGGAATGCAGCTGACCTTTGGGGTGTGCGTCAGCATTCTAGACACAACCCTACGCGCCGGGCATGTCGATTTCCGCTTTGCAAATGCACAAAACTGCAGATCGAGTACGACATTACATACAGCGGATCATCATTCGTGGACATGGCGACTATCGAAAGGAATGCGGTATCGGCGGCTGGAGTTGTGCTGTCGGTGCAGATAGAGTCACTCCCACAGTTGTAATCGAGGGGTCTTTTTCATGTCCCGCATCATTCGTTTTCACCAGTTCGGTCCAGCCGAGGTGCTGCGCTACGAGCAGCGGGAGACCCCGCGGCCCGGGCCCGGTGAGGTACTGGTGGGCGTCAGGGCCATCGGCGTGAGCTGGAACGACGTGCTCTGGCGGCAGAATCTCGCGCCACGCAAGGCGCAGCTGCCGGCTGGGTTGGGTAGCGAGATCGCAGGGGAAGTGCTCGCGGTAGGCGAAGATGTGGACGGCTTTGCCGTCGGCGACCGGGTAGCCAGCTTTCCCGGCCACGATCTGAACCAGTATCCGCTCTATGCCGAGCAGGTCTTGCTGCCGCATACCTCGCTCGTCCACTACCCTGACATGCTCGGCGCAGCCGAGGCTTGCATTCACTACACCCCGGCACTGGTCGCTTATTTCGCGCTGGTCGAACTGGCGCAGCTCGAGCCAGGCCAGCACGTGCTGGTCACCCAGGCCCGGCACTGCACCGGACCGATTGCGGTACAGCTGGCCAAGGCCCTGGGCGGGCGGGTGATCGCAACGTGTGATACCAGCGATGACCGGGATTTCATGCGCGAGCTAGGAGCCGAGACGGTGATCGTCACCGAGGAAGAGGACCTGGTCGGCCGCCTGCAGAAAATTACTGGCGGCGCCGGCGTCGAGGTGGTGCTCGATGGCTGCGGCGGCTCCCAGATGAAGCTGCTGGGCGATGTCATCGCGCCGCGCGGCAAGCTGATCCTCTACGGGCTCAACGGCGGCAACGAAACGGCTTTCCCGGCGTGTGCGGCGTTCCAGAAGAACTTCAAGTTCTTCCTGCATTGCCTGTGTGATTTCACTGGACAGCCGGAACTCGGCATCGAGCAGAATTGCGAGGCGCTCGGCCGCGCGCTTCGGCATATCAACCAACTGACGGCCGACCGGCTGATCACGCCGCAGCTCGACCGTGAGTTCAGCTTCGACGAAGTGGTCGCCGCCCACGAATACGTCGAAAGCGGCGTCCCACGCGGGCGCGTCGCCTTGCGCGTGGAGTGAGCATCGCAGGCGGCTGGCCAAGCCTGCCGCCTGACGCACCCAGCCCCTATTCGTCACTCAACATCAGCTGTTGCCTTTGACCCAGCGAGCATGCCGCCGCGGGCCTCTCATCGCGCCATCGAAACTTTTACCGCAGCCGCTCAGTCCTCCGAAGACAGGTCTCACACCCGTTTCATGGAGGCGATGAATGTCCGATAACCAGACGCTACCCCCGCAGCAACAACCCGAGCCCGGCAAGGAAGGCGAAATGAACCCGCGCCCGCAGTATCGGGGCGAGGACTACAAGGCTGCCGGCAAACTGCAGGGCAAGGTCGCGGTGATCACCGGTGGCGACAGCGGCATCGGCCGCTCGGTGGCCGTACTGTTCGCGAGAGAAGGCGCGGACGTCGTCATCCTCTACCTCGATCAACACCAGGATGCCGAACAGACCCGCAAGGTCGTAGAAGAGCAGGGGCGCCAGTGCCTGACGTTTGCAGGTGACGTCGCCGATCGCGACACCTGCCGCAAAGTAGTCGACGAGACGATTGCCCGCTTCGGCAAGCTCGACATTCTCGTCAACAATGCCGCCGAGCAACACCCACAGAAGGCCTTCGAGGACATCCCTCCTGAGCAATGGGAAAAGACGTTCCGCACCAATGTCTTCGGTATGTTTCAGATGACCCAGGTCGCGCTGCCGCACTTGAAGCAAGGCGCTTCGATCATCAACACCAGCTCGGTTACCGCCTACAAGGGCAACCCGATGTTGATCGACTACAGCTCGACCAAGGGCGCCATCGTGGCCTTCACCCGGGCGTTGTCGATGAGCCTGGCCGAGCGCGGAATCCGGGTCAATTCAGTCGCGCCGGGTCCGATCTGGACGCCGCTTATCCCATCGACCTTCGACGCGGACAAGGTCGCCGAATTCGGCGCCAACGTCCCGCTCAAGCGCCCGGGCCAGCCCGACGAGGTGGCACCAGCGTATGTGTACCTGGCCAGCAGCGACGCCTCGTACGTCAGTGGGCAGGTCATTCACGTCAATGGCGGCACGGTCGTGAACGGCTGATCCAGCCCCCCTCAGGAGATAGCCCATGCCTCGTACGATCTGGAAAGGCGCAGTCAGCTTCGGACTGGTACATATTCCGGTGGCACTGGTGCCGGCCACTACGCGACAAGGCATCGACTTCGATTGGCTCGACAAGCGCAGCATGGACCGCGTTGGCTACAAACGTATCAACAAGACCACCGGCGAAGACATCGACAGCGAAAACATCGTCAAAGGCGTCGAGTATGAAAAGGGGCATTACGTCGTCATCAGCGATGATGAGATCAAGTCCGCTCACCCAAAGGCGACGCAGACCGTTGACATCATTGCCTTCGTCGATGCCAAGGATATTTCCTTCCTGTATATCGACACCCCCTACTACCTCACGCCCGATCGCCGAGGCGAGAAGGTCTACGCTCTGCTGCGCGAAACCCTGTTCCAGACCGGAAAAGTGGGCATCGCCAACGTCGTGCTACGCAACAAGCAGCACCTGGCCGTTGTGATGCCGCTCGGCAAGGCGCTGGTGATGAATACCTTGCGCTGGGCCGACGAGGTGCGCGGTGTCGAATACCTGGAGATGAAGGACGAAGCGCTCAACGCCGACCTCAATCCACGTGAGCTGGACATGGCCAAGCGTCTGGTCGAGGACATGAGCGAAAACTGGGACCCGGCCCAGTACAAAGACACCTTCCAGGACCAGATCATGGACCTGGTCGAAACCAAAGCGCGCGAAGGCAAGCTGGAAGCGGTCGGTGGGCCGGAAGAAGCCGTCGATCGGCGCAGCGCCGATGTCATCGACCTTACCGAGCTACTCAAGCGCAGCCTCGCCGGCAAGTCGGCGAAAAAGCCAGCACCGGAAGAGACCGCCGATGCCGATGAAGGCGATGAGGAAGAGGCCGCCCCGGCGCGGCGTCCGGCGAGCAAGTCGGGCACAGCCAAGAAGGCGCCAGCCAAGGCCACGGCGAGCAAGTCCAGCACCAGCAGCAAAGCGGCAACGAGTAAGGCAACCGGCACGCGCAAGCCCGCCGCGAGCAAATCCAGCAGCAAGAAGGCCAGTTGACGGATCAGGAGGCTGCATGCCCGCGAAGCCCGGCAAGGCCCGCCCCGAGGTGGGCGGCATTGGTATCAGCAACCCCCAGCGCGTCATCGATTCGCACAGCGGCGCCACCAAGCTGCAACTCGCCGAGTATTACCTGGCCGTTGGCGATCGGTTGATGCCGCATCTGGCCGGCCGCCCACTGTCCATCGTCCGCGCTCCGGATGGGGTGGACGGCGAAAGCTTTTTCCAGCGGCATTGCGGCCGGTTGAAGATGCCGCACATGAAGGTACTGCCCAAGTCGCTCGATCCGGAACATGCCCGCCTGATCCAGGCCGACAGCGTGACGGCCATTGTCGAGGCGTCACAAATGGGCACGGTCGAGTTTCACACCTGGAATGCCCATAGCGACCGCATCGATCGGCCGGATCGCCTGGTATTCGATCTCGATCCCGATCCCGAGCTGCCCTGGGCGCGAATGATCGAGGCGACGTGCCTGACGCTGGACTTGCTCGATAGCCTAGGGCTGCGCGCGTTCCTAAAGACCAGTGGTGGGCGTGGCATGCATGTGGTGGTGCCAATCGACCGGCGCAGCAGCTGGGAATGCGCCAGTGAATTCGCCCGCGCCGTGACCGTTCGGCTGACCAAGGAATCCCCCGAGCGGATCGTGGCCAAGATGGGGCCCAAGAACCGGGTCGGCAAGATCTTCGTCGACTACCTGCGCAACCAGCGCGGTGCCAGCACCGTCGCGGCGTATTCCGCGCGCGCGAGGGCTGGCCTGCCGGTGTCGATGCCCGTGCGCCGCGACGAGCTGGAAAGCCTGGGCGCGGCCAACCGCTGGACCATTCTCAACGTCCATGAGCGTTTAGACGCGCTCGAGCGGGACCCCTGGGCCGATTTCGGCTCGATCCGCCAATCACTCTCCAGCCGCCTGCTCGCATCGGTCACCGGTCGCGAGTAGCAGGAGAAAACTTTCCATCGCCAGATCATCGGCTAGCCTTGTGGTAGCGCAGCCGTATGCGCATGCCTTGTCGCGCTGGAGGAACCATCCCAGAGAGGCTGGAGTCGATTGATCCGATGAGGCAGACATAACAAGTAGCAGGAGATACCGATGACCGTGCGAGTATCCCGGCGACAGTTCCTGAAGTTCGGTGCGGCCGGTGTGGGCGCCTCGAGCATGGCAATGATGGGATTTGCGCCTGATGAAGCCGTCGCGTCGATACGTCACTTCAAACTGACCGGCGCCAAAATTACCCGCAACATCTGCACCTACTGCTCGGTGGGTTGCGGCATGTTGCTGTACGCACGTGGGGACGGTGCGGCCAATGTGGTCGACGAGATCTACCATGTCGAAGGCGACCCAGACCACCCGGTCAGCCGCGGCTCGCTCTGCCCACGGGGCGCGGGCGTGCTGGATTTCATCAAGAGCGAATCACGGGTGAAATACCCCGAAGTTCGCGAGCCTTACACCAACGAGTGGAAGCGCATCAGTTGGGAAGAGGCTTACAGCCGCATCGCCCGGCACATGAAGGATGACCGCGATCGTAATTTCGAGACGCACGACGAGCAGGGCAGGTTGGTCAACCGTTGGATGACGACCTCGATGGTGGCGGCCTCGGCCTGCACCAACGAAACGGCCTATCTGACGCAGAAGATCACCCGCGCGCTCGGCATCCTCAAACTGGACAACCAGGCGCGCGTCTGACACGGACCAACGGTGGCAGGTCTTGCCCCAACATTTGGTCGCGGTGCCATGACGAACCACTGGACCGACATTGCCAACGCCAATGTCATCCTGTCCATGGGCGGCAACTCCGCTGAAGCGCACCCTGTCGGTTTCCGCTGGGTAATCAAAGCCAAGGAACGCAGCAATGCGATCCTGATCTCCATCGACCCGCGGTTTAACCGCACCACGGCGGTGGCGGACTATCACGCCTGGCTACGGACAGGGACGGATATCGCCTTTCTCGGCGGTTTCATCAACTACCTGATCGAAACCGACCGCTACGCCCACGAGTACGTGCTCGAGTACACCGATGCGAGCCTCATCGTAGCCGAGGGCTTCGGCTTTCATGAAGGCTTGTTCACCGGCTACAACCCGGACAAGCACAACTACGACCGCAAGACATGGAACTTCGAGCTCGACGAAAACGGCTTCGCCCGTCGCGACGTGAGCTTGCAGAACCCACGCTGCGTCTTCCAGCTGCTACGCCAGCACTACAGCCGCTACACGGTCGACCAGGTCGAGAACATCTGTGGGATGCCGAAGGAGACGGTCCTGCAGCTATGGGACCTGATGGCGCAGACCTCGGCCCCCGACAAAACGATGACCATCCTGTACGCGCTTGGCTGGACGCAGCACACCATCGGGTCGCAGATCATCCGCTGCGGCGCCATGGTTCAGCTACTGCTCGGCAACATGGGTATGCCCGGCGGCGGCGTGAACGCGCTGCGTGGGCATTCCAACATCCAGGGCCTGACCGACATCGGTCTACTGTCGAACCTGTTGCCGGGCTACATGAACCTGCCGTCGGTGAATCTGCAGTCGTATCAGGACTACATGAAGACCCGCGTCAAGCTGCCGTTACTCGAAGGCGAGGTGTCGTACTGGAAGTTCTACGAGCGCTTCTTCGTCAGCCTGATGAAGGACTGGTATGGCGACGTCGCGACCCAGGAAAACAACTGGTGCTACGACTGGCTGCCCAAGCTCTCGGAACCGATCTACGACGTGCTGTATGCCGTAAACGACATGACGCTGGGCAAGATGACGGGCGCCTTCTGCCAAGGCTTCAACATCCTTGCGGCGTTCCCGAACAAGGCGAAGGTGTTCGATGGCCTGTCGAAGCTCAAGTACCTGGTGATCATGGATCCGCTGAAGGTCGAGACAGGCGAGTTCTGGAAGAACTTCGGCGAATACCACGATGTCGACCCGTCGCAGATCGCGACTGAAGTGTTCCGGCTGCCAACGACCTGTTTCGCCGAAGACGATGGCTCGATTACCAACAGCTCTCGTTGGCTTCAATGGCATGAGAAGGCAGCACCTGGGCCAGGCGAGGCGATGACCGACACGGAAATTCTCGCTGAGGTCTTCCTGCGCCTGAGGGAGATGTACAAAGAAGAGGGCGGAGCCTTCCCGGATCCGATCCTGAATCTCACCTGGAATTACAAGGATCCGGATTTCCCGAAAGCCCACGAGCTGGCCATGGAGTACAACGGCCGGGCGCTTGCGGACATTACGGACGACGCTGGCAATGTCATCCGGCGCGAGGGCGAGCAGCTGAAGGATTTCAGCGAGCTGCGCGCGGATGGTTCTACCGCCTGCGGCTGCTGGATCTACTCCGGCGCCTGGCCGCAGGAAGGCAACATGATGGCGCGGCGGGACAATGCCGACCCATACAACACCGGCAACACGCTCGGTTGGGCATGGGCCTGGCCGATGAACCGCCGGTTGCTCTACAACCGCGCCTCCGCTCGGCCCGATGGCACGCCTTGGGCGCCGAACAAGGCGTTCGTCTGGTGGAACGGTGAGCGCTGGACCGGTGCCGATGTGCCGGACTTCCCGATCAACTCGCCACCATCACAGGGCGTACGGCCGTTCATCGTGACGCAGACGGGCGGCGGTCATTTTTTCGCCTGTGAGTGGCTCAACGAAGGCCCGTTCCCTGAACACTACGAGCCGATGGAGAGCCCGATCGATCGCAATCCATTGAACCCGGACAACCCGCTGGCACTGCACAATCCGGCGGTGCGGGTGTTCGAGCAGGACCGTGACTCGTTCGGCAGCAACAAGGAGTTCCCGTACGCGGCGACTACCTACCGCCTCACTGAGCATTTCCATTACTGGACGACCCATGTGCGCCTCAACGCCATCGCCCAGCCGGAGAAATTCATTGAGATGAGCGAGGTGCTGGCTAGCGAGCTGGGCATCGTGGCAGGGGAGCGCGTGCGCGTCACATCCAAGCGCGGCTACATCACGGCGGTTGCCGTGGTGACGAAACGCATGGTGCCGTTGCAGATCGATGGTCGCACCGTGCATCAGATCGGCATTCCCATCCACTGGGGGTTCAAGGGCGTCGCGAAGAAGGCGCACTTGACCAACACCCTGACGCCTTTCGTGGGTGACGGGAATACCCAGACACCAGAGTTCAAGTCGTTCCTGGTGAACGTGGAGAAAATCGGAGGTGCCGTCTGATGCGAGGCGACCAGATCAACCTGCAGAACATCATCGCCCGATCGGCCACGACGACCCCCTCGCCGCAGGTGCGGCACGGGGGCGTCGAGAAGGTCACCAAACTAATCGACGTCTCCGTGTGCATCGGCTGCAAGGCCTGCCAGGTGGCATGTTCGGAATGGAATGACCTGCGTGACGACGTCGGTGAATGCGATGGCACCTACAACAACCCTCAGGACTTATCGCCGGAGTCGTTCGAGGTCATGCGCTTTTCCGAATACGAGGACGAGCAGGGCAACCTCGAGTGGCTGATCCGTAAGGACAACTGCATGCATTGCGCCGAGCCGGGTTGCCTCAAGGCCTGCCCTTCGCCTGGCGCCATCGTGCAGTACGCCAACGGCATCGTGGACTTCAACTCCGAGCACTGTATTGGTTGCGGTTACTGTGTGGCCGGCTGCCCGTTCGATATTCCCCGGATATCGAAAAAAGACAACAAGGCCTACAAATGCACGCTGTGCTCCGACCGCGTTTATCACGGGCTGGAGCCCGCATGCGTCAAGAGCTGCCCGACCTCGGCGATCATGTTCGGCACCAAGGAAGACATGCTCGACTACGGCGCGCACCGGGTCGAACACCTCAAGGGCCGGGGATACGAGAACGCCGGGATTTATGACCCAGCGGGCGTAGGCGGCACCCACGTGGTGTACGTGTTGCAGCACGCCGACAAGCCGGAGATCTACAGCGGCCTGCCGAAAGACCCGCACATCAGCCCGACGGTGGAGCTGTGGAAGGGTGTGACCAAGCCGATCATGTCCGTGGCGCTCGGCATGTCGGTGCTGGCCGGCTTCTTCCACTACGTCATGAAGGGGCCGAAGGAGGAGCCGGAGGATGATCCCGATCCCGAGCTCGCTGCGGCCGATCGCGACCTCGACCGGCGCGGGGAGGACAGGTTATGAGCCATTCGAACGTCAAGCACGGCATCCTGCGGTACGGCTGGTGGACGCGCGTCAACCACTGGCTGATCGCGATCAGCTTCGTGCTGCTCGTGCTCAGCGGGCTGGCTTTGTTCTACCCGGCGTTCTTCGGCCTGACAGCGCTGTTCGGCGGGCCGGAACCTACGCGCATCGTGCACCCCTACATCGGAGTGTTCATGTCGCTGTTCTTCGTCATCCAGGCGGTGCGCTTTTTTCGCGACAACCTAATCCGCCGGCATGATGTTCAGTGGGTAAAGCAGATCCGTGACGTGCTGGGCAACCGTGACGAGCGGCTGCCGCCGGTAGGCAAGAACAACGCCGGGCAGAAGCTCGTCTATTGGATCTTCCTCGCCACGGTACCGGTGCTGCTCGTGACCGGTTTCGTGCTGTGGCGGCCCTGGATCGCCGATGACATGCCGGTTTGGGCACTGCGTTGGGCGGTGACTATCCATGCCTACACGGCCTTCATCGCGATCATCACGCTGGTGATCCATATCTACTCGGCAATCTGGGTGAAGGGCTCGATCAGGGCCATGACGCAGGGTCGGGTAAGCCACGCCTGGGCGCGGCATCATCACGGCCTGTGGTATGACGAAGTGCGCCGCAAGGAAGGCTATGACGATCCGGGTGGTCTGTCGCCGAACCGCGACGTGCCGTCCAAACGAACCTGAGGAGCAGTAGTGAACCACACCTATGGAAGTGCGCCGTCCGGGATCATGGAGGCGCCGTATGTGGTACTTCCGGATGCCAAGTTGTTCAGCAAGCGTGCCACTCGCCTGCGCGAGCTGGTCGAACAGGTGCCACCGCTTGATGAGTTTCTGGCCTTCATGGCGCGTGTCGTACAGGCCCAGCACCAGGTGCTGACCGAGCATGAGCCAGCCTGGCGCCCCCAGGCGGATGCGTTCGACAGGGCGCTCGAACACGGCATGCCGCCGCTGGGCTTCACGGCTTTGCGGCGCGACGTTCGCTGGCAGGACGATCTCAATGCCATGCTCGATGCGATGGAGTTACACATTGGCGAACGCCAGCGGCCTTTTATCGACGCCCTGCGCCACAAAGACAGCGCCGCGCTGGATGCCCTGGCTGAAACGGTATTTGAGGCCAACTCTGGAGACGAGACCACGCGGCCCTTGTTGCCGCTGGTGGCCGCGGCTTTGCAGGTGAGCTGGGCTCGGCTGGCGATAAGCCTGCCACGCCCACCCGAGCGGCCGACGGGCGAAGCCCGCGCCTTGTGCCCGACCTGTGGCTCGGCACCGGTAGCCAGCGTGGTGCATAACGAACGGCATCGCAGCGGTGTGCGGTATCTGCACTGCTCCTTGTGCGCGACAGAATGGCATCTGGAACGCGTCAAGTGCAGTGTCTGCGACAGTGGCGGCAAGCTCCTTTATGTCGAACTGAAGGACGAGCACGGTAAGGCCGTGCTGCCAGTGCAGGCCGAGACCTGCGACGGCTGCCACAGCTACTTGAAGCTGATGCAGCGAGAGATTCATGGCCGCGCAGACCCCATCGCCGATGACTTGGCCAGTCTCGCCCTCGACATGCTCCTGGCCGAGCAGGGCACCTATGCCCGCACTGGCTACAACCCGCTGTTGATTCCTGGCGACTGAAGCAGCATCAGCGAGCGCTGCAGCCGCCCGCTCGCTGACAAGCCTGGCAGCGCCCACCTCTCTGACCATGGCTATTAACAGGCGAAACGGCTCTGCGTCAGGCGGTAGCGGTCGCCTGGGCTGAACTTTTGTCGCGTGTATTGGTTCGGAAGAACAGAGCCCGAGAAAGCCCGTCATCGCGGGTTTTCCCTTCGCACCGATCACGCGTCAGGAGCCCGTTCGATGAGCGATGCACAGCCCCAAGCCCCAATTCATCCCCGACTGGAACAAGCACTGCGCACCCCACGTATCGCCATCGAGGCGATCCAGCCAACGCTCGAAGGCGGGCGTTTTGCGGCCAAGGCAATCATTGGCCACCCAGTAACCGTCACCGCCAAGATTTTTGCCGACGGCCACGACCAGCTCGCCGCCAGCATCTGCTGGCGGATGAAGGGCGAGGACGGCTGGCGGCGCGCACGGCTCAAGCTGCTCGGCAACGACAGTTGGGAAGGGCAGTTCACGCCGACCCAGGTCGCCACGCATGAATTCATGATCGAAGCCTGGTGGGATGTCTACGAGACCTACCGTTACGAACTCTCGAAAAAGCACGCCGCCGGTGTACCCGTGCAGCTTGAACTTCAAGAGGGGCGTCTTCTTCTGGAGCAGGCGATATCGCGGGCGCAAGGCGAAACCCGCGCAACGCTAGAGGATTTGCTACACCGGTTGGACTCGGCACACCTCGACGACGAGCGGGTTTCGGTGATGCTCGCGGGCGAAACGGCTGCCGCCATGGTCGATGCCGACTCACGTTCGCACCTCAGCCAGACCCATAACTTCCCGCTGGAAGTGGAGCGGCCGTTGGCACAGTTCGCGAGCTGGTACGAGCTGTTCCCGCGTTCGGAGACCGACGATCCGAACCGCCACGGCACCTTTCGTGACGTCCACAAGCGGCTTCCCTCGATCCGCGACATGGGGTTCGACGTGCTCTACTTCCCGCCGATCCATCCTATCGGCCGCAAGCATCGCAAGGGACGTAACAACAGCCTGGAGGCCGGGCCGAACGATCCTGGCAGCCCTTACGCCATTGGTAGCGAAGCCGGCGGGCACGATGCGATTCATCCCGAGTTGGGCACGTTGGATGATTTCCGCGAACTGGTCCGTGCGTCGCGCGAACACGGGCTCGAAATCGCGCTCGATTTCGCCATCCAATGTTCGCAAGACCACCCCTGGCTGAACGAACACCCGGGCTGGTTCTCCTGGCGGCCGGACGGCACCATCAAGTACGCCGAGAACCCGCCCAAGAAGTACCAGGACATCGTCAACGTCGACTTCTACGCCGAAGACGCCATGCCCGGCCTCTGGATCGCCCTGCGCGACGTCGTCTGGCATTGGGTGGAGCAGGGCGTGAAGATCTTCCGCGTCGACAACCCGCACACCAAGCCGTTGCCGTTCTGGGAATGGCTGATCGCCGATATCCGCGAACGCGACCCGGACGTGATGTTCCTCTCTGAGGCCTTCACCAAGCCGGCGATGATGGCGCGGCTCGGCAAGGTCGGTTTCAACCAGAGCTACACCTACTTCACCTGGCGAAACAACAAGGCCGAGCTGAGCGAGTACTTCACGGAGCTGAACCAGCACCCGCTGCGCGACTGTTATCGGCCAAACTTCTTCGTCAATACCCCGGATATCAATCCCTTCTTCCTGCATGACTCCGGTCGGCCCGGCTTTCTGATCCGTGCGGCGTTGGCGACCATGGGCTCTGGCCTGTGGGGTATGTATTCCGGCTTTGAGCTGTGCGAGTCCGCGCCGATCCCAGGCAAGGAGGAATACCTCAACTCCGAGAAATACGAGATCCGTCCGCGCGATTATCACGCCCCGGGAAATATCGTCGCCGAGATCGCTCAGCTCAACCGCATCCGCCGCCAGAACCCGGCGCTGCAGACTCATCTCGGCTTCCAGGCCTACACGGCCTACAACGACAACATTCTTTACTTCGGCAAGCGCACCCCGGATCGCAAGAACTTCATCCTGGTCGCCATCAGCCTTGACCCGCACAACGCTCAGGAAGCGCATTTCGAACTTCCGCTCTGGGAGCTGGGCCTGCCAGATCATGCCGAAACTCGCGGCGAAGACCTCATGAACGGGCACCGCTGGACCTGGTACGGCAAGACTCAATGGATGCGCATCGAGCCGTGGCACCTGCCTTTCGGCATCTGGCGGATATCGTCAGATGCGATGAATCCCGACTTAAAGTGATTTATTAAGAAGGAAGAAGAACGCTAACAACTTCAGTGGCATGCGTGGCTTTCTTGATAGCGATTAGAGCCTGCCAGTCGCTGACTGCTTTTCGCCCTTGCAGCTGGCGGGGCGAAGCGGAACAGGGGAATGAGACATGGCGAGAGCACGTAAACCGGCGGCCTTCATCAAAGACCCCCTCTGGTACAAAGACGCGGTGGTGTATCAGGTCCACCTCAAGTCTTTCTTCGACTCCAACAACGATGGCGTCGGTGATTTCGAGGGCTTGATCGATAAGCTCGATTACATCGCTGATCTCGGCGTGAACACGATTTGGCTGTTGCCGTTCTACCCCTCGCCGCGCCGTGACGACGGCTACGACATCGCGGAATACCGTGGCGTGCATTCAGACTACGGCACCATGGCCGATGCCAAGCGTTTCATTGCCGAGGCACACAAGCGCGGGCTGCGCGTCATCACCGAACTGGTGATCAACCACACCTCGGACCAGCATCCCTGGTTCCAGCGCGCGCGCAAGGCCAAGAAGGGGTCGGCGGCACGCAACTTCTACGTCTGGTCCGATACGGACGACAAATACCAAGGCACCCGGATCATCTTCCTCGACACCGAGAAGTCCAACTGGACGTGGGATCCAGTCGCCAAGCAGTACTTCTGGCACCGCTTCTACTCGCATCAGCCGGACCTCAACTTCGACAACCCGCAAGTCATGAAGGCTGTGCTCAGCGTCATGCGCTACTGGCTGGATTTGGGGATCGATGGGCTTCGGCTGGACGCGATTCCGTATCTGGTCGAGCGCGACGGCACCAATAACGAGAACCTGCCCGAGACCCATGCGGTGCTCAAGCAGATCCGCGCCGAAATCGACGCCAACTACCCGGATCGGATGTTGCTCGCCGAGGCCAACCAGTGGCCGGAAGACACCCAACTGTACTTCGGCGGGGAAGACGGTGGGCTCGGCGACGAGTGCCACATGGCGTTCCATTTCCCGTTGATGCCGCGCATGTATATGGCGCTGGCCCAGGAGGACCGTTTTCCGATTACGGACATCCTTCGGCAGACGCCCGATATTCCCGAGAACTGTCAGTGGGCGATCTTCCTGCGCAACCACGATGAGCTGACGCTGGAAATGGTCACCGACCGCGAACGCGACTATCTCTGGAACTACTACGCCAGTGACAAGCGCGCACGCATTAACCTCGGTATCCGCAGGCGCCTGGCGCCGCTGCTCGAACGCGACCGCAGACGCATCGAACTGCTGAACAGCTTGCTGCTTTCGATGCCCGGTACGCCGGTGATCTATTACGGCGACGAGATCGGTATGGGGGACAACATCTTCCTCGGCGACCGCGACGGGGTGCGCACGCCCATGCAATGGTCGCTGGACCGAAACGGAGGCTTCTCCCGCGCGGACCCGCCGAGCCTCGTACTGCCACCGATCATGGACCCGCTGTACGGCTACCAGGCGATCAACGTCGAGGCGCAGCAGCGCGACCCGCATTCGCTGCTTAACTGGACGCGGCGCCTGCTCTCGATCCGCAAGCAGTTCAAGGCCTTCGGGCGCGGCACGCTGAAGATGCTGGCACCCAGCAACCGCAGAATTCTTGCTTACCTGCGCGAATTCACGGGGCCGACCGGCGAAACGGAAGTGATCTTCTGCGTCGCCAACGTTTCGCGTTCGGCCCAGGCGGCAGAACTCGAACTGTCGCATTACGCCGGAATGGTGCCTGTCGAGATGGTTGGGGGCAGCGCATTTCCGCCCATCGGCCAACTGCCGTACCTGCTCACGCTGCCTCCCTATGGCTTTTATTGGTTCCAGCTGGCGACCAGTCACCAAATGCCCAGCTGGCACCAGGAACCGGTGGAAACCATGCCCGACTTCCAGACGTTGGTACTCAAGCGCCTGGATGCGCTCAATACATCGAACAAGCGCATCCTGGAGACCGAGTCACTGCCGGCCTACCTGCCCAAGCGTCGCTGGTTCGCCAGCAAGGACGCGCCGATCGATTCGATCAAGATCTGCTACAGCGTGCCTTTTGGTGATCCGCAACGCCCGGTGCTGCTCAGCGAGATTTCTGTAGAGTCCGGCGGGCGCACCGATCTGTACCAGCTGCCGCTGGGTTTCCTCGACGAAGACGACTTCGACATCGCGCTGCCTCAACAACTGGCGATGGCGCGGGTGCGCCGTGGCCCCCAGGTCGGGTTGCTGACCGACGCCTTTGCGCTCAAACAGTTCGTGCTGGGCGTAATTCAGGCGCTGCGAGAGGAGCGGGTGCTCCCGTGCGGCGACGGCGAGATTCGCTTTCAGCCGATGCCGCAGCTGGCGGACATCGAACTGCCGGAGGACGCCGAAGTGCGCTACCTCACGGCCGAGCAGTCGAACAGTTCGGCCATCATCGACAGCAGCATGATGATCAAGGTGTTGCGCCGGGTTTCGGCGGGCATGCACCCTGAGTTGGAGATGGGCAGTTTCCTTACCGAGCAAGGCTTTACGCACATCTCGGCGATGCTCGGGCAGGTCAGCCGGTTCGACAAGAACGGCGAGCCGCACGCGCTGATGGTCGTGCAGCGTTTTCTCGATAACCAAGGCGACGCATGGGAGTGGACGCTCAATACGCTGGACCGGGCGGTACGTGACCAGATTGCTGGCGGCGTGTCCCTGCACGAAAACCAGTACAGCGCGCTGGAAGAACTGGAGGCCTTCAATCGCCTGCTTGGCCAGCGCCTCGGCGAGATGCACATGGCGCTCGCGGTCAAGACTGACAACCCGGCCTTCGCCGGTGAGCAAACCAAGGCCGCCGATGCGAAGGAATGGACGCAATCCATCTCGGCGCAAGTCGAGCGTGCACTGGACCTGTTGCAGGATCGGCGCGGCGATCTTGACCGCAAGGCCGCCGCTCAGGTTGACCAGCTGCTCGGCCAACGCAAAGCCTTGCTCGGCGAAGTAAAGCGCCTGGCCGACCGAACCCTGGGCGGGTTGCGCACGCGGGTGCACGGCGACCTGCACCTCGGGCAAATCCTTGTCGCGCAGGGCGATGCCTATTTCATCGACTTCGAAGGCGAGCCCGCCCGTTCGCTGGAAGAGCGGCGCGCCAAGCTGAGCCCCTTCAAGGATGTTTCTGGCGTGCTTCGGTCCTTCGAATATGCCACCGCCATGGCACTGCGAAACGCGCAGATAAGCGATAGCTCCGAAGAAGCCAACCAGGCGCGGCGCAACATATCCGACACCTACCGGCAGAGCGCGCGGCGGGTGTTCCTCGAGGCTTACCGCGAAGCGACGGCAAAAATGCCGCATGCCTGGAAGGACGCTGCCGGTGCCGATGCGGCCCTTGCCCTGTTCAGCATCGAAAAGACTGCATATGAAGTGGCGTACGAGGCAGAGAACCGTCCGGCCTGGCTGTCGGTTCCATTGCAGGGATTGGCCGAGCTGGCACAACAGATTTCCGATGGAGGTTCCCAATGAGTGATCGACCGGTCGTGACCATGCCCGGAGAAAACCTGCTGCCAACTGACGCTGACGTTGACGCGCTGGTGCGCGCGGAACATGGCGATCCGTTTTCCATTCTCGGGCCACACCCGGACGGAGACGGCATGATGGTACGGGCTTACTTGCCCAACGCGCTCGGCGCCGAAGTCCTGGACCGCAGCGGAACCCGTGTGCTCGCCGCCATGGAGCAAGGCCAGGCGCCGGGCTTCTTATTCACCCGGCTGGCCAACCAGCAGCCTTATCTGTTGCGGATTCGTTGGGCCGGGGGTGAGCAAGTCACCGAAGACCCGTTCAGCTTCGGCCCGCAGCTGGGCGAGATGGACATGTATCTGTTTTCCGAGGGCAACCACCGGGAGATCGGGCGTGTCTTCGGCGCTCAGCCGATGGAAGTCGACGGGGTGCAAGGCGTGCGGTTTGCCGTCTGGGCGCCAAATGCGCGGCGCGTCTCGGTAGTAGGCGATTTCAACGCCTGGGATGGTCGTCGCCACCCGATGCGCTTGCGCTTCCCGTCTGGCGTCTGGGAAATTTTCATACCTCGCCTACAGCCTGGCGATCGCTATAAGTACGAGATCCTGGGCCAGCACGGCATCCTGCCCTTGAAGGCGGACCCCATCGCGCTTGCGACCGAGATGCCACCGGGCACCGCCTCGGTGATCGCCAGCCCGCTGGATTACGTATGGAAGGACCAGGCCTGGCTGGAGCAACGCCAGGCGCGTCACGCTTACCAGGCGCCCATGAGCATCTACGAGCTGCACGCAGGGTCATGGCGCCGCGAGGGGGGCGACGATGGGCGCCTTTACGACTGGCACGAGCTCGCCGAACGGTTGATTCCCTATGTGGTGGACATGGGTTTCACTCATATCGAACTCATGCCGATCATGGAGCATCCCTTTGGGGGCTCGTGGGGCTACCAGCTGCTCTCGCAGTTTGCGCCGAGCGCGCGCTACGGCACCGCGCATGACTTCGCCGCGTTCGTCGATGCCTGCCACAACGCCGGTATCGGCGTGATCCTGGATTGGGTACCGGCGCATTTTCCAACCGACGCCCATGGCCTCGGCGAATTCGACGGCACCGCGCTGTACGAATACGCGCACCCCTTCGAAGGGTTCCACCAGGATTGGGATACCTACATCTACAACCTGGGACGCACCGAGGTGCACGGCTTCATGCTGGCCTCCGCGCTGCACTGGCTGCGTGAATTTCACGTCGATGCGCTGCGTGTCGATGCGGTTGCGTCGATGCTTTACCGCGACTATTCGCGCAAAGAAGGCGAGTGGATTCCCAACCGTCACGGTGGGCGCGAGAACCTGGAAGCGATCGACTTCCTGCGCCACCTGAACGACGTGGTTGCGACCGAGACGCCCGGCGCTCTGGTGATTGCCGAGGAATCGACGGCCTTTCCCGGCGTGAGCAAGCCTACATCCGAGGGCGGGCTTGGCTTTGCCTACAAGTGGAACATGGGCTGGATGCACGACACCTTGAAGTACATCGAGGAGGACCCGATCCACCGGCAGTACCACCACGACAAGCTGACGTTCGGCATGGTCTACGCCTACTCGGAGCACTTCGTGCTGCCGATTTCCCACGATGAAGTCGTGCACGGCAAGGGTTCGCTGATCGACAAGATGCCGGGTGACCGCTGGCAGAAGTTTGCCAATCTTCGCTCGTACCTGACCTTCATGTGGACTCACCCCGGTAAGAAACTGCTGTTCATGGGCGCGGAGTTCGGTCAGTGGCGCGAATGGAGCCATGATCGCGAGCTGGACTGGCATCTGCTCGACGAGGCCGATCACCGCGGCGCTCAGAACCTGGTGCGCGACCTCAACCGCTTGTACGTGGAAGAGCAGGCGCTCCATGAGCTCGATACCGACCCAGCGGGCTTTCAATGGCTGATCGGCGACGACCGCACCAATAGTGTGTTCGCCTGGTTGCGCAGAAACTCGGCAGGTGAACCGTTGCTGGTGGTCGGTAACTTCACGCCGGTGGTACGCGAGGGGTACCGTGTTGGCGTACCGGTCGACTGCCGTTGGCAGGAGATCTTCAACAGCGACGCCGAATGCTACGGTGGTTCCAATGTGGGTAACGGCGGCAGCATGGCCGCCGAGCCTGTGGAGGCGCACGGCGAGCAAGTCTCGCTGTCACTCACGTTGCCGCCGCTGGGCGTGATCATCCTTCGACCGCAGGGCTGATCCAAGCGGGGTAAAAAAGCCGGGCCATCTTTCGATGGTCCGGCTTTTTCATGCCTCGACCGTATGAATCGGTGAAGTCTGGCCTCAGGTGCGGCGCGGCTGAGGTTCTTCGCTGGGGCGGGATTGGTTCCCGGTGCGCAGCTTTTTAGCACGCGCTTCGAGGACGACGTACACCAGTGTCGCGAACACCAGCGGCACCAGGAAGTAGACGACGCGATAGCCGATCAGCCCGCCGACGATCGCACCCTGGCTCAGCTCGTCCGCCAGCATCGCGACGAACACCGCCTCGATTACGCCGAGGCCCGCTGGAATATGTGCCAGCACACCCGCCATGCTGCTGATCATCAGGATGCCCAGCACCTCGGGGTAGGGTGCTTGCTGCGACAGCATGAAATAGACCACCAGCGCCATTAGCGACCAGTTCGACGCGCCGAGCAGCATCTGGAAGGCGGCCAGCCGGAACGACGGTAGGTGGATCTCATGGTTACGGATCGTCCAGTGGCGACGCTTGGACAGCCCACACGCGAGTAGATACGCCAACGCCGCTAGCAGCAGGACGAAGCCCAGCACACGCAGCGCGGTCTGGCCGATTTCCCAGTCTGCCGGCGGGCTGATCCAGCCCATCGCGAAAATCAGCCCGGCCAGCCAGAGATAGCCCAGCCAGTTGGTCAGGATGCTCAGCGTGAACACGCTGGTGATTTGTGACGCGCGCAGGCCGAGCCGCGAGTACAACCTGTAGCGCAAGGCGATACCGCCGACCCAGGCGCTCAGGTTGAGATTGAAGGCATAGCAGACAAAGGTCACCGGGATAATCTGCCGTACCGGCAGGTCATGCCGGGCGTACCGCTTGCCGAGCACGTCATAGCAGCAATACACCGCATAGCTCGTCAGCGTAGCGGCGCCAGCCAGTAGCAGGGTGGTGCCACTGTAGTTGCGCAGCGTCGCCGCCACTTCGCTCCAGTCCAGGTTGCGCGCGAGGCTCACCAGCAGCCCCACAACGAGGATGAAGAAGGCGTAAGTCAGCAACTTCTTGATGACGGGCCAGGCTCGTTTCCAGCGACTGCGTGGCGGGTCGTGGCGGGCTTCGGTCATTGATGGTCTCGCTGCAGCGGCGCGGGGGCGGGCTCGACCGGTTCCGGGTCCAGCAGCTCGAGCTTCGGCCGGTGAGCCGGAAACAGCCCGACCAACTGCGGAAAGTGCCGCAGGAAGTGGAAAATGATGAAGATCAACGGCGCCCGCCACCAGTAACCCCGCACGATGCGCTCCAGCGGAATGCGCCGGCAATCTTCCTGCAGCAGGCGGTCGAGCTTCTCGTGCAACAGCCGGTTGAAGCTGTGGTCGCGGATAATCAGGTTGGCTTCCAGATTGAGCGATAGGCTCAGCGGGTCGAGGTTGCTCGAGCCGACCGTCGACCATTCGTAGTCAGCCAGCGCGACTTTGCCGTGCAGCGGACGGCGGCAGTATTCGTGGATCTCGACCCCGTCGCTCATCAGGTAGTTGTAGAGCATGCGCGCGCCGAACTTGGCGATCGGCATGTCCGGTTGCCCCTGTAAAATCAGCCGGACCCGCACGCCACGCCGCGCCGCGTTGCGAATTTCGCGGAGCACACGGTAGCCCGGGAAGAAATACGCGTTGGCGATCAGCAGCCGCGAGCGGGCGTCGCGGATGGCCTGTAGGTAGTGCTCTTCGATGTCGTTGCGGTGGCTGGCGTTGTCGCGCGTGACGAACAACGCGCGGGCTTCGCCGCGGCTGGCGCCGGCATAGCCGTTGCTATGGCTGCGATCGCGGCGGTGCCACCAGCGGCGTGGCGTCTGGCCGTGGGCGAGGGCGGCAAGAGAGAAGCGATGGATGTCGTGCACCACCGGTCCCTCGATATGCATGGCGTAGTCCTGCTTGGCAGCAGGGCCAAAATCACCGAGGTGATCGGCCGAGAAATTGATACCCCCAATAAAAGCGAGTTCGCCATCGATCACCACGATCTTGCGGTGCATGCGTCGGAACACGTTGATGCGCTTGCCGAGCAACCGCTTGCCGGGGTCGAACATGTGGATGCGCACGCCGGCACGGGTCATGGCTGCGGCGAACTCGCCATCCAGGTCTGCCGAGCCGTAGCCGTCAACGGTGACGTCGACGCTGACCCCACGCTGCGCCGCGTCGATCAGGACTTTTTGCAGCTCCGAGCCGACCTTGTCTTTAAAGAAAATGAAGGTTTCCAGCAGCACTTCGCTTTTCGCGGCCGCGATGGCCTCGAATACGGCGGGGAAAAATTCCTCTCCGTTTTCCAGCAACTGAAGACGATTCCCGTCTCTCCAGTGAAAATTCATAGGTGTATCTCCACCGCCAAGGGCAGATGATCGGACAAGTGCGTCCAGGGTTTGTTACCGAGAATCCTGGCCTGATGGCTGGTCGCGTTACGCACGTAGATGCGATCGAGCCTGAGCATTGGCCAGCGCGCCGGAAAGGTCTTGGCAACCTTGCCATGAGACACCGCGAACACCTCGTGCATGCCAGCGCAGCGGTCGAGCACCTGTGCACCCTTGAGGCGCCAGTCGTTGAAGTCGCCAGCCACCACGACGGGCGCATCCTTCGGCAGCGAGTCGAGTAGCTCGCACAACAGGCGCAACTGCTGCTGGCGGTGCGATTCGCGTAACCCCAGGTGCACGCAGATCGCATGGAACTCATCGTGCCCGGGCACTTGCAGCACGCTGTGCAACAGGCCGCGGCGCTCGGGGCCGGCAATTGAGATATCGAGATTTTCGTAGCGGGTGATGGGGAATTTCGACAGCAGCGCATTGCCATGGTCGCCGTCGGGGTAGACGGCGTTGCGTCCGTAGGCAAAGTCGGTCCAGATGCTGTCGGCAAGAAACTCGTACTGCGACATTTTCGGCCAATCATGGAAGCGCAAGGCGTGCTTCTCGTGCGTGCCGAGGACCTCCTGCAGAAACACCACGTCAGCCGAGACCGACCGGACGGCTTCGCGCAGCTCTGGCAGGATGAAACGTCTGTTCAGGGCAGTGAAGCCTTTATGCGTGTTGACGGTCAGCACGCGTACCGCGTTAACCGCCGTCGACATATGGGCGTCGAGGTCGCTGCTGTCCAGCGGATGGTTCTTGTCCAGATTCAAGCCGGTACTCCTTCCAATATCCCCGGGGTGGTCTGCAGGCCGTCTTCCAGCCCAAGCCGACGCAGCAGTTGGCGAGCGTCATAGGGCGCTCGGACTTTCACGTCGTTGTCGAAATAGCAGTACACCTCGCGCCGCTTGCGTGCGGGCGGCGGGCGGTCGCTGATCAGGTGTGCGTCGTCGGGCTGCTTGCCCTCGCTCCAGCGCTGGATACGCCGGCACCATGCGTCCAGCGCGTCGTCGGTGTAGCCGCTGGTGTAAAGCTCCTCGGCGCCATGTAGACGGATGTAGACGAAGTCGCTGCACAGGTCTTCGCGGTAGGGCCACTTACCGGCGGTATCGGCGATGACCAGCGCCACGTCATAGCGGCGCAGCAGTTCGATGAAGTGAGGGTCGACAAAGCTTTCGTTGCGTATCTCCACGGCATGGCGCAGCTTGCGCTTGCGGTCGATCTGCAAGTAGCTGCGGCCCTCCATGCGCGGCTCGCAGCCCTTGGCCATCTCCAGCGCCGCCTCGGTGTCATGCGGGAGCAAGGCGAGGAAGGCCTCGAAGCGTTCGGCGTCGAATTTGAATGAAGGCGGGAATTGCCAGAGCATCGGGCCGAGCTTGTCCTTTAGCGCAAGCACCCCCGACGCAAGAAAGTTGGCAATGGGTTTCTCGACCTCGCGCAGCCGCAGGATGTGGGTAATGTAGCGCGGCGCCTTGACGCTGAAGACGAAGCCGTCCGGCGTTTCGTCATACCAGGCGGCGTAGAGCTCCGGTCGCTGCAGCGAGTAGAACGAGCCGTTGATCTCGATGCTGCTGACCGCACGCGAGGCGAACTTCAACTCTTTTTTCTGGACCAGTCCCTTGGGGTAGAAGTCGCCTCGCCAGGGTGCGTAACGCCAGCCTGAAATGCCGATATGGATGGCTGCCATCGCGCGCTCCTTGGCCTATCGCGGGTTCTGCATGCTGGTCGGGTCGCTGGCCGGGAAGGTGTCGGCCACGGCCTTGTCGACCCTCGCCTGCGCCTCGGCCGTCTTGCTCGCCCCGCTGCGCTGCGGCTGCAGTTCAACCTTGATCCAGCCCCGTTCGCGGCGATCGAATGCTTCGAACGCGGCGATCGCATCGGGCATCGGTTCCGTCTGAGTGAGGATGGTTTCCGGCGCGATACGTTTGGCCTGGACCATCTCGATCAAGCGCGGGATGTACTTCCGGTGATGGCAGTTGCCCATGTTGATGGTGATGTTGCGGTTCATCGCCATGCCGATCGGGAAGGTCGTCGCATCCGGCGGGTAGACGCCGATGATCGACAGCGTGCCGGCCTTGGCGAGGCTCTGAACACCCCACTCCAGCGCCTGAGAAGGGGCATCGCCCGGGCGCCACTGGCCGTTTTCCTGGCTGCTGGCACCTTCTGCCGGTTTGCCGGAGCAGCAGCCGTGCTCGGCATCTACACCGACCGCGTCGATGACTCGATCAACACCGATGCCACGGGTGAGCCGCTTGATGGTTTCGACGGGATCTTCACGGTTAAAGTCGATGACTTCCGCGCCCTGGCGGCGGGCCATCTTGAGGCGGTCTTCATACTGGTCGATCGCAAACACACGGCCGGCGCCGAGCAGCTTGGCGCTGGCGATGGCGAACTGGCCAACCGGCCCGCAACCGTATACCGCTACCGTGTCGCCGGCCTCGATCTCGGCCATCTCGGCACCGAAATAGCCGGTCGGGAAGATGTCCGAAAGCAGGATCGCCTGGTCATCGGTGATCTCGGCTGGCAGCTTCACCAAGCCGATGTTGGCGAAGGGAATCCGCGCCTTCTCGGCTTGCAGGCCGTGGAAGGGGCCGGTCGCGGCGGGGCCGCCGAAGAAGGAGGTGCCGGCTTCCTTGCCATTCGGGTTGGCCACGTCGCACTGGGCGAAATAGCCGGCCCGGCAGTACGAGCAGTTCCCGCAAGCGATGGTCGAGGGCACGACGACACGGTCGCCAATCTCAAGGTTGCGCACGTCGTCACCCAGCGCTTCGACGATTCCCACGGCCTCGTGGCCGAGAATGGTACCGGGCTTCATACCGCTGAACGTGCCGCGCACGAAATGCAGATCCGTGCCGCAGATGGCCGAGGCGGTGATGCGCACGATGGCGTCGGTGGGTTCCTGGATGCGTGGCTCGTCGACGTCTTCGAGGCGAATGTCGCCGACACCGTGATAGACAACAGCTTTCATGGTTACTCCGTCTGGATCGGGTAGGCATGCTTGCCCGCGGATGATTGGACCTCCCTCGATGCGCCCGGCACCTGACAGCCGGGTCGCGATACTCCGAAGCGCCGCGCACGGGGCGCTCCAGCCGCATTCCTGCTGAATGGCTTGCTCTGTTCTTGGGACTGACCGCAGCTTTCACGGTTCATCTTTTTTTGCGGCGCAGCGCAACGGCCAGCCAGGAGGAGCGGGTGACCGATCAGTCAGCCTGCCGTTCCCAGGGCAGCACGCCGGAAAACGCCTCGACAAGATGATCGACCATCGCGCGCACCTTGGCAGGCGGGCGCCGGTCGGGTGGGTAGACGGCATACACACCGCCGAGCCGCATCGGCTCCTGGTCGAGTTGCAGGGCGATCAGCGTGCCCCGTGCCAGCGCCGCGGACACGATGAACGTCGGTTGGTAGATCAACCCCATGTCACCTTCGGCCGCGGCTACCAGTGCCGCTCCGTTATTGGCGATCAGGTTGCCGGAAATGGGCACGCGCACCTCGCCGGCGCGCCCGAATGCCCATTCCCTCGGGCCCATGCTGGAGAGGCTGTAACCCAAACAATTGTGCTGGGCCAGCTCACCCGTGCGCCGCGGGGTGCCGTGTTCGGCCAAGTAACCCGGGGACGCACACAGCAGCATCGGGCAGTCGGCGACCAGGCGGCGGGCCTGCAGGGGGCTGTCTTCGAGACGCCCAATACGCACGGCCATGTCCCAGTTGCCATCGATCAAGTCCACATGGCTGTCCGTGAAGCCGAGCTCGATGCTGACCTCCGGGTGCCGGCGACTGAAAGCCGGAAGGAGCGGGGCGATGTAGCGGGTACCGAAGGAAAGCGGCACGTTCATTCTGAGCAGCCCCTTCGCCTCGACCCGCTGGGAGGCTACGCTCGCCTCGGCTTCGTCGATCTCCGGCAGGATGCGCAGGCAGGCCTCCAGGTAGCTGGTGCCCGCTGCGGTCAGGTTGAGCCGGCGTGTACTGCGGTGGAACAGCTTCACACCCAGCCGGCTTTCGAGCGCATCCACGTGTTTGGTCGCCATCGCCGGAGACATGCCGACCAGCCGTGCTGCTGCCGACAGACTGCCGGCCTGGGCGGCGCGGACGAACACTCGCATTCCCGTCACTTGGTCGAGCATCGGATTTCCTACTTTCAGTGAGAACTGTAGTGGTGTTTTGGCGGTTTAACGCCTGCCGAAGTGTAATTCATACTTCCGCCTCATCGCTGACCACGCAGGCTTAACCATGAACGATCGACCGAGCCGTATGCCGACGCTGTTCGTCCCGCATGGCGCTGGCCCTTGCTTCTTCATGGATTGGAATCCGGCCGACGCTTGGGATCGGATGCGCGCCTACCTTGAGAACATCGCTGCCACGTTGCCCGAGCGACCACGCGCCATCGTGGTCGTCTCAGGACACTGGCTCGAGCCGCAGATCCGTGTCACGGCTCATCCGAACCCGGCACTCATCTTCGACTATTACGGTTTTCCCGAGCACACCTACCAGCTTGCCTACCCGGCACCGGGCAGCCCAGCGCTCGCCGACGCCATTGTGAAGCGGCTGTGCGACGCGCACATACCGGCGGCGAGCGATCCGCAGCGCGGCCTCGACCATGGTGTTTTCGTGCCGCTTAAGTTGATGTTTCCCGACGCGGACATTCCTGTCGTGCAGGTTTCCCTTCGCAGCGACCTCGATGCTGAGGCTCACCTGGCACTTGGCCGCGCGTTGGCACCGTTGCGCGACGAAGGCGTGCTGATCGTGGGCAGCGGCATGAGCTTTCACAACATGCGCGGCTATGGTGATCCCGCGTTTACGCCTATTTCAGAACAGTTCGACGACTGGCTGGTCCAGACCGTGTCAGCAACGGGTGCCGCACGCGAAGCTGCTCTTCGCGGCTGGACACAAGCGCCGGTTGCACGACTTTGCCACCCGCCCCGCGCCGAGGAACATCTGCTGCCGCTGCTGGTGGCCGCCGGCGCCGCGGGGGACAGCATCGGCCGCCAAAGCTTCTCCGACACCGTCATGCACACGGCGTTGTCGGGCTTCCAATTCGGCTAACACCTTCAGGAGAGACGACATGCTCGAATCCACCGTACAAATCACCACCGCCGACCCGAGCCGCCTGATCCGCCGGCTCTGTAAGCACTGGAGCCATAAGTTCGACGTCACCTATGACGACCAGCAGGGCAGCATCCCGCTAGGCAGTGGCCATTGCCAACTCACCGCTGGCGAGGGCAGTCTGACCGCCGGCGTCCGCGCCGAAGATGAAGCGCAGCTAGAAAAGCTTGAGCATGTCGTCGCCGATCACCTCCAACGGATGGCCGCGGAAGAGACCTTTACATTCCACTGGAAGCGGCACGGTTAAGACGCCTGCCGCTTTTGATCGCGGGTTGCGGCCCAATCCGCGTTCGAAGGAGCCTGCTTGCTGGCGATCCGAAGCAACGCCGTGACCTCGATCGCGAGCAAGCTCGCTCCTACACGGACCATGACTCATCACCCGTGGGAAGCATCTTCACGCCAATCCGCTTTAGTAGGAGCCAGCTTGCTGGCGATCCGGCGCCACGCCGAGACCTCGATCGCGAGCAAGCTCGCTCCTACACGGACCAGGACCCACCACCCGAGGGAAGCCATCTTCACGCCCAATCCCCTTGCTTTCGTAGGAGCCAGCTTGCTGGCGATCCGGTGCCACGCCGCGATTTAAATCGCGAGCAAGCGCGCGCCTACAGGCGCATTGGCTGAGCACCGATAGAAGCGGGCTGAGACCAGGCGGACTCAGTCATTGCGCGCGAAATTGGGAAGGGCGCTGACGGGGCGGTTGAAGCGGAAGGGGATGGAGACGAGGGAATCGCCGTAGGGCTTCTGCACCACGAAGTGCAAGTGCGGGCCGGTGCTTCGGCCGGTGTTGCCGGAGTGGCCGAGCAAGGTGCCGGTCTTGACCTTCTGCCCGCGGGTGACACTGACCGAGCCGCGTTTGAGGTGCAGGTAGGCGCTGTGGGTGCCGTCAGCATGTTCGACACGCACGTAGTTGCCCGCCGGATTGGGCAGGCGGCCACCCTGGCCGTCATGCACCTCGACCACGATGCCGTCGCGTGCTGCCACGATAGGCGTGCCGACCGGCATGGCGACATCCACGGCATAGCGCCCCTTCGGCGAGTTGTGGCTGAAATCTCCACCGGCGCCCTGGGATATGTGGAAGGGGCCACCTTTCCACGGCAGGGCGTAGGCGTGGCCACCGACCGAACCGGCTTTGCCGGGCTCCGGCGAATAGATCAGCGCATAGCTGAACGACTGCTGGTACATCATTGGGTAGCCGGCCTGGCGTTTGCGCAGGGTGGCGACGCGCAGCCGCGTGCGGGCCGGAACTGTCTTGCGAACCACACCCTTGCCAACGCCGGTGACGTTGACCAGTCGGGTCAGGCGCAGCACCACTTCCACCGGCACGTCGGTTTCATTGTTCACGTCCATCGCTTTGCCGCCGCGGATGGTGTTGACCATCAACCGGACATTGCCCGGTTTGCCGGCAGGCAGCGTGGCATTGGTAATGGCGCCACCCGCTAGCGCAGGTTGAAGGTCGAGCGCGCTGATGATCAGCAGAGCAAGGGCGAAGACGAGGCGGGATGCGGGCATTTGGGTGTGATCCATCACGGAGGGACAACCTGCCTGCGGCTGGCAGGACACATCCGTCGGGTTCATTGGTAGGGCCGCGTTAGGCGTGAGCCACGCAGGACACGCCCGGGTTGGGACTGGTCGCAATGGCCTGGGTTCACTACCGCACGTCGGCGAATGCACTGCGGTAGTGAACCGAGGCCGCCAGCGAAACCGCCGCTGGCGACGTGGCTCCTGGCTATTCTTCTTCCTTGATCAGTTCGAACAGCAACAGCGACCGGCCGGTGATCGCGTATTCATCATCGAAATCGAAGCGCGCCGTACGGGCGTTCGGATCGTTGGTGTCGATCAACCGGTTCCAGAAAATGCCCTGCGGCGACTCCGGTAGTTTGAAATTCACCACGTCGTGATGAGCATTGACCACCAGCAGCAAGGTGGCGTCAGAGCCGGCCTTGCGGATACCGGTCGCCTGAGCGCGGCCGTCGAGCAACATGCCCATGCAGCGGTTGTTGCCGTCTTCCCAGTGCTCGACGGTCATTTCCTCGCCGTGCGGCGCCAGCCAGGTGACGTCCTTGACGCCCAACTCTTCGTTGTACGCGCCTACCAGGAAGCGCCCGCGCCGCAGCATCGGATAACGTTGACGCAGCCGGATTAGCTTGCGCACGAAGCCTTGTAGCACGCGGCTCTGCTCCGGTATTTCCCAGTTGACCCAGCCGATCTCGCTGTCCTGGCAGTAGGCGTTGTTGTTGCCGTGCTGGGTACGGGCGAATTCGTCCCCAGCGACGATCATCGGTGTGCCTTGGGAGAAGAGCAGGGTGGCGAAGAAGTTACGCATCTGGCGGAAGCGCAGTTCGTTGATCTCCGGGTCGTCCGTCGGGCCTTCCACGCCATGGTTCCAGGAGATGTTGTTACTGCTGCCGTCGCGGTTGTCCTCGTCGTTCGCCTCGTTGTGCTTGTCGTTGTACGACACGAGGTCGTTCATGGTGAAACCATCATGCGCAGTGATGAAGTTCACCGAGCTGAACGGGCGCCGGCCACGTTGGTTGTACAAATCGCCGGAGCCGGTCAGGCGCGCGGCGAAGTCAGGAAGCTTGTCTCCATCACCCTTCCAGAACGCGCGGACGGTGTCGCGATACTGGTCGTTCCATTCCGCCCAGCCAGGCGGGAAGCCGCCGACCTGGTAGCCTCCCGGGCCGCAGTCCCAGGGCTCGGCGATGAGCTTGGTCTTGGCGAGTACCGGGTCCTGCCGGCAGGCGACGAGGAAGCCGTGACGTTCGTCGTAACCGTCATGTTCACGCCCGAGGATGGTTGCCAAGTCGAAACGGAAGCCATCGACGTGCATCTCCTCCGCCCAGTAGCGCAGCGAATCGGTGACCATCTGCACGACGCAGGGGTGACTCATGTCCAGCGTGTTGCCTGTGCCCGAGTCATTGATGTAGTAGCGCTTCTGGTCCGGCATCAAGCGGTAGTAGGAGGCGTTGTCGATACCGCGCATGGATAGCGTCGGGCCGAGCTCGTTGCCCTCGGCGGTGTGGTTGTAGACCACATCGAGAATGACCTCGAGATCGGCGTTGTGCAGGTGCGCGACCATTTCCTTGAACTCGCTGATCTTGCCGCTCGCCAGGTACTTTGGGTGCGGTGCGAAGAAGGCGATGCTGTTGTAGCCCCAGTAGTTGCTCATTCCTTTTTCGAGCAGGTGCTGATCCTGGACGAAACCGTGAATCGGCAAAAATTCGATGGACGAGACGCCGAGCTTGCGGACGTAGTCGATCACGTCCGGTGACTTGAAGCCGGCAAAGGTGCCGCGCATGTCTTCAGGAACAGACGGGTGGCGCATGGTGAAACCACGCACATGGGTCTCGTAGATGATCGTCCGATCCCACGGCACCTGCACGGGGCGGTCGTGCCCCCAGGTGAAGGCCGGGTCGATGATCTTGGATTTCGGCACGAAGGGCGCGCTGTCTCGCTCGTCGAAACTGAGGTCGGCATCCTTGTGACCGATGGTGTAACCGAACAGCGCCTCGGACCACTTCAGGCCGCCAACCAATTGTTTGGCGTAAGGGTCGATGAGCAATTTGTTCGGGTTGAAACGGTGGCCGGCGTCCGGCTCGTAGGGGCCGTATACGCGATAGCCGTAAATCTGGCCGGGATGAGCGTCCGGCAGGTAGCCATGCCAGATCTCATCGGTGTATTCGGGCAGTTCGATACGCTCGAGCTCGGTCTCGCCGTCGGTGTCGAACAAGCAAAGTTCGACCTTGGTGGCATTGGCGGAGAAGATCGCGAAGTTGACGCCCAGCCCGTCCCAGGTCGCGCCGAGGGGAAAGGGTAGCCCCTCACGAATCCGCGACGGAATCAGAACGTGGGGCGCAGCAGGTTTTTTCTTGCTCATGACATCTCCAGTGACTACGCGTGACAGAGGCTGCGCCGATCGAGCGGACGCACTGACCCGCCGGCTCCCACAGGAAGCCGGAACGGGTGCCGGACCTCGTGTCGTTCAGGTTTCTTTCTTGGTGCGCGGCGTACGCGCCTTCTTCACGCCTTCCGGGGTGCCTTCGGCGGCATCCGTGCTGGCTTTGGCCTTGGCTTTCTCCGGGCTCTTGGCTGCAGCGGGCGCCTTGGCGGGCTTGGCTTCCTTTGGCTCCTTCGGCTTGGCCGCGCGGGTGGTCTTGGCCGCTGGCGTCGCGTCGGTAGGCTTGGTTGCGGTCTTGCGGGCGCGTGCGGCTGGTTTAGCGCCGGGCTTCGCCTTTTCCGCCTCTACCAGCTTGCGAGCCATTTCCCAGTGACGCGCATCCTGGCCTTCTGGCCGACCCTCCGACACCCAGATGTCATATGCGAATTCGCGGATGCGCTGCTCGTCGTTCGTCATCGTTCTGATTCTCCTGTTGAACTGATTGATAGCTGTAAAACCGCCAGGGGGAGCTGCTGCAGAACCTCATCCAGATTCAGGACTGCTTGTTTGGGTCTGACTGTGTTTGCGTCGAAAAGTCGCTCGAGGGCATGACCGCTCAGCGCCTCGGGCAAGATCAGCCGCGTATCCGTCCAGCGCTCGGCCGGCACCTGAGGCGCCGTTGCATCTCCGAGCAGGGCGCTGGAGAGCCGCGTCGCGACAACGACCGCCCAGTGGCCTTGCCATTCACGGGCGAACGCAATCAGGTGCTCGGCCTGTTCGCCTTCGACTTTCAGCGGCAGATAACGGCCCTCGGTGAAGAGAAGCGGCAGGGTGCGGCGCAGTTTCAAGGTGCGTGCGATCAGCCATTGTTTGATGCGGCCGTCCTTCCAGTGCGCGAGCAGCTCGGCAGGATCGGCCTCAGGGTTGAGTTGCTGGCGGCGCGTGTCGTAATCGACAGGGCGGCGGTTGTCCGGGTCGACGAGGCTGAAGTCCCAACGATCCGCGCCCTGGTACAGGTCCGGGACGCCGGGCGTGGTCATGCGCAGCAGCGTCTGGACCAGGCTGTTGAGCGCGCCGGCGGGTGCCAACTCGGCAGCCGCTGCAGCGATGTCGTTGCGCAGAGTCCTGGCCTGGTCATCGAGCAGCAGTGCCCGGGTATAAGCCTGGCAGGCGCCTTCGTAGTCAGCGTTGGGGTCGGTCCAGGTGGTGCGCAGTTTCGCTTCGCGAAGCGCCTTCTCCTGCCACTTGACGATGCGCTCGCAGTAGCGTTCGAGGCCAGGTGCATCGTCCGGGCTCAGGTCGAGCGGCCAGCTGCCCAGCAGGATCTGGTACAGCAGCATCTCGTCGGCGGGCGAGGGAGGGTGCCGGGCCGTCCGGCAGGGCCTGGCGCAGCCCGTAGGCGAGCTGCCGCCAGTGGCGAACCTTCTCGGCGTACCAGTCGGCGCGCTCGCTGATGACGGTCATACGCGCACGGGTGTCTTCGCCGCGCTTGTGATCATGGGTCGCGGTGGTCAGCAGGTTGCGCGGAAAATGTTCAGCGCGCGCCAGGCATTCATCATGGAAGGCCTCGACCGAGGCGCTGAACGTTTGCGGGTCAAAGCCCACGTCGTTGCGTGACAGCAGTGCGCCGGAACGGTAGCAGGCGGTGTCCTCGACAGCTTTGGCGGCGGCGGGCGAGGTGAGCTGCTGGAAACGGGTGCAGGCGTAACGGCGCAGGCGGCGCGCGGGGCCAGGCGGTAGCGTGCGCAGATTCTGCCCACCAAGCCAGCGGTCGAGGTGATCGAGCAGCGGCCAGTCCGCTTCGCCCAAGGTGGTTCGAGCACCGGCCAGTGCCTGCTGGAAGAAGGGTTCGTCAGCTTCGCGACGGCCGCGTGCCGCGATATAGGTGCGGTACACCGGAAAATGCACGATCAATTCGAGCAATGCACGGCGAATCGCGCCCAGCGTAATGTCGCGGGTCATCACGTCATAACGCGCGACTTGCAGCAGGGCTTGCGCAACGGTCTCGAAATCGCCGGCCAGCGGCCCGGTCAGCACCAGTTGCCGGGCTGCCCGCACCTCCTCCATGAAGTCGGCGGGGCGTTCGGCGGTTTCGCTCCAGAGTTCGCACAGCACGGCTTTGCCGGCCGGATCGTGCTGCAGCAGCGACACCTGGTTCATGAATTCATAGCCGGTGGTGCCGTCCACGCCCCAATCGTCATGCAGGCGCTCGCCCTCGGCGAGGATCTTCTCCACATAGATGGGCACATGGTCCTGCGCGGCCTCATGTGGGCGCGCCGCGTTGAGCCGATCGACGCGGCGGCGCAACGTACGGCAATAACCGCGAGGGTTGGCCAGGCCGTCTACGTGGTCGATACGCAACCCGTCGACGAGCCCTTCGCTGATCAGCTCGAAAATCTTGGCGTGGGTCTCTTCGAATACAACCGGCCGCTCGACGCGCAAGCCGCCCAGTTCGTTGATGTCGAAAAACCGCCGCCAGTTGATGTCGTCACCGGCGGTGCGCCAGCTGGCGAGCCGGTAGTGCTGGCGTTCGAGAAGCCCATGCAGGCGCTTGAAGCCATCCTCGGTGGTGCCATCGTAATGAGCCAAGGCCGCTTCCAGCGTCTGGCGGATGCTGCTGTCCTCCAGCAGACGGGACAGGTCCGCGCGCAATTCGCGGGCGGTCTGGTAGGGTGCCGGAGCTGTCTTGAGCGCGTCGAAGTGTTGCGCCAGGCTGCGCAGCTCAGGCTGGTCCGTCTGCCGCAGGATCTCGCCGTAGCTGGGCGGCGTGATGGGAAACCGGTGCTCGTAGTGCTCGGCGTAGAAGGCGCCGTTGTCGATGTCCAGGCGTAGCACGACGGTGCCTTGCTGGAGCGCCTCGCCATAGTCGCTGCCGAGAAACGGGACCAGCAGTTGGCCTTCGAGCAATGGATCCGGCGAGTTCCACTGGATATCGAAGAACTGCGCGTAGGGGCTGCGACGCCCCCATTCCAGGACGTCCAGCCACCAGGCATTGCCCGAGCCGCCAACGGCCATATGGTTGGAAACGATATCCAGGATCAGCCCCATGTCCCGCCGGCGCAGCGCCTCGACGAAGCGCCGCAGGGCCGGCTCGCCGCCCAGTTCAGGATTGATGCGGGTCGGGTCGATCACATCGTAGCCGTGCATCGAGCCGGGGCGGGCGGTCAGCAGTGGTGAGGCATAAACGTGGCTGATGCCGAGGTCGGCGAAGTAGTCGACGAGCGCGGTCGCGTCGTCAAGCGTGAAGTCACGGTGAAACTGCAATCGCAGTGTGGCGCTGAGGTCTCTCATCGATGATTTCCAGTTGACTGCTTGCGCGCCTTGTCGAGAACGGCCAGGCGTCGCTGGCAGCCGGGTTGGTCGAGCAGCGATGCACTGTCGGTGGGGTAACGGCGGCGCCAGTTCGGGTGGGTGTCGACGATGCCGGGCAGGTTCGGCTGCTCGAGCAGGCAGAGCGCGTCTTCGACGGGGAACAGCACCAGTGGGGCTGGGGTGCGACCGAGGAAAGCCGCGCAGGCGTCGGCTAGCACCTCGGGGTCATCCAG
Source organism: Pseudomonas sp. SA195 (assembly GCF_054131565.1). Taxonomy (NCBI): domain Bacteria; kingdom Pseudomonadati; phylum Pseudomonadota; class Gammaproteobacteria; order Pseudomonadales; family Pseudomonadaceae; genus Pseudomonas; species Pseudomonas sp. SA195. The sequence goes on along the minus strand of NZ_CP096392.1, from coordinate 2,366,355 downwards.
GTCTCCGTCGATTTCCGGTGCGTGCTTGCGGAGCAGGTGCAACAAGCCGTTGCGCTCGCGCTGACGTTCCTCCTGCTGCTGCGGCCGCTCGTGCTCCTGGTTTTGACCGACGCGGATGCGCCAGTCGATGTCGTTTGCCTGCCACCAACCATTGATGGTCGGCAGGTCGTGGGTCGTCGACGTGGCTATCGCGCTGTCGGGCCACTCCTGCGGCTCCTTGAACGTGCCGTTGTGGTCGCGCTCGAAGAACAGAACACGCATGCCAAGCAGCCCTCGGGCAGCGAGCTTTTCGCGCAGGCCAGCGGGAACGGTGCCCAGATCCTCGCCGAGAATCACGGCGCCGCGCCGCCAGGCTTCCAGCGATAGCAGCCGCAGCAAGTCATCGAAGGGGTAGTTGAGGTAGGCGCCGTCCTTCGGGCCGGCACCGGCCGGCGTTACCCAGAGCCGCATCAGGCCCATCACATGGTCGATCCGCATGCCGCCGGCATGGGCGAGGTTGGCGCGGACCATCTCGATGAAGGCGCGGTAGCCGTGCGCCTTGAGGCCCCAGGGCGAAAATGCCGAGATGCCCCAGCTCTGGCCCTGGCGGTTGATGATGTCTGGCGGTGCACCGACGCTGACGGAGGCCAGCACCTCGTCCTGGCGGCTCCAGGCCTGGCTGCCGCCACCGTCGGCACCGACGGCGAGATCGCTGATCAGGCCAATCTTCATCCCAGCGCTGCGTGCGGCGGTTTGGGCACGTTCCAACCCACGGGCAATGAGCCACTGGCAGAAGGCGTAATAGCTGACCTCATGCGCATGCTCGGCGGCAAAACGTTCGATAGCGGGACTTTCCGGCGAACGATATTCCTCCGGCCAGTTGCGCCAGTGCTGCGGATAGCCCTCGGGACCAAGCAGTGCGGCATGTAAGGCTTCAAACCGGCAGTGGTTTTCCAAGGCTTCGCCACCGGCTTCGCGGAAGCTGTCGAAGTCAGCCTGTTGTGCGTTGCCGCCCTTGGAAAAGTCCTCGAACAGCGCCCGAAGCAGGCATTGCCGGGTGCGTGATACGGCGTCCCAATCGATCAGCTCCAACGACTCCAGCCGCTCGAGTTCATCAGCCAAACCGCAGGACTCGACCGCCATACGTAGCGCCTTTTCCCCGAGAATCGTCTCCGGCGAACTGTGCAGCACGTTGAAGAACAACCGGCTGGAAGGGGAGTAAGGGCTGTACTGGCCACTGTTACCTGGAAACATGGCGTGCAACGGGCTGATGCCCAATGCATCGGCACCATGGGCAGCGGCGTTACGGGCGACCGCTTCGAGTGCCTGGGTGTCACCCAGCCCGCCATCACCAGGGCGGCGCAGGCCGTAAACCTGCACCGCCAGCCCCCAGGCGTTCGGGCCGGCGACCTCTTCCACACGAGGGCAGGCCGGCGGCGCGACAGCGATCGCCAGGTGCTGGCCATTCACTTCGAGGCGGTGATAACCCGGCGTTTCGATGGCCGGCAGGCGTGCCTGATTGTCCAGCGTGCCGTCCTGTACCGGCCCGCCTTCGAGTTCGAGGCGGAATCGGGCACCGGGCTCGAAATAGCGGCGCAGGTCGAGCGCGGCGGCGTAATCGACGGTGAGCATGGGTGGCACACCGCTGCTGCCATCGATGGTCGCCAGCTTCTCCAGGCTCTGCTCGACATCGGCATCCGTGTCGGCGGCCAGGCCAAGACCCTTGAGCACGGCCCGCAGGGTATCGGGCGGTACGCGCTGGTCGCGCCCGTCGGCGTCAACCCAATCGATGGACAGGCCCGCCGCCTCGGCGAGGCGGTTCAGTCGTTCATCGCTCATACGGCATCTCCAGCGTCATGCAAGTACATCCGGGCGGTGTGCGCCGGTAGCGTGTGCGCATCGCCTCCATCACGGCTGCTGTGCAGCAATCGGCCTCCGGTAGCCAGCGTTCGCACGTCGCTCTTGCCGAGATTGAGCTCTAGACGCAGCACTGTGCCGTCGCCCATCTGCCAGCGGGCACGCGCAGCAGCCTCGCCAAGTATTTCGGCGCGCAGGAAGCGCGAGCCTTCAAGGCGTGGCACGACCTCCGCGTGGCGGAGCTGCAGGAGCTGCCGGTAGAGGGCGAGCCACGCGGCATGTTCGGCCGTGTCGCGCTTGGCGTAGTCAGGCCGGGACGCCTCGAACGTGCCGACCTCGTTCGGGTCGGGAATGCGCTCGCGGGTGTGTTCGTCAGCAAATTCAGCAAACTCGGCGAACTCACCCCGGCGGCCTTCGCGCACGGCCTCCGCCAGCTCGCCGTGATGGCTGGTGAAGAACAGAAAGGGCTCGCGTGCGCCCCATTCTTCGCCCATGAATAGCAGCGGAATCATTGGCGAGAGCAGCAGCACCGTAGTGGCGGCTTTCAGGGAATCAGGATCGGTGAGGCCAATCAAACGATCGCCGAAGGCTCGGTTGCCGGTCTGATCATGGTTTTGCAGAAACAGCACGAACGCCGTAGGCGAGAGATGCCCGCTGGGTTCTCCTCGGGATTCGCCACGCCGGTTTTGGTGGCCTTGATAGACGAAGCCTTGGCCGAGGAAGCGCACCAGTTTGTCGGTCGCATCGCTGTGATAGTCAGCGTAATAACCCTGGCGCTCATCAGTGAGCAATGTGTGCAGCACATTGTGGCCGTCGTCGTTCCACTGCGCGGTAAATCCCTGGGTGAGCAGGCTGGCGCGGTTATCTTCGTTTTCCAACACGAGGTGGACGTAACGGCCCGGCTCGGTCTCGGCGCGCACGCGCTCGGCCAGCTCCGTCAGAAAACTGCGGTCGGGGATCGCATGCACAGCGTCCATCCGCAGGCCATCGAACCGATACTCCATCAGCCACATCAACGCGTTGTCGATGAAGAAATCCCGCACTTCGCGGCGGCGAAAATCGATGGCATCGCCCCAGGGCGTCTGCTGGTCGTGCCGGAAAAAATGCTTGGCATAGCGGCCCAGATAATTGCCGTCCGGGCCGAAGTGGTTGTAGACCACATCGATGAACACCATCAGGCCCAGCCCGTGGGCCGTATCGATGAGGTGCTTGAGTTCGTCCGGGCTGCCATAGCTGGCCTCGGGCGCGTACAGCAGCACGCCGTCGTAGCCCCAGTTGCGGTCGCCCGGAAACTCGGCCAGCGGCATCAGCTCGATCGCGGTGACGCCGAGATCGACCAAGTCGCCAAGACGGCGCTCGATTTCCGCATACCCGCCGTAGGCGCCGACGTGCAGTTCGTAAAGCACGGTTTCGTGCCACGGCCGGCCTTGCCAGCCTTCGCTCTGCCAGCGGTAGCGCTTGGGGTCGACGACGAGGCTAGGACCGTGCACGTCGTCGGCCTGCGCGCGGGACGCCGGATCGGGCACCTTGAGTTCATCGTCAATGAGAAAGCGGTATGCGGTGCCGGCCGGCGCATCGGTATCGATGCCGTACCAGCCGTGTTCATCGCCTTGCATCGGTAGCGTATCGCCACCTTCGAGTACCAGGCTGACGCTTTGCGCGTCCGGGGCCCAAAGGCTGAACCGGGTACGGGAATTCTCAAGTAGCTCCGGTCCGTGTCGCCCAGTACGGGCAGGCCTGTTTTGCATTGATCGACCTCGTCAGATAGTTGCAGTGACCTCTCGCCGAGTGCCCAGCAATTGCTGATACAACCGGTCATAGGGTTCGATCGCGTGGCTCCAGAAAAATCCCCCACTCATCGCACGGCACCGCATCGCATTGAGCAGTTGCGGATTCCGGTGAACCGCCAGTGCGCGCTCGACCGCTTGGCGGTAGCTTTCGACCGTCGCCTCGCCGAACAGGAAGCCCGTTACGCCATCGTCGATGCTGTCCGCCAGCCCGCCGGTGCGGTGGGCGATAGGCAGCGAGGCAAAGCGCTGCGCGTACATCTGGCTCAAGCCGCAGGGCTCGTAGCGCGACGGCATCAGCAGGAAGTCGCTGCCGCCGAACAGGCGCCGGGCGTCGGTTTCGTTGAAGCCGATGTGCGCACCGACACGGCCCGGGAACCGTTCCGCCAGGCGCCGCACTTCGTCTTCGATATGGGGTTCGCCACGGCCGAGAATGGCCAGTTGGCCGCCGCGCTCGACGATGGTTTCGGCGACTGCGATGGTCAGATCGATGCCTTTCTGGTGCACCAGGCGGGACACGACCGAGAACAGCGGGCCGTCGCCCTGATCGAGCCCGAACAGCTCGCGGACGTGGGCCGCATTGGCGCGCTTGCCCTCCCAGTCATTCGGCCCGAACGCGCTGATCAGGTGCTGGCAGCTTTGGGGCTCCCAGGTTTCGTCGATGCCGTTGAGCAGGCCACTGAGCAGCCCCTGCCGCGCTTTCAGGCTGAGGAAGCCTTCCATGCCGCAACCAAAGGCGGGCGTGGTGATTTCCTCGGCGTAGGTGGCGCTGACGGTCGTCACGCGGTTGGCGTAGGCGATACCCGCCTTGAGCAGGGACAGCGCGCCGTAGAACTCCATCCGCTCCGGGCCGCAGGCTTCCATCGGAATGCCCAGTGCACGGCGCTGGCTCATGTCGATGTTGCCCTGGTAGGCGAGGTTGTGAATGGTGAACACGCTCGGTGTGCTCAGGCCGCGCCAGTGCATATAGGCGGGCGTGAGGCCGGTCGGCCAGTCGTGGGCATGCACGAGGTCGGGCGTCCAGCGGATGCCGGCGGTGCAGGCGGCGATGTCAGCCGCGACCATGCACAGGCGGGCGAAACGCACCGGGTTGTCCGGCCAGTCATTGCCGTGTTCGTCCCCGTAGGGCAGCCCGTCACGCTCGTATAACTCGGGGCAGATCACCACGTAGATGATCAGGCCGTCGGGCATGTCCAGTCGGCCGATTTTGCAGCTCGGTAGGTCGCCATGGGACATGACGCTGCCAACGATGCGAATCGGCTCGCCGCACTGCATTACCTGCGTGTAACCAGGGATCAATACGCGCACGTCATGCCGCGCGCCCAACGCGCGTGGCAGCGCGGCGGACACATCGGCGAGCCCGCCGGTCTTGACCAGGTCGGTCAGCTCGGAGGTGACGAAGAGGATTTTTTTCTTGTCGTCCTGCGTGCTGCGAAGCTGCAGGACGGGACGTTCAGCGAGCGCTCCCGGGTGTTGAAGTGCATTCGGGCGGGCGAGCCGGGTGTTGACAGCAGCGATACTCATAGCACTTCTCCCCAATGACCGGCCCCCTGGCCAGGTCAGTTACGAGCACATTTCTCCCACACAGCGTTCATCTGAGCGCTGCAAAACCATGAGCACGGCAAGGCATGAAAACGTTATTGGAGGCCGCGGGAACCGCGGCGTAGAGCTTCGTCGGCCCTACCTTGAAAGCAGACCGGGGGTCTGTGAATAAGTTCTCACTTTCCGCCGGAAGGGCCGGCGCGGGAACTTTGCAATTTGCGGCCGGTTCCCAAACCTGACCAGACAGATACTTTTTCAGGGCGCCAGCCGGAGCGAAACGAATGCAAGACCTTTCTGAAATCGTGCGGTTTCTGAGTGACAAGCAGATGAAATTGACCACTGCCGAATCCTGCACCTGTGGCCTGATGGCCTCCTTGTTGGGCGACATTCCAGGCTGCGGCCAGGTGCTCGACAGCGGGTTCGTCGTCTATTCGCCCAAGGCGAAGAACCGCCTGCTGCACGTCAGCTTCGAAACCATCGAAACCTTTGGCCTGACCAGCGAGGAAGTCGCCACCGAAATGGCCATCGGCGCACTGAACGCGAGCGTCGCTGACGTTGCCATCGCCAATACGGGTGTCGCCGACGACAGCGAAGAAGACGAGGGCGGCACCCAGTGCTATGCCTTTGCCCTGATGCAAGGTGAACGCCAGGTCAGCATCAGCGAGACCGTGCAGTTCGAAGGGGACCGGGTCGAGATCCGCAAGCAGGCGGCGAGGTACGGGCTAGAGCAGTTGCCGAGTAAATACGAGCTTCTGCTGCGCAAGCTGAACCACGAGAACTGATCGCCGCCGCGCCCAGCCACCGCACCGAAACCCCGCAGAGCGCAAAGCCGCTGCGCCATCTTGCGGCGCAGTCACACCGGCGGCTGACGCTCCGGCTCGACATGGTCGGGCGTCGAACGATCCACCGTCGGCTTCTGCCCGACGCTGAGGTCCGCGCGCAGTTGCGGCAGGCATTGCGGGTACTGGCGCTGGATGAAGCCGATCAGGTTTTCGCGCAGGTGGCAGCGCAGATCCCAATTGCGCGAGGAATCCGGCGAACTTACCAGCACGCGTAGCTGAATGGATTTTTCGCTGGTGTCGGTCACCTGCAGCACGATCACCCGGCCATCCCAGAGCTCGGGGACGTCCTGGCACAGGCGCCGCAACTCTTCACGAAGGGGCTCCAGCGGCAGGGAATAATCCACCCAGAAGAACACCGAGCCGATAATGCTGGAGTTGCGACGCGTCCAGTTCTGGAACGGCTTTTCGATGAAGTACTGCAACGGCACCACGAGGCGGCGATCGTCCCAGATCCGTACGATGACGTAGGTGCCGGTGATTTCTTCGATCCGTCCCCATTCGTTCTCGACGATGACGACATCATCCAGGCGGATGGGCTGGGTAATCGCGATCTGCATACCGGCGATGAGATTGCCCAGTACCGGGCGGGCCGCGAAACCCACCGCCAGACCTGCAAGGCCGGCCGAGGCGAGCAGACTGGCGCCGAATTGCCGCGCGCCGGGGAAGGTCATCAGCATGCCTGCAACGCCGATCAGCAGGATGAAGAAGCTGAGCGTGCGCAACAACACGCGCGATTGCGTCTGGATTTGCCGCGCGCGCAGGTTGTCGGTGACATCCACCGGGTTTTTCAGCCGTATGGCCTGCTCGACACCCCTCAGCAGGCGCATGGCCAACCAGGTGAAACAGCCGATGATCAGCAGCAGCGTCAAGCGCCGCGCAACCGGCACCAGGGCCAGGTCACCACTGGCCGCCGCCAGCACGCCCTGAAGGCCGAGTAGCGGCAGGAGCACCCGGACGGGTTTCTCAAGTTGTTCGGATACGGCCTTGGTGAAGAGGAACCCACGGCCCAGCCGCAGCATGATGGCGGTCAGTACGTGGCTGAACACGCTCAACAGCAGGACCATGACGGTCGCCGCGACCAGCACGCGCAGGCCGGGCCGGGTGATGTAGTTCTCCCACTCCATCAGAAACGCGAAGTGTTCGATAGGACAGCTCCCATCCAGTTTCTAGGTCAGGTCTAGTGCGCAAGTGCGCCGCTTGGCAGGGCAGGGCGGTGCCGTACCGCTTGCGCCAGGCCCTAGGTGATGACTGGACCCACCCTGCAAAGTTCATGGCGCAAACCCCCTGCATGCACTCAGTCGGCCCGTTGGAACTCCCCTCACTGCGCGTTTTCCACCTTACAAGGGGGCCGCGTGGCCCGATTGCTTCAACCACTGGGAGACGAACCATGCAAAGCGCACAAACCGGAAACGACGTCCGTATCGAACGCCTGATCGAATGGCTGCGTGATGCCCACGCAATGGAAGCCCAGGCCGAGACGATGCTCAACAAGCAGGCCAGCCGCATCGAGCACTATCCAGAGCTCAAAGCCCGTATCGAGCAGCATATTCAGGAAACCCAGAACCAGTCCAAGCTGATCGAAAGCTGCCTGCAGCGTTACGACAAGTCCTATTCAGGCTTCAAGGACTTGGGCGGCAAGATGATGGCGATGGGGCAGGCCATGGGCGGAATGATGGTCAACGACGAAATCGTCAAGGGCGCGCAGATGGGCTACGTGTTCGAGAATCTGGAAATCGCCTCGTACGAAATCCTGATCGCTGCGGCCGAAGCGGTGGGTGATACGGAGACCAAGGACATCTGCACCCGGATTCTTGGCGAAGAGGTCGCCATGGCGGAGTGGATGCGTAGCCACCTGGCGCAGCTGACGCAGGCCTACCTGACCCGCGCCGAGACGCCGCACACCGAGGCCAAACGCTGAGGAAAGACGGGGCTAGCCGCCGGCCACCTTCTCTGGCACGGCGGCAGTCATGGCGCTGCGCGTTGCGTGAAGCTCGAAGCGCAGCTCCTGCGCCAACCGGACGAGGTCATCGGCGTTCTGGCATTGCTCATCGGTGATGCCGAAGACGGTCAGTTGTTCGACGTCATCGTGTTCGTCATAGAGCCGGACGGTCACCCGGCTTTCGTCTTGGACCTGGCAATCACAACGGAAGGGATGCAGCTCATCGCGAAGGATGTTCTCGATTGTCAACAAAGGTAGACGTGATGACATGGCTTTTCCTCCCCTGGCTATGAGTGCCGCTGCGCTTGCCATTGCCGCGTTGCGTACCTGGCAAAGATGAACGCTAGCAGGCTCTGTCTCGTTGTAAATACCCCCGGAGTGGGTGTGGCCGGCATGTCTCCTGATGCCGAAGGGTCACCTGTCCGCCAAGTCTTTAGTTTTACAAACCAAATTTGTCCGTCACGCACAGGCCGATTCGATTCCGGCATGGAGAAAATCCAATGAAAAAAACGATCGCAGTCGTCGCGCTCATAGGCTTGTGCAGTTCAGCTTTCGCTCAATGGCCGGCCGGTACGCCTGAATCGGAGCGGGGCGCGCGCCCCAGCCCGATGGGCAATCCCACACCGCAGCAGGAAGTGGAAACACGCCAGGACAGCCAGGGGCGCACGGTGACCGAAGACGGCAAGCCGGTGAAGACGCTCAAGGGCAGCGACGCCGACGTCAATGAGTCCGCGGACGATCCTTCCGTCCAGCCCGGGCGCCATTCCAGCCATGGCGGCCCGACGGACAATGCGTCGGACCCGGGCGAGCTGGAATAGGCATTCGGAGCGCTGGCATGGCTCTCGACGAATACAACCGCAAGCGCGACTTCGCCGCCACACCTGAGCCCGGCGGTGAGGGGCAGCTGAAACGCCGCAAGCGGGGGGCGCTGCAGTACTGCATTCAGAAGCACGACGCTACGCGTCTGCACTATGACTTTCGCCTCGAACTCGACGGCACCTTGAAAAGCTGGGCGGTGCCCAAGGGCCCGTCACTCGACCCCAAGTCCCGGCGCCTGGCGGTGCACGTCGAAGACCACCCGCTGGAGTACGCAACCTTCGAAGGCACGATACCGGCCGGGCATTACGGCGCGGGTGATGTGATCGTCTGGGATCGCGGCGTCTGGACGCCCGAAGGCGATCCGGAGGAGGGCTATCGCAAGGGCAAGCTCAAGTTCAGCCTTGACGGTGAAAAGCTCAGCGGCAGTTGGAACCTGGTCCGCACCCGCATGGATGGGGGCAAGGAGCAGTGGTTCCTCATCAAGTCCAACGACGAGGCCGCGCGCCCTGAAGCCGAATACGACATCGTTCATGAACTACCCGACAGTGTACTCAGCGACCGAACGTTGATCCCGCGTAAGCGCGGCAAGGCCGTCCAACGCGAGGCGCCGAAAGCGGTCAAGAAGCCTGCGCCACGGCGCCGTCAGGAGAGCACTGAAACGGCACTCACCGGTGCCAAGCGGGCTGCATTGCCCGAGCAGCTCAAGCCGCAATTGGCGACGCTCGTCGAGACAGTGCCCGACGGCGACTGGCGCTACGAAATCAAGTTCGACGGCTACCGCATCATGGCTCGCATCGATTCGGGCAAGGTGCAGCTGTTCACCCGTAACGGCCATGACTGGACGGGCAAGATGCCCCAGCAAGCCGAGGCGCTGGCGGGGCTTGGGCTTGAATCGGCCTGGCTCGATGGGGAAGTGGTCGTGCTAGACGATGACGGCGCGCCCGATTTCCAGGCTTTGCAGAATGCGTTCGAGGCTGGCCGCAGCGGGCAAATCGTCTACTACCTGTTCGATGTTCCCTACCTCAACGGCCACGACCTGCGCGACGTACCGCTCGAGGAACGCCGGGCCGCACTTGCCGCACTACTGGAATCGGCTGAAAGCGACCTGCTGCGCTTTTCCGCCGACTTCAGCGAAGACCCGGAAAGCATGCTCGAAAGTGCGTGCCAGATGCGCCTGGAAGGACTGATCGCCAAGCGTGCCGGCAGCGGCTACGTGTCCCGCCGCAGCAGCAGCTGGATCAAGATCAAATGCAAGAATCGACAGGAGTTCGTCATCGTCGGCTATACCGACCCCAAGGGCACGCGCAGTGGGTTCGGTGCGCTGCTGCTCGGCCTGCATGATGATCAGGGCAAACTCCATTACGCCGGCAAGGTCGGCACTGGCTTCAATCAGGCGACGTTGAAAAGCCTGCATGCGAAGCTCGAGCCGCTTGAGATCGACAAGCATCCACTGCACAAGGCCCCGCCCGCCGCTGACGTGCGCGGCGCGCATTGGCTGAAGCCGGAGCTGATGTGCGAAGTGGCCTACGCGGAGATGACGCGCCAGGGCGTGGTCCGGCATTCGGTCTTTCATGGGCTACGCAGCGACAAACCCGCCAAGGCCATCACCCATGAAAAGGCCGCCAAGGCCCCACGCAAAAGCACGTCAGGCAAGACGGCCAATAAGACTACGGGAGCGCTCAGAATCTCGAACCCCGAGCGCGTGATCGACGCCTCGATCGGAGCGACCAAGATGGAGTTGGTGCGCTATTACGCCGAGGTCGCACCCTGGGCGCTGCCGCAGCTGCATCAGCGCCCCTTGGCCCTGGTACGCGCTCCAGAAGGGATCGCCGGTGAGCTGTTCTTCCAGAAGCATGCTGAGAAGCTCAGCATTCCGTACATCAATCAGCTGGACCCTTCGCTCTACCCGGAGCATGCCGCGCTGATGACCATCGAAAGTGCCGAAGCACTGGTAGGCGCAGCGCAGATGGGGACCATCGAACTGCACGTCTGGAACGCCGTGGCACCAGCCCTCGACCACCCGGATCGCTTCGTCCTCGACCTCGACCCGGACCCGTCGCTGCCCTGGAAACGCATGATCGAAGCGACGCAACTCACTCAAACACTGCTCGATGAAATCGGCCTGCAGTCGTTTCTGAAGACCAGCGGCGGCAAGGGGTTGCACGTCGTGGTGCCGCTCGAGCCCGTGCACGGCTGGAGCGAGGTGAAGGCGTTCAGCCAGGCGATTGCGCAATACATGGCCAAGCTCATGCCGCAGCATTTCTCAGCGGTTAGCGGGCCGAAGAACCGCGTCGGGCGCATCTTCATCGACTATCTGCGCAACGGCCAAGGCGCCAGCACGGTTGCGCCGTACTCGGTGCGAGCAAGGGAAGGGCTGGGCGTTTCGGTGCCGATACATCGGGACGAGTTGGCTGACTTAAAGGGTGCCAACCTCTGGACAATCCGCAACCTGATACCGCGCCTGGAAGAGCTGGGCGAGGACGACCCCTGGGCCGCGTTACCCGATGCTCGCCAGCGCATCACCGCGCAGATGCGCGAACAACTCGGGATGAAAAAAAACTAGGAGCTTAGTGATCGTGGCAATCCGGACCTTGGCGCAGGTAGCTGACCTTATGCACTTCGCCCTGAGAATCCAGGTACGTCATGGTAGCCGTCACGATTTCGCAGCCGCCGTGTGGCACATCCATGGAGACCAGCTTGGCGACGTCGAGCTTGTCGCCGTAGTGGTAGGGCTCGACCTGAGGTTCAGCCTGTGCCAGTTGGGCGAGCAGGGACAGTCCGGCAATCCAGAACAGATTTTTCATCGTTGACCTCGACAAGTGAACAAGCGGCACATCGGCGCGCTGGGGAATTAAAACGGGCTGCCGGCAGGCGGCAGCCGAAGGGGACAGGCGCCGTGCCGGAAGGAGCAACCGAGCACGACGATGCAAGTCACGATGTGCAGAGTAGGGGAGCCGCCAGGACGGAAAAACACGTCTCAGCGAGAGGAACCTTTACTTAACGCGCAACAATCATCACGCCCAATGCACGGGGTCTTCGATGGACTCGTGGAAGCCGCGAAGCGCCTTGGGCAATTCATCACGCAGGAAGCCCAGCCAGGTAGCCACCTTGGCATCGAGAAAACGCCGCGATGGGTAGAGCGCATGGATGCTCTTCTCCTGAACGCGGTAACCCGGCAGCAGGCGACGCAACGTGCCGCGTTGCAACGCCGGGGCGGCGACGTAGTCCGGTAGCAGGCAAATGCCCATCCCGGCCTCGGCAGCGCTGCTCATCGCCTCGGCCACATTGACCGTGAACGACTCGCCGGGATGAATGATCTGCTCGCCATCCCCCTGCATGAACGTCCAACTGTCGGCAAATACCGGGTCGGCCAGCCGCAGGCAGCGATGTCGGCCCAGCTCGGCCGGAGTGCGCGGCACCCCCTGTTGCTGCAGATAGCCAGGCGAGGCGCAAACGACATGGTGCACCGTGCCGAGGCGCTGGGCGACGAGATCGGAATCCGGCAACTGGCGTGACAGGGTGATGACGACGTCGAGATTGTCCTCCAGCAGGTCGGGCTGACGCTGGGACAGCATCAACTCGATATGCACATCCGGGTAGATCTGGTTGTAGCGCCCGGCGAAGGTCGCCAGCAGCTGGATTCCGAGGCCAATGGTCGAATGCACGCGCAAGCGGCCACGCGGAACTTTGTGCGCGCCGCTCGCTTCGACGCGCGCCTGCTCGACGTGCTCCAGAATGGCGCGGCAATGAGCCAGGTAGCTATCACCCGCCTGAGTGAGCGCCAGGCGACGTGTGGTCCGCTGAAGCAGCCGGGCCTGTAGTTCGTTCTCAAGCTCGGAGACGAGCCGCGATACCTGCGCCGTCGACGTCTCTGCCAGTCGGGCGGCAGCGGTAAAACTGCCGGCATCGACGACTCGAACGAACATCCGCATCGCATTCAACATGTCCATCGATTGTTACCTAAGCCGTAACCGGCGGACATGATGCGGCAGCCATCGTGGAGCGTCGAGGCGAAAGGCAACCCGAAATGCAGCGGCGAGTATGTCGGCTTATCGCCGCTGCACTGGCCTTCAGCTAGGGTTGGCCGTTGCCACCGGTTGCGCCATATACCTGGCCGGTGACATAGCTGGCTTCGGTCGAGGCAAGCAGTACGTACAAAGGAGCGATCTCGGCGGGCTGTCCGGGCCGGCCCAGAGGGGTGTCCTTACCAAAGGTTTTGAGATTCTCCATCGTCTGACCGCCGCTGACCTGCAGCGGTGTCCAGAACGGCCCTGGAGCGACAGCATTCACGCGAATCCCTTTCTCGATGAGTTGCTTCGCCAATCCTTTGCTGAAATTCACAATGGCTGCCTTGGTCATCGAGTAATCCAACAGGTTGACTGGCGGATCGTAAGTCGTCACCGATGAGGTGTTGATGATCGACGAGCCCGGTGGCATGTGCGGCACCGCAGCCTTGGTGATCCAGAACATGGCGTACAGGTTGGTTTTGACTGTCCAGTCGAATTGCTCGGTGGTGATGTCGAGTATCGACGGATGGCTCTGCTGGCGCGCAGCGTTATTGACGAGGATGTCCAGCCCGCCGAGTTGCTCCACTGCCTTTTCGACCAAGCTGCGGCAGAACGCTTCGTCGCGGATATCACCGGGCAGCGCCACGGCATTGCGGCCGGCTTTGCGAATCAGCTCAACGACGGCCTGCGCATCCGGTTCTTCATCGGGCAAATAGTTGATGGCCACATCCGCACCTTCGCGGGCGAAGGCGATGGCGGCAGCGCGACCAATCCCGGAGTCACCGCCTGTAATGAGCGCCTTGCGCCCGGCCAGACGGTTACTGCCCTGATAACTGTCCTCACCATGATCCGGCCGCGGCTCCATATCGCGAGCAAGCCCGGGCCATGGCTGCTTCTGCGCCTCGAACGGCGGCTGTTTGTAGCGTTCGGTCGGGTCGCGTAGCGGGGCAGGGGTATTCGGCGCGGGCGCTGCACTATTAGAAGACTGGGCGAAAATCGGCGCGGCGACGCCTGCCGCAAGGGTCGCTGCCGCGCCCTGAATGAGTAGTTTCCGGCGAGAGGGAAGATGATCGTCCGATTGCATGAAACCTCCGGTCTGATGATGGCGGTCCGCTCGCCGGAAGTGGTTGCTCCAATAAGTTGTACAGGGCTGACGCCGCTGTCGCACTGGTGTAGAGGTCCGCTGCGTCTCATCGTTCAGCCAGGGTGATGGCCGGGAAGGCGCACGGATCATCGGGTCGCCCGGAACGCTTGGGCCTGCCCAGGTTCGAACCTAGGCACCCCGATGAGAGCCATAGATTGACCAACCCTTATCGAATCGCCTCCTTAGCCGCCTGCGCCGTGTCGCAGCGCCGGGCTGTCTGTGTCTGCCGGTGGAGAGGGCGAGCATGAAACTGACGCGAATCCTGATTGTTTTGACGCTGATCGTCGCGGCGATCTGTTTCTTCTACTTCGACCTGAGCCAGTACCTCACGCTGGAAACAATCCAGTCACGGAGCGGGGCGCTTCGGGACCAAGTCCATGCGCATCCGCTGTGGGCGGCAGGCGTATTCTTCTTCGCCTACGTCGCGCTGACGGTGCTGTCGTTCCCGGGCACCGTGGTACTTACGATCCTCGCGGGCGCGCTGTTCGGGTTAGGCGAGGGCACGCTGCTGGTTTCCTTCGCCAGCAACCTCGGCGCACTGATCGCCATGCTGATCAGCCGTTTTCTCTTGCGTGATTGGGTGCAGCGACGATTCGCCAAGCAGGTCATGAGCATCAATCGCGGGCTTGAGCGCGACGGCGCCTTCTACCTGTTCTCGCTGCGCCTGATTCCGATCGTGCCATTCGTATTGCTCAACCCGGCGTTGGGTCTGACGCGAGTCGGCATCTGGACGTTTTGGTGGACGACGCAGGCCGGGATGCTGCCGGGCAACCTCGTCTACGTGAACGCCGGGCTGCAGTTGTCGCGCATCCGCGAGATCTCCGACATTCTTTCGCCAAGCATGATCGGCACCCTGGTGCTGCTTGCCGTGTTTCCGCTTGCTGCAACGCGCCTGCTCACGCTGTACAAGGCGCGCAAAGCGTTCCGTGGCTGGAGTAAGCCCAAGTCGTTCGACTACAACCTGTTGGTGATTGGCGGCGGCAGTGGCGGGCTGGCCGCGGCACGCAAAGCTGCGTCATTCAAAGCACGGGTGGCGCTGGTCGAGCGCGGCCAGCTCGGCGGCGCGGCGTTGCACAGCGGCAGCGTTCCAGCGCGAGCGCTGATGCGTGCAGCCAACATGACCCACGCGCTGCGCCGGGGCGACACCCTCGGCGCGGGCCAATGCCCGGAGGTGGACTTCGCTAAAGTGATGCAGCAAGTCCGGCAAACCCTTGCCGATGCCCAGGCGCGAGTGACGAAGGACGCTTACGAGAAGATGGGTGTCGAGGTCATCGAAGGCGACGCGCACCTGACCTCGCCCTGGACGGTGGACGTCGGTCAACGCAGCATCAGCGCGCGCGCCATGGTGCTCGCGACCGGCAGCCACGCGTTCCTGCCGCCCATACCGGGCATCGACGAGGTCGAGCCGCTGACATCAGAGAACCTCTGGAATCTGAACGAGCGCCCGGACCGCTTGCTGGTTCTGGGCAGCAACGCCAACGCCTGCGAACTGGCGCAGGCGATGCAGCGCCTGGGCTGCCAGGTGACGATGGTGTTCGATGATGAAGAAGTGCTGGGCAGTTACGAACCCGAGGCCCGCCGGGCCATCGGCGACGCGCTCAGCGCCGACGGCGTTCGCCTGCTGCCAAAACATCGGCCTGAGCGGTTCGAAAGAGCAGGGGAGGCGCACCGGCTCGTCTGCACTGCACCGGATGGCTACTCCGAATCGGCCGAGTTCGACCGCGTGTTGGTCGCGCTCGGGCGCCAGCCCGCCCTGGACCATCTAGGTCTCGAAGCACTCAAGCTCGGCACCCGAGACGATAAAAGCCTCGAGGTTGACGAATATCAGGCCACGCGTTTTCCCAACATCTTCGCGGTCGGAGCCGTCTCGGCGCCGGATACCTCGACGCACGAGGCCGCGCACCGCGCCGGTTACGCTACGACCAATGCCTTGTTTTCCGGGCTGCGTCGCGTGGCGGTCAGCGACAGAGTACTGCCTTGCGCCGCGTATACCTCTCCAGAAGTCGGCATGGTCGGCCTCACCGAGGCGCAAGCGCAAGCTGCCGAGCAGGAATACGAAGTCACGTTGATCCCACTCGAAAGCATGGCCACAGCCCATCTGACGGCGGGCAATCGCGGCTTCGTCAAGGTACTGACCGAACACGGGCGGGACCGCATCCTCGGCGCGACCTTCCTCGGCGATGGCGCCAATGAAGCACTGGCCGTGCTGGTCGTTGCGATGAAGCACAAGCTTGGGCTGAACAAGCTGCATCGGGTGGTCCACATCAACCCGACACTTGCCGAAGCCAGCGTCGCCGTAGCCGAGGCCTGGCGGCAAGCGCACGGAGCGAAGCGGCCGTTGGCCTGGTGCGAACGGCTACAACGCTGGAGACGCGGCGCAGCGCGTCGACAATCCCACACAGAATGCGAACCCGAGGCGAAACAGCCGAAAACGGCGGTCTAGCGCTGCCGAGCGTCACGTATGCTGTGTGACAGCGCGTGCCCACACGCATACCCATTCGCTCAAGAACCCACCGATGCTTGCCATACTCGCCATCACCACGCCCATTTTCATCCTCATCGCCATTGGGTTCCTGTCCAACCGGATGGGGCTGGTGTCCCGAGATCAGGTTGCCGGAATGGGGCGCTTCGTCATCACGCTGGCATTGCCGGCGCTGGTCATCCGAGCGCTGCTTGAGCGGCCACTGGCCGAGGTCATTCACTGGAACTACCTGATCGGCTATGGGCTCGGTTCCCTGGCGATATTCGCGCTGGGCTACGCGTTTGCACGGCTCGTGCGCAAGGATAGCCTCAGCGGCAGCGCACTGATGGGCCTGGGCATGTCCGTGTCGAACAGCGGTTTCGTCGGTTATCCGATCGTGGTGCTGGTGGTCGGGACGCCAGCAGCTGTGGCGTTGGCGCTGGGCATGATGATCGAGAATGCGGTGATGATCCCGCTGGCCTTGACGCTCGCCGAGCTCGGCCGGCAAAACGGCGCCAGCGTGGGCGTCGCCTTGTTGGGCACGTTACGCAATTTGGTTCGCCATCCCGTATTGATCGCAATCGTACTGGCGTTGTCGATGGCGACGCTGGAGGTCCAGCCGCCGCCATTCATCATGCGCGTCATCGAAATGCTGGCCCAGGCGTCGGCCCCAGTTGCGCTGTTCGTGATAGGCGCGAGCCTGAATGGCGTCAAACCCGGCGGCATGGTGCTCGACGTCGGGCAATTGCTGATCGGCAAGCTGATCCTGCATCCGTTGCTGGTCTTGCTGTGCTTCAGCTTGCTGCCCATATCGGACCCCGTGCTGAAGGTCGCCGGCGTCCTGATGGCCGCAGCGCCGATGATGAGCATCTATCCAATCTTCGGTGCACGCTACGGGCTGGAACAACGCTGCGCCGCAGGGCTGGTCGCCGCCACGGTGGTTTCGTTCCTGAGCATCAGTGTTTTCGTATGGTGGGTGGGTTGAACGGAAGTGAGGTTGAAACGGTGAAATCAATCAGATGTCGATTTTAGGTAATCTCAAGAAATCTTAAGCCTTTGTTTTTATTAAATAAATATTTTGCGTAAAGCTAAATTTCATCCAGCCTCTGGATATTTATTGCATTTAATGTGAGTTGTGCTTGATTTACTGTTGTTAACGTAAATCGGCAGAGAGCATTACTGTGTAGATTTTTATGAAAATTTTGAATAAAGGGCAAGGTGTCCTATGGGACGGAAAAATTTGTAAATATGAAGCGTCCTTAGGTCCGGACTTGGTGCAGGTCTACATAGAGGCTGAGAATAGGTATCTGTCCGTGCCTGTCGGTGAGTTAGCAGTGATTTCATCCGTGTCTTATCAAAATGAAAGTGTGCCTGCGGATATTTCTGAAGTTGATGAAAAAAAATGGCGCCTAGCAAAGTTTCGCTTTGAGGCAATAAGAGAGTATCTCAGCGGAGACAGAACGAGTGAGAATATTACTAGGCTGTCTAAAAAATTGAGAGTTAGCTCAAGCAGAGCATATGTATTGATTAGGAAATTCGATGAAAGCATGGGGGCTAGATGTTATTTAAGTGAAAAGTCAGGGAGGCCGGTTGGATGTCGACAGCTTGACCCCCGTGTCGAGTCGATTATCGATAACGTCATATGTGGTGAGTGGACTGGCCCTGGAACACGCGTGGCGAAAGTCTGGAAAGAAGTAAAAAGAGTATGCAGCGCTGCTGGGTATCCTATCCCAGCTTTTATGACCATTAAAGCGCGCGTGCAAGCCACTTCGTCAAACCGTTCGTGCCTTTTGTTTTCCCCGGAAAGCGTTGTATGGGGTTCAACTTCGATGGTGATCCGGGGAGATACGCCTCTGGGGTGGGGCGCTTCTTCGACTCTGCGAGCAAGGTCTACGCAAAGGAAATTGCCCGCCTATCCCATGAACTGATAGGTAAAAGCGACGGTGCTTTGATTCATCGTCTTGAGTGTTTGTACGACGAGATTCTGATCGACGAGGTGCAGGATTTGTCAGGGTACGACTGGAGCATCTTGGAGGCACTATTTGGTACGCGCATAGAGATCCGGCTCGTGGGGGACACACGCCAAGCGGTCTTTTCCACAAACCCACACAGCAGGATGAAGAAGGCTTTTGCCTACTCCAAATCACTTGGTTGGTTCAGAGGGCAGCAGGAGGCAGGTCGCCTAGAGATCACCTACAGCTCCATCACCTGGAGGTGCTGCCAGGCGATCGCCAGATTCTCCGACACTATTTTCGAGCCAACCTGGGAGTTCCCAGAAACAACCTCCGAGAATCACGAGGCCACGGCGCACGACGGGGTCTTTCTAGTGAGGAAGGAGCACGTCAGTCAGTACGTCGATACATTCCAACCTCAGTGCCTTCGCAACAGCATCAGGTCGGGCAGAGAATTCGATCTTGATTACATGAATTTTGGTGTGTCGAAGGGGCGAACCTTCAACCGAGTGCTTATCTATCCCACCGACCCAATTGGCAAATTCATCAGCAAGGGTGAGTACCTCGTACCACTGTCAGCAGCTGACTTCTATGTAGCGGTCACACGAGCCCAGCAGAGCGTGGCGATTATCCTTGATAAGCCTGGCGCGTCGCCGCTTCCCTATTGGTCACCCTCGGACGCTTGAACGTAGGCAGCTGCCTTGATCCGAAAGCAGCAGCATCATTGCCTAAGAGCAGCCTGCTCCGAGCAAGCTACGCAGCCCAAGAGAAAATAGCGCGACTGGCTCCTGGGAGCGCCTGGGGCTGCTGTGATACGCCTTGCCTAGTATCGACCTAGAGTAAAGCGCTGCGACAAGAGACCGACGGTTCGGGGTTTCTTTGCTGATACTCGGCACCGATACAAAGCCGCGATTTAGCGATTGTCTCCCGCCAGCTTCATCACCCGGTAGTCTTGCACAAGCACCAACTGCTCCATCATCTCGAAATCGGGATGTTCACCCATGTACTCTCGCAGTTCCTCGAAAGCATTGGTCGACAGGGCAATCGCGTATTTCCTCGCCTCGCCTTGCGCTAAGTGGGGGATATTGAGCGCAATTGCATCAAAAAGCCCCTGTGCAGCCTCGCGCTCAAGACTCTGTAGACGCTCATCACTTACCGGAGTGAGATCGAGCGTATTTCGAATCATCCCCATCGCCGTCTCATTCAATTCTCGGATCTGAAGCCTTGCCGACGCGGCGAAAGGAACTGCATCGTTCTGCGCGAGATCGGTCAGGCCGCAAACCCGGCTGATTTGCGCATGGATGTCGCCTCTCTCCGTCGAGCCACTTTCGTCCTCGATCAGATACTTAAGCTGATCCAGTTCTTCAGTGATGGCCGCGACGATGGATGCTTCCCAATCTGAAGCCTGCGGGATGAACATTATCTACCTCCAAGTGTGTGGGCGGGAGATAGTACCCGCTGCAGGGGCTTTCGGTGACTCAGGAGCGTCTAGCTTGGGCGCTAAATGGTGCCGCTTTCAAAAGACCGCTTTCGGCCAAAAGCGGCCGTTGGACTGAGGCTAATAAGCCTGTCGCTCAATAGCGTGGCAACTTGTGGCGCAGTGGCATGTCAGCCAGGGCTTCTCTGATCCGACCAAGACCCCGCTGGTCCGCCAGATTCTCAAGGGCATTCGGACACCGCATCCACGCCAACAAAAGCAGGCTGTACCGATACAGTTACGCCAGCTTGAGCAGTGCGTGTTGTCGTTAGAGCGAAACGGGGAGCAAGCCCGTGCCGAGGACGACTGGCCACGGTTTGGGCGCTGTTGGCGCGATCGTGCCCTGATGCTGATCGGCTTCTGGCGGGCGTTTCGCAGCGACGAGCTCCGCATTTCCTGGGCTGAGATGCCCCGTTCGCTGCAGCTCGATGCAGCGAGTGCGCGCACGCTTTGCCTGAACATGCTGGACGCCATGGCCGCTCTGCATCGGCTCGGAACCGGCGTCAGCAGGGCTGGCAAGCGTCGGCAAAGGTCCGGGCTATTGTCAGCGTCAGGTGGACGGCTGGGACCAGCGCTACGAGGCCGCGCGCACCTGGAATGTGCCCAGCTACGAAAGGTCCGTGAATGGCTCAAGCGCAATACCCCAGCCGACCGGGGCAGCTGTGTCATCCATAACGACTGGCGCTTCGACAACCTAATCCTGGATCCGCAGGATCCCACCCGCATCATCGGTGTGCTGGACTGGGAACTGGCGACCGTTAGCGATCCGCTGATGGATCTGGGGAGCATGCTCGCCTACTGGATACAAGCCGATCACAATCGGCTGATGCGTGCGTCACGCCGGCAGCCGAGAATATTCTTGGCATGCTCAGCCGTCAGGAAGCGGTGGCCTACTACCTCAAGCAGGTTGGCCTGTCATGCGACAACTGGGCGTTTACGAGATGTTCGGACTGTTCCGCCTGTCCTGCATTGCTCAGCAGATTTACTACCGCTACCACCACCGCCAAACCCACAATCCGGCGTTCAGGCATTACTGGCTGATGGTGAACTACCTTGACTGGCGATGCCGAGCGATCATCCGCCGTTCCGGCCTCTATTTCACGAGCCGAGTTTTCATCTGATCCGTTATTTGTAAGGCATCTGCAGGCATGAACAACAAGGGACCAGGCCGTAAAAGCATCCTTATCACAGGCGCCAGCTCTGGCCTTGGTGCAGGCATGGCTCGAGGCTTTGCAACACTCGGCTACGATCTTGCCTTGTGCGCGCGGCGTACCGAGCGGCTCGAAACGTTGAGAGACGAACTGGCCGGGCAGCACCGTGTCAGGGTTGAGCTGCGCGCCCTGGACGTGAACGACCATGACGAGGTCTTCTCGGTGTTTGGAGACTTCCAGCGGGTCTTCGGCCAGTTGGACCGAATCATCATCAACGCCGGCGTAGGTGAGGGACGCCGTATAGGGACCGGTCATTTCGAGACAAATCGCAAAACGGCCGAAACTAACTTCATCGCGGCGCTGGCGCAGTGTGAGGCTGCAGTGGAAATCTTCCGCCAGCAGAACGCCGGCCATTTGGTGACCATTTCCTCAATGAGTGCCATTCGCGGCCTGCCCAGGCACCTGACCACCTACGCTGCCAGCAAGGCGGCCCTGGCAAGCCTGACCGAAGGCATCCGTGCTGAATTGCTGGCAACGCCGATCCGCGTTACCACCATTTTCCCCGGCTATATCCGTACCGAACTGAACGCCGGCGCAAAGAAGCTGCCCTTCGAGGTGGATGAGGAAACAGGCTGTCTGGCAATGGTCTGCGCCATTGAGCGTGAGCCGGCGATCGCCTATGTTCCAAGGTGGCCGTGGCGCCTGATGGCGGTGTTGATGCGAATCATGCCGCTGAGTTGGATCGTTAAGCTGAACTGATTGATTTGGCTTTCGGCCAGGCGTCGGCTTGGCCTTGATCGTTGCTCCTGCCCGTAGCACCGGGGCGAGCGAATCGATTGAGAAATAACGTGTTTTTTACGTCGAGTGTGGCCAAGGGGGGCCTTGGTCCGTCCTTGGCGGGCGCACGCTCCGGCGTGCTGGCTAGCGGCCCTCAAGCTCGCCGAACAGCCAGTTCTGGAAGCTGCGAATCTTCGGCAGCTCCGCGCGCGATTTCAGCATGTTGAAGGTGTAACCCTGGATCTTCGGCCCTTTGAGTCCCAGCGGGGCGACCAGGCGCCCGGTATCGAGTTCGCGCTGGGCTAGTAGCAGGCTTTCCAGGCAGACACCGAGGCCATCCACCGCGGCGCTGATCGCCATGAAGGAGCGATCGAAGCGCGGCCCGCGGGAGATATCGAGCGGCACCTTGCGGTGCTGTCGCATCCAGTCGCGCCAACTGACGAGGCATACCTCGCTGTGGATCAGGGTGTGGTGGTGCAAATCCTCCGGCACGCGAATCGGATGCTCGCCGGTGGTCAGCGAGGGTGCACAGAGCGGCACGATGGTTTCGGGCGGGAAGGGGAGCACCATGGTCCCGGCCGGTTGCAGTCGTTTCATGCCGTAGCGGATGTCGATGTCCACCCCTTGAGTCAGCAGGTCGGCCGGCGCCGGGTAGGACGCGTTGAGCCGCACGTCGA
The DNA here is from genome assembly GCF_054131565.1 of Pseudomonas sp. SA195. Classification (NCBI taxonomy): domain Bacteria; kingdom Pseudomonadati; phylum Pseudomonadota; class Gammaproteobacteria; order Pseudomonadales; family Pseudomonadaceae; genus Pseudomonas; species Pseudomonas sp. SA195. The sequence continues at coordinate 2,343,944 of NZ_CP096392.1, read as the reverse complement.
TATCCGGTTCCAGGGCGCTGAAGCGGGCCAGACGCGGCATCAGCCATTGGGTAGCGAAGCTCGGCGTCGAATGCACGGTGAGGATGTCGCTCTTGGCCGTGCGCCCCAACTCGCGCGTCGCCATCTCGATCTTCGCGAACGCTGCGGAGACCTCCTCCGCATAGAGGCGGCCGGCGTCGGTCAGCACCACCGCACGGTGTACCCGGTGAAACAGGCGCACCCCGAATTGTTCTTCCAGCAGTTTGATCTGGTGGCTCACGGCCGAAGGCGTGACGAAAAGTTCTTCCGCCGCCAGGGCGAACGAAGACAGCCGAGCAGCGGCTTCGAATGCCTGTACTGACTTCAGAGAAACGCGGGTTTGCATGGTGATTTCACATTAGCTCAGTTCATCTATTGGGCATAACTATTCGTTTGAGAAGAGGAAATCAAGGGCATAGGCTTTTTCCTACCCGCCGGACGCGTCGTTCAGAAGGCTACAAACGCCTTCGCCAACATGACCGATGCGCAGCCAGCAAGCCGCTAAGCCGGACCAATAACAAGGAGATATCCGTGCAAAACGATACGTCACCGGCCCTCGCGAGGGTCGCCGTAAGCGCCTACCGTATTCGCCGCTTCGCCCTCCAAATGGGCGAAGTGCAAGGCCAGGGGTATGTGGGCCAGGCACTGGGCTACGCCGAGGTACTGGCAACCGCCTACTGCCATGCCATGAACCTGCGTCCCGAAGACCCAAGCTGGGAAGGTCGCGACCGCTTCCTCCTGTCTCACGGGCATTACGCCATCGCCTTCTACGCCGCGCTGATCGAGGCGAAGATCATCCCCGAGGACGAACTCGACACCTACGGCAGCGATGACAGCCGCCTGCCCATGTCCGGCATGGCGACCTATACGCCAGGCATGGAAATGTCCGGCGGATCGCTCGGTCAAGGCTTGCCGATTGCAGTAGGGATGGCGCTGGGCCTGCGTCTGAAGGGCAACCCGGCGTTCGTCTACAACTCCATGTCCGACGGCGAGCTCGATGAAGGCTCGACCTGGGAAGCGGCAATGAGCGCGGCCCACCACGGGCTGGGTAACCTAATCTGCCTGGTGGACATCAACAACCAGCAGGCCGACGGCCCGTCGAGCAAGGTGATGGCCTTCGAGCCACTTGCCGACAAGTGGGCTGCCTTCGGCTGGCATGTGCAGCGTGTCGATGGCAACGACCTCGCCGCTGTCATCGCCGCCTTCGACACCGCGCGCAACCTCACCGAGGCCAAACCGCGCGTAATCCTCTGCGACACCCTGATGGGCAAGGGCGTGCCGTTCCTTGAGCAGCGCGAGAAGAACCACTTCATTCGCGTCGATCCGACCGAGTGGCAGCAAGCCCTCGACATCCTCGATCAAGCCCAGGGAGCCGCCAAATGAATACCACCGTCAAGAAGCCACGCCTGACCACTTCGGCGATGATCGCGTCAATTGCCTCCGAGGGGCAGCGCGTAACGGCTGCGCCCTTCGGCAAGGCGCTGGTCGAGCTGGCTGCTAATCGTCCCGAGATCGTCGGCCTCACCGCGGATCTCGCCAAGTACACCGATTTGCACCTCTTCGGTCAGGCTTACCCGGAGCGGTTTTTCCAGATGGGCATGGCTGAGCAGTTGCTGATGGCCTCGGCCGGCGGTATGGCGAAAGAAGGTTTCGTACCGTTCGCCACTACCTACGCGGTGTTCGGCACCCGTCGCGCCTTTGACTTCGTGCATCAGGTGATCGCCGAGGAAAACCTCAACGTCAAGATGTGCTGCGCGTTGCCCGGCCTCACGACTGGCTACGGCCCTAGCCACCAGGCCACCGAGGACATCGCGCTGATGCGTGGCATCCCCGGCATGACCATTGTCGACCCCTGCGACGCGCTCGACACCGAGCAGGCCGTACCGCAGATCGCCGCCCACAACGGCCCGGTGTACATGCGCCTGCTGCGCGGCAACGTGCCGCTGGTGCTGGACGAGTACGACTACAGCTTCGAACTGGGTAAAGCCAAGCTACTGCGTGATGGTCGCGACGTGCTGGTGATCTCGTCCGGAATCCTGACCATGCGCGCACTCGAAGTGGCCAAGGCGTTGGGGTCGGACAAGATCGACGTGGGCGTCTTGCACGTGCCGACCATCAAACCGCTCGACGTCGCGACTATTTTGCGCGAAGCGGGCCGCGGCGGCCGCCTGGTGGTTGTGGCGGAGAACCACACCACGGTTGGCGGGCTCGGCGAAGCCGTGGCGACCGCACTGCTGACCGCCGGCGTCACTCCGCAATTCCGCCAGATCGCGCTGCCCGATGCGTTCCTCGATGCCGGCGCGCTGCCAACCCTGCACGACCGCTACGGGATTTCTACCGAGGCGATGTCCGCCACCATCAAGGGTTGGCTCAGCTAAGCGCACTGCGCTCACTCTCAGAACACTGCATTCAGACGCGCCCGCTGGGGCGCCCTATGAAGGAATTACCGTTATGAGCAACGCGCTTCTTCTTGCCGGCAAGGTCGCCATGGTTTCTGGTGCAGCCTCGGCACGCGGCATCGGCCTCGCCACGGCCCGCCTATTCGCCAGCCACGGCGCCAAGGTGGCGATTCTCGACCTCGACGAGGCGGCGGCCGTCGAGGCGGCTGCATCCATCGGCCCCGAGCATCGCGGTTATGCCTGCAACGTGGCGGACAAGGACGCCTGCCTGAAGGCGGCCGAACGTGCGATCGCAGATTTCGGCCGCATCGACATCTTGATCAACAACGCCGGCATCACCCAGCCGGTGAAGACGTTGGAGATCGATCCGGCCAGCTGGGATCGCATCCTCGACGTCAACCTGCGCGGCGTGCTCTACCTGTCGCAGGCGGTCATTCCGCACATGAAAGCGCAGGGCGGCGGCTCGATCGCCTGCATGTCCTCGGTCTCGGCCCAGCGCGGCGGCGGCATCCTCGGTGGCCCGCACTATTCGGCCGCCAAGGCCGGAGTGCTGGGGCTGGCAAAGGCCATGGCGCGTGAATTCGGCCCTGACAACATCCGCGTCAACTGCGTGACCCCGGGCCTTATCCAGACTGACATCAGCTCCGGCAAACTAACCGACCAGCAGAAGGCCGACATCGCCGCCGGCATTCCGCTCAATCGTCTGGGCAAGGCGGAGGAAGTGGCGGGTACCTATCTGTTCCTGGCGTCCGACCTCTCGGCCTACATCACCGGTGCGGTCATCGACGTGAATGGAGGCATGCTCATCCACGGTTGATGAAAAACGGTGCGGGCGCGTGGAGAGCGCTCGCCCCCTTGATGCGCGGCACGTAGAAGTACCAAAAGAACTGCAAACAATATCAATAAGAACGCAAGGTGAAGCTCATGAAAAAGACACTGATCGCGGTCGCTGCGACCTTCGCACTGGCTACTGCTTCCACTGGTTGGGCTCAACAGGTATTGCGCCTTTCCCATAACGCCGCGCCGGGCAATCCGAAGGCGGTGGCGTCGGAAAAATTCGCCGAGCTGGTCGAAGCGAAGACCAACGGCCGGGTCAAGGTCGACGTGGGTGGCAGTGCCCAGTTCGGCGATGACGTCGAGTCGCTGACCAACATGCGCCTGGGCACGCTGGCCTTCAGCACCAACTCCCAGGGCAGCACCGCGGGCGTGGTGCCTGAGTTCAACGTGATCGGCCTGCCGTTCCTGTTTCGCGACCTCGAACACGCCTACCAGGTGGTCGACGGCCCGGTCGGTGCCAAGCTCGACGAGGCGGCCAATGCCAAGGGCCTCGTGCTGCTGGCCCTGTGGGACAACGGCATCCGCCACACGAGCAACAACAAGCGCCCAATCACCAAGCCTGAAGACCTGCAGGGCATCAAGGTGCGCACCCCGCCGGACACCATGACGCTGGACATCTTCAAGGCGCTTGGCGCCAATCCGGCTCCCTTGGCCTTCTCCGAACTGTATATCGCGCTGCAACAGGGCGTGTTCGACGGTCAGGAGAATCCGCTGATGAACATCTATTCCTCCAAGCTCCATGAGGTGCAGAAGTACATCTCCCTTACCGGGCACAAGTACGAGACGACGCCGCTGCTCGCCAGCAAGATGGTGTGGGCGGGCCTCTCCAAGGCGGACCAACAAGCCGTCAAAGAAGCCGCCATCGAAGCCGGCAAGCTCAACCGAGAGCTGTCGCTCGCGGCTGATACCGAGCTTCGTACCAAGCTCGCCGAGGCCGGCGTGCAGATTAACGAGATCGATCAGGTGGCTTTCGCAGCCAAGACTAAGCCGGTCTATGACAAGTGGTCCAAGCAATATCCCGAGCTGGTCGAGCTGATCGTCTCGGAGGCGGGCAAGCAATGATGGCCGCCCAACTCTCAACCAAGGAGACGGCCCGGCCGGGTGGCCTGACGCGGTTGGCGAAGTGGCTGGACAGCGCGATCGTAGCCCTCAGCGTGGTAGCGGCAATCGCGGCGCTGGTCGTCATGTTCGGCTCGCTGATGGCCGAAGTGGTGGTGCGCTACCTCACCAACCAGGGCATGGGCTGGCCGAGCGAGATGCCCAACATCCTGTTTCCCTGGCTGGTCATGGGCGGCATCGTATTAGCCGCTCAACGAGGCCAGCACATCGCGGTCACCGCTATTCAAGGGTGGATCGGCCACGGCGGGAACAGGGTGCTGCTGATCCTTCACCAGGTTCTGATTACCGCTACCTTCTTCTACCTCGCCTGGGTGGGCCTCGGCGTCATCGAGATTACCGGTAGCGAGGTCTATCCCGTCACCGGCATCTCGGCGAAATGGGCCTACATGTCCATGATTGTCGGCTTCGTCGGCCTCGGCCTCACCGCGCTGACGACACTTGTCTACCTACTGCACGCCGGCGACCCACTCGCCGTTCGCGCTCACGACATCGAGGACGACCTATGACCCTCATGATGCTGGCGGTCTTCGCCGTCCTGCTGATACTGGCATTGCCGGTCGGCTACGCGCTGCTGATCAGCTCAGGGCTGGCGGCTATCACGGTTGGCGGCATGCCCAGCGTGGCGGCGATCGTGAAGATCTTCCAACCTACGCAGAGCTTCCCGTTGCTGGCGATTCCGTTCTTCATGCTCTCGGGCAGCCTGATGATGGGCGGCACGCTAGGCAAGCGTCTGATTGCCTTCGCCACCATGCTCGTTGGCCGTTTTCATGGCGGCCTGGGCCAGGTTACGGTGGTCGGCTCGACCGTGTTCGGCGGCGTGTCCGGCTCGGCGGTTGCAGAGGCTTCGGCGCTCGGCTCGATGCTGATCCCGTGGCAAAAGCGAGAGGGCTACCCCGGCGCATTCGCCGCTGCGGCCACGGCTTCGTCGGCCACCATCGCGGGGCTGATTCCACCTTCGATCCCGCTGATCCTCTATGCCGCCGTATCCAACCAATCGATCGCCGCGCTGTTTCTCGCCGGATTGCTGCCGGGCTTGTTGCTGTGTGCCGGATTCATGCTGACCTGCTACCTGTCGGGCCGCCTGCGTGGTTTCAATCGCCTGGCCAGCGAGGTCACGCTCAAGGGTGTGCTGCGCGTGAGCCTTGCTGCGGCGCCCGCATTGGCGATGCCGGCGTTCATCGTCGTGCTGCTGCGCGCCGGAATCGCCACGCCAACCGAAGTCAGTGTGCTGGCGGTGTTCTATGGCCTGATGGTGAGCATGCTGATCTATCGCGACCTGACCTTGCGCCGGCTGTACGATGCGCTGGTGCACACAGCCATCACGACTGGCGTGGTGATGCTAGTGATCGCAGCCTCGAACCTGGTGGGCTACGTTCTGACGGTAGAGTCCGTGCCGACGGCAGTCGCGGAGTGGACGGCGCAAACCCTGCAGTCGCCGTGGATGGTCATCCTGATGTTGAACCTGATTATGGTGACAGTGGGCATGTTCCTTGACCTGCCTGCCGCAATCCTGCTCCTGGGGCCGACCTTTGTCGCCATCGGCAACGCCATCGGTCTCGACCTCACTCAGCTCGGCATCATGATGGTGGTGAACCTCAGCATCGGCCTGTTCACTCCACCGGTAGGCACCACGCTGTTCATCGCCTCGGCCATCTCACGCGAGAAGGTCGGCGCGGTGGTGCGTGAGCTGTGGCCTTTCTACCTGGTGGCGATCACGGTGCTGGGCCTGGTCTCCTTCGTACCTGCCTTCACGTTCTATTGATGGGCGACAGCCCCGCCCATGCGGGGTTGTCGCCAGAGGAACTGCTCATGAGCATCATTGCATTCGCCGGGCTTGGCTCGATGGGCCTGCCAATGGCGAAAAACCTTCTGGCCGCCGGCCACCATGTGCGTGGTATCGACCTCAACCCAACCGCGCTGACCTCGCTCGAAGCAGCCGGCGGCGAATCCGCAGTAAGCGCAGCTGATGCTGCCCGGGGCGCGCAGATACTGATCCTGATGGTGGTCAATGCTGCTCAGGCCGAGCAGGTGTTGTTCGACGAAGGCGCTGTGCAGGCGATGGACGAGGGCGGCATCGTCTGCCTGATGGCGACCTGCCCGCCGGCTGCGGTCGAACGCATCGCTGAGCGGGTGGGCGCAACGGGCCGACGTTTCGTCGATGCGCCGGTGTCAGGCGGAACCGCTGGGGCTCAGGCCGGTTCGCTGACCATCATGGCGGCATGCGAGCGTGCCACCTTCGAGGCGGTGAAGCCAGTGTTCGAGGGCCTTGGCCAGCGCATTTTCCATGTTGGCGAGCGTGCTGGTCAGGGGGCGACCGTCAAAGCGGTCAACCAGTTGCTGTGCGGCGTGCATATTGCGGTGGTCGCCGAAGCCTTCGCGCTCGCCGCCAAGGTCGGTGTCGATCTTGAGGTGCTGTTGGAGATCATGGGCGGCTCGGCGGCCTCGAGCTGGATGCTCAAGGATCGCGGCCCGCGCATGCTCGAGGCCGAGCCGGAAGTCAGCAGCGCAGTAGACATCTTCGTCAAGGATCTGGGCATCGTGCTCGAAGCCGGGCGCGACGCCAAGGCGGCGCTGCCCATCGCGGCGGTCGCGCACCAGCTGTTCCTCGCCACTTCGGGACGCGGCGATGGGCGCGCCGATGACAGTCAGGTCATCCGCAGCTACCACGCCTTGAACGGCCCGCCAGCGAACGGCTGACGCCAGGCAACCACCAAAAAAGGAACCCCCATGCTCGTCCAGATCGTGAGCATCGTTTTCCCTGTGTTCACGGTGATCGCGATCGGCTACCTGTACGGCCGCAAGCATCGTCCGGATATGTTCGCCACTAATCAGCTCAACATGAGCATTTTCGTGCCCGCACTGGTCTTTTCCGCGCTGGCGGGCAAGTCGGTGGATCTTGCCCATGTGCAGGCGATTGCGCTTGGCGGTCTAGTCGTCGTGCTCGGCTCGGGTCTGCTCGGCTGGCCGATCGCGCGACGGCTGGGCTACGACCCCAAAACGCTGCTGCCGCCGATGATGTTCAAGAACGCCGGCAACATGGGTCTGCCATTGCTCTTGTTCGCCTTTGGCGAGCAGGCGCTGCCGGCCGCGGTGGTGCTCTTTCTGGTCGAGAACATTCTGCACTTCGCTGTCGTCACCTGGTGGCTGGGGCACAACGCGAAGCTGTGGCGCTTGCTGCGTGAGCCGGTGATAATCGCCGGTATTGCCGGGGTGACGGTGAGCCTGTCGGGCGTCACGCTGTGGCCGCCGTTCCTCTCGGCAATCAAACTCATCGCGGACGTGTCCACGGGCCTGATGCTGTTCTCGCTTGGCGTGCGGCTGAACACCGCGCCGTTCGCGCAATGGCGCATCGGCGTGGTCGGCGCGGTGGCGACACCGCTCACCGGAATGCTGATCGCCTACCTGTTCTGCCTGGCTTTGGATTTGTCTGCACACGAGACGGACATCCTGCTCGTGTTCGGTGCGCTGCCCCCCGCCGTGCTCAATTTCATGTTTGCCGAACTCTACCGACAGGAGCCGGAAAAGGTGGCCTCGATCGTTATCCTCGGCAACCTGGTCGCGCTATTTTCCATCTCGCTGGCTTTGGCCTTGCGGTTGGCCTGACCGTCCTGATGTTTCGTTCACAGGAGCCTTCGATGTCCTCATCAAACCGTGCCAGCCATGGCAAGCACTTGCTCGACCCGGCCTACCACGCGTTGCTCGACGAGGCGCCACAGGTGTGGAGCCTCGAAACGCTTCCGGTCATCCGCGAACGGGTACATGCGGGCTTTGAACCGGTCAGGCCTTTGCGTTTCAGGGAATATTGTATTGACCGCGCTGAAAATGACGCGCCCCTGCGGCTGTGTGTCTATGCACCGCCTGGCTTGGAGCCTGGCTTGGCCAGGCCTTCTATCTATTACATCCATGGCGGCGGCTTCGTACTCGGCAAGCCGGAAATGGCCGATGACCAATTGGCAGATCTGGCCCAGGTTCTGGGGGCCTGGGTCGTTGCGGTCGATTACCGATTGGCTCCGGAGCATCCATTTCCGGCACCGCTGGAGGATTGCTTCGCAGGGCTTGAATGGCTGATCGAACAGGCTGAGTCGCTCGGTATCGATCCGCAGCGAGTCACGCTGATGGGCCATAGTGCCGGCGGCGGTCTCGCGGCGGCGCTGGCGCTGCTCGCCCGGGACAGCGGCTTGCCGGCCCTGGCCGGCCAGCTATTGGTCTACCCCATGCTCGACTGTCGCACAGGGACGCCAGCAGCTCCCCGTGATAACCCGACAACCGGCGGATTCGCCTGGACGGCTGAGGCCAATCGCTTTTGCTGGCGTTGCCTGCAAGGCCAGCAGGCGCTCGACGAATACACGCTCGGTTATCTATCACCGGCCCTGGCGACAAATCTGGCGGGACTGCCTCCCACTTTCATAGCCGTTGGCGCCCTGGATTTGTTTTTCGAAGAGAACCTCGACTACGCACGGCGCTTGTCAGGTTCTGGCGTTGCAATCGAACTGCACGTCTACCCAAACGTGACGCACATGTTTGACCTGTCGCCCAGCTCTCAAACGACGCGATGCAAGGAGGCGATAAACCAAGCGCTTGTCCGCTGGTGGATAACTGATCATTAAAACTAGTTAGCTGGCGCTCTAGGGTCGGGCCGGGACGCGCGCTTAAGGCGACTGATAATCAGGGAATCGCCATCATTGCGAACAGTCGGGCAGGGCGCCAGCGTTACATCGTCTATATGCGTCCTAAAAAGCAAAAGTTTCTTTCCCTCTTGCCGATACTCCGTGAGAACCGATTAGGTGCCATGTGGGCGCCTCGCGTGGTATCTGGGAGGAAGCAATATGTTGCTGCAGAGAAAAACAATCGCCGCGAAGCTGATTGCTGCATTCGGTTTGTGTGCATGTGTGCATGTGTGACGTTGGCGGTCGGCGGGTTGGGCAAGCTTGAAGTAGCCGGCACACACAAGGCGCTGGAGCAAGTACTGATTGACGATCTTCAATCGATCACTAAGGCAAATGATGTGCGCAGCAACGTCATTGCGCATATTCGTGATGCCTACCGTTTGATTGGGCTGGTCGCGATGCAGGCGAGTGTTGAAGAGCGGAATGATGCGCGGGCCTCGATGCTGGAGAACCAGGGACAGGTAGAAGCTCTATTTGTCGAGTATCAAGCGACGCCGCAATCATTCGACGAGCGCGAACAGGTCGCGGCTTTCGAGGCGGCATGGAAGGGCTATACCGCTGCCATTGCCCGTGCAACCGCTGAGCTGGACATGGGCGATGCGGCGGCGGCCAAGCTGGTGCTGGATCGTGATGCCTTCCCGTCATACCGGGGCGCGACCAATGCAATGAAGGCGATCATCAACGAAAATAAAGAACGCAGCCGCGTCGCGACCGAGGCCGCCGCTGCAGCAAGCGTTCGCTCGAGCTGGATTTTGGGTACGGGTATCGCCGCAGCCTTTCTGGTATCAGTGTTGTTGGGCGTCTGGATCACACGCCTGGTTACCCGGCCAATACGCGATGCAATGGCTGCAGCGGAACGCATAGCCAAGGGCGATCTCACACAGCAGCTTGTCGCGCGTGGCCATGATGAGTCGGCCCAGCTGCTGCGCAGCCTGGCGGCAATGCAGGCGAGCCTGAGGCAAACGGTCGGCGAGATCACCGATGCGTCGGGGCTATTGGCCTCCGCCGCTACACAGTTGCATGCGGTGGCGCTACAGAGTTCGGAGGATCTTCAGACGCAAAACGGCGAAATCCAGCAAGCTGCGACGGCTGTGACAGAGATGAGCGCGGCAGTAGATGAGGTGGCGCGCAACGCTGTAAGCACTTCTGAAGCGTCGAACCAGACCAGCGCTGACGCGGAACGTGGCCGAGAGCAGGTATGTCAGGCCATTGCCGGCATTACTGCGATGGTCAGCGAGATCACCGGCTCGACAGACAAGGTCAGCGTTTTGGCGGGCGAGATCAGCAATGTCGGCGATGTGCTCGAAGTGATCCGCGGTATTGCGGAGCAGACCAACTTGCTGGCACTGAACGCGGCCATCGAAGCAGCGCGCGCTGGTGAGCAGGGTCGCGGCTTCGCCGTGGTCGCTGACGAGGTGAGGGCGCTTGCGCACCGTACGCAAAATTCGACTGGTGAGATTGAAAAGTTGATCGCCGCGGTCCGCGGCCGCGCCGGTGAGGCGGTGGCAGCCATGAGTAAGACCCAGGCGCTTGCGGGAAGCTCACAGGCTCAGGCGCTCGATGCAGGTCAAGCGCTGGAGCGGATCGTTGAGGGGGTCAGCCAGATCAACGAGCGCAACCTGGTGATCGCCAGCGCCTCGGAGGAGCAAGCGCAGGTTGCGAGAGAAGTCGACCGCAATCTAACCACTATTCAAACGCTCTCCACCCGCACGTCCGACAGCGCGTTGCAGTTGACCCAAGCGAGCGAATCCCTGGCGGATTTGTCTGGGCGGCTCAAGAGCGCGGTTGGCGCGTTCCGCTGCTGAAGGGGAGAGCTATGCAGCCCTCCCGATGATGTGCGTCGGGGAGGCTCATTAAATGATTGCTCTATCAGCACATTGACACATTAAAAAGCAATGATATGGTGGCTCGGCCTGGCTGTATTTCTATAGCGCCAGGGCGAGATCGTCGGTTGCCGTGCTGTGTTCATGCAATCGCTAGCTGTCGCCCGGTATCGCGCCTGAAGCCCGGCAAAGCCCAGATAAGTCTAAGAATAAGGAAGCGATATGAAGATCATGCTCAAGGTGGCTACTGGCATCGCCACGACCGTCGCGTTGATATCCGCCGGTACCGCGTACAGCGAAACGCAGAAAGAATCGAAGGGTTTCATCGAAGATTCGAAGCTGTCGCTGCTCAACCGCAACTTCTATTTCAACCGTGATTTCCGCGATGCTGACCCGGATGACCAAAGTTACCGAGAGGAGTGGGCGCACGGCATCATGGCGTTCTACGAATCGGGCTTCACCCAGGGGCCGGTAGGCTTTGGGCTCGACGCCTACGGCCTTCTTGGTTTAAAACTGGACAGTGGGCGGGGGCGCTCCGGCACTGGTCTGCTGCCTATCGACGAGGATGATCGCGCACGCGATGACTATGGCCATGTCGGCGGATCACTCAAGCTGCGGATTGCCTCGACAGTGCTTAAGTACGGTGAGATGCAGACTACTGCTCCGGTTTTTGCTACAGCCGATTCTCGGCTGCTTCCGGAAACCGCAACCGGCGTATTGCTCACGTCCGGTGACATTCCGGGGGCAGTGATCGAGGCAGGCCATTTCACGGCTTATAACTACCGGAACTCGACCAACAGCGACGGCGACCTGCTCGTGGAGACCGGTGAGGCTGATCAACTAGGCGACAGCATCAGTTTCGTTGGCGGGCGATACGATTTTACCGACAGCCTGACCGGGAGCCTCTACGCATCTAGTTTCGAGGACACTTGGCGGCAGTACTATGCAAACCTGAACTACACCCTTGTACTCGGCGAAGATCAGGCGCTGAACCTGGACGCCAACTTCTACCGCACCCGAGACGCGGGCGACGCCCACTTTGGCGAGGTCGACAACCGCACCTATAGCCTGGCCACGGAGTATAGCTTGGGTGCCCACTCGTTCACCTTCGCCTACCAGAAAGCGAATGGTGACACGCCTTTTGACTACGTCGGCGGTGATTCGATCTTTCTGGCTAACGCAGCATCTATCTCTGATTTTGTCGGCGCCAACGAGACCTCGTACCAGCTGCGCTACGACATCAATTTCGCCGCCTATGGCGTACCCGGCCTGAAAATGTCGGCGCGCTACATTCGCGGCGACAACATCGACGGCACCGACGCGGATGCCAGCGGTGCCTATGCCGGCCTTCAGGGCGCCGCCGGCAAGCATTGGGAGCGTGGCTTCGATGTGCGTTACACCGTGCAATCCGGTCCGGCGAAAGACCTAAGCCTGCGCCTGCGCCAAGCCACCCACCGCGCCAACGATGACCAAGCCGAAGGTGACGTCGACGAAGTGCGTTTCATTGTCGAGTATCCGCTGGACCTGATCTGACTCTACGCACCGCTGGTGGTCGGCAGGTGCTGGCTAACCAGCGCAGCGTCGATCGGTCGCCGCCAATATCGCTCGACTGACGGGTCACGCTGCACCAAAAAGCGATTTCAGCCCTGTTGCGTCATGTTTCCGTTCGCAAAAAATAGCGCCACTTAGGCCTTGTTCTAGATTGGAAAATAAACGCTAAGTCTTTGAAAAGAATCATTTATCGGCAGCATTTGCCGCTTTGATTTTTACATCAAAGGAGTGTTTGACGGTTCGATTGAAAAGGGCTAGATTGCATTTTAACCAGCCAATATGCATGTAGGTTGGGCGGTACCGATTGCTCGCTTGAGAGCAAAAGCGATACAACGAAAATAAGGACAATAAGCATGAAACGAATGGCAACCCAGCTGCTTGCGGCCAGCTTTCTCCTCACGTCCACGTTGGCAATGGCAATTGAGCCACCCAAGCGGCCCGCATGCATCGCACCCGCCGGCCCAGGCGGCGGACTCGATTTCATCTGCCGTAGCATCAGCAAGGCCCTTAACCAGCAGGACATCATTCCCGGCAACATTGCCGTGACCAACATGCCAGGCGGTGGTCATGGGGTTGGTTTCGCCCATGTCGTGTCCAAGCGTCAGGGTGACTTCGGCGTCTTCGTCGCGACCAGCACCGGCACCGTGACGCGCCTGGCACAGAACGGTTATCCAAACCTCGATTCGACCATGGTCAATTGGGCTGCCTCGATGGGGGCTGAGCCGGGCGTAATCGCGGTGCGCAAGGATTCCCCCTATCAGTCGCTCACCGATCTCGTGGATGCCATGAAAAAGGCGCCTGGCAGTGTGACCTTTGCTGGCGCGAGTCCCCAAGGTGGTGACGACAATCTGCGGGTTCTGCTGACAGCCAAGCGTGCGGGCGTGTCCGGTCTCAAGGATCTGCGCTATCTCTCCTTTAATAACGGCGGTGACGCCCTAGTTCAGGTCGTCGGCGGGCATGTCGATGTGTTTACCGGCGACCTTTCCGAATCGCTGGGCTTCTTCGAGTCCGGTGACCTGCGCATCCTGGCGGTACTCGCCGATGAACGCGTGGAAGGTAAAGTAGCCGATGTGCCCACGGCTAAAGAGCAGGGCGTTGACGTGACTTGGCTGAACTTCCGCGGTGTGTACGTTGCCCCGGGCATCACCGACGAGCAGTACGACTGGTGGGTGGACTCGCTGCACAAGCTGTACGAGACGCCCGAATGGAAGCAAGTCATGAAGCAGAACGGGCTGATGCCGTTCCACAAGACAGGTGACGAGTTCAAGCAGTACGTAACCGAGCAGATCGCTGAAGTGAACGCTCTGTCGAAAGAACTGGGGATTATCAAATAATGAAAAACGATCGCGGACTCGGCCTGGCGGGCTTGATTCTGGCCATCGCCTACGGGTGGCAGGCTCAGCAACTCCAGGTTGCGTCGGCGGGTGCTGGGGCCATCGGCCCCGGTGCATTCCCGACGCTGCTGGCGATAGGCCTCGCAATTTCAAGCATCTACTTCATGGTCAGGCCAGATGCGGACCAACCCTGGCCATCGCTCAAGGTATTCATTGAGATTCTGGCGGTGTTCGGCGCGCTTGTCGTCTTCGTGCTGACCCTGGAAAGCGTCGGCTTCATCATCGCAGCAGGAGCGGCGATCGCCTTTCTCGCCTGGCGCATGGGTGCGTCGCTCAAACCGGCCGCACTGGTTGGTAGTTGTGCTTCGATCGGCATGTTCGCGCTCTTTAATTACGGACTTGAACTGTCCTTGCCCGCTGGCGCCTTCTGGGGGATGAACTGATGGAACTGTTTGACCACCTCATGCTGGGATTTAGCGTCGCGCTGCAGCCGGAAAACCTTATGTTCGCGCTTATCGGAGCTTTTCTCGGTACTCTGATTGGCTCGCTACCTGGCTTAGGGCCGGCAAATGGCATAGCCATTCTCATCCCGCTTGCGTTCAGCCTCAACCTTGGTGCGGATGCGGCGCTGATCCTGCTCACCTCCGTCTATGCGGGCTGTATGTACGGCGGCCGGATATCCTCGATCCTGCTCAATATTCCGGGTGATGAGCCGGCAATGATGACCTGCCTTGATGGCTACCCGATGGCCAAGAAAGGCCGGGCCGCCGATGCCTTGGCAATCTCCGCTGTCGCTTCCTTCGTTGGCAGCTTCTTAGCCGTGATCGGATTGGTGCTGCTGGCGCCACTGCTGGCCAAGTTCGCACTGCGCTTTGGCCCGGCCGAATATTTCGCTCTGTTCATCCTGGCGTTCGCGACACTGGGCGGCATCACCGGCAAAAACCCGATGAAAACTGTGTTCGCCACCTGTATCGGTCTTATGTTTTCGACCATCGGGATCGATATGACTACCGGTATTGAGCGCTTCACTTTCTCCAACATGCACCTTTATGAGGGCATCGATTTTATCGTGATCATTGTCGGCCTGTTCGCAGTGTCCGAGATGTTCATCTTCCTCGAGTCGCATGCCGGCGAAGGGCGGCCGATGATCAAGGTCGAGAAGATCACCCTGCGCGCGATGGACATCGTCCGGATTCTGCCAACCACCGTGCGTGGCAGCGTTCTTGGCTTCATCGCTGGTGTATTGCCGGGGGCGGGCGCCTCGTTGGGCAGCTTCATCAGCTATACGCTGGAAAAAAAGGTGATCGGCAGCAAGGGCACCTTCGGGGAAGGCGACATCCGCGGCGTCGCGGCGCCGGAATCGGGCAACAACGCAGCCTCCAGTGGTGCGCTTGTACCCATGCTGACCCTGGGCGTGCCTGGCAGCGGCACCACCGCGGTACTGCTGGCGATGCTGATTACGCTCAATATCACGCCAGGCCCGCTGATGTTCCAGCAGCATGCCGATGTGGTGTGGGGCGTCATCGCGGCGCTGTTCGTTGGCAACGTGATGCTGTTGTTCATGAACATCCCGCTCATCGGCGTATTCGTGAAGATCCTCTCGATACCACCGAAGTACTTGATGCCCATTGTCACGTTGATCGCTGTGGTTGGTATCTACTCAATCACAAACTCGACGCTTGATCTCTACATGATGATTGGCTTTGGTGTACTCGGTTACATCTTCCGCAAAGTCGAGATACCGCTTGTGCCTATCGTGCTGGGAACGTTGTTGGGACCGACCATGGAGGTCAACCTGCGTAACGCAATGAACCTGTCGGCCGGAGATACCTCGATCCTCTGGGCGAGCCCGATTGCCATCTCGATCTGGGCCTTCGCGATCATCGGGTTGTTGACGCCCGTGCTAATTGGTCCCTTCCTGCGCAAGCGGATGAAGAAGGCCGCCGAGAACATCGCCTAATGCTCACCGGGGCGGCTCATTGCCCCGGTTCGTTTAGCTCCTCTGCCACCCGTTTGGGTGGCCTTTTTATTGGTGCGGCTTATAGTTCCGAACCAGTCGGGTTGAGATTTTCGATGTTCAAAAAAACGATTTTGACTATAGTTGCCCGAGCGGCGAAAAACATCTAAATAGCCCCGATTTTCCCTGTGAAGTGAACGCAATATGCCTGCAAGCCCGTTAGTGCAACGGATCGTTTTCGATATTAAACGTAAGATCCAAGTCGGCGAATTAAAGATCGGTGCGCACCTGAGCGCGCAGAAGGTCGCGGACGAATTCCACGTCTCACGATCGCCTGCGCGTGAGGCGCTGATGGAGCTGGCCGATATGGGCTGCCTGGAGCAGTTTCCCAACCGCGGCTTCTTTGTTATCGCGCTGCCTCAGGACTCGGCCGAGAACCCGGACGAGGTCATCCCGCTGGAGGAGCCGTCCGAGTACTACAGGCTTTCCGAGGACTGGCTCAATGATGAGATCCCGGCGGAAGTCACCGAAAAGTTCCTACGCGACCGCTACGGCCTGACCAAATTCCAGGTGGTGGACATCCTAAATCGAGCGGCCAAGGTTGGCTGGGCCGAGCCTAAGCCAGGCTACGGCTGGCGCTTCCTCGATGTCGCTAAGACGCCCGAAACCCTTGAGCAGATTTACAAAGTCCGTGCACTCATCGAGCCGGCGGGCCTGCTGGAGCCGGGCTTTACCTGTGACCTTGGCGTTCTGCGCAGGCTGAGGAAAGAGCAACAGGAAATCCTCGCCGGCGGCATCGATACCATGCCGGCCGACGTACTGCTACGTGCGGGCATTCGTTTGCATGAAGAGCTGATCAAGCTATCCGGCAATGCTGTCTTTCACATGATGCTGGTGCAGATGAACAATATGCGCCGGCTGCTCGAGTACCGCTCGATGATCGACCGCAAGCGCCTGGTGCAGCAGTGTACCGAGCACCTTCAGATGATCGAGCTGGTTGAAGCTGGCAACAACCTCGAAGCCGCACACCTGATGAAGAAGCATCTCTCCGGCGCTTTCGCCAGAAAGTCGCCAATCCTTAGATTGCGCGCCTCTAGTAGCGCATCGGGCGCTGTGAGGACGCTGAGCGAGGCGGTGTAGCGGCTATTTCGCTTCCTGCCGTTCACGTCGGCCGGACCAGCGTCTGTACAGTGGCTCTGCCGCGAGCATGACCACCACCAGGCGAGTGATCTGCATCGCCGTGACCAGGCCAACGCCGAGATGCAGGGCTTCGGCAGTCAAGTACATCTCGGTGCTGCTGCCCGGCATCATCCCTAGCGACAGTGTCGGCGCCGGCAACGTGACGAGCCGCGCCACGACCCAGGCGAGGGCGGCGGTGCTGCCGATCATTGCGAGGGTGAACAGCAGCGCACGCAGCAGGAAGGCCGGCGCGCTGTGAAAGAAATTCCGGTCGAAATGCACGCCCAGTGCGCAGCCAATCATCAACTGGCCGTAGTGGCTGAGCGCCTCCGGCAAGGCGAGTTGCAGGTCGAAGCTTGCGGTCAGCGCGGCGCACAGGCCGATCGGCCCGAACATCCACGGATTCGGCAGGCCGATTCGCTTACCCAGCCAGGCCACCAGCACACCGCCGGCCAGCATCGGCGTCAGCCAGCGCCAGTCTATATCCGGCCGGACATGGTTGGTCATCGGCTCCACACCACCGAGCCAGAAGGCGAGCGCCGGCACACAGAGCACGATGACAGTCAAACGGACGCTATGCGCAGCCGCGACCCGGCTGACATCGGCGCCATTGTCTTCGGCCAGGCGCACCATCTCGGCGAAATTCGCCGGCATGAACGCGAAATAGGCGGTGCCCAGATCCATGCCCAGCCGGCGGATCAGGGCGATGCCGGCAACTGCCAGCAGGAAGGTGAGAACAGCGGCGCTCACGATCAGGACAAAGTGGGCGCTGACCTCGGCGAATATTGTCTGGGTGAAGTGCAGGCCGATGGCCGTGGCGATGATGAGCTGGCCTGACATCCGACCATGAGGTACTTCCTGCACCCGCCAGCCGATGCAGCGCACCACGGTAACCGCTAGCAACGAGCCGATGATCCAGGGCAGCGGCCAATGTGCAGCGCTCGCCAGCAATGCACCCAGGGTGCCCACCAGTGGTGTCGCCCACCACTGGTGAAGGCCGCTTGAACGCGCCGTCAAAGGCCACCCCGCATGGGTGGCTGTAGCGCAAGGGCAGCCGAGACGGCAATCAAGGGCATGCTTAGCCTTGGTTCCCGGTCCGTGAGATAGCCTTGCGTACCACGTAGGGCAGGATGCCACCCTGGCGCAGGTAGAGCAGTTCCTGCTGCGAATCGATCGGCAGCACGAGCTGGGCCTGGCGGGTGCGACCGTCGCGGCCGGTCAGCTGCAGCTCGATCGGGTTGCGGCCGACCTCAACCCGGTCGAGGCCGACCAGTGTCACGCGTTCCGAACCGTCGAGCGCCAATTGTTCGAGCGATTCGCCCGGCGCGAACTGAATCGGGAACACGCCCATGCCGATCAGGTTGCTGCGGTGGATGCGTTCAAAACTGCGCGCGATCACGGCTTTCACGCCTAGCGTCGCCTGCGCCTTGGCGGCCCAGTCTCGGCTGGAGCCAGCACCGTAATTGAAGCCGGCGAACACCACCAGCGGCGTGCCGGCGGCCACGTGGCTTAGCGCTGCGTCGTAGACGCGCTGGACCTGGCCGTCGTGGTTGTAGGCCCAGCCACCTTCGCCGGGTTGCGTCTCGAGCAGCAGGTTGCGCACCGCGCGGTTGACGAAGGCGCCGCGCATCATCACCTCGTGGTTGCTGCGGCGCGTCGAGTACTGGTTCAGGTCTTCAGGCGCTTCGCCGTGCTCGATCAGCCATTGCCCGGCCTGGCTGGCGAGCGGGATGGCGCTGGCCGGCGAGATGTGGTCAGTGGTGACGTTGTCGCCCAATGCCAGCAGCACGCGCGCGTTTTCGACGGCGAGTGATTGTGGTGCCTCGGCATTCACGCCTTGCAGGTAGACCGGCCGGCGCAGGTAGGTCGAAGTTGGCGACCAGGGGAAGCGCATGCTGCCGGAGGCGGAAAGCGCCTGCCAGTGGTGCGTGCCGTCCCAGAGTGTCGCGTTGCGCTCGCGGAAAAGCTCGGGGCGCACGGTCTCACCGACCAGTGCACGGATCTCATCTTCATCTGGCATCAGTTCGTGCAGGTAGATGTCGTGCCCATCGGCGTCCTTGCCCAGCGGTTGCTGTTGCAGATCGGTGTCGATAGTGCCGGCGATGGCATAAGCGACCACCAACGCGGGTGAGGCGAGGTAGCCGATCTGCACTTTCGGGTTCACCCGGCCCTCGAAGTTGCGGTTGCCGGACAGAACGACCACCGTCTGCAGCCCCTGGTCGGCGAAGGCTTCCATGTGGGATTCGAGCTGGCCGGAGTTGCCGATGCAGGTCATGCAACCGAAGCCGGCGAGGTCAAAGCCGAGCGCGGCAAACTCTTCGAGCAAGCCAGCTTTGCCTAGGTAGTCTGCGACCACCCGCGAGCCGGGCGAGAGCGAGGTTTTCACCCAAGGTTTGGGCAACAGCCCGCGGCGCCGCGCGTTGCGGGCGAAAAGACCGGCCTGAATCATCTGGCTCGGGTTGGCCGTGTTGGTGCAGCTGGTGATCGCCGCAATAGAGATGGCGCCATGCGTCAGCGGTTGGCCGAACGAGGGTTCCAGGTATTCGTCTGGTGCCTGCGGGGCGCTGGTGGCGATCAGACTGGCGCGCTTGTCGAGCACCTCTTCATGGAAGGATTTTGCCGCCTCGCCCAGTGGGCGCCACTGGTGCGGCTGGTGCGGGCCGGCCACGCTCGGCTCGATCTGCGCGAGGTCGATCGGGATCACTTCGGTGAAGACGGGCTCTGCGGCATCGTCGCGGCGCCACAGCTGTTGCACATCAAGATAGGCCCGCATGCGCGCCAGTTGCTCCTCGGTGCGGCCGGTCAGCTGCATGTATTCGTAGGTGACGTCATCGAAGGGGAAGAACACCACCGTTGCGCCGTATTCCGGCGCCATGTTCGACAGGGTGCCGCGCGCTGCCCAACTCAGCGCGGACAGACCGGGCCCGCAGAATTCGACGAACTTGCCGACCACGCCGCGTTCACGCAGAAGGCGGGTGACCCACAAGGCCAGGTCGGTGGCGGTCACGCCCGGGCGCAGCGCGTTAGTCAGGCGTAGGCCGATAACCTCGGGAAAACCGATCGGCACCGGCTCGCCCAGCATCGCTGCCTGGCCTTCGAGGCCGCCGACCCCCCAGCCGAGCACGCCAACGGCGTTGATCATCGGCGTGTGGCTGTCGGTCGCGACCATGTCGTCGGGATGCAGCAGCGCCCGGCCATCAGTCGTTTGGCTTTCCCAGACCACAGTGGCCAGAGATTCCATATTCACTTGGTGGATGATGCCGGTGCCTGGCGGAACCACCTTGAAATTGTCCAGGCTCTGCTGCGCCCATTTGATGAAGCGGTAGCGCTCGCTGTTGCGGCGGAAATCGATGTCCAGGTTGGCGTCGACTGCATCGGGGCTGGCGTAGCGCTCGACGATCACCGAATGGTCGATGGTCAGCACGGCCGGGATGGTCGGGTTGACCAGGCTCGGGTCGCCGCCCAGCTCGGCCACCATGTCGCGCATGCCGGCGAAGTCGGCCAACGCGGGCAAGCAGGTGGTGTCGTGGAACATCAGCCGGTTCGGGTAGAAGGGCACCTCGCAACCACTGCTGCGCCCGGCGGCGCAATCCAGCACCTCGGGCAGCGCCGACGGCGAGCAGCGTGCGACGTTCTCGATCAACAGGCGGATCGAGTAGGGCAGGCGCTGCAGATCGCTAACCGGCATTACTTTCAGTAGGTCGACATAGGCGTAACGGACTTGGCCGATCTGCAGGTGGTTTTCGAAGCGGGAATCGAGAGGCGTCTTCATCGGCTTGGCTACTTCTGGTTTGTTCAGCGTGCGCCGTTCGGAAACGGCTTGGATTGATTGCGAATGGTAGGCAGCCAGAGAACGGCTGAAAATTGAACAATTGGTAATGGTGCGTTCTCCATTCAAGAATGGTCGACGCTCAAGTGATCGACAAACGCGCGGGTGGTCGGGTCCAGCGCGGCGAAGCTGCGGGCGACCATAAACAGGCGCCGGTCGGCCCAGCTTTCATCCACCGTCAACGCCCGCAGGCGGAACTGACGCAAGTAGGGACGCAGTACGCCGCGCGGGATAAAGCCGATGCCGAGGTTGGTCGAGACCATTCGGCACAGGCTGTCGAAACTGCTGACGCGGATGCGCTGCTTGATCTCGCCGCCAAGCAGGCGCGCCTGTTCACTGAGCAGTCGATGTACCGAGCTTTCAGGGTGCGGGGCGATGAATTCGTAGGTCAGGGCTTCGGCGAAACTGATTGCATCGCGCGCAGCCAATGGGTGGTCTTCGGCGACCGCAATGACCATCTCGTCGATACGGTAGAGTGCCGTCTCAAGCCCGAGTGCTGGGGTGTGCTCCCCGACGATGCCAAGATCGGCGCGACCTTCGGATACAGCGCGCACCACTTTCGCACCGGAGCGCTCTTCAACGTCGAAGCGCACCTGCGGGTAGGCATCGAGGAAGCCAGCAATATCCAGCGTCAGTTGTTGGGCGAGCGCTGAGGTAATGGCGTGCAGGCGGATGTGGCCCTTGATTCCGGCGCCGTATTCCCCAAGCTCCAGCTCCATCCGTTTGAGGGTGTCGAGCATCTGCTGGGCGTAGTGGCGCAGTGACTGGCCGGCAGGGGTAAGCTGCATACCGCGCGCATTCCGAATGAACAGCGGCGAACCAACCTTTTCCTCCAGCTCGCTGACGCGCTTGCTGATCGCCGAGGTTGCCAGGTGACAGCGCGGGCCGGCGCGGGTGACGCTGCCGAGCTCGGCCACCGCGAGAAAGATCTCCAGGCTCAGCAGGTCATAGCGCATCGGCATCAGCGCTGGGGAAACCGGCGCTGCAGGTCAGCGATCTGTTCGGGCGTTAGTGTCCTGAACTTGTGCTGGAAGATCAGCAGGAACAGTTGCGCCGTCGCTTCCAGCTCCTCTGTGATATCCACCGCCGCGTGCAGGTCGGAGCCGGCGCACACCGGGCCGTGATGCGCAAGGAGCATCGCATGATGCTTGCCGGAAAATGCCCTGACCGCATTGGCCAGCTCCGGATCGCCCGGCGCGTAGTAGGGCACCAGTGGCAGCTTGCCGACGCGCATCGCGTAGTAGGCGGTGATGGCTGGCAGCAGGTCGTCGGGGTCGAGCCCGTCGAGTACCGAGACAGCTACCGAATGTGTCGAGTGCAGGTGCACTACGGCGCCGCTGGAGGGCCGCTCCTCGTACATGGCCAGATGCAGCAGCGCCTCTTTGGAGGGCTTGTCGCCGCTGATGTGGCGGCCGTCCCAGTCGAGTTTCGAAATCCGAGCCGGGTCCAGGCGGCCCAGCGACGAGCCGGTCGGGGTGACGAGCCAGCCGTTGTCCAGCCGCACGCTGATATTGCCGGTGCCGCCGTGCGTCAGCCCACGGTCGTACATCGACTTGCCGAGGAGGGCGATTTCGTCCCGCTGTTTGTTCTCGTTCATCGCACCTGCCCCAATGCTTTTTCGAAGAAGTCGAGGCTGCCGAAATTGCCGGACTTGAGCGCCAGGGCCACCGGCACCTCGCGCACGCCCAGCGTCCAGGGCACGCCCGGGTCGATCGGCGCACCGATGCGCAGGGCCTCGACGCCGAGCGCCTTGACCACTGCGCCGGACGTCTCGCCTCCGGCCACGACGAACTGGCGCACGCCCAGCTCGTCGAGCCCGACAGCAATGCGCGACAGCGCCTCTTCGACCAACAGGCCCGCCGCTTCAACGCCGAGGCGTTCTTGTGCGGCCTTCACCTGATCAGGACGGGCGCTGCCATAGATCAGCACCGGACCTTCTGCGACACGCTCGCGGGCCCAGGCCAGGGCTTCGCTGACCTGGTCGCAGCCTTCGGCGAGCCGCAGCGGATCGAGCGGGAAGCTCGGCCGGCTACGTTGCCAATGCTCGATCTGGTCGTTGGTGGCGACCGAACAGCTGCCGGACAGCACCGCGCTGTAGCCGCCTACCGGCGGCAGTTCGGCCGCGCTGTGGCTCGTCTGTAGCAGGCCGGCGCGCGCGAAGTTCTCCGGCAAGCCGATGGCCACACCGGAGCCGCCGGTGATCAGCAGGTGATCGGCCGCGGCCTCACCGATGACGTTGAGGTTGGCGTTGTCGATTGCATCGACGATGACGTAGCCCTTGCCCTCGCGTTTTGCGGATTCGAATTCGTCGCGAATGGCCGCTGCGCCTTGCGCCACGACCGGGTAGGGCACCAGGCCAACCTTTCGCTTGGTCTGGCTGCCCAGTACGTGGATCAGGTTGGCGTCAGTCATCGGCGTCAGCGGATGGTGGCGCATACCCGACTCGCTGAGCAGCACGTCGCCGACGAAGAGATGGCCCTGGTAGATGGTCCGTTTGTTTTCCGGGAAGGCGGGGCAGGCCAGGGCGAAGTCGATGCCCAGCGCATCCATCAGCGCGTCGGCCACCGGCCCGATGTTGCCTTCAGCGGTGGAATCGAAGGTCGAGCAGTATTTGAAGAAGAACTGCCGGCAGCCGGCGGCACGCAGCCACTCAAGCGCGGCGAGCGATTCCTGCACAGCCTGGTCTTTCGGTTGGGTGCGCGATTTCAGCGCGACGACGACGGCGTCGACATCTGCCGGAATCGGACCCTCGGGCACGCCGATCACCTGGATCGTGCGCATGCCGCCGCGCACCAGCATGCTGGCGAGATCGGTGCCGCCGGTGAAGTCGTCGGCGATGCAACCCAGCAATAGTTGGCTCACTGCTCTCTCCTTTACCTCGGATCGAGCGCGGGGCGCTGGATGAGGCATTGTTGTTCTTTGAGATTTGGTTCGCATGGGCGCCGTGGGGGCACGGCGCCCATCGGGTCAGCCGCGCAGGACGTCCGCGACAGCCTTTCCGAAGGCCTTGCAGCCGAGCTTGCCGCCAAGGTCGGCGGTGCGCTGCTCGGGGTTTTCCAGCACTGCATCGACGGCCTTGTCCATCGCCGCGGCGGCTTCGACCAGCGCCGGGTTGCTGTGGTGCTCACCCATCCACTGCAGCAGCATCGCTACCGAAAGGATCATCGAGACCGGGTTGGCCTTGTCCTGTCCGGCGATGTCCGGTGCCGAACCGTGCTGGGCCTGCGCGCAGCAATGGGTGTCGCTGGCCATCATGGAACCGGCGAGGCCCAGGCTCCCCGACAGCTCGCTGGCCAGGTCACTGATGATATCGCCGTAGAAGTTGGTCGCGACGAGCACGTCGAAACGCTCCGGCGAACGCACCAGGTGCGCCGTGGAGGCATCGACGAGCAGGTCGTCCAGCTGTACGTCCGGGAAGTCCTTGGCGACATGGCGCACGGCTTCGAGGAACAGGCCGTCGGTCATGTGGAAACTGTTGGCCTTGTGAATCGCGGTAACTTTCTTCTTGCGTTTGCTGGCCAGTTCAAAGGCGCGGCGGGCGATGCGCTCGCTGCAATGACGGGTGATTTTGCGGGTGGACAGCGCCATGTCCGGCGTGGGCATCACTTCGCCCCAGCCGCGGGTCATGTTGCGATCCGGGTAAAAGCCTTCAGTGGCTTCGCGCATGATCACCAGATCCATGCTCTTGCCTTCCTTCATGTTCGACGTCAGGAAGGGGCGGGTGCGGGCCGGGCGCACGTTGGCGTAGAGGTCCAGGCCGATGCGGAAGCCAGCGGAGACGTTGCGACCGCCTTGTTCCGGTGCCGGATAGTCGGCGTGCGACTGGGTGCCGAGGATGATGCCGTCGTAGGTCTTGGCCTTCTCGAGCGTTTCCTGGCGCAGCGTGGTGCCGTGTTTGTCCAGGCTGGCGAAGCCCACGTCGTCGTAGTCGAAGCTCAGGCCAAGTTTGTATTTTTCATCGGCTGCCTTCAGCACCGTCATCGAGGACTCGACGATCTCAGGGCCGATGCCGTCGCCGGGAAGTACCAGAATCCGCATTTGCGCTCTCCTAATCATTGTTGTTTGTAATCGAGAATAGCCGCTACGCTGCCTGGAGCTGCACGCAATCGTAGCGAAAAACCATCTGCCTGGGTTTCCGATCGACCGGGCAAGCTAACGGATCGCTTTAAGATTGAGCGACCTGACCAAGCGCAGGTATCGACCGTCCCCTCGACATATTGAATTTTATTGCACGAAAAACCAATTCATGCAAGTTTAGATCGTCATTTATAAGGCTGAGGTGGAACACCATGACGATCAAGACAACCGACCTGTGCGACGAGCATGGCGACAGGGTCCGTGTGTTGGCGCCGCTCTTTGCGGACCTTGGCGGGCGTAGCGAAATGACCGGTCCGGCCGTGACCGTTAAATGTTTCGAAGACAACTCACGTATTAAAGAGCTCAGCCTCGAGCCGGGCGAGGGGCGGATTCTCGTGGTTGACGGCGGTGGAAGTGATCGTTGCGCGCTGCTGGGCGATGTGATCGCGGTCGATCTGGTGAAAAATGGCTGGGCCGGCGCGCTTATCTATGGCTATGTGCGCGACAAGGCCGTGCTGCGCGACCTGCCGATCGCGATCAAGGCACTGGGTGCCTCGCCGCGCAAGTCGATCAAGCGCGACGAGGGGCAGGTAGGCGTGCCAGTGACCTTCGCCGGGCAGATGATTGTTCCCGGTGATCGTCTTTATGGCGATGACGACGGCGTGATCATCCTTGATGTTTGAGCCACGCTCGGGGTCTCGCCGTCCCGCAGCCTGATAACAACTGAACGGAGGTACTAGGCGTGGCCCAATCCAAACGCGTCTTCTTGATCCATGCGGTCTCGGTGGCAATGGAGCCGATCCACGGCGCCTTTCAGCGTCTTTGGCCTGAATCCACAACATTCAATTTGCTGGATGACTCGCTCTCACTGGACTTGGAAGCCGCCGGCGCGCTGACACCAGCCCTGTCCGGTCGGCTGCTCGACCTGGCCCGCTATGCCGAGTCGGCCGGCGCCGATGCCATCCTCTTCACCTGCTCGGCTTATGGTGATGCCATCGACGTCTGCCGCGAGCAGTTGTCGATCCCAGTGATGCGCCCGAGCGAGGCGATGGTTGCGGAGGCCCTAAAACAGGGCAGCCGAATAGCAGTGTTGGCCACGTTCGAGCCGGCGATCGCCGCGATGCGTGACGAGTTTCAGGCGATGGCCGCGGCGCAGGGTCGCAGCGTAGAGATTCAGCCCTACATCTGTGCCGAGGCGATGGTGGCGTTGCGCGCGGGTGAAGTGGCCAAGCATGACCAGCTGATCGCGACAATGGCGGCTCAGGTCTGCGACGCCGATGTGCTGTGCTTCGCCCAATTCTCCATGACCTCTGCAGCCGAGGCGGCGCGCGGTGCCACCCGGCAACCGGTGCTGACCACTCCAGACAGTGCCGTGCTCAAGCTGCGGCAGATGCTTGCGGGGCCGCCTGCTCAACAGGCGCTCGACACATTACGGTAATTACTCTCGCCGCCCA
Source organism: Pseudomonas sp. SA195 (assembly GCF_054131565.1). Lineage (NCBI taxonomy): Bacteria > Pseudomonadati > Pseudomonadota > Gammaproteobacteria > Pseudomonadales > Pseudomonadaceae > Pseudomonas > Pseudomonas sp. SA195. Next base: position 2,317,700 of record NZ_CP096392.1, on the reverse strand, counting down.
CGAGCGGCAATCATCAAGGAAGCAAAACCATGCCGGAAATTGTCGTTTACGCCGTCGCAGGACGGACCCATGAGCAGAAAAAGATGCTGATGCAAAAGATCACCGAGGCGGTCATCGACAGCTTCGACGTGCCGCGTGAGCGAGTGGTGGTACAGATCGTCGAATCCGATCCGAACAACAAATCTCGTGGCGGCGTGCTGTATAGCGAGCGCTGAGCGAACCGGCCCGACGTCGAGGTACGCCGCTCTTTGCATGGAAGGCAGACCGGCGTGAAGGCCCCGCCCCGCATCGGCATACGACAAGAGCTGTCTCGTCGGTACAGGCGTCGGGCGCCACGATGCGATGACTTGTCGGCCGGCCCGACCCTGGAGCGATCCGAATGCGCTACGACCTCTTCACCCTGAACGTTTTTGTCGCTGTCGCCGAAGAACGCAACCTCACCCGCGCGGCCGAGCGCATGCATATTGCAGTGTCGGCCGTGAGCAAGCGCATTTCGGAACTTGAGCAGCAGGTTGGCTCGCCGCTGTTGCTGCGCTATGCGCGAGGTGTCGAGCTCACGCCGGCCGGGCAGTCGATCTTGCATTACACGCGTGAGCTGAGGATGGTGCTTGGGCAAATGGACGAGGAATTGGCCAGCTATGCCGCTGGGGTCAAGGGCCATATCCGCATCCACGCGATCACCTCCGTCCTGACGCAGTTCCTGCCCGCCGATCTGGAGCGGTTTCTCGGCAGCTATCCGCAGATCAACTTCGACATCGAGGAGCGCGTCGGCTCTGCTGTCGTGCGCGCCGTGACTGAAGGCCGAGCCGATCTCGGCATCTTTGCCGAGCACACCCAGGCGCCCGGGTTGGAAGTCAGGCCCTATCGGCAGGACCAATTGGTAGTGGTCAGCGCACAGGGGCACGAAGTGGCGGGGCTATCGAGCATTTCTTTCCGTGACGTGTTGGAGCATGAGTTCATTGGCCCGCACCTGGACAGCTCGCTCTATACGCTGTTCTCGAATCAGCAAGCCGAGCTCGGAATGACCATGCGAGTCAGGGTTCGGGTCAGCAGCTTCGAGTGCATGTGCCGCCTGGTGGCGGCGAACATAGGGGTCGCCATTTTGCCCAAGGCGGCGATCACTCAGTACCTGCGACCGTTCAAATTGAAGATGACCGTGCTCGACGAAGCCTGGGCGAAGCGGATGCTGGTGGTCGGGGTGCGGAGCATGGACCTGCTGACACCTACGGTGCGAACCTTGGTGGAGCATCTCGGCACTCGTTGAGCTGTCACTAAGCGTTCTCCGTCGGAGAACGCCCGTTGTCGAATCGCCAATTTTCCCCCTCTGACCATGGCTCTAGGATGAAAGCGAATCCGGGAGGCACGTCAGGCAGCGCTTTGAAGATGCCGGCGCTTGACCATCACGTTCCTTTGGCCGTTGGCGGCTCTGCGCCGCGCGCCTGACGCCTTCCAGATGGCCGTCGCAAGGTTTGCACCGAATGGTTCTGTCGGTCAGGCAGCTCTCATTATTCGTGAAGCCGGCCTTGCGATCTACACCCATGCCTGATCGGAAACTTCGATGTACGCATATGTTGGAAGCCGCACGACGCGTGAACGCAATGCACGTGGTGAAGGGCTGAGCGTTTTCCACTTCGATGACCAGCGCGGCGTGCTGACGCCTGTGCAGGTTGTCGAGGGACTGGTCAATCCGTCCTATCTGACGCTCAACGGCAAGGGCGACATGCTCTATTGCGTGCATGGTGATCGCTTCGAGGTCAGCGCTTTTCGTGTCGACAAGGCGACCGGACGGATCGTCTTTCTCAATCGCCAGGACACACAAGGCAAGAACCCGGTACACCTGGCGCTCGATCCGGACGAGCGTCACCTGATCGTCTCCAACCATATCGGTGCGAGCCTAGCGGTGCTGCCGATCGAGGAAGACGGCAGTCTGGGCTCGCTGAAGCAACTCGTGCAGCTGGATGGCGAGCCAGGACCTCATCGGATTGAGCAGCCGCATGCGAAGCCGCACTTCAATTTATTCGATCACTCGGGGCGCCATGTACTGGTGCCCGACAAAGGCCTGGATACGATTTTCTGCTTTCGCTATGAAGCCGGCGCTCTGTCCACGACGGCGGTTACCTCGGTAAAGGCCCGCGAGGCGGCGGGCCCGCGGCATATGGCGTTTCGCCCGCAAGGGGACATGGCGTACGTCATTAACGAGTTGGATAACACGGTAGCCGCCTATGGCTACGACACGCAGACAGGGGTGCTGAGCCCCAGGCAGGTGTTGTCCACCCTGCCTGACAGCTACACGGGCAACAGCCGTGCGTCGGGCATACAGGTCGATGCGCAAGGGCGCTTCCTTTACGCCTCGAACCGCGGTTTCGACAGCATCGCGGTGTTCGCCATCGATCTGCAAACAGGGCTGCTCAGTTTTGTCGCAGCCATACCCAGCCAAGGAAAAACGCCACGCTATTTCACACTCAGCCCCGATGGGCGCTACCTGTTTGCGCTCAACGAGGACAGCGATTCGATCGTCACCTTCGCTGTTGATCACCAACTCGGCCTGCTCGAGGCAACGGGCGAGCAGGTAACCACAGGTAGTCCCGTTTGCATGATCTTTTCAGCCTGAAATCAGATAACAACAAGACGGTCCGCGTTTAGGTGACCGGGTGAGGCTCACAATGACAACAGAAAGCAACAGCCTGGAAAAAACCGTGGTGCGCAAGGTCACCCTGCGCATCATTCCCTTCGTATTCCTGCTCTACATCGTGTCGTATCTGGATCGCGCGAACATCGGCTATGCCGCGCTGCAAATGAATGCCGAGCTGGCATTGACCAGCGAGGCATTCGGCTTCATCTCCGGCATCTTTTTTCTTGGTTATTTCCTGTTCGAGGTGCCGAGTAACGTCCTGCTCAACCGCTACGGTGCGCGGGTGTGGATTGCACGCATCCTGGTGACCTGGGGCATCATCGCGGCTGCCACTGCGTTCGCCGAGTCGGCTGCCCAGCTCTACGTGCTCCGGTTCCTGCTCGGCGTCGCGGAAGCCGGCTTCTTCCCTGGCATCATTGTTTATCTGACCTACTGGTTCCGCTCGAAAGAGCTGGCCACCACCGTTGCCTTGTTCACCGCGGCTATCCCGGTCTCCTACATTATCGGCGCGCCACTGAGCACCTGGATCATGGACAACATCAGCTGGGGCGGCTGGAGCGGCTGGCGCTGGATGCTTTTCCTGGAGGGAATCCCAGCCGTGTTCCTGGGCGTTGTATGCTACTTCTACCTGACCGACAAGCCGGAGCAGGCCAAGTGGCTCAAGCCGCAAGAGCGCGACTGGCTGTTGAACGAACTGGAAAACGACCGTAAAGCGAAAAAAAACGTCAAGCACTTTGGCGTCATGAAGGCCATGACCAACCCAAAGGTGCTGTACCTCTCGTTTATCTACTTCGTCTACCAGTGCGGAAGCCTGGGAATCGGCTACTGGATGCCGCAGATCATCAAGGGCTTCTCCGAGTCGCTGAGCCATACGCAGATCGGCCTGATCGCAATGGTGCCTTACATCGTCGCGACGTTCATGATGATTGGCTGGTCACGTAGCTCCGATCGCCACGGCGAGCGGCAGTTGCACTCAGCGATTCCGCTGGCGGTGGCCACCGCGGCCATGATCGGCGCCGGCATGTTTACAGACCCCATTATCGCCATCGCCATGATCAGCCTCGCGCTGGCCGGGTTGTACAGCTTCAAGTCGCCGTTCTGGGCGTTGCCAACGTTGTTTCTGAGCCGGACGACGGCTGCCGTTTCGATCGCCGTCATCAACTCAGTTGGCAACCTAGGCGGTTTCTTCGGGCCATCAATGATAGGGATGGTCAAGGAAAGCACCAACAGTACGGCCATCGGGCTGCTATTTCTCAGTGGCCTGCTGGCAGTCGCCTGCGTTATGACTTTGCTTATGCGCATCAACAAGCAAGACGACGAAGACGTCGTATCTACAGCCGTTCAGAATAAGGTGAACTCATGAAAGTCGACCAAGACATACTACAAGACCTTGCCCCGACGGGCGTACTGCGGGCCGCGATCAACTATGGCAATCCGGTGCTGGCGCAACGCGGGGCAGATGGCCAGCCTGGCGGCGTCTCCACCGCGCTGGCAAAGGCGCTGGCAGAGGCGCTCGGGGTAGACGTCGAGTTCGTGACCTTCGATGCAGCAGGCAAGGTTTTCGCGGCGTTGTCCGAGGCCCGCTGGGACCTGGCGTTCCTGGCCATCGAGCCTGTTCGGGCTGAGGAAATTGAGTTCAGCCACCCGTACGTGATCATCGAAGGCACCTACCTGGTCAAGGAAGATAGCCCGCTCCGTTCGGTCGCCGAGCTCGATCGGAAGGCGCTGCGCCTGGCGGTAGGGAAGGGCGCGGCCTATGACCTGTTCCTGACCCGTACCCTGTCCGAGGCGGAGCTGGTCCGTGCACCGACTTCTGCGGCTGCGGTGGACTGGTTCGTCGAACAGAAATTGGATGCCGCTGCCGGCGTCCGCCAGCCACTTGAAGATTTTGCCAAGGCTAACCCCGGCTATCGTGTGCTTGACGACAGTTTCACCGAGATTCGGCAGGCAATGGCTGTACCCAAGGGCCGCCTGGCCGGGGCTCGGTACATCCGAAATTTCCTCAACGAGAAGATCCGCAGCGGCTTTGTCGCGGAACAGTTGCGCCAAAGCGGCCAGCAGGATGTGCGGGTAGGGCCTGAGGTGGGCTGAGCAGGGGAGTCATTGTCCGGCGAGTCAGTTAGCCTTGCATTACCCTAGCGGTTCAGGCTCATCAACAGTCCAGTCCTGTCGTGGGCAGAGCAGAGGGGACGCTGTATCCGAGGCGACCGCCGACGCCTCTCCAGCGTCTTTGGTGCAGCCTTCGAATGGCTGAGGTGCGCGGGCCGGGCATTTATCTGCGCACTACCTTGCCTGGTTTCCGCGTCATGCTCTTCACCCCACAAAAACAACCGGAGGTGTCTGGTCTGTTCGGGGCTGAGTGGATTCTGGCTTAAGGTGGATGATGTCCGCCGCAAGGAGTGTTTCATGAGCCAGAACGAATGACGTTTTCAAGGCGGTAGATTAGATGCTTGCCGGCCCCCCGCTTCGCCATGTAGCCGAGACGATGGGCATCACTGAAAGCCTGCTGGGCAAATGAAGCGGCTCGCGCTTATTTGGCTTAGGTATCCTCACTACTCCCTCCACCCAAGGCCTTGAACAGGTCGATCCGGTTGCTCTGCTCGGTGAGCCGCAGCGCGATCAGCGTTTGCCGCGCGGCGTACAGCGTCCGCTGTGCATCCAGTGCGTCGAGGTAGCTGCTCGCCCCGTTGCGGTAAAGGGCGTCGGCCAACTGGTAGCTGCGCTCGGTGGCGTCGGTCAGCGCCTGCTGCGCGGCCAGGCGTTCCTGCAAGGTGCCCCGCACGGCCAGGGCGTCGGCGACTTCACTGAAGGCGGTCTGGAGGGTCTTTTCGTAAGTGGCGAGCTGGGCCTCGCGTTCGCTGCGGGCCGCTTCGAGCGAGGCACGGTTGGCGCCGGCATTGAAGATCGGCACGGTGATGCTGGGCGCGAAGCTCCAGGCACCGCTGCCAGCCTTGAACAGCCCGGCCAGCTCGGAACTGGTGGTCCCCGCCGTGCCGGTCAGGCTGATGCTGGGAAAGAACGCCGCCCGCGCCGCGCCGATGTCGGCGTTGGCTGCTTTAAGCGAATGTTCGGCGGCGAGCACGTCGGGGCGCTGCTGCAGCACGGTCGACGGCAGCCCGGCCGGCAGGTCGACGAGTTCGGTCGCGCGCGCTTCAAGGCCCTGCGGCAGCAGCGCTTCGTCCAACGGCGCGCCGACGAGCAGCGTCAGGGCGTTGAGGTCCTGCTGTACTTGGCTCTGGTAGGCGGCCACGTCGACCCGGGCCGACTCGACGGTGGTCTGGGCCTGTGCGAGCGCAAGGCCCGACGTGTTGCCCAGCGCATGGCTGCGTTGCAGCAGATCGTAGCTGGCCTGCTGGCTCTGCCAGGTATCCTCGGCCAAGGTCAGCAGTTGGCGGTCTGCGGCCAGGGTGAGCCAAGCCGTCGCCACCTCGGCGACCAGGCTGATCTGCGTGCTGCGCCGTGTTTCGTCGAGCGCCAGATACGCCTCCAGCGCGGCGTCGCTGAGGTTCTGCAAGCGCCCAAAGAGGTCTAGCTCGAAGCTCAGGCTCGGTCCGACGCTGTACTGGTGCTCGATGGCCGTCGTGCCCGCATTGGGCGTGCGGCTGTGGCTGCCACTGGCGTCGCCGTCCACCGCCGGGAACTGGTCGGCCCGCTGGATGCGGTACTGCGCCCGTGCGGTCTCGACGTTGAGCGCGGCGACGCGCAGGTCGCGGTTGTTGGCCAGGGCGAGCTGCACGACCTGGCGCAGCCGGGGTTCGAGAATGAACTGATCGAGCGACACCAGCGCCTCGGCCGGGGCGGTCGGCGCGACGACCTCCCGGTGCCACTGGTCAGGAATGGGTGCTTCTGGACGCTGGTAATCGGGGGCCAGGTTGACGCAACCGGTCAGCGCAATGGCGAGAAACAATGGGGTGAAACGGGCAGAGCGGATCATGCTTGAACTCCTGTGCCCATCGGGGCGGGCTCGCGGCGGGTGCCCAGGCGGCGCACCAGTACGAAGAACAGCGGAACGAAGAACAGGCCGAGCACGGTGGCGCTGAGCATGCCGCCCAGCACGCCGGTGCCGATGGCCTGGCGGCCTCCCGCTCCGGCGCCGGTGGCCAGGGCCAGCGGCAGCACGCCGAACATAAAGGCCAGCGAGGTCATGAGGATCGGACGCAGGCGCTGGCGGCAGGCCTCCAGCGTCGCCTGGAGCAGGTCCTGGCCCTGCTCGTGGAGCTGCTTGGCGAACTCGACGATAAGGATCGCGTTCTTCGCCGCCAGGCCGACCGTGGTAAGCAGCCCGACCTGAAAGTACACGTCGTTGCTCAGTCCGGTCAGGCTGGTGGCATAGACCGCCCCGACGATGCCCAGGGGGACAACCAGCATGACCGCGAACGGAATCGACCAGCTCTCGTAGAGTGCCGCCAAGCAGAGGAACACGAAGAGAATCGAGATGGCGTAGAGCATCGGTGCCTGCGAGCCGGACAACCGCTCCTGGTACGACTGGCCCGACCACTCGTAGCCGACGCCGGCCGGCAGTTGCGCGATCAGCGATTCGACCTCGGCCATGGCCTCGCCGGAACTCACCCCGGCAGCCGGATCGCCCACCAGTGCGACGGACGAGTTGCCGTTGTAACGCTCGAGCAGTGGCGAGCCGTAGGCCCAGTCGGCACTGGCAAAGCTGCTGAAGGGCACCATCTCGCCTGCATCGTTGCGCACGTACCAGCGCTTGATGTCATCGGTGCGCATCCGCGCATCCGCTTCGCCCTGGACGTAGACCTTCTTTACCCGGCCGTTGTGCACGAAGTCATTGACGTAGCTGCTGCCCATGGCGGTGGACAAGGTGTCGTTGATGTCGCTCGTCGACAGGCCAAAGGCGCCGGTCTTGCGGTCGTCAATGTTCAGGTGGAACTCGGGGGTATCGTCCAGCCCGTTGCTGCGCACGCCGACCAGCTTGTTGCTCTTGGCGGCGAGGGCCAGGAACTGGTCCCGCGCCGCAACCAGCGCTTCATGGCCGATGCCACCGACGTCCTTGAGCTGCAAGTCGAAGCCCGAGCTTTCGCCGAGCCCGCGGATCGCCGGCGGCTGCATGACGAAGATGCTGGCGTCGCGAAGGCCAGAGAGTTCGCCTGTGGCGCGGCGAGCGAGGGCGGCAGCGGTGTGCTCAGCACCTTCGCGCAGGCTCCAGTCCTTGAGCTTGATGAAGGCGCGGCCGGAATTTTGCGCATTGCCGCCCATGCCGAGGCCGGTCACAGTGATGAGCGAGTCGACCTCTGGCTGGGCAAGCAGGTAGTCGATGAATTCGGACGTGGCGGCCTGGGTCCGCTCGTCGGTGGCGCCCACCGGCAGCTGGATCATGGCCATCAACATGCCCTGATCCTCGTCCGGCAGAAACGCGCCGGGCAGACGCAAGTAGCCGACCGCCATGGCGACGATGACCAGCGCATAGACCAGCAGCATGCGCGAACCGCCACGCAACACCCGCGACACGCCACGTCCGTAGCGCTCGCTGTTGCGATTGAAGGAGCGATTGAACCAGCCGAAGAAGCCGCGCCGCTCGCCATGAGCGCCGGGGCGCAGGAGAGTGGCGCAGAGCGCCGGGCTGAGGGTCATGGCGACCAGTACCGAAAGCACCATGGCGCTGACGATGGTCACCGAGAACTGCCGGTAGATGGCGCCGGTGGAACCGCTGAAGAAGGCCATCGGTACGAATACGGCGGAGAGCACCAGGGCGATGCCGACCAGCGCGCCACCGAGCTCGCCCATCGATTTGCGTGTCGCCTCGCGCGGCGGCAGGCCTTCCTCGCTCATCACCCGCTCGACGTTTTCTACCACGACGATGGCGTCATCCACCAACAGGCCGATGGCGAGCACCATGGCGAACATGCTGAGCGTGTTGATCGAATAGCCGAACGTGGCGAGCACGCCAAAGGTGCCGAGCAGCACGACCGGAACGGTGATGGCGGGAATCAGCGTGGCGCGCCAGTTCTGCAGGAACAGGTACATGATCAGCACGACCAGGGCGATGGCTTCGAACAGCGCCTTGACCACCTCCTCGATCGACAGGCTGACGAAGGGCGTGGTGTCGTAGGGGATCGCCATCTCCAGCTGCAACTCGGCGGGGAAGTTCGGGGAGAGTTCGGCGAGTCGGGTTTTCACCGCTTCGGCAACATCCAGGGCATTGGCCCCGGTCGCCAGCTTGATCCCCATCGCCGCCGACGGCTGGCCGTCGAGCGAGGCGACGACATCATAGCTTTCGCTACCGAGCTCCACTCGCGCCACGTCGGAAAGCAGCACCAGCGAGCCGTCGTTCGAGCTCTTGACCACCAGGTCACGGAATTGCTCGACCGTCTGCAGCTTGCTCCGGGCGCTGATGGTGGCGTTCAGCTGCTGGCCCGGCTTGGCGGGCAGGGCGCCGAGCTGGCCGGCCGAGACTTCGGTGTTCTGCGACTCCAGTGCCGCGGTGACGTCCGACGGCATCAGGGCGTATTGCTCGAGCTTGGCAGGGTCCAGCCAGATGCGCATGGCGTAGGCCGAGCCGAGCGTCTGCACTTCGCCCACGCCATCGACGCGGGCGATCTGGTCGAGGAGCTGGCTGTCGATGAAGTCGCCGATGTCGGTGTGGGTGATCGCCGGATCCTTCGAGCGGAAGGCGACGATCATCAGGAAGTCGCCGCCGCCCTTGGTCACCGTAATGCCCTGGTTCTGCACCGCCTGCGGCAGGCGCGACTCGGCCTGCTGCAGCTTGTTCTGCACTTGCATCTGCGCAACGTCCGGATCGGTGCCGGCCTCAAAGGTCAGGCTGATCTTCGCACTGCCCGACGAGCTGCTGGTCGCGGACATATACATCAGGCCATCGAGGCCCTTCATCTGCTGCTCGATGACCTGGGTCACCGAATCCTCGATGGTCTTGGCCGATGCGCCGGTATAGGTGGCGGAGATGTTCACCGTCGGGGGTGCGATGTCGGGGTATTGCTCGAGCGGCAGGCGGCTGATGGACAGCGCGCCGCCGAGCATCACGACGATCGAGAGGACCCAGGCGAAGATCGGTCGGTCGATGAAAAAGCGTGCCATGGGCGTCTCCTCAGTGCGTGGCAGCGGCGACGGTGGCCGCGGCGCTCATTGGCTGGGCGCTGACCGTGTCGCCGGGACGCACCTTTTGCCCGCCTTCGATCACCAGCTGCTCGCCACCGGACAACCCGGCGGTAACCCACCACTGGTTCTCGACCTGCCGGCCGAGGGTGACCTGGCGCTGGACGAGTTTGCCGTCCTCGACCAGCAGCACGTAGGTCGCGCCCGTGGTGCTGCGTGTCACCGCGCGTTGCGGTATCAGGATCGCCTGTTCGTCGACCGCCTCTTCGAGCACGGCGCGTACATACATGCCCGGCAGCAACAGCCCGTCGGGGTTCGGCACCACGGCGCGCAAGGTCACGCTGCCGGTGCTCTGCGAAACGCTGGCGCCGCTGAATTGCAGGCGCCCGGCGTGCGCGTACTCGCTGCCGTCTTCCAGGCGCAGGCGGATACTTGCCTCGTCGTCACCGGCCTTGCGCAGCCGGCCTTCGGCCAGTTCACGCTTCAGGCGCAGCACTTCGGCGCTGGACTGGGTGACGTCGACATACAGCGGGTCGAGCTGCTGGACGGTGGTCAGCGCCGTTTCCTGGCTGGCGGTCACCAGGGCACCGGGTGTGACGCTGGAGGTTTCGACGCGCCCGGAAATCGGCGCGGTCAGCGTGGTGTAGGCAAGATCGATCCGGGCGCTCTGCTCGGCGGCCTTGGCAGCGGCGTAGGCTGCCTCGGCGCTCTGCAGGCTGGCCTGGGCATCTTCGTTGTCCTGCTGGCTGATGGCGTCGATCTTGACCAGCCCCTGATACCGCTTGGCTTTCAGCCGCGCCGAGTCGAGAGTGGACTTGGCCTGTGCAGTGCTGGCCTGCATCTGCTGATAAACCGCCTCGTATGGCGCCGGGTCTATCCGGTAGAGGACTTCGCCGGCCTTGACCTGTGCGCCTTCGGTGAACAGGCGCTCCTTGATGATGCCGCCGACCTGCGGCCGAATCTCGGCGGTCAGCCAGGCCTTGGTGCGGCCCGGCAATTCGCTGGTCAGCCGCTGGGCGTGCGGCTGGACGGTGATGACCCCGACTTCGGGAACGACGTTCTGTGGTGGCTCCGCCGGCTGCGAGCAACCGCTGAGCGCGACCGCCATCATGCAGCCGAGGACGCTGCGCTTAACTGTATGCATGTCTGTACTCCCACCGGGACGATCCCGGTCGTTCATTCATGCAAGCGATGCTGCGCGGCAAATGTGCAGAGAATTTGGAGATTGCCCTAGCCGCATTGAACCGACGGCCCGGGCCGGTCTTAATAGCGCGACCTATCAAACGTGTGATCGCCATGAAGCTGAGCCTGTCCCGCAAACTCTTCCTTGCTGTGCTCGGCACCGCGCTGCTCGGCATCCTGGCGATGGGCGCGGCGGACGGCTGGAGCTTCGCGCGCGGCTTTCTCGGCTATATCAACGGCCTGACCGAGGAGCGTGTCCAGGCGATGCTGCCACAGCTGCGCGCCTACTACCGCCAACAGGGCACCTGGGCGCCGTTGCGCGGTGCCCACTCCGAATGGTTCGAACTCACCCGCCCGCCCGGAGGCAGCGAGGCGCCTGACTGGGAGATGCCGGTGTCCGACCTGACCGGCGCCGGCCTGCGGATTGCCTTGCTGGACGCGGCCGGAGAGCCCGTGGTGCGCTTTGTCGAGCTGGGTCGCGACGCGCCTCGCTGGCCGATCGAAGTGGAGGGGCAAACCGTCGGCTGGCTGGCCATGGCGCCGTTCCAGAACGTGACCGAAGCCGGTGGTGCGCTGCTGATCAAGCGCCAGCTGTTGTCCAGCCTGGCGGTCGGCGTACTGGTGTCGTTGCTGGCCGCGCTCATCGCCCGGTGGGCGTCGCGACGGCTGGTCGCCCCGGTACAGCGCGTCGCGGCGGCGACGCACCGGCTGGCGGCAGGCGACTACAGCGAGCGGGTGAGGGTGCAGACCGATGATGAGGTGGGCCAGCTCGCCCGCGATTTCAACCAGCTCGCCTTTGCGCTCGAGCGTAATGAGCAGATGCGCCGCGAGTTCATGGCCGATATTTCCCATGAGCTGCGCACGCCCCTGGCGGTGCTTCGCGGCGAACTGGAGGCCCTGGAAGACGGCGTGCGCACCCTCGATGCGGCGTCCCTGCGCTCCCTGCAGCAGGAGGTCGCACTGCTGAGCAAGCTGGTCGCCGACCTGTCCGAGCTGTCGCTGGCCGACGTCGGGGCGCTGACCTATCGCAAGAGCCGGGTCGATCTGGTCGAACTGCTCGAGCTGTCGCTGGCCGGCGCCGCCAAACGCTGCCAGGAGCGCGACCTGACGCTCGACCTGCGTCTGCCGGCAGACGAGGCGCCGCTGCTGGCCGACGCAGGGCGTTTGCAGCAGCTGTTCGGCAACCTGCTGGAAAACAGCCTGCGCTACACCGATGCCGGCGGGCGTCTGCAGGTAGCGGTCACCCGGCGCGGTGCGCAGGTCGTGGTGGACTGGATGGATTCGACACCGGGCGTGCCGGACACCGACCTGCCACGCCTGGTCGAACGCTTCTACCGGGGCGAGGCCTCGCGCCGCCGCGCCACCGGCGGTTCGGGCCTGGGCCTGGCCATTTGTCGCAGCATCGTTGAAGCCCATGGCGGGACGCTCGAAGCCCGTCATTCGCCGCTCGGCGGGCTCTGGCTGCAACTCATACTTCCTGCGGAGAACGGCTGATGCGCGGCAATGAAGCGGTACAGGCGGCCGATGTCCTGGTCGTCGAAGACGAGCCCAAGCTTGCGGCCCTGCTACGCGATTACCTGCAAGCCGCCGGCCACCGGGTGACCTGCCTCGACGACGGGTTGGCCGTGGAACCCGCCGTGCGGGCGAAGATGCCGGATCTGATCCTGCTCGACATCATGTTGCCCGGCCGCGACGGACTGGACATCTGCCGGGCCCTGCGCCGCTTTTCGGATGTGCCGATCATGCTCATCACCGCGCGCGTCGAGGAAATCGACCGCCTGCTCGGACTCGACCTTGGCGCCGATGATTATGTCTGCAAGCCATTCAGCCCGCGCGAGGTGGTGGCTCGGGCGCGGGCCATCCTGCGGCGGCGAACACCGCCCGCCGAGCCGGGGCTGCTGCTGGACGCCGCTGCCTATCGCGCCACTTTCAACGGCACCGACCTTGGCCTTACGCCGGTGGAGTTTCGGCTGCTCGCCTGCCTGGCCGGGTCACCGGGACGCGTCTTTTCGCGCGACCAGTTGATGGACCGGCTGTACGACGATCACCGCATCGTGACCGATCGCACCGTCGACAGCCACGTCAAGAACCTGCGCCGCAAGCTGGAGCAGGCCAGCCCCGAGCGCGAACTGATCCACTCGATCTACGGGGTCGGCTACAAGCTGGAGGTCTGATGGAGGTTCCGCTCTAGGAACCGGCGATCGAGGCCGCGGCATCGCTGATCAGGCCCCGGAGCCACGTCAGCCCTGCATCGTGCTGCTGATACTTGTTCCACTGCATCGCGATGGTCAGGCGAGGCGCCGTCCACGGCAGCGGAAGGATTTTGAGCGGCAGGTAGGCTACCCAACGTTCCGCCAGTCGCCGGTGCATGGTTGCCAGCCGCCCGGTATCGATCAGATAGGACGGCACGCTGTTAAAGGTATTGGTGATGACATCGAAATGCCGCTCGATATCGAACTTCTGCAGGAACCATTCATCGACCGTCGGCACGCGCCGCTCACCCCAGCGCACCAGCACATGCTTCATCTGCTTGTAGCGGTCGAAGTCCAGGGTCTGCTCGGTCAGGGGGTTGTTTTTGCACATCACGCAAACGAACTCGTCCTGGAAGATTGCCTGCGACGGGTGGTCACTGGTGATCTGCAAATCAGGCAGAAGCAGCAGGTCGATTTCCCCGCGCTCGATCTGTTCGCCCGGTGCGTTGTGGGGGGGGAACATCTCGATCGAGCACAGCGGCGCCATTTCGTTGATGCGGCGGCTCACTTCGGGCATCAGCACTGTTCCAACGTAGTCGGACACGATCAGGCTGAACTTCCTGCTCGATTCCGCCGGCTTAAACAGCGCGCGGTTCTCCAGTGTGGCGCGCATCTGGATCAGCAGTTCACGGATCGGCAAGGTCAGCCCTTCGCCGATTGGTGTGCGGACCATCTTGCGGCCCACCTGTACCAGCAAGTCGTCCTGAAAGTATTCCCGTAGCCGGGCAAGCGCGGCACTAGTGGCCGGCTGGCTCAAGTGCAGGCGCTCGCCAGCGCGCGTGATGTTCTGTTCAGAAAGCAGGACGTCGAGGACGACCAGCAGATTCAAATCCAGTCCATGAAACCGCATTGCTTGGCTCCCCTTACCCGCGGCGAAACCGCCCGAGGCTGTTGTTGTGATCGTGAGCATCGCTTGGGCGAGCAATCCACCGCAGTTATGGGTTGTATGTCAAACAAAAATTTCTCGAATGCTTCGCCTTTGCGTAACGTCAAGGCCATTCCGATCCGGTTGCGGTAGGTCGGATGCGATTTGCGTGTATAGACAACAACAAGAGAACTGGAGACGACCATGCGTTATCCATGTGCTTCATCCGACCGCCTGCGCCCGCTACTGGCTGTCTATCCTGCTCGCCGAATCCCGGTTGATCGTTTTCCTTCTGATTTGGATGCGTTACGAGGCGCTCGCCGCTGCGGGCCGCATAGCCCGCTTTAACCGTCAAAGCCGCCGCCTCCGCCGCGACGCTGCGCGTCTCGGCACCTCCGCCAATCCGGTTTTGGAGCCGCCTATGCGGTTCTTGCAGCCGTGCGGCCGTTCGGTGGCCTTTCATCACAGCGGAACCAGAAGGAAAACTCATGACCAAGCACAACCCGTTGCGTGACTGGCAGGTAGATCGAGCAGACATTCAATTCATCGGGCACGACCTGCAACGCCCCGAATGCATCATCGCCCAGCCTGACGGCACCCTCTGGGCGGCCGATGCCCGCGGTGGCGTGATGCGCATCGATACCGACGGCAGCCAGCACCTGCTGGCGCCACAGCAGGCGGCCGGCGACGAGGTGTCGTTCGAGCAGCGCTATGTGCAGTCTCAGGGCGCATCACTGCCCAACGGGCTGGCCCTGACCGCCGAAGGTGATTTCATCATCTGCAACTGGGGGCTTGATCGCATCGAGCGCCTCGATCGGCAGGGCGTCGTTCATGTCCTGCATGACAACCTGGACGGTCGGCCGCTCGGCAAGACCAATTTCCCTTTGCTCGATTCCAAGGGCCGCATCTGGTTCACCGTCACCACGACGATGCAACCATGGACTGACTCGATCAATTCCGGCGTGCTCGACGGCTATATCGGCGTCATCGATGAGCGAGGCCTTCGTATCGTGGCCGAAGGGTTCGGCGGGACCAACGAGATCCGTTTCGACGACAACGAGGAGTGGTTGTATGTCGTCGAGAGCAATGCCAGACGCATTTCACGCCTGCGCCTGAACGCCGACGGTTCCCTGACCGACCGTGAGGTCTACGGGCCGAGCCAGTTGGAGGGATTCCCCGACGGCTTCGCCTTCGACAGCTTCGGCAACCTCTGGGTGACTCTGGTCATGAGCGACAAGCTGATCGCCATTACGCCCGAAGGCGACGTGCTGACTCTGCTTGACGACGGCAACCCCGAAGCCACGGCACGCCTCAACCAGCACTACGCGGACAAGACCCTCACGCCCGAGATCATGGCAGCAGCACGCGGAACCCTCGCGCCCTGGATGGCCAGCCTGACCTTTGGCGGGCCAGATCTGAAAACCGTTTACCTCGGCAGCCTCCAAGGCTCGCGCATTCCCTGGTTCCGAGCGCCGGTGGCAGGCCAGCCGCTGATCCACTGGCGTTAGCAAACCGCAGGCGGGGAACACCGCCGGCATTGTCCACAACAACAATAAGGACACGACGATGAAGTTGAACAAGCAGATGGAAGCGCTCGTCCGGAAAACGCCGCGCATTCGCCATCAGGCCCTTGCAGTGGCCATCGCGGCCGCCATTGGCAGCCCGGCCAGCCAGGCCTTCGTGATCGACACGGGTAATCCGGACCTCCGTGTGCTCTGGGATACTACCTTCAAGTATTCGGCGGCCTTCCGTGTCGAGGATCAGGATTCCAGGCTGATCACCGAGCCCCAGCCGAACTGGCCGAACACCGACGATGGCAATCGCAACTTCGACAAGGGGCTGATCTCGAACCGCCTCGACGTGCTGACCGAGTTCGATCTGCTCTACAAGCGCCGTTACGGTTTTCGCATGAGCGCCGCGGGTTGGTACGACAGCGAGTATCACGGCAAGAACGACAACGATTCACCGGCCACCGCCAACCCGCTGTCGGTGGATCACAACGAGTTCACCGCCGGGGCGCGCGACCTGCACGGCGGCGACGTGGAACTGCTGGATGCTTTCGTCTTTGGTCGTTTCGACCTGGGCTCCATGCCGCTGACCGCACGGCTCGGCCAGCACACCATCCTCTGGGGTGAAAGCCTGTTCCTCGGCGCCAACGGCATCGCCAATGCGCAGGCGCCGATCGATGTAGTCAAGGCGCAGTCAGTGCCCAATACTCAGTTCAAGGAACTGATGCGCCCGGTCAACCAGCTCTCGGCGCAACTGCAGATCACGCCGGACCTGGCCGTGGGTGCCTACTATCAGCTCGAATGGGAGGAGACCCGGTTGCCAGGCTCTGGCAGCTATTTCTCCGGCGTCGATTTCATGGCCGACGGGGCAGAGCGGATGCTGCTCGCCAGCGACGGCAGTGCCTATTTCCAACGCGCCAGCGATCTCGAGGCCAAGGACTCCGGGCAGGCCGGCCTGAAGCTGCGCTTTCGCAGCGGCGAGACCGACTACGGTCTGTATGCCGCGCGCTATCACGACAAGACGGCGCAAATCTATCTGTTGCCGGGCGTGGATGCCGGCCCGACCGACAGCGGGTTCAGGGCAGGGCGCTACCGCTGGGTCTATCCCGAAGACATCTTCACCTACGGCATCAGCGCATCGCGCACCTTTGGCATCGTCAACATCGCCGGCGAGGTTTCCGTCCGCCGCAACACGCCGCTCGCCAGCGACGCCCAGACGGACCTGACCGGCACCGGTGACGGAGACAGCAACCCGCTGTACGCCGTGGGGAACTCACTGCATGCGCAGATCAACTGGATGGCCAGCCTCGGCCCGAGCTTTATTTCCAGGGAAGCGTCGTTCCTCGGTGAAATCGCCTGGAACCGTCGCACCAGCATCACCAAGAACCCAGGGGCCATGAACCCCAACGCCACGCGCGACGCCACCAACATCCGCATGGTCTACGAACCGAGCTACCGGCAGGTCTTCCCCGGTGTGGACCTCTCGGTGCCGATCGGCGTGGGCTACGGGATCGACGGTAACTCGTCGGTAGTAGGCGGCTTCCTGGGCGAGCATGTTGGCGACCTCAGTGTCGGCCTCAACGCGACTTACCTGGATGTATGGCGCTTCGGCGCGAGCTACACGCATTACTTCGGCCCGGTCGATAACGCCATCGACGCCAACGGGCACGGCTCCTACAAGCAAAACCTGGCCGACCGCGATTTTGTCGCGATCACGCTGCGTCGCACCTTCTGATTCGCTGGGAGAACAACAATGAAAACGAACCTTCTGCCATTGCGCTCCGCCATTCTCGGCGCCCTGCTGGGCTTCGGCTCGCTGGCCATGGCCGCGGTCAGCCCCGAGCAGGCGGCGAAACTGAACACGGAACTGACGCCTTTCGGTGCTGAAAAGGCTGGTAACGCGGCCGGCACCATCCCCGCTTGGGACGGCGGTTACACCCAGCCGCTTGCCGGCTTCGAAAACGGCGGTCGTCGCCCGGATCCCTTCGCCAACGAAAAGCCGATCCTGAGCATCAACGCGAGCAACATGCAGGAGCATGCCGACAAGCTGTCGGAAGGGCTCAAGGCAATGCTCAAGAAGTACCCCGATACCTTCCGGGTAGACGTCTACCCCACCCACCGGACCGCTGCGGCACCCCAGTGGGTATATGAGAACACGTACCGTAATGCGACCTCGGCCCACCTTGACGGCGGCAAGCTGGAGGGTGCCTACGGCGGCATTCCCTTCCCGATTCCGCAAAGCGGCGAAGAGCTGATGTGGAACCATCTGCTGCGCTGGCGCGGCTCCGCCTGGCATATGGACGTCAGGGGCGTGCAGACCACGGCCAGCGGGGACCACGTGCCAAGCGTTCTGTCGTCGGTGGATTTCCAGATGCCGTACTACTTCAAGGAGGGATCGCTCGAAGAACTCAAGAACAAGTACGACGGCGTGTTCTGGATGATCCGAATGCTCAACTACGGCCCGGCGATTCGTGCAGGCGAGGCCATTACGGGACACGAGAATCTCGACCCGGACAAGAGCCAGACTTGGGTCTACCTGACCGGCCAGCGCCGGGTCCGCAAGTTGCCCAACGCCTGCTGTGATACGCCAACCCCTGCCAGCGCGGGCATCTCCATGTTCGACCAGACCGACGTGTTCAACGGGCGCCTGGACCGTTTCGACTGGAAGATCATCGGCAAGAAGGAGATGTACATCCCCTACAACGCCAACCGCCTGCTGCAGCGGCCATCCGAACAAGTCCTGTTGGATCACCACATCAATCCCGATGACATGCGCTTCGAACTGCACCGGGTATGGGTCGTCGAGGCGACCCTGGCGCCCGGCCAGCGGCACCTGGCGCCGAAGCGCCGGTATTACGTGGACGAGGACACCTGGATCGCTACCCTGGCCGACCACTGGGATGCCAATGGCCAGCTCTGGCAGATGGGCTTCTCCACGCCCATCGTGATGCCTGACATTCCGGCCACCGCATCGCCGCAGAGCTTCGGCTTCTATGACCTGCTCTCGGGCGCCTGGTACTTCGACGGGATGCTCAATGACTCGAAAGAGCAGTACAAGGTGATGCCACCCTATTCCGATACCACATTCACGCCAGAGGCGATGGCTGGCGAAGGCATCCGCTAAACGCCGCATCCAGACGGCAGGAAGAGCGGTCTCGCACAGCCATCGACCGCTCTTTTTCGATCCAAGGAGTAACAGATGAGCACGACCCCCTACGACATCGTTGCCATGGGTGCCGGCCATAACGGCCTGGTCGCGGCGGCCTACCTGGCCAAGGCCGGCAAGAAGGTACTGGTGCTGGAGCGTAAGAGCTACCCGGGCGGTGGCGTGACCACGCGCCAGCTCAACACGCCCGGCTACTGGCACGACGAGCACTCCAGCGTGCATATCATGATCCAGGGCAACCCCATGCTGCGCCAGGACGAACTCGGCCTGCTCAGCCAGCACGGGCTCAAATACAACTACTCACCGGTCCCGCACGCCACCATCTTTCCCGACCAGTCGGTGCTCTACACCTACAAGGACTTGGACAAGACCTGCGAATGCTTCGCCAAGGTGTCGCCGAAGGACGCCGAGACCTACCGCAACTTCGTCAAGCTGAGCCAGCAGATGCTGCAGATGTTCATGCCGGGCTTGTATTCGCCGCCGCCCCCGCTGGGCGAGCTGGTCGCCATGCTCGATCGCAGCGAAGAAGGCCGGCTGATGCTGGACTACATGAATCGCGATTGCCTCGACCTGGTCAACCAGCTGTACGAGAGTGACCGCATCAAGATCCATCTACTGCGCCTGGTCAGCGAAAACCTGCAGACGCCTAACGAGCTGGGCACCGGCATGGGCGTGCTGTTGATGCCGGGCATCATCCACACCTACGGGGTGTCGCAGCCAATCGGTGGCAGCGGCAAGCTGACCGAGGCGCTGGTGCGCTGCATTGAGTCGCATGGCGGGGAAGTCCGCTGCAACGCCGAGGTGGCCAAGATCCTCACCTCTGACGGTCGCGCAACTGGCGTGCAGTTGAGCGATGGCGAAACCATCCTGGCACGCGACGCGGTGATCGGTGCCATCCACCCCCATGTGGTGCGCAAGTTCGTCGACGGCGTGGCCGAGCCGGTTCTGCAGCGTGCCGAGCGCGCCACGCTGGCGCCGTTCTCGATCATGGTCAGCCACTATGACCTGAAGGAGAACGTCAAGTACCACGCCGGTGAGGAAGTGGGCTACGCCACCATGCTGGAATTCATGGCCACCGATTCGCTCGATGAAATGGTTGCGGACTTCGATGCCCTCAAGCGCGGCCTGATCACCGAGCGTCGCCTGTGCGCCGGTGGCGATGAAAGCATCGGCGACAAAACCCGCGTGCCCGCCGGTGCGGGTATGTTCCATGGCATCACCTTTGCGCCCTACAAGGTCACCGACCCGCGCTGGAAGGACCGTCACTGGGACGATTTCAAGGAAGAAATCGGCGACCTGTCGCTGGCCCACTACCGCCAGTTCATCAGCAACCTGACCAGCGACAACATCATTGCCCGCAGCATCGTCAGCCCGGTGGACCTGGAGCGCTCCAGCCCCAACAGCATGGTCCGCGGTGACCTGCATGGTGTCGCCCCGTACTTCTACCAGAGCGCAGGGCACCGGCCGACGCCCGATCTGGGGCAGTTCACCGTGCCGGGCGTCGACCGGCTGTTCCTCGCCGGTCCCTTCCAGCACCCGGGCGGTGGTGTCTACGGCGCCGGGCGTGCCACCGCCATCAAGATGTTCGAGCAGCTTGGCATGGACTTCGGCGCCGTCTCGGGTGGGGTTCGTGAGGACCTGCCGCCGCCGGTCGCCACTGCCAGCGCCGCCCGCGAGGGCATGGTGCTGCGCGGCCCGGCGAACGAGGAGCTGATGCACGTCGATTCAATTCGGCGGGTCGGCGACGAGCTGGTCATCAAGGGCAAGAGCTTCGGGACCATGCCGATGGAGGCGCGCCTGGACGCGGCTGCCACGCGCGCGGGCCTGAAGATGCTGAGCATCAAGGACATCGCCTTCGCCGCGACCCTGCCGTTCCGTAAATCCCGGCAGTCCGACTGACCGATCTTATAGAAGGAAGAGCCATGAACATCCTGGGCCTCGAATACCTCGTTTTTGGCGTCGACGACCTTGCCGGCGCGCACCAGTACCTCATCGATTATGGCCTGGACGTCGAAGACTACGACCCTGCCGTGGGCGGGACCTATGTCGCCCTGGATGGCACCGGCCTGATCGTCCGGCGTGGCGATGCCCCCGGCTTGCCGCCGCTGCCCCCGGGCGCCGTCACGCCCAGCCTGCGGGAAACCATTCATGGGGTCGCCGACGAAGAAACCCTCGCGGCCATTCGTGACCACCTTGAAGGCGAGCGGCCCGTCACCGTCGATGCCGACGGCACCGTTCACTGCATCGACGATGCCGGCTTCGCTGTCGCGTTCACGGTCACGAGGCGCAGAGAGATCAGGGCCCGTTACTTGGGCTTCAACGTGCCGGGCCAGGCGCCGGGCCGCGCTCCGAACGATTGCGCGGCCAATCCCGACGAGGTCATCAAGCCGCGCTCGCTGTCGCACGTCGTCTATTTCGTGGAGGACGCAGCCAAGGCCGAAGCCTTCTACACCCGGCTCGGCTTCGTCGTCACGGACCGCTTCAACAACCTCGGCCCGTTCCTGCGTCCGGCTGGCACTCTCGATCACCACACCCTGTTCATGATCGAGAGCCAGAACGATCACATGATCGGTTGCAACCACTTCACCTTTCACCTGGGCTCGGCCAACGAAGTGCTGCAGCAGGGCTGGAACTTCGTCAAGAAGGGCTATCGCAGTTTCTGGGGCCCGGGCCGCCACATCATGGGCAGCAACTTCTTCTGGTACTTCGTCAGCCCGTTCGGCGCCGTGATGGAAATGGACGCCGACATGGATCTGCACGACGAGCAGTGGGTTGCCCGCGAGATGGACCCCGGCGCGGACAACTCGCAGATCTTCCTTTTCGACGCCGTCGATAAATGGGCGCCAGGTGAGTAAGGAGCAGGCCGATGCCGGACGAGAAATGGCTGTGCCGTCTTGACGACATCCCCGACGGCGGCGCCCGTGGCCTGCTGCGCCAGGGGCGCGACGACCGGGTCTTCGCCGTACGCCAGGGGAACGCAGTGCAGGTCTGGCTCAACGACTGCCCGCACAACCACCGGCCACTGGACTACCGGCAGGACCAGTTCCTCTCCGGCGACGGCCAGCACATCGTCTGTTTCGCACACTCGGCGCACTTCGCGCTTCACGACGGCAGGTGTTTCGCTGGCCCCTGCGTCGGGCAGCACCTGACCGCCGTCCCCGTTCGGGTGGACGAGCAGGGTGGGGTCTGGCTGACCGAGCCCTTGCCGTCCGCCGACTCAACAATAAGAAGGTGAACCTATGTTTCAGTACTTCCCGACCAATTATGTCTGGAGCCTCTCGACGATGATCGCGATCACGCATGGGGGCAACGTGGGCGAAATCGACGCCATGTGCGCGCCCTTGCGTGAGGCGGCGCTCGCTGGAGACGACCCGGGCACGCAGGCCTTCTTCGAAGCCTGGAAGGGCGGTGGCGACAATCTGGTTGCGCTGGCCGAGGAAGACCTCGAGCGTGGCCATAAGCGTTCGGCCGGAGACAAGCTCGGCCGCGCAGCGCTCTACTACTGCATCGCCGAACGCATGCAGGCACATGGTTTCGAGCACCGGCTGGCCTTGTACAAACGCTCGCTCGAGTTGTTCCAGCAGAGCCGGGTACTGACGCGGGCAAACTGCACGCGGATGGAAATTCCCTACGGGGATGCCTGCATCAGCGGTCTCTACGTGCGCGCCGAGGGTCTGCCGGCCGGTGCCAGGGCGCCAATCGTGGTGGTCATGAACGGCCTGGACAGCACCAAGGAGATGCTGCAGAAAAGCGTGATGGGGACGCAGTTCCCGCAACGCGGGCTGTCGGCGCTGTTCATCGACCAGCCCGGCACCGGTGAGGCCCTGCGCCTGCATGGGATGCCGGCAGTGCACAACACCGAGGTGTGGGCATCGGTGGTGGTCGATTGGCTTGAGCAGCACCCCGAAGTCGATCCCGAGCGCATCGGTGCGTTGGGCGTCTCCCTGGGTGGCTATTACTGCCCGCGGGCGGTGGCCTTCGAGCCGCGGTTCGCCTGCGGCGCGGTGTGGGGCGCCAACCACGATTGGCGGGCGGTGCAGCAGGCGCGCCTCAAACGCGAGGGTGAAAACCCGGTGCCGCACTACTGGAAGCACGTGCAG
The DNA here is from genome assembly GCF_054131565.1 of Pseudomonas sp. SA195. NCBI lineage: Bacteria > Pseudomonadati > Pseudomonadota > Gammaproteobacteria > Pseudomonadales > Pseudomonadaceae > Pseudomonas > Pseudomonas sp. SA195. The sequence continues at coordinate 2,294,921 of NZ_CP096392.1, read as the reverse complement.
TGGGTCTTCGGTGCCAGCGACATGAATGACTTCTTCGCCAAGGCCGAGCACATGCACCTGAACGGCGTGCTCGATCGTATTCGCGTGCCCTTCCTGGTCACCCACGGTGAGAACGACCGGCAGATACCGCTGCAATACGCCCATGAGACCTACGAGCAGTTGGTCAACAGCCCCGATAAAAAGCTGATCGTCTTTACCGCCCGGACGGGAGGGGTGGAGCACAGTTCCCTCGACAATCCCGATAACGCGGGTGCGCTGATCGCCGACTGGCTGGCAGAGCGGTTGGGCGGTACCACCGAATGACTTCCATGGCCGAGCGATAGGCAGGAGACCGATCATGGCTTTGATTAAGAATGCGCTGGTCGTGGGTGGGGGCATCGGCGGGATGTGCGTTGCCATCGAACTGGGGAAGCAGGGCATCGCTGTCGACCTGGTTGAAATCAATCCGAATTGGGCGCCCGATGGGGCTGGTATCACCATTAGCGGGCCAACGCTGCGCGCGTTGCGCCAGATCGGGGTCGTAGAGCAGGTGCTGCGCGAAGGCGGGCATTGGCGGGCGATCGATATCTGCGACGCCGACGGCAACCTGACCCGCACGGTCTCGGTGCCTCCCCCGGATGGGGCCGAAGACCTGCCTGCGGCGGCTGGCATCCTGCGGCCCCGCCTGGCGAAAATCCTCGGAAAGGCCACCGAACGGGCCGGCGCACGTATCCGCCTCGGGCTCAGCTTCGCTGACATGGAGCAGGACGAGGAGGGTGTAGACGTCACATTCACGGACGGCAGCCACGGCCGCTACGACCTTGTGATCGGAGCCGACGGCATCAATTCCGCGGTTCGCCGCCTGGTATTGCCTGACTTTTCGGGGCCTGTATTCACCGGCCAGGGTTCATGGCGTGCGGTGGTGCCGCGTCAGCGCGAGCACTCCGCGGTCTACATGGGGCGCACGACCAAAGCGGGCATGAACCCCATCAGCGCCGACCAATGCTATTTGTTCGTGCTCGACAAGCGCCCAGGCATGGATTTCATCCCATCGGAACAGTGGCCCGAGATGCTGGCGGAGCTGCTGACCGAATTCGGTGGGCATATCGGCGAGATACGTCAGGGTTTGCTCGACGGCACCCTGGACAACCCGCGTCTGCTCTACCGTCCGCTTGCGGGGCACATGATCAAGGGACCATGGCACAAGGGGAGGATTGTGTTGCTCGGCGACACGGTGCATGCCACCACGCCGCATCTGGCTTCGGGCGCAGGCATCGCTGTGGAGGGCGCCATCGTCCTGGCGCAGGAGCTCAAGCGGCGACATTCGCTGGAGGGCGCCTTGCTGGCGTACGCCGGTCGCCATTACGACCGCGCTAGCTTGGTAGTGCGCGCCTCAGGCCGGCTGGGCGAACTCGAACAGACGGGCGGTTCGCTCGAGGAACATGCCCGCATCATGATCGGCGCGCAGGAGGCGCTGCGCGCGCCCATATAGCGCTAGCACCTATCGCGCCTCGAAGCGCCCCTGAACCCTCCCATAGCTCTCCGTGCCGTGTTTTATGGCCAACCGCAACAACGCTGCCCGCCTCCTTTTTTAACCAAGGGCGGGCAGCGTTGTTTTTGAGGCGCAGCTGCTCGCAGATCGATCCGTTTCATGGATACCACGGATTTCAACAAACGATTTCTCGAATGGCTTTAACGCGACTATGGTCATTTTCAAGAACAGGGCGGCGTGCTAAGCGCCCCAGACAATAAAAACAAAAGAGGAACCTTGTTGTGCATAAAAGTCATCAAGACCGTATTGCCGTCCTTACCGGTGCCACCGGCGCCCTGGGTGGTTACTTCGCGCGTCGCCTGGCAGAGTCGGGATGCCACTTGGCCCTTGCCGGCCGCTCCCTTCCTACAGAGACGATGTCAGCGGTGGAGGCCCTAGGACGACAGGTCTACGCGGAGGCCTTCGATCTGGCTGATTCAGAGGCAGTGCAACGTTTCGCCTCCAATGTGCTCGACCGCTTTGGCCGTTGTGACATCCTGGTCAACAACGCTGCTTACATGCCGCTGATTCCCTTTGCCGAGCTGACCATCGAGACCTTTCGCCGCTTCGAAGCGGTAAACGTCGAGGCATCGCTACTGCTGGCTCAAGCCTTCGCGCCTGATATGGCTAGCCGGGGGTATGGGCGAATCGTGCAAATCTCTTCCAGCACCGTGGGCAATCCCATGCCCAACTTCACCGGCTACATCACGACGAAGATGGCTGGGCTCGGGTTGGTTCGCGCGCTTGCCGCAGAGCTCGGGCCACAGGGCATCACAGTCAATGCCATCGCGCCGGGGCTCATCCGGACACCTTCCTCAGAAGAGAACCTGCCGCCTGCGCTGTTCGATGCTGTGCGTGAACAACAACTGATCAAGCGCAACGGCGTGCCGGACGACCTGTGCGGGTTGCTGGCGTTCATCACCTCCGATGAAGCGGGCTTCATTACCGGCCAGGTACTCAACGCCGACGGCGGCACTGTCTTCTAAGACGGGCCCGGCGTACACCTCGAACAACCAGAAAGGTAATCCCATGAGCAAGTTCCTGGGTGGTGGCTCCGGCCGCCTGGCTCGCTGTCGCCCTGCGTTTTGCGCCGCGCTGACCGCCAGCACGTTGATCGTCCAATCCCTGGCTTGCGCCTGGGCGGCGCCGGTGGCCGATGCCGAGGGCAGGCCGGCCGCCGTGGTCGAAGCGCCTTCGAAGGCTGTGATCCAGGCCATCGAGCGCGCTGGCGACCGTCTGGTGGCGGTCGGTGAGCGTGGCTTGATTCTGCTGTCCGACGACAACGGTACGAGCTGGCGCCAGGCACCCGTTCCGGTCAGCATCGGACTGACCGCCGTGCAGTTCCCGACGCCGCGTGTGGGTTGGGCCGTAGGCCACTTCGGCACGGTGCTGCACAGCCGCGATGCCGGCGAAACATGGCAGGTCCAGCTGACCGGCGAGGAAGCGGCCGCGCGAGTATTGGCAGAGGCGCAGGCCCTCCCGGATGCAGCCGAAGGAAGTAAGGCCGCACGGGCTAACGCCGAGCGGCTGGTGGAGGAGGGGCCGGACAAGCCCTTTCTCGGCGTGCTGTTCAGCGATGAGCGCAACGGGCTGGTTGTGGGGGCGTTCAACCTGATCCTGCGCACCACCGATGGCGGCCAGACCTGGACCTCGCTGTCGGCCCAGCTGGACAACCCCGGCGCGCGCCACCTGTACGCCATCGCCGCGGGTGGCGACAGCCTCTATATCGTCGGTGAGGAGGGGCGGGTGTATCGCTCGGACGACAACGGCGCCCGCTTCACCCGCCTGCGCACACCCTACCAGGGCAGCTACTTCACGGTTTCGGCCAGCGACTCGGGTGCCGTCGTGGTGGCCGGCCTGCGCGGCAATGCCTTTCGCTCGACCGATCGGGGCGAGACCTGGGCCGCCATTGAGCTGCCCAGCGCGGCGTCGGTCGTCGCCAGCCGGCTCGACGAAAGTGGCCGCTTATGGCTGCTCAATCAGGCGGGACAACTGCTCGAAGGGCGCATGGCGGCTCCGCTTCGCGTACTGAACCGCAACCCGCTTCCTCCGCCTACCGGGCTCGCGCATACGGCTTCGGGAGACCTGCTGGTCAGCAGCCTGCAGGGCATCGTCTATCCGAACCTGCCGAGCCAACACTGAGGAGTTTCGTCTGCCATGCATACGCAGCCATCTAATTTCCCAACTCTCTCCAGTCGCGCGGATTTCGATGACACGTCCGGCAACCTGCTGGAGCGGTTGCTGTTCAATCATCGTTTGGTCGTGGTGGTTCTGTGTCTGCTGGTCACGCTCGTGCTCGGCTGGAAGGCTTCGGAGCTGCAGCTGAACGCCAACTTCGAGAAAACCATCCCCGCGGGGCATCCCTATATCGTCAACTACCTGGAGCACCAGGACGAGCTGCGAGGCTTGGGCAATGCCGTACGGATCGGCGTGGTAAGCGAGTCCGGCTCGATCTACGACCCGGCCTACATGGAGACGCTGCGCAAGCTCAACGATGAGGTATTCCTGTTGCCGGGCGTCGACCGCGCCGGGATGAAGTCGCTGTGGACACCAAGCACCCGCTGGGCCGGCGTGACCGAAGACGGCATGGAAGGCGGCCCGGTCATTCCCCAGGGCTACGACGGATCCTCCGCCAGCCTGCAGCAGCTGCGCGCCAACGTCGACCGCTCCGGCGAGGTCGGCCAGCTGGTCGCGCTCGACAGCAGCGCCAGCGTGATCTACGTGCCCCTGCTCAGCCAGCTGCCCGATGGGCGTCCGATCGATTATGCCGAGCTGTCCGCGAGCCTCGAAGAGCTTCGCAGCCGCTTTGAGCAGGAGGGCGTCAGCCTGCACATCACCGGCTTCGCCAAGATCGTCGGCGATCTCATCGATGGCCTGCGTGAAGTGTTGACCTTCTTCGCGGTCGCCGTGGCGATCGTCACCGCCATGGTGTTCTGGTACACCCGCTGCGTGCGCAGTACGGCGCTGGTGGTGTGCAGCTCGCTGATCGCCGTGGTCTGGCAGACCGGGCTGATCTCGGCGCTGGGCTACGACCTGGACCCCTATTCGATGCTGGTGCCCTTCCTGGTCTTCGCCATCGGCATGAGCCACGGCGCGCAGAAAATGAACGGCATCATGCAGGACATCGGCCGCGGCACGCACAAATACATCGCGGCGCGTTTCACCTTCCGCCGGCTGTTCCTTGCCGGGCTGACGGCGCTGCTGGCCGACGCGGTGGGTTTCGCGGTATTGCTGGTGATCGACATCCGCGTCATCCAGGAGCTGGCCATCGCCGCCAGCCTGGGCGTGGCCGTGCTGATCTTCACCAACCTGATCCTGCTGCCGATTCTGCTGTCGTTCACCGGTGTCAGCGCCCGCGCCGCCGAGCGCAGCCTGCGGGCGGAGCAAGTCACCACGCGCCATCCGTTCTGGGCCTTTCTCGACCTGTTCACCCGTCGCCGCGGCGCCGTGTTGGCGATCGCCGGTGGGCTTGTGCTCGGCGGCCTCGGCCTGGCGGGCAGCCAGCAGCTGAAGATCGGCGACCTAGACCCGGGCGCGCCGGAGCTGCGCGACGACTCGCGCTACAACCGGGACGTCGCCTTCATGAATGAACGCTTCGGTGCCAGCAGCGACGTGCTCGCCGTGATGGTGGAGACCGCGGGCAACGGCAGTTGCGCCAACTACGAGGCACTCCGGCGCGTCGATGCCCTCGAGTGGCAGCTGCGTCAGTTGCCGGGCGTGGACACCACCAATTCGCTCTCGCTGCTCAACCGCCAGGCACTGGTCGGGCTTAACGAGGGCAATCCGAAGTGGTTCGAACTGATCAAGAACCAGTCGATGCTCAACTTCGTCACTGCGGGTGCCCCGCGCGGCCTCTATAACGACGCCTGCGACCTGCTGACGCTGTATGTCTACCTGCACGACCACAAGGCCGAGACCCTCACCCGTGTGGTCGAGCAGGTGGAAGCCTTCGCGGCCGCCAACAACACCGACGACATTCGCTTCCTGCTGGCCGGTGGCAGCGCCGGTATTGCCGCCGCGACAAACATGGTGGTCGAGCAGGCCTGGCGGCAGATGCTGTTCCTGGTCTACGGCGCGGTCGCATTGCTTTGCCTGGTGACCTTCCGGTCCTGGCGCGCGGTAGTGGTTGCCATCCTGCCGCTGATGCTGACGTCCGTACTGGCCGAAGCCCTGATGGTTGCGCTCGGCATGGGGGTTAAGGTCGCGACCCTGCCGGTGATCGCGCTCGGCGTCGGCATCGGTGTGGATTACGCGCTGTACATCCTCTCGGTCACGCTGGCCCGGTTGCGGGCGGGCGATAGCCTGTCGCAGGCCTACTACGCCGCGCTCACCTTTACCGGCAAGGTGGTGGTTCTGACCGGCCTAACCCTGGCCGCAGGCGTCGCCACCTGGGTGTTCTCGGACATCAAGTTCCAGGCGGACATGGGCATCCTGCTGGCCTTCATGTTCCTGTGGAACATGCTGGGGGCGCTGATCCTGCTGCCCGCTCTCGCCTACTTCCTTCTGCCGCACCAGCAGGCGGCGCCCCAGCCGCTGAACACCCCCGCGTCACGTCGCACCGAACGGGCCGCGACCCGCCAGGCCCGCGTCGCGGCACCGGCAACCGATCTGAACTCTTGAACTCGGAGAGCGACATGCCCGTAGTGCCTTACAAACCGATCGATGCCGCTGGCCCGCCCGAGGTGGTCGCGCCGATCCTGGAGCGGCGTGGCGGCACACTGCTCAACCTCGACCGGATCATGCTTCACAGCGCGCCGTTCACCCAGGGCTGGGGCGCGTTGCTGGGCAAGGTCCGCAATGAGCTGAGCCTGCCGGACAAGCTGCGCGAGCTGGTCATCTGCGCCGTGTCCTGCCTGTGCGGCGCCGAATACGAGATGCACCACCACGGCCCCGTGTTTCTCAAGGCCGGCGGTACGCCAGCCCAGTTCAACGCGTTGCGCGATCTCAAGGGTGCCCTGGCGCACGACTATCTCTTCACGCCGATCGAGCGCGCCGTCCTGCGGCTGGCGCACGACATGACCCGCCAGGGCAGGGTGCCCTCGGCACTGCTGCACGACCTGCGCGAGGAACTGGGTGATACCCGGCTGGTAGAGCTGATCGGCGTGATTGCCACCTACAACATGGTTGCGCGCTTCATCGTCGCCCTGGGCGTCGAGGTGGAAAGCGTGCCAGCCAAGGCCTGATTCGACCATGCCTGCTCCGTCACCGGCGGGGCGGCAGCCATAACCAAGGAGTGAGCGATGATCCAGTACGTCAAGAAAGGCAAGCCGGCCGAAGCCAAGGCTGAACTCAACAACCAGGTCCGCACCACCGTCGAGCAGATCATCAAGGACATCGAGGCGCGTGGCGAAGCCGCGGTGCGCGAATATTCCGAGAAGTTCGACAAGTGGAATCCGCCGTCGCTGCGCCTGTCGCCGGAAGAGATCCAGGCCTGCATCGACTCGCTGAGCCCGCAGGCGATCGAAGACATCAAATTCGCCCAGGCGCAGATCCGCCGCTTCGCGCAGGTGCAGCTGATGTCCATGCGCGACGTCGAGATCGAAACGCTGCCGGGCGTGGTGCTTGGCCACAAGAATATTCCGGTCAACTCGGTCGGCTGCTACATCCCCGGCGGCAAGTACCCGCTGCTGGCTTCAGCGCACATGAGCGTGCTGACCGCCAAGGTCGCCGGCGTCAAGCGGGTGATCGCCTGCGCGCCACCGTTCGACGGCAAGCCCTCGCCTGAAATCATCGCTGCCATGGCGCTGGCCGGCGCCGATGAGATCTACGTGATGGGCGGCGTGCAGGGCGTGGCCGCCATGGCCCTGGGCACCGAGAACATCGCCCCGGTGGACATGATCGTCGGGCCCGGCAACGCCTATGTGGCCGAGGCCAAGCGCCAGTTGTTTGGCCGCGTCGGTATCGACCTGTTCGCCGGGCCGACCGAAACCATGGTCATCTGCGACGACAGCGTGGATGCCGAACTGGTCGCCGTGGACCTGCTGGGCCAGGCTGAACATGGCCCGACCTCGCCGGCGTATTGCGTCACCACCAGCACGAAGATTGCCGAAGAGCTGCCAGCGGCCATCGAAGCGGTCCTTGCCCGCCTCGACACCGCGCCGGTCGCCAGCGTTGCCTGGCGCGACTACGGCGAAATCATCCTGTGCGACACCGACGAAGAGATGCTGCAGGAGTCCGAACGCATTTGCTCCGAGCACGTGCAGGTGATGACCAGAGATCCGGACTGGTTCCTGGAGCGCATGACCGCCTATGGCGGCCTGTTCCTCGGCCACCGCACGAACGTGTCCTACGGCGACAAGGTCATCGGCACCAACCACACCCTGCCGACCATGGGCGCGGGGCGCTACACCGGTGGGCTATGGGTGGGCAAGTTCATCAAGACCCACACCTATCAGCGCGTGCTGACCGACGAAGCCTCGGTCATGATCGGCGAGTACTGCTCGCGGCTCTGCGCGCTGGAGCATTTCTCCGGGCATAAAGAGCAGGCCGACATCCGCGTCCGCCGCCTGAAGAAGACGGCCTGAGCCATGGTCGCCTCTCTGCAGGGCCGAGTGGCCGTGGTCACAGGCGGCGCCGGTGGGATCGGCGCCGTCATCTGCCAACAGCTGGCCGCGGCCGGTGCCACCGTCGTCATCGGTTACAACGCCTCGCGCGACGAGGCTGAGCGGCTCGCCGCGCAACTGCCCGCTGCCGGCGCTCCGCACCTGGCCTTACCGGCGCCGGTGACCGATAGCGCCGCTCTAACCGATCTGGCTGGTGCGATCGATCGTCAACTTGGGCGCTGCGACCTGCTGGTCAATTGTGCCGGAACGACCCAGTTCGTTCCGCACGACGATCTCGATGGCCTTGGCGATGCCCTGTTCGATCGGATCATGGCGACCAATGTCCGTGGCCCGTTCGCCGTTGTGCGGGCCTTGCGGCGACTGCTCGAACGAAACGGCCAAGGGTTGGTGGTGAACATCTCATCGATCGCGGCGGTGAGCGCCATGGGCAGCAACGTCGCCTACTGCGCGTCCAAGGCGGCGGTGGACAACATGACCCGCTCCCTGGCCCGCGCGCTGGCCCCGGCCATCCGTGTGGTGTCGGTGTCCCCAGGGCTGGCCGACACCGAGTTCGTCAAGCAGATGGACGCGAGCTGGCGCGACGAGCAGGCCGCACGCACGCCGCTGCGACGGCTGGCCGAACCGCAGGAAGTCGCGGCCGCGGTATTGGCCGTCGCGACGCATCTGACCTTCACCACGGGGGCCGTGATTCCCGTGGATGGCGGTCGCCCCCTTAGCTGACGGAGCCGCAGCGATGAATGATCTGGCCCCCGCAATCAAACCCCACCACGTCGGCATCAGCGTGCCGGACATGGACGCCGCGATCGCGTGGTACGCACGGATGCTCGGCTTCGAGCTGGAGATGCGGGCATTCATCGAGCTCATTCCGGCCCAGGTCGCCTTCATCCGGCGTGGCGATTTCCGCATCGAACTGTTCGAGGTGGAGGGCGCCGCGCCGCTGCCCGCGGATCGCCGTGAACCCAATCTGGATGTGCGCACCCATGGCAACAAGCATCTCTGCCTGGCTGTGTCGGCCGTCGAAACCACGGTGCAGGGCCTGCGTGAGAAGGGCGCCGACATCGTTTTCCAGAAGGTCGTGCAGGGTACGCCCATGGCCTTCATTCGCGACGTGGCCGGCAACCTGATCGAGCTGATCCAGTGCCCCGAGCTATGGCTCGATTCTTCTAGCGAATCCGAGGAGAAATTCCGATGAAATTGGCAACACTCAAGGACGGCAGTCGCGACGGGCGATTGCTGGTAGTTTCACGCGACTTGGCGCGCTGCCGCCCGGCGCGTGCGGCGTCGACCCTGCAGCAGGCCATCGAGAACTGGGCCGAGGTAGAAGCGGCGCTGGATGACGAATACCGCTATCTGAACGCCGGCGTGCTCGAAGACGCGGTCGCCTTCGACCCTCGCAAGGTGATGGCGCCCCTGCCGCGTGCCTATCAGTTCGTGGATGCGTCGGCCTTTCTCAACCACGGCAAAATCATGGAGAAAGCCTACGATCTGAACGTGAAGAAGCAGCCCGGCATCCCTGTCCTGGTGCAGCGTCAGGGTGACGACTTCCTGGGCGCCTGTGACGATTACCCCTTCCCGACCGAGCAGGACAACTGCGACTTCGAAGGCGAGATCGCCGTGGTACTCGATGATGTACCCATGGGCATCGATCCAGGGGCAGCGCTGGGGCATATCAAACTGTTCATGTTGCTCAACGACGTCTCGATGCGTGCTCATTTGTTCCGGGAATTGTCGATGGGCTTCGGGCTGATCAACGCCAAGCCGGCGACGGTCTTCGCACCGGTCGCGGTCACCCCGGACGAGCTTGGCGAGGCCTGGCAGTCGGGGCGCGTTCACCTGGATATGCAGGTCAGCCGCAACGGCGACTGGTTCGGCAACCCCAACGGCCGGGAGATGGATTTCAGTTTCGGCGAGCTGATCAGCCACCTGGCCTACAACCGCAACCTGCGCGCGGGCACCGTGCTGGCCTCCGGTACGTTCTCGAACGAGGGTTATCGCATGGTGGGGTCGGCCTGCTTGGCCGAACGGCGTGCAATCGAGAAGATCGACCACGGCGAATCGATTACCCCTTTCATGCGCTTCGGGGAAACGCTGCGCTTTGAAATGCACAGGGCTGATGGGCAGTCCGTTTTCGGTGCCATCGAGCATCGGATGGTGCCGGTGGAGGGTCGGGTATGAAGGTTCTGGTTACCGGCGGTAACGGCTTCGTTGGGCGCGAACTGGTCAAGCAGCTGCTGGCTGCCGAGGAGCTGCTTCCAGATCAGGGGCCGCTGACCCGTTTGACCGTGGCCGACATGAGTGGCGAGCACCTGCCGGTTGACCCGCGCATCGAGCGGGTAACCGGCAGCATCGCCGACCCGGCCGTGCTGGGCGCGGCGCTGGACATCAAGCCGGACGTGGTGTTCCACCTAGCCAGCATTCCGGGCGGCGCGGCCGAGCGCAATTATGAGCTGGGCTTGCAGGTCAATCTGCTCGCCACCCTCGATCTGTTCGAACGGCTACGCACCCAGGGCCACTGCCCTCGGGTCGTGTTCACCAGCACTATCGCGGTTTACGGCTCGCCGCTGCCCGCCCTGGTGGATGACCAGTCGCCTCTACGCCCGGGCCTTTCTTACGGCGCGCACAAACTGGCTGGCGAAATCCTGCTCGAAGACTACAGCCGTCGGGGCTGGCTGGACGGCCGTATCCTGCGCTTGCCCGGCATCGTCGCTCGGCCACCGGAGCCCTCGGGCCTGTTGTCGGCGTTCATGAGCGATCTGTTCTGGAAGCTGGCTGCCGGCGAGCGCTTCGAGTGCCCGGTTTCAGCCGAGGCAGTCGCCTGGTGGATGTCAGTCGGCTGCTGTGCTAGCAACCTTCTGCATGCCGCGGGCCTGAAGCCGGAGCAGGTACGGCCCCGGCGGGCCTATACGCTGCCCGTGCTGCGCCTGACCATCGCTGAGTTGGTCGAAGGGCTGGCCCGGCAGTTCGGCGATGACCGCCGCGAGTTGGTGAACTATCGGCCGGATGCGGACCTGGAGGCGGCTTTTGGCAACCTGCCGCCATTGGAAGCGAACGCGGCCGAGGCGATCGGCTTCCGGCATGACGGCAGCATCGAGGCCCTGATCCGCAACGCGATGGCTTGGCGCGGATGAGTTGACCGGCCCGGCAGGCGGCCGGGCCGAAAGCGGCATGCAATTCCTATAAGAACAAAGAGGGCATGAGGATGACATTCAGAAAACAGGCGGCCCTGTTCGCCTTGCTGGCCGCACTGGGCCAGCCGCTTGGGCTGCTGCCTGTAGCCCACGCCGAGGCGGTGGCGCGCGAAACCGCTACCGGGCGGGTCGTCGACCGCGAGAGTTTCCAGCACTACCTGGACCTGTTCAACCGCAAGGACCCGGCCGCCTTCGACACCTACTATGCGCCGGATGTACGCATGACCAACGGTGGCCTGGTATTCAACGGCATCCCTGAGGTCAGGGACCATTACCGACAGATCTGGGGCGCGATGGATGAGGAGGTGAAGGTCGAGCAGTTCCTGTTCGATGGCAAGACCCTGGCGGTCCAGCTGCACACCGTCTTCAGCGTACCCCGTGATGCGCAGCAAACCCCGTTCGGCCCCATTCGCCAGGGCGAACGCTTCGATTTCCACGGCGCGGTGTTTTACACCCTGAACGAGGCGGGCAAATTCACCGACATCCGAATCGGCTACTACAGCTTCAGCCGGACGACCAGTGGCGTGACCCATGCCATGGGTATGCCGCACTAGGGGCGTGACGCTGGCCGGAGACGGGCAGCCCACAGGTCCCACCCGAAATAACAACAAATCCGGAGCGTGCCATGAGTTCATCCTCTCTTTGCCAATCGCCTAAGGCGTCGGCCACCTACCTGCTGCTGCTGATCAACTGCCTGGCACCCATGGCGGCAATCGTCATTGCGCCGAGCCTGCCGCAGATTCAGGCGCACTTCGCCGACGTACCCAACGTCGAATTCCTGGTCCCCGTGGCGCTGACCATCCCGGGCCTGCTGGTCGCGTTGCTCAGTCCCGTGGTCGGCCTGCTCGCGGACCGCATCGGGCGCAAACGGCTGTTGGTCAGCGCGGTGTTCGCCTACGGCGTGCTTGGCACTCTGCCGCTGGTGCTCGAGTCGCTGTACGGCATCATCGCCAGCCGCGTAGCCCTCGGCTGCGCCGAGGCCGTCGTGGTGACGATCAGTACGATGCTGATCGGTGACTACTACAGCGGTGCCCAGCGACAGAAGTACCTCGCCCTGCAGACTACCTTCGCCTCGTCTTCGGCCATCGTCTTCTTCATGATCGGCGGCGCCCTGGGCGAGCTTGGCTGGCGCGTGCCGTTCGTGGTCTACCTCGTCCCGTTGCTGATGGCCCTGCTCAGCCAGCTCTTGCTCTGGGAGCCGACCGCGGGTGAATTGGCCCGCTCGCAGGAGCAGGACGAACACGGCGCGCAGGTCTTCCGGCCCTGGCTGCTGATGGCGATCTGTTCGATCACCTTCATCGGTGCCATCGCCTTCATGGTCTTGCAGGTTCAACTGGCCTTCCTGCTGGGGGATGTCGGTGAGCCCTCACCGAAGACAGCGGGCATGATTGCATCGGCCTGCAGCGTCATGATCGTGCTGGGTACGCTGTCCGTACACCTGCTCAAGCGGGTCGGGCTGCGGGTGCCGCACTGCCTGACCCTGGCCTTCGGCCTTATCGCAACCAGTTTTCTCATGATCCCGGGGGTCGAGAGCAGCCGCGGCATGTTGATGGTGGCGCTGATCAACGGCTTGGGCTGTGGATTGCTGCTACCGACGTTGGCGATCTGGAACATGAGCCAGCTGCCCTGGTTTCGCCGGGGATTGGGCACGGGCATGTGGTACGGCAGTTACTGCCTCGGCATGTTTCTCAGCCCGATTCTGGTCGTCACGCTGACCAAGACCAGCGGGAGCCTGGCGACCACGGTGGGCTGGCTGGGCTGGTGTCTGCTACCGGTGGCGGTGGCTGCTTTGTTGGCGGGTATGAAGCCGTCGCGCAAGCCCTGCCTGTTCCGCCTCGTCGCGCATAAAGTGGAGGACGCCTGATGCCCCGTCTGGCCGGGCAAGTGGCGGTGGTGACCGGCATCGGCAGCGGGATCGGGCAGGCCTGCGCGCTGATGTTCGCCCGTGAAGGCGCCAGCGTCGTCGGTTGCGACATCGACGCGGCGTCGGCGCAGAAGACCCTGGCGACAGCGGCCGCAGAAAGCCTCGAAATGACCAGCCTGCACCCCTGCGACCTGACCCAGCCTGAAGGCGCCCAGCGCCTCGTGCAGTTCGCCCTCGAACGTCACGGTGGCATCGACGTGCTGGTCAACGCCGCCGCATTTGGCGCCTTCGCCTGGATCGAGGATATGGACTATGAAAGCCAGTGGCGCAAGACGCTGACAGGCGAGCTGGACATCGTCTTCCTGCTTTGCCAGGCGGCCTGGCCCCACCTCAAGCAACGCGGCGGCGCCTCCATCATCAACTTCGCCTCGGCGAACGCCTGGATGGCCCTGGAGGGTTCACCGGCGCTCGCCCACTGTGCGGGTAAGGGCGGGGTGCTGGCGATGACCCGGCAATTGGCCATGGAAGGCGGCCCGTATCGCATCCGCGCCAACAGCATCTCGCCTGGGTTGGTGGAAACCGCCGCGACCCGTGCTCACTTGGCGCGTGATCCTGCGTTACTGGAAGCGGCGTTGGGCAAGCAGATCCTTCGCGAGCGTGTCGGTCGCCCGGAGGACATCGGTTGGGCCGCGATTTATCTCGCTTCAGATGAGGCCGCCTGGGTGACCGGGGCGGACTTGAACATTGATGGCGGCGCTACCGCCAGTTGAGCGAAACCTGTCGGGAGTTCTCATGAAGACATTCATCACCAAATGCCTGTACCTGATGTTGCCCGGCGTACAGCAGTTCGGCTCCGCCATGAGTGGCATGAGCCTGAGCACCCTCGGCCCTGGCGAAGCGGAAAAGGACCGCTGACCGGGCAGGGCCCCGCTTAAGGGCCCTGGTCAGCGGGCAGCACGGTTCAGGGTTGCAGGGCGTTCGCTCCGGCATTCGCAACCTGTGAATCGTTCGGCCCATGCGCACCGCTGACGCCAACGGCGCCGACGGTCGTACCGTCCATGACGAGCGGGACTCCGCCCTCCAGCGGCACTGCGCCGGGGGTGGCGAGGAAGCTGGGGCGGCCGCCGTTGACGTACGCTTCGAAATTCGCTGAAGGCTGGCGCAGCAGCGCCGCGGTGCGCGCCTTGCCGATGGCGACGCTGGGGCTGATACCGATGGCGCCATCGGCCTTACGGAACGCAACCAGCTCCCCGGCCGTATCGACCACGGCCACGCTGATCGTCCATCCATTGTGCGCTGCCTCGGCGAGCGCGGCGTCGATCACCCGCTCCGCGCCGGCCATGCCGATGTCCACACGGGACAATGTCAGGGGCGCCTTGTCGGCGGCCTGTACGGTTGCTCCCATGAACACGCCCAGTGCCAGTAGCGTGGCCTGCTTGCCGGTAAATGACCCGATGTTCATACGCATGCTCTTGTCACTCGGTCAGCGGGCTATAGGGTTTGAAGAAATCCTGGCCTCGCCATAGCACCGGCTCGGGTTCGATCAATGGCGCGGCGGGAATATAGCTGCCGGCCTGCTTCGGATCACCCTGGCCGGAGTAGCGGGCAACCTCTGGGTAGGGGAAGACAGGGCGGGTGCGCCCGGCGTTGGCCTTGGCCTGCGCGTCATCGAACAGTGCGGGCATGGGCATCGGGCCACGCGGGGGACGAGCGTTCTGCTCGGCACCGGCACCGGCACCGGCACCGGCACCGGCACGGTCGGCGGGCGGTGCGGTTGGTGCACCGAACCCGCTGGGGCCCCGGCCGGCCTCGGGTTGCCGCGCGACGATCGCATCAGGCGCAGTGCCGCTCTCCACCCAGGCCAGCATTGGCGTCAGCAGGTCAAGCTGGCTCGGGCCGTCGCCACCGGAGCAGTGGTAGACACCGGGCAGCAGGTACAGGCGGCTGAACGCATCGGCCCGCTCCTTGCCCATCTGAGCCTGCAGGGCCTCGTAGTAGGCGACGCTGTTGAGCGGCGAGATGTGCGGGTCGGACCAACCGTGCCAGATGATCAGCTTGCCGCCCGAGGCAGCGAAGCGGGACAGGTCCGGGTTGGTGGCGTCGAACAGTGCGTGGCGTGTACGCAGGCGGTCGAAGGTGGCCGTATCGAAGCGCATGTCGGAGAGGCTGAAGCCGGCCTCGGGCGGCTGTTCGAACACCAGGTTGGTCAGGGCGCCCAGCGCGATCTTCTCGCTGAACAGCGGCTGGTCTGCATCTCTGGGCACGAAGACCCCGGCCCACGCGAGTTCCGAGCCGGGCAGCGGCCCGCCGACAGTCAGGCGCTCGCCGCTGTCGGGATCACGCGGCCCATCGTAAAGACGCCGGGCGACTTCGACCTCGGCAGGCGTCAGGCAGTGTTCGGTGGCCTGACCCTCGACACAGCGCACGACGGTGGGATCGAAATCGCAGGCGCGGGGATCGGCCAACAGCGCGTCCTTCTGGCCATCAAGGGCGTCGCACTGCTCCAGCACGGCCCTGTGCAGTACCGGCAGGTGTTCGGCCAGCAGAATGGCCTTGCCATCGGCGCCGGTGTTCGCGCGGGCCTGCCAGGCGTGATACATGCCGTTCTGCACCTGGAAATTGAGCGCGGCCGCGCCAGCGATGATGCCATCGAAGTCGTCCGGATAGCGCTGCGCTTCCATCAGCGCCTCCCGGCCACCATCGGAACAGCCAGTGAAATAGCGATAAGCCGGCGCCTGCCCATAGAATGCCTGGATCAAGGCCTGCGCAGCCTGAGCGGTCAGGTGCACGCCACGGTGGGCGAAGTCGGCACGTTGTTGCGTGTCTCGACCAAAACGCCCGTCCTGGTCCTGATGGCCCATGTCGGTCGAGGCGAGCACGAATTCGCCAGCCTCCAGCGGCACGCAGCCATCCGCGGCGCCAACCTGCAGGCTGATGCGCCCGCACAGGCCGCCGCAGCCGACCTGCAGGTAGCGCTGGGTCCAGCCTTCCAGCGGCAGCAGCACCTGGAACCCGATGCTCGGCGCCAGCCGGCCTTCCACGGCGCAAACGTCGTGCTCGTTGTGTTGGGTGGTGGCAGCCGTCAGCACCTGGCTCCCGGCGCCACCAATGCCGCTCAGGTCGATGTCGCGCAGCGACTCGCAGCTGGTCTTCGGTGTTACCGCAGCAAGGGCGGCGGGTGCGGCATGGCTCGTCAGGCTGACGCCGGTTGTGCTCAGCAGCAAGCCGAGCAAAAGGGCAAGACGGTTCATCGATAACTCCTCTGGGTCACTGCGCTGCGTTGTCGTCTTGCTCGGTCAGTTCTTCATGGAACCCTTCGGCGCCGTGACGCCAGTAGGCCGCGACGCGCATGGCCTCCTTGGCCTGCCCGTGCGTGTTGACCAGCAGGCGACGGATGCCCTTCATCAGTGAGGCCTCGCCAGCGGCCCAGGCGAAGCCCTCGCCGGCAGGCAACTGCAACGCCGCGACAGCCGCGAGCAACTCATCGCCGGACTCGAACCACTGCGCGTCCAGGTCAGCGGCAGTCGGCAAGGCGCGGCGGTCTGCAGCGTTATGCGCGAGCAGCAGGGCCTGCACCCGGCAGCCTGCCGGCAGCTCTTCCAGTCGTCGGGAGATGGCGGGCAGTGCGGTGGCGTCGCCGATCAGCAGATGCCAGTCGTAGTCCATAGGAATGATCATCGAACCACGCGGGCCGCCGATGAGCGCGGGCAGGCCGATGGCGGCACGCTTGGCCCAGGTCGAGGCGGCACCGTCGCCGTGCAGTGCGAACTCGATGGTCAGCTCTCGCTTGGCCTGCTCGAACCGACGCGGGGTGTAGTCGCGGCGCACCGGATTGCCGTCGCCGTCCTCGAAGATAAATTTGATGTGATCGTCGAACGAGGCGGACAGGAAGTCGGCCAGGTCTTCGCCGTGGAAGGTAATGCTCATGAACGCATCGTCGAGCGGCTCGACACGGCTGACTCGCACCTCGCGGCGGCGCAGTTCATGGCGCACCCGCTGGACGCGACGTTGGAGGGAGGGGGATGTAGTCATCGCTGGGCCTCGAAGGCGCTGGTTGATAATATCAACGATCATAAAAACACATAGTTGATAAAGTCAACCTTATGACCGACCGATTAGCCGAAGCCGTATTCGAATCCATCCATACCATCATGCACCTGTACCGTGCCCGGCAGTACCGTGCGTTGCGCGGCGGCCCGCATGATCTGAGCCACATGGCGAACAAGGTGTTGGGCTTCTTCGCCGCTCATCCGGGCGCGACCCTGCGCGAGCTGGTACAGCGTTCCGGGCGCGACAAGGCGCAGCTGGCGCGTCTTATCAAGGAGTTGCGCGACAGGGAGCTACTGTTCGGCGAGGTCGACGAGACGGACCGCCGCAGCGTTCGCCTGCGCCTGACAGCGCAAGGAGAGGCCGTGCACAAGGCGCTGCGCCAGCAGGCGCAGCAGCTCAACAAGGTCGCCGTGCAGGACCTGTCCGAGGAGGAGCAGCAAGCCTTGATCGACCTGCTCGGGCGCGTGCGCAGCAGCCTGAGCGGCTGAGGTCGATCTCACGGCCGGTCGTGACGCCGCCCGCACGGCGGCGCACAGGTCCTGGGGGCTGTTGGCAAGGCCTATCGACAGAACGGCATCGTTTCGCCTGACAGGCCTTCGTCCATCCAAACCAAACCTGGCCTCACGGGCAGGCCAGGCCGTTGCCTAGTTGCCCTTGAGGAAGCCCAGCATCCGGGCGACGTTGTCTTCGGCTTCGAACGGTAGGCCGCCATGTCCTGCACCGTCGAGCAGGTGATAGGTCGCCGATACGCCAGCCTTTTCAAGGGCCTGCGCAAGAAGCTTGCCCTGTCCTGCCCCCACGTTGCAGTCGGCGCTGCCGCTCTCGATAAAAAAGGGCGGGTCCCCGGCGCTGGCGTAGGTAACCGGGTTGGCCTGCGCGACGAGGTCCGGCGAATGGGCCACCGCAGCCCCGAGGTACCGCGATTCAAAACTGCCGGCCTGCCCATGATTGATCGCGCTCGCCGGGCAACCTTGCTGCTTGAGCATGGCGTCGATCTGCCCCATGTCCACCGGCGGGTAGAGCGCAATAACCTTTTCTGGCCGCAGATCGACCGAGCCGTCCGCCAGGGTCTTGCGAAACAGCGGCGCGTCGTAGGCCGTGCCGACGAGCGAGGCGAGGTTCGCGCCTGCGGACTCTCCGAACATCACGAAGGCGTCGGGGTCGAGCGCATACTTGGCGGCATTGGCCTTGAGATAGGCGATGGCCTCGAAAACATCCTGCACGGCCGTCGGAAAGGTGGCTTCCCCCGAGAGGCGATAGTTGACCGGAACGACGGCATAGCCGGCCTTCAGAAACGCCTCGACGTAGGCGGCAGTCGCCATGTCCTTGGAGCCGAACCGGAACCCGCCTGGGTGCGCATAGACCACGAACGGGAAGGGGCCTGCGCCGCTCGTTGGGGTATAGATATCGAGGGTCTGTGTACTGGATGCGCTGGCGTACTTCTGATTGGCGAGCGCTGGCGTGAGGCCCGCTACTTGAACGGACGGTCCGCCCTTGGGAATGGCGACGGGTGCAGCTTGTGCAACGCTGCCTCCGACCAGCACAGGCGCCAGTGTGGCGAACGGCAAGGCGGCCATGATGACGAGTTTCCTTAGATTCATGAGTGTTGCCCTTTTTCCGATGTGAATGACCCAGGGTCATCGTGATTGAACTGCGTCAGATTGGGGTAGTGCGCCCTGACGTTCCGTCTGGAGCCACGTTTTTTGGCGCTTCGAAACGCTGCCTGCCTTTCGCCGGCTTCACCGCCTCATCGGCGGCGTCGGCAAGTTCGGCCAACCCGCGTGCCATGTCGCCCGCCGCGGCTGGCCAGGCATGTTCCATTGCAAGATGCAGCGGTTTCTCCGCTGTCTGTACCGCCAACATGGCGTGCTCTGCCAGCGCCCGGCCTTCTGCGGTGAGCGCGATCGGCCGCGATCGTCGGTCGTCGTCGCTGAAAGGTCGCGTGACGAGCCCGCGCCGCTCAAGAGTCTTCACCAGTTTGGTAAGTCCTCCGGAGGAGATCAGCATCGCCTCGTAAAGATCCGTCGGCGTCAGCTGGTGCGGCGCAGGCTGAACCCGCAGGGCGGCAAGGACTTCGAACGAAGCGGGGGTGAGGTCGAGCGGAGCAAGCGCCTCGGCAGCGATCCGCTCGAGTAGACGGGCCAAGCGCTGCACGGCGACGGTCGCAGTCATTTGTCGCAGAGACGCGTCGGGCCAGTTGATGGTCGCGCGTTCCAGTGAGGTAACAGTCTTTCGCGTGGTCTCTGGCATGGAACAATCCTAGCGCGGAGGATTCTACCTTTCCAGAAAGGTAAACTGCTCGCAGGCAACTTGGTTACTTATCCGAAAAGGTGCATAGAACGAATGAGCGAGACATCAGCTTCGCCTCAAGGGTCGAGCGCACTGAGAATCGTCTTGGTGTTGTCGGTTTTGTCGATTTTCCCGCCATTGGCCACAGACATGTATCTGTCAGCCTTCGGTGATATTCAGACCTATCTGAACGCTCCGGACGGGGCATTGGAAATGTCTCTGTCGGTTTTCTTCCTCGGGCTTTGCGTCGGTCAGTTGGTGTTTGGCCCGCTGATCGACCGATACGGACGTAAAGGACCGCTTTTGGCCGGTGCAGGACTGTTCTGCCTCGCCACGGTGCTATTACTTTTGACTGACTCAGCCACAGTGTTCATCAGCCTTCGTTTCGTCCAGGCGCTTGGTGCGTGTGGGGGCATGGTTGTCGGTCGGGCAGTCGTGTCCGATCTCTATCAAGGCACCGCGGCAGCACGAACCATGACCCTGTTGATTATGCTGATGACACTCGGGCCTGTTGTTTCTCCGCTTGTTGGCGGTGTGCTAGTTACACAGCTTGGCTGGAAGGCAGTCTTCGTCACGATGCTTGCAATCGGCGCGCTCGCACTTGTGCTGGCTTTTACGTTGCTTCCTGAAACCTTGCCCGCTTCTAAGCGGCTGAAGACCCCGCTCTATCGGGTGTTCGGCGATTACTGGACGTTGCTTTCTTCCCGCCAATTCCTTGTCCCGGCGCTCGTCAGCGCTCTCGTGCAGGCCGCAATGTTCTCTTTCATCACGGCCTCGTCGAGCGTATTCCAGGGGGTGTTTGGCCTCGGTGAAATCGAATACGGGATCGCCTTTGGTTTCGTCGCACTTGGTTTAGTCGTCGCATCCTTAGTTAACAATCGCCTGCTCGTCAGGCTGGCGGTCAAGACGATAATCAGCGTGGCGCTGCCGCTGTTTGTTGCGATTAGTATCGTGCTGTTGCTGGTTTCGGGGTCTCGGGAATTCTGGGTACAGATCATCCCGCTCTGGTTCTCGATCGCCATGGTAGGGCTGCTGAGTGCGAACGGAACCTCCATAGCCATGGAGGCTGCACGAGGGCAGTCCGGCGTAGGCTCCGCACTGGTCGGCGCCATGCAGTTTGGGGTCGCCTTCGTCTGCTCCGCCATGGTGGCTGCCGCCATTAGCGATAGCACCCTGCCCATGGCGCTCGGGATACTGCTTCCGGCTCTTATCGCGATGGTGGTTTGGTTTTTTGGCAAGTCCCTTGCCAGCCGCGAACGTCTTGCGAATCAGAGCGTTTCCGACTCTTGAGAGTACGCCTGAGAGGATGGCTTTACTTCTATCGGCGTATTTCTAGAGCCGCTAATCGATATGCTCGGTTTTTCTTTTTGCGGGTCGTCTGGCTCAAGTTCAAAGGCCTGCGGCAGATAAAATAGGAAAGCTCGGTATCGCCGTGCGTTCTTTTTTCGAGGCCATCATGCTGCGCACACTGAAGATCTCGCATCGCACGCTGCTGTTTTTTACTCTCGTCGCAATGCTGCTCACCCTGCTCGGGCTGTTCAGTCTGATGCAGATGGCGGCGATTCGTGCCGCCGGCAGCGAAATCGATTCCGACTGGATGCCGAGCCAGGTGGCCGCGGACGACATGGCGCTGAGCTTTGCACAGGTGCGCACCGAGTCGCTGCGCCAACTGGCATTCAGGGACGCCGAGACAAAGCGCAAGAGCGATGGGCTGATTGCCGCCGCGATTGCGGACATTCGCCAGCACGTGACCCGCTACGAGACGCTCATCTCTGGTGCCGAAGAGCGGCGCGTTTTCGAGGCCGCCAAGGCATTATTCGAGCAATACGCCTCGACCTTGGACGAACGGCAGCAGTTGATGGGCGGGCAGCCGGACGAGGCGCGAATGGCGCAAGTCAACGCACGGCTCGCCGCGCTGGGGCCGAAATTCGGCGAGGCGCTGCTGGAGCTCAGGGCGTTCAACGGGGAAGGGGCGCATCACGCCGTCCAGGCCGCGACTGCCGTTTATGAAAAAGCCCGGATCATCATCGTAGCGGTAATCATGCTGGCTCTGGTCGCGACGGTCGCACTGGCCCTGGTGCTGACAGCGAGCATCGTTCGGCCGATGCGCCAGGCAGTGGCCGTTGCCAACCAGATCGCGCATGGCGACCTGACCCACACGGTGCCGGTCGATGGCGACGACGAGGCCACGCAATTGCTCGCTTCGCTGCGCGACATGCAGGCTAACCTGCGCGCCATCATCGGGCAGATCAATGATTCGGCGAATGTGCTGAGCACCTCTGCCGAAGAGATGACCGCGGTCATGCTCGACAGTACCGAAGGGCTGCATCGGCAGAACGAGCAGATCGAACAGGCCGCGACGGCCGTCAACCAGATGACCTGCGCCGTCGAAGAAGTGGCGAGCAACGCGGTGTCCACCTCCGAGGCGTCGCAAGCGTCCAGTGAATCGGCACAAAAGGGACGTCGCCAGCTGGACGAGGCGATCGCCGCGATCCAGGCGCTGGCCGACGATGTTGTCGGTGCCTCTGCGCGTGCCGGCGATCTGGCTGAACAAACGCACAACATCACCCGCGTGCTGGACGTGATCCGCTCGGTCGCCGAACAGACCAACCTGCTCGCACTCAATGCAGCTATCGAAGCAGCCCGCGCCGGGGACGCCGGTCGCGGCTTCGCCGTGGTCGCCGATGAAGTCCGCGGCCTGGCCAAGCGAACGGGCGAATCCACGCGCGAAATCGAGTCGATGATCGGCAGCATCAAGCAGGGGACGGGCCTTACCGTTGATGCGTTGCAGCAAACGGCGTCGCGCGCCCAGGGTACGCTTGAGAAAGCCTACACCGCTGGGGTTGCACTGGCCGAGATCGCCGATGCGGTGGCCGGCATCAACGAGCGCAACTTAGTGATTGCCAGCGCCTCAGAAGAGCAGGCGCAGGTCGCGCGGGAGATCGACCGCAACCTGGTCAGCATCCGCGACCTCTCGCTTCAGACTTCTGCCGGCGCCCAGCAGACCAGCGTCGCAACGCAGGAACTGTCGCGCCTAGCGGTGAAGCTGAACGGGACGGTCAATCGCTTCCGGATGTAACCGAACCTTGCGCAACTGTGGCTGAGCATGTTTTCGCTCTGATTGACTCCAACAGCATCTACTGCGGTTTCGAGCGGTTGTTCCGCGCCAACTGATTCGCACGCCCATTGTGGCGCTGCTGTTCGCGCCCAGCCAGGCGGCCGCTTCGCAGCGCGTGATGGCCGTTCTGGATTCGATCAATGCCAAATGGGGGCGGGACCCGGTAGTGCCAGCAATGCACGCCTGGGGTATGCGTCGCGAACTTATGAGCCAGAGCTTCACGATGCGAGTCGATCAGTTGTGGAAGGTTTCTGCGCGGTGATTTGCGGCGTACGTAGGCCTGCTGAAAAACGTCTCTTGGATGGGGGAGACCAACCACAACCGATGACCGCTTGGACGGCTAAATACAGCCTTGAGCACGCTGGCGATTACATTGGTTGGTTGTATTTCCAGACACTGTATCGCCATGTTGCCGCTCAGCCAGATATGTCCGAGTAGACAACCCAGTGATTTAGGCTCGCGAAGGCTGCTCAAGTGTCTGCCGAAGTGGGCCAATTCAGCAGACACTTGGCGGATCTGCTAATGGTCGAGGCTGTGTAAAATGCAAACGTCTCCCTAGCGTTTCTGATCGTACGTCAAATCTGCCAACGCTTGGCTGTTCAGCAGACCGAGATTTTGCGTAGCGACATAAAATTTGAGCCAATTCTGGCGGCTGTGCCTGCGCGAAATTGTTTTGACGCACTTTCAGCCGAAAACAGCCTATCGTGAAAGCTGCTCGTAAAATAGCAGCTAGTCGCGACGTATGGTCAGGCCTATTCGACCAATGAGCTGATTACTTGTCGTCAGGGTTATATGAGTGAAGGGTCAGGAGCTTACCGACGCATCCAGGTATTAGCTCCTTTCGGATGTGCAGTATGGCTATTTTGAGGCGCTTGTTCCGGCGAATAGCGTGTTAGAGCTTCAGCGAGCAGGGTTTGGATACGCTCAATGGAGCGGCGAGCTGAATAAACTTCAGGAGAATTTGGAACAGCGCTTGCCAAACCATTCAGCATTTCCGTGACGCAAGGTACGACTATGCTGGCGACAAGGTTATTAGCGTCGTTAGGTTTATTGAATCTAGAGATTATGTCTACCAGCTGCCGCTGGTAGTGGGAGCGGATATCTGCGATGAGACTTCTCTGATCATTGCTTAGGCTGCGTAACTCCAGGCGTGCCAAAGCGGCGGTTTTGGGGTTATTCAGTTGGAAACGGACGTAAGCGTCAATGTAATCGGAAAGCATTGCAGAGGGAGCGCGGCGGCATCCCCTGCAATTACTTATGGTCGCTAACAGGCCTGCCTCATGTTCCTCAATCAGATCAAAAAGTAACGATTGTTTGCTTTCTATATGATTGTAAAGGGACCCGGCGTGGAGGTTGATCGCCGCGGCCAGATCACGAACGCTTACCCTTTCAAATCCTTGGTCAACAAACATATTCAAAGCTATCGCGCGAACTCGTTCGGCTGTCGACCTGGCAGATAATGGAAAGACAGTGCGTTTGGTTTCGTAGGCCACTGTAATCTCCGTTTGCATAGTTCCCGTCGTTACACTGCACTTCAATCTCTATCTCAGGAACTCGGACCGCTGACGCGCTTCACAGAAACACCTCTATCATTTAAGCGCTTGCTGTTCGCACTAGTGCCGGGATTCGGGGAGACCGCGGACTAGATAGCTATCAATTGAGGCTGCCCGACGTGCCGTTGCGGGACTGTGCGACGCGTGAGCCATTTCGTCTTCCCAGCAAACGGCTGATGTTGTGCCCGGCTTCGATGACGGCGTCTAGACTGACATCCGTGGCGATGCCCAATCCGTTCAGCATGTACAAAACATCCTCGCTGGCGACGTTGCCGCTGGCCCCCTTGGCATAGGGGCAACCACCTAATCCCGCAACCGAGCTGTCGAAGACGCTGATGCCCTCAAGCAGACTGGCATAAATGTTCGCCATCGCCTGGCCGTATGTGTCGTGGAAGTGTCCGGCGAGTTTGTCGCGTGGCACCTCGCGGGCGACGACATCAATCAGTTGGCGGGTCTTGCCGGGCGTACCGGTACCAATGGTGTCGCCGAGCGAGACCTCGTAGCAGCCCATCGCGACCAATTCGCGCGCCACCTTGGAGACGTGCTTGAGGTCGATATCGCCTTCGTACGGGCATCCCAGCACGCACGACACATAGCCACGCACCCGGATGCCGTTTGCGCGAGCGCTTTCCATCAGCGGAACGAAGCGCGCCAGGCTTTCGTCGATGGAGCAGTTGATGTTTTTTTGCGAAAACGCCTCGGACGCGGCTCCGAATACCGCAACCTCGCGGACCCCAGCTTCGATGGCTGCCTCGAGCCCTTTAAGGTTGGGCGTCAGGGCCGCATAGGTGACGCCGGGTTTGCGCTGGATCTGAGCAAAAACCTCGGCGGACCCAGCCATCTGCGGGACCCATTTGGGCGACACGAAACTGCCCACCTCAATGTACTGAAGGCCCGCGGCGCTGAGGTCGTTTACTAGCTGGACCTTGTCGGCGACGCTGATTGGCTGCTTCTCGTTCTGCAAACCATCGCGGGGGCCAACTTCGACTAATCGGACGTGTTTGGGCAGGGGCATAGCGTTCTCCGAGAGGGGCAAAGTGCGGCGTAAACGGGGTCATATACGTCGGGCCTATACGCCAGTTTGTTTTTTCTAGCGACCCAACATTTACGTGACCGGACGCTGGGTGCACTTTTCCGTATATGAAGTTGGTGCGGCGCTCACTCGTAGGGTGCCTTGAGCCCACCTATGTTGCTGGCGGGCAAGAGCGGAACCACACCCAGCACCCTCTACGGTTGCCTCGCCTTCAGCCTTCGTCGATCTCCAGCAACACTGCGCCGTCGTTAACCATGTCGCCTTCGGCGCAAAACAGGCTTTTCACCACGCCGGCTTGCTGTGCACGAATGCTGTGCTCCATTTTCATTGCTTCTAGTACGATCAGCACGGTGCCAGCCTCGACGTTCTGCCCGGGCTCGACCAGCACCCGCACGATGCTTCCGTTCATGGGCGCGGTTAGGCCGCCGTGGTGCTGGTGGCTGGCTTCGACCTCGGCGATCGCGTCGAACGCCGTTACGGTCTGCAGTTCGCCGTCCCACTCTAGGTAGAGCGTCCGGTCCTGCCGAATCGCCTTGGGTTTGCGTAGTGTTGTTGCCTGGAGTTGCGCATCGATGCGCAACAGCCGGTTCTCGCCGCCGCAAACGAGATGCACGCCCACCTGAGAGGGCATGCCGAAACGCAGACCAGCCCGGCTCGCCCAGGGAGAATGGGCGTCGTCGTCCCGAACATCCGCCGGCTCGGTCTGGACATAAAGCGCTGCCGCCAGCTGCCAGAATGCGTCGGGCAACTCGCCCGGTTTGCGCAGCAGCTCGGCTTCATGGCGCGGAATGAAGCCGGTGTCCAGTTCGGCCGCGGCGAAGGCCGGATGACCGACCACTCGGCGCAGGAAGGCAAGGTTGGTGCGCACACCACCGACCGAGGTTTCGTCCAGCATGGCCAGCAGACGCAGGCGTGCTTCCTCGCGATTCTCGCCCCAGGCGATCAGCTTGCCGAGCATCGGGTCGTAAAAGGGGGAAACCGTGTCGCCTTCGGCTACGCCGCTGTCGACGCGACGACCGGGGCCTGAGGTGGCCTCGTGGTACAGGTCCAGGGTGCCGGTGGCGGGAAGGAAATCGTTGTCCGGGTCCTCCGCATACAGCCGCACCTCGATGGCGTGACCGATCAGCGGTACCTGCTCTTGGGTGATCGGCAGCGGCTCGCCCCGGGCGACGCGGATCTGCCAGGCCACCAGATCGAGACCAGTAATAGCTTCGGTGACCGGGTGCTCGACCTGCAGGCGAGTGTTCATCTCCATGAAGAAGAACTCTCCACGCGCATCGAGCAGAAACTCCACGGTGCCTGCACCGACGTATCCAATGGCCTGCGCCGCCTTGACTGCCGCTTCGCCCATGGCTCGGCGCAGTTCGGAGGAGAGGCCCGGCGCGGGCGCTTCCTCGACGACCTTCTGATGGCGTCGCTGGATCGAACAGTCGCGCTCGTTCAGATACAGGCACTTGCCGCATCCGTCAGCGAATACCTGAATTTCGACGTGACGCGGCTGGAGCACGTATTTTTCCACCAGCATGCGCGAGTCGCCAAATGACGACTGCGCCTCGCGCTGTGCAGATTGCAACGCCTCGGCCAGATCCGCTTCGCGCTCGACAACCTTCATTCCTTTGCCGCCACCGCCGGCGGTGGCCTTGAGCAGTACCGGATAGCCGATCCGTTCCGCCGCGACGCGGAAGGTTTCCACATCCTGCGCTTCACCGTGGTAGCCCGGCACCAGCGGCACGCCGGCTTCCTCCATCAGCGCCTTGGCGGCTGACTTGCTGCCCATTGCGTCGATGGCGGAAGCGGGCGGGCCGAGGAAGAGAAGTCCGGCGTCTTCAATGGCGCGGGCAAAATCCGCGTTTTCGGAGAGGAAGCCGTAGCCGGGATGAATCGCCTGGGCACCGCTGGCCTTGGCGGCAGCGATCAGCTTGTCGATCACCAGATAGCTTTCGGCAGGCTTGGCGCCACCGAGATCGATACGAATATCGGCTTCACGGGCATGGCGCGCATCACGGTCGACGGCGCTGTGCACGGCCACGGTGGTCAGGCCCATGGCCTTGGCGGTGCGCATCACACGGCAGGCGATCTCGCCGCGGTTGGCTACCAGCAAAGTGTTGATCGTTTTCTGCATCATGGCTGCTGCTCCTGCCAGGCTGGCTTACGCTTTTCCAAGAAAGCTCCTAAGCCTTCTTGTCCCTCTTGGCTGACCCGAATGCTGGCGATCGCATGCTCGGTGCGCTCGCGCAGGGCCTCGCTAAGGGCGCCGGTTCCTACATCTGCAAGCAGTGCCTTGGTAATACGCATGGCCTGAGGACTGTTTTGCAGCAGTTTGCCGACCCATTCCACCGCAGCGCCATCGAGCGCCTCGGCTGGATAACATTCAGAAAGCAGACCCATGGCCTGGGCACGCTTGCCGCTGAATCGCTCTGCTGTGAGTGCATAGCGTCGTGTCGCACGCGCACCGATAGATTGAACTACGAAGGGGCTTATCACCGCCGGGGCCAGGCCAATCCGTACCTCTGACAGGCTAAACTGGGCGTCTTCGGTTCCGATAGCCATGTCGCAACAAGCGATCAAGCCCAATGCGCCGCCGAACGCGGCTCCTTGCACCACAGCTAAGGTCGGTACGGGGAATTGATGCAAGCAGTGCATCAGCTCTCCCAATTCGTGAGCGTCCCTCAGGTTGGACGCGTAATCCAACCCAGCGGATTCCCGCATCCAGGAAAGGTCTGCTCCGGCGGAAAAGTGTTGACCACGTCCGCGAAGCAACAGAAAGCGCAGGTGTTCATCTGCGCAGAGCTGGCGCAGCGACTGGATCAGCTCGGCAATCATTTCGGCATTGAACGCGTTGTTTTTTTGCGGGCGGTTCAGCCATAGAGTGGCGACACCACCTGCACTGCGCTCGATTTCAATGGTATGGAAGTCGGTCATGGCATTACATCCTGAACACGCCGAAACGGGTCGGCTGAATGGGCGCGTTGAGCGAAGCGGAAAGGGCGAGGCCCAATACATCACGGGTTTCACGTGGATCAATCACACCATCGTCCCAAAGCCTTGCGCTGGAATAGAACGCATGCGCCTGGCGTTCATACTGTTCAACGATGGGTTGCTTGAGCTGTTGCTCGTCTTCGGCAGAAAAGGTCTCTCCAGATCGTTCGGCCTGCTCGCGCTTGACCTGTACCAGCACTCCGGCAGCCTGTTGTGCTCCCATGACGCCAATTTTGGCGTTGGGCCACATCCATAGGAAACGCGGGTCATAAGCGCGACCGCACATGCCGTAGTTGCCTGCGCCAAAGCTGCCACCGATGACCACAGTGAATTTCGGCACTTGGGCACAGGCGACCGCAGTGACGAGCTTAGCGCCGTGCTTCGCGATGCCGCCGGTTTCGTACTTCTGTCCAACCATGAAGCCGGTGATGTTTTGGAGAAACAGAAGTGGAATGCCGCGCTGGCAAGCCAGTTCGATAAAGTGCGCGCCTTTCTGCGCAGCTTCGGCGAAGAGGATGCCGTTGTTCGCAAGGATCGCGACCGGGTAGCCATGCACGGTGGCAAAGCCACAGACGAGCGTGGTGCCGAACAGGGCCTTGAATTCATCAAACTCGCTGCCGTCGACCAACCGGGCAATAACTTCACGGACATCGAATGGCTGCTTGGGGTCGGCCGGAATGATCCCGTACAAGTCATCAGCGGTATATCGCGGCGCGCGGGGAGCGCTGACCTCTAGCTGACCCAGCTTTCGCCAATTGAGGTTAGCGACGCAGCGGCGTGCGATGGCTAATGCATGCTCATCGTTCTCGGCGTAATGATCGGCAACACCAGATGTTTTGCAGTGCACGTCCGCACCGCCCAGGTCCTCAGCGGTTACCACCTCGCCGGTGGCGGCTTTTACCAGAGGCGGGCCGGCGAGGAAGATGGTCGCCTGGTTGCGGACCATGATGGTTTCATCGGCCATCGCCGGCACATAAGCGCCGCCAGCGGTGCAGGAGCCCATCACCACGGCCAGTTGCGGAATGCCCATGGCGCTCATGTTGGCCTGGTTGAAGAAGATACGACCGAAGTGCTCGCGGTCCGGGAACACTTCGTCCTGGCGCGGCAGATTGGCGCCGCCGGAGTCGACCAGGTAGATGCATGGCAGGCGGTTCTGTTGAGCGATCGCTTGTGCGCGCAGATGTTTCTTCACGGTGAGCGGGTAGTAGCTTCCGCCTTTTACTGTGGCATCGTTGGCGATGATCATGCACTCGACGCCTTCCACTCGACCAATGCCAGCAATCACGCCCGCAGCGGGTACGTCCTCACCGTAGACCCCGTAGGCAGCTAACGGCGAAATCTCAAGAAACGGGGAGCCCATATCCAGCAGCATGTTGACTCGAGACCTCGGCAACAACTTGCCGCGTGAGGTATGGCGCAGCTGTGCCTTTTCGCCGCCGCCCTCATGAATACGTCCGAGCACGTTGCGCAACTGCTCCGCTTGCTCGCCCATCACCGCAGAGTTGGCAGCGAATTCAGGGGAGCGGGAATTTACTTGGGTTTGCAAGATGGCCATATCTAGCCCTCGAAAAAATGCGCTTTGGCTGTGCGAGTCGGGAGGCTGTCTTCTTTCCAGCCTTCTTTGTTTCGCCGCTAGCGTCGTTTGTTATTTGGTCTCGTTGAAAAGCTCGCGGCCGATCAGCATTCGGCGGATCTCGCTTGTACCTGCGCCGATCTCGTAAAGTTTGGCGTCGCGCCAAAGTCGGCCGGTGGGGTATTCGTTGACGTAACCGTTGCCGCCAAGTATCTGGATCGCCTCGCCAGCGAGCCAGGTGGCTTTCTCTGCGGCATAGAGGATGACGCCTGCGCAGTCCTTGCGGACCTGGCGAACGTGACCGGTACCCAGGTCGTCGAGGTGCTTGCCCACCGCGTATAGGTAGGCGCGGCAGGCTTGCAGGGTGGTGTACATGTCCGCCACCTTGCCCTGAATCAACTGAAATTCACCGATCGACTGGCCAAACTGCTTGCGCTCGTGAATGTAGGGAACGACCACGTCCATGGCTGCCTGCATCAAGCCCAGCGGCCCACCGCTGAGGACGGCACGCTCGTAGTCCAAGCCGCTCATCAGCACCTTGACCCCTTCGCCTACCTGCCCGAGCACGTTTTCCTCGGGTACTTCCACATCCTCAAACACCAGCTCTCCGGTGTGCGAGCCCCGCATGCCGAGCTTGTCCAGCTTCTGTGCAACCGAGAAGCCGGGGGTGTTGGTATCCACGATGAACGCAGTCATGCCTTTTGCGCCGGCAGTGATATCGGTCTTGGCGTAAACCACCAGCGTGTGGCAGTCGGGACCGTTGGTGATCCACATCTTGTTGCCGTTGAGTACGTAGCTACTGCCTCGCTTTTCGGCACGCAGCTTCATCGAAACCACGTCGGAGCCGGCATTTGGCTCGCTCATGGCGAGGGCGCCGATGTGCTCGCCAGAAACCAGCTTGGGCAGGAAACGGCTTTTCTGTTCCTCGCTACCGTTGCGGTTGATCTGATTGACGCACAGATTCGAATGCGCACCGTAGGAAAGACCGATGCCACCGGCAGCACGTGATATCTCTTCCATGGCCACCATGTGCGCCAGATAACCCATACCCGAGCCGCCGTATTCCTCCGCTACGGTCAGGCCGAGCAGGCCCATGTCGCCAAACTTCCGCCAAAGGTCCATCGGGAATTGGTCGGTGCGGTCGGCCTCCTCGGCGCGAGGCGCGATCTCCTTGGCCGCGAAGCCAGCAACGGAGTCGCGGAGCATGTCTATTTCCTCGCCGAGAAAGAAGTTAAGTCCGGGTAAGCCATTCATGATCCGATATCCCTTGTTATTGGTTTCATGGTGTTTGCCGACCTTGCAGCGCTGCTCGGCAGCGATGCTCAGCCATGTCCAGCTCCCACTGGATTCGTTCGATGTCCAACAGCTGCTGTTTCAACTGGTGTCGGCGGTAAACGATTCTTTCCAGCAGGCAGTTCAATTGCTTCGTGTTACCACTCGATGGGTCATACAGCTCGATCAACTCCCTGCACTCGGATAATGAAAATCCGAGCCGCTTGCCGCGCACGATCAGCTCCAGGCGAACACGGTCCTGCGGCGAATACATGCGTTGAGTGCCGCTGCGCTCAGGGAAGAGCAAACCTTTTTGCTCGTAGAACCGGATGGCCCGAGTCGTAAGCTTCAGTTCGCGGGCCAGGACCGAAATCTTGCAACTGTTCACCTCGGCCATGCCCCTTTTCCTTGACGTTAACGTGACTGTGCGGTTGTTGTCGGTTGGATCAGCGCGTACAGCCTAGCGGGCGCTGAAGGCGAACCCACGTTACAGCTGGACCGCCTTGATTCGCTCGACCGTTACAGGTTGGGAGGCGTCATGGGCCTGTACCCCCGTGCGTAGCTGCACCAAAAGGCGCGCTTTCCTTTTTTCCGCATTGCCGAGGTAGCGCTCCTTAACCGGGCCATAACCGCGCACGGCGTCTGGCAGTTGGGCCAGCTCGGTCGCAACGGCGAGGTTTGATGAGTCGAGCTCTGAAAGGACCTCGTCGAGTATTTGCTCGTACTCTCGAAGCCAGGCCAGTTCCGCCTTGCGCTCCTGGGTACGGGCAAAGGGGTCGACCCATGTGTTGCGGATGAATTTCATCTTGGCCAGCAGCCTGAACGCGCCAAGCATCCACGGGCCAAAGCTGCGCTTGGTGGGTTCGCCACCATGTTTGGCGTTGTTCATTACTGGCGGCGCCAAATGGAAGTTCAGCTTGTAGTCGCCCTCGAACGTGGTTTCGATCTTCTTCAGGAAGTCCCCGTTCGTGTATAGCCGCGCCACTTCGTACTCGTCCTTGATCGCTAGTACCTTGAAGTAGTTGTGCACAACCGCGGCGGTAAGCGGGCCGGTTTCGCCTGCGATGGCCTGTTCCGCCTCGCTGAAGCGATGCACGAGACCGCGATACCGCTCGGCATAGGCACTGTTCTGGTAGTTGGTAAGAAATGCCACGCGACGCGTGATGGCCTCGCCCAGGCTCTCGGATAACTGATGATCGGGCGCGACTACCTGGTTTTCCTTCAGCTTGGCTTCAACACGCGCCAAGTCGGTGGCGGCACGACGCCCCCAGGTGAAGGCGGCCTTATTGAAGGCCACGGCCGTGCCGTTCAGTTCGATGGCCTGCATCAGTGCCGCTTCGCCAACCGGTAGCCAACCTTTCTGCCAGGCGTAACCGAGCATGAAGGTGTTGGTGGCGATTGAATCACCCATCAGCTGAGTGGCGATGTCGCTCGCGTTGACGAATTCGGTGAGCTCTCCGGTCGCGTCGCGTATCTGCCTGATCATTTCCATGCTGCGGAACTGCGGGTCAGGGTGCTGCTCCAGATTGCCGGTCTGCGCCTGTTCGGAGAACGCCCGAATGAAGCTGCTCGTAATGCTTTCTTCGCAATTGACCAAGGCATTAGTCACGCCCTGGCGAACCTTGGACAGCGTTTCGGTAGTCGCGCTCACGACCAGATCACAGCCGATCAACAGATCCGCTTCGCCCTCGGCGATCCGCGGTGCATAGAGCATGTCCTGACTGGCAGCGATACGGATATGTGACCACACCGCGCCGCCTTTCTGGGCCATGCCGGCCATATCCAGGTTCAAGGCGCCCTTGCCCTCAAGAAAGGCCGCCGTTCCGATCAGCGCGCCGATGGTGACCACGCCAGTACCACCGACGCCGGTCAACAAGATGCTGTAGGGCTGATCCAGCGACGCCAGCGCAGGGCTTGGCAGGTTCCAGCTGTCGGAGGCGTCTTCGGCTAACGCTTGTGGCTTGCGCAGCTGACCACCTTCGACAGTGACGAAGCTGGGGCAGAAGCCACTCAGGCAACTGAAATCCTTATTGCAGGAGGACTGATCGATCTCGCGCTTGCGGCCGAACTCGGTTTCTACCGGCACCACTGACATACAGTTGGATTTGTTGCTGCAGTCGCCACAGCCTTCGCATACGGCTTCGTTGATCACCACGCGGCGAGCCGGGTCGGCGAACTTTCCGCGCTTACGGCGGCGGCGCTTCTCGGCGGCGCAGGTCTGGTCATAAATAATCGCCGACACACCTGGGATTTCGCGCAGTTCCTTCTGAACGTCTTCCATCAGCTCGCGGCCCTTCACCGCAACGCCGGGAGCCAGGTCGGTCACATCGCGGTATTTGTCAGCGTCCTCCGCCACAACTACGATTCGCTTCACACCCTCGGCAGCCAGCTGGCGAGAGATCTGCGGCACGCTCAGCCCCCCGTCGACGGGCTGGCCACCGGTCATGGCGACGGCATCGTTGTACAGAATCTTGTAGGTGATCGGCACGTTCGCAGCTATGGCCGCGCGAATTGCCAGGAGGCCCGAGTGGAAGTAGGTGCCGTCACCGAGGTTGGCAAACACGTGCTTGGTCGTCGTGAAGGGTGCCTGTCCAACCCAGGCCACGCCTTCGCCACCCATCTGGCTAAAGGTTTCGGTGCGCGGGTAGATCCAGGCGGCCATGTAATGGCAGCCGATGCCGGCCAGCGCACGGCTGCCTTCCGGCACTTTGGTGGACGTGTTATGCGGACAGCCCGAACAGTAATGCGGGACGCGCTCCATCAGGTTGGTCAAGTGCTGCTTGCCGGTCAGCTGGGCTTCCAGCACCGCCAGGCGTACCTGCAGCTCACCGCCTTGGTAACGCTTGAGAATACGGCGGGCGAGGGCGCGCGCAATTTGAGCGGGGGTAAGGTCCTTGGTGGCTGGCAACAGCCATTCCTTGTGCGGCATGGCCCATTCGCCCTTGTCGTCGAACTTGCCGACGACGCGCGGCCGTACGTCCTCGCGCCAGTTGTATAGTTCTTCCTTGAGCTGGTACTCGATCATGTGGCGCTTTTCTTCCACCACGATGATTTCTTCCAGCCCTTCGGCAAATTGCCGAACGCCCTCCGCTTCGAGCGGCCAGACCATGCCCACCTTGTAGACGCGCAGACCGATCTGATCGGCCATGGCTTCGTCGATGCCAAGGATTTTGAGCGCTTGGCATACATCTAGATAGGACTTGCCGGAAGTGATGATGCCGATCCGGGCGTTGCGCGCATCCAGCGTTACGCGATTGATCCCATTGACCCGCGCATAGGCGAGGGCGGCGTACAACTTATACTCCAGCAGGCGCTTCTCCTGCGCCAGCGGTGGGTCAGGCCAGCGGATGTTTACACCATCGTCGGGTAACTCGAAATCGGGAAGAATTGGCTGTACGCGGTTGATATCAAGATCAACGACCGCACCGCTTTCCACCGTGTCGGCGACAGCTTTCAGCGCCACCCAGCAACCCGAGTAACGCGACATAGCGAAGCCGTGCATGCCGTAATCGAGGTATTCCTGTACGCCAGAAGGTGCCAGCACCGGCATCATCACGGCTTTGAAGATGTGCTCGGTCTGATGCGGCAGTGAGGACGAGCTCGCGCTATGGTCGTCGCCAGCGATGGCCAGTACACCACCGAACCGGGACGTTCCTGCGGCATTGGCGTGGCGGAACACATCTCCGCAACGGTCGACTCCTGGACCCTTTCCGTACCAAATGCCGAACACGCCGTCGTATTTGGCGCCTTCAAACATGTTGACCTGCTGGGTGCCCCACAGCGACGTGGCAGCCAGATCCTCGTTGATGCCAGGCTGAAAGTGAACACCTTGAGCTTTCAGATGGTCACGAGCCTTCCACAATGCCTGATCGTAGGCGCCCAATGGCGAGCCGCGGTAGCCGGAGATAAAACCTGCAGTGTTCAGACCGCTGGCGCGATCGCGCTCTCGCTGCATCAGGGGCAAGCGTACTAGCGCCTGGACCCCTGTCATCAGGGATTTGCCACTGTGCTCGACGTACTTGTCGTCGAGGGACGGGGACGCGCTCATGCCTAACCTCCAGTCTTATTTAGCTCCAAGCTTGCGCGGAGTGGCGAAGCTGGTATTTGCGCTGGAGTTTAGGAATGGCAATAGGTATCGTAAATTTATAAAAACAGCATTCAGGTATCTGAAAATCAAATGTCTTCAATTGCAGACGTTTCAATGCGGCAGCTCCGCTACTTCGCAGCGGCCGCCGAAGCGGGTCAGTTTTCGCAGGCCGCTCTAAATGTCCATGTTTCGCAGTCGGCTATAACCACGGCGGTCTCCCAGCTGGAAAGTCAACTTAAGGTGAGGCTGTTTGATCGCCACCCCTACGGAGTCGACCTCACGGCCGAAGGGCATAAGTTCTACCAACACGTGCGGCATGTGCTCGACACGCTTCAAGACGCCTTGAGCGAGCCTGCTTTCCTTAGCCAGAACGTCGAGGGCTGTGTCCGAGTTGGCGCAACCTATACGGTACTTGGGTACTTTTTGCCGAATCTCTTGGCTCGCTTCAAACGCAGCTATCCCCAGGTCGAAATCGACCTTGTAGATATGCCGCGAGATAGCATCGAAGAGGGCGTCGAAAGCGGTGAGCTGGATCTTGGGCTTAGTATTCTTTCAAACTCTGATGGCACACGGCGTTTTGAGCGCCATGTTCTGATCCGCTCGCGCAGGCAGCTTTGGCTTTCGAGCGATCATCCCCTTTTAACGGTTGAAAGCGTCAGCCTGCAAGACATCGCTTCGCACGCATACATCATGCCTACCGTCGATGAGGGCGAGGCCTCATCCATGCGCTATTGGCAGAACGTTGGACTGACACCAAAGGTGGAGTTCAAGACTTCATCCATGGAAGCGCTGCGTGGCCTTGTAGCCCACGGATTTGGTGTGACCATTCTCTCGGACATGCTTTACAGGCCGTGGTCGCTGGAAGGGCGCAAGATTGAGATCCGCGCTATCTCCGATATCGTGCCGGTAATGGAGCTGGGGCTGATTTGGCCGCCCGATGCTCCGATCGAGCCAGCTGCCGAGGCGTTCCGCCAGTTTTTGATCTACACGAGCAGTACCTAATCCAGCAAGAAAACTGGCGATACATTTTGCTCGGTTGGTTTTCAAAGCAAGATCTTCTGAAAGTCCGAACCACCCTGATGCCATCAGCAGGCTTTTGAACGCGTGGTTAGAAATTCGATGAAACTAAGGCTGATGGCAGTCAAAAACTCTTCTGGCCTACTAACAATATTGAATTGACGGCTAGCCCAACCATCCAATAGTGGAATCCCTACCAGTCCGTGAGCTTCGTTGACAATAGTGTGGCTGATGGCATTCGCAGGAATCACAGCTACGCCCAAGTCAGCTTCCACCATGCGGCAGACAGCGTCAAAACTGGTTACGTGAACCCTGTAGTTGATCGGCTGGCGTGCGGCAAGCGCGGCTTGCTCCAGTGTTCGATAAAGAGGGCTGTCGCGGTGCAGCGCGATATGCCCGTATGCGAGTGTATCGGTAAATCGGATAGCCCGACGGTTTGCTAATGCGTGCCCCTGAGGGGCAAGCAGAACCAGATGGTCTTTGTGATAAGGATGCACAAGCAAACCTTTGTCGTGTGCTGACCCAAGCTCAGCGCCTATCCCAATGTCTGCTTGGCCAGTGAGCACTGCATCAATGGCCTCTTCGCTAGTCTTCTCTTGCAAGTCAATCGCTATTTCGGGGTGGTCCTGCCTGTATCCACTAAGGTCCTGCGGAAGGAATTGGATGATGCTCGAGCGGTTCGCGCTGATGCGCAGATGGCCGCGCTGACCGTTCGTGTAGCCCGACAACTCAGCGGCCATGATCGCAAGCTCATCCAAGACATGCCGGGCATGATTCAGCAGGGTGTTGCCGGCAGGCGTAGGCTCAATTCCTTTCTGGTGACGATAGAGAAGGGGCACGCCAACGGCATCTTCCAGTTCCGCTATACGCTTGCTGACGGCCGAGGGAACCATATTTTCCCGCTCCGCCGCGCGGGCGATGCTGCCTTCCTCACAGGCGGCAATGAACAGCTTGAGCGACGTCGGATCGAAGCGCCAAATGGTATTTGGTAGAAGGCTCATTTTTCGTCACGCCACCCTTGAATATTGGTCACTTCCATAGTCTGTCTCTCGTTTCCTACCATCGGCGGAGAAAGGAGATATCTCTATGAGTACAACAAAAATTAACTTTAATGGCCGCATTCTTTTTTTATCAAGCAGGCTGGACGCTCTGAAAGCGCAGCTTGACGGGAAGGACATCGAGCTCACCAATGCGTTGCCGTTGCGAGACAGCATTTCCACCGATGAGATCACACCCGTCGTCACGATGATGACGTATGACGCGCGCATGGGTGAGTTCCCCTATGTGGGCTTCGAGATCGAGGGGGCTCGCCCCATCGGCAACAACGCCGTGAAGAATGGAGGCTTTCAGGTCACGGTCGCTGGCAAGCGCTATGGAAAAGGCTCGTCTCGTGAGTCCAGTCCTCTCGCGGAGAAGTCCGCAGGAATCCGTCTGATCATTGCAGAGAGTTTCGAAAGAATATATCGGCAAAATTGCGACAACATTGGCATCTATACCTCGACAGATTTTTCTCTGATTGAGCGAATTCGCGCAGGCGAGTCGATCGAGTTAGAAGAGTTTCTGGTTGGTCGTGATGATGTAACGCAAGGCGTCATCCGGGCCGGCGGCCTGCTGGCATATAGCAAGCAGAGCCTGCCGCGTCAGCCGCAGAAAATATTCAATCCGCTGCAGCGCAAACGTCCGCAGACTCTCGTCGAAAAGATCATAGAGCGCCGCCGTGTGGCAGGCCCCGATACGGGCCCCGGCGGCGGTGGACTATTCCTCTCAGCCGACTGGCGCTTCAGTCATGATTACTTCACGGGCATGTGCGCCCACTTCATGCACGAAGCCTTTGGCCCGAGCGTCGAGCTTGCCCGGCCTCACGAGATTATCGCTTTTCAGGATCACCTGATTCTTGCCGAACAGAGCTATCCGCACGTCCGTGACAACCTGCTTGCAGCTGTGGGGGGGCTTGCATCAGCGCACGATGATTTCGTCAGACGGTATCCGGTCCTGTCTCATGGCGCTCTCAAAGGCCAGAGCGGATCAGAAGGCATCTGCCATGCTCTGATAACCGAGCAGTACGCGCTACCTGGACAAGTCGTTGTGGGTACGGATTCGCATACACCACATTCCGGCGCCTTGGGCTGTTTGGCTTTTGGCGCGGGCGCAACTGACATAGCAAACAGCTGGGCGACTGGCTTCATACGCTGCCGGATGCCAGAGACTATCAGGGTTGAGCTGGAGGGCCATCTACCGTTCGGGGTCACCGCGAAGGACATTGTTCTTGAGCTGCTTCGCACCGAACCGATTCGCCAGGGGCATGCGCTTGGTGCGGTTTTCGAGTACGCCGGACAAGCTGTGCGAGAGATGTCCATCGATGAGCGGGCCACGCTTACCAACATGGTAGCTGAGCTCGGCGGATTTACCGGGATCGTCGAACCCGATCAAAAGACCGTAGATTTCCTGCGGGAGCGACGCGGTGTCACCGTCGCGCTGGAGGGCTGGATGTACAGCGATGCGGAGGCCGATTACAAAGAACGCATCGTTATCGACTGCAACCGGCTCTCGCCAATGGTGGCTGCGCCCGGTGATCCCGGCAACGGCATAGCCCTGAGCGAGCTGAGCGAGAAGGTGCCAGTGGATATCGCTTACGGCGGCTCTTGTACTGCGGGCAAGCGTGAGGATTTCGACTGTTACCATGAGGTGCTCGCCTGGGGGCTGCGGAACGGTTTGCGACTAGCCGGCAATACCCGCCTTTATCTGCAGTTCGGAACGCTTGCAGTTCGTGATTACTGCGTTGATCGTGGCTACCTAGAGACTTTCGAAAGGTTGGGTGTGGAGCTAATCATGCCAGGATGTGGCGCTTGCGCGAATTGTGGTCCCGGTTCGTCGACACGCGCCGATGAGGTCACCGTCAGCGCCATTAATCGCAACTTCCCGGGGCGATCCGGACCGGGTCAGGTCTGGCTCGCAAGCCCATATACTGTAGCTTCGAGCGCGTTGCTTGGCAGATTGGCCAGTTTCGATGACTTGCGCGCGAGCGTTGGCACGGAGGCGCTCTGATGGTGGTTCGTACTGCAGATATTTGCGACAGCCATGAAACGCATCTATCCGAGGGCACGCTCCGAGTTTTGCCAGGCTGCTGGCTGAGTTTCGGAGGCCCAGAGTGTTTCTCTGGTCCTTTGGCCACTCTCCGCGCACATGGGTGCAATGGTGAGATTCGAGAAATGCTTGCTGAACCGGGGCGCGGCCGAGTGCTGCTTATCGACTCTGACGGTCACCCTGAGGCCCTGCTAGGAGGAAATCTTGCCCAGTTGGCGCAGCGTAACGGTTGGATGGGTGTCGTAGTTCACGGCAACGTTCGCGATGTGCATGAATTAGGGACCGTATCCATTGGCCTTAGAGCAGGCGGAACTTGGCCGGTACGCTCGCGAAACGATAGAGGTGGCGCTTCTAATATTGAGTTGAATATCAACGGCTGTTCTGCTCAGCCAGGCGAATGGCTCTATGCCGATGCTGATGGGGTCCTAATCAGCCAGTCCGAACTCGAGGCCTAAGTTCGGCCGAAACCTAATGTCCGGCGGCTGACGCTTGAGTCGACCGGCCGACCATTGAGGTCAATTTTGACGATGGCAAGGGTCAAATATCCTCACTTTTCCCAGCCTGAAGACGTTTTTTACTATGGAGCTGTACCTGAGGCCGCACGGCCGTTGTGTCCGGTACCAGCTAAGCCTGATTCCAAATATAAAAATGGTGACGACATGAATGCGATTCTGCGGACTCTCAAGCCCCGCCTTTCCCTGCATACTGCGCTCTCGGCGGCCGTCTTACTGGTGGCGGCGCAAGCTTCCTATGCCATCGAAAAGCAAACGCTACAGCTTGCTACGATCGAATCAACCAATACCCTTTGGTACAAGGTAGCCGATAAATTTGCCAAAACGGTAAATGAGCGAACTGAAGGGAAAGTGCGCATTGTCATTTCGCATTCCGGTACCACCGGCAGTGTTCGAGAAAGTCTCGAGGCCCTGCAGTTCGGCACAAACGACATTGTCCAGACGGTAATTGCCTCACTGGACCCATATTCACCGCTGGCCGCAATCGAATCCTATCCTTACTTGTTCAAGGATGCTGGGCATTTTCAGCGGGTCATGAACGGGCCGGTCGGCGAAGATTTGTACTCGGACCTCCGCTCGGCGACAGGCTTTCAACTGGTCGGCGCGGGATTTCGTGGAGCGCGAGAGCTGGCTTCCAAGCGTCCTATCGAATCGGTTGATGATCTGTCGGGCCTGAAGATTCGTGTGCCAGAAATCGAAATTTATCGCAAGACCTGGAGCATGTTAGGTGCCAGTCCGGTACCGATGGGCTCCAGCGAAGTTTATACAGGACTTCAGCAAGGCATTATCGACGCCGTAGAGAACCCGCTTGAAGCGCATATACGCTCGCGTTATTACGA
Organism: Pseudomonas sp. SA195; assembly: GCF_054131565.1. NCBI lineage: Bacteria > Pseudomonadati > Pseudomonadota > Gammaproteobacteria > Pseudomonadales > Pseudomonadaceae > Pseudomonas > Pseudomonas sp. SA195. Next base: position 2,254,390 of record NZ_CP096392.1, on the reverse strand, counting down.
AGCGGCGGACTATCTGGTGATGACCGGGCACGTTTATAGCGCTTATACCTTCATATTCGATAGCAAGCGTTTCGAAACTTTTTCGCCCGAGCTGCAGAAGATCCTGACCGAGGAAGGGGAGAAAGCTATGTCTTGGGGCAGCGAGGAAGCACTGCGTGAAGCCGACTCTTATGAAAAGACGTTGGTTGAGAAGGGTGTGAAAGTTATTCGTCCAAACCTCGCCGCTTTCCGGGCCAAGTTGGAACCTCTAAAGAATCAATTTCCTGATCTTGCACCATGGGTCGAACGAATCTCCGCAGCTGAGTGAGGCATTCAACCACGGCGGTGCGAAGTATGCCCTGCCGTTCCTCCATCGTTCCGGAGAAGAACAATGAATAAGGTAAATTCGTTCGCGGACCGGCTGGTCGGCCTGCTGGATTATTTATGTATGGCATTACTGCTTGTGATGCTCGTCGCGACAGGCTACCAAGTCTTCGCTCGGTACATATTGAATGCTCCCAACTTCTGGTCTGCTGAACTGTCCCGCTATCTCTTAGTTTGGCTAACGATGCTCGGTTCTGCTTCCCTGATGAAGGAGAAAGGAGGGCACATTACCGTTGACTATGTGATAGATCGTTTGCCACCACGTCTTTTGTCGGTGTGCCTTTTTGTACGGGACATGTTCACGTTATTGATGTGCGCATTGCTGGGCTATCACGGAGCGACCCTCGTGGAAATTGGTGGAAGAACAAGCTCTTCTGGACTAGGCGTTCCCATGAGCTATCCATATTTAGCTATTCCTGCAGGCGCCGTGATCATAGCGATAGTGCTGCTATTAGCGCGAAACGAGGAGTGCGTTAAACATCGTGTGACTGTGAAGGGGCCACGGTATGGACATTGAAATTATTCTCCTTCTTCTGACGCTGGCGTTGGTAGTGCTGGTTGCCATAGGTTTGCCTGTCGCTTACGCAATCATTTTAAGTTGCTCTGCTGTTGTCCTTTTCGAAGGCATCAATCCCGTGATTATCCCTCAGCGAATCTTTGCCGGTATGGACAGTTTTTCGCTTATGGCCATCCCGTTCTTTTTGCTGGCCGGTTCGCTTATGGTGGCGGGCGGTATAAGCCAACGTCTGATAGATCTGGCGAATGCTCTCGTGGGCCGTTTTACCGGAGGGCTTGCGATCAGTAACGTTTTTTCTTCGCTTCTGTTCGGTGGCGTATCTGGTTCAGCCGTGGCTGATACAAGCGCAATGGGACGGACATACATTCCGGCGATGGTCAAATCCGGTTATGACCTGAAATTCTCGATAGGTATTACAGCTGCTTCTTCGCCTATTTCCCCACTCATCCCCCCCTCGATCGCTTGGATTGTGTACGCATATATTACTGACCAATCCGTGGTTCGGATGTTTGTGGCCGGCGTGGTTCCCGGGCTTTTGTGGGCGCTGGCGTTGATGATCACAGCATATGTTATAGCTAGGCGGCGATGCTATCCGACGGCTTCAGCTGTTCCTATGCGCCAAGTATTTAATTACCTGATCAAAGCACTTCCAGCATTGATGATGCCTGTCTTGATTCTTGCAGGCATCCGTCTCGGCATATTTACGGTTACCGAGGCTTCCGTACTGGCGGTGCTCTATGCGCTATTGGTAAGTACGTTGATATACCGTGAGTTAACATTTTCATCATTAGTTGCGGCGGTACGCAGCAGCGTAAGAATGACCGCATCGGTGATGGTAATTTTGGCGGCGGCCTCGCTGTTCGCCTGGCTCCTTTCTTACAGCCAGGCGCCAACGCTAATGGCCGACTGGATCGGAAGAACCATTCATTCACCGTTGCTGTTCCTCTTGGTGCTGAATGTGATCCTCCTGTTTGTTGGCACATTTATGGAGGTTAATGCGGCGAAGGTTATGTTGTTGCCCGTACTGTTCCCGGTCGCCATGACGCTGGGAATCGATCCGGTGCACTTCGGCGTGATTGTTACGGTCAACCTCTGTCTGGGTTTGATTACGCCCCCGATTGGAATAGTTTTAGCGCTGGCCTCAAAAATTGGTGGCGTCAGTATTGAAGAAGGCACCCGCGGGGTATTTGTTTTCTTTCTGACAGGTTTGGTAGTCCTTGGCTTACTTACTTTCATTCCAGTTCTTTCCACCGGTCTGCCCGACCTGGTTTTAGGAGTATCTAACTAACCAGTTAACTGGTGGCATGGTTTTCTGCATATGGGTCGATGTTATCGACCGTCAGCTCCAGCTGTTTGATTGCAATAGCTGAGGCAGACCTAGCTTCCTTTCAATCCGTTGCAGTTGTGAGCGCAGTGTCCGAATAAGACTGGGTTCGACAGCTCGTTTGTTTGGCTTCTCAGATATATACGCCTGCTTTCGGGACTATGAAGGCGGGCAGCCGCGTCCCCGAGTGGGCTACCAACAATAAAAAAGGGTTGCATGACAATGACAACAAAAGCGTTTTTACCAATTACTGGTATTTTGCTGGCCTCATCCGTGGTGTTCATGCCGCCTGCCTTTGCCGACTTCGTCGGTGATGCGAAGGGCAGCCTGTCCACCCAGAACTACTATTTCAGTCGAGATTTTCGCGACGGCGTGGGCCAGAGCAAGCGTGAGGAATGGGCTCAGGGTTTCATTCTCAACCTCCAATCCGGCTATACCGAGGGCACAGTCGGCTTCGGCGTCGATGCCATGGGCATGCTCGGCGTCAAGCTCGATTCGAGCCCCGACCGCACCGGTACTGGTCTTCTGCCGAGAGGCGGCGACGGCCGTGCCGAAGACGAATACTCCAAACTGTCGCTGACCGCCAAGGCACGCATTGGGGAGACTGAGCTGTTTGTTGGCGGTCTTAGCCCCTCGCTTCCGTTGCTAGCTTCCAATAGCAGCCGGTTGTTCCCGCAAATCTGGACAGGCGCGCAGCTGACGTCGCGCGATCTGGACAAATTCACCTTCCATCTGGGTCAGGTAGGCGAGGTAAAACAGCGCGACTCGACCAATTCCGAAGACCTCACGACCATGTCGCAGATCGGGGCCTATTCCGGCTCTGCTACCAGCGACAGCTACACTTATGGCGGCGTCGACTTTGAACCGATGGCCAAGATGCAGCTCAGCCTGCATGCCAGTGAGCTGGAAGACTTCTACCAGCGCACGTTTATGGGCTTCAAGTATGCGGTACCGCTTAGCGAGGACTCGGCCGTCTTTACCGAGCTCCGTTACTTCACAGCCGAAGAAGCCGGAGCCGAACGGATCGGCGAAGTAGATAACCGGGTGATCAGCAGCCTGGTGGGCTATTCGCTTGGCGGGCACCGCATCAGCGGTGGCTACCAGAAAGTCTCAGGGGATACCGCCTATGCCTACGTTGGTGGAAGCGATACCTACCTGTTTAGTGAACAACAAGTCAGTACCTTCGCCCTGCAAAACGAGCGCGCCTGGCACGCCCGTTACGACTACAACTTCGCGGCGGTTGGCATTCCTGGTCTTACGTTCACGCTGCGTTACGTCAAGGGCGATAACGTCGACCCCGAAAATATCGCGACACCTGAGGCCGCTGCCCTGCGTGCAGCCGGTGAGGAAGGTCGTGAATGGGAGCGCACCACAGACATTACATATGTAGTCCAGAGCGGACCGCTAAAGGATGTCAGCATGCGCTGGAGAAACGCGACTAACCGTTCGACCTACGCGCGGGGAGCAGATGAAAATCGCGTGATGCTGAGTTACGCCATTAAATTTTGAGAGTGTTTACGGAGCGCCGTGATCCGGCGCTCCTCGACTGCTTCAGCCAACCGTTGTGATGATGTTATACGTACGAACACGAGCTAGGATAAAGTTCGAGAATCTGAAGTTCTTATTCTGCCGCCTGGCCTCTCGAATGGGCATCAGCGTGCCAGCGGTAAGCGTATGCAGCGCCAGCTGCAGGTGAGCCAATTCTTCCATCCTATGAAGCCTCACAGTTACTGAAATTACTGGCCGATGCGCACTTGTGGTTGTTTGCATCGGTGGGCGCTCGTTTTCCATATCACGTGCTACTTCCAATGCCCACTCGGTTCAAAGAAGGCTTCGCGTGAGCAGGTTTGGCTAGATCAACAAGGGTATGACAGGCAGCTCCTGGCCGAAAGCTGAACTCCACAGAGGCAGCTTCCGGCCCAGGCTGTGTAAAAACCTCAGCTGAAATTCAACGTGCGCGTTGCTTGGCGAAATCCCAGGAGCATGGCCGGGCTGGAGTGCTCAGAATTCGTTAGGAGACGCCGAGGTTGATCATAAAATGATCGGTGATCGGTGATCGGTGATCGGTGATCGGTGATCGGTGATCGGTGATCGGTGATCGGTGATCAAAATATCTGTCGCCAGCCGCTTATGATCATTGATTCTTACAGCCCTACCCTGCGGCTCGCAATGTAGCGATTTCGCTATTTCGCTTCCAACGCCGTGCGCATCCATTTCGGCAGTTTGCGGGCCAGCAATTTGACTAAGTCTTCACGTCTGAGTCCTTTTTTGATCGCTGTAATGCATTCCGGAGTTGAGCCGCCTTTACCGAGATAATACAGAGCACTTATAGCCACCCCCACCTCAGTCCCTGAATGCTGCATGACCATAGGGGCCGCATGTATCAGCCGGATCTCCGCTTTCCCTATGAATATTGAACGGCTGGCTCCGTTGGTGTAATAGATTGGGATGAGCGGCATCTGGGTGCTGAGCCCAAACTTCCTGACTGCATTGGCGCCATGGATTTGAAGAGACAAGCGCTTCTGCCTGGTAATCAGGCTAAGCAATTTCCAGGGATTGGGACGAGCCCTGGCAACGTAACGTCCAGGTTTCGGGCGCATATAAATCCCGCGATACACCCGTTCGAGCTCGCCTCGGTTGACCAGTCGAGCTATTGCTTTGGATACGGCGTTTTTCGTTCCAAACCCTCTGAAACGGCTGATGCTGAAAGGCTGCCCTTTAGGTAGGCGCTTGACCCGTTGCGCAATACGGACGGATACCGACTGGGCTTGATCAGTGCTGAGCATCGCAGCGTTCACGCCTAGAGCGTGAAGTCAAACGACGAGCTGAAGAGCGGCTGATGGAACGCAATCACCCTTCGCCAATATTCATCATCTTTCGCATCATTTACCAGGCACTCTTCGAGGCGCCCCAGCGAGAAAATCTGATCGGCGGACGGGTAGTGCCTAAGTAAGCTTTTCGCATAGCTACGAATGTCATCAGGTAGCTCGGTGTTACGAGAGAGCTCGCGAAGAAAGGCTTCGGTCTTGATGACACTCCGGGTTCTTTCATGTGGCAGGGTCAATGTGGCTACCTCCTCCTGATTCAGTTATTCCAGTCTACGAGACCAGTCGGGCAAGCCGCGCGCTTACCCCTAACCGGTCCGCGATTCGACGTGGTGGCTGGTGGATTTTCAACCCAACAATGGGTTCTTTCCCCAGTAGTTGTCTTTGCTGACCAGACCAAAATCTTCAGAAGCAAATGGCTGCTCATCATCGAACATGCCATTGACCATACGCTCCCGACGCAATCCACTCAGTACCCCGAAGAAGCAGGGCTCGCAGAGATGCACCCGATAGTGCTCTCCGTCATGCTGTGATCCATATCCCCATTGGGCTTCAAGCTTGCCGTATTGGAGGCCATAGCCGGGGGTAAGCGTTCCAGATAGGCACACGTCGCAGATCACATCCTCAACGACATCAACCAATGCCTGCGACTTAATCTCCATACGCACCTCATGATTACGTTCCACGCGGCACCGGCAGGTGATGGAGTCACGCAACCGGTATCATTTGATCAGCCTCGACTGGCTGAGCATCAAAAACAAGCCAGTAGCTGTTGCCGGTAATGCTGGGAAAAGCTGACCTGGTAAGCGGGCTCAATTGCAAAGCCACCCAGCGAAACGATGTTCGAAGCCTGCGACCCAATGCTCGGTTCCGCGCTACCCAACCCAGCACTGTCGATATCTTCGACATGCCCTAAAGCCCCCATTGGTTCAGGCCTAGAGTCTGGAGTGAAACTAGGTATCTGCACATCCCTCAAAACAGCCAAGTCATCCGGCAGGTCATCCGCAATCCGCTCCGCAAATCCCTGAAGCGTCGGCTCCGCCAGCATAAATAGCCATGCTTGGCCATCCAACTTACCTGTGCGTCGCAGTACCCGCCCCAGCACTTGCCGGTAATGCAGCTCGGTGCGGATACGGCTGAGATAGCAGCACACTTGCAGGCGGGGAATGTCAGTGCCTTCGCTGATCATTCCGACGGCTACAATCCAGCGGCAGGCGCTGCTCCGGAATGCATTGATAACCTGCTGCGCATCCGGGGTTTTGTTGGTCACGATGCGGCACTCTTCACCCATAGTTTCCAGAGCCAGTGCAACTTGCTGGGCGTGTTCGATGTCTGTGGCCACCACCAAACCAGCGGCATCAGGTTTAATCTGGCGTAGCTCGTTCAGCTTGCTGCAGCCAAGATCGAGGATTGGATTGATCACCTCGTCATGACGCAGCAGTTCCTCATAGGTGACAGGTGACTCCCCCAAAAGCTTGGCGATGCTGGGAAACAGCCTGACAGAGCTATCCGCACCAAGCTCTTCCGTAAGTTTCACCTTCTGATTGTCGAGCAACACAATGCGAGGTGATCGGCACACGCCGTCGGCAACGGCATCTTTCAAGCCATAACGGTAATCACAGATCAAATGCCCCTCGGGCGAAGAGTAGCGAGCCAATGCGATGGCCTTGTCGTCCGAACGCCAGGGCGTGCCAGACAGGGCCAACGTGAAGGCAGCCCGATCCTGTATCCGATGCAGTATCTGCTGCCCCCAGGCATTGCTGAGCAGCGGATCGTGGCCGGCGCAATGGTGGATCTCATCGAAGACCACGAACACCCGGTAGTCATCAAGAAGCTGCCAGAATCCCTCATCACGGTATTCCATAGCCTGATAGGTATAAGCCGCGCCCACGGCACCTATCTGGCCGTCGAGACGCCTGCCTAGCACAGCCGCAAAGGTCGAACGAAAACCCTCCACGACCTGGCAGGACGGCGCAAAGCACAGCACCAAATCGATTCTGTCCTGCTCAAGCAGTCGGCTGGCCAGTTCTGCAGCCATGCGCGTCTTTCCGGCTCCCGGCGTTGCCTGGCAGAAGAAGTGCGGCGTGACGGTGAAGTGCTCCAACGCCCTGGTGATGCAGCTGTTCTGCCAGCTCCGTAGCGAGCTGCTCATCGTGGTGCAGCGAGCGTTTTGAGGGTCTTTTCGATGGCGCGCAGATGCCCCAAGAGGCGAGAACTGCGATCCCTTGCTTCAAGGTAATCACCTTGTAGTGGTCTACTGATCCCGGACACCGATTTAGGCGAAAATCCTCGCCCTTAAGAGGTGTTCGATGAGCAAGCAACGACGTACGTTTTCCGCCGAGTTCAAACGAGGGGCAGCTGCCTTGGTGATAGATCAGGGCTACAGCCATATTGAGGCCTGCCGTTCGCTGGGCGTCGTGGACTCGGCATTACGCCGCTGGGTGAAACAACTCCAAGACGAGCGCCAGGGCGTTACCCCAAAGAGCAAAGCGCTGACACCCGAGCAACAGAAGATCCAGGAGCTAGAGGCCAGGATCAATCGGCTGGAGCGGGAGAAAGCGATATTAAAAAAGGCTACCGCTCTCTTGATGTCGGACGAACTCGATCGTACGCGCTGATAGACCAGTTGAGTGAGCAGGAGCCGGTAGAAGTGGTCTGTTCAGCCTTCGATGTGGCGCGGTCTTGCTACTACGCCCATCGCCTTCGACGTCGCCGTGTCGATGTTCGTCGCGTCGCGCTACGTAGTCGGGTCAACGAGTTGTTTAGCCAAAGCCGAGGCTCGGCTGGCAGCCGAAGCATCCTGGGTATGCTGCGCGGGGACGGCGTGACGATTGGCCGTTTCCGTGTGCGTCGACTGATGCGTGAGTTGGGGCTGGTCAGCAAGCAGCCGGGCTCGCACGCCTACAAGCAGGCCACGGTTGAGCGCCCGGATATCCCGAATCGACTGAACCGCGATTTCGCTGTCCAGAACCCGAACCAAGTGTGGTGCGGCGACATCACCTACGTCTGGGCGCAAGGTCGTTGGCATTACCTGGCCACAGTGCTGGATCTGCACACGCGTCGGGTGGTTGGCTGGGCGTTCTCCGCCAAACCGGATGCCGAGCTGGTAATCAAAGCCCTCGATATGGCCTACGAGCAGCGCGGCAGGCCACAGCAGGTGCTGTTCCATTCGGATCAGGGCAGCCAGTACGCCAGCCGCTTGTTCCGGCAGCGGCTATGGCGCTACCGGATGCAGCAGAGCATGAGCCGCCGAGGAAACTGCTGGGACAATTCGCCGATGGAGCGCCTGTTTCGCAGCTTGAAGTCAGAATGGATTCCGGCAACTGGCTACCTGACAGCACAGGAAGCTCAGCGGGACATCAGCCACTACCTGATGCACCGCTACAACTGGATCAGACCGCATCAATTCAACGGTGGACTACCACCTGCGGTGGCCGAAGAGAAACTTAACCCACTGTCCGGGATGGGTTGACCACTACACCTTCAACCTTGTCCCGTAAATGCGCCATCTCGTCCAGAAGCAGTTTGAATCGCTCTGCCTCGCCCATTGAAGTGAGAAAGTCCAAGCGGATTTCCTTGTGGAGCGCCTCCAACTGCAAATCCGTATTGGCTGACGACTTAAGCGGCAAAGCTTCCACGTCGTGTACTGCCGTGCCTGGTGCGGGCACTCCGGCAGCCATAAGGCTGTCCTCAAAACCGTTGTCGATCAGCTCAAGTTGCAGATGCGTCGGAATCGGCTGCAGGTGGTAGACCTGCCCTCGAATACGACGATCCTCGTCCGGCAGAACCCAGCCCGCGCGCACTAATCGACGAATCTGCTCATACACATAGCGACGCACATCGGCGATACGGAAATGTGTGCCACTCAGGCGAGCGGCATAGGCATCGCGCAATTCACGGGTCGTAAACGTTGTACGCCCTGGCTCCTGAAGCAGCTCATACAGACGCCTGTCGAAGATAAACGATGCCGATTTCATTGAGGCACCAGAAGAGTTAGCGCGAGAAATGCGGATTATAATCCGTGGTCTGTGCATCCGCAAACGCACGATAGTGCCGCCTCAAGTTGAATTGAGACGGTCATGGATAAGTTGGCGAAAGCGTTAGGGGAACGCATCCGGGTGCAGAGGAAGGCCTGCCGGATATCCCAGGATGCATTGGCGCTGGCGTGCAGCATTGACCGCAGCTACGTAGGACGGATCGAGCGCGGCGAAGTCAACATCACCGTCGAGAAGCTCTACAGCATCGCAGGCGAACTCGCCTGCGACCCTCCAAGCCTTCTGCCAAAGCCGTCTGAAATCTAACCCGAGCACGTAATGCGGTCAGACAGCCGCACCGCTATTACCTTGTCCCAGCCCAGCCTGCTGCGTCAGCATCTTCAAAATCACCAGGGCAAACGCGCGGCTCTTGGTCTCGTTATCCAGCACTTCCAGCGACATCTTTTCATTGTCGGTCATGGCATCGAGCACGGTGTCGAGAACCCGCTTGGGAAACAGACCATGCATCACCTGTTCGACCGAGTGGTTGTTCACCTGGGCCATCACATCTTCCTGACGGCTGATGCGATTGGCGATGCCGGTGAGGAACTGCAGCTGATCTTTATCGCTCACCTCAGCACCGAAAATATCGTTCAGCGCCTCGATGATTTCCGTTAGCCGCTAAGAGGAACTTTATTTGCTGTCTCATGAGAAGAAATCTGCTGGCGATACCTGGCAGGAGCGATCACAGGAACACTTCGAAAAAGTTAAGTTTTGGAGCCTAAATTTGACCCAAAATCAGCAAAAGCTAACTAAAAGTTCTGCTCTGACACAGGATTGAGAAGAAAAATCATGCTGAACAGGCTGGAAAGCCAGTAACTGCAAGGGCTCGACTGCAAATCGAAAAACGTGACTAAAAGCTAATAGGGCAGATAGATATTCTGGGTGGTACTCATACTGTTGTGACGAAGGTCGGCCTGGAGATCCTTCATGTCACGGTGCGGTGCGTCGAAAGTGGCGGATGTATGGCGCAACCAATGCAACGACGCCGAGCGCAGCTGATCAATCTCGTCATCGCTCCAGCCTTCTTCAGACATGCGCGCCAACGAACCATCAAACAGTTCCTGTAGCAACAATCGAATATGGCGGTCAGAAAGCCCAGCTCGACCTTTAAGTGAACCAATTAGCGGAGTGCTCTCATGAGCGGAGGGCAGGGGAGGAAGCCCGAGGTGCACACGGTAGCGCACCAGATAGGCGTGGATGTAATCATCCCGGACGCTAATTTTCGCAGCTTTGTTGCCTTTGCCCACCACATGAAACCACCAGTTCCCCATGCTGTCGCGACGAATATCGCCCATCGTTGGCGTCCAGTTATCGCGTCCGACTAGATCGGAGACCCGCAGGTACATAGAAAACAAGGTGGCAACAATAAACAATGTTCGCTCATACAACGCATCCTCCGCAGCCATTAGCTCAGCGGTTTCGATCACGTAGCTCCATTGCAGCTGGGTCAACGAGCGAGAAGCGATATCCACCGTATTGCGTTGCTTGTAGATCGACTTTTGCTTCACTGCGCGAAACGGGTTGACCTCAGTCAGTCCCTCATCGATGGCGTGTTGGAAAAAACTGCCACACACAGCAAACACCTGACCGACGGAACCCTGCGACATCCGATAGACTCGTGAGGGAAGGGGGGCCGCGGATTCCGCCGCGATTTTGCGCTCCCGCTTAGCGACTGTATAGGTGAACGGACGCCAGTCTTGGTTGATCGTAAAACTGTCCGTTTCCAGCGGCTTCCTGCCGCCAGTACGTAAAAACCTCGATTTAACTACCGGCCCCACCCAGTCAGCAGGTGGGTTTAGACAGAAGTCCATGAAGGCCTCGGCATCGCGGCGCCTCAACGCCAGAAGAGGCTTACCAGCCAACAAAAGTGACCACAATAGAAGCCGCTCGGCGTGCGTTCGATAGGAGTTGAACGTGGCTTCGTTGCCTACGTAGGACTTCAGAAAGCCTCTGACTGCCATATATCCCTCAGTGGCCTGAAGCTCCCCAGGAAAACCCAAAAGGAAGTCGCGCACCAGAGGCAGTTCGCCACGCAGGTGTAGAAAGTTGAGTCCTTGGAAGCGCTCAAAGGTCTCAAAAAGTGGCTGTGGGCGCTGCGACATACTGGTTAATGATCCGGACGGAGTTAACTGGGGGTGTATAAGCTGACGCTTTCAGCGCATCTCTGCAATATCCGGGTCTGGTGATTATCGGATATTGCGTCTGGATGACGCTATGCTGGTTGACTTTCGCGGTCTTAACCAAGATGCCATAGGCCCGTGCGAACATTCGGTAAGCGACTCCTTGGCTGTTCCCGGCATTTGAGCCTAAGCAAGGCATTCAGGCCGAGCAGGTGTGTGAACGGGCGACCTTAAGCCCGTCTAGATGCAGCTACAAACCCCTGAACGCGACGACAGGCAAAGCCCTAACCGAAGCATTGCCAAGCTAGGTGGGTGTGAGCTTATCCAGCCTATGGCAATTGGCACCGGTGTATCGCAAGAAATCCGAGGGGCCAACAAACAACTATTCGGCATGCACTGCTTGAAGGCCTGGATCAGCGTATCCACATCTGCCGCGCTTATCGCTCCCGAGCAGGAGCGATTAACGCCACGCTAGCTGAAAGTCAGACTGACGGTTCACCTGTGCTTTCTCTCTCGTTTAGTGACTTTATTTATAAAACCTCAAAGAAATCAAAGGGAAAAAGGACGCCGCTGTAATTTTCTATGACTTTTCAGATGGCAATGCGTTTCTTTTTATAAGCACGTTGCCATTCAGGGCACAAATCAACGTCCCTGTTAGCCACCTGAACGTTCTAGCGATGCAAAAAATCGCTATGGCAGCGTGACGCAAAGTCCGTCCTAGGCTGGATTCTGTGCAGAAAAAGGCTTGTAACCACAGCGGTACGGCGTTCTCCGATTTATTGACTAAAATTGGCGCCAATGGTGACTGACCGCACTAAAGCTTCTCGAAAGCCCTCAGCCGATTTTTCATGTTAATTGCAGGAATTACTGCAGATGACATGAGAAGAAATGGCGCCAAGTGCTTGAGCCAAAAGCATTCCTGTCGTTAATGTGAAAATTCCAGCCATTTAGTTAAACCGACATCAGAGGAACGGCCAGTACCGCCAATGCATAATTTCGCATAATCTATATTATGTTAAATAGAATATATGGATGGCAGTCCCTTGATTCCCAGGTACCGCCCGTTACTGGCCTGCTCTATGCCTCGTATCGCTGCAGCTGGCTGCTAACGTCATGTGTAAACGGTGCGTGACTCGATCCGCCACGCACCGACTCCTCCTTCGGCTCAGGCAACGCGATGCTGCATCACCACGTCGCGAATGTCGCCTGCAAGCTGGCGGACGCGCTCTTCGCTGGTATCCCACGAGCACATGAAGCGCGCACCGCCAACACCAATGAACGTGTAGAACATCCAGCCGCGGCTCTTGAGTGCTTCGAGAGCCAGCGGCGGCATGTTCACGAATACGCCGTTGGCCTGCACTGGGAACATCAACTCTACGTACGGGATGTCCTGGATCAACGAGGCCAGGAGCTGCGCGCATTGGTTAGCGTGCTCGGCGTATTTCATCCAGGCGTTGCCTTCGAGCAGCCCGACCCAAGGCGCCGACAGAAAGCGCATTTTCGAAGCCAGCTGGCCCGCCTGTTTGCAGCGGTACTCGAAATCCTCTGCGAGGTCGCGGTTGAAGAACAGGATGGCTTCGCCAACCGCCATGCCGTTCTTGGTGCCGCCAAAACAGAGAACGTCGACGCCCGCTTTCCAGCTCAGTTCTGCTGGCGACAGGCTCAGGTGTGCGCAGGCATTGGCGAAGCGCGCGCCATCCATATGTAGATGTAGCCCCAATTCACGACAGGTTTCGCTGATTGCCTTGAGCTCATCAGGTTGGTAGACGGTGCCGATCTCGGTTGCCTGGGTGATGCTCACCACGCGAGGTTTGGGATAGTGGATGTCCTTGCGCTTGAGCGCGACTTCGCGGATCGATGTCGGCGTCAGCTTGCCTTGCTCGGAGCGCGCAACGAGCAGTTTCGAGCCGTTGGAAAAAAACTCCGGCGCGCCGCATTCGTCGGTTTCGATGTGGGCGATGTCAGCGCAAATGACGCTGTGATAGCTCTGGCAAAGCGATGACAAGGCCAGCGAGTTGGCCGCCGTGCCGTTGAATGCGAAAAAGACTTCACAGTCGGTCTCGAACAGTTGGCGGAAATGGTCGGCTGCGCGTACAGTCCATTGATCATCGCCATAGGCCCGGTCATGCCCCTGATTGGCACGAGCCATGGCCTCCCAGGCTTCCGGGCAGATGCCTGAATAGTTGTCGCTGGCGAATTGCTGGTTGGCTGTGGTCATTCAAAACCTCTGTGGAAAATCGGTTGCCATCAAGATGCGATAGGCAGAAACAGTACGGTATAGAGCCCGAGGACGCTCAATGCTACAACGGCAACGCCCAGCCAGATGACGGACACCAGGTCCGCCTGGATGCGGCCGCTCTTGAGGCCGCTGGCACTGCGGTTATAGCGCCGCTGCTGGGTGAGCCAGATGCCCAGCGCCGTCAGCAGCGAGAGCGCCACGAGCGAACCGACGAACGCCCCGTGGTACGGCATCCAGCGCAGGAACAGTGCGCTGACGGTAATCAGCGTCAAAAGCGTCCTCCCCCAGGCCAATGACGTGCGCTCGGGCTGCAGGCCGGGGTCCTCGTGTAAGGGTGGTGGCGCGGGTTTCGGCTGCAGCCGTCGGCGAAACGAGATGTGCATGATCAGCTTCGCAGCACGATGTAGGCGATCAGGATCAACGTTACCAGCGTGCCGCCGATCGAAAGAATCGGGATCAGCAATGGGAACGGCAATGGCCCCTGGTGGCGGATAGCACGCTCGATGGCCAGCCAGCGAACACAGGCCGTCGAGCTGATGAACATCGCCAGCAGCAGCAACGAGATCGAAAGCACCTTGCGAATTTCCAGCACGAAGATTCCGCCAGCGAACGCTTCGACCGCAACGCCGCCGGCCAGCAACGCGAGGGATGTCCGGATCCAGGCGAGAAAGGTTCGTTCATTGGCGAGGGTGAACCGCGGATCGGGCTCGTTTCCGCCTGATAGCAATCGGCGGCTCCAACGACTGCGTTCCATTTTGGCGATGCATCTCCGGTGGGTTCTATGGGCCTCATTCAAACAGAAACGCGTCAGCCGTGCAGGTTCCATCGCTCAGGGCCGCGGGTCATAGTGGCAATCGCCCGTGCTATCGTTCCGGCCTTGTCTACCGCTACCGGAGATCTACATGTTGTCGCGCCTGGCTACCACCCTTTTGCTCGCAACCGTCTGGCTGAACGCATCGGCCGACGATCATCAGCACGCCCACTCCTCGATGCACCTCGAGGCCAGTCAGGCCTGGTCCCGTGCGATGCCGCCCACTGCCCCGACAGGTGCGGTCTATTTCACACTGCACAATCCCGGCGATGCCGAAGACCGGCTGATCGGCGTAAAAACGCCGCGCGCTGAAAAGGCCGAGCTGCATGCGCATATTCATGAGGGCGACTTGATGCGCATGGAGCGGATCGACGGTGTAACCGTTCCGCCCGGCGGCGACGTGCAGTTCAAGCCCGGCGGCAATCATGTGATGTTGTTCAACCTGAACGCACCGCTGGTGGCCGGCGAGCAGTTTCCGCTGACGTTAATCTTCCGTGACGCGGGCGAAATCGAGACGGAAGTGACCATCCGCGACCAGGCGCCGGACACCGGCGGCTCGACGCACGCACATCATTGACAACCGGGGCGGCATTACCGCCCCACTCCCCTGCCCCTGGTCAGAACCCGGTCGGCGTGCGCATGGTGACGAACTCTTCGGCGGCGGTTGGGTGAATACCCATGGTTTCGTCAAAAACACGCTTGGTCGCGCCGGCCTTCATCGCGACAGCCAAGCCCTGCATGATCTCGCCAGCGTCGGGCCCGGCCATGTGGCACCCGAGTACCCGATCGGTCTCCGCATCCACGACCAGCTTCATCAAGCTGCGCTCCAGGCTGCCTGTCATGGTGAGCTTCATCGGGCGGAACCGGCTCTCGAACAGCTTGATCTTGTGCCCTTGCAAGCGCGCCTGCTCTTCAGTAAGCCCGACGGTTGCCATGTTGGGCAGGCTGAACACCGCCGTGGCGATGCAGTTGTAATCCACCGGGCGATACTCCTCCGGGCGGAACAGTCGGCGCGCGACCGCCATGCCTTCGGCCAGCGCCACAGGCGTCAACTGTACGCGGCCAATCACGTCACCGATGGCGAGGACCGATGGGATCGACGTCTGGAACTGCTCATCCACGGCGATGAAACCGCGTGAATCCAGCGTAACGCCCAGCGCGTCCAGGCCCAGCCCATCGAGCATCGGCCGGCGCCCGGTGGCATACAGGATGCAGTCCGCTTCGAGCGTGCGGCCGTCCTCAAGGGTGGCAAGCAGGCTGCCATCGGCCTGCTTGTCGATGCGGGCGATGTCGCTGTTGAACTGCAGATCGACACCCTTCTTGATCATCTCGTCCTTCAGGTGTTCGCGCAGAGAACCATCGAAACCACGCAGGAACAGCTCGCCGCGGTACAGGAGGGTCGTATCAGCGTCGCAACCATGGAAGATCGACGCGAATTCGACCGCGATATAGCCGCCACCCACGACCAGTACCCGGCGCGGCAACGACTCCAGATAGAAGGCCTCGTTCGAGGTGATGGCATGTTCACGCCCCGGAAACTCCGGCACGAAGGGCCAGCCACCCGTGGCGACGAGAATGTGCTCGGCGGTATAGGTCTGACCGTCGACTTCCACGCTATTTGGGCCGGTTACCCGAGCGTGTGCCTGCAGCAGGGTCACGCCGCTATCGACCAGCAGGTTCTTGTAGATGCCGTTGAGGCGCTGGATTTCCCGGTCCTTGTTGGCGATCAGCGTGTTCCAGTCGAACGATACGCCATCGATACTCCAGCCGTAGCCCTGCGCCTGGCTCAGGTCCTCGGCGTAGTGCGCGCCGTAGACCAGCAGCTTTTTCGGCACGCAGCCGACATTGACACAGGTGCCGCCCAGGTAACGGCTTTCGGCTACCGCGACGCGCGCTCCGTAGCCGGCGGCGAAGCGCGCCGCACGGACGCCACCGGAGCCCGCACCGATGACGAATAGATCGAAGTCGTAAGCCATGTACAGTTGTCTCCCTTGAAGAACGCACAGCATAACCCAGGCCCCTGGGTCGATCATGAAGGAGTGCCGCATGCGCCCTACCCTCACCCATCTTGCCCTGCACGTACCTGATCTGGACGCCTGTATCGATTTTTACGAGCGATTCTGCGGCATGCATGTCTTTCACGAGCGGGCCGGCAAAGGCTCACGCATCGTCTGGATGGCGGAGCCGGGCAAGGAGCGCGAGTTCATTTTCGTGATCATGCCCGGTGGCACGGACCGTCAACTGGCGGCCAATGACTACAGTCACTTCGGGTTCGCCATGGCCAGCCGCGAGGCGGTCGATGCCATCGCCGAACAGGCGCGGCAGGCGGGCTGCCTGATTTGGGAGCCTCGCGATGAGCCCTACCCAGTGGGCTACTACTGCGGCGTTCGCGATCCGGCAGGCCACTATGTCGAGTTCAGCTACGGCCAACCGTTGGGGCCTGGCGCCGAAGATTTGCCTACGCCATAAACGAACAGGGCCACCAGAAGGTGGCCCTGCGCTCACATGCGACTGCTTCGATCAGAATGCCTTACCGGTCTGGTAGAAGTTCTCGTAGCAGAAGTTGGTGGCCGCGATGTAACCCTCGGCGCTACCACAGTCGAAGCGCTGACCCTTGAACTTGTAGGCCAATACGCAGCCATCTTGCGCCTGGCGCATCAAGGCATCGGTAATCTGGATTTCGCCGCCCTTGCCCGGTTCGGTTTGCTCGATCAGGTCGAAAATGTCCGGGGTCAGGATGTAGCGACCGATGATTGCCAAGTTCGAGGGTGCATCTTCCGGCTTCGGCTTCTCGACCATGTGGCTGACGCGGAAGATGTCGTCGCGGATCATTTCGCCTGCGATCACACCGTATTTGCTGGTTTCTTCCGGCGGCACTTCCTGGATCGCAACGATGGAGCAGCGGAACTGGTTATATAGCTTGACCATCTGCGCCAGGACTGGGTCGCCATTGAGGTTGATGCAAAGATCGTCCGCGAGAACTACCGCGAAGGGCTCGTCGCCGATCAGCGGGCGGCCGCTGAGGATCGCATGGCCCAGGCCCTTCATCTCGACCTGACGGGTGTAGGAAAAGCTGCACTCGTCGATCAAGCGGCGGATGCCGACCAGGTATTTTTCCTTGTCGGTATTGCGAATCTGATGCTCAAGCTCGTAGCTGATGTCGAAGTGATCTTCCAGCGAGCGCTTGCCACGCCCGGTGACGATCGAGATCTGGCTCAGGCCGGCGGACAGTGCCTCTTCAACCCCGTACTGGATCAGGGGCTTGTTTACCACCGGCAACATTTCCTTGGGCATGGCCTTGGTCGCAGGAAGGAAGCGCGTGCCGTACCCGGCCGCAGGAAAAAGGCATTTCTTGATCATGTGAGTCCTTGAAGAGGAAGGTTCCAGTTGATGCACTGCGCCTGGATCGGCCAGCAGTCGTATCCTGCACGTCCCGCCGACAGCGGCTGACTAGAGCCTACGACCACCGAAACGATGAGGGGTTCGCCCGCTTTCACGGTGAATTCCGCACCGACTCGGCCCGACCGGTGGTGGTTGACATAACAGCCTCACATAGCGTGATCCCGCGCGCGTCGCTTGCCAAGAGCCCAAGCGAAAAAGATCGCCGCTAATGACCATGATCCCGATCCATTGAGTTGGCTGGTTGGGTGGCATTTCCCCCGACTACGAAGGCGCTCTTTACTGATTCAGATCAAGGAAAGACGAGATTGAGTGCTCCTCGTCGCGCATCGAGCCGCCTGGTCGTTCGACCAGGTCTAGGATATGGCCGCCCTGAGATGATGGCCCGAAGCCATCTGGTGATTGATTGCTGTCCAGTTCCGCAATCGATCTGAAAGCCAGGCGGACGCGACACAGCGTCTCTGGGTATCACCTATAGGCAGCAGCAGTTCTTGAGGGTCACGATGAACAGTAGCGCTCCGGCGCGGCAGATGTCCGTGCAGTCGAAAATCAACCTGGCCCTGCTGCTTGTGTTTTCGCTCGTGCTCGGGGCTTCGCTGATCTATTCGGCAACTGCCGAGAAGCAGCTGGTTCTCAAGGTCGTCGAACAGCAGACACGAGACACCGCCGATTCCTATTTCGACAGCATCAACACCATGATGCTGACCGGCACGATGGCTCAACGCGAGGTGCTGCGGGACAAGATACTGGCGCGCCCCGGCATCATCGATGCGCGCATCGTACGCGGCGAGCCGGTAACCAAAACGTTCGGCGCTGGTTTCACCCATCAGGTGCCCAGGGACAAGCTCGACACGCGTGCGCTGGCAGGCGAATCCATCGTCGAGGTGGCGCCGGGCAAGAACGGTCGGGTGCTCACCGTGATCAACCCGATCCATGCGCAGCAGGACTACCGCAGCACCAATTGCCTGACCTGCCACCAGGTTGCGCCTGACACTGTCATGGGCGCGGTGCGCATCAGCTATGACCTCGCCGCGCTCGATGGCGAGGTGCATGGCAACCTCCTCGCTTCCGCTGCGATCCAAGCATTGTTGATGGTGATCGGCCTGTTGTTGGTGGGGTACATCATTCGCCGGGTGGTACTGACCCGCATCCTTGATCTACACCACACCATGGACGCCATGGCCGTTGACGAAGACCTGAGCCGCACGGTTGCTGTGCAGACGCTTGATGAAATCGGCGCCATGGCCCAGGCCTTCAACCGAATGATCCTGAAGTTTCGCGGTAGCCTGGACGCAGTCGCGGGTGTAACGCGCCAACTCACTGAGGTCGCCGGGCGGGTGTCGAGCGTTGCCGAGAAAACCCATGGCGCCGTGGTCGCGCAGCGCAGCGAGACGGACATGGTGGCCTCGGCGATGACCGAGATGAGCGCGACCGTGCAGGAGGTCGCCCGTCACGCCAGCGAGACGGCCGCAGCTTCACGTGGTGCGGATGGCGAATCGCGCGCGGGCGTAACCCGGGCCAGCGAGGCGCTAGAAGGCATCGACGTGCTGATGCGTGACATCGAGACCGCCGCGCAGGTGATCCGCCAGGTAGAGACCGAAAGCGTGAGCATTGGCATGGTGCTGAACGTCATCAATGGCATCGCCGAGCAGACCAACCTCCTCGCCCTCAACGCCGCCATCGAGGCTGCGCGGGCCGGTGAACAGGGCCGCGGCTTCGCTGTGGTAGCCGACGAGGTGCGCACCCTCGCCTCGCGCACACAGAAATCCACCGAGGATGTGCAGCGCACCATCGAGCAATTGCAGAAAGGCGTACGCAACGCCGTGCACGCTATGGAAGGCGCCCAGGCACGCGCAACTTCTGGCGCCGACTGCGTCACCCGGACGGCACGAAGCCTCGACCGCATCGCCGAAGACGTTGACACCATCAACGGCATGAACACCCAGATCGCCACTGCCGCCGAAGAGCAAAGTGCAGTCGCCGAGGAGATCAACCGCAACATCACCACCATCCGTTCAATCGCTGATACGACCCTGGCTGACGCCACGCAGACCGCCGAAATCAGTGACGAACTGGTGCGGCTGGCCGCCGAATTGAACCGGCTGGTCGGGCAGTTCCGGCTCTGAGACCACTCGCAGCCAAGGCTGCATGCCCGGCAGTCTTGACCTACCCTCAAGGCAAACCGACCGCCCAGCGCCTGACCGCACCCTCTGCCGCGTTCTTGATCTGGGACAGGCCCGGCCCCCATCGGAAAGCGTGATAATTCGCGCCAAGTTGTCGCAGGCACGCAGCCAGCCATTCATACACGCAATCAAGGTGAACCCGTACATGGACCAAACGCCGAGCTTTAACCGCGCCCTGGTCGAGAAGTATGACCGTCCCGGTCCTCGCTATACCTCCTACCCCACCGCGCCGCAGTTCCATCAGGCATTCGCCATGGACGACTACCGCAGCGCGGCGAAGTCCACCAACGAGGCCGCGAACCCCAAGCCGCTGTCGGTGTACATCCACATCCCGTTCTGCAAAAGCCTCTGCTACTACTGCGCCTGCAACAAGATCATCACCCATAAGACCGACCGCGCTGCTGAATACCTGGACTACCTCAAGCGTGAGATTCAGATGCAGGCTGCACTGTTCGACCGGTCCCGCAAGCTGACCCAGCTGCACCTCGGCGGCGGCACGCCGACCTACCTCACCAGCGCGCAACTGGCCGACCTGATGGCCGCGCTGCATGAGGCATTCAACATGGACGACAGCGACGAGCACGAGTTTTCGCTCGAGGTCGACCCGCGCACTGTCACGCCGGCGCAAATCCATGAATTGCGCGCGCTGGGCTTCAACCGCCTGAGCTTTGGCGTGCAGGATTTCGACGAGCAGGTGCAAATCGCCGTCAACCGGATCCAGACCGAGGAGCAGACACGCGAACTGGTGCAGGCCGCTCGCGACGCGCACTTCAAGTCGATCAGCGTCGACCTGATCTATGGCCTGCCGCTGCAGACGGTAGAGAGCTTCAACACGACGCTCGACAAGATCATCGACATCCGACCCAACCGCATCGCCGCCTACAGCTATGCGCACCTGCCAGAGCTGGTCCGCGCACAGAAATTGATCCGCCCCGAGGACATGCCGCCGCCCGAGCGCAAGCTGGAGTTGCTGGAACTGACGATCCGCCGCCTAACCGAAGCCGGCTACGTCTATATAGGGATGGATCACTTTGCGCTGCCGGACGACGAACTCGCCCTTGCACGCGCCAACGGCACGCTGCAGCGCAACTTCCAGGGTTACTCCACCCATGCCGATTGCGACCTGATCGGGCTGGGCATTTCCTCGATCGGCAAGGTGGGTGACAGCTACAGCCAAAACGTAAAGGAGCTGTCGCAGTATTATGCGCGCCTTAATGAAGGGCTGCTGCCGGTACACCGCGGGTACAAGCTCAGCGAGGATGACCGCTTGCGCCGCGACGTCATCATCTCGCTCATGTGCCACGGTCGCATCGCGTTCGCCGAAATCGAGCAGCGCTACGGCATCGTCTTTCGCGACTATTTCGCCGATGCAATCGCCAAGCTAGGGGAGCACGTTGCTGACGGCCTGGTTGAGATTCGCGACGACGCGCTGTTGCTGCTGCCACAAGGCCACCTGATGATGCGTAACGTCGCCATGGCGTTCGATGCCTACCTCGGCGGCGAGCAGCGCGGGCGCTTCTCCCGTACGGTCTGACGGCCCTGCCTCCCCGGTCGCGGGGAGGCACTTCCTCCGTGTCATTGCATAACGCCACCCATCGCCTGAACGTTGCCAATTGACGCTTCACCTGTATAAATAGCCAGCCCTACGGGCGCATGGCCCGTGCAAGACCGAACCGGACGTTCGATGCGCCAGGCCCTGGAAAATCCCTTCTATTACCTCGACAACTTCCACCAGGTATTGACCTGGGTGGGCGAGCGCCACGGCGATCTGCTGGACGATGACGAGCGCGCCTTTCTCGACCGATTTCACCAGGTGCCGCAGCCATCCCAGGCGCTGCTGGTGCGTATGGTCATGCGCAAGGGCACGCTGTTCCGGGCTTCCAAGTTGCGCTATGGCGAAATCGGGTGCCCGTTGGAGGCCGCGGTGGCGCTGCTAGACCAGGGCTGGATCGAGGCCAATCCCACGCTGGATTTGGTGCAGCTGTTCGCTCTGTTGAAGAAGGACGAACTGCAATGCCTGTTCGGCCACGGCGCGCTGCGAAAGAGTGACCTGTTCAGTGTCCTGCAAGCCGAACACAGCGACCCAAGGCCGTTCGCGAGTTGGTTAGAACGATCCACTGGCGGCGCCCTGGAGGAAGAGGTGTTTGCCTTGGCCATCGGCGATCTCTGCGACCGGCTCCGCCTGATGTTCTTCGGCAACATCCATCAGGACTGGTCCGAATTCGTGCTCGCCGACCTGGGCATCTTTCGCTACGAACAAGTGCAGTTCTCCGCGGCGTCTCGCGCCTTCCACGCACGTGCCGAAGTAGACGCCTATCTTCATCTGCATCGTTGCCGGGAGCGGTTCGAGGCCGGCGAGCCGGTGGCGGCCGTGCTGGCTGACGTACCCGCAGCACCCTATGCCAACGAATGGCTGGAAAACCGCCGCGGCAAGCTGCTGCTGAGCCTCGCCCGGCAATGCGAGCGCGACGGCGATCTACCCCTTGCGTTGCGCCTGCATGCCGCCAACCGCTATCCAACGGCACGCGAACGTGCAATCAGGGTACTGGAACGCTGCGATCAGCCCGAGGCTGCGCTGGATCTGGCCCTCCAAGCCCAGGCCGCCCCGGAAAGCGAACACGAAGCCCAGCAACTGCAGCGCATCCTGCCGCGCATCAGGCGCAGCCTTGGCGAGCCGGGCACCCGCCGCGGCCCGGCGGCCCAAGCCCTGCGCATCGACCTCTGCCTGCCCCGGCCGGATACCAGCGTCGAACAAGCGGTGCGCGCGCATCTGACGGACGAAAACGCGCCGGTGTATTACGTCGAGAATGCGTTGATTAACTCGTTGCTCGGGCTGCTCTGCTGGCAGGCGATCTTCGCGCCCCTGCCAGGCGCCTTCTTTCACCCCTTCCATGCCGGCCCGGCCGACCTCTCACGTCCGGATTTCTTCGCTCGCCGGGCCGGCCTGTTCGATCAATGCCTCGACACCCTCGGCACGGGCGAATACCGCGACTGCATCCGCCGAGCGTTTCGCGAGAAGTTCGGCCTGCAGTCGCACTTCGTCAGCTGGGGCCTGTTCGATGATCACCTGTTGGACGTCGCGCTGGAATGCATACCGGCTGAGCACCTGCGGGCCTTTTTCCAGCGCATTCTGTTGGATGTTCCCAGCCACCGTAACGGCCTGCCGGATCTGATCCAGTTCTGGCCCGCTGAGCGCCGCTATCGGCTGATCGAGGTCAAGGGGCCTGGCGATCGGCTGCAGGACAACCAGAAGCGCTGGATCGACTTCGCTCTGCAGCATCAGGTGCCCATCGCCGTCTGTTACGTGCAGTGGGCAGAGGCTGACGCTTGAGCTACCGCATCGCCGTTCGCGCGTTGTGCGAGTTCACCGCCAAGCAGGGTGATCTGGACCTGCGCTTCACCCCATCGCCCACCGCGCTGGAAGGCATGGCCGGGCACCTCACGGTGACCGCACGACGCGGCGCGGGCTACGAGCGCGAGGTATCGCTCGAGGGCCAGCATGGCGATCTAATGGTGCGAGGCCGGGCGGACGGCTACGACCCAGCCCGCAACCGCCTCGAGGAAATCAAGACCTACCGCGGCGACCTGGAGCGCCAGCCGGCAAACCACCGTGCGCTGCACTGGGCCCAGGCCAAGGTCTACGGCTGGCTGCTCATTGAAGCCCGTGCGTTGCCGAGCCTCGAGATTGCGCTGGTCTATTTCGATGTGGTGAGTCAGAAGGAGACGTTGCTGGTCGAGTCATTCAGTGCAAGCGAATTGAAGGCATTCTTCGAGGCCCAATGCCGGCAATTCCTCGCCTGGGCCGAAAGGGAGCTGGCCCATCGCGCCGCGCGGGACCAGGGCCTACGGACCCTGACCTTTCCCTACGGCGAGTTTCGCAACGGCCAACGCCAACTGGCCGAAGCGGTGTACAAGGCCGCCTGCACCGGTACGCATCTGATGGCGCAAGCCCCGACGGGCATCGGCAAGACGCTGGCGACCTTGTTCCCGCAACTCAAGGCATGCCCGAGCCAGCAATGGGACAAGCTCTTCTTCCTGGCGGCGAAAACCTCCGGCCGCAAGCTGGGGCTCGACGCGCTGGTAAGCCTTGAGCCTGGAACCCTGCCCTTACGCGTCCTGGAGTTGATCGCTCGGGACAAGGCTTGCGAGCATCCCGACAAGGCTTGCCACGGTGAATCCTGCCCATTGGCGCGCGGCTTCTACGACCGTTTACCGGCCGCTCGCGCCGCCGCGGTCGGCATACCGGTACTGGACCAAGCGGCCCTGCGCGACGTCGCGCTGGCGCATCAGGTGTGCCCTGCCCTTATTACCTCAGCCAGGAAATGGCACGCTGGGCAGATGTGATCGTCGGCGACTATAACTATTACTTCGACATTAGCGCCCTATTGCACGGCCTCGCGCAGCTCAACCAGTGGCGCGTCGGGGTGCTCGTCGACGAGGCGCACAATCTGCTTGAACGCGGCCGCGCGATGTACAGCGCAGAGATCGATCTGGGTCACTTCAAGGGGTTACGGAACAGTCTTCCCACCGCGCTGAAAAAGCCTGTGGAGCGTGTGGTGCGCTGCTGGAGCGAGACGCATCGTCTGCAGGGCGAGCCATACCGGGTGCTGCCTGAACTGCCAACCAAGCTCATCAATGCGCTGCATCAAATGGTCAGCGCTGTGACCGACTACCTGGGCGAGCAACCGGCAGGGCTCGATCCGGCCCTGCAGCGTGCTTATTTCGACGCAATGCAGTTTTGCGGGCTGGCCGAATCGTTCGGCGATCATTCGTTGATCGACAGCACCTTACTGCCCGCCCCGGACCGCAACAGCGGCCAGGCATCGGTGCTGTGCATCCGCAATGTCATTCCGGCCCCCTTCCTGGCGCCGCGGTTTGAGGAGGCGCGATCCTGCGTGCTGTTCTCGGCAACCCTCGCCCCTCAGCGATTCTATGCCGACACGCTCGGGCTGCCGGCCAAGCGGGTCTGGCTCGACGTGGACTCGCCCTTCCGCTCCGAGCAACTGCAAGTGCATCTGGCTCGGCATATCTCCACCCGCTATCGTGATCGCCATGCCTCGCTGCAGCCGATCGTCGACCTGATCGCCGCGCAATACCAGGCGCGCCCAGGCAACTACCTTGCGTTCTTTAGCAGTTTCGAATACTTGCAGCAGGTTGCCGCGCGACTCGGCACGCAACATCCGGGACTGCCTTACTGGGAACAGACCCGCAGCATGCATGAGACGGCGCGCGCGGCGTTTCTCTCACGGTTTACCGAGGACGGCTGCGGTATCGGCTTCGCCGTACTCGGCGGTGCCTTTTCAGAAGGGATCGACCTGCCCGGCGACCGCCTCATTGGCGCGTTCGTCGCAACCTTGGGCCTTCCTCAGGTAAACCCCGTCAACGAACAGATGAAGGCTCGGTTGGACCACCTTTTCGGTTCCGGTTATGACTACACCTATCTTTACCCAGGCCTGCAAAAGGTGGTGCAGGCGGCCGGTCGGGTGATTCGCACTACACAGGATTCGGGCGTGGTGCATCTAATTGACGACCGCTTCACTCGCCGAGAGGTCATACGACTTTTGCCGACGTGGTGGCATTGCCCCACCTGATATAGCCGTGCACGCTTCATGCTTCGGTCAGCGGTTTACGCTTGCGTGAAGCTGACTAGACGAAGGTCTGAGAGCTCATATTTCTTTACAAATGACGTTGACAAGCGATCCGCTCCGGCCATAATCCGTTACGTCGTCTGACAACTGATGTCACGACTGTGCCGTGACTACGGCCGCGCTACACCCGCCCCACTCGGCAATGCCGCGGGTGCGGATAACTCAAAAAAGGGAGCACAACAACAATGACCCTACGCAACCCCCTGTCCGTCGCTGTCATGGCGGGCACCCTCTCGCTTGCGCTCGGTGTCCCCGTCGCAGCGAACGCGGCCGAAGGCTTTGTCGACGGCACGAAGGCAAGCGTCAACGCGCGCAATTTCTATCACAACCGCAACTTCGTGAACGGCAACAGCCGCAGCAAAGCCGAGGAATGGACGCAGAGCTTCATCCTCAACGTACAGTCTGGCTACACCCCGGGCCCGGTTGGCTTCGGTGTTGATGTACTTGCAGGCGTCGCGGTCAAGCTCGACGGCGGCCGTGGCACCTTTGGTACCGGCCTTCTGCCACGCCACACCGATGGACGCCCAGCCGATGACTTTGGCCGTATCGGCGTTGCAGCCAAAGCCAAGTTTTCCAACACCGAACTGAAGATCGGCGAGTTCATGCCTGTTCTGCCGATTCTGCGTGCGGACGATGGCCGCTCGCTGCCGCAGACCTTCGAAGGCGGCATGATCACCTCGAAGGAAATCGCTGGCTTGAGCCTCTATGGCGGTCAGTTCCGTCAAAACAGCCCGCGCGACGACGCGAGCATGGAGGACATGACCTATAACGGCGGCGCCTCTGATCGCTTCAACTTCCTCGGCGGCGAATACGCGTTCAATGAAAACCGTACGACGATTGGTCTCTGGACTGCTGAGCTGAAAGACGTTTACGAACAGCAGTATGCCCAGTTCCTACATACCCAACCGCTCGGTGCCGACCTGGCCCTGACTGCCAACCTCGGCTATTTCCAAGGCGAAGACGACGGCAGCGCTCTGGCTGGCGAGCTGGACAACAAGACCTATTCCGGTCTGTTCGGCCTCAAGGCTGGTGGCAACACCTTCTATGTCGGCCTGCAGAAAGTCAGTGGCGATACTGGTTGGATGCGCGTCAACGGCACCAGCGGCGGCTCACTCGCGAACGACAGCTTCAACAACAGCTACGACGCCGCCGGCGAGCGTTCCTGGCAGCTGCGCCATGACTACAACTTCGCAGCGATGGGCATCCCGGGTCTGACCCTGATGAACCGCTATATCAAGGGCGACAACATCGACCTCGCCGGCGACGAAGAAGGCAAGGAATGGGGTCGCGAAAGCGAACTGGCCTACACCGTTCAAAGCGGCCCGGCGAAGAACCTCAACATCAAATGGCGTAACTCCAGCCTGCGTCGCGACTTTGGAAGCGGCAACGATTGGGACGAGAACCGCCTGATCATCAACTACCCGCTGTCAATTCTGTAAGCCAGCTCCACCACGCTGGACGCAACTCTCCTCACTCCTGTTGCGGAAAACTTCGCCCGTCCTTGTGACGGGCTTTTTTTGTCGATGGCTAAATGTCAGCCAAGTGCCCTTGCCACGGTGGGGCAAACGCACTGCCCACCGGCCAGGCTGCCGCGTGCCGAGTTACTGTGCGCCTCCAGTGCGCACAATGGTGGCCCTAGATTCGCCGCACGCCGAGCCGACAGCTCACTGCTAGTTCTTCCCCCGGCGCGAGGATGCGGATGCCGTTGGCGCCCGGGTCGGCCATACACAGTGCGTTGTTGGCGTGGGTCACCGGCTCCACGGCAAAGAAGCCCAACTCGCAGGCCGGCGTGAAGACGACCAGGTGCCCAAGCGCGGCGTCTGGCGTGATGGTTAGCTCGACGCCCTTTTCCGGCCAGCGGACCTCCACAGGGCCGTTGCGGCCTACGAAACAGTTGTCCAGCCCCGGCTCACCCAGCGGCTTCGTCGTCGAGAAATCCCATCGCTCTGGCACTGGTATCTGCCGCGCCGGCAAGTTGCGCCCGTCGTTTTCCCAGACAGCCTGGGCTGTGAACGACAGGTCACAGCCATCGTGACGCAGAAAGTACGGATGCCAGCCCAATCCAGCCGGCATTGAACGGGTGTCGGTGTTACGCAGCGACAGCTGCAGCGTGACGCCCTGCTCATCCAACCGTATCCGGTGCTCGACCTCGAAATGAAATGGCCAGTCATGCGCTGCGTCGCCTTCGGCGCGGTGGTGGTATCGAAGCACCAGCGCATCGTCAGCCTGCTCGAACACCCGCCACGCACGTTTCCAGGCGACACCATGGATGGGTAAAGGATGCTCGGCGGATAGGCTGCGCAACGCATAGCGATACCCTTCATGCTGGAAGCCGGCATCGCCCACGCGGTTGGAGAACGGCGCCAGTACAAAGCAGCCTGTGCGGCGGACACTGTCGGAACCATCCCACGGGCGCAGCAGGTCGATGCCACCAACGCTTAACCGGGTGATTGCGCCTCCCAGTGACGGGCAAACCGCGAGGCGCAGCGGCCCCTTTTGTAATCCGATCTCGGTCAGGTTTGGCTGGGCATCGGTCATGGTCGGCTCCGGTGTAATGAATAAAAAGCGCCATCAGCCACCGCCGCTCGTGGCAGCGGCGCGATGGCGCCAGGGTCAAAGGCCGCCAGCCGGGCTTGTGGTCCGGCAGCGGTACCGCATGCACCGTGGGTGCAATCAGACAGCCGTCAGCACTGCGCCGCGCTCTAGAAAGGCGCGCAAGTTGGCGAACAACAATTCTTCCATGGCGAGCCGGGTTTCCTCGGTGGCGCTGCCGATGTGCGGCAACAGCACGACATTGGGAAGCCCGAGCAATGCCGCCGGCACGTCCGGTTCGCGGGCGTAGACATCCAGCGCCGCACCGCCGAGTCGGCCTTCGAGCAGCTCTTGAACGAGCGCAGGCTCGTCGACTACCGAGCCGCGCGCCACGTTGATGAGTATGCCGCTCGGTCCCAACGCCTCGAGCACCGGGGTATCGATAAGGTTGCGCGTGCTCTCCCCGCCCGGGCAGGTCAGCACCAGGAAATCACTCCAGCGCGCCAGTTCGACCAGGTCACCCTCGTAGCCATAGGGCGAATCCTTGACTGGGCGGCGGTTGTGATAACGCACTTGCATGTCGAAGCCGCTGGATCGTTTGGCAACCGCTTCGCCGATGCGCCCCAGGCCGACGATCCCGAGCCGCTTGCCGCTCACACGCGTCGCCAAGGGCAAGCCACCAGACGGCCATTCGCCGGCACGCACGAAACGATCGGCCCGTGACATTTGCCGCGCACAGTCGATGATCATCCCGAACGCCAAGTCGGCTACGCATTCATTGAGCACATCGGGCGTGTTACTGACCACGACGCCCCGCGCATGCGCGGCGGTCACGTCGATGGCGTCATAACCAACGCCGAAGCTGATGATGGCCCTGAGGTTGGGCAGGCGATCCATCAGCGCCGTCGTGCAGCCGAAGCGCGCCGAGGTGACGATGATGTCGATGCGCTCCGCCTGCTTTTCGAGCATGGCGTTGGTGTCTGTGTCCCAATAACGCAAGACTTCGTGCTCGGCGGCGAGTGCGCGGTTGAAGCGATCAGTCAGGGGGCCGAGCTGGAGAATGCAGGTCACGGAATACCTCGAGTCTATGCGGTTCGATTGTGTGGACCTCGCGACGGCCCTAGCGTGCGCATCAGAGCACCTTGCCAGGGTTCATCAGGCCCTGCGGATCGAGCGTGTGCTTGAGCGTGCGCATCAAATCCAGCTCCACGGGGTCCTTGTAGCGCATTGCCGCCTCGCGCTTGGCCTGGCCGAGACCATGCTCGGCGCTGATGCTGCCGTTGTAGGCTGCCGTCGCGTCATAGATGACGTCTGTGATTGCCGCCTGCCTTGCCTTGAAGGTGGCGTCATCGCTGGCCAGTGGTTTGCTGATGTTGTAGTGCAAATTCCCGTCGCCGACATGGCCGTAGGTGACAATTCGCACCCCGGGAAATCGCTCGAGCAGTGCCTGATCGGTCCGTTCGATGAATTCAGGAATGCAGCTGACCGGCACGCTGATGTCATGTTTCAGGCTGGGGCCTTCGTGGTTCTGCGCCTCTGAAATGCCCTCGCGCATCGCCCACAAACTGGCGACCTGAGCCTCGCTGCCGGCCAGCACGGCATCGCGTATCCGGCCGCGCTCGAGCGCGTCGCCAAGGCCGGCTTCGAGCAGGTCGTTGAGTGGCGCACGCGGCTGGGCGTCACTCAGCTCGATCAAGGCGTACCACGGATGCGCCTCGGCGAAAGGATCGCTGCAACCGTCAACGTGCCGAAGGACGAAATCGACGCTCTGTCGCGACATCAGCTCGAAGCCAGTCAGGCGGTCGCCGCAGAGGCCACGGATCGCTCCGATCAGCTCGATGGCCGAGCCCACATCCGGCAGGGCAACCCAGGCCGTGGTGATGCTGCGCACCGCCGGATAAAGCTTGAGCACCGCCGCGGTGATGATGCCCATGCTGCCCTCGGAACCGATGAATAGGTGTTTGAGGTCGTAGCCCGTGTTGTCTTTGCGCAGCCCGCGCAGACCGTTCCAGATACGCCCGTCGGGCAGCACCACTTCCAGCCCCAGCGTCATGTCGCGCATGTTGCCGTAACGCAAGACGGCGGTGCCGCCAGCGTTGGTTGCGAGATTGCCGCCCACGGTGCAACTACCTTGCGCACCGAGGGACAGCGGAAACAACCGGTCCACCTCCGCTGCCGCCTCTTGCAGGTGCTGCAACACCACGCCGGCCTCGACGGTGATGGTTTCGTTCGCGAGATCGATCTGGCGGATCCGCGTCATGCGTGTCAAAGACAGCACGACCTGGGTGCCGCTCGCATCGGGAATCGACCCGCCGCACAGGCCTGTATTGCCGCCTTGCGGAACGAGCCCGACGCGGTGCTCGTGGCACAGCCGCACTACCGCCGCCACCTCCTCCGTCGTGGCCGGTCGCACGACTA
The DNA here is from genome assembly GCF_054131565.1 of Pseudomonas sp. SA195. Lineage (NCBI taxonomy): Bacteria > Pseudomonadati > Pseudomonadota > Gammaproteobacteria > Pseudomonadales > Pseudomonadaceae > Pseudomonas > Pseudomonas sp. SA195. The sequence goes on along the minus strand of NZ_CP096392.1, from coordinate 2,223,974 downwards.
GCGCCGCGAGACCGCTGTACGCATTGCGCCAATCGCTAAGGTAGCTGGCCATTCGCGCTGGGTCACAGACGATCCCGGCAGGTCCGACTATGGCTTCGAGGGCGTGCAGCAACGTGTGCGCGTTCATGGCAACTCCGGCTGGCGGGTTTTAATGCGTCTAGTCCAAGGTAAGCGCTGCTATCTATGCCGAACCGCTCAGTTGGGTCGCGGGCAGAGCCTGCTCCTACAAAAGCGCTGGCACACCTGTAGGAGCGGGCTCTGCCCGCGACCAGCCACAACACCGTCGCCTCAGTCCTGCGTATCAGGTGATCGGGGCCGGGTTGAACAGCACAATGTCGTTGTGCAGTTTGTGTTGCTCGGCCCAGGTTTGCTTGCGGCCGCTGGCGACGTCCAGGTAGTAGTGAAACAACTCCCAGCCCAGATCCTCGATGGTCGCGCGGCCGCTGGCGATGCGCCCGGCGTCGATGTCGATCAGGTCCGGCCAGCGCTCGGCCAGTTCGGTTCGGGTCGCGACCTTGACGACCGGCGCCATGGCCAAGCCATACGGGGTGCCGCGCCCTGTGGTGAACACGTGCAGGTTCATGCCAGCGGCGAGCTGTAGCGTGCCGCAGACAAAGTCCGATGCCGGCGTCGCGCAGAAGATCAGACCCTTGCGCTCGACCCGCTCACCGGGCCCGACTACGCCGTTGATGGCACCGCTACCGGACTTGACGATCGAGCCCAGCGACTTTTCGACGATGTTCGACAGCCCGCCCTTTTTGTTTCCCGGTGTCGTGTTGGCGCTGCGGTCGGCGGCGCCGCGCTCAAGGTATTGGTCGTACCAGTCCATCTCGGCGATCAGCGCATCGGCGACCTCTGGTGACTCGGCACGGGCGGTCAGCATGTACACCGCATCACGAACTTCGGTGTTTTCAGAAAACATTACCGTCGCGCCAGCCCGGACCAGCAGATCCGCAGCGTAACCCAGCGCCGGATTGGCGGTAATGCCGGAAAAGGCATCGCTGCCACCGCATTGCATACCGAGGACCAGCTCGCTCGCTGGCACCGTCTCGCGGCGGCGCTGGTCAAGCTTCTTCAGACGGGTCTCGGCCAGAGCCATGATTTGCTCGATCATTTCACCGAAGCCGGTGTTCGACTCCTGTAGCCGATACAACCATGGATCACGCAGATCAACCGAGGGATCGCCCTCGTGCATCACTTGCTCGGCCTGCAGCTTCTCGCAACCGAGGCTGATGACCAGCGCTTCGCCACCCAGATTGGGGTTGCGCGCCAGGTTGCGCACGGTGCGGATCGGGATATAGGCGTCGCGTGCGTTGATCGCCACGCCGCAGCCGTAGCTGTGGGTCAACGCCACCACGTCATCGACGTTCGGGTACTTGGGCAGCAGTTCGTCTCTGATGCGTTTGACCGCGTGTTCCAGCACGCCCGTAACGCATTGCACGGTGGTACTGATGCCAAGAATGTTGCGCGTACCAACGGTGCCGTCAGCGTTGCGGTAGCCCTCGAACGTGTAGCCTTCGAGCGGGTCGAGCCGGTCCGGTACCGCGGTGGCGCGTGGCAGGCTGTCCAGCGGTGGTGCGCTCGGCATCCTCAACTGGGTTTCCTTGACCCAACTCCCTCGGGGCAGCAGCGCTAGCGCGTAGCCAATGACCTGCCCGTAGCGGCGCACCGGCTCCCCCTCGGCGATATCGACCAGGGCGACCTTGTGGCTCTGCGGCACGGCTTCGACCGTGACCAAGCCATCCTCGAACTGCGCGCCGGCCGGCACGCCGCCGTCGTTCACGACCACCGCGACGTTGTCCGCCTCATTCAGGCGAATGCAGCGCGCGGAATCCTGGTGTTGTATCAGTTCCACGGTTTCGTTCATGTCGATCTCCGGTTGGCCCGGTTGGAGTTGTTATCGTTTGGAGCGAACGGTCGCCGTAGGCGCGCCAAATCTGTCTCTTCCTGCGGCATCAGCGCAGCCTTCTCTTCGCGAGCGCGCCCGTGGGTCGGGCTCGCTCACGATTCGAGCCGCTCAGCGCACCATGCAGGGCTGCTTGTTATTGAACGTCCAGTTCGGAATCAAGTACTGCATGGCGATGGAATCGTCACGAGCGCCTAACCCCTTCGACAGGTACAGCTCGTGCGCCTGCTGAAGCGCATCGCGGTCCAGCTCGACACCCAGCCCAGGCTTGGCCGGCACAGCGACCTTGCCGCCAACGATCTTCAGCGGATCGCGCGTCAGATGCTGGCCATCCTGCCAGATCCAATGCGTGTCGATCGCCGTAATGGTGCCGGGCGCGGCGGCCGCCACGTGGGTGAACATCGCCAGCGAAATGTCGAAGTGGTTGTTGGAATGCGAGCCCCAGGTCAGCCCCCAGTCATTGCACATCTGCGCGACGCGTACCGAGCCGCTCATGGTCCAGAAGTGCGGGTCGGCGAGCGGAATGTCGACCGATTGCAGCTGAATGGTATGGCCCATTTGGCGCCAGTCGGTGGCGATCATGTTGGTTGCGGTTGGCAAGCCCGTGGCGCGGCGGAACTCGGCCATGACTTCACGGCCGGAGTAGCCGTTCTCGGCACCGCAAGGGTCTTCAGCGTAGGCCAACACGCCGTGAAGGTCTTTGCAAAGTTCAATCGCTTCGGCCAGTGACCAACCGCCATTGGGGTCGAGGGTGATGCGTGCATCAGGGAAACGCTCAGCCAACGCACGTATGGCCTTGACCTCTTCACGGCCCGGCAGCACACCGCCCTTGAGCTTGAAGTCCTTGAAGCCGTAGCGCTCATAGGCAGCTTCGGCCTGGCGCACGATGGTTTCTGGCGTTAGCGCCTCTTCATTGCGCACGCGGAACCAGGCATCGCTGGCGTCGGTTTCGGCGCGGTAGCCGAGATCCGTCTTGTTGCGGTCACCTATATAGAAGAGGTAACCAAGCATCTCCACCGCGTCGCGCTGCTGGCCATCGCCTAGCAACGCGGCGACCGGAACCTGCAAGTGCTGGCCGAGAAGGTCGAGCAGCGCTGACTCGATGGCGGTAATGGCGTGGATGGCAATGCGCAGGTCGAAGGTCTGCAGGCCGCGGCCCGCGACGTCGCGATCGGCGAACGCCTTGCGCGCCTGGTTCAGCAACGCATTGAAATTGCCGACCGACTGGCCGAGCAGGATGGGTTTGGCGTCTTCGAGCGTCTTGCGGATCGCTTCGCCACCCGGGACTTCGCCGACACCGGTGTTGCCGGCGCTGTCCGTGAGAATGAGGATGTTGCGCGTGAAATACGGACCATGGGCGCCGCTCAGGTTGAGCAGCATGCTGTCCTGGCCGGCGACCGGAACCACTACGAGCTCGGTGATGACCGGCGCACCCTGATTTGCGTTGTTCATAGACGTCTCTCTTTTGTTCTTATGGTCCGCGTTGCGGGTCAATCGATTGGCCACCGGGCAGCCTGCCAAATCATGCAGATGCCCGGCTGGCCGCGGTCGATTAGCCGATGTAGGTGGTTTTCACCGTGGTGTAGAACTCCTGGGCATAGCGACCTTGCTCACGTGAGCCATAGGACGACCCTTTGCGGCCACCGAACGGCACGTGGTAGTCCACGCCCGCAGTTGGCAGGTTGACCATCACCATCCCAGCCTGGGAATGCCGCTTGAAGTGGTTGGCATACTTCAGCGAGGTGGTGCAGATGCCAGCGGATAGGCCGAACTCGGTGTCGTTGGCCATGGCCAGTGCTTCGTCGTAATCCTTGACCTTCACCACGTTGGCCACGGGGCCGAAGATCTCTTCGCGGCTGATGCGCATGTCGGCGGTGCTGTCGACGAACAGCGTCGGTGCGAGGAAGTAACCCTCTGTGCCGCAGCTGATGCGTTCACCGCCGCAAGCCAGGCGAGCGCCCTCCTCCTTACCGACCTCGATGTATTTCAGATCCTGCTCAAGCTGGGCCTGCGATACCACCGGGCCAACATCCACGCCCTGCTCGAGCGCCGAACCGACCTTGATCTTCTTGACGCGCTCGATCATTGCCTCGACGAAGCGATCGTAGATGCCCTCGGTCACGATGATGCGGCTGGAGGCCGTGCAGCGTTGGCCGGTCGAATAGAACGCGCTCTGGGTGCAGAGTTCGACGGCGACGTTGAGGTCGGCATCGTCCAGCACGATCTGCGGATTCTTGCCGCCCATCTCAAGCTGGACCTTGGCCTGGCGCGCTGCGCAGGTCGCCGCGATGCCACGGCCGACGCCCACCGAACCGGTAAAGCTGACCGCTTCGACGCGTTTGTCATTGACGATGGCCTCGCCAACTTCACGCCCCTTGCCCATCACCAGGTTGAACACGCCCGCAGGGAAACCCGCGCGCGAAATGATTTCGGCAAGTGCCCAGGCGCAGCCCGGCACTAGATCCGCCGGCTTGATGACCACGCAGTTACCGTAGGCCAGTGCCGGTGCGATCTTCCAAGCGGGAATGGCGATCGGGAAGTTCCATGGCGTGATCAGGCCGACCACGCCCAGCGGCTCCCGAGTGACCTCAACGCTCACGCCCGGGCGAACCGACTGCAGCGTCTCACCGGCCTGGCGCAGGCATTCGCCAGCAAAGAACTTGAAGATATTGCCGGCACGGGCGACTTCGCCGATGGCTTCCGGCAGTGTCTTGCCCTCTTCGCGAGCCAGCAAGGCGCCGAGTTCTTCACGACGCGCGAGGATTTCCAATCCGACCTTTTCCAGCGCATCGGCGCGTGCCTGAATGCCGGAGGTGGACCAGGCCGGGAATGCCTTGCGGGCGGCGGCGATGGCTGCGTCGACTTGGGCCGCGTCGGCCTGAGCGTATTCGCCGATGACATCCGACAGGTCGGAGGGGTTGATGTTGGCCTGGTAGTTCTTGCCGGCTACCCATTGGCCATCGATGTAGTTGTCGTAACGCTTTGCGTCTGCCACGTAATTCTCTCCTTCGTGTTGTCCGCCGGTGAGCAAGCCGCTGGCCCGCGCACCTAGCAGATGGGGCGAGTGATTTTCCGGGCGGGCGGTTATTGAGCGCCCTGCTTGGCCATCAGCGCAGCCAACGCCTCGTACTCGTCGGGGAGCAGGTCAGTCAACGGAGCACGAACCGGGCCCGCGTCATAGCCAGCGATCTTGGCGCCCGCCTTGACGATGCTGACGGCATAGCCCTTGCAGCGGTTGCGGATGTCCAGGTACGGCAGGAAGAAATCGTCGATCAGCTTGCCTACGGTTTCGTGGTCGTCGCGCGAGATGGCCTTGTAGAAGTCCATTGCCGTCTTGGGAACGAAGTTGAACACCGCGGACGAATAGACCGGCACGCCCAGCGCCTTGTACGCAGCGGCATAGACTTCCGCGGTCGGCAGGCCACCAAGGTAGGTCAGGCGATCGCCCAGGCGACGGCGGATGGAGACCATCAGCTCGATATCGCCCAGTCCGTCCTTGTAACCGATGAGGTTCGGGCAGCGCTCAGCCAATTGCTCAAGCAGCGGCGCGGTCAGGCGGCACACGTTGCGGTTGTAGACGACTACACCGATGTCCACGGATTTGCAGACCTCTTCAACGTGTTTCGCTACGCCTTCCTGGCTCGCTTCGGTCAGATAATGCGGCAACAGCAGCAGCCCCTTCGCTCCCAGACGCTCAGCTTCCTGGGCCATCTGAACAGCTACGCGGGTCGGGCCACCAACGCCAGCAAGGATCGGGACCTGACCGGCGCAGGTATCGACGGCCGTCTTGATGATCTCCGGATACTCCTGAGGCGTCAGCGAAAAGAACTCGCCCGTGCCACCGGCGGCGAAGAGCGCCGTTGCGCCGTAAGGCGCCAGCCATTCCAGGCGCTTCACATAGCCGGCACGGTGGAAGTTGCCCTGCTGGTCAAAATCGGTGACCGGAAATGACAGCAGACCAGACGAGAGGATGGCCTTCAGTTCTTGTGGGTTCATTGTTTGAGCATCCTATGAAGCTATCGGTGTTATGAGGTAAGGGGCCGCAGCCTTGAGATACGTTATCGTACAACTTTAGAGGATGCTACCGCTTTGTGTGTTTTTCTCTTGAACGGCTCTGGCGCGGGCTTGCGTGGATCGAGTCTACGCGACTGACGTCTTCTCGAGCTCATATCGATCGACCGTCAACCTTGTTTATAGCGAGTCAACGAACCAAACGTAGACCGGCCGGTCACAGCGGCCGATGAAAGTGTTTCGGTGATTTGACATCGCCAAATTGCGCTGTTAAAAATCTCAGCAAGTCATACGACGACGTATGACAAAAACAACCAGAGCCCGAAAAGCCATGACTTATTCCGCACGCCAAAGCGTTGCACTGCCTGTCTTGATCAGACAGCGCCCGCACCGCTCCACCGCCTGCATCGTGCAGCGCGCTTTCGGTGTCTCTTCACCTCTTTCCTTTACCTATCAAGCCGCCCCCGAACTCCAAGTCTGGCAGTCGCCGGGCTAGTGCAGCACCGCCAGTCGAAACGCTCACAATAATAATCAGGAGCCCGTAACTCGATGTCAGACGCCCACCACGCCACGCCCGTCGTTACCCGGATGCAGGTCATTCCGGTTGCCGGCTACGACAGCATGCTTCTCAACCTGTGCGGCGCACATGCCCCCTACTTCACCCGCAACCTTGTGATTCTGGAAGACAGCGCCGGCCGTAGTGGAATCGGCGAAGTCCCGGGCGGCGAAGGCATTCGCCGAGCACTTGAGCGCACCCGCGGCCTCGTCGAGGGCCAGCAAGTAGGCCGTTACAACCGCATCCTCAACACGTTGCGCCAAGCGATTGCCGGTGGCACGGCCGCAGGGCCCCAGACCACCCAGCACCAGGTCACCTCGGATGCCGAAGCCGCCGTACTCAAACAGCCGCACGAGATCAACCTCCGGCTGGACAATGTCATCACGGCAGTCGAGGCAGCGTTGTTGGATTTGCTCGGGCAACATCTGCAGGTACCGGTCGCCGAATTGCTCGGCAACGGGCAACAGCGCGACAGCGTGCCCATGCTGGCCTATCTCTTCTATGTCGGTGACCGCACCCGGACCGACCTGCCCTATCTGGCTGGAACCGGTTCGGCCGACGACTGGTATCACCTGCGCCACCAAGAAGCGGTGACGCCCGAAGCTGTAGTCCGCCTAGCCGAGGCTGCCCGTGCGCGCTACGGTTTCAAGGATTTCAAACTCAAGGGCGGCGTTATGCGTGGGGAAGAGGAAATGCAGGCAGTCGCCGGCATCAAGGCTCGCTTCCCCGACGCCCGCGTCACGCTGGACCCGAACGGCGCCTGGTCGCTGGCCGAAGCTGTGGCGCTGTGCAAGGGCAAGGATCATATCCTTGCCTACGCCGAAGATCCGTGCGGGCCGGAAAACGGTTACTCCGGGCGTGAAATCATGGCGGAGTTCAAGCGCGCCACCGGCATCCCCACCGCCACCAACATGGTCGCTACCGACTGGCGCCAGATGGGCCACTCGTTGCGCCTCGAGTCGGTCGACATCCCGCTCGCCGATCCGCATTTCTGGACGATGCAGGGCTCGGTCCGGTTGGCGCAGATGTGCGAACAGTTCGGCCTGACCTGGGGTTCGCACTCGAACAACCACTTCGATGTGTCACTGGCCATGTTCACCCATGCCGCTGCGGCTGCGCCGGGCACCATTACCGCGATCGATACCCACTGGATCTGGCAGGAAGGCCAAGAACGTCTGACCCGTGAACCGCTGCAGATCGTGGGTGGCGAGGTCCAGGTCCCTGACCGCCCGGGCCTCGGCATCGAGCCGGACATGGATAGGATCATGGCCGCCCACACGCTCTATAACAAAGTCGCCACCGGCGCTCGTGACGACGCCATGGCCATGCAGTACCTGGTGCCTGGCTGGAAGTACGACCCCAAGCAACCGAGCCTGGGCCGCCCATAAGAAGAAACACCCTTTTTTACGACGCAACCGCAAACCACCGGAGAGACAACAATGAAAAAAACCATCAGCGCCTCCCTTATTTCCGCTGTTCTGGCCACCGCCGTCAGCGGCGCCTTCGCTGCCGAAACCGACTGGCCCAGCCGCCCGGTACAGGTCGTGGTGATCGCCAACGCTGGCGGCGACACCGACTTCAATGCCCGCACCATGGCCAAGTACTTCACCAAGATCACCGGCGAAGCGATGGTCATCACCAATGTCGCCGGCGGCGGTGGCACGTTGGCGGCCGAGCAGGTCAAGCAGGCCGACCCGGACGGCAACACCATTCTCTTCACCCATACCGGCCAGCTGATCGTCAATGAGGTCGCCGGCCTCACCGAAGACAGCCTCGATGCGTTCGACATCTGCTGCATCGCCGGCGTCGACAAGGGCGCTATCTTTGTCGCGTCCAAGGACTCCGGGATCAAATCGCTTGAAGACTTGATCGCCAAGTCGAAGGCCGAACCCAGCAGCGTGACCTACGGCACCGAGATGGGCAGCTACTCCCACCTGCAGGGCTTGATGTTCGAAGGCCTGACCGACACCAAACTGAAAATGGTCGACGCCGGGACAGTTTCCGAGAAGGTCGTTGCCATGCTCGGTGGCCGTATCGACCTGGCCGCGATCAGCTACGGCTCGGTTCAGGACTACGTGACCAGCGGTGAAATGGTCGCCCTTGGCCAGCCCAACGCGGAACGTAACGAGCTGCTCGGCAAGATTCCAACGTTCAAGGAACAAGGCGTCGACTTCGTCATGGACAAGCCGTACGTGGTCGCCTTCCCCGACGGCACCGACCCGGCAATCATCGAGAAGATGGCCGGCATCATGAAGCAGATCACCGAGATGCCGGAGTACGCGGAAGAGCTGCGCAAGACCTTCAAGCAGCCGGTGAGCTACTACGGCACCGAGCAGTCGCTCGAGCGCCTGAAGGAAACCCGCGAAGACTTCATGCAGTACAAGGACGAGCTGCGTCAGGGCAAGTAAGCCTCGCAACCGGTACCGGGCGCACGTGCGCCCGGCCACTCCCTTCCGATACGAGACCCGCCCATGGATACCTACAAGAGAAAGGAGTTACTGGTCGGCGTGCTGATGCTCGCCGCCGGCCTGTTCTACCTGTTCCTGACCATCAATCTTCCGCGCAAAGGTTTCATCGACGCCTCCACGGTGCCCTACATCCTCGCCATCGGGCTGTGCCTGCTGGGCGTTCTGCAGTTGCTGGCGGCCCGCGCCGCGACCCCGCCCGCCGCCGATCCTGACGACGAAGCCACCGGGGAGGAAAAGACGCCACCGGACTATCCAACCGTTTTCAAGACATTGGCGCTGATCGCGATCTACGTCGCGCTCCTTCAAAAGGTCGGTTTCTTGATCATGACGGCGCTTTATCTCTATGTGCAGTTCATCGTCATCACGCCGCGCGAGCAGAAGATCAACCACCTCACCTACGCCATCATCGCGGTCGTAGCATCCGCCGCCATCTTCTTTATCTTCCGGCAGGGCTTCGATCTGATGCTCCCGACCGGCTTTCTGAAATTCTAGGAGGCGGCCATGTTCGAACTACTGCAGGCCGGTTTTGGCGCGGTGTTTTCACCGTACATTTTCATCCTTATCACCCTCGGCGTCGCAGTCGGCATCGTGTTCGGCGCTGTGCCTGGCCTTTCGGCGACCATGGCGATCGCGCTTTGCCTCCCCTTGACCTACACCATGGGCCCCGCCGCCGGCCTGTCGTTGCTCGTTGCGCTGTTCATTGGGGCGACCTCCGGGGGCCTCATTTCGGCCATCCTGCTAAAAATCCCCGGCACGCCCGCCTCCATCGCCACGACCTTCGACGGCGCGCCGATGATGGAAAAAGGCCAGGGCATCAAGGCGCTCGGCGTCGGCGTGGTGTTTTCCTTCATCGGTACCGTGTTCAGTATCGTCGCGCTCATGTCCATTGCGCCGTCGCTGGCCAAGGTCGCGTTGCGCTTCGGCCCGCATGAGTACTTTGCTATCGCGATCTTCTCGCTGACGCTGATCGCCACGCTGTCCACCGGTTCGCTGCTCAAAGGCATCTACGCCGGTACGCTCGGCTTTGCCTTTTCCACGGTGGGTATCGCCCCGGTCGATGCCATTCGCCGGTTCACCTTCGACTCACCGAACCTCAACGGCGGCTTTGCGATGCTGACGGTGATGATCGGAATGTTCGCGGTCGCCGAAGTCATCAAGATCGCTGAAACCGGTCGCTCCATGCACAAGACCAAGGTCAGCTCGGTGAGCATGAAAGGCGTCAAGGGCTTCGGTTTCTCGCTCAAGGAGTTTTTCGGCCAGATTCCCAACGCGTTTCGTTCTTCGCTGATCGGCATCGGTATCGGCATTCTGCCGGGCATCGGTGCAGGTACGTCGAACATCGTGTCCTACATCATCGCCAAGAAGCGTTCCAAGCACCCCGAGCAGTTCGGCAAGGGCGCGGTCGAGGGCGTCGTCGCGAGCGAGACCGCTAACAACGCCGGTATCGGCAGCGCCATGATCCCGCTGATGACCTTGGGTATCCCGGGCGATACTGTTACGGCGATCCTGCTGGGCGGTTTCATGATCCACGGTATCCAACCCGGTCCGCTGCTGTTCATCAGCCAGGGCGCGCTCGTCTACACCATCTTCGCCGCGCTGATTTTGGCGTCGGTGATGATGCTGGTGCTGGAGTTCTACGGGCTGCGTATCTTCATCAAGCTGCTGGCAATCCCCAAACACATCCTGCTGCCCATCATCTTGGTGCTCTGCGTGGTGGGCGCCTTCGGCCTCAGCAGCCGCGTGTTCGATGTCTGGACGATCCTGCTGTTCGGCCTGATCGGTTACGGCTTCGTCAAAGGTGGCATGCCGGCCGCACCGTTCATCATTGGGTTCATCCTCGGGCCCATGGCCGAAACCAACTTCCGTCGTGGCCTGATGTTGTCGGACGGCAACTTCATGGGCTTCCTGAGCAACCCGATAGCAGCGACCTTCCTGATGCTGGCGCTCGCCTCGGTGCTCTGGCACCTAGTGAGTGCGTTCCGTGGTCGCAAGGGCGCGGTGGGCAAGCTTCAGGGCACCTGAACCCTGCCTGGTTGCATGCAGGGGCTCCGGCCCCTGTTCGCATTTCTCGTTTCATCTCCGCTGGCGTGAGCTGGGCTGATGAAGGCGAGGTGCCTGGCGCGACGTAGCACCGCGTCTCTGTCAGGTAACGCTGGTTCAGCCCAGCTGCGTGCTGGCGCCGCGTGGCGGCGCCACGCCCGTTATCCCCGACGGCCGATTTCAGCCTGCTGTACCGTCCAGCCCGCAACCCGCTCACTCAGGGTCAACCCAAGCCCTGGGCGGCTGGGCACTAGCATGCGACCGTCGCGGATTTCCAGGCGCTCGTCGAATAGCGGCTCCAGCCATTCGAAGTGCTCGACCCAGGGTTCCCGCACGTGGGTCGCGGCCAGATGCACGTGCAGCTCCATGGCGAAATGGGGCGCCAATGTCATGCCGGCCTGTTCGGCCAGCGTCTGGACCCGCAGGTATGGCGTTATTCCGCCGACGCGAGGTGCATCCGGCATCAGATAGTCCGCCCCGTGAAGGCGTATGAACTCCCAATGCTCGGCCGGGCTGGTGAGCATCTCGCCGGTCGCGATTGGTGTATCGAATTGGCGCACTAGATCGGCATGGCCCTCGGCGTCGTGGCAGTCCAATGGCTCCTCGATCCACACCAGATCGAAGGGTTCCAGACGCCGACACATGCGCCGCGCCATAGCACGATCCCATTGCTGGTTGGCATCGACCATCAGTGGAAAGGCATCGCCCAAGTGCTGGCGCACCGTCGCCACGCGATGCAGATCCAGCGCCCAGTCCGGCTGGCCGACCTTGAGCTTGATCCCGCCGATCCCCTTCTCACGTGACACATCGGTATTGCGCAAGAGCTGATCCAGCGGCGTGTGCAAAAATCCGCCCGAGGTGTTGTAGCAACGCACCGAGTCGCGATGGGCACCGAGCAACCGTGCAAGCGAAAGCCCGGCGCGACGGGCCTTGAGGTCCCAAAGGGCTACGTCGAAGGCGCCAATGGCCTGTGTCGCCAAGCCGCTGCGCCCAACCGATGCACCTGCCCAGCAGAGCTTGTCCCAAAGCTTGGCGATGTCGCTGGGGTTCTCGCCCAGCAAGTTAGGCGCGACGTCCAACGCGTGTGCAAACTGGCCGGCCCCTCCGGCGCGCTTGGAATAGCTGAAGCCGAGCCCGCGGTGGCCGTCCTGAGTTTCAATCTCGGCAAGGAGGATCGCGATTTCCGTCATCGGCTTTTGCCGGCCCGTAAGCACTTTGGCGTCGCTGATCGGGTTAGCCAAGGGCAGTGCTACGGAGCGCAGATGAATCCACCGAATGCGATCGTCATCGGCGCGGGTTGGGGACGTGTCGTTCATGGACGCTCCTGGGTGGTTGTATTAAGTGCTGCGCCCTTGGCCGAAAACCCAGCCTAGACGGGCACGCCGCGGAGTGATCAAGGTGCTAACACCAAGTCATCATACAACCATAGCTTGTGTTTCCCGGTTTGCCCTGCCAATCAAGGCCGCCACGCCTACCCGACTTTAGTCCTAGGCACTCGCTTGGCTCAAGAGAAGCGCCACCCAGCCAAGGCGCCCGATAACGCCCTTGCAACAGCCGTTATTGCTGCATTTAGCGCCGTTTCACCGCACCGTATCGAAAGCTTTCTGCCCACGCCTCCTCTCGTTTGGCCTATAAATCCGGCTTGACAAGATACAACCAGCTACAAATAATCGAGCCAAGTCATCCGACAACAGATGACGTAAAAACAATAAGCGACGGGCAGATAACAATGACCAGTACGACAACCGCACCCACACCCTTCAACCGCCTCCTGCTGACAGGCGCCGCAGGAGGGCTGGGCAAGGTATTACGCGAATCGCTGCGCCCCTACGCCAACATCATTCGCCTCTCCGACATCGCCCCCATGGAGCCAGCCGCTGGCGACCACGAAGAGGTGATGCCATGCAACCTGGCCGATAAGGCTGCCGTGCACGCGCTGTGCGAAGGCGTGGACGCAATCGCTCACTTCGGCGGTGTCTCGGTTGAACGTCCCTTCGAAGAAATCCTGGAAGCCAACATCAAGGGTGTCTTCCACATCTACGAAGCCGCACGCCGCCACGGCATCAAGCGCGTAGTGTTCGCCAGCTCTAACCACGTTATCGGCTTCTACAAGCAGACCGAGACGATCGACGCCGGCGTCGCGCGCCGGCCGGACAGCTACTATGGCTTGTCCAAGTCTTACGGCGAGGACATGGCCAGCTTCTACTTCGATCGCTACGGCATCGAGACCGTCAGCATCCGCATCGGCTCGTCGTTCCCCGAACCGCTGAATCGCCGAATGATGGCAACGTACCTCAGCTATCGCGACCTGACGGACCTCATCGGCCAGTCGCTCTTCACGCCCGACGTCCGCCATACGGTGGTCTATGGCGCCTCGGCGAACCGTGACGTCTGGTGGGACAACCACATGGCTGCGCACTTGGGCTTCGAGCCCAAGGACACCTCCGAGGTCTTCCGCGAGAAAATCGAACAGCAGCCGCCCTACGCGCCCAACGATCCGGCGCTGATCTACCAGGGCGGCGCCTTCTGCGAAGCCGGTCCCTTCGAGGATTGATCCCGCCACGCCGCGAATAACGACAAGAGAATCGCAAATGGCTACCCAAGCAGAACTGATCGTCGACGCGCGCAACGCTACCGGGGAGAGCCCTGTCTGGGTCGCTGCCGAGCAGGCGCTCTACTGGGTCGATATCCCCAATCGCCAGCTCCAGCGCTGGACGGCGGCAGATAGCACAGTGACCCGCTGGACGGGCGAACAGATGTTGGCTTGCATCGCCCGTCGAGCGGCTGGGCGCTGGGTCGCGGGCATGGAAGATGGCCTTTTCGAAATCGCGCCCCAGGATGACGGCAGCCTGACGACCACTCGGCTGGCTGACGTCCGCCACGGACATGACGCCATGCGCTTCAACGATGGCCGCTGCGACCGTCAGGGCCGTTTCTGGGCTGGCACCATGGTCATGGACATGGCAGCAGGCGTTCCGGCGGGCGCCCTGTATCGGTTCACCGCTGGTTCCGACAGCCAACCGCTGGAGGCCCAGCTTTCGGATTTCGTCGTTCCAAATGGGCTGGCATTCAGCCCTGACGGACGCACGATGTACCTTTCCGATTCGCATCCCAGCGTCCAGTGCATCTGGGCATTCGACTACGACATCGATACCGGTACACCGAGCAACCGACGCGTCTTCGTCGACATGAACCAGTACCCCGGTCGACCGGACGGTGCGGCAGTCGATAGCGATGGCTGCTACTGGATCTGCGGTAACGACGCCGGGCTCATCCATCGATTCACGCCGGACGGCCGCCTCGACCGTTCGCTTGAGGTTCCGGTCAAGAAGCCGGCCATGTGCGCCTTTGGCGGTCCCGGCCTGGACACCCTGTTCGTGACATCCATTCGTCCCGGTGGTGATCTCTCCGACCAGCCGCTGGCTGGCGGCGTATTCGCCCTGAACGCCGGCTGCACCGGCCTGGAGGAACCTCACTTCGGCTAACGCTCCACCCTGGGGCCTGGGTGGCAAATCCAGGCTCCGACGCTAGCAACACTGCACACCAACAAAAACAAGACGGAGATTCACATGGACTTCAAACGCAAGTTGCTCATCGCTGCACTTCCCCTCGCCTTTTGCCTGTCGAGCGCTGCCCAGGCGGCCATGACGCTGAAGATTGCTGAGATCCATCCTGCTGGTTACCCGACCGTCGTCGCTCAGGAACATATGGGCGAAAACATCGAAAAAGCCACAGACGGTGAACTCAAGTTCCGCATGTTCTCCGGCGGTGTCCTGGGTTCGGAAAAAGAAGTCGTCGAACAGGTGCAGATTGGCGCCGTGCAGATGACTCGAGTCAGCCTCGGCACGCTCGGACCGGTAGTCCCGGACGTGAACGTGTTCAATATGCCGTTCGTGTTCCGCGATCATGAACACATGCGCAAGGTTATCGATGGCGAAATCGGCCAGGAGATCCTCGACAAGATCACCAACTCCGAATTCAACATGGTCGGCCTGGCGTGGATGGACGGCGGCGTTCGCAACCTCTACACCAAAGAGCCGGTACGCAGCCTCGAAGATCTCAAGGGTAAGAAGATCCGTGTGATCGGCAACCCGATGTTCATCGAGACCTTCAACGCATTGGGTGCCAACGGCATCGCCATGGACACCGGTGAGATTTTCAGTGCGCTGCAAACCGGTGTGGTCGATGGCGCGGAGAACAATCCGCCGACCATGCTCGAGCACAACCACTTCCGTAGCGCCAAGTACTACACGCTGACCGGCCACCTGATCCTCCCCGAGCCGATCGTGATCTCCAAGGCCACCTGGAACAAGCTCACGCCCGAGCAGCAGGAGATCGTCAAGAAGTACGCCAAGGAAGCGCAGTTCGAAGAGCGCAAGCTGTGGGACGAAAAGACCGCTAGCAGCGAAGCCAAGCTCAAGGAAGCCGGCGTCGAGTTCATCGAGGTGGACAAGAAGCCCTTCTTCGATGCTACCGCTCCGATTCGCGAGAAGTACGGCGCGCCGTATGCCGACCTGATCAAGCGTATCGAAGCGATCCAGTGATTCGTTCTCTTTGAAAAACTCGCGGCGGCGGGCCTGCACCGCCGCCGCGCTTGTGGTGAACCTGATGAAAAACACGCTGCTGCGCGTCAACGACGCGATCTACATGACCTGCGTATGGGTCGCTGGCCTGGCCATCGTGGTCATGTCCATGATCATCCCCTGGGGGATCTTCGCGCGCTACGTGCTGGGCACTGGGGCCGGTTGGCCAGAACCCGTAGCCATCCTGCTGATGGTGATCTTTACCTTTCTTGGCGCTGCCGCCAGTTACAGAGCCGGCGCGCACATGGCGGTGAGCATGTTCACCGATCGCCTCCCGCCGTTTCTGCACCGCCACGTCGAGCTATTGGTGCAGATTCTGATGGGCATCATTTGTCTGTTCATGACCATCTGGGGCGCGAAGCTGTGCATCGCTACCTGGAACCAGTTCATGAGCACGCTGCCGACCTTGCGCGTCGGGATTACCTACTCGCCGATTCCCATTGGCGGCGCAATCACCTTGCTGTTCGTGCTCGAACGGCTGTTATTCGGCGACCAGAGCAAGCGTCGCGTCGTTGATTACGAGTTTGTTGAGAACAGCAAGGAGGCCACGTAAATGGATGCTCTGGTTTTGCTTGGCAGCTTTGCCGTCCTGTTTCTACTGCGTATGCCCGTCGCCTACGCCCTAGGTTTGTCCGCGCTGATTGGCGCCTGGTGGATCGATATCCCGTTCGACGCAGTGATGATTCAGGTCGCCGGCGGGGTCAACAAGTTCTCGCTGCTGGCCATCCCCTTCTTCGTGCTGGCGGGCGCAATCATGGCCGAAGGCGGCATGTCGCGCCGGCTGGTGGCCTTCGCCGGTGTGCTGGTCGGTTTTGTTCGCGGCGGGCTGTCGCTGGTCAACATCATGGCCTCGACCTTCTTTGGTGCTATCTCGGGATCGTCCCTGGCGGACACCGCCTCGGTGGGCTCCGTGCTTATTCCTGAGATGGAAAAGAAAGGCTACCCACGCGAGTTCTCCACCGCCGTCACGGTCAGTGGCTCGGTGCAGGCGCTGCTCACCCCACCCAGCCACAACTCGGTGCTCTACTCGCTGGCAGCTGGCGGAACGGTATCGATTTCCTCGTTGTTCATCGCCGGCATCGGTCCTGGGCTGCTGCTGAGCGCGGTGATGATGAGCATGTGCCTGCTGTTCGCTCGGGCGCGCAACTATCCCAAGGGAGAGGTCATTCCGCTGCGCCAGGCATTGAAGATCTGCGCCGAAGCGCTCTGGGGCCTGATGACCATGGTCATCATCCTCGGCGGCATCCTCTCGGGCGTCTTCACCGCGACCGAGTCCGCGTCGATCGCTGTGGTCTGGGCGTTCTTCGTGACCATGTTCATCTACCGTGACTACAAGTGGCACGAGCTGCCAAAACTGCTGCACCGCACCGTGCGCACCCTGTCGGTGGTGATGATCCTAATCGCCTTCGCCGCCAGCTTCGGCTACATCATGACCCTGATGCAGATCCCGTCGAAGATCACCACGCTGTTCCTGACGCTGTCGGACAACCGCTACGTGATCCTGATGTGCATCAACCTAATGCTGCTGGTGCTGGGCACGCTGATGGACATGGCGCCGCTGATCCTGATCCTCACGCCGATCCTGATGCCAGTCATCACCGGCATTGGAGTCGACCCGGTGCACTTCGGCATGATCATGCTGGTCAACCTCGGTATCGGCCTGATCACGCCACCGGTCGGTGCGGTACTCTTCGTCGGCGCAGCGATTGGCAAAGTGACCATCGAGAATACCGTGAAGGCACTGCTGCCCTTCTATATCGCGCTGTTCATGGTGCTTCTCGCTGTCACATACATTCCGGCGATTTCCCTCTGGCTGCCGAGCATGGTGCTCTGACAGTCCTCCGCGCAGGAATGAGGACGCCGCCCACCGGGCGGCGTTTTGCTTTGCAGCCCGCCCTTTCGAACAACGACGCACTCCGCCACTGAACATTGGCGGTCAGATGAAATGCCCAGGACAGGACCAATCCCGATGCAGACCGCTGCACCCTTCCCACGCCACATTGCCGTACTGGTGCTGATGACCCTGGCTTGCTCCTTTGCCGGCAATCATATTGCTGCGCGGATTGCCTTCGATCATGACACTGGCCTATTGCTCGCCATGCTCTGCCGTGCCGGCGTGACGCTGCTGGTACTGATCGCGCTCGTGCTATGGCGTCGCGAATCGCTGCGCCTGAGCCGCGCCACCTGGGGCTGGCAGTTGGCGCTCGGCCTGCTGATTGCCATCCAGAGCTTCTGCATTTACTCGGCGGTGGCGCGCATTCCCGTCGCACTGGCGTTGCTGGTGGTCAACCTGTCGCCCATCCTGCTCGCACTGCTCACCTGGCTACTCGGCGGCCCGCGACCGACGCGCCATGCGGTTGCGATCATGGGCATGATCCTGATCGGCCTGATACTGGTGCTGGATGTCCCCGCGCGTTTGATGAGCAATGACGCCCCGGATGGGCAGTGGGCATCCGGTGTCCTGTTCAGTCTGACCGCCGCCGCGGTTTTCGCGCTGGCGCTGTGGATCACGGAGCACAAGCTGTCGAACATGGCCGGATCAGTGCGCAGCATGCTGACGCTCACCGTGGTACTCGGCGCTTCCGCCATGCTTGGGGCCAGTGGCTTGATTCCCGGAGGGTTGAGCTTGCCTAGCGCAAGCGTTGGTTGGATCGCACTGGCCTGCCTTGTGCTGCTCTACGGTGCAGCCTTCTCCACGCTATTCATCTGCATGCCCCGATTGAACATTGCCCGCAACGCTCCGGTGATGAACGTGGAGCCGGTCGCCGGCATGCTGTTGGGATGGCTGATACTCGACCAACTGCTCGGGGCACTGCAGGTCGTGGGTGGCTTAATCGTCGTCGGCGGTATCGTGCTGCTCGCCTACCGCAAGCAGTGAAGATCGCTAACGCGGCCAAAGCAGTCCGCTAGAAACAAGACTGCCCCACCGGCAGCTTAACGCTGTGGTGAGGCAGTTAGGCGTAGCCTGATTCGATCAGTCGGCCTTGTCCGTTTCCGCTTCCTCGTGCGCCTGACGCAGCCGCTCGCGGCTGTTTGTAAGGTGCAGGCGCATGGCCGCGCGGGCGGACTCCGCATCCTGGCGCGCAATGGCATCGTAGATCTGCTCATGCTCACGACCGAGGCGCTGCTGATAGTGCGGCTGGTCATCGTGCGCCAGCCGCGCTGAGTTGAGGCGGCTACGCGGAATGATCGCCGTACCCAGGTGGTTCATGATGTCAGTGAAATACCGGTTGCCGGTCGCTTCGGCGATTTGCAGGTGAAACTGAAAGTCAGACACAGCCGCCTCGCTGGACAACGCGGCGCTGCGCTGAAGCGAATCGAGAAATGCCCGCATGGCGGCCAGCTGCTCAGGTGTGCGCCGGGTCGCCGCGAGGCCGGCCGACTCCACTTCCAGGCTGATCCGCAATTCGAGAATCGACAGAACGTCACGCAAGGTGCCGATGGTCGCCGGGTCGATTCGCAAGCCGGTGGTGCTCGGCGTATCCAGCACGAACGTGCCGATGCCATGGCGTGTCTCGACCAGGCCAGACGCCTGCAGCCGCGATATTGCCTCGCGCACCACCGTACGGCTCACGCCCTGCGCCTGCATGATCGCTGACTCGGTGGGCAACTTGTCGCCACGCTTGATCAGGCCATCACGTATCTGCTGTGACAGCTCGGTCACCAACTCCTGAGCAAGGCTGCGGTGTTTCCGACGGACACGGGGCTGGGCGCTCTGGTTTTCCATGGGCACTTCGATCTCTGAGAAACGAACTGACGCTTATCATAGCTCAGCAGTTGTACGATAACTATCCAAAACGCCCGGTTCGTATGGATCGTACCTTGCGTCCGAAATCCGAACGGCGGCTGCACGCCTTCTATACTCAGCGGACGTTAACTGCCTGGAGATCGAATCATGCGAAGACTATGGGTACTCGCCATTGCGGCCTTGATGAGCGCACCAACGTGGGCGATGCACTGCCCGCAAGACATGGCAGAAATCGATCAGCAATTGCAGTCGGATCCACCGGCCGATCCCGCCATCCTGGCGCGTGTCCAGGCGCTGCGTGAGGAAGGGGAAAAACTCCACAAGGCCGGCGACCACGAAGGATCACTCAAAGCCTTGGGAGAAGCCAAGGAGCTGCTCGACAGCTAGCACCGATGCCGGCGGTAAGCGTTAGTTCTCGCTGCCGCCGGTTCTGCAACGCACCCTCAACTCCTTGCGCTCGAAACCCTGCTCGCTACGCAAGGTTTCGTACCCTGCTGGGCATGCCGCTTCGGCGCGAGCGTCGCAACTCGGCTGGCCAGCCTCCTGTGCGCAAGCGAACACATATTCATCATCGCCCTTGGGCGGTGGAACGTGCTCGACGGCCACGCAACCACCAACCAGTGCGGCAAGCAACACGGGAAGCGCGGATCGCAACGGCTTGATCATGAATATCGACGCCTCTGTAAGCCATGACTGACGTGCGCCGACGGGTTTCGCCTATTTCCCACCAGCGCCGACCTGCCTAATCTACCCACCAGTAGCGCAGGACGCGCATCGAGGCAGGACGCCCGAGAACGGACCCCGCCGTTGGATTGCGGCATCAAGGACAATGGAACGACACGAATACCTCTACAGCCCCGCCTCGCGCGGGGCTTTTTATTGCCTGCCTCACCGAGGATTTGGCGCGTCAGTGCGCTCGGCGTTGTCAGGGTCAATGTCCGGTACGCGGCTCCTGATACGCTGCGCTTCTTCGGTCGATGCTGGCGTCTGACCATCGTTGCCCGGCAGTTCGTCAACGCCTGCCTCATGGCCGGGGTTTACATCCGTGCGCTCACTGCCCAACGGTGGCGGTGAGCCCGGGACGCGGATGCCATCATCGTCGGTATTGGCCCGGCTGGTCGGACGAGCGGAGTGGTCAAGCGGATCGCGCGTAGCCATGCCTCATTCTCCAAAACGGTTGCTGTTTCCGTTTGAGGTTACCCAACGACCGACGTT
Organism: Pseudomonas sp. SA195; assembly: GCF_054131565.1. Classification (NCBI taxonomy): domain Bacteria; kingdom Pseudomonadati; phylum Pseudomonadota; class Gammaproteobacteria; order Pseudomonadales; family Pseudomonadaceae; genus Pseudomonas; species Pseudomonas sp. SA195. The sequence continues at coordinate 2,203,447 of NZ_CP096392.1, read as the reverse complement.
CAGACGCAGAGCGACCGCTGATCATGAAGTCTGCGATGCAAAGTGCACCAAGGCAGAGGATGGCCGGTTGCGCCGGGTGCTGTGGCTGGTTATAGTCCTGCGCCGCGATCGCAGGTCGCGCATTTCCCTCAGTAGCACACTCTGCCCGAGTGGTGAAATCGGTAGACACAGGGGACTTAAACAATTTGAGCCTTCGGAGGGAAACGTCCGAAGTGAAGCCCGTCAAATTCGGCGAAAGCCCTGGATACTTGGTATCCGAGCCAACGCCGAGCCAAGCCCAGGTCTTCTTGGGAAGGTGTAGAGAGCAGACGGCGGGCACCTACGGCCGCAAGGCTACGGTGAAGGCGTGCTCCAGCCCACGAACGTTCTTTGGTTGAACGGCGGCGAAAGCCGAAGTGGGACGAAAATCCCCCGCCGCAAGGCGTGCCGGTTCGAGTCCGGCCTCGGGCACCATTCGAACTATTCTTGAGACCCACGAGGATAGGGCTTACCAGTCAGACTAAGCGTCATTAGGTTGGGGTGCGTAGTCCACGCGCCAATGGGGTTACCCCATTTTTACGGACGGCTTGAAGAGCTAACTTCAGATCTGCCGGCGACTCTATGACGCAAGGGTGGGTTATGAATCGCTCGATGAAGTCGAAGAGATCCCACACCGGCTAGACCAACCCTCAGTACCGCCAGACGGGGAAACGCCGACTTCGACGTCCCCGGCTTAGCCACGAGCGGCTTCACGCATCAGACGCCGTATTCGGGTGCGCTCCGTTTGCACTTTTGAACATAACGGGTCATATCCTCCCGCATTCTACCGTTACGTAAATTTGGCTGTAGGCACCGCGGTATCGCGGCGCTCGCGAAACGCGAACAGGAACGCCAGGAAAACCCCAAGCGAGAACACTGCCGGAAACAGCCAGATACCCTGCCAGTCGTGGCCGGTACTCGTCGAGAAGTGGTCGGTGATTCGGCCGGCCACCCAAAAGCCTATGAGCATGCCCACGCCGTAGGTGGCAAGGGTAATCAAGCCTTGGGCTGAGCTCTTGAAATGCTCGCCCGCTTTGGCATCGGTGTAGATCTGCCCAGACACGAAGAAGAAGTCGTAGCAGATGCCATGCAGCGCGATACCGGTGATCAGCATGAACATCAGTTCGCTGCTGTTACCGTAAGCAAACAGCCCATAGCGTACAGCCCACGCCAGCATGCCGAACAGCAACGTCGTTTTGATTCCGAAGCGCTGGATGAACAGCGGCAACAACAGCATGAACAGCACTTCGGAAACCTGACCGAGGGTCATTTTGCCTGTAGGGTTGGCGACGCCGATTTCCGCAAGAAAGGGATTGGCGTTCTGGTAGTAGAACGCCAGCGGAATGCAGATCAGCACGGAGGACGCGAAGAAGATCGCGAAGCTGCGGTCCTTGAGTAACTTCAAGGCATCAAACCCCAGCATTTGCCCAAGTCCGCTCTTTTGACCCCGCTGGGCCAAAGGTGGCGTTCCTGGCAAGCTGAAACTGTAGAGACCTAGCAGCAGCGAAGCGATAGCGCACATCAGAAAGGTGTTGCGCAGAGCCCCGGCCGCAATCGCTTCCTGCGAGTCCCAGGCAAACACGAAGCTGATAACCAGACCGGCGACAATCCATCCTACGGTGCCCCATACACGAATCCGCGAAAACTCCAGCGCGGGGTCGCGCATCTGCCTGAAGGCTACCGAGTTCACCAACGCCAGGGTGGGCATATAGAGAATCATGTACGCAAGGACGTAGGGGTAGAAGGCGCTGAAATCCTCACTTCGGTAAAGCAGGTACAGCAGCACAGCGCCAGCGAGATGCAGGATGGCCAGGATGCGCTCGGCGTTGAAGTATCGATCCGCGATCAAACCAATGATGAAGGGCGCGAGAATCGCTCCCCAGGATTGCGTCGCAAACGCCATTCCGATCTGCCCTCCGCTGGCGCTGAGCGTACTGCCGAGAAAGGTGCCGAGGGTGACAAACCAGCCGCCCCAGATAAAGAACTGGAGAAACATCATCAGGCTCAGGCGTGCATTGAGAGTGCTCATGGTTTTGTCCTTGTTGTAGTGCACATCGGGTCAATGGGAGGCGTCCAGACCAAGCAACTTACGATTGCGTGCGTCGCTTGCAGCAACACCCGCAAAGTCATCGAAGGCCCGGGTTGCACGCGTGATCAGGTGTTTTTGAATGAATTGCGCGCCTTCTGCGGCGCCTTGCGCGGCGTCCTTCAAGCAGCACTCCCACTCCAGCACCGCCCAACCTTCATAGCTGTACTGGGTCAGCTTGCTGAATATCTGCTTGAAATCGACCTGGCCATCCCCGAGTGATCGAAAGCGCCCAGGCCGTTCGATCCAATCCTGATAGCCGCCGTATACGCCAGAGCGAGCATCCGGGCGGTACTCGGCATCCTTAACGTGAAACATGCCGATCCGCTCGTGATAGCGATCGATGAAGCCGAGGTAGTCCATCTGCTGCAGCAGCAGATGGCTGGGGTCATAGAGGATAAGCGCACGGCGATGGTTGCCGACGTGGTCGAGGAAACGCTCGAAGGTGGCGCCGTCGTGTAGGTCTTCGCCAGGGTGGATCTCGTAGCAAAGGTCGACACCAGCATCCTCGAACGCGTCCAGAATCGGCCGCCAGCGCCTGGCAAGCTCTTTGAACCCCTCCTCCACGAGGCCCGCCGGCCGCTGTGGCCATGGGTACAGAAAAGGCCAGAGCAGCGCGCCAGAAAAGGTTGCATGCGCGTTCAGCCCGAGGCGCTGGCTGGCACGTGCCGCCAGCTTCAACTGCTCGATTGCCCACTCGGTGCGAGCGGTAGGATTGCCCCGGAGCTCCTTCGGGGCGAAATCATCGAACAAGTCATCGAGCGAGGGGTGTACTGCCACAAGCTGTCCCTGCAGGTGTGTCGACAACTCGCTGATCTCGACACCCGCCGCGGCACAGATACCCTTGAGCTCGTCGCAGTAGGTCTGACTTTCCGCTGCAAGTCGCAGGTCCAGGCACTCGGTGCCCGAGGTTGGCAACTGAACACCGCGATAACCCAGCGACGCGGCCCATTGCACCATGCTGTTCAGGCTGTTGAACGGCGGGTCGGCAGAGATGAACTGTGCGAGAAAAATACCTGGGCCTTTTATGGCGGTTGTTTTCTGCTGCATGTCTGGAACTCCTACTCCACACCCGCCAAGGGTGTCCATTTGCCGTCGCTACGATGGTTGGCCACGACAGCCTCAACGAATGCCATGCCACGAATAGCGACCTCAATCCCCGGAAAGCTGGGAAGTCCCGGGGTACGGATCGCATCAGCGAAGTCGCCGTAAAGGTTGGCCATAGCTTCGAGATAGCCCTCGGGGTGCCCAGCGGGTAAACGCATGCGTCGGCGGGCTTCGTCACACAACCAGACTTGATCGACACCCGCGCGCAATACGCGGACAGGCTCGCCGATCGTCCGTTGCACCAGGCTGTTGGGCTCTTCCTGGCGCCATTCGAGCCCCCCTTTTTCGCCATAAACGCGCAGCCTCAGCGCGTTCTCTTCGCCAGCGCAGACTTGGCTGGCCACCAGCACGCCAGACGCCCCTTCGGCCATTTGGAACAGCGCGGCGCCGTCGTCGTCCAGCCGTCGGCCCTCTACATGCGTACCAAGCGCGGCACATATGCGGACGATCCTTTGCCCACTAACGAACTCGGCGAGGTTGAACGCGTGCGTACCGATGTCGGCCATGCATCCACTAAGGCCCGCCTGCTCAGGCTCGCCGCGCCAAATGGCTTGCTTGCTGCCTTGTGCGGCCTGATCCTCGCTCAGCCAACCCTGTGGGTATTCAACAAAAACCTTGCGTAGCTGCCCGATCGCCCCGGAGCTCACCAGCTCACGTGCCTGCCATACCATCGGGTAACCCAGATAGGTGTGCGCCAAGCCGTACAGGCAATCGCTTGTCGACTGCGTTCGCGCCAAGCGTTTCACCTCATCAAGTGAAAGTGCCGCAGGCTTTTCGGAAAAGACGTGAAATCCCGCTCGCAGAGCAGTCTCTGCAACAGGCGCATGCAAATGGTTGGGCGTGACTATCGAGATGAACTGCGCGCGCTCTTCGAGCGGTAACTCTGCTTCGGCTTCGAGTAGCTTCTGCCACGATTGATAACAGCGCTCGGGCGATAGCCCCAGGTTGTCACCGGTGCGCCGATTGTTGCCCGCATCGCGGCTGAATGCGCCGCACACCAGCTCGATGCGTCCATCAAGGCTCGCAGCTTGGCGATGTACCTGCCCGATGAACGCCCCTTCGCCCCCACCGACCATGCCCATGCGAACCTTTTTCCTATTGGGCGAAACCATCATCGCTCTCCTCCACGCAGCGCTAGTGCCAACCAATGTAACCGGTTACATCAGCACTTAATCTAGCTGGGCTAATCAGCTTGTCAAATGGCGCACCGAGGCTGTCGGTACCGGTTCCCAACGCCCATTGCAGAGCAACCGCGCGACGATTTCCGCGCTACATTAGGCACCGCCGGGTGACAGAATCTGGCGCGACGGTCTCCACCGCATCATCGGACGGTGACGAAAAAGGCGCGCTGTGGTTGAGTGAGCACCGCCTAGGCAGTCCACTTTCACACTGAACTTTGCGGCTAACCGAACGAGCAAACTGAGGATTTATGTCCAACATTCGCAGGGTCGCCGAACTAGCCGGCGTCTCCGTTGCAACGGTGTCACGTGCGCTTAAAACTCCAGAGGTCGTTTCACCCGAAACCCGTGAGAAAGTGCTCAAAGCGGTCGAGCGAGCGGGCTATCGTCCCAATTTGATGGCTGTACAGTTTCGCTCGCGCAAGACGCGAAACCTGGTGGTTCTGGTGCCTGCGATTTCCAACGTGTTCTTTGCTCGCGTCATCAGCGGTATCCAGGAAAGAGCTCAGGCGTATGGGTACCGCGTATTGCTATGCAACACCTATGGCCGTGAGGATCTCGAGAGCGAGTACGCCGAACTCGTCCATGCGCATCAGGCAGACGGGGTCATCCAACTGCGTGCGTTCAATCCCTTTGCTGCCTCGGGTAAGCGCGGGGCTACGCTGCCGCCGATGGTCAATGCTTGCGAAGTGCTAGACGACGCGCCGTGCCCCACCGTTAGCCTCGACAATCGTGCCGCCGCACGTGCCATGACTGAGTATCTGCTCGATTTAGGCCATCGCCGCATCGGCCTGATCAAGGGGCCGCAGGCGAGCCCTTTGACCCGCGAACGCATCGCGGGCTATGAGGACGCGCTACGTGAGGTGGGCATAGAACCAGACCCTACCCTGCTGTGTCGCGGTAACTTCACCCTGCAGGCGGGGTATGACGCGGCGCACCTCTTGCTAGCGCACGCGGATCGGCCAACCGCCATCTTCTGTGAGAACGACGAGATGGCAATCGGCGCCATGAGGTGCATTCGACAGGCTGGACTGCGCGTTCCGGAAGACATCTCGGTTGCCGGCTTCGACGACATAACATTCTCAGCGTTTTGCGACCCCCCGCTTACGACGATCTACCAGCCCGCTGAAGCCTTTGGTGAACACGCAGTAGAGATGTTGATCGCCCTGTCCGAGAATCGGCCGCTCGGCACTGATAGACACCTGGTCTTGCCGTTCAAGCTGATGAAGCGCGCCAGTACCGCGCCTGCAGCCCACTAGTTCGATGAACACAAGTTCATTAAGCCCCGGTCCCTGGTCGAGGTAGCCGACGAAGCGGCCGGTTATCTGCAACGCATGGCTGACACTGCAAGCGTGGCCGTCGTAATAACCGGCGATCCGGCACAGCCGTACTGGTCGGCCGACCGAGGCGCGCTGTTCACCCTGCTCAAGAACCTGCTGGAAAATGCCATCCAACACGCCCCCCGCAATACCAAGGTTCACCTCGATATCGCCACCGATACGCTTTCGCTGCGTGACTGGGGCCCAGGCGTGGACGATGCGCAACTGCCCCATCTGTTCAAACGCTTCTGGCGTGGCGCACACAGACGCGATCACGGTGCGGGCCTCGGGCTTGCAATCTGCCAGGAGATAGCGACCGCGCACAACTGGGCGCTCGCCGCCTACCGGGCTGAGCCCGGCCTGTTGTTCCAGCTCTCCCGACCGAAGTGAGTCGCCACGCCCACATCTTTTTCAGGCTGAGGTCAGTCTGACTGCGACTTCCCATCAAGCCGAGACGAAAACAGAGGGCGAAAAAAAACCGCAAGCTTTCGCCTGCGGTTTTCTTTTTTAATGGAGGCCGATGTCGGAATCGAACCGGCGTACACGGATTTGCAATCCGCTGCATAACCACTCTGCCAACCGGCCTCAAAACGAAGACGCCGCATTCAGCGGCGCCATCGTCAACAAACTGGAGCGGGAAACGAGACTCGAACTCGCGACCCCGACCTTGGCAAGGTCGTGCTCTACCAACTGAGCTATTCCCGCGTCGTCTTGGTGACGGGCGCCATTTTATAGTTTCGTGACGCCCCGTCAAGCCTTTGATTAAAAAAGTTTTTATTTCGTTTCGGTTGGACTGAGATGCGGCCAGGCGGCGACCAGGTAATTGACCATCGACCACAGTGTCAGGCCCGCTGCGACGATCAGCAAGGCATACCCTAACCCGACCCAGAATGTCGCCAGCGGAGGATTGGCGAGCAGGATAATCAGTGCCGTCATCTGGGCCGCAGTTTTCCATTTGCCGAGGTTGGACACCGCGACCTGCGCTCTCGCCCCTAGCTCAGCCATCCACTCCCGCAACGCCGATACGACGATCTCACGACCGATGATGATGGCGGCTGGCAACGTCAACCAAAGGTTGGCGTGCTCCTCGACCAGCAAGACCAGCGCCACCGCGACCATCAACTTGTCGGCAACCGGATCCAGAAAGGCGCCGAACGGCGTGCTCTGCTGTAGCCGGCGAGCCAGGTAGCCATCGAGCCAATCCGTTGCGGCGGCGATGGCGAAAACCAAGCTGCAGGCCAGGTAACTCCACTTAAAGGGCAGGTAGAACAGCAGAATGATGATGGGGATCAGCAGTACGCGCAGTACGGTGAGAATGTTTGGGATGTTCATCGATACCACGGTCCGCAAGTTTGGATGAGGATTCTACTCACTGTGCAGAGTGGCATAAATCGACTCGGCAAGCTTTTTACTGATGCCGGGCGCTTTGGCGATTTCGTCAAGGCTGGCGCGACACAACTCTTGCAGACCGCCGAAATGCTTGAGCAGTTCGCGACGGCGTTTAGGGCCGATCCCCGGAACGTTCTCGAGCGTCGAGGTCGTGCGCGCCTTGCCGCGCCGTGCCCGATGCCCGGTGATGGCGAAACGGTGGGCCTCGTCGCGAACTTGCTGGATCAAGTGCAAGGCGGGGGAGTCGCCCGGCAAGGTGAACTCGTGCGCGGCATCGTTCAGGTAGAGCGTTTCGAAACCGGGCTTGCGAGTGACACCCTTGGCTACCCCGAGCAGGATCAGATCGGGCACCGCGAGCTCCTGCAGTACGTCACGCGCCATGTTCAGTTGGCCCTTGCCGCCGTCGACAAGCAGGATATCGGGCAGCTTCCCCTCCCCCTCGGCCGCCTTGCGGAAGCGGCGTGACAAGGCCTGGTGCATTGCAGCGTAATCGTCACCCGCGGTGACGCCTTCGATGTTGTAGCGACGGTAATCGGATTTCAGCGCCCCTTCCGGGCCGAATACCACGCATGAGGCAACCGTCGCCTCGCCACTCGAATGGCTGATATCGAAGCACTCGAGCCGCGTGGGAGGCTCGTCGAGTTCCAACGCATCGGCAAGAGACTGGAAACGGGCCGACAAATGCTGGCGGCTGGCAAGCCTGGCGCCAAGCGCCTGTTCGGCGTTGGTCAAGGCCAGCTGCTGCCAGCGCGCACGAGTCCCGCGGACGCGATGCGTGATGACCATTTCGACGCTGCGCAGCTCACGCAATGCATCGATGAGCGTGTCGAAATCCTCGTGAACCGTGTTAACGATCAGCTCGGCCGGGAGGTCGCGCTCCATCGAGCCCAGGTAGTACTGCTCAAGGAATGCTTGGAGCACCTCCGCCACGCTTTCCTCGATGGCAACCTGGGGGAAGAAATTCTTGCTGCCCAGCACCCGCCCACCGCGCACGCTGATCAGATGGACGCACGCGCCTCCGGGGCTGACCACCGCCGAGACGATATCCACGTTGCCGCTGCCGCCTTCCATGCTTTGCTGATCCTGGACGCGGCGGAGGATGCCGATCTGGTCGCGGATTTCCGCAGCACGCTCGAAATCCAGAGCCATGGCAGCCTTTTCCATGTTCTTGGAAAGCTCTTCGGCCAGTGCATTGCTGCGCCCCTCCAGAAACATCACGGAATGGCGTACGTCTTCCGCATATTCCTCCGGCTCGACCAGGCTCACGCACGGCGCTTTGCAGCGCTTGATCTGGTATTGCAGGCAAGGCCGCGTCCGGTTGCGGTAATAGCTGTCCTCGCACTGGCGAACGAAGAAAGCCTTTTGCAACAGGCTGAGGCTCTCACGAATCGCACCGGCGCTCGGGTACGGGCCGAAGTAGCGCCCCGGTTCCTTCTTAGCGCCGCGATGGATGCTCAGGCGCGGAAAGTCGCCGCTCGACAGGAACACGTAGGGATAGGATTTGTCGTCGCGCAGCAGGATGTTGTACGGCGGCCGCCACTGCTTGATCAGCGTCTGCTCAAGCAGCAGTGCTTCAGTCTCGTTCGCCGTGATGGTCGTTTCGACCTGGGCGATCTTGGCGACCAAGGCTGCGGTCTTGGGCGCCTGTCCGGTCTTGCGGAAGTAGCTGGACAGCCGCTTCTTGAGGTTTTTGGCCTTGCCGACGTAGAGCAGCTTGGCGTCGGCGTCGAACATCCGGTAGACGCCGGGGCGCCCGCTGCATGACGCCAGGAATGCAGAAGAATCGAAGTCGCTCATCAATTGACGGTATCGACCATACCGTGGCGGACCGCGAGCAATGCCAGCTCGACGTCACTGGATACCGACAGCTTTTCGTAGATGCGATAGCGATAGCGATAGGTGTTGACCGTTTTCGGTGACAGGCAAAGCTTGTCGGAGATCGTCTGCACCTTCTGGCAGTTGGCAATCATCAGTGCGATCTGAATTTCGCGCTCGGACAGCAAGTCGAACGGCGAGCCGTTAACCTTCGGCTGAAACGACTTCAACGCCAATTGCTGGGCGATCTGCGGACTGATGTAGCGCTGACCGGCGAACACCATGCGGATCGCCTGCACCATCTCCTCGAGGGCGGCGCCCTTGGTCAGGTACCCCGCCGCTCCGGCCTGCAACAGGCGCGTCGGAAACGGGTCCTCTTCACATATGGTGACCGCGATGACCTTGATGTCCGGATGGCTGCGCAGCAGTTTACGCGTGGCCTCCAGGCCGCCAATTCCAGGCATCTTGACGTCCATCAGCACAACATCGGGCTTGAGTTCGCGCGATTTCTTGATGGCCGCTTCGCCGGACTCGGCCTGACCGATCACCTGCAGGCCGTCGATGTCGGCCAGCATGCGGGATATGCCTGTGCGTACCAGATCGTGGTCATCGACCACCAGCACCCTAATCAAGCAGACACCTCTTCAGTACGATTTAAAAGCTGGCTGGCTGCTCGCTTCATAAGCGGCGAACTCTATCAAATCCTTCGCGGCTTACCCAGACCGCACGTCACATGGCCAAATGATGTCACCGCCTGCTAGGTAACACCTCTTCCACAGTGAACGCCGCTCGGTGGCCATGCGTCATAACCAGAACATCCCAATAGCCAGCGAGGCGACTACGTGCTTGAAAGCTTTATCGCGGCCAGTCTGTTGGCGGCCGTGCACCTGACCGCTGGCGGTTTACGCATGCTGAATCGCGTCCCTCGCAGCCGTTGGCTATCTGCAGCGGGTGGGGTCGCAGTGGCCTATGTCTTCGTGCACCTGTTGCCGGATCTCGCCCGCGGACAACGGGTGATGGACGGTATCGACATCGCCTTGTTGAGCTATCTGGAACACCACGCCTACCTGCTTGCCCTCCTCGGCCTCGTGGTGTTCTACGGCCTCGAACGCATGATCAAGCAGCATCGCCAGGGCAAGCCCGACCATCACGACACGCATCCGGCGATGTTCTGGCTGCATATCGGGGCGTTCGGCCTGTACAACGGGTTGATCGGGTACTTACTCGTCCACGGAGAGAGCGAAAACATGACCGACCTGGCCCTTTATTGCTTTGCGATGGGGCTGCACTTTCTCGTCAACGACTTCGCCCTACAGGATGCCCACAAGGATCTCTTCAGCCACCGCGGGCGCTGGCTGCTCGCGGTAATGCCGTTGGCCGGTTGGGTCGTGGGCAGCTTGACGGAGGTGTCTGCCCTGGCCGTGTCGGCCTTAGCCGCCTTTCTCGGCGGTTCGATCATCCTCAACGTCCTTAAGGAAGAACTGCCGGAGGAGCGCAACAGCCGGCTTGGCGCATTCCTGCTGGGATCGATGGGCTATGCGGCGCTACTGCTCGCGGTCACGGGTGGTTAGGTGAACATTGGACATCACATACGGATATCCATATATTCGCTGACCCATATGCGAATTTCCCATGCCGCATGAGCGACTCGATGACACCGCCCGACCTATTCAAGTGCCTGGCAGATGAGACCCGCACGCGAATCGCCTTGCTTATCGCGCGTCAGGGCGAGCTCTGTGTATGTGAATTGACCTGTGCGCTGGAGCAGAGCCAGCCGAAGATCTCACGCCATCTGGCCGTGCTAAGAAGCAGCGCCTTGCTCGAAGATCGCCGCAAAGGCCAATGGGTCTACTACCGGCTCCATCCTGACCTCCCGAAGTGGGTCCTGACACTGCTCATGCACACAGCCGAGGCCAACGCCGATTGGACGGCTGGCGATAACGAGCGTCTGAACGCGATGCGCAACCGTCCCGGTGCGTGCAACTGACGAGCGCCGGGCCAGACCCCTCCCGCGCCAACCCGAGGAGCAACACGTGACTGAGCCGCAAGACCTCGATCTGCCGAACGTCGATGACGCCCTGTTTGCCCTGCCGGACCTCGCACGTCTCGGCCAGCAGACGCCACCGCCCCACCCACCGCGCATTCTGCTGCTCTACGGCTCGAACCGGAGCCAGTCGTACAGTCGACTGCTGGTCCAGGAAGCCGCACGGCTGTTGCAGCGTCTCGGCGCTGACACTCGCCTATTCGACCCGTCCGGCCTGCCTTTGCCGGACGATGCGCCCGATACGCATCCGAAGGTCCAGGAACTCCGTGAGCTGATGCAGTGGTCCGAAGGGCAAGTCTGGTGTTCTCCGGAACGTCACGGTTCGATGAGTGCGGTGTTCAAAGCGCAGATCGACTGGGTGCCACTTGCCATGGGCGCCATTCGCCCCACCCAGGGCAAGACGCTCGCCGTGATGCAGGTCTGTGGCGGGTCTCAGTCCTTCAACGTCGTGAACCAGCTACGCGTGCTCGGCCGCTGGATGCGCATGGTCACCATTCCTAACCAGTCGTCGGTGCCCAAGGCATTCCTGGAGTTCGATGCCAACGGCCGGATGAAACCGTCTGCCTACTATGACCGGCTGGTTGACGTTATGGAGGAGCTGATGAAGTTCACCTTGCTGCTGCGTGGCCGCGAGGCGTATCTGGTCGATCGCTATTCCGAACGCAAGGAATCGGCAGCCGCGCTCTCCCAGCGCGTCAACCAGCGATCGATATAAGCAGACCGTTACGGACCCTGACGTGATCAAGACATTCGCGCTGTTCGCACTGACCGCCCTGGCGGAAATCGTCGGTTGCTACCTGCCCTACCTCTGGTTGCGCCAAGGCAAAAGCGCCTGGCTGCTCATTCCGGCGGCGGCCTCGCTAGGTCTGTTCGCCTGGCTCTTGACGCTGCACCCGACTGCGGCGGGCCGGGTCTATGCGGCCTATGGGGGCGTCTACATAGGGGCTGCAATTCTCTGGCTGTGGCTGGTGGACAAGATCCGGCCCACCGGCTGGGATCTGCTCGGCTCGGCCGTCGCTCTCGTCGGTATGGCCATCATCATGTTCGCGCCCCGTCACGGCTGATCTATCACCACTTGAGGAGCAATGGTTATGGCATTGAAAGTCGGTATCAACGGGTTTGGCCGTATCGGGCGGCTAGTATTGCGTGCTGCCTGGGATTGGCCGGAGCTTGAGTTCATCCACGTCAACGACCCTGCTGGAGATGCGAAGACCCACGCGCACCTGCTGAACTTCGATTCGGTGCATGGTCGCTGGAACCACGAGGCGGGGCATGACGGTGACGAGCTGGTCATCGGTAGGCAACGGATCACGGTCACCGCCAACAAGGCAATCGGCGATACGGATTGGTCGGGCTGCGACCTGGTGATCGAGTGCAGCGGCAAGATGAAGACGGTGTCCGTGCTGCAGGCCTACCTTGACCAAGGCGTCAAACGCGTCGTGGTCAGCGCACCAGTGAAAGAGCCAGGCGCGCTGAACGTCGTCATGGGTGTCAACGATGCGCTTTTCGACCCCGCTCAGCATCGCATCGTGACCGCAGCGTCCTGCACCACGAATTGCCTGGCCCCTGTGGTCAAGGTGATTCACGAGCATCTCGGCATCCGTCACGGCTCGATCACCACGATCCATGATCTGACCAATACACAAAGCATCCTCGATCAGCCGCACAAGGATTTACGCCGCGCACGCGCCTCGGGCATGAGCCTGATCCCGACCACCACCGGGTCGGCCACCGCTATCGCCGAAATTTTTCCGGCGTTGCGCGGCAAGCTCAACGGACATGCCGTGCGGGTTCCGCTGGCCAACGCTTCGCTGACCGACTGCGTGTTCGAGCTCGACCGGGCCACCACGGTCGAAGAGGTCAATGGCTTGCTACGCAGCGCCGCCGAAGCCGGCCCACTGCACGGCATCCTCGGCTACGAAGAGCGCCCGCTGGTCTCGATCGACTACCGCACCGACCCGCGGTCATCGGTCATCGACGCGCTGTCGACCATGATCGTCAACGGCACGCAGCTCAAGCTTTACGCCTGGTATGACAACGAATGGGGCTACGCCAACCGCACCGCCGAGCTTGCACGCAAGGTCGGCATGGCCTGAGCCGCCCGGGCCGACGCTGATGCCGGCCCTCGATCCTTTTCGAGATGACCATGACCGCCCTCTCCCCCGCCGTCCGCCAATACCTGATCGTGACGGGCAATTACTGGTTGTTCACGCTCACCGATGGTGCGCTGCGAATGCTGGTGGTGCTGCACTTCCACGCGCTTGGCTACAGCCCGCTGGAAATCGCCGCACTCTTTCTCTTCTACGAAATCTTCGGGGTGGTGACCAACCTGGTCGGCGGTTACCTCGGCGCGCGGCTCGGGCTCAACCGCACCATGAACATGGGCCTGGGTTTGCAGGTGCTGGCGCTGCTGATACTCACGGTGCCAGCGGCCTGGCTGACGGTGCCATGGGTGATGGCGGCGCAGGCGATGTCCGGTATTGCCAAGGACCTGAACAAGATGAGCGCCAAGAGCAGCATCAAGATGCTCGTGCCGGACGACCAGCAGGGGCAACTCTATAAATGGGTGGCGATCCTGACCGGCTCGAAGAACGCGCTCAAGGGCGTCGGTTTTTTCCTGGGCGGTGCCCTGCTCGCCTGGCTCGGCTTTCGCGGGGCGCTGTTAAGCCTGGCCGGCATGCTTGCGATGGTCTGGATCGCCAGCCTGGTGCTGCTGGAGCAGGACCTTGGCAAGGCCAAAGCAAAGCCGAAGTTTCGCGACCTGCTGTCCAAAAGTCGCGCGATCAACGTGCTGTCCGCCGCGCGTCTGTTCCTATTCGGCGCGCGGGACGTCTGGTTTGTGGTCGCGCTGCCGGTCTATCTGTCAGCGGTGTTGGGCTGGGATTTCTGGCAAACGGGCGGTTTTCTCGCCGCTTGGGTGATCGGCTACGGGGCGGTCCAGTCACTGGCCCCTGCGGTGACCGGCAAGCGCCGCGGGCATATCCCGGACGGCCGTGCCGCGCTGGGCTGGGCGCTGCTGCTGGCCTGGCTGCCAGGCGCCATTGCGTTAGGACTGGCAGCAAATCTTCCACCAGAGCCCGTTCTAATCGGCGGATTGCTGCTGTTTGGCGCGCTCTTCGCCATTAACTCATCGCTGCACAGCTACCTGATCGTGTCCTATGCCAAGCAGGACGGCGTCTCGCTCGATGTCGGCTTCTATTACATGTCGAACGCCATGGGGCGGTTGATCGGCACCTTGTTGTCGGGGTGGGTGTATCAAAGTCACGGCCTGGCAGCCTGCCTGTGGGTATCCACCGCGTTTCTGCTACTCGCCGCAGCGATTTCGTTCGGGCTGCCACGGCATGCGCAACCGGCCGGCTTAACCTGATCAGGGGAGCTAATCACCCGCGCCGCTGAGCAGATGGCTCAGCACCGAGCGCAGTTTTCCCGCTTTCACCGGTTTGTTGAGAACCGGCACGCCATAGCCATGCAAGGCTTTGCGGCATTCGTCGCTGCGGTCTGCGGTGATCATCACCACCGGAATCGTCTGGCTGAAACGCGTGCGCAGCGACTGCGCGACGTCCCAGCCGGTCACCCCCTGGTCCAAGTGGTAGTCGGCGAGTATCAATTCCGGCGCGATGCCGGTCAGCGCCTCGATGGCGCCGGCCTCATTCTCGGCAGTCAGTACTTCGCACCCCCACTGCCCGAGCAACGCGGCCATGCTGTGCAGGATGCTCAGCTCATTATCGATGACCAACAGGCGGCGCCCTGGCAGCGGGTCGCCCGGCAGCGCTTGCTTGGCCGGCTGATCAGTGGCGGGCTGATTCGGCATCTCCGCCAGCGGCACCTCGATACTGAACACCGAGCCTCGCCCAGGCTGGGAACGCACCTGGATGCGGTAGTCGAGCATGCTGGCGATGCGATCAACGATCGCCAGCCCCAGCCCGACGCCAGCCCGTTCCGCCGCGCGCTGTACGCCAAGCTGGTTGAATTCTAGAAAGATCGACGGCAGCTGGTCGGCCTCGATCCCGCGGCCGGTATCCCAGACTTCTACCCGCAGCTTGTCGCCCCGCCGGCGCGCACCAAGGAAAACCCGGCCGCAGTCGGTGTAGCGGCAGGCATTGCTGAGGAAGTTACGCAGGATGCGGGTCAACAGCCGAAAATCGCTGCGCAGTGCATAGCCTGGAATGAAGTGATCGAAACCAAGCCCCTCCGCTTCGGCGACGGACTGGAACTCCGAAACCAGCGGCAGGAGCACCTCATCGAGCCGGTACACCTCGATGTCCGGCTTGATGGCCTGCTGGTCCAGTTTGGAGATGTCGAGCAGGTCGGTAAGCAAGTCCTCCGCGCCTTCCAGTGCCTGATGCGCGCGCTCCACGAGGGTGTGCTCGCCTGCTGGCAACGCGCGCTCGCGTAGCGTGGAGATCAGCAAACGGGCGGCATTGAGCGGCTGCAGCAGATCATGGCTCGCGGCGGCCAGATACTTGTCCTTGCTGCGGTTGGCCGCCTCGGCGGCGTCACGTGCCTTGCGCAGCTCCAGTGTTCGCTCGGCGACGCGCTGCTCGAGCTGCTCGTTGAGTTGCACCAGGTGCATCTGGGCGAGCTTGCGCTCGGTGATGTCCGCGACGAACCCCTCGACGAGGCCGTCTTCGTCCGGCTTGAGCAGCAGGTTCATCATGACGTCGATCGCGCTACCGTCCTTGCGCCTGAGCCGCGTCTCGTAGCCGAACAGGCCCAGTTGCGTGCTGAGCGTGTGGCGAATTCGCTTGAGCTCTTCTTCACCGCCGATAAACAGGTGGTGCGACAGATCGGTCAGCGCCCACAGCGCCTCGGTCGGGTTCTGGTAGCCGAGCATGCGCGCCAGTGCCGGGTTGGCGGCTCGGATGCCTTCCTGGAGGCTGGCCTGGAAGATCCCGTGCACGGCGTGTTCGAAGAGCCATTTGTAGCGGTTGCGCTCGGCCTCCAGCTCTTCGAGCCGTGCGACCAGTTCCGGGTAGTGGCTCTTGCGCGCCGAATGAGTGCCGAGACCGAGCAAGCCGGCCAGCGCATCATCCTGCTCAGAGTGCTTCGGCATACACCACTTCGACATCGCGCTGGGTGGATGAGCGCGGGTTGGTCAGGATGCAGGGGTCCTGCATTGCGTGCTGTGAGAGGAACGGAATGTCCGACAGATTGACCCCATGCAGGCGGAGCGTTTCATGGAAGCCGATGGCCTGCTTGAGACTGATCAGATGCTGCACGAGCCGTTCGCGAATCTGCCGGTGGTTCAGGCCGCGGCTGTCGATGCCGAGGGTCTCGGCCACCTTCTTGAAGCGGTCCGGCGCGGCGTCGTAGTTGAAGGCGACTACATGTTCGACCAGCACCGCATTGCACAGGCCGTGTGGCAGGTCCAGGTAACCGCCGAGGCTGTGCGACATGGCGTGCACGGCGCCAAGGATGGCATTGGAGAAGGCCAGCCCGGCCTGCATGCTGCCGAGCATGATCTTCTCGCGCAGGTCGATATCCGCGGGGTTGGCGATCATCTCCACCAGATGGCCATTGATCAGCCGCATGGCCTCCAAGGCGTGAGGATCGGTCAGTGGGCCATGGCCGGTGGACACGAAGGCCTCAATGGCATGCACCAGCGCGTCGATGCCGGTGCAGGCGGAGAGGAACGGATCCATGCTGAGCGTGGTTTCCGGGTCGATCAGCGACACATCCGGCACGGCACCCTTGCTGACGATCGAAAACTTCATCCGCTCGGCCTGGTTGGAGATGATCACAAACTGCGAGACATCGGCCGAGGTACCGGCTGTAGTCGGGATCAGGATCAGTGGTGGGCTCGGTACGCGCAGGGTGTCGACGCCTTCGAACTCGACGATGTCGCGGCCATGCGCGACGGCGATACCGATACCCTTGGCGCAATCCATGGGGCTGCCACCGCCAACGGCGACGATCACGTTGCAGCCTTCGTCGCGATAGACCTCGGCTCCCAGCATGACCTCTTCGGAACGCGGGTTAGCTGAAACCTGGGTGAACAGGTGAAAATCGATCTCCTGGCGCGCCAGGCTGGCCTGTACGTCGGCCACCCAGCCAGCCGTGACGACTCCGGGGTCAGACACCAACAGCACCTTGCGGGCGCCGAAGTTCTTCGCATAGTTGCCGGCGCTGTGCCGACAGCCCGCGCCGAAAACAATTTCTGGTGAGACGAATTTGCGCTGCAGGCTCAGGTTGGGGCTCATACAACAGCCTATCGTTATTGTTCTGGATGTCCGGCAAGCCTACTGCTTTCGGCTACCAAAGCAATCGGCAAATAGGCGCATGAGTCGCCAGGCTCAGCCGTCCAGTAAGCCTTGGTAGAAGGTGCATTCCCGCTCCAGCGCATCAGCCAGGTTGGCGGCCTGGCGGAAGCCGTGCCGCTCCTCTGGATAGAGGTGGTATTCGACCGGAACGCCCTGAGCGCGCAATGCCTCGACCATCGATGCGGTTTGCTCTGGCAGCACCACCGCATCCAGCCCGCCCTGGAAGAAGATCACCGGCACCTGGATCTGCGCTGCATTCTTTAACGGTGTGCGCTGCCGATAGCGGCGCGCGTCGAGATGGGGATCGCCTATCAGCCAATCCAGGTAATCCGCTTCAAACTTATGCGTGACCCGCCGCAACGCGAGCGGATCGCTGACGCCGTAGAGGCTCGCACCACCCGCAAATCCGGTATCTGCGGCCAGGGCGCACAAGGCGCTGTAGCCGCCGGCGCTGGACCCGCGAATGAAGGTGCGCGCCGGGTCGATTTCGCCGCGCTGCGCCAGGCACGCAACAGCGGCACAGGCGTCCTCCACATCGACCAGGCCCCACTGCTGATGCAGGCGTTGCCGGTAGGCTCGCCCGAAGCCGCTGCTGCCGCGATAGTTGATGTCCGCCACGGCGAAGCCGCGCTGCGTCCAGTACTGGATCCGCGCGTCGAAGACCGGATAGCTGGCGGACGTCGGGCCGCCGTGCATGAACACGACCAGTGGAGGTTTTTCGCCGGCAGCGCCTCGATGGCGGGCGTTGACCGGCGGGTAGAAAAACGCATGCGCGACCTCATCGACGCCCGTCGCGAAGCTAACGGCTTGTGGCTCGGACAGATTTTCGGACGGCAAAGGCTGCTCGCCGCCAGCGATGATTTCGATACGCCCATGTTGGCGGTCGATCGCCAGTATCGCCGGAGTCCGGCTGGGCGAACCGGCGATGCAGTAGTAGCGCTGGCCGTCCGCGGCGAGTTGCCGGCAGCGGCTAAAGCCCTCCGCCATCGGCCGCTCGCTGCCCGTATCGTCCAGTTCTGCGAGCAACGCATAGCCATCGACCATAGGTGTCAGCAGCAAACGGCCGCCCTCTAACGGCAGGTAGCTGTGGGTGCCGAGCTGCCAGGGCGCAGGCGCGTAATCGAACCGCCTGGCACAGCTGCGCTGCTCCGGCACTAGCTCGTTGGCCTGGATGTGCCAGGGTTGCCACCAGCCATCGCGATCGGTAAGGCAATACAGGGTGCCATCCGGGGCAAAGCGCGGTTGCTGCAGTGATTCATTGCCGTTGCCGGCCAGGCGATTGGCTTGCGCCAGTCGACCGTCCGCCATGAAGGATGCGGACCACAGCTGCGTGGCCGTCCAGGGCTGCTCTGGACGTTGCCATTGAATCCAGGCGAGGTGCTGGCCGGTTGGATCAAGGCAGGGCGAGGCGTAGAAATCGGCCCCTTCGAGCAGCACCCTTCGCGAACCTTCTCGTATAAAAAGGCTGACAATTCGGTGCGTTACGATGCCTTCTTCATGCGATTCCTCGACCGCAATGATCGCCTGGCGCTGCGCATCGAATTGCAGATCGCCGTAGCGTGTGCCCTCTCGCTGCCTCAGCGCGATAGGCATGCTGCCCTCACCCAGCGATTGCAGGTAGACGCATTGATCCGCTTCGTTGACGAAGGCGACGCCCTGCTCCGTGACGCATAGCGCGCCACCGCCGTATTCATACATACGGCTGCGTAGCGAAAACCCCGGTGGCGTCAGGCACCTGCAATTGCCGCCCTGCCAGAACCAGAGCGTGCAGCGCCCGTCCGCTGGGTCGTACTGCACCCAGAACAGGCCCCCATGACCCGCACGCAGCTCAGCGAAATCGCGACTAGCTGAAGCGGCGTCCGCAGCGGTCCAGGCGCTCTGCCAGAAGCCATACGGCGTTTCGGTCTTGGTCATCTGCCCACTCGCTTCCTGTTAGGCCTTTACGATCAGCCGAGAGGCCTGCTCGTTGCGGAAGGTCAGCTCGTCAAGCCCGCGCGGTGCCTGCTCAGCTTGGGCTCGCGCAGCGAGAATCGCGCCGTGATGGGCTGATTTGCTGCACACCGGGTCCGCGTTGGCCGCGTCTCCGGTGAGCATGAATGCCTGGCAGCGGCAGCCGCCGAAGTCTTTTTCCTTCTCGTCGCAGGACTGGCACGGTTCGGGCATCCAGTCGAAACCGCGGAATTTGTTGAAGCCCAGCGAGTGCTTCCAGATCTGCTCAATGCTCTGCTCGCGCACGTTCGGAAACGTGATCGGCAGCTGGCGGGCGCTGTGGCACGGCAGCGCAGTGCCATCGGGCGTGATGTCGAGAAATAGATTGCCCCACCCGTTCATGCAGCCCTTGGGTCGCTCTTCGTAATAATCGGGCGTGACGAAAATCAGCTTGCAGGGGTGGTTCTCGGCAGCCAGCTTCTCGCGCCATTCGTTGGTGATGCGCTCGGCGCGAACCAGTTGGGCCTTGCTCGGCAGCAGCCCGGCGCGGTTGAGCTCGGCCCAGCCGTAGAACTGGCAGGTCGCGAGCTCGACGAAATCTGCCTCCAACTCCAGGCACAGCTGGATGATGCGGTCGATGTTATCGATGTTGTGCCGATGGGTGACGAAGTTGAGCACCATCGGATAGCCGTGTGCCTTGACCGCGCGGGCCATGGCGAGCTTCTGCGCGAACGCCTTTTTCGATCCGGCGAGCAGGTTGTTCACCTCTTCGTCCGCGGCCTGGAAGCTGATCTGGATATGGTCGAGCCCGGCATCGGCGAACGCGGCGATCTTGCTTTCGGTCAGACCGATACCGGAGGTGATCAGATTGGTGTAGTAGCCGAGTCCGCGGGCCGCCGCGATCAGTTCGGCCAGGTCCTGGCGCACCAGCGGCTCGCCACCGGAAAACCCGAGCTGCGCCGCGCCCAGCTCACGCGCCTGGCGGAACACATCGATCCATTCGGCCGTGCTCAGCTCGTCATGGCTACGGGCGAAATCCAGCGGATTGGAGCAATAGGGGCACTGCAAAGGGCAGCGATAGGTCAGTTCCGCCAGCAGCCAAAGCGGCGGGCCCGGCTCGAAGCCCGGCTTAGCGAAGCTCGATCCAGAACCGTTCAACGGCGACCTCCAGGAACGCGACGATGTCCTCCTCGATGCCCTCGGCATCCGGGTAGCGGGCCTGCAGGTCGGCAACGATGGCGCCCACAGTGCGTGTGCCATCGACCTCACCGAGCACGGCCGAAGCGCTCTCGTTGAGCTTGATCATGCCCTCCGGGTAGAGCAGCACGTGGCAGTCCTGCGCGGGTTCCCACTGGAAGCGAAAGCCACGGCGAAACGCCGGGACGCGGGTCAGCATGTCGGTCATTGCCTGCTCCTCGGTCAGGGCCTGGCTCATGGCTTGATGCCGGTGTGCCAGACGCGCTGGCGCGTGACGGTGTGGTACGGCGGGCGATCCAGCTCGTAGGCCATGCTCATGGCGTCGAGCATGCTCCAAAGCACGTCGAGTTTGAACTGCAGGATGTTGAGCATCCGCTCCTGGCCTTCCCTCGTCGTGTAATGCTCGAGCGTGATGCGCAGGCCGTGCTCGACATCCCGCCGCGCCTCCTTCAGCCGCTTGCGGAAGTAGTCATAACCGGACGGATCGATCCAGCCATAGTGCTGCGGCCAGGCGTCGAGCCGCGACTGGTGGATGGTCGGCGCGAAGAGTTCGGTCAGCGAACTGCTGGCCGCCTCCTGCCAGACGGCGCGGCGGGCGAAATTGACATAGGCGTCTACCGCGAAGCGCACGCCGGGCAGCACGAGTTCCTGAGACAACACCTGTTCGCGGTCCAGCCCCACGGCTTCGGCCAGCCGTAGCCAGGCTTCGATTCCCCCTTCCTCACCCGGCCGACCGTCGTGATCGATGATGCGCTGGACCCACTCGCGGCGGGCATCGCGGTCCGTGCAGTTGGCCATGATCGCCGCGTCCTTCACCGGGATGCAGACCTGGTAGTAGAAACGGTTGGCGACCCAGCCCTGGATCTGCTCGGGCGTGGCGCGGCCTTCGTACATTGCCCGATGGAAAGGATGGTGGATGTGGTAGTAGTCGCCCTTGGCGCGCAGCGCCTGCTCGAATTCGGCGGGGGTCATGGCTGGCAGGGTCATGAAGGCTTCCTTGGTCCGGCCCGACTGCGCTGGCGGCGCGACGGGCTTCGATGAGGTCGTGTCTGGTGTGCTGTTGCCATGCTAAAGCTCGATGCTCATGCCATCGAACGCCACCTCGATGCCATGCTCGCCGAGGATTTCCCGCTCGGCCGAGTCCTCGTCGAGGATGGGGTTGGTGTTGTTGATGTGGATGAGGATCTTGCGTGCGGCAGGCATGCCGTCGAGCACCTCGATCATGCCGCCGGGACCGCTCTGCTGCAGATGGCCCATCTCCGAGCCGAGCTTGGTGCCCACCTCACGGACGCGCATCTCGTCGTCGCGCCAGAGCGTGCCGTCCACCAGCAGGCAGTCGGCGCCGCGCATCAAATCGAGCAACTGCGGGCTGACCTTGCCCAGGCCCGGCGCGTAGAACAGGGTCCCGCCGGTCGTCCGGTCCTCGATCAGCAGGCCAATGTTGTCACCGGGGTGCGGGTCGTTGCGGTGCGGCGAGTAAGGCGGAGCGGCGCTGCGCAGCGGGATCGGCGTGAACTTCAGACCCGGGCAGGCCGGAATGGAGAAATCGCCATCCAGCGCAATGGGGTTCCAGCGCAGGCCGCCGTTCCAGTGTTCGAGCATCTTGAACACGGGGAAACCAGTGGTGAGGTCCTGATGGACCATCTCGGTGCACCAGACATCATGCGGGCAGCCCTCGCGCAGGGTCAGCAGGCCAGTGGTGTGGTCGATCTGGCTGTCGAGCAGGATGATCGCGCCGATAGCAGTGTCCCGCGGGCCACGCGCGGGTTGCAGCTTGGGAAAGGATTCGAGCTGCGCGCGGATGTCCGGTGAGGCGTTGCACAGGATCCAGTCTTCGCCGTTGGCGCTGATGGCGATCGAGGACTGGGTGCGAGGCCGAGCGCGCAGCGTGCCGTTGCGCAGCCCTGCGCAATTGGCGCAATTGCAATTCCATTGGGGGAAGCCGCCGCCAGCAGCCGAACCGAGAATCTGGATATGCATGGGCAGCTCCCTGAAAAGCGGAGCCCCGGCCGGGGCCGGGGCAGATCGATCAGCGGTTGGCGAAGTACATGGTGACTTCGAAACCAATACGCAGGTCGGTAAAAGCAGGCTTAGTCCACATTGCAGGTTCCTCTCTGGTCTGGTGCCGGACGTATTCCGACGCCGCATTAAGCACCCAGGTCTGCGAAAAGCAGAATGGTACTTTGGAAGGAGACCGCGCCCTGCGTTGGTAGTGCCATGCGCCCTGCCCTCGCCAGGCCCGGCGCCAGAGCCGTGCAGACCGTTCGTCAGCCGTTGCGCGTCGCCGGGCGTCCATGCGTGCCGCGCCAGCCCAATTCATTGCTCAGGGTCGCCATCGGCGAAAACATGTCGTAATCGAATTCGGTCAGCCTGATGCCCTCGCGGACGCGGATCGGCCAGTCGTGGTTAGCCAGCGCGGCCTTGCCGATGGCCAGCAGGTCGGCCTCGCCGCGCTCGAGCAAGCCTTCGGCCTGTGCGCCGGTCGCGATGCCGCCGTTGGCCACGACAGGGATCGACACGCATGCCTTGGCGATCGCCGCGAGGCTCGGCCCGTCCTCGAAGGCCGGTGCGCTGGCGTCATACTCGGTCACGTGCAGGTAGTCGAGGCCCGCGCCAGCGAGCGTCACGAAACGATCGCGCGCCGCCTCGACGCCGCCGTCCCACTTCAGGCGGCTGTTGGTCACCATGCCCTGCGACAAGCGCATGCCGACGACGAAGTCCGCCCCGACGGCGTCGCGAACGGCTCGAATGACCTCCAGCGGCAACGCCAGCCGCGCCTTGTGGTCGCCACCCCAGCGGTCGGTCCGCTGGTTGAATTCCGCACTGATGAATTCGTGGAGCAGGTAACCGTTGGCGCCATGCAGCTCGACGCCATCGAACCCCGCCGCTCGCGCATGGCGGGCAGCCTGAACGAAGCCTTCAATCGCGTCCTGGATCTCCGTTTCAGTCATTTCGGCCGGCGTGGCGTAAGGTCCCTCACCGCCATAGAAGCTCAACTGCCGCCCGTCCGGCTGCACGGCGGAGGGCGCGACGTGGCGGGCATGGTGGATATTGCCCTGGGTCTGAGCACCGCCGTGCATCAGCTGCGCCACGATCGCCGCGCCTGCCTGGTGAACCGCGGTCACGACCGGTACCCAGCTGTCGCGATGCGCCTCGGTCGCCAGCCCTGGCTGATTGAAATAGCCCTGGCTGTAAGCGGTGTCGGTGTAGATGCCTTCGGTGATGAGCATGCCGAAACCACCCTCGGCGAAGGCCTGGTAGTAGTCACGCATCATCTCGTTGGCCATGCCTTCCGGCTCGGCACTGACACGCGTCATCGGGGCCAGGACGGCACGGTTGGGAAGTGTCAGGGCGTTCAGCTTGAGGGGGTCGAACAAGCGGGGCATGGGTGGCTCCTCATCAGTGGGGTCTGCTGAATCTGAGAGGGGCATGGGCATGAGCGTTGGAGTTCGGTTCGGTACGCCGTCGTCCTCGCCGGCATCGAACAATCGAAGGCGAACCAGCCGATGGGGAGTTGGTTGAGCGCTTGGTTTCGCCCAACGCGAAGATCGCCGAATTTCCGCGAATACGTCCCCTTTTGCCACCACTCCAGTGCCACACCGAAAACCACCAGCCAAAAAAAACGCGACCCATGGGGTCGCGTCGCGTTGATGAACCGATCAGGCACCGCCTGCGCCCAACCGATCCCCGCACCGCAGTGCGAGCCAGTCAAACCGGCGCGCTGGAGCGAACGCGCCGGATCCTCCGAGTTGAAACCTGCTGGCTAGAAGAAGCCCAGCGGGTTGATGTCGTAGCTGATCAAGAGGTTCTTGGTCTGCTGGTAGTGGTCGAGCATCATCTTGTGGGTTTCGCGACCGACACCGGACTTCTTGTAACCACCGAACGCCGCGTGCGCCGGATACAGGTGGTAGCAGTTGGTCCAGACACGGCCGGCCTTGATTCCGCGGCCCATGCGGTAGGCGCGGTTGATGTCGCGGGTCCAGACGCCGGCGCCCAGGCCGAACTCGGTGTCATTGGCGATTGCCAGCGCCTCGGCTTCATCCTTGAAAGTCGCGACGCCCACTACCGGCCCGAAGATCTCTTCCTGGAACACGCGCATCTTGTTGTGGCCCTTGATCAGGGTCGGCTGCACGTAGTAACCCGTCGACAGGTTGCCCTCGAGCTTCTCCGCGGCACCGCCGGTGAGGATCTGCGCGCCCTCCTGCTGGGCAATTTCCATGTAGGAGAGGATCTTGTCGAACTGCTGCTCGGACGCCTGGGCACCGACCATGGTGTCGGTATCCAGCGGATTGCCACGCTTGATCGCCTTGATCTTCTTCATCACCACTTCCATGAAGGGCTCGAAGATCGATTCGTGAATCAGTGCGCGCGACGGGCAGGTGCAGACTTCGCCCTGGTTGAAGAACGCCAGCACCAGACCCTCGGCCGCTTTTTCGATAAAGGCCGGCTCGGCGTTCATGATGTCTTCGAAGAAGATGTTCGGGCTCTTGCCGCCCAGTTCCACGGTGCTCGGGATGATGTTCTCAGCAGCGCAACGCATGATGTGCGAGCCGACCGGAGTCGAGCCGGTGAAGGCGATCTTGGCGATACGGGTGTTGGTGGCGAGTGCCTGACCCGCTTCCTTGCCGAAGCCCTGGACGATGTTCAGCACGCCGGCCGGCAGCAGGTCGCCAATGATTTCAGCCAGGACCATGATCGACAGCGGGGTCTGCTCGGCGGGCTTGAGCACCACGCAGTTGCCGGCGGCCAGCGCCGGCGCCAGCTTCCACGCGGCCATCAGCAGCGGGAAGTTCCACGGGATGATCTGCCCGACCACGCCCAGCGGCTCGTGGAAGTGATAGGCCGCGGTGTGCTCGTTGATCTCGGCAGCGCTGCCTTCCTGGGCGCGGATGCAGCCAGCGAAGTAACGGAAGTGATCGGCGGCCAGCGGCACGTCGGCGTTCAGGGTTTCACGCACGGCCTTGCCGTTGTCCCAGGTCTCGGCAATGGCGAGTTTTTCCAGGTTGGCTTCGATGCGGTCGGCGATCTTCAGCAGGATCAGGGCGCGGTCCTGGACGGCAGTCTTGCCCCAGGCATCAGCGGCGGCGTGAGCGGCATCCAGCGCCTTCTCCACGTCTTCGGCGCCCGAACGAGGGAATTCAGCGATGACTTCACCATTGACCGGCGAGGTGTTGACGAAGTACTCGCCCTTGACCGGCGGGACGAATTCACCGCCGATGAAGTTGCCATAGCGTGGCTTGAAGGAAATGACGGAGCCTTCCGTACCGGGTTGGGCGTAGATCATGAGCGGCCTCTCTGTTTTTCTGCTTGTAGGAGCCTGGCCGGGAAAAGGTCAGGGCATGGAACGATCTTAGGCAGCCCACACTCGCCTCCGAAATGCACCCAACGGCGCGATGAGTTCGTTATTTGGTAGTAGGCGCAAGGCGTTAGCACGGTGGTCCGGCGGGGTGCCGTCTGGCACCTCGGTATGGCCCCGTACTCCGCTGGCCGAATAAATTCGGCCCTACAGGTTCTGCCAACCGATCGGCCCCGCACGCGCCGTAGGGGCGAATTTATTCGCCCGACGGGGTTCCGCCTGGCACTTCGGTGAAGCCCCAGACTCCGCTGGCCGAATAAATTCGGCCCTACAGGTGCCACCAACCGGTCGGGCCTGCACGCACCGTAGGGGCGAATTTATTCGCCCGACGGGGTTCCGTCTGGCACTTCGGTGAAACCCCGTATTCCGCTGGCCGAATAAATTCGGCCCTACAGGATTTGCCAACCGATCGGTCCCGCACGCACCGTAGGGGCGAATTATTCGCCGGCGGGGTGCCGTCTGGCACTTCGGTGAAGCCCCGTACTCCGCTGGCCGAATAAATTCGGCCCTACAGGTTCTGCCAACCGATCGGGCCCGCACGCACCGTAGGGGCGAATTTATTCGCCCGGGCAAATAAAAACCCCGCCAGGCGGCGGGGTTTCGGGTGCATGGCGGATCAGCGCTGGGCGACCGCCCGGTCCTTCGGCAGCTTGAAGGTCCAGACCATGCCGCCCTGGTTGAAGTCCTTCACGCGCTTGGCGACTTCGCCGCCCCACAGCGGAACAGCGCCGCCCCAGCCAGAGAGGACGGAGACATACTGCTCGCCATCCATCTCCCAGGTGACGGGCGAGCCGACGATGCCCGAACCGGTGTTGAACTCGTACACCTTCTTGCCCGTCTTGGCGTCGAACGCCATCAGGAAGCCTTCAGGGTTACCCGTGAATACCAGGTTGCCCTTGGTCGCCAGCACACCGCCCCACAGCGGCGCGTAATTCTCGTAGCGCCAGACTTCCTTGCCGGTCTTCGGGTCGATGGCGCGCAGCACGCCGATGTATTCCTCGTTCAGCGGATGGATGGTGAAGCCCGCACCCAGGTAGGCCGCGCCCTTCTTGTAGGCGACGCCTTCGTTCCAGATGTCCATGCCCCACTCGTTGGAGGGTACGTAGAACAGGCCGGTGTCCTGGCTGTAGGCCATGGGCATCCAGTTCTTGCCGCCGAGGAAGGACGGTGCGACGAACACCGAAGAGCCCTTGTCCGCGTCGCCCGGCTTGCCGGGGCGGTTGGCATCGTCGTAGATCGGGCGCCCGTCCTTGTCCAGGCCCTTGGCCCAGGTGATCTTGTCGACGAACGGGAAGCCGCGGATGAACTTGCCGTTGGTGCGGTCGAGCACGTAGAAGAAGCCGTTGCGGTCCGCGGTACCGGCCGCCTTGATGGTCTTGCCGCCGTCCTGGTAATCGAAGGAGATCAGCTCGTTCACACCGTCGAAGTCCCAGCCATCATGCGGCGTGGACTGGAAATGCCACTTGATCGAGCCATCGTCCGGGTCCAGCGCCAGGCGCGATGATGAGTACAGGTTGTCGCCAGGGCGCAGGTGGGAGTTCCACGGCGAGGGGTTACCGGTGCCGAACAGCAGCGAGTCGGTATCCGGGTCGTAATAGCCGCCGAGCCAGGGTGCAGCACCGCCGGTCTTCCACAAGTCGCCCGGCCAGGTCTTGCCGGCTTCGCCGCCGGAAATGCCGTTCTCGACCTTTTTACCGTCCTTCATGACATAGCCCATGTGCCCTTCGACGGTCGGGCGGCTCCAGAGCAGTTCGCCGTTCTTCGGGTTGTAGGCTTCGATCTTGCCGACCACGCCGAACTCGCCACCGGCCACACCGGTAATGAGTTTCCCTTTGACGACCATCGGCGCGGCAGATATCGAGTACCCGGCTTTATAGTCGGCTACCTCCTTCTTCCAGACGACCTTGCCGGTGTCCTTGTTCAGCGCGACCAGTTTGGCGTCCAGGGTGCCGAAGATAACCAGATCGTCATAAAGCGCCACACCGCGGTTGATGACGTCGCAACACGGCATGATCCCGTCGGGCAGGCGCGCGTCGTACTGCCACAGTTCCTTGCCGGTGCGGGCATCGACTGCAAACACGCGGGAATAGGACCCGGTGATGTACATGACGCCGTCCTTGATCAGCGGCTGGGCTTCCTGGCCACGTTGTTTCTCGCCGCCGAATGAGAAGCCCCACACCGGACGCAGCTCGGTGACGTTATCGACGTTCAGCGTGTCCAGGGTGCTGTAGCGCTGGCCTTGCAAACCCAGCCCATTGGTAACGATCTGATCGGTGGATTTAGCGTCATCGAGGATTTCCTGGTCGGTGACTGCCCATGCCGACACGCTGGACAACGCCACGGCGGCGCAAAGCGCTTTCAGGACGAAGGGCTTGCGAAGACCGGTGTGCTTCATTGCGGCTACCTCTACGGGTTCATTGTTATCGTCGCCGGGAAAGATTCCCGGTATGGCCAGATTCTTCGGTGAAGGCCCTTTGCCAACAATTGAACGCAGTACCGATTTCCGTAGTTCCTTGGTAGCAATACCCTGCTGCAGCGTGCGCCGCGTGCCGCCTGACGAGACTAGAAGCACGCGCAGAACCTGCCACGGCATGAGCAGCACCAGCACAGATCATTGGCCCCGTTGATAGCGATAACCTGGCGCTGAGCCAGACAAGCGATCCAGGCGGGCACGACCCGTCGCGAGCCGATACGATAGCCACCTTGACCCCAGCTCCATGGCGAACACGCCCGTCGAGCTGCTCCTTCCTGTAATGGACGTCTGAATGAAAGCCAACTGGCCCCCGTTTCCCTGGGTTTGTTTCGCCATGTGCGTGGGTGTGATGGGCACCGCGCTGATCTCGCCTTTGTATCCGTTGTACAAGGCCGAATGGGCGCTGCGCACGAGCGATGTCTCGTTGATCTACGTGGTGTACATGGTGGGCGCCCTGTCCGGGCTGCTGTTCATGGGGCGCCTGTCGGATACGCTCGGCTTCCGGCGAGTCATGATGGCCGGGCTGCTGCTTGGCTGGCTTGGCACCCTGGTCACCATGCTCGCGTGGGATCTCCTGAGTTTGAATGTTGGTCGCTTCGCCGTCGGGCTGTCCTCCAGCCTGATCGTTACCAGCGCCTCCGTGGGCCTGGTGCAAATATCTCGCGAAGGGGCCTCGCAGCGGATCTCGACGATTACCAGTTTTCTACTGGCCTTTGGCTTCGGCCTCGGGCCGATCACCGGTGGAATCATCGGGCAATGGTTCAGCCATCCGTTGTTCGCGACCTATGTGCCGACGTTGGTGCTTGGTGTGCTGGCGATCTATGCGCTGATGCGTGTCGAACTCAAGGGCACCAGCGCCCCAGCCCCGCAGGCGCCAAGCTGGCGCGCCTTCGTGCCGCGGCTGGCCTGGGCGGACCGCGCCGACTCACTCGCCTTCGCTTTGACCTGCGCGTGCCCCTTCTTCGCCTTCGGCGTGTTTGGCGTCTACGCGTCGATGGCGCCGCTGTTTCTGGACCAGATGGTGCCCTGGCATGGGCCAATCGTTAGCGGCACTGCAATCGGGGTGATCTTGCTGGCGTCGGCGACCGTGCAGCTAATCTCGGCGCGGATGAGCCTGCGCTGGTGCGGGTTCCTCGGCCTGCTGGCCGTGGTATTGAGCAACGCAATGCTGGTGCTCAATTTCAGGATCGGCTCGCCAGTGATCTTCGCCGTCGGCGTCAGCAGCGCGGCTATCGGGCACGGCCTCTGCCTGCTAGCCGGCATCAGCATGGTGAACCGCATCGCCTCGCCCACTCAGCGCTCTGGCCTGATATCGACTTACCTGGTGTGCGGCTACGTTGGTAGCATCGTGCCGCTGATCGCCGCCGGCTGGATCGCGGACCATTTCGGTCTGCCCATGGCGATCACCATCCTGAGCCTGTCCGTCATCGCTATCGCCACGCCGGCAGCCATCGGCTACTTCCAGCACCCTCGCATGCGGGCGGCATGAAGCGCCACCGAAAGAACATAGCCGCGCGCACTCGGCTGAGCGGAGCTTCGCCAGCCCTTAACGTCTCGCGGCGCTGGGTTGCGGGCTCGCCCTACTGTGCCTCGTACAGCTCTGGCAGTTCGTAGCGCAGGCCGTAACGCCCGTACAGCCGCTCGACGTCACCGTCCCGAATCAGGCTTTCCAATTCGCCTTCAAGTGCGTAGGCCAGTTGGCGATTGGATTGATGGACGGCCATGCCCAGATCCCAAGCCTGCCTGCCCATGTTGGGGTAGGCGTTTTCGCCAAGCTTGAGGTGGCTGTCGCGCGCCTCGTGCAACATCCAGTCGATCTCGCCACGCATGGCCATGGTTGCATCGACCTCGCCCGTTTGCATGGCGACGAAAGCGGCCTGGGCGGTCGGGTAATGGTGGAGCATCTTCGAGATGCTGCCGTTGAATACTGAAGACAGGTAGAACGACGGCACGCTTTCGACTTCCACACCCACCGGGTGATACCGCAGGATTCCAACGCTGGACAGGTCCGTCACGCGTCGATCGTCATAGGCTGACTGCCAGCGCTCACGCTGGTAGGGGCCGAACATCACCACCAGCTCGTTGATCAACTCGCCCATCTCGTTCTGCTTGTAGGCAAATTCGCGGTCGTACGGGACGCGCATCATCACGTCGGCCAGCACGTTCGGCCGCAGGTAATGGCCCTTCCAGATGAAGTTGCGCAAGTCGTCGTCGAGGGTTTCGTCGGGCGTGATCCAGAGGACCTCCACCTTCAATTGCAGGCGCTTGGCAAGCTCGTTCGCCAGCTCGACGTCAACTCCGCGCGGCTCCCCATCGGCGATGAAACTGTACGGTGGAAAGTTCTCGTACATCGCGACCTTGAGCACGCCCGAGTCGATGATGTCGTCATACGCACGAACCTTCACGATATCCGCCTGGGCTACCGCGCAAGTCAGTAGCAGGCACAGACCTGCGAACAACTGGCGCATTGCGATCACCGCTTGGCCGCTTCGCTTTCGATATAGGTACGGATAGCCCAGAGCGCTTCCTGGCTGAGGTAATCAGCCATGCGCGGCATGTACACCGCGCCGTCGCGCACTGCACCGTTGATCACGCGTTCCTTGTACCACTCGTCACCGTCGTAGCTGGCTTCGAGCTCGCGCAGGTCAGGCGCAATCCCGCCGGAAATGGCCTCGAGGCCATGGCAGCGTGCGCAGTTCTGGTTGTAGGCCGAGGAGCCGATTGCGACCGCTTTGTCATGATCCTCACTGGGCGCCCGATAAGGATTTTCATCGACCCACTCCTCGCCCAGCGGCGTCAGGCCCTTGGTTTCGACCTTCTGTGGCGTAACGTCCCCGTGGGCCAGGGCCAGGCCG
The DNA here is from genome assembly GCF_054131565.1 of Pseudomonas sp. SA195. Lineage (NCBI taxonomy): Bacteria > Pseudomonadati > Pseudomonadota > Gammaproteobacteria > Pseudomonadales > Pseudomonadaceae > Pseudomonas > Pseudomonas sp. SA195. Next base: position 2,172,421 of record NZ_CP096392.1, on the reverse strand, counting down.
GCAAAGCCCAGCAGACCTGCAGCGAAGAACGTGCGCAGTGCGATTTTATTGTTCATGACGACCACCATTGTTTTTGAGTACTGAGCAAGGCAGCCCCAGTCGGAGCGCATGGTGGGCATCTTGTAGCCGACGCCGGGCCGGCAGAATCCTGCTTTGGTTGTCGGAATCTCGTTCCTTGGTAGTAGGGCCGGTTGGCGCGTCGCGCGGCACTCAGGAAGCAAAGCGGCGGCCTGCAGTGATTCGCAAGTGCCCGCCAGGGCAGCTGCCCTGTCCAGCGCGACCGACCGTACGACTGCCGATGGCGAGAGGTAGATAGCCGCGCGATGGCGCGCCGAACCTGCCTCGGCCCGGCGCGCTCGCCCGGTCAGTGCCGGCCGGGTTTGTCGAGCGATAACACCGGGCCGACCCGGCGCTTGAGCAGCCCTGGAATCGCCTGAGCCGGATGCACCCGCGTACGCAGCGTCGGCTGCCAAGACGTGTCGGTGACCAGTTGCGCCTCTTCGGCAGCATTGGCGTTGTAGAGCGCCAGCAGGTCCACCTTGCGCCGATTGATGATGTTGTCTCGCGTGGTAATCGCCTGGCCCTTCCAGTACTTGATGATCCGCTCAGGCTTGGCCGCAGGGCTCAACGTGAAGGCATTAGCCTCGGCCCAGATGTGCGATTCGTAGCCCACCCCAAAGACATAGCCGAATGACACCCGAGCATTATCGTTACGAATGAAATGATTGTTGTAGACATCCGCTTGGCCCCAGCGCAGCCGAGGCGCACGTTGACCGATATTGACGAATTCGTTGTGGTGAATAGTGACGCGCAGCTTGCCGGGGTCGCCTGCCGCCGTAGAGTCGGTGGAGCCGATCAGCATCAGTTTGTCGCGGTTCTCGAAGCGGTTGTAGGAGACCGTCACCAGATCCGAGCCATAGGTGATATCCACCGAGCCGTCGTGCTGTTGGAACGGCCTGCCGAAGTAGGACGGGGCCATATCGTCGTAATCCGGTGCGTCGGTGTAGTAGTTGTGATCGATCCAGACATGGGTCGATCCGTTGATGATCTGCACCATGTCGTATTCGCTGTTCCAATTGCCGGCCGAACCATCGGTCGGGTCCCACTGCGGAAAACAGTCGCTGACGGCCTTGTGATTCAAATTTCGCACGATCACGTTGTGCGCCCCGTCTATGCGCAACGAAAGGCCAATCAAGCTGGCCTCGGGATTCGCACCGATGATGGTGGTATTGCTGGGTACCTGCAGCAGCATCACATTTCGCTGATTCAACGCCGCTTGCCGACGGGCCTCTTCCAGCGGGCCGGTAGGTTCGGTGTCCCAGCCCCAGACGGCCGGGTCGTATGTGGCGAGGTATTGGTCAAGGCTGTAGCCGGTGCCTCGCGCATAGTCGTCACACGACAACGGATTGCCGGCCTCGTCGGCGTTACCCAAGAGCGTGCCGTGTACGCGGATGATCTTGGGCTGATCGCCCGCCTCGTCGAGCGCGGCCTTCATTTGTGCGCGCGTCGTAACGTCGTAGACGCGTTCTGGCCGAGCATTGGCGCCCCCGGTCGTACCGGCGCCCATAGAAGCAAAACCGTCACGCGCAGGCAGCGTTTGGCGCTCCAGCGGCACCTTGCCGTGCCCGCCACCGAAATGCGCGACCGAAGCCGCAGTGACACCCATCGGGACGAGCCCGACACCCGCCGACAGCGCGATAGCCGATACAACCTTTCGCATGTTCTTATCCTTATTCTTGGATTGTTGTCATACCTCACAATCCACCTTTCCGCTAGAAAAGCTGGATATGAGGCCAATCCGAGTCTAGGCGGCACTTGAGCGGGGTCAAGGATACATATGACGTCATACCTTTCTCACTGTGGTTAACCGACGAAAGGTGATGCGACAGCAAGCAAACCAGACGGGAATTCATTGCGAAACCCGGCTAGGCTACAGCGCCAAGGCCGTCCGATCGGCCACCATTCGAGTGCCCCGATGCCCCTGATCCGCATACCCCTGATCGCTGATATGGACACCCTGCCCCGCCTGGACGGCTTGCCGAGCGAACGAATCGTCATCCCGGAAACCCCGGCCAGCCTGACCGCTGCCGTGGAAGCGCTCATGGCGTGGCGTCACGTCGGTTTCGATACCGAATCCAAGCCGACCTTCCGCCCCGGAGAGCTCACGACCGGGCCGCACCTGATCCAGCTCGCCACGCCTGAGACGGCGTATCTCTTTCAGGTAGGCACCGACGGCAGCATCGAGGCGGCGCGCACTGTGCTGGAGTCGCCGGAGGTCCTGAAGATCGGGTTCGGCCTCGGCTCGGATCGGTCACGCCTGCGTAACCGGCTCGGGATTGACCTCAAGCCTTTCATCGACCTGGGCACCACGCTTCGCTACGAGGGCAAAAAGGGCCAGGTCGGCCTGCGTAGCGCCGTGGCGGGCGTGCTCGGTGCGCGAGTCAGCAAGTCGCGCAGTGTTTCCACGTCGAATTGGGCCAATCCTGTACTGAGCGAGGCTCAACGTCGCTACGCCGCGAACGATGCGTATGCGGCGCTGCTTGTGTTCCTGGCTTTAGGGGACGACCCGGAGCGGCTGCTCGCTGACCGAATCATGCCGGCGCCCTGACCGAACCGCGTATTGGAAGGCTCGCCAAACCTGCAACCCCTCGCCCGTGCGGGCGTCTACCCAGTAGATGAATTCGGGAGGTGAGCGTGGAAGGTATGTTTTTCAGCGGCTGGTCAACACTGGTCCGCACCTTGGTCGTCGGCGTGCTGGCGTACATCAACTTGATCGTGCTGCTGCGCCTGTCAGGACGTCGGACCCTGTCGAAGATGAACGCCTTCGATCTGATCGTCACCGTGGCGTTGGGCTCGACCTTCGCCACCATTCTGCTGAACCGCGACGTATCGCTCGCCGAAGGCACCCTCGCGTTGGCGCTGCTCATCGGCCTGCAATACCTGGTGACCTGGACAAGCGTGCGTGTCAGCTGGGTGCGCAAGGTCGTCACGGGGGAGCCGGCACTGCTGCTCTACCAGGGCTCGATGCTGCAGAGCGCCATGCGCGCCGCGCGGGTGACAGAGGATGAAGTGCACTCAGCCATCCGTTCGAGCGGCCTATCGGCGCTGGACGAGGTCGAGGCGGTCATTCTCGAAACCGACGGCAGCTTCAGCGTGGTGAAGGCTGGATCGGCTGACAGCCGCTCCAGCCTTGCCGGCGTGACGACACCCGGCCCCCGCGACATTCAGGTCTGACGCACGCGGTGAGCCCATGGACGTCTTGCTGAATATCGACGTAGCCGACCTGAAGCGCGGCATCCATTTCTACGAGGCGGCGCTTGGCCTGCGCCTGAGCCGCACCCTTTTCGACGGTAGCGCGGCAGAGCTGCTCGGCGCCCGGTGCCGCCTCTACCTGATCGAGCGGGACGCACATGATGCCGTAGCGGCAAACCCCGACCCTTGGGCCCGACACTGGACGCCCATTCACCCTGATTTCGTGGTGCAGGATATCGGTTCGGCCGCCGCGCGTGCCGTGACGGCAGGCGCCACGCAGGAAACCCCGATACGCACGTTCGGGTGGGGCAAGCTGGCTACTTTCGCCGACCCCTTCGGCAACGGCTTCTGCCTGATCGAATTTGTCGGCGAGCCTTACGAGGTGCCGGGCCCGGCCGGCACCTGCATTGATACGAAACGCGATTAACAGCCAACCACACCACAACTTCAGTGTTGACCGGCGTGTCAACACTGTCAGCGGCGCTTGGCGATGAACGGCATTTAAGAACGGTTTCGTTTCGCCGAAAAACGGAGGGAGCGGACTGCTCTTCCATTCATCGGGTACGAACCATGTTCAACAAGAAGCTGAAGCAGGAGCTGGCGGAGCTTCGCGAGGAAGTCGCGACCAATCGTCAGATCAAGGAATCCCTGTATCGGGAAATGATGGTGTTGGAAATCGACACCCAAGGTCGAATACAGCACCCCAACCCGAGTTTCCTCAGCGAAATGGGCTACCGCCTCGAAGATCTCGTGGGCCGGTCGCTGGACAGTTTCTTTTCCGATGAATTCAAGAAAGAGCCCAACTACACCAGCCTGAAAAACGCGATGCCGCGTGGCGAACACATCAGCGGTGCGTTTCGCGTGTTGCAGGCCAACGGCAAAGAGGCCTAGTTACGTTCGATTTGGCAGCCGATCAAGCATGCCGACGGCACGTTGCGTCAGTACACGCTGTGCGCCAACAACCTGACCCGCACCATTGCCACCTCGCGCGAGCATGAAAGCGTGATCAGCGCCCTGAAGCGTTCTACCGCCGTCATCGAATTCGACCTCGATGGCCACGTGCTGACCGCCAACCAGCAGTTCCTCGACGGCATGGGGTATCGCCTGGAGCAGATCAAGGGCAAGCATCACCGCATGTTCTGCGAGCGGGATGAGACCGAATCACCGTCGTACCGTGAGTTCTGGGCGCGCCTGAACCGCGGCGAGTTTGTCGTCGATCGCTTCAAGCGTGTCGACTCGCACGGCCAGCTCGTGTGGCTGGAGGCCTCCTACAACCCCGTTCACGATGTCTACGGCAAGCTCTACAAGGTGATCAAATTTGCCACGGTCATCACTGAGCAGGTCAACCGCGAACTGGCCGTGTCAGACGCCGCGACCATCGCTTACAGCACCTCTCAGCAAACCGACCTGAGTGCCCAGCGCGGCGCGCAAGTCGTCCAGCAGACGGTCGAAGTCATGCGCCGTATCGCCGACCAGATGCAGGATGCGTCGGACGGCATCGAAGCGCTGGACAAGCAGTCTCAGCTGATCAGCTCGATCCTCAAGACCATCAGCGACATCGCCGACCAGACCAACCTGCTGGCCCTGAACGCGGCGATCGAAGCCGCCCGCGCTGGCGACCAGGGTCGCGGCTTCGCGGTCGTGGCTGACGAAGTCCGGCAGCTTGCCGCTCGGAGCAGCAAGGCGGCGGAGGAAATCGTCGGGGTCGTTGGCAAGAACCAGGACTTGGCTCAAGCCGCCGTGCGCAGCATGTCGACTAGCCGCAGCCAGGCCGAAAGCGGGCTGGAACTCGCCAGCCAGGCCGGTGCAGTCATTGTCGAGATCCAGGATGGCGCCCAGCGCGTCGTGAGCGCGGTCGGCCAGTTCGCCAGTCAGTTGCATAGCTGACGGCGGCTCAATCGGTGCGGTCGTCGCCGTAGACGTCGCGCCATTGCCAACCGTCAGCTTCCAGCAGCGCACCGAGCAGTGCACGACGTGCCTCTTCTTCCCGGGATGGGCCGCTCGCCACGATCGGAATACCCGCCTCGCGTAACGCATCCAGGGAAACCGACGGCGGCGCCATGCTGGGTTGCTGCTTGGCCAGATAAGCCGAGCGATGCAGTTCGAGGTGCTTGTCCAACGCCGAGCGAAGCATCCGGCGCTTGAGCCCGTCTTGCGGCACCGCCGGCGCGACCCGGTCGAGCAGCCGCAGTGCTTCGTCGATCATCGCGATCGCCGGTATCACGTTCTTGCCGGCATGGCTGTTGTGAAAGCAGCGGATGACCGGGTACGCATGGTGGTTGAGCGTGTGCTCGACCAGCATCTGTCGCAGATCGGTCGCGTTGTCATAGAACGACGAGAAATCGCGCCCGTTCCAGCTGTTCACCAAGATCGCCTGAGGCGTCCCGCCCATGCTCGTGATGAACAGGCTGAGCTGGTTCTGCAGGCTTACCGCCGAGAGCACCGGCACGATGTAGGTGATCGCGGCCGTGATGAAAGTCAACCCGCAGAACGCCGCTGCACTGGTCAGCACCCGCCAACCGTCGCCCGCTGCGGCGTAGTCCCCCACGCCCAGTGTCGAAAGCGTGAAGCCCGCGTAATAGAACGTTTCCCACAAGTCGGCCGCAACGCCAGTCGTGTCGTCGACTACGGAGCCATGGCTGGACGCGAGCAGGAAGAACAGACTCAGCCATAGCGTCGCAATCCAGGCCAGAAGAACCGAAAGCAGTACGACCTGCCCAGCGTATTCGAGCAGCTTCGACGCGCCGCGCCGTTTTGCCGCTACGAAAAACACACGCCAGACTAGCCTTGCCGTCAGGTTTGTCAGCGTGCCGCCGCCGCGCGTGGAAAGTGTGGTTTTGGTGATGTCTGTGGCGACCAGCAGAAACAGCAAGACGCCCAACGAAAAAAGAAACATAAGCTGCCATATGGCCCAAGGATTCCCTGTTAAGGCAGGGAACCGGCCAGCAGAGTTCAGCCAGCCCGGCAGCCGGTACCGGTGTGCTTAGTGCCCGACCACCACCTCGCTGATCTGGCGAATCGGGGTCAGGTCGGTGTAGTTCGGGATGTCGGCAACGATTTCCTCGGCGTGCGGCGCAAAAGCGGCCTGGAACGCGTCCAGCGACTCGCAGAAGATATGGCACATCGCAATGTAGGGGGCTGGTACATCGGGCGCAGCGGTCAAGGCACGGTCAATGGTGTAGTAGAGACAGGCATCGCCCATGCGTGCTTTGAGCAATGGCAAATGGGTGTCGCGGTAGTACTCGTGATCGAATCGTGCCCCGGGCGTGTTGGGGTACATCACGCTGACTTTGATCATGCTGGCTCCTTGGCCGCCGGCCGCGCATCGGCCTGGACGGGCTGGGCTAAATGGACGGGCCTGGACTATGGCACAGCGGAACGGGGCGCGCGTGGGTCACGTTCGTGCACGGGCATCACTTGATCACGAACGCGCCTTCCATGCCCTTGTTTTGCAGCCCCTTGCAGTAGAAGGGAAAGCGTCCGGGCTTGATCGGCAGAAAGAAGATTTCCGCCTCGCCCGCCTCTTCGAATTCAAGCTCGACGAGCGTCACCGCCTTTATCTCCACGCCCCCTGCTTCGACCTTGCGCAAGTAAATTGCGTTGGCGAACTCCGGCGCCTGGAACGCGCATTCCTTCTGTCCGTCGGCGATCACCTTGAGCTGGTAGGCCACGCCCGTCTCAAGCTGATATTCCTTCTGTGATACCGAGTAGTCGCTCTTCTGCGAACCGAACTTGAGGTCCGGCAAGGGCTGGGTGCGCCGGGTCATGTCGCCGGCAGCAAGGACCTGGTCGAAGCCGATCAGGCTGCCGATCAACAGAAGGTTCAAGGCAAGGGTCTTGTAGGGAGGCATGGCGGTCGCTCGTTCTTGTTATGGACGGCCCTATGCTAGGAGGCGCAGCCGCGCACCGGTTTACTACCTTGGTACACAGCCACTGGTACTTTCTGCATATTTCCCCGCTCCGCCATGGTTCCTATGCTGGCCGCAACGCCATAGGAGTCGTCCATGCGCCCTCTTCTCTCATGTGCCGGGTTAGTCCGCACCGGCTGCCTTATCGCCCTCGTCTGCTGCGCCAGCATTGCCAGCGCCGCGCCTGAAGGGCTGGCGGTGCGCATCGGTTACCTGGCCTATCGACCCGACGCCGGCCCGCTGCTGTCGAACGTCATACCTGAGCCGACCGACGCCGGCCTGCGGGGCGCGGAGTTGGCCATCGCTGACAGCAACACGACCGGGCGTTTCCTCAAGCACAGCTACAGCCTGCAAAGCGTCGAAGGCGAGACACCCGAAGCGCTGCTCAAGGCCGCCGGTGCACTGCATGCCGAAGGCATGCGATTGTTCATCGTCAACGCACCGGGCACGAGTCTTCGGCAGCTGGCCGAGGCGATGCCCGATAGCCTCCTGATTAACGCTGGCAGCCCGGACGACAGCCTTCGCACAGCGCGCTGCCTGCCCAACGTGCTGCACACGCTGCCCAGCCGCAGCATGCTGGCCGACGCGCTGGCGCAGTTTCTCGCCGTACGACGTTGGAATCGCTGGCTACTCATCAGCGGGCCGACGGAAGGCGATCAGGCCTACGCCGTTGCACTCAAGCGCGCGGCCAAGCGCTTCGGTCACACGATCGTCGAGGAAAAGCCCTGGACCTTCGATACCGACCAGCGCCGCACGGCGCAGGCCGAGATGCCGCTGTTTACCCAGGCCGACGAATACGACGTGGTTGTGGTCGCGGACGAACGAGGCGACTTCGGCGAATACGTGCCGTACCAGACCTGGCTGCCGCGCCCCGTCGCTGGCACCCAGGGCTTGATGCCCACTGGCTGGCACAAGACGGTCGAAACCTATGGCGCGGCGCAGCTGCAAAAGCGTTTCGAGGCGCACGCCAACCGCTGGATGAACGACCGCGACTTCGCCGCCTGGATCGGCGTGCGCAGCTTGGCCACGGCGATTACCAAGCTTGGCTCAGACGCGCCTCGGGCGATCCGCGAGCTATCACTCAACGACTCCCTGCCGATCGACGGATTCAAAGGCCGCAAGCTCACATTCCGCTCCTGGAACGGCCAGCTGCGCCAACCCATCCCGCTGGTGCATCCGCGCGGGCTGGTGAGCAACTCGCCGCAAGAAGGCTTCCTTCACCCGACCAGCGAGCTCGATACGCTGGGCTTCGACCGCCCCGAAACGACCTGCCGACTGAGCGAGGCGACACCGTGAACCGCCTCGCCACCGCGCTGCTCCTCGCTCCGTTGGCGTTTACGACAGACGCGAGCGAGCTGGGTTACGACGCCTACATCGACAGCCCCAAGCGCATCAAATGCCTGTACGGCTATGTGACCGCCAAAACCGGAAACTTCGACGCAGCCCGGCAGATCTTCGAAGACTGCATCGCTCGCTGGGAGGACGTCTATTCGATGATCTGGCTCGCGCAGATGTACGAGTCAGGCTCAGGCGTCCCGAAGGATTTGAAAAAGTCCGCCGCACTGATGGAGCGCGGCGCGAATCAGCCTGACAGCGCCAGCTACGTCAGCCTGGCGCGCTACCACTGGGGGACCGCCCTCGCCGAGGGCCGTGGCGTGAAACAGGACCTCGCAGCCGCCCGCCACTGGTTGCACCGCGCAGCCGAGGACGGCGAACCGGAAGCCGAGGAATACCTGCTGCGGCTTGAAACGCCCCCCTCTCCCGAGGCCCGCTGACGGCCACCCACAACAACAAGAGAAACCAACGATGACCCGATCGCTCCTTGCCACTTGCATTGCCTCCACGCTAGCCGCCTCGCTCGCCTGCACGACCGCCCTGGCAGCCACCGCCTACGTCTCCAACGAAAAGGATGACAGCATCAGCGTGATCAACCTGGACACGCTGGAAACCGTCGAGACGCTCGAGGTCGGCCAGCGCCCGCGCGGCTTGACGCTGTCTCATGACAATAAGCTGCTCTACATTTGCGCCAGCGACTCGGACACCGTGCAGGTCATGGACCTGGCGACGCGAAAGATCATCAAGCAACTGCCTTCCGGCGCGGACCCCGAGCAGTTTGCCCTGCACCCGAACAACCGATGGTTGTACATCTCCAACGAGGACGATGCACTGGTCACCGTGGTCGATGTGGACAACGAAGAAGTGCTGGCGCAGATCGACGTTGGCGTTGAGCCAGAAGGCATGGGCGTGAGCCCTGATGGAAAGTGGGCGGTGAACACCAGCGAAACCACCAATATGCTGCACTGGATCGACACCGCAACCAACGAGCTGGTCGACAACACCTTGGTCGACCAGCGCCCGCGGCATGTCGAGTTCAGCAAGGACAGCACGCTGCTCTGGGCTTCTTCCGAAATTGGCGGGACAGTCAGCGTCGTTGATGTCCAGACGCGTGAAATCATCAAAACGCTGAACTTCAAGATCAAGGGCGTGCACCCTGACAAGGTCCAACCGGTAGGCATCAAGCTCAGCAGCGACGGCAAGTACGCCTTCGTCGCACTGGGTCCGGCCAACCACATCGCAGTGGTCGATGCGAAGACTTATGAAGTGCTCGACTATCTCCTTGTCGGCCGCCGGGTCTGGCACATGGCGTTCAACCTGGACGAAAGCCAGCTGTTGACCACCAATGGCGTCAGCGGCGATGTCTCTGTGATCGACGTCGACTCGCTCAAAGTGGTCAAGTCGATCAAGGTGGGCCGTTATCCCTGGGGCGTGGTGGTGGCGCCATGAGCACGCTGGAGGTCGAGGACCTCGGTTTCGCCTACGGCGCCCGGCAGGCCCTTCAAGGCGTCTCGTTCAGCACGGCGCCAGGCCGGTTCACGGCGTTATTGGGGCCGAACGGAGCCGGCAAGTCGACCTTGATCGCGCTGCTGACCCGCCTCTACGAACTGCAGCGGGGAGACATTCGCGTCGCCGGGTTCAGCCTCCGCGAGCGCCCACGCGAAGCGTTACGCCGCCTGGGCGTGGTGTTCCAGCAAAGCACACTGGACCTCGACCTGACCGTGGAACAGAACCTTCGCTACCACGCCGCGCTGCACGGAATGCCGCGAACATTGGCCAACGAACGCATCGCTCAGGAGCTGCAACGCCAGTATTTGCTCGATCGCCGCAAGAGCAAGGTTCGCGAGCTCAACGGGGGCCACCGTCGACGCGTGGAAATTGCCCGCGCACTGCTCCACAAGCCCAGCCTGCTGCTACTCGATGAAGCAAGCGCCGGCCTCGATCCCGCCAGCCGTCGCGCCCTCAACGAGCATGTCCGCATGCTGTGCCACGCCGAAGGGATGAGCGTGCTCTGGACGACGCACCTGTTCGATGAGGTTCAGGCGGATGACGCGCTACTGATCCTCGATCGCGGCCGTCTGGTTGCCCAGGGCCGTGCGGATGAGCTGTACGCCGCTGACGGCAATCTGGAACAGACTTTCACTCGCCTCACCTGCAATCCCGTCGCCGCCTGATGAGCCGCGGCCCAGCGTTTTCGGAGCAGCCAAGCATGACAGCCTACTGGGAGTGCCTGAGGGCAATCGTGGCGCGGGAGTGGCTGAGATTCGTCCAGCAGCGCTCGCGATTTCTGAGCGCGCTGGTCAGGCCGCTTTTATGGTTGGTCGTTTTTGCGGCCGGTTTTCGCGCCGCGCTGGGTATCGCCATCATCGAGCCCTACGACACCTACATCACCTACGAAACCTGGATCGTGCCCGGGCTGGCCTGCATGATCCTTCTGTTCAATGGCATGCAGGGGTCGCTGTCCATGGTGTACGACCGTGAGATGGGCAGCATGCGCGTCTTGCTGACCAGCCCGCTGCCGCGCAGCTTTCTCCTCGCGAGCAAGCTAATGGCAACGGCGCTGATCTCGCTGCTGCAGGTCTACGCGTTTCTCGGCATTGCCTGGCTCTATGGCGTACAGCCACCAGCGATGGGGCTGCTCGCTGCGCTGCCGGCGCTCCTGGTGGTCGCGCTGCTGCTCAGCGCACTGGGGCTGCTGTTGTCCAACGGCATCCGCCAGCTAGAGAACTTCGCCGGCGTGATGAATTTCGTCATCTTTCCAATGTTCTTCCTGTCCTCGGCGCTGTATCCGCTATGGAAGATGCGTGAGTCCAGCGAGTGGCTGTATTGGATTTGCGCCGCCAATCCATTCACCCACGCCGTGGAACTGGTGCGCTTCGCGCTGTACGAGCGGTTGAATCCATCGGCGCTCGGCATTTGTATTGGCCTGATGCTGTTGTTCAGCGTGCTGTCAGTGCTCAGCTTCAACCCGCAGCACGCCGCGCTACGCCGGGCGGCGTGAGCGTGACTCTACTACTTTGGTACTGCTTTTCTTGTCCATCGTAGGATTTCAAAAGCGCGCACTTTGCTCTGTAATGTGGCCGACCGAAGTACCAGGCGCGGTGGGCTGGCCGTGTAGAGTTGCCTGATCTACCCCGTCAAACCGCGCTCATGCCCCCTTGCTGCCCCGGAAGGACGCCCTACCGATTCGCCCCAGCATAATCACAACAATGAGGTGACCGGCTGTGTACAAGATACTGATCGCTGATGACCATCCGCTGTTTCGCGAGGCCATCCATAACGTCATCCGAGACGGCTTTCCCGGCAGTGAAATCCTCGAAACCGCCGATCTGGAGAGCGCGCTTGGTCTGACGCTCGAGCACGACGACCTCGATCTCGTTCTGCTCGACCTGAACATGCCCGGCATGCACGGCCTCAACGGCCTGATCAATTTGCGCAATGAGGCGCCCACGATCCCGGTGGTGATCGTCTCCGCCGAACAGGACAAGCAGGTGGTGTTGCAAGCCATCACCTATGGCGCCTGCGGCTTCATCACCAAGTCCTCACCACGCGCGCAAATGACCGAGGCTATCGAGCAGATTCTCAACGGCAACGTCTACCTGCCGTCAGACATCATCCGCAGCCAGAAGGCCAGCACCCGGCAGTCCCAGCACAACGAGCAGAGCATCCCACCGGAATTGCTCCAGGCGTTGACCCGCAAACAGCTCTTGGTACTCGAACGCATGACCAAGGGCGAATCGAACAAACAGATCGCCTACAACCTCGACATCGCTGAAACCACCGTCAAAGCCCACGTCTCGGCCATCCTTCGCAAGCTGAACGTGCACAACCGTGTCCAGGCCATCCTCTCGGCAGGCGATATCGACTTCACGGCCTATCTGCGCCGGTAGTTCACGGCGCACTGCTTTGTGGGTGACAGCTTCACAGCGATCAGGACTCGGCGTGGCTGCCGGATCGCCAGCAAGCTGGCTCCTACAGAATGGGATGGGTCTGAGACGAACTCTTTGCTGCACCACGGCTAGGGCTTTTCGTAAGGAGCGCGCTCGCTCGCGATCAGGGCTTCGGCGCGGCACCGGATCGCCAGCAAGCTGGCTCCTACGGAATGGGATGGGCCGGCGACGAACTCGTTGCTGCACCAAGGCTAGGGCTTTTCGTGGGAGCGAGCTCGCTCGCGATCGGGGCTTCGGCGCGGCCCCGGATCGCCAGCAAGCTGGCTCCTACAGAATGGATAGGTCTGAGACGAACTCTTTGCTGCACCAAGGCTAGTGCTTTTCGTAGGAGCGAGCTTGCTCGCGATCGGGGCTTCGGTGTGGCCCCGGATCGCAAGCAAGCTGGCTCCTACAGAATGGAATGGGCCTGAGACGAACTCTTTGTTGCAACACGGCTAGGGCTTTTCGTAGGAGCAAGCTTGCTCGCGATCCCGCTGCACGAGGCGGTTTCTCACGAATGCCCGTGCTCCATCATGTGGCACATCGCGGTCTTGAGTTTCATCGGGCGTACCGGCTTGTGCATGAGCATGTGGCCGAGCTCCCGGACCTGCTGCTTTAGCTCGTTACTGTAATTTGCGGTAATCATCAGCGCTGGAAGCGGGTTGGCGCGGCGTGCGTTGACTGTCTCGACCACATCGATCCCGGTGCAGCCGTTGTCGAGGTGGTAGTCGGCAATGATCAGATCGGCATCGGCGTGAAAGTTGTCGACCTGCCCCGCGAGATCCTGTTCGGACAGCGCGGTCACCACCCGGCAACCCCAACCCTCCAGCAGCGTGCGCATGCCGGCACAGATGGACGTGTCGTTGTCGAGCACCCAGACGCGCGCGCCTTTCAGGCGTTCGAGCAGCAGGTCGGTGGTGGTCGGCTCGACGGCAGTTTTGGGAGCGCGCTTGGCCAGAGGTACCTCAATCGCAAATTTCGAGCCCCGCCCAGGCACTGACGCGACCTGTATGCGATGCCCAAGAATCCGTGCGATTTTCTCGACGATGGCCAAGCCAAGCCCAAGACCGCGATCCTGATGCGGCCGCACGCCTTCGCCGCGTTTGAACTCGTGAAAGATCTCTTCAAGCTTGTCCTCTGGGATGCCGACGCCGGTATCCCAGACTTCGATCGACAGGCTCTGCCGGCGTCGCCGGCACCCCAGCACCACCCGGCCTTCAGGCGTGTAGCGAATCGCATTGGTCAGCAGGTTACGCAGAATGCGTGCGAGAAGTTGGATATCGCTGCGTACCAGCGCTGAACAGGGAATGAAATCGAGCTGCAGTTGCTCGCTACCGGCAATCTGGCGGAACTCCGCGGCGAGGTTGTCCAGCAGCTCCCCGACCGCAAAGGCGGCAATGTCCGGTTTGATAACGCCCGCATCGAGTTTGGAGATGTCGACCAGCGTGCCGAGCAAATTCTCGACGTCTTCCAACGAGTTGCTGATGTTTCGAATCAGCCCGCTGCTCGGCGCGCCAGGTTGCTCGAGCAATGCGGATGTGAACAGCCGAGCGGCGTTGAGGGGCTGCAGCAGGTCGTGACTGACTGCGGCAAGAAATTTTGTTTTGGACAGGTTCGCCAGCTCGGCTTCACGCTTGGCCTCGCGCAGGCGGGCTTCTGCATGCGCGCGCTCGTCGATCTCGCAGAGCAGCTGGTCGTTGAGGCTGGTCAGTTCAGCGGTACGTTCGCGGACGCGCTGCTCCAGATTTTGGTAGGCCTGGTGCAGCGCCTCCGCAGTGCGGCGGCGGTCAGTGATGTCCTGAATCAGCACGAAGATGCCGGCTACCTCACCGGAGTTTTGCCGGTTCGGTACGTAGGAACGCAGCATGTAGCGCTGCTGGCCTGAGTGGTTGCACTCGGCCATCTCGAAACTCACGCTCTCGCCGGACAACGCTCGCTCGATGTAGGGCTCGAGCTGGTGCCAGTGTTCGCCGCTGTGGATTTCGCGCAATGGCTGGCCGAGCATGCCGTCGCTCGGCCAGCGATACCACTCCTCATAGACCTTGTTAGTGAATTCGTAGGTGAGATCAGCCGATACGTAGGCGATCAGCGCTGGGACGTGGTCGGTGATAAGGCGTATCCAGCGCTCGCTTTCGCGCAGCGCTTCGGCATGACGGTAGCGTTCGGTAATGTCGGTGAAGGTGTTGACGAAACCGCCGGTGGGCAACGGATGAGTGCGGATTTCAAGCGTCCGGCCATCGAACAAGTGCTGCTCGAGTTCAGTCAGCGGCTGGCCATTTGCATCGTAGGTATCAGGCGTAAGTAGCCTCAATTCGCTGTCTGCCATCACCTCTTCGAACGGACGATGCGCCTCGATGGGCGCCAGCCCACAAAGCTCGAGGAAGCGACCGTTCCACAGTTCCAGGCTGCCATCGACGCTGACCATCGCGACGCCCTGCGATAGGTTGTCGACCGCACGTTGTAATAGGCGGGACTTCTGCGCCAGCGCCTGCTCGCGACGCATGGTTTCGCTGACCTTCACTTCGGTGATATCGGTGTAGAGCATCACGAGGCCGCCCTCACGGGTCGGACGTTCGCTGACCTGCACCCAGCGCCCGTTGTTCAGCCGATACACGGTCGGCTCGTTCGCCTTGCCACGATGCTCTTCCGCGATCATTCCGCTGCTCTCGGCCAGCCGCTTGAGCTCGGACAAGCGCGTGCCGCTGTTGATGCGAGCGCGCGTCCGGCTCCAGAGCGACTTGAAGCGTTTGTTGAACAGGACGATGCGCTGATCGTGGTCGAACAGTACAAAGGCATCGGAGATGCTTTCGATGGCGTCTACCAGATGCTGATGGGCCGTTTCTGCACGCAGCCGGGCATCGCTCAGCAAGCGGTTGCTGGCCTTGAGTTCCGCCATTGCCTGATTCAGCGCATCGGTCC
This sequence comes from Pseudomonas sp. SA195, assembly GCF_054131565.1. Lineage (NCBI taxonomy): Bacteria > Pseudomonadati > Pseudomonadota > Gammaproteobacteria > Pseudomonadales > Pseudomonadaceae > Pseudomonas > Pseudomonas sp. SA195. The sequence goes on along the minus strand of NZ_CP096392.1, from coordinate 2,157,078 downwards.
GCTCGCGTACCTGCTCGGCCAATTCGACCGAATGCTGAAAAGCCGCATACGACGCATCTCGCCCGGTCGCGCTGGACTCGATACGTTCGATCAAGGCCGCGTTGATGCGCCTGAGCTTGTGGTTCTCCCGCTCGAGTTCGGCTTGCCTCTCGCGCAGCTCAGCGAGCACTTCGTTCTCCAACGCGCCCGCCTGGCTGGCCGATGGCGACGCCAGTGAAGGTCTGGTTGATGTGCATGCCATTGAACTGCTCTCCATAGGTGTTGAAGCCGATCACCTGCTGGCGCTTGAGAAAAGCTGAGGTGTCATCGGTGGAGCCGTTGCCTTCGATCTCCAGCCGCCGCAGAAAGCAGTCACAACCGATGGTCAGCAATGGCGCACCGAGGCGTTGCTCCAGACGCTCGAACAGCGCCTCGAGGTTGGGCATCAACGGGCCGGGGCGCATGGCGGTCAGAACGATGCCGTTCTCCACGGCGCAATAGAACGTCAGGCTGAGGTCCTCGTTGACCTTCTGGATCGAGCGCACGTAGTAATGCTCGTTGATACGCACGGCCAGCGGATGCGCCGCGAACAGCCGATGGTCAAGGTCGCGAACCTCTACGCCAATCAGCCGGGCATATTCCTCGGCAGCTGGCTCGGCGTTGAGCTCGTAGACGCGCCGTGCATGGCTGTCGGCGCGAGTGATGACCAGCTTCTCGGTGCGCGGCAGGATGTGGTGCGTGGTGAAAACTTCGAAGTCCAGCCAGGTGTTGATCAGCACGACGATGGCCGCACCACTGCGAAACTGACCGTCGTAGTAGACGTGCGTATTGGTCAGGTGGTTGTCGTCCCCGGCGGAGCCGCCGAAGTGGGGAATGCTGCCGAACGCAGCACTGAGCGCGGACAGTACGACCTCTTCCCGGCTTGAAAGACCGTCGAGCAGCGTCAGTGCGAAGCTGTGATCCTTGATAGGTGCGAGAGAATTGCTGCGACAGTCACTGCCCAGGCGCTCGACCAACTGCTGCGCGTCGATCAGGCTGAAGCGATCCATCTCATCGATGACCTCGCAGGAGATGGAAAAGCTACGATGATCGAAACCCACCGCAGTCACGCAGCTGCGACCATAGCCCTGTGCGGTGATTTCGCCAGCTGAGGTGCAGCCGACCATGCGCACGCCGCCGAAGTACTGATGCAGCGCTTCGCCGAGCGCGGGTAGGTCGTATTCCGCCGAGCAGAAGAACAGAACGAAACCGAGATGCGGATGAATGAGTTGGCGCGCCAGGTCTTGGGCGACGGTCTCGGCATTGCGGGCTTCGGACATCGCTGTGCGTACCATTGAGGATTCCTGCTGCAACACGCACCTACCCCGTCTATCCAAGTCGTATGACCTCATTCTTGGTCAGGGCATTGAGTACGAAAATGCTACTTCAGTACCGGCGGCGGCGTGCCAAGGTAGCAAAGCGACGAAACACCGCATTACGGAGCGTTTCTGCCTGTTCAAACAAAAAGGCGGACACTTCCGAGGAGGCGTCCGCCCTGGTCTTGCGCGGCGCGCTTAGAAACTCAAAGCGGCACCGATCGCATACGTGCGGGTGTCTTCGTCGAGCGCGTCGGTGTCCCGACCGGTCAGTTCGAACTGGTTCACTTCAGCAACCAGCTTCAGGTTGTCATTGATGGTGCGGAAGTACGCGATCCCGCGGGTTTCGTAGTCGGCAGCGGTGCCCAGGCCGTTGCCGTCGTCTTTTGTCTTGCCGGTGGAAAGAGCGATGCGGTTCTTGCCAAACGTGTAGGAGCCCTGCAGCAGGTACCCATCGCTGTCCACGTCTCGCAATTGCGCTTCGCCCGCGTTGTTGGTGTAGAACGGGTTGATGCCTTCGGCCTGAAAGCCTGAAGCCGTTACCGAAAAGCCACCCATCTTCGCCTGGATGCCGTAGCCAATACCCTGGGAATCAACCTCGTCGACACTGCTGTCGGTGTTCTTGGAGGTCTGCTGCATGCCATTGACCCAAGAGTAGATCTGCGCGCCGCCGACGTCGAACTGGTAGGTGACCTCGGTCTCGAAACGCGGGCTGTCCTGGTAGGCCTCGTCCAATGCGCTACTGGCATCGTTGGTGGTGTCGACCGGGTCCATGATGCCGACTGCGATACGCAGGCCGCTCATGATCGGTGAGCGATAGGTGACCTGCGACGTTGGAAAGGGATAGGGATAACCCGTGCCGATATTGCCGAAGGAAACGCCACCGAAATCGACCAGGCCCAATGTGTCGCTGACCTGGCCGTAACCGGCAAGCATCTCGTCGAGGAAGATATTGGAGCGCCCGAAAAGGCCGAAGTCCTTGCCGAACAGCACTTCACCCCACTGATCGTTAGACGCAGTGCCATAGAACTGGCGTACGTCGATGCCGGTCTCGGTGCCATTGGTGTCGCTGTCGTTGATCGTCACCCAGAAGGAGGAACGGCCGCCGACCTTCAGGTCATCGAGCTGCTTGGCGAAGTTGAAGCCGATGTAGTTAGGCAGGAAGCCCATCTTCACGCGGGACTGGTCACGGTCGAACTGCTCGCCGGCACGGTCGACATCGCTGCTGACGTAAAAGGTGTTGAAGTAGCCGTCCACCGAAAAGGTCGTGTCGTCATTGTCGTAGAGCTTGATTTCGGCAAAGGCTGACTGGCTAAGGGTCATGGCTACGGCGCTGGCCAGAGCCAGGGGCAACAGGGTGGTTACGGCTTTCTTCTTGTTGTGCATGGCGTTCTCCGCTGAAGGGACGACGGGCAGTCGTGTCGAGGCGGATTATCGAAAGCACCCCTGCGCCGCCATACGCTGCGATGGCGGCGTTTTGCTACTGCTTTGGCTGTGGTGGTCGTATCGCCTACCAACGAGGGGCCTGCGGCGCCTATGGAAGCAACGCTTCGGTATTACGCCGTTGCGCTTTGGGTGCGACCGGGGCCAGTCCGCTGCGGCAGGCGCCCGGGCTGGGGGCAGTATTGGAGAGTGCTTTTGCTAGAGCGGGCGCGCGCTAGTGCCAGTCTGTCGGCTGAGGCGCTGTAGACAGCACCAGCCGCCCTGCCTCGCGCAGCGATTGCAGCGCGTGAATCAGGTCCTGCGGGCTCAGCCGAGCCATCGCAGCCGAGACCGCTTCGACGTGATTCGGCGCCTGGCCGGCCAACATGGCTTGCCAGGCTCGTTCGCTGCGCCAGCGTAGTTCGGCGAGCGCTTCGCCCTGCTGCTCGGCCATCTCACCAGCGATTGCTACCAGGTCGTCCGATGGCCACTCGCGCAGCCTGAGACTGAACGCCTCGATGAACCTCTCGACCTGATGATGGATTTCAGTGGCCGCCGCCGTGGGTGACTGCACTGCGAAAAACACACCGGCCTGCCCGGCGAACTGCCCGAAGCGGCAGAGCACCGCATAGCCCAACTGTAATTCGCCGCGCACCCGGCGGAAGAACGCACCTTCCAGCAGCCGACCAAGGATGCGCCATGCCGCTTCCGATGGCGCATCGAAATCTGGCAGCGGGCGAAAGAGCACATAGGCCACCTCAACGCTTTCTGCCGGGCCTGGAACATGTAGCCAGCGATTCGTCCGAAATGGCGCGGCCGGAGGTACTGCACCGCTCGCCGGCTCACCTGGCAGACGCCGGATGATGGGCTGCAGTGTTGCCAAACAAATATCCGAGAAGCCGACGGCCAACCCGTCCCACGTGGCGTTGCGCCAGGGCGTGTCCAGGCGAGTCTCATCGGCAACGACAGGTTGCACATCTTGGCCGACCGCTTGGCCGACCGCTTCCGGCAGCCGGTCGAGCAGTTGTCGCAACAGCATCGCATCCTGGCCCAGGGTCGCGGCCCGTTGGGCGTGCTGCATGGCGTCCGCAACACCGCGTTCGCTCGCCAGGCCGAGCAGTGGTGACAGGTCGTTGAGGATGGCCGGAACGGCTTCTGCGAACCCCCGCAGGCTTAGCGTCCAGCTGCGCCCCAGGTTATCGAACCCCAGCGTTACGCCCGCCTGCCGCGCCGCCCAAGCCCGGCTGCGCAGCGCCTGGTCAACCGCATGCCAGTGAGCAGCGATTGGGGATGTCGTGAAGCACCAGCGCAGCATCAGCGCACCCTGCCCTGCTTCGTTCACAGGCCCGAAGGTACGCAGTGGCAGCGTATCGGTCGGCTGATCGCCTGCAACGAGCGGCTGGATCGGCAGCAGCCAAGGGTTGGGCTGTGGCACCTGCCAGTCCCAGTCCCAGTCCCGCATCGCCAAGGGCACGGGTGCCTCGCACGCCATGCGCAGCGGAAAGCCCTGGGTTTCGACTGGCTCGCCCCGATCAAACTCATCGTCGGCGACGGTCAGGATCACCGGATCGCTCGCCAGCATGCACTGCACGAGTTGGACCACAGGTTGAAGCGCCAGGGTCGCATCCCGCGACCAAGCGCCCGATTCGACCCAATGTCGGAGCAACTGCAATGGCTCGGCGCCCAGGAGGTAACGATGCGTTGCCGCCTGGTATTCCCCGCTGCACGTCGGCCAGCAGCCCGGGGTGATAAAAAAGCGCAACCAATCGACCACCGCGCCGGCGACAACAGCACGTTGCCGCAGCCCGGCATCGGTCAGTAGAGCCTCGATGACCAACAGGCCCTGCCCGTCGAAACGGTACGGCACTCGCAGCGACAAGGCCTGGCATAGATTCGCGTCACGCAAGCGCGCCAACAGCCCATTCGGTGCTTCGGACGCAACCCAACTGGCCAGGTAATCCTGTGCGCTGGTCGAGGGTGAGACTCCATCCACGACGAACCCGAGCAGCAAGCGCGGCTGGTCCTTCGAAAGATGCAAGGTCAGCCATCGATCCTCGCTGAGCGTGAGAGCGGGCGCGACTCGAGACACAGCTGGGCCTGGTATCAGCCTGGCCTCGGCGATATCAGCCAGGCGCTGCAACTCGACCCGGTCTTGCGGCCCAGCAAGCAGCAGCTCGATCTGCCCGGTTCGGTAGAAGCGATCTAGATAGCCGCGCAGGGCCTGCTGAAAGGCAGGTTCATCCACCGGAAGCGTATCGCGGTGGCCTGCATGGAAGCCCGCGGCCGGGTGCGCTGGGTCGATGGCCGTTGCCAGCGCGGCGTCGCAAAGCGTTTCCCTGTCCTGCGAGCGGGCAAGGAATTCAGCATGCAGCACGTCGCGCTCGCGGCGCTGGGCATCGATGTCCAGCGTTGGCTGCGCAAGCATGTCGAGCAGGCGCAGCAAGGCCTGTTCGAGATGCCGGGCGGGTACTTGGAAGAAAAAATCGGTATGGCGCTCGCGGGTCGTGGCGTTGAGTTGGCCGCCAACACCCTGCACGAAAGCCATCAATCCGTCGGCCGCGCCATAACGCGCACTACCCAGGAACAGCAAGTGCTCGAGAAAGTGTGCAAGCCCCGGATAGGCGGCAGGCGCATCGTGCGAGCCGGCGTGAACACGTACCAGCGCCGCGCCCTGCGCGCCGGTTAGCGCGGGCAATATCCGCACCCGCAGCCCCTGAGGCAGCTGGTTCTGGGGAGGGCAATGAAGACGATGTTCCGGTTGGCTCATGGGCAAACGCTCGGCTGTGAGCGGACAGCATCGCGCCAACCGCCCCGCTGCACAATTGGTCCTGCGGGGCGTCAGGTATCCAGGCGACCCGAGAGAAATTGCATCAGCCGCCGTTGCATCAGCTTGCCGGAATTACCGAGGCAGGCGATCGGCGAGCCACGTAACCCCTCCTCCGAAAATTCCGCCGCTTCGCCGGCCATCGCCAGCGGGCAATCGAGCGAAAGCGCCAGTCGCGAAAGCTGGCGCAAGATCAGCGCATTCGGCGGTACGTTGGAATAGAGCACCAGCGCTTGCGGCTGCACCTTTTCACATACCAAGGTGAGTTCATCGAGCGGCTGACCGACCGCCAGCGCATGCACCGATACGCTTTCGCTTGAGAGCAGCAGCCCGGCGACCAGCAGTTCGAGCTCACGGCACTGACCCGGAACCCCCGCAAGAAGCACGCGTTTCTCGGCTCGACCGCGTGACAGTTGCAGGCGCTGCAACACCCGAGCGCGCAGATAGGCATCGAGGAACAACCACTCGCTGCTTCGCCCGAATTCGTCGCGGCGCGACAGCAATTGCTGCCACAGCGGCAATAGCACTTCCTGAAACACAACGGGCACCGGGTAGGTAGAGAAGATCTGGCCATAGACCTGATCCAGGCGAACCTCGTCGAAACTGCTCACCGCGTGCTGTACCTGCACCTGCCACTCGCCCCATTCGCCCGCAACTGCTTCCTGCTGCTCTGGCGGTGCACTTGCCCGTGTTGCCGCATTGCGCGAAAGGATGCTACCCACCTTGCTGACCGCCACACCGCGTTCGGTCCAGGCCAGGATGCTGCGCACAGCTTCGATGTCTGCCATCGAATAAAGCCTGTGGCCACTTTCGGTTCGGGTCGGCTGGATCAGACCGTAACGCCGCTCCCACGCACGCAAAGTGACCGGATTGACGCCGGTCAGCCGCGACACTTCACGAATCGGGAACAGCTCTTCCTGCTTGAGGGACTCGTTGGCGAGCAGCTTGGAAGCACGGGCGAAATCAGTCATGACGCAGAGAGCTCATGCGAATTAATCGGCGCATTGTAACCCAGGCCTTGCCGGCATAGGCTGTACAAAAGCTATACAAACCGAGAGGTTCGACATGGTTCCCGCGCTCCCCTTGACCCTGTTCGTGGATGGTGCCTGCCCGCTCTGCGCGCGTGAGATCGCCTGGTTGCGCCGGCATGCCGATCCGACCCGGCTCAGGTTGTTGGACATCAGCGATCCGGACTTCACCGTCGAAGGCCGATCAACGGAAGCGCTACGGGCCAGGCTGCACGCCCGTAGCGCCAACGGGCAATGGCTGACCGGCTTGGACGCGACCTATTGGAGTTGGCGTGCGGCGGGGCTGGATACCTGGGCGGCGCCGCTCGGCTGGCGACCGCTGCGCCCCTTTCTCCTGATTGCCTACCGGTTGTTCGCCCTCGCTCGCCCTCATTTGAGCTGGCTGCCGCATCCTGACGGCAGCCGCCGATGTGACGACCGCTGCGAACGGTGAATGGCTCGCCGATCTCGCGAGTCTTTTCTTGTACAGCATGATTTAAAAGTATAACTTTCGCACAACCAACCATCGCCGAGCGCGCCTCAGCCGCGATCCGGCCCCTGAGGGTCTCGCCATGACCGAACTGTCCAACCATTACGAACACATTCTCGTCGGGCTCGGTGAAAACCCAGCGCGCGAAGGCCTGGTCGATACCCCCAAGCGCGCCGCCAAGGCGATGCAGTACCTGTGCAAGGGTTACAACGAACGTCTCGAGGACATCGTCAACGGCGCACTATTCGCCTCTACGAACGACGAGATGGTCATCGTGCAGGACATCGAGCTTTACTCGTTGTGCGAACACCACCTGCTGCCCTTCATCGGCAAGGCTCACGTGGCCTACATACCCACCGGCAAGGTGCTCGGGCTTTCGAAGGTTGCGCGTATCGCGGACATGTACGCGCGGCGCTTGCAGATCCAGGAAAACCTGACGCGGCAGATCGCCGAAGCCATCCAGGAAGTGACTCACGCTGCCGGCGTGGCTGTGGTGATCGAAGCCAAGCACATGTGCATGATGATGCGAGGCGTCGAAAAGCAGAACTCGGTGATGAACACGTCGGTCATGCTCGGGACGTTCCGGGAGTCATGCACCACGCGCATGGAATTTCTTCAGCTGATCGGGAAGGCTCGCTGATGGGCCTCGCACCGGGCATGGCGCGGATTCGCGTCAAGGACCTGCGTTTACGCACCTATGTTGGGATCAACGACGACGAAATCCGCAACAAGCAAGACGTGCTCATCAACATCGAGGTTGTCTACCCGGCGCGCGAGGCGGTGGTTGGCAACGATATCGACGACGCGCTGAACTACCGAACCCTGACCAAAGCCGTGATCGCCCATGTCGAAAACAACCGTTTCAGCCTACTCGAGCGCATGACTCAGGAGCTGCTCGATCTGGTGATGCGCGAGCCAAGTGTTCACGAGGCCTGTGTCGAGGTCGACAAGCCACACGCCCTGCGTTTCGCCGAGTCGGTATCCATCACCCTGAGCGCCAGCCGCTGACCTTCCGCCCAGCTTCATCTGGGCGGCCCGCCACCCGAACGAAAGCGCTGTGCCCGGCCTGTCGAACTTGTTCTAGAATGCCGCGAAACGCCCAAGAGACGCCCCGATGATCAATGCCAAGCTGCTGCAACTGGTAATCGAAGCCTCCAACGACGGAATCGTGGTTGCCGAACAAGAAGGCGAGGACAACATCCTCATCTATGCCAATCCCGCATTCCAACGTCTGACGGGCTACCAGGTCGACGACATCCTCTACCAGGACTGCCGCTTTTTGCAGGCGGACGACCGCAACCAGCCCGGGCTTGCCGCGATTCGTGAGGCCGTGCGCAACAACACGCCCTGCCGGCAGATCATCCGCAACTACCGCAAGGACGGCAGCGCCTTCTGGAACGAGCTGTCGATCACGCCTGTGTTCAATGAAGGTGACCAGCTCACCTACTTCATCGGCATCCAGAAGGACGTCACGCCCGAGGTCGAAGCACGCCAGCGTGTGCGCGAGCTGGAAGCCGAGGTCGAGCAACTCAAGGCGGAACTTGCCACGCTCAAGGGTTGAATTTGCTGCAGCACTGACGCCTCTGGTCGACGAAAATCTCGCGCCGCTCTGCCCCAGCCGACCACCGCATCAGGCCGACCCTTCTCCGGGCAGACCGATACTGCAGCTGATCGCCCATCGTCTGCTTCCAGGCTCAACGCGCTTTTCTTTTCGCCCCTCGCTTAAGCGATTCCCTACCTCGCCGATACGCTTGTTGTCACAACCCGTCACCTGGCCGGCTCGATTGCGCATTTGCTCAATTTGGGCATAAACGCGAATAATATCGAACCGCCACTACTGACACCCGCCACCGGACGGCACTTGGACCGGAAGCCTTTCCCTTGACCACTTACGCCTTCGTGGAAAACGCCGCGGTGTTGCTTGCGCTTTGCTGGCTGCTGTCCTTCAGTGCCCGGCATTGGGGCCAGAACCAGCAAACGCGCGCCCAAACGCTGGCGGGCGTCTGGTTTGGCTGTGCCTGCATTGTCGGCATGATGATGCCGATCGTTGCCGAAGCCGGGGTCATCTTCGATGCGCGCTCGGTGGTCCTGAGCACGGCCGCGCTGTTCGGCGGGCCGCTGGTGGCAGCCATTGCCGGCTTGCTCGCAGGCAGCTACCGCGCCTGGCTGGGCGGTGCTGGCGTCTGGGTCGGGCTGATCAATATCGTCATGCCAATCGGGCTCGGCCTCGTTTACCGCCATCTGCACCGCCGGGGCGCGATCGGTGTCGGCGCGTGGCAACTGTTTCTATTCGGTTTGTTGCTTCACGTCGGGGTGGTTTCGTCGCTTTGGTTGCTACCAGCCGGGCTGGCGCCGCCGACACTGAGCTTGGTCGGTGTTCCGATGCTGCTGGTATTGCCCCCCGCTGTGGTGGTGCTTGGCCTACTGCTGGCGGACATCCTGCGCCGCGACCAGATCGAACGGGCCATGAATCTCAGCGAAGCCCGGCTGCGAGCCATTACGCAGGCCGTTCCGGATGTGCTCGCTGTGCTCGACGAAGACGGGCGCTATCTGGAAGTAATCGCCAGCGATCCCGGTCTGCTGACCGTGCCTGCTGAAGAACTGGTCGGCAAGAACCTGTCCGACATCCTGCCGGAGCGCCAGGCCAGTCGCTTCGTGGCATTCATCCGTGGCACCCTCGACGGCCATGGCGCTGCCGTGCACGAATACTCGCTGCAAACACCCATCGGCAATCGCGTTTTCGAGGCTCGTGCCCATCGGCTGGCACATGCCGAATCCAGCAAGCCGGCAGTTGTCTGCCTGAGCCGGGACATCACCGAACGCGCCAGCGCCGAGCAGGAACGCCGCATCGCCGCGATCGCCTTCGAATGCCAGCAAGGCATGATCATCACCGACGCGCAAAACCGGATTCTGCGGGTCAACCAGGCATTCTCGGATATCAGTGGCTACAGCGCGGACGAGGCCATCGGCCAGGATACGCGCCTGCTCGCCTCAGGCCGCCACACGCGCGAGTTCTACCAAGAGATGTGGCATAGCATCGTGCAGAACGGGGCCTGGCAAGGCGAAATTTGGAACCGCCGCAAGAGCGGCGAGATCTATCCGGAATGGCTGACGATCAGCACGGTGCTCGACGCTCAGGGCCAGGTGACGCATTACGTGGCGGCCTTCACCGACATCACCGAACGCAAGGCCGCGGAAGAGCGCATCCACAACCTTGCGTTCTATGACGCGCTGAGTGGCCTGCCCAACCGTCGGCTGTTGATCGACCGCCTGCAGCAGGCTTTGGTGGGCTGCAGCCGCAGCCAGCGCTATGGCGCGCTCATGTTCATCGATCTGGACAACTTCAAGAACATCAACGACCTGCATGGCCATCAAGCTGGCGACCAGCTGCTCTGCATCGTCGCTGAGCGCCTGAGCCGGGAGGTGCGCAGCAGCGACACCGTGGCACGTTTGGGCGGTGACGAATTCGTGGTCATGCTGGAAGACCTCGACATCAACCCCGAATATGCGGCGGCACAGGCCGAGCACGTCAGCGAGAAGATCCTCTCGTCCCTGAAACATCCCTATCGGCTCGGTGAGCTGACCTTGCACAGCAGTGCCAGCATCGGCGTCGTCCTGTTCGATGAGAACGACAGCGATGCCGAAGAGCTGATGAAGCGCGCCGACATGTCGATGTACGAGGCCAAGCAGGCCGGCCGCGACGCCCTGCGCTTCTTCGACCCCCGTATGCAGCAGGCGGTGCAGGAACGGCTCAAGCTTGAAGAAGAGATACGCCACGGCCTGAAGCACGGCGAGTTCGTGATCCATTTCCAGCCACAGGTTGGCCTTGATTGCAGCCTGGTGGGCGCCGAAGTGCTGGTGCGCTGGCAACATCCGCAACGGGGCCTGCTGGCACCTGCCCACTTCATCGGCCCGGCTGAGCGCGCCGGGTTGATCCAGGCGCTGGACTTCGTCGTGCTGCGCCAGGCCTGCCAACAGCTAGCCGCCTGGAGTACTCATCCGGAGCGCTGCTGCCTGACCCTCGCGGTCAACCTCAGCGCGCACCTGCTGTACCAATCCGACTTCGTAGTGCGGTTGCTCGATTTGCTGGAGCAAACCGGTGCCGACCCGCACCTTCTCAAGCTGGAGCTGACCGAGTCACTCCTGCTCGATGACATGGACGAAGCCATCCTGCGCATGAAAACGCTAAAAGCGCACGGTATCCGCTTCTCCATCGACGACTTCGGCACCGGCTATTCGTCGATGGCCTATCTACAGCATTTGCCGCTCGACCAGTTGAAGATCGACCAATCCTTTGTCCGCCAGCTGGTCGAGGACACCAGCAGCCAGACGATTGTGCGGGCCACTTGCGCCCTTGCGTCGGGGCTCAATCTCGAGGTCATCGCCGAAGGGGTGGAGACCGAAGCGCAGCGGGAGCTGCTTGGCGTCAACGGTTGCAACCTCTTCCAGGGTTATCTGTTCAGCCGCCCGGTACCGCTGGCCCAGTTCGAACAGCTGCGATTCACCGTCGTGGCCTGAGCGTCGGGCCTCCGCCCAGGCCACGATGCTGGCTTACAGCGACAAAGGCGCCCGCCGGCACAATGTCACGAGCGCCTGCACCCACTGCTCATGTGTATTGAGGCAAGGCACGAGCTGTAACTGCTCGCCTCCCGCTTCGATGAATTGCTCGCGGCCGCGGTCGCCAATTTCCTCCAGCGTCTCGATGCAATCGGAAACGAAGGCCGGGCACATCACCAGCAACTTTTTCACGCCACTTGCAGCCAGCTCGTCGAGACGGGTCTCGGTGTAGGGCTCGATCCACTTCGCCCGCCCCAGGCGCGACTGGAACGACACCGACCACTGATCGGGACGCAACCCCGCGCGCTCAGCGAAGGCTGCGGCGCTCTGAATGCACTGCGCGCGGTAGCAGCTGGCGAGTACGGCGCCCTCGGCCCGCTGGCAGCAGTCATCACCCTTGAGGCAGTGCGAACCCGTGGGATCGGTCTTGTGCAAGTGCCGCTCGGGCAAGCCATGGAAACTGAGCAGCAGGTGATCGAAACCTTGCGCCAAATGGGGCTGAGCGCTGGCGACGAGCGCATCGAGGTATTCGGGCTGACCGTAGAACGGTTGTAGGATCGACAGCGTGATGTCCAGACGCCTTTCACGAATGACCCGCCGCGCTTCCTCGATCGCAGTGGTGGTGGTGCTATCGGCGAACTGAGGGTAAAGCGGCGCCAGCGTCACCTGGCGAATGCCTTGGCCTGCGAACCGCACCAGCGCACCTTCTATCGACGGTTCGCCATAGCGCATCGCCAGCTCGACCGGGCCTTCCTGCCAATATGGGCGAACCGCGTCGGTGAGCTGCCGGCTCAACACCACGAGCGGCGACCCTTCCGGCCACCAGATCGAGGCGTAGGCATGGGCTGACTGCTCGGGACGCTTGATCAGGATCAGCGAGACCAACAGGCGCCGAAGCGGCCAGGGCAGATCGACCACGTACGGGTCCATCAGGAATTGGTTGAGGTACCGGCGAACGTCGGCGACTTCGGTGGATGCGGGCGAACCCAGATTGACCAACAACAACGCCTGCTCGGTCATATACGACTTTCCTGACTACGGTTTGAAGAGGCCGGCCCTTCCTGCAACCGGCGCGGTATTTTCACACAGCGGACCGCGGCTTGCGCAGGTCCGCCAATGCCGCATCCAGCGTGGCAAAGCGGAACTGGAAACCGGCTGCCTGCAATCGGGCCGGATGGACGTTCTGCCCTCCGAGGATCAACCCGGCCAGCTCGCCCAGTGCCAGCCGAAGCATGGGCGCTGGCGCCACCATGAACGCGGGCCGGCCGAGGCTTCGGGCGTAGGCCTTGGCGAACGCTGCATTGCGTACCGGCTGCCGTGCGCAGGCATTGTAGGGGCCGGTCGCCGCTGGGAGCTGCAAGAGAAAATCTATGAGGTCGATCTGATCGTCGATGTGAACCCAGGGCATCCATTGACGCCCATCGCCCTGGCGACCACCGAGGCCGCATGCAAACAGCGGCTTGAGTCGCTGCAGGAAACCACCCTCACGCGAAAGCACCAACCCTGTACGTACCCGCACGACCCTGATACCCAGCGACTCCGCTCGCGTCGCGCTGGCTTCCCAAGCCTGGCACAGCTGCGATGCGAAATCGTCACTGGCCGGCTCGTCGTCTTCGCTCAGCGGCCGGTCACCACCGTCGCCATACCAGCCCACCGCCGAGCCGGAAACCAGCACGGCCGGCTTTTGCGCGCGCTGACCAAGCCAGTCGACGAGCGTATCGGTCAGGGTTACGCGGCTGTTCCATAGCAGCTCGCGACGTGACCCGGTCCAGGGCCTGTCGGCAATCGGCGCCCCGGCCAGGTTGATGACCGCATCGAGCGGCACGGCATCGAGCTCCTCCAGCGACGCGACGCCTCGAACCTGCTCCCCGCAGAGCCGTGCAACCTTCTCCGGCGAGCGACTCCAGACCCACAGCTGATGCCCCTGCGTAACCCACTTGTGGCACAACGCCCGGCCGATAAGGCCGGTGCCGCCGGTCAGCAATATGTTCATAGATCACCCTCTTGATGCCGCATGGCACCATTGCGGAATCATACATCTATACAGATACCAATTGTTGTACAGCTTTAGTGGCAAGGTTAGCCTAATGCGTTCCCTACTGCAGGTGTCCGTATGAACCGTTTCAACCCTGCCAAGCTCAACTTGTCCAAATGGACAGCCGTCCAACCGCGTCAGAAGGAAAAGCATTTCATCGTCATCGACCTGCTACGCGATGAGGCGGGCGTACTGTTGAAGGTTGAACTGCAAGCCGTGTACACCCAGCGTAGCGAGTGGCTGGACTGGCGCGACCTGCGCGATTCGTCTGTATGGCGCATGGGATGGTGCTGAGCGCATTGGCATGCTGACCGCCAGTCGCCAAAGCTGTACAACAGCTATTGACTTGTACAAGCGCAATCCTATGATGGCGACATGTTGTACAGGAATTACAAAGCTGTACAAGACGCAACGAGGTCGCTTATGCCCAACTCTGCTCGCACGCCCATCAAAGTCGGCATCAGCGCCTGCCTGCTCGGTAGCCCGGTACGTTTCAATGGAGGTCACAAGGAATCGCGGCTGTGCAGCGAAACGCTGGCGAAACACTTCGAGTTCGTACCGATCTGTCCCGAAGTAGCGATCGGGCTAGGTACGCCGCGCGAACCCATTCGGTTGGTGGGTGATCCAGTCTCGCCACGTGCAGTCGGTAGCGTACGGCCAGAGCTGGATGTGACCGATGCATTGCGGACCTACGGCGAGGACGTCGCCGAGGCGCTGCATGACATCAGCGGTTACGTGTTAATGCAGAAGTCGCCCTCCTGCGGTATGGAGCGAGTGAAGGTCTACCAGGAGAGCGGCCACCCGGTCAAAGGCGGCGCCAGCGGCGTATTCGCACAAGCACTGATGACGGCGCGGCCAGACCTCCCCGTCGAGGAGGACGGCCGCTTGAACGACCCGGTCCTCCGCGAGAATTTTCTGACTCGCATTTTCGCCTACGCCGACTGGCACCGCCTGCTCACCGCAGGGCTTACGCGCAAGGCGGTTGTCGATTTCCACTCGCGGTACAAGTACCAACTGATGGCCAATGACCCGGTGCAGTACAAAAATCTGGGCCGCCTGGTCGCCACCGTCGGTCACACGCCCCTTGAGGAATTTGCCCCGCAGTATTTCAGCCAGTTGATGATGGCGCTGAAGAAGACCGCGTCACGCGGCACCCATACCAACGTGCTGCAGCACCTAAGTGGCTATCTGAAAGACGATATTTCTGGCGACGACAAACGAGAGCTGCAGCACGTGATCAGCCAGTATCGCGAGGGCATCGTACCGCTGGTCGTGCCGCTGACGCTGCTGAAACACCACTTCCGTCATCACCCGGATCGCTACATCGCGAACCAGGCCTACCTGCAACCGCACCCTGAAGACCTCAGCCTGCGCAACGGCATCTAAACCATGACCCGATTTCTCGACGACCCCGAACTCGGCGGCGCGGACGGCTGGGTGCCGATCCGCGAAGTGGCGCGCATCACCGGCGTCAACCCCGTGACGTTGCGCGCTTGGGAGCGCCGCTATGGATTGATCGTTCCGCGTCGCACCGCCAAAGGTCACCGCCTCTACGATGAGAGCCATGTCCAGCGCATCCAGAGCATCGTCGGCTGGTTGAACCGTGGCGTGGCGGTAAGCCAGGTCAAACAACTGCTCGATGCTCGGCAAAGCGTCAATCTGGCCGAGCACAACCAGTGGGGCGGGCTGCATGACGAGATGCTGCAGGCGGTCGGCGGCCTCAACGAGCGTCAGCTCGACGACGCCTTCAACCGAGCGCTCGCGCTCTATCCACCGCGTACACTCTGTCAGCATCTGTTGCTGCCCCTGCTGCTGAGCATGGAGCAGCGCTGGCACTCACCCTTCGGCGCTGAGCTCGAACGCGCGCTGTTCCAGTCTTGGCTACGCACCAAGCTCGGCACGCGCCTGTATCACGCCAACCGCCAGCACCAAGGTTCGCCGCTGCTGCTGGTCAACCTCTGCGACCAGCGATTCGAGCCCGGCCTTTGGCTAAGCGCCTGGCTCGTCTCCAGCGCCGGCTGCCCGGTCGAAGTGCTCGAATGGCCGGTGCCACTGAACGAGCTGCCGCTTGCCCTGGAACGCATCGAGCCGCGTGGTCTGCTGCTCTATGCCAGCCAGCCGCTGGACAGCGGCTACCTCAAGCGCCAATTGCCTCGTCTCGCTGAAGGGGACGTACCGCTCATGCTCGCCGGGCCGGTAGCGAGCATCCACCAGGCCGAACTACGCGACCTTGCGGGGCTGACCCTTGCGATCGACCCGCTCGCCGCCCTCGAAGCCCTGCAGGCCAGCTTGCTGGTGGATGGCGCCAAAGGATATCTCGAATGAACCAGCTGCTCTGGCTGCGTACTGATCTGCGCGTTTCCGACAACACCGCGCTAAGCGCCGCGATGGAGGCCGGGCCGACGCTCGCGGTCTACCTCATCACTCCCGGTCAGTGGCTTGCCCACGATGACGCACCCTGCAAGGTCGATTTCTGGCTACGTAACCTCAGGGTGCTCTCGTCTCGGCTGGCCGAACTCAACGTGCCGCTGCTGGTCCGCCAGGTCGATGATTGGCGCGGCGTACCCGAGGTCATCGAAACAATCTGCGCGGAGCAGCAGGTCACCGCGGTGCACGTGAATGACGAGTACGGCGTCAACGAGCAGCGGCGTGACGACGCCGTCGAGGCACAGCTCGGCCGTGCAGGGATCGGCCTTCGCCGCTACCTTGACCAGCTCTTGTTCGCGCCCGGTAGCGTGCAGACCTTGTCAGGCGGTTGCTTCAAGGTCTTCAGCCAGTTCCGCAAGGTCTGCCATGCGCGCCTGAACCAGTCGCTGCCGGCGTGCCTGCCGGCCCCGTCCCGCCAGGCCCCGTTGCCTGTCGTTGCCGAGCACATTCCGGAGCGGATCGAAGGGTTCGCTGTGCCCAGCGACTATCTTCGGTCACTTTGGCCGGCTGGCGAGGCGTTTGCGCTGAGGCGCCTTCAGATCTTCATCGAAGACGACCTGGCCGATTACGACCAGCGCCGTGATGTACCCGCCGAAGCCGGCACCAGCCAGCTGTCGGCCTACCTGGCCGCTGGCGTGGTATCGCCCCGCCAATGCCTGCACGCGGCACTGATGAGCAACCGTGGCGAGCTCGACGGCGGCAACCCCGGCGCCGTGACCTGGATCAACGAGCTGCTCTGGCGCGAGTTCTACAAACACATCCTGGTCGGTTTTCCGTGCGTCTCCATGGGCCGGGCCTTTCGCCGCGAGACCGAGGCGTTACCCTGGCGCCATGCCGCGGACGATCTGGAGGCCTGGCAGCAGGGCCGCACTGGCATACCGATCATCGATGCTGCCATGCGGCAAATGCTGGCGACCGGCTGGATGCATAACCGCCTGCGCATGGTCACGGCGATGTTCTTGAGCAAGAACCTGCTCATCGACTGGCGCCATGGCGAACGGTGGTTCATGCGCAACCTGATCGATGGCGACCTCGCCGCGAACAATGGCGGATGGCAGTGGAGCGCCTCGACCGGCACTGACTCGGTGCCCTACTTCCGCCTGTTCAACCCGATCAGCCAATCCGAGAAGTTCGACCCCAGCGGCACGTTCATCCGCCAATGGCTGCCGGAGCTGGTCGAACTCGGTAAGCGTGAAATCCATGATCCTAGCCGGCTGAGCGGCCTTTTCGGGCCCGCTGATTACCCGCGAGCCATCGTCGATCTGCGCATGAGTCGCGAGCGGGCGCTCAATGCGTTTCGGAGCTTGGGAGAGGCATCGTGAGTCGCCGTCGCGCTCGCCGCGCCGCGACCTACACTTGTTCACGAGATCCCCGACCCGCCTGAAGTTGGCGCTGGCGCCCCTGGCGCAACGCTCAAGGACCGAACGCAATGAAGATCGCCATCATCGGCAGCGGGATCTCCGGCTTGACCTGCGCCTACCTGATCAACCGCCGCCACCAGGTGACGGTGTTCGAGGCCTCCAGCTGGATTGGCGGCCACGGGCGTGACATTGACGTGCGTATCGGCAACCGCAGCCATACCGTCAACACCGGTTTCGTGCTGTTCGAGGAAAGCAATCACCCGAATTTCACCCGCCTGCTGGACCGCCTGGGCGTGGCGTTCACCCCGGTCGAGACCAGCTTCTCGGTGAGCGATCCGGCAACAGGCTTCGAATTCAGCAATCGCAACCTCAACGCGCTGCTCAGCCAGCGCCGTAACGTCCTGTCCCTGTCCTTCTGGCATCTGCTTCGCGAGATCCAGCGTTTCAGGAGAGACGCTCTCGACGATTATGACCGGCAACGCATTGCGCCCCAGCTGACGCTCGGTGAATACCTGCGCCTCGGTGGCTACGGAGAGCGCCTGTTGCACCACTACCTCGCACCGATGGGTGCATTGGCCTGGCTGCTGTCCCCCGGCGAACTGATTGAGTTCCCCATGCAGCCTCTGGTTCGCTTGTTCAAGCAGCATGGCCTATTGGCCTCCAGCGAAGGTCCCCGCTGGTATGCCGTACAAGGCGGTACAAGCGGCTACCTGCCCGCGCTGACGCGCAGTTTCGCCGAGCGGATTCGCACCCAGTGCCCGGTGCAAGCGATCAGCCGTGACCCAGCGGGCGTGACCGTGATTAGCCCCCTGGGGGAGGAGCGCTTCGACAAAGTCGTATTCGCCTGCCACAGCGACCAGGCGCTCCGGCTGATCGACCAGCCCACCACCGCTGAACGCGAAGTGCTGGGCACGCTCGGCTATGTACAGAGCGAGATGGTCCTGCACACCGATACGCGCCTGTTACCACGCCGCGCTTCAGCGCGCGCCAGCTGGAACTACCGCCTCGGCAGCACGCCGGATCAGTTGCCCTCCATTACCTACAACCTCAACGTGCTGCAGGGCCTGGCACTGCCGGACCGCCTCTGCCTGAGCATCAACCAGGGCGCAGCCATCGACCCGGCGCGAGTCCTCCACCGTTTCAGTTGCTCGCGCCCGTTCTTCAGCCGCGCCTACACCCGGGCCCAAGCCGGTGCGCGCGACCTGCAAGGGATCAACCACAGCTATTTCTGCGGTGCTTACTGGGGCAATGGCCTGCACGAAGACGGCGTAACCAGCGCCATGCGTGTCGCGCTGGCGATCGATAAACAACGCTGAACGACCCGGCCATACGGACAGGCCAATGCTGCACATAGATGCCGACCGACGGGGCTACGCCCGCTCATCGGCACGCCGATAACTACACAGCGATTCCGCCCGGAGCAGTACGCGATGTCCGACACCTCACTCGATTCAATCGAACACTACCGTAAAGCCGACCGCATCATGCTCGGCGTGTTGTGGTTCCTCGTCATCTATGCCCTGGGCATCGGGGCGGTCTATGGCACCTGGATGCAGGCGCTGCTGGTCGGTGGCGGCACGGCGCTGGCCATGACGATGCTCAACGCCTTCATTGCCGGCCAGCGCCTGATGCGCTGCCTCGTAGGCGTCGCGTTCATGGTCATGTCAGGCCTGCACATTAACCAGGCCGAAGGGCTGATGGAGATGCACTTCGGCATCTTCGCCCTGCTGGCCTTCCTGGTGTACTACCGGGACTGGCTGCCGATCGTCGTAGCGGCCGGCACCATCGCCATCCATCACCTGGCGTTCTTTGCCCTGCAGCAGGACGGAGCAAGCGTGCACCTGATGCCCCACGGAAACTGGGCGGAGGTGTTCCTCCATGCCTTTTACGTCGTGGTGGAAAGCGCAATCCTGATCTACCTGGCCATTCGTGCCGAAAGCGAGGCACGCGAAGGCGAGGCCCTGCGCGGTACCGCCGCGGCCATCACCCGGGACGCCACCACGATCGACTTGCGTCAGCGCAGCAAGGCCAGTGGTCCCGTGGCGCAACGCTTCAACCACATGCTCGACCAGCTCAGCGAGCTCATCGGCGCGGTCGTTCACGACACTCAGGGGCTGGGCGGCACGGCCGGCAATCTGAACAAGGCGATGCAGCAGATGCGCGCCGGCGCCGACCGCCAACTCGCCGAGACGGCTTATATGGTGCAAGCCATGCAGCAAATGTCGACCGCCATCGAAGAAGTCGCCTCGCATGCCGACCAGGCCGCCCGGGCGACGCAGGCGGCCAATGCCAAAGCCGAACAGGGCCGAGTGGCCGTGGACACCAGCCGCGAGGAAATCGCCCTCTTGGCCCGACGCATCGACAGCACCGACGAAGTGATGCAGGACCTGGCCCAGCAGTCCGAACAGATCGGCCGTGTGCTGGAAGTCATTCGCAGCATCGCCGACCAGACCAACCTGCTAGCGCTCAATGCCGCGATCGAAGCCGCGAGGGCCGGCGAGCAAGGCCGCGGCTTCGCCGTTGTCGCGGACGAGGTGCGCAACCTGGCGCAGAAAACCGCTGCCTCCACCAGTGAGATTCAAGACATCATCAGCCGCCTGCAGCAAGGCAGCCGCAAGGCCGCCTCGTCCATGCAGGAAAGCCGTGACAACGTCTCGCGCTGCGTCGACGACAGCCAGCGCACCGCCGCGCTGCTGGAGTCGGTCGTGCAGGAGATGGCGTCGGTCAGCCAGATGAATGAACTGATCGCCTCCGCCACCCACGAGCAAACGGCCGTCTCGGCCGACGTTGCGCATCACCTGCAGACGGTGCAAGCGATCGCCGAACAGAACGCCACCGATGCTAACCAGCTCGATCGGGACGGCGACGGCCTCCATGCCTTGGCTGCCCGACTGAGCCAGCTCAGTGGCCGGTTCGCAGTGAACTGACGCGACGCCTCGGTCGAAAGGCCGAGCCAGTCACGCCGGGCGGGCCCCGTTTCAACGGGGCGCCTGCCATCACAGGCTGGCGACGCTGACCTGGTTACGCCCGCCTCGCTTCGCCATGTAGAGCCGCCGGTCTGCCTCTTCGAGCAACCGCCCCGCTGATGCGCCAGCATCTGGCGGCGAGACCGTGGCGCCGGGCAAGGTCGCAATGCCGATACTGGTGGTGATGCGCCCGGTCGGTGCCAGCTCATGCGGCAGCGCCGCAGCGAATAACCCTTCGCGTAGCCGCTCCGCAATGCGCTCGGCGGCGGCGCCGTCCAGCCCTGGAAGAATCACCGCAAACTCCTCGCCGCCGTAACGACACGCCAGATCGGCCGGGCGAAACACCCCGGCACGCAGCAGTTGCGCCAAGCGTCGCAAGCAATCGTCGCCGGCCTGATGGCCGTAGTGGTCGTTGTAGCGTTTGAAGAAATCGATATCGAGCAGCAACAGCGAGAGCGCATTGCCTTCCCGCCTGGCGCGCGCGACCTCAGCCTGCAGGGTTTCATCGAAGCGCCGCCGGTTCGGCAGGCCAGTGAGGTAATCGGTATCGGCCAGCTCGCTCAAGCGTGCATTGGCCTGTGCCATATGCTGGTTGGCTTCGGCCAGCTGCCGGCGCAGCCGGTGCTGCTCGGTGACATCCGTCATGGCCAGGGTCATTCCAATGACCTGGTCGACATCGTGGTCCTGCACCGCCTGGATGGTGAGCTGGTAATGGCGCCCGGCAAGTGTCAGTTCGATGTCGGCAATGGCCTCGCCCGCGGCCAACCGCGCAATGGTGCCGGGCACATCCAATTGGTCGGTGCCGAGGTGCTCGGCCAGGGCCTGCCCAGCCAGCGGCTTGCCATCGAACCCGAACAAACGGGCCAGCGCACGGTTGGCATTGACGAAGCGCCCCTCACGGTCTACCAGGCCTAGCGCAATCG
This sequence comes from Pseudomonas sp. SA195, assembly GCF_054131565.1. Taxonomy (NCBI): domain Bacteria; kingdom Pseudomonadati; phylum Pseudomonadota; class Gammaproteobacteria; order Pseudomonadales; family Pseudomonadaceae; genus Pseudomonas; species Pseudomonas sp. SA195. Next base: position 2,135,732 of record NZ_CP096392.1, on the reverse strand, counting down.
GCGCAGCGGCATAGAGCGCCTCGAGCTGCACCAGCCGCGGGCTCAGCGAGCCGATCGCCGGAGTGATATCGCGGTCGATGCCGCGATAGCCGATGAAGGTGCCGTCGTCGGCGAAAAGCGGGATGCCGCTCGTCTCGAGCACCACCAGGCGTCCGTCGGCATGCAGGTTTCGGTTGATGAGCCCAGCGAAGGGCCGTTGCGCGGCAACGATCGCGGCGAACTGCGCACCGACGCGCTCGGCTTCCTGCGGCGGCATGAAATCGAACGGCGTGCGTCCAAGCACATGACTGGGGGCGTACCCGAGGATCTGCTCGCTATGCGCGGAGCAAAAGGTGTAGCGGCCTTGTGCGTCGACTTCCCACAGCCAGTCGCTGTTGTGCGCGATGATTTCCTGCAGGCGCCGGATTTCGCGCTGATAGGCTTCCGGCGAAGCGTGATGGCTGGACATAGGTGGGTTCGCCATGAGCGATGTGGAAGCGGCGCGGACTTTAGAGCAGCCGCCGGGCAGAGGCAACGCGCTTTTCGACCGATCCAACAGAGCTGAAGTGCCCAGCCGATCGAAGGTACTGGCTGAAACGTTTGAGCGCCCCAGGCGCGACCTCATGCCGCATATCGCCGTTGCCTGGCCAGGCCGGCCTTCGGCTGGAGCCGACCGTCACCAGGTGGTATTGCTGTCGACCTCTGCTACTGCCGCACAGGATGACGTCATGATCCCAACCCCTCTCGTCGACGCCCTTCGCCACGCCCGTCAGGTCGTGGTGTTCACCGGCGCTGGCGTATCGGCCGAAAGCGGCATCCCGACCTTTCGCGACTCGCTGACCGGCCTGTGGGAGCGCTTCGACGCCACCGCGCTGGCTACACCCGACGCCTACCGGGCCGATCCTTCGCTGGTCTGGGGTTGGTACGAGTGGCGCCGCATGAAGGTCTTGCAGGCTCAACCGAACCCAGCCCACCGCGCCATCGCGGCACTTGCGGGGCAGGTACCGCGACTGACGCTGATCACCCAGAACGTCGACGATCTGCACGAACGCGCCGGCAGCTCGGAGGTAATCCACCTGCACGGCAGCCTGCATCAGCCACGCTGTTTCGCCTGCGGCGCGCAACCAGACGCCCCGCTGCCCAGTCCAGACGAGCCCGAAGGGGGCCGTCGCCTCTCGCCACCGGCCTGCTGCCGCTGCGGCGGTCAGCTACGGCCCGGTGTCGTCTGGTTCGGCGAGAGCCTTCCGGGCGACGCGCTCGAGGCGGCATTCCAGGCGGCACGGCAATGCGACCTGCTGCTCTCTGTCGGCACGTCCGGAACGGTCTACCCAGCCGCCGAAGTGCCCGGCATCGCCTGGCGAGCCGGCGCGGTGGTCGCCCACGTCAATCCGCAGCCGCACGTCGAGCACACGGAACGGGAATACGCGTTGAAAGGCGCCGCCGGCGAATGGCTACCGAAGCTGCTCGAGCAGGCCTTTGGCCCGGGTTGAGGGCCATTCGAGCAATTGGCGCGGCATCCGATGGCGCGAAAATCATGCCTGCCTCAACCGCCCGATTTGCGCCCGGTAAGTAGCCGCGTCGCGCCCTGGGCCTTCTGCGTGTACCAGATGACCCGGCTCACGCCTCGGGTAATGGCGACGTAGGCCAATCGCAGGGTTTCATCGGCCATGGCCTGGTCATAGCTGTTGCGGAAGAAACCGCAGTAGGCGTACAGCGCATTACGCAGCGGGTGGGGTTCGGTGGGCAGGCAGTCGTCGACGATGATCGCAACTTCTGCCTGAAGCCCCTTGGCGCGGTGGATGCTGTAGGTCTTGACCGGCCAAGTGCGGTCCAGCTGCGCCTCGATCAGGCGCAGCGGATCGTTGCGCCGGCTGAGCACGAGCACGGCGTTGCGGTCGGCGCCTTCGCGCGAGGCGACGTGCTCGCACTGCGCCTGGATCTCGCGGATCAGATCCGGCAGGCGGGTCTTGAGATCGAACCGGGTGATCAATTTGACGCCATGGTCGCCGGGCTGCGTGGCTCGGTTTGCCTGGCTGGTCTTGTCCTGCTTGACGGCAACGCCAGCGAGCACGGCTTCGCCATCGCGAATCACCGGTTCGATGGAACGGTAGTTGGTGGTCAGCATCCGCATACGGCTGAGCGACTTCGCACCCTTGGCTGGGAAATATTTGTCGAAATCCATGAACAGCTCGGGCGAGCTCCCGCGCCACCCGTAGATCGACTGCCAATCGTCACCGATCGCCATCAGGCTGATCGGCGCGCCCTGCCGGGCAAGTGCGCCGTGCAGCGCCTGCAGCCACTGGACGATCTGCGGGGAGATGTCCTGGAACTCATCGATCAATAGATGAGTGAAGGGTTCAAGCACGGCCGAAGCGCCGGTGGCGCCTGCGCCATTGAGCCACTGCGTCAGTCGCTGGAAAGCAGCATTGAAGGTCATCAGCCCCTGCCCCTCGAGCAGCGCCTCGAAATGCGTCCAGAACAGTTGGAGCGCTTCGACGAAGGCACGCTCGGACGCCTTGCCGTTCAGCCGTGCTGGCTGCATCTGGTCGATGCGGATACCGATGCTCTCGATGAAGCCGGCCTGGCTGTAAAACACCTCGAACAGAGGCGCCGCGGTGCGCTCGCCGGCGAGCTTGAAGGCATCCAGCGGAGCCTTGGGTGTCGAGCGGCGCGTGTCGGGCTCAGCGGGTGCCGGCAGGCCGAGCAGTTCATGAATCAACTCGCGGAACCGAGTCTCCTCGGCATAGCAGCGCTGGTAGGCCTGTTTAAGCAGGCGCTGCTGAGCGGGTCGCAAGCGTGATGCGGTCAGCGGGTTGTCCAGCTCGGTCGGCGAGGCGCCCTTCTGCTCCAGCTGCTCGAACCACTGCGGCTTGCCCAGCACTTCGCGGGCCAGCACGGCCATCGCAGCATGGAAGGTCCGCACACACTGGCGCACGCGCTCGGCGTCAACGTCCAGGTTCCAGAAGGCGAGCACGCGCACCAACTGTGCGCGCAGCTCGGCGCAAGAGGCATTGGTGAACGAGATGACCGTCAGCCGCTCCGGCGGGATCTCGAGGTGGCACAGCATGAACACGACCCGCAAGACCAGGGTGGTCGACTTGCCGGAGCCGGCGCCCGCGAAGATGCGCGTGACAGGGCTATCCTCCAGAATCATCGCCCACTGCTCCTCCGAGGGCGCGCGGATCACACCCGCTTCCACCGCGCGCCCTACCCGCAGGCGCATGGCCTGGATTTGCTGGTCGCCGATGCTCAGGCGTGCCGGGCCATAGATCCCTTCGCCAGCGGCCTTGGCTGGGCGGGCCCGCGGCTTGGTCTCCGAGCGTTGCGCGGTCTTGGCGGTCCGCGCTGGTTTGGCCGCGCCCTTGGCACGCGGCTTCTTCGCGGTCGCGGCCGGCGGCTTGCGGGCGTCGGGCCAGCGGCGGAGGATCAAGTCTTCTTCGGAGCGGACATAGGCGGAGGTACGGGGAAAACAACGAGCCAGCGCACTGGAGACCAGCCGCTTGTAGCGCTTGACAGCAGACAGCATGAACAACCAACCGGAACGACACAGATGGGTCGCTATGGTACGGCTTTTCACCGCACGGCTGGGCGCCGATAGGCGGCACTACCACCTGGGGCCGGCTTGCGCGCTTTCAGCAAACTGCGCTGCGATTACGCGCCGAAACGGGAGCCCTGCGGGACGCACCTGCCGAGACCCTTTTTCGTTGCTGAATCGCACACTCGGCCCCTGGCGGACACTAAGATGGACAGCCTTCCGGACACAGCGCACAGGACTTTATGTACAGAATCGGTTTCGCCTGCATGTATCGCCACCCTGGCCACAGCGAGTCGCTAAAGGAGCTGGAGGCCATCGAGCGCGCCTTCAATCCCCGTTCGACCACCCTGCGCTGGCTCAAAAGCGTCGAGCAGGATGTCGCCCGAGAAAAACTCAACGGCATCATCGAACACAACCTTGCCGCGCAGCTGCGTCTGCTCGACTACGTCGCGACCTTGCCAGAACCGCTGCGCATGCTGCGCCTGAGCAGCGACCTGTTGCCTTTCTATAGCCATCCAGAAGCTGCAGATTTCTATCGTCAGGCAGACGTACGCCAGATGCTCGAACGCGAATTTGCCCGCATCGGCGACAGCGCCCGGGCGCTCGGCATCCGCCTGTCGCTGCATCCGGGGCAGTATTGCGTGCTCGGCTCCGACAAGCCCGAGGTGGTCGAGAACAGCCTCGCCGAGTTCGAATACCACGCCGACATGATCCGCATGATGGGCTTCGGCAAGCGCTTTCAGGACTTCAAGTGCAACGTGCACATTGCCGGCCGGCTGGGTGTGGACGGCACCCGAGCGATCTGGCCGCGCCTGTCGCAGGAGGCACGCAACTGCATCACCTTCGAAAACGAGGAGAAGACCTACGGCGTCGACGACTGCCTGCACCTTGCCGATCTCGCGCCCGTGGTGCTGGATATCCACCATTGCTGGATCAATGAGGATGATTACATCGACCCGCACGACGCGCGCGTCGCACGCATCATCGAAAGCTGGCGCGGCGTACGCCCGACCATGCACTACTCGCAGCCGCCAGAAAGCCTGATGGAACTGGGTTTTAGCGCGGACGCCAAGCTTGAGATGCCGACGCTGCTCGAGAAGGTCGGCAAGCGGGACCTTTACAGCCACAGCAAGCGCATGTGGAACCACTGGACGAACCTCTACGCCCGCGAATTCCTGGACCGTTTCGACATCATGTTCGAAGCCAAGGAAAAGAACCTCGCCACGCTGGACTACTACTGGGACTACCTCAACCCGGCCTGACGGGGGCAACGCACTTTCCCCCAGTTGCCGAGTCAGTTATTTGAAGCGCCAGTCCCGGCGCGAGCCAGCGGTCGCTTTGCGTGGTTTAGCCAATGACTGACGATAAATACCGGACCGCGGTGGATGCCGCGGCCATTTACTCCGAGACGGACCTGCAAGGCACCATCACGCACATCAACGACCAGTTCTGTGCCATCTCAGGCTACAGCCAGGACGAACTGATCGGTGCCAACCACCGTCTGCTCAATTCGGGCACGCATCCACCCGAGTTCTTTCGCAACCTCTGGCACACAATCTCCAGCGGCAACATCTGGAAAGGCGAAATCTGCAACCGACGCAAGGATGGCTCGCTCTACTGGGTCAGCAGCACCATCGTGCCGCTCAAAGACGACGCCGGGCACCAGGTCGAAAAGTACATCTCCATCCGTTTCGACGTGACTGAAAAGCAAGAGCTGCTCGAAGCCATGCAGTGGCGTGCTTCGCATGATGTGCTCACTGCCCTGCCGAACCGGGTCTACCTGCACGACCGGTTACACCAGACCATCGCCGCGGCGCACCGGCACGGGCATGTGGTCGCGGTATGCATGCTGGACCTGGACGGTTTCAAAACGATCAACGACCGCCATGGGCATGCCATCGGCGACATGCTGCTCGTCGAAGTCGCCAACCGCCTGCGGCGGGAGCTGCGTACTGAAGATCTGCTGGCACGCCTGGGCGGAGACGAGTTCGTCCTGCTCCTCGACCAGGTCGATGAACTGCATCTGCCGGCTGCGCTGCAACGCGCACTCGAGGTCCTCGCGGTGCCGTTTCATATCGATGGGCTGCTGCTCAACGTCTCAGGCTCCTTGGGCGTCACGCTCTACCCCAAGGACAACGAAGGCCCGGACACGCTCCTGCGCCACGCCGACCAGGCCATGTACGAAGCCAAGCAGAGCGGACGCAACCGGTATCGCTTCTTCGACGTCTCGATCAGCAAGGAGGCCAGGGAAGCCTTCCGTACGATTGAATGCATCCGCCGTGCGCTCAAGCGCAACGAGCTGGAACTGCATTATCAACCGAAGGTGAACCTGCGCAGCGGCAAGGTGATGGGGTTCGAAGCGCTGTTGCGCTGGCGGCACCCGAAGCTGGGTCTGGTACAGCCCGACGCCTTTCTACCCGCCATCGAACGAACCGACCTGATTATCAACGTCGGCGAATGGGTAATCGACCAGGCGCTACGCCAGATTGATGCCTGGGCGGCGATCGGCAAGCACTGGCCTGTCAGCGTGAACATTGCGGCGCGGCATTTCCAGTTGCCGGATTTCGTCGAGCGGCTGCAGCGCCTGCTGACGCGCCATCCCGACGTAGCGCCGCAGTCGCTGGATCTGGAGATCGTCGAGTCCACGGCCATCGACAACCTGGAGCACGTTAGCCAGTGCCTGACCGATTGCCAGAAGATGGGCGTGACCTTCTCGCTGGACGACTTCGGGACCGGCTTTTCTTCGCTCAGTTACCTCAAGCGATTGCCGGCACAGACTGTGAAGATCGACAAGTCCTTCGTTCGAGACATCCTGCATGACAAGGACGACCTGGCGTTATCGGAGGCGATCATCAAGCTGTCCCGCACCTTCGAGCGGGAGGTGGTGGCCGAGGGCGTCGAAACCGATCTGCAGGAAAGCATGTTGCTGGGGATGGGGTGTTACCTGGCGCAGGGCTACGGCATTGCTGCACCGATGCCGGCGGATCAAGTGGTCGAGTGGGCAGCCCATTACGAACTGAATCCGCGCTGAGGCGCTATCGTTAGAAGGCTGACATATGTGGCAACGGTATCAGCCTGCGCAAGCCAGCCGTGGCTCACGCAGGATCATGAGGGTCAGGAATTCCGTACGTGAATCGCATGCTCCTGTCGCCTGGCCAGGACGTCCGCAGTGATCAGCGCGAGCAACGGCAACACGCCAACCTTCAGGGCCAGTTCCCACGATCCGAGGAACCCAATCAGTACCGCTCCTACTACAACGATGGCAGCAATGCAGTGAGCGCAGAAGCGCCACAGTTCGAGTGCAACGACCTGAGATTTCTGGTTCGTCATAGTCATCCCCTCTTTCTTGTTGTAATAGCGTCGTACACCTTGAGCGTAGTCCGGCATAACGGCCGCGCAAGCACATTTTTGTTTCAGGAATGTGTCTAGCGCGCAGGTTACAGCGGTTCAAACAGGCGCCACAGCCAGGAACGCGGAGCATTAGGGCAGCGTCAGCCTGGCCGCACACCCTCGTCGATGGATACGCAGCGGCCAGATGAACGGTCATCAAACGTGACGAGAAGATTGGATTTGCGCCAGGGCTCGCTCAAGGATTTCTACCGTGCGATCCAGGTTCATGAGTTTCTCGAGGCCGAACAGGCCGATGCGGAACGTTTGGAAATCAGCCGGTTCGTCGCATTGCAGTGGCACCCCGGCGGCAATCTGCAGCCCGTGCCCGGCAAAACGGCGGCCCGTCTTGATCTGCGGATCATCGGTGTAGCAGACCACTACGCCGGGTGCCTGGAACCCTTCGGCCGCAACACTCGCAAAGCCACGGTCGGCCAGCAACGAGCGGACCCGGCGGCCCAGCTCGAGTTGCTGCGTACGAAGCGTCTCGAAGCCATATTCCCGGGTTTCTTGCATCACGTCGCGAAAGCGCGCCAAGGCATCGGTCGGCATGGTGGCGTGATAGGCATGCCCGCCCTGCTCATAGGCCTGCATGATCTGGAGCCACTTCTTGAGATCGCAGGCGAAGCTGCTGCTCTGAGTGGCCTCGACACGTGCCTGCGCAGCGGCGCTGAGCATCACCAGAGCGCAACACGGCGACGCGCTCCAGCCTTTCTGCGGAGCGCTGATCAACACGTCTACGCCGGCCTTTTGCATGTCCACCCAGAGCGCGCCAGAGGCAATGCAGTCGAGAACAAAAAGACCACCAACCTCATGCACGGCCTGCCCGACCGCGCTCAGATAGTCATCCGGCAGCAGCATCCCGGATGACGTTTCGACATGCGGGGCGAAGACGAGGTCTGGCTTGTCGCGGCGAATGGCTTCGAGCACATCATCGAGCGCCGGCGGTGCGAAGGGCGCTAACGCGCAGACCTCGGTCGGCTGAGCCTTGAGTACCTTCGCTTGCGCAGGAATCCGGCCCATTTCGAAAATTTGCGTCCACCGGTAGCTAAACCAGCCGTTGCGGATGACCAGGCAGGTGGCGTCGGTTGCCAATTGCCGCGCCACGGCCTCCATGCCAAAGGTGCCACTACCCGGCACGACCGCTACAGCGTGGGCGTTGTAGACATCCTTGAGCGTTGCGCGGATGTCGTTCATGACGCCTTGGAACGCGTGGGACATGTGGTTCAACGAGCGGTCGGTGAACACCACCGAGTACTCAAGCAACCCATCGGGATCGATGCTGGGGTATAGCGCTGACATGGCTGACTCCGAGGCAGGAAACCTTGACCGACCCTGCCTCAAGCCAAACCGCTTTACAAGCGCCGAACCCTTTCACACGGCCGCGCCCGGCACGCCCGCGAAGCACGGCTGCGTGCCGCCGCCCTTGCTCCGCGGTATCGCTCCGCTACGTACGTACCCATCCCCGCAACCCAAAAAGGCGAGCACCGTTCGTCAGAACATCCATTTGCGGTTTAGTGAGCCGATTAACGGTCCGTTCAAGAAATTGACGGCAGGATTGGCGACCCCCCTCGCAGTAGCTGGGCTGCAGCCCAATCGAGCAGACCAACCTAGGGAGCACCCAGCATCAATTTGATATCACGCAATACACAAGACGGATTACTGGCGCCTGTATCCAGTCGACCGATATTCCAATGATTGGTTTTGCAAATTATAAAGGCGCCGCGATTCGCGCCCTGCGACTCGCCCGGTGGTTCGTTTCGTTGTCGAGCACTGCCTGCGCTATGGCACAGCGATCAATCACCCTGTCTTCATCGGCACGTGCGAAGCGTGCCGATACGTGAACCCGGAGCACACCATGTCCCTGACCCACTTTGCGCACGGCTGGAAGCATCTGGCCCCTGCCGCCGCCCTTATCACCCTGCTCGGCGCCCTGCCGCTTGGGGTTACGGCACAGGCTGCCACCACACCTGCCAGCGTCTCGAGCATCGCTTACACCGCGCAGATCAAGAAGCTTACGAACAAGCAGTGGAACAACGGGTCCTGGCGGGCCTCGGCAGGCGTATCGCTTGCCGCCACCCCGGCGAACCTCAAAGCATTCAAGGCCGGCACCCGCGTCCGGCTCGCTGATGGGCAGATACGCACGATCAAGTCGGCCAAGTCCTCCGGCGGCGTGCTGACAGTGCTCATGACCGGTACCGTCATCAACGGTGCCCGCCTGGGTTATCCGAACGCCATCAGCGCCGTACCGGCGAGTACCAATACGGCGACCGCAACGACCACCGCCAAGAGCAGCGTTACCAACCCAACGAGTACGGCTACCCAGAGCGCTGCGGCCGTCACGACCAAGACCGCAGCCCCTGCTGTCGCCCCGGCGCCGAAGACGACCACGGTTAGCACGAGCACCACTGCCAAGGCCAACACCCTGACCTCGACGGCCAAGACCACCACGGCAGCCACGGCGCTTGCACCACAGGCCACCGCGACCACCCCGGTTCAGCTCGTCGGCGTTTCGCTGTCCGGCGCAGCCTTCGGTTCATCGGCCCTGCCAGGCAAGCACGGCACCAACTACATTTACCCCGCCGAGTCCTACTACAAAAAATACGCTGAACAAGGCCTGAAGCTCGTCCGCCTGCCCTTCCTGTGGGAGCGTATCCAGCCGACGCTAGACACCGAACTCGATGCCGCACAGCTGGCACTGCTGACCCAATCGCTCGACTTTGCGCAGAAGCACGGGGTAAAGGTCGTGCTCGACATGCATAACTACTACCGCTACTACAAGCAGGCCATCGGCTCAGCTAACGTGCCGGTCCAGTCGTTTGCCAACACCTGGAAGCGTATCGCCCAAAAGGTCGGCAAACATCCCGCGCTGAGCGGTTATGGCCTGATGAACGAGCCCAACACCAACGGTCTTTGGCCGGCGACAGCCCTAGCGGCAGCCAAGGCGATCCGCCAGGTGGACAAGGTCAACTGGATCTATGTTGCCGGCGACCGTTATTCCAGTGCCTGGCACTGGCCACAGTCGAACACGCAGCTCATTAGCGACCCTTGGATGCGCGACGCCAACAACAAGCTGATCTTCGAGGCGCACATGTACCTCGACCGCGATACCTCGGGCATGTACGCCGACAAGACCGAAACCTTCGCGCCGGACCTCGGCATCAAGCGCGCCAAGCCGTTTGTGGATTGGCTACGGGCCAACAAGCTGCGCGGCTATATCGGCGAGATCGGCGTGCCCAACTACGCACCGGATGCCATCCTCGCGATGGACAACCTGCTGGGCTACCTGCGCGAGAATTGCGTCCCGATGACCTATTGGGCAGCCGGCCCTTGGTGGGGCAGCTACATCCTCTCGCTTGACGTAACAGGCGGCGCTCCGCAGCCGCAGCTGCCTGTCCTGGTCAAGCACGCCAAGGCGCCAAACAGCTGCGCCGCGATCGGCCAGCCGCTTTAAGCGCAGGCCAATCTGCACCACAAAGGCCTGTCACCGAAGGGTGGCGGGCCTTTTTCATTTCCACAAGGCACCCGCCCAAGCGGAACCAACGCGCCGCTATCAGGACGAATTCATACACGATGCCGCAGCACTTCACGGCCAGCATGACGTAGGCCGTTCCCGATCCCGGAGATGGATATGAAAGAGGAGATTCTGTTGGTGCTGACCGCCGTAATGGTCGTGCTGACGGTCTTACCCCTGTGGAAGAACCCCGTTTGGTGGGTACGTGGGCTTGATTTCCCCCGCCTGCAACTCTGTTGTCTCGCCTTTGCCCTGCTGCTCGCTCAAGCGGTGTTGCTGTCCTATTCCAAACCATTGCAGCTGATCATTTCAGCGGCGTCGGTCGGCTGCCTGCTCTACCACGCCTGGTGGATCATTCCCTACACCCGCCTCTGGCCGCGCGAGGTCAGCCCGGCAAGCGACAGCCCGGACGGCCCGCGTATACGGGTGATGTCCGCGAACGTGTTGACCCCCAATCGGCAGGCCGACCGGCTGCTCGCCCTGGTCAGGGAGCACCGCCCTGATGTCTTGGTCACGCTTGAGTCCGACAGCTGGTGGGAAGCCCAGCTCGACGCCCTGACGCCCGAGTACCCCTACAGCCTTCGGTGCCCGCTGGATAACCTCTACGGAATGCACGTGTTTTCTCGTTGGCCGCTAGAAAACGCTGAGACGTGCTTTCTCGTCGAAGATGATGTGCCCTCCATGCATGCGTGCCTGCGGATGAATGACGATCTGTCGATCCGCATGCATTTCCTCCACCCCACTCCGCCGAGCCCGACCGAAAACGATGAATCCACCGATCGGGACGTCGAGCTGCTGATCGTTGCCAAAAGCGTACGAGACGACCAGCAAGCAGTGCCCATCATCGTTGCCGGTGACCTCAATGACGTCGCCTGGTCAGGCAACACGCGTCTGTTCCGCAAGATCAGTGGTTTGCTCGACCCAAGAGTCGGGCGGTGCATGGTCAACAGTTTCCATGCTAAGCATTGGTTTCTGCGCTGGCCGCTGGATCATTTCTTCCACAGTCACCATTTCAGGTTGGTCGGTATCCAGCGGCTGCCGGCGTTCGGTTCTGATCACTTTCCCGTTTTGATCGAACTGCAGTACGCGCCGACTGGCGACCAGACGAGCCTGCATGCCGATCCCGACGACGAGCAACTCGCCGAGGAAAAGATCGATCAACGCCCCGCGGACGAATCGGACGTGCCCGAGCCGGACAGGCGCTGAACGTATGCTCCATACCTGGCCGCAAGCGGCCATGCGCATCATTCGGCAATGCCCAACGTCACCGGGCGGACGCGCGCGGTAAAGTGCACCTCCCAGCCGTCACGAGTACGCCACCGCTCATGCTTACCCTGTCACTTGGGCCGTTGACCTTCGGCATCCCCCATCTTGTCCTTCTCGTATCGCTGCTTCTCGCTTCGCTCGCCGGCTGGTTGAGTGGGCGGCGATACGGCAAGAATCCTGAACGCCAGCTGTTCCGGCTGTTGCTTCTGGCGCTACTGGTGGCACGGCTCGCGTTCGTTATTGCCTATGTCGATGACTTCGAAAGCATCTGGCAGGTGTTCGACATACGCGACGGTGGCTTCATGGCCGGGCCGGGGATCCTGGCCGCGTTGCTCGCGGGCGGCTGGATGATGTGGCGCGAGCGCAGCGCACGAGCACCGTTGGCAACGGCCATGGCAGTGGGACTGGGTAGCTGGTTGCTCATGAGTTTCGCCGGGTATTCCCTGGAGCGCGGGACCCGGCTGCCAGACGTCACGCTTCTCGACGGCACGGGTACGCCCGTCGCGCTCGCCGATTTCGCGGGCAAGCCGATGGTCATCAACCTGTGGGCCACCTGGTGCCCGCCCTGCCGACGGGAGATGCCGGTGCTGGCAAACGCACAGGCCGAGCGGGACGACCTGGTGTTCCTGTTCGTCAACCAAGGAGAAGGCGTCGGCGAAGTCGAGCGATTCCTGCAGGCCCAAGGCCTGACACTCCGCAACAGCCTGTTCGACAGCAGCGGGCAGCTTGGTCACGCGGTGGGCTCTCAGGCGTTGCCCACCACGCTGTTCTATGACGCCGAGGGCCGGCAGCTCGGCAGCCACCTTGGCGAGCTCTCCACCGCGAGCTTGTCCAAGGCGCTCGAAGGGCTGCAATGACCGGCGTGACGGTGAAAAACGCCACCGATTTGGATTAACCTGCCGCCACAGCGGGCGCGACGGCACCAGCGCACCTCGAACGACAACCACCGACTCGGCAGGCAAGGGAGCAATTCAATGAAGCGATTCGCGGCACTGATGCTAGCAATGACAATCCTGAGTGGCGCGGCATGGGCCGATGGCCAAACACTGACCGTCAGGCTCAACGGCATCGAGCATGACCGGGGCGAGATGAAGGTCGCGCTGTTCTCCGACCCGAAGACCTTTCGCAAAGCCGATCAGGCATTCGCAACGCAAGAGTCAAAGGCGCGCGCCGGTACGCTGAGCGTCGTTTTCGAGAATGTCCCGGCCGGTGAATACGCGATCATGGCTTATCACGACGAAGACGGTAACGGCGAGATGAACCGGCGGCTCGGCATGTTTCCAACCGAAGGCTACGGGCTCTCTAACAATCCCAAGGTCATGGGCCCACCAGCATTCGAAGACAGCCGCTTCGAAGTGAGCAGTGACCAGCCGACCGAGCTCGACATCGACATCCGCTACTGATTAGGTAGCTGCCGGCCGGCGGGCCAGACCACTTCGCCAATGGTCACACTGCGTTTGAACCGATGCCATGGAGCGACTGTCCAGTGCTGAAGCGTCCGAACCAACCGCAATCTCGGCGCGGGCCTCAACGCGGTTTTTTTGCGAAAAGAGGAAATTTGCCGCAGGCGACGGAGCGAGACGCTGCTTATACTGACCCCCCTATCCCAACCAGGAGCTACACCTGTGAATAAAGCCGAGTTGATTGAAGCGATCGCAGCCTCCGCCGATGTTCCGAAAAGCACTGCCACCCGTGTGCTGGATGCCTTCACCGAAAGCGTGACGAACAGCCTACAGAACGGTGACAGCGTAACGCTGGTCGGCTTCGGCACGTTTGCCGTCAAGGAACGCGCCGCCCGCGACGGCCGCAACCCGCAGACTGGTGCGACGATCAAGATCTCCGCGGCGAAGCTGCCAGGCTTCAAGCCGGGTAAGTCGTTGAAAGACGCGGTGAACTGACACCGCCGGAAATCGGGCCGCTTGCGTCCTCCTCGGACGCAGCGCCTGCTGTGCAGACGCCGCTACGGCCCGCTCCCCCCTCGCCATACCCTGCCCGCCGATAGAGCACTGCCAGCGCCGGCGCACCATGACCAGGCGTTATTGGCTCACAGCAGATCCCCCACTGCTGACGAGATACCTAACCACCCCGAACGGGCCGCAGCCCTGCGCGTACTTCTGCGCCGTTAGCAATGGCTAGTACCGGCCTGGCATCCGCTTTGCTTTAGCTTTCATGCCAGGAAGCTGCGGCTCAGGGACGAGTTCATGCTTCTCACCGCATCAGTCGTCGCTAAGCACCCGCCAACGCCACACTTCACAGGAACAACCCGCCCCCAGCCGCCCTCCCATGCAAGACCATGCCGATTACGGCTCGATCTGCAAAAGGAGGCTTCATGCGTATCACTCTTCCACGCCTGGGTTTCGGTGGCGCTCCGCTGGGTAACATGTTCACACCGCTCGACGAAACCACCGCGGATGCCACGCTCAAAGCGGCCTGGCAGGCAGGTATTCGCTACTACGACACTTCTCCGCACTATGGAGCAGGCCTTGCCGAGCAGCGCTTCGGCCGGCTGCTCAGCAGCAAGCCCCGTGACGAGTTCATGCTCAGCACCAAGGTCGGCCGCCTGCTGCAGCCGGCGAGTACGCCAGAGAACGCCAAACCCTTCGTGGATGAGCTGTCCAACAAGCGCGTTGTCGATTATTCGGCCGACGGCGCCCGTCGTTCTATCGAAGACAGCCTCGAACGCATGGGCGTGGACCGCATCGATGTCGTGTTCATCCATGACGTCTCGGAGGACCAATGGGGCGACCAATGGACGGAGTACTTTCAACAGGCCATGCACGGCGCGGCCAAGGCGCTGACCCAATTACGCGAAGAGGGCACCATTCGCGGCTGGGGCCTGGGCGTCAACCTTGTCGAACCCTGCCGGATGGCGCTGGAGCAGGCCGATCCGGACGTATTCTTGCTCGCCGGGCGCTACTCGCTGCTCGATCACCGCGAAGCACTCGACACCCTCTTTCCGCAATGCGTTGAACGCGGTGTCGGCATCGTCATAGGGGGTCCGTTCAACTCCGGCGTCCTGGCCGGTGGCGCTCACTACGACTATGCAGAAGCCCCCGATGCGATACGCAGCAAGACCGAGCAACTCGAAGCCGTCTGCAAGACGTTCGACGTCGACCTGCGTGCGGCGGCGCTGCAGTTTTGCCTCGCCCATCCGGCGGTTCTTTCCGCCATTCCCGGTACCAGCAACCCGGCACGCCCTGCGCAGTACGTCGAACAGAGCGAAGCGCAAATCCCTGCCGAATTCTGGCGGGAACTTAAAACCAGACAGCTGCTGCCGGATGACGCGCCCGTCCCAGTCTGATTCGGTCTGCCTACGCGGGCGAGCCCCACCGGTCAGCTCGCCCCCGCGTTTACAAGGCATTAATCCACCAGTCATCCCTAATAGGCTGAACGATTTATTTCCGCTTCGTTAATGCCGGACTACAACTCCATCTCCCCTGTTACCAGACGGACTATGGAAAATGCGTACAACAAGAACAGTACTCGCAGTTGCAGTCTCGTTGCTCATCGCCAACCAAGCCATGGCGGTCAGCGAAATCACGCAGGATCAAACCGGTACGGATAACGTCGCCGACGCGACGCAGAGCGGCGATAGCAATCTCATCAGCCAGACCCAGGACGGCACGGCCAATATTGTCCGGACTGTGCAAAACAGTTATGCGATGAGCGCGATCAGCAACCAGACGGGTACGGCCAATATGGCCTTCATAGATCAGGCCGGTAACGAAGGCCAGGTCGAGATCGACCAGAGCGGCGAGTTCAACCTTGCTACCGTCGCCCAGTTCTCCGAAGAGGTAGGCCATCTCGCGGCCATTACGCAGTTGGGCGAGAACAACATCGCCTATGTCGAGCAACTTGATGGCGTCGCCAACAGAGCGATCATTAACCAGGACGGTGAGGCCAACGCAGCGGAAGTCTTCCAGGAAGGCAATTCCAACTTCTATGAGGGCACGCAGACGGGCAGCGGAAATATCGCTCAGATCAGTCAGGACTGGTTTGCTACCGCCACTACCGAACAGAACGGAACCGGCAACCAGATCTACCTTACTCAAGAAGGCTTCCCCTATGGGGCCACTGCGTCCATACGCCAGGATGGCACCAACAACCGGGCCGACGTCGAACAGCCCATGCACGGGCGTTATCCGGTCGGTTCGGTGGATCTGGAACAGCTCGGTACCGACAATGTCGCCGAGGTCGTTCAGAACACGGGCGACGGCTCCATGACATACACCCAGGACGGAACGGGCAATACGTTGACGACTCTGCAAACGGGTCGCTCAAACTCCATTTCCGGAATCACCATCGGTGACGAAAACAGTGTCGATATCCGGCAGGCGTATGACTCCAACAGCGTGACCATCAGCCAGGACGGCACACAGAACGAAATAGATGTCATCCAGGAAACCTATGGCAGCACTGCCGACATCCAGCAGACCGGCTCGCAGAACATTGCCTCGCTACTCCAAACTGGCGGGTTTGACTCTGTTGGCGGCTTCGATGCAACCATCATCCAGAACGGAACGGGCAACACCGCAACCATTACCCAAGGGCCATGATTCACTTCTGAGCGATGCCACCCAGGCCGCCCGCAAGGGCGGTCCCCTCTTCGGCAGAGCTTCAGCCTGCCAGCCAGGCGGCCAACCGATGCAAGTAAAGGTAATCAAGCCAGGCAACCTGGTGCGCCAGTACGATTATCCAAAACACCACCTGGAACGGGAGCTTGCGAGTCTTGTGACGTAAGACCTGTTGTGCGACGAAAGCTCCCGGCCATCCAGCGAACAGTTCCAGCAGATGCAAGCGTGCCTCAGGGATGCGCCAGCGGCTACGTTGTGCGCTGCGCTTGTCATGCAGATAGAATCCGAACGCCAGCACGCTACCTAGGGCATAGGCCTGCCATGGCCAGTCGTGGCCATGCCGGCTCATCCGCAGCATGCCAAGTGCGGGCAGCAACCCAAGCAAGGCGAGCACGAGCAAACCAGGGGGCAGTCGCCATCGTGTATCGCTACGTCGCGCGCGCGGTGACGGCTGCTCGGAGCTGTTGCCGGGCTTGCGGCGTATCCTGGGGTCATCTAGGGACATCGGCGCGTCGAGGCGGATAGGGGATGCGCGAAGCCGCCCTGCCCCGTCGGGTTCTGCCAGATAGAGGACACGACCACCCTCGGCCGGTCGGCGCGTACCTCGCATGGCTGAAATATGGGCGAATATTTCCGGCCCACCGCTTGCTGGCCGGATGAAGCCAAACCCCTTTTCATCGTTCCAGCTTCGTAGCTGACCCCGCAGTTCCATCTCGATACCTGAGTATGAAAAGCGGCGAGTCTAGCGCCAGCGATGGCCGCTGGCATCCCGATGCAGCGCAGCGCTCCTCCAACGTATCAGGCGATGGTCAACCCGTCGCGGTGTGCCAGTCGATCAGGCTGAACTGCCAGGTCGCGAGGATAACCAGCCCGAAAATGATCCGATACCACGCGAATGCGGCGTAGCTATGGTTGCCGATGAACTTCAGCAGTGCTCGCACGGCGAGCATGGCGAAAATGAACGAGGTGACGAAACCGATCGCGAACACGGGCAGGTCAGCTGGCTGGAACAGGTCCCGGTACTTGTAACCGGAATACACCGCCGCGCCGACCATGGTCGGCATCGCCAGGAAGAATGAAAACTCGGTGGCCGCCTTGCGCGACAGCCCGAACAACAGCCCGCCGATGATGGTTGCGCCGGACCGCGAAGTGCCGGGAATCAGCGCCAGACATTGTGCGCAGCCGACCTTCAACGCATGCGTCCATCGCATGTCGTCCACGGTCTCTGCCTGCACGGCGTGCTGCCGCTTCTCAGCCCAGAGCATGATCACACCGCCGATGACCAGCGCCGTGGCGACCGTGATGGGGTTGAAGAGGTATTCGTGAATCAGATCGGCAAAGGCGACACCCAGCACTACGGCCGGGAAAAAGGCGACCAGCAGGTTAAGGGTAAAGCGCTGGGCTTGCTGCTCACGCGGTAATCCGATCACCACGTTAAATATCTTCTGTCGGTACTCCCACACCACCGCGAGAATGGCGCCGAGCTGAATGATGATGTTGAAGGCCAATGCACGCTCGCCCCCAAAACCGATGAGGTCGGCGACGATAATCTGGTGGCCGGTACTGGAAATCGGCAGGAACTCGGTCAGGCCCTCCACCACACCCAACAGCAACGCCTGAAAAGCAGTCCAAAGCTCCATCTAGTCCTCAATGGCGGTGCCATCACCGCAGCTTATGTCCAACGAAGGTATATGTCAGATAGCCATCTGAGCGCTGTTCTGACTCGATTACCGCCAGTAAATTCAACGAGCTGCGACGACGCCCCTCATCTTTTTCTGAGCGCTGCCGAAACGCTGTATTGATGGCGATGACCACCCAGCCTTGCCTCGCCCGCCCGAAGGCAGCCCCCGGTCACCGCGCTCCAGAACTCGAATAATAAATAAGATCCCGCATTAACAGGAGCTTACAAGCCTATGAATCTGCTAAGAAACCTTCCGATCAGCAAACGCCTTTGGCTGATCCCCCTGGTTGCCGTCGCCATGCTGTTCGTATTGGGCTTGTTGATGATCCAACAGGTACGCAGCGACCTGTACAAGGGCAAGCAGGTGATGACTCAGAACATCGTCGAGACGGCACGCGGCGTGTTGGATCATTACCAGCAGCTCGAAGCCAGCGGTAGCCTGACCACAGCGGAAGCCAAGAAGGCGGCCATGGATCAGATCCGCATCCTGCGTTACGGCCACAACGACTATTTCTGGATCAATGACATGCAACCGGTCATGGTGATGCACCCCATGAAGCCGGAGCTGGAAGGCAAGGACCTGTCGCAGACCAAGGACCCGAACGGCAAGGCGCTGTTCAATGAAATGGTCAAGGTCGCGCAGCAGCACGGCGCCGGCCTGGTCGACTACCAATGGGCCAAACCCGGTGAAGAACAGCCCGTGCCAAAGATTTCCTATGTCCAGCTGTTCAAACCCTGGGGCTGGATCATCGGCTCGGGCATCTACGTCGATGACGTGGAAGCCGAGTTTCGCAATTACCTGGTCCGGTTTTCACTGATCGGCCTGGCGATCGCCGCCTTGATGGCCGTGTTGGTGGCGGTCCTGATTCGCAGCATTACCCAGCCACTACGGCGCTCGATGCAGGCGATGGCCAACATCGCCAGCGGCGAGGCTGACCTTACGCGCAGCCTTGAGGTGTCTGGTAACGACGAGCTGACCGCCCTCAGCCGTGACTTCAACGCCTTTACCCAAAAGCTGCGCCGCGTCATCAGCGGGTTGCTAGAGACCGCTGGCGCGCTGGAGCAGTCGTCAACTGCCCTCGGTGGGGTCGCCAGCCAGGCCCATTCGCAAAGCCAGCAGCAATCGCAGCAGATGGACTTGGTAGCAACCGCCGTCAACGAAGTCACTTACGCGGTTCAGGAAGTGGCCAAGAATGCGGAGCATGCTGCCACCGAAGTCGGCGAGGCAGAGCGCCAAGCAGGCCAGGGTCAGCACAATATCGAAGTCAGCCTGCAGCAAATCGGCCAGTTGTCGAGCACCATTGGCGAGGCCGTCGGCGTGATCCAATCGCTGGCTGACGAGACGACCAAGATCGGCTCGGTGCTGGAGGTCATCGGCTCCATCGCCGACCAAACGAATTTGCTGGCGCTAAACGCTGCCATCGAAGCCGCGCGAGCCGGTGAACAGGGTCGTGGCTTCGCCGTCGTGGCCGATGAGGTCCGCCTGCTGGCGCAGCGCACCCAGACGTCAACCGCCGAAATCCAGACGATGATCGAGCAGTTGCAGAAGAACTCCGGTGCTGCGGTCGCCGTGATCACCGAAAGCAATCGCGCGTCCCAGGCCACGGTCGAACAGGCCAGCCAGGCGGGCGAGAGCCTGGCGCAGATCGCCCAGGCCCTGCGCAACCTGTCCAGCTTGAATGCATCGATCGCAAGCGCAACGCTGCAGCAGACGCATGTCGTGGAAGACATCAACCAGAACGTCACTCAGGCCGCGAGCCTGGCGCTCGACAGCACCCACGCCGCCGAGCAGTCCGACGCCGCAGGCAAGCAGCTTGGTGAGCTTGCCGGCCAGCTGAGTCGGACGCTGAAGCAGTTCAAGGTTTAAGCCAAGCTCGGACGATCGGGCTTCTCGACCGGCCAGGGCTCCCCGGCCGGTTTTTTTTGCTTGCGAGATGCGGCTTTTCGTCACGCGGTGCGACCCGCCACTAAGCGATTCGGTGTACTTCGTGCACCGGCTGATCCGTGCAAATGGCTCTACGACGAGGCTTACAGCGCTACAAGGCCAAGGCGTCACCCGCTCACGACACCCTACAACTTTTGGCTAATTGCAAACTCACCAGCAAATTGCGAACTCACCGTGTGACTTATCGGTCCCCTGTGTACATCAATGGAATGTAAGGCCGACGCCGAACACCTGACGGCATGGCCAATTCGTTGTTTTGAGCATTCACACAGAGAGACATGCCCCATGACCAGCCCCCTTCGCTTCAACGATGCCCTTCTGATCACCGACCGCGCGTTCAAGCCCTTCCAATGCGTCGCCTGGACCTTGATGGAAGGTAACGGTGAGCTCAGCATTACCGTCGTGGACGGCAGCGAATCCCGCCCGGTCGGCCATTGCAAGATGCCGAGCAGCGTCTACTCCGACCCGGTCAAGCTGGGCCAGCAACTGGAACAGACCCGCGCCGACCTGACCCGCCAAGGTATTCACTTCGCCCCGTGGCACATGCCTGTCTGATCCCATCACGCATCTTTCGGGGCCCGGTTGCCGCAACGCACTGGGCCTCTTCGTTCCTGTATCCCGCGCGGCGACCCATTCGCCTGTTTTACGGTCCTATTGATTGAGCCGTCAAAACAGGAGCACCCCATGAAAGGCGCCGAAGCCTACGTCAATGATCAGTGGCACAGCAGTGGTTTGGCGGATCTTCCGCAGAGCCGCGATGCCCACACCGTCACCCTGAACTTCATCATTCCGCGCGATGCGCAGACGACCGGGCTCATCACGCATATCCGCGACGTTGCGCAGCGCAAGCTGGGCGAAGCCTACGAAGGTCGACAGGTCACGCATAAGCCGGTGGTCGGGTCGGTAGTGGGTGATGGCAGCGGCGACGGCATCCAACTGGCGTTCGATATCGCTGCCGCGAGCTAAGGCAATGGTTGCGCAGTGGCCTGATGGCTGGCACGAACCCGCGCGGCCCGCGCCTGTCACTCATAGAGACGACGCACGACGCAACCGCGGCGTGCTTTTCGCTGACCCACCAGGAGTGCAGACATGATAGGCGACTACTCTTCGATCAATGACCATCTCGAAGCAGCCCGGCTGCTGGCCGACAAGGCCGAAACCAAGGCGGACCCGGCGGTCTACCGCGAAGCCATCGACGAACTCGTCGCCGCCATTCGCATCCTGATGCGCAACACCAGCGAGAGCGAAAAGTAATCGCCGCTTGGTATTCCAGGTATGGCATGCCGGGTCCCGGCCCAGCATGCCACCTGATCGACGCCTCTCTCTTCTCGCACGGCGGACGTTCCCGGCATGCTGACCGACAAGCCCAACCTGGCCGTATCTGAAGGCACGCCTCCCATCCCCGATGATGAACGCGCGGACGTTGGCACGGTTCTTTGCCCAGACCTACCGGACGACCTGCGTTACGTGGACGATAGCGGTCCCGGCATCAGCCGGCGGGTGCTGCGAGGCAAGTTCGCCTATTTTCTTCCCTCCGGCGAGCGCATCCGCGACTCGGCCGAGATCGACCGGATCAACAAGCTCGCAATACCGCCCGCCTACACTCAGGTCTGGATTTGCCCAGACCCTTGTGGGCACATGCAAGCCACCGGTCGCGACGCGCGTGGGCGCAAACAGTACCGCTACCACCCGCGTTGGCGTGAAGTCCGCGATAGCGACAAATATCAACACATCCTCGCGTTCGGCGCCGCCTTGCCGACGCTGCGTGCTCGGTTGGAAGCCGACCTCGCTCGACGTGGCATGCCGCGCGAGAAGGTCATGGCGCTGGTCGTCCATTTGCTGGAGTCCACGCTGATCCGCGTCGGTAACTCACGCTACGCCCGCGAAAACCGTTCCTACGGCCTGACGACGCTTCGCAGCCGACATGTCGATGTGCGAGGGGCAGCGATTCGGTTTCACTTCCGCGGCAAGAGCGGCGTTGAACACCGGGTCACGCTAAAGAATCAGCGGCTGGCCCGAATCATGCGCCGTTGCCTGGAACTACCCGGCCAGCACCTGTTTCAGTATCTGGACGATGACGGCCAACGGCATGCAATTAGCTCGAGCGACGTCAACCAGTACCTGCATGAAGTGACGGGCGCCGATTTCTCGGCCAAGGACTATCGCACCTGGGCCGGCAGCACGCTGGCGCTCGACGCCCTGCGCGGCTGCGAGCATCAGCCGGAATCGGTAGCGCGGCGAAATCTTGCCGAGACGGTTCGCCAGGTCTCCCGGCAGCTGGGCAACACCCCTGCCGTGTGCCGCCAGTGCTATATCCATCCTGCCGTGATCGAGGCGTTTTCGAACGGTGAACTGCAGGCACTCGGCAAAGCGCGCAAGCGCAAGTGGCTGAGCGCTGAGGAGGTGACGCTACTGAAGTTGCTCGACAATCGCCGCAGCGATGAAGTGGCTCACTGACCGTGTAGCGTCACTCGGTTACGACCGCCAGCTTTGGACGCATAAAGAGCGTTGTCCGCCCACTCGATCAGCTGCGCGTAGCCGTTCGTGGGCAGGCTCAGGTCCGCAACGCCCAGGCTAATCGTGAAGCGAATAGTCAGTGCCTCGTGCCGCACCTCATGCGCCTCGATGGCCTGGCGTAGTCGTTCGGCCAGCGTCATGGCGCCTTGCTGGTCGGTATCGGGCAGCAACACGACGAATTCCTCACCGCCGTAACGCCCAGCGATATCGGAGTCACGCATGGTCTGACGGATGATGTCAGCGGTCTGCTGGATAACGCTGTCGCCCGCCTGATGACCGTAGGTGTCGTTGATTTTCTTGAAATGATCGATATCGAACATGATCAGCGCGGTATTGGTGTCGTAACGCCGATGCCGCGCGTAGTCCTGACGCAGCATTTCTTCCCAGTGACCGCGGTTGAACAGACCGGTCAGGCGGTCGGTGCTCGACAGTCGTTGCAACTCTCGGTTGGCCGCCTGCAGCTGGCGCCGGTTGGTGGCCACATCAGTGACGTCATAGATGATCAGGCAGATCTGTTGGATGCGACCGTCCAGCCCCTTGAGGGGCAGCAGTGTCGTGTTTTGGTACATGAAGTCTTCCAGCCCAGTGATTGGCTGGTAGTTCTTGAACCGCAGCAGATAGGGGCGCTGCTCCCAGATGGTGAACGAGGGTGTGCCGAGCGTTGCGACGTTCTCCACCTTGCGCCGGAACCATTTTTCGTCCACTTCGGGAAACAGCTCGAAAAAGGACTTCTTGCGGGCCTCCTCCGGGAGCCGCCCAGAGCGGTTCTCCATGAACGTGTTCCAGACGTCGACCCGGTATTCCCGATCGAGCACGACGACCCCGACATCGATGCTCTGGACGATGGCCAGCAGCCAATGCATTTCGCTCAGTTCGATCGAGTCAGACATGCTCAGTCCATCAGGTAGGCAAGTTTACGCGACAGCAGCTCCACCGAATCTTCGGTAAACAGCAGCAGCAGGTCGAAGTGAATGTTATGGCCTTCCAGGCTGTAGCTGATTTCAATGGCGAGCGTGCTTTTCCAGCGCTCGCGATTCAGGCGAATCAGCTCGTCGATCGAGGCGTGCTGCCCAAGCACCTGCGGGTGACCCTGGGAAAATACGACATCGATCTGGTCGGCAATCCCGCTCAGACAGGCGCTGATCAACAGGCTGGACAGGTCTAGCAGCATTTCTAGCTCACGGTAGTCGTCAGCGCGCATCAGCCGCGCCATGTCCGCGACTTCCGAGTCATGAAAAATCAGCAGCGCCTCACCGGCGATGCCGCCACCGATGTAGCCCTGGCAAACCGCAGTGAGTTTGTCACCTTGAGCCGCGTCGGCCAGCGCCATGTGCAGCTCGCCGACCTCAAGCATGTTCACGTTCGGAATCGGCAACTGCACGAAGACGCCTAGCACGCGCGCCAGCAAGGCAGCGGCACGGCCCATGGCAACGTTCACGACCTCACGGATGGCATCGCGGAAACTGACGGTATCGCCAGCGTCACGCCCGCCGAGCATGGGTAGATCGGTACCGATCAACCCAAGGCTGGCCAATGTCTGTCTGAGATGTACTGGATCGGCCGGCTTGCGAATGAAGGCCAGCGCACCAAGCTCGAGCACACGGCGAACCGCTTCTTCCTGGATGTCCGCCGAGACCACGATGACTTTGCAGCCGAGGCCCTCCTCTCGCAGCTGCGCCAGCACCTGATAGCCATCCATATCAGGCATGGTGAGATCGAGTAGCAGCACGTCGACATCGCCCTGGCGGATGCGCTCGAGCGCTTCGAGGCCACCCGACGCCTGATGGATGTCCAGCTGCCAGGCAGCAGGCAACGAGCGCAGCAATTGCTTGCGCGCCAGGTTCGAATCGTCACAGATCAGCAGGGAAACGGCAGACATGCAGCGCTCGCTCTTTTTACCAGCTACCGGAACTCGGACAGCTTATCTCAGCAAACGAGCGCTGTGGGGATGCCACCGAAGAAATAGTGGCATTTTGACTTCACCCATCTGGCAACGAGTTATCCCGCAATGGCGGGACGCCCGAATCAGTAGTAGGCGTTTTCGCGATTGGTATGGTCAGTTACGTCGCGAACACCCTTGAGCTCAGGGATACGCTCGAGCAGCGTTTTCTCGATGCCTTCCTTGAGGGTGACGTCGGCCTGTCCACAGCCTTGGCAGCCGCCGCCGAATTGCAACACCGCGACGCCCTCATCAACGACGTCGATGAGCGTGACCTGGCCGCCGTGGCTGGCCAGGCCAGGGTTGATCTCGGTCTGGAGGTAATAATTGATGCGCTCGTTAAGCGGGCTATCCTCGTTGACCATCGGCACCTTCGCATTCGGCGCCTTGATCGTCAGCTGGCCGCCCATGCGATCCGTGGCGTAGTCCACCACTGCATCTTCCAGAAACGGCTCGCTGACGCCGTCGATCCATGCGGTGAACCGCTTGAGCGCGATGGCGATATCGTCGGGTTTTTCCTCGCCAGGCTTGCAGTAGGCGATGCAGGTCTCGGCATAGGGCGTGCCGGGCTGAGTGATGAATACGCGAATGCCGATGCCGGTAGTGTTCTGTTTCTCGAGCAGATCGGCCAAATAGTCGTGGGCGGCTTCGGTGATGGTAATGGCGCTCATGGGAACTCCTCTCAGATATGCGCCGGAGTGTACGCCATGCATGGCCTCGTTTAAAGTCCTAGTGTTTTAGTCGGGAATAGGTGGCACTCCCAACATGAGCACTGCTCATGCAAACCGTGGGGATGATCGAAAAGCGTGCAGCCTTGCTATCATGCGCGGTTATCGAAACCAGCTTCAGGTAGTTCCCATGCTCGACCGCAACGCCCGCCTCCAGGCTCTTCAGCAAGCCCTCAAGGAGCGCATCCTGATCCTAGACGGCGGCATGGGCACCATGATCCAGAGCTATCGCCTGGAGGAAGGCGATTACCGCGGGGAGCGGTTCGCTGATTGGCCGCAGGACGTCAAAGGCAATAACGACCTACTGATTCTTTCCCGCCCGGACGTGATCAGCGCGATCGAAAAGGCCTACCTCGACGCTGGTGCGGACATCCTCGAAACCAATACCTTCAATGCCACCCGCGTCTCCCAGGCCGACTACGGCATGGAGGAGCTGGTTTATGAGCTGAATGCCGAGGGCGCTCGCATCGCTCGCCAAGTGTGCGATGCCAAAACGTTGGAGACCCCCGACCGGCCGCGCTTCGTCGCTGGCGTGTTGGGCCCGACCAGCCGTACCTGCTCGATCTCGCCGGACGTGAACAACCCTGGTTACCGCAACGTCACGTTCGACGAACTGGTCGAGAACTACACGGAAGCGACCCGCGGACTGATCGAGGGCGGCGCCGACCTCATCTTGATCGAGACCATTTTCGACACGCTCAACGCCAAGGCAGCCATCTTCGCGGTCCAGGAAGTCTTCGAACAGCTTGGTGTCGAATTGCCGATCATGATTTCCGGCACCATCACCGACGCTTCAGGGCGCACGCTCTCGGGCCAGACGACCGAAGCCTTCTGGAATTCCGTACGCCACGCCAAGCCCATTTCGGTCGGCCTGAACTGCGCGCTCGGTGCCAAGGAACTGCGGCCCTACCTCGAAGAGCTTGCCAACAAGGCCGAGACCTTTGTCTCCGCGCACCCCAATGCCGGCCTGCCGAACGCCTTCGGTGAATATGACGAAACCCCGGCAGAAATGGCCGCGGTGGTCGAAGACTTCGCGGCCAGCGGCTTTCTCAACATCATCGGCGGTTGCTGCGGCACCACGCCGGCGCACATCGAAGCCATCGCCACGGCTGTCGGCAAGTACGCGCCGCGCGCGATCCCGGACATTCCCAAGGCGTGCCGCCTCTCCGGCCTGGAACCGTTCACCATCGATCGCAGCTCCTTGTTCGTGAATGTCGGTGAACGCACCAACATCACGGGTTCCGCCAAGTTCGCCCGTCTGATCCGCGAAGAAAACTACACCGAGGCCCTGGAAGTCGCGCTGCAGCAGGTCGAAGCCGGCGCGCAAGTCATCGACATCAACATGGACGAGGGCATGCTCGATTCGAAGGCGGCGATGGTCACCTTCCTCAACCTGATCGCCGGCGAGCCGGACATTTCCCGCGTGCCGATCATGATCGACTCCTCCAAGTGGGAAGTGATCGAAGCGGGCCTCAAGTGCATCCAGGGCAAAGGCATCGTCAACTCCATCTCCATGAAGGAAGGCGTCGAGCAGTTCAAGCACCACGCCCACCTGTGCAAGCGTTACGGCGCAGCGATCGTGGTGATGGCCTTCGATGAGGCCGGCCAGGCCGACACCGCCGCGCGCAAGAAGGAAATTTGCCAACGCAGCTACGACATTCTGGTCAATGAGGTCGGTTTCCCGGCGGAAGACATCATCTTCGATCCGAACATCTTTGCCATCGCCACCGGCATCGAGGAACACAACAACTACGCGGTCGACTTCATCGAAGCCTGTGCCTTCATCCGCGACAACCTGCCCTACGCGCTGACCTCTGGCGGCGTGTCCAATGTGTCGTTCTCGTTCCGTGGCAATAACCCGGTGCGCGAAGCGATCCATTCGGTGTTTCTCTATTACGCGATCCAGAACGGCCTGACGATGGGCATCGTCAATGCCGGGCAGCTGGAGATTTACGACGAGATTCCGAAAGAACTGCGCGATGCGGTCGAGGACGTGGTGCTCAATCGCACGGCAGGCGGCACCGAGGCGCTGCTGGAGCTCGCTGACAAATACAAGGGCGACGGCTCGGTCAAGGAAGCCGAGACCGAGGAGTGGCGCAACCTGCCGGTCGGCAAGCGCCTGGAACACGCGCTCGTCAAGGGCATCACCACCCACATCGTCCAGGACACCGAGGAGTGCCGCCAGCAGTGCGCGCGGCCCATCGAGGTGATCGAAGGCCCGCTGATGGCCGGCATGAACGTCGTTGGCGACCTGTTCGGCTCGGGCAAGATGTTCCTGCCGCAGGTGGTCAAGTCCGCACGTGTGATGAAGCAGGCCGTGGCGCACCTGATCCCCTTCATCGAGGCCGAGAAAGGCGACAAGCCCGAGGCCAAGGGCAAGATTCTCATGGCCACCGTCAAAGGCGACGTACACGACATCGGCAAGAACATTGTCGGCGTGGTCCTTGGCTGCAACGGCTACGATGTCGTTGACCTCGGCGTGATGGTGCCAGCTGAGAAGATCCTGCAAACGGCCATCGCCGAGCGATGCGACATCATCGGGCTGTCCGGCCTGATTACGCCTTCGCTCGACGAGATGGTTCATGTAGCGCGCGAGATGCAGCGCCAGGACTTTCACCTGCCATTGATGATTGGCGGCGCCACCACCTCCAAGGCACACACCGCGGTCAAGATCGACCCGCACTACCGCAACGACGCGGTCGTCTACGTGACCGACGCCTCGCGCGCCGTGGGTGTAGCCACGACGTTGCTGTCCAAGGAACTCAAACCTGCGTTCGTCGAGAAGACGCGCGAGGAATACGCCGTGATCCGCGAGCGCACCGCCAACCGCAGTGCCCGGACCGAACGGCTGACCTATGCCGAGGCGGTGGCCGTCAAACCAGCCTTCGACTGGGCCGCTTACGCGCCGGTCAAGCCAAGCTTCACCGGGCGAAAGGTGCTTGAGGACATCGACTTGCGCACCCTGGCCGAATACATCGACTGGACGCCCTTCTTCATTTCCTGGGACCTGGCAGGGAAATACCCGCGCATTCTGGAGGATGAGATCGTCGGCGAAGCGGCTACGTCTCTTTTCAACGATGCCCAGGACATGCTCGCCAAGCTCATCGACGGCAAGCTGATCAAAGCGCGCGCTGTGTTTGGCTTCTGGCCTGCGAACCAGGTTGATGACGACGACATCCGCGTCCTTGGCGATGACGGTGAGCCGATTGCCACCCTGCACCACCTGCGCCAGCAGACCGTAAAGACAGACGGCAAGCCCAACTTCTCCCTGGCCGACTTCGTCGCGCCAGTGGGCAGCGGCGTGACTGACTATGTCGGCGGCTTCATCTGCACGGCCGGCATCGGCGCCGAGGAACTGGCCAGGGCCTACCAGGACAAAGGCGACGACTACAACTCGATCATGGTCAAGGCGCTGGCTGACCGCCTGGCCGAAGCCTGCGCCGAATGGTTGCACCAGCAGGTACGCAAGCAGCATTGGGGCTACGCGCCCGACGAGCAGCTGAGCAACGATGAGTTGATCCGGGAAGCCTACAAGGGCATCCGTCCGGCGCCTGGCTATCCAGCCTGCCCGGACCATACCGAGAAGGCCACTCTGTTCAAACTGCTCGATGCCGATGGCGTCAGCCAGGTCACCCTGACCGAGCATTACGCCATGTTCCCGACCGCCGCAGTCAGCGGCTGGTACTTTGCACATCCGCAGGCGCAGTATTTCGCGGTCGGCAAGATCGATAAGGACCAGGCCGAACGTTACAGCGAACGCAAGGGTCAGGATCTGGCGGTTACCGAACGCTGGCTGATGCCTAATCTCGGCTACGACGCCTGACGCCACCGGAGCCGAACGAAGATGCCGACCGAAACGCCCTACCTGCTCGACCAGCTCGAAGCCGCCGACATGCTTGAGATCGACGGCTTGCATGCCTGGCAGTTCTCACTCAACGAGGCGCTGCTCGACGAGGCAGATGCTGCCGCCGAGGCTCGACAGCCATTCGCCAGCGACGTGGTCGTATTGACCATTGAATCCATCGACGGTCGCGAGCGCCGCCGCTGGGCGTTCAGCTACAACCAGGTCATGGAGGCGGACTACCTCGCCGTCGACGACGCCTGGCTTCTGGACGATGGCAAGCATCGATTGCAATGCCTTGGCGCGTTAGCGGTGGGCGAGCCAGAGTGAGCGCGCCTTAACGGTCGTAGACAACGGCCGTCAGTTCGGCCGCGCCCGATGGGCCCGCCGGATCAAGCGTCTCGCGCGCCCTGGCGCAGCAACAGCGCGATCGCCAGCAGCACCAGCACGCTGCCCGGCAGCCAATGCCAGCCGATTCGTTGGGGCTGCGAAGCGAACAGCAGCAGCATCGATACGAAGGGCACTAGGTAGCTGTAGGCGGTCACCGCACCCGGCGTGAGCACGGCCGTGGCCCGTTGCTGAAGAAAGAATGTCACGCCACTGGAGAAGACCCCGAGGTACGCCAATAGCGCCACGTCCAGGAGATTCATGCGCAGCAAAGCACGGCTCTCTTCTGCCAGCGCGCCGAACAGACCGATCAGCAGTGCCCCGATCAGCAGGCTCCAGAAAGTCCGTAGCCCCGCCTGTGGCGGCAGCCAGCCGCGCTGCAGCCCCCACTTGCTCAACACTGGATACAGCGCCGATGCAATACAGCCGCCAAAGAAGGCCAACTCGCCAAGACCCAGGCTCAATCCGCTGAAATCTCCGCCGTTCTCGGCCCAGGCCAGGCCGAGCGCCCCGATGGCGCCCAGCGCCAGGATCGCGAGCAGGCGCGAGGCAGGCTGCTCGACCCGCAGGCCCCGGCCGAGGCAATAGGCAAGCAAAGGTACGCTGACAAACAGCGTTGCCATCGACAGCGCGCTGACTCTGTGCGCGGCCCAGAACATGGTTCCGAAAAAGCACGCCAGGCTCAGCCCCATCAACGCATAGAGCGCCAGCGCCCGGCGAGCGGGCCAGGCCCTGCCATGCCGCCAGAGCAAGGGCGAAAGCGCAAGCGCTGCGATGCAGAAGCGAATCGAGGTCAACAATAGCGGCGGCAGCCCCTCGCTCATCAGGCCAACCGCCGGAAACGACAGGCCGACCAGCAATGCCCAGAACAGCATACCCAGGTGTGCCCTGGACGTGGCCTGGCCGCTAACGTTTCTCATCCGGCCCTCCGCCGAGGCTGGGGCTCATGAACCAGCGGCGTCGGGCACCGCACTAACGAAGTTCGGACGGCGAATTGCGCACGATCTTGATGCTGTGCGTCAGGGTCGGCTTGCGCGTGACGCTGATGGCGCGGCGCGTGACAGTGTCGATGGTGATGTTCCAGAAGCCAGTGCTGGGCACCTTGATCCGCGCCGGAAACTTTTCGAAAGCCCCGCCGTGGTAGGCGTGGCGGCCACCGTTGCGAAAGCTGCGGAAGTTCTTGTCGTTCATCAGGCGGATGTTGCAGGGCTGGGAGCATTCGATGATCACGAAATCGTCTTCGTTTAGGTGTTCGCGCTGATGGATGAATTTCATGTACCGCTCCGGGCCGCAGACTGACAAAGCGCGGAGGTTAACATAGCCGCCCTCTGAGCCCGGCGAACCTGCGCGTTCGGTGGTCGGCGCGCCCGCGGTATGTCTGACACAATGTAGCCCGCCAGGGTTTCGAATCACTTCGTTCAAAAGGTCTCTTATGCAGCCGGCGAATCAGGCGCTTGAAGCCGCCTCGCCAACGGTCCGCCACGCAACACGTGTCGGATTCTTCATGGCCGGGTTCGGCTTGTCCGTCTGGGCGCCGCTGGTTCCCTACGTGCGGGCTCGCATCGAGATGAGCGACGCCTTGTTCGGCATGCTGTTGCTTTGCGTCGGGATCGGGTCGCTGACCTGGATGCCGCTGTCCGGCATGCTCGTCGCCCGACAGGGCATCCGCCCGGTCATTCTTGGCAGCGTGGCCCTGCTCGCCCTGGCGTTGGCCGGAATGGCACTGACCGATTCGATATTGGTGCTTGCGCTGGCGTTGTTCTGCTTTGGCGGCAGCCTTGGGGTGATCGATGTCGCCTTCAATATTCAGGGCGTAATGGTCGAACGAGACACCGGCAAGCGCTATATGTCGAACTTCCATGGCATGTTCAGCCTCGGCTCGATCAGCGGGGCGCTTGCCTTGACCGGCGCGCTGACGCTGGGTATGGCACCGGCCGTTGGCACGCTGCTAATGGTCGGATTGATCGTGCTGGCCAACCTCGCCGTCTCCCCGGGACTGCTGCGCGAACGGGCACCAGCCGGAGGCGTCGCCTTCGTACGGCCCAGCGGCATGGTGCTGCTGGTCGGCAGCCTGTGTTTCATCGTCTACCTTGCCGAAGGCGCCGTGCTCGACTGGAGCGCGCTCTACCTCACCGAAAACAAAGCCCTGGATGCGGCGCGGGGCGGGCTCGGCTATGCGAGTTTCGCACTGATGGTGACCCTGGGCCGCTTTCTTGGCGCCCCAGTCGTCAGCAGCCTGGGCACGGCTCGTGTGATCGGCTTCGGGGGCGTATTGGCAGCCGTTGGCATCGCTCTGACGCTGGTCACCGAGCATTGGGGGCTGGCCCTGCTGGGTTATGGATTGTGCGGCCTGGGCTGCGCGAATGTCTCGCCGGTAATGATTTCCTCGCTCAGCCGGCAGCAGGTGATGCCAGTCAACCAGGCGATCACGGCTGCGACCACCATCGGGTTCGCCGGTGTGCTGGCGGGGCCGGCCGTGATCGGAGTGATCGCTCACTACGCTTCGCTGACGCTGGCCTTCGCCCTCCTCGCTCTACTGTTGCTCGGACTGACGCTGGGCTGTCGTCGCTTCATCGATTGAACTGACAGCGCGCTACAGACCGCGCCCGCTCCTTTGGCTAGAATGCGCGCCCTATGCGCATCCCAGACGTTCATCAGCAGCTCGCCGACCTCGGCGCCAAGCCCGTCCATGTCGGCCGGGTCACGCGTGCCTGGTTAAGTGGCCGTGCGCTCGACGCTGGAACGCGCCATCAGCGTAGCGAGGATTTTTTGCCGCTGTCGGTGCGCAGCGGCCTGCCTATCTTCAGCGAGCGGCTCGGCCAACTGGCCCGCTTGCGCTCGGAGCACCCGGCCGCTGATGGCTCGGCACGTCTGCTGGTAGAGCTGGGGGATGGGCAGCTCGTCGAAAGCGTGTTGCTGCCGCGCGGTGGCCTGTGCGTCTCGAGCCAAGTCGGTTGCGCGGTCGGCTGCGTGTTCTGCATGACGGGCAAGAGCGGCCTGATTCGCCAGCTCGGCAGCGCCGAAATCGTCGCCCAGGTCGCGCTCGCCCGACGCTTCCGCGCGGTGAAGAAGGTCGTGTTCATGGGCATGGGCGAGCCGGCACACAATCTGGACAACGTCCTCGAAGCGATCGACCTGCTCGGCACGGAGGGCGGCGTCGGCCACCGGAACCTGGTGTTCTCGACCGTCGGAGACCGGCGGGTCTTCGAGCGCCTGCCGCAGCAGAAGGTGAGGCCTGCCCTCGCGTTGTCCCTGCATACCACCGATCCGGCGCTGCGCCGCGCATTGCTGCCACGCGCACCGGCACTCGACCCAGCCGAACTGGTCGAGTTGGGCGAGGCCTATGCCCGCCAGATCGACTACCCGATCCAGTACCAGTGGACCTTGCTCAAGGGGCTCAACGACGGCGTGGACGAGATGGATGGCATCATCCGGCTCCTGCGCGGCAAGTACGCCATCATGAACGTCATCCCTTACAACAGCCTCGACGATGACGATTATCAGCGCCCCGACGCCGAGCGCATTCATCAGATCATGCGCTACCTCCATGCGAACGGCGTGCTGACAAAGATCCGCAATTCCGCCGGGCAAGACATCGAAGGCGGATGCGGCCAGTTACGTGCACGCGCCGAGCGCATCGTCCATGAGCGTCGTCAGCCTACTGAAAGGCCCGCGCCAGAGCCGCTGCGCTGAACGCTTCCGCCCCCTCGCTGTCCTAGCGCATCGGCTCCCATCCGCGAGCCAGGCCAACACGCCGCCCCATTAACAGGCCCATTCAGGGCAGAGCACAGCATGCATACACTGGAACGACTCAAGCGCGGCGAGCTTGCCGGCACTACTCGCCTGGACCTGTCCGAGGACCTCGACGCCTTTCCAACCGAAATCTTCCAGCTGGCGGACACCCTCGAGGTGCTCAACCTGTCCGGCAATCGCCTGAGCCGGCTACCCGACGACCTGCATCGGCTGCACCGGTTACGGATTCTGTTCTGCTCGAATAACGCCTTTACCGAAGTGCCATCGGCCCTGGGCCGCTGCGCCCGGCTGGAGATGGTCGGTTTCAAGGCGAACCAGATCCAACGCCTGCCAGCCGAAGCCCTTCCGCCGTCCCTGCGCTGGCTGATCCTGACCGACAATCGCCTCGAAACGCTGCCAGCCGAAATCGGCCAATGCCATCGCCTGCAGAAGCTCATGCTCGCCGGTAACCGGCTCCAGGCCTTGCCGCAATCGCTTGCCCGCTGCGAACGGCTTGAACTTCTGCGGGTTGCGGCGAACCGGCTCCCCGCCCTGCCCGGCTGGCTACTCGAGATGCCACGGCTGACGTGGCTGGCATTTGGCGGAAACCCATTCAGTGATGCGATGGAAGACGACATTCTCGCGGCCCATCCGCTGCCCCCGGTAGCTCGTGACGACGTCGCGCTCGGCCCGGTGCTCGGCCAGGGTGCCTCGGGCACCATCTATCAAGCCCAGTGGCGGCGCGCCGATGGGCTTCAACCCATGGCGGCAAAGCTGTTCAAGGGCAACGTCACCAGCGATGGCCTGCCGCACAGCGAAATGGCCGCCAGCCTCTCGGCCGGCGCGCATCCCAACCTCATCCCTGTCGCCGGGCCGCTGGCGACAGCGGGAGACGAACTACCGGGGCTGTTGATGGCGCTCATCGACCCGGCGTTCACCGCCCTCGCCGGGCCGCCGTCGTTCGAGACATGCACGCGTGACTGCTACGCACCGGAGCGCCGTTTCGCCGCAGACGAGGTCCTACGCATCGCCGCGAGCGTGGCGGACGTCGTTCATCACCTGCATGGGCGCGGCATCCTGCACGGCGATCTGTATGCCCATAACCTGCTGGTCGCACCGGGCGGGCAAACGTTACTCAGCGACTTCGGCGCTGCGTCCTTTTACGACCCGCATGGCGTACAGGCGGCGGCGCTGCAGCGTTTGGAAGCGCGCGCCTTCGGCTGCCTGCTGGAAGAATTGTTGGCACATTGCGATGTAGCCGGTCGTGATCTGCGCTTGCAGGCGCTGACCGACCTCAAGCGGCACTGCTTGGCAGACGCGCCCGCCGAGAGGCCGGATTTCGCCCTGCTGCAACGGACGATTCGCCAGCTTTTAGACAAAGCGGCCGAGTAGTTGCATGGGAAGGCGTCGATTCCACGACGGCGACGGCTTCCTGACACCATGACCCCATCTGACACCCGCGCACCTGCGCCCTATGCAGCGCCAGCCTCCGACGATGCGCTGGCGCGCGATCCATTCATCCTCGGCCTCAAGGAGCGCCTGCCCGAGCAGGTGCGCGAAAGCTTCACTGACCAGCAGCTCGAAGGGTTGCGCAGCGCCTTCGCGACCCGCTCGTGGGGTCGGCACAAGTTCGACCTGCGAGGCACCTTCAGCCTGTGGAGCAACCAGTACTACTTCGTGCTCGTGGGCGGGCGCAACAAGCGAAGCTTGTCGCGTAGCCAGCGCAACCTGTCACTGGCTGCCAAGGCCGGGGCGATTACGCTGTTTCTGTTTTTCTCGATGCTGATCGGCCTGGTCGCGCTGTACCTGATCAAGTCGGCGCTTGGCATCAACCTGCTGCCCAACTATTCGCTGGGGCTGTGGGATTGGTTCAAGGGTGGCAGGTAATCTGATCATGCGGCGTCATTCACCAATCAGGATCAGCTTGCCGGTCTCCGGGTCCCGGTAAACCTGCCCGACGCTCTCCAGGCCCTTACCGGTATCGCCTTCGAGGCTGTCGGGCAGGCGCGGCAGCTCGCGCCCGCGCTCGACCGTCATTGGCT
Organism: Pseudomonas sp. SA195; assembly: GCF_054131565.1. Taxonomy (NCBI): domain Bacteria; kingdom Pseudomonadati; phylum Pseudomonadota; class Gammaproteobacteria; order Pseudomonadales; family Pseudomonadaceae; genus Pseudomonas; species Pseudomonas sp. SA195. Next base: position 2,100,665 of record NZ_CP096392.1, on the reverse strand, counting down.
GCCGGGCCTGACTTAGCTGTTCGAGCAGGTCCGTTTGAGCGACCAGCGCCGCAATCAACCCGCACGCGAATACCAGTACCACGTCAACCATGTTAGCCAGCGGACCGAGCGGGTCGTCATCGCCAGCGACGAACCGGCTGGAACGCCAGCGCCTACGCATTCCCACGCGCCTCGGCCACTTCCATATCGTCGAGCAGCTCGTCGTACCAGCGGCGCCGCAAGCGGCCCAGCGCAAAGCCGAACACCCCGATCAGCAAGCCCAGCACCGTGGTATCGAATGCCACGCGCATGGCCACGCTGAGAATTTGCACGTTGCCATCGCCAAGCGCGGCAAGCCCAGGACCGAGTGGGATCAAGGTCCCCATCAGGCCGAGCATGGGCCCGACCCGAGCGATCAAGTCCGCTCTATCGAGCCGACGACGCCCACGCCGCTCGATCTCAGCGACTGGCAAACCGCGCCAACGCCGCAAGCCACCCAGCCGCTCGCCAGCGGCGACACCCGCATCGATGATCGCCAGCGCCAGTAGCCCGAACAACGCCCAGGTCACTGGTTGCAGCAGCCAACCAACCAGCAGGTGCAGCCAGCTGAACAAATGGTTGTCGAACATCAGGCAGCCCTCCGAAGCGAGGCATTCCGGCCTCGCCACACGCCTATCGCGAGCAACGACAACATGATCAGCGCAGCAATCCAGAGGTACTGGGTCGCGCTGCCCTGCCCCGTCTCCTGCTGCTCAGCCTGTTGCTCGGCAGCGCGCTGCGTCGTTTCTGGTTGGATTTCGGTGATGCTGTTCGGCTTTGGTTCTCGCTCGGCAGGCTCGCGCAGGGCCGCCTCCAGGCGCGTTTGCAGCGACTCGCGCAAGGCTGGGTCCAGCTGTGGAAGTAGCCAATCGAACATTGGATGATCGGGCCGCGTATGGCCACTGCCGGGCAGGCCATGTTCACTCACCAATCTGGCGAACGCCTCACCGAGCGCCTTGCGCGTGGGCTCGTCGGCCTGCCAGAAGCCCTTTTGGATCGCGACGAGCATGATCGCGAGCATGTTGGACTTCACATGGACATTGGCGCCCTGCTCGAGAAACGCATCGATGCCCAAGTCGTAGCGATCATCGAGATAGACCGCCTTGACCTCTTCCCAAGCGCTGTCCTGAATGATGTCCGGATTGGTTACCTGCCAGCCCCACAGGTACTCGAGAAACTCGCTGCCCATGGTGCGTGCCCCGGCGTAGTCATGCTGCATCAGTGCCTTGATCCAGGCCGGGTTGAGGAAGCGCCCCCGCAACTCGGCCAGCAGCGCCTGCTGCAACGGCTCGAGGCGGACCCGGCTCGGGTCGTTGTGCCAACTGACGATGTTCTCCGGCGCCTGACCGGCCAGATGTTCGACCGCCGTGCTCAAGCCGCCGAGATAATCGAAGGCGTCGTTGTTGTCCATCAGCCCGTACAGATTGCTCGAGCGCCCTAGGTAGGTTCGGGTCACATGCTTCAGCCCTTCCTCGAACACCTCATGCGCGGGCTCGCCGTTGTGCTGTAAGCCGTAAGCATGTCCCATCCGGTTGACGTAGCTGTTGGCCAGCTCGCTACGCTGCTGCCAACTGCCCGAGCGCTCTACTAAGGTGTTGATGCCCGCCCCGTAGGCCCCAGGCGCGACGCCGAATAGACGCAACGCCGACAGCCGGCCCGCCTGGGTTTCGTCCACTCCACCATCGAGCCGGCGCGCCGCGTCGCGAACCCAGTGCGCAGCCACCAGGTTCTGCCCGAGCGGCTCATGCCCGCCACTGGCAAGCGAGCCAATCGGTTCGAGCGCCGCATCGAGAGCGGTGCGCAGCGCTGGGTAGTCCTTGCGAATGGTGTCGCTCGCCCCGTCGAGCGCAAGGAGGACGGCCCGCTCAAGCAATGCCAGCTGGTCAGCGTAGAGATCACGAAACAGCCCGGAGGTCGTGAACATCAGGTCACGGCGCTGCGCATCTGCTTCGAGCGGCAACCGGGTGATGCCTTCGACGATACCGCGGCTGTTCCAGACCGGCTCGACGCCAAGCAGCGAAAGACCGAACGCGACCATGGCTCCTTCGTCACGCACCGTATCCGACGCCCAGAGGATCACCGCTTCGCGCCCGCCCTCTGGCATCGGCCGTTCGCGGGCCCGGTCGGCCAGTTCCTGGCCGATCCCCCAGCCAATCCGGCTCGGTAACAGGCTGCTGTCGAGCGCGTGGAAGTTCCGTCCAGTGGGCAGAGCTTCCGGAGTCCGGATCGGATCATTGCCCTTGCCTGGCGCGACGAAGCCGCCTTCGAGCGCTCGGATCAAGGCCTGCATCTCGGCTTCAGGCGAGTCGACCAGAGCCTGGCGATGCCTTGCCTGGTCGGTGCCCATCGAGGCCATCAACGTGTCCACCGCTTCGTCAGACCAGGGCTTGCCGAACACATGCAGGCCGAGCGGCATGAAGCGCTCCTGAATGTTGGTCAGGTAATGGCCAACCTCATGCACCAGCAGCTCGTCATCGACCTGCTCGAAATCGATACCGCGCGCCGCCAGCGGATCGGCCATCGACTCGCGCAGTTCGGGCTCCAGCCCAGAGCGGCTCACCAGCGATTTGATTTCGGCAATGGTCGCGCGTCGCGCCGGGCCCTCGCTACTGCCGGTGCCCGCCTCGAAGCTCTCGATAAGTTGCCGCAGTTTGAGCAGATCGTCATACAAGGGCGTGGCAACGAGCGGTGGCGTCAGGTGATCGACCATCACGGCCAGCCCGCGGCGCTTGGCCTGGATCCCCTCGCCGACACCATCGACGATGTACGGATAGATACTCGGCAGGTCGCCAACAATCTGCAGCGGATAATCTTCGGCACTCAAACCCGCCCGGCGCCGCGGCAAAAACTCGTAGGTCGAGTGCCGGCCCAAGTGCACCAGCGCATCGGCACGAAACCCGTCACGCAACCAGTGATAGAAGCCCAGATACTGGTGAGGCGGCGGGAAGACGAGGTTCGCGTGCAGCAATTCTTCGTCGACTTCCCAACCACGCGGCGGTTGCGGGCCGATGAAGACGTTACCCAGCTGAACGCCAGGAAAGATCATCCGGCCGTCCTGCACCATGACCTGACCGGGCGCCTCGCCCCACCCACGTAACCCTTCGATGCCAGTTGCCGCGAGCCCCTCGATCAATGCGTCCGCCTCGGCCCAATTGGCCAGGCCCGGTTGGGCCAGCGCCTGCTCGTAGAAGTCCTCGAGCTGCGCCAGCAAGTCGAGCGCCCGCGCCCGGGCCGGGTGATCGACACCATCGAGAACGTGGTGCAGCTCGCTCGAACCACTGCGCAGCGTGTGCCGGGCAATTTCGAGGTGCGAGCCCTGCAGGGCGCGCCGCATCTGCGCGTTCCAATAGCCCAGCGGGCCGTGCTCCATTTCTGCTTGAAGCGCGGCGGGCAAACTGCGGAACCAGCGCAGGTACGCCTCGCGGTCCAGCCCAGCGACCTTGCCAACCATCTCCGCCAGGGCGTCGCCCTGCTCGGGCAGGTTGACGCCTCGATCCTGTAACAGGGCCAGCAACGCCTCGGGGGATTCAGGTAGCGCCCCGGTGTTGTAGCCCTCAGCCCTGAGCCGCTGAAGGATGGCGAACAGCGATTGCGGCACGTCCAGGTTGTCGGCACCAATGTTGTGCCGGCCCGGTGGGTGGTTGTAATAGATGATCGCGACGCGCTTGTTCTCGTTGGATTTTTTCTGCAGCCGTTGCCAGCGATGGATCCGAGCCGCAATCGCCTCGACCCGCGACGGTAGCGGCTGGCTGAAACCGAAACGAATGCCGGAATTCGGGTCGATCTGAGCCGATGCCCAGGCAGCCAGGACCATCGGTTGGCTGATGCCTTGGAGTTCAGGCATGGCGAGCTGGTAATGGACTTTGTCGCGCCCGAGACCATCGCTCGACAGCTGCCAGCCATCTTCGTCTCGATCCGCCAGGCGAAGCGCCTTGAGGACGGGGACATCGAGGCGCTTCAGCAGGTCGGTCGCCTCCTCGCGCCCCTCGCCTCCACCCAGCACGAAATCCTGCAGCACCACAACGGCTGCCAGCGGCGGATGCTGGGCACCCTCGAGCCAGCGCAGGGCCTGAAGCGTGCCCTCACCCCAAGTGGCGAACAGGCTGACGCAGGCTATGTCGCGTTGCTGGAGGGTCTGGCATAACGCATCGTTGAGATCGGCATCGCCGTGGCGGTCCGCGCGGCCGTGGTCGATTACCGCGACCAGCGTCTCGCCGCGCCAGGCCAGTTCGGTAGGGTCGGTAATCTGCCCGTCCTGATAGAAGCGCAACGCAGGACGAGGCTCGGGCGGCATGACCGTTCCCGGCTGGCCTCGATTGGCGAGCCAGCCGAGCAGCCTGGCGATGTTCTCGCTCCCACCACCTAGCCAGTAACTGCGTGCCTCGATCCATGGGGCCTGATCGGGATTGGCATCGCCGAGTTCGCGAACCCAGCCGACCAGATCATCCCCCGGCTTTTCCGCACCCAGTCGTGTCGCATGTTCACGGTCGCGGAACACCCGCTGGCCATCGAAGCGGCTCATGACAACAAGCGTCTGGTCGCTGTGCATGATGATCCGATCGCCTGCCGCGTGCGCCTGGATCAGCGGGCGTAAGCGATCCACTTCAGTGCCGAAGACACCCACTACCAGCAGGCTTTCACCCGTGCCGAGCCAGTCGGCGACGTCCGCGTCGCTCATCTCCGAGAGCTGTTCGGGCGTGCGGGCGCTGATGTCGGCACCGGGAACCCGGTGCTTGAACTGCACCACGGCCGAGGCAAACTCCGCGGCGCTGTACTGCGAAATGATGGCGTTGATCTGGCCGGCGAACAGCGGCTGTGCCACCAGGACCAACAAGGCGGTGCACAGGACCCGCATCGATAGAAACATGCCCACTCCCGTTTCGGGGACGCGCGGGCGACAGAAACCCCACGTCCGACACCGACGAGGGGTTTCCGAGGCTGCCGCCCACCGCGACAATTCCTTGGGGAGTACGGGCTGGTATCGGGCTCAGTCGAACGCGTCGACCCTACCGTTGCGGGGGCAGCATCAGCTTTCACTGATTTCCCATTCAACCCAGACCATGATCCGGGCACCGCGCACTCCATGAAGCCGGCCACCATCCGGCCGACCGCGCGAACCTTACGCGCCGCCCCAGGTGAGATCAAGCATGCCGCAGTCCTGGGCGCCATCCGTCAAGTCTGGCTAGACTCCCCTACAGCAGTCTTGCGGAGCCTACCTATGAAAGATGAGCAGCAACCCAAATCGCTGACCTGGCGACAATTGCTCCAGAGTGTGCTGGCCGGCGCGCTGGGCGTGCAGAGCGGCAAGAACCGCGTACGCGACTTCAATCACGGCAAGCCGAGCCAATTCATCCTGCTTGGGGTCGGCTTCACTGCGCTATTTGTACTGGTGCTGCTCGGCGTCGTGAAACTGGTGCTCTATCTGGTAGCGCTGTAACGCCCACGGTTACTGATGGCTGACCCAGAACACTGCGGTTGCGACGACGAGCAGGATGATGAAGAAGATCGCGGTGGCGTCCGCGCGACTGTCATTGCCATGATGTTCGGACACGGCTGCGCTCCTTGTTATCGATTGGAATGAGGCGCTGGAACAACGTTGCTGCTAAGAGTTAAGACCACCCCGGCGCAGCCCTCAAGGCAGCTTTACGAAATATCAAAATGGCGGCGTTTCGTTCTAAACATATTCCCAAACATCACTTTTGCGCATAACTGCTAGCTGGTATCTTGCCGCCCTCCCTGAATGGGTGCGCGGCCGTGCGCGCAGAAAGCTGTAAACAGCCCTGAGAACAGGACACCCCATGTACGTTTACGACCAGTACGACCAACACATCATCGAGGATCGCGTGCGTCAGTTCCGCGACCAAACCCGCCGCTTCCTGGCGGGCGAGCTCGGTGGTGAGGAATTCCGCCCGCTGCGCTTGCAGAATGGCCTCTATATCCAGCGGTATGCGCCCATGCTGCGCATCGCGGTGCCATACGGGCTGCTGTCCTCCACACAGGTGCGCAAGCTGGCGGAGATCGCCCGCAACTACGACAAAGGTTACGCCCATATCAGCACCCGCACCAACGTACAGTTCAATTGGCCAGAACTCGAAGACGTGCCTGATATCCTTGCAGAGCTGGCGACAGTCCAGATGCATGCCATCCAGACGAGCGGCAACTGCATTCGTAACACGACGACCGACCAGTTCGCCGGCGTCGCGCGCGACGAGCTTGTCGACCCGCGCCCCTGGTGCGAAATCATTCGGCAGTGGTCGACCTTTCACCCTGAGTTCGCCTTCCTGCCACGTAAATTCAAGATCGCTGTCAACGGTGCCGTCAGCGACCGTGCCGCCATCGAGGTGCACGATATTGGCCTGGAAGCGGTGCAGAACGACGCCGGCGAGCTGGGCTTCCGCGTTTCCGTCGGTGGAGGCCTTGGCCGAACGCCGATCGTCGGCAGCTTCATCAACGAATTCCTGCCGTGGCAGCACTTGCTGACGTACCTCGACGCCATCTTGCGCGTGTACAACCGTTATGGCCGTCGTGACAACAAGTTCAAGGCGCGGATCAAGATCTTGGTCAAGGCGCTGACGCCCGAGGTGTTTGCCGAGCGTGTCGAAGCCGAGTGGTCCTATCTCAAGGACGGCCCCAATACACTGACCGACGCCGAAGTGGCCCGCGTCAGCAAGTTCTTCGTCGACCCCGCCTACAAGGCGCTTGACGACCAGGACGCCGCTCTCGCCCAGCTCGACGCCGAGCACCCGGGCTTCGCTCGTTGGCGCCAGCGTAACGTGGTCGCGCACAAGAAGCCGGGCTACGCTGCCGTCACCTTGTCGCTCAAGAGCACCGGCGTCGCCCCAGGCGACGTCACGGACAAGCAGCTCGACACCATTGCCGACCTGGCCGATCGCTACAGCTTCGGCGAGGTCCGTAATTCTCACGAGCAGAACATGATTCTCGCTGACGTCGAGCAGGCCCGCCTGTTCGAGCTGTGGAATGAGTTGCGCGAACTGGGTGTGGCAACCCCGAACATTGGTCTGCTGACCGACATCATCTGTTGCCCGGGCGGTGACTTCTGTTCACTGGCCAATGCCAAGTCGATTCCAATCGCCGAAGCGATCCAGCGCCGTTTCGACGACATGGACTACCTGTTCGACATCGGCAATATCGACCTGAACATCTCCGGCTGCATGAACGCCTGCGGCCACCACCACGTTGGTCACATTGGCATCCTCGGGGTGGACAAGAAGGGTGCGGAGTTTTACCAGGTTTCGCTCGGCGGCAGCTCGGGCCGCAACGCCAGCCTGGGCCAGATTCTCGGCCCATCGTTCGCTCAAGACGCGATGCCTGACGTGATCGAAAAGATCATCAAGGTCTACGTCGAACAGCGCACCGAAGACGAGCAATTCCTCGACACCTTCCGCCGTATCGGCATCGACCCCTTCAAGGAGCGCGTCTATGCAGCGAATCATTAAGAACGACCAGGTCGTCGACGAAACCTGGCACCTGCTGCCCAAGGATGTGAAGCTCGAAGAGCTCTCCAACTGCGACGACCTCATCGTGCCGTTCCAGCTATGGCTGGACCATGGCCACGCACTCAAGGCCCGCGACGGTGGCCTGGGCGTCTGGCTGGAAGCGGATGAAGCGGTCGAGGAGATCGCAGACGATCTGCAGCATTTTCAAGTCGTGGCGCTGAATTTCCCGGCCTTCACTGACGGGCGCCATTACTCGAGCGCCCGACTGCTTCGCGAGCGATACGGCTATAAAGGTGAGATCCGGGCGATTGGCGACGTACTGCGCGACCAGCTGTTCTATATGCGCCGCTGCGGCTTTGATGCCTTTGCCGTGCGCGCCGACCGCGACCCTTACGAAGCACTTGAAGGTCTGAAGGATTTTTCGGTCACCTACCAGCCTGCCGCCGACGAGCCGCTGCCGCTGTTCCGCCGTCGCCAGCCCTGAACGCCGCCAGCTGTGCTTGCGCGGCACAGGCGCACCGCCACGGCATGACAGGACAATGCTAAAAAAAGCCCTGCTTCGGCAGGGCTTTTTTAAAAACGCTTTGAGCAAGTCGCTCATGCGGCGAATGTGCTTCTAGAGCGCAGAGATGGCGTCACCCCTGCGGATACATCCAGAAGTTAGGGTGCTCGGTTTGCACATCCCCGTCCGCCACCTTCTTGCCGAAGGCATCCTTGATCTTTCTTGCCAGCGCGCTCATTTCCGACTCCTTGCGTTTCGAGTGATTACCGGTGCGCTAGCTTGTGGGAATCGCTCGAATCACTGAAATCGGTTTTGGCTATTCGGACAATAGCAAGCGGAACGACCAAGATCAGTCCAGCTTGACCAATGTCCGCCCCACCTGACCACCTGTAAGAATACGTTCGACCGCAGCCGGTAATTGGTCCAAGGTAATTTCTTCAGCCAGGCCGGACAGGTTCGGCACCTTCCACTGGACCGAGAGCTTGTCCCACATGGAGGCTTTCACCACCAGCGGGATTTCGACCGAGTCCACGCCGAGCAGGTTTACACCCCGCAGGATGAACGGCAACACGTTGGCCTGAAAGTGCGTGCCAGCCGTCAAGCCGCAGCAGGCGACACTGGCCCCTCGCTGCAGTGACTTGACCACATTGAACAGGATATCTCCGCCAATGGTGTCCACGGCGCCAGCCCATTGCTCCTTGAGGATAGGTTTCTCCACGCCCGCCTGCAGTGCGCTACGCTCGATGACGTCCTGCGCACCGAGGCGCTTCAGCAGATCCGCCTGGCTGGCCTTGCCGGTCACCGCGGCCACCTTGTAGCCAAGGCTTGCCAGGAGCGCGACTGCAATACTGCCAACGCCGCCGGTCGCCCCGGTGACGAGCACTGGGGCGTCGCCTGGCTCCAGGCCGGCCTGCTCCAGCTTGTCGACACAGAGTGCCGCTGTGAGACCTGCAGTTCCGAGGATCATTGCATCACGCAATGGCAGGCCCGAAGGTCGCTTGATGACCCACGCTGCCGGGACCCGGATGTACTGCCCGAACCCACCCGCAGTGTTCATGCCCAGGTCATAGCCAGTCACGATTACCTCATCTCCGACGGTGAACTCCGGCACGCTCGATTCAGCCACGGTGCCAGCGGCATCGATGCCAGGCGTGTGCGGAAACTGCCGCGTCACTCCGCGGTTGCCGGTCGCGGAAAGCGCATCCTTGTAATTGAGCGAGGAATAGGCGACGCGAATGAGCACCTCGCCGTGCGGCAGATCGTCAATGCTGCGCTCGACGACATTCGACTCGAAGCGACCGTCGGCCCTTTCGCTGGTCAGCAGCGCCTTGAAATTAGTCATTCGCTTTTCCTCATTGCCAGAATCGTTGTTCGTTCAGCCGCGTCCACCCTTTCAGCAAACCATGCTCCATCACCGCGCTGGCAGCCATGCCGAAACGCTCGGGCAGGCTTTTCTTCTCGGCATAGTGAAGGTGGAACAGATCGGCGCCACGGGCCCGCTCGGCAAGGTATTCATCACTGGTCTTGAGTTCATCAACCAGGCGCATGCCCAGCGCCGAAATACCCAGCCAGACCTCGCCAGTCGCAACCTCGTCTATCGCAAGCTCCTGCCGATAGCGGGCTACAAAATTCTTGAACAGTTCGTGAGTGGTTTCGAGATCATCCTGGAACTTCTCTCGGCCCTTCTCGGTGTTCTCGCCGAACACGGTCAGGGTGCGCTTGTATTCGCCTGCGGTCAGCACTTCAAAGTCGACGTCGTGCCTCTTGAGCAGCCGATGCACATTGGGTAACTGCGCGACGACACCAATCGAGCCGAGGATTGCGAAGGGCGCGCTCAGGATCTTCTGGCCAATACAGGCCATCATGTATCCGCCACTCGCCGCGACTTTGTCGACGCAGACCGTAAGCGGCACGCCGGCGTCGCGAACTCGCACCAGTTGCGAAGCCGCCAGGCCATAGCCATGCACCATCCCACCGCCACTTTCCAAGCGCAGCACAACCTCGTCCTGCGGGGTCGCCAAGCTCAGCACCGCGGTAATTTCATGACGAAGGCTCTCGACGGCGGAGGCCTTGATATCGCCATCGAAATCCAGCACGAAGACTCGAGGTCGCGTTTCGCCGGACTTCTTTGCCTGCTTGATTGCCTTGGCCTCGCGCTTGCGCTGCGCCTTGAGCTGATCCTTGTCCACCAGTGCCTGCTCGAGCCGCTCGCGCATCGACTTGTAGAAGTCATTGAGCTTTTGGACTTCGAGATGACCGCCCCCCTGTTTCCCGCGCCCCCGGCGTAACGATGCCAGCGCGATCAACACCACCAGCATCGCGACGACGAGCGTAACGGTCTTGGCCAGAAAACTTGCGTAGTCAGCAAGAAATTCCACATTTCCTCCTAGGGTCACTCGACCAGGCGCGCACAGGGCGCACTTAAAAACCGCCCAAGCATACCCAGTCCTTCCGCTGCGGAGCCAGCGCCACGCCATTCAAACAAACGTATGAATTGTCGTTGACACTCCTGAGGCATCCACCTACCCTCGCGAAAAACCTGGGCTGCGGAGCCAAGCATGGGCAGCATCTACCTGATCCGACACGGTCAGGCGTCGTTCGGCGCTGAAAACTACGACGTCCTCTCCCCGCTTGGCTTGCGGCAATCGCATGCGCTTGGTGAGTACTTGGGCCAGCTCGGCGTGCGCTTCGACCGTTGTGTCAGTGGTGAACTGCACCGGCAGCGGGACACCGCGCAGGCCACGCTCGAGCGCCTCGGCCAAACGTTTGATGCTGTTACGCCAACGCTCGAAATCGATGCCGCGTTCAACGAGTTTCCCGCGGACGAGGTCATCCGGGCGCACATGCCGGACCTCCTTGAGGTAGAACCGCATGCGCTGACCATTTTGCGTAACGCAGCAAACCATCGCAGCGAATTCCAGCGCCTCTTCAGTTATGTCATCCGACGCTGGGTTTCTGGCGATCACGAAAAGGATGGCCTTGAGAGCTGGCAGGGTTTCGTCGATCGCGTCGAGGGAGGCTTGACTCGCCTGCTCCTCGAGGCTGCGCCCACCGACCGCATTGCCATATTCACCTCCGGCGGAACCATCACCGCCCTGCTACAACTGATCATTGGCGTACCGCCGATCAAGGCATTTGAGCTCAATTGGCAGATCGTGAATACCTCGCTCAGCCAGTTGAAATTTCGCGCGGGAGAAGTCGCACTGGCGTCGTTCAACAACCGTGCGCACCTCGATATGCAGAAGCATCCGGAGCTGGTCACCTACCGATGAGCTCCACATCCACTGTAGCCTCCGGCTGCATGTTCAACACGACGACAAGGGATCAAACCGAATGAGCAACGTCGACGAAACTATCCAGGGCATGAAAGCTAAGTTCAACCCCAGCGCTGCAGCGGGCCTCGACCTGGTGTTCCAGTTCAATATCACCGACGCCGAAAATTACTACCTGGTAGTGAAGGACGGCACCTGTGATTTCCATCAGGGCGAATCGGCTGACGCCAACGTCACCCTGATCATGGACAGCGAAACCCTGCAAGGTGTCATCAGCGGCGAAACCGATGGTATGCAGGCTTTTATGGCTGGCAAGCTTCGTGCAGAAGGCGACATGATGCTCGCGCTTAAGCTGAGCGAGCTGTTCCCGGCCTAAACGGCCCGGTAGAAAAAACCGAAGTCCTGCGACTTCGGTTTTTTTATGCGCTTTTGAACGCTTTTGGCAGCATCAGAATCAGTGATTGGGAGGCAACACCCCAGCCAATAACGGGCCTCGCCGCTTGGTCATCAGCCGGTCGCACAGTAGATTGAAGCCGCGCCGGCCCCGATGTCGGCGCCAGAGCTGCCTTTTAACGGCACCGCATACAAGAAGGGAAAAGCATGTCGCTAGCAGACCAGACGAGCCCCGTTCGCGAAGGCGAGCAACTCCCTACTGATGTCATCGACCAATACCTCAAACGACATATTCCAGGTCTGGAAGGTTCGCCGGCGATCTCGCAGTTTCCAGGCGGCGCCTCTAACCTGACCTACCTCATAGAGTACCCAGCGCAAGAGTTCGTGCTGCGTCGCCCACCCTTCGGTCACAAGGCGAAGTCAGCCCACGACATGGGCCGCGAATTTCGGATTCTCAACAAGCTGAACACAGGGTTTCCTTATTGCCCGAAGGCTTATGCCTACTGCACGGACGAGTCGTTGATCGGCGCCGAGTTCTACGTAATGGAGCGCGTGCGAGGCATTATCCTGCGCGAGAACATGCCAACCGAACTGGCCATTACGCCAGAGCACACCACAGCCCTGTGTAAAAGCTTCATCGACAAGCTCGTCGATCTGCACAACGTTGACTATGCGGCGTGCGGCTTGGGCGATCTCGGCAAGCCCAACGGCTATGTACACCGGCAAATCGAGGGCTGGATCGATCGCTACGAGCGTGCGATGACCCCGGATGCAGTCAAGTGGGAGCCCGTCAAACAATGGCTGCGTGACAAGATGCCAGCCGACCATCACAAGCCAGGCATCGTCCATAACGACTACCGCTTCGACAATGTCATCCTGAATTCCAGCAACCCGATGGAGATCATCGGTGTGCTGGATTGGGAAATGACCACCATCGGCGACCCATTGATGGACTTGGGTAACACCCTCGCCTACTGGATCGAGGCCGACGACCCGGCGCCGGTGCAACTGATGCGCCGGCAGCCAAGCAATGCGCCCGGCATGCTGACGCGTCGCCAATTTGTCGAGTATTACGCAGAGCGCGCCGGCATCTGCGTGGATAACTTCGACTTTTATTACACCTACGGCTTGTTCCGGTTAGCGGCGATCGTTCAGCAGATCTATTACCGGTATTACCACGGCCAGACCCAAGACAAGCGTTTCGCCAAATTCGTGCACATGAACGCGCTGCTTGAGCAGATGAGCCTGCAGGTCATCAGCAAGTCAGCGTTATAGACAAAACGGCCCATAGAGGGAGAAGCACCCATGAGCAAGACCACGCTGTTCGATCTCGACGGCAAGATCGCATTCGTATCTGGCGCGAGCCGCGGAATCGGCGAGGCCATTGCCAAGCTGCTCGCCCAGCAAGGCGCCCATGTCATCGTTTCCAGCCGCAAGATCGAAGGATGCCAGGCTGTCGCCGATGCAATCAACGCGGCCGGTGGCAAGGCAACACCCGTCGCCTGCCATATTGGCGAGCTCGAGCAGATCAAAGCTGTATTCGAGGGCATTCGCGACCAGTTCGGCCGGCTGGATATCCTGGTCAACAATGCGGCAACCAATCCGCAGTTTTGCCACATACTGGACACCGACGCCTCGGCCTTCCAGAAAACGGTCGACGTGAATATTCGGGGTTATTTCTTCATGTCGGTCGAGGCCGGCAAGCTGATGCGCGAGCACGGCGGCGGTAGCATCATCAACGTTGCCTCGATTAACGGCGTCACGCCGGGCAACTTTCAAGGGATTTACTCGATCACTAAAGCAGCAGTCATCAATATGACCAAGGCGTTTGCCAAGGAATGCGCCGGCTTAGGTATTCGCTGCAATGCGTTGCTACCAGGCCTGACGGATACCAAGTTCGCCTCCGCCCTGGTGAAGAACGATGCGATCCGCGAAGAGGCCTTGCGCCATATTCCACTGCATCGAGTGGCCGACCCGAGCGAAATGGCCGGCGCCGTGCTATACCTCGCGAGCGATGCCTCAAGCTACACCACCGGCGTCTCACTTAACGTCGACGGCGGCTACCTCGCCTGATGTGCTCTCGGGTGAGCCGCTTCGGTGCTCACCCGTTTGACCTTCGGCGTGCATGCCGCGAGCCATCCGTTCTACCACTCTTTCAGCGCCTTTTCCGCGACGTCATTAGCGGGCCGTGCCAGCAGCCCGGCAGGTGTCAACTCGATCGCATACTCGGCACCGCTGGCAATCGGCAAGTAGCTCACCCGCAACGGACGCGCCTCGAGCACGATCGAACTGCATTGGCACTTCTGCAACCAAGACCAGGCATCGATGCCAAACAGACTTTGCCCGAGCAGCACACGTGGGCTACGCGCCAAGTCCTGTTGCTCCACGGCCAAATAGCGACCGGAAAGCCGCTCCAGGCGGTACCCAGGTTCCAGGCCTATCAGGGTCGCCAATCCCCGCCACTCCAGCAGCCGCACGTCGAGTTGCCAAAGATCGCCCTCTAGCGTGACGTGCCTAACGTGTTCGCCCTGCTCGATACGAACCTGATAACGCTGCTCACCCTCGCCCTGGAAGGTCAACGTAGCCAGCGGCTTATCCGGTTCCAGAGGCTGGTAAGTTCTGGCGTCCCACGCAATCAACCCTATTAACGCCCCCAGGCCAAGCACCAGCAGCCCAAAGGTGCCACGCAGCCAGCCGAGCAGCCAGTTGCCGCCGAGCAGCAAGCGCAACGCCACCAGGACGGTAACCAACGCAAACAGCGCGATCACGACAGCCAGCCCCAGGTACTGCATGCGGTTTCATCCTTGGTCAGACGGGAAAGCGCCAATTATCGATAGCCCAAGCCAAACTGCCAGCACCAACAGAGCAGTCTGATTACGGGTCGACATTCTCCGCTGGAAGCGGCCACCGCATCTTCGGAAATAGGCTTCTCGTGAGCAACGCCATTGGCGCGCCTCGACCCAACGGGCATCATGGCAGCTCTTTCCTGCTTCAAGAGAACCCAATGCCCACGCTCGAACTGGCCCTGGATCTTCCAGTACTGGCCGCACTGCTCGCCGTCGCCTTCATGGCTGGCTTCATCGATGCCATCGCGGGCGGCGGCGGCCTCCTGACATTGCCCGCCCTGCTTATGGCAGGCCTGCCCCCGCACCTGGTACTTGGAACTAACAAACTTTGCGCAACCTTTGGTTCGGCCACTGCGAGCTTCACGTTCTTCCGACGCAAACTGTTCGACCCTGGCCAATGGCGCTACGCACTGATAGCAACCGCTATTGGCGCGGCGCTCGGCGCCGCGCTAGCGCACTTGATCCCTGCCAGATGGCTCAACCAGCTACTGCCTGTAGTCGTGTTCATCTGTGGGCTCTACCTGCTGGTAGGCCGCACCCCGACGACTCCTAGAGAACCTGCAACACCGTTAAAAACCCGGCGGCAATGGCTTCAGGGCGTCGGCCTAGGCTTTTACGATGGCATTGCCGGACCGGGCACCGGAGCCTTCTGGACGGTCAGCACGTTATTGCTCTATCCGCTTGACCTACTGAGGGCGAGCGGCGTTGCGCGCACCATGAACTTCATCAGCAACGGCACTGCGCTCGCAGTCTTTGCCTTCCACGGGCAGGTCGCCTGGGTGCTAGGCGCTGGGATGGGCGTCACGCTGATGCTAGGCGCCTACTTGGGCGCGCGGACAGCGATTCAGGGCGGATCGAAATTTATCCGCCCTGTTTTCATTCTGGTGGTTTTGGCGTTGAGTTTGCGCCTAGCCTGGCAGCATTGGTTCGGCGCCGCCTAAACGCTGCGCCACGTAAAGCTCGATCAAATAACGGGCGATCGACTTGGACGCTGGCAGGGCTGGCAGGTCATGAATCGAAAACCAACCAGCATCCTCGATTTCCTCCGGCTGCATGACGATGTCACCGGAGGCGTACTCGGCATGAAAGCCCAGCATCAGTGAATGCGGAAACGGCCAGCCCTGGCTACAGATATAGCGCGGGTCGTGAATCGAGACGCCTACTTCCTCATGCACTTCCCGTCGCACGCATTGCTCGACCGACTCGCCCGGCTCGACGAAACCGGCCAAGGTGCTGTAGACACCCGGGGCGAAACGCGGTGAGCGCGCCAGTAGCAGCTCGTCACCTGCCGTGACGAGCACGATCATGCTGGGTGAGATACGCGGATAATGATGAAGACCGCATACCTCGCACTGCATTGCCCGCTCACGCGGATGTTGCTTCATCCGGCTACCACAACTGCCGCAAAAGCGATGCTGACTGGCCCAAGTGCCGATCTGCGCAGCGAAGCCGAGCATACGGAACCGGTCATTGTCGTCGTCCTGCATCATCAAAGGGCGCAAGCCCTGCCAGGCAGCGCCAGGGACCGTGACCGGATCGGCCAATTCAAGGAGATAAACCGGCTCGCCTTCGAAGTAACCGAGCCCCTGCTCGCTGACTATCGGCAATTCAAGCCGCTTGAGCCAGCTACGAGGGAACAGGACGCCGTTGGCGTCTACCAAGAAACCGTGCTGGCAACGCACCAGCGCCGATCCACCTTCTTTGGCCGGATCAAGCAGTGCGGGCTGCCAGCGCAGGTTCATCAGGCTGCCACCGGCAACCCGAGCGCGCGGACGCTTTCTGCCGCCAGGTCCAGCACGCTGATTCGCGAATCGTCACGACGCAGCACGGCGCCACCCTCCAAGTAATACTCCAGACTCGTAAGCGCATCCGCCAAGGTTTCGAGCATTTGCTCCGGCGGCATCTGAACGCCTTCTAGCATCTGCTTTTGGATAAAGTCGGCGCAGGCGCCGATCAGGTCAGCGGCACGATCCTGCTCGAGAAAACGCAAGCCACCGCGAACCGCCATCAGGCTGAAGGGCACGTTCGCCAAGTGCAACTTCTCGCCGTTGGACTCCAGATAGGCGGTAATGGCGCGCTTGGCCAGAGCAAGCCCGGCGGTCGCCTCGCCGATCACCACGATACAGGCCTCGGTGAGCTGGTGGTTGGCGAAGGCTTCGGCCTCGTGGCCGGGTTGCGCGACCTGCGGGCGAGTGTCCCGCTTCTCGCCACGCTCTAGGCTGGCGACCATGCTTTCGACATAAAGCACGGCATCGGCCAGCTTCAACAGCGCCTGTGGATCGGGCGCGCCATCGTTACTCCAGTTCGCGACCACCGAGAGCTGCGCATGCAACGTGCTGGATGCAGAAGACAAGCCGACCATGCCAAGCGTCTTGCCTAACTTCCCCAGTTGCGTATGCAGGCTGGCGTAGGCATCGCCCGGCGCCGTCCCCCGCTCGATGAGATCAAGCAGGTCTTTGACGCTGGCAAGCTCCTCTCGAATCGCCGACGAGAGTGAGCGCATTACGGCCTGGCCGGGGCCAGCAAGGCGCTGCGATTCGTCTTCCAGTAAGTGGTCAGTGAACGGTAGCGAGCTCAGCGAGAAAATCTGACGAACCTCGCTGGCAATCGGCCCATTGCTTTCGGCAAGCGCAACGAGGTAAAGCAGCTCTTTCAACAGACCGCGAGGCGATTCATAGCTGCCATTGCTGATCAGTTGGCGAAGCTCGCGATCAAACCGGGAAAATAATTGCTTGCGCGACTGCCGTGCCAGCAATTGCCCGTCGAGCATTGCCTCAAGCGCCGCGCTGCCCAACCAGCACAACCGCCCAGCCGGTGTGTTGGCGAATAGAACGTCCAAACGGCCCAGCGCCCGGCCCATCAGGCGGAGGCTAGCCGGGACGTTGTCTTCCCGGATGAACCCGAGCAGACCGACCTGATACATCTGCCGCAGCCGCCGGGCCTCCAGTGCTCGGTCGGCTGAATCCCGGTTGGCCGCCGCGACGGGCGGCCGGGCGTGATCAAGCCGGGCACTGAAGAAAAAACTTTCTGGCAGCGGTGGCTGTGCACCGACGAGTCGCAACGCATTGATGGCAGGCAACAGCAGCTCGGGCATTTCCTGCCGGCTGGCATCCACGCTTTCGAGATAGCGCCCAAGCACGTAGAGCGCATTGCTCAGGGCGGCGAGCTGGGTGTCACGCTCCTCGCCAGCACCGACCGGAATGTCGGTGGCCAGCTGGAGGATTTCCTGCGCCAGCAGCTCCGCCCCGGTCAGCTCGATTAGGCTGAGTGTGCCGCGGACCTGCTTCAGATTTTCGACAGCCTGCTGCAGCAGACCACCGTTGTTGCGGTCGATGATGAAGTGCTCGAGGCTCTGCTCGGCCTCTTCCATGGTGGCGAACAGTTCATCGCGGACCAAACTCAGCGAAGTAGCTCCGGTAACCATGCCTAGCGCGCCTCCCGCGCAACGTTCGTAATACACATCAGTCGGCAAAGTCCGGTTTCTGTTTGCTCATATGCGCAGCCATGGCGACTTTAAGATCGGCCGATTGAAGCATGGCTGCATTCCAGGTGGCGATGTATTCGAGACCGTCATCAACCCGATGGTCGCGCATGTAACGAATCATCTGCTTGGTGCCACGAATGGCGATGGGCGACTTGGCAGCGATATCGGCCGCAAGCGCCTGTACCGCACTCATCATGTCGCCTTGCTCGCGGTAGGTTCTATTGACCAAGCCGATCACCTGCGCCTCCCGTCCATCCACCGTCCGGCCGGTGTAGGCCAGCTCACGCATCATCCCGTCGCCGATGATGCGCGGTAGCCGCTGGAGCGTCCCCACATCGGCAGCCATGCCCATGTCGATCTCCTTGATGGAGAACTGAGCGTTCTCGGTGCAATAGCGCATGTCACAAGCGGCGACGAGGTCGATGGCGCCCCCGATGCAATAGCCCTGAATGGCGGCGATAACCGGTTTACAACAGTTATCGACGGCATTGAACGAGGCCTGCAGCTTCAGGATCTGGCGGCGCAAGCGCTCAGCGTTACGCCCAATATCGTCCCCCAGTTGGGTTGCCGCCTCGGCCAACAACTGCAGGTCAATGCCGGCCGAAAAATGCTGGCCATTTCCGGACAGGATCACGACACGCACTTCGTCCGTTTCATCGATCCAATGAAAGATCTCGCTGATCTCGCTCCAGAACGCAGCGTTCATGGCGTTGATCTTTTCAGGCCGGTTGATCGCCACATGGGCGATCCTGTCCTTCAACTCGACGTGGAAGGCTTGGTATTGAGTCACGCTATCATCCCCGACAGCCGAGGCACTCGGTGCCTCGTGAGTTCAGCAATCACTGCTGCTTTTTCAACCGCACAACTATAACAACAGGCACTCGAAAGTCGATGCGAGGCGTTGTGATGCAGCCCACGCCCTTGCGCATCATCCCACTTTGACAGTGGTAATAGGCAGCGCATCGATCTACTGCCGGCCGTTTTCGAGAATGCAGTCGACTGTATAGCGCGACCCTTCGGGCCCTTCCTCATGCTGTAGGCCATGCACGTCCGCATCGAAACCAGGAAACAAACTGGCGAACCTTTGAGCGAAATCGAGATAGTCGAGTATTGAGCGAGTCTCGGCTGTAAAGCGCTCTCCTGGCATGATCAATGGAATGCCTGGCGGATACGGCACCAGCATAACCGCCGCCACACGTCCTTCCAGGGCATGGATTGGCACGGCTTCGACCTCACCCCGAACGAGCTTGTCGTAGGCATCAGCTGGCTTCAGGGCAATCTGCGGCAGGGACGTATACATCCGCCGCATTGCTCTGGCCGTCGCATTGGCCCGGTAGCAATCGTGCAACGCATCGCACAGATCGCGCAGCCCCATGCCGGCGTAGGCGTTGCCGCCGGCCTGAGCCACTGAAGGCACCGCATCACAAAGCGGAACGTTGCCGTCGTAGTGCCGTTTGAACTCCAGCAATTCTGTCAGCAGGGTGCTCCACTTGCCCTTGGTGATCCCCATCGAGAACAATACCAGGATGGAGTACAGGCCGGTCTTTTCGACCACCAGTCCCCGCTCCCAGAGGAACTTGCTGACAACCGCAGCGGGAATGCCTCGCTCACCCAGCTTGCCGCCCGCGGTGAGCCCTGGCGTCACCAGCGTGACCTTGATCGGGTCTAGCAGAACGTAGTCCTCGGCGACATCACCGAACCCATGCCATTCAGCCTCCGGCTCGAGCAACCAATCATTGGTAGCCAAGTCTTCTGCCCCATCTGCCGCTGCGGGTTGCCAGATGCTGAACCACCAGTCGTCCGGCGCCATGTGCTGACGCACATTGGCTAACGCGCGACGGAAGCTCAGGGCCTCATCGAAGGTTTCCTGAATCAACGAGCGCCCTGCCGGCCCCTCCATCATGGCCGACGCAACGTCCAGGGAAGCCAGGATGCCGTACTGCGGCGAAGTGGAAATGTGCATCATGAAGGCTTCGTTGAAGCGATCCCGGTCAAGCTGCCGCTGCTCGCTGTCGAGCACATGGATCATTGAAGCCTGGCTGAAGGCTGCCAGCACCTTGTGCGTTGAATGGGTGGTAAAGACCAGCGGCCCCTGCTCACGCGTATCCATGCCGTAGCGTCCGTCATAGAACTCGTGGAATGCGGCATAGGCGTACCAGGCTTCGTCGAAATGCAACACGTCGACTGCATTGCCAAGGGTGCGTTTGATCAGGTTTGCGTTGTAGCAGAGCCCGTCGTAGGTGGAATTCGTAACCACGGCAAGCTTGACCCGAGGTGGGCGGCCACGCGCCAGCGGGTTGGCTTCGATCTTCGCCTGGATCGACTGCGTGGAAAATTCTTCCAAGGGGATCGGCCCGATGATGCCTAACTCGTTGCGCGAAGGCGTCAGATACAGCGGGATCGCGCCGGTCATGATGATCGAATGAAGAATGGATTTATGGCAGTTGCGATCGACCAGCACCAAGTCATCGCGCGCCACCATCGAGTGCCAAACGATCTTGTTCGCCGTCGAGGTGCCGTTGATCACAAAAAACGAGTGATCGGCGCCGAAGTTACGTGCGGCCCGCGCCTCAGCCGCGGCCAGCGGCCCGGTGTGGTCGAGCAAGGAGCCCAGCTCGGGGACCGAGACGGACAAATCAGAGCGCAACGTGTTTTCACCAAAGAACTGGTGAAACGCCTGGCCGACAGGGCTTTTGCGAAAGGCGACACCGCCACCGTGGCCCGGCGTGTGCCAGGAATAATTCGAGTCGCCGGTATGCTGCACCAACGCCCTGAAAAAGGGTGGCAGCAACCCTTCCAGGTAACCGCGGGCGGCACGCGCTACCTGCCTCGCCAAGAAGGGAACCGTGTCTTCGAACAAGTAGAGCAGGCCGCGCAGCTCGTTGAGGTCGGCCATCGCCTCCGCGGGCGCGTTTTCGATGGTTATCTGCTCGCCCAGCGCGAAGATCGGCAACTGTGGGGCTCGCCGGCGCGCGACGCGGATCAGGCCAACCACGTCTTCCAGCAGCCGCTGGTTCTCGCCGGCGCCTTCTGCCGCGACCAGAATGCAGGCCAGACCGTGGTGCGTCGAGGCGACAATGCGCCCTTCCGCCGCGCTGCCCGTAGGCAGGATATGGAATCCATCCTGTTCCAGCTCGGCGGCAATTTCGCGTACCCGCTCGCCGGCGACGGTATCGACCTTGATGTCTCGATGAACGATAAGGATCGGAAATTTCAGATCTTTGTACATGGAAGCGTCCTGAAGGCATTCCCCTTCAGGGTAGAAGCTTCGCTCCCAAGCACCAAGCTGGAATGCGCCCGCCGCGGGCGCAACCAGTCAGGCCGGTTCGGGTTCGGCCTCCAGCGCAGCCGGTTGCTCGAGCTGAACCCACAGTGGTGTACCGCCGCATGCCTTTTCTATGGCCTGCATTCTGGCGGCGTGCGCAGTCAATTCGTCTACGCTGGCACGGATAACCGGCGTCTGCGGACGGTCCGCTGCCAGGCGACGGATGGGCGTCGCCTGCTGTCGGCCGCCTTCGGAATCGGCGCCCTCCCCGGCGAGCGACAGATTCGTCTGCCCGCCGGTCATGGTCAGGTAGACATCCGCCAGGATCTCGGCATCGAGCAGTGCGCCGTGCAGATCGCGGCCCGAGTTGTCGACGCCATAGCGCTTGCACAGTGCATCCAAGCTGTTGCGCTGGCCCGGATGGCGCTCGCGAGCCATGAGGAGCGTATCTAGGATGCTGCAATGATCGCTTAGCTCGGCGCGGTCATGCTGGCCAAGCAAATTGAATTCGTTGTTGATGAAGCCCACATCGAACGCGGCGTTGTGGATGATCAGCTGCGCGCCCTTGATGAACTCGAAGAACTCATCAGCGACATCGCGGAAGCGCGGCTTGTCGATCAGAAACTCATTGGTGATGCCGTGGACCGCGATCGCGCCCTCATCGACTTCTCGATCCGGCTGCAGGTACACGTGGTAGTGCCGCCCTGTCAGCCGGCGGCCAATGACCTCGACACACCCGATCTCAATGATCCGGTGGCCATCGGTCACCGGCATGCCAGTGGTTTCGGTATCCAACACTACGCTACGCATCGTTCACTCTCTCAAGCGGTTTGTCGTTTAGCCTGTACCACGCCGCGATTGGCGAGCAGGTCGGCGCGCTCGTTGCCCGGGTGCCCGGTGTGGCCGCGCACCCAATGCCAGGTCACCTGATGGCGATTGACCTGCTCGTCGAGCAGACGCCACAGGTCAGCATTCTTGACCGGCTGCCGGGTTGAGGTTTTCCAGCCGCGTTTCTTCCAGTTAGGCATCCAGTCATTGATGCCCTGCATGACATATTGCGAATCGGTAATCAGATGGACCTGGCATTGACGCTTGAGCGCCTCGAGCGCTCGGATTGCCGCGAGCAACTCCATGCGGTTGTTGGTCGTCTCAGCTTCACCGCCCCAGAGTTCACGCTCGACGCCCTTGTAGATGAGCAGCGCCCCCCAGCCACCTGGCCCAGGGTTGCCCTTGCAGGCGCCATCGGTATAGATCTCGACCGTGTCATCGCTCATGTGGAATCAATGCGTCCTAGTGTTCGGCGTCCCGCCGGCTAAGCTTGGCGACCGGCATTGGCAGGAGCTGGCCCATGCGCTCTCGCCGCTGCTGGCGCAACGGGCGCAAACCAACCATTAATTTGCGCGCCACCAGCACGTAGAAACCGCCCAACGGCGCCTGCAGGCGCTGCCCGAGCGGTTCCAGCCCTGCCAGCCTGTCTCGCCACTGGCTCGAAGAAAGCGGCGGACAATAGCACCCGTACCGACGTTTCTCCAGCGCGAATCCAAGCAAATTGAGCCAGTCGCCGACGCGCGTCGGGCGGATGCAGCGAGCCTCGCGCAGTGCACTTCGCGAGACCAGGCGACGCGCGCCCCAAGGGCTCCAGGGGTTTACCCCGACGACCAGCAAATGCCCACCCGGCCGCACGCTCCGTGCCGCCTCACGCAGCAGTGCATGGGGCGACAGGCTGAAATCCAGGCCATGCTGAATCACCACCACATCCGCAGCGTGCTCGCCAACCGGCCAAGATTGTTCTTCGCAAACAATCTCAACACCAGGAAGCGCAGGGCCTACGCGCACACTGCGCTTAATTTTTTGCGGTTCTATTGAGGTATTGGCAAAGGGCCCGTAGTGCACCAGGTAGCTGCCGAAGCAACGCTCGAGCTCATGCTCGATCACCCGCCGCTCCTGCTCCAACAACTGGCCGCCCAGCGGGCCGTCGAACCAGGCACTCGCCTCGTTCATCAGATTCGCCCACTGCTGTAGCGGCGGATTGGCGCGAAAATCGCTCATGAGTGCCTCCGCTGGATAGCCCGGGCGGTGGCCCGGTCGATTCAACAGTATCAAGCTCGGCTGTTAGGATGCGCCTTTGCGACTGACTTGGCGACCCGCACCATGTTGAAGATCGACGCTCTGCCCGCCTTTACCGACAACTACATCTGGCTCCTGCAGGATATCGACACCCGCCGCTGTGCCGTCGTCGATCCTGGAGACGCCGCGCCAGCCCTCGCTTGGCTGCAGGCTCACCCGGACTGGAAACTGGACGCCATCCTCATTACCCATCATCACCCCGACCATGTCGGTGGTGTCGAGCGCCTCAAGCAAGCCCATGGAGCCGTTGTATACGGGCCAGCTAGCGAACCGATTCCGGCACGCGACCAAGCACTTTCAGATGGGGACCGTTTCGAGGTGCTTGGACGCGAGCTGCAAGTAATGGAAGTACCAGGCCACACGCTCGGGCACATTGCCTATTTCCACCACGGCGATGCTGAAGCGCCCTGGCTGCTGGCCGGCGATACCCTGTTCGCGGGCGGCTGCGGTCGGTTGTTCGAAGGCACGCCGGAACAGATGTTCGCGTCGCTCGAGCGGCTTGCTGCTCTACCGCCCGAGACGCAGCTGTACTGTGCACATGAATACACGTTATCCAACCTGCGCTTCGCGCGCGCCGTCGACCCGGCTAACGAACGGGTGCAGGCACGCTTGGAAGAAGTGGAGCGGATGCGTTCGGCGCAGCAAATCACCCTGCCGTCCAATATCCGAGAAGAGCGTGCCACCAACCCGTTTCTGCGCGCCCGCGAGGCGACGGTCGCCGAGGCGGCAATGCGCCAGGCAGGCCGCCAACTGGAGCGTCCAGAGCAGGTATTTGCGGCCTTGCGAGCCTGGAAAGATGGCTTCTAGGCAGCGTCGACCAGTCCCCAAAACATCCGCCCTTCGCTTGACCCACCGGAACGGCATTCCTACACTCGCCCGACTTTCGAGCCCGGGGAAGCCTCCAGCCAATGTCGTCTGACCCATCCAACCCCGCTCGACCGGACGCCTTGGCAGCCTCCGGCCGGGCCTTGGCGCTGGCCATATGTCTGGCCGTTACCGGCTGCCAGAGCACGGCCCCGCGCGCGCCCGTCAACATGGATGTCGCCGAGGCACCGGAGGTTGACGAAACCATATGGCTCACCGAAGCGCCAGCCGAGCCCAGCCACAGCGATATCTGGGACCGAATCCGACACGGGTTCAAGCTCCAGGAATACCTAGGCAGTAATCCTCGCATCGAGCAGCAACGCCTGCTCTTCGCCAGCCGGCCTAACTCGATCGAAATCGCCAGCGAGCGCGGCAGCCTCTACATTCACTACATCGTCGAGCAGTTGGAAGAGCGCGACATGCCGCTCGAACTCGCCTTGCTGCCCGTCATCGAGAGTGCCTACAACCCCTTCGCCTATTCCCCGGCACATGCCGTTGGCCTCTGGCAGTTCATCCCCTCGACCGGCCGACATTTCAATCTCCAGCAGACCAGCTGGTATGACGGCCGACGCGACATCACCGCTTCAACGACAGCGGCGCTGCGCTACCTCGAGTATCTCCACGGTCTATTCAACGACGATTGGCTGCTAGCACTGGCCGCGTATAACGCTGGTGAAGGTACCGTAAGCCGGGCTATCGAGCGCAATCAGAAGCTCGGATTGCCCACCGATTACTGGAACCTTTCCCTGCCGGCAGAAACGCGGGACTACGTACCGAAACTGCTTGCGCTGTCGCAACTGGTCCAGACGCCGGAAGCCTACGGGATAGACCTCAATCCGATTGCCAACGAACCCTATTTTGAAGTCGTCACGCTCAAGCAGCGAATGGACCTGGCGCGGGTCGCCAAACTCGCCGAGCTTGACGAGGACGAGATCTATCAGCTCAACCCCGCCTATACACGCCGCATCACGCTAGACGGCCCTCAGCATTTGCTAGTCCCTACCGCCAAGGCAGAGATGTTCGCAGCCAACTTGGCGCTGATGAAGCCGCAGGACATGGTTGACTGGAAGCAATACACCGTTCGGCCCGGCGATACGCTGGGCGCCATCGCCAACCGCCATAACCTGTCGGTCAACATCATCCGTGACATCAATCGCCTCAAGGGCGATACCCTGCGGATTGGTCAATCCCTGAGCCTCCCTCAGTCGGCAAGCGGTGGGCAGTCGCGCGAGTTGCTTCACGCTGTCGCCCGGAGTCAACCGGCTCCGCGCAGCTATCGCGTCCGCCCCGGCGACAATCTGTGGGACATCGCCAAGGCGCAGAAGGTATCGGTCAACGACCTGCAACGCTGGAACAATCTGTCGGGTAGTCAGCTCAAGGTCGGCCAGGCGCTTTTCCTGCAAGGCACCGGGTCGCATAAGGCTGCGGGCAACAAGCCTGCCCCGACCTACTACAAGGTCCGCAAAGGCGACTCGCTCTACCAGATCGCCAAGCGATTCAATGTCCAGGTCAACCACCTGAAAACCTGGAACCCTCGTGATTCTGCACTGCTCAAGCCAGGCCAGACGCTGACGCTCTACCTGCCTCGGTGACAACTGCGCTCAAGAGCGGCGCGTGAACGCTTCCAAGCACCGCCCAGCCAGCTGGCTGAAACGCTGGAAGGCCACGAACTGCTCGTGCTTGAGCGCACGCCCCGTCGGTCTTCCATCGGCATAGAGCACACCGATCTCACGCGTGCCGGCGAGTAACGGTGAAATGAAGAACATGCCGCGCCCCAATTGCTGGCGTAGCGACGGCGTGATCAGCTCGTCCAGGTTGTAACTCGCAGGCACGCCCATCCAAACCGCTTCCCGCTGACGTAGCACATAACTGAATATGTCCGCTTTTCGTGCCGGATCGACCGGCAAGACGAACCGTTCCTTCCAGGCCTCGCTCCCATCCCCGGCCGTGCACTTCACCCGGAAGGTGGCCTGCTGATCCGACAACACGCAGAGCATCACTCGCTCCAGGCCCGCGCCCTGATGAAGGCCCTTGAGCAGAGTCTCCAGCATCAAACCGACATCGCCCCGCGCCGACGCCATCATCGCCAGGTCCTGCATCGCTTGTTGGAGCAAGGCCAGGTCTGGCTGCAACTGGCTGGCTCGACGTTGCTCATGCTGCAGGCGAAGCTGCTCAGGATCCGTCGAAGGGATCAATCTGCATAGACGACTGGCCCCGAACGTGATCGCAACGTCGACAGCCTCATTGGCGCTGGCCAATATCTGCTGCATCGCGTCCGCCTCCGAAATGCCGGTGAATTCAGCCAATTCGCGGACCAGCACCTGCATGTCATCGCACTCCCAGCCATTCAAGGCAGCGGCGCTGATGCGAACGCCTAGGCTTACCGAACGAACAGCCGGGTCGCGTAGGTTGACGGTACCGTGAGCCAGACTGGCCAATTCGCCGATATTCCAGCTTTTGATCAGGCCCAGGTTCAACTGACGAAAGCTGGTGCCCAGTACATGCTCGACCTGCTTGTCGTAATCAGGGTCTGCGCTGATCAGGATCTCACCGAGACGGTCGGCCTGCTCGCCACCGCAGCCCCAGAACGCCAGCTCGCCGACCTGATGCAACAATGCCGCGATGAACACTTCCTCTTCATGTTTGCTGAGCACATAGCTGCTAACGTTGCGCGCCTGAACGGCGGCATGGAACGATCGCGCCAGCAACTCCTGCAGCTGCTGGCGCGGAGCCTTGTCGAGCAATCCGTCGATGAGGCTGACCGATAAACTGATCAACCTCACATTGTCGAAGCCGATCATGACGATCGCCCGGGAAATGGTCTTGATGGTTTCCTGCGACGGGTTGTAATAACTACTGTTGCCGACACGCAGGACCTTGGAGGTCAGCGCCGCATCACGAAGCAGGACGTCAGCGAGCTGCTGGACCGACGCAGTTTCCTGCTCGGTCAGACGCTGTAGATCCTGGACGACCGCGGCGAGCGCGGGCAGATCGGATTGGTTCAGGCGGTCGATCCACGACTGCAAACCGTATGTGGATTCGTTCAAGATGGAGACCTCGGAGAGCGCCACGGCAGCGCATGGAGGATGGCAGTGTGCCCAGATGGCCGCCCTTTTTCCAGCGGATACAAGCTGTTACTGTACCCGGCCGAAAAACCGAAAGCGCCATGGATCGGAATCACCGTTTGATGCGACCCATCCTCCTGTTGTTGACATGCCTCGGCTTGAGCTTTCCGTCTTTCGCGACCATTAGCGAAAGCCACGGCTACGCGCAATTCGGCACGCTCAAGTACCCCGATACTTTCTCGCATTTCGACTGGGTTAACCCGGATGCGCCCAAGGGTGGGCGCGTCCAGCTAATGGCATCCGGCACTTTCGACACGCTCAATCCGTACACTTTCAAGGGCACCAGTCCGATCGCGACTCCCGGCTTCTATCAATACGGCATCAGCGAGCTGAACGAACCGCTGATGGTTGGCTCGGGCATCTACGACCCTTCCGGCGACGAGCCGGCATCCGCCTATGGGCTGATTGCCGAAACAGTCGAGTACAGCGACAACCACAGCTGGGTGGTCTTCAACCTGCGCGACTCGGCGCGCTTTCATGACGGCAAGCCGATCACTGCTTATGACGTGGCGTTTTCCTACCGCACCCTGATCAAGGATGGTCATCCGCGCTACCGCACCGACTTGAAGGGTGTAAAGCGCGTCGACATCCTCAACCGCCACCGTATTCGCTTCGTATTCGACACACCGGGCAATCCTCTTTTGATCATGCGGCTAGGCGAGCTGCCGGTCCTGCCACAGCATTACTGGAAGGACCGCGACTTCAAGGCCACCACTTTCGAAGCACCACTGGGTAGCGGCCCCTATCGCATTACCGACGTCCAGCCTGGGCGCCGCCTGGTATTCGAACGCGTCGCGAATTGGTGGGGTGCAGACCTGCCGGTCAATCAGGGCAAGTACAATTTCGACCGCGTCGAAGTCGAGTTCTACCGCGACAGCATGGTCGCGTTCGAAGCATTCAAGGTCGGTGAATTCGACTTCTACATCGAACATCAGGCCAAGAACTGGGCTAACGGTTATCAGTTTCCCGCCGTACTGCGCGGAGATGTGATTCGCGCCGAGATTCCACACCAGATCCCTACCCAGACCCAGGCGCTATTCCTCAACGGCCGTCGTGCGCCCTTCGCCGACATCCGCGTGCGCAAGGCCCTCGGCATGATGTTCGATTTCGAGTGGACCAACCGCGCGCTCTTTTACGGCGCCTACAAGCGCAGCGAAAGCTATTACCCGAACAGCGATTTTGCCGCGACCGGCAAGCCAGAAGGCGGCGAATGGTTGATGCTGTCGCCCTATCGTGACCAGCTACCTGCCGAACTGTTTACCGAACCCTACCAATTGCCTCGGACCGATGGCCGCGGCATCCCGCGAGAGACCTTGCGGACGGCATTGGCCCTTCTTGAAGAAGCTGGGTGGGAGCTGACCGCCGACGGCTTGCGTAACCAGTCAGGCGATGCATTCGCCTTCGAGATTCTGCTAGTCAACCCGGGGCTCGAACGAATTCTCCAGCCGTACGTCGAGAACCTGGCTCGCATTGGTATCCAGGCGAGGCTACGAACGGTCGACAGCGCCCAGTACAAGCAGCGGCTTGACCAATACGACTACGACGTGATCCTGACGACGCTTGCGCAAAGCCTCAGTCCTGGACTGGAACAGTTGCTGTACTTCCATTCCAGCCAAGTCGACGTCAAGGGCGGTCGGAACTATGCCGCTATCGCGAATCCCATCGTTGACGACTTGATCGAAAAGCTGCTCAAGGCAAGCACCCGCGACGAGCAGGTCGCGGCGGGACGGGCGATCGATCGGGTGCTGCTCTGGAACTACTACACCATTCCCAACTGGTACATCAGCCATCATCGCCTGGCCTACCAGAATCGGTTCGCCCACGCCACCACCCCGCCCTATACGCTAGGGCTGCGAGCTTGGTGGCTGAAGGCGCAGGAGAAAAAAAGATGACGCGAGAAGCGAGAAACCCGTTGCTGCGTACTGGGCAGCTGGCCCTCCTCTGCATGGCGGGGCTGGCCCAGGCAGCACCGCAGCATGCGTTGACGCTGTATGACGAGCAACCCAAATACCCCGCCGACTTCTCGCATTTCGAATACACCAACCCTGAGGCCCCAAAAGGCGGCACGCTTAGACAGGCCGGATCGGGCAGCTTCGATTCGCTCAATCCATTTATCAATAAAGGCGTGGCCGCCGAAGGCATCGAACTGATCTACGACACCCTTACCGTTAACAGCCTCGACGAGCCGTTTACGGTCTATGGCTTGCTTGCAGAGAAAATAGAGAAAGGGCCGAACAACGAATGGGTGCGGTTTTACCTGCGCCCCGAGGCACGTTTCCACGATGGCGAGCCGGTTACCGCGCAGGATGTGGTTTTCACCTTCGAAACGCTGATAAGCAAGGGCGCACCGCATTACCGCGGCTATTACGCGGACGTGGAAAAGGTCGTTGCGGAAGACAATCGCCGCGTGCGCTTCGATTTCAAACATGCCGGCAACCGTGAGCTGCCCTTGATTCTCGGTCAAATGCACATTCTTCCCGAGCATTGGTGGGCCGATCGTGACTTCGGCGCCGGCAGCCTCGAGCCTCCACTTGGCAGCGGCCCCTACCGAGTCGAGCGGGTGCAGGCCGGGCGCTCGATTCGCTTCAGCCGCGTCGATGACTACTGGGGCAAGGATCTGGCCGTCAACCGGGGCTTCTACAACTTCGCTCACCTGCAATACGACTATTACCTCGACAACACCGTCGCGCTACAAGCGTTCAAAGCCGGGCATTTCGACTACTGGCTCGAAACCAGCGCAAAGAACTGGGCCACCGCGTATGACATCGAGGCCGTGCGTGACGGGCGGATCATAAAGGAAGAAATTGCCAACCATAATCCGCAGGGTATGCAGGGGTTCGTATTCAATACTCGCAAAGGACAGCTGAAGGACCGCCGCGTCCGCGAGGCGCTGTCTTTGCTCTTCGACTTCGAATGGACCAACCGGCAACTCTTCAACGGCGCCTACACCCGCACCCGGAGCTACTTCGATAACTCTGAGCTCGCCTCATCGGGGCTGCCGGATGACGAGGAGCTCAAGCTGCTCGAACCGCTGCGCGGCACCATTCCGGATGAGGTGTTCGACAAGCCATTCGAGCTGCCAAAGACCAACGCCGACGGCATCATCCGTGATCAGCAGCGGCGCGCGTATGAGCTGTTGACCGGAGCCGGCTGGAAGGTTGAGAACGACCGAATGGTCGACGCTAACGGAAAGCCAGTGACGCTCGAGCTTTTACTCGTGCAGGCCGAGTTCGAAAGGGTTCTGCTGCCCTATAAGCGCAACCTTGCGGACCTGGGGATCAACCTCGAGATCCGCCGGGTCGACGTTTCGCAGTACATCAACCGGCTGCGTTCTCGGGACTACGACATGATCGTCAGCAGCTTTGGACAGTCCAACTCGCCCGGAAACGAACAGCGCGAGTATTGGCATTCCTCAAGCGCGGATAATCCAGGCAGCCGCAACTTCATTGGGTTGAAGAATCCAGCCATCGACACCCTCGTCGAGAAGCTCATCGCTGCGGACTCTCGCGCCGAACTGGTTACACGCACTCGCGCACTTGATCGCGTATTGCTTTGGGGGCATTACGTTGTCCCCAACTGGCACATCAAGACGTGGCGCGTTGCCTACTGGAATCACCTCGAACACCCGGAGACCACGCCGGACCAGGACATCGGCCTGATGACCTGGTGGCACAAGCCCGACAGGGAACCGCCCAAGACAAAAACAGAAACGCCGGGTAAAGATGACACCGGAACGGAAACGGGGCGCTAGGCATGCTCGCGTACATCGTTCGCCGCCTGCTGCTGATCATCCCTACCCTGTTCGGCATTCTGTTGATTAATTTCGTGATCATCCAGGCCGCGCCCGGCGGCCCCGTGGAGCAGGCCATTGCCAAGCTGGAGGGCTTTGAAGGCGCAACCAGCCGCATCGCGGGCGGCGGCTCGGAAGTCGCTAGCGGCGGGGGCAACTACCGCGGCGCGCAGGGCCTGGACCCCGAGCTGATCGCCGAAATCGAGCGCCTCTACGGCTTTGACAAGCCAGCCCACGAGCGTTTCTGGATCATGCTCAGCAACTACCTGAGGCTGGATTTCGGCGAGAGCTTCTTTCGCGATGCCAAGGTTACCGACCTCATCGTGGAAAAGATGCCGGTATCGATCTCCCTTGGCTTGTGGAGCACGCTGATCATGTATCTGGCGTCGATTCCGCTGGGTATCGCCAAGGCCACGCGGCACGGCACAGCATTTGACGTCTGGACCAGTTCGGCAATCATCATCGGCTACGCCATCCCGGCGTTCCTGTTCGCGATCCTGCTCATCGTCCTTTTTGCGGGTGGCAGTTACTGGAACTGGTTTCCACTGCGCGGGTTGACCTCGAGTAACTTCGACGAGCTAACCCTTGCGGGCAAGATAATCGATTACTTCTGGCATCTGGCGCTGCCCATCACCGCGCTTGTCATCGGCAATTTTGCGACCCTGACATTGCTTACCAAGAACAGCTTTCTCGACGAGATCAACAAGCAGTACGTCATTACGGCGCGAGCCAAAGGTCTGAGCAAGAACCGCGTCCTGTACGGCCATGTGTTTCGAAACGCCATGCTGATCATCATCGCCGGTTTTCCTTCTGCCTTTATCGGCATGTTCTTTACCGGCTCACTATTGATCGAAGTGATCTTCTCGCTCGACGGCTTGGGACTGCTGAGTTTCGAAGCGGCGATCAATCGCGACTATCCGGTCGTGTTCGGTACCCTCTTCCTGTTCACGCTGCTAGGCCTGGTGGTCAAGCTGATCGGCGATCTCACCTACACCTTGGTCGACCCGCGCATCGATTTTGAAAGCAGGGAGGCCTGAAATGAAGCTGACCCCGCTTAATCAGCGCCGCTTCGCCCTGTTTAAAGCACACAAACGAGGGTGGTGGTCGTTATGGATTTTCCTCGTGCTGTTCGTGCTCAGTCTGGGCGCCGAGCTGATCGCCAATGACAAGCCCATCGTGGTGCGCTACGACGGAGAATGGTTTTTCCCGGTCTTCAAGCGCTATCCAGAGACGGCGTTTGGCGGCGAGTTCCCACTGCAAGCGAACTATAAAGGCCCCTACATCCAAGGCCTGATCGACGAAAAAGACGGCTGGATGATCTGGCCGCCTATTCCATTCAGTTACTCCAGCATCAATTACGACCTGCAGGTACCCGCCCCAGCGCCGCCCTCGCTTGTCAATTGGCTCGGCACTGACGATCAAGGGCGCGATGTGCTTGCTCGGATCATCTACGGCTTTCGTATTTCCGTTCTATTCGCGCTGACGCTGACTTTGATCAGCTCCGTCATCGGCGTGATCGCCGGCGCGCTCCAGGGCTTTTATGGCGGGTGGGTGGATCTGGTTGGCCAACGCGTTTTGGAAATATGGTCAGGCCTGCCGGTACTCTACCTGTTGATCATCCTCGCCAGCTTCGTGCAGCCAAACTTCTGGTGGCTGCTCGGCATCATGTTGCTGTTTTCGTGGATGAGTCTGGTCGACGTTGTGCGCGCCGAGTTTCTGCGCGGGCGAAACCTGGAGTACGTACGAGCGGCCCGCGCATTGGGTATGCAAAACGGTGCCATCATGTTTCGCCATATCCTGCCCAACGCCATGGTCTCGACCATGACCTTCATGCCATTCATCCTGACCGGCGCAATCGGCACCCTGACCGCCCTGGACTTCCTCGGCTTCGGCTTGCCGCCAGGAGCGCCTTCGCTAGGCGAACTGGTCGCCCAAGGCAAAGCCAACCTTCAGGCGCCCTGGCTCGGAATCAGCGCTTTCATGGTTTTGGCAATCATGCTGACGCTGCTTGTGTTTATCGGCGAAGCAGCACGCGATGCTTTCGACCCGAGGAAATAACATGAGCGACCATCTCATCGAGGTTCGCGACCTCGCCGTTGAATTCGTCAGCGGAAATCGGACGCAACGGGTCGTGGAAGGCATCAGTTTCGATATTCGCAAGGGCGAAACGCTCGCGCTCGTTGGCGAGAGCGGCTCGGGCAAATCCGTGACGGCGCATTCGATTCTCAAGCTCCTGCCCTATCCGCTTGCCCGGCATCCCTCGGGCACGATTCACTACGGCGGCGAAGACTTGCTCAAGGCAGACGAAAAGCGTATGCGCGGCATTCGCGGGAACCGTATCGCGATGGTCTTCCAGGAGCCGATGACCTCTCTCAATCCGCTGCACACCATCGGCAAGCAAATCAATGAGGTGCTACTGATCCACAAAGGGCTCAGAGGCAAGGCCGCTACCGCGCGCACATTGGAGCTTCTGGAGCTGGTCGGCATTCCCGAACCGCGCAAGCGAATCCGAGCGTGTCCGCACGAGCTGTCCGGCGGCCAACGTCAACGCGTGATGATCGCCATGGCCCTGGCCAATGAGCCGGAACTGTTGATCGCCGACGAGCCCACCACCGCACTCGATGTCACCGTGCAGTTGAAGATCCTCGAATTGCTCAAGGATCTGCAGGCGCGGATGGGCATGGCGCTGCTCCTCATCAGCCACGATTTGAACCTCGTGCGAAGAATTGCGCATCGTGTGTGTGTCATGCAGCGCGGTCGCGTCGTCGAACAAGCGTCTTGCGAGCAACTGTTCCGCTCCCCGCAGCACCCGTATACCCAGGAGCTGCTGGCAGCGGAGCCCAGTGGTGGGCCGGTAGATATTGAAACCTCCGCCCCCCTGGTGCGGGTCGAGGACCTGCGCGTGTGGTTCCCAATAAGGAAGGGCCTACTCAGGCGCACCGTCGACCACGTCAAGGCCGTCGACGGTGTGTCTTTCAGCCTTCCGAAAGGCCAGACGCTGGGTATTGTGGGTGAGAGTGGCTCCGGCAAGTCGACTTTGGGGCTGGCGATTCTTCGCCTGCTCTCGAGCCGCGGCGAAATCCATTTTCGTGATCAGCCGCTCCAGCGCCTGTCGCAACGTGCGGTTCGCCCGCTGAGAAAGGAGATGCAGGTTGTTTTCCAAGATCCTTTCGGCAGCCTCAGCCCTCGCATGTCGGTCGGCCAGATTATTGGTGAGGGGCTCCGAATTCATGGGATCGGTACTCCTGCCGAGCAAGCGCAGGCGATCATCGATGCGCTCGTCGAGGTGGGGCTCGATCCGGAAAGCCGGCATCGCTATCCGCACGAGTTTTCCGGAGGCCAGCGCCAGCGGATCGCTATTGCGCGGGCTTTGGTTTTGAAGCCCGAGCTGATCTTGCTGGACGAGCCGACCTCGGCGCTTGATCGAACGGTTCAGCGACAGGTCGTGGAGCTACTACGCTCGCTACAGGCCAAGTACAACCTGACCTACCTGTTCATTAGCCATGACCTGGCGGTGGTTAGGGCGCTGAGCCACCAGATGATGGTGGTCAAGCAAGGCAAGGTCGTGGAACAAGGTGACGCGGCGGACATTTTCGCCGCACCACAACATCCGTATACACAGCAATTGCTGGAGTCAGCGTTCCTGGCGCCAGCCATTGCATAACCAGAAGAGGGACAAGCACATGGGTTTTCTAACCGGTAAGCGCGTACTGATCGTTGGTGTCGCCAGCAAACTGTCGATCGCCTCGGGCATCGCTGCGGCCATGCACCGCGAAGGCGCCGAACTGGCCTTCACCTATCAGAACGAAAAGCTCAAGGGGCGTGTCGAGGAGTTCGCCGCGAGCTGGGGCTCGGGCCCGGAGCTATGCTTCCCGTGCGACGTTGCCAACGACGAAGAAATTGCCCAGGTTTTCGAAGCGCTCGGCAAGAAGTGGGATGGCCTGGATGGCATCGTCCACTCGGTCGGTTTCGCCCCCGGTGACCAGCTCGACGGCGACTTCACCGAAGTGACCACCCGTGATGGCTTCCGCATCGCACATGACATCAGCGCCTATAGTCTGGTTGCACTGGCCAAAGCTGGCCGCCCGATGATGAAAGGCCGCAACGGCAGCATCTTGACGCTGTCCTACCTCGGTGCCGAGCGCACCATGCCTAACTACAACGTCATGGGCATGGCCAAGGCAAGCCTCGAAGCTGGTGTTCGCTACCTGGCCGGGAGCCTCGGCCCAGAGGGCACACGCGTGAACGCTGTGTCCGCTGGCCCAATCCGCACACTGGCTGCGTCGGGCATCAAGAGTTTCCGTAAGATGCTCGCCGCCAACGAAAGGCAGACGCCGCTGCGCCGCAACGTAACGATCGAAGAAGTAGGCAATGCTGGCGCATTCCTCTGCTCGGACCTGGCCTCCGGCATCAGCGGTGAAATTCTTTATGTCGATGGCGGCTTCAATACCACCGCCATGGGCAACATCGAAGACTGAGATAAGTCGCGCATAAAAAACCCGCACATGGTGCGGGTTTTTTATGGAAGCGAACTCAGTAGGTTTCGATGTCCGCTTCGTCGTGAAGCATCTCGCGATAAGCCGCAAAATCCTGCTGACCACTACGAGATGCGAGGAAACGACGATAGTTCTGCTTCTCCTCGTCACTCAACTCGACTTGGGGTTTGCTGACTCCGCTCAGCTGGATGACCACAAAGTCGCCATTACCAAGCGTGACGCCATCGTACGTACGCGCATCGCTGCCTTCCGGGCGCGGCATCCGGAACACCTGCTGCAACACGGCCGGCTCTACACCCTCCTGGTTGCGCGATGCTGCCTCGATAGTGCTCCAATCACCCTCGGCCTTCTCACCTTCGCGGAGTTTGGCCAACAGCGCCTTGCCTTGCTCCTGCGCCTGATCTGCGGCTTTGCTGCGCTGCAACTGGCTCACAATGCCCTCCTTGACCTCGTCGAACGGCATCACTTCGGGCTGCAAGTGCTGCTTGGCGCGAACCACGACCGCCGTGTCCGGATCCAGCTCGATGACCTCGCTATTGGCGCCATCCAGCAGCACTTCGTCGCTGAATGCAGCCTGGATTACCTGCCGGTTCGCCGCAATACCAGAACCACCTTCCCGTCCGAACGCTTCGCTCGTTTGGACTTGCAGACCAAGCTCTTGAGCGGGTTGTGCAAGATCCGACGACTCGAATGCCGCGTCCTCGAGTTGCTTGCTGGCTTCTACGAAACGCTGCTCCACCTGCTGTGCCTTAAGCTCACGAACCAGCTCCGGTTTCAGCGACTCCAGCGACGGAACCTCTGGCGACTGGACGCCAAGCAGCTTGATCAAATGCCAACCGAACTCGGACCGCACAGGTGCAGATACCTGACCCTGCTCGAGGTCATAAAGGGCTTTTTCGAACTCGGCGTCATAGACACCAGGCCCGGCAAACCCGAGATCGCCACCCTCGCCCGCCGAGCCCGGGTCATCCGAAAGCTCCTTGGCCAACGCTGCGAAATCTTCACCAGCGGCTACGCGTTTGGCGATCTCCTCGATTTTCTGCTTGGCCTGGCCGTCGCTGCTGCCGTCCGCCTCGATTAAGATATGCGCCGCCCGGCGCTGTTCGCCAAGGTTGGCGATACGCTGCTTGTACAGCTCGTCGACCTGATCGTCGGAAACCTCGACCTGATCGAAGAATGACTCCTTGTCCAGTTCGACGTATTCGAGGACCACCTGCTCGGGCGAACGAAAACGGTCCGTATTCTTTTCGTAATATTCGCGGGCCTCGCTTTCACTGACCTCAACCGCTGAAGTGTCCGCTGCGATACGAAGGGTGGCGAAATCCCGCGTTTGCTGCTCGAGATGGGCGAAGCGTTCGATCTGCTCGTCAGTGACGAACCCGGAACCAGAGATACCCGCGCGCAGTTGGCCGATAAGCATTTCCTGCTTGAGCAGTTCGCGGAACTGCATCCGGGAATAGCCCATTTGCTGGATGACCTGGTCGAAACGCGTTGCATCGAACTTGCCGTCTACGGTGAATTCCGGGGTCTGCAAGATCAATTGATCCAGTGCGGCCTCCGAGAAAGCAAAGTCGGCATCGCGCGCACCTTGCAGCAGCAGGGCTCGGTCGATCAAGGCGCGTAGCGACGATTCCCGAACAAGCTTGTCGTCTAGCAGCGACGGATCGAAGTCGCCGCCCAGCTGCTGAGCGAGCTGGCGGCGCTGCATGTTCATGGCCTGGTTGAGTTCCTCAAGCGAGATCTCCTCGCCGTTCACCTCGGCAGCGTTCTGGCTATTGCCGACGGAGCTGAAGATTGCGTCGAACCCCGTTAGCGCCAGCAACAGGATGATGACACCGATGATGGTCTTGGCAATCCAGCCTTGGGAGTTATCCCTGATGTTCTGAAGCATGCGTCCCCCAGGAGACAGCTGCGCGGCATGAACTGCGGCGCGGTTGGAAACCGGATAAAAGAAAGGCGCATCCAGGGATGCGCCTTCGCGGAGCTTTTGGAGCAGTTGGGCCGAATTCCCCAAGCCCGAGCGCAACAGGCACGCCCTCTTCGAACCACCACTCCAGGCCAGGGCCAGAGTGAACTGACTTCTGGCTGGATCGAAAAACGCTTAGTTGACGGCGTCCTTCAGAGCCTTGCCAGCTTTGAATCCCGGAATCTTGGCCGCCGCAATGTTGATCGGCTTGCCAGTCTGAGGGTTACGACCAGTGCGAGCAGCGCGCTCCTTGACAGCGAATGTACCGAAACCAACCAGTACCACGGAATCACCAGCCTTCAGTGCGCCAGTAACGGAGTCGATTACTGCATCCAGCGCGCGGCCAGCAACAGCTTTCGGGATATCAGCAGATGCAGCAATAGCATCGATCAGTTCCGACTTGTTCACTCTAAGTCCCCTTATTTCTGTTGAGTCTTTAATTTTTGGTGTAAGCAAAGCGGTGCTGAAATAGCAGCGACACAAAGGGCCGGTTTATATCAAGGGCGCCGAAAATATGTCAACAGAGCCTTCCAGACTAATGCGTGCTGATTCGCTCCTTGGAATCAGACTCGCGCTTGTCTTCCTTTGCAACAATGTCGGGAGCCGCATCAGGTAAGGGCTCCGGCGCGTATTGCAGCGCAATTTGAAGGACTTCGTCAATCCACTTGACCGGTTTAATCAGCAGGTCCTGCTTAATATTTTCAGGAATCTCTTTCAGATCACGCTGATTCTCTTCGGGAATGATCACCGTCTTGATTCCGCCTCGATGTGCGGCCAGCAATTTCTCCTTCAAGCCACCAATAGCGAGCACCTGACCCCGCAAGGTAATCTCCCCGGTCATTGCCACTTCAGCACGCACTGGTATCTGCGTCAGCGCGGAAACGAGCGCGGTGCACATGCCGATACCGGCACTCGGACCGTCCTTGGGTGTAGCACCTTCAGGCACGTGAATATGAATATCCTGCTTCTCATGGAAATCGGCAGCGATGCCCAAGCTCTGCGCACGACTGCGCACAACAGTCAACGCTGCAGTAATGGATTCGCCCATTACGTCGCCCAGTGAGCCGGTCTTCGTCAGGCGTCCCTTACCCGGCACGACAGCCGCTTCGATGGTCAACAACTCGCCTCCAACCTGCGTCCAGGCAAGACCGGTCACCTGGCCGACCTGGTCCTGCTGCTCGGCTAGCCCATAGCGAAACTTGCGTACGCCCAGGTAGTGCTCGAGCGAAGCAGCATCCACTTCGACTTTGAATTTTTTCTCGGCCGCGTGCTCCTTGACGACCTTCCGGCACACCTTCGCCAACTGGCGTTCCAGGCTACGGACGCCTGCTTCGCGAGTGTAATACCGCACGATATCGCGCAGCGCCTCTTCCTCGAACACCAGCTCAGTCTTCTTCAAGCCGTTGGCAGCGACCTGCTTCGGCACCAGGTAGCGGTTGGCAATATTGATCTTTTCGTCCTCGGTATAGCCCGGCAGACGGATGACCTCCATTCGGTCAAGCAAGGGTGCCGGGATGTTCATCGAGTTCGCGGTACAGAGAAACATCACATCCGACAGGTCGTAATCGACCTCAAGGTAGTGGTCGTTGAAATTATGATTCTGCTCGGGATCAAGAACCTCAAGGAGCGCTGACGCCGGATCTCCGCGCATGTCGTTGCCCATCTTGTCAATTTCGTCGAGCAGGAACAGCGGGTTGCGGACGCCTACCTTGCTCAGTTTTTGAATCAGCCGGCCCGGCATCGAGCCAATGTAAGTACGACGATGGCCTCGGATTTCAGCCTCGTCACGCACACCACCAAGCGCCATCCTGACGAATTTGCGGTTGGTGGAACGGGCGATGGACTCCGCCAGAGACGTCTTCCCGACTCCCGGTGGTCCAACCAGGCAGAGAACCGGCCCCTTGAGTTTCTTGACCCGCTTTTGCACGGCGAGATACTCAAGAATGCGGTCTTTCACCTCCTCAAGGCCGTAATGATCGGCATCCAGCACTTCTTCGGCTTTCTGCAGATCCAGCCGAACTTTACTAGCGGCTTTCCAGGGTACGTTAACCAGCCAGTCGATATAGGTCCGCACCACCGTGGCTTCAGCCGACATCGGCGACATCTGCTTGAGCTTGTTCAGCTCTGCGGTCGCCTTGGCATGCGCATCCTTGGGTAAGCCCGCGCTCTCGATTCGCTTCTTGAGATCGTCGATCTCGTTATGGCCCTCATCGATATCGCCAAGCTCTTTCTGAATGGCTTTCATCTGCTCGTTCAGGTAGTACTCGCGCTGGCTTCGCTCCATCTGCTTCTTCACGCGCCCGCGAATGCGCTTTTCCACCTGCAACAGGTCAATCTCTGCATCGAGTAGCGCCAGGACATGCTCGACACGCTCCGAAAGATCGGTGATTTCGAGAATCGCCTGCTTCTGTTCGATCTTCAGCGCCATGTGCGCCGCCATGGTATCGACGAGGCGGGCCGGCTCGTCGATGCTTGCGAGTGACGACAGCACCTCCGACGGCACCTTCTTGCCCAATTGAACATATTGCTCGAACTGGCTAAGCAAGCTGCGAGTCAGCACCTCACCTTCGCGCTCGTCGATTTCCGATTCGTCGATCAGCTCAACCTCAGCGCGGCAATGATCCTCGACATCGAAGAAGCGGTCGATTACGCCGCGCTGCTCGCCTTCTACCAGCACCTTCACGGTGCCATCGGGCAACTTGAGTAGCTGTAGGACTGTCGCGACGGTTCCGACGCGATAGAGGCCGTCTTCGGCAGGATCATCATCCGCCGGATTTTTCTGGGCCAAGAGCAGGATCTGCTTGTCGCCCGCCATGGCCGCTTCGAGGGCCTCGATGGACTTCTCTCGGCCAACGAACAGCGGAATCACCATGTGCGGATAGACGACGACATCACGCAGTGGCAAGAGGGGCAATTCGATGGTTGTCTTCATAACATTCAGCTCTACGACGGCCATACGGCGTGAACGGGGGAACACCCTTGAAGCAAAGATGAGGGCGCCCATGGCAAAAAACAAGGACGACGCAGAAATGCAAAGGGGCCCGGAGGCCCCTTTGTTTTATCACGCGTCAGGCGCAGCCTTTGCTGGCGGCTCGCTGCTTTCGTAGATCAGCAGCGGCTGAGACGTGCCTTCGATCACGCTCTCGTCGATCACCACCTTGCTGACGTCCTTCTGGGAAGGAATCTCATACATGGTATCCAGCAGCACACCTTCGAGGATCGAGCGCAACCCTCGAGCACCGGTCTTGCGCTCCAGCGCACGACCAGCAACCGCCTTGAGCGCGTCAGTGCGGAACTCCAGGTCAACACCCTCCAGCTCGAACAGCTTGGCGTATTGCTTTGTCAGTGCATTCTTGGGCTCGGTGAGAATTTGGATCAACGCCGCTTCGTCCAGCTCGTCAAGAGTAGCGATGACCGGCAAGCGCCCTACAAACTCCGGAATCAACCCGAACTTCACAAGATCATCAGGCTCCACTGCACGCAGCGACTCTCCGATTTTCTTGCCTGGATCCTTGCTACGAACCTCGGCATTGAACCCAATCCCACCCTGCGTCGAGCGACCCTGAATCACCTTTTCGAGACCCGCGAACGCACCGCCACAAATGAACAGTATGTTGCGTGTATCGACCTGCAGGAACTCCTGCTGAGGATGCTTGCGGCCGCCTTGTGGCGGAACTGAGGCTACCGTGCCCTCGATCAGCTTGAGCAGCGCCTGTTGCACGCCCTCGCCCGATACATCGCGGGTGATCGAGGGGTTATCCGACTTTCTGGAAATCTTGTCGATTTCATCGATGTAGACAATACCCATCTGGGCCTTTTCCACATCGTAGTCGCACTTCTGCAGTAGCTTTTGGATGATGTTCTCAACATCCTCACCCACGTAACCAGCCTCGGTAAGCGTGGTGGCATCGGCAATGGTGAAGGGGACATTGAGCAGACGCGCCAGTGTTTCGGCCAGCAACGTCTTACCCGAGCCAGTCGGCCCGATGAGCAGGATATTGCTCTTGCCCAGCTCGACCTCTTCCTTCTTGTCGCGCTGATTGAGACGCTTGTAGTGGTTGTAAACAGCCACGGCCAGAATCTTCTTAGCACGCTCTTGACCAATGACGTACTGGTCGAGAATGCCGCTGATCTCCTTTGGCGCAGGCAGTTTTTGCGCGCTGCTTTCGGCCTGGGCTTCTTGCACCTCCTCACGGATGATGTCATTGCACAGGTCGACGCACTCGTCACAGATAAAAACCGAGGGGCCGGCAATCAACTTGCGCACTTCATGCTGGCTCTTGCCGCAGAAGGAGCAATAAAGCAGTTTGCCGGAGTCCTCGCCGTTGCGGGTGTCAGTCATTCGATCGATCCAATCGGGGAAGGCTTGAAACACAAGATGAAGGCATTCGAGGGCTTTTTCAAGCCCCGGGTACAGCCGGGCATCGCCATGAAGGCGAGGTCAACTCGCCATCTGGCGCTGAGCCAATACCTGGTCGATCAGCCCATATTTGACAGCTTCCTCACCGCTCATGAAGTTATCGCGGTCCGTATCGCGAGCGATGATTTCCATTGGCTGACCGGTATGCTGGGCCATAATCTTGTTCAGACGCTCACGGATGGTGAGGATTTCGCGGGCATGAATTTCGATATCCGAAGCCTGGCCCTGGAAGCCGCCTAGGGGCTGATGAATCATCATCCGCGAATGGGGCAGGCAGTAGCGCTTGCCGGCAGCACCGCCCGTCAACAGCAGCGCACCCATGCTACAGGCCTGGCCGATGCAGATGGTCGACACATCTGGCTTGATGAATTGCATGGTGTCGTAGATGGACATCCCGGCGGTTACCGAACCACCCGGCGAATTAATGTAGAGATGTATGTCCTTCTCAGGATTCTCAGCCTCGAGAAACAGCATCTGCGCGACGATCAGGTTCGCCATGTAGTCTTCGACCTGGCCGACCATAAAGATCACCCGCTCCTTCAGGAGCCGGGAATAGATGTCATACGCGCGCTCGCCACGGGCGGACTGCTCGATGACCATCGGAACCAGCCCACCGGCGGCCTGGATATCGGGTGCTTGCATAAACGGATTGCCGGACATGTCCAACGATACTCCCTATGTCACGCCTCAAAGACATAAGCCAGCACTAGGCTGGCTTATGAACGTGCATCAAACGATTTGAAGAGACTCAAGCTGCTTGCGGGGCTTCCGCAGGCTTCACTGCTTCTTCGTAGGAAACCGATTTGTCGGTCACTTTAGCCTGCTGCAGAACAGTATCTACAACTTGCTCTTCGAGCACAACCGAGCGGACTTCGTTCAGCTGCTCAGCATTCTTGTAGTACCAAGACACGACCTGCTCAGGCTCCTGATAGGCAGAGGCCATCTCCTCAATCAGCTCGCGAACGCGCGCATCGTCAGGCTTGAGTTCGTGCTGCTTGACGACTTCAGCGACGATGAGACCCAGTACCACCCGGCGCTTGGCCTGTTCCTCGAACAGCTCGGCCGGCAGTTGGTCAGGCTTGATATTGCCACCAAACTGTTGCACAGCCTGGGTACGCAGGCGGTTGACTTCGTTGTCGACCAGCGCTTTCGGCACCTCGATCGGATTGCCCGTGACAAGCCCTTCCATGACCTGGTTCTTCACCTTGGTCTTGATGGCCTGGCGCAGCTCGCGCTCCATGTTCTTCTTGACCTCGGCACGGAAGCCCTCGAGGCCGCCTTCTTGAACGCCGAACTGAGCGAAGAATTCGTCATTGAGCTCGGGCAGCTGAGCAGCAGCGACGCTGTTTACGGTCACGGTGAACTCAGCGGTTTTACCGGCAAGGTCGAGGTTCTGGTAATCCTCAGGGAAGGTCGGGTTGATCACGCGCTCCTCGCCCGCTTTCGCGCCA
The DNA here is from genome assembly GCF_054131565.1 of Pseudomonas sp. SA195. Lineage (NCBI taxonomy): Bacteria > Pseudomonadati > Pseudomonadota > Gammaproteobacteria > Pseudomonadales > Pseudomonadaceae > Pseudomonas > Pseudomonas sp. SA195. Next base: position 2,057,189 of record NZ_CP096392.1, on the reverse strand, counting down.
ATCAGAGCTTCCTCGAAACCCGGGATCATGCGGCCAGAGCCCAACACCAGCTGAGTACCTTTGGCCGAGCCGCCTGCGAAAGCTTCGCCGTCGATCTTGCCGACGAAATCGATGTTCAACTGATCACCGTCTTCGGCAGCACGCTCGACCATCTCGTAGCGCGTGTTCTGCTTGCGCAGGATTTCTAGCATGTTATCGACGTCAGCGTCGTTCACTTCGGCCTGCAAACGCTCGATTTCGATGCCCTCGAAACCAGCCACCTTGAATTCGGGGAACACTTCGAAGGTAGCAACGTACTCGAGATCCTTGCCCTTCTCGAAGACCTTTGGCTCAACGGCCGGTGCGCCAGCAGGATTCAGCTTCTCGGCAACGACGGCTTCATAAAAGGTCGCTTGTATCAGATCGCCCAACGCCTCCTGGCGAGCGGCGGCCTCATAACGCTGACGGATGACACTCATCGGCACCTTGCCAGGACGAAAACCCGGAATTTTGGCACGGCTTGCAGTCTGCTGCAGACGCTTGTTGACTTCGCTCTCGATACGATCGACCGGCACGCCAATGGTCATACGGCGCTCAAGAGCGGAGGTGCTTTCAACAGAAACTTGCATGGATTTTCCTCGTTGCACAGACATAAGCCGGCGTTCCGGCCCCAGAATGGGCAAACATTCTAGTGGCTCGCCTGACAGAAGTCACCCCGTCCGACAGCCCCATAACAGCGCACAACCGCCGCGCTTACTGACATTGCCGCGCGAGCCCGCCGCCCAGACCGCCTTCGTATTGGAATGGGCAGAAGCGCGCTGGCGCATGCCATGCACGGCACGGGTCTAACGGGCACAAAAAAGCCCCTGAATAGGGGCTTAAGGGAACTCCTAATTCCACTTAAGGGCTGGAGTCAAATGATGGTGCGGACGGAGAGACTCGAACTCTCACACCTTGCGGCGCCAGAACCTAAATCTGGTGTGTCTACCAATTTCACCACGTCCGCAAAACTTCAAACGAAAACGCCAGGCACAGCCTGGCGTTCCGGAATATGGGGTGGACGATGGGGCTCGAACCCACGACCGCAGGAGCCACAATCCTGTGCTCTACCAACTGAGCTACGTCCACCATATTGCTTCGCTTGTGCCAGAGTCCAAATGGCGCACCCGGCAGGACTCGAACCTGCGACCATCCGCTTAGAAGGCGGATGCTCTATCCAACTGAGCTACGGGCGCTTTCATCTGCATTCTGTTTGGAGCGCAGACTTCAAGCTCGGACTCTTGAAAGCGGTTGCCCTCAAAAGCCGTCTTACCCAGCAGCGAGCTGTGCTCGACAAGCGGGGCGAATCTTAAAGGCCGGCCATGAAGCCGTCAACAACAAATTTCAAAAAAATTCAGCGTGGTAAAGGAGTTACGGGACGCGGCTGCCTTGTCGCCTTTGCCGGGCCGCAACGCCGTGCGAGAATGCCGCTCCTTTTTCTCCTCTACTCTATGGTTAGCCAAGCGACATGACTGCACAATTGATCGACGGTAAAACGATCGCCGCCAACATTCGCCAGCAGATCGCTGGTCGCGTGGCCGAGCGCGCCAGTGAGGGGCTACGGGTCCCGGGGCTAGCGGTCATCCTGGTGGGCACCGATCCCGCTTCCCAGGTCTACGTCGCACATAAGCGCAAGGACTGCGAAGAAGTGGGCTTTTGTTCCACCGCCTACGATCTTCCAGCCGAGACCAGCCAGGCCGATCTCTTGGCGCTGATCGAGGAGCTAAACGAGAACCCCGCAATCGACGGAATCTTGGTGCAACTTCCCTTGCCCAAGCACCTCGATGCGTCCCAGTTGTTGGAGCGAATCCGCCCCGACAAGGATGTAGATGGCTTCCATCCATACAACATTGGCCGATTGGCGCAACGGATGCCATTGCTGCGCCCATGCACGCCTAAGGGCATCATGGCGCTGCTGGAAAGCACGGGCGTCGATCTTCACGGCCTCAACGCGGTGGTTGTCGGCGCATCCAACATCGTTGGCCGGCCGATGGCGCTCGAACTGTTGTTAGCCGGATGTACCACCACGGTTACTCACCGCTTCACACATGATCTGGCCGAGCATGTGAAACGTGCCGACCTGGTCGTCGTCGCTACCGGCATTACCGGGCTGGTAAAGGGTGAGTGGATCAAGCCCGGCGCCATCGTCATCGACGTGGGTATCAATCGACAGCCGGACGGCAAACTGGTCGGCGATGTCGAGTTCGAGCCGGCCGCAGAGCGTGCTAGTTGGATTACGCCTGTACCGGGTGGCGTCGGGCCGATGACGCGGGCCTGCCTGCTGGAAAACACCCTGCACGCAGCCGAGCATCTTCACGACTGACCAAACGAAAACGGCACCCGAGCAGGGTGCCGTTCCATACGCATCCAGCGTTTCGATCAGCTTTCCTTCTCCCAAGACTTGATCAGCTCGTCATAGTTAACGGTCTGCCCCTTGGGTTTTTCGTTGTCGAGCTTCGGCTTGGGCGCGCCGGGCTGGCTGAACCAGTATTCAGCATCACGCGGCTCGTTGAGCTTCGGACCGCACTTAGGCTGGACCTTTGCCCGCTCCAGTCTCGCCATCATTGAGTCCTGCGCCTCAGCCAATCCATCGAGTGCCTCCTGTGGCGTCTTGTCACCACTCGCAGCTTCGGCGATGTATTGCCACCAGAGCTGGGCCAAGCGCGGGTAGTCCGGCACATTCGTCCCGGTTGGTGTCCATTGGACTCGTGCCGGGCTGCGGTAAAACTCCACTAACCCGCCCAGCTTGGGCGCCACTTTGGTCATTGCGTCGGAGTTGATGTCCGACTCCCTGATTGGGGTCAGGCCCACCAACGTTTTCTTCAGCGATACCGTTTTCGAGACCGTAAATTGCGCGTACAGCCACGCCGCCAGCCGACGCTTTTCTGGCGTCGAGTCGAGGAAGGTCCAAGCGCCCGCGTCCTGGTAGCCGAGTTTCATACCCTCTTCCCAGTACGGCCCTTTCGGTGAAGGCGCCATGCGCCACTTCGGCGTCCCGTCCTCGTTGACCACCGGCAATCCGGGCTTGGTCATGTCAGCGGTAAACGCCGTATACCAGAAGATCTGCTGCGCGATATTGCCCTGAGCAGGCACCGGGCCCGATTCGGAGAAGGTCATACCTTGAGCTTCTGGCGGCGCGTACTCGCGCATCCAATCGACATATTTCTGAGTTGCGAACACAGCGGCAGGCCCGTTAGTTGCACCGCCGCGCGCCACGCTGGAGCCGACCGGATGACAATCCTCCACCCTGATTCCCCACTCATCGACCGGCAGGCCGTTGGGTAATCCCTTGTCGCCGGCACCGGCCATGGAGAACCACGCATCAGTAAAGCGCCAACCGAGCGATGGGTCCTTCTTGCCGTAATCCATATGCCCGTAGACGCGCTGGCCGTCGATTTCCTTGACGTGTTTGCTGAAAAATTCAGCGATGTCTTCATAGGCAGACCAGTTCACCGGCACGCCCAGCTCGTATCCGTACAGCTCCTGGAACTGTTTTTTCAGCTCGGGACGTTCGAACCAGTCGGCACGGAACCAGTAAAGATTGGCGAACTGCTGGACGGGCAACTGGTAGATTTTCCCGTTCGGGCCCGTGGTGAACGAGATACCGATGAAGTCGTCGAGGTCCAGGGTCGGCAAGGTGTATTCCTTGGCCTCACCTTCGATCATGTCGCTGATCGCGACGGCCTTGCCGTAACGAAAGTGCGTGCCGATCAGGTCCGAGTCGTTGATGTAACCGTCGTAGATGTTCTTGCCAGACTGCATCTGTGTCTGCAGTTTCTCGACCACATCGCCTTCCTGCATCAGGTCGTGGCGCAATTTGATCCCAGTAATTTCGCTGAAGGCGCGGGCGAGGGTTTTCGACTCGTACTCATGGGTGGTGATGGTTTCCGAGGCGACATTGATTTCCATGCCACGGAACGGCTCAGCGGCTTTGATGAACCAGCGCAACTCCTCCATCTGCTCCTCGGCCGAGAGTGTCGAGGGATTGAACTCCGACTCGACCCACTTCTTCGCCGCGTCTTCATAGGCGTCGGCCCAGGCCGTGCCCGCCATGCCAGACAACGTCAGCAAGGCGGTCAGTGCCATGCCATGTCGGGTGTTGTTTTTGTTTTCGAACATAAACACCTCCTTTGGGTTATTCAACGGGACAGGCCGCCTGGCCTCATCCCCAGCGCATCACTGCAAACAACCAGACGACAGATAGCGCAGACGCTATCCAGATGCTCCAGTCGGTCAGCCCTATCAGCAAGAGGTGGCAATAGGCGCTGCCCAGAAGTCCAACGAACAGGCGATCGCCGCGGGTGGTCACGATCGGCAGAAAGCCTTTGCGCGGCGTGCAGGGCCGTGCAAGCTCCCAGGCGCTCATCGCTACCAGCATCAGGCCGATCACCGTGAAAAACACCGCAGTGGGCAGGGTCCAGGCCATCCAATTCATGAGTGCGCTCCTAAACCCGACCGAGGGCGAAGCCCTTGGCTACGTGATTGCGGACAAACCAGATCACCAGCATGCCCGGCAGGATGGTCAGCACACCGGCGGCGGCCAGTACGCCCCAGTCGATCCCGGAAGCTGACACCGTGCGTGTCATGACGGACACGATCGGCTTCGCGTCGACCGACGTCAGCGTGCGCGCCAAGAGCAGCTCCACCCAACTGAACATGAAGCAGAAGAACGCCGTCACACCGATGCCCGAGCGAATGAGAGGGATGAAGAGCTTCAGGAAGAATCGGGGGAAGCTGTAGCCGTCGATATAGGCGGTCTCGTCGATTTCCTTTGGCACACCGGACATGAACCCTTCCAGAATCCATACCGCCAACGGCACGTTGAACAGGCAATGCGCCAGCGCTACGGCGATGTGCGTGTCGAACAGGCCGATAGACGAATAGAGCTGGAAGAACGGCAGCAGGAACACCGCTGGCGGGGCCATGCGGTTGGTCAGCAACCAGAAGAACAAGTGCTTGTCGCCGAGAAAACGGAAACGGGAAAAGGCGTAGGCCGCCGGCAACGCGACCGTCAGCGAAATCAGGGTATTGAGGCAGACGTAATAAAGCGAGTTGATGTATCCGCTGTACCAGCTGCGGTCGGTAAAGATCACGCGGTAGTTATCGAGCGTGAAGCCCCGCGGCCAGAGGGTCAGGCCACCCAGGATCTCGGTGTTGCTCTTGAATGACATGTTCACCAGCCAGTAGATCGGCACCAGCAGGAACACCACATAGAGGATCAATAACGCACGCTTGCGCAGGTTCATTGGCAGGCCCTTATCGCGTCTGGTCGCTGTGCGTCATTGCTGTGTAGAACAGCCAGGACACGAGCAGGATGATCAGGAAATAGATCAGGGAGAACGCCGCGGCAGGCCCCAGGTCGAACTGGCCCACAGCCATCTTCGTCAACGTCTGACTGAGGAAGGTCGTCGCGTTGCCTGGCCCGCCGCCAGTCAACACGAAGGGTTCTGTGTAGATCATGAAGCTGTCCATGAAGCGCAGCATCACGGCAATCAACAGCACGCTCTTAAGCTTCGGCAGCTGGATATGGCGGAACACGGCCCACGCCGAGGCGCGGTCGATGCGCGCGGCCTGGTAGTAGACGTCAGGGATGGCACGCAGTCCCGAGTAGCAGAGCAACGCGACCAGCGATGTCCAATGCCAGACATCCATCACCAGAACCGTGACCCAAGCGTCCCGGGTGTTGGACGCGTAGTTATAGTCGACGCCCAGCTCGTTGAGCACGTAGCCCAGTAACCCGATATCGGCGCGCCCGAAGATCTGCCAGATCGTCCCGACCACGTTCCAAGGTATCAGTAGCGGAATTGCCATTACGATCAGGCAGACCGAGGTCCAACGACCACGGGTCGGCATGGTCAGGGCGACGGCGATGCCCAACGGAATCTCGATCAATAGTACGCATGCCGAGAAGATGAACTGGCGCAGCAGCGAGTCGTGTAGCCTCGGATCGTTGAGGATCTGCCGGTACCAATCCGCCCCGACGAAGAAGCTCGTCGAAGCATCGAAGATGTCCTGCACCGAATAGTTCACCACCGTCATCATCGGCAGCACTGCGCTGAATGCCACCAGCAGGAAGACCGGCAGCACTAGCCACCAGGCGCGGTTGTCCTGAACCTTGTTCATGGCTGCGCCTCCACCAAGCGATCATCGGCGTAAAGCATCAACCACTGCTGAGGAAAGCCGACCCAGGCGCGCCCCTTCGGCACGGTCTGCTCCTCCGGCAGCCGGGCCTTGAGCAGGCGGCCTTGCATCTGAAGCGTGAGAATCTTGTACGTGCCGAGGTCGTCTACCCGTACCACTTCGGCGGCCATGCCCCCTGCCCCGGCCTCATCACTGACCTGCACGAATTCGGGCCTGATTCCAATCTGCAACCGGCTGCCGCCGAGCTCCGGGAGCTGCGCCAGTACCGGCGCAGGCAACGGAACATGCTGTTCCCCGAAATCGACGCCGCCAGGCCCGGCTGTGACGTCGATCAGATTCATACCCGGGCTGCCGACGAAGAAGCCAACAAAGGTGTGCTGCGGCCGCTCGAACAGCTCGCGCGGTGTTCCGAACTGTACGATCTGCCCGCCATGCATCACTGCGATCTTATCCGCGAAGGTCGAGGCTTCTAGCTGATCGTGGGTTACATAGATCATCGTGATATTGAATTGCTCATGGATCTGCTTGAGCTTGCGTCGCAGCTTCCACTTCAAGTGCGGGTCGATGACGGTGAGCGGCTCGTCGAAAAGAATTGCCGAGACGTCATCACGCACCAGCCCCCGCCCCATCGACACTTTTTGTTTCTCGTCCGCGCTGAGGTTGCGCGCCTTCTTCTTGAGCACCGGATGCAGGTCCAGCACCTCCGCGATCTCATGCACGCGGCTGGTGACCTTGGCTTCCGGCACGCCCTGGTTGCGTAGCGGGAACGCCAGGTTGTCGAACACCGTCATGGTGTCGTAGACGACCGGAAACTGAAAAACCTGCGCGATGTTGCGCTCTTCCGGCGACAGCGTGTTGACCTCGCGCGCATCGAACAGCACTTGCCCCTCCGAAGGGCTGAGCAGGCCAGAGATAAGGTTCAGCAGAGTCGACTTGCCGCAGCCGGACGGGCCCAGCAAGGCGTAGGCACCGCCCTGCTCCCACACGTGATCCATCTCCCGGATCGCATAATCCGCCGCGTCACGCGGCTGCGAGCGGTAGCTGTGCGCAAGGTTCTGCAATCGGATCTCGGCCATAGGGCTTCCTCAGGCACGTTTCGCCGGTGCCTGGGCCAGCCGGCCTTGGGCATCGAAAACGAATAACTTATGGGTCGGAATGTAGATGCGGATCGGCGAATCCACCGCGTAGTCGTGCACCCCTTGCAGGTGCAGCACGAGGCTCATGAGTTCGTTACGCACATGCAGGAAGGTTTCCGATCCGCTGATCTCGGCCAGCTCGACCACACCTGAGACTTCCAGGTCATCGTCATTCGACGGCACGAGCCCGATGTGGCTAGGGCGTACGCCAAAACTGTACGAGCCCTCCTCCAGCGCCTGCAGGTCGGCGTTGAGCGGGAAATGCAAGCGCTCCTGAAAGCTCACCTCGTTGGCGCCGATTCGACCTGGCAGCAGATTTATCGGCGGCTCGGAGAACAGCTCCGCGCTAAGGATATGGCTCGGACGGTGGTAAACGGCGCCGGTCGGACCGCTTTGGATCACGTGGCCTTCGTGCAGCACGGTCACCGTACCGCCCAGGGCAAGCGCCTCGTTCGGCTCGGTCGTGGCGTAGACGGCAATGCTCCGGCGGGTACGAAAAAGCTCGCGCATCTCCTGACGCAGTTCTTCCCGCAACTTGTAGTCGAGGTTAACCAAAGGCTCGTCGAACAAGACCAGATCGGCATCCTTGACCAATGCGCGCGCCATGGCGGTCCGCTGCTGCTGCCCACCTGACAATTCCAGCGGCAGGCGGTCGAGAAAGGCCTCGATGTGCAGCATCTCGGCGGTCTCCCTTACCCGACGATCGACCTCTGGCTTCGCCATGCCCGACTGCCGCAACGGTGAGGCAATGTTTTCGTAAACGCTCAGCGTGGGGTAGTTGATGAACTGCTGGTAAACCATCGACACATTGCGCTTGCGAACCGGTACGCCCGTGACATCCGCACCGTTCATGAGGATGCGACCACTGCTCGGCTTGTCCAGCCCGGCCATCAGACGCATCAGCGACGTCTTCCCGGACAGCGTCCGCCCGACCAGCACGTTGAACGAGCCGGGGTCGAAATTCAGGCTGACCGCATCGATGTGCACCTGGCCGTCGACCGTCTTGGTGACCTTCTCCAGCGTGAGCGACATGTCGCATCCTTTTGCTTGTTATGGATGCGACAAGAGCGATTATCGTGCCAGGCCAGGCGCAACGCTCTAGCGCTGGCCTCAGCAGCGCCAGCAGCGTTCCGAACCGTTCAAAATGAACATTTCTGAACATTGACAGTGAACAGAAATGAACAAAACTGTTCAGGACGCCCGCAGTCCGGTGGCGAAACAACAACAATAAATCGATCCAGAGGACGCTATGGCAGAGCCGGCACGGTCCATCTCCCACCAAGCGCTTATCCAGGAATCCTGGCAGCGCTGCGAACGCTACGGGCTCGACCCGATGAGCCCGCCGAGTTTCGGAAACCCCGCCGCGCAGGACGTCAGCGCCTTGCTCGAACGTCAGCACAGCCTGGTGCAAACCACTCAACAGGAGGTGCTGCCCTATTACGAGAATATCCTCGCCAACTCGAGCTGCCTGATCCTGCTTGCCGACAGTGGCGGCCAGTTGCTCGAGAGCTGGGGAGACCAGCGCTTCGCCGGCCAAGCGCACCGCGGCTTCGCCGCTGGCGCCAGTTGGATGGAGCGAGACACCGGCACCAACGCCATCGGCACTGCGCTCGCATGCGGCCAAGCGGTACATATCCAGCGCGACGAACATTTCCTCAAGGCCAACCGTTACCTTTCGGGGGCGGCTTCACCCATTTACGACGCGCAACGGCAGCTGATCGCGGTGCTTGACGTGTCCAGCGACAGCTACCTGCCGCCGTCGCATACGTTGGGCATGGTCAAGATGATGAGCCAGGCGGTGGAGAACCGGCTGATCCTCAACCTATTTCGCGAAGAGCATTTCCAGTTGACCTTCAACACCGGCCCGGACAGCCTCGACAGCCAGTGGGCCGGCCTGCTGATCTTCGACGAAGCCGGAACGATCGTTTCAGCCAACCGGCGGGCGGACAACCTGCTGGGCCTGGACATAGCCCGAACGACAATCGACAAGCTGTTCGACATGCCCCTGCTGCAGCTGCAGAACCAACCCGAGGACCAGCCCATCCTGCTGCGCGCCCTGGGCCGCCATCGTTTCCACGGACTGGTGCGGCGGCCGCAGCGCCCCCGCATCCAGGCCAGGGATTTTCGCAACGCGCCCGCCAAACCGCGCGAGGCGCCCATCGAACATGGCGACCCCGGCGTCCAGAGGATGGCGAACCAGGCCCAGCGGATGCTGGAAAAAGACATCCCGATCCTCATTCATGGCGAAACGGGCGTCGGCAAGGAAGTGATGGTCCGTTCGCTGCACCAGGCAAGTACCCGGCGCGACGCACCGCTGGTGCCTGTCAATTGCGCAGCCATCCCGGCAGAGCTGATCGAGTCGGAACTCTTCGGTTATGAAAAAGGTGCATTCACCGGCGCCCATCAAAAGGGCCGCACCGGGCTGATTCGCAGGGCCGACAAGGGCATTCTGTTTCTTGATGAAATCGGCGACATGCCCCTTGGCCTGCAAGCAAGATTGCTGCGTGTCCTGCAGGACCGCTGCGTCCAGCCACTAGGCGGCGGCGAAGCTTATGCGGTCGATTTTCGGTTGATCTGTGCAACCAACCGTTGCCTGCGCGACGACGTCGAGCGGGGCCGCTTCCGGCAGGACCTGTACTACCGTGTCAGTGGTTTTGGTTTTGAGCTGCCCGCACTGCGTGATCGCAAGGACAAGCGCTGGCTGTTCCAGCGCGTCTGGGAGCAGCACCGTGAGCGGCGCCAGGTGGCGGGTTTGAGTGACGAGGTCCTGCGGCTGTTCGATGCCCATCCCTGGCCGGGTAACATCCGGCAGCTGAGCAGCGTCATCCAGGTCGCACTGGCACTGGCCGACGAACAGGCCATACGGCCAGAGCATCTACCAGGCGACTTTTTCAGGGATATCGACTGCGACAACGGAGACGCTAAGGCCGCCACAACCAACGCTACGATCTGTGCCGACCAGCCGCTGTACCATCAATACCGGGCCTGCAACGGCAATATCGCTCTCCTGGCACGCCAGCTAGGCGTCAGCCGTAACACCCTGTACAAGCGCCTGCGCGCCGAAGGGCTGTATCCGGCACGGTCTTGAAAACGCACCGGCAAGCCCCGCTACGGTTATTCAGCGAGGCGCCAGGTCGTGCCGCCCTTGCCGTCCTCAAGTACGACGCCCATCGCGGTGAGCTGGTCGCGGATGCGGTCGGATTCCGCCCAGTTCTTGTCAGCACGTGCCTGAAGACGCGCCGCGATCAGTGCGTCGACTTTGGCGGCATCGACTTTGCCCTCGGCTCCGGCTTGCAGGAAAACCTCGGGTTCCAGCTGCAACACTCCAAGCACCGCAGCCAGCGACCTGAGCCGGGCTGCCAGCCCTGCCGCCGCCTGGACGTCGGCCTCGCGCAAACGATTGACCTCGCGGATCATCTCGAAGAGTACGGCGCAGGCTTCCGGTGAGTTGAAGTCATCGTCCATGGCTGAGCCAAAGCGCTCGACGAACGCTTCGCCGCCGGTCGGCACTGCCTCTGGTAGGCCCTTGAGCCCGTTGTAGAAGCGCTCCAGGGCAGCCTTGGCTTCCTTGAGGCTGTCTTCGGAATAGTTGATGGGGCTGCGGTAGTGGCTCGACACCAACAGATAACGCACCACTTCGGGCTGGTACTTTTCCAGCACCTCGCGAATGGTGAAGAAGTTGCCCAGCGACTTGGACATCTTCTCGCCATCGACGCGGACGGCGCCGGCATGCATCCAGGCGTTGGCGTACTGCTTGCCGGTTGCAGCCTCGCTCTGCGCGATTTCATTCTCGTGATGCGGGAACACCAGGTCAGGCCCGCCGCCATGGATATCGAAGGTCTCGCCCAGGCAGCAGGTGGACATCACCGAGCATTCGATATGCCAGCCTGGACGCCCCGCTCCCCACGGCGACTCCCAGCTCGGCTCGCCCGGTTTGGCGGCTTTCCAGAGCACGAAATCCAGCGGATCTTCCTTGGCCTCGTCGACTTCGATGCGCGCGCCGATCTTCAGGTCCTCGATCTTGCGCCGCGACAGCTTGCCGTAACCTGCGAATTTGCCGACCCGGTAATAGACGTCGCCATTACCCGGCGCGTAGGCATAGCCCTTGTCGATCAGGGTCTGGATCATCTCGTGCATGCCGGCGATGTGGTCGGTGGCACGCGGCTCGAGGTCGGGCCGCAGCACATTGAGCCTGGCTTCGTCTTCATGCATGGCGGCAATCATCCGCCCGGTCAGCGCGTCGAAGCTTTCGCCGTTCTCCTGCGCCCGGCGAATGATCTTGTCGTCGATGTCGGTGATGTTGCGCACGTAGGTCAGTTCGTAACCGCTCTGGCGCAACCAGCGCGATACCACGTCGAATGCCACCATGACTCGCGCATGGCCGATATGGCAGAAGTCATAGACCGTCATGCCACAGACGTACATGCGCACCTGGTTGCCGACCAGGGGCCTGAGCGGCTCCTTGGCCTTGGTCAGGGTGTTGTAGATCGACAGCGCCATCACTGGCCTCCCCAGGAATCACGCAGCGTCACGGTACGGTTAAAGACCAGCGCGTCGGGGCGACTGTCCTTGCGGTCCACGCAGAAATAGCCCTCACGCTCGAACTGGAAGCGATCCTCGGCCTGGGCGGTAGCCAGTGACGGTTCGGCGCGGCACCCCTTGAGCACGACCAGCGACTCGGGGTTGATGTTGTCCAGGAAGCTGCCGCCCTGCTCTTCGTTCTCACCGGACGCTTTCTCCGGGTTGGCCGAGCGGAACAGGCGGTCGTACAGACGCACTTCACACTCGACGCTTTCTGCGGCCGGAACCCAGTGAATGACGCCCTTGACCTTGCGGCCCTCCGGGTTCTTGCCCAGCGTGTTTTCGTCGTAGGAGCAACGCAGCTCGACGATATTGCCCTGCGCGTCCTTCACCGCTTCGTCAGCACGGATCACGTAGCTGCCGCGCAAGCGCACTTCCCCACCAGGGATCAGGCGCTTGAAGCCGGCCGGTGGGACTTCTTCGAAATCGCTGGCATCGATGTAGAGCTCACGGGAGAACGGCAACTGGCGTACGCCCATGTCCTGCTTGGGGTGGCATGGTAGTTCGAGGTTCTCGGCCTGACCTTCTGGATAGTTGGTAATGACGACCTTCAGCGGCTTGAGCACGCACATGGCGCGTGGCGCGTTGGCGTCCAGATCTTCGCGAATGGCGAATTCAAGCATCCCGATATCGACGACGCCGCCCGCGCGATTCACGCCGATCATGTCGCAGAAGGTACGGATCGACGCGGGCGTATAGCCGCGCCGGCGATAGCCGCTGAGTGTCGACATGCGCGGATCATCCCAACCGCTGACGTGCTTCTCGTCGACCAGCTGCTTGAGCTTGCGCTTGCTGGTGATGGTGTAGTTCAGGTTGAGCCGAGCGAACTCGTACTGACGCGGGCGCGCCGGCACCGGCAGGTTCTCCAGGAACCATTCGTACAGCGGCCGGTGGTCTTCGAATTCCAGCGTGCAGATCGAGTGCGTAATGCCTTCGATGGCATCCGACTGGCCATGGGTGAAGTCATAGCTCGGGTAGATACACCAGTCGTTGCCGGTCTGGTGGTGATGCGCGTGGCGGATCCGGTAAAGGATCGGATCACGCAGGTTCATGTTCGGCGAAGCCATGTCGATCTTTGCACGCAACGCTTTGGCGCCGTCCGGGAACTCGCCAGCCTTCATCCGCGCGAACAGATCCAGGTTCTCCTCCACCGAGCGATCACGGAACGGACTGTTCTTTCCCGGTTCCGTCAGGCTGCCACGGTATTCCCGCGCCTGGTCAGGCGTCAGGTCGCATACGTAGGCCTTGCCCGCCTTAATCAGCTCGATGGCCCAATCGTGCAGCTGACCGAAGTAGTTGGAGGCATAACGCTCCTCCCCAGCCCACTGGAAGCCGAGCCATTGGACATCGCTCTTGATGGCGTCGATGTATTCCTGGTCTTCCTTGGCCGGGTTGGTGTCATCGAAGCGCAGATTGCACTCGCCACCGAACTCCTTGGCCAGGCCGAAGTTCAGGCAGATCGACTTGGCGTGACCGATGTGCAGGTAACCGTTGGGCTCAGGCGGAAAGCGCGTGACGATCTTGGCATGCTTGCCTGACTCCAGGTCGGCCTGGACGATTGGGCGGAGAAAGTTGGTGGCTGCGGTAGTCTCAGGCTTGCTCATGGTGTCCTTAGCGATCTGCGAATGTGCGGCTCAGAGAGGTTTACAAATGCTGGTCAGGCAAAGCCCGACGACTCGGGGAGTGGTTGCTGAATGCGTGCTCAGGGGTGAGCGCAGCGAATCAACTATCGAACATCCGAATGCAGCGTGTACAAGAGCGTTTGGTACAGGGTTCAACGCGCATGACCGAGCGCCAGAAGGCGTAAACGTTTCTCAGGGTAGGCCGGCCAAATCAAAGCGCCTATCATAGCGGACCCGTCAACCCCCTGACAGAGCCACGCGGCCGGCCGCGCCTGCCTCTGCTGCGGCGAAGTTCATTACCGTGCCTGCCGCATCAAGCGCCGACGCGATTATTCATCCGATAAGGAAGGCTTCAATGATCAAACTGCATACCAACCATGGCGTCATCTCGGTCGAATTGTTCGAAGACAAAGCTCCGGAAACCGCAGCCAACTTCAAGGAGTATGTAAAGAGCGGTCACTACGACGGCACTGTTTTCCATCGCGTGATCAGTAACTTCATGATCCAGGGCGGCGGTTTCGAGCCGGGCATGAAGCAGAAAGCCACCCGCGCACCGATCAAGAACGAGGCAAACAACGGTTTGTCCAACAAGACCGGCACACTCGCCATGGCCCGCACCATGGAGCCTCACTCGGCCTCCGCGCAATTCTTCATCAACGTGAAGGACAACGATTTCCTCGACCACACCGCGCCAACGGTCCAAGGTTGGGGCTATGCCGTGTTCGGCCAGGTCGTGGAGGGCATGGATGTGGTCGAAAAGATCAAGGCCGTGCCCACGACCATGAAGTCGGGCCATCAGGACGTGCCAGTCGAGGACGTCATCATCGAGAAGGCCGAACTCGTCGAGTAACGTCTGTTGATTCTGCTGATTTCCGATCTGCATCTCGAAGAAGAACGCCCGGACATAGCCCGGGCGTTTCTTCGGTTCTTGGACGAGCGCGCGAGCCAGGCCGAGGCGCTGTATATCCTCGGCGACTTCTTTGAGGTCTGGGTCGGCGATGACGGAATGACCGCGTTTCAAACAGGCATCGCGGAGGCGCTTAAGGCAACGAGCGAACGTGGCACGAAGCTCTACCTGATGCACGGCAACCGCGACTTCATGATAGGCAAGCGCTTTTGTCGCCAAGCTGGTTGCACCTTGCTCGTGGATCCGCATGTCGCCCACCTCGGCGGGGAACGCGTCTTGCTGATGCATGGGGATAGCCTCTGCACCCGCGATGAAGGCTACATGCGGCTCAAGCGCTGGCTACGTAATCCGATCAGCCTGTTCCTTCTGCACCGCCTGCCCCTCGCCAAGCGACAGCAGCTTGCCGGGAAGCTGCGCTCGACCAGCAAGACCGAGACGAGGATGAAGGCGAGCGACATCGTCGACGTCACGCCCGAAGAAGTGACCGAGGTCATGCAGCGCTATCAGGTGAGTACACTCATCCACGGGCATACGCACCGCCCGGCCATACACCCATTGCAACTCGACGGCCGGCCAGCCAGGCGTATCGTGCTGGGCGATTGGGACCGCCAGGGCTGGGCGCTACAGATAGACGCGTCCGGCGCACACCAGGCACCTTTCCCGCTGGGCTGAATCAACCAGCCAGCGGCACGCCGCTATGGAAGTGGAACGCCTCATCCGGGCTCTCGATCAGCTCACGTTCTTTCTCACGGAAACGTTCGATCATCCCATCGATGTCCGCAGCGTCCCCGTACAGGTACGCGAGCTTCAGGTAATCCTGGAAATGCCTGGCTTCCGATTTCAACAAGCCGTGGTAGAAGCGCCCCAGCTCCTCGTCAAGATGCGGCACAAGCGCGGCAAAACGCTCGCACGATCGCGCCTCGATGAAGGCACCGATCACCAGCGTGTCAGTCAGGCGATAGGGCTCAGCGTTGCGAGCCAGCGCCCGCAGCCCCGCCGCGTAGCGTGAAGAGCCCACGTTGCGCAGCGCAATGTCGCGCTTTCGCAGGAT
The DNA here is from genome assembly GCF_054131565.1 of Pseudomonas sp. SA195. Taxonomy (NCBI): domain Bacteria; kingdom Pseudomonadati; phylum Pseudomonadota; class Gammaproteobacteria; order Pseudomonadales; family Pseudomonadaceae; genus Pseudomonas; species Pseudomonas sp. SA195. The sequence goes on along the minus strand of NZ_CP096392.1, from coordinate 2,041,733 downwards.
TGAAAGCACCTGTTCGAAATGCCGCAACTCCTCACGTGCAAGACGCGACATCTTGTTTTGCAGATCAGGCTTGTCGACGTATCGAAACATCAACTGAAACGCCGTACCGGCTGCCTTCTTCTCGCAATTGCCATGGTCAATCAGCATCACGTCCTGATTCTGAAGCGCCACGTCGATCCAGGCTTGAGGCGTGGCACATCCAAGAAAATCGTTGAGTTCTGGCAGCATCGGATCGGCAGTTCGCATAAGAAATAGGCAGTCGTTTCGAGCCGCGCATTATACGGGGGCCTTCCGGAACGGCCAGGTTGATTTGACGTGCGTCAGATTCAACGGTGCATCGCTTGTCTATAGTGACGATACGCCGCTGGACCAAGGAGCCGATCATGCAAGCCCTTCGCTGCATCCTCGTGGTAGTCGATCCCCATCAGCCGGATGACCTGGCGCTGAAACGTGCACGCCTGATCGCCAGCCTCAGCCAGGCCCGCCTGCACCTGCTCGCGTGCGACAGCAAGGCCGACCATACCCCCTACCTCAACCGAGTCCGCCAGGCGATGGAAGACCAGGGACTTACAGTCAGCACTCAACAAAGCTGGTTGCATAACCTGCACCAGACGGTCATCGCGGTTCAGCAGGCCGAAGGCTGCGGCCTCGTAATCAAGCAACACGTGCCGGACAGCGCACTAAAACGCACTCTGCTGACTCCAGATGACTGGAAGCTAATGCGCTACTGCCCGTGCCCGGTGCTGATGGTGAAGACCGAAGCACCTTGGTCCGGCGGTAATGTGCTGGCCGCCGTCGATGTCGGCAATGCCGATAGCGAACACCGCACCTTGCATGCCTCGATCATTCACCACGGCCATCAAATCGCCGCGCTGGCCGAGGGCAATCTGCATGTCATCAGCGCTCATCCGACCGCCATGCTATCGGCTGCGGACCCGGCCTTCCAATTGAAGGAAACGATAGAGGCGCGCTACCGGAACGCGTGCAAGCAGTTCCAGGCCGACTTCAACATCCCGGACGGCCAGTTACACATCCAAGAGGGTCCTGCCGACGCCTTGATCCCGCGCGTCTGCCATCAACTGAATGCAGTCGTTACCGTGATCGGGACCGTCGCACGGACCGGGTTTTCCGGCGCCTTGATGGGCAACACTGCTGAAGTCGTACTCGATGCGCTGGAAAGCGACGTGCTGGTTCTCAAGCCCGACGACATCATCGGCCACCTCGAACAATTGGTAGCCCAGCGCTGAAGGCCTGCCTACTCGGCCAACGAAACCAAACCGGGCGCTATGTAGCGATGGTAGTGGGCTTCTGAGAGCAGGAAGAACTCCCGATCCACCGCGTCACGCAGGTCTGGCAAATCCCATTCGCGAAACTCGGGCAAGAGCACGACGCCGTACGCCTCGAGCTGCTGGATCAGACGGGCACCACGGGCGATGAGCTGGTAAGCCCAGCAATACGGGGATTGCTCCGCAACGAATCGAATTTGCCGCGCCTCCAGCTGACGACGCAGTAGCTCGGCATCGAATATCTCGATCTTGGCCATCATCACCTGCGCGAGCAGTTGCTCCAGCCGCCGCCAGACCGACCGCTTGCTCGTCTCATCGTAGGCGTTCCAGTTCACCACCTCATGATGGAAGCGCTTGCAGCCACGGCAGACCACATCGCCGTAGACGGTGGAACACAAGCCGACACAAGGTGTTTTGATGCGCTGATTGGACATGACGAAGCAGGTTTGGACGACGGCGGTGCATCTTAGACTTTTGTCCAAGCCGGGTCACGGCGCAATGCGCGACATGGCAGCCAACCGCCCGACAGCCACGGCCCCTGGCGAGGCAAACGCCAGCCTCGAAAAGCAAGCGGGCCGCGATGGCGCAGCGGCCTTGTGCTTAACTTTGCGAGCCCATTCCAGTAGAATCGGCCCGCCGTTTTCGGCGCCACGATCCGAGAGAAGCTGTTTTCAAAGCGTCACGAGCACAGTTGAACCGGCATTATCGGGTGCGCATATCCCCTCTCACTGCGCACCCGGCACGGCCCGGCGTAAAACTTTGAAAACAGCTTCCGGATGCGCGTCCCGAGACACCCAAGGGACCACTGATGAGGGTAATAACTGTGCTTGAAGCCTATCGCAAACACGTAGAAGAGCGTGCCGCCCAGGGCGTCGTGCCCCAGCCGCTGAACGCCGAGCAGACCGCAGGCCTGGTCGAACTTCTGAAGAATCCGCCAGCTGGCGAAGAACAATTTCTCCTCGATCTGATCACTAACCGCGTTCCGGCGGGCGTGGACGAAGCCGCCTATGTCAAGGCCGGCTTCCTGGCCGCCATCGCCAAGGGTGAAGCCTCCTCGCCGCTGATCAGCAAGCAACACGCCGTCGAGCTGCTGGGCACCATGCAAGGCGGTTACAACATCGTCACGCTGGTCGAACTGCTGGACGACCCGGAACTGTCCGATACCACGGCGCAGCAACTGAAGCACACCCTGCTGATGTTCGACGCCTTCCATGACGTCGCCGAGAAAGCCAAGGCTGGCAACGCCAATGCCAAGGCCGTTCTGCAATCCTGGGCCGAAGGCGAGTGGTTCAAGAATCGCGCACCGGTCGCTGAAAAAGTGACCCTGACGGTCTTCAAGGTCGCTGGCGAAACCAACACCGACGACCTGTCGCCGGCGCCAGACGCCTGGTCCCGTCCGGACATCCCGCTGCATGCCCTGGCCATGCTGAAAATGGCTCGTGACGGCATCAACCCCGACGTCCCCGGTTCGGTTGGCCCGCTCAAGCAGATGGAAGAACTCAAGACCAAGGGCTTCCCGGTTGCCTACGTTGGCGACGTGGTCGGCACCGGCTCTTCGCGCAAATCCGCTACCAACTCGGTACTGTGGTTCTTCGGCGATGACATCCCGAACGTGCCGAACAAGCGGGCCGGCGGCTTCTGCTTCGGTACCAAGATCGCACCGATCTTCTACAACACCATGGAAGACGCAGGCGCCCTGCCAATCGAGTTCGATTGCTCGGACCTGGCCATGGGCGATGTGATCGACGTCTACCCGTACAAGGGCGAGGTCCGTCGCCACGGCAGCGAAGAGCTGGTCACCACTTTCCAGCTGAAAACCGACGTCCTGCTCGACGAAGTCCGCGCCGGCGGCCGTATTCCGCTGATCATTGGGCGCGGTCTGACCGAAAAAGCACGTGCCGAGCTGGGCATGGGCCCGTCCGATCTGTTCAAGAAGCCGGAAGCGCCGGCTGAGAGCAATAAGGGCTACACCCTGGCCCAGAAGATGGTGGGTCGCGCCTGCGGTCTGCCGGAAGGCAAAGGCGTGCGTCCGGGCACCTACTGCGAGCCGAAGATGACCACCGTCGGCTCCCAGGACACTACGGGCCCGATGACGCGCGACGAGCTGAAAGACCTGGCTTGCCTGGGCTTCTCCGCTGACCTAGTCATGCAGTCGTTCTGCCACACCGCGGCCTATCCGAAGCCGATCGACGTCACTACCCATCACACCCTGCCGGACTTCATCATGACCCGCGGTGGTGTTTCCCTGCGTCCAGGTGACGGCATCATCCACAGCTGGCTGAACCGCATGCTGCTGCCGGACACTGTCGGTACCGGTGGTGACTCGCACACCCGCTTCCCGATGGGCATTTCCTTCCCGGCCGGTTCCGGCCTGGTTGCCTTCGCCGCTGCCACCGGCGTGATGCCGCTGGATATGCCGGAATCGGTACTGGTGCGCTTCAAGGGCAAGATGCAGCCTGGCATTACCCTGCGCGATCTGGTGCATGCGATCCCCTACTACGCCATCCAGAAGGGTCTGCTGACCGTCGAGAAGAAGGGCAAGAAGAACATCTTCTCCGGCCGTATCCTCGAGATCGAAGGCCTGAACGAGCTGACCGTAGAACAAGCGTTCGAGCTGTCCGATGCGTCCGCCGAGCGCTCCGCCGCTGGTTGCACCATCAAACTGCCGGAAGCGGCGATTGCCGAATACCTGAAGTCGAACATCACCCTTCTGCGCTGGATGATCAGCGAAGGCTACGGCGATGCGCGCACCTTGGAGCGCCGCGCTCAGGCGATGGAAGCCTGGCTGGCCAACCCGCAGCTGCTGGCTGCCGATGCTGACGCAGAGTACGCCGAGGTCATTGAGATCGACCTGTCCGAGGTCAAGGAGCCGGTCCTGTGTGCGCCGAACGACCCGGATGACGCTCGCCTGCTGTCCAGCGTTCAGGGCGAGAAGATCGATGAAGTCTTTATCGGTTCATGCATGACCAACATTGGCCATTTCCGCGCCGCCGGTAAGCTGCTGGACAAGGTCGATGGCTCGCTGCCGACCCGTCTGTGGCTGTCCCCGCCGACGAAGATGGACCAGCACCAGCTGACTGAGGAAGGTTATTACGGTATCTACAGCCGCGCCGGTGCACGACTGGAAATGCCGGGCTGCTCGCTCTGCATGGGTAACCAGGCCCGCGTGGAAACCGGCTCGACCGTCGTCTCGACTTCGACCCGTAACTTCCCGAACCGTCTGGGCGATGCCACCAACGTCTACCTGGCTTCTGCCGAGTTGGCGTCTGTCGCCTCGATCCTGGGTCGCCTGCCGACCGTCGAGGAGTACATGACCTACGCAGCGCAAATTGACACCATGGCGGCTGATGTCTACCGCTACCTGAGCTTCGACCAGATTGCTGAGTTCCGCGAATCAGCAGCCAAGGCCAAGATCGACGTGGTAGCTGTGTAAGCAAAAGCGTTGTCACGAAAAAGCCCGCTTCGGCGGGCTTTTTCTTTGGCTCAATCCAAGATCGGCGCCACATTGGCTGCGTAGCGATCAGTCTGCTGTCATCCCAAGCGCCTCAACGAAAACCCACCATCACATCGCAACACACGGCCTGGTAGTCGAACGGGCGGGCATAAAAAAGCCCGGCAGTGCCGGGCTTTTTTATCAGCTCAGGTCGGATCAACGAACCTGCGCTTCAACCTCTGCTTCTACGCGACGGTTGATTTGACGACCTTCCTCGGTGCTGTTGTCAGCAACCGGGCGGGTTTCGCCGTAGCCGACCGAGTCGACGCGCTGGCTTTCGACGCCGTACTGATTGACCAGAACCTCGCGGACAGCCTGAGCACGGCGCTCAGACAGACGCTGGTTGTACTGGTCAGTACCAACGGAGTCGGTGTGACCTTCTACCGTCGTGCTGGTCTGCGGGTACTGCTGCATGAAGTCAGCCAGGTTCTTGATGTCGCTGTAGCTTTCCTGACGCACCTGGGCACGATCGAAGTCAAATTTGACGTCGAGTTCGACGCGAACGAGCTCCGGCTCCGGCTCTGGCTCGGTGTCGACGATCGGCGCCGGTGCCGGCTCAGGAGTCGGCTCGACCTGAGCGACCTGCTGTTGGGCGCCACCACCGAAGTTGAGGCCAACACCTACGCCTGCCATCCACTCGGCTTCGTCAGCATCGATGTTATACATGCCGTCGACGCTGGCCTTGGCGAAGAAGTTCTCGGTGAAGTAGTACTTCACGCCCGTGCCGACGTTGGCAAAGGTGCTATGGTTACGACCGCTGCGATTGGCCTGGCCAATGCTCTGGTGAGCTGCACCAGCCGATACGTAGGGACGCAGGCCGACGCCTGGCTCGCCGAAATGGTAGGTCGCATCGAGGGACGTCAGGCTACCCTTGATGTTTTTGTGGCCATCTACGCCGACCGGATCCTTGGAGGTCAGGTCATGGTATTCGCCGTAGGACAGGCCCAAGGAAACGTCGTCTGTCAGGAAGTAGCTAACGCCAGCTCCGTACAGTTCGCCGTCACGCTGGACATCGCGCGAGCTATCGGTGAAGTAATGCTTACCGAAGGCTTCCACCTCTACGGCACCCTGGCCTTGGGCCAGCGCGCTGAGAGAAGTGGCGGCGACCAAGGAGCCAATGGCAACGCCCAAGGTGTTTTTAAGCTTCATCCGTAAATCCCCATCTGGTGGTTAGAATCAGAACAATCTAAGGAAACCGGTTAACTGTAAGCCAACGCTGTTCGCTACCAATACGACAACCATCAGCGCTTAAGTTTCAGCAATACCGGAAAATTTTTCACGCAGTTTATCCAGCGCCCGTTTATACCGCATCTTCGTTGCGCTTAAACCCATGTGCATAATGTCGGCAATTTCCTGAAACTCCAGTTCCGCGACAAAGCGCAAAACTAGAATTTCCCTATCTATTTGGTTGACGTGGACGAGCCATCTATCCAACCCCCCTTTGTCATTGATTACCGGAGCCTTTTCCTCGGACGCCTCTTCCAACGGATCCAGGCTCAGGGCATCGAGCAAACGGCGTTTACGCCGTTCCTTCCTATATTGGGTGATGCACTCGTTGTAAGTAATGCTATATAGCCATGTCTTGAATTTGGACTTACCCTCGAAATTCTTGAGGCCATATAACACCTTCAACATCACTTCCTGACATACATCATCCGCGTCCCGGTCATTTCCCAGATAACGGGCGCACACATTGAACAACGTGCGTTGATATCGCCGCATCAGCTCTTCATATGCCCGGGTTATATGAAACAGTTCGGTATGCGCGCGCTGCACCAGCTCCTCATCGGATAGCTGGCGGGGGTCATAGTTCATGGCGAGAGGCTGGGCTTTGGTCAAGACACTTCGAGCCGACGGTCGGGTAGCAAACGCCGATATGGAAACAGGAATCGGGGCGGCGCACTTTAACAGATTACCCGGCCTAACGGCTGCCCACGCGCTGCTCCAACAGTACACGGTTAGCCACCGAAACCAATTCGCCGTCATCGGTCAGCAGCAATGTCTTGGCCGTTCCAATCTCTTCTATTTCGCCGTCGAGGCCCAACGACTCCAACCGGATGCGCTGCCCAACCTCGTAAAGCTCACGCACATAGATGCCAGCCAGAATTTGACTAACCAGCTCACGACTGCCGAGACCAAAGGCCAGTGCCACAGCGAGGCCCACGGAGATCAGGGCGATGGCGATCACATAGTTGAGCAGCTCGGTCTTGACCTCCAACTGGCCGATCGCCACGGATATGCTGATGATGATGACCAGCCCCTGCGCGATTCGCCCCAGACCGCTCGCGTACTCCAGCCCCACGCCCTCTGCCGCCCCACGCACCAAGCCGTTGACGAGCTGGGCAAGCAGGACCCCTGCAAGCAGAATCGCGGCGGCGCCAAAGACTTTCGGAACGTACAGTGCAAGCATGTCGAGGGTTGCCGACACGCGGGCAAGACCCAGCGACTCAGCCGCCGAAACAAGAAATACCAGCAGCACGAACCAGTAGACAATCTTGCCGATCAGCGCCGAAACCGGCAGGCGAATTCCGGCACGGACCAGCAGCTTGGTCACACCGGTACCGGCAACCAGGCGATCAAGGCCGACCTTGGCGAGGAGCTTCGACAGCAGCGCGTCAAGAATTTTCGCCACGACCAAACCGATCGCAAGGACCAACAAAGCACCGAACAGTCGTGGTATGAACGCAGCGATGGGCGTCCAAAGCGCACTCATCGCACCAAACAAACTCTGGCTCCAGGGATCGATATCCATGTTCAATCAGCCTTATCGATAGTGGAACGGGAACGGTTGCGGCGCGCAGCGACGGACTTTGTCGAGGCGCTGCCGCTCAGAGCGATCATTGCCGCCTGGAGCCAATGCCCCATCAAGCCGAACAGGTCACCAGCACCCACCTGACGGTTGGCGGTTTTAAGCACGCGGTCGAGGCAGGCCTCGTCATCGCGTACCGATTGAGTATTGAGTAGATCTCGCAGCGACTCTTCGAAGGGATCGCGCATGATTACCTCGCGTGAATGTCACATCTAGACGGCATACGGGAGGAAGCAGTCACACTTATACCCACTTCAGCCGGCGAAACAGCCACCACTGGAAACCGGCAACTGCCAGGATGATCCCGCAAACCGCCGCGAAACCGAGCGGATACTCAGCGCCTGGAATGCCGCCGACGTTGATGCCTAAGAGGCCGGTGATAAAGCTCAACGGCAGGAAGAAGCCAGTGATGATACCGAGCAGGTACATGGTGCGGTTCATCCGCTCGCGCATGCGCCGCTCTTCCGCTTCGAGCACCAGGTTGATTCGCTCGCGGATCAGTTCCAGCTCTTCCAGATAGCGAATCAAGCGGTTGCTCAACTCGTTCCAGTAGTCGGTATCGTCGGCAACGAACCAAGGCAGACGATGACGCGTCAGCTGGCCGTAAATCTCGCGCTGAGGCAGCAGGAAGCGGCGCAGGCTGGCCGCTTGGCGGCGCAGGGCGAGCAGCTTGTCCTGCGGCGGCGTGTAGCGCTCGTCGGCCTCCACCCGCTCCTCCTCTCCATCCAGCCGCTCGCTCAAGGTGTTAACCAGATCGTCGACACGCTCGGTGAGCGCGTCGGCCAAGCCCAGCAACACTTCTGACGAGGTCCGCGGTCCAGCTCCCTCGACCAGTTGGGCGCGAACGACCTCAGTAGAGCGCAGCGGTCGCAAACGCAACGAGATGACGCGGCGGGCATCCGCGAAAACACGAAGCGACACCATATCTTCGGGTTCGGCGTCCGGATTGAGGTTGACACCCCGCAGAAAGAGCAACAGCTCGTCGTCGGGTAGGTTAAGCAGACGGGGTCGCGTATTTTCTTCCAGCAAGACGTCGCAGACAAAGCCACTCAGCCCACTGGCTTGGCGCAACCACTTCTGCGCGGCAGGCACGCTGCGATCCCAATGTAACCACAGGGTTTCGGCCTCGGACAGCTCCAGCGCCTCAAGATCCGCATACCCAACCTGGCGTGCGCCACCCTTCCCGTCGAGCACAAGAGCGTGCAGCAATCCTGACTGATCGAGCTGACTCAACTGCATACCTGTCGCATGTGTTTAGCCTGTAAAAAAGCCCGGCAGTGCCGGGCTCGGAGAGCGATCGAACACCGGTTATTCCGGCATATTCAATGGCTCGGGTGAGACCACGATGCCGTTGTTGTCGGCGTAGATGTATTCGCCCGGACGGAAGGTCACCCCACAGAAAGTGACCGGTACATTCAGGTCGCCAATGCCGCGCTTATCGGTCTTCATGGGGTGAGTCGCCAATGCCTGAACACCCAGGTCAGTCTGAGCGATGACATCGACATCTCGAATGCAGCCGTAAACCACTAGGCCTTCCCAACCGTTGCGCGCCGCCTTTTCGGCGAGCATGTCGCCTAGCAGTGCACGGCGCAGGGATCCGCCACCGTCGACAACCATCACCTTGCCGGAACCGTCCAACTCGACTTGATCCTTGACGAGCGAGTTATCCTCGAAACATTTGATGGTGACGATCTGCCCACCAAAGGAATCGCGGCCACCAAAGTTACTGAAGATGGGCTCGACGACCTGGACCAGATCTGGATAGGCGTCGCAGAGATCGGGCGTGACGTATTGCATGGGACGCTCCTAAGAGAATTGGCGATACCGGCTCCTGCAGCCACGAGCAGGAAGCTGCAACGCCGAGCGAAGCTCGGCGCCTGGATCGGGACCGCCCGAGGTCAGTACATGCCTCGGAACGGTAGTTCAGTTCAGCTCCGCATCGGCGAGGAAGAACCAGGTATCGAGTACCGAATCCGGGTTCAGCGAGACGCTCTCGATGCCCTGCTCCATCAGCCACTTGGCCAGATCAGGATGGTCGGATGGACCTTGGCCGCAGATACCGATGTACTTGCCAGCCTTGTTACAGGCCTCGATAGCACTAGCCAGCAGCTTCTTGACCGCTGGATTACGCTCATCGAACAAGTGGGCGATGATGCCCGAATCGCGATCAAGACCGAGCGCCAACTGAGTCATATCGTTCGAGCCGATGGAAAATCCGTCGAAGTATTCGAGGAACTCATCGGCCAGCAGCGCATTGGATGGGAGTTCGCACATCATGATGATCCGCAGCCCGTTCTCGCCTCGCTTGAGGCCGAACTGCCCAAGGATATCGATGACCTGCGACGCTTCACCCAAAGTCCGTACGAAGGGCACCATCAACTCAACGTTGGTCAGGCCCATCTCGTCGCGGACCTTACGCATCGCGCGACATTCCAGCTCGAAACAGTCGCGGAACGAGTCGCTGATGTAGCGCGACGCACCACGGAAGCCGAGCATCGGGTTTTCTTCTTCCGGCTCGTAGAGCTTGCCGCCGATGAGGTTGGCGTATTCGTTGGACTTGAAGTCAGACAGCCGGACGATGACCTTTTTGGGCCAGAACGCGGCCGCCAGCGTGCTGACACCCTCGACCAGCTTCTCGACGTAGAAATCGACCGGATCGCCGTAGCCGGCAATACGTTTCTCGACGCTGCCCTTGATGTCTGCAGGCAGCCCATCGAAGTTCAGCAACGCTTTCGGGTGCACGCCAATCATGCGGTTGATGATGAACTCGAGGCGGGCCAAGCCGACGCCTTCGTTCGGCAGCTGGGCGAAATCGAATGCACGATCGGGGTTGCCGACGTTCATCATTATCTTGAACGGCAGCTCTGGCATGGCATCGATGGAGTTCTGGCGAATGTCGAAGCCCAGCTCGCCTTCGAAGATCAAACCGGTGTCGCCCTCGGCACAGGTTACCGTTACCCGCTGGCCGTCCTTCAGCAGCTCAGTGGCATTGCCGCAACCGACGACGGCCGGAATACCCAGCTCACGCGCAATAATGGCGGCGTGGCAGGTCCGGCCGCCACGGTTGGTAACGATGGCGCTGGCGCGCTTCATCACCGGCTCCCAGTCCGGGTCGGTCATATCGGAAACCAGGACGTCGCCCGGCTGGACCCTGTCCATCTCGGAAACATCGCGAATGATCTTGACCGGACCGGCGCCGATGCGCTGACCAATGGCTCGGCCCTCGACCAGGACCTTGCCCTTCTCCTTCAGCAAGTAGCGCTCCATGACATTGGCGCTGCTGCGGCTCTTCACCGTCTCCGGGCGGGCCTGGACGATATAAAGCTGATTGTCGTCACCATCTTTCGCCCATTCGATATCCATCGGACGACCGTAGTGCTGCTCGATGATCATCGCCTGTTTGGCGAGATTAGTGACCTCTTCATCAGTCAGGCAGAAACGCATGCGCTCGGCCTGGTCGACGTCGACCGTCTTGACCGACTTGCCGGCACGGGCTTCTTCGCCATAGACCATCTTGATCGCCTTGCTGCCGAGGTTACGGCGCAGGATCGCCGGCCGACCGGACTGCAGGGTGTGCTTGTGTACGTAAAACTCGTCTGGGTTGACTGCGCCCTGAACAACGGTCTCGCCAAGACCGTACGCACCGGTAATAAAGACGACGTCGCGGAAACCCGACTCGGTGTCGAGGGTGAACATCACGCCGGCGGTGCCAGTCTCAGAGCGCACCATGCGCTGAACGCCGGCTGACAGCGCAACCAGCTTGTGGTCGAAGCCCTGGTGCACGCGGTAGGCGATAGCGCGATCGTTGAACAGGGAGGCGAAGACTTCCTTGGTGGCGCGGATAACATTGTCGACGCCACGGATATTGAGGAACGTTTCCTGTTGCCCGGCGAACGACGCGTCCGGCAAGTCTTCCGCAGTGGCTGAGGAGCGAACGGCCACTGCCATGTTGTCGTTACCGGCAGCCATTTCAGCGAAGGCAGTGCGGATATCCGCGTCGAGTTGAGGCGGGAACTCCGCTTCCATTACCCATCCGCGAATCTGCGAGCCGGCTTTGGCAAGGGCATTGACGTCATCGACGTCCAGCGCATCGAGCAGCGCGTGTATCTGCTCGTTCAGCCCGCTGAGCTCCATGAAATCACGGTACGCCTGAGCCGTAGTGGCGAAACCACCTGGCACCGATACACCGGCGCCTGCCAGGTTGCTGATCATCTCGCCCAGGGAGGCGTTCTTGCCCCCTACACGCTCAACATCATGATTGCCGAGCTTATCGAGGGAAACTACGTACTCTACCAAGGTGATCTCTCCACGTTGTGTTGGAAACTCGGTTCGTGCCCGTCCGGAGCACGGTGGCCTGGCCCTGCGAAATGAGTGACAATGCCCGCCAATCGAGGCTCGGCGAAGGGGCCTACTATAGCTGAGAACCGTTCTTGACTTAAGGTCCCAGGCGCAATGAAACGAACTGCTTTCTTTATCTCCGACGGCACCGGAATCACGGCCGAAACGCTTGGCCAGAGCTTGTTGGCACAGTTCGAAACGATCAGCTTCACCAAACTTACCCGCCCGTATATTGATACGGCCGAAAAAGCGCGGGCAATGGTACAGCAAATAAACAAGGCGGCGGAAAACGACGGGGCGCGGCCGATCATCTTCGACACGCTGGTCAACCAGGAGATTCGGGACATTCTCGCCGAGTCGAATGGCTTCATGATCGACATCTTTTCGTCTTTCCTTGCTCCGTTGGAACATGAGCTGATGTCACGTTCCTCCTATTCCGTGGGTAAATCCCACTCGATCAGCCACAACGCGAACTACATGGAGCGAATCGACGCTGTCAATTTCGCCCTGGACAACGATGACGGTGCCCGTACGCACTACTACGACAAGGCCGATCTCATTTTGGTCGGCGTATCCAGGTGCGGCAAAACGCCCACCTGCCTGTACATGGCCATGCAGTACGGCATCCGCGCTGCGAATTACCCGCTGACCGAAGACGACATGGAGCGGCTGCAGCTGCCGAACGCGCTCAAGACGCATCGCGACAAGCTGTTCGGCCTGACCATCGACCCCGACCGCCTCGCTGCCATTCGCCACGAGCGTAAACCCAACAGTCGTTACGCCAGTTTCGCTCAGTGCGAGTTCGAAGTTCGCGAGGTGGAGAATCTCTTCCGTCGCGAGAACATCAACTACATCAACTCGACCCATTTCTCTGTCGAGGAAATCTCCGCAAAGATCCTCGTGGAAAAAGGCGTCGAACGTCGACTCAAATAACCGCCGCTTCGCTAGACAACAAAAAGTCCGCTTGGTGCGGACTTTTTGCGTTTTTCAGCTAGAAGAATTCACTGGCCGGCGCTCGAAAGTCCATCAGAACGCGTCGCCTGGCACGCGCACCCAACCCTCCATCAATATTCGCGCGCTGCGACTCATGATCGCCTTGGTAACGGTCCACTGGCCGTCGACCTGTTTCGCCTCGGCTCCGACGCGCAGCGTGCCGGACGGATGCCCGAAGCGCACGGCGTGGCGTTCACCGCCGCCTGCAGCAAGATTGACCAGCGTGCCCGGCACGGCCGCCGCCGTACCGATGGCCACGGCACAAGTACCCATCATCGCGTGGTGCAGCTTGCCCATGGACAGTGCCCGAACCAGCAGATCCACCTCGCCCGCTTCAATGGTCTTGCCGGACGACGCACGATAGCTCTTCGGCGGCGAAACGAACGCAACCTTCGGCGTGTGTTGGCGGGTCAGCGCCTCTGCCGCGGTCTTGATCAGGCCCATGCGCAGCGCGCCAGCGACACGAATAGACTCCAGCTGCGCGAGCTGCGCCGGGTCGCCGTTGATGTCCTCGCGCAACTCCGTGCCCTGATAGCCGATGTCCTCGGCATTGACGAAAACCGTCGGGATGCCCGCGCTGATCATGGTCGCCTTTAGCGTGCCGATGCCGGACACCTCCAGATCGTCGACCAGGTTGCCGGTGGGGAACATCGAAGCGCCCTCCTCGCCATCGTCGGAGGGATCAAGGAAGTCGAGCACGATCTCGGCGGCAGGAAAGGTCACGCCGTCCAGCTCGAAGTCGCCGGTTTCCTGTACCTGCCCGTCGACAACCGGCACGTGGGCAATGATGGTCTTGCCAATGTTGGCCTGCCAGATCCGCACCACACAGGTGCCGTTCTGCGGAATGCGATCGGCATCCACCAGGCCAGCATGCAGCGCGAAGGCGCCGGCGCCGGTTGAAAGGTTGCCGCAGTTGCCGCTCCAGTCGACGAAGGGCTTGTCGATCGACACCTGGCCGTAGAGGTACTCGACGTCATGATCGGGCCGGGTGCTCTTGGACAGAATCACGCATTTGCTGGTGCTGGACGTGGCGCCGCCCATGCCGTCGATGTGCACCGAATAGGGATCGGGACTGCCGATTACGCGCATGAACAGCTTGTCGCGTGCAGCGCCCGGCTCCTGGCAGCTCTGCGGCAGGTCCTGCAGGCGAAAGAACACGCCCTTGCTGGTGCCGCCACGCATGTAGGTGGCGGGAATCTTGATCTGGGATTGATGAGCCATGAGTGAGTCCTGGCTAAGAAATGGATGGGCCGTAGGGTGGGCGGCGTTTCACCGATCCACCGCGAGGTTGATGCGGTGGATGGAAAAAGCGCCATCCACCCTACGAGACCGAACGGTCAAGCCTGACCGAGGAAATCCTTGGCGAAGCGCTGCAGCACGCCGCCAGCCTGATACACGCTGACTTCGGCAGCAGTGTCGAGGCGGCAGGTGACCGGGACACGGGTTTCTTCACCGCTCTTGTGGTGAATGACCAGGGTCAGGTCGCAGCGCGGCGACAGATCGCCTTCGATATCGAAGGTTTCGGTGCCGTCGAGGCCCAAGGTCAGGCGCGTGGTGCCCGACTTGAACTCAACCGGCAGCACGCCCATGCCGACCAAGTTGGTGCGATGAATACGCTCGAAGCCTTCGGCCACGATCACTTCGACACCCGCCAGGCGCACGCCCTTGGCCGCCCAGTCACGCGAGCTGCCCTGACCGTAGTCGGCACCGGCGACAATGATCAGGTTCTGCTTGCGGTTCATGTAGGTTTCGATCGCTTCCCACATGCGCATGACCTTGCCTTCCGGCTCGACACGCGCCAGCGAACCCTTTTTCACCTGACCATCGACCACGGCCATTTCATTGACCAGCTGCGGGTTGGCAAAGGTCGCGCGCTGCGCGGTCAGGTGGTCGCCACGGTGGGTCGCGTAGGAGTTGAAGTCCTCCTCCGGCAGGCCCATCTTGGCGAGGTATTCCCCGGCGGCCGAATCCAGCAGGATGGCGTTGGAGGGTGACAGGTGATCGGTGGTGATGTTGTCCGGCAGGATCGCCAGCGGGCGCATGCCCTTCAAGGTGCGCTCGTTAGCCAGCGCACCTTCCCAGTACGGCGGGCGGCGAATGTAAGTCGACATCGGGCGCCAGTCGTACAGCGGGCTCTTGGCTTCCTCGATGTTGCCCAGGTCGAACATCGGGATGTAGACCTGCTTGAACTGCTCCGGCTTGACCGACGCGGCGACGATGGCGTCGATCTCCTCGTCGGATGGCCAGAGGTCCTTCAGGGTGACCGGGTTGCCGTTCTTGTCGGTGCCCAGCACGTCCTGTTCGATATCGAAGCGCACGGTGCCGGCGATGGCGTAGGCCACCACCAGCGGCGGCGAGGCCAGGAACGCCTGCTTGGCGTAGGGGTGGATGCGGCCGTCGAAGTTACGGTTGCCGGACAGCACTGCCGTGGCATACAGGTCACGGTCGATGATTTCCTGTTGGATTTTCGGATCCAGCGCGCCGGACATCCCGTTACAGGTGGTGCAGGCATAAGCGACGATGCCGAAACCGAGTTTCTCCAGCTCCGGCAGCAGCCCCGACTCTTCCAAATACAGCTTGGCGACCTTGGAGCCTGGCGCGAAAGATGTCTTCACCCAGGACTTGCGCGCCAGCCCCAGCTCATTGGCCTTCTTCGCCAGGAGACCAGCCGCAACCACGTTGCGCGGATTGGAGGTGTTGGTGCAACTGGTGATGGCCGCGATGATCACCGCACCATCCGGCAACAGACCTTCGGCTTCTTCAGCACGCGCTGCGGCCAGCTTGACCTCGTCGGCAATGCCGCGCTCGTGCAGCGCCGAAGTCGGCAGGCGCTTGTGCGGGTTGGACGGGCCAGCCATGTTGCGCACCACGCTGGACAGGTCGAATTCGAGCACGCGCTCGTACTCGGCGCCTTCCAGGGCGGTCGCCCACAGGCCGGTTTCCTTGGCGTACTGCTCGACCAGCGCGACCTGCTCCGGCTCGCGGCCGGTCAGCTTGAGGTAATCGATGGTTTGCTGATCGATGTAGAACATCGAAGCGGTGGCGCCGTATTCCGGGCACATGTTGGAAATGGTCGCGCGATCGCCGATGGTCAGGCTGTCGGCGCCCTCGCCGAAGAACTCGACCCAGGCGCCGACGACCCGCTCCTTGCGTAGGAACTCGGTCAGCGCGAGGACGATATCGGTGGCGGTAATGCCCGGCTGACGCTTGCCGGTCAGGCGTACACCGACGATGTCCGGCAGGCGCATCATCGACGGCAGGCCGAGCATCACGGTTTCGGCTTCCAGACCCCCGACGCCAATAGCGATTACGCCCAGCGCATCGACATGGGGAGTGTGCGAGTCAGTGCCGACGCAGGTATCCGGGAAGGCCACGCCACCGCGCGCCTGGATTACCGGGCTCATCTTCTCCAGATTGATCTGGTGCATGATTCCGTTGCCAGCCGGGATCACGTCGACGTTCTTGAACGCGGTCTTGGTCCACTCGATGAAGTGGAAACGGTCCTCGTTGCGCCTCTCCTCGACCGCCCGGTTTTTCTCGAACGCCTCGGGGTCGAAGCCGGCGTACTCCACCGCCAGCGAATGGTCGACGATCAGCTGAGTCGGTACGACCGGATTGACCTTAGCCGGGTCACCGCCTTGCTCGGCGATGGCATCGCGCAGGCCGGCCAGGTCCACCAGCGCCGTCTGCCCGAGGATGTCATGGCAGACCACACGCGCCGGATACCAGGGAAAATCGAGGTCGCGCCGACGCTCGACGATCTGCCGCAGCGCATCGCCCAGTAGTTCGGGATCGCAACGACGCACCAGCTGCTCGGCCAGTACACGCGAGGTGTAGGGCAGCGTGTCGTAGGCACCCGGCTGGATGGCCTCGATGGCGGCGCGGGTGTCGAAGTAGTCCAGCGGCGTGCCGGGCAAAGGTTTGCGGTGTTCTGTATTCATGCCGGAAAGACTCGATTCTGTGTGTGCATGTCCGGGGAGCGCTCGGGCTCCCCGTTGCCCGTCAACGCTCGGCGAGCGGGACGACCTTGCGCTGCTCCGGGCCGATGTAGTCGGCGCTTGGCCGGATGATGCGGTTGTTGCTGCGCTGTTCGAACACGTGGGACGCCCAGCCAGTGACCCGCGAGCAAACGAAGATCGGGGTGAACAGCTTGGTGGGAATGCCCATGAAGTGGTACGCCGAGGCATGGTAGAAGTCAGCGTTCGGGAAAAGCTTCTTCTGCGCCCACATGGTTTCGTCGACTGCGACCGATACCGGGTAGAGCACGGTGTCGCCCACCTCGTCGGCAAGCTTCTTCGCCCAGACCTTGATCACCTCGTTGCGGGGGTCAGACTCTTTGTAGATGGCATGACCGAAGCCCATGATCTTGTCCTTGCGCTCGAGCATGCCGAGGATGCCTTGCTCCGCCTCTTCCGGCGATTTCCACTGCTCGATCATGTCCATTGCCGCTTCGTTTGCGCCACCATGCAGCGGGCCGCGCAGCGAGCCGATTGCGCCGGTCACGCACGAATAGAGGTCGGAAAGCGTCGAGGCGCAGACGCGTGCAGTGAAGGTCGAGGCGTTGAACTCGTGCTCGGCGTACAGGATCAGCGAAACGTTTATGACCTTCACGTGCAGCTCGCTCGGCTTCTTGCCATGCAACAGCGCGAGGAAGTGCCCGCCCAGCGTGTCCTCGTCACTGTTGCAGTCGATCCGCTGGTTGTCATGGCTGTAGCGGTACCAGTAGCACATGATCGCCGGGAAGGCGGCCATCAGCCGCTCGGCCACGTCGCGCTGCTGATCGAAGCTCAGCTCGGGTTCGAGGTTGCCAAGCATGGAGGCGCCGGTGCGCATCACGTCCATCGGATGTGCGGTCGCGGGAATGCGCTCGAGCACCTCCTTGAGCGCCTGCGGCAGATCGCGCATCGTCTTTAGCCGCGCCTTGTAACGCGCCAGCTGGTCGGCATTCGGCAGCTCGCCATGGAACAACAGATGAGCGACCTCCTCGAATTCGGCCTGCGCGGCAAGGTCGCGGACGTCATAGCCACGGTAAGTCAGACCCGCGCCTTCCTTGCCCACCGTGCACAATGCGGTCTGCCCGGCGATCTGCCCGCGCAGCCCCGCACCGCTCAATACTTTTGCTTCAGCCATTGCTCTCTCCTTCTTGGATTTGTTCTGGATACTGCAAAGTCAGTCATTCGAATCAGCGAGGTAGACCTCAGCCTTTCTTCTGTGCGAACAGCGCATCGAGACTCTGCTCGAATGCGTGATAGTTGATGCGCTCGTACAGCTCCATGCGGGTTTGCATGGTGTCGACCACGTTCTTCTGCGTGCCGTCGCGGCGAATGGCCGTGTAGACGTTCTCCGCTGCCTTGTTCATCGCGCGGAACGCCGAGAGCGGGTAGAGGACCAGCGAGACGTCAGCACTGGCGAGCTCATCGGTGGTGTACAGTGGTGTCGAGCCGAATTCGGTGATGTTCGCCAGGATCGGCGCACCGACGCGCTCGGCGAACTGCTTGTACATTGCCAGTTCGGTGATCGCTTCGGGAAAGACCATGTCGGCACCGGCCTCGACGCAGGCTTGGGCCCGCTCAAGCGCCGCATCCAGGCCTTCCACGGCCAACGCATCGGTTCGCGCCATGATCACGAAGCTGTCATCGGTGCGTGCATCGACCGCGGCCTTGATCCGGTCAACCATTTCCTGCTGGCTGACAATTTCCTTGTTCGGCCGATGGCCGCACCGCTTGGCGCCCACCTGATCCTCGATATGGATCGCCGCCGCACCGAACTTGATCATCGACTTGACGGTACGGGCCACGTTGAATGCCGAAGCACCGAACCCGGTGTCCACGTCGACCAGCAACGGCAAGTCGCACACATCGGTAATGCGGCGGACGTCGGTCAGCACGTCGTCCAGCCCACTGATGCCGAGGTCTGGTAGCCCCAGCGAGCCGGCCGCAACGCCCCCGCCGGAGAGGTAGATCGCCTTGAAGCCGGCACGCTGGGCCAACAATGCATGGTTGGCATTGATCGCGCCGACGACCTGCAACGGATGTTCACTGGCGACCGCATCACGAAAACGCTGGCCTGGGGTTGGGAGTGTCATGCCTCACCTCTCGTCTGTGGTGTCTGTTGGCGAGCACCCAGGTAATGGCGCTCGATGTTGCGCTTCGAGGCGCAGATATGGCGGCGCATCAGCAGTTCCGCCAGCTCACCGTCGCGGTCAGCGATGGCATCGAGGATGCGGTGATGCTCGGCGAACGCCTGGCGGGGCCGGTTAGGCGTCGTGGAGAATTGGATGCGGTACATCCGTACCAGTTGGTACAGCTCACTGCAGAGCATCCGTGTCAGGGTGCGGTTGCCGCTGCCCTGAATGATGCGGTAGTGGAAGTCGAAGTCCCCTTCCTGCTGGTAATAGCCCACCCCGGCCTGGAAGGCCTCGTCGCGCTCATGGGTATCAAGGACGCGCCGCAACTCGTCGATCTCCGCCTCGCTCATGCGCTCTGCAGCGAGGCGGCATGCCATGCCCTCCAGCGATTCACGGATTTCATAGAGTTCAATGAGCTCGGCGTGGCTCAACGACACCACGCGCGCACCGACATGCGGAACCCGCACCAGCAGCTTCTGACCTTCGAGCCTGTGAATCGCCTCACGCAAGGGGCCGCGGCTAATGCCGTAGGTACGGGCCAGTTCAGGCTCCGATATCTTGCTGCCAGGCGCGATGTCGCCGCGGATGATGGCCGCCTGGATCGAACGAAAGACGTGCTCGGACAGGGTGCCGCTGTCAGCCGAGAGCGTCGAATGGGGTATCAGCGCATCGAGCATATTGTTGACACTTTCAGATTTAGTTCGCGAAATCTAGCCACGAGACCGAGCCACGTCAATGTATACCAACGTATACTGTCGACACTTTACCGAAGATCAACCCTGCCCGCGCCAGGCACCTGGTGTGTCGCGACCCCTGGATCGCCATGCTAGAATGCAGCGGTGTATTGCCGCGGTCAGCGTACGCTGTTCGTGATCGTTCAAGCTCATGAGCCGCTGTTCCGCCCATGCTTCTTCCGACTCGACTACGCCTGGATCTATGAGCGTCAGACCTTATCTCCTACTGTTGTGCTTGCTGCCTGCCCCCCTGCTCTCTCATGCCGCCGACAAGACCATCTACGGCCTGAACGAGCACGTGGCCTTGCCGGATTTCGACCTTGAGGTTCCAGCCAAACTCGACACCGGTGCACAGACCGCATCGCTCAGCGCCCGGGACATCGAACGCTTCAAGCGCGACGGCAAGCGCTGGGTGCGCTTCTATCTTGCGATAGACGAGGCACACGATCGCCCCATCGAACTACCGCTACAGCGCATCAGCAAAATCAAGCGCCGCGCGGGTGACTTCGATCCGGACGAGGAGAAGACGTACACACCGCGTCCGGTCGTGGAACTGGATCTGTGCATGGGCACGGCGAGACGCAGCATCGAAGTGAACCTCACTGATCGAAGCGCATTCCAATACCCACTGCTGATTGGCTCCGATGCGCTTACCCGCTTTGGCGCGCTGGTCGACCCAAGCCTTACTTACGCCGCCGGCAAGCCTGGCTGCATTAACGAATCCGACGCTGACGAGTAACCCAATGCGCTCCCTGACCCTGCACCTCAAAGTCTTGATTTTCCTGCTCGTCACGCTGGGAATCGCGATCACGGCGTACCAGATCTTCGTGCTCGGCATCCCCGTGACCGAGGACGAGACGGACGATTTGTGGAACATCGACGCCAAGATCGAGTTCCAGACCAATGCACGCGAGCCGGTCAAGCTGCAGATGTACGTGCCGCCGCTGACCCAGGAATTCGTCAGCCTCAATGAGAGCTTCATCTCGAACAACTACGGCGTCAGTATCAACCGGTCCGAGGGCAATCGCCGCGTGACCTGGTCCGCACGTCGCGCCAACGGCAACCAGACCCTCTACTACCGCCTGGTACTGACGCGCCGTTACAGCGGCGAGCAGACCAAGACCACCGGCCCAATCTTCCGAGACAGCATTCCCGTAGAAGGTGCCGAGAAGATCGCGGCGGAAGCACTGCTCTCGCCCATCCGCCAGCACTCGGCCGACGTCGAGACGTTCATCAGCGAAGCCATCAAACGCGCCAATAACGCCAACGACGACAACGTCAAATTGCTGCTCGGCGGCGACGCCTCAACTGCCAATAAGGCACGCGTGGTCGAGCTGCTGCTGTCCATTGCGCACGTGCCGATGGAGCGCGTGCACACCATCCGTCTGGCTGCCGATATGGCGCAATCCCCCGAACTCTGGCTGCGTAGTTTCAACGGAGACAAATGGCTCTACTTCAACCCGGAAACCGGCGAGCAGGGTCTACCCAAGGACCGCCTGATCTGGTGGACGGGTGACGAGCCCCTGCTGAACCTGGAGGGCGGCCGTAATGCGCAGGTGACCTTCACGCTCAACAGCAGCGAGATGAACGCCATCCGCCTGGCCAAGCTGACCGACGAAAATACCGACGCCGACTTCCTCGAATACTCGCTGTACGGCTTGCCACTGCAGACCCAGCAGACCTACCAGATCATGATCATGATTCCGATCGGCGTCCTGGTGATCCTGATCTTGCGCAACCTCGGTGGCCTCCAGACCTTGGGTACTTTCACACCAGTACTGATCGCCTTGGCGTTCCGTGAAACCCAGCTCGGCTTTGGCATCATCCTGTTTACCGTAATTACGGCGCTGGGGCTTTCACTGCGCTCGTACCTGGAACATCTCAAATTGCAGATGCTGCCGCGTCTGTCGGTAGTGCTGACGTTCGTGGTGGTGCTGATCGCCGTCATCAGCCTGCTCAGCCACAAGCTGGGCCTAGAACGCGGCCTGTCCGTGGCGCTGTTCCCGATGGTGATTCTGACGATGACCATCGAACGCCTGTCGATTACCTGGGAAGAGCGCGGCGCCAGTCACGCCTTCAAGGTCGCCGTTGGCACCCTGATCGCCGCCACGCTCGCGCATCTGCTGATGAGCGTGCCTGAGCTGACCTACTTCATCTTCACGTTCCCAGCCGTGTTGCTGATCATGGTGGGCTTCATGCTGGCGATGGGTCGCTACCGCGGCTACCGCCTGACCGAGCTGTTCCGATTCAAAGCCTTTCTGAAGGATTGAGCCATGTTCGGTCTGATCAAGACGTGGAAGGCCCTTGAAGCCAAGGGCATCATGGGTATCAACCGCCGCAACGCGGACTATGTGCTCAAGTACAACAAGCGCCACCTGTACCCTATCGTCGATGACAAGATCATCACCAAGGAACGGGCGATCGAGGCCGGCATCGACGTGCCGGAGTTGTACGGCATCATCGAAACGGAAAAGGACATCGACAAGCTCAAGGACATCGTCAAAGACCACGTCGACTTCGTGGTCAAGCCTGCCCAAGGCGCAGGCGGTGACGGCATTCTGGTTATCGCCGACCGCTTCGAGGGGCGCTACCGAACGGTGTCCGGCAAGATCATCACCCACGAGGAAATCGAACATCAGATCTCGAACATCCTCACCGGGCTTTACTCGCTCGGCGGGCACCGCGACCGCGCGCTGATCGAGTACCGCGTCACGCCGGACCCAATCTTCAAGAGCATCAGTTACGAGGGTGTACCGGACATTCGCATCATCGTGCTCATGGGTTACCCGGTAATGGCGATGCTGCGCCTGCCAACCCGACAATCCGGCGGCAAGGCGAACCTTCACCAGGGCGCGATTGGCGTCGGCGTCGACCTGGCCACCGGCATCACCCTGCGCGGAACCTGGCTGAACAACAAGATCACCAAGCACCCCGACACGACCAACGCGGTGGATGGCGTACAGCTGCCCAACTGGGATGGCTTCATGAAGCTGGCCGCTGGCTGTTACGAGTTGTGCGGACTCGGCTACATCGGCGTCGACATGGTGCTCGATCAGGACAAGGGCCCGTTGATCCTCGAGCTCAACGCGCGCCCCGGCCTGAATATCCAGATCGCCAACGACAGTGGGCTGACTCACCGGGCCCACGCCATCGAGAGCCGGATCGAGGCGCTCAAGGAAAAAGGCATTCAGGAAACGCCCGAAGAACGCGTCCGCTTCGCCCAGGAACTGTTCGGTCATATCCCGAGCCACGCATGATCCACGACCCGGCCGGCGCCGGGTCAATGACCGACCTCACTCGATGCCCTTCTGCTCGATTCACCCACTGCCCTATCTCGCCGATCCAGCGCCTTGGTTCGAGCGCATCCGGAACGAGCCTGGCGCGCTGCTGCTCGACTCGGGCCGCCCTGTCGCCACCCGAGGCCGCTACGACTTGCTCAGTGCCTGGCCGCAGCAGCTGCTGGAGCCCGGGCAGGACGAATCTGGCCAAGCCTTCTTCAACCGATTACGGGCCGCATTGCGGACACTCGGTGCAGCCGATGTGCCGGCAGGCTTGGCGCTGCCGTTTACCGGCGGATTGCTTGGCTTTCTGGCTTATGACTTCGGCACCCGGCTCGAGCGACTGAACCGACAGACCAGCGACGACCTGGACCTGCCGGATGCCCGCCTTGGGCTTTACGCCTGGGCCCTGGTCACCGACCACCAACTCGAAACCTGCCAGCTGGTATTTCATCCCAGCCTTGCCGACAGCGAGCGCCAACGTATCATCGCGCGGTTCGAAAGCGAGCCTGCCGATCCGCCCGCCCCGTTTCAGCTGTTGTGCCCTTTCAAACCGGACCTGCAGGTTGCTCAGTACCACGCCGCAATCGAACGGATACAGGCTTACATCCGAGCCGGCGACTGCTATCAGGTGAATTTTGCCCAACGCTTCCAGGCGCCCTATGCGGGCGACCCCTGGCAGGCATACCGGCGCCTGCGCGCAGCGTGCCCGACACCCTATGCCGGATTCGTCTCGCTCGGAGAGGATGCCATCGTCAGCCTTTCTCCCGAGCGATTCCTGCGCCTGACCCAAGGCCAGGTGGAAACCCGCCCAATCAAGGGCACCCGCCCGCGCCAGACTGATCCTGAGGCGGATACCGAGCAGGCCCAGGCGCTGCTTGCCAGCCCGAAGGATCGAGCGGAAAACCTGATGATCGTGGATCTGTTGCGCAACGACCTCGGCCGCACCTGCCAGATTGGTAGCGTCCGCGTACCGGAACTCTTTAGCCTGGAGAGCTACCCGAACGTCCACCACTTGGTCAGTTGCGTGACCGGCACTCTGGCGGTTGAGAAGGATGCCTTGGACCTGCTGGCAGGCAGTTTTCCCGGCGGTTCCATCACCGGCGCACCAAAGATCCGCGCAATGCAGATCATCGACGAGCTGGAACCCACCCGTCGCGCAATCTACTGCGGCTCACTGCTTTATCTGGATGTGCGAGGCGAGATGGACAGTTCCATCGCCATCCGTTCGCTGTTGATGAAAAACGGTCGCGCGGCCTGCTGGGGCGGTGGAGGGATCGTCGCGGACTCGAACTGGCAGGACGAGCACCGCGAGTCGATGGACAAAGTGGGGGTATTGCTGGCTACGCTGGAAGGGCCCGCCAAGCCTTGACCTGACGGACCTTGCAAACCTGGTCAGAGGGTCAGCTTGCGATTGGATGCCTTGATGAATTCCTGCTTGAGCGCATCGAAGTCATGCACGGCCGGGAACTGCGGGAACTCCCGAATCACGTTGTCCGGCGCGTGGAACAGGATGCCCGCGTGCGCTTCGGCCAACATGGTGGTGTCGTTATAGGAATCGCCCGCCGCGATGACGCGGTAATAGAGACTCTTGAACGCGATTACGGACTGGCGCTTGGGATCCTTCTGGCGCAGCTGGTAATCCACGACACGGTCGTTGTCATCGGTTATCAGGCGGTGGCAGAGCAATGTGGGGAAGCCCAACTGGCGCATCAGCGGCTGAGAAAACTCGTAAAAAGTGTCCGACAGGATCACCACCTGGAATCGCTCGCGCAGCCAGTCGACGAACTCGATGGCGCCATCCAGCGGCTTGAGGGTCGAGATGACTTTCTGAATGTCCGCCAGCTTCAACCCGTGCTCGTCGAGAATGCGCAGGCGCTGCTTCATCAATACGTCGTAATCGGGAATGTCCCGTGTGGTGGCCCGCAGCGATTCGATTCCGGTGGCCTCGGCAAAGGCGATCCAGATTTCCGGGACCAGCACACCTTCCAAGTCGAGACAGGCAATTTCCACGGGCCACTCCTCACAGCATAAAAATGGAGCCGGCACTCTAACCACTAGGCCCCGTGGACGCAACGCAACGCTTATTCCCACAAGCATGAGTTAAATTGCCGAAACGTTATTTAGCGGAATAAAGCGGCTTTGCTACCATTCGCGGCCTGCGAAGAGCGCTAAGCGCCAGACCAAGGAAGCCTGCCTGATGAGCCAATCTATTGATGTCGCCGAGCTGGCAACCGCCTACGCCGGCAAGTCTCCCCAACAAATCCTTCAACTCGCGTTCGACTTGTTCGGAGACGACTTGTGGATCTCCTTCAGCGGTGCCGAAGATGTCGTCCTGCTCGACATGGCCTGGAAGCTGAACAAGAACGTAAAGGTATTCACGCTCGACACCGGCCGCCTGCACAGCGAAACCTATCGTTTTATCGAGCAGGTACGCGAGCACTACGGCGTTGCCATCGAGATCATGACTCCGGACCCAGCCCTGCTACAGCCGATGGTCAACGAGAAGGGGCTGTTCAGTTTCTACCGCGACGGCCATGGCGAATGCTGTGGCATCCGAAAGATCGAGCCGCTGCGCCGTAAGCTGGCCAACGTACGGGCCTGGGCGACAGGGCAACGGCGCGATCAGAGCCCAGGCACCCGTAGCCAGGTATCGGTACTCGAGATCGACACGGCTTTCTCCACGCCGGAAAATACACTGTACAAGTTCAACCCTCTGGCGCAGATGACCAGCGAGGAAATCTGGGGCTACATTCGCATGCTCGAAATTCCCTATAACAGCCTGCACGAGCGAGGGTTCGTCAGCATCGGATGCGAGCCCTGTACACGCCCGGTGTTACCGAACCAGCATGAGCGCGAGGGGCGTTGGTGGTGGGAGGAGTCCACCCAGAAGGAATGCGGGTTGCATGCCGGGAACCTGATCGCGAAGGCCTGACTACTCTTTCCCGCACCAGCTCTGCCGCCGGCCCTGCTAGAAGGTCGGCAGGTCGACGTGATCGAACAACTCGTCCAGCTCCGCCTTGTTGCGGCACTGGACGGCCCGCTCGAGCATGTCCTTGTCCAGATGCGGGGCGAAGGTCTGGATGAAATCGCACATGAAGCCGCGCAGAAAGGTGCCACGACGAAAGCCGATTTTCGTCACGCTCGGCTCGAACAACTCGCTGGCATCAAGTACGACAAGATCTGGGTCAAGCTCGGCATCGACCGCCATGCGCGCCAGGATGCCCACACCGAGCCCCAGTCGGACATAGGTTTTGATCACGTCCGCGTCGGCTGCGGTGAACACCACCTTGGGCGCCAGGCCCTTGTGGCTGAAGGCTTCGTCGAGTTTCGAACGGCCAGTGAAGCCGAACACGTAGGTCACGATCGGATATTCGGCCAGCGCCTCGAGCGTCAGCTTTCCGCGTTTGCTGAGCGGATGGTCCTGCGGCACCACTACGCAACGGTTCCAGCGGTAGCAAGGCATCATGACCAAGTCGCCGAACAACTCCAGGCCTTCGGTAGCAATCGCAAAATCAACGGTGCCATCGGCGGCCATCTCGGCGATCTGGGTCGGCGTACCCTGGTGCATGTGCAGCGAAACATCAGGGTATTGCTTGATGAACCGGCTGATCACGGGCGGCAACGCATAGCGCGCCTGGGTATGAGTGGTGGCGATGCTGAGCGTGCCACGCTTCTCGTTGGAAAATTCCTGGGCAATCTGCTTGATGCTTTCGCATTTGCGAAGAATTTCTCCGGCTGTGGCGATGATTCGCTCGCCTGCCGGCGTCACACGGGTAAGGTGCTTGCCACTGCGCGCAAATACCTCGACACCAAGTTCATCTTCGAGCAGGCGAATCTGTTTGCTGATACCGGGCTGCGAGGTGAAAAGACTTTGCGCGGTCGCCGAGACGTTGAGGTCATGATGCGCCACCTCCCAGATGTAACGCAGTTGCTGAAGCTTCATAGAGATCCCTCAAGACCAAAGACGCTGCGCGCGGCCCTTTCTTATAACCGCTCTACAGCAATGACGCGGATTCTAGGCCATATCGTCCAGGCCGGTCTGTACGGCAGCCATCACGCCACACCGACATGAGACGCCGATCAAGCTGCGCCTCAATAAGTGGCGCAGCTGCGCTATCGCGGAGCAGAGAAACCTGGCCGAAACGGCATGATCTGAGCTTAGCAGGCCGCCCGAAAAGCACTACCTCGCACCGCGTCGCTACCGATCGGCACTGGTTTCCAGAAAACGCAAGGCACGATACAGAGACTCCACACGGGGCATGGCGAATCCGGCCTGCTCGGCAGCCGCGAGCGGCGCGGCGTAGATCGCATCGAGCTCCATCGGTCGTCCGTCCTTGCGATCGTGGTACATGCTAGGCAGATAGTCAGGCATGTGATCGGTCGATTTCAGCATGCGATCGACCAGCACCTCCGGCAGCGGATAGCCGCATGCCGCCGCGGCACCGCAGGCTTCTTCCATGATGGCTTTCACCAGTGCACGGCTGTCGGGGTCCGCCATCAACCGCGTGGTGCCGGCGTTCAGCAGAACAGAAAGGCCGTTATAAGGCATGTTCCAAACCAATTTCTGCCAGCGCGCCTGCGCCAGATTAGGTGCCACGCTCGAATCGACGCCGGCGTTACGGAACATCGATGCACCATCTTCGAGGATAGATTGCTGCTGCGCGTCGACCGCCGGGCCGGAGTGATAACCCAGGTTGACCCCACCGAGCGCCTGATGCTCGACCACGCCGGGTGCAGAGCGATGAACACAGATGAAACACAACCCGCCCAACAGGTGCAGTTTCGGGGAAAGCGTCTGACGCAGCGCGTCCTCCACGCCAAGACCATTCTGCAACACCACGACGTTGGCATTGTCCGCCGCGGCGTTGGCAATCAGCGGGGCCAGGTCTTGGTTGCTCGTGCTCTTGGCGCCGACTAATAGCCAGTCGCATTTGGGCATGTCGGTCACCTGCCGGTAGGCCTGGACCTCGGCAAGATGCAGGTCGCCATGCACCGCACTGTTTACTCGCAAGCCGTTCTGGACGACCGCTTCATACTCGCTGCGCAGCAGGAAATGCACGTCGTAGCCGGCCCGTGCCAACAGCAGGCCGTAGAAACCGCCAATGGCGCCTGTGCCGATGATGCCGATTCGAGGGCTTGTAGCCGTCATGAAACACTCCACTCAACGATCAGGTAAGAAACTGCCGCGCCCGGGCGCGATGCGAAACATTAGCAGTGTCGTGGCCTGGCTTCCCAGCCTTCGTTGAATCGAGCCGGTACCGCCCGGCCGTACGACTTCCCGGCCATTGTCGGGGCGGTGCATCCGCGATAAGGTTCCGCTTCCCCGCTGCGCCCCACGCTCTGATCCGCCGCACCGGGATGGCTGGCGGACGGCACCCGTGACCCTGACGAGTAACACGATGGCTGATTTACCGATCGATGACCTTAACGTTGCGTCCAACGAAACCCTGATTACTCCGGACCAGCTCAAGCGTGAAATTCCACTGACCGCGACCGCGCTGCAGACAGTATCCAAGGGTCGCCAGGTCGTACGCGACATCCTCGACGGCAAGGATCATCGCCTGTTCGTGGTCGTGGGCCCATGCTCCATCCATGACCTGAAGGCGGCGCACGAATATGCCGAGCGCCTAAAAGGCTTGGCTGCCGAGGTCGCCGACAGCCTCTTCCTCGTCATGCGGGTCTATTTCGAAAAGCCACGCACAACAGTTGGCTGGAAGGGGCTCATCAACGACCCGTACATGGATGACTCGTTCAAGATCCAGGACGGCTTGCATATCGGTCGCCAGCTGCTGCTCGACTTGGCCGAGATGGGCTTGCCGACCGCGACCGAGGCGCTCGACCCGATCTCCCCGCAATATTTGCAGGACCTGATCAGCTGGTCCGCCATAGGCGCGCGCACCACTGAATCCCAGACACATCGGGAAATGGCGTCGGGCTTGTCTTCGGCCGTGGGTTTCAAAAACGGCACCGATGGCAGCCTGACCGTGGCGATCAATGCGCTGCAGTCGGTGTCCAGCCCGCACCGTTTCCTCGGCATTAACCAGTCCGGCGGCGTATCGATCGTCACCACGAAAGGAAATGCGTACGGCCATGTCGTGCTTCGCGGGGGCAACGGCAAGCCCAATTACGACTCGGTGAGTGTCGCAATTTGCGAACAGGCGCTGAACAAGGCCGGGATTCGCCCAAACATTATGGTCGACTGCAGCCATGCGAACTCGAACAAGGATCCGGCGCTGCAGCCGTTGGTCATGGATAACGTGGCCAACCAGATCTTGGAAGGCAACAACTCCATTGTCGGTTTGATGGTGGAAAGTCATCTCGGCTGGGGCAGCCAGTCGATTCCGAAGGACCTGGCGGACCTGAAGTACGGCGTCTCGATCACCGACGCTTGTATCGACTGGGCGGCGACCGAAAAAGCGATCCGTGGCATGCATCAGAAATTAAAAGAGGTGTTGCCCAAGCGGGACCGTAGCTGAGCACTGAACGACATGCGCAAAAAGAAACCCCGCCTAGGCGGGGTTTCTTTTTAGTAACGCAGCCAAGATGGCTAGCTACCCTGCTCGGCCTGCCGCTCCATGTAACGCTCGACGTATGAGCAGGAGGGTATGACGGTAAATCCTTCCCGGGCGGCATAGTCCAACGCATGCTGCGTGAGTGCTGCCGCGACGCCACGCCCACGGAGGGCATCCGGAACGAAGGTGCGGTAGATATCCAGCGTTTGCTTGCCCAGGTCCACGTAAGCCAGGTACGCGCGATAGCCATCCACCGTCGTCTCGAATTGGTGGCCCGCCTGGTCATGACGGATAGTCAGCTGCTCGCTCATATGGCCTCCCCTGCAGGCTTGCCCTGCCTGCCGATGCGAAGGGTCGCGCCATGAGGGGCGCTCGCTTCATTGTTGTTAGTTTGAAAGGTGCATGCTACTGCCAGCCCTGCGCAGCCACAAACCCTTTAGATGCCTCCCTGCAGGTAAATCTTTCCAGCGCGCAATTGATAACTGCAAGTTGGGCAAACTGCAACTTTCCGGTGTGCCCCCGGTCCATGTACCGTATGCAAGTGGCCCTCTTTGATTGCTTTTTGAGCAGTCAAACCGGGAGACGCTTTGCACATAACGAGTTTGCAGAAAAAACTGTGCAGTAGCTGCTTGACTCAGTTTACTTAGCGCAACTAATAGGTAGTATGTGCGCGCCAACTTTCCATAACGGAAGTTGCCATGGATTCCATCCTTAAGGGGAACACGATGAACAACGTTCTGAAATTTTCTGCTCTGGCATTCGCCGCAGTTCTGGCCACTGGTTGCAGCAACAGCATGACCAAGGAAAGCGAAGCCCGTCTGACCGCTACCGAAGATGCTGCTGCCCGTGCTCAGGCTCGCGCTGACGAAGCGTACAGCAAGGCCGACGAGGCTCTGCAGGCAGCTCAGAAGGCTCAGCAGACTGCTGACGAAGCCAACGAGCGTGCTCTGCGTATGCTGGAACGCGCCAGCCGCAAGTAAGCTTCAGGCGAAAAAAAGCCGACCTGCAGACAGGTCGGCTTTTTTATGGGCGTCATTTGGGCGATGCCCGAGGACGATGCTTAGAAAATCTGTTCCTCTTCTGCCGCAGCCAATGCCTGAGTCTGGTCCGCAATCTGGATTGGCAGGCCGTCTTCTCCGGCAACGATCTCGCGAATCATCTCCCAATCAAGCTGCACGCCATTCGCGGCCTCGTCACGCTTGAGCAACGTATTGATCACCACGGCATGCTTATCCATCAGGGTCATATGGTGATCTTCATCCTGCAAAGGTGTGTGCGCCTCGAGATAGACCTTGCCCTGACTCACGCCGAACTTGTAAGGCTCGTCGATGATACGCACCGGCGTTCCCACCTTGACCAAACCAGCCAATTCCAGAACGTTGTGGTTGAGCATGCGGAAGCAGCCGTGGCTAACCCGCATGCCGATGCCAAACTTCTTGTTCGAGCCGTGGATCAGGTAACCCGGAATCGCCAGATTCATCTTGTAGGGGCCAAGCGGATTGTCCGGCCCCGGCGGGACGACCTTTGGCAGTGGATCGCCCTCCGCCGCGTGCTCGTCACGAATCGACTGAGGCGGATACCAGGCCGGGTTGCTGGTCATTGCAGAAATTCGGGTGTTGCCGACAGGCGATCCCCAACCCTCGCGGCCGATGCCCAGTGGAAACGTATGCACCACGTTCTCGCCCTTGGGGTAGTAGTACAGGCGATACTCGGCAAGGTTGATGACAATTCCTTCGCGCGGGCCCGGCGGTAGGATATAGCGCGTTGGCAAGATGATGTCCGTTCCTTCGCCCGGCAGCCACGGGTCCACGCCGGGGTTGGCGGCGACCATTTCGAGGTAGCCCAGGTCGTGCGCTTCACCCAGCGCTGCGAAGGTGTCTTCATACTTGGCTTTGACCACTTGGATTTGGCCAACCACGTCTTCGCCTTCCGGCGGTAAAGGCAGTTCGAGCGCAGCGCTAGGCCCGGCACTCAGCAAAGCGGCGATAGACACACAGGAGGCGACTGCAAACGCGCGCGAGGGCATTCAGAGATCCTTGAAAACGACGGTGATGAAAATGCCCGCATTGTACGCGAAGCCAGTGAAAACGCGGAGCTACTAGGCGTTCGTGGCAGACGGAAGGCCACGACGCTGCGCCTGTAGCACGTCGCGACAGGCCGCGCACAGGCGCTGATCTTTGAGCGCGGGGCGTTGTAGATCCTGCCAGCGAGGCCGAGCAGGAAGAAAACCTCCGCACAATGTTCGATCCACCCGACCGTCTAGCTCGAGCTGACGCAGCGCAAGATGGAACCGATTTTCGCGGCACGCAAACAAGTCAAACTGCTCGTCAGGCTCGATCAGTCGATAGGCGAAAAGTGTCCAGGCAGGCCGCGGCATCTGAGGCTCCAATCAAGGGGCGCGACAGTAGCCGCGCCCACGTGTCAAAGCAAGGGCTCCAGCACCGGCCAGACGTTTTCCAGCAGTCGCTCCTGGGCGCCCGCCGTCGGATGGACCCCGTCAGGCTGCATCATCCCCGCCACGCCTCCCACGCCTTCGAGCAGGAACGGTACATAGGCCAATTGCTGCTCTTGCGCAAGCGAGTCGAACGCATCGGCGAAAGCCGTGGTGTAGCGCTGGCCCAGATTCGGTGGCAGGCGCATTCCCAGCAGCACCACCCGAGCACCGGACTCCCGCGCGAGCGACACCATCCGGGAAAGATTCTGTTTCATTTGCGACGGGGGCTGGCCACGCAGTCCGTCATTGCCGCCAAGCTCCAGAATGACGATCTCCGGATCATGCTCGGCGAGTAACGTGGGCAAGCGGGAAAGCCCGCCGGCCGTGGTGTCGCCGGTAATCGAGGCGTTCACCACAGGGTGCTCATCCCCACGCTGCTTGAGGCGTTCATCGAGCTGATGCACCCAACCCTGGCTGGTTTCCAGCCCGAAAGCGGCACTGATACTATCCCCGACCACCAGCACCGTGCCTGCCGCAGCCCCTTGGGCCCAGCACAACAGCAGTAGAACCCCACCCTTCAGCCACATACGCATCGGATTCTTCATGAGCGCCAGCATTCTCAATGCCCGGAACCTTAGCAAAGTGGTACCCAGCGCGGAAGGCGAGCTGGTGATCCTCGAAGACCTGACCATCGACCTCGACAAAGGCGACAGCCTCGCAATCGTCGGCACGTCCGGATCAGGCAAGTCGACGTTGCTTGGCCTGCTGGCCGGGCTCGATCTTCCCAGCTCCGGTGAGGTTCAGCTCGCGGGGCATTCGCTGGGTTCGCTCGATGAGGATGAGCGTGCCAGGGTTCGCGCCGAACACGTCGGCTTCGTCTTCCAATCGTTCCAGTTGCTCGACAGCCTCAATGCGCTGGAAAACGTCATGTTGCCGCTGGAGCTGCACGGCCGTCCGGACGCCGAAGCGCGCGCGACCGAACTGCTCGACCGAGTCGGTCTCGGCTCGCGCCTGCATCACTATCCGCGTCAACTCTCAGGCGGCGAACAACAACGCGTCGCCGTGGCTCGCGCATTCGCTGCCGAGCCGGACGTGCTGTTCGCCGACGAGCCGACCGGCAACCTCGACACGCACACCGGTGCGACCATCACTGAACTGCTCTTCGAGCTGAACCGAGAGCGCGGCACCACGCTCGTGCTGGTCACTCATGACGAGCGCCTGGCGCAGCGATGCCGTCGCTCGATTCGTCTCGCAGCGGGGCGTTTGGTTACCGACGGCGTCTCATCATGATGCGCGTCCCAGCCAGCCGGCTTGCCCTCCTCGCCCTACGCCAGCTATGGCGGGACGCCCGTGCCGGCGAATTGCGCGTCTTGTTCTTCGCCCTGGTCATCGCCGTGGCGGCGAGTACCGCCATTGGCTACTTTGGTGCCCGCCTGAACGATGCCATGCAACTGCGTGCTACCGAGTTTCTTGGCGCGGACCTGGTTTTGCGCGGCAGCACGCCCGCCCAGCCGGAACAGATCGAGACCGGGCGCCGCCTGCAGCTGGACCACGCTCAGGTGGTGGAATTCTCCAGCGTCATTGCAACCGATGAGAACCTGCAGCTGTCTAGCGTCAAGGCGGCAGGTAGTGGCTACCCGCTGCGAGGCGCGCTGCGCAGCGCGCCAGCGCCCTACGAGCCGGAGCAAACAAGCACGGGCCCGGCCCCAGGTGAAGCCTGGGCGGAGGCGCGCCTCTTCGCCGCGCTGGACCTGCAAATCGGTGACGAGATCGAAGTCGGCAATAAACCGCTGCGCCTGACTCGTGTACTGACCTACGAGCCCGACCGGGTGGGCGATTTCTACAGCCTGACGCCACGCGTGCTCATGCATCTGGACGACCTAGAGGCGACCGGGGTCGTTCAGCCGGGTAGCCGCGTTCGCTATCGCGACTTGTGGCGCGGCCCGAGCGAGCGCCTCCAGGCCTACCAGACCGCTATAAAAGAGACCCTGGAACCCAACCAGCGCATCGAGACGCCCAAGGATGGCAACCGGCAAATCGGCGGCGCCCTAGGCCGAGCGGAGCGCTACCTGAACCTGGCCAGCCTGGCGGCGGTGCTACTGGCGGGAGTCGCCGTCGCTCTGTCCGCTGCCCGGTTCGCCGCACGCCGCTTCGATGCCAGCGCCCTGCTCCGCTGCCTTGGCCTGTCGCGTCGAGAAGCGTTGATGCTCTACACGCTTCAGCTCGGTTACCTCGGGCTGGTCGCCTGCGCTGTCGGCGCGCTGCTAGGTTGGGCGGCACAGCTCGGGCTGTTCCATCTGCTGCGCGAGCTCATCGTCAACGAGATCCCACCGGCTACACCCTGGCCAGCACTTGCCGGCATGGCGACCGGTCTGGTCGCCCTCGCCGGTTTCGCTTTGCCGCCGCTCGCGGCACTAGGGCGTGTACCGCCGCTGCGTGTGTTGCGCCGCGACATGCTTCCCGTGCCGGCAAGCTCTTGGCTCGTCTATGGCACTGCGGTTGTCGCGCTGGGTGTCATCATGTGGCGCCTGAGCCTGGACCTACGCCTCACCTTGGCGCTGCTGGGCGGCGGGCTACTGGCAACCGTGGTGCTTGGCGGGCTGCTGTTGCTGACATTACGAGGATTGCGCCGCTTGCTCTCTGGAGCATCGCTTCCCTGGCGCCTTGGATTGGGCCAGTTGCTGCGCCACCCACTCGCCGCCGCTGGCCAGTCATTGGCATTCGGCCTGATCCTGCTAGCGATGGCGCTGATCGCCTTGCTGCGCGGCGAACTGCTCGACACCTGGCAGGATCAGTTGCCAGATGACGCGCCGAATCACTTCGTGCTCAACGTACTGCCGGCCGAGCGCGACGCCTTTGCCGAGCGCATCACCGCGCTGTCGGACCGCGCCGCGCCCCTGTACCCGGTCGTACCGGGGCGACTCGTGGCAATCAATGGCGAGCCTGTTCGTCAGCAGGTCACGAAGGACAGCCAGGGCGAGCGCGCCATTCGCCGTGATCTCAGCCTGACCTGGGCGCAGGAACTGCCCACGGATAACCGGATCATTGAAGGCCGATGGTGGGGCGGCACACCTGGCGAGCTGCCTGGTGTTTCCGTCGAAGCGGAGCTGGCCGAAAGCTTGCAGTTAGCCCTTGGCGACCGGCTCAGCTTTACCGTCGGTGGCGTTACTCGCGATGCGGTGGTGACAAGCCTGCGCGAGGTCAACTGGGACAGTTTCCAGCCCAACTTCTACATGATCTTCGAACCGGGCACGCTGCAGGACATGCCCACCACCTACATGACCAGCTTCCACCTGCCAGCCGGCAATGAGCGGGAATTGGTCAGGCTGGCGCGGGACTTCCCCGCCGCTACGGTGCTGCAGGTCGACGCGCTGCTGGTTCAGTTGCGCAGCATCCTGGGACAGGTGTCGATCGCCGTAGAGTACGTTCTGATGTTCGTGCTGGCGGCCGGGCTGGCCGTATTGTTCGCCGGGCTGCAGGCCACCTTGGATGAACGCATCCGTCAGGGCGCCCTGCTTCGGGCGCTGGGTGCCGAGCGGCGACTGCTGATACGAGCCCGCCGCACTGAGTTTGGGGTACTTGGCGCGGCCAGTGGCGCCCTTGCTGCACTGGGCTGCGAGCTGGTTAGCGCGTTGCTCTATCGCTTCGTGTTCGACCTGCAATGGCAAC
This sequence comes from Pseudomonas sp. SA195, assembly GCF_054131565.1. Lineage (NCBI taxonomy): Bacteria > Pseudomonadati > Pseudomonadota > Gammaproteobacteria > Pseudomonadales > Pseudomonadaceae > Pseudomonas > Pseudomonas sp. SA195. The sequence goes on along the minus strand of NZ_CP096392.1, from coordinate 2,006,057 downwards.
CGCATCCCTGGCTGCTAGTGCTACCCCTGATCGGCGCTGTCCTGGTAGGCGCGGCGGGCGTGATCGGAACGCGTCGGGCGCTCAACGCCAGCCCGCTCAACGTGCTGCGCGAAAATTGACGCACCTCCCCACCGCCCCTTTACCGACCGGAAGACCATGAGCCGCTACCGCCCACCCCGCCCCGCTGGAACACCGCTGATCACCCCTGAGGGTGAGGCACGACTACGCGCCGAGCTGCACGAGTTGTGGCACGTCAAACGCCCGAAGGTTACCCAATCGGTCAGTGAAGCCGCCGCTCAGGGCGACCGTTCGGAGAACGCCGAGTACACCTACGGCAAGAAGATGCTGCGTGAAATCGATAGCCGCGTCCGCTTCCTGACCAAGCGGCTCGAGAAACTCAAGGTCGTCAAGGACCGTCCCAGCGACCCCGGCAAGGTTTATTTCGGCGCCTGGGTAACTGTCGAGGACGAAGACGGTGAGCAAGGCCGCTATCGGATTGTCGGCCCTGACGAACTGGACCTGAAGAATGGGTATATCAGCATCGACTCACCGCTGGCGCGCGCCCTGGTTGGCAAGCCGCTGGACGCGGAGGTTCGGGTCGATACACCGACCGGCCCTAAAGAGTGGTACATCGTTGCGATCGACTACCCGTGACCATTCAGCCTCGAAAAGACTCATAAGTCATTATCTTCTGCGATCATGCGCCCAATGTGCAGGATGATCACAATCGGCATCACTTTCCGAAACACTGCGACCATCGGGTAACACGTCACGCCTATGCCTGCGGAGCGCATCGAACGCGCTAGCGCGCGTATCAGAGAGGATGCGTGCGGCTGCCGTGTGGCTGGCATGGATCCTGCCAATCTTGAAACTGCGGTACGCGCGGGCGCGCGGTGGATAGCCAAGGATTGCGCTGATCCCATTCACCTATAGACGAGTGCACCGATGAACAAGAACAAGACAGTGTTTGCTCTCTCGCTCAGCATGGCGCTTTCCGTTTCAGGCGACGTCAATGCTGGGCTATTTGGCTCCGGCGGCTACACCGAAACACGCTATCCCATCGTTTTGGCCCACGGCATGCTCGGTTTCGACAGCCTTCTGGGCGTCGACTACTGGTACGGCATTCCCAGCGCACTCAGACGAGATGGCGCAAAGGTCTATGTCACCGAAGTCAGCCAGTTGAATACTTCCGAGCTTCGCGGCGAAGAACTTCTCGCGCAGGTCGAGGAAATCGTAGCGATCAGCGGCAAGCAAAAGGTCAACCTAATCGGGCACAGCCACGGAGGCCCAACGATCCGGTACGTTGCAGCGGTCAGGCCTGATCTGGTCGCCTCGGTGACCAGTGTTGGCGGCCCGCATAAAGGTTCGGACGTGGCCGACCTGCTGCGCAGGATCCCAGAAGGCTCGACGGAAGAAGCCATCGTGGCGGGCCTGGTCAACGGCATGGGCGCGCTGATCAACTTCCTGTCCGGCAGTAGCAGCACCGCGCCGCAGAACTCGCTGGGCAGCCTGGAGTCGCTCAACAGCGAAGGCGCGGCCCGCTTCAACGCCAAGTATCCGCAAGGCATCCCCACGACCGCATGCGGTGAAGGCGCCTATCAAGTTAATGGGGTGCGCTACTACTCCTGGAGCGGTACTAGCCCGCTGACCAATCCACTGGACGTAAGCGACGCCATGATGGGTGCTGCAGCGCTGGCCTTCAACGAGCCCACCGATGGCCTCGTCGGGCGTTGCAGCTCGCACCTGGGGATGGTTATTCGGGACAACTACCGCATGAATCATCTCGACGAGGTCAATCAGGTATTCGGCTTGACCAGCTTGTTCGAGACGGACCCGGTCGCCGTCTACCGGCAGCACGCCAACCGGCTGAAGAACGCCGGTCTGTGAACAACCCGGGGCCTCGGCCCCGGCCTTTCGAGGCATCGACTCGTGATGAAGATTCTCGCACTCCTGTTCGTGCTGGCCGCGGCTGGCGGCTTCGTCATATTCGGCCAGCGCGATGCACCTGGCCTACAGCCCGACACAGCCCTTAAAGCACCACCTATTCAGGTTGGCGCACACAATGGCGAAGCAGCGCCGGCGCCCAACCGCGCCGAGCCAACCCCTGAGAAGGTGGGCCGCCTGCCCGCGTCGTTCATTCAGACCCAGCTCGATGGCAGTTTGCAGGTGGACACGGCTGGCAACTTGGTGGTCGATCAGAGCCTGCGCCAACGCTTCGACTATTTCCTAAGCGCCATCGGCGAGGAGCCGCTTGAAACCAGCGTCGGCCGGCTGCGTCGCCATCTCGAGACGCAACTCATGCAGCCTGCCCGCAGCCAGGCGCTCGACCTGCTCGGCCGTTATCTCGATTACAAGCGCCGGCTGCTTCAGCTCGAAAGTGCCCATCCGGTCCAGCCCGACCTGGCCGCACTCCACGCGCGCTTGGAGGCAGCGGAACGCTTGCGCAGAGAACTGTTCAGCGAGCAGGCCCACCGCGCTTTCTTTGCGGACGAAGAAGCGCTGGATCGGTCCACCTTGCAGCGGCTGGCCATTCGTCAGGATCCGCTTCTCGATGCGCGCACCAAGGGCGAAGCGCTGGACCGGCTTCTAAAGCAAGCGCCCACCGATTGGATCGAAACCCTGGCGCCCACGATGCACACCGAACTGAGCGAGCAAACGCGTATCTTGCAGGCGTCTGGCGGTACACCCGAGGCGCTCCGTGCGCTGCGCCAACAATGGGTCGGCAATGAGGCCACGAAACGGCTGGAGCAGCTGGATACCGACCGACAGGCATGGCGGCAGCGGCTCGTCGATTACCTGAGCGAGAAGTCACGCATCGAGCGCAGTCGCGGCCTTAGCGACATCGACAAACGTGCCGCAGTCACCCGCCTGGCAGAAGAGCGATTCAATGATGCGGAACGCTTGCGCCTGGCCGCCGCGCAAGAGCTGGCGGCCCGGGAACACGATTGAACGCTTATTTGGCCGCGCTCTGAGGTGCCCCTTCGAGCAGGTAGCGCTCGCGAGAATAGGCCAAGTAGTACTTGTTCACGGCGTTGACGTAACTGACCACTCCCATCCCCATGGTCTCCATGGCGATCCGCTCCACTTGGAAGAACCATTGGTCAGGGTTCAGCCCGCGTCGCCGCGCCTCGGCGCGAAGGCCTTGCACCCGCTGGGGCCCGAGGTTGTAGGCCGCTAGGACGAAGGCCATCCGCTCGCGGTCATTGAGCCGGCTACTGGCGAAGAACTGCTGACGGATGCTTGCGAGATACTTCGCGCTGGCCAGCACGTTGTTATCCAGCGTACCGATGTCGCGTACGCCCATACTGCGCGCCGTGGCGGGCGTCACCTGCATCAGGCCCGTCGCACCGGCGGCGCCCCGAGCAGCCGGGTTCAGCGTGGACTCCTTGAACGCCACCGCCGCCAGATTAAGCCAGTCGAGCTGCTGCTGTTCGGCGTACCGCTGCAATGTCGGGCGCACCTTTTCCAGCCTCTGCCGACCTAACCGGTCGAGCGGATACTGCACCCGATACAGCCGCCGATAGACGCGCACGAACGCTGCGTCCTGATTGTCCGGCGGGCTGTATCGCTCCAGGAAACGGTCGACCCTGGCACGCAGGGTGCGTGCATCCTGGCGCACGAACCAGTGCATATCGGCCGGCTTGCCAAGCGCCAGCCCCGTTTCAAGGCGCAGTTTCGGCATCACCTTCGCCCAACGCTTGGCAATGGTGTCTTCCACGACCGTGGCGGTGTAGATGCCAGCCTGCACCATCTCCAGCACGTCTTCGACTGCCAGCGAAGGGTCGACCCACTCGATGGCAATCGGCGATTTGCCGGCCTTCATCAGCTCGCGGTTCAGTTGCGCCAGCAGTGGCCCGGCAGCACTCCCCGCAGGTAACGCGAGGCTCCGGCCTGATAGTTGTTGCAGCCGCTGGTAACGGGGGCCGCCCTGGCGACCAACAAGAATCATCGACACATCGTCGACCACTGCCCGGCTGCGACTGACATTACGAGCGGGGCCTGAGTCGAGCAGCTCGCCGGGGGCCACAAGGTCGCCCTCGCCGCGCTGCAGCGCGGCAAGCAACTGATCCTTCGCCCTGGGCACAATTTCCAGATGGATGGGCATGCCCTTGCCACTGCGATTGAGAAACTGCTCGAACGCACGCAGCCGGACATACTCGACGCCAATGGCTTCGCCCCTAACTTCACCTGAACTATTGCGGCTCTGGTTGACCAGTACGCGCAACACACCACTGCGGCGAATCTCAGCGAGATCGCGTACCGTATCGCCCGATTGCCAGGCTACCGGCCCGACCACGCGCGCAATCGCCGGCCAGGGCGCAGCGAGCGCCAACAGGCAGATCAAAAGAGGCAGTAATCGGGTCATCGAACAGCTCGAAATCAGGGCAGCCAGGCGGAGCAGCCACCGTGGGGCCGCGAAGATTGTCACAGCGCGAGCGAAGCTGCCAGTCGCCCCGCATATATGACGTGAAGAATGAATCGCAACTCACTGATTCATATATTTATATTTTGATTTTATAAGCGAGGCGGCCATGCAACTCGTCGATATTGGCGTCAACTTGACCCACCCATCCCTTGCCAAGCGCGCGTCTGAGGTCCTGGCGCGCGCCGAGGCGGCGGGCGTCGCGCAGATGATTTTGACGGGCACCAGCCTCGACGAGAGCGAAGCGGCCTTGCGGCTGTGCCGCGAACTGGACGAATGCCAGCGACGGCTGTTCTGTACCGCAGGCGTCCACCCCCACGACGCTCGCCAATGGACATCCGACAGCATCGCCCTGCTCAGAGACTTGCTGGCGGAGCCGGAGGTGCGTGCCGTAGGTGAATGCGGGCTGGACTTCAACCGCGACCTATCGCCTCGCGCTCAACAGGAGCGCGTGCTGGAGGAACACCTCCAACTGGCTGTGGAAACTGGCCTGCCGGTATTCCTGCATGAACGCGACGCAGACGTGCGCATGGTCGAGATCCTCGCGGATTACCGTGATCGCCTGACGGCCGCCGTGATCCATTGCTTCACCGGTGAACAGCGGGCGCTGTATCGCTACCTCGATCTGGATCTGCACATCGGCATCACCGGCTGGATCTGCGACGAGCGCCGCGGCACCCACTTGCACCCGTTAGTTCGTGACATCCCGCACCACCGTCTGATGCTGGAAACCGACGCGCCCTATCTGCTACCCCGCACCCTGCGACCGAAGCCGAAAAGCGGTCACAACGAACCGGCCTTCCTGACCGAAGTGCTGCGGGAGGTCGCACACCACCGCCAGCAAAGCGAAGACATCCTGGCTGCACAGACCACCGCAACGGCCCGCGCATTTTTCGGTCTGGGCACGGTCGATCAGCGCTGAGCTAAAGCCGACAAGCAGGCTGCCGTTATATGAACTGATTCTCGACTTTCAGGCTGCCGAGTCAGCCTGCCCCTCCGCCTGAAAAAGTAAGGGCACTCATGCTTCTCTGGATTCGTGACCTGTCGCTGAAGTACAAATTCTGGGCCCTGAACATGGTGAGCTTCGCCATCGCCCTATTGCTGGTGCTGTTCGCCCTGCAGCTGGAGCAAAACGCGCGCAGCGAAGACGCCAAGGCAAACGCGCAGCGGCTCGCTGCTGTCATGCAGGCCTGGCCGCAAGATGCGCCACTACCCGCGCTTGAGCAGATCGTTCAGTCGCCAGCCGGTCAGCCGATCCGTGTCGATGGCCAGCCGCTCCCGGCCACGCAGGGCTGGATCGGGCTTGCCCATGATCGCCTGTTCGCCGAATCGCCTGCCGTCGGCGCCGCTCTGCTCAGGACAGCATCGAACGAAACGCTTGCTATCGTGGCGCGCTCACCAAGCGTGCTGCAGCTTCTGCGTGCGCACTTCTGGAGCTACGCCTTGGCCGTCGCCTTGTTGATGCTGATCCTGCTGGCGGCCTCACAAGTGCTGATCCGCTTCCTGCTGAGCCACCTGAACACGTTGAAGGACGTGATGCTGCATGTGGAGCGCAGCGGTGACTTGGCCGTGCGTGTTCCGCTCGACAGCCGCGACGAGGTTGGCCAGATGGCCGGTGCGTTCAATGCCATGCAGGCCGGCTACCAGCGAATAGTAGGCACTGTTGCCGAGGCTGCCACCCGTTTGGACCAAGGCGCCGGGCACCTGGCTGCCGGCATGAGCGACGTGCGCCGGGGCATGATCGGGCAGCAGAGTGAAACTGACCAGGCAGCCACGGCGATCAACGAGATGACCGTCACCGTTCACCATATCGCCGAACATGCCCGTGCAACCCGCGATCAGTCGCAGCATGCGGACGGGCTTGCCAGCGAGGGGCAGCAGGTCGTGGCGCGGGTGGAACGATCCATATCCAACCTGTCGCGGGGTGTCCAGCAGACCGCCGAAACGATTGGCCAGCTCGCCGCCGACAGCCAGAAAATCAACGGCGTCGTCGGGGTAATCCACGGTATCGCCGAGCAGACCAACCTGCTGGCGCTCAACGCGGCCATCGAGGCGGCACGCGCCGGCGAAATGGGCCGTGGCTTTGCAGTGGTCGCCGACGAGGTACGCAACCTCGCCAAGCGGGTTCAGGTTTCGACGGATGAAATCACCCAGATGGTGACGGGCTTGCAGTCGATGACACGCGACGCGGTGGAGTTCATGAACGAGAGCTCGCTACAGGCCGACGGTTGCGTGCGCGAGGCCCAAGAGGCCGGCACCGCGCTCGAAGCGATCACCCTGGCGGTTGCGCAGATGCGCGATAGCAATACGCAGATTGCAGTTGCCGCCGACCAGCAAAGCGCGGTCGCCGAAGAGCTGAACCGCGCCGTGACCGGCATACGCGATGTGACCGAACAAACGGTGCAGCAGACAATCGCCTCGGCCAACACAAGTGCTGAGCTCGCGGCGCTATCAGGTGACCTCGGCAAGGCCATTCAGCAATTCAAGCTCTAAGCTGCATTGCGCTAGCCGAACACCGTCACCGTCTGGCGGCTCAGCGCGAGCAGTTCGCCCTCAGCCGTCCACAGGCCAGCCGCGCAATGGCCGTAGCCGTCGCGAGCGTGCTCGATGAGCGCCCGATAGCGGCACCAATCATGGGTGTCGATTGCCGGCAGTGGCTGGACGAACTCAATCGTCCAGGTCAGCGAACTGCCCGGCGCGAAGCCTGTGAGATGTGGCAATACAGCCGGCGGCCAGGCGTCGACGAGCGCCAGCAGGTGTGAGACCGTCACTGGCTCGCGAACGATGTCGCCCCGTTGGCGAACCCAGCCGCCCATCTCCCGCGAGCGGTTGCCGGAAAAAGGCAGCCCACCGATTCCCCAGCGCATTGCCAGATGGCGCGTGAATTCGGGCGTCATACCGGGGACATAAGGCAATTCCTGGCAGCTCGCGACTGGAGGAAGGTCCGGCGCAGGCTCCGCCTCGACACGCACGGCCGATTCGCGCGGCGCCCCGAAGCTACCCTGCACCAAGGTCACTACCTGCCCACCTTGCACGGCGCGGCCGAGTACCTGACTTACCGCCCGCCCCTCACGCAGAATTTCGGCCTCGACGCTCACGGGCGTGTCGACCTGCAGCGGTCCAACGAAGGTGATCGCCAATGACCGCACGGGGCGGTCCGCCGGCACTTGCGCTTGCATCGCTTCCTACACAAGCGCAGCCACGAGCCCGCCAAAACCAGCTCGGCCTTGGCCCCAGCTGGGCGGGATTATCACGTCCCGGGGATTGTCGCGCGTCGCTTGAATCAGTTCGGACAGTGTCATCTCGGTCTCTCGTCAGATTTGCCGACATCCTAAGGCGCAGTGGCACACGGCGGTAGCAGGCAAATCTGCTGATTGGTCTGCCATTGCGGTCGTCAATGGGGAGTTCGGATCAGCGCCACCGCAGTCGCAGACGCCGCCTGAGGTACTTCAGTAAGCGTTGTACCTCTGGCAGTGCGTCAGCATGCCCGCCGTAACGCGCGCGTTCGTAGCCCTCGGCGAAGCGGCGAATCGGCTCGGCCGCCTCTGGGATGGCGCGGGCGGCCCGCTCGGCGAAATCACGCGCACCTTCACCCCGATCGCGCGTAACGCCACGCCGCGCCAGGGCGCGCTCGAAACCGCGAAAGAGTCGCAGCTGGGGATCGCGTTCACGGGCCCAGGGCTTGAGCAGGACTAGAGCGAGAACCAGGATCAACGCTGCGCCAATGGCCACCATGATCACCCCGAGCCGACCACCGTCGAGCTTGCCGAACACACCGCGAAGCAGGTCCATCTGCCGCTCGCCCTGATAGCCAAGAACCCAGCGCTGCCATCCGTAGTTGAGGCTGTCCCAATTCAAGCGCAGCTCGTTGAGCCAGCCGAGGTCACGGTAGCGCCGCAAATTCATCAGCGTGTCGTCGAACAGCTCCTGCTCGTCGGCCAGTGCCTCTTCGAGCCCCCGCTCGATACGCTCAGGGGCCACCTGGAAGGTCGGGTCCACGCTGACCCAGCCGCGCCCCTGCACCCAGTACTCGACCCACGCATGAGCATCGAGCTGGCGAACGGCTAGATAATTTCCTGAAGGGTTCAGTTCGCCACCCTGGTAGCCCGCCACGACACGTGTAGGAATGCCAGCCGCCCGTAGCACGAAGGTCATGGCACCGGCGTAGTGAATACAGAAGCCGCGGCGCGTATCGAAAAGAAAACCATCGACGATGTGCGAGCCTACCGATGGCGGCCGAAGCGTGTACGCGTAGGGCTCCCGATTGAAGTGCGAGAGCAGCGCTTGCACGAGCGCCTCGGGCTCAGGGTGCTGACGGCGAAGCGCGACCGCCCACTCTCGGCTGCGCGGGTTACCGCCTGCCGGCAATTGCAGCGACCGTTCGAGCGTCTCAGCCGGCGCGGCAGGCTCGCGTTGCGCCTGCGGCCAGGACCTGACGCCATACATAACGGGCTGGTCCACCGGTCGCGCACGCTGGAGGTGAAAGTCGGGCATCAGCCGCGCATCGGCCACGCGCAGCTCGGGGACGTCCAGCGCGTACAACCAGGGCCGCCCGCTGGGTTGCATGACGATGCTGTAGTTCAGCGGTTCGCCCGCCGGCTCCCATGCCGGTGACGGCCCGAAGGTACCGGTGACGGCCTGAGACCAACGTCGGCCATCGAAGCGTTCGAAGGTAACCGCTCGCCAATAGAGCGCGTCACGCGGCGGGACCGGGCCCTCGAAGCTGGCGCGAAACGCTAACGCGCTGGAGCGGCTAAGCTGTGCGATGTCTCCTGGCGACATGCTGTCTGCTAGGCCCGTCACACCCTGCCCACTCGGCTGCGGCAATGACCACAACGGCCCCAACCGCGGAAAGAACACGAACAGCACCAGCATCAGCGGGACGGCCTGAAGAAGCAGCGAGCCAGCGAGGCGCAGCGTCGGCCAGGGGTGAGTTTCGACACGGCTCTGCTGCAAGCCGATCATCGCGGCGAGCAAGGCAGTAACCGGCAGCAGGCTATACACACCCGCGATCAGGGAGTCATTGAACAGGTAACTGGTCACCACCGCGAAAAAGCCCAAGAAGATCAGCACCAGTGCGTCCCGGCGGCTGCGCATCTCGACCAGTTTCAGAATGAAGGCGGCGATCAGCAGCACGGCGCCGGCATCGAGCCCGATCAGGCTGCCGCGAGACAGGTAGACCCCCGCCGCGGTTCCGACCATCATCGCTGCCTTTACCCAGGGTCGTGGGTACGCGGCGCGCATGCGGAATATCTGCACGCGCCAGATCGCGCAGCCCAGCCATAGCCCAATGATCCACAGTGGCAAATGGCCCAGGTGCGGGACGATGACCAGCACCTGGGCGACCAGCAGCCACACCAGACCGTTTCGCGGAATCGGCTGCACCGCACTCACGCGGTTCGCTCCTGTGCTTGGCCAAACAACGCGAGTTCGCGCAGACACAGCGCGCGATGGTCGGTGCCAAGGTCCGGGCCAACCGGCTGGCCGCTAAGTTTCAGGCTAAACGGTTGCTGACGGGCCGACAGCTCGACCACCCAGTGGCAAAGTACCGACAGCCGCGACTCCAGATCGCCGCCCAGCGCCTCCAGGTCAAGCAGCGGCTCCTGGCCGGCCAGGGCAGCGAAATCCTTCACCAGCAGCCCCTGCCCGCGTGAAAACGCTTTCCAGTGCAGGCGACGCCTCGAGTCGCCCGGCTGCCACTGGCGCAACCCCTGAAAATCATCGACGCCGCGCCCGGCTGCATGCAGGCCCGGGTCCTCGTCATCGCCCTCACCGACTCTGGCCGGCAGGCTGGCCGCCTCGGGCCGCGGATAGACGAGCGCCGCCAACTGCAAGTCGACCCAGCTCCACGCCACCAGGATGCCAAGCGGGAAACGGCTCTCGACGCGCAAACGCCCAGGCCGAAGCCAGCCACGCCGATCGGTCGGCAGGCTGAGTTCAACCTCGCAGGTTCCGCCCGCTGGCACATCGAGCACCTGTAGACCACTTCGCGGCCAACCCAGCGCGACCGCCTGGTAGGCGCGACCGGGACTCTCGAGCCGGACCCGCAGACGTGCCTGCTCGCCGAGAAACACCGGCTCGGCGCCGGCCGCCTGCAGAATGAGCCCGGCAAGGTTGCGCCAGGTATGCAGAATCGCTACGACGTACACCGAGCCAAGCAGAAAGGTCAGCGCATAAGCCAGGCTGTTCTGGTAATTGATGGCAGCCAGCAGCATCAGCACCATTGCGACGAGGTACGTCAGGCCGATACCCGTCGGCATGATGAAGATCCGACGCTGGTCCAGGCGCACGCTCGGCCCGGGCGGAATACGTTGCAACAGCCAACGCTCACGGAGCCGGGGCAGCCATCTCATGTCGCCGCGCTCATCGACAGGCCGGATACCACCTCAAAGCACCGGAACTTCACGCAGCAACCATTGCACCAGCGCGCCACCGCCGTGACCGGTCGCGTCCGCACGCTCGCGCAGCCGGTGACCCACGACCGGAGGCAGCACCGCCTGCACGTCCTCGGGTATCACATAGTCGCGCCCATCGAGGTAGGCCCAAGCCCGCGCCGCGGCGAGCAGCGCCAGACTACCCCGTGGAGACAGGCCCCAGGCGAATTGCGGTTGCGTGCGGGTGGCCTCGACCAGGCGCAACACGTAATCGACCAGCGCATCACTGACGCGCACTTCGGCGACCTCTCCTTGCACGGCCCGTAGCACGGCTCTGTCCATTTGAGGTTCCAGACGCGTTAGCAGCTCGCGGCGAGAGTCACCGAGCAACAAAGCCTTCTCCGCGGCCTTGGCGGGATAGCCGAGCGACAGGCGCATGAGAAAGCGGTCGAGTTGGGATTCGGGTAACGCAAAGGTTCCGCCGGAACTCACCGGGTTCTGCGTGGCTATCACGAAGAAGGGATCTGGCAACGGGCGCGTCGCGCCCTCGATGGTCACCTGCCCCTCCTCCATGGCTTCGAGCAGTGCGCTCTGGCTTTTCGGAGTGGCGCGGTTGATCTCATCGGCCAGGATCAGCTCGGCAAAGATCGGCCCAGGATGAAAGACGAAGCCTGCGCTTTCCTTGTCGAACACCGAGGTACCGAGGATATCGCCGGGCAGCAGATCAGAGGTGAACTGGATGCGCTGGAAGTCGAGCCCCATGACGCGCGCAAGCGCGTGACTGAGTGTGGTCTTGCCCATGCCGGGCAGGTCTTCGACCAGCAGGTGACCGCGCGCCAGCAGGCAGGCCATGGCCAGTCGCACCTGTGATTGCTTGCCGAGCAGCACTTCATTGACCGCTCGCAGACAGACATCCAATCGGGCACGCATACGACTCTCCTTTGTTCGTTACGGCGATCCTACCGGGCCGCGAGCCTCAGGCAAGCCGATCGAAACCTGCGGTGACGAAGTTGTGATCAGCCGCTTGTCCCGGATGCTGCGAAAACTTAGGGGCGCTGCATCTCGAAGCGCTCACGGGTGTAGCTGTAAGCCGCACCACCGAGGCGGCCGACAACGTCCAGCCGCGCGGGATCGACGCGGCCACGCGCGTCCAACACCGCGTCATCGATATGCGCGATCAGCACCTCGGCGAAGATCAACTGGCAATTGGGTGAGTGAGCCGGGTACGGCAAGATCTGCGCGACGCGGCATTCGAAGGCGACCGGCGCGCCAGTCACCCGTGGCACATTTACCCGCTGCGAGGGTTCGCAGGCGATGCCGCAATACTCGAATTCGCTGAGCCCATGCGCAAGCGCCGCTGCCGAGGCGTTCATCGCTTCGGCCTGGCCCGCGCTCACCAGCTGCACGACCAGTTCACCCGTCTCCTGCGCATTGCGCGCGGTGTCCTTGGGCGAGCCGTCTTTCAGTCCGACGTTGATCAACAGGGTGGGCGGGTCGCTGCTGATCACTTGGAAAAAGCTGAACGGTGCCAGGTTGCTGATCCCGCTTGCGGCGCGAGTGGACACCCAGGCGATGGGGCGAGGCGTAACCGTGGAGGTAAGCCAGCGATAGGCGTCCAACGGCGCCAAGGTGGTGAAGTCGAGCTGCATGCTTGGGTTCCTGCGACCGGCGTTGAGCGTGAGGCAGTGGCGGCCGCTGGGCCGCCACACGGGAGGAAGTTCAGCGACCAGCGCGCGACTCGCGCAGGTAGAAACGTGCTTTCTTGGCCTTCTCGACACAGCCCTGGTAGGCCTCGAATTGCTGCTGGGTCTTGGCACCGGTCAGCAGGGCCATGGCCTTTGAATAGCTAACGGTCCCGGCAAAACCCTCAGCCTCGGCCAGGCTCTGTTCTTCCCAGGCAGCGTTCAACTGCGAGGCGCAGCTGTCCCGGTAGGCGGTTTTTGCGGCGCAGCCGGTCAGGGCCAGCGCGATCAGCGACAAACAGATCAGGTGCTTCATCGATACATCCCTCGTTTTCGATAACGACTCAGGTTGGTTGCCCCGCGGCTCGCGCCTTCAGGAACTCGACCACGGCATCTTGCTCACCAGTGAACTCGATTCGCGAGGCTTTGCTCTCGCGCTGGTATACGTACATCGGGTCGTAATAGTGCGTCAGCAAGGCTTCGATCCATTCACGATGCAAATCGACCGCGCCGCTACTGGCCTGCTCGGCAAGTGCCTGGTCCATGATCGCGGCCAGTCGTTTATAGGCTTCGCCACCGAGCCGCTTGCTGATATTGACCAGACTTTCGCGCAAACGCTCGCTGAACGCTGCGAAGCCCTCCTCACCCAGCTCCGCAATGAACTCGGCACAGAGATCGATGACATAGTCACGCAAGATGCGCTCGACGCGGCTTTCCAGGCTGTCTTCGAGCCAGACCAGCGGATATCGCTGCATGCCCTGGTACAGGGGTAGCGGGATGGAGCATCGCCCGACTAGCCGCGCTTCGTCTTCGAGCACGTATTGCCCACGGCCCGCAGCTTCCATTTTCAGTAACCGAATGGCCAGAGCGTTCTCGAAATCGATCTGCGCTGGCTGCGGCGTAGCGCGCTTGCCGAAGCTCGACCCGCGGTGGTTGGCAATGCGTTCCAGGTCGACGCTGTCGTCCAGGCGGGCCAACACCTCGGTCTTACCGGTCCCGGTCATGCCGCCCACAAGGATAAAGGCGTTGCGCTCGGCGGCGTGCTCGGTGGCTTCGACCAGGAAGTGGCGCATCGCCTTGTAGCCCCCGATTACCCGCGGGTACTCGATACCGGCTTCGGCCTTCAGCCATTGCTGGACCAATAGCGAGCGCAGGCCGCCGCGAAAGCAGTAGATGTAGCCCTCGGGATGGTGCTTGGCAAAACTGGCCCAGGCCTCGATTCGCTCGGCCTTGAGCTTGCCCGATACCAGGCGGTGCCCGAGTTCGATCGCCGCCTGCTGTCCGTGCTGCTTGTAGCAGGTGCCGACTTTTTGCCGTTCGACATCGTTCATCAGCGGCAAATTGACCACGCCAGGAAACGCACCCTTGGAAAACTCCACCGGCGCGCGGGCATCCATCATCGGGACATCGTTCAGGAACAGCCTGCGGTAATCATCGGTATCGCGCCGCATCAATGAACCTCGACGGCAAAGCTGCCGGCCTCAACGAATTCGCCGATGGGCTCGAGTGCCAGGCCTAGCCCTGCCGCCATCTCGCGAAACTGCTCGTCACCCTCAGGCGCCACCGCGACCAGCAAGCCGCCGCTGGTCTGCGGATCGCACAAAAGCTGTTTACACGCATCGTCCAATGGGGCGATGCGCTCGCCATAGCTGTCGAAATTGCGCCCCGTCCCGCCGGGCACACAACCTTGTTGGAGGTAATAGTCCACGCCCGGCAGACTCGGCACCCGTGCATAGTCGATACGTGCCGTAAGGCCGCTGCCATCAGCCATTTCCACAAGGTGCCCGAGCAGACCGAACCCGGTGACATCGGTCATCGCTCGGACGCCTTCGAGCTTCGCAAAGTGCGCGCCAGACGTGTTGAGCGTGCACATCCAGTCGCGCGCAAGACCAATGTCTTCCGCGCGCAATATCGCTTTTTTCTCTGCGGTGGTGAGGATGCCAATGCCCAGCGGCTTGGTCAGGTAAAGCCTGCAGCCAAGCGTCGCGGTGTCGTTGCGTTTCATCTGCTGCTTGTCGACCAAGCCGGTTACTGCCAGCCCGAAAATCGGCTCGGGCGCGTCGATCGAATGGCCGCCGGCCAACGGAATACCCGCGGCATCGCAAACAGCTCGCCCACCGGCGATGACATCCCGCGCTACCTCCGGTGGCAGGACGTTGACCGGCCAACCAAGGATGGCGATCGCCATCAGGGGGCTGCCCCCCATGGCGTAGATGTCGCTGATGGCGTTGGTTGCAGCGATGCGCCCGAAATCGTAAGGGTCATCGACGATCGGCATGAAGAAGTCAGTTGTCGAGACCACGCCGCGCGTGTCGTCGATTCCATAGACTGCCGCATCGTCCCGCGAGGCGTTGCCGACCCAAAGCCGAGGGTCGAGATTTTGCGCGCCGCTACCGGCGAGGATGACGTCCAGCACCTTCGGCGATATTTTGCAGCCGCAGCCGGCACCGTGGCTGTATTGGGTAAGGCGGATGGGTTCGCTCATTGAGTGGCTCTCGCGACGCTGGCAAAACGGGCGGCGATTGTAGCAAGAAGCCCCAGTGAAGACGGCACGCCAGATCGGCGCGGACCCGCCTCTTGAAGCCGGCCGCCGCAGGCGTGAAGCTAATGCCCCTGCAAAGGGAGAATCGCATGGGCAAAAAAGTCGCACTGGTATTGGGCTCTGGTGGCGCGCGGGGTTATGCGCACATCGGGGTGATCGAGGAGCTTACGGCCCGAGGATACGAGATCAGCTGTATCGCAGGCTGCTCGATGGGCGCAGTCGTAGGTGGCATCTTCGCCGCCGGGAAGCTGGATGAATACCGGGCCTGGATCGAGAGCCTCGACTATTTCGACCTGTTGCGCCTGATGGACCTGAGTTTCAGCCTGGGGGCCATTCGTGGGGAAAAGATCTTCGGGCGGATCCGCGAGATGCTGGGCTCCATCAACATCGAAGACTTGCCCATTCCCTACACCGCGGTAGCGGCGGACCTCACCAACCAGCAGGAGATCTGGTTTCAGGAAGGCAATCTGGAACTGGCGATGCGCGCCTCCGCGGCGATCCCCAGCCTGTTCACTCCGGTGATGCAGGGCAGCCGGATGCTCGTCGACGGCGGCATTCTGAACCCTTTGCCAATCGTGCCGGTGGTGTCCAGCCACAGCGACTTGATCATCGCGGTGAACCTCAACGGTAACAATCATCGCCAATATCCACTGCCGGAAATCCTGCGGCCCGGGCGGTTCGACGCGATGGTCAGCTCGATCAGCTCACATTTGCCGTTCTGGCGAAACGACGCCAAGGGTCTGGAAGATCAAAGCGGCGAATTCGAACCGTCCGACGTCTTGCTCGAGGAGCAGGCCGCGACAGCTCCGAGCGGGCGCAGTGCACCGAAATCCGCGGAAGGTTCGAGGGTGGTGGACGTCGGCGGCCCCGCGTCGCTGCTGGAGTTGATCAATCAGAGTTTCGAGGTTATGCAGTCTTCGCTGACGCAGTACAAGATCGCCGGGTATCCACCCAACGTGCTGATCAACATTCCCAAGCGAGCCTGCCGCTTCTATGAGTTCTACAAAGCACCGGAGCTGATCCAGCTTGGCCGGATCATCGCCCGGGACACGCTCGATCGCTACGAGCTCGAGCAGGCGTGATCAGTCCACATGCGCGCCGGGCAACCGCTCCGGCGCGACTGCTTCGGGGACTTCCTTGATCAGCCAGTCGCCGAGCAGGCTGTAGGCGACCGCAAGCAGCGTAGGGCCTAGGAAGAGCCCCATGAAGCCGAACGCCAACACACCACCGAACACACCCAGCAGCACGACCACCAACGGCAGGTTGCCGCCACGGCTGATCAGGTAGGGTTTCAGCACGTTGTCCACACCGCTGATGATGAACATCCCCCACACCCCCAGGAAGATCGCCATGCCGTATTGCCCCTGCCAGGCCAGCCATGCCACAGCCGGCCCCCAGACCAAGGGCGGCACCATCACGAAGCTGAACGCGAAGGTCATCAGGCCCAGGATCAGCGCGCCAGGTACCCCGGCGATGCTGAACCCGATATAGGCAAGGATCGCCTGCGCGGCGGCCGTTCCGATGACACCGTTGACCACGCGTTGCACGGTGCCGGCAACCAGCTCGAGATAGTGGTCAGCGCGTTCGCCGATCAGGCGATGCAGCAGGCTATGGACGAACGCCGCCAGCTTGGGGCCATCGCGGTAGAAGAAAAAGACCAGGACCAGGCTTAACGCCAGCTCAAGCATGCCACCGCCGATTCGGGCGCTGCGCACCAGCAACCAATTACCGACCTGGCCAACGTAAGGCCGGATGGTCGCGAAAAATGCGGTGCCCTGCTCGTCCAACGTATTCCACAGCGTCACCAGGCGATCGCCGACCAGTGGAAGCTCACCGAGCCAGGCCGGTGGCGCGGGGAGGCCCTGAACCTGCAGGTTGTGCACCAGTACGTTCACCTCACGAATCTGGTCCGCGATGTTGAACCCGAGCCAAACCAACGGCACGGCGACCAGCACCATCCAACCGAAGGTGAGCAGCGAGGCCGCCAGCGTCGAGCTGCCCTTCAGCCAGCGGGTCAGGACTCGCATCACCGGCCAACTGGCGAAAGCCAGCACTGCGGCCCAGAACAGCGCCGATGCGAAAGGCGCCAGCACCCACAGGCAGGCGCCGAGCAACACCAGGAGCAGAATCTGCACCAGCAGGCGATCGTTGTTGAGCATTGAGTGATACCTATCGGAAACGGGCGCACCTTGAACAAGGCGCGCCGGCAGGGACGCTATTGGGGCGCGAAACCGGTTTCAACGCAAGAGGCGGATCACCAGGCCAGGCTCATCCGAATCGACTGCATCGATCCGCCGAGCCTTCACTCGTTCGGCCCGTAATGCTTCCAGCCAGGCAGCTGCACCTTGACCGGACAATTCGATACGCATGGTGCTGTCGAGCCGCAGCACGTTGGCCAGCAGCGCACCCCACTCGGCGGTGGGCTCGGCGGGCAAACGAGGCAGGTTGAGTTTGCCCGTAGTCTTTAACTGGCGAAGCAGGGTCGCCGGATTGGGCAGGATCACCCCAAGGGTTTGACCAGGAAGGAAGCGCTCGACTTGCAGATAGGGCCGCCCATTACCACGCGTGATGCCATACAGCGCCATCAGCTCATCGGCCTCTCCAGGCATGCGCGCCAGCAGGAAGGCCTGCTGCGCATCTGGACCGTAAAGCATGGCACGCTGAAACACTTCGTTTGCCCACAGACTGCTCGACCCGCACGCGCGCCCTTCACACCAGTACAGCAGCTCGGCGCCAGCATCCAATAAATGCTGTCGGCCCTGCTCAAAGGCTTCGATACCGCTGTGCACGCTGGGCAAGAGATACGTTACAGCGGTCAATTCGCCGGGCGCGCTGACCTGATCGCCCATCCGCAGGCGACCACTGATCCGCCGGATCGAATCGAGCGGATAGGTACGTTCGAGAACGTCCTGCTGCTTGAACCCGACGATCTCCGCCCGTGGAAAACGCGGCAGCGTCTCGAAATCGCGGCTACCTGGCAGGTCTGCCGCGACAGTGACGGCACTGAACAGCGCCAAGGGGGCGATCCATGAACCTCGCATTGTGCTCCTCGACACACCGCTGTGGCCGGGCAAACCGGCCGACTCGACCTGCCTCTTGGGCAATGGTCGCGCGGAGGGTGTTGATCCGATCATGTACGGGGGCTACTTGTTGAAACCAGGCGTCAGCCTCACCAGTTGCTAAAAGCAAGTCAAGCAAGGCTTTGCGACAGATTCTTGCGGAACGGCTCAGCGGCCAAGGAAGGAATTGAAGACCGAAGCCACTGCCTGTGCGCCTTGATCATCGTCCAGATGCAAGTGATGGCCGCCTGGCAGGCGATGCCGCTCGAACGGAAAGCCATCGACCAGCTCGCGCATGGCCGGCTCGATCATCAGCCCCTGTTCAGCGAGCACCAGGCTCACCGGGCATTCGACCCGCTCGACGAAAGCCAACGCATGGGCGCGCGTCAGGCGCAAAGGTGAGGGCAGCATCAGCCGCGCATCGGTGCGCCAGGTCAACCCTCCCGGCACCGGCATCAATCCCCGCTGGGCGAGGCGCTCGGCCGCCTCGCGACTAACCGCCCCGACGCCCTTCATGCGCGCCGTGACAGCCTGTTCAAAGCTCGCATAGACGGGTTTGCGGGCATCATCGACCTCCAGCAACGCACGCAACGCCTCGCCCAGCTTCTGCGGCGCCGCCGGCGCTTCGCCCGTGTACGGAATGACCCCATCGATCAGCGCCAGCCGCTCGACTCGTTCAGGCATCGCGCCCGCCAGCAGCACCGACACGATCGCCCCCATCGAATGCCCCAGCAGGGTGAACCGTTGCCAGCCAAGCTGCCCCGCGACCTGGAGCACGTCATGCGCGTAATCCCAGATGTTGTAAGCGGCGCCGGCTGGTCGGTGGGCCGAATGGCCATGCCCGGGCAGGTCCAGCGCAACGATCCGTACACCCTCGAGCAGCGGCGCGAGACGCGAGAACGTCGCAGCATTGTCTAGCCAGCCATGCAGCGCAATGACCGGCCTGCCCTGCTCCGGCCCATAAAGATGAGCTGCCACCTCGATGTGCGGCAGCGTCAGGCAAATCTCTTCGAATGCGTATGTCATGCCGCGCCTCGCTGACCAGGGCCAGCCCAGCGGCCGAACAGGTCGCGCAGCAGCAGGGCCGTCTGCCCAGGCCGCTCTAGCGGAAACATATGGCCGCCAGGCATGCTGTGGGCTTCGCCGAGTGCAACCAGGCGTAGCAGGAACGCATGGTGAGGTAAAACGACCCGACTCTGCCGCCCACGGACGACCGCCAACGGTATCGCCAGCGCATGCGGCCAACCCGGCGTGACGTGCGGGACGCTGCGATAGATGCTGATCTCGGTCTGCGGATCGAAGCGCAGTCGAACCCCGCGTTCGCACGGTTGCAAGCCGCAGCTGACGTATGCGTCCAGGCACTCCGGATCGAAGGTGCGAAACAACGGTCTGCTGGCGAAATAGCGCCGTGCTTCCTCGACACCGCTGAACGCCTCGCGGCGGCCCAGGGTGCGGCCGGCGGGCGTGAGCCGGTCAATGAAGCCCAGCTTTTTCGCTACCCAGATCACCGCCTGATCGAACCAGGTCGGCATGGGCGAATCGAGCATAACCACGCCACGGTACAGGTCAGGACGTAGCAAGGCGGCATGGTAATGAAGCATGCCGCCTAACGAATGGCCCACGCCCCACACCGGTTCGCCAAGCGCGGACAGTTGTTCGATCAATTCGCGCACCAGGTTCTGCCAGTTGTCATCGACCGGAAAGCGCGGGTCGTGTCCGTGCTGCTCGAGATAAGTGACGCTGAAGTCCGGCTCCAACGCCTCGAACAGTTTGCGATAAGTGCCCGACGGAAAGCCGTTGGCATGGGCGAAGAAGATGCGCTGGGACATGGTAGAGAGCGGACGGAAAGGAGCGCTCATTGTCTGGCCCCCTTCCGTTCGCGGCAATCCGCTAATCCGGCCGAATGAACGGCGGACGCGCCAAATAAGGCGCCGGCTTCGCCGATCAGGACCGGGGCGCGTCTTCGCCGAGCGGGACGATTGCGACTGTCAGGCGGGAGATGCAAGTCGTCTTGCCCTCTTCATTCGTCAGGCGGATGTCCCAGACGTGAGTCGAACGCCCCAAATGAACTGGCCGGCAGACCGCAGAGACTCGCCCGCTGCGCACGCCGCGAAGATGGTTGGCATTGACTTCAAGCCCGACGCAATAAAAACGGGCTGGGTCGATGCAGTGATAGCTCGCCATCGAGCCCAGCGTTTCAGCCAATACGACCGACGCCCCGCCATGCAGCAGGCCGTACGGCTGATGCGTCCGGGCATCGACCGGCATGCTACCGGTCAGCGAGTCTTCATCCACCGCTTCGAAACGGATGTCGAGCAAATCGACGATGGTGTTTGCCCGATTGCCGTTGAGTTGTTCGAGATCAGGCTGTCGTTGCCAGATGGCCATATATTGCGTTCCTTCTTTTGTTGTTATTACCCGCCGACAAGCCTAGCGGGGGTGCTTAAGATCTTTCAGATGCATCAGACCTGCTGCGATCTCCTCCCCGTCCAGCTCAGCCAGGCTGGCGGTCGCCATGGGCAGCGGCGTTTCGCGATGCCCATTGACGAGCCAGCCCCCTAACGCGCCAACGAAGGGCTGGTGCGTAACCAGCAGCAGCGTACGTTCGCTACGCCGGTCGAGGTACAGCATGGCTTCGCCGATGTCTGAGTCAGGCGTCGCCCAAGGCACTGTCTCGATCGCCCCCTCGAATCCGATCACCTGCCGCACGATTTCCGCCGTCTGCTGCGCCCGCGCGTAAGGGCTCGCCAGGATGGCGTGCAATGGCGCCTCACGCAGCGCCTCGGCACTGCTCCTAACCTCGGCACGCCCGGTTTCGGTGAGGTTGCGTTCTGCATCCGTACGAGCGCGCGGCTCGGCCTCGCCATGTCGCAACAGCCATAACTTCATACCCGCGGCTCCTCGTTCGGGCTGCCGGGGGTGACAACGGGCGCATCGCTGTCCGCCGGACGCGCTGTCGGCCAATCGGACATCGGCCACGGCTTACGATCCGTATTGAACGTACCGAAACGACCAATCTGCGCGACGTACTGGCTGAGGCTATCGCCGAAGCGTTGCAGGCTCTCGTCCACCTGCCCCTTGATCGCGCGCATCAACAACTGCACGACCACCACCAGCAGCAGCGCCAACTCGGCAAATTGCCAGACGAAGAAGAACACCAGCATCCAAATGGCACGCAGGATCAGCGACTCCCGCTCTGCGTTACGGTTATTCATTGAAGCTCTCCAGTGTCGTGCTCAAAAACCATCGGTTGAAATGAAGTCGACGTCGGTCTTGGGCTCGCCCCGCATCAGCAGTGCGATGACCTGTTCCAGCGTACGCCCCTCGAACAGGATCGCATGCAGACCCGCGACCAGTGGCATGTAGACCTGCAGTTCTTCGGCACGCGTCTTGAGGACCTTGATGGTGTTGACCCCCTCGGCCACCTCGCCGAGCCGGGCCACCGCCTCGTCCAGACTCAACCCCTCACCCAGGGCGTAGCCCACCTGGAAGTTTCGGCTCTTGGACGAAGTACAGGTAACGATCAGATCGCCCACCCCTGCCAGGCCGAGAAAAGTCATCTGATTGGCGCCGAGCTTCACGGCGAACCGTGTCATTTCTGCAAGCGCTCGGGTGATCAACATGCTGCGGGTGTTCTCGCCCATGCCCAGCGCTGCAGCCATGCCGGCCATGATTGCGTAAACGTTCTTCAACGCCCCACCCAGCTCGACACCAAAGCGGTCGGCACTGGCGTAAACGCGGAAAGTGCGGCCGTGCAGTGCAGCCTGGACGGATCGGCAAAGGGCTTCGTCATGGCTGGCGATCACTGTCGCCGTCAGGGCATGCTCGGCAACTTCTCGTGCCAGGTTCGGCCCAGAGATCACCCCAATTCGCGCCTGCGGTGCGATTTCCTCGATGATCTGGCTCATCAGCTTGAACCCCTGCGCCTCGATGCCCTTGGTCGTGCTGACCAGCATCTTCCCTGCCAACCGCCCTGCAACCGGCGCCAGCGCTGCGCGTAATGCACTGGAAGGCAGCGCGACGAACACAAGCTCGCAATCGCCTACTGTCTGTGGCAGGTCAGTGACGGCCTCGACCTTGTCGTGCACCTTCACACCCTTCAGATAACGTGGGTTCTGGCGATCGACACGAATGCTGCGGGCTTGCTCGGGATCGCGCATCCACAAACGAACGCTATGGCCGTTCTCGGCCATCAGGTTCGCAAGCGCGGTGCCAAAGCTGCCGCCGCCAAGCACGGCGATGGGTTGCTGTTCAGTCATGGGTATTCCGTATCGAGCCAACCGGGTGGCAGTGCCTGGCATTATACGTAGCGCAGCCACTGCAGCCAGCGCCCCGCCCATGAGCGTCTGGAGTAGCTGCGATCCCTGCGTTTCAGCGAGCCTCGCCACCGCTCGTCCGTGCTGGACGCAAAGGCCTTTGGGCGATGGTCTATAAGGGACAAGGTGTCACAAGGTCGTAGTCATGGCCGCAGGAGTGTTAAAGTATCGCCCCGTTTGCGCGCGAGTAGTCGGCATCGCGCCAGTCGAACGAGTGGCTCGCCTGCCTCGCGCTGTGACTTTCGGCGTTAGGCTGCAGTCTACGACTAGTCTTCATGATCCACCCTCGCTTCGGGTTCGGATGAAAGCAGCAAGCCCTCCATGTAGGGACCATTGAGGAATACGCATGACCAAACAACAGGCCTTTACTCGGGAAGATCTGCTTCGTTGCAGCCGCGGCGAGCTTTTCGGTCCCGGTAATGCGCAACTGCCCGCGCCGAACATGCTGATGGTCGATCGCATCGTGCATATCAGCGAAGTGGGCGGCAAGTACGGCAAGGGCGAGTTGGTTGCCGAACTGGACATCAACCCCGACCTTTGGTTCTTCGCCTGCCACTTCGAGGGCGATCCGGTCATGCCGGGCTGCCTGGGTCTCGATGCCATGTGGCAATTGGTTGGCTTCTATCTGGGTTGGCAGGGCAATCCAGGCCGCGGCCGTGCACTCGGCTCAGGCGAAGTGAAATTCTTCGGCCAAGTCCTGCCGACTGCCAAGAAGGTCACCTACAACATACATATCAAGCGCACCATCAACCGCTCGCTGATCCTCGGCATCGCCGATGGCACTGTCAGCGTCGATGGCCGCGAGATATACAGTGCCGAAGGTTTGCGCGTCGGCCTGTTCACCTCTACCGACAGCTTCTGAAGGACATCCGCATGCGTCGCGTCGTGATCACTGGCCTGGGTATCGTTTCCTGCCTGGGCAATGACAAAGAGACCGTCTCCGGCAACCTGCGTGCCGGTCGCCCCGGTATCCGATTCAACCAGGCGTACGCCGACATGGGCCTGCGCAGCCAGGTCTCCGGCTCCGTCAACCTGAACCTCGAAGAGCTGATCGACCGCAAGGTCCTGCGCTTCATGGGTGACGCCGCCGCCTACGCCTACCTGGCAATGGAACAGGCCGTTCAGGACGCCGGTTTCAATCTCGATGAAATCTCCAATCCGCGTATTGGCCTGATTGCCGGCTCCGGTGGCGCCTCGACCATCAACCAGATGGAAGCCATTGACATCCTGCGTGACAAGGGCGTCAAGCGCATCGGCCCATACCGTGTTCCGCGCACCATGAGCAGCACCGTCTCGGCCTGCCTCGCCACCCCGTTCCGCATCAAAGGCATCAACTACTCCATCGCTTCGGCCTGTGCCACCAGCGCACATTGCATTGGCCACGCCATGGAGCAGATCCAGATGGGCAAGCAGGACGTTGTCTTTGCCGGCGGCGGCGAGGAAGAGCACTGGAGCCAGAGCTGCCTCTTCGATGCCATGGGCGCGCTGTCCAGCCAGTACAACGAAACCCCTGAAAAGGCTTCGCGCGCTTACGATGCCAAGCGTGACGGTTTCGTCATTGCCGGCGGCGGCGGCATGGTCGTTGTCGAAGAACTGGAGCATGCGCTCAAGCGCGGCGCCACGATCTACGCAGAAATCGTCGGCTATGGCGCCACCTCCGACGGCTACGACATGGTTGCACCGAGCGGTGAAGGTGCGCTGCGCTGCATGCAGCAGGCGATGTCCACCGTTGATGGCGAGATCGACTACCTGAACACCCACGGCACCTCCACGCCAGTGGGCGACGTCGCCGAGATCAAGGCCGTGCGCAACATGTTCGGTGACAAGATCCCGACCATCAGCTCCACCAAGAGCCTGTCCGGTCACTCGCTGGGCGCCGCTGGCGTGCACGAGGCGATCTACACGATGCTGATGATGCAGGGCAACTTCATTGCCGGCTCCGCCAACATCGACGAGCTGGACCCGGAAGTCGCTGACATGCCGATCGCGCGCGAAACCCGCGAGAACGCGAAGATCGACCTGGTCATGAGCAACAGCTTCGGTTTCGGTGGTACTAACGCGACCCTGGTGCTCAAGCGCTACAACGGCTGAGCCATGCAGCGGTCTTGAAAAACGGCGCCATAGGGCGCCGTTTTTCATTCCTGAGGCCTAAATACTTGATCAGACAACGTCAGCTTGCGCGTCGATATCGCCATGCGCGATGCATGACGCAGCGGTAAAGAGCACGTCAGTCGAGGAATTGAGCGCCGTCTCGGCCGAATCCTGCACAACGCCGATGATGAAGCCGACAGCTACCACCTGCATGGCCAGGTCGTTGGAGATACCGAAGAGGCTGCACGCCAGCGGAATCAGCAGCAGCGAACCACCGGCCACGCCCGACGCACCGCAAGCGCAGATCGCCGCGAGCAGGCTCAGCAGGATGGCGGTAGGCACGTCCACGACGATGCCTAGCGTATTCGCAGCGGCGAGCGTCAATACCGTGATCGTGATCGCAGCGCCACCCATGTTGATGGTTGCGCCCAGCGGTATCGACACCGAATAAGTGTCCTTGTGCAAGCCAAGCCGCTCGCAGAGTTGCATGTTGACCGGGATGTTCGCCGCCGAACTGCGTGTAAAGAATGCCGTGATACCGCTTTCCCGCAGGCACGTCAGCACTAACGGATAGGGGTTGCGGCGGATCTGCCAGAATACGATCAAGGGATTCGCAACGAAGGCCATGAACAGCATGGCACCCAGCAGCACGAGCAATAGCTGGAAGTAGCCGGCCAGCGCGCCGAAGCCGGAGGTAGCCAGCGTACCGGCTACCAGGCCGAAAATGCCCAGCGGCGCGAAACGAATGACCACCTTGACGATGAGCGTGACGCCATCGGCCACGTCGGCGACCAGATCACGCGTGCCCTGGCGCGCATGCCGGAATGCGAAGCCAAGGCCAATGGCCCAGGCCAGGATGCCGATGAAGTTGCCGTTGAGGATCGCGTGGACCGGATTGTCGACGATGCTGAACAGCAGGGTTTTCAATACCGCGCCAACACCGGACGGTGGAACGGCATCGCTTGCCTGGCTGACCAGCGTCAACGTGGTAGGAAAGGCAACGCTGGCGATTACTGCCACCGACGCAGCACTGAGCGTGCCCAGCGCATACAGGAGCAGAATCGGCTGAATATGCGTGGGCTGGCCACGTTTGTGGTTGGCCAGCGAGGCAGTGACCAGGACGAATACCAGCACCGGTGCAACCGCTTTCAACCCGGACACGAAGAGGTCGCCTAGCAGGCTCGCCGACAGCGCAGCTTGAGGGAACAGCCATGCGAGCAGGCAGCCTGCTATCAACCCGACGAGGATCTGAGTGACGAGCCCAACACGGTTGTAGGCGCGCACCAGGACGTTGGAGGAATTAGACATTGGACGGGTCTCGGCGTATGGATTGGATCAACCGCGACGCCGGGCCCATGCATGCGGCCGCGAACTGGCGCGATGAAAAACGCCGGATGGTACGCATGTCGGCCCGTTATGCCCAGCCTTGGCGCACCGTCACATCGACGCGGCACGCCCTTGTCGGCTCGACTGCCTAGCGCGCAGCCGGCTCTTCGGGCCGTGCGCCATGCCGTGGCAATACTTCGAGGAAATTATCCCGCGCCACCTTGCGCGCAATGTCCTCGGGTAGCCCGTCGAGAAACGGCGTGAAGTCATCAATGCTGCTGGCGAGATTGTCGAAGCGACCCACGACGTCTGTACCGATCATGAAACGACTCGGGTGACGCGCCACCAACTTGAGCCAATCGCCGTCAGGCTTGCCATTCTTGTCCAGCAGGTAAGGCCGCAGCATGGTCCACGACAAGTCGATGTACAGGTTCGGATAGTCATCGAGCAGCCGGGTCACCGTCGGCAGAAGAAAATCGAGTTTTTCCTGGTGTCGGTGGATTTCCATGCTGGTGCCGGCATGCGCCCATATGAAGCGTGTATGCGGATGGTTGCGCAACGCCTCCTCGAGCTCGGTTAAATACAGCGGGTTGCGCTCGCGCTTGGAGGTGATGTTCGAATGCAGCATCACCGGTAGGTCGAACTCTGCTGCAAGGTGGTAGACGCGGGTAAGCGCTTCGTTATTTGCCCGCGGCGTGTCGCCTTCGGTCAGCGCCGTGACGTCATCATGGCGAGTGAACACTTCTCCGAGACCCTGCCAGAGGCCAGGATCGAGTTCGAGCATCCGCCGGATATGCGCATCGGCATTCTTGTCGTTGGGGTTGAAGCCTGAAAGGAAGGGATGAAAGCGCTTGCGCTGCTCCGCATCCAACTCCTTGACCGCGGCGGCCACCACAACATCGGTCGCGCTGTACCAATAAACCGGCGCGTCATCGCCGGCGTAATAGCGCGGGCGCTTGGGTTCGTTTTCGTGCCATTTTTTGGCGACAGGTATGCCACTGATCATCACGTGATCGACCCGCCCTTCGTCCATCGCCTCGAGCAGCTTATCGATGCCATCGCTCTCTTGGAAAAAATCGACGAAGTGAAGGTGTGCGTCGCTGTAGCGATAATCCCGTGCGTCTGCCGTGCCGATGGAAACGGCCAGGCAAAGCGCAGTGATGAAGGGGGTACGTTTCGACAACCCAATTACTCCTGATAGCCCAGCGGATAGACCGCTTCGCTAGCATGCCGTTCATTACCCGGCATGCACGTTGGCCTGAACAGAATCGGATTCGTTACGCCCGTACTGCATCGCCCGGAAAACAAAAGCCCCACCGAAGTGGGGCCCTGTAGCGATGTCGAGTGCTGCTCTCGGCAGCCCTGGACTCAGGCGGATAGCTCCACCAATAGCTTGTTCAGACGCTGTACGTAGGCAGCAGGGTCCTTGAGGCTATCGCCGGCTGCAAGCGCAGCCTGGTCGAACAGGATGTGCGACAAATCGCCAAAACGATCCTCATCCGGTTCGGCGTCGAGCTTCTCGATCAACGGGTGAGCCGGGTTGATCTCGAAGATCGGCTTGGACTCTGGCACCTTCTGCCCGCTCGCCTCAAGAATCTGGCGCATCTGCAAGCCCAGATCCTGCTCGCCAATCGCGAGAATCGCCGGCGAGTCGGTCAGGCGATGCGATACCCGCACTTCGGCTACCTCATCACCCAGCGCCGCCTTCAGACGCTCGACGAGCCCCTCCTTCGCCTTGGCAATCTCTTCCTGAGCTTTCTTGTCCTCTTCGGAGTCCAGCTTGCCTAGGTCCAGGTCGCCACGCGCGACGTCGACGAACTGTTTTCCATCGAACTCGGTGAGATAGCTCATCAGCCACTCGTCGATGCGGTCGGTTAGCAGCAGCACCTCGATCCCTTTCTTACGGAAGACCTCCAGGTGTGGGCTGTTCTTGACCTGCGCGTAGGATTCGCCGGTGAGGTAGTAGATCTTGTCCTGACCTTCCTTGACCCGTGCCAGGTAATCGGCCAGCGATACGCTCTGCTCACCGCTAGTGTCTTGGGTGGAGGCGAATCGCAGCAGCCCAGCGATCTTCTCCTTGTTGGCGAAATCTTCCGCGGGGCCTTCCTTGAGCACTTGGCCAAATTGTTTCCAGAACGTTTTGTAGTCTTCCGGCTTGTCCTTGGCCAGCTTGTCCAGCATGTCGAGGACGCGCTTGGTCAGCGCCGACTTCATCGAATCGATCACCGGGTCCTTCTGCAGAATCTCGCGAGAGACATTCAGCGACAGGTCGTTCGAGTCGATGACGCCCTTGATGAAGCGCAGGTACAGCGGCAGGAATTCGTCGGCCTGGTCCATGATGAACACGCGCTGGACGTACAGCTTCAGGCCCTTCGGTGCTTCGCGGTGGTACAGGTCGAACGGCGCGCGGCCCGGGACATACAACAGCGAGGTGTATTCGAGCTTGCCCTCAACCTTGTTGTGGCTCCAGCTCAGCGGGTTTTCGAAGTCATGCCCGACATGCTTGTAGAACTCCTGGTATTCCTCGTCCTTGATCTCGGTACGCGGACGGGTCCAGAGCGCGCTGGCACGGTTGACGGTTTCCCATTCGGGCTCGGCCGGCTTGTCTTTCTCTTCGCCGTGAAACTCCTTGGGCAGTTCGATCGGCAGCGCGATGTGGTCGGAGTATTTCTTGATGATGTTGCGCAGGCGCCAGCCATCTGCAAACTCGTCTTCTCCGGACTTGAGGTGCAGTACGATCCGCGTGCCCCGCTCGGGCTTTTCGACGTTGGCGACTTCGAATTCACCCTCGCCCTTGGACGACCAGTAGACGCCCTCCTCGGCTGGCATGCCAGCCCGGCGGCTAAATACTTCGACCTGTTCGGCAACGATAAACGCTGAGTAGAAACCAACGCCGAACTGGCCGATCAGATGCGAGTCCTTCTTCTGGTCACCAGTGAGATGCTTCATGAAGTCCGCGGTACCGGACTTGGCGATCGTACCGAGGTGAGCAATCACGTCCTCGCGATTCATTCCTATACCGTTGTCCTCAATGGTGACGGTACGGGCATCCTTGTCGAAACTGACGCGGATCTTGAGGTCTGAGCCCCCTTCGAGCATTTCGGGCTTGGCCAGCGCCTCGAAGCGCAGCTTGTCGGCCGCGTCGGATGCATTGGAGATCAGCTCGCGAAGAAAGATCTCCTTGTTCGAATACAGGGAATGGATCATCAGGTGAAGCAACTGCTTCACCTCAGTCTGGAAGCCCAGCGTTTCTTTGTTTTGAGTCTCCACACTCATCGTCTTGCTAACTCCACGTCATCAATGGCAAGGGCCGCGGTGGCGGCGATGACAAGCAGATGGGGACGAGGTGGGAGAATTCAAGGTCTGCGGATCAGGGCTCGAGCAGCTCCAACCGGACGACGTCACCCGGCACGAGGCTGTAGGTCGCCTGGCCGGCGCCACGGACGAAGTACTCGATGTTCAGGTTGCCCTCGCGATCGATGCCGACGAAACGCCCTTGGGCGACATTGCCGCGGCGGGTCTGAGCACGGACCTGCAGCCGCTCGTAGCGTCCCGGCTCGCGCAACAGCCGGGCCAGGGAAAAGCGTTGGCGCCGGTCGACACGCGGTGCAGGCGTTTCTACCTCCGCAACAACAGCAGGAGCAGCCTTTTCAGGCACCTCTTCTGCCGCAGGCAAAGCTGCATAGGTATCGCCTTCGACTGCCCAGCCTGACGCCTCCTTGCGCATCGGCAAGTCCAATCGCTCAGATGCGCCGTTGACCCGGGCCTGTACCGAGACGGCTGCGGCGGAAACAGGGAACACGACGGAGGACATCGAAAGAATTTCTACGTCGCGAGTCTGGAAGCGCCGCTGCAGATAATCGCGCGCCACATGCTTCAGCGTGTCCGCCGAATCATGGCGCATATCCACACGGTCGCCTTGGTAACGCAGCTCATCTGTGTAGAGCTCGACTCGCCCGCTCAAGGTTGTCTGGTAATGCGCGGGCAGCACGAGATGAAAATCCCCGGCGAGCTTGTTGGGGGGCGTGGGTTGCAGGTCGAGATGCAGCGTGTAGCCCTTGCGGATGCGCCGTGCCTCAGGCAATTCCTGGTCATGGTCCATCCAGCTGATCTCGATTTCGGGGGTTGGAGCCGGATCCTGCGGCAAGATGTCCACACGCAACGCGCCGGGCCGAACGTCACCAAGACTGATATTGACCTCCTGCCGAGCGAACAGGGTGTCGCCTTCACGGAGTGTCAACACGCCATTGATCAAATGGCCAGTCCGAGGCTTGAACGGGCGCCCGTCCAATTCGCCGCTCAGCTCTGCCAGCATGGGCTGCTCCGCCGCCCTGTCGGCCTCCAGCCATTGCAGGCTGACGATTGCCGCCAGCCGCTCGGGCTGATGATTGGCAAGCAGAGAGAACCCGACCACCAAGGGTATGAAGCCCAACGCCGATAACCCGACGGCCTTGCGCGCCGTACGCCAATGCCGGACCAGATAAACCAGCGTCACAGGAGGGACCAAGCTGCCCACACCCCATAGCAGGCTAGTCCCGAAGGCCAGCACGACGAGCCATACGGCGCCGGCGAAGATGAGCAGCAAACCACCAAGAATCAGCAACGCGTCCATTCACTTTCCTTGAAACATCTGCAAGCGTGCCGCCAGACGTGTCAGGGCTCGTCAACCTTGAAATGGCAACGGGCGGTCGCGATGGGCTCGGCCTGATGAGTTTGCCAGGCGGTCACGGCGACGTTGGCGACACGCCGACCCTGACGCCAGACCTGGCAGGCGGCAAAGGTGTCACGATAGTGACCGGCCCGCAGATAATCTATCGAGAAGTCGATGATTTTGGGCAAATGTGGCGAGCCCATGAACATCAGCAAGTGAAGCATGGCGGCATGCTCCATGAAGCCGGCAATGACACCACCGTGAATGGCAGGCAAGGTCGGGTTCCCGATGTTGTCGGGATTGCCAGGCAGACGGAAAACCATCTCGTCACCCAGGCGCAGGCACTCCATGCCGATCAAGCGTGCATACGGAACGACTCGCAAGAGCGCGTCATAGTCGTTGTTTGCGTGAGCCTCGCGGACCAAGGCTTCGAGGTTCATTGCGCTCATGGCGACACCCCAGCACCGGGGTCGATCACGCCCTTGCCCATTCGCATGAACGTGCCAACGACATGCGCGATGGGCTGTTCAATATCGCGCTGGTACGCAACGCCACGGGTAAAGATCACCGTTGGCGTCACGCGATAGCATTCGGCGAAGCCGAACAGATCCTGCCCCGGCTCGGCCGGATGCATGTAATCGATGCGCAAATCCAGCGTCGGGCAGATTTCCAGCTCAGGCAAGGCGCATACCGTCGAGATACCGCACGTGGTATCCATCAGGGTCGTGATCGCACCGCCATGGACGAAGCCCGTTTCGGGGTTGCTGACGATTTTGTCGCTGTACGGCAAGCAGAGCGTCAGCCCCTTCCCATTGGCGTGTTCGACACGCATGCCCAGGACCTGGCAATGACGCAACAAGGACAGAAAGCGCTGGGTGCGCTCCAGAATCAAGCTATCGCTCATGAGGGTTCCGATTATCAGGGGGCGGCTAGCTTACCGGCACGGCGTCGGCCGCCCTATTCCTTCGGCGGGTCGATGGGCAAGGTTGGCGTGAATACCATGACTTCCAGCACATCGGAGTGGAATTCGCGGCGATACAGCACTATCACCACGCCCGCCGTGACGGTCATGAAGAACCAGGGGTTTACGAACCAGGCAAGCGTCGCCATCCCGAAATAATAGGCTCGCAGCCCGAAATTGAACTGGTTAGCCGCCATCGAGATCACCCGAGCGGCTCGGTCTGCGAAGAGTCTGCGCTCCTGGTCATTGACGTTGCGCTCGCCGGCCATGGGCGCAGACGCCACCAACACAGCGGCAAAGTTGTACTGCCGCATGCACCAGCTAAAGGTGAAGAACGCATAGACGAAGACCATGGCAAGCGCCAACAACTTGATCTCCGAAAGGCCCCGGCTTACCGGTTGCGCGAATGGCAGGTCGGCTAACAGTGAAACCGCCCGATCGGATGCACCCAGGGCGGTCAGGACACCGGCAAGAATGATCAACGTGCTGGATGCGAAGAAGGACGCATTGCGCTCGAGGTTGCCGATGACGTTCGCGTCGGCGATGCGGTTGTCCCGCAGCAGCATCCGACGCATCCAGTCTTCCCGATACAGATGCAGGACGCTGGCCAGGCAGGCTGTATCCCGCGCTTTCCAGCTCGCATACCGGGTGTAGCCGACCCAACACACAATGAACCAGGCGACCGCAGCAATGTGAGGCAGTAAATGACTCGGTATGAACATGGCACCCCCTTGGACGCATGGGCCTGATTATAGCGAGCGAAACGCCCTAGCCCATGCGCAGATGCCCCGCCTACGCCAATGCCCGTCGGGCGCCGAGCAGCCGATCTACGACGATTGCAAGCACTAGGGTGACCAGCACCGGAGCCAGCCATCCCATGCTCTGCGCAGCCAGCGGAAGCTCAGCGAAAAACGCTGGTATCAATCCGTTAAAACCGGCGGCCGCAAGTGCATCGACGACACCGAACACCAGCGTGACGAGCATTACCGGAACGAAAATGCGGCTCGGC
Organism: Pseudomonas sp. SA195; assembly: GCF_054131565.1. Classification (NCBI taxonomy): domain Bacteria; kingdom Pseudomonadati; phylum Pseudomonadota; class Gammaproteobacteria; order Pseudomonadales; family Pseudomonadaceae; genus Pseudomonas; species Pseudomonas sp. SA195. The sequence continues at coordinate 1,973,623 of NZ_CP096392.1, read as the reverse complement.
GACACCCAGCACCGGTCTAGCAAATTGAGCGCCACGAGCATGATGGCCAGCGGATAGAGCCCGACCAACACCGGCACCGAGACACTGATCAGTTGCGTCAAGCCCTGGTTCGCCACGAGCAAGCTGAACCCGGTGAACACCACCACGACCACCCGATAGCTGACCGGAAGCAGCTGGCTAAAAAACTCACCGCAAGCGGTCGTCAAGCCCACCGCCGTGGTCAGACAGGCGAGTGTGATGACGACAGCCAACAGCAAGCTGCCGGTCGTGCCAAAGGTATGCTGGACATAGGTGGTAAGGATCTGCACACCATTTTGCGCATCGCCCGCGATGCCCTGGCTGGTCGCCCCCAGGTAGAACAAGGCCAAGTAGACCAGTGATAGGCCAATCGCCGCGATTGCACCGGCGATCATGGAGTAACGGGTAATGAGCGCGGCGTCCGACACACCACGATCACGGATGGCGGTGGCAATCACGATGCCGAATACCAGGGCGCCCAGCGTATCCATGGTCAAGTAGCCTTCGAGAAACCCTTTGAGCATGGGACTGGCACGGTAACTCTCGACTGTCGTGCCTATGTCGCCTGCTGGCGAAAACAACGCTGCCCCACCCAACACTAGCAGGGCAGCCAACAATACCGGGGTGATGAACTTGCCGACCCGATTGACCAGTTGACCGGGATTCAGCACCAGGAACAGCGTTGCGGCGAAGAACGCCACCGTATAGCCAAAAAGCGGCGCTGCGGCATCACCTGTGAACGGCGCGACGCCCATTTCAAAAGAGACGACTGCCGTTCGCGGCGTAGCGAATAATGGGCCGATGGCTAGATACACCGCTACCGCGAGCAGGACGCCGGCGCCGCGACCAAGAGGCGCCGTGAGCCGATCCATCCCGCCACCCACGCGCGCCAACGCCACAACGGTGAGCAAGGGTAAGCCGACGCCGGTGAGGAGGAAGCCAACCGCTGCCGCCCAAATATTCTGCCCGGCAGCGAGGCCCGCGCTGGGCGGAAAGATGATATTGCCGGCGCCTAGAAACAGCGCAAACGTCATGAATCCCAGGGCCAATAAATCCAGGCCTTTCAATCGAATCATTGTTTCATTACCAGATGCTTTGAGTGGTGGCGCAGGTGCGCCAGGCAGTTCCGTAGAGCCGCTCTTTGGAAAAAGGACGCACCATAAAGGAAACGCGCATGCCAGGCGAGCCCGAAGCGGCCGCCTGCAGCCGCTCAACAACGAAGGCTGCGATATAAACGAAAATGCCAGCCAGGCGAGGCCTGGCTGGCATTTTTTGAAGCAGCCCGAATCAGGCCTGCTTGACGTCCCAACCGGTAATCTCGGCGAGCGCTTTGCCGATATCGGCAAGGGAACGGACGGTCTTCACGCCCGCATCTTGCAGCGCAGCGAACTTCTCGTCAGCCGTGCCTTTGCCACCAGAGATGATCGCACCCGCGTGGCCCATACGCTTGCCAGCCGGAGCCGTCACGCCTGCGATATAGGAAACCACCGGCTTGGTGACGTTGGCCTTGATGTACGCCGCAGCTTCTTCCTCGGCCGAACCACCGATTTCGCCGATCATGACGATCGCCTCGGTCTGCGGGTCTTCCTGGAACAGCTTGAGGATGTCGATGAACGTCGAGCCCGGAATCGGGTCGCCGCCGATACCTACGCAGGTCGACTGGCCGAAGCCGGCGTCGGTGGTCTGCTTGACCGCTTCATAGGTCAGGGTGCCCGAGCGCGACACGATGCCGACCTTTCCTGGCATGTGGATATGGCCAGGCTGAATACCGATCTTACACTCGCCGGGCGTGATTACGCCCGGGCAGTTCGGGCCGATCAGGCGAACGCCCATCTCGTCACACTTGATCTTGACTTCAAGCATGTCGAGGGTGGGGATACCCTCGGTGATGCAGACGATCAGCTTGATGCCACCGAACACGGCCTCAAGGATGGAGTCCTTGCAGAACGGTGCGGGAACGTAGATCACCGACGCATCGGCACCAGTAGCCTCGACGGCTTCCTTGACCGTATTGAATACCGGCAGGCCAAGGTGCGTGGTGCCGCCCTTGCCCGGGGTCACGCCGCCAACCATCTTGGTGCCGTACTCGATCGCCTGCTCGGAGTGGAAGGTGCCCTGCGAGCCAGTAAAGCCTTGGCAAATAACCTTGGTGTCTTTATTGATCAGGACGCTCATTACTTGCCCTCCGCGGCTTTGACGACTTGAATGGCCGCATCGGTCAGGCTGGTCGCCCCGATGATGTTCAGACCACTTTCACCCAGCATTTTGGCGCCGAGCTCTGCGTTGTTACCTTCCAGACGAACAACGACCGGTACCTTCACACCGACTTCTTTCACCGCGCCGATGATGCCTTCGGCAATCATGTCGCAACGAACGATGCCGCCAAAGATATTGACCAGGACGGCTGCGACGTTGTCGTCGGAAAGGATGATTTTGAACGCTTCGGTCACGCGCTCTTCCGTCGCGCCACCGCCAACGTCAAGGAAGTTCGCCGGCTTGCCACCGTGCAGGTTGACGATATCCATCGTGCCCATCGCTAGGCCCGCGCCGTTGACCATGCAACCGATGTTGCCGTCGAGTGCGACGTAGTTCAGCTCCCACTTGGCAGCGTGCGCCTCGCGCGGATCGTCCTGCGACGGATCCTGCATACCGCGCAGCTTGGGCTGACGGTAGATGGCGTTGCTATCGATGTTCAGCTTGGCGTCCAGGCAATGCAGGTTGCCGTCTTTCTTGATGACCAGCGGGTTAACTTCCAGCAGGGCCAGGTCGTAATCGACGAAGAGCTTGCCGAGCCCGACGAAAATATGGACGAACTGCTTGACCTGGTCTCCCTTCAGACCCAGTTTGAAAGCCAGTTCGCGACCTTGGAAAGGCTGTGCGCCGACCAGCGGATCGATCGTTGCCTTCAAGATCTTCTCGGGGGTGTCATGTGCGACTTTCTCGATGTCGACGCCACCTTCAGTGGAGGCCATGAACACGACGCGGCGGGTAGCACGATCGACGACCGCACCCAGGTACAGTTCCTTGTCGATATCAGTGCAGGCTTCAACGAGGATGCGGCTGACCGGTTGCCCGTTGGCATCCGTCTGGTAAGTGACCAAGCGCTTGTCCAACCACTGCTCGGCAAATGCACGGGCTTCGTCCTTGCTGCGCACCAGCTTGACGCCACCCGCCTTGCCACGACCACCGGCGTGAACCTGGGCCTTGACGACCCACTCGGAACCACCAATCAGATCGCATGCCTCGGCCGCTTCCTTGGGGCTGTCGACTGCATAGCCCTTGGATACTGGCAATCCGTATTCGGCAAACAGTTGCTTACCCTGATATTCGTGAAGATTCATCTTAGCTACCGTTCGGTTTAGATCTGCGTCGGACGCCGCGCACCGCGGCGTCCACCTCAAGTCGCTGAAAACTATCCAAGATACCTTTCAAGGACCTGTCATACCTTCATTGAAGGTATTCGGCGATCTTCGCCGCTCCGAAGAGCCAGGCGAAGATCGCCGTTTCTGCGCGATTAGCGCTTCTTACGATTGGCGATGTGGATGGCGTGGCCATTCACCGCCAGCGCTGCTTCATGCAGCGCCTCGGACATGGTCGGGTGCGAGAACACCATCATGCCGAGGTCTTCAGCGCTCGTGCCGAACTCCATGCCGATCGCGCCCTGCTGAACCAGTTCAGCAGCGGCCGGCCCCATCACGTGCACACCCAACACGCGGTCGGTCTTGGCGTCAGCGATGACCTTGACCAGCCCCGCCGTGTCATTGGCGGCCATGGCGCGACCGCTGGCAGCGAACGGGAAAGTTCCGACATTGACTTCAACGCCCTCTGCCTTCAATGCCTGCTCGGTCTTGCCGACCCATGCGATTTCAGGATGGGTATAGATGACAGACGGAATCAGGTCATAGTTCATCTGCGATTTGTGGCCAGCGATCCGCTCGGCGACCATGACACCCTCTTCGGACGCCTTATGTGCCAGCATCGCGCCTCGAACCACGTCACCGATGGCGTACACGCCAGGTACGCTGGTCACGCACTGGTCATCGACGAAGATGAAGCCGCGCTCGTCCATGTCGACGCCCGCGTCGGCTGCCAGCAGATCTGTGGTGACAGGACGGCGACCTACAGCGACGATCAGCTTGTCGAAGGTTTCCTGCTGCTCACCTTCGGCGTTGGTAAAGTTGACGGTGACTTGCTCGCCTTTCACCTCGGAACCCGTGACGCGCGCGCCCAACAGAATCTTCAGGCCCTGCTTGCTCAGGACCTTGAAGGCTTCCTTGGAGATCTGCTCGTCCGCGGCCGGAAGGAACTTGTCCATGGCCTCGAGCACGGTGACTTCAGCACCCAGGCGCGCCCAAACCGAGCCCAGCTCCAGGCCAATCACACCGGCACCGATGACACCCAGTTTCTTCGGCACGCTCTGGAAATCCAGCGCACCGGTGGAATCGACGATGATTTTCTGGTCCACCGGAGCTGGCGGAATGTCGACGGGCTTGGAGCCGGACGCGAGAATGACGTTGTCGGCACCGAGTACCTGGGCGTTGCCGTCCAGGCCAGTCACTTCGACCTGTTTGCCGCTCAGCAACTTGCCGTGGCCTTCGAACACAGTGACGCCGTTCGCCTTCAACAAGGCCGCAACGCCGCCGGTGAGGTTCTTAACGATCTGGTCCTTGCGAGCCACCATCGTCGGAACGTCCATGGCCACTTCGCCAGTGCTGATGCCATGGACCTTGAAGCTCTCATGGGCCTCGTGGAACTTGTAGGAGCTGTCCAGCAGTGCCTTGGAGGGAATGCAACCAACGTTCAGACAGGTACCGCCGAGTGCGGTCTTGCCTTCCTTACCCTGGTATTTTTCGATGCAAGCGGTCTTCAGACCCAGTTGCGCTGCGCGAATGGCTGCTACATAACCGCCGGGGCCGGCACCGATGACGACGACGTCGAATTTCTGGCTCATTTGGAATCCTCTTGAGTGCGTGCAGCAAAAGTCAAAAGGCCGCAGTCAGCAAGCCCGGCATATGCCTAGCCTTCTGAATGCAGCCCGTGACGCTTGTTAGATATCCAGCAGCAGGCGGGCCGGATCTTCCAGCAGGTTCTTGATAGTCACCAGGAAGCTCACCGCTTCCTTGCCGTCGATCAAGCGGTGATCGTAGGACAGCGCCAAGTACATCATAGGACGGATGACAACTTGGCCATTGATCGCCATGGGACGCTGAATGATGTTGTGCATACCAAGAATGGCTGCCTGCGGCGGGTTCACGATTGGAGTCGACATCATCGAACCGAACGTACCGCCGTTGGTGATGGTGAAGGTGCCGCCAGTCATTTCATCGATTGACAGCTTGCCGTCACGAGCCTTTTTGCCGAAGGTAGCGATACCATTTTCGACTTCTGCCAGGCTCATCAGCTCAGCGTTACGCAGAACCGGTACGACCAGGCCGCGATCGCTGGAGACAGCCACCCCGATATCCTGGTAACCGTGGTAGACGATATCGGTGCCATCGATCGAGGCGTTCACGGCCGGGAAGCGCTTCAGTGCCTCGACGGAAGCCTTGACGAAGAAGGACATGAAGCCCAGGCGAACGCCGTTATGGGTCTTCTCGAACAGGTCTTTGTATTTCGAACGCAGCGCCATGACTTCAGTCATATCGACTTCGTTGAACGTCGTCAGCATCGCCATGTTCGACTGCGCTTCGACCAGCCGCTCTGCGACTTTCGCGCGCAGACGGGTCATTGGTACACGCTTCTCGGTACGATCGCCCGCAGCGGCGACCGGTGCAGCGGCCGCGCTGGCAGCTGGCTTCGCAGCAGCAGGAGCAGATTTCTTCGCCTCGATCGCTGCGACCACGTCTTCCTTGGTGACTCGACCGTCCTTACCAGTGCCTTTGACACTATTTGGATCGATACCGTTTTCTTCTGCCAGCTTGCGAGCCGCCGGCGCCAGGATTGCATCTTCGCCACCAGCCGCTGCCGATGAAGCGGGGGCTGCAGCAGGCGCTGCAGCCTCAGCAGGCGCGGCGGCCGGAGCGGAAGAAGCCGAAGCAGTAGCACCGGCTTCCAGCTTGCCGAGCAGTTCGCCGCTGAGGACGGTGTCACCTTCGTTCTTGACGATCTCGGTCAGCACGCCGTCGGCTTCGGCCAACACTTCCATCACGACCTTGTCGGTCTCGATGTCGACGATCAGCTCGTCGCGCTTGACCGCGTCGCCTGGCTGCTTGTGCCAGGTCGCAACGGTGCCGTCAGCAACCGATTCCGGAAATTGGGGGGCTTTGATCTCGATAGCCATTAGCTGGGGTCCTATTGATTCGGGTTTTACATCGAGGCCGCGTGAACCGCGGCCTCTTGCAAATGAATGATTAAACGGTGAACGCGTCCTGAAGCAGCTTTTCCTGCTGCTCGGCATGCATGGACGCATACCCCACGGCAGGCGCGGCAGAAGCTTCACGACCGGCGTACTGCAGGAAGAGTTCCTTCTTGTGCGCAACGGCAACCCGACGCATATGGTGCTGGCTGCAGTACCAAGCCCCCTGATTCATCGGTTCTTCCTGGCACCAGACGATGCTCTTGAGGTTCTGGTACGGCGCGAGCACTTCAGCCAGATCCTCTTCCGGGAACGGATACAGCTGTTCCAGACGGATGATCGCAATATCTTCACGTCCTTCAGCACGACGCTTGTCGAGCAGGTCGTAATAGACTTTGCCGCTGCACATGATCATGCGTTCGACCTTGCTAGGCTCGATCGGATCGACTTCGGGAATCACGGTCAGGAACGAGCCCTGCGTGAGATCTTCCAGAGTCGAAGTGGCAAGCTTATGACGCAGCAACGACTTCGGCGTCAGGGCTACCAGCGGCTTACGCAGAGGCCGGATCGCTTGGCGACGGAGCATATGGTAGACCTGAGCCGGCGTAGTCGGTACGCAGACCTGAATGTTGTGCTCGGCACACAGCTGCAGGTAGCGCTCCAGACGGGCCGATGAGTGCTCCGGCCCCTGCCCTTCGTAGCCGTGCGGCAGCAGCATGGTCAGTCCACAGAGCCGACCCCACTTGTGCTCGCCGCTGGTGATGAACTGGTCAATCACGACCTGAGCACCGTTAGCGAAATCGCCGAACTGAGCTTCCCAGATTACCAGTGCATTAGGCATGGTCGTGGCGTAGCCGTATTCGAACGCCAGTACGGCTTCTTCCGAGAGGAACGAGTCGTACAGGTCGAAACGGGGCTGGCCTTCGTAGAGGTGCTGCAGCGGGATGTACGTGCTGCCATCCTTCTGGTTGTGCAGCGCCGCATGGCGGTGCGAGAAGGTGCCACGGCCAACGTCCTGACCACTGATGCGAACCGGATGGCCTTCGAACAACAGCGTGGCATACGCCAGCGTCTCGGCGTAACCCCAGTTGATCGCGAGCGCGCCTGCGCCCATCTTCTGGCGGTCCTCGAGAATCTTCGACACCTGGCGCTGCACGACGAAGCCTTCCGGAACAGCTAGCAGCTTGTTCGACAATTCCTGCAGCGTCTTCAGGTCGAAGCGCGTGTCGTGGCGGGCAGTCCAGGCATGGCCCAGATACGGACGCCAATCAACGAACAGTTCCTTGTTCGGCTCCTTGACCAGGCTCTTGACCACATGCAGGCCGTTATCCAGCGCAGTGCGGTACTCGTCGACCTTAGCCTGCACACTTTCGCCGTCCAAAACGCTGGATTGGGTCAGGGCGTCGGCATACAGCTCGCGCGTCGTGCGCTGCTTGGCGATCTTCTGGTACATCAGAGGCTGGGTGCCACTCGGCTCATCCGCCTCGTTGTGGCCACGGCGGCGATAGCAGATCAGATCGATGACGATGTCACGCTTGAACTGCATGCGGTAGTCGACAGCCAGTTGCGTGACGAACAGAACGGCTTCCGGGTCGTCAGCGTTCACATGGAAGATCGGCGCCTGGATCATCTTCGCGACATCGGTCGCGTACTCGGTGGAGCGCGCGTCTTCCTGCTTGTTGGTCGTGAAACCGACCTGGTTGTTGATCACGATGCGGATCGTGCCGCCAGTCCGATAAGCACGGGTCTGGGACATCTGGAAGGTTTCCATGACCACGCCCTGCCCTGCTACGGCAGCGTCACCGTGAATGGTGACCGGCAAGACCTTGTCGCCTACCGCATCGCAGCGACGATCCTGGCGTGCACGCACCGAACCCTCGACCACCGGAGATACAATTTCCAGGTGAGACGGGTTGAAGGCCATGGCAAGGTGAATTTCGCCCCCGGGCGTCATCACGTTAGACGAGAAGCCTTGGTGATATTTGACGTCACCGGAGCTCAGCCCTTCGACCTTCTTGCCTTCGAACTCGTCGAAAAGGTCACGCGGATTTTTGCCGAATGTATTGACCAATACGTTCAGACGGCCGCGGTGTGCCATGCCGATGACGATTTCTTTGGTGCCATAGGAGCCCGAGCGCTGGATGATCTCGTCCAGCAACGGAATCAAGCTTTCGCCGCCTTCCAGACCAAAGCGCTTGGTGCCCGGGTACTTGGTACCCAAATACTTTTCCAGGCCTTCGGCAGCGGTCAGGCGCTCGAGCAGATGCCCTTGTATCTCGCTGGAGAACGCAGGACGACCGCGGACGCTTTCCAATCGCTGGATGAACCAGTTGCGCTGTTCGGAATCGACAATATGGGTAAATTCGGCACCGATAGTACGGCAGTAGGTGTCCTGCAGCGCCTCGCGAATCTCGCGGAGAGTCGCTTGGTCCTTGCCCATTGCCAAATCACCGGTACGGAAGACAGTATCCAGGTCGGCATCGGTAAGTGCGTAATGATTGATCGACAGGTCCGCAGGGACAGGGCGCTGTTGCAAACCGAGGGGATCGAGCTGTGCAGCCTGATGGCCACGCATTCTGTAGGCCTGGATCAGCCGCAGGACTTCAACCTGCTTTTTCTCGTGCTCACTGCTTACGCTGCCTGCAGAAACAGGCTGGGCACGACGCTGGTTCTTGGCCAGCAGCACGAAATGGTCACGAATTGTGGAATGCGATACATCGGACGCAGCGCCGCCGGCAGCAGGCAGCTTCTGGAAGTAGGTGCGCCACTCTTCGGGCACAGCGTTGGGATCGTGCAGGTAGAGCTCATAGAGCTCTTCCACGTAGGCAGCGTTACCACCGGATAGGTGGGCACTGTCCCACATGCGCTGCATTACGCTTTCTTGCATGTCTGGTCACCTTCGATAAGGAGACACCACCAGCGTGGAGACCGCAGCATGACTTCCCAAGTTCTGTAGCAGCGACTCAGGTAAAGCCACTACGGACCGCGCAGATAGTTTCCGAGAACCACCTCGGATGCTCCTGCTGGTCGTTTATTTTCAGAGTGGAACCCGACCTTGTAAGCCAGATTCCTACTAAAACTACGGCGCCGAGTTTGACGCTGGCGCCGTAGGTGTCACGGTAACGCTATGAACCCGATGCTACCTAGATAACGGCGAACCCGTGACCTATCAGGTCGCGCTTTGCAGCAACATGTTGCGCACATGGCCGATTGCCTTGGTCGGGTTCAAACCCTTGGGGCAAACACTGACGCAATTCATGATGCCCCGGCAGCGGAAGACGCTGAACGGATCATCGAGCGCAGCCAAGCGGTTCTCGGTCTCGGTGTCGCGGCTGTCAGCCAGGAAACGATAAGCCTGCAGCAACGCAGCCGGGCCGAGGAACTTGTCGGGGTTCCACCAGAACGACGGGCAGCTAGTCGAGCAGCATGCACACAGGATGCACTCGTACAGACCATCCAGCTTCTCGCGATCTTCCGGGCTCTGCAGACGTTCGATAGCCGGAGCAGGCGTATCGTTCATCAAATACGGACGAACCTTCTCGTACTGCTTGTAGAAGATGCCCATATCAACGGCCAAGTCACGAATCACCGGCAAACCAGGCAGTGGACGAACGACCAGTTTGTTGCCTTTGACCACTGAAGACAGCGGCGTAATGCACGCCAAACCGTTCTTTCCATTCAGGTTCATGCCATCGGAACCACAAACGCCTTCGCGGCAGGACCGACGGTATGAGAAACCTTCATCCTGTTCTTTGATGAGCGCTAGCACGTCAAGAACCATCAGGTCTTTACCATCGGTATTGACCTGGAAGTCTTGCATGTAAGGCTTTTCGTCCTTTTCCGGGTTGTAGCGATAAACACTCACTTGCAACATATCGGCGACCTCAGTAAGTCCGAACCTTGGGCTCGAAAGTCGGAACAGTCTTCGGAGAGAAATTAACGGCGCGCTTGGCTACGCGCTTCTCACCCGGGTAGTACAGGGTGTGGCACAGCCAGTTCTCGTCATCACGCTCTTCGTAGTCTTCACGCGCATGCGCACCACGAGATTCCTTACGAGCCTCAGCGGCGACGGCAGTAGCTTCTGCGACCTCGAGCAAGTTCTGCAGTTCGAGTGCTTCGATCCGTGCCGTATTGAACGCCTGGCTCTTGTCGGCAATCTTGACCGTGGCGATGCGCTGGCGCAGTTCCGCGAGCTGAGCGATACCCTTCTGCATGTATTCACCCGTACGGAATACACCGAAGTAATTCTGCATGCAGCTCTGCAGTTCCTTGCGTAGCGGCGCGACGTCTTCGCCGGCAGTGCGCTCGTTAAGGCTGGACAGACGATTCAGAGCGACGTCGAGGTCGGTTTCGGTCGCACCACGATGCTCGATACCGTCCTTGAGCGCCTTCTCCAAGTGGAGACCAGCCGCACGACCGAACACGACCAGATCGAGCAGCGAGTTGCCACCGAGGCGGTTGGCACCGTGAACCGACACGCACGCCACTTCGCCCACAGCGAACAGACCTTCGATGATCTTGTCGTTGCCGCTGGCATCCTGCGTCATTGCCTGCCCATGAATGTTGGTGGCGATACCGCCCATCATGTAGTGGCAGGTCGGAACGACAGGAACAGGCGCAGTAACCGGGTCGACGTGAGCAAAGGTCTTCGACAGCTCGCAGATACCAGGCAGACGGCTGTGCAGAACCTCCTCGCCCAGGTGATCGAGCTTCAGCATCACGTGGTCGCCATCCGGACCACAACCATTGCCCGCAAGAATCTCCTTGACCATAGAACGTGCAACCACGTCGCGACCAGCCAGATCCTTAGCATTTGGCGCATAACGCTCCATGAAGCGCTCGCCGTGCTTATTGATCAAATAACCACCCTCGCCGCGGCAACCCTCGGTCACGAGAACGCCAGCACCGGCGATGCCGGTCGGGTGGAACTGCCACATCTCGATGTCCTGTACCGGCACACCCGCACGCAGCGCCATGCCGATACCGTCACCAGTGTTGATCAGCGCGTTAGTGGTCGAGGCATAGATACGGCCCGCACCACCGGTCGCCAGCACAACGGCTTTGGATCGAATATAGACCGTCTCGCCGTTCTCGATGCAGATCGCAATCACGCCCACGATCGCGCCATCCTGGTTCTTTACCAGATCGACTGCGTACCACTCGTTAAGGAACGAGGTGCCAGCCTTTAGGTTAGCTTGATAGAGCGTATGCAGCAGCGCGTGACCGGTACGGTCCGCCGCGGCGCAGGTACGAGCTGCCTGCCCACCCTTGCCGTAGTCCTTCGACTGCCCACCGAACGGACGCTGATAGATGCGGCCCTGCTCGGTACGGGAGAAAGGCAGCCCCATATGCTCGAGCTCGAATACGGCCTCAGGGCCTACCGAGCACATGTATTCGATCGCGTCCTGGTCACCGATATAGTCGGAACCCTTGACGGTGTCGTACATGTGCCAGCGCCAATCGTCATTCGGATCAGCCGAAGCGATGGCGCAGGTAATGCCACCCTGAGCAGAAACGGTGTGGGAGCGAGTTGGGAATACCTTCGTCACCACCGCAGTCTTGTGGCCGCCCTGGGCCAGCTGCAGTGCAGCGCGCATCCCGGCACCGCCACCACCGACAATGATGGCGTCATAGGAAAGAGTACGAATGCTAGCCATGAATCAGATACCCCAAAGAATCTGCACGCCCCAGACGAAGAAAGTGAACATGGCGATGCCACACACTGCCTGGAACAAGAAACGCACACCGGTAGCCCACTTACCGATCGCCATGTTGGTCAGGTAGTCGGTGGAAATCGTCCACATACCAACCCATGCATGAACGCTCAAGGCAACCAATGCAAGAAGACTGAAAATGCGCATCCAGTTCGACGAGAACAGCCCGCGCCACTGCGAGAACTCAAGCCCTGGATTGGCAATCAGGTATCCGATCAGGAATAGGAAGTAAGCCGCGAGGACAACTGCCGACACACGCTGAGCCATCCAGTCATAAAGACCCGAGCGCGAGAAGTTCGTGACGTTGGTTACCATATCCACACTCCCGCCAGAACGATCAGCACAGCCGAAACGGCCAGGACGATCTTCGAGCCCAGCTTGCCGCCTTCCAGCGTCTCGCCATGCCCGGCATCCATGATCAGGTGACGCACCCCAGCTACCAGATGATAGAGAAGCGCCGACAGCAGCGCCCAGACCACCAGCTTGGCCAGCGGACTACCCAGAACCGCCTTCACCTCTTCGAAACCTTCGGCAGAAGAAAGCGAGGTATCCAGCGCGAGTAGCAGGATGGCGACACCGACGAACAGAACCACGCCGGACACACGATGCAGGATCGATGTATAGGCAGTGATAGGTAGTTTTATTGTCCTAATATCTAGGTTTACAGGTCGTTGGCTTTTCACGGCTTTTTTTCACACTTGAGAGCCCCGAGACGCAGGGCAAAGTTGTTGGGAAGAGCACCAGGCGGTACCCGCCACCCACGAGTGACAACCTACAGGAAAACTGCCTGTGAGCCCCCTGCCGGTCGGTTTCCGAGTATAAACAGTTAGGTGGCTAATGACAATGTGGTGAAGTGCCACTAAAGGCGGATGGCGACCCCTATATAAATGCCGTAAACAGTCGTTCTGTGTAGCGAATTCACCCTCCAAACGCCCTCTGCGACGAGGGTCCGCGCAAATTGACTTTGTGGCTTATCTCACTATAGTGATGCGGGCCCTGCGTGGGGGGCCATGATGATTCCAAGCATAAAACAGGAGGCCATACATGGCTGACAAAAAAGCGCAGTTGGTCATCGAAGGCGCAGACGCCATCGAACTGCCCGTTCTAACCGGTACCGTAGGCCCCGACGTAATCGACGTACGAGGCTTGACCTCCACGGGTCGCTTTACATTTGATCCCGGCTTCATGTCGACCGCCTCTTGCGAATCCAAGATCACCTATATCGATGGTGACAAAGGCGTTTTGCTGCATCGCGGATACCCGATCGAGCAACTGGCCGAGAAGGCCGACTACCTGGAAACCTGCTACCTGCTGCTCAACGGCGAACTGCCGACTGCAGAGGAAAAAGCTAAGTTTGTCAGCACCGTCAAGAACCACACGATGGTGCATGAGCAGCTTAAGTCGTTCCTGAACGGCTTCCGCCGCGACGCTCACCCGATGGCGATTATGTGCGGTGTCATTGGCGCCCTCTCCGCGTTCTATCACGATTCCCTGGACATCAACGACCCGCATCACCGCGAAATCTCCGCAGTGCGCCTAGTCGCCAAGATGCCAACGCTCGCAGCCATGGTCTACAAGTACTCCATGGGCCAGCCGATGATGTATCCGCGTAACGACCTGAACTATGCGGAAAACTTCCTGCACATGATGTTCAACACGCCGTGTGAAGTGAAGCCGATCAGCCCAGTGTTGGCGAAGGCTATGGATCGCATCTTCATCCTGCACGCGGATCACGAGCAGAACGCCTCCACGTCCACCGTCCGCCTTGCTGGCTCGACAGGCGCCAACCCGTTCGCCTGTATCGCCGCAGGCATCGCTGCTCTCTGGGGCCCGGCACACGGCGGCGCGAACGAAGCCGTACTCACCATGCTCGACGAGATCGGCGATGTTTCCAACATCGAAAAATTCCTGGCCAAGGCAAAGGACAAGAACGATCCGTTCAAACTCATGGGCTTCGGTCATCGTGTCTACAAAAACTTCGACCCACGCGCGAAGGTCATGAAGCAGACGTGCGATGAGGTTCTAGGCGAACTGGGCATCGACGATCCGCAACTTGAACTGGCGATGAAGCTGGAAGAGATCGCGCTCAACGACCCTTACTTCGCCGAGCGCAACCTCTACCCGAACGTGGACTTCTACTCGGGCATCATCCTCAAGGCTATCGGCATTCCGACCAGTATGTTCACCGTGATTTTCGCCCTCGCTCGTACCGTGGGTTGGATCTCGCATTGGAAGGAAATGATCGCCAACGGCCAGAAAATCGGCCGCCCGCGTCAGCTCTATACCGGCCACCCGAAGCGCGACATGCCGCGCTAATTGTTCGGCTGGTAACGCAAAAGGCTGCCCCTGGGCAGCCTTTTTTGTTTGCTCAACTTGTTTCATTCTCCAACCAGCCAAGCAGCCGTATGGCCTCCTCCCGACTGGCGCCGCAAACCGTTTCATCCGGTTTGAACGCATCGCATACCGGCGGACGCAAAGCGCTGCCGAATATCCCACATAGATTAGTCAAGGTGAGATGCAGGCAACGCTCGCCTGCTGCTTTCCCGTTTGGCATACCGGGCAACGGGGTACTGATAGAGGGCGCTACACAACAAGCACCACAGCCCGCGCGACAATCCATTCAGCCAATCTCCAGACCAAAACGGCGGCAATAATAAGGCCGTCCAATAGCCTCGGCACGCTCATTCCGGCAGACGTCCGCAGATGACGCGCACCATGCGCTTGGGCATACTTAGCGCCCTTTTCCACACTTGAAGGCAACTGCAATGTTCAAGGTAAACGAGTACTTCGATGGCACTGTCAAGTCGATCGCGTTCGAGATGGCAGCAGGCCCAGCAACTATTGGGGTCATGGCGCCCGGCAACTACGAGTTCGGCACTAGCCAGCTCGAAGTCATGCATGTCGTCGCGGGAAGCCTGGACGTGAAGCTTCCGGGCAGTAGCGTTTACGAGACCTTCGCTGCGGGCAGTCAATTCACCGTGCCGGCCAACAGCAAGTTCCAGCTCAAGGTTACCAGCGATACAGCCTATCTCTGCGAGTACCGCTAACAAAAACGGCACCGTCGAACTTGTCGAGCGGTGCCCTTGGTTTAAGGCGTATGCAGTATTAAAGGTCGCTTACCTCGCCTGACCCGCTATGCCGTCCCAGCCCGACTTGACTTCAGCCAACAACCCGGACACCTCATCCAGCCTGTCAACGTCATTGTGACGGCTCGCCTCGAACAAGCGGGTCGTCATGTATTCGTAGAGTCGATCCAGGTTATCCGCTAGCTCACCGCCCGCAGCCTTGTCCAGCACGTCGCGAAGACCGCCGATGATGTTGATGGCCTTTCCAATCAACTCACCCTTCTCAGCCAACTCCTTGCGCTCCATCGCCCCTTTTGCCTGAGCGATACGATCCAGCCCACCCTGCATCAGCATCTGGATCAAGCGATGCGGATCAGCCTCGGTTACCTGGGCGTTAACGCCAACCTGCTGATACTGCTTCATTGCTGACATTGCGTACATTTGGATAAGCCCCTTGCTACATCGTTTGCATGTACAGCTTATCGGTCGACGCCGCCCAAGCTTGATAGCAATCGGAGCGGCCAGAACGAAAAAACCGCCTAAGCGGCGGTTTCGTTCGTAAAGCTAGTTCAGTTCTTTGAGTTGTTGGCTGCCCAAGGCAGGTTTTCAAGCGACGCCAACAAGCTTGCAGAGGTGTTCGACAACTGGCCCACCAGCGTGTCCATTGCGTTGAATTGCTTGAGAAGCCGCTCCTGCAACGACGTGATACGACGGTCGAGATCTTCCTTCTGCTTGTCGATCTTCGTGATCGTCTCGGTCATCGCCTTGTTGCGCTGTTCGAGAATCCCGCCGGTTTCGGTATAGGGCTTGAGCTTCGCGTCGAGCCGCGCAGCCAGCCCGGTATCGCCCGTGAAGAACCCGGACAATTGCTCGAAGTTGTTAGCCAGCGTCTTGTCCATCTTGGTGCTGTCAATGCCGAGCGTGCCGTCTTTCTGGGTCGTAATACCCATATCGGTCAGGGCACGAATGGCACCGTCGCCCTGCGTGTTAACCAACTCATTGCGGATCGTGCCGAGCAGCGTACGCGCCGTTGCGTCGCCGACAAGTGCGCCGGTGACGGGCGTCTTCCCATCGCCAACAGGCGTTACCTTCGTCTGTGCGTTAACCACGCCAATAAGCTTGTTGTACGCATCAACGAACGATTGGACCTGCTTCTTAACGCCGGCTTTGTCCTCCGCGACAGTAATGGTCAGTGGCTCGCTGGCAACAGTCTTGGCCTTTAGATCGAGCGTAACGCCTTCGATTGCGCCGTCGACCTTGTTGTTCTCACTGATGACCTTCAAGCCATCGACGTACAGCTCGGCGCTTTGGGCCTGTGAAAGCACTCGCGCTCCGCCCCCAGTGCTGGAAGAACTACCGTCGAAGGCAAGCGCAGACAGTGCGGTCTGGCCAGTTGTGGCTGCCGTCTCATTGGCAACCGCGACGGTGATATCGCGACCGGCACCTGTCTTATTGCTAGTCAATATGAGTCGAGAGCCAAACTCATCAGTCACGACCGTGGCGCTAACGCCTTTTTCTTTCCCGGCCTCATTGATCGCGTCGCGCATGCCGGCAAGGCTGTTATTGCTCTCGTCGATCGTGACGGAAAAGGTCTCTTTTGAGGGCGGAGATCCAGGTACGCCTAGGGAAATATCAAGCGTGCCGCTAGCAAAGGCAGCGGGCGCTTCGGCGGAATTCTGAACCGCGGCAAGTGCTACCTTGCTATTGGTTGCGAGGCTTTTAACTTCAACCTGATACGTGCCGGCGCCGGCAGTCGTGCTGGCAGTTACCCCGACCAGATCCGACTTGCTGGAAGTCGCTGAACGCGCTTGAAAAAGATCGGCCTTGTTCAATGTGCCAAGTGCCGTCTGGAAATCGCTAATAGCACCTTTCAAGGCGCCGATAGCGGTGATTTGGGTAGTGGTTTTTTTTTCGAGCGTGGCGAGCTGCGCTTCTTTCGGTGCACGCTCAGCCGCGACCATGCTGGACACGATACTCCCGATGTTGATACCGGAACCAATACCTACGTCAGCCATAGCCATAACCTCGTCAAGAAAATGTTAGCCATCAGTTCGATACAAAAAACGTACCGACTATGCTTTGGCTTCAAACATCAAGCTGCGCATTTCGTCCAGCCGCTCGGTTAGCCGGAGAATTTCCTCCGACGGTATCTGCCGGACTACCCTTCCAGAGTCACCGTCGATGACTTGGACAATTACATCGCCGGTTGAATCGTCGACACTGAAATTCAGATCGCGCTGAATGCTTTGCACTTGTGAACGAAACCGCTCCACCAAATCGATCATATCGACTGGTTTGTCAGCCTCATCGGGTTGTTGCGGCTTATCCAGATTTCCAGACGCAGAAAACCCAACTTCCTTTAAGAAGCTGGGTGAAGAACTAGCCGTAATGGGCGATGTAGCTCCGCCCGGTATCTTTCCGACGTCCATTGATTCACCTCTCATGAATCAATGGGGGCAGAGCTAACCCTACCCCCATCGCTAACGCCTTTCTCGCTCGATTACTGGAGCAGGCTCAGAACCGCCTGCGGCAATTGCTTGGCCTGGGCCAGAATCGCGGTACCAGCCTGCTGCAGGATCTGGTTCTTGCTCAGGTTGGCGGTTTCCGCTGCAAAGTCGGTGTCTTGGATACGGCCGCGGGCAGCCGAGACGTTTTCCGAAATACTCTGCAGGTTCGAGATAGTGTTATCGAAACGGTTCTGGACAGCACCAAGATTGGATCGAGTATTGTCGATCTGAGCCAGTGCTGAGTCGATTATGCTAATCGCCTTCTGCGCCCCGTTTACATCGCCAATGTCAATCGACTGAACGGTTTCCTTTAGTGAGTTAGTCGCTGTAGCAGCAAAGATCGTAGCATCTGTGCTGGCTTGTACGCTGAAGCCACTCGAAGCCGTTAGGCGAACATCACCACTCACGAGCACGGAATCAGTCGAGCCCTCAGTCAGCGTTTCGGTGCTAACCACATTATCGTCAAAATCGTACGACTTAAGCGTCGCGGTCTGGTTGCCTGCGGACCCAACAGCGAAGTCGGAGATGCCAATGTTACTGCCGTCTTTCGCCTCGAAAGTGAGAGACCCTTTATCGTCAATCTTTGCAGTAATGCCAGTGGTAGAGGACTTGGCATTCACTGCGTCGCGCAAACTTGAAAGATCAGTAGCATCACTCACGTTTGCAGATATCGACGCGGAAGCCCCGTCTTTCCCAGCCAATGTGAAGCTGACTTGGCCTACGCCATCCAGACCAGAGAGGACTGCCTTGGTCTTGGCTTCGGCCTTGACTCCAGTCTCAGATTCCTTCGCATTGATTGCCGCAGCGACTGCAGAGGCGCTTGATCCCGCGGCGCCGCCAACGGACGCGGTTGTTGCCTGCCCCTCTGGACCAGTAATCGTCAGGGTGTTTGCAGTCATTCCGTTACCTGCGGCTGGAATGGCGGCTGCAGCGGCGGTAGCGGTCCCGAACATTGTGCCGGCGCCTGCACGGCCTTTGACCGTATTGGTGCCTAGATCGGTGGCGCTAGCAGCACCAACCGAGACACTAATGGTTTCATTCGCATTCGCACCAACCTGAAAGTCCACGTTAGTGAACGAGCCATCAAGCACCTTACGCCCACCAAATGTGGTGGTGTCGGCGATGCGGGTAAGCTCATCCTGAAGCGCGCTAACCTCTTTCTGCAGCGCTTTGCGGTCGGTCGAGTCGTTCGTTCCATTCGCTGACTGCAACGAAAGGTCCCGCATACGCTGAAGGATGTTTGTGGACTGCTGAAGCGCGCCTTCGGCTGTTTGCGCCAGCGAAATGCCGTCGTTTGCGTTACGGACAGCCACATTCAGGCCATTGATTTGGCTCGTCATACGGTTGGAGATCTGCAGACCGGCCGCGTCATCTTTCGCGCTGTTGATCCGGCTACCGGTGGACAGGCGCTGCATGGAGGTGCTGAGCGCACTGGACGAAGATTGCAGGTTGCGCTGAGTATTGAGCGACGCAATGTTTGTGTTGACTGTAAGAGCCATGATGAGCCTCCAAGGGCGCTAGTTACTTTGGTTGCCTGAGCTTGCGACTCCGGGCCGGCTGTTTGCCCAGGCACCCATTGAGTTCGCATTCGATTAGCTTATCGGCGTCGTTTCGGTGAGCTTTAGGAGGCAGTTGAAAAATTTTTGCAAGCCCCGAGAACAACCTGTACGACACCAGCGAGCGCGCTAGCAAACGAGCCCGCCTGCGAAGATTTTCGGACGGGTGGTGGAAAACTTTAAACGGAAATGTTGAGAAGGCAGCAGACGTAGCGCTGGTCGATTTGAGTCAGGAGTCGGAGCAGGGAGGGCTGGGCTGGCGGGAGAGCCGCTTGCGAGGCTAGTCGCTGACCACGCGACATGATCGCCAGCAAGCTGGCTCCTACGGGCGGGCTCGCGGTGAATATCGCTGGGTATAAGGCCGGACAATAGATGCCCAACCTTTCGGTGTCGTTAAGCCCCTAGGCTCGAGAGGCGCTGGAGGAAGTCGTCCTCGTCCGCAACGGTGAGGCCCAGCTCGTTGGCTTTAGCGAGCTTAGAACCTGCACCCGGCCCTGCGACCACGACCGTTGTCTTAGCTGACACCGACCCCGATACCTTCGCGCCAAGCGCCTCAAGCTTTGCTTTGGCTTCGTCACGGCTCATGCTTTCCAGCGTTCCGGTGAGTACCCAGGTCTGACCTGCGAGTGGAAGGCCTTCCGCCGCCTTCCGTTCGCTTTGCCAGTGCATGCCAAACTCACGAAGCTGGGCTTCGACGGCGCGGGCGCGCGCGGCATTGGCGGGGTCGTCGAAGTAATCGCGTAGCGCGCGAGCGGCCTTTTCATTCAGGCGTTCGACCTGGCGCAGGTCGAGCCAGTCGGCCTCGATCACGCCATCGAGCGTGCCGAACCGTTCGGCCAGACGCTTGGCCCCGGTCGTGGCGATAAAAGGAATATTCAGGTTATCGAGCAGGCCGGCCAGCGTCGCACAGGCGGCAAACTCGGCGTGCACCTCGCCCTCCTCCTGCAGCTCAACGCCGCGCTCGCGCAATTGGCGGATGACCTGCTGGTTGTGCTCGTCTTCAAAGAAGCTGTGAATTTCGTGCGCGACTTCCAGGCCGATGTCCGGCAGGTAGATCAACACGTCCGGCAGCGCCCGGCTGATTCGGTCAAGCGATCCAAGTGAGCGCGCCAGAAGCTTGGCCGTCCCCTCGCCAACGTCGGGAATGCCGAGGGCGAAAACGAATCGGGCAAGACTTGGCGTGCGGCTGGCATCGATGGACTTGATCAGGTTACGGCTGGACACCTCGGCGAACCCCTCGAGCCCGAGCACCTGCTCATAGGTGAGCGAATAGAGATCGGCGGGTGAGGAAACCAGGCCAGTATCGACCAGCTGTTCGACGATCTTGTCGCCCAGCCCGTCAATGTCCATCGCCCGGCGCGACACGAAATGGATAATGGCCTGCTTCAGTTGTGCCTGACAGGCCAGACGCCCAACGCAGCGATAGATCGAGCCCTCGCTGACCGACTCCCGTCCCTTGCTGCGTTTGATCAACTGGGTACGTTCGACCGCTGAGCCACAGACCGGACATTCGGTGGGTACCGAGACGGCGCGTGCATTCGCGGGACGGCGATCGGCAATGACTCCGAGAATCTGCGGAATCACGTCGCCTGCGCGTCGCACGATCACGCTGTCGCCGATCATCACGCCCAGGCGGGCCACCTCGTCCATGTTGTGCAGTGTGGCGTTGGACACAGTGACGCCGGCAACCTGGACCGGCTTGAGCCTCGCCACCGGGGTGATCGCGCCAGTGCGCCCAACCTGGAACTCCACATCCAGCAGTTCAGTCACCTCCTCGCGCGCCGGGAACTTGTGTGCGATGGCCCAGCGCGGCTCACGGGCACGGAAGCCGAGCTCACGCTGTTGTGCGGTCGAGTTGACCTTGAACACCACACCGTCGATTTCATAAGGCAAAGCGTCGCGCTTTTCGCCGATGGCTTGGTAATAGGCACGGCACTCCGCCACGCCACGGGCGAGCTTCAGCTCGCGGCTGATGGGCAGCCCCCAGCCCTTGAGCGCCTCGAGGATGCCGATATGCGTCCCCGGCAACTCGCCGTCGCTGCGCCCTACGCCGTAGGCGCAAAGCTCGAGCGGGCGGCTCGCCGTGATCTTGGAATCCAGCTGGCGCAGGCTACCGGCTGCTGCGTTGCGGGGGTTGGCGAATGTCTTACCGCCGTTTTCGAGCTGTCGGGCATTGAGCGCCTCGAAGCCCGCCTTGGGCATGTAAATCTCGCCACGTACTTCAAGGACCTGCGGCCAGCCACTGCCGTGCAATTTAAGCGGGATGTTGCGTACGGTACGCACGTTCGCACTGATGTCTTCGCCCGTGCTGCCATCCCCTCGTGTAGCGCCACGCACGAGGTGGCCATTTTCGTACAACAGGCTGACCGCCAAGCCGTCGAGCTTGGGCTCACAGCTGTATTCCACCGCTACGCCATCGCCGAGCAGATCGCCGGCCGGCATATCCAGCCCCTCGCGAACGCGACGGTCGAAGTCCAGTAAATCCTGTTCTTCGAAGGCATTGCCCAAGCTCAGCATTGGTACTTCGTGGCGAACCTGACCGAATGCGGCCAATGCCTCACCGCCGACGCGCTGGGTTGGCGACTCAGGTGTCACCAATTCTGGATGCTCACCCTCGAGCGCCTTGAGTTCGTTGAACAGACGATCGTATTCGGCGTCGGGAACGCTGGGTTCGTCGAGTACGTAATAACGATAGTTGTGGGCGTCGATTTCGCTGCGCAGTTCGGCAATGCGCTCGGCAGCAGTCTGGGCGGAAGGCATGGGTCGGAGCCGTAGCTGGGGCTGTGCTGATTTGGACTGCATCAGCGCGCCATGGTTGATAGGGAGGCATCGGATTCTAACGAATTGCGCACGTGACGGCAGTCTTGCGAGATTCGAGCGGACCAGTCTGCGGCACACCGACTGTCATGGCACCCCAGATAAACGACACCGGGCGCGATGGCCCGGTGTGGAATGCTGCTTAGCGTTTGAGTGTCATCTGCCGGCGCTCGTATTCGACGATACGCTGCCGGTAGTGCTCGATGGTCTGGGCCGTGAGCACACTGCGCTGATCATCCTTCAGTTCGCCGTTGAGTTCGGACGAAAGCTTGCGCGCCGCTGCGACCATGACGTCGAACGCTTGCTTCGGATGGCGTGGGCCCGGCAGGCCTAGGAAGAAGCTGACCGCCGGGGTAGTGAAGTGGTCGATGTCGTCGAGGTCAAAGGTGCCGGGCTTGACGGCATTGGCCATGGAAAATAGCACCTCGCCGTTGCCAGCCATGCTTTCGTGGCGATGGAAGATGTCCATCTCGCCGAACCGCAGCCCGCTTTCGAGAATGTTCTGTAGCAATGCAGGCCCACGGAAGCCGGACGGATCACGCGAGATCACATTGATCACCAGCACCTCTTCGACCGGCGACGGGTCGGTCTCATCCTGCTCCGCCTCTTCTTCATGCTCATCGATGACCGGATCGAGCAGAGTCGGCACGGGCTCGTCGGCAAAATGCAGATCACCCTGCCGAGGCTCACTGGTGCGGCGCTTGGAAGACTCGCGCACTGGAGAAGGTTCACGAGCGCTCATCGTAGGCAAGTCAGTTTCATCGAAGGAGGGTTCGGCATTGCGGCTGACCACGCGTGGGGGGCCGAGCACCTCGTTATTCGAATCATCGTCAGGAAAACTGTTGGCAATGTTGCGGTCCAGCTTGAATTTCAACTTGCCCTTGCTACCGCGCATCCGCCGCCAGCCATCGAACAGAATGCCAGCGATGACGATGATGCCGATGAGGATCAGCCACTCGCGCAGACCGATATCCATTAATGCTCAAACCCCTGAAATCGAAGATAAAGACGCAGTTTCCGAGCCGCTGAACAGGCTCTGCTCCGCATCGTAAAAATTGCGCTCTAAACTAGCACGACGAACGGTCGATGTGCACCGCCCGCCCCCGCTCTTTTATAGGTTCTACGCGGTGCTTGCGCCGTCCCGCTCCGGGAATGCACTCATGCTTCCGCAAGGGCGACGGCCTCCTCTACATCTACCGCAACGAGGCGCGAGCACCCGGGCTCATGCATCGTGACCCCCATGAGCTGGTCCGCCATTTCCATCGCAATCTTGTTGTGAGTGATGTAAATGAACTGCACCTTTTCCGACATTTCCTTGACCAGCCGCGCATAGCGCCCAACGTTGGCGTCGTCCAGCGGAGCGTCCACCTCGTCGAGCATGCAGAACGGCGCGGGGTTTAGTTGGAAGATCGCAAACACCAACGCCAACGCAGTCAACGCTTTCTCGCCTCCGGACAGAAGATGAATGGTGCTGTTCTTCTTGCCCGGTGGGCGCGCCATGATCGCCACCCCGGTATCGAGTAAATCTTCCCCAGTAAGTTCCAGATAAGCGTTGCCGCCGCCGAAAACCTTGGGAAACAGGGCTTGCAGCCCGCCGTTGATTTGGTCGAAGGTTTCCTTGAAACGGTTGCGGGTTTCCTTGTCGATTTTGCGGATGACGTTCTCTAGCGTTTCCAGTGCTTCGGCAAGGTCGTCGTTTTGCGCATCGAGATAGCGCTTGCGCTCGGATTGCTGCTGATATTCGTCGATAGCAGCAAGATTGATCGGCCCGAGGCGCTGAATGCGTGCGGCAAGGCGCTCCAGCTCGGCTTCCCACTCCACCTCGCTTGCCTCCGCGGGTAAAGTGGCCGACACGCCATGCAGGTCGTAGCCGTCCAGTTGCAACTGCTCCTGCAGCGCCTTGCGGCGGACCGTCAGCCCCTGCCATTCCATACGTTGCTGCTCAAGCTGCCCGCGCAACAGTTGCGCCTGCTGTTCGGCCTGGCTGCGGCGCCGCTCGGCGTCACGCAACTCACGGTCGGCATCTTCGAGGGCGAGGCGTGCCTGCTTGAGTTCTTCCTCAACGCCAAGTCGACGTTCCAGCAATTCCTCGAGCTTCATGCGCAGCTCTTCGAGCGGTGCGCCGCCCTCCTCCAAGTTCAGGCTGAGTTGCTCGCGGCGCTCCACCGCTCGCTCGAACTGCTGTTCGAGCCGCTCGAGGGCCTGGCGTGTCGAATCGTGCTGGGCTTTGATCGAGCCCATGCGAATGGCGAGCTGATGGGCACGATCCTTTTGCTGCCGCGCTTCCTGACGAATCCGGTCGAGCGACTCGCGAATGTCGTCGCGGCTGGCGAGCAAAACCTCTCGCTGCTCTGTGTCCTGCTCCATCGCATCGAGCGCATCCTGCAGACGCAACCGCGATTCGCCGAGCTGCTCAGTCTCGATGTCCCGCTGTTCAGAGAACTCGGCAAGTTCAGCTTCCAGCCGCACCCGGCGCAGGCTGAGCTGCTCGAGACGCGCCTGGCTTGCCGAAAGCCGAGCCTTCAGCTCACCCAACTGACGCGATTGGTCCTGGTATTCCCGGCGCTGCCGTTCACGTGTTTCTTCGTGCTCGCGCTGAGCGTGGCGCAGGGTGTCGAGTTCTGCTTCAAGCTGCGCGAGCGATTCTTCTCGCGCTTCGCGCTCAGCTTGCAACCGCTCGAGCTCCTGTCCGCGCGCGAGCAGGCCGGACTCCGCCTCGCCGGCACGCCGCACCCGCAGGAAATGCCGACCGACCCAGTAGCCGTCGCGACTGATCAGGCTTTCGCCATCCGCCAATGCAGCGCGCTCGGCCAAGGCCTGCGCCAGGTCTTCCACTGGGCGCACGAGCCCGAGCCAGGGCGACAGGTCAAACGTCGAGTCGACCTTTTCCAGCAAACTGCCAGCAACACGCCGGCCGTCATTGATGAAGCTGACCAGGCGCAGGTCACCTTGCTCGAAACCGTCCAGGTCCAAACCATCGAAGTCATCGAGCTGTATGGCCTGCAGATCAGCGCCCAACACCGTTTCGACCGCTACGTCCCAGCCCGGCTCGACGCGCAGGCTTTCCGCCAGTCGTGGGTAGCGATCCAGCGCCTGCTCGCGCAGCCATTCGGACACCCCTTTGCCCGGATCCATCGCCGCCTGCTGCAGGGCTTCAAGGGATGCAATGCGGCCGTTCAGGCGTTGCAGCTCCCCCTGCGCCTGCTGTTGCGCCTGACCGACGTCATGCAGCCGTTGCCGCAGCTCTTCCAGCCGCTGCTCAGTCTGTTGCTGCGCTTCGGCCAGGCCTTCAAGCGTCATGTCGCCGGTCGCCAGTTGCTCGCTCAATTCGACGATAGCGGCGTCTTCCGGATCGGCGCTCAACGTAACGCGCTCCTCATCGAGGCGGCGCCGACGCTCGGCCAGCCGTTCCAACCCATGCTCGAGCTGCTGGATACGCGCCTGCTGCACCTCAGCCACCTGTCGCGGTTCTGCGCTGCGCTGGTTGAAGCCTTCCCACTGTTCCTGCCAGCGCTGCATTGCAGCCTCGGCGTGTTCGAGCTGGGCCGCGGTTTCCTCGGCGGCAGCACCAGCGAGCTCCTGCTCGGGCTCGAGCATGGAAAGCTCTTCGGCGAGCGTCGCGAGCAGTGTGCGGTCATGGCCCAGGTGGGATTCGGTTTCCAGCCGAGCCTGTTCGGCTTCGCGCAGGTCATCCTGCAACTGACGCAGGCGCTGCTGGCCGTGCTGGATGCTTTGCTCGACCCGCGCGATGTCGCCGCCTACCGAATAGAAGCGGCCCTGCACGAGATTGAATCGCTCGGACAATTCGTGGTGGCCATCGCGCAATCGCTCGATGCTCGCATCGGCGTTGCGCTGCTCGGCCACCAGCGCCTCGAAACCGACCTCCTGGTCGCCGATCACTTGCTCGCGTTGCCCAACCTGCTCGTTCAGCGCCTGCCAGCGCAATGCCGAGAGCTGCGCCTTGAGCTGGCGCTCTTCAGCCTTGTATTCCTGGTATTTCTCGGCCGACTGCGCCTGGCGGTGCAAACGTTCGAGCTGCCGTTCCAACTCTTCTCGCAGGTCAGTCAGACGTTCAAGGTTTTCATGGGTGCGGCGGATGCGGTTCTCGGTTTCACGGCGTCGCTCCTTGTACTTCGAGATGCCGGCCGCTTCTTCGATGAAATTTCGTAGATCTTCCGGGCGGGCTTCGATGAGCCGAGAAATCATCCCCTGCTCGATGATCGAATAGCTGCGCGGGCCGAGGCCGGTGCCAAGAAAAATGTCGGTAATATCCCGCCGCCGACATTTCACGCCGTTGAGGAAATAGGTGTTTTGCGCGTCGCGAGTCACGCGGCGGCGGATCGAGATTTCGGCGAAGGCGGCGTACTCGCCGGTCAAGGTGCCATCGGAATTGTCGAAGATCAGCTCGATGCTGGCCTGGGTGACAGGTTTGCGCGTGTTCGAGCCGTTGAAGATGACATCGGTCATTGATTCGCCGCGCAGGTTTTTCGCCGAGCTCTCGCCCATGACCCAGCGCACCGCATCGATGATATTGGACTTGCCGCAGCCGTTGGGCCCAACTACCGCTGCCATATTGCTTGGGAAGCTGACCGTGGTCGGGTCGACGAAGGATTTGAAACCGGCGAGCTTGATGCTTTTCAGACGCATGAGGGCCTTCCTGGCTATCGGCTCGCGGGCTGGAAATGGGTAGTCGCCTGTGGCTGCATGAAATCGGGGCGCGTCGTGGAGAAAGCCGCGAAGTCTAGCATGTGCCTGCTGATTGCCAGCAGCGCTGACGCACAGGCTGTCAAGCTCTGGCGGCCAATTGAGCAGTGGGCTCACCACCGCCGCGATAGCGCCGTTAGCCGCCAGTCATGCTCATGAAGCGCACCACCTGAACCTGCTCGTCAGTGCGGAACTCATGCTTTTCCGGCTTGAGCTGTAAGGCATCAACCAACGCCTGGCGCAGACGATCACTGTCACCGGGGTAACGCCGCATCAGTCCTTTGAGATCCAGCGCGCCGTCATGCCCTAGACACAGCACCAACTTACCTTCAGCCGTGACACGTACCCGATTGCAGCTGCCGCAGAAGTTGTTGCTATGTGGGGAGATGAAGCCGACCTGGGTTTCACTGCCCGCGACCTGCCAGTAACGTGAGGGCCCGCCAGTGGTGTGGCTGCTGCGCACAAGCGAATAGCCTGACTCGATGCGCTCGCGCACCTCGTCGCTTGAGCAAAAGGTGATTTCCCGCTCGTGACTCGACACCCGGCCTAGCGGCATTTCCTCAATGAAACTGATGTCCAGACCTTGCTCAACGGCAAAGCGCACCAAGTCCAGCACTTCGTCATCATTACGCCCTTTCTGGATAACGCTGTTCAGCTTTATCCGGCGGAAACCCGCATGACGGGCGGCCTCAATGCCTTCGAGCACCTGGGCAAGCTTGTCGCGACGGGTCAGTTCGGCGAAGCGCTCGGGGCGCAGCGAGTCCAAGCTGACGTTTAGCCGGGTCACGCCGGCCGCTTTCAATGCCGGTGCGAGCGTAGGCAGCTGCGAGCCGTTGGTGGTGATGGACAAGTCTTCAAGCTCATCGCGAGCACCGAGGCGCGCGAGCAGGCCAGTCAGGCCCTTGCGCACCAGCGGCTCGCCACCGGTCACGCGGATGCGCTTGACACCCAGGCTGATGAAGGCATCGGCGACGGCGTAGAGTTCTTCCAACGTCAGAATCTGCGCACGCGGGGCGAAGACCATGTCCTCGCTCATGCAGTAGGTGCAGCGAAAATCGCAGCGGTCGGTAACCGAGAGTCGCAGGTAGGTGATGCGTCGGCCGAACGGGTCGACCAACTTCGAATCTGACATGTCGCTCTCCAACGGCTTGATGCGCAAGGCTAAGACTATTCCTGAAAATCAAGAGTGGCAAAACTTGCCGCCTGAAGGGTTGACCCGACGCAAGCCGGATGAATTCCCCGTGCCTTGAGCCAGAGCAGCGCGAGCGCTTTGCTGCAACCATACGCTTGCGCCCTTATCGAAGTCGGGGATACTGGCCGCACATTTCCTGGGAGCCTCATATGGACAACGACGCCCTCCGATCCATGCATTGGCGAGAGCGCCTGTACATCATCATTTTCTTCACCAACACCCCGGCCGGCCGGCGCTTCGACACTTGGTTGCTCGTCGTCATCTTCGCCAGCCTGGTGGTGGTGATGTTCGACAGCATTGCCCTTTACAGCGAGCGCTACGGGCTGTTGCTCGACGGCCTGGAATGGCTGTTCACGGGCATCTTCCTCATCGAATACCTGTTGCGTATCTATTGCCACCCAGAGCCGCGTAAATACGTGTTCAGCTTTTACGGGGCGATCGACCTGCTGTCCGTGGTGCCGGCATTCATCGCCCTGCTCCTGCCAGATGCCGAATATCTACTGGTGGTCCGCGCGATCCGCATGCTGCGGGTGTTCAGGGTGCTCAAGTTGACCCAGTACCTCAGCCAGGCCAATTTCCTGCTTGTCGCGCTGCGCGGCAGTAAACAGAAAATCATCGTGTTCCTGCTCAGCGTTACGACCATGGTGCTGGTGTACGGGACGCTGATGTACGTAATCGAAGGGCCGGCGAACGGCTTTACCAGTATTCCGATGAGCATTTACTGGGCGGTCGTGACGATCACCACCGTGGGTTTTGGGGATATCGTCCCGCTTACGCCGCTCGGCAAGGCGGTAGCGACGCTCGTGATGATCACCGGTTATTCGATCATCGCGGTCCCCACGGGCATTTTCACGGCCGAGCTCGCCACGGCGATGCGCGCCGACAGCCTGCAGCATCGCTGCCCAACCTGCGAAAAGCTCACCCATGAACCGAACGCTGCGTTCTGCAGCCGCTGCGGCAGCCAGCTGTTCAGGCAAGCCGATCGCGACGCCCAGGCCTGACGCCTCTGTCGCGTAGCGCTGCGCCGCCTGGCCAGCGCTACGCCAATTGCTTCGAACCGCACCGATACCGGGGTGTCACAACTCTGACTTGCCACGGGCGGGACGGAGACATGAATGCCCTTGCTCAAACTGCTGCACTTCGCGGCACTGCTCTGCTGGTGCGGCACGCTGCTCTATCTGCCAGCGCTGATAGCCGCGGGCACCCGACGCAGTGACCCTCTCTTTTACCGAGACCATGCGCACCTGACGCGCATGGTGTTCAACCTCATCGGAACGCCGGCGGCACTCATTGCGATCGGCTCAGGCACAGCGCTGTTTCTCAAGGACGGCATCGTCGCCGGTTGGTTGATCGTCAAGCTCAGCACGGTCGCGGGCATGGTTCTTTGCCATGCGCTGTGCGGGGTGCTCGTATTGCATATCGAGCGAGCGCCGGAGCAGAGCGTGAGCATCCGCTGCCGCCTGCTGGGCGTCGTGGCGGCAACGTTCATTGCCGCGACGCTCTGGCTGGTACTGGCCAAACCCTTCTAGACCGAGACGATGCCGCCCATGAATGAACGACAGCCGCCTCTAGTCCCGCGCTTACGCCTTGTCCAGGTCGACCCCGACAGCATGCTCATAGACCAACCGGCCGCCGAGATACGCAGCAAGGGAGATCAGCAGCGCCGTGATCGCCGACAGGTACAACGCCCAGAACTGCATGCTCTGCGCATCGTTCTGAAAGCGCAGCAGCCAATTGAGCGAGGCCAGCGAGAGCATCATCACGGCGAGGATCGCATGGCACCAGGCGGTGATCTTCTGCCGAATTTCGCGGACGCTGACGAGGTCGATCAACCCGAAGATACTGGCCACCCAACCGCCCAGCGCACCGACGCCAGCCAGCCAAAGCCCCGCACGCCACCAGAAGTCGTCAAGGGTCCAGATATGCGCCAGGTCGACTGGCAGCAAGCCGGTCAGCGCGGCGACAGGGAAATGAATGAGCATCGGGTGCAGCGGGTGGCCGGCGATTGCGGCACGGCTATGGATGGAGTCTCGGTAACGGGCCATTCGGCGCTCCAGCAGGGGTCGGGGAAGAAGCGACGCCTCGCTAAACGAGTCGGCCGCTTTCAGAAATGGACCACACTGGCGCTGGCAGTTCCTTTGCTGGCGGGCTGCGGGGGCCCGCTGTCGGCACTGGACCCGGCTAGTCCAATGGCGCGCCAGGTGGCGAACGTCTGGTGGGGGATGTTCGCCTTCGCCACGCTGGTGTTGGTCGCGGTCAGTACGATCTGGATCTATGCCCTGGCCCGCAAGCCACGCGAGACTAGCCCCGACGAGGCGATACGGATCAACCGGCGCTGGGTCATTGGTGGCGGCCTCGTACTGCCCAGCCTGAGCATCATCGTGTTGCTCATTTTCGGCATTCCAACCGGGCGCAGCATGATGCCGTTACCGGTCGAGGGCGAGCAGCCGCTCAAGGTTGAGGTCACGGGCCACCAATGGTGGTGGGAGGTGCGCTACCCGGACAGCGGAGTGGTGACTGCCAACCAGCTGATCATTCCTGCCGGGCGGCTGATCGACGTGCAGGTGACCAGTGCTGACGTCATCCATTCATTCTGGATTCCGCGGCTTGGCGGCAAGATGGACATGCTGCCCGGGCGCACCAATGTCATCCGCATCCAGGCCGGGCATGCCGGGGTCTTCCATGGCCAGTGCTCCGAGTTCTGCGGTTTGCAACACACCCACATGAAGCTGCACGTCGAGGCGATGGAGCAAGCCGACTTCGAGGGCTGGATAACCGCACGTGAAAACCTGCGTTTCAGCAATGGCCCGCCAGGCGAGGCGGGCCAGGTGTTCAGCGACCGCTGCGGGCAATGCCACCGCGTGGCCGGCATCAGCGAAGGTGATCGCGCGCCGGACCTCACCGATCTGGCGACTCGCCCCAGCCTGGGCGCTGGTGTGATCGAGAACGACAGCGAAGGCCTGCGCCGCTGGCTGAGCGAGCACAAGACGCTCAAGTTCGGCAATGCCATGCCCGCGCACGACGACATTCCCCCCCAAACACTCGACCAGATGGCCGACTGGCTGGAGACGCTCGCTCCATGAATTCATCCTTCAGGGATTCCGCTCCCTGCACCGACCCGGATCAGCTGCACGACCAGTTCAACGACGTCTGGGGTAACCCGCGCGGCTGGCGCGCGCTGACCATCGTCAACCACACCAGCATCGGCCTGCGCTTCCTGGTGACCGGCGCCATCTTCTTCCTCATCGGCGGCCTGATGGCGATGCTGATCCGCACCCAGCTTGCCCTGCCGGGCTACGTGCTGATGGAGCCGGAAGTCTACAACCAGGTCTTCACCATGCACGGCTCGGTGATGATGTTCCTGTTCGCCGTGCCGATGATGGAAGGCCTGGCGGTGTACCTGATCCCGAAGATGATCGGCGCACGCGACCTGATCTTCCCGCGACTCTCATCGCTCGGCTACTTCTGCTACCTGTTCGGCGGCATCATCCTGCTTTCCAGCGTGTTCTTTGGCGTCGCGCCCAAGGCCGGCTGGTTCATGTACACGCCGCTGTCGAGCTCGTCGCACATGCCGGGCGTGAACTCGGACTTCTGGTTGCTGGGTATCACCTTCGTCGAAATTTCCGCCGTCAGCGCCGGCGTCGAGCTGGTCGTCTCGATCCTGCGCACCCGCACCAACGGCATGGCGCTGCACAAGATGCCGTTGTACGCCTGGTACATCCTGGTGATGGCGTTGATGATCGTGTTCGGTTTCCCGCCGCTGATCCTGGGCAGCATCCTGCTGGAACTGGAACGCGCCGGCGGCTTGCCCTTCTTCGATACCGCCCGTGGTGGCGACCCGGTGCTTTGGCAGCACCTGTTCTGGCTGTTCGGCCATCCCGAGGTGTACATCATCTTTCTGCCCGGCGCCGGCATCGTGTCGACGTTGCTGCCGGTGTTCTGCCAACGGCCTTTGGTGGGGTATCGCTGGGTCGTGCTCGGGGTGCTGACCACCGGTTTCCTAAGCTTCGGGCTCTGGGTACACCACATGTTCACGGTCGGCATTCCGGCGCTCGCGCTGGGCTTTTTCTCGGCGGCGAGCATGCTGGTCGCGATCCCCACTGGCGTACAGATTTTTGCCTGGATCGCCACGCTCTGGCTGGGCAAGCCGGTGTATCACGTGCCGATGCTGTGGCTGGTGGGCTTTTTGATCGTCTTCGTCTGCGGCGGCCTGACCGGCGTGATGGTTGCGCTGGTGCCTTTCGACTGGCAGGTGCACGACACTCACTTCGTCGTCGCGCACATGCACTACGTACTCGTCGGCGGAATGTTCTTCCCGCTGATGGCTGGGCTGTATTACTGGCTGCCGCATTTCTCAGGTCGGATGCCTTCGGTGCGACTGGGCCGCTGGGGGTTCTGGCTGGTCTTCATCGGCTTCAACATGACCTTCCTGATCATGCACTGGACCGGGCTGATCGGTATGCCACGGCGCGTCTACACCTACGACACGGGGCTAGGCTGGGACATTCCAAACCTGATCTCTTCGATCGGCAGCTTCATCATGGCAATCGGGATCGGCACCATCCTGCTGGACGTCGTGCTGCACTTCCGTTTCGGCCAGCCCGCCAAGACCAATCCGTGGAACGCCGACACGCTGGAGTGGGCGACCAGCCTGCCGCCCAGCCCCTACAACTTCGTCAGCCTGCCGGACGTCACCGACCGCCATCCGCTCTGGAAAGACCCTGACCTGCCCCACAGCATCGCCCGCGCCGAGCATGCGCTGAAGACCATCGACCATGGGCGACGCGAGACCTGGGGCTCGGACCCGCTGTCCGGCGAGGTGCGCGAGGTGATCCATTTGCCCGGCAACAGCTGGTTGCCCTTCATTGCGTCGGTGTTCCTGGCCGTGCTCTGCCTGAGCCTGCTGAATAAGGTTTACTGGCTCGCGCTGGTGGCGACCGTGGCGACGCTGGCGGTGCTGTTCCGCTGGTCTTGGGAGAACGGCGCGCACCCCGCCGCCGCGCCCGATGCCCAGACCCAACCGGACGAGCCTCCCTTGCACTCGCGCACATTCGACGGCCCTGGGCTCTGGGGCATGGGCGTCACATTGCTGGCAAACGGCACCATGTACCTGTCGCTGCTGTTTGGCTGGTTTTACCTGTGGACCGTTTCGCCAGGTTGGCGGGTGCCAGAAACATCCAGCCTGAACGGCTGGCTGATGCTGGCCAGTGCCGTCGTGCTGACCGGCGGCACTCTGTGGATGCGCTTGGTGCCCGGCCGCCTGCGCCGCGGGAATGGTGGGCGTCTGATGCTGAACCTGAGTGCCATCGCAGCTATCGGGCTGGTGCAGTTCGCATTGTTGCTCTGGGTGCTGCTCTCAGCAGGCTTGGAGGTGACCGAAACAGCGCACGACGCGGTGATCTTCGTCATCCTCGCTTACAGCCTGATCCATTGCGGCCTCGCCACCATCCTGACCATCCTGCAGGCGCTGCGGGTGATGTACGGCTATGTCGGGGACAAGGCACCCTATGAGGTGATCGTGGTGGAGCAGCTCTGGTACTACAACCTGGGCGTCGTCTGGGCCGCGTATGCCGCCATCGTCCTGTTTCCGTCGGCATGGGGAGGTGCCTGATGAAGTACAACCGCACCTCAGTCTTCCATCCCGTCCAGATTCCGTTCGGGCTGACCATCTGGAGCCTGTGGTTCGCCGCCATGTATGGCTCGCATGCGGTGGTCTGCGAATTTGCGCCGCCAAACCCAGAGCAAGGCATCTTCAATTGGCTGAACGCGAGCTTCGGTGTCGCGACCTTGGTCGTGGTGGCGTTGTTGCTGTTTCTCGGCCACCGCTCGTGGAAACTGTCGCGCCCGCCGCACGACCTGAACGAGCGCCAGATCTTCGTGACCAAGGTCGCCTCGGGCATCCACTTCATTGCGGCGCTGGCGACGGTGTTTGTCGGGCTGCAGCTGGCCTTCCTGCCGCCCTGCGTCTGACCTACTCAGCTTTCTTGCGAATCCAGTACAGATAGGTGTCGCCGTCAGCCTGCTGATCGACCAGCTCATGGCCGAGAAAAACGCAGAACTTGGGAATATCGCGTTGGGTCGACGGATCGGTAGCGATGACCTTTAGCAGCTCGCCGCCGGCTAGCGCGCGAACCTTGTTGTGCAACATCATGACCGGTTCAGGGCAGTTCAGGCCGGTGGCATCGAGCACCGCATCGGCGGGCATTTCGGCTGTTTCAGGCATTGCAGGCTCCAGCAATTAGGGGCGGGATTGTCGCGCAGATACGCGTCCGGGTCATCTCACGGCGTCAAAGGCGGCGCAGGTGGCAGGTCACTTCCTCGCGGTCGTGATAGAGCTGCTTGCAGCCGATGCTCGCCTTGACCCCACGTTCGGCAAGCCCGTCGGCAATGCGTTCCAACAGGCGCTTGACCTCGGCGTAGCGCTGCTTCATCGGCAGCTTGAGGTTGACTACCGCCTCGCGGCACAGGCCTTCGCCGATCCATGTTTCCAGCAGCGCCGCGTTCTTCGCAGGCTTCTCGACGATGTCGCAGACCATCCAGTCCACCGGGCGCTTGGGGCGGAAGCTGAAGCCGTCCGCGCGGTAATGCCCGACCAGGCCGGAATCCAGCAGCTCGGCGTTCATCGGCCCGTTGTCGACGGCCATGACCTCGATATCACGATTGACCAATTGCCAGGTCCAGCCACCCGGCGAAGCGCCTAGATCGACGGCCGTCATGCCGGCGGCGAGGCGTTCGCCCCACTGTTCTCGCGGGATGAAATGATGCCAGGCCTCCTCCAGCTTGAGCGTGGAGCGGCTGGGTGCCTGACGTGGAAACTTCAGCCGCGGGATACCCATCGGCCACATGGCGCTGTTGCCCGCCTCGGCGATACCGACGAAAACCTCCCGGCTGCTCTTGAATGCCAGCAACAATCGGGGCCCAGCCTCTGCCGCCGCGAGCCGGCCACCCTGCCCCAACGCCTTGCGCAGCGGCGCCTCGAACTTACGGCAGAAGGTCGACAGTTCCTTGCCTTCATTGGTGTCGAAGACTTCAAGCCACAGGCTGCCAAAGGTCATACGCGAATCAAGATGCTCCAGCAGCACACCGATGCGGTCGCTCTCCGGCAGCACGAGCCATTCGCCGCGTGACCACTGGCGTGGAAAGATCAGCCGGGCGAAGCGGGCGCCGCGCATCAACCGCTCGGCTTCACCCCCGTCCTGGCAGACGAACTCTGCATACGCACTGTCCGGCTTGGCCTTGGCGTAGCCGGCCACGCCAAGCCGCGCGGCCTGATCGCTAATCTCGGCACAGGCCTCGTTTTCGAATCCCGGGCGGCAGTGCAGCAAAAGTATGTTCATCAAATGGATCCTGCGATGGGCGCCGAAACGCCCTGCGACAAAAGCCGCACATGATAGCCGAGCGGGGAACCCCAGGCTCGCTGCTCCGGTCCAGTTAAACAGTTGCTGGATTCCGCTGCGCCTCGCCGGCCAGCCCTCGCCTCGCCGGCCCAGATGCATCGCGGCCTCCACCTCTGCGCCATCCGACTGGCGGCCAGCCACCTGGCGGACCCGTTCCCCAGGGGCTAGGTTCAAGAACACGCTCCCGATCCATTTAGCCCGGCCGTGCGGGCCAAGGAGAGACGAATGCCATCCCTGGATAGCCTGAAATGCCGTCGCAGCCTCGAGGTAAACGGCAAGACCTACCACTACTTCAGCCTGCCGGAAGCCGCCAAGCAGCTCGGTGACATCAGCCGCTTGCCGGCGTCGCTCAAGGTGCTGCTGGAAAATCTGCTGCGCTGGGAAGACGACGTGACAGTGCGCGCCGATGACTTTACCTCGCTCGCCGTGTGGCTCAAGACGCGCACCTCCGAGCAAGAAATACAGTACCGACCCGCACGTGTGCTGATGCAGGATTTCACTGGCGTGCCCGCCGTGGTCGACCTGGCCGCCATGCGCGATGCCGTGTCCCGCGCCGGCGGCGATCCGCAACGGATTAACCCGCTGTCGCCGGTCGATCTGGTGATCGATCACTCGGTCATGGTTGACCGCTTCGGTAACGAGCACGCCTACGAGCAGAACGTCGACATCGAATTCCAGCGAAACGGCGAGCGGTACGAGTTCCTGCGCTGGGGCCAGCAGGCCTTCGACAACTTCCAGGTCGTGCCGCCGGGCACCGGCATCTGCCACCAGGTCAATCTGGAATACCTCGCCCAGGTCGCCTGGACGCGCGACGAAGGCGGCGAGACGTTTGTTTATCCGGACACCCTCGTCGGCACCGACTCGCACACCACCATGGTCAATGGCCTCGGCGTGCTGGGCTGGGGTGTCGGGGGTATCGAGGCCGAGGCCGCCATGCTTGGCCAGCCGGTGTCGATGCTGATCCCCGAAGTGGTCGGCTTCCGCCTGACCGGAAAGCTGAACGAAGGCGTTACCGCGACCGACCTGGTGCTGACCGTCACGCAGATGCTGCGCAAGCACGGGGTAGTCGGCAAGTTCGTCGAATTCTTCGGGCCCGGCCTCGACAAGCTGCCCCTGGCCGACCGCGCCACCATCGGCAACATGGCGCCTGAATACGGCGCGACCTGCGGCTTTTTCCCTGTCGACGAAGTGACGCTGGACTACCTGCGCCTCTCCGGACGCGATCCGGATCGCATCGCGTTGGTCGAGGCCTATTACAAGGCTCAGGGCATGTGGCGCGACAGCGGCTCGCCCGACCCGATCTTCACCGACACCCTTGAGTTGGACCTGGGCGA
Organism: Pseudomonas sp. SA195; assembly: GCF_054131565.1. Classification (NCBI taxonomy): domain Bacteria; kingdom Pseudomonadati; phylum Pseudomonadota; class Gammaproteobacteria; order Pseudomonadales; family Pseudomonadaceae; genus Pseudomonas; species Pseudomonas sp. SA195. Next base: position 1,937,024 of record NZ_CP096392.1, on the reverse strand, counting down.
TGTCGTGCCCTCGCTGGCTGGGCCAAAGCGACCTCAGGATCGGGTCGCGCTGAGCGACATCGGCAGCAATTTCGACCTGTTGCTGGAAACCGGCGGCAAGAAAAGCGAAGCCGACGCGACTTATCCCGTTGCCGGCGAGAGCTTCGAACTCAAGCATGGCTCGGTGGTGATTGCCGCTATCACCTCCTGCACCAACACCTCCAACCCCAACGTGTTGATGGCCGCCGGCCTGGTAGCGAAAAAAGCGGTCGAACGCGGATTGGCGCGCAAACCTTGGGTGAAAACATCGCTGTCGCCAGGCTCAAAGGTCGTGACCGACTACCTGAAGACGGCTGGCCTTACGAATTATCTGAATGAACTGGGCTTTTACCTCACCGGCTACGGTTGCTCCACCTGTATCGGCAACTCAGGCCCCCTGCCCGACGCCATCGGCAAAACCATCGTGGACAACGACCTGGTGGTGTCCTCGGTGCTGTCCGGCAATCGCAACTTCGAGGGCCGCGTGCATCCGCTGGTCAAGGCGAACTGGCTCGCCTCGCCGCCGCTCGTCGTGGCCTATGCGTTGGCCGGGACGACACGTATCGACCTGTCCTCCGAGCCGCTGGGCACGGGCAACGACGGGCAGCCGGTGTACTTGCGCGACATCTGGCCCACCAGCCAGGAAGTCAACGAGGCGGTTTCGCTGATCGATGGCGACATGTTCCGCAGGCGCTACGCCGACGTGTTTACCGGTGAGGAAAAATGGCAGGCCATTCGCGTCACGCCGGGCGACACCTACCAGTGGAACGGCAACTCCAGCTATGTGCAGAACCCGCCCTTCTTCGAGGACATCGGCCAGGCGCCGCAGCCCCCGGCAGATGTCGAGCACGCCCGTGTGCTCGCGCTGTTTGGCGACTCCATCACCACTGACCACATCTCGCCGGCGGGCAACATCAAGGCAAGCTCACCGGCGGGCGTCTACCTGCAGCAGCTGGGCGTACCGCCGGAGGACTTCAACTCCTATGGTTCGCGCCGCGGCAACCACGAGGTGATGATGCGTGGCACCTTCGCCAACATCCGTATCAAGAACGAAATGCTTGGCGGCGAAGAAGGTGGCGACACACTGCACCAGCCCAGCGGCGAGCGCATGTCGATCTATGACGCGGCGATGCGTTACCAGCGCGAAGGCGTGCCGCTGGTCGTCGTGGCCGGCAAGGAATATGGCACCGGCTCGAGCCGCGACTGGGCGGCCAAGGGCACCAACCTGCTCGGCGTCAAGGCGGTCATCGCCGAGAGTTTCGAGCGAATCCACCGCTCCAACCTGATCGGCATGGGTGTCTTGGCGCTGCAATTCGTCGGGGACCAAAATCGCAAGTCCCTCGGTCTGACCGGCAACGAACGGCTGTCGATTCGCGGAATGAGCGCGGACATCAAGCCCCGCCAGTTGCTGACGGTCGACGTCGAGCGCGCTGACGGCTCGCAGGACAGCTTCCAGGTGCTGTGCCGCATCGACACGCTCAACGAGGTCGAGTACTTCAAGGCCGGCGGCATTCTGCACTATGTGCTGCGCCAGTTGATCGACGGCTGATCAGGCAACCCCTGCAGCCTTTTCGGCCCGTGGCAGCGCCGCTTCCACGGGCTTTTTTATTGGCCGGATGGCCATATGCAACCCTTCAGCCCAGCGCGAAGCGGCCGTTAAGGTGCACATATAAAAGGTCACGGCGGGCGCCAGTGCTCCCCTACCGAGGACGTCGCGCAGACGTGACCGACTTTCGATAAGTGGCCAGAGCCACCTTCACCCGCCAGGCGTCCGACATGCGAAACAACCAGCCCGTCACCCAGCGCGAGTATGCGTTCCCCGACCAGCAGCGTTTGATATCTACTACCGACCTGACCGGCAAGATCACCTATTGCAACGATAGTTTCGTCGAGGTCAGCGGCTACGACCGCAACGACTTGATCGGCGCCCCGCACAATCTGATTCGCCATCCGGACGTGCCTGCAGCGGTGTTTGGCCATATGTGGGCCACCCTGAAAAGTGGCAGGCCCTGGATGGGCATCGTCAAAAACCGTCGCATCGATGGCGACCATTACTGGGTAAACGCCTACGTCACGCCGGTGCTCGATGCCCAGCGCAACGTAGTGGGCTATGAATCGGTGCGCACCAAGCCCACCCGTGAGCAGGTCAGCCGTGCCGAGGCGCTCTATGCGCGCCTGAATGCCGGCAAAAGCGGCGTGCCTCGGCGCGACACCTGGCTGCCCGTCGCCTTCAATTGGTTACCCTTCATCATTATCAGCCAGATCGGTTTTCTGATCGGCGCCTGGTTCGATCACGGCTGGGGCTTCGCCCTGGCAGCACTGCTCTCAGTGCCGCTCGGCCTGGCCGGCCGCCACTGGCAGATGCGCGGCATGAACCGCCTGCTACGCCTGGCGCAGCAATCCACCAGCGACCCGCTTATCGCCCGAATGTACACCGACAGCCACGGTGTCGAAGCTCAACTGGAGATGGCGATGCTCAGCGAGCACGCACGGTTGAAAACCTGCCTGACGCGCCTGCAGGACAGCGCCGTGCAGCTGCAACAACAAGCCAAGCGGGCAGATTCGCTCGCTCACAGCTGTTCCGACGGCCTGTCGCGACAGCACCACGAGACTGAACAGGTTGCCGCGGCAATCACGCAGATGGCCGCGACTACACAGGAAGTTGCTGGCAACGTCGCGCTTGCCGCAGACGCCACCGAACAGGCCAACCAACTCGCCACCCAAGGGCGGCAAATCAGTTCAGATACACGCAAGGCCATCGAACAACTGGCCGAGGCCGTCACCGAAACCGGCGCTGCCGTATCGGCATTGGCACACAACAGCAACGAAATCGGTACGGTGGTGGACGTGATTAAGAGCATCGCCGACCAGACCAACCTGCTGGCGTTGAACGCGGCGATCGAGGCCGCGCGCGCTGGGGAAAGCGGCCGCGGCTTTGCCGTCGTGGCCGACGAGGTGCGGCAGCTGGCACAGCGAACCGCCGACGCCACCGGGCAGATCCACCGGCTCATCGAGACCTTGCAACAGCAGGCACGGCAAGCGGTCGAGACCACCGAAGCGGGCCGCAGGCATGCCAGCGCCGGCGTCGAGCGGGTCGTTGATGCGGACCGGGCGCTCTGCGGTATTGGCGAAGCGGTCGCGCGCATCATCGACATGAGCACGCAGATCGCCTCGGCAACCGAGCAGCAAAGCGCCGTCGCCGAGGAAATCAGCCAGAACGTGGGCAACATCGCCCGGCTCGCCGACCAGACCGCAGGCGATGCCGAGAGCTCGGCGCTGTTGTCCGAAGAACTGACGGCCACGGCGCACACCCAATACGCGTTGGTGGAACGCTTCAACCGTTGACCTCAGCAAGGAACGCCGCAATCGCATCGGCCGCAGCGTCCAGATGCTGCTGATGCGTCAGTCCTGAGCGTTTCAGCGGCTTGAGGTCGTGGTCCGCAGCGGCCAGCCATTCGAGCCTGATCGCCGGTGCGAGGTCGTAGGCGGCGACGCTGTCGCGATCACCCAGAGCGTCGCGCTCGCCCTGAAGGATCAAGGTCGGCGTCTGAATGGCGGCCAGGTGCGCGACCCTCGGCTTTTCCGGCTTGCCTGCTGCGTAAAACGGGTAGCCCAGGCAGATCAGCGCATCGGCACCGAGCTCATCGGCCAGCAGGCTCGCCATCCGCCCGCCCATCGACTTGCCGCCGATGGCCAACCGCCCTGCGGTCTGCTGTCGCACGTCGGCATACACCTCGCGCCACCGCTCGAGCAGTTGCGCCTGCGGATTCGGCGGCCGCTTGCGCCCCGTCGCCCGGCGTTCGGCCATGTAGGCGAACTCGAAGCGCACCACCGCAATGTCCCGCGCCACAAGGCGTTCTGCCATGTCTTGCATGAACGGGCTGTCCATCGGCGCACCGGCACCGTGCGCCAGGATCAGGGTCGCACGTGCCTCGCCCTCGGGCCGATCGACGCGGACGAATGGATTTTCACCGGGTTGCGCGCATTGATCAGCGTCAATACCGGCCATTTGCCCTTTCCCCATGCTTGCCCCCGCTTTCAAGTGAAAGATCCGACTGCTTCAACGCTACAAAAAACTGCACTTAACCCGTGGATGGAAGCCCATACATGAACACAGCAACCAGTGCCGCCTATGACTACAAGGTGGTTCGCCAATTCGCCATCATGACGGTGGTGTGGGGAATCGTCGGGATGGGGCTCGGCGTTTTCATCGCAGCACAGCTCGCCTGGCCCGTACTCAACTTCGACCTGCCGTGGACCAGTTTCGGTCGTTTGCGGCCCTTGCACACCAACGCCGTGATCTTCGCCTTTGGCGGCTGTGCATTGTTCGCGACCTCTTACTATTCGGTCCAGCGCACCTGCCAGACCACCCTGTTCGCGCCGAAGCTGGCCGCGTTCACCTTCTGGGGCTGGCAATTGGTGATCCTGCTGGCCGCGATCAGCCTACCGCTGGGCTTCACCAGCTCCAAGGAATACGCCGAGCTGGAATGGCCGATCGACATCCTGATCACCATCGTCTGGGTCGCCTATGCGGTGGTGTTCTTCGGCACCCTGGCGACCCGCAAGGTCAAGCACATCTATGTAGGCAACTGGTTCTTCGGGGGTTTCATCCTGACCGTCGCGATCCTGCATATCGTCAACAACCTGGAAGTGCCGGTGACCGCGATGAAGTCCTACTCGCTGTATGCCGGTGCGACCGACGCCATGGTCCAGTGGTGGTACGGCCATAACGCGGTGGGCTTCTTCCTCACCGCCGGTTTCCTCGGGATCATGTACTACTTCGTGCCCAAACAAGCCGAGCGTCCGGTCTACTCCTATCGCCTGTCGATCGTGCACTTCTGGGCGCTGATCACGGTGTACATCTGGGCCGGCCCGCACCATCTGCACTACACGGCGCTGCCGGATTGGGCGCAAAGCCTGGGCATGGTGATGTCCTTGATCCTGCTGGCACCGAGCTGGGGCGGCATGATCAACGGCATGATGACCCTCTCTGGCGCCTGGCATAAGCTGCGCAGCGACCCCATCCTGCGGTTCCTGGTCGTCTCCCTCGCGTTCTACGGCATGTCGACCTTCGAAGGTCCGATGATGGCGATCAAGACCGTCAACGCCCTGTCCCACTACACCGATTGGACCATCGGCCACGTACACGCTGGCGCCCTCGGCTGGGTTGCCATGGTGTCCATCGGCGCCCTGTACCACCTCATCCCGAAAGTATTCGGTCGCGAGCAGATGCACAGCATCGGCCTGATCAACGCTCACTTCTGGCTGGCGACCATCGGCACCGTTCTCTACATCGCCTCGATGTGGGTCAACGGGATCGCCCAGGGCCTGATGTGGCGCGCGATCAACGAAGACGGCACCCTCACCTACTCCTTCGTCGAGGCGCTGGAAGCCAGCCACCCCGGTTTCGTGGTGCGCATGATCGGTGGTGCGGTGTTCTTCACCGGCATGCTGCTGATGGCCTACAACACCTGGCGCACCGTGCAGGCCTCCAAGCCGGCCGAATATGACGCCGCTGCGCAGATCGCCTGAGGAGCCGAGAGATGAAGAAGCACGAAATACTCGAAAAGAACGTCGGCCTGCTGACCCTGTTCATGATCCTGGCGGTGAGCATCGGCGGCCTGACGCAGATCGTTCCGCTGTTCTTCCAGGACACCGTCAACGAGCCGGTCGAGGGCATGAAGCCCTACACCGCGCTGCAGCTCGAAGGCCGCGACCTCTATATCCGTGAGGGCTGCGTCGGTTGTCACTCGCAGATGATCCGCCCCTTCCGCGCCGAAACCGAGCGCTACGGCCACTATTCGGTCGCTGGTGAGAGCGTGTACGACCATCCGTTCCTATGGGGCTCCAAGCGTACCGGCCCGGACCTGGCTCGCGTCGGCGGCCGTTACTCCGACGACTGGCACCGCGCACACCTGTACAACCCGCGCAACGTGGTACCCGAGTCGAAGATGCCTTCCTATCCGTGGCTGGTCGAGCAAACGCTCGACGGCCAGGACACTGCCAAGAAAATGGAAGCCCTGCGCAGCGTAGGCGTGCCGTACACCGCAGACGACATTGCCGGCGCCAAGGAAGCGGTCAAGGGCAAGACCGAGATGGATGCCCTGGTCGCGTACCTGCAGGTGCTCGGTACTGCGCTGCAGAACAAGCGCTGAGCCAGGACGACGCAATCGAACACGCGGCTGACAGCAGCCGCCAGGAACCAATATCGCGGGCAGCCCGGCGCTCGGGCTGTTCAGGAGTAACAGATGAACGCTTTCTGGAGTGGATACATCGCCCTGCTGACGCTGGGCACCATCGTCGCTCTGTTCTGGCTGATTTTCGCCACGCGCAAGGGCGAGTCGGCCGGCACGACCGACAAGACCATGGGCCATTCATTCGATGGCATCGAGGAATACGACAACCCCTTGCCCAAGTGGTGGTTCGTGCTGTTCATCGCGACGCTGCTGTTCGGCATCGGCTACCTGATCCTCTACCCGGGGCTGGGAAACTGGAAAGGTGTGCTGCCGGGCTACGAAGGGGGATGGACACAGACGAAGGAGTGGCAGCGTGAAGTCGACCAGGCCGAAGCCAAGTTCGGCCCGATCTTCGCCAAGTATTCGGCCATGAGCGTCGCCCAGGTCGCGGACGATGAACGCGCGCTGAAGATCGGCGGGCGCCTGTTCGCCAACCATTGCTCGGTCTGCCACGGCTCGGATGCCAAGGGTGCCAATGGCTTCCCCAATCTGGCTGACACAGAATGGCGCTGGGGTGGTGACGCCGAGACTATCAAGACTTCGATCCTGCATGGCCGTGTCGCAACGATGCCGGCTTGGGGCCAAGTGATCGGCGAAGAAGGCGTGAAGAATGTCGCTGGCTATGTACGCAACAGCCTTGCCGGCTTACCGCTGCCCGACGGCAGCGACGTCGACCTCGACGCCGGGAGTCAGATCTTTGCGCAGAACTGCTCGGTGTGCCACGGCGCCAACGGTCAGGGCATGCCGGCCATGGGTGCACCCAAACTGACCTCTGCTGCTGGCTGGATCTACGGTTCGACCCTGCCTCAACTGCAGCAGACTATCCGTCATGGTCGCAACGGTAAGATGCCTGCGCAGGAACCCTACTTGGGCAACGACAAAGTCCACCTCCTGGCGGCCTATGTCTATAGCCTGTCGCAGAAGCCCGAGCAGGTCGCCAAGCGCTGACCGCTCATTACAGGGCGATACCTGCTATCGCCCTGTTTCGGATCAAGTCCCGCCCCAAAATGCGGCCGTGCGACGCTCTGTCGCAGACCGCCCGGTCCATCTCCGCTTGGCCTGAAAAGCCACGCGCTTCTATATTCTTCCCCGTTCGCCGCACCCCGCAGAACTAGACGGCGACACTCTCGATTCGGCACATCGGCGTGATGTGAAAAACGACCCTGCAAAGAGCATGGAAAACGCCTGGGATCAGGGTCCGGACGGCGCGAGATGGCCTGGGCCTTGATTGCATTGCCCCCCTCCTTTCTCCATACTTGCCGCCGTTTTTGCCCCCTGAAATGCCATTAGCGTGGAAGCCTTGCATGAGCACAGCAATAAGTGAGACTGCATATAACTATAAGGTGGTTCGCCAATTCGCCATCATGACGGTGGTGTGGGGAATTATCGGAATGGGTCTGGGCGTGTTCATCGCCGCACAACTGGTGTGGCCTGAGCTGAACTTCGACCTGCCGTGGACCAGCTTCGGCCGTCTGCGTCCCTTGCATACCAACGCGGTGATTTTCGCGTTCGGCGGTTGCGCCTTGATGGCGACCTCCTTCTATGTGGTCCAGCGTACCTCTCAGGTACGGCTGTTCTCCGACACGCTGGCTTCCTTCGTGTTCTGGGGCTGGCAGGCCGTCATCGTGCTCGCCGTGATCACGCTCCCGCAGGGCTTCACCAGCTCCAAGGAATACGCCGAGCTGGAATGGCCGATCGACATCCTGATAGCCATCGTCTGGATCAGCTACGCGATCGTGTTCTTCGGCACCATCATGAAGCGCAAGTCCAAGCACATCTATGTGGGCAACTGGTTCTACGGCGGCTTCATCCTGGTTACCGCGATGCTTCACATCGTCAACAACCTGGAAGTCCCGGTGAGCTGGTTCAAGTCTTACTCGATCTATTCGGGTGCGACCGACGCCATGGTTCAGTGGTGGTATGGCCACAACGCAGTAGGTTTCTTCCTGACCACCGGCTTCCTGGGCATGATGTATTACTTCGTGCCGAAGCAGGCCGAACGCCCCGTTTACTCCTATCGCCTGTCGATCGTGCACTTCTGGGCGTTGATTACCCTGTACATCTGGGCCGGCCCGCACCACCTGCACTACACCGCGTTGCCGGACTGGGCACAGAGCCTGGGCATGGTGATGTCGGTCATCCTGCTCGCACCGAGTTGGGGCGGCATGATCAACGGCATGATGACCCTCTCCGGCGCCTGGCATAAGCTGCGCACCGACCCGATCCTGCGCTTCCTGGTCGTCTCCCTGGCGTTCTACGGCATGTCGACCTTCGAAGGTCCGATGATGGCGATCAAGACCGTCAACGCCCTGTCCCACTACACCGACTGGACCATCGGCCACGTTCACGCCGGCGCGCTCGGCTGGGTTGCGATGATCTCCATCGGCTCGCTTTACCACCTGATTCCCAAGGTGTTCGGCCGTGAGCAGATGCACAGCATTGGCCTGATCAACGCGCACTTCTGGCTGGCGACCATCGGCACCGTGCTCTATATCGCCTCGATGTGGGTCAACGGCATCACCCAAGGCCTGATGTGGCGTGCGATCAACGAGGACGGCACCCTGACCTACTCCTTCGTCGAGGCACTGGAAGCCAGCCACCCCGGCTTCATCGTGCGGGCCCTCGGCGGCGCGTTCTTCCTCAGCGGCATGCTGCTGATGGCTTACAACACCTGGCGTACCGTTCGCGTATCCAAAGCGTCCGAGATCGACGCTGCTGCACAGATCGCCTGAGGAAAGGGATAGATGAAGAATCACGAAATACTCGAAAAGAACATCGGTCTGCTGACCCTGTTCATGATCCTGGCGGTGAGCATCGGCGGCCTGACCCAGATCGTCCCGCTGTTCTTCCAGGACGTGGTCAACGAGCCGGTCGAAGGCATGAAGCCCTACACCGCCTTGCAGCTCGAAGGCCGTGACCTATACATCCGCGAAGGCTGCGTCGGCTGTCATTCGCAGATGGTTCGCCCGTTCCGCGCCGAAACCGAGCGCTACGGCCATTACTCGGTTGCGGGTGAGAGCGTCTACGATCACCCATTCCTGTGGGGCTCCAAGCGCACCGGCCCGGACCTGGCTCGTGTCGGCGGCCGTTACTCCGACGACTGGCACCGTGCGCACCTCTATAACCCGCGCAACGTAGTGCCCGAATCCAAGATGCCGGCCTACCCCTGGCTGGTCGAGCACACGCTCGACGGCCGCGACACCGCCAAGAAGATGGAAGCACTGCGCAGCGTAGGCGTGCCTTACACCGAAGAAGACATCGCCGGTGCGAAGGACGCGGTCAAGGGCAAGACCGAAATGGACGCCCTTGTCGCCTACCTCCAGGTACTTGGCACCGCACTCACCAACAAACGGTAACGCACCATGGAAATCGGGACTCTCCGCGGTCTGGGCACCATTTTGGTTTTCGTCGCATTCATCTGCGTCGTGCTCTGGGCCTATAGCAGCAAGCGCAAGAAAAGCTTCGACGAAGCCGCCAACCTGCCGTTCGCGGACGAGCCCGAATCCAAGAAGCGTGATGAAGAAGCTTCCAGGAGTAATAAATAAATGACCTCGTTTTGGAGTTGGTACATCACCCTGCTGAGCCTGGGGACCATTGCCGCACTGGTCTGGCTGCTGCTCGCGACGCGCAAGGGACAACGCCACGACACCACGGAAGAAACCGTCGGCCATTCCTATGACGGCATCGAGGAATACGACAACCCGCTTCCGCGCTGGTGGTTCATGCTTTTCGTCGCCACGGTGGTGTTCGCGCTGGGCTATCTCGCTCTATATCCGGGCCTCGGCAATTGGAAAGGCATGCTGCCTGGCTATGAGGACGGCTGGACCCAAGTGAAGGAATGGCAGCGTGAAGTCGACCGCGCCAACGAACAGTACGGCCCGCTGTATGCCAAATTCGCTTCCATGCCAGTCGAGGAAGTCGCCAAGGATCCGCAGGCGCTAAAGATGGGCGGTCGCCTGTTCGCGTCCAACTGCTCGGTCTGCCATGGCTCCGACGCCAAGGGCGCCTACGGCTTCCCCAATCTGACGGACCACGACTGGCTCTGGGGCGGTGAACCCGAAACCATCAAGACCACCATCCTTGGCGGCCGCCAGGCAGCGATGCCGGCATGGCGCGACGTCATCGGCGAAGACGGCATTCGCAACGTGGCTGGCTATGTCATGAGCCTATCGGGCCGTGAAGTTCCCCAGGGCACCGAGAGTGACGTTGAGCAGGGTCAAAAGATCTTCGCCGCCAACTGTGTAGCCTGCCACGGTCCTGAAGGCAAAGGCACCCAGGCCATGGGCGCACCGAACCTCACCGACAACGTCTGGCTCTACGGATCGAGCTTTGGACAGATACAGCAGACCCTTCGCTATGGCCGTAACGGCCGTATGCCGGCTCAGGAGAACACCCTGGGTAACGACAAGGTCCACCTGCTGGCTGCCTATGTGTACAGCCTCTCGCAAAAAGCGGAGAACTGATCGGAGACAACCAGGCGCGACCCACGGTCGCACCTGACTCCAGACATCGGGGCGTACCATTCGCAGCAGGTCAGATAATGATCCCGGTTGGCATGTATCAACCGGGGCACTCACCCAATGCCGTGGTACGCAATCGATGACTGAGCAAATCCCCGTTCGTGATGTAACCCCTCCTGCCAAGGTCAATGCGTCAGCCGACCTCTACGCCGCCCGCGAAAAAATCTATACCCGCGCCTTCAAAGGCATCTTCCGCAACCTGCGGCTCGGTGGCGGAGCCCTGCTGTTCGTTCTGTACTTTGGAACCGTGTGGTTGAACTGGAACGGGCGTCAGGCCGTCTGGTGGGACCTGCCCGAGCGCAAGTTCTACATCTTCGGCGCGACCTTCTGGCCACAGGACTTCATCCTGCTGTCCGCACTCCTGATCATCTGCGCCTTCGGCCTGTTCTTCATCACGGTGTTCGCCGGACGAGTCTGGTGTGGCTATACTTGCCCGCAGAGCGTGTTCACCTGGGTGTTCATGTGGGCCGAGAAGGTCACTGAGGGTGACCGCAATCAGCGTATGAAGCTCGACAAGGCGCCCATGAGTGCCAACAAGTTTCTGCGCAAGTCCGCCAAGCACGCCATCTGGCTGGCGGTGTCGCTGGCGATCGGCATTACCTTCGTCGGCTACTTCACCCCCATTCGCGACCTGGTGCCGGATCTGCTGACTTTTCAGGTCGGTGGCTGGGCGCTGTTCTGGGTGGGCTTCTTCACCTTGGCGACCTACGGCAACGCTGGCTATCTGCGCGAGCAGGTGTGCATTTACATGTGCCCCTACGCGCGGTTCCAAAGCGTGATGTTCGATAAGGACACGCTGATCGTGTCCTATGACCCTCGCCGCGGCGAGCGTCGCGGACCGCGCAAGAAGGATGCGGACTACAAGGCCATGGGCCTGGGTGATTGCATCGACTGCACCATGTGCGTTCAGGTTTGCCCGACCGGCATCGACATCCGCGACGGCCTGCAGATCGAGTGCATCGGCTGCGCGGCCTGTATCGATGCGTGCGACGCCATCATGGACAAGATGAACTACCCGCGCGGGCTCATCAGTTACACCACCGAACACAACCTTTCCGGGCAGAAGACCCACCTGCTACGGCCACGACTGATCGGCTATGCCGTGGCGCTCGTCGCGATGATGGGCGTGTTTGCCTTTGCCGTGACCGACCGCGCCCTGGTCAAGCTCGACGTCCTCAAGGACCGTGTGCTCTATCGCGAGAACGAGCAGGGCATGATCGAGAACGTCTACACGCTCAAGGTGATGAACAAGGCCCAGAACGAACAGACCTTCGTCATCGAGGCGACCGGCCTGGACGGGCTGCAATACAGCGGACGCAACGAAATCCAGGCGGCGGCCGGGGAGCTGATGACGATTCCGGTGGAACTGTCGGTCGCGCCCGAGAAGCTGCCCTCAAGCACCAACGACATTGTCTTCCACATCCGCTCGGCAGACGATCCTTCCATCGAAGATGATGCAGAGAGCCGCTTCATCGGCCCGAGCATTCGCTGACAGGTGTATATGAACGCTTCAGATAACGAAAAGCAGACACGCTGGTACACGCAGTTCTGGGCTTGGTTCGTGATCGGCATCCTGCTGATTTCGGTGATCCTCGGCACCTCCATGCTCACCATTGCGATTCGCAACGCCGATAGCCTGGTCTCCGACAACTACTACGATGCCGGAAAGGGCATCAACCAGTCGCTCGAACGCGAAAAGCTCGCCGAGCGCCTGCAGGTTCAGGCCCGCGTGACCCTGGATGAGGACCGTGGCTTGGCCGAAGTTCAGCTCAGCGGCAACAGCCGCCCGCAGCAACTCGTGCTCAACTTGCTCTCCCCCACTCAACCCGAGCGCGATCGCCGGGTGGTCCTGCAACCCCAAGGCGACGGCATCTATCAGGGGCAGATGCAGGAGGCGGTAACCGGTCGGCGGTTCGTCGAACTGCTCGGTCGCGAAGGCGATCAGGACTGGCGTCTTTTCGAAGAAAACGAGGTTGCCAGCGGGCACGCCATGGATCTGACCCACTGATCTGATGGCGACCCCGACCCCCTGTTATCACTGCGGGTTGCCGGTGCCAGCCGGCAGCCATTACCACGCACGGGTTCTCGACGAGGCGCGCGCATTTTGCTGCCCAGGCTGTCAGGCCGTGGCCGAAGCGATCGTCCAGGGCGGCCTGCAGAGCTATTACCTGCACCGCAGCGATGCGTCGATCAACCCTGGCGCCCTGCCCCAGGCGCTGGGCGAAGAATTGTCACTGTATGACCGTAAGGACGTTCAGGAACCCTTCGTCGAGCACGAGGGCGAGTACGCCAGCACCGCACTGATGATAGAGGGCATCAGCTGTGCCGCCTGCGGCTGGCTGATCGAACGTCATCTGCGCGGGCTCGACGGTGTCGCCGAAGCCAGCCTGAACCTCTCTAATCACCGCCTGCGGGTGCGTTGGAGCGATGCCAAGCTCCCGTTAAGCGAGCTGCTCGCCGAACTCAGGCGCATCGGCTACGCCGCCCACCCCTACCAGGCCGACCAGGCCGCCGAGCGCCTTGCTCGGGAAAATCGCCGCAGCATGCGCCAGCTCGGCGTTACCGGTCTGCTGTGGATGCAGGTCATGATGGCGACCATGGCCACCTGGCCCGAATTCAACATCGACCTCACACCGGGCATGGCGACCATCCTGCGTTGGACGGCCCTGCTGCTGACCACGCCGATCGTCTTCTATTGCTGCACCGACTTCTTCAAGGGCGCCGTGCGAGATCTGCGCACCCGCCACCTGACCATGGACGTGTCCGTCTCGCTCGCCATTGGCGGCGCCTACCTGGCCGGGATCTGGTCGACGATGACCGGCACCGGTGAGCTGTATTTCGATGCTGTCGGCATGTTCGCCCTGTTCCTGCTCGCAGGGCGTTTCCTCGAGCGCCGTGCACGCGAGCGGACCGCCGCGGCCACGGCGCAGCTGGTCAATCTGCTCCCGGCTTCGTGCCTGCGGTTGTCGGATGCGGACCAAGCGGATCGCATCCTGCTCAGCGATCTGCACATCGGTGACCGCGTGCTGGTCCAGCCCGGGGCACTGATCCCGGCGGATGGGCTCATTCTTGACGGCCATTCGAGCGTCGACGAATCGGTGCTGACTGGGGAATACCTGCCGCAGGCACGCAGCGCAGGCGAGCAAGTCACCGCTGGCACCCTCAATGTCGAAGGCGCGCTCGTGGTGCAGGTACAGGCCCTGGGCGACGATACTCGCCTGTCCGCCATTGTCCGCCTGCTCGAACGCGCCCAGTCGGACAAGCCGCGGCTGGCCGAGCTGGCTGACCGGGTTGCGCAATGGTTTCTGCTCATCGTGCTGGGTACCGCGGTCGTTGTCGGCCTGGTCTGGTGGCTGATCGACCCGACGCGTGCCTTCTGGATCGTACTGGCGCTGCTCGTCGCGACCTGCCCCTGCGCGCTCTCGCTGGCCACGCCCACTGCCCTCACTACCGCGACGGGCACCTTGCACAAGCTGGGCCTGCTGCTAACTCGCGGCCATGTGCTCGAAGGGCTCAACCACATCGATACCGTGATTTTCGATAAGACCGGCACACTCACCGAGGGCCGTCTCACCCTTAGCGAAATCAGGCCGCTGGGCACGCTTGATGTTGATGCCTGCCTGGAGCTGGCGGCAGCACTGGAAAACCGCTCCGAGCACCCCATTGCCAAAGCGTTCGGCCGTGCGCCCCAGGCGGCCGACTCGGTCGAGAGCGTGCCGGGCCTCGGCCTGCAGGGCTCGGTAGGCGACCGCACATTGCGCATCGGCCAACCGGGTTTCGTGGCCGAAGGTTATGGTGGCCAGGCACTGTCAATTCCGGGCGAGCAAGGTCAATGGTTGCTGCTCGGCGACCGCAACGGCCCGCTGGCGTGGCTAGTGCTCGATGATCGCCTGCGCCGCGATGCACCAGCGCTCCTGGAAACCTGTCGCCGGCGCGGTTGGCACACCGTTCTCCTATCCGGTGACAGCTCACCCATGGTTGGGGAAATCGCTCAGCTACTGGCTTTCGACACCGCGCATGGCGGCCTCACCCCAGCTGACAAGCTGAGCCGCCTGCACGCGCTGCAAGCCGAAGGGCGACGTGTATTGATGATCGGTGACGGCGTCAACGACGTACCGGTGATGGCCGCAGCCGACATCAGCGTCGCCATGGGCTCGGCCACGGACCTAGCCAAGACCAGCGCCGATGCCGTCCTGCTATCCAACCGGCTGGAAAGCCTTGTCCAGGCCTTCGACGTAGCCCGTCGCAGCCGCCGTATCATCATTGAAAACCTGGCCTGGGCCAGCCTGTACAACGGCCTTATTCTGCCCTTCGCCGCGATCGGCTGGGTGACGCCGATGTGGGCGGCGCTAGGCATGTCCGCCAGCTCGCTGCTTGTCGTCCTGAACGCTCTGCGCCTGACCCGAACCCCTGTCGCCCCTAGCGTAGGACAGCCCGAGACGCCTGGCGTAGGATGGTCGGCAACGCCTAACTGACCCTTCCTGCAGCACGGAGCCGACATGGCCGCACTCTATATTTTGATTCCCGTCGCGGTGGTGCTCGTCGCCCTCGCCATCTGGGTCTTTTTCTGGGCCGTCGATAGCGGACAATACGACGATCTGGACGGCCCCGCCCACAGCATTCTGTTCGATGATGAGGACCCCAAGCACAAGGCCGGCCTCGAACAGGCTGACCAATCGGACCAGGAGCGAACCAAGCGTGATTGAGCTGTTGCCCGCGCTGCTGTCTGCCTTCGTGCTCGGCCTACTCGGCGGCGGCCACTGTTTGGGCATGTGCGGTGGGTTGATGGGTGCGCTGACCATGGCGATCCCACCCGAGCAACGCAACCGCCGGCTGCGCCTGCTGCTCGCCTACAACCTGGGCCGCGTCCTGAGTTATGCCGTGGCCGGATTGGTCATCGGGCTTGCAGGCTGGGCGGTCGCCAACAGCCCTGCCGCCACGGCCTTGCGCGTACTCGCCGCAGCATTGTTGATAAGCATGGGGCTCTATTTGGCTGGGTGGTGGAACGGCTTGACACGCGTGGAAGCCATCGGGCGCGGTCTGTGGAAACGCATCCAGCCGATTGCCAGCAGGCTGATGCCGGTGCGCAACCTGCCGCAGGCGCTGCTGCTCGGTACGCTCTGGGGCTGGCTGCCTTGCGGGTTGGTGTACAGCACGCTGCTATGGTCGGCCAGCCAAGGCGACGCACTGGACAGCGCGCTGCTGATGCTGGCGTTCGGTGTGGGGACCTGGCCGGTGTTGCTCGCGACCGGCCTCGCGGCCGAACGTATCACTGCCCTGCTGCGCAAGCGCAACGTCCGGAGGCTGGGCGGTGTCGTGGTCATGCTATTCGGACTCTGGACGCTACCCGGCCCGCATCAGCAATGGCTGATGGGGCACGGCGGCGCGACGACGCCGGCGCATGAAGTTCCCACCCACCAGCATAGCCACTGACTGGCGGCCTCAGGGCTCCTTCGGCAATTGACGCTTGTGCGCGGTCTTGTCGTAAGCCGCGACAATGATTCCCGCCGCTTCGTCATCGATCTCGAGGCCCTGTAGGAAATCGTCGATCTGCTGGTAGCTGACTCCATGCGCTTCCTCGTCCGGCTTGCCGGGCGACAACTCCTCCAGATCCGCTGTCGGGACTTTCTTGACCAGCTGCTCAGGTGCGCCGAGCGCAGCGGCCAGCGCCCGGACCTGACGCTTGACCAATCCGGCTAGCGGCGTCAAATCACACGCGCCGTCCCCGAACTTGGTGAAGAATCCCATCACGGCCTCTGCCGCGTGGTCAGTGCCAATGACCAGTCCTTGGCGGGCATTGGCGATCGTGTATTGCGCCACCATGCGCATCCGCGCCTTGGTATTGCCCAGAACGAAATCCCGAGCCTTGGGATCGAGCACGTCGAGCGCCTCGGTCGCACGCGACAACCCCTGAACAGCCGCACCGATGTTCACCGTATGGCACTCGTCCGGCTTGATCGTATCGACGGCCAGCTGTGCTTCGTCCTCGTCGTGCTGAACCTGATACGGCAAGCGAACCGCGATGAACCGATAGTCGTCACCGTCACCCGCGGCGCGCATCCCCTCGACTGCCCGCTGCGCCAAAAGGCCGGCCGTGGTCGAGTCGACACCACCACTGATGCCGAGCACCAATGTCTTCATGCCGGACTCACGCAGGCAGCGTTGGATGAAGGCTATGCGCCGGTCGATTTCGGCCTGGATGGACTGCGCCCCGTCGAAGGCCGGGCGGACGCCGAGTGCAGCAGCGATCTCTTGCTGGCGGCTGTGCATGAACTGATCTCCTGTGAAAGGTCGATGCGTTGATTTACCTGTTCTGACAATCCGACCACATCTGGCGAAATAAATCTTCCCCGAGATGCCACTCGTCCCGCACGCGGTCTTGGGCTCCAGAGTGGCTTGATACAGGTCAAGTCTGTGGGATGGCACGCCCCCTAGAATCTGGCCCACTGCAGTCACACCGAGACGCCAAGATGCTAGACGCCGTCCGCTGGAATACCGACCTGATACGCCGTTACGACCAGGCCGGGCCGCGCTACACCTCCTATCCGACTGCGCTCCAGTTCAACGGCTCGGTGGGGTCGTTCGACCTCCTCGCCGCGCTGCGCGCCAGTCGCCAGGCACACCGGCCGCTGTCGCTCTACGTTCATCTGCCGTTCTGCGCCAACGTCTGCTACTACTGCGGCTGCAACAAGGTGATTACCAAAGACCGCGGCCGCGCCCTACCCTATCTGGAGCGGCTCGAGCGAGAAATCGAATCGGTTGCCTGCCACCTGGCAGCCGAGCAGGTGGTCGAGCAATTGCATCTGGGCGGCGGGACGCCGACATTCCTCAGCCACGACGAGCTGCGTCGGCTAATGACCCACCTGCGTCGACATTTCACCCTGCAGGACGACGACCACGGCGACTTCAGCATCGAGATCGACCCGCGCGAGGCCGACTGGCCAACCATGGGCGTGCTGCGTGAGCTCGGCTTCAATCGGGTCAGCATCGGCGTCCAGGACCTCGACCCCGAGGTCCAGCGTGCTGTGAACCGCATGCAGACGCTGGAGCAGACACAAACCATCGTCGAAGCAGCCCGCACATTGCAGTACCGCTCCATCAACATGGACCTGATCTATGGACTGCCGCTGCAGACGCCGGCGCGTTTCGCGCAGACCCTCGATACAGTGATCGCGCTGCAGCCCGATCGCATCTCTGTGTTCAACTACGCTCACCTGCCCGAGCGCTTCATGGCGCAACGACGTATCGACCCCATGCAGCTACCCGCATCTGCGGACAAGCTGCAAATGTTGCAGGAAAGCGTCGAACGTCTGACCCGCGCGGGCTATCGCTACATCGGCATGGATCATTTCGCCCTGCCGGACGATGAACTTGCCATGGCCCAGGAAGACGGCACGCTGCAGCGAAACTTCCAGGGCTACACCACTCATGGCCATTGCGACCTGGTTGGGCTTGGCGTTTCCGCCATCAGCCAGGTCGGGGACCTGTTTTGCCAGAATCACAGCGACATCACGCTCTACCAACAGTCGCTCGACCAGGACCAGCTCGCCACGTCCCGCGGCTTGCGTTGCAACGATGACGATCGGATCCGGCAAGAGGTCATACAGCGCTTGATCTGTGACTTCGAGGTGCAATTCGCGCCGATCGATGCGCGCTTCGAGATCCGCTTCCACGAGTACTTTGCTACGGCCTGGCCCGGCCTCGAGCAAATGGCGTCGGACGGTCTCATCCAGCTCGGCGACGACCGGCTCCTTGTATTGCCTGCCGGTCGCCTGCTGATTCGCGCCATCTGCATGCAGTTCGATCACTACCTACCGGAGCATGCGCAGAGCCGCTTCTCGCGGGTGATCTGACGGACCGGTCACTCAGCGGATCGACAACCCTGCGACCTCGGTGCCCAATTGGCCTGACTCGGTTCCTGAGTTAATCTTGCGTGCCACGTAAGGCTTTCCAGGAATCCCCCGATGTCCGAGTCGATCAAGGTCCGCGCACAGCGGCAAGCCAACTGCAAGGATTGCAGCCTGTCCGGCCTGTGCCTGCCGCTTTCGCTCAACATGCAGGACATGGAGGCACTCGACGAGATCGTCAAGCGCGGCCGCCCGCTGAAGAAAGGCGACATGCTGTTCCGCCAGGGCGATGCCTTCAACTCCGTATTCGCGATTCGCTCCGGTGCGCTGCGTACCTTTAGCGTGACCGATGCCGGCGAGGAGCAGATCACCGGTTTCCACCTGCCCAGTGAGATGGTTGGCCTGTCCGGCATGGACACCGAGGCCTACCCGGTGTCCGCGCAGGCTCTGGAAACCACATCGGTTTGCGAAATTCCGTTCGAGCGTTTGGATGAGTTGAGCGTGCTATTGCCGCAGTTGCGTCGCCAGCTGATGCGCATCATGAGCCGCGAAATCCGTGATGATCAGCAGATGATGCTGCTGCTGTCGAAGAAGACTGCAGACGAGCGTATCGCCACGTTTTTGATCAACCTTTCCGCCCGTTTCAGCGCGCGGGGTTTCTCGGCTAACCAGTTCCGGCTGCCCATGTCGCGCAACGAGATCGGCAGTTACCTAGGCCTCGCCGTCGAGACCGTATCGCGCGTCTTTACCCGCTTCCAGTCGAACGGCCTCATCGAAGCCGAAGGCAAGGAAGTGCGCATCCTCGACTCCATTCGCCTGTGCGCCCTAGCCGGCGGCAACATGGATGCCTGAAGCCAGGAGCCTTCATGATTTTTGACGAATTCTCGATCAAGACGCTGATCCGCCCCGTCCCGGATTTCCCTAGCGAAGGCGTGATCTTTCGCGACATCACGCCGTTGCTGCAGTCACCCAAAGCTCTGCGCATGGTGGCGGACAGCCTCATCCAACGCTACGTCGAAACCGACTTCAGCCACGTCGGCGCCCTGGATGCACGCGGCTTCATCATTGGCTCTATCCTCGCCTACGAGCTCAACCGTCCGCTGATCCTGTTCCGCAAGAAAGGTAAATTGCCCGCGGACGTGCTGGAAGAGTCGTACCGGACCGAATACGGTGAAGCCTTTCTGGAGGTCCATGCCGATAGCCTGTGCGAAGGCGACTCAGTACTGTTGATCGATGACCTGATCGCCACGGGCGGCACGCTGGTTGCTGCGGCTCAGTTGGTACGGCGCATGGGCGCGCGTATCCATGAAGCGGCTGCGATCATTGACCTGCCGGAGCTAGGTGGCTCACGCAAACTACAGGACATGGGCATTCCGACCTTCACCCTTACCGCTTTCACGCTGAACGAGCGTTGACAGCCATGCTGGGCATGCGGAGCGAGGAAAAACGCCGTCGGATGCCTAGCTATCTGATCTCCGCTGTGCTGATTGGGATGTTGGCCCTGCCACTGCCCACCATCGCCGTCGACCGCCACGCCCTGCTGGACGAAGCGAATATCCTGCTGCTACCACGCGAGCGCAACCTGCCGGCGATCACGTTGGTCGATGAACAGGGGAAGCCCTTTTCCGCGGAGCAATGGCTAGGTCGCTGGCACCTGGTGTTCTTTGGCTTTACGTCCTGCCCCGACGTATGCCCGACGACGCTCAGCGACATGCGCCGCCTGTTCAGCACCCTGCCGGACGAAGTACGCAAAGAGCTGCAGTTAGTACTGGTCACCGCCGACCCGGCGCGCGACACACCCGACAAACTTGAGACCTACCTGAGCTACTACCGGGCTGGCTTCAAGGGGCTTACGGGCGAAATGGCCGCACTGCAACAGCTATCTCGCGCCTTGGGCCTGCCGTTCGTTCCTGTCAAGGAGACGCAAGGCAACTACAGCGTGAGCCACAGCGGCAACATTGCCCTCGTAAGCCCTGAGGGCAAGCTGCAGGGTCATATTCGGGCACCGCTAGCGCTGGAGGGCCTCCAGCGGGCGCTGCCAGACATCATGCAAGCAAAGTAAGCGCCGCAGCCGACTAGTGGCAGTCCAGGGTATCGGCCAGCACATAAGCCTGAAACGCGACCTCATCTATCCAATACTGGGTCAGCTCCGCCAGCTTGCCTTCGTCGCGCCAGTTCGTCAGCGTCTGCGCTAGGGCGGACTGGTCGGGGGCGTCCGTTGCGGTGACCTGCAGCCGCACAGTCTGATCCTCAAGCACGGGAAACTGATGGTTATAGCGCTGCCACTCGGGTAGCGCGGCGATATTCTCCAACAACAGCCGATCCTCGACGACCACGCTGCATTCGCCGAGCTTGAGCCCGATCAACGCCTGCGCCGCACTGGGGTAACGGCGTGGCTGGGCATCGAAACGCGCCGCAATGTCTGCCTCGTAAGGGCTGCCAGCGCGAATGCAGAATGTTTGCCCCGCCAGCGCCGACCAATCCCTGGGGCCACCTTCGGTGGCCGCCAGCGCCGAGGCTTCGCTTGCGTAATAGGTCTCGCCCGCCTCGCCCGACCCGAGACGCAGCTCCGCAGTCGAATCGTCCGTGAGCATGAAACCCCGCGAGCCTGCCAGCATCGCCAGTAACGCAGCCTCAAAACCCTCTTGCGACGCCTCGGCTTCGCTGGCGGTCAGCGGTCGATAATCGCCGGTCAACGACGCGCGCAGGGGCTCAGCCAATACGGCACAAGGTACTAGTGCAAGCAACGCAAACCGAGCAGCAGTCTTGAACACGGAGCCTCCCGTCACACGTACTGGTAGCGAAGCATCCGTTGCTTGAATTTTTCCAGCACCACCTGATCGATGATCGTGGCCAGGATGGCGATAACCAGAATATTCATCATCACGCCGGTCATGTCGGCGATCTCTCCGGAATAGGCAAGCGAACGGCCCAGCCCCTGGCCAAATCCGATCAGCATCTCGGCGGAGATCAACGCACGCCAGGCGTTGCCGAACGCCAATTGCGCGCCGGTGATCAACTCCGGCATCACGGCAGGCAAATAAACCCGCTTGAGCAGTTGCCAACGTGAAGCGCCCATGACCCGCGCGGCCGATACATGTACCGGCTGCACGCTTTCGGTCGCATTCATCACCGAGAGCGCCATCGGGAAGAATGCAGCCAGTGCGACCACCACGATGATCGGCAGGTTGCCGAAGCCCATCACGATGAGAAACAGTGGCACCCATGCGATCGAGGGGATCGACTGAAGGATGACGATGGCGGAACGAAGGATCTCGCGAAAGAAGAACAACACCCCTCCGACCAGGCCAAAGCCGATACCGAACAGCAAGGCGAAGCTATAGCCGCTTCCGAGGCGGCTCATGCTGCCGTACAGCCCCTCGCGGAATTCAGGCTCCTGTACGGTTGCCAGCAGCCGGTCGAACACGGTTGGAATGCCGGGCATGAGAAACGCGGGCAAGCTCCAGGCAGCCGCTTGCCAGATCAACAGAATGAACAGGATCGCCAGAACAACAGCGAGATATTTCTTCGGACCGGTTAGACGACGCCCCTGACTCATCAGTGTCCAACCTCCGTCTTGATGCCCAGCAGGCTGAGGATTTCACGCCGCTCCGCCGCGAATTCAGACAGATCGTGGCTCTTCTCGCAGTGGGTGAAATTGAACGTTTTCAGCACCCGCGCCGGGCGCGCGCTGAACACGAGAATATGGTCGGCCAGGTAAAGCGCCTCGTCGACATCGTGCGTCACTAGGAGCACAGTCGGTAGATGTTCGTCGATGAGCTCTCGTAGCACGTCCTGTAGCGCCATCCGCGTCAGGGCATCGAGCGCTCCGAATGGCTCGTCTAGCAGGAGCACCTCGGGCTTTGCGATGAAGGCACGTGCCAAGGCAGTACGCTGGCGCATGCCTCCGGAAACCTGGTGCGGGTAGTAGTGCTCGAACCCCTCAAGGCTTACCCGTGCCAGCCAGGTCTTGGCTTGATCGAACGCGCTGGCCTTGGCCACACCCTGGAGTTCAAGCGCCATCGCCACGTTAGCCTGGAGGTTCAGCCACGGATACAGAGCGTGCTCCTGAAACACCAGCGTACGACGAGGGCTTGGGCCGGGAATACGCTTGCCGTCGGCAAGCACATGGCCGGCGGTTGGGTTTTCCAACCCAGCGACCAAATGCAACAGAGTGGATTTTCCGCAGCCGGAAGGCCCGACCAGGGCAACCAGCTCGCCTTGGGCGAACTCGCCGCTGAAGCCTTTGATGACTTCCAATTGCCCAAACTGCTTGTCTACGTTTTCGAACCTGAGCTGCATGCTGTGCTGCGACCTCGATAACCCTGGCCTGGGACTTAATGACACTGCCCGGCACTCGGCCGGGCAGTGTTCGAACGGTAACGCGCCGAAATTAGAGTTCGCGAGCCTGCTGCCAGGACAGGTCGAGGATGGCGCTGGTATCGAACGGCTTGCCGTCGCGGGTCTTGAGCGAACCGAGTTCCTGCAGGATGTCGGCGAGCTCCTGGATACGGGCCAGGTCTTCTTCGCCCAGCTTCGCGCTGAAAGTCTGGGTGGCGATCGCTTCTTCGATGACCGTCTCGCGCGGCAGATCACCGCGATTAAGCGTCTTGAGCGTGGGCTCAGCGATGAAGTAGTCGGCGATCAGTTTGGCAGCTTCGGCCGGCTGGTTTTCCAGCAGTTCGATAGCTTCACGCTGGGCGTCGAGCGACTTCCAAACATCGTCCTTGCGCTTTTCCAGCGTCTCGCCCGAGGTGATGACGACCATGCATGGGAAGGGCCATACCTCACCGATCTCGTACACCTGCTTGACCGGTGCGACCAGCTGGGCGATGCGATCGTAGGGCTCGAACAAAAAGGCAGCATCGGCACGCCCGGATACGAGCGACTGCACGGCCACGGCCGGGCTGGTGCCCATGATGTTCACCTCGCTCGGTTTCAAACCTGCGGCTTTGAACGTCACGCCACGCAACACGGCATCGGCGGTGCTGCCCTCTTTCTGCGACGCCAGGATGTGGCCTTTGAGATCCGCGACTTCTTCGATACCTGTCCCTTCACGCGCCACGATCGAGTGGTAACCCTGCTGAGCGCCCCCTACCACTTTCAGATCCGCGCCTTTGGAAGCCCAGGCGACAGCATTGGTGAAACCCAGCACACCGGTATCGAGCTGCCCGCCAACAATCGCCTTGATCAGGTCAGTCCCCGAGCTGAACTCGACCAGCTCAACGTCCAGACCGTGCTTTTTGTATAGCTCGGCCTCGTGGGCAACCATCGCCTGAGCATCATCCATTACCCGGATGTAGCCAACCTTGAACGTCTCCTCCGCCTGCGCAAATGCGCTGACCAGGAGCAGAGCCGGAAGCAACCAATGCCGTGCTTTCATTTGAACCTCGATGTACGCAAGCCGAAAAAGTCTTATAACAAAATGAAAGGAAGACCTTACATTAAGTTATTAGTCGTTAGTGGCTTAGAACTTTACCTGAAGACAGAGACGAACTGCACTATCAGATAGCCATATGCCGCTAACCAACAGTTATGAATAGCTCAGAAAAATGACAGCTGTGCTATCAAAGCGTGATGGTCTTACGCCCTGCGAAGGCATGGGCAAGGGTTCCGCCATCGACCAGGTCAAGCTCGCCGCCAAGCGGTACCCCGTGGGCAATACGGCTAAGCGTGAGGCCTTTAGGGATCAATAGCTGCGCGATGTAATGAGCAGTGGCCTCACCTTCGACGGTCGGATTGGTCGCGAGAATTGCCTCGCTGAACTGGCTTTCACCGACGCGGGCCAGCAACTCCGGTATACCGATCGCTTCCGGTCCGAGCCCGTCAAGCGGCGACAGATGCCCCTTGAGCACAAAATATCGGCCACGGAAACCCGTCTGTTCGACAGCGAAGACGTCGACCGGGCTTTGCACGATGCACAGCAATGAATCGTCGCGCCTTGGGTCCGCACACTGTGGGCAAAGTTCGTCTTCGCTGAGGGTGCGACACTGGCGGCAATAACCGACATTCTCCATAGCGTGCGTCAACGCCTGCGCCAGCCGCAGTCCCCCGCTGCGGTCCCTCTCGAGCATCTGCAGGGCCATGCGCTGGGCTGTTTTTTGGCCAACTCCGGGAAGAATGCGCAAGGCATCGATGAGTTGGCGAATCAGGGGGCTGAAGCTCATTTGGGTCTCGACGCTGGGATATGAAAGCAAGAGCGCCGGAAGCTTTATCGAACGATAGGATGTGACGTTTATGCACACCCTGCTCAGGCGCTCAGCTTCCAGCGGTATCTCAGAACGGCATCTTGAAGCCTGGCGGCAACTGCATGCCCTCGGTCATGCCTGCCATCTTTTCCTTGCTGTTCTGCTCGATCTTGCGGACGGCGTCATTCACTGCGGCGGCAACGAGGTCCTCGAGAATTTCTTTGTCTTCCTGCATGAGACTGTCATCGAGACTGACACGCTTGACGTCGTGGCGCCCGTTCATGACAACGCTGACCAGCCCGGCGCCGGATTGCCCGGTCACCTCGGCGTTTGCCAGCTCTTCCTGCATCTTTTGCATCTTTTCCTGCATCTGCTGCGCCTGCTTCATCAGGCCGGCCATGCCACCTTTCATCATGGGGTTCACCTCGTTAATCAGGGTACGGGTTGTTCTACGGGCTCGATGGTGCCTTCGCGAATAACAGCCGCGAACTGCTGCATCAGCTGCTGCACCAGCGGATCACTCTGGATCGATCGCTCAGCCTCGAGCTGCCGCTCGTTACGGCGCCGTGCGGCCGCTTGCGCGGGGGTTTCCTGTTCCGGCGTCTGCAACTCGATGTCCAGTTGCAGCTTACGCCCATGGTATTCACTCAAGGCGTCGTTCAGCCGCCGGTGCTGCGTCGCATTGAATAACGCGCTTTGCGCAGGATCGAGATGCATCAACCAGCGATCGCCCTCGACCGCAATCAACGTGCAATTGGCCGCGATGCTGCCAGTCAGGCCGGTCAGGCCCAACTTCAGATAAAGATCTAGCCACTGAGCTGCCAGCCCCGTCGCGGGCTGTACGGCCGGCGCCGGCTCGGCGATGGCGGCCTCTGGCGCATCGTCGAGCACGTCAAGAAAAGCCTCGGCCTGCGTCTCGACCTCGAAATAATCTTCATCGGTCAGCGGTGGCTCATCGTCTTCCGGCTCATTGACTTCGACCACGGCGGCGTGATGCTCGGCCACTTGGGCGGCCGCAGCGACAACCGCTTCATGCTCAACCGCGACGGGGGGCGTGGAGGGAGGCTCGTCCCAAGGCACGTCGACAAACGAAGGCGACGGTTCGGCCGGTGCCGGCGCCCGAGCGACGGGCTGCTCAGCGAGCGTCTCGATAGGCTGGCTTGCGGAGCTGCTCGGCATCGGAACTGACGGCTGCGTGTGGGCAGGCTCAACTGGCGCCGACACCGGCACCGGCACTGTCTGCACCGGTGCTGCTGGCTCGGTGATCGGCCTGGCCGCCGGCGCAGGCTGCTCGGCCACCGATTCCCGGTCGGGATCAGCCGTGGCCGGGCTGACCCCCAAGCTCTTTAGTGAGGTTCGGGGTGTGCCCTCGGCATCGGCAGGCCGAAACGCCAGCATGCGCAGCAGCACCATTTCGAAACCACTGCGCGGGTCTGGCGCTAGCGGCAGGTCGCGGCGCCCGATCAGCCCCATCTGGTAGTAGAACTGCACGTCTTCGGCGGGCAGCGCCTGCGCTAGCGCCAGGACGCGATCACGATCGCCCTGTCCGTTATCGACCGCCTCGGGCAACGCCTGAGCGATGGCAACGCGGTGAAGCACGTTGAGCATTTCAGCCAGTACCCCACCCCAATCAGGCCCCTGCTCAGCCAACTGACGGATGGCTTCGAGCAGCGCTCGTGCATCACCCTCCAGCAACGCATGCAGGACCCCGAATACCTGGCCGTGATCGAGCGTGCCCAGCATGCTGCGCACATCGGCAGCCAGCACCTTGCCCTCGCCAAAGGCGATCGCCTGGTCGGTGAGGCTCATTGCATCGCGCATCGAACCATCGGCGGCGCGGCCCAACAACCAGAGCGCGTCCTCTTCGAAGGGCACCTGCTCGGCACCGAGCACGTGCGTTAGATGCTCGACAACGCGCTCTGGCGGCATGTTCTTCAGGGAGAACTGCAGGCAGCGCGACAGAATGGTCACCGGCAATTTCTGCGGGTCGGTGGTCGCGAGCAGGAATTTGACGTGCGGCGGCGGCTCTTCCAGCGTTTTCAGCAGGGCATTGAACGAGTGCGACGAGAGCATGTGCACTTCGTCGATCAGGTAGACCTTGAAGCGGCCGCGCGTGGGCGAGTATTGGACGTTGTCCAGCAGCTCGCGCGTGTCTTCCACCTTGGTGCGACTCGCGGCATCGACCTCGATCAGGTCGACGAAGCGGCCTTCGTCGATTTCGCGGCATACCGAACACTGGCCGCAGGGCGTCGAGCTGACGCCCGTCTCGCAATTCAGACACTTGGCGATGATGCGCGCGATGGTGGTTTTGCCCACGCCGCGCGTACCGGTGAACAGGTAGGCATGGTGCAGGCGCTGGCTGTCCAGGGCATTGATCAAGGCCTTGAGCACATGCGTCTGGCCGACCATTTCGCGGAACGAGCGCGGACGCCATTTTCGGGCTAGGACCTGATAACTCATAACACCATCGCGGCTAAAGCAGAGGACGGGTAATGCTAGCGGAGCAGCCCGGAAAATGCATCCGGCCCGTCGGACGCGCCGCTCGGTCAGCCGCTGCGCAACGTCGCGCCGAGCGCGGTGACGACCCGCTCGAGGGCCGCATTGTCACCATCGAGCGTGACGTGCAGTCCATCTATCTCCCGGCGCGGCGGATACTGCTTGCGTAGCTGGTCGAACGCGGCTCGTCGCTGCGCCTCGTCGCCGACCAGGCTACGGCGGAACGCGGCATCGTCGCTGCGTGGGTCATATACGGCGCGGCAAAGCGTCGCCAGCATCTGCTCGGCATCGGCGCCTCGGTCAAACGCGAGCCCACGCAACGGTGCGTTGGGCAACAGCCCTTGCAGGGGTACCGAAGGCGCCAATCCCTGGCTTGCGCAGTAGGCTTCGTAGATCTGCGCCGTTCCCCGGAGCTTGCCCTCCAGGCTGTAGCCGGCAATATGCGGCGTGGCGATCCAGCAAAGCTCCGCCAGTTCGATATCGGCCAGCGGCTCGTCCTCCCAAACGTCGAGTACCGCCTGGATATCCGTCCGACATGCCAGTTCCCGGCGCAGGGCGGCATTGTCGACGACGGCCCCGCGGCTGGCATTGATCAGCCAAGCGCCGGGTCGCAGTTCGCGTAGCCTTGCTTCGTTAAACAGATGGAACGTCGCATGCTCCCCCTGCAAGGTCAGCGGTGTGTGCAGGCTGATTACGTCGCACTCGTCGATAATCTCCTGCAACTCGACGAACTCGCCTAACTCCCGCGCTTGCCGCGGCGGGTCGCAAACTCGGACGTCCCAACCCAGCCCCTTCAAAACCGCTACCAGGCGGCCACCGACTTCCCCGGCGCCCACCACACCATACCGGCGCTCTGCCAGCGCCACGCCCTCGCCTTCAGCCAACGCGAGCAAGCTCCCCAGCACGTAGTCGACCACCCCTCGCGCATTGCAGCCAGGCGCACTGGCCCAGCGGATCCCGGCCTGCTCGATGTAGTCGAGGTCCAGGTGATCCGTACCGATGGTGCACGTGCCGACAAAGCGCACCGGAGTGCCTTCGAGCAGCTCTCGATCCACTCGGGTGACCGAACGCACCAGCAACAGATCGGCCTGCTCCAGCGCGGCTCGATTGATGCTGCGCCCAGGCATGCGGCGGATCTCGCCAAAGGCTCCGAAGAAGGCGTCGACCAGGGGTATGTTTTCGTCAGCAAGGATGCGCATCGGTTGGCTCCATCGGTAGTCGGGGCATTCTAGACGGCCTGGCGCACCGACGCTGCCTTTCGCGACCAGGGTCGGCGGCGTAGACTAGCTGGTTTCCTGTATACAATCGGATAGCCCCGCAATGCCAGCTGAGCCAAGACTCAGACGGGTTCGCGTCGAACTGCGTACCCTGTTTGCTCTCGCCCTGCCCATGATGATCGCCCAGTTGGCCAATACTGCCATGGGCTTCGTCGATACCCTGATGGCCGGGCGCGTCAGCCCTGAGGACCTGGCGGCAGTGGCGCTCGGTAATTCGATCTGGGTGCCCGTGTTCCTCTTGGTCACAGGCGTGATCCTGGCCACGACGCCGAACGTGGCGCAGCGTTTCGGCAGTGGCACGCAGGAGGCGATCGGCCCGCTGGTGCGTCAGGCGCTCTGGATGGGTTTCGGGATCGGCCTGCTGTTCGCCGTGTTGATGTGGAATGCCGAACCGGTGCTGCGCCTGATGCAAGTCGAGGCCGCCCTCATCGAGCCCAGCATGGCGTACCTGCGCGCGGTGGCGTGCGGCTTTCCAGCGGTCGCGCTGTACCAGGTCTTGCGTTGCTACAGCGATGGGCTGGGCCATACACGCCCGAGCATGGTCATCGGCATCCTCGCGCTGATGCTCAACGTGCCGCTGAATTACATCTTCATCTATGGAAAGTTCGGCCTGCCAGCGATGGGCGGCGTGGGGTGCGGCTGGGCCACTGCCGTGGTGATGGGCTTCATGCTTTGCGCCATGCTGTTCTGGGTCCGCCGGGCATCCTACTACCGCCCAAGCCAGGTGTTCGCACGCTTCGACAGGCCACACTGGCCGGTCCTCCGGCATTTGCTATCGGTAGGCGTGCCGATTGGCGTAGCAGTATTCGCCGAGGCGAGCATTTTCTCGGTCATTGCCTTGTTGATCGGCGCACTGGGGGCGACGGTCGTTGCCGGCCACCAGATCGCGCTCAACTTCACGTCGCTGATCTTCATGATTCCGCTGTCGCTCGGCATGGCCATTACCGTGCGCATCGGTCAGGCACTCGGGCGTGACGCGCCAAGGGACGCCCGCTTCGTGGCGGGCGTAGGCATCGCCTCGAGCCTGGTCTACGCCTGCTTCTCGGCCGGTAGCATGCTGCTGTTCAGTGAGCCGATCGCGCGAATCTACACCACGGACCCCGCCGTGATTGCGGTAGCGGCAAGCCTGTTCTTGTACGCCGCACTTTTTCAGTTTTCGGACGTGGTCCAGGTGACCGCCGCAGGTGCGCTACGTGGCTACCAGGACACCCGCATGACCATGGTTTTCACCCTGTTCGCCTACTGGGGGATCGGCTTGCCGGTGGGTTACTTGCTGGGGCTCACCGACCGGCTCGGCGAGCCGACCGGCCCGGCCGGTCTATGGCAAGGATTGATCGCCGGGCTTAGCTGCGCCGCGCTGTTGCTGACCTTTCGCCTGGTTCGCAGTGCGCGACGAGAGATCCGAAAGCAGGAACTGCGCAGCCGTTGAGCCTCAAACCTCCAGCGCCAGCAAGACGGCACTGAGGACAAGGAAGGTACTGAACAGCACGCGCAGCAGCCGCTCGGGCAAGGAGTGCGCCAGTTTCACGCCCAGGCTGATGCTCAGCAATCCGCCGACTGCCAGTGGCAACCCCAACGCCCAGTTGACCTGGCCGTGAGTGGCGTAGGTGAAGAGCGTTACGGCAGTGCTCGGTGCCGCCAGCGACAGTGACAAACCCTGCGCCACGACTTGTGAGGTGCCGAACACAGCCGTCAGCACCGGCGTGGCGAGTACCGCACCGCCGACACCAAACAGTCCGCCCAGCGCACCGGCGCCAGCGCCGAGCACGCTGAGCCAAGGCCAGGGATAGCGCAGCTCGGTGCCGCCCGGCTGAGGTCGTAAAAAGGCACGAAGCATGGTGTAGGCGGCAAGCGCCAGGAGAAAACCCACAAAGGCAATACGCATGCGCGTCGCATCCAGCGAGACAGCAATCGCCGCGCCTGCAATAGCGAAGCAGAAGCTCGTCACGCCAAGCGCGAGCGCGTGACGCACGTTGATCCGGTTGCGCTGGTGGTAACGCCAGATGGCGAGAAGCACGTTGGGCACCACCATCACCAGCGCCGTGCCCTGCGCCACCTGCTGGTCCAGATCGAACAGGACGCCCACGACCGGGATCGCGATCAAGCCTCCGCCGATGCCGAACAAACCGCCCAAGGTGCCAAGCATCAGGCCCAGCACCACATTCAAGGCAGTTGCGACAAAGTCCATGGCTACGCTTCCAAGAAAAAACGCGATGCTACCGGCAGCGGGCTAGCGGCGAAATGCACAGCCACGCACAATGCCTTTGCCCATATCGCACAGCGGAGCACCGGCCAGCATGCCGTCCGATAGCCTTACGCAACAGTTTCGTCTGTACCTGGACGTGCTCGAGACCGAGAGTTTTTCTGCTGCTGCACGGCTGTACGGGATCACCCCCTCTGCCGTCGCGCGGCGAATTGATGCACTCGAATCCACCCTCGGTTGCCAGCTCGTCAGCCGCAGCACCCACGCAGTCAAGCCAACCAGTGCGGGTGTCGCGTTCGCCGAGCGAGCACGACGCATCGTCCAGGAACTGCAACTCGCGCGGGCCGAATTGGCTTCGGCGCAAACCGCGCCGCGAGGACTGATTCGCATCGACGCACCCGCCCCCTTCGGGCGACGGCACCTGGCTCCGGCACTGGCTGAGTTCCTCCAGGCCTACCCCGAGGTGGACATCCAGCTGCGCCTGATCGACAGCTTCGTCGACCTGGAAGGCGAGCATCTGGGCGAGGTCGACCTTATCCTGCGCATTGGCCCGTTGGCGGATACCCGCCTGGTCGCCACGCCGTTGTCGCCGCTTGTCCGTGTGGTCTGTGCCAGCCCCGCCTACTTGGATCGTCGCGGCATACCGCGTTCGGTTGCCGAGCTACCGGAACATGACGGGCTCGACTGGGATTCGCTGGCGCCGCCACATGCCTGGCGCTTCGAGCATGAAGGCAGACGACAGCATCTGCGGCCGCGCCGTAAACGATTGGTTGCCAATAATGCCGAAGCCTTGCTCAGCGGTGCGTTGGCGGGGCTGGGCGTCGCCCACCTCCCGACGTGGCTGATCAGCGATCACCTGCTGCGTGGGGAACTGCTGCCATTGTTTTGCGAGGACGGTTTGCCGCAACCCGAGCCGAGCGGCATCTACGCGCTGCGACTGACCCGGGAGGCGGACTCACGCAGGCGGCTGCTGCTGGAATTCCTGAAGAATCGCTTTGGCCCGGTCCCGCCGTGGGACCAGGCGCTGCTAAGCGGTCTGAAGCGGCACTGAGATACCGTCAGGGGTGACAGCCGGTGAGTTCCTGCGTCACGCCCCACCCATCGACGACACCGCCGAGCGGCTCGATCAGGTCCTCAAGGTCCTGCTCGAACGCGCCGATGCCATCGAAGGTCGCATACATGACCTTGCTGACCTGCAGATCCCAGGCGCCGTCGTCACGCGGTGACACCTGGGTATTGACGCTTTCACCACGAAAATTGCTAGCCGCCGACAGGGCCTGCTCCTTATCAGGAAAAACGGCGTAGAACTCGATGGGATGGACACGGGCGAAATCGAAACCGCCCTCCTTCATACGCATCAGAACGTTGCTGCTGACATCCTCATGGAAGGTGGTACTCATAAAACAACCTCCTCTCAGCCTGGATGGTATCGGCCCGGGACTACACCCAAGGGCGGGCGGGCAGACTCAACGGGTAAGGGCGACCTCTCTGAGCGACGCGGCATGCTTGCGCGCTGATTCAAAGCTAGCAGTATGCGAGCCCGCTGCACCAGCCCTGCGCGCCCGACGTCGCGAAGAGGCCAGCTCAGCCAAGGGAAAACCGAGTGCCTCAGTCAAGATAGAACCCCGCACCCGGCGGCAGTTCCGCCCGTGGGATGCAGGGCAAGTCGCAGCGTTGCTGTTCGAGCCCGGTCAATCGCACAAGCACAACGGCCCGCATCGATACCGAAGCGCCGTCCGTCAAGGCGTCAATGCCTTGATCACTCGTTCATCGGCTGTCTCCGTGATGGATGGAGGGCAGCTTTGAAAGCGTATCCGGTAAAGACACCGCTATGGACCGCAGCTATGGTGATGGCATGAGCATCTCTGTCGAACTGCCTTTCATCCCGCCCTGGGATTGGTCCCAATTCCATCAGTATTTCAGCCTGCGCCTGATGCCGGGTGTCGAGGCGCTGACAGCAGACCGCTACGCACGCACGCTATCGGTCGATGGCCGCGTGGGTTGGTTCAGCGTGAGGCCCGGACCCGATGCCCTCGAACTGTCCATCAGCCCGTCGCTTTGCCAGGCCGCACCCTACGTCACCGCGCAAGTGCGCCGGATGTTCGATCTCGACATGGACCCAGCCGTGCTCACCCGGCACTTCGCCGCCGATCCGCAGCTCGGTCCGCTGGTCGCGGCCACGCCCGGGCTGCGCCTGCCGAATGCGTTCGATCCGTTCGAAGTCGCCGTGCGGGCCATCGTGGGCCAGCAGGTCTCCGTCAAGGCAGCGGTGACCATCACCAGGCGGTTGATCGAGCGGCTCGGCGAGCCCGCGCCCGCAGCGCCTGGAATTGGGATTCCTGAGTTGCGCTGGTTATTCCCGACAGCCCAGGCAATAGCCAACGCCAGCCTGGACGCCATTGGCATGCCAGGCAAGCGGGTCGCTGCCTTGCAACATTTCGCGCGAGCCGTGGCCGAGGGTGCGTTGTCACTCGCCGCCGACAGAGGCGCCGAGGACCTGATCGAGCGCCTGTGCCAGTTGCCGGGCATCGGCCCCTGGACGGCGCAATACATCGCGCTTCGCGGCTTTGCCGAGGCGGATGCCTTCCCCGCGAGCGACCTGGGCCTGCTCAAGGCGCCGGTATGGGGCGAAACGGGCCTCAGCGCAAAAGCGCTCGGTCAGCGCGCCGAAGCCTGGCGTCCCTGGCGCGCCTACGCGGCCATGCACCTTTGGCAGGCCTATGCGAATTCTGAAGCGAGCCGCGCTCGGATCAAGGCGGCGGGATGCGCGCCAGGACGCGAACCGGTTCGCTGACCGGCAAGGCCAGCACGACGCCTTCGCCCGAGCGGGGAAAAACGTCGGTCAGCGCCGTAATGTTGACTTGGTGACTGACCATGACCACCGGCTGCGAAGCTGGCAACTGATCGAGGTAAGCCTTCAAGTTGCGGGTCTGTTCCTCCGCCTGGCCGGATTGGGTAAAGAACGAGTCGAGCAAGGGCAACGGCTCGACCTCCGTGAGGCTCATTTCCCGTGCCGTTTCGAGCGCTCGACACCAGCGGCTACTGAGCAGGCGCGGCGAGTCGATACCCCGATCCCGCAACAAACGGCCCCACCGGCGCGCTTCTTCGCGCCCCTTTCCATTGAGGTTGCGCTGTGTAGCGCAATCCTCGAGCACGAAACCCGGCGGGTCGCCCAGGCCAGGCGCAGTTGCGTGACGAAGCAAAAGTACGGCCTTGCCGTTACGCAGCGCCTCCCACGCCTCGTCCGGTCCGGCCTGTGCCATGGCAAAGCACGAGCAGAGCACCACCAGGCACAGCAGTCGGCCCATCACAACCTGACCTTCCCCTGTGACTTCGCCGCCATGAACCACATCACCAGGCCGACCACTGGGAGCAGGATGATGACCAGGCTCCAGATGATCTTGCGGCCCACCTCGATGCCGCTTCGCCAGACCTGGGCGATGGCCAGCACATCGAGGATCAGGACGAGAACGGCAAGCACACCGCTTGCGGTCTCCATCATCTAGCGTCGGATTTCGCTACGCGCGTCGGGACGGTTGCCGCGCGGGCCCATGATTCCCCAGATGATCAGGCCGAGTACCGGCAGGATGACGATAAGCAGCACCCAGAGCGCTTTCTTCCCGGTGGTGCTGTCGCTGCGCAGGACGCTGACAATGGCCCAGATGTCTAGAGCCAGGATTAGCAGTCCGAAGATACCGCCGAAGGCATCGGTCATGGCGAAACTCCAAATCTGAATGGGTTCAAGATTAGGATGCCAAGCCGGTGGGAGGGTTCAGTCCGGGCTATTGGCTCCGCACCTGGCCGGATCGATGGCATTGCAACTGTCTACGGCCCTGTCTCCCTGGAGCTCGCCGCTTTCGCGCGCCAAACCACAAGTGTGCATTGGCCGCCTCCCGCGCGGCGTCCAGCTCCTGGACCACGGCGGAAAGAAACAGAATTTGCGCCGCCGGCAGCCCGATCGACTCGGCGATGCGCACGTAGAACGTGGGCTCACGCTTGTGCCCGGAGCCGGTCGCCGGAGAACAGCGGTGTTAGGTCGTCAGCGTCGGCGCAACCGAAGTTCAGCTTTTGCGCCTGCGCGGAACCTGAGGAGCAGACGTAGAGCCCAAGCCCCTCGGCATGCCACTGGCGCAGCGCTTGGCCTGCGTCAGTCCTCCAGGCGCGGGAAGCGGCCGGCAATGTCTTCGCCGGTGAAGTGTGCGATGCAGCCCTCCGGGTCGTTGAACAGGCGAATGGCGACGAAGCGCGGATGTTCGCCCATGTCGAACCAGCGCCGGGTGCCAGCCGGTACCGAAATCAGATCGTTCTTCTCGCACAGCACGACGTAGACCTTGTCCTCGATGTGCAGCGTGAACAGACCGCGCCCAGCGACGAAGAAGCGCACCTCATCCGCGGCGTGGCAATGCTCCTCGAGAAACTTGGCGCGCAGCTCGGCCTTTTGCGGATGGCTGCTGTCGAGGCTGGTAACTTCGACCGTGACGTAACCGCGCTCGGCCTTCAGGCGATCGATCTGCGGGCGATGGGCGGTGATCACCTCGTCGGGGCTCGCGCCCGCACCGATGGGCTGGCGGGCTTCCCAACGCTCCAGGCCGACACCAACCTCGGCCAGCGTGGCGGCAATGTCCTCGATATGGGTGAGCACCTTGAGTGGCTGCTCGGGCATTGTGTCCTGGTAGACGCTGAGTACAGTCATCCGGTTGGTCTCCCGCCCGGTTTCGCCCGGGCTAGCTCATGATTCATCGAAACGCGCGAGGGGCCGCGCGTGGTTAGGCTTAGGGTCGCTTCGACGTCCGCATCCTGAGTTCGGGTTCGAGAGAAACTCGAACGGCTCGCCCTCCCCAAGCGCATTGCTCATTTGCGCACCCCAGGTACAGAGGCCGTGCCGTCGAATCAGGTATCCAACGCAATCCGGGTGTGCCTCCAGCCAAGGTTGCAACCGCTGCCAGCCGCTCCCTGACGTGGGTTGATGAACAACCACGACCAAAAAAACGCCCCGCCTCGATAATGGCCTGGAAGAGACATTTGCGGGCGCCTGTCATACCCGGCTCCCCTGCGTTGGGATGGCAATGATCACGGCGGCGGCCGCGGCGGCCAGGCTGGCGATGGCGAAGGTCCAAGCCGGCCCAAGACTGGCCCAGCTGTACCCCGAATACAACGCACCGAGCGCGCCGCCGATGCCGGCCAGGCTGGCATACAACGCCTGCCCCTGGCCTTGCTGGCGATGGCCGAAGCTATGCTGGACAAAGTGAACGGCGGCCGCGTGGAAACTGCCAAAGGTGGCGGCATGCATCAGCTGGGCAAGGATCAGCACCACGAGATGGTCAGCTAGAGTGCCGAGCAGCAGCCAGCGCACGGCCGCGATGAGAAAGCTGGCGAGCAAGACCTGGCGCAGCGAGAACCGCGCCAGCAACCTGGACATCACCATAAACAGCAAGACCTCGGCCACGACTCCCAGCGCCCAGAGCAAACCGATCAGCCCACGCCCATAGCCAAGCGCTTCCAGGTGCAGGCTGA
The DNA here is from genome assembly GCF_054131565.1 of Pseudomonas sp. SA195. Classification (NCBI taxonomy): domain Bacteria; kingdom Pseudomonadati; phylum Pseudomonadota; class Gammaproteobacteria; order Pseudomonadales; family Pseudomonadaceae; genus Pseudomonas; species Pseudomonas sp. SA195. The sequence continues at coordinate 1,900,725 of NZ_CP096392.1, read as the reverse complement.
GGAAGGTGTAGTACGGTCCATGGCTGACTTGCATCAGCGCAACGCAGGCGAAGAACGCCAGTACGCCAGGCCTGCATAGTTGTTGGAGGAACCCGCCCTGCCCGACCGTCTCCGGCCGCTCCTCCGGTATCGCATTAGGGACCCAGGCGCTACTGATCAGGATGCCGAACATGATCACTATCAGCGCGGCCGGATACATATCCAGGCCGAAGCGTTCGAACAACGCCCCTAGCCCGACCACGGCCAGAATGAAGCCAACGCTGCCCCACACCCGCACCTGACTGTAGCGAGCCGCCTCATGACGCAGATGGGCCAGGGTAATGACCTCGAATTGCGGCAGCACGGCATGCCAGAAGAACGCGTGCAGCGCCATCACCAGCGCAAGCCATTCGTAGCGTTTGTCGAGCAGGATCAGGCTGAACGACACCAGCGTACAGAGCGCGCCGATACGCACGATCGCCAGGCGCCGACCAGTGACATCACCCAGCCACCCCCAGAGATTAGGCGCCAGGCAACGCATCAGCATGGGGATCGCCACCAGCTCACCGATGCGCTCGGCAGAAAAGCCCAGGTGATCGAAATACAGACCGAAAAATGGCGCAACGGCGCCCAACACGGCGAAATAGAACAGGTAAAAGCCGGACAGGCGCCAATAAGGAACGCTAGCCATACGCTGGATGCTCGAAACCCCGAACGGCACGGCGCACGCTGCCGGCGCGCGCCTCCAGGTTCTGGCTCAGAGTTGCCCCAGGACCGGCGTGCCGACCAGGACGTCGGCGTTCTGGCCGCGGTGACGCAGCAGGTGGTCGAGCAGCACTATCGCCATCATGGCTTCGGCAATCGGCGTGGCGCGGATGCCGACGCAGGGATCATGCCGACCTTTGGTGATGACCTCGACCGGGTTGCCATCGACATCGATCGAGCGGCCTGGCGTGGTAATGCTCGAGGTCGGCTTGAGCGCCAGGTGAGCAAACGATCGGCTGGCCAGACGAAATGCCGCCGAGCACACCGCCAGCATTGTTCGAAAGAAAGCCGCCCGGCGTGAGCTCGTCGCGATGCTCCGTGCCGCGCTGGGCAACGCTGGCGAACCCTGCGCCAATCTCAATGCCCTTGACCGCATTGATGCTCATCAGCGCGTGCGCCAAATCCGCATCCAGTCGATCGAAGATTGGCTCGCCCAGGCCCGGCGGAACGCCTTCTGCCACGACGGTGATCTTCGCGCCGACCGAATCCTGGTCGCGGCGCAGCTGATCCATGTAGGCCTCCAGCTCCGGCACCTTGGCCGGATCGGGACAGAAGAAGGCGTTTTGCTCGACCCCGTCCCAACTCTCGAAACCGATTTCGATCGGCCCCAGCTGGCTCATGTAGCCGCGCACCTGGATGCCCAGCGTCGCCAGGTATTTCTTTGCAATGGCCCCCGCCGCGACGCGCATGGCAGTCTCCCGCGCCGAGCTGCGGCCGCCGCCGCGGTAGTCGCGCACGCCATATTTGTGGTGGTAGGTGTAGTCAGCATGGGCCGGCCGAAACAGGTCTTTGATGGCCGAATAGTCTTTGGACTTCTGATCCGTGTTGCGAATCAGCAGGCCGATCGAGCAACCGGTCGTGCGCCCCTCGAACACGCCCGAGAGGATTTCGACCTCGTCGGGCTCCTGCCGCTGGGTGGTGTGCCGGCTGGTGCCAGGTTTGCGGCGATCCAGGTCGCGCTGCAGATCCGCAACCGACAGTTCCAGGCCGGGCGGGCAGCCGTCGACGATGGCGACCAGCGCCGGGCCATGGCTTTCACCAGCGGTGGTGACGGTGAACAGCTTGCCGAATGTGTTGCCGGACATGCAGGGCGCTCCGCGATCGACCAAAACAGGGGGCGGAAGTATACCCGAGCCACCAGCCGTTTCGCCGCTTCGCGCACCGCTCGATACCAGTCCGCGAACCTGGCGGGCACAATGACGTCCAATCCGCTCCTCCAGCCTGACCTCATTTATGCGCCTGATTCTTGTCGCCCTGCTGGCGATTCTGCCCACCGTGGGCCACGCCGAACCGCTGACGTTGCTCAACCAACCCATGACACTCGACCTCCCGGAGGGTCAGTTGCATGGCAGTTTACTGCTGCCCCGGCATGACCAGCCGGTGCCAGTGGCGCTGTTGATCGCTGGGTCGGGGCCGACGGATCGCAACGGCAACCAACCGGGCATGCACAACGACAGCCTGAAACGCCTGGCGCAGGCGCTCGCCCCCCGCGGAATCGCCAGCCTGCGCTACGACAAGCGCGGCGTAGGCCAGAGCCAGGCGCTGGCACTGGAGGAAAGCCAACTGACCCTCGACCACTATGTCGAAGATGCCCAAGCCTGGGCGCGCCACCTGAAAGGCGATGCGCGCTTTTCGTCGCTGATCCTGATCGGTCACAGCGAAGGCGCACTGATCGCGAGCCTCGTAGCGCCCGCGGTCGATCCGGCCGCAGTGGTGAGCATTGCCGGAAGCGGCCGCCCCATTGGCGAGCTCCTTCGCCAGCAACTGCAAGGTCGCTTGCCGCCACCGCTCTTGGCGAATGCTCAATTTCTGATCGATGAACTGGAAGCCGGGCGCGCGCAGCCGGACGTACCCCAGCCATTGCAGGTGCTGTTTCGTCCCAGCGTGCAGCCGTACCTCATCTCGCTGTTTCGCCGCGATCCGGCGCAAGCGTTCGCAGCGGTGCGGGCACCCGCTTTGATCGTCCAGGGCACACATGACATCCAGGTCAATGCCCGTGATGCCCAGGCCCTGAAGAGCGCCAAGCCAGACGCGACGCTAGCAATGATCAGCGGCATGAATCATGTGCTACGAATCGCTCCGCAAGGGCGGGACGAACAGACCGGCACCTACAACGAGCCAGAGCGGCCGCTCGCGCGTGGCCTGACGACACGCATCGTCAGCTTCCTTCAAGCGCAAGGCATTTTGCCATCCTCCAGTTAGGCGCCGGGCGGCCGATAGCTTCCGTGCCTGCCCATGCCAGTCACGCAGGCCCCATGGACGCCGATCATGACAGACAACCAGACACCCACAGAGGCCGTTGATACCGCCACCCCACAACCACCCCATCCTTGGACGGAGCTCGGGCCTGACCGCTTTCGCCTGCTGCGCCTGGCGCCCCTGCCAACCGATCGCGATACTGGCGCCCGGCCCTTGCGGTTCGTCGAGCTCGGCCAGGTCGAACGCCATACCCCAAGGCAGAGCGTGCTGAAGCTGTTCGTCCGGCTGCCGGGGCAAATGCTGTCGAGAAAATACAACGTGGTGGAAGTCTGGGCCGACCACAGCGCCAAGGAATTGCGTTTCGGTCCCGATACAGGCCTGCATATCGAACCGGCCAACCGAGGGCTGGGGCGCTTTTTACTGGCTCAGGGCGCACAGTGGGCGCAGCGCCGCTGGGCTCACTACTTGGTGGAGGGTGGAGCACTGCCTGTCAAGGACGTGCCACGTGACGACATGCGCCTGCGTCGTGACCATTGCCTGAAAAGCCAAGGCATCGAGGTCACCTACACCGATTCCGAGCAGAAGGCGAGTTACAGCGTGCCGCGCGTCAGCACCCTGCGCCCCGACTGGAACGCCGATAAGGTGCAAATCATCGACCTGACCGAGGCGGCTGCCATGCTCGAGCAGGCCGACCAGCATCTGTTCGAGCAGGAAAACCGCATCCGCGACATGCAGGAGCGCATGAGCCGGCTACGGCGCGAAGACGGTACGCTGCGTTTCAGCATCGCCTGCTTGGTCGTCTTCGCCCTGTTCCAGGCCGGCCTGCTGATCTGGATCGCGACACGCTAACCGACTCGCCGCGTCGGTTTAGCCAGCGGCGCGCTCGCGAAACAGCGCCTGATGCTCACGGCACTGGCTCGCCGCCAGCATGAACACGCCATGGCCGCCTTTGGAAAACTCCAGCCAGGTGAAATCCACTTCCGGATACAGTGCCTCGACATGCACCTGGCTATTGCCAACCTCGACGATCAGCGCGCCCTGCTCGGTCAGGTGATCCGCCGCTTCGGACAGCATGCGCCGCACCAAGTCCAGCCCATCGTCGCCGCAGGCCAACCCCATCGCGGGCTCGTGATGGTATTCGCTGGGCATGTCGGCGAAGTCCTCCGCATCCACATAGGGCGGGTTGGACACGATCAGGTCGAAGCGCTGCTTAGGCAACCCGCCGAACCCGTCCCCTTGCACGGTGTAGACGCGGTCCTCCAGCCCGTGGAACTCAATGTTCCGGTTGGCCACTTCCAACGCATCGAACGAAAGATCGGCCAGCACCACCTCTGCCTCGAGAAACTCATAGGCGCAGGCAATACCGATGCAACCGGAGCCGGTGCAAAGGTCCAGGATGCGTGACGGTGTATGCGCCAGCCAGGGCTCGAACCGTCGGTCAATGAGCTCGCCGATCGGCGAGCGCGGCACCAGCACCCGCTCATCGACGATGAAAGGAAGCCCACAAAACCATGCCTGACCGAGCAGGTACGCCGCCGGTACGCGCTCTTCGATCCGGCGGCGAAGCAAGCCCTTTAGATGCTCGCGCTCGTCGTCCTCCAAGCGGCAATCCAGGTAGGCGTCCGCCATTTCCCACGGGAGATGCAACGCACCCAGCACCAATTGACGGGCCTCGTCCCAGGCGTTGTCCGTGCCGTGACCGAAGAACAGCTGTTCGGCCTGGAACCGGCTGACAGCCCAGCGGATATGGTCACGTAACGTGCGCAAACGGGAAGGCGAAGCGGTCACTGGCGGGTCTCCTTTAAAAGCGCGGAAGTTTAGCCGAAGGCGATAGGGAGTTCTTCGTGCAGACGATGCCGGCCTCCGACATTTGGCCAATTTACAGCCTATCGACGTGTTAATCGTCGGTTTGGGCAGTTCACATCTCGGTCATCTGGCGCCACAATCAGGCCCCTCTCACAACAAGGAGTCAGTCATGTCGAAGCCACAGACCCTGCTTCAGCTCAGTGGCCGCAGTTATGCACCGGCGACTCTGGCTAACGCGACCCTTCTGGTCATCGACGTTCAGGAAGAATACCGCTCGGGTGCGATGGCGCTGCCGAAGCTGCAGCCGGCACTCGACGAAATTACGCGCCTGCTGGCGGTGGCTCGAGAGGCTGGCACCCCCGTCGTTCACGTTCACCACCTGGGTATTCCAGGCGGCTTGTTCGATCCGCAAGGCCTGCGCGGACAGATCATGCCGGAAGCAGCACCGCTGTCCGGTGAAGAAGTAATCGGCAAGACGTTGCCCAACGCCTTCGCTGGCACCCGCCTTCACGAACTGCTGCAGCAACACGGCCGGTTGGACCTGATCGTCTGCGGCTTCATGACCCACTCCAGTGTGAGCACCACGGTCCGCGCAGCAAAGGACTACGGTTACCGCTGCACGCTGGTTGACAAGGCATGCGCGACGCGCGATCTGCCGATGGGCGATGGTGCCATCGATGCCGAGCAGGTCCACCGCATGGAAATGACCATACTGGCGGATAACTTCGCCGTCTGCGTGGCGGATGCTGCTGCCCTGGCTTGACGCCTCTTGCGGCACGGCGTTACCTGTTGGCGAAGGAACCTGACCGGGACGCTCCCGGTCACAGCCCCTAACCCGACGAGGTAACCGAATGAAACGAACCGACGGCTTCGATGCCCGCCGCCTTCGTCCCCGACCGCACCGGAGCTGGGGATCACGCATCGGTGCCTTCTTCGGCATGCTGCTGATCCTGCTCGGGCTCCTCCTGCTGCTGGGCGGCGCTACCTCGTTCTTGCAGGTGCACGAAGCGCTAACCAACATCGCACCGGAACGCAGCACAGCGATCACTTTCATCGCCACCGGACTGGTGCTGGCCTGGGCTGGGGTGGCAATCCGCCGTCGCATTCGCCGCCGGGCCCTCAAACCCAACGATCTCAACCTTTCCCCACGGCTACTGCGCAAGCGCAACTGATCGCGGCGTGCCTTCCGGGCCGGCGAGCCATGCGCGACCTGGCACCTTGCGCTAGAATCGCCCGCCTACGCGGAGGCCTCATGCACGACGACGACTTTTCTCTCTTCCGCTCGGCAGTCCGTGGGGTCAAACCCATGCAACACGACCGGGCCGACACCGGAAAGCCCCGGAGCAACAAGGCTCAGGTCGCGACGCGCCGGGCTAATGCCGTGGTCCTTGATGGCGAGCCGCGAATCGATGGGTTATCCGACCAATTCGTGATCGACGTAGGGGCCGAAGACGAACTGTATTGGTCGCGCGACGGTGTCCAGGACAGTCAGATTCGCAAGCTCAAGGCCGGGCAAATCCCATTCGAGGGCAGCCTCGACCTGCACGGCCTGAGCGTCGAGAAAGCACGTGAACTGCTTTGGGATTTCCTGGCCGAGGCGTGCAAGTTCGAGATCCGCTGCGTCCGCGTGACCCACGGCAAGGCAGCGCGCCTCGATGGTCGTAGGCCCATGATCAAAAGCCATGTCAACACGTGGCTGCGGCAGCATTCACAGGTGCTCGGCTTTACCTCCTGCCAGCCGCGGCACGGAGGAACCGGCGCCGTCTATATTCTGCTTAAGCGCACCATGCTCGAAGGGCGCGACGAGTAACGCAACCCGTGCAGGTGGTTAGCGCCGACGCCGCTTGCAGCCCGAACGCCTAGCCCCTAACCTTCGCACTCGCGTTATTGCCTACAGGTAATTCAATGTCCCTGGAAACACACTACACAGCGATCCTTGGTCAACTCGGTGAGGACGTCTCCCGCGAAGGTCTGCTCGACACGCCCAAGCGCGCTGCCAAAGCCATGCAGTACCTGTGCAAGGGCTACCAGCAGACGCTAGAGGAAGTCACCAACGGCGCGCTGTTCAGTTCTGACAACAGCGAAATGGTGCTGGTGAAGAACATCGAGCTTTACTCGCTGTGCGAGCATCACATGCTGCCCTTCATCGGCAAGGCGCACGTGGCTTACCTGCCTAATGGCAAGGTTCTGGGACTCTCCAAGGTCGCCCGCATCGTCGACATGTACGCCCGCCGGCTGCAGATTCAAGAGAACCTGACGCGCCAGATCGCGGAGGCGATTCAGCAGGTTACCGGCGCGTGGGGCGTGGCGGTGGTCATCGAGGCCCAGCACATGTGCATGATGATGCGCGGCGTCGAGAAGCAGAACTCCTCGATGGTGACTTCGGTCATGCTCGGACAGTTCCGCGAAAACGCAGCTACCCGCAGTGAATTTCTCGGTCTAGTCAAATAAGCCACAGGGCGACGGTCGTCGCCCTTCCCGCCTAGCGATTGCGCTAGGCGTCGTACATGCCTACATGGCGCGGATGACTCGCCACCCGCCGCAACCAGGCGCGGATGGCCGGGTAACCGGCCAAGTTGAATCCGCCCTCATCTGCAACATGCGTATAGGCGTACAAGGCCACATCCGCCACTGAATATCGATCACCTACCAGATAGGGCGTCCTGGCAAGCTGCTGCTCCATTACGTCAAGGGCGTGGTAACCATCCAGCTGCCGGGCGGCATAGTCGTCGAGACGGTCATCGGGCATGCCCAGGTACAGTTTGATGAAGCGAGCCACGGCGATGTACGGCTCATGGCTGTACTGTTCGAAGAACTGCCATTGCAGCACCTGGGTACGCAACCGCGCGTCGTCGGGAATGAACTCGGTTCCCTCGGCAAGGAAGTGCAGGATCGCGTTCGATTCCCACAGGCAGGAGCCGTCCTCAAGCTCCAGCACGGGAATCTTACCGTTCGGGTTCTTCTTCAGAAACGCTTCGTCACGGCTCTCGCCCCTGAGGATATCGACCGGTACCCATTCATAGGGCCGCCCGAGCAGGTGAAGCATCAACTTGACCTTGTAGCAGTTGCCAGACCGATGATCGCCGTAAACTTTGTAACCCATAAGATCCTCCCGGGGGCTTGTCAGGCCGCCTCGTCCACTCCCGCTTGGCGGATGACTGCAGCCAGGCGCCGCACCCCTTCACCTAACCGCTCCGGCGCTACGTGGCTGAAATTCAACCGCAAGTAGCCCGGGTTTTGGTCGGGCTCGCTAAAAAACGGCTCGCCCGGCATGAACACGACACCTTGAGCCAGTGCCTGATCAAGCAACGCGCGAGTGTCGATTGGTCTTTTCAGGCGAAGCCAGAAGAACAACCCGCCCTCCGGCACCTGCCAGTCGGCGAGATCGGCAAAATTCGCCTCCAGCGCGGCCTGCATGGCATCTCGCCCCTGCCGATAGAAGGCACGAAGCGTGTCTAGATGGGTGCGGTACTGCTCGCTGCCCAGCCATTGCAACACCAGCCACTGGCCGATTCGGTTGGTATGCAGATCAGCCGATTGCTTGAGACGCAGCAAGTAAGGAAAAAGGTCCGGCGTCGCGATCAAATAGCCGACCCGCAACCCAGGCAACAGCGTTTTCGATACCGTGCCGGTGTAAATCCAGCTGGCCCGGGCGAGACGACTGACAATCGGCCGTGCGGAGCCTTCGTCGAACACCAACTCCCGGTAAGGCTCATCTTCGATCAGGGTGACACCGAACTCGTCCAGCAAGGCGGCAACGGCATCGCGCTTATGCTCGCTGTATCTCACCGCCGACGGGTTTTGGAATGTCGGGATCAGATAGGCGAACGCAGGCTTATGCCGCTCGAGCCGTTCGCGCAGCGCAACGAGCGAAGGCCCATCGGCCTCTTGCGGCACGGAAAGGCAGCTGGCGCCAAACAACTGAAAGGCCTGCAGTGCGGCGAGATAGGTAGGCGCTTCGAGCAAAACCTCCGTACCTCTGTCGATGAACAGCTTGGACGCGAGATCCAGCGTTTGCTGCGAGCCGCTGACGATGAGTACCTGGCTGGCAGAGCAATCGATGCCAAGCTCACGCGCCTGAGCCGCGATAGCCTCGCGTAATGCCGGCTCGCCTTCACTCATTCCGTATTGCCCCACACTGGCCGGCATCGGTGCCCAATCCACTTTCGGCAGCATCGCCTCGGCTGGCAAGCCGCCGGCGAAGGACATGACATCTGGCCGCTGCGCAGCGGCCAGAATTTCACGGATCAGCGAGCTTTTAAGACGGTCGACGCGTTCGGAGAAGGCCATTGGTGCACCAGATGCAGAGGCATGGAAAATGAGTCAAACTTCTTGACCAAAATTACGCCGCCCCCGGTTAATACGTCAACATGCCTGACCTAAAAAAAAGCACTGTGCAACGGCAGATCATGGAAGCCTTCTTTCATGGCTACCAGGCGTTCACAGTGAAGCCTGACGAAATGCTCGCCCGCCGAGGCCTGTCCCGCGTGCATCACCGCATCCTTTTTTTCATCGCCGCTTACCCCGACCTGAGCGTAACCGAGCTGCTTGGCCATCTGGGTGTCAGTAAGCAGGCGCTGAATACGCCCTTAAGGCAGCTGATCGAGATGCATCTCGTTGAAAGCCGAACCGCGGAAGACGACAAGCGCAGGCGCATGCTGCGTTTCACGGCCGAAGGTGCAAAGCTCGAACAGGCGTTGCGCCGGGAACAGGTTCGCCTGCTTCAACGTGCTTTCGAGCAAAGCGGCGAAGAAGCGGTGGCAGGATGGATGGCAGTCAACCAGGCGCTGGCAGCTGGTACGACCCGCAATTAGGACGTACGGACCGACGGGTTACGCTTGAAGCCGAGCGGACCCTAGGAAGCCTCTCGGTGAACAAGTGAGGAGAGGGTCGTGACGGGGTCGGCTAATAAGCACGCAAACTGCGTCGCGCAGCGTGTGCGATGAGCCTCATTGTATGAATAAGGCAAAGGCGCAAGCCTTAATTAGGCGGCACACAGACACAAAAAAGGGCGACCGAAGTCGCCCTTTTTTAGATGGATCGCCAGAACTTAGTTCTGGTTTTCCATTTGTGCGCGGATCAGATCACCGATGGTGGTCGGACCGGCCGACGGCTCTACGTCCTGCTTGGTACGCAGTTCCTTCATCGCGTCTTTCTCATCCTCAACGTCCTTGGACTTGATCGAGAGATTGATGACGCGGCTCTTGCGGTCGATGCTGATGATCTTGGCTTCGACTTCTTCGCCTTCCTTCAGAACGTTACGCGCGTCTTCGACGCGATCACGGCTGATTTCCGACGCCTTCAGAGTAGCCTCGATGTCGTTGCCCAGATCGATGATGGCGCCCTTGGCGTCAACTTCTTTCACGGTGCCACGAACAATGCTGCCCTTGTCGTTAACGGCGGCGTAGTTGGAGAACGGATCGTCTTCCAGCTGCTTGATACCCAGGGAGATGCGCTCACGCTCCGGATCGACCGACAGGATGACGGTATCCAGCTCGTCGCCCTTCTTGAAACGACGCACGGCTTCTTCGCCAGCTTCGTTCCAGGAGATGTCGGACAGGTGAACGAGGCCATCGATGCCGCCGTCCAGACCAATGAAGATACCGAAATCGGTGATCGACTTGATGGTGCCGGAGATGCGGTCGCCCTTGTTGAACTGACCAGAGAAGTCTTCCCACGGGTTGGACTTGCACTGCTTGATGCCCAAGGAGATACGACGACGCTCTTCGTCGATGTCCAGAACCATGACTTCCACTTCGTCGCCGACCTGTACGACCTTCGACGGGTGGATGTTCTTGTTGGTCCAGTCCATTTCGGAAACGTGTACCAGGCCTTCTACACCCTCTTCCAGCTCGGCGAAGCAGCCGTAGTCGGTGAGGTTGGTAACACGGGCCATGACACGGGTGTTTTCCGGGTAACGAGCCTTGATAGCAACCCATGGGTCTTCGCCCAGCTGCTTCAGACCCAGCGATACGCGATTACGCTCGCGATCGAACTTCAGCACCTTAACGTCAATCTCGTCACCAACGTTGACGATCTCCGACGGATGCTTGATGCGCTTCCAGGCCATGTCGGTGATGTGCAGCAGGCCGTCCACGCCGCCCAGGTCGACGAAGGCGCCGTAATCGGTGAGGTTCTTGACGATACCTTTGACCTGCTGGCCTTCCTGCAGCGATTCCAGCAGCGCTTCGCGCTCAGCGCTGTTCTCGGCTTCCAGGACGCTGCGACGAGAAACGACGACGTTGTTGCGCTTCTGGTCCAGCTTGATGACCTTGAACTCGAGCTCTTTGCCTTCCAGGTGAGTGGTATCACGCACTGGACGGACATCAACCAGGGAGCCTGGCAGGAACGCACGGATGCCGTTAACGTCGACAGTGAAGCCGCCTTTAACCTTACCGTTGATAACGCCCTTGACCACTTCCTCAGCTGCGAAAGCCGCTTCCAGAACAATCCAGCACTCGGCACGCTTGGCTTTTTCGCGGGACAGCTTGGTTTCACCGAAGCCATCTTCAACCGCGTCCAGCGCAACGTGAACTTCGTCACCCACGCTGATGGTCAGCTCGCCCTGCTCGTTGTAGAACTGCTCGACCGGGATGACGCCCTCGGACTTGAGGCCAGCATGGACGGTGACCCAGTCACCATCGATGTCGACCACGATGCCGGTGATGATGGCGCCCGGCTGCATGTCGAGGGACTTCAGGCTTTCTTCAAAAAGTTCTGCAAAGCTTTCGCTCATGTTTATTCCTGCTGTTTTCGGGCGAGAAGCCGCCCAATCTCCATATCCCAGATAGACATGGGTTCATTCATATAAAAAAAGGCGTGCGGGCCTGGATCTGGTATCCCGCATGCCTCCTTGTCAATGGCATCGTTGGCAATGCCATCAGGCCGCCTCTCGGCGGTCATTCCTCAAGCAAGGTCGCGTTTGACGGCCTCGCCCATGATGCTTTCCAGCACCTGCTCGATGGAAAGATCGGTGGAATCCACGTGAACCGCATCATCAGCCGGCCTCAGCGGTGCCACCTCACGCTGGGTATCACGCTCGTCACGCACCCGTATCTCATCGAGAAGACTCGCGAGATTAACATCATCACCCTTGCCCTTCAACTGCAGGTAACGGCGGCGCGCCCGCTCTTCAGCACTGGCGGTCAGAAAAATTTTCAGCGGTGCATCCGGGAACACGACCGTACCCATGTCGCGCCCGTCGGCGACCAACCCCGGGGGCTCGCGGAACGCCTTCTGCCGCTGCAGCAGGGCTTCACGCACCACCGGGAGCGCCGCCACCTGCGAGGCCCCAGCACCGACCTGCTCGTTACGGATCGCGCTGGTGACCTCTTCGCCCTCAAGCACAATTTCCATGCCGCGGCCATCCTTCGCTGCGCCGAACTGCACGTCGAGGTGGGCCGCTAGCACCTTTAGCGCTTCCTCATTGGTCAGGTCGACACCGTGATTACGTGCGGCGAACGCCAGCAGACGGTATAGCGCACCGGAGTCCAGGAAATTCCATCCCAGCCTCGCCGCCAGCAGCGCCGCCACAGTACCTTTGCCGGAACCGCTCGGACCGTCGATGGTGACAACCGGGACAGACCTGATCATGAATTACCCTCCACAGCCACTCGCATGCCGGCCCGCTCGGCTAGCGCGAGGAAATTCGGGAACGACGTGGCCACGTTCGCGCAGTCGTGGATACGGATGGCCGCGCTCGCGCGCAGCGAGGCGACGCTGAAGGACATGGCGATACGATGGTCGCCATGAGCCCAAACCTCGCCGCCGCCGATCTTGCCGCCCTCGATGATAATCCCATCCGGTGTTGGTACGGCATTCACGCCGAGCGTTTGCAGACCATCGGCCATCACCTGGATACGGTCAGACTCCTTGACCCGCAGCTCCTCGGCGCCGCGCAAGGTGGTGCGCCCTTCGGCACAGGCGGCGGCAACGAAAAGCACGGGAAACTCATCGATGGCCAGGGGAACCAGATCCTCGGGAATGTCGATGCCCTTCAGCTGGGCGGCACGCACGCGGACGTCGGCAACCGGTTCACCGCCAACCTCCCGCGGGTTGCTCAATTCGATATCGGCGCCCATCAGTTTGAGAATGGAGATGACGCCGGTACGTGTCGGGTTGACTCCAACATGTTCGAGCGTGATATCGGAGCCCGGTGCGATGCTGGCCGCAACCATGAAGAACGCGGCGGAGGAAATGTCCGCCGGAACTTCTATGCGCGCCGAACGCAGTGTATGACCCGACTCAACCGTCACGGTGCTGCCGTCGACCTGGACTGGATAACCAAAGCCCTGAAGCATGCGCTCGGTATGGTCGCGGGTCGGTGCCGGCTCGGTGACCGATACCTTCTCAGCGGCGTAGAGCCCAGCAAGCAACAGGCATGACTTAACCTGGGCGCTAGCCATGGGCATGTCGTAATGCATGCCCGACAACCGTTGGCCCCCACGGATCGTCAACGGCGGGCGGCCTTCGGGGCCGGTCTCGATCACTGCCCCCATCTCACGCAGCGGTTTGGCTACCCGATTCATAGGGCGCTTGCTCAGCGAAGCGTCACCGGTCAGCGTGCTGTCGAACGGCTGCGCTGCCAGCAGTCCGGACAACAAGCGCATCGAAGTACCGGAATTGCCGAGATAGATGGGGCCCGGGGCGGCCTTCAGGCCATGCAGGCCGACGCCGTGGACCGTGACGCGACCCTGGCTTGGGCCCTCGATCACGACGCCCATGTCACGGAAGGCCTGGATCGTCGCCAGGGCGTCTTCGCCTTCGAGAAAGCCCTCGACCTCGGTCACGCCGTCGGCCAATGAGCCGAGCATGATCGAACGATGGGAAATGGACTTGTCCCCGGGTACGCGCAGCTGGCCGCTCAGGCTGCCACCGGGATTGGCAAGAAAAATCAGGTCTTTGGAATGCATAACGTCCACATAGGCTCTGCGAGCCAGAATTTTGCTGAAATGTTCCCGGGCAGCCCTGGCGCGCGTGAACACGCCGAGCAAGGTGTGCCCGTCTCCTTCATCAACCGCCGTACGTAATGCCTCAAGGTCGGCACGAAAATCGTCCAGCGTGTGCAGCACCGCCTCGCGGTTGGCGAGGAAGATGTCATGCCACATCACCGGATCACTGCCCGCGATACGGGTAAAGTCGCGAAAACCACCAGCAGCGTAGCGAAAGATTTCCAGGTTCTCGTTACGTTTGGCCAGCGAATCGACCAGCCCGAACGCCAAGAGGTGCGGAAGATGGCTGGTCGCTGCAAGGACTTCGTCATGATGCGCGACGTCCATGTGTTCGACATCAGCCCCCAAGGCCCGCCAAAGCTTGTCGACCAGTGCCAAGGCAACCGGATCGGTCTCGGCGACCGGCGTCAGGATTACCTTGTGGCGTCGGAACAGCGTGCTTTGGGCAGCCGTCACGCCGCTGCGTTCCGAACCTGCAATCGGATGCCCGGGCACGAAGCGCGCCGGCATCTTCCCGAAACACTCCCGAGCGCATCGGACCACGTTGCCCTTGGCGCTGCCGACGTCGGTCAGTACCGCCTCGCCCAGGTCAAGCGACGCCAACTGCTCCAGCACCCGCTCCATCGCTAGTATCGGAACGGCAAGCTGAATGACGTCTGCGCCTCGGCAGGCATTGGCCAGATCATCGGCACAACGGTCCACCACACCGAGCTCAACGGCTTGCCTACGGGACTCGACGTCCAGATCGAAACCGACCACCTCACCGCACATCCCGCGCTCGCGCAGCCCTTTGGCAAACGACGCCCCGATCAAGCCCAAGCCGATCACCGCCAGGCGATCGATCAGCGGAGCATGTAATTCATCGTCCGCGCGAGTCACCGCGCCAGCACCTGCGCAAGAACGCTAAGGAATCGAGCGTTCTCGGCCTCGGTGCCAATGGACACGCGCAGGAACGTCGGCATGCCGTAACCGGCAACCGGCCGCACAATAACGCCTTCACGCAGCAGCGCCTGGTTGACCGGTGCCGCCTCGAAGCCCAAATCCACGGCGATGAAATTGCCGCGTGACGGGATCCATTGCAGACCCAGCTGGCTGAAGCCTGCCTCCAGTTGCCGCATGCCCGCTTCGTTGCAGGCGCGAGACCGAGCCAGGTACTCGGTGTCATTCAGCGCGGCACAGGCCGCGACCAATGCAAGGCTGTTGACATTGAAGGGCTGGCGAACACGATTAAGCACGTCGGCGATGGCTGGAGCGCAGATCGCATAACCGACGCGAAGCGCGGCCAGGCCATAGGCCTTCGAGAACGTCCGCGAAACCAGCAGGTTGGGATGCTGCGCCAGGAAGGCGAGCCCGTCCGGGAGCTCACCCCCCTCCGCATACTCGATATACGCCTCGTCCAGCACGACCAAGACCCGCTCGGGGACTGCGGCAAGAAAACCCGCCAACGCCTCTGCACCGAACCAGGTGCCGGTTGGGTTGTTCGGGTTGGCGATGAACACCACACGGGTGTTCTCGTCGATTGCCAAGCGCATGGCCTCGAGATCGTGCCCCCATTGCTTGGCGGGGACGGCCTTGGCCTGGGCGCCGACCGCCTGAGTGGCGATGGGATAGACGGCAAAGGCATGCTCACTGAAAACCGCATTGAGACCGGGCGCCAGGAAGGCGCGGGCGACCAACTCGAGGATATCGTTCGAACCGTTGCCGAGCGTTACCTGATCTATCGCGACGCCATAGCGCTCGGCCAGGCGCTGCTTGAGCACGAAGCCATTGCCGTCGGGATAGCGAGTCAGTTCGTCGAGCTCGGCTTTTATCGCCTCGACCGCCAGTGGGCTGGGACCCAGCGGGTTTTCATTGCTTGCCAGCTTGACGATGGCCAGCGGATCGAGGCCAAGCTCGCGGGCCAACTCATCGACGGGTTTGCCGGGCACGTAGGGGGACAACTGCTGCACACCTGGCTGCGCCAGGGCGAGAAAATCACAGGTCATGTTCAGCTCCGCAGAGCTGAAAGCGTGGAGTGTTAAGCAGGGCCTGAGCAATCGGCGCTGCCCAGGGCCACCAGCTCGGCCTCCAGCTTTCAGCCGCCTTTTTAAAGTACCGCCTTTGGATAGGACCCCAGGACTTTCAGCGCCACAGCCTCGGAACCGATCTTTTCCAGGACATCACGGATGAGTGGGTCCTGGTAATGACCAATGCAGTCGATGAAGAACACATAGGTCCATTTGCCGCTACGCGACGGGCGGGTTTCGATACGTGTCAGGTCGATGCCGTTCGAGTGGAACGGCATCAGCAATTCATGCAAGGCACCGGGCTTGTTGCGCATGGAGACGATGATCGAGGTCTTGTCGTCGCCGGTCGGCGGCACTGCTTGATTGCCGATGATGAGGAAGCGTGTGGAATTATCCGGGCGATCCTCGATCTTCTCGGCAAGCTTGGTCAGACCATAGAGCTGCGCTGCCATGTCGCCGGCAATCGCCGCCGAGTTCCATTCACTCTTCACGCGCTTGGCTGCGTCGGCATTGCTGGAGACCGCAACCCGTTCAACATTCGGATAGTGGGCATCCAGCCACTTACGGCATTGCGCCAGTGACTGGGCATGGGAATAAATACGAGTAATGCGATCGGTCTTGGTCGTTTCACCCACGAGCAGGTGATGGTGAATCCGAAGCTCCACTTCGCCGCAGATAACGATGTCGTGCTCGAGAAAACTGTCGAGCGTGTGGTTTACGGCGCCTTCGGTAGAGTTCTCTACCGGCACCACACCGAAATTGACCGCACCGGCAACCACCTCGCGAAACACTTCGTCGATCGCTGCCATCGGCTTGCTGATTACCGAATGACCGAAGTGCTTTAGCGCGGCGGCTTGCGAGAACGTGCCCTCCGGCCCTAGGTACGCGACCCGCAGAGGCTGCTCCAGTGCCAGGCACGAGGACATGATTTCGCGGAACAGCCGGGCAATCTCTTCGTTATCCAGTGGGCCCTTGTTCAGCTCCATGATGTGCTTTAGCACCCAGGCCTCACGCTCCGGCCGGTAGAAGACTGCTTCCTCTCCTTCAGCCAGCGAGGCTGTCTTCACCCTGGCGACGTCCTGGGCGCAGCGTGCACGCTCACTGATCAGTTCGAGGATTTTCTCGTCGAGGCTGTCAATGCGCAGCCGCAGCGCCTTGAGGCGATCAGCGTCACTCATCAGCCGTGCTCCTTCTCGAACTCGCGCATGTAGGCGACCAGCGCCTCGACGGCATCGAGCCCCACGGCGTTGTAGATCGAGGCGCGCATACCGCCCACCGAACGGTGCCCCTTGAGGTTGAGCAACCCACGCGCATCCGCACCGGCTAGAAAGACCTTGTCCAGCTGTTCGTCGGCGAGCCTGAACGGCACGTTCATCCAGGAACGGGCATTTCTGGCGATCGGGTTTGAATAGAAATCGCTGCTATCGATCAGGCCGTAGAGCATGTCCTTCTTGGCGCGGTTACGCTGCTCCATCGCCTCGACGCCGCCCTGCTCCTTCAGCCACTCGAACACCAGGCCCGACAGGTACCAGGAGAAAGTCGCAGGCGTGTTGTACATCGAGCCGTTATCGGCTGCGATCTTGTAGTTCAACATCGTTGGGCAGCTGGATCGCGCCTGGCCCAGCAAATCCTCGCGAACGATCACGACAACCAAGCCGGACGGCCCGATGTTCTTTTGTGCACCCGCATAGATCAGGCCAAAGCGCGAGACGTCGATCGGGCGCGAGAGGATATCGGAGGACATGTCGACGACTAGCGGGGTGTCTCCCAGTTCGGGAATCCAATCGAACTGCAGGCCGCCAATGGTTTCGTTGCTGGCGTAGTGCAGGTAGGCAGCGTTATCGTTCAGTGCCCACTCGTTTTGCCCGGGAATGGCGAAGTAGTCATACCCCTTGGCGCTGGCAGCAACATTGATGTGACCGAACCGCCGGGCTTCCTCGATGCTCTTGCGTGACCAGATTCCCGTATCGACGTAGTCGGCTACGCCTCCTTCCGGTAGCAGGTTCAGGGGAATCTCGGCAAATTGCTGGCTGGCGCCACCCTGGAGAAAAAGTACCTTGTAGTTCGACGGCACGCTCAGCAGGTCACGCAAGTCCTGCTCGGCCTTTTCGGCGATCGCCGTGTACTCGTCGCTGCGATGGCTCATTTCCATGACGGACAAGCCTTTGCCTTGCCAGTCCAGGAGTTCGGCCTGTGCACGCTGCAACACGGCTTCGGGCAGCGCGGCGGGACCTGCGCAGAAGTTGTAGGCGCGTTTGCTCATCTTCTTACTCTCAAAACGGTCGATACCATGCTCGCACCGTCCGCCGCCGAGGCGTGCAGGGGCGTGCTTGCATTCCCTCTGTCCGGCGTAGGCCGATCAGGCGGAGGGCCATCAGCCCACCGCCCTTCACATCAGTCGTCGTCAGTCGGCACTACGTCGGGTGGCACATCTCCACCGCCACCCAACAGCTCATCTTCATTCGGCTCGGTACTGACAACCGGCATTTCCTTGGCCAGCGCGTCCTCGTCCGACGCCGTCTCGACCTCTTCCAAGACATCCTCGGCAGAAGGTTCCTGCACCCGCTCGAGGCCGACCAGATGCTCGTTCTTGCCCAGCTTGATCAAGGTGACGCCCTGCGTATTGCGGCCCAGCGACGACACTTCATCGACACGTGTGCGCACCAGCGTGCCCTGATCGGAGATCAGCATGATCTCCTCGCCGTGCTGTACCTGAACGGCACCGACCAACGGGCCATTACGCTCATTGGTCACCATGGCGATCACGCCCTGGCCACCACGCCCGCGACGCGGAAACTCATTGATGATGGTGCGCTTGCCGTAGCCGTTGAGGCTGGCGGTGAGGATCTGCGCGTCGGGCTCGGGGATCAGCATGGAGATCAGCCGCTGACCTTCGGGTAGACGCATGCCGCGCACGCCGCGGGCGGTACGGCCCATGGTGCGTACGTGCTTCTCCTTGAAGCGAATGACCTTGCCGCCGTCGGAGAACAGCATGACTTCACGCGCGCCGTCGGTGACAGCGGCTGCAATCAGTGTGTCGCCCTCTTCCAGGCTGAGCGCGATGAGGCCAACGCTACGCGGGCGACTGAATTGCGACAGCGGGGTCTTCTTCACTGTCCCCTTGGCAGTTGCCATGAAGATGTAGGTACCGGTCGGCTCGTCTTCCGACTCGTCGGCTTCATCCCCTTCGACCGACTCTTCTGCCTCATCAACGTCGGCGATGATTTCGGCGTCTTCGACATCGTCCTCGCTGCTCTGCTGTTGACGTGCCGCTTCGATGTCGACTTGCAGCATGGCCGTGATGCGCTCGCCTTCGGACAACGGCAGCAGGTTGATCAGCGGGCGACCACGCGAGGTGCGCGAAGCTTCGGGAATCTCATAGGTCTTGAGCCAGTAAACCTTGCCCTTGCTGGAGAACAGCAACAACGTGGTGTGGCTGTTGGCGACCAGCAGATGCTCGATGTAGTCCTCTTCCTTGACGCCGGTAGCCGCCTTGCCGCGACCGCCGCGGCGTTGCGCCTGGTAGGCTGCCAGAGGCTGGGACTTGGCGTAACCGCCGTGGGAAATGGTGACGACGCGCTCTTCCTCGGTGATCAGGTCGGCCAGCGTCAGGTCATGGCGAGACTCCATGATCTCGGTGCGGCGCGCATCGCCGAAGTCGCGCTTGACGCCTTCGAGCTCCTCGCGGATCACCTCCATCAGGCGCACCGGGTTAGTGAGGATGCGGATCAGCTCGCCGATCTGCGCCAGGATTTCCTGGTATTCGCTCAGCAGCTTCTCGTGCTCCAGACCCGTCAGACGATGCAGGCGCAGGTCCAGAATCGCCTGGGCCTGTTCCGGCGACAGGTAGTACTTGCCGTCGCGCAGCCCGAACTGCGGATCGAGCCCTTCGGGGCGGCAATTATCAGCACCGGCGCGCTCGACCATCGCTTCGACCGCACTGGACTCCCACGCGGTCGCGATGAGCGCATCCTTGGCTTCAGCAGGTGTCGGCGAGCGCTTGATCAGCTCGATCACTGGGTCGATGTTCGACAGCGCGACCGCCTGACCCTCGAGAATGTGGCCACGCTCGCGCGCCTTGCGCAATTCGTAGACGGTACGGCGAGTGACCACCTCGCGACGATGCCGAACGAAGGCTTCGAGCAGCTCCTTGAGATTCAAGGTGCGCGGCTGGCCATCGACCAGGGCCACGACGTTGATACCGAACACGCTCTGCAGCTGGGTTTGCGCATAAAGGTTATTAAGAATGACCTCCGGCACTTCGCCGCGGCGCAGCTCGATGACAACGCGCATACCGTCCTTGTCGGACTCGTCGCGAAGTTCGGTGATGCCTTCGAGCCTCTTTTCTTTCACCAGCTCGGCGATCTTCTCGATCAACCGAGCCTTGTTCAGCTGATAGGGCAGCTCGGTGATGACGATCTGCTGGCGGCCACCGACCTTATCGATATCTTCGATGGTCGAGCGCGCCCGCATGTAGATGCGCCCGCGGCCGGTGCGGTAAGCCTCGATGATGCCGGCGCGACCATTGATGATGCCCGCGGTGGGGAAATCGGGGCCGGGAATGAACTGCATCAGCTCATCGATGGTGATATCGGCGTTGTCGATCAACGCCAGGCAACCATCGATTACCTCGCCGAGGTTATGCGGCGGGATATTGGTCGCCATGCCTACCGCGATACCGGACGAACCGTTGACCAGCAGGTTGGGGATCTTGGTCGGCATGACGGCCGGGATCTGCTCGGTGCCGTCGTAGTTCGGCACCCAATCGACGGTTTCCTTGTCCAGATCGGCCAGCAGCTCGTGCGCCAGCTTGGCCATGCGCACTTCGGTGTATCGCATGGCCGCGGCGTTGTCGCCGTCCACCGAACCGAAGTTGCCCTGTCCATCGACCAACATGTAGCGCAGCGAGAACGGCTGAGCCATCCGGACAATGGTGTCGTAGACCGCCGAGTCGCCGTGGGGGTGGTATTTACCGATCACGTCACCGACGACACGGGCGGATTTCTTGTACGGCTTGTTCCAGTCGTTGCCCAGCTCGCTCATGGCATACAGCACACGGCGATGCACCGGCTTCAATCCGTCACGAGCATCCGGCAGCGCACGACCGACGATCACGCTCATGGCGTAGTCGAGATAGGACTGCTTGAGTTCGTCTTCGATATTGACCGGGAGGATTTCTTTGGCCAGTTCGCCCATGGAAGCCTGGTTCCTTTAGTCAGCAGGGTCCTGCGATGAAGCGCGGAATGGTAACACAGCTAAGGAGCCGGAAGGCTCCAGCATGTACGGCAGAGGCATGACGACTATGACGCAGGCAGGGCATCAATGCAGCCGCTTGCGACTCATGAGCGCCTCGAGCTTGGCCTTGCTGGGCCGCTCCACTACGCCTCTTTCAGTAACGATCACGTCGATGAGATCGGCTGGGGTCACGTCGAAGACCGGATTGAACGCCTCGACGTCGGCAGCGAAGCGCTGCCCGTTGACTTCGAGCAGTTCGCTACCGGCTCGCTCTTCGATGGGGATTTCCTCGCCGCTCTCCAGCTCCATATCGATCGTCGAGCTAGGCGCCACAACCATGAAGCGGACGCCATGATGCATGGCTAGCACCGCCAGTTGGTAGGTGCCGATCTTGTTCGCCACGTCACCATTGGCGGTGATTCGGTCCGCGCCTACGATGACCCAGGTGATACCCCGGCTTCTCATAAGGTGCGCCGCCGATGAGTCGGCGTTGAGGGTGACCGGTACTCCCTCACCCGCCAGCTCCCAGGCTGTCAAGCGCGAGCCCTGCAACCAAGGCCGTGTTTCATCGGCATAGACACGTTCGACCAGCCCTTCCAGATGCGCGGCACGAATCACGCCCAGCGCGGTACCGAAGCCACCGGTAGCCAGGCCACCGGTGTTGCAATGAGTGAGCAGGTTCTGCGGGTTGCCTTGGTGCTTGCGGATGATGTCCACGCCGTACTGCGCCATGGTCAGGTTGGCTTCGCGATCACTGGCGTGAATCGATACGGCGTGGGCTTCGGCGGCTGTGTAGGGATCCTCGCCCGGCTTGAGCCGGTCAAGACGCCCGCGCATCTGGTTCAGTGCCCAGAAAAGGCTGACGGCCGTGGGGCGGGAATTTGCCAGCAGCTGATAGTCGGCTTCCAATGCTGCTCGCCAGTCACCCCCTTCGGCCAGCCGGTCGCGCAACGCCAGTGTCAACCCATAGGCCGCACTGATGCCGATCGCTGAGGCTCCACGCACGGCCATGTCAGTGATAGCGGTCGCAACCGCGGCAACCGAATCATAGGTACTCCAGACCTCCCGCAGCGGCAGCTGGCGCTGGTCGAGCAAACGAAGTTGCCCCGCTTGCCATTCGATGGCCTTGACCTTTTCCGCGGCCAGCAAACGCTCACGCATAGCAATCCTCTGTATTAATCGGCAACGGCCCCGTCGCGAGGCCGAGAGACAAAGAAGCCCGGTCGCTTCCGAGCCGGGCTTCTCTGCTTGATGGAATCGGGACGGCGGCATGTGTTCGCCTTCGCACCGTTTTACCCGGGCGCGAATCCTAATCGACTGATTTTTTGAGTACAAGCAAGGTGCCGCGCCGCAGAGCCCAGGCTAGAAAGTGGTTGGCGCTCAATTGAATGATTACAAATAATAAAAATTCCCATTAACATGCTTGCCTTGACCACGGAAGGCTGCCGCCTCAATGAAGCGGGCGGACCTCTCACCCTGCACCCCGGCATCGGCGCTAGCAACGTAACGACCGCCAAGGCCGCTTTCGCCTGAGGAACTCATGCGATGAACCTGACCCTGTCACAGCAACGAGGACTGGACCTGGCCGGCCGAATTACCGCTGCCCTGTTCGGCGGCTATGCATTGGCCTTTGGCGTCACGGCCTTTCTAACCGTCTATCTACCGCTGTCACGGCCGGACCGGGTGGTGACCGCAAGCCTGCTGTGCTTCGCCGTCTGGGTCGCCGCCGTCATCTATGCATTTGCCGCCCGCAGCGCCTGGCGAGCCTGGCTCTGGCTGGCGCTGCTGGCCTTGTCGCTTGGCCTGCTCGCTTACCTGCCCACCGAACTGAGGACTCGCCCATGAATCTGCGTCAATCCATGGCCGGCCTGCATACATGGGGCGGTCTGCTACCCAGCTGGCTGCTGTTCGTGATTCTCTTCGCCGGCACCCTGGCCTGTTTCGACAAGGAGCTGGAGCGTTGGATGCGTCCAGCGCTTCACTCACCTGCCGCTGCTGCCAGCAGCCTCGACGCCGACCACGTCAAGCAATGGCTCGAAACCCATGTCAAAGAACAACTGCATGCCTATTGGCTGCACGGACCGACAGAACGTGAACCTTACTGGCGGCTGGGCTGGGAAGAGGACGGCACCGGCAAGCGTGGTCGAGTCGTTTTCGACCCAGCGAGCGGTGAGCCAATGCCGGAGACGCTGGGCGGCGAGTTTTTCTTCACCCTTCATTACAACCTGCATGCCGGCCAAGCGGGCATGTACATCGTCGGCCTGGCCGGAATGTTCATGTTGGTGGCGCTGGTTTCGGGCGTCATCGTTCATCGAAGGATATTCAAGGATTTCTTCACGCTGCGGCCCCAGGCCAACGGCCAGCGGGCCTGGCTCGATGCGCACAACCTCTTCGGCGTCATCGGCCTGCCCTTTCACCTGATCCTGGCGTACACCGGCGTCGCCGTGTTCGTGGCTTCCTATATGCCCGCTGGCGCGCTCATGGCCTATGACGGCAATCCACTGACCTTCTATGAAGAAGTCCAAGGTGGCTACCACCGCAACGAGCTGGAGCAACCAGCAGGCACGCTGACCTCCATCGACGGGTTGCTCCGCGACGCGCGTCAGCGCTGGGAAGGCGGCGAGCCGGGCTGGATCATCGTCGAACACCCCTTCGACGCTTCCGCTGTTGTCAGCATTCGCCAGCTGGACCCCTCTCGCATCGGCTCGCCGCAGGACGCGCTTCACTATGACGCCTTCACCGGCGAACTGCTTCACCAACAGCAGGCCCCCGCCGCCTACGAGGCTTACACCTGGCTAGTCGGCCTGCACATGGCCCAGTTCGGCGGGCAAATCGTCCGGGTGCTTTATGGCCTGCTTGGCCTGGCTGGCTGCGCGATGCTGATCGCCGGCTCGGCCGTCTGGCTGCGCAAGCGCGAAGCACGGCAATCCAAGGGCTTGAGCGTAGTCCGGGCACTCAACGGGGCGGTGTACTTCGGTTTGCCAATAGCCTCCCTGGTTCTGCTCTGGGCCAATCGCCTACTACCCGATGACATGCCCTCGCGGGCGGCAACCGAAGCCTGGTGCTTCGCACTGAGCTGGGTGGCAGTCGCCGCGTTTGCCGTGCTGCGTGCTGGCCACCCGACCCAGCTACAACGCCAACTGTTCTGCCTGATGGCCGTGCTGGCGCTAGGGCTGCCTGCGCTGGGCGGCCTGTTCACACCAAATGGTCACGTGCTTGCCAGCCTTGGGAGAGGAGACGCTGCGCTGGCTGGTATCGATCTGGTACTGCTCGGCACCGGCGTGCTCTGCGCCTGGCGGGCCTGCGCCCGACCGGCTGAACAGCGCCTGCGTGCCGCTCGCCGCGTCCAGGAGGTGTCGCCATGATCCTGCTGACCTTTCCGGTGGCGTACGTAGCCATGATTGCGCTCTGCCTGGCGATACCACGCCATCATCGCCAGTTGTTCGATACAGCGCCGCAGCCCAACCGACAGCGCGGTCTACGACTGCTGGCACTTGCGCTCTTGGCGGCGACAACCGCGCTCAACGTGGCGTCGCTGGGGTGGGCGATCGGGCTGGTCATCGCCTTGGCACAGTTGATGTGTGCCGGCCTGCTCGTCGGTCTGACGCTTGCCTGGCGTGAGCGCCTGCTGCTGCCTACCGGTGCCGTACTCAGCCTTGCCGGCGCGGTGATCGCGCTGATCTGAACGGAGCGCAACACTTCATCACCTCGACTTGACCACGGCGCGAGCAAAGCAGAATACTGTACGAACATACAGTATCCATGGATTTGCTGTCTGCCATGTCCACCGTCGTTTCCCTCGATCGCCTGCTCGACGCCCGCCAACTCTGGCGCGGCCAGCAGCACAACACCGCCGCGACCAGCCACCAGCCAACGGGGCATGCGGCACTGGACGCGGCGTTGCCCGGCGGGGGCTGGCCAGACGCCGCACTGAGTGAGCTGCTGATTGCCACGCCTGGGCTCGGTGAGTTGCAGCTGCTCTGGCCGACCCTAGCCCGCCTGACCGCTGCCGGCGAGCGCGTCATGCTGATCGCACCACCTCATATCCCCTTCCCTCCAGCCTGGCTTGCCGCTGGAGTTGATTTGCGCCAGATCGGTCTCGTGCGCGCCTCGGGTCGGGAGGCCCTGTGGGCGGCTGAGCAATGCGTGCGCTCAGGCAGTTGTGGTGCGGTCTTGTGCTGGCCGCAACAGGCCGATGATCGCTCGCTGAGACGGCTGCAGGTCGCCGCCGAAACGGGCCAAACGCTGGCCTTCGCCTATCGCCCGCTGCGTGATGCCGTTAACCCATCCCCGGCAGCGTTGCGCCTGGCCATCGAAGGCCACCCGACGCAATTACGAATTCTCAAATGCCGCGGCGGGCTGGCGCCGGTACAGCCGATTCCGGCTTCAGGATGGCATTGAGCATGTGGGCCTGCATCCTGCTGCCACAATTGGCCATGGACGGCGTATTGCGCACACGCGCCGAACGAGAATCACCACTGGCCTTGCTCAGCGGTACCGCACAGCGTCGCCTGCTGCATGCTGTCAATCCCGCCGCCCGTGCACTTGGCCTCAAACCCGGCCAACCACTCGCTGCGGCGCTCGCGTTGACGCGCGATTTCGCCATGGTCGAATACGACCTGGCAGCGGTTGAATCCTGGCAGCAACTACTGGCCGCCTGGGCCTATGGCTACAGTTCGCAAGTCAGCCTGCATTTTCCGCGCTGCCTGCTGCTTGAGGTGCACTCCAGTTTCGGCCTGTTCGGCCCCTGGCCACGATTCGAGGCCCGCCTGCGCGGCGAACTGGAGCAACTGGGGTTTCGCCATCGCATCTGCTTGGCACCCAACCCGGCTGCAGCTCGCGCACTCGTCAATGCACATGACGGCCTGGCAGTGACCGAAGCCTCCCAACTGCACGAGGTGCTCGGGCAGATGCCTATCGAGCGCATCGGCCTGCCACGTGAGACAGCTACGGCATTGTCCCGAATGGGTGTGCGGACGCTGCAGCAAGCCCTGGCGTTGCCCCGCGACAGCTTGGCAAAGCGCGCCTCCACCGGCGTGCTGATGCACATCGACACCTTGCTTGGCCAGCGCCCGCTGCTTCTCGAGTTCTACCGGCCGCCGGACGTCTTCGACACACGCATCGAACTGAACTTCGAGGTCGAGTCCAACCAGGCATTGCTGTTTCCCTTGCGAAGGTTGACTGCGGATCTGGCCGCGTTTCTCTCAGGGCGCGACTGCGGTGTACAGCGTTTCAGCCTGTATCTGGAGCATCGCAATCTGCCCGACAGCGAAGTGCCGGTCGGCCTGCTCAGCGCCGAACGTGAATCCGCCATGCTGTTCGAGCTGACCCGGGGTCGCCTCGAGCACCTGCAACTGCCCGCGCCGGTGCTCGCCGTCCGCCTGCTGGCTCAAGACCTACCGCGCTTCACACCCGTCCATCAGCCGTTATTCGATGAGCGCCCCCAGCAGAACCTGCCCTGGGAGCAACTGCGTGAACGCCTGCGGGCGCGGCTGGGTGATAACGCCGTGGTCCCCTTGAGCGCCCGTGCGGATCATCGCCCCGAATGCGCTTGGCAGGAACGCACCCTCCTTCGCCCCGAACCGCTGCCGAGCCAAGGGCCACGACCAGGTTGGTTACTGCACAAGCCTCAGCCGCTACGAGAAGAAGGCTTGCGCATCCTGGCCGGCCCCGAGCGCATCGAGTCCGGCTGGTGGGACGGTGCCGATGCGCGGCGCGACTATTACCTCGTATTGACTTCCTCCGGCCAACGCGGCTGGGCGTTTCGCCCAGTCACCGGCGGCCCGCTATTGCTGCACGGCTGGTTCGCATGAACACCGAATACGCCGAGCTGCATTGCCTGTCCAACTTCAGTTTCCAGCGCGGCGCCTCCAGTGCGCGCGAGCTGTTCGATCGCGCCGCGCGCCAGGGTTACCGAGCCCTGGCGATCACCGATGAATGCACACTGGCCGGCATCGTGCGCGCCTGGCAGGCATCGAAAGACACCGGATTGCCACTGATCATCGGCAGTGAAGTCCAGATCGAGGGCGGCCCGAAGCTAGTACTGCTCGTGGAAAACCTGACGGGTTATCAGGCCCTGTGCCGCTTGATCACCCGTGCCCGTCGCCGTGCCGAGAAGGGCCGCTACCAGGCCCTTTGGGAAGACCTGGACGAAATGGGCGAAGGCGGACTCGCGATCTGGCTCCCCATGGACAAGAAAGCCGATGCTGAAGGCCAGCGGCTATATGAGCGGTTCGGTGAACGCCTGTGGCTGGGCATCGAACTGCACCGAGGCCCGGACGATGCGCGACACCTTGAACACTGGCAGGCCCTGGCCAGACGCTTGCGCATACCTGCCGTGGCCTGTGGCGATGTTCACATGCATGCTCGCGGTCGCCGCGCGCTACAGGATTGCATGACAGCCATCCGTCACCATCTGCCGGTGGCCGAAGCCGGATGTCACCTCTTTCCCAACGGCGAACGCCATCTACGCCCGCGTGACGAACTGGCCCAGCTCTACCCGCCCGAATTGCTGGCCGAAACGCTGCGCATCAGCGAGCGCTGCCATTTTCAGCTGAATCAACTGAAGTACCAGTACCCTCATGAACTGGTACCACCCGGCCACGACACCCGCTCCTGGCTGCGCAAACTCGTCGAGGATGGAGCACTCTGGCGATGGCCGGACGGCCTTTCGGAAAAGGCCCGCGCTCAGCTCGAACATGAACTCGAGCTGATTACCGACCTGAACTACGAAAGCTACTTTTTGACCGTTCATGACATTGTCCGCTTCGCCCGTGAGCGCGGCATTCTCTGTCAGGGTCGAGGCTCGGCGGCCAATTCGAGTGTGTGTTTCGTGCTCGGCATCACCGAGCTCGACCCCATGCGCAGCCGGCTGTTATTCGAACGCTTCCTCTCGCGTGAGCGCAAGGAACCGCCGGACATCGATGTCGACTTCGAGCACGACCGGCGAGAAGAGGTCATTCAGTACGTTTTTCGCCGTTACGGCCGAAACCGCGCCGCCCTGACCGCTGTCGCCAGCAGCTACCGCGCCACCGGTGCCATACGCGATGTTGCCAAAGCCCTGGGCTTGCCGCCGGACCAAATCAATGCGCTGGCAGGATGTTGCGGCCGCTGGAGCGAGGACATACCCGCTAACACGCGATTGATCGAGGCGGGCTTCGATCCGGACAGCCCAGTCCTGCGCCGGGTGCTGGTGCTGACCAGGGAGCTGATCGGATTTCCACGTCACCTTTCTCAGCACCCCGGTGGTTTCGTGATCTCCGAGCACCCACTGGACACACTGGTGCCGGTCGAGAACGCCAGCATGGCCGATCGTACGGTTATTCAGTGGGACAAGGACGATCTGGACCAGGTCGGCCTGCTGAAGGTGGATGTACTTGCGCTGGGCATGCTCAGCGCCATACGACGCTGCTTCGACCTGATCGAACGCTATCGTGGCACCCGATGGACGCTTGCCACACTGCCCGCGGATGACCGTCAAACCTACGACATGATCAGCCGGGCGGACACTATCGGCGTTTTCCAGATCGAATCCCGCGCGCAAATGGCGATGCTGCCGCGCCTGCGACCGAAGACCTTCTACGACCTGGTTATTCAGGTCGCCATCGTGCGTCCTGGCCCGATACAGGGCGATATGGTTCACCCCTATTTACGGCGGCGCAACAACGAAGAGAAGGTGGTCTACCCCTCCGAAGAACTGCAACCGGTGTTCGAGCGAACCCTCGGCGTGCCGCTGTTCCAGGAGCAGGTGATGGAACTGGCCATCGTCGCAGCCAAATACACACCGGACGAGGCCGACCAGCTGCGCCGAGCAATGGCCGCCTGGAAGCGCCACGGCAGCCTCGAACCCCACCGCATCCGGCTCAGCCAACGCATGCTTGCGCGAGGCTACGACGAAGCATTCATCGCGCGGATCTTCGAACAGATCAAGGGCTTCGGCAGCTATGGCTTTCCCGAATCACACGCCGCGAGCTTCGCCCTGCTGACCTATGCCAGTTGCTGGCTCAAGCGCCACGAACCCGCCGCATTTGCCTGCGCCCTGATCAATAGCTGGCCAATGGGCTTCTATAACCCCGACCAAGTGCTACAGGACGCCCGACGCCATGGTTTGGATATCCGCCCCGTGGACGTCCGTCATAGCGGCTGGGACTGCAGTCTCGAGCCATGTGGCCAGGCACAACCTGCCATTCGCCTGGGGTTGCGTCTAGTGCGCGGGCTTCGTGAAGCCGATGCTCGCCGCATCGAGGCCGCACGTGAACATCAGCCCTTTGTGGACATCCCTGATCTCTGCCTGCGCACCGGCCTCGAAGCGCGCGCCCGCGAACAGCTTGCCGATGCTGGGGCCTTACGTGGTTTGGCTGGTCACCGGCACCGGGCCCGCTGGGTCATCGCTGGCGTAGAGCCGCAGCTGCCCCTGTTCTCCGGCTTGCCCACCCCAGTAGAAGCATCCATCACCCTGCCTTTGCCTTCGGCCGGTGAGGACTTGCTCAACGATTACGCCACCCTCGGCACCACGCTCGGCCCTCACCCCTTGCTCATGCTGCGGGACCAACTGAACGCCAGACGTTGCCGCAGCTCACAGGAGCTGGCCATGATCGAGCATGGTCGCCCGGTTAGCGTGGCCGGTCTTGTCATCGGGCGGCAGCGCCCGCAAACCGCCAGTGGTGTCATCTTCGTCACGCTCGAAGACGAATTCGGCATGGTCAACGTCATAGTCTGGCGCGACCTGGCCGAACGCCAACGGCGCCCGCTGATCCAGTCGCGACTGCTTCGTGTCGATGGGCACCTGGAGTCTGCCAGCGGCGTTCGGCATGTCATCGCAGGCCGCCTGAGCGACCTCACACCTCTGCTGACCGGGCTAGATGTCCGCAGCCGGGATTTCCAATAGCAGCCAGCCGCCGCTGCGGCGATCTAACTAGGAGTGGCCGCCCCGCCCTGCCGCCCTGTATTCGCGATGTCACGAAGCGCTGCGGCCAACACCTCGATATCGAAAGGCTTGGCCAGGACTTTGAAGCCGTGCTCCCCTGGTGCCCGCTCGGTATAGCCGGTCGCCAGCAGGATCGGCATGTCCGGGAACAGCGCGCGCACCGTTTGTGCCAGCCCGACTCCATCCATACTCCCGGGCATGAGGATGTCCGAGAACAGCACGTCGATTTCCGGCTGGTTGGCCGCATCGAACCGCGCAAGAGCCGCATCCGCATCTCCCGCTACTTCGACACGATAACCAAGCTGTTCGAGCATCGGCGCCACCACGTCCCGCACTTCGGCGTCATCATCCACGAGCAGCACGCGGGCAGTGCCCGTCATAGGCGTTTCAGCCTCGCAAGGCAGGTCTCGCACTTCATCCTTGTCGACCCAAGGCAACCACACCGAAACGCGCGTGCCTCGTGCCAACTCGCTCTGAATCGTCACGGCGCCGCTCGATTGCCGCGCGAAACCGTAAACCTGTGCAAGCCCGAGGCCGGTCCCTTCCCCGACGCCCTTGGTGGTGAAGAACGGTTCGAACGCCTTGGCGATCACATCCTTCGTCATGCCTTGCCCGGTATCGGTCAGGCTGAGCTCGATGTAGGGGCCTTCCGCTAAGCCCTGCTCATTACCGACTTCAAGCCGGGCAGCCACCAGCCCGATGGTCAGGCACCCACCATCAGGCATCGCATCGCGAGCATTCAGCGCGATGTTCAGAATGGCCAGCTCGCACTGCAACGGATCGACGACCGTCGGCCAGCCCCCTTCAGGTAAATGCAGGACCGTCTGCACGCGACGCGGCAAGGCACCGTTGAGCAGCTCGCTCATGCCCAGAATAAGGTCTCGTAAATCGACAGGCTTGGCCTCATCGGCCCGGTTACGGCTAAAGGTCATCAGCTGGCGAGTCAGCTGAGTGCCCCGCGTGACGGAGCGCTGACACGACTCCAACGCACGCTTTACCCGCTCGTTCGTGGACAGCATGTAGGCCAACTGAAGCCCCATGTTCATGCTTTGCAGCAGGTTGTTGAAATCATGCGCAATGCCACCGGTCAGCCGTCCCAGCGCTTCGAGCTTTTGCCCCTGCAACAGCGCCTGGTGCGAACGTTCCGCCTGGCCCAACGCCTCGGCAACCCGCTCGGCCATTTCCGCATTGGCGCGATGAATCTTCTGACTCGCATCAGCCAGCACCCAAGCCGTTCTGTCCGTTTCCGTCATTCCCGTCGGAGGGGCATCTACCCGTTCCCCGCGTGCCAATGCCTGTGCCGCTCGATCCAGCTGCCCGAGCGGCCGAGTGATCGTTCGTCCGACCATAAAGGCGAGCGCTAACGCCAAGCCCAGAACCAGCATGAAACCGACCAGCACGGCACCAAGCGGGGCCAACGCATTCTGCAGTAACTCATGACGCGGTATTGCGATCAGCACCGTCCAGCCGGATTTGCCGCCTCGACTGAAGAACGTCACGACCTCCACACCATCACGGGTCACCGACTCGGTGGCACCGCCGCCAGCCGGCTGTGCAACAAGCTCCTTGCGAATATGTTCGCTGGCACGCTCGCCAATATGCGCCGCCGGATCGCGTGTACGCGCCACGATCCGATACTGGCTGTCCAGCACGACGCCAAGCCAACGTTCAGGCAATCCTTGCTCGACCAGCACCGCGCCCAACTGTGCCGCAGAGAATTCCATCGAGAGGTAGTAAACGACACGGCCATTCCGCATCACCGGGGTATGTATAGCGAAGGCAAGCGAGCCATCGTCCGGATCGGTATACAACGGGCTGACATCCATACCCGCGCTGGGAAGCAACCGCGGCAGGCTCGGCGGCATCGGCAATGGCGCCCCAAAAGGTTGACGGGTGTCCATCAAAGGAATGCCGTCGAGATCGAATACCGTCACGCTGGAGCCCAACGGCTCCACTGCTTCGCGTACTCGCGCATGGAAGGTCGCCAGGTTGCCTTGAACCAGGCCCGGCGAAATCGCGATCGTCGAGGCGATTGCCTCATAACGCGCCAGATCCCGATCTACCGCCAGCGCTACCGCCCGGGTCGTCTCCTGCATGCTGGCCGAAACCCGCTTCCACTGCGATTGATAAACCGAGTAGGTGATGAACAACGCAAATAGCAAGGTCGGCAGCAGAATGGCCAGGACCAACCAAACAAGACGGCGGCGAATTGACAAAACGAAAGGCCCGTATCGGATTAGCGCAGCGAATGAAGACTGCCAACACAGCCCCATCACGACGCGATCGGCTTGCCCTTTAGCCTGGGCAAAGTGGCGACCAGCGCGAGATATTGCGGCCTGCGCACTCATTCAAGCCAGCCAAGACACCTTGGTCAACCGCAACAGGCTCAACGGTAAAGCGCCGCTACCGGGCTAAGCCAGTGGGAGTGACTTCCTAACTAAGAAACGCCTGACGGACATTAAAACTGGCAACAGCCCGAATAGGCGCGTTTTGAAATTCACATTGGCTCAGGAAGAGTGAATCGAACACTCGAAGCTATAGCACGCTCAGTTTGGAGCCTAGTTGCCATCACTGAATGCGCGAAATAAAACGGGGAAGATATATGGCATGGAGTGCATTCCAAAAGTGCAGCGAAACGCACCGTTTGGCAGGGCAACGCGGCAAATCGATCTGCCCGTCTGCAAACCTCTGCTTTCAGCAAAAGCGACCGATGCTTTCTTAGCTGAAAGGTTGTTCTGCAAAGCTCGGGGTGCTTAGGTCACTTGGCACACCTCGCCCGTTTCGGCTTGGAGTCGAAGAGCCTCCTACATTCAACAGGTATAGAAGCTAGGCTGATGAACTACTGCAGGGCTGCCTATCGGCTCTATACGTCATGAGGGCAAGATGACTCTTCTTGGTGATTTAGCGAAACTCGATGTTCGCCGTCAGGCGCAGCCGGATGTCATCCGCACATGAATAAGAGATGTATGGTTTCGATTCAGATGGGTGGTGAGGACAAGACTGCGAAAATTAGTGACTGGTCGATCCGCTGGAGCGACAAGTACGAAACCCTGCAGTTAACGTGTTGCTACCCTTCCAAGAAAACTTATACGCGTCCACTTAGCGACTGTCGGGTTTCGCCCACCCGCGAGTTAGGTGAGATGTTGTTGACCAAGCCCGGCAGCACGATAGTCAAGCCTATTGCCAAAGCTACGATCTACGGCGAGCGATATGCGGTCGTGCACTATCCAGATGCCGAAAAGCCCTATGTCTATAAGACAGAGGGCATCGGTTTTGCCGCGCCAACCGCAATGAAGGATTCGCCAGTCTTTCGATATTTCTTAGCCGTGGCGAATGCCCGGAAGGATCGCGCCGAGTCAAGGACCGAGCGTGAGATTGCCGCGAATGTAGTGCGCCAACTGGAAAAACTACCCGCCAGTGCCGACACCGCATTGCAGGCCTACTGTACCGGGCGCAATGGCACGCTGGCGCTGGGTCAGGGGCTGATCTATCCGTTCGGTCTGAACGAGAGTCAGCTCGCGGCAGTCGAGCAAGCCTTTCGCGCACAGGTCAGCGTGATCGAGGGCCCACCGGGGACGGGCAAGACCCAGACCATCCTCAACATCCTCACCAATATCCTGCTGCGTAGACAGACGGTTGCCGTGCTGTCCAACAATAATGCGGCGGTGGAAAACGTCTACGAGAAGCTGGAGAAATGCGGCCTGGGCCATCTGATCGCCAAACTCGGCAATCAAGACAACCGCAAGGGCTTCTTTGCAGATCTGCCGCCTTGGCCTTTGAGCGAGCCCGAACCCGCACCGTCGTTGGAAGAGATTCAAATTTTGCTGGGCCGCTTGAAGCAACACTTGCGCGACCACAATCGGGCGGCGCAACTGCAGGCCAAGCTCGATGAGCTAGCAATCGAGCGACGCCACTTGCAGCAGTGGCTGGCAGACAGCGGCATACAGGCTGCCAACTCACTGGATAAGTACAGACTGTCGCCGCGCAAGACAGCAGACCTAATGGCCTACCTGGCCTATCTCGGTGAGCAACGCATCCGCCTCAAGGATCGCGTCGAGCTGCTGTTCAACTTCAGGATTTTCCGCGCCAAACCATTCGCCCAGGGCGATGCGCGCCTGTCCGTCTTTCATGCCCTGCAACTGCATTACTACGACAAGGCGGTGCAAGACACGACAGCAGAGCTGCAGGTGTGCCGCGAATCGCTGGCACGGGGAAATTTCACGGCCCTGCTAGATGAACTGAAAACGGCGTCGATGCGTCATCTTAAGCAGCAACTACAACGCCAGACGCCGCCGTCGAACAGCTTCGATGCCAACACGTACCGCCAACGGTTCGATGCCTTCGTGAAGCGCTTCCCGATCCTCGGCAGCGGCACGCACTCCATCGTCAATTCGATCGCGCCGGGGGCAATCCTTGACTACGTGGTCATCGACGAAGCCTCGCTGCAAGACATCGTGCCGGGCATTCTAGCGCTGGGCTGCGCGAGAAATCTGATCATCGTCGGCGACAACCGCCAGTTGGCACATATTCCCGCGGCAGTGGGCCTCAAGGCACCCGCCGATGCCTACGACTGCGAGCGCTACAGCCTCCTCGACTCGTGCATTGGCGTGTTCAAGGAAGCGCTTCCCAGAACCCTGCTGAAAGAGCATTACCGCTGCCATCCCAGGATCATTCAGTTCTGCAACCAACAGTTCTATAACAACGCACGGGTGCCGATGACCGAGGACAAGGGCGAAGCGCCACTGCGTCTGGTGGTGACCGCCAAGGGCAATCACACCCGCCAAAACGTCAACCTGCGCGAGCTGGACTCTCTGCTCAAGCTGCTTGAGAACGAGGGAGAGCCGGTCGGACTGGACGGCGACGGGCGCGGCTTCATCGCGCCGTTCCGGGCACAAGTAAACCTCTCCGGCACGCACCTGCCAGCGGATTTCGTCAGAGACACCGTGCACAAGTTCCAGGGCCGAGAGTGCGACGAGATTGTTTTCTCCACCGTGTTGGACAAGAAACGCTACAACCAAGAGCGTAAACGTCTGGATTTTGTCGATGACCCTCGCATGATCAATGTGGCGGTATCGCGCGCCAAGCACCGCTTCACGCTGGTAACGGGCGATGAAGTATTTACCGCCAATAACGGCCACATCGCGGCCCTGATGCGCTATATCAGTTATTACGCGCAGGACGAGCAAATCGTGCATGCCCCTGTGGTATCGGCCTTTGACTTGCTGTATCGGGAGTTTGACCTGTCTCTGGCGCGCTTGGATGCCCGCCTGCGGCTTGGTGACTCACGCTACAAGTCCGAGCAGATCGTGGCGCAACTGTTGCGCGAGGTGCTGTCCGCTCCGGCGTACCGGCCGTTGATGTACCACGCGCAGATCAAGCTGGATCAGATCGCATCGCCAATTAGTCAGGATTGGACCGACCGTGAGCGGGCCTTCATGGCGCGCGCCAGTTGTGATTTCGTGATTTATTTCAAAGTAGGTAAAACCCCGGTGGGGGTGATCGACGTCGATGGCGGCTCCCACGATCGGCCCGACCAGGCGGCGCGGGACGCTATAAAGAATGGCGTCCTAGCGAAAAGCGGCATCCCCATTCTGCGCCTGCGCACGGTCGAGAGCCGCATCGCGGAAAGAATCGGTGCATTTGTTGCCCAGTGGGCCAGCCCAACGCCCGGAGCGTGAGGCAGGACCGACCCGCCCAGATCGCAGCGGCGACACCTTCGCCCTTGCCTAGACAGGCTACCGTGCAGCGCCACAGCACCGCATTGAACATGCAGCGGAACAAATATAGGGGATGGGTCCCCCTATGTGCCCCATGCGCAAAACGAAAAAGGCCCGTTCATTCCTGAACGGGCCTAAATCGTATAGTTTTGGTCGGGACGGAGTGATTCGAACACTCGACCCCTTGCACCCCATGCGCTTATTTGGTGGATTCCAATAGATCCTATCGGACACTGACGGACAAGCTTAAGCCTAGTAAATACGGGGCTTACAGGCTAATATCACATCCCATAGCGTCCAATACCGTCCACCACCAGCCACGCAGTTCGGTGGGGCAAAAGTGGGGCAAAATTCGTAGTCAACCGAATCAAGCAAGGGGTAGAGAGTGGCAAAGCTGACAGCGAAACAGTTGGAGGCACTAACCGCAGCCGACGATGGCAAGACACTTCGCGAGGATGGCGGCCTTGTCGCCAAAGTCCGCGCCGGTATTCGCGGAGTCACTGTCCTGTTTCGCTATGAGTTCAAACTGGACGGAGTCAAACGCGACCACCGCCTGGGTAGCTGGCCGAAAAAGTCTCTGGCTCAGATTCGCGCCGATCGTGATGAGGTTAGAGCGACGGCCGCAAAAGGCATCGATCCAACCGCTGCTCGCAAAGCTTCCAAGATAGAAGCTCAAGCCGCAGTAGCAGCGACCATCGCCGAAGCCGAACGCCAAGCGGCCGAAAACAAGACGGTGGCGGACCTCTTCGACGAATGGATTCGCGACGGCGTCTCCCGCCAGGATGGCAATGCCGAACTGACCCGCAGCTTCAAGAAAGATGTCCTACCGCTGATTGGCAAGAAACCACTGCGCCACCTGACCGAAAAGGATCTACTCGCGGTGCTGCGCTCAGTCAAAGCCCGTGGCCTGAACCGCACCGTCGTTATCCGCAACAACGACATTGGCCAGATGCTCCGCTGGGGTGAGAAACGCAAACCCTGGCGAGGCCTGATGACTGACGGCAATCCAGCCGATCTTATAGATGTCAGCAAGCTGCTCGATCACGATTATGAAGAACAACGCGACCGCCTGCTCTCCCCCGACGAGATTCGCGAGCTGCGTGACATCCTCGAACGCCTAGAGAAAGACTACGAAGAGCTTCCCGCTGGCCAGAAGTATTCCGGCATTCGCCCGGTCAACACGCGAGTCCAGTGCGCTCTGTGGATCTGCCTGAGCACCCTATGTCGTATCGGCGAACTGCTTAAGGCCGAGTGGCGCTACCTGGACCTGAAGAAAGGCACCTGGTTCATCCCTGCCGAGGCTACCAAAGGCCATAAAGGCAAACGTCAGGATCACCATGTGTTCCTATCAGCTTTTTCCATCGCGCAGTTCCAGCGACTGCAGAAAGAAACCGGTAATACACCGTTCTGCTTCCCCAGCAAGGACGGTAAAAGCCACGTTGATACCAAGACTGTCAGCAAGCTAATCGGAGACCGGCAGTGCCGGTTCAAAAACCGTACCAAGCCTTTGGCTGGCCGACATCATGACGACTCACTGGTACTGAGCAAGGGCATAAAGGGCGAATGGACACCACACGACCTGCGTCGCACAGGTGCAACCATGATGCAGGAGCTCGGTGTCACGCTGGAAATCATTGATCGCTGCCAGAACCACCTGCTGGGTGGCTCCAAGGTACGCCGGCATTACCTGCACCACGATTACGCCAAGGAAAAGACCGAAGCATGGCGGTTATTGGGAGAGAGGCTGGAGTCGATTCTTGCCGGGAGCCCGAAAGCTGCTGTCCAGCCTCAGTAGCCAGCTTCTTTTTGATGGCGAAAGGCCAAGACATAGGCGGTGTCATCTGCGCGCTCATAGCGGTACAACGCGACGTAACCTGAGTCACCAAACTCAATGATGAGCTCACGCAGCTCTGGCAGATCTGGAAATGGACGCCCTACTTCCGGACTTTCCTCCAATCGAGCGAATTGGCGCTCGATTGCTTGTGCAGCACGGCGCGCGACCTGCGGATCTTTATCGGAGAGAAATCGCCGGCAACGCTCCAGGCCCTTCGCCGCGCCTTCCGTGACGATCAGTCGTGGCACTTGGGCAACTCTGCCTCAGTATCTGTACCCCAGCTACCGAGCCAGGTCCGAGCTTCTTGGCTGGTCAAATGCCGTCCGGTTTCCTGATACGCCGCCCACGATGCCAGGGCTTCCTGCTTGAAGCTCTCACGGGCCTCCTCACGCTCGACGTACTGGGTGATTGCCTCGCGCATGATCCAGTGAGACGAGCGCTGGCGTTGGCTCGCCAACTGCTGAATGCGGCCTTTTAGCTTGTCATCAATTTTGATTGAAGTGGCCATGGTTAGCCCTCTTTATCTAAAGGTATTACCTTTCAATAAGGTAGCAGCAGTCGTGAAAGCTGTCTATCCGATGCTCACAAACAGATCACGATGCTGGAGGTTCGGCCGGGTCACTCGCACCGGTATAGCTGAGTCATCTTCAGGATCTTGGTACGAGCGCTTTCATTAAACTTAAACCAGACGGCGCCCCCCGAAAGGGGCAGTTTCAGCCTCGAAACCGGCAATGCGTGAATCCACGCAGTGCAGCGGATACTTCGCTGGCCAACGAGCCGGGAATCATGAACGCTGCTAACACGCTGCGCGATTCAAAAATATTTCAGACCTTTATTACCCATGGGAAGACGAGCACGAAAGGCTCGTTTCTACCTCTGGGTATCCTCTTTTGAACAGGAGTCTGAATGATGAGTATTTGCTGTCCTTCCTGCGGTTCTCTTCGAGTTGTAGCGCGCAATCATGGTCGGAAAGTCGGGGGCGCTATTGGTGCCGTTGGCGGCACGGCGAGCGGAGCAGCAGGCGCTATGGCTGGCGCAAAAAGCGGCGCGCTTATAGGTGCTTTCGCTGGCCCCGTGGGTATTACGCTGGGTAGCCTGGCTGGGGCGATTCTGGGCGGCCTGGCAGGTGGAACTGCCGGGGGGCTGGCCGGCGCCAAGATGGGTGAAGAGTTCGATTCTCACGTACTCGACAACTATGAGTGCCATCACTGCGGCACTGCCTTTACACAAAATGAGCGTTGAACTCATCGTACCGATATACGAAACGTTATTACGTATACATACGTAGAAGGAGTATTGTAATGGCTCATCTCATCGAAACCATGGCTTACGCTGGCGCTACCCCGTGGCACGGTCTGGGCAACAACCTGCCGCAGAAACAATCCATCGAAGTCTGGCAACGCGAAGCCGGCATGGACTGGCAGATCCTGGAAAGCCCTGTGCACTTCAAGTCGGATGCCATCGGCCATCTGGGCGCGATCCACTCATTCCAGGAACAGAAAGTGCTCTACCGCTCGGACACCAAGGCACCGCTGTCGGTGGTCTCGCAGCGCTATCACACTGTGCAGCCAAAGGATGTCCTGGAGTTTTATCGCGACCTGACCGAGGTCTCCGGCTACGAGCTGGAAACTGCTGGCGTGCTCAAGGGGGGTCGCAAGTTCTGGGCGCTGGCACGCACCGGCCAGGGCGCTGCACTCAAGGGTAACGACCAGGTGAATGGCTACCTACTGTTGGCCACTTCCTGCGACGGCACTCTGGCCACCACGGCAACGCCCACCACCATTCGCGTGGTCTGCAATAACACCCTCACCATCGCCCTGGACGGCACCAGCCGTGCGATCAAGGTGCCGCACAGCACCCGCTTCGATGGTGAGCTGGTGAAAAAGCAGCTTGGTGTCGCCGCCTCGCAATGGGACGACTTCATGTACCGCATGCGCCACCTGGCGGAACGCAAGGTGCAGTGGCATGAGGCACTGGGCTTCTTTATGAACGTGATGTGTGAGACCAGCCCGACCGGTCCGCTTCCTGAACAGCTGCCGAACGAGCGCGCTCTGCGCAAAGTGCAGGAGCTGTACGAAGGCCGTGGCCGGGGCAGTCAGCTCGACTCGGCACGCGGCACTGGCTGGGGCCTGCTCAATGCCGTGACCGAGTACGTCGATCACGAACGCCGGGCGCGCAGCATTGAGTATCGATTGGACTCTGCCTGGTTCGGCCAGGGCGCGCAGATCAAGCAACGCGCCTTGGACGCAGCGCTGCAGCTCGCCGCTTAAGCTGATGCGGCATAAACACAACCCCTGATCGCCACAAGGGTGATCAGGGGTTGTTCAGCTGCTCTGCATTAAATGATCGCCCTTAATCAGGCGTTCACCCAATCCTCGACGCGCAAACCTGGGACTCGCTCGAACTCACGAAGATTATTCGTGACCAGAATCAGTCCCTGGGCACGTGCGTGTCCTGCAATCATCTGATCATACGGGCCAATAGGCTTGCCGATACGAGCCAACTCAGCTCGCAATTGCCCGGAATGAGCCGCTGCCTGAGCGTCGTAAGGCAGTACTTCCAAGCGCGCAGCGAAACCTTCAACGTCCGCCAGATTACGCTCGGGATTAGCGGACTTCTCGGCGCCGTAAATAAGCTCCATCAGGGTGACAGTGCTGATGCTCAGCTGCCCTGAATGGCGCTTGAAGGCTTCCCGCACCTGCTCAGGGCGATTCTTGATCGTGAAAATGCACATGTTGGTATCAAGCATGTACTTCAGCATCAGAACGCATCTCGCTCTTGATCTGCAGGCTGCTCGCGATCCGCCATGTAGTCAGCGGTCACACCTTCGCCATCGAACCAGACGTCCCAGGCCTCGCCTGCCGGCGTGATGATTCGGGCCCGACCAACTACCACTACATCCACCCGCTTCACATCCTCAGGCAGCGCAACCGCCTTGGGCAAACGCACCGCCTGACTGCGGTTGCTCTGAAAAACTGCACCTTGTTCCATGGAAACCTCCTGGGGATATGCCTTACGTATAGCCCATTGTGCCAATCAAGCGGGATATGTCAAAGGCATATCCCTAACTAGCCATCCACCTACCACCATAAACGCCCGGTCAGCCTTGTGCTGGCTGGGCGTTTTTATGCCTGCAGGAGAAACATGATGAAAGCTACTTCATTGAACCGCAGCACCAGCAAATCCCGCCCGGCTCTGCGCCTGGTCAGCACCAAGGAACTGCCACGCGAGGACTGGCTGCAGATCCGCAAGCAAGGCATCGGGAGTTCGGATGCTGCAGCTGCAGTCGGTCTGAACCCCTACAAATCGCAGCTGGAACTCTGGATGGAGAAGACCGGTCGTGATGCTGGCCTGCCCAAGGCCGACCCACAGGATGAGGAAAGCCCGATGTATTGGGGCAACGTCCTGGAACCCATCGTGGCCTGGCACTACAGCAAGCGCACGAAGAACAAGGTACGGCGCATCAACGCTGTGCTGCAGCATCCTGATCCGGAGTTGCCCTGGATGCTGGCCAACATCGACCGCGAGGTAATCGGGGCAGACGATGTGCAGATCCTCGAATGCAAGACAGCCGGCATAAACGGCGCACGCCTATGGAAAGAGGGCGTGCCGGAGTATGTCCAGCTGCAGGTGATGCACCAGCTCGCCGTCACGGGCAAGCAGGCGGCGGATGTAGCGGTACTGCTGGGTGGTCAGACACTGGAGATCCACCGCATCGAGCGAGATGAGCAGATGATTGCTCGCCTGATCGAGCTGGAGCGCCAGTTCTGGCACTACGTAGAAACCGACACCCCACCGCCAGCAGATGGCACAGCCTCAGCTGAGTCGGCACTGCGTTGCCTCTACCCGGAGGACAACGGCCAAGTCATCGACTTCAGCCAGCATGCTGGGCTCTCTGCTGCGTACATCGAGCTGAAAGCCGTGCGTCAGTCGATTGCTGACAAGGAAAAGCGTGAAGCCGAGCTCAAGCAGATGCTGCAACAGGCCATGGGCGAAGCCTGCCGGGCGGAGTTTTCCAGCGGCTACATCACTTGGCGCAAGGCCAAGGACAGCATCGGTCTCGATGTCGCTCAACTGCTCAAGGACAAGCCCTACCTGCAGGCCATGTACCCACTACTGAAACCCGGTGCGCGGCGCTTCATAGTCGGCTGACAAAAATCTTTGGCAAACCCATGCAATTTGCGTTGGGACCGATTGCTGGCATCTGTCAAAAATGATATCAACATGCCACCAGGCTAACACAGACGCTTATTAACAATGAAACATAAGGAAGTATCATGAGAAAATTTATTAACATTTTAGCCTTCGCCCTCACTACATCAACCGGCTCAGC
The DNA here is from genome assembly GCF_054131565.1 of Pseudomonas sp. SA195. Taxonomy (NCBI): domain Bacteria; kingdom Pseudomonadati; phylum Pseudomonadota; class Gammaproteobacteria; order Pseudomonadales; family Pseudomonadaceae; genus Pseudomonas; species Pseudomonas sp. SA195. Next base: position 1,858,974 of record NZ_CP096392.1, on the reverse strand, counting down.
GATGGCTTACAACATCCCTTATGAAAACCAAGTTCCTAACTACCCCCCGGAACATGACGTTGAAGCTTATCCAAAAGCAATTCCTTGTGTTTGGCAACGAATCCACGACCCCAGCCGAAAAGACATTACAAAGGTTCTAAACTGCACAATTATTGCCTGGCCGCGCGAGGTCTCATATACAGACTCCAAGGGAACCCCACATGTAGGTCCTAATTGGCAAGAAGGGTACTGCAGCAACGGATCTTGTATAAACAGCGTCACAGGTGAAGTTTTTGCAGAGGTGCCTGGTACTATTTTGGCGCAAACCGAATTAATGTATTACATACAAGGCTCCGGAGACGAGATTGTAGCCCACAGATCTGGGGAAGGTCCTCTGTTTGGAAAGCCGGCAATATCCTATGCTCAAGCAGGGCGTGAACTTAGAGACTTTTATACTCGCGGCGGAGCAAACGCTGGAGCTGTCGACACATTGTTCAAGCGTAGAACGGGACTCACTTGGACAGATTGGCAAGACAAGCACTCGACTGCTGCCCACAGTGCTATCTATGAATCCGTTTTGGTTACTGACGGAGCAGCAGGGCCTTTTACAGTCACGCCTATGGAAAGTGGAAACGCCATTACTTACCAATCCCGAGCAGGCATTATGAACCTACTGGAGTCAGTCGTTGAGTACGCAGATAGTACTGGCTACGTCGTTATCAATAAGGCTTACGCTTTTGGTCCTGACAAGTACATCCTGATTGTATCCACGGGGGAGTCAGGCATGAGCTGTCCGGCTACCACCTACGTGGTGAGTTTCGATACCAAAGGTGAACATGTCGATGGAAAGGCCAGCATTGATGGCTGCTCAGAGGAAGTCGAGAGCTTCGCTGAAGGCAACAAACTCAGCATCAAGAAAGAAGGCGAAACCATGTTCGTTTTTAACGGCAGAGTCATGTAACAAAGCAATAGTCCTAACAGGACATCTTTACCCGACATTTCTGGTTAAAGAGCCACCCGCAAACACCCTGTGAAGGTTGCCTTCACAGGGTGTTTTATGCCTGCAAGGTGAGCATCATGAAAGCGACTTCAATGGACCGCACCAGCAAGCCGCGTCCTGCCCTGCGCTTGGTCAGTACCAAGGGGCTGCCCCGCGAGGACCGGCTGTAGATCCGCAAGCAAGGTATCGGCAGTTCGGATGCCGCTGCCGCTGTGGGGCTTACTTCTACAAATGGCAGCAGGGCTGTGGCTAGAAAAACTGGACGCGACTCTGCCATACCCAAGGCCGATCCCGAGGATCAGGAACGGCCCCACCTGCAATCCAAATACTCACTGATCAAACCCGGAGCACGGCGCTTCCTGATCAGCTGATTCCAACCTCTTCTCATCACTCCCTCCCCTTGGCCAGCCCATGCAGTTTGCGCTGCGTGGCTGGCCTTTTTTCATTTTCAGGAGAACGACTATGCTCAAAGGTCTGGCTATCACTCCGCCGGTACTCGGGCGGATTTCCATCGGCAAGGTCATCGAGAAGAACGGCAAGCGCCTGCCGGAGAAGGATGACCAATTCACCATCACGTCCCAGGTGCAAAGCAAGGACGGCTGGCTACTGCACCCGCTCAATGACGAGCTGCGGCAGAGCAAGGACGACAAGCTGCGCAGCATCCCGGTACGCCTACTGTTCAACGAGCCGGAATTGAATTTCCGGGCTGACTACACGCTGTTCGACCGGCAGTCTGGCCGGCCACTGTGCGTGGGCAATGGTGAGACCTGTAAGCGCGTTACCCAGGACGGCATGCAGTCGCTGCCCTGCCCTTCGCCGGATGCCTGTCCGCTCGCCAAAGGCGGTGCCTGCAAGCCCTACGGCCGACTGAACGTGGTCATTGGCGATGAGGATCCGCTGGGCAGCTTCGTGTTCCGCACCACCGGCTTCAACAGCATCCGCACCCTCGCCGCTCGCCTGCATTACTTCCAGGCCATCTCGGGTAACCGCCTGGCCTGTCTGCCGCTGGAGTTACGTCTACGCGGGAAGTCGACTCGCCAGAGCCATGGCACGCCAATCTTCTACGCCGATCTGACGGTACGCGGCGGCATGGACATGGCTGAAGCTCTGGTGACCGCCAATGAACTCGATTCACGGCGCCAAGCTGCCGGCTTCAATCAGGCCGCGCTAGATGAAGCTGCACGACGTGGCTTCGGTAATGGTGCCTTCGAGGACAGCGAGGAGGATGTCAGTGCCATCGTGGAAGAGTTCTACCCCGAGGGTGAGGCACCTGCATCAGCGCCCACCGCTTCACTCCACCCAACCAAACCCAGCCTGGCTGAAAAGCTCGATGCACAGGCCGCTCGTCAAAACACACCCTCAGACCAAGGAGGACGCCATGCGCCTGCACAAGCTGAAAGCCAGTGACACGACCGGCACCTACTTGGTCGATTCGCCGGTGACGGAAAACGACATTCTACTGATGGCCAGGCAACTGGCCAGTCTGCGCCTGCGCAAAGGACGTGCCTTGACATCGCCGAAGGAGGTATTCAGTCACCTGCAGGCGCTGCTGGCTGATTATGAGCACGAAGTGTTCGCGCTGCTCATGCTCGACAGCCGGCACCGAGTGATCGCATTTGAGGAAGTGTTTCGCGGCACGCTGGATAGCGCCAGCGTCTACCCAAGGGAGGTCGTGAAGCTCGCCCTGGAGCACAACGCCGCTGCCCTGATTCTGGTGCACAACCACCCTTCGGGTGACCCTGAGCCCAGCATGGCGGATCGCAACCTCACCACGAAACTGCAAGACGCGCTGAATCTCGTCAGTGTGCGCACGCTCGATCACATCGTGGTGGGGAACGAAGGCTGCGTGTCACTGGCAGAACTGGGCTACCTGTAAGGAGGCGATATGAAGCTACTGCTACGCACGTTCGCAGCCGCGTTCATGTTTGCCGGGATCCTGGCTGGCTGCCTTGCGATATTGCTACTGGTGATTCTGGTGGTGCGCTTTCCGCCATTACTGATCGCTGTGGTGTTGGCGTGCTGGATCTTCAATCGGCCACCGAAGTCTGAACGCTAGTTGGTCAGAAAACGTGGTTACAGCTGAAAGGCTGTAACCATGCCACTGTCTGCTTTTTTTTTGCTCTGCCTGGTTACCAGGAGCAAGATCACTCACTCGCTGGCATCCTCAACCTTAACGAACGTTGCACTGAACTCCTTGCATTGCCGGTGTTGCTGCAACCGGTTCGCAAAGCTAAACGCGTCGTTCAGTTCGAAGCGCTGGAAGATGTCCAGCCCACGTCCAAGCACGATTTTCCAGCCCGTATCAGTGGTGATGTCACGATCATGCTTAGTCCCTGTCGTGTCATACGCCCAAGTGAACTTGATACCCACCCCTGCACATGCGTCAGCAATTTTCTGCAGGCTTTCGGTCTGGCGATCACCATTGAACTCATCCTCCACGGTGACCACATGTACAGCTACTTCCTCACCTGAAACCAACTGCTTGCTGATCGTCTCCATCAGCTCCATGAGGTTGCGCAGTTGATGGAACATCCGCAGGTACGGATCAATAACGATGATCCGCTTAGCCCCTTTCAGATAGGGCCCAAACAGCCTATCGAAGGTGACACCGCGCTGGTTCTCCTGAATAACAAGGTGCTGAGGTTTCAGCTCCGGCTCTTTGCTCACCGAGCCAGCAAGCTGTTGAATGGGCTGAGGACTGGCCGCATCGCTAACCGGCTCGCGAGGAGCGACATTAGCCGTATCGAACAGATCAGACTCCGAAACCTCACTCGCCACTCGCCGGTGGTACTGGTTCGGGTACTCCCCTTCCTCCAGAGTGCTGACCAGCCTCTCTACACCATCTTTTCCTTGATAGGCAAAACGCACAGCTGGATAAGTGGTGTCTATGCGCAGCAGCTGATCCTTGACCCGCTTACGCCCTTCGATAGCACAGCGCAGCACATCCTCGACCTCCGACTCAGTCGCCTCGTCATGAGGGAAGAGGATCTTCATCAGCCCGGAGAAAGTCTTGTTGATACCGTCACGATCACGCGTGGAGATTTCATCCGACAACGTGTACAGACCTTTGTAGCGATCCGAGAAGTCATGGCTGCGCAGTGAACGGAGTATCTCGGCCAGATAATCGACGACAAAGCCATAGCCGCTGGAGAACATCTCCCCACGGATGACGTCCACCTCCCAGCCCGGTATGTAGCTGTGCAGGCGATCGAGGAAAGCCGAGTCGTGAAATTTCTCCGGCAGCGGATCGAACAGGTCGCTGTGCTTGAGCATGTACGGAACGGTGTGATCGGTGTTGCCCACGAACACCATGCTGGCCTCGGCCCCAAGAGTTTCCACACCCCGCGAGAACGACTTGTTGGCCATGTAGTTCTTCATGATGTCGACCAGCGCCTTGTCCACCCGCTTCTGCTTGCCGGCGAACTCGTCGAAGGCCACCACATCCCAGTAGCCGACCAGGCCGAGCTTGCCCGTACCGTTGTGGACGAACAGTTTGGGCACCGTCACCTCACCGCCGGAAATCAGGATGCCGTGGGGCGAAAACTCGGAGTAGACGTGCGACTTGCCGGTGCCCTTCGGCCCTAGCTCGATCAGGTTATAGTTCCGCTCGCAGAATGGAATCAGACGGATCAGCTGCAAGAGCTTGTTGCGCTTGCCGAACATCTGCGGATTGAAGCCGATGCTCTGGATAAGCAGATCAATCCACTCGTCCGTAGTGAACTGCTTGCGGGAGTCCAGATAACCGTCGAAATCAAAACGGGAGATCTGGATAGGCTTTAGCGAGGCAAGCACCCAGGGAGAAGCAGATTTGTCTTCGGTGTAGTCGTACTCCAAGTCAGCGATGCACCACACGCCCCCGACCAACAGCTTCTGATGTGCCTTGACCGTGCTGGAGTCGATCAGCACCTTCTTTATCCCGAGGTTGGCGAATTCGGCCTCGTACACATCGTCCTTGTCGTTGAGGGAAACACTTATCCGGTCAATGACCTTGTGGCGCCCCTTCTCCTTGATGGTCGAACGCACTAGTCCCGCTTCGTTGCGATGCACATAGTGCTTGCGCAGGATTTCTTTAACTGTCTCGATGCCGGTTTGAATCGTCGACTCGTCATTCGTTGCGCAGTACTGCCCCAGTAGGTACTCCAGTACATAGGAGGGCACGATGGCGTTACCCTTCACCGCCTTGACCAGATCCTTGCGGACGACCAGACCGGCGAAATACTGGTTGATCTTGTCATCGAGCTGACTCATAGCACCAAGGCCTCTAAATCCCGAACAAACCCAAACCGTCAAACATCTTTATCACGACTATTTTCTGTAAGAATCAAAGAAATTTCTTTGGCCGCACTAATATCATCCCTATCAAGCGCCTCCTGCATTCTCCTGACCAACGACTCCTTGTCTTTATCATCCACTTCAGAAATCTTTTGGCGGGTTACTTGGCGCACTGCCTCATCGACCACCGCCTGCCTGATTTTAAAATCAAAAATACCGCTACGGACACGCCTTATAACCCCGGGACAACCATCCTTTATTCCAGCAGCAACTGGGGCAACCCTGCGTATCAACCACCAAAAAATAAATATAGCTAGTGGAACTCCAAAAGCCCATGCAACCACAGAAAGAAACCAGTACCTTACATCATCCTCCAGAATGGCATGCTGTCTCTTTTCCCGAGCAGACATGTACTCTGCGACCCGTGACTCAAAATCAATTAACCTAATATTCCGCCCATAAGCCCCTTCCCTATTAGAGCCATACTGCGAATAGACGTCCCGACCAACAGCCTCAAAATAAATCACAGGATCATGACTTGCGACAATCTCTTTGTAAATCTTAACACCCATACTTGTCGAGCCGGTTCTCCCCCACGAATCTTCGGCATCAAGCCGCACATCACCGACCCTAACAAAAGCCTCACCATATACAGTTATCGATCCACTCACCTGCAAATATGGATCATCACAAGAAACCTCAGGCCGCCACAAAAAACTTTCAACAGAATCGCAATCAAACCCAACAGAAATTTGAAATCCACCATACTCCCATTCAGGATTAGAAAACTCCGGACTATTGGAGTGAACCGGCTCAACATCCACAACCCCCTGCGACTCACTAGCAACAGCCCACACAGGCAATAAAGTTAATATAAAAAATATATTCCTTATTATTTTCACAAATTAAATTCCTTATATTAAAAGTCGAATTCACTGGTGAACGAACGACGAATCGTATACCGAGCGGCCTTGTACTGGGTGAAATGCGAGGTGCCTTCCACCTGCTCTTCAAGCCGTAGCTCGACCTGCTGATTGTTGGACTCATCGGCTTTCCGGCTCAGGATGAAGCGTACCGACAGCTCGCGCTCACGCGGGTTTTCGGAGGCGAAATCGAACGTCAGCTCATGCGAGTCGGAAATCAACTCACCGTCTAAGGTGTACAACCCAGCACGCAATCGGCGAGCTTGTTTCTTCTCCGTGACCGCCTCGGACTGATACAGCACAACGGCCAACTGGCCAGTCGTGATGCTTCTGCTGCCGCCACCGATGAACTCGACGTCCACACTGCCCACATCGCTTTGGCGCTTTTTGTTGATACGCACAACCGGGATCACCACTTCTTGCAACGTGGCACCGCCATGTACGAACCGACTGCCAGAGCCTTTGAGACGCAAGCGGTTGATCGACTTAGGGATCTGTACATCCAGCAATCCTTTAAGTCCCAGCTGTTCAGGGGTGAAGGTTCGGAAACCGGCCTGGTTGCGCAGACCGCGCCCCAGGACAAAACGCCGGTCGCGATAGAGCACCTCGTCGCCTTCCGGGACGTTGCTGAGAAAGTCGCTCTCCTCCAGCGGTCGGTGCTGGTAGATGAAGCCATGATCTGCAGTGACCAGCAGGTTGCTGGCATTGGCGTTGGTCAGCTTCTTCACCAGGCGGACAAGCTCGGACAATGTCTCTTCTGCCGCAGCAAATACCCGCTCCTCGGTATCTCGAGTATCGCCAGTCTTATCGATCAGGTTGTGGTAGACGTAAACCACATCGTGATCCCGTAGCAGCGCCCGCGAGTCCGCCTGATTCATAGCCAGCAGATCCTTGGCCAACACAACAGCGGAAGTCGGCACTGCAGCGGCCAGGATCTTTCCGCGATTTGCCGAGCCCTGAGCGCTTTGACCATCCACCAACGCGTCACCACTATCATTTTCAGCCAGCTGCAGTGCCTGATTAGGTAGCAATGCAGCCATGCCCAGTTGCGTGTAGCTCGGCAGCATGGAAAGCGCCGGCTCAAGCTCGGCCTCAAAGCGGTCTTCACGGCGAATCAGGCTCTGCAGCTCTTCACCCACCTCATAACGGAAGGCATCCGAGATCAGCACGCAGACCTTGGTCTTGCGCTCCAGGAAAGGTTTTACGCAGCGGCTAAAGAAATTCCGCTGCAGCATGATCGGAGCAGCCGTCCAGCTCGGAGCAGAGTCCACAAACTGCTGCCAACGATCATTGAGACGCGCTAGATAGTTGTTGGTGTACTGGTTTTCGATCTGGGCGCTTAGCGCCTCTAGCAAGGAGGCCTGGCCAGACTTGCGCGCGTGATAGACAAACTTGCGATACAGCTGATCCAGCCTGTACCAGCTCTTGGCATACTTCTCCACGCCATCGGCCAAGGAGGTCATTTCCAGCTTGGCAGCATCCAGCGTCTGCAAGAACTGCGCAGCCTGATCCAGAGCCAGATAGACATCCTCGAAATGGCTGAACCAATGGCTCTGGCGCCGTTGACGCACAGATTGCTCGACATCGGCAGCAGTCGCCGTTCGGGCAACAGTCGCGCGAACCAGCTCACTGAGGATCTTACGGTCGATCAGCTCAAAGTAATCAAGATCCAGGAGGGCTCGATAATCAAGCTTATGCAGCTTGTCACCAATCTGTAGCACCTCTGCACACTGCGTAGACAGCATTTCAAAACTGCTTTCGTGTGACCGACTGTCCTTCCAGCGCCGGAGAAAGACTAAGGACTCTGCAGACAAGCGCGACTTGTACTCAGGATCCGTGCCCATCATGAAGCAAGCCTTGAACAGCTCGATCACGAAATCGTGCAGTCCCGGCTGCTGCGACACATAACCGTAGGCGCGCTTCATCTGCTCCCAGAGGAAGCTATCCAGGCCACTTGTTTCAATAAGCTTGATGCGTGTGACTTCCGCATTGGCGAGCTCAGCCAGCAGCTCTTCAAGAATCACATCCAATCGTGGCTCGGAGCCTGTACACACGGCGAGCATTTTGAAGCGCAGCATACTGTGCGAGTCGCCCGACTGCAGCAGTTTACGCAACTGTTCGCGCCGCTTGGCCGCAGCGAAGAATGCTGCATGCTCCTCCAGCACCGGATAACAGTCAGGCCCTAACTCCAGCTCAGCCAGCCAAAGGGCAAGCTGATCCGTACGGAAGGTGTTGCCGCTAGCCAGTTGTACATCAAGTAACCAGTTCTCCAGATAGGCCGGCTCGGCACCTTCGCGATAAAGCAGAAACTTCTGCTCGGGCTGCTCGCGCAGGATGCGGTACTTAACACCGAACTCGTTGTTGGCCAGCTCGACTTTCTCGACACCCGGCAGCTCTAGCGATTCGAAATCTGCACGAAACTCCAGACGGTTGTCGTACCAAAAGACAATACGCTGCTTCTCAAATAGGTTCGTCAGCGCCTGGGTAATCTTGAGGTTACTCATGTACGGATCAGTCCTCGCCCTTGGCGTCTAACCCGACGATCTTCTTCAGGGCTGCGCCCAGCTTGAGGTAGTTGACCTTAACGCCATCGTCCAGATCCAGCTCGACCTGCTCTGTCGCCAGCGGATAAAGCGTATCGCGCTCGTAATCATCCAGCTCAATGAGCTGTTTTTTGATGGCATCGGCTTCCTTGCTGGCCTTGGTCTTTTCGCTTTGGCTGGAAGAGGGGTTGATAGCTACCTGCTGCAGATAATCCAGACGCGAAGCGAGCTTCTTGCGGAAATCGCGCAGGTAGCTGAGCACTACGCTGACGGTGTCCGGACGGTAACGGTGTAGGTAGACCAATGCGCTGAAGGTGCCCTTGGGGCTGCTGAACAGCCAATAGATTGGACGCTTCTTGTAGCGCTTCACATGATCGGTATAGAACTCGCCCAGGAAGTAGTCGCGCAGGCTGAAGTTTCGCTTGCCCTTGACGTTTAGCGCCTGTTCGATAAAGGCTAGGTTGTCCTCATAGTGCGCATCACCAAAGGCCACGCGCAGGAACTGACGGAAACGCAGGGTGATGTCGTCGGGGAACCAGTCACGATCGAGCAGCGGGATCACGTTATCGTCATCGGCCGGGAACGTAGGCTGCGGCACCTGGGCCAGATAGTCCGCCAGCGTTTCACCCTGGTTGGCCAAGATCAGCCCCGGCTTGTCCAGGCTATATCGACCGAACATACAGCCCACGGCGTAGCTCACCAGCTCGCGCATGGTGTCGGCCAGTAGCACCGCCTCCAACTCTTCATCGCTCTTATCACCGCCGTAGCGGTAATACGGGTTGCAGGTGAGCGTGATCTCGTTCAGCGGCACGTCGGGTGTCAGCTCATCCTCCAGACCATAGGCGTCGATGAAGATGCGGTTATTTTCTTCCTCCAGACGCTTCATTTCCTGGGTCATCTCGCGCCACTGAACAATTAACCTTTGGTAAGCAGCCAGGAGCGTGAGCTGGCGGTTTTCGGGATCCAGCAACGGAAGGTTGGTAAAGTCCCAGGAGGTTTCGTAGGAGTCCCAATCGTTTTTTGAAAGCTGAACCAAGCTCGCGCTCTTTAACTCATCTGATTGAATTGAGTCATTTACTGGAAGTTTTACGACATCACCAGCTTCAAAATTCAATGTTGGAGAGAACACGGACAGATAGTGCGAGGAGACAACCGTATTTAGCAGACAAAAAACCACCTCTTTTGTGGCGCCGCTTAGATCATACAAAGTTTTGCTACCCGTTCCAGGAATTATACCAACAGAAACTTCTCTGCAAGAAAACCTCCCAGAGGTAACGGCTGACCAAGTTAAGCCTACCTGAAAAAAATACTCAAGATTAAAAAGCCTCCTTGACCAGTGCGTAGTGTTCGGATCCTTCAGATTATTGACAACGAATTTTTTTATATCAGCTCCCTCACCCCCCCAGTTAATAACAACATCGTTATAACCAAACCATCTTCGATTTCCACCACCCTTATTGTAGGGAAACCATTTTCTACTGGAGCCACGGGCATCTTCATGAGATTTAGAAGTCCTGTTTATTGATACAAGTGAGACTTCAAACCACTGCCTCAAAAACAAGTCGGAGTTACAAGACGACATTCCTGACTTTGCATCCGAAAACTTTGAAAGCAACGGATATTTAGCACAGTTATCCGATGCATTCTCTGAAAACCAATAAGCAATTGGTTTTCCTGGAATCTTCGCAAAATCAACAGCCGAAGCTCGAAAAAAAAAGTCTTCCATACCCAGCTCTCGGCAGATGCTACGGTTATCACTCATTTATTTCTCCCGCCGGCAATACCTTTCGGCCATAATCAATTTCAAATCCATCCGGCACCGGTTTGAACGGTTTGGCCGGGGAGCGATAGCTGCTCTGGAACTGGCGCAGGGCCTGAACATCAATCTCGCCGATCACGCAATAGTCGGTCACACCGCCCTTAACCCGCAGCACATCACGCGCCCAACTGTCTTTTGCGGGAGCGCGAATGCGGCTATCACCGTATTGACGGTCATTGCACTGGATGATGTAGGCGTGCATATCTAACGCGGCGGACTCCACCAGGGCATTGAAGGTTTCGGTGTCCTGGTTCCACTCAGGCACAAACAGCGCGTCCACTTTGCCGCGCAGGGCGGCGCGATAACTGATGTTGGTCAGCTCGCTGCAAATCAGCAGAGCAAAACGCAAGTCTCCGTGCTGCAGAATGGGCGGTGTTTTCCAAGCCTTGTCGGGTTTCAACTCCAGCCCAGCCAGACGCTGCAACTCCCGCTCCTCATGCAGGGCTGGGCGCTGTTTGTCCTGCCGGTAGATCATCAACGAAGGGAAGCCCAGTCCATCATGCGACAGCGCAGCCCAAACCTGGTTGCGCACGCGCCCTTTACTGGCGTGCAGGTATTCAATGCCAGTGATCAACGAAATGCCACGCCCCTGAAGCTTGCGGGCAATACGGATGAACCAGTGCGCGGGTAAGGCCAGCTCGGGCAACACCAGATAACGACTGTGCCGTGGCTGAGCAATCACAGCATCGAGCAAACGGCACAAGCGCGCGTAACGCTCGGCATCAGGATCGGGCATGCGCATGACCGAAGCTGTCCAGCTCGCCATCTGCGTTTTCCAACTGGAGACGGCGATCCCGTACTTGGGCTGGGGCTGGCCATCCGGGATCTGTAGCACGCCGTGCTTATCGAAAGCAGGCGCGGCATTACCAAGCTCGAAGCCGCGTACGGCGAGGACGACAGCTTGCATGGCGCCGTGCGCCGCAGCATCGTAGGCCGCCTTGTTCAGGATAAACAGCTCCGGCAGGTTGTAAGGCCGGGTGGCAAACAACAGCCCATGCGGCAAACCTTTGAAGCGGATCCACTTGGCAAGCACTTGGTTGCCTTCCAGCACAGTGCCTGGCAGCAAATCGGTCGAATGGGTGCAGGATGTAGCGGTCCTCCTGGCCGGGATTCCGCGCTGGGCCACCATTTCCTCGGGCAGGCCAAGGAAACGGAACGGCATATGCGCCAGATCAAATGAGAACAGCCGTGCTTGCTGAGTTTGGAAGCCCTTGATGGGGAAAAAATACCAATTCAGGAAGGCATCGATCTTCGCCGGCGCGTAGCCCTCCATATGTGCCAGCCAGGCCGCCTTACCGTCTTTCGATAGCCGAGGCGGAAAGGCAGCGCTGATGCTCTCGCGTACCGTGGTGAAAAGCTGCTTTTGCCAGCGATCCAGCATTTCGCTCTGGCTTGGTTTGTCTTCTGCGGGGCAGGCCTTAATGCTGAGCTCGCAACCTTGTGACACTTGCGTGCACAGCTGCTCCAGCCCTCGCAAAATCTGGCGCAAGGCTGAAAAGTCTTCGCATGCCGTAGCGAGGCGAATAACCCGTGGTAGGTAGACCGACAGATCAAAAAACTGCGGCAGCACCAGCACATGCTGAATAAAGGCAAGGAAGAAAGCCTGGCGATGCTCGCGCCACGCGCCTGGCTGCAGGTCACGTTCATAGGCTTCAAAGTCACGCAGCTTGATGGCAAAGCCCGCGCGGCGCATGGTCAGGGCATCCGCCTTGCGCAGGTTGTCGGCGGCCTCACCGTCGCTTTGCGTGGCAGCCAAAAGATCGGTGCCCACATGGCTGGCAGCGCGCGGCAAACGAGGCATAGCGCGCCATTCGCTAGCCCGCTCGTGAATCTGGTGAGCAATGGCATCCACCAGGGTTTTTCCCGGCTCACCTGCCAACATGAACACCTTGTTCTTGGCGTTGGCAAAGCGGATCTGGCTGTCGCTCAAATAGACGGGCTGAAAACCGATCTGCTTGTACTCCTCACCTAGCACCCACGCCAGCATGCCGCTGGAGCGGGCGAACAACCACTCCCACAGCTCAGCCGTGGAACGGAAGCTGGCACGGTTCTCCATGACCAGGAGGATGTCGTCTACATAGCGGCCGTAGTACAGCGGCGCAATCTGCTGCTCGACGACGCGATCCAGCTCAATAAGCGCAACGTTCGCCACCACGGCTGAAGCTGGCAGACCTACGGGCAGGCCCTTCTTCAGCGGCGTGGCTGCCGCCCATGCCTGCAGCGCCTGAATGAAGAGGCGATGCAGCTTAGATTGAGCGGGAGACAGTTCCAGCCCCAGCACATCCGTAACGAAGGCTGGATTGAGCATGAAACCAGGATTCAACTCGTGATAAAAAGAGCTGACATCCGCAGTGAGCGCTACGATCTTCTTGTCTGCGTCCAACGCAGTACGCATGGCCTCGATACCCTGGTCACGCCAGTCGCGGAAAGGCTTCAGGTACGGCTGAAAAGAGCCCAGCGAGAGCGCGTTGATGCCTTTCTTGTCTTGCGTGCGCCGCAATCTGTTGCCATAGGCACAGTCGGTCAACTTGTCATCGAACAGATGGCCAACCTCCAGCATCCAGAGGGTGGACAGCACATGAAAATCCAGGCTGCACTGGGCCATCACTCGAAATTCAGCGTTGGGCTTTTGGGGATGCTCGCCTTCAGCCAGCAGGCCACAGGCGTGAGCCCACTCCTCGGCCGGAGATGAAAAGATCAGGCCATTGCCATTCTGCTTGCGATATTCATCCCAGCAAGACATGTCCACCGACTTGGTGGCCAGAGTCCAGCCGCCGATAAACTCGGGTTGCGTGACCCAGGACTCATCATCGCTAAGCAGCTTCGCGAGCAAAGCGGTCAGGTTGGCATGGAGTGCATCCTCGTAGTGCGCAATCGCGTCCAGCGATGCATGAGACGAGTAGTACAGATCCACCTTGGCTTTGCGGTAAGCCAGACCTAGGGCTTGGAGGGAAGTCATGCGCCTCTCCGGTTTGGTGCCACACTCCCTGCTGACTTCTGACGCCTCATCATTTCAATGATGTTCCCCACCCGGCGCAATAGGTCGTCATAAGTCATGATGTCGAGCATGTTGGCGTATTTACGCCGGATGATTTCAAAGTCAAAACGCTGCTGCCCCACAAAATCGTTATCACGCCCGAGCAGGATCATTGCCTTGGGATTGGTGATCTTGAGCTCAATCCAAGTTGGCAACTCACTTTTCCGCTTGTTGTAGATTTCCTGCTCACCCGCGTGGCCCCATTTACTCAGGTGGAATAGGTATTTTTCCGCCTGCATGACAGATCCGGCCAATTCTTTCTTCGGCGTGTGGCTGTCGCGGTATGTGCTGCGGGACACCATTGCATTCGGAAAGGGCTTTTTGACTTCGATGATGTCGATGTTGCCATTCGCATCGACCAGCATCAGGTCGATGTAACGGTCGGTGGTTTTGGAAGCATTGGTGTAGAAGTCCTTGATATGGACATTCTCAAGTACCGCAACATACTTGGGGAAAACAAACAACAGCAAGCCCAATATCTTGGCCTGCCAGTCCTTCTCAGAGTACGCATCCACCTGCTTCAGCATGGACTCCAATTCTGCATGAACATACTCAAACTTCTGCAGCTCAAAGTTGGAAACAATGCTTTCACGGGACGCGGCAGGGAGCTTCTTCTTGCGCTTCAGGTACTGATTCAGCTGGCCTTCGGCATCCGAGATCGTTCCAAAATAGTCTTTGAGAACCCGCACAATACGGGCTCGGGCGTAATGGGTGAGCTCGGTGCTGGTCGGAAAGGTTTTTAGAAGCTGCTCAAAGTCCGCCAACGGGATGGCGCTTTCGTTGTCACCGCCAACGACGATAGGTTCATCAATCAATTCATCGATTCTTCGGAACACCGAAATATCGCGCTGCGCAATGAATGTGCTCGGTACCAGCGTCATCCCACTGTCGAGCAGAAGGTCGTGCTTAAGGCCAAGCACGTCACTATTGATCTTGTAGTAGCCGTCCTCCAATAGGCCGAGCAAAAAGATGCGTTCGCTGTCGTCCCCCTCTTCAGAGGATGCAGACGGGGTCAGCAGATCTGCGCCAGTGAAGGTGAACGTGCGACGCAAAGTCACTTCGCCGTCTTGCCGAAGCTTCTCATCGAGCCAACGCGCATCGTTGAAGCGATCAGGCTGATACATCAGTAGCAGTTGGTTCTCTTCGGCGACAATATTGATCACTAATCAACCTCACGCGCGGCCTTTGGCCCGCCCTGAACAAGAATGGCCTTGAGCAGCTGGATCTTTCTGGCGCCGTTCTCGCTAATGGCGATGTTGATGCACTGCGAGAAATCGATGGTCAGATCGATGAAGGCCGTAAAGTTCTTGTGTTGCAGGCTGGTGATCAAGCTCACTTGCCCACCTTGCGTGCCGCCTGAATGATCTCCAACGCCCGAGGCCCTTGCTGGTCGGCACCTCGGAAGTCCGAGAGACGCACATATCCGCCGCGGAAGTCAGGTTTGTGAGCATTCTCAACGGTGAAAGTGCAGATGGGCACGGTCGCGCCGTCAAAGCCGGAGTATTCAAGCTGGATGAGTGAAGTGATCGTTTTCCGGTCGATCAGAATGGTGCGCAGTTTTTCGTAGCTGGAAATAAACATCCAGACAAACGGGGTCATGAAGCCAAGCTGGCCTTTGGGGAGAGAGAGCTCCAGATTGCGTACAACAAATGCTGAAAACAGGTCTGTCTTTACGGGCTCGTAGTTTTCTTTCAGCCATGCACCAAGCCTTGGATTCATGCCCTTGCCGCCCATATAGGGCGGGTTGGCCACCACCACGGCATAGCGTGGGCTAAGAGCCTCAGCCATACGTAGAACACTCAGCACTTTTTTGTGCGTCTCGGCCAGGAACAGGTTGCTGCTCATGTCCTTGCTCTCCAGCGTGGTCAGCACATCGGCCACGTTGGCGACCTTGGGCACAATTAGCGAGCCGAAGTTGTCGACTTCGCTGAATTGCTGCAACGTTTCGCGCAGGCCGTAGGTGAACAAGTCACGGCCAACAAAACCGATGTACTCGTCCAGCTCTTCACTGCTGAAGATCACTTTCTCCAGCACGGTGATGTTCGGCTCGACGCCTTTATTGAAGAAGCGCCGCTGGCGAGCTCGGGCTTTCATGGTGAGCGCAAAGGCAGCCAGTTCTCCTGCACGCTCGTCCAGCTCGATGCCGAAAAGGTTGTGGGTGAGGATCTTTTCCGGGATCTCAGCCGGGTCATAGCCCTCCTCTTCGTACATCGCATACAGCAGGTCGAAGGCGTAGGTGAGCATGTGACCGGAGCCGCACGCCGGATCGCAGACTTTTATGTCCTCTGGGCCGGTGATTTTGAGGAAATCACTCTCAGGCTTCTCTGGCGGGATGAAGTACTCCATTTGCTCTGCCAGCCGTGAGTTGGGCCGGTTGAGCAGCCAGAGTCGGCCCAGCGAGTTGTCCACCAGATAGCGCACAATCCAGTGCGGGGTGAACAGCTGAGTGGCAGCCGGGATGTTCTCTGGAGTGATCTTCTGATTCTTCTTCAACCCCTCGAACACCGCGTCCTTCTTCTCGGAGATGTAGAACTGGTACAGCCAGCCGATCACCTCAACATCTTTGCAGGCGTCAGGCGTCATGGCTTCCCGCGTGTAGGCCAGGATAGAGTTGCCCGAAAGCAAATCGTCGGGCATCAGCAGCTCGGTGTAGTCATCGATGCGCTCGAACAGGAAGGGCATCGACTGGTGCCAAGCGTTGCACGCAGCAACTACCAACAGGCGGTAGGCTTCGCCTTGCGAGTCGTTGCTTGGTGCGCGGCCCGCTAGCAGATCCAGGATCTTCTGACGAATCTGACTCGGCACCATCTCCTCGTCAATATGCCCCATCTTGGCTTCAGCCAGGATCTCAGGCTGGAACTGCCCCTCAGCTGGAGACACCACACCGATGCGGGTGTAGCGGTTTACGTCCATGAAGCGCAAGGCACAGAAGCGGTTAAACCAGGTGTAGGCAACACGCTCTTCCACATGCTCGCGACCGGAGCTACTTATCAGTTTTTCCAGCTCAGCCACTACCTGGGCTCGCTCGCGGCGTGCAGCACTTTGCGGTGCCAGTACCACGTCCAACTTACCACTCACCTGATCAAGCAAGATGCGACGCGCGAATTGGGCAAATTTCTTGAGTTTGCTGGTATCCATCTATCCCCCACTCAGCCATTCAACCGAACGGCCCTAGACTTGGCCTCGCACCTGACGGGCCAGTTGTATTTATTCCGTGTCAGATCTGCACTCGGTTGCCAGCCTGGATTTCCTTCAGCCAGGCTTCACGTTGCTTCTGCAGGTATTCGTCCAGCTCGGCTTCACTGGTCAACCAGGGCTTTGCGTAGCCGACTTTGATGTGACGAGACTGCACAATACGCGGCTCCGCCACCTCCATCTCCGGCTGCTTAGGCATGTCAGTGCTTGGCGCTTGAGTGCTCTCCGGTCGGCTAGATGGCGCAGGCGACTCAGAAGGGGCCTGCTTGGGACGCGCCAGCTGATCGAGCTTGAGCAACAGCTGAGGGTATTGCTCGTCCTCAAAGCGATTGCGCTGGTCACGAATGACCGCAATGAGCTTTTGCCCTTTCAGCTGCTGCTTAGCCTGTGCGAAGGCGGCTGAGAACTGCTGTTTCTGCGCCGCGTCGAGAGCCCCGTAACCCTCAGCGCCCTGCAGGCGCTGCTCCAGATCGTCGAGCAACTGCTCACTGGCTTTTTGCTCGCTGGCCAGTTGGTTGGCAATGGCAAGCTGAAGCGCCTCCAACTGCTGCCGAGCTTGTTGAAGACGATTGCCTTGCCAGGGCTTTGCATCTGCGAGCACGGCTCGAATGGCGTCAACTTCCGCCGAGCCGACGTATGCAAAATTCTCTTGCTGTTCCTGCACAAGCAGACGAGCCTGATCGTAGATCTCTTTCTGCGGGCTTTTCATAAAGCGCTGCACAGGATCGATGACCTGCTCTTTGGCTTCGAGCAACGCATCTTCTGCGCGAGCGAGATCCGTCAGGAACCAGGCTGGATTCTTGGCAGCTATTTCCTTGAGAGTCGCCAGCACACCGTCCAAAGCACTGAGGAAGGGATACTGCACCTTCTGACCGTGCAACTCAGCAAGATCGATCTCCAGTTCCTTGATGGCGTCTATGGTTTCACGTGCCAGAGCACGAGCTTCATTGCTGCTGGCCGGCCGGTCAAAGAAGTCCGCGAAAAAATCCTTCAGCGCACGTACCTGGGAAGCGCTGAACTCAATCTGCGGCTCCAAAACTAAGGTGGCATGGGCATTGGTATTGCGCAGGCTACGCTCCAGCAGATCCCCTTCCAGGGGATTGCTGTCCTGACGCACCTCTACCTTTCCTCGCGCGCAAAGCAGGGCGAGGTTGCAGAGAATTGCGGCGTAGTACCAGCCGTAACTCTTGCGCTCAAAGCGCTCCAGCAGGCTTTTGACCGTTGTGCGAACGCCACTGCGAGCATTGGTCTGGATAAAAGCCAACAGCTCCTGTTCGGGCTCACTCAGGCTGGTGGCATCATTGCCAAGCAGTCCGTCCTGCCCCTGGCGTAAGTACTTGCCGATATCAGCCTCGCTGAAGGGCACATCCCGCAACATACGCAGGTTCGGATATGTGGTTTCGATGAGCTGGTAGAAACCTTTCAGTATGCGTGTCTGCCCATCGGTGCTAGGGGCTTCGATGTCGGCAGCATTGATGATCAGCTGGGCACCTGCCAACAGTTGCTTGGCACGCTCCTGGATATCCGCAAGGCGCTCGGTGTTTTGGAAGCTCTTGGAGTCTAGGATTCGTTTAACAGCCTCCTGTTGAGTGCTGCTGTTCTGACGAATGTACGTCTCAGTGCGCTTGTACATAGTCAGGTCTTGCATGAAGCGAGCATCGGCAGGCAACACGACACGCAGCTCGTCACGCCCCATGCTTTGCATGCGCTGCACGGTGAGATTGTCGAAGTTGTCGCTGAGCGGTGTTATGACGTGGATAGTGAGCTCATGCTCCCGACTGAGCACCCGATCATCCATCTTGCGGGTATAGGAGTAGTCCTGACCGTTCTCGTAGCGGATCTTGCGCTGCCTGATTGCTCCATCAAACAGTAGAACCTCCAACTCCTTGAGGATATCCGCAGACTCCACCTCGGTGTTTTTGATCTCCTCCTCAATGTCCTTCTCTTCGTCCGTGAGGTACTCGTAGAGATCGCCGTTGCGCTGAATGTAGGTCTGCTGCTCAAGCAAATTGAGTGCAGCCTCCAGCTTCTTGCGTTGGGCGGGCACGTCCTCGCCGAAACGCTCCAGCATCAGCACACTGAGGTTGCGCAGGGTGGCCTTGAACTCCTTGACGTACTTGACCAGAAACAGAGCCTTCAGGACGCGAACGGCGTACTCGTCGCCCAGGTGGTGCTCGGCAGTGTTGATTGCACTCTGGATCGCGCTTTTCAGTGCGCCACGAATGCCTTCAAACATTCGATCAAAGGTGGCCAGCTGCCCAACCGGCTCGTTATCAATGGCGATGGCCACCTCGCGGAACACGCCGAGCATGGAACGCTCACCCACCGAGTTAGCCTTACCTTCAAAGCCATTGTGCAAAGAAATGCCACGGATGGCCGACTGGAACAGCGGGAACTGATACGGCACAAACGGATAGCAGTAGGTGAAATGCTCCAGATCTCGGAAGTTCTGGTAATGCTGGCCGCCATCGGCGAACTCAAACAGGGTCTTGAAGTTGTTGAACTGCTGGTCGTAGACAGTTTTCAGCAGATCTGCACCGCTATCGTTCTTGGTCAGCAGACGCTTCTGGATCACCTCAGCCACGTCAGCACTGGTGAGCTTGAGACGGTTGGCAAAGCGAGCCTGGATCTTGGTGAAGTCGTTACTCTGCTGCTTGCTCATGTCACCGAGCACGGAGTTCATATCCTCCTGGGCGGTGACGATGATCCAAGCCCTCCCCTGGCACTTAGTCGCCAGGCTTTCGGCGACAGTCTGCAGGTTGGTCATCAGCTTGGTGTTTTCGGCGATGTATTGGCCTACCTCATCGACGAAGAAATTCAGGCGGAAATTGGCTGGCTGCTTGTCTAGCCAGGCTTTGACCTGGTTGCCGAAGTCCTCGATGGAGACGCTGTACTGGGTGCGGTACTTGTCGAGGATTCCCTTGGCCAGAGTCGGATCTTCACCGGTGATCTGCGCATAGGCCTTGGCAATGTTGCCAGACTCCAGCAGGGCCTGCTCGCGCCCACGCTCCCAGGGCTTTTTGGCGATGATCTGATAGGCGTCCTTAAAGGCGTTGAACTGCTCACGGCTGTCGAGATCACGTTCGAACTGGGCAATGTAGCCCTGCTTGCCGAAGTAACCGCACATCTCGTTGAAGACCTTGACGAAGACCGACAGCAAGGCGTCGATCTGCGTCTTGCTGATGATGTCGGCCTTCTGGTCGATGTTGAACAGGATGCTCTTCGAGGGGATGGCGACAGCCTGCTTAAGCTTGCTGCGCAGCAGTGCATCGTCCTCGTGGATCTTTGGCAGGAAGATATCCAGGGCAGAGGAGCCATCGATGCGGCGGTTTTCCAACAGAAGCGCCAGCATCTTCAACAAGTGAGATTTACCCGACCCGAAGAAGCCTGACACCCACACGCCATTGGCGCCGTGATAGTCGGTGTAAGCGTCAAGAAAGTGTTCCAGGCGCTTGGCGACCTCGTCGGTCAGCACATACTCGCTCAGCTCGTTGTACAGGCTGGCTTCATCATCAGCCTTGATCACCCCTTCAATAGGACGACTGACGGGGTTCAGGAAAATGCCGTTGAGTTCCATCTACTGCTTCCTCAGGCCTGTGTCTCGAAAATGTTGAATGCGCGGTAGTACTTATCGTCATGCAGCAAGCCAAACAGCTCCAGAGAAGCCCCCTGCTCCAGCGAGTACCGGTACTCGCCAGGGAAGAACATAACCGTAGGCTTGAACTTGGCAGTGCTTTGCAGGTTGTTCAGCACGTTGTGTGAACGGATGTAGGGAAACACCTCACCGATGCCGGAGAGAAATAAAACGTCGTACTCAGCAGCCGCTAATCGCTCACCGATAGCGGGGATCAGATACTCCTCGATACCCAAGACGTTCTGCAGAGTCTCCAACAGCTGCTCTTTCTCTACCTCAGGTTCAATGGCGAGTAGGTCATCCCAGAGGCAGCCCTGTTCACTACTGCCCTCTCGGGCCTTGAGCAGCTCAATAGACAAGTCATACAGGTTGATTTCCAGAACCTGGATGCCTCTTCCCTGAAGACAGGGAATGCT
The DNA here is from genome assembly GCF_054131565.1 of Pseudomonas sp. SA195. Taxonomy (NCBI): domain Bacteria; kingdom Pseudomonadati; phylum Pseudomonadota; class Gammaproteobacteria; order Pseudomonadales; family Pseudomonadaceae; genus Pseudomonas; species Pseudomonas sp. SA195. The sequence goes on along the minus strand of NZ_CP096392.1, from coordinate 1,838,156 downwards.
CATGTGCGCCAGCCGCGTTACCAGCTGCCGGCGTACACGCTCCATCTCCACCGCTTCAGCAGCCTTGAACTCGCAGATGTAAAAGGGCAGATCGTTGTTCAGCCCCCTCATTTCAAGGAAACGCTGACCACTGATTACGCCTAGCAAATGATCGAAGCGAGCGGCCATTGGCTGCTCGCTGATTTTCCGGTTCATTGAAGCCAACGCGTAATCTCCTGATCAGTTACGGGGTAGATAAGCAACTCTTCCTTACCCCTTTTGGCCAACAGCTGGGCCAACGCCGGCGACAATAGGGCCGGCTGAATTTGTAGCGAATCACCAATCAGATCCGCCTCTCGCATCATTCGAAATAGATTTTGTTTGAGCTTTTTTTGCGTCGACTCAGCGATCTGATCTAGCTCAACGTGCCACAGAGCTTTCCTGCTCCAGAATGCGTCGAAGTCGATCGAGGATAGGACGCGCCGCCTCATCAGAAGATGCTCACGAAGCACCTCCATCGCGAACTCGCGGATAAAGGTGTAGCGCCGGGAACAGGCAGCCCAGAGAAGGTATCCCTGATCTTTCCTGTTCCCCTCAACCAAGGCCTCAAGCTCACCTACATCCAGGTGCTCCAATCGGGCGACAATCTCTTTACTAATACGCGTGGCAGCCGCTGTAGTACGCACCTGCAGCAGGTTCATCTCACGAACCTGATCACGAGCCTCTTGCCAGTCACGCTTCATGAGGAAAAGCTCAGCCACAGGCGGTGACTCCTGAATGAAGAGCCCACCTGTGGTGAATGACAAGCGGTATGGATCAGCCATGCGCCGACTCCGAGGAGGTATCATCACTGGCACCGCCAGCTTTAACCCACGCATCGACCTCAGCCTTCTGGAACTTCCAGAGCCGCCCCACCTTGTGCGCAGGCATGTGCCGCTTTGCGATCCATGCATAGACAGTGTCCTTACTCACGCCCAAGTGTTCGCCGATTTCCTCTACGCTCAACCACCGATCGGTCATTTCCAGATCCATATCGAATAGGAAGTACAGATCTTAGCTGATTGAGCAGGATTAAGACGGATTTATCTGCCAAGTGAAATCACGCTGAAGACTCAGTTGGCGGGAATACAGTCCTCGGACATGGGCGTTTTCGCCACATCGCCACGGCCCGTACAGACCAGGCTGATGCGCATGCCCGACTGCAAACCAGCCGCATAGTTGGCGTGCGCCTCATCCAGCTCGAATTGCGGCTCCATGAACTGATTTACCCCGCCCCGCAGAGTGACGTAGGGGTTGCCGAACAGATCGGTATTAATGGAATCCACCACGCCAGTGACCTTGAAGGTCTTGCCTTTGAACTGCTGGTCCGCCGCGACCGTATTGCGGTCATAGGCCTGGGCCAGTTGCTGAGCGCTCACTTCTAGCAGTGGCTCAACAGGAGCAACCACTTTCGCCGGTTGGCTCTGACTGCTTGAGGCTGGAGCAGGCTTGCTGGACGGACGATCCCCCGAGGCCATCGCAACCACCATCAGCGCGAGCCAGACAAAGCCGATCACCCGGCTGGTAGTGCTATGCCCTTGGCGCAGCAGGAACCAAACAAAGATGACCGGAAACAGAAAAATACCGACGCCCAGCCAGAAGCCGACGTTGCGGCTCATAGCTTGGGCGGGATGCATTTGAACGGTGGCAGTCTGCTTAGCGATAGGCGCACCACAATGCGGACAGGCAACCGCCTGGTCGCTGGCCATGCGATCGCACTCGCCGCAGTTGATCAATGCCATTTCACTACTCCTTGATTGCACTTCCTGAGCCAGCCTGGATTGGCCGGCTTGTTTGTCAGGATCAAGATATGTAGCGTGGCTTGACGTATCTAGAGTGTGCGTCCGTACAGGTAAAGTTTTCGAGCAAGTGAGGCCGGCATGAAACGCAAACAGGAAATCGAGTCCGTGCGCTGGGATCTGGCGCTGCGCTATCGCCTGATCGAAACGGTGGTGTGGTGGGAAGGACGCTTAACCACCGGACATCTGATGCAGAGCTTCGGTATCAGCCGCCAGCAAGCGTCGAAGGACATCAATTCCTACATCACCGACTACGCGCCGAAGAACCTGGAATACGACAAGCATTTGAAGGGGTATGTGCCGAGCCGCCACTTCAAACCACTGTTTATCGATGACAGCGCCAGCGCCTACCTGCACCTGCTCAACCAGAATCACGACCGGGCACCGCACATAGAAGGACTGGCGCTGGCCTATGCGCACACTGAGGTACTGGATGTACCGGATCGCTCAGTACGCCCGGAGGTGCTGCGTCCACTCATCAAGGCCTGCCGCGATGGGCTGCGACTGGAGTGCGAGTATGTGTCCTTCACGACGCCGGACGGCGAAACCCGTCTGATCGCGCCGCATACGCTGATCTACACCGGTATGCGCTGGCACGTACGCGCCTATTGCGAGAAGAATCGAGATTACCGCGACTTCGTGCTCAGCCGCTTTCGCGGTGTGCCGGAGTTGATGGACGACAAGACCGAGAATACTCGCGAGCAAGATCCGGGTTGGAGTACGCAGGTGCAGGTCATCATCGAACCGGACTCGCGCCTGAAACCCGAGCAGCGAACGATTATCGAAGCCGACTACGGCATGCGTGACGGACAGCTGGTGATCGAGACACGAGGTGCGTTGGTGCAGTACGTGCTGCAGCGCTATCAGATCGATCCGACCAAGGTGCATGCCAAGGCCACGGCTCAGCAGATCGTGGTCGCCAACCTGGAAGAGCTACAGCCCTGGCTGTATCACTGACTAACGGCAGGCACGCCGGGCTTTGAGTCGATGCCGCAGGCGAGGCTATCTCTTAGACCGTCGTACCACCGTAGGCCAGCTTGGCCAGCACGAGTAGTGCAGGCAGCAACAGCGCCAGTGGCAAAAGATCGTTAAGGGTTGGCAGCATGCTCATAAGAGATCCTCCTAGTCGGTTTTCATCAACCTAGCTAAATCGACCCTACAGCGCGATCTGTCTACTTTTCGCCTGTAAACAATCCGCGCATACCCCAGACACCGGCGACGAACGCACCTTGCCTGTATGGCGGAGCGCTGATTACTGTATATAAATACAGTAATCGAGCAGCCCGTTATGAGCACCGCACTTATCCTCGGCCCGCTGCAGCGCAGCAGGGCAGTCCTTCCCCTCTTTGATGCACGTGTTCCGGCCGGCTTTCCCAGCCCAGCGCTGGATCACATGGAACATAAGCTGTCGCTTGATGCTCTGATGGATCTGCAAGCACCGTACACCTATGTGGTTGCCGTGAGCGGTGACAGCATGAGCGGGGCTGGCATCTTCGACGGCGATTATCTGATCGTCAGCCGCGCCATCCCAGCAAAACCGGGCCATGTGGTCGTTGCCTGCTTAAACGGCGATGTCCTGGTAAAGCGCCTGGCCCAGAAACAGGGCCAGTTCATCCTGCAGTCGGAGAACCCGGCCTACTCTCCGCGCTATATCCTGGAAAACGATGAGCTGACGATCTGGGGCGTCGTCACTCACAGCCTGCGGAACCACCTCACTCATGGCTGATCCTGTGTACGCACTGGTCGACTGCAACAGCTTCTACGCCAGTTGCGAGCGCGTGTTTCGTCCTGACCTGTTGCGCACGCCCATCGTGGTGCTCAGCAACAACGACGGCTGCGTGATTGCCCGCTCTGCCGATGCCAAGCCGTTCGTGAAAATGGGCGCCCTCTTCCACGAGATCAGAGGCGACCTCAAGCGCCATGGGATCGTCGCCTTCAGCAGCAACTACGCCCTCTATGGCGACATGAGCGAGCGCGTGATGACGATCCTGGAGGGCTGCTTTCCAAGCATCGAGGTCTACAGCATCGACGAGGCCTTTGCCGATATGACCGGTCTACCCGAACCGCTGGAGTCGATAGGTCGCCAGGTACAGGCAGAAGTCAGACAGAAGACCGGCATCCCTGTTGGCATTGGTATCGCCACGACCAAGACACTGGCCAAGCTCGCCAATAACGCCGCCAAGCGCTGGCAGAAGCAAACTGGTGGCGTCGTTGACATCCGCGATCCGGTTCGGCGCGACAAGCTGCTCAAGGCCATGCCTGTCGAGGAAGTCTGGGGCGTTGGTCACCGGTTGCGGGCTCACTTGGAAGGCATGCAAATCAAGACAGCTTGGGACTTGGCACAGATGGATGCCTGGACACTGCGCAAGCGATTCAATGTCGTGGTCGAGAAAACTGTGCGTGAACTGCGCGGTGTGGCGTGCCTAGAGATCGAGAACGAAATCGAACCCAAGCAAGAGATCTGCAGTAGCCGCTCATTCGGCAAGCGCCTGCGAGAGTTAGCGCCTATCCAAGAGGCCGTCACCAGCTATGCGACGCGCGCTGCTGAAAAGCTCCGCAAGCAGGAGTCGCTCTGCAGACAAGTGCGGGTCAGTCTGCGCACCGGGATGTTCAATCCAGCTGAAGCGAAATATGCCAATGGCGTCCTATGCCAACTGCCCTATCCAACCGATGACAGCAGGCTGATCATCAAGGCCGTCCAGGCTGGATTGCAGCAGGTCTACAGAGAGGGATTCAGCTACGCCAAGGCTCAGGTGATGCTGTTGGATCTGTGTCGCAAGAATGAGTACACGCCGGATCTTTTCGCCCCTGAACAGCCCGTGAAAACCGAGCGACTGATGAGCACCCTGGACGCGATCAACAATCGCTGGGGACGCGGCACACTGCAGCCAGGACGCATAGCCAAGCCAGTCGAGTGGGCAATGCGCAGAGAGTTGCTTTCCCCGGCTTACACCACTCGCTGGTCTGAGTTAATGGTCGCAAAAGCCAAGTAGCCTTCGCATTCACTTATCCGCGACGAGCACGGTTCAGAGTCCCCTTACGCAGACAGCGCGCCCCTGCAGGTTTCAAGCGCAGGTGCTGATTGCGGATTCCACGCTGGCTCGGACACCCATTTCACGCACATTCGGACAGTGATTCCACGCTGATCCGGACATTTTCTGGCAGGCAGCTACGCAAAAATTCTTCACTACCTTCAGACCATCCTTAGCTTCAGCAGTTAGATTCGACTGCTGTCAAACCCATGTCTGCCATCGCCATAAACCTTGGTAGGCGCCTTGCATAGGTAACTGGCTCGATAGAAAAACTCTTCAACCCCTAGACCATCGCGACGCAGGCTATAGCTCGGATTGTCAGGAATCTCAACCAAACCCCTCACTGCCTCAACCGACGTTCCCAAGGCACTTGCCCAAGCTTCCTGGAGTCGATTGAACATGTTATCCCTTCCAGGCTCAAACTTACCCAAAGCGTTGAATGCATCGTAATTGAGAACGAATGCAACATGGTAATGCGGCTTCCCATGCTGCCCAAATTCTCTAGCCCAAACGTACCGCACGCGGCTCTGATGCGCATGTTTGTTTTCCCTAAGCGCCATACAACGATTGTGGTGTATTTTGGACTTAAAGGAATCTAAAAACTTTTTAAACACTTGACTTGCATTTTCGTCTCTGCCGTTCACAAACGCTGCTGGAAACCTAAGATCAACCCTGAAGGCAAAGACACGAGAATACTGTTGAAGAGCTCGATCAATCGTAGTATGCAACTTTTGCAGATACTGTCGAATGAAAGGCCCTTTATCTACCTGAATAGGCAAGCCACGATAGTCAAGCTCATTATGAATAATGAGATTACTATTCTGCGAATGTCGAATCATGTTTAATACTCCAATGCTTGAATGCATATCCTAGGAGCACCATGTATTTATTAACCTGAATAACATTCACACGTCAGGTATCTTGGAGATACCTGACTTAGCATTGTTATCTCTTACAAAGCTTGAATACATACCTTAATAGCACTATACACTTATTAACCTAAACAACATTCACACATCAGGCATCTTGGAGATACCTGACTTAGCATTGTTATCTCTTACAGCTAACATTGGAACTATATAGGCTATAAGAGCATACTACCAATACCGAAAAAGCAGCTCTGCTTTTTATGCTGATTTTCAGGTAAATTCGCTTCAAGCCCCGGCTAAACCAAGCAGACTTCTACTCCGGCAAAAAAGCATCATGCCCGGAGAATATCCGGGCATGATGTTTTCTCACCTAAGGTGGAGTGAGCACTCTCGGGCTCTGGCCATTACTATCCGATAGTCAAGCTAGATCTCGCTCCTCGATTCTGGCCAGGATCCAATCCTGGACCTCGCCCTCTAGCCAGCCCACACATCGATCACCCAGCGGAATCGGTTTCGGAAACGAGCCCTGCGCAACGTACTTGTATACAGTCGACCTAGCCAGGCCAGTGGCATCGATGACAGCCTTCAGACGAATGATTTTCATGATCCCGCACCTCTGAATATTGGTTCAGAGGATTAGGAGAACCTGTAGATAATTACTGCCTAAAAACGGGCATATAGCGAGTCACTGACCTACCATAGCGTTTCAGAGCGTGAAACTCACCAAACAATCCATACTCAAAGCGTTGGTCAACAGTCATTACGGCCTCGCACTCATATGATTGAATTTCGCTCTCCGCCTCAGTGATGACCAAGCACCTGCGATCCAGCGCGCCATCTTTACGCAAAGCCAACACCGCTCTCCGCCCACGGCATTGATCAGAAAATGGGAGAATATGAAACTTCATGCCTTCACTTACATGATCGCCCGCCGAACCCAGAAGCACTTTGTACTGACATGCTAGGTAAAAAACCATGTTATAAACAACTTCTTCAGCACTCCTTCCCGACAAAGCATCAATAGCCACGGATTTTAACCAAGGGAGCTTAACCTGTGATTTTATAGTTTCTAACAACCCCAGATCCGTAAACAATTCCTTAGCGCAAAGTTTATTCCAGTGCATTGAAAGAAGTGAGGAGACATGTTGATCTACAATCGCCCGCAGCATTAATAGCTCAGCGCGCCCGCCACCCGCCAACTTCGAGTTAAGCAGGGACGACACCACGATATCATCAAATAACTTTACTGGCCCCAAGGGCTCCACCGCAGTGAGCGGCCAGTAAAAACCACAAGCACCTTCTTCGGTTAAGAAAATTTTCTCTGCCAGCAGATCTACATTATTTCTATAATCACTTTTTGCTTTTAAAACGAAGACCATCAAGGTGCTGTTGGAATTATAAAAACATCGGTGATGCAGATTTAGATAGTAAATCGTTTTCAGGCTGCCCAGGATCCTTGAACCGCTAAATCCAGCAATCTTGAAGCGTATTGCGCCCAGTTCGTTGAGCTTGAAAAGATGCATTTCAAGCCTTTCTCGTTTGAGCCCCGTCAGGGTGCACAGATCAGAAATACCCAACCCACGAACTACCCCAAATTCGTCAGCATGAATTAGGAGGACAGCGAGCAGCAATCGATTCGTACCACTTGCAGCTTCCCTGAGCATCTTCCTTGCAGCTTCTTTTCGCTCAGCAGGCGTAACAGAATCAAGACTCATACCGCTCTCCCGCCGATCGTAAGACTTGAGGCTGATCAACTCCGTGGCAGGATTTAGAACATGATCTGCTAGCTGATACAAAGAACCGGCTACACCTTTCACGCTTTCGGAGGCTAGGGTTTCTCGCAGAGTCTGGGAGCACTCACATTCCGAGCGACTTTCACATTGGCTAAGAAAGCCTCCAGCCGTCAATTCGTGCAACCCGCGCTTAGCCATCGGCCCAGAAACGCCTAAATCGGCAGCAAAGGCAGCCACCCCTCGACGAACTGATCGACCTTCACCGTACTTCTGTAGAAATCTGAGCAGCAAAAATTTAGCTTCAGGGCTGATATCAGGTAGGTGAAGTCGAAGAAGTGATAGATAACTCATGCTCAGAAACCCGCATCAAAGCCTTTTTTGATGATATCACACCCTGTTATAAGGAAAACTATCACGCATCACATCACGTGTCACATCACGCGTGATATAACGTGTCATCTTAAAATCTCCTTGAGAACCCGCATGTCCGAACGAATGAAATGGATATCCCCCAAAAACACGTCCCAGATCCAATGGGCCTTGAGTTATCTGAAGGAGAAGAGCGGCAATCCCGGATTCTGGCACACCCGTTACATAGGGGAGACGGCTTACCAACAGCTCATCAAGTGGGATCAGGGTCAGATTGAAAGCGCGGAATATAGAGAATTCTTAAGGCGCATGCGGGGTGCATGGGCCCAGAAAAAGCACAGAGGAAAGAATAAAGACAAGAGGGCATACAGCATCGTTCTGCAAGTAAAAACAAAGCAGCAACTTGATCGTATTTCAAAAGAGCTTAGTTTAAGTCTGGCTGAGACAATTGAAAAACTAATCCCATCGAGCAAAGAACAGCAGGAATTTTATTTCGACAATGAACGCCAAAAACTTCACCAAAAACGTGCTGACGACAATATTCGCAGAGATGCTAACGACTATCGGGAAAATTCGGAAATATTTGCCGAACTACTGACTCTTAGCCTTATAGATCTAAGCATATTAAAGATAAGGCACAGTGCACGGCTAGACTCTGAAGCCGAGATCTCCGAAATAGAGCGACTAAGCACTAACCTACTGGAAGAATTCCTTAAAGAAGGTAACGAAGGCCTCAAACGGCGAATGTCAAATATTACGCTGAACAACCAGGCCATCCCTCCAAAACGCACCCTAATAGAAAAAAGACTTAAAAATCTTGTCCAGACTACCAACCAAACACCAATTGCACTTAAGACTGAAATCAACCCAAACCCACTATTACCACATAAATTTCACCAAGCCCTACAGCATCCAAACTTTAATTCAGACAAACTTAATGAATCTCTCGAAAAAATGAGCAGAGCCTTCACTGATCAGGATTAAATTTGAAAAACCTCTTAAATCTAGAACCAAACTAATTTAATTGACCTTCCGCATGAAGTAACCCCTCGCACTTACCGAGACCTCCGACAATTTTAAGCACACTCACGCTGACCAGAAAAAGGTAGGGAACGCACCGACGAGAAGTAATCATCTAATTAACTACACCACATCATTTCGAATCCAAGCCAGTGATTAACGATTAAATCCGAGCTAGTCAGGCGAATATGAACAAATTTTTCTCGACTCATGGAAAGGCAAGCCAGACCACAAACAGCTTATCGTTCCAGCCTCAGCGATGCATCACCTACGGCTGTTATTTCCCACTCCCGTCACAGGCTAACCTACTCCTGAGAAGCAATAGGCAACGGTCCAAGCAAGTGTCGTGGTCAATTGAAGGCTGCGACAAAATCTAAGGACCGTCTGAAGTCGTAATATGTATCTGACTGACTTTAGTATTTAGCCAGCCCCTCCATATAGCGCGTCCAGCAGCGTTCTGCCGTCCTTCATACAGCCCCTAATAAACGCGACCATGACTGCAGATAGACTTGCTTCCACGCGGCCGTTTAATTAGCCGTGCTCAGGCCGCAGGACTCGTAGCCATGGCCGAGGGCATAGTGTTAATGCTGGTGCATCCCCTCAGAGCAACTCCGATTCGTTAAATGCAATTAAAACCATCCGGTAGCTTGCTGCCACAGAGGTGAATTCTGGCAAAGCGACAGCAGCCCAGTGAACGCCCCCCCTGAAAGTCATTCATACCAAGTCTCACCGACTCGCGGCCCCCAGCGGTAGATCAATCACTTTTCTGAGCCGCTACTCCGAAAACTGAGTGCTTCAATCTCATCAGCCCATGCCTGCATCATCTGACGTCGCTCTTCCAGATATTCTGCCTGGTTTTAGCTTGCGCGCACCTTGTTTCTCTCGGCATGCGCCAACTGACGCTCGATAACATCTGCGCGATAGCCCATCTCGTTCAGCATTGTCGAAGCTGTTTGCGCGGAAGCCATGGGCCGAAAAACCGATACTGTCCTTCCCATTGAACCCCATGCGCTCAAACGCACGGTTCAGTGTCGTTGCCGTCATGCATTCGTTGGATTGCGATAGTTCGGCAATAGCAGCGGACGACCGCCAGTATGGGTGTGCAACTCACGCAACAACTCGACCGCCTGCTTGGAGAGCGGAACTATGTGCAGCTCGCGCATCTTCATGCGCTCGGCAGGAATGCGCCACTGTGCACGCTCCAGGTCGAACTCGCCCCACTTCACCTTGCTCTCGGATCATCTGGGCCACGTGCAGCTTGAAGCCGGCATCAAAGCTCTACGCATACGGTTCATGTCTAGCAAGGCTCTCGTTGGAAAGGAATCCGCAGTAGTCAACCACAAGCGGGTGGAACGTCTGTATGCCGAAGCCCGCTTGCAGGTGAGAAGGCGTAAGCGCAAGAAGATCCCGATTGCAGATCGACAGCCGCTGGACCGCCCTCGGGCCGCCAACCAGGTCTGGTCGATGGACTTTGTATTTGATCGCACGGCTGAAGAGCGTGTCATGAATATCCTGACAATGGTGGATGATGCCACCCATGAGGCTGTCTGCGAAATTGCACTGACTTGACCACCGAATTGCATTCCAGCTTACCAGGCAATTGCATTCGTATTGACCACCCGATTGCATGCGGCTTGACCAATACACGCCGTAGTGACGACCGGCCGAAGTCGACCTCAAGCTGCCGGTCGCGACAGGCAGCAACCGGCCACGAGCAGCCATTTATTGGACTCCTGCCAACCCTCAGCGGACGTTTGGTTTAGCCTGCGAACTTGGCAACGATCCACTCAGAAATTTCTTGTCATTCACCCAGTGATAACGGTCTGGATCTTTTTCCAGCAAGGACGTCCGCATTGTTTCTCGCCAAGCGTTGTCCGCCCGGAGGAAGATGCCCCGTAGTTCGGTGTCAATGATCTGTTTGCTGGCACCGCGCTCCTCAGCCTTGGCGTACCAGCCATGCCCGGCCGCATAGTCGCCAAGCTCCATACAAACAGCACCTATCAGCGTGCATGGTCGGAAGTTTCTGGGTTGTAACTCATGCCCCTGCTTGCCGAGCTGAAGTGCCTCTTCCCGCCGCCCAAGATCGCGCATGGCACCACCGCGGGTAGTGCAAATGGCTGAGTGGATCTTGGGCTGTTTGAATCTGTTGGCCGGCACACTAGCGAGTAGTTCAAGTGCTGACTCGGGCTGATTGCACTTTCGAAAGTGACCACTGGCGTTGATTGCGTTCCATGGGTCCTGGGTGCGCCGGTACTCATTGCTGGCGAATTCGGCTTCGCGCAGATGGTAGGTTTCACGCAGCACCTCAGTGAAATACACATGGCCCTCGGTTTTGAGCCAAACAAGATCGTCAGGTGCCATTCGATTGCCGGCCTCCAGGTTCTGGAGGATATCCATCAATCGTGGCTTCAATGACTGAGCGTTGGCGAAAATTCCGTACTTCTTGCGCAGGATGTATGCCGGATCGCTTTCGCGAGCAAGGCGATCGGCCTCCGCAGCTTCTCGCCGGCGTTTGGCTGCCTCGACCAGTTCTAGGCGAGCAGCTGCGGCAGCGTCAGCAGCATCGAGGTCTGAAATATAGGACTCGTAGCTGGCTTGACCAGTCGCCAGCGCAAACAGCCCGGGGTACCCCTTGACCTTGAGGTAGTTCAGATAGGCCTCGGAAAGCGGACGGCCTCGATAGAGAGCTTCCAGGATATTGCTCAGTGGGGAGGCAACCGCACCTTGCAGGTGGCTCACCCGGTAGTGCCGGGCAATATCGTTGGGGGTCGGAGCTATGGAGCCGGGGTCGCTCATGCGGGCGTTGTACATGGCTTCAGCAACCTCGCAATTACGCTTGCGCTGCGCCTCCCACTCGGTTTCTCGGGCAACGCGAGCTGTCTCAGCAGCCTCGTACTCTCGATCATACTTCGCCTTGCGAGCAATACGGGCAGCCTTTGCTGCTTCGCGCTTGCGTTTTGCCTGCTCGGCCTCCTGGGCCAGTCGTTCAACTTCCTTGGTTTGGTGCTCTAATCTGGCCGCCTGCTCGCGAGCTACTAACACTGGGTCTAAAGCCGCGATGAAGGCTTCATATGTGATCTGACCGCTCGCAAGTTGATGCAGTTCGTTGAGATTTTGCTGCCGTAGGTAGCTCAGCGACAATGCAGTGAGCGGTCGCTGATGAAACATGCTTTCGAGGATATTGCTCAGACGAGTGTAGGGAATGGTCGCGCCGGTTATGCCACTGACGCAGAAGTGACATGCGATGTCGTAGAGAGTTGGGCGATTCAATTCCATATAAGGGGGGAGTCCGTTCTAGCTTGAGTATTCTGATTTGGATTCTCTCACAGATATCGGAAGTCAGCTCTTGGCCGGTTGCTGCCTATTGCTACCGGCAGCAATGGGGCGGTCTCTGCCTCCGCGTCTCTGCCGCCCGCTGTTCAAGTCGAATGCAAGCGGGTGGTCAGCATCAATGCAATTGCCTGGTCAGATGAGTGCAATTTCGCAGCTGTCGCCATCGTGCCGGAAAGAACGATTGGCGGGCTTTCGTTGACGCGCATCCTGGATGCGTCTGGCCATGTCACGCGGTCTGCCCAAAGCCATCCGCACGGATAACGGCAAGGAATTCTGTGGTCGAGCCATGCTGACCTGGGCTCATCCGCGAGGTGTACAGCTGTTCCTGATTGAACCAGGTAAGCCCAATCAGAATGCCTATATCGAATCGTTTAACGGGCGCTTCCGTGACGAGCGCCTGAACGAGCACTGGTTCACCAGCCCACCACACGCCCAAGTGGGCGTCGGAGCGTGGCGACGGTAATACAACGAGGAAAGGCCAAAGAAGGGTCTCGGCGGGTTAACCCCGTCTGCCTATGCCAAGCAACTGATCGCGAAAGCCGTTAAATTGATCCAGGACTCTAAAGCCAGCTGCCACTGAAGACGGGAAGACGTCGGCCAGCCGATACGACTTTAGTGGTGACTGATGTCCGTCACTTAATGCTGGAGGTCATTGAGAAACGCCCGTCAAGCGGCCCCCCCCTGCCTGCCTAGTCATTGCGATCGCGATCAAGCACTACGGAGAGGAATGCCGTACAGCGCAATACCGCCCACCTCAAGAGTTCTGACGATTGGCTGAGTCTCTAACTTAACAAGGCGACAGTGCCCAGTTTGAAAGAGCGCGCGCCCCGTCTAACAGACCTTTCATTGCCACGCGAAAAAGATCTCCATACAGACAGCTCTGCAAGACCGAGGCGCGCAAACTTTAGAAAATCAGCAGTGGGGCAAAAAGTGGGGCAAAATTCAGAGGCAGGCAAAATCCATCTACCATAAAAAAATCCAGTCACCGTTAAGTGACTGGATTTTCTAGGGTTTTTTGGTCGGGACGGAGTGATTCGAACACTCGACCCCTTGCACCCCATGCAAGTGCGCTACCAGGCTGCGCTACGCCCCGACATCGCTTCGGTAATGCCCGAAAGCGGATGGCACTATACATTAAGCTTCTGAATGTGTGAAGGTTTTTGTCGGGTTGTGAATCAAGCTTTCAGCACGTGGAGCACGTCTTCGAGTTCAGCAATCATCTGACGAATGAGTTGTTTGTACTGAGTCGTATCGTCTTTCGCTTCGTCACCCGACATACGTTGTCGCGCGCCACCAATGGTGAAACCCTGCTCATACAGAAGAGAGCGAATCTGACGGATCATCAGCACATCCTGGCGCTGATAGTATCGCCGGTTGCCGCGGCGCTTGACCGGGTTGAGCTGTGGAAACTCTTGCTCCCAATAGCGCAGTACGTGCGGCTTGACCGCACACAGCTCACTCACTTCACCGATCGTGAAGTACCGTTTGCCGGGTATGGATGGCAATTCGTCGTTATGACTTGGTTCCAGCATAGGCTTCGACTCTGGCTTTTAATTTTTGCCCTGGCCGGAATGTCACGACGCGACGCGCCGTGATGGGTATCTCCTCGCCGGTTTTCGGGTTACGTCCGGGGCGCTGACGCTTGTCACGTAGGTCGAAGTTACCGAAACCGGACAGCTTCACCTGTTCGTTATGCTCGAGCGCCTGACGTATCTCCTCGAAAAATAATTCGACCAACTCCTTGGCCTCACGCTTATTCAAGCCAAGCTCTTCATATAGACGTTCGGCCATCTCAGCTTTCGTCAGAGCCCCCATACGCTATTTCCTTAACGTGGCGTTGAACCTTTTTTCCAGGGAGGCAAGGATCTGCTGCATCGCAGTGCTCACCTCGTCGTCGTTTAGAGTGCGCGAAGGGTGCTGCCAGGTCAAGCCGACTGCCATACTTTTGCTAAGCGGATCAATACCTTTACCTTGATAAACATCAAATAGCTTGAGGTCCTTGAGGTACCCGCCCGCCGCTTCGCGGATGCAGCCCAACACTGATTGAGCAGAAATGTCCTGCGCCACCAGAACAGCCAGATCACGACGCACCTCCGGGAAGCGCGAAAGCTCGGTAAAACGCGGCAATCGACCTTCTACAACCTCGGCAATCAAAAGCTCGAACAGGTAAACCGGCTGTTCGATTCCAAGCGTGGCCGCCAGCTGAGGGTGCAGGCTACCCAGATATCCGACTAGACGCCCTTCACGCTCGATGCGCGCGCACTGGCCTGGATGAAGCGCGGGATGCTCACCGCTGACAAAGTTGAATGCGAGCGCACCGCCCGCTCCGCTCAATAGCGCCTCGACATCGGCCTTCACGTCGTAGAAATCCACCGAGGCTCGACCGTTGCTCCAAGCTTCACTGAAGCGAGTCCCCGTTACTACACCCGACAGCATGACGTCCTGCTTGAGCTCGTCGAGCTGACCCACGAACCGCAGCCCACTTTCAAACAGGCGAACACGCGTTTGTTGGCGATTGACGTTGTACTGCAGCGCACTGACCAAGCCAGGCCACAACGAGGCACGCATGGCACTCATCTCGACCGAAATGGGGTTGGCGAGCATCAGTGGCTGGGTATCAGGCGTGAATAGGGCGTACTGTTTCGGATCGATGAAGCTGTAAGTGATCGCTTCCTGGTATCCGCGAGCCACCAATAGCCGGCGAAGCGAGGGAAGAGTCACATGAGATTCGGTTGTGGAAGTTGGTGCGAGCCTCGCCTGCGGGTAGCGCACCGGCAGACGATCATAACCATACAGGCGGCCGATCTCTTCGATCAGGTCGACTTCAAGGGAAATATCGAAGCGGTGACTCGGCACGGTTACGCGCCATTCCCCTTCGCCGTCGCTTGCCAGACTCATACCCAGCGCGCTCAGCACCCGCTCGATCTCATCGACACCAAGCTCCAGACCATACATCTGCTCGATCCGTTCCCGGCGCAACAGGATGGGCGCCACCTGCGGCATGCCCGCCTCATTGATCACCTCGGTGATAAGCCCCGCTTCTCCACCGACAACCTCAAGCAGGAGCGCTGTGGCTCGCTCCATGGCGGTACGGGTGAGCTGAGGATCCACGCCGCGCTCGTAGCGGTGCGACGCATCGGTGTGCAGGCCATAGGAACGCGCCTTGCCCGCCAGCGCAATGCTGTCGAAGTAAGCGCTTTCGAGGAAGATGTCTCGGGTCTCGGCATTCACGCCGCTATGCTCGCCGCCCATGACACCAGCAATTGCCAGCGCACGCTGATGGTCGGCAATAACCAGGGTGTCGGCACGCAGCTTGACGGTCTGCCCATCGAGCAACACCAAGTCCTCCCCCTCCTCCGCCATACGCACACGGATGCCTGTGTTGATCTCATTGAGATCGAACGCATGAAGCGGCTGACCCAGTTCGAGCATCACGTAGTTGGTAATGTCGACAATCGCATCGATCGAGCGAATACCCGAACGCCGTAGACGCTCGACCATCCAGGTTGGCGTAGGGCGAGACGGGTCGACGTTGCGCACGATTCGACCCAGATAGCGCGGGCACGCATCAGTCGCGAGCACTTCGACAGAGCGGGCGTCCTGATGACTTACCAAGGCGGGCGTCACATCAATCGATGTCACCGGGACGCTATAGATCGCACCCACTTCACGCGCAAGGCCAGCAATGGACAGGCAGTCGCCTCGGTTAGGGGTCAGGCCTATCTCAATGGTGGCATCGTTCAAGTTCAGGGCTGTACGGATGTCGGCGCCTACAGGTGCCTCTGCCGCCAACTCCATCAGGCCATCGTTGTCTTCGGATATCTGTAGCTCAGAAGCCGAGCACAACATGCCGTTGGACTCGACACCGCGCAGCTTCGCCTTCTTGATCTTGAAATCGCCAGGCAGAATCGCGCCGATCATCGCGAACGGAATCTTCAAGCCGGGCCGCACATTAGGCGCGCCACAGACCACTTGGAAGGTTTCGCTGCCATTGCTGACCTGGCACACGCGCAACTTGTCCGCATCTGGGTGCTGCTCAGTACTAAGCACCTCACCGACCACGACGCCGCTGAACTGTCCGGCGACAGGCTCTACACCGTCGACTTCAAGACCGACCATCGACAACCGAGCCACGAGCTCATCATGGGAAACCTGCGGATTGACGAGGCTCCGCAGCCACTGTTCACTGAATTTCATCCTGCTCTCCTAAACGTGTTTGGCGATCTGCGCTTAGCGAAACTGCTCAAGAAAGCGCAGATCGTTATCGAAGAAGATGCGCAGGTCGTTGACGCCATACCGCAGCATTGTCAGGCGCTCGGCGCCCATGCCAAAGGCAAAGCCCTGGTAGCGCTCGGGATCGATGCCTGACATCCGCAACACGTCGGGATGCACCATTCCGCACCCCAATACCTCGAGCCAGGACTGAGACTCCTGATCCCCCTTGCGAACCACACGACGAATATCTACTTCCGCTGAAGGCTCGGTGAAGGGGAAGAAAGAAGGGCGAAAACGCACCTCGAGATCAGCCTCGAAAAACGCCCGCAGAAACTGTTCGATAGTGCCCTTGAGGTCAGCAAAGCTAATGCCCTCGTCGATCAGTAATCCTTCCACCTGATGGAACATCGGAGAGTGAGTTTGATCCGAGTCACAGCGATACACCCGGCCAGGGCAAATGATGCGAATCGGGGGCTGACTGGACTCCATGGTGCGCACCTGCACTGGGGAGGTGTGGGTACGCAGCAACATGCTGGCATTGAAATAGAAAGTGTCGTGCATCGCCCGAGCAGGGTGATGACCTGGGATATTGAGCGCCTCGAAGTTGTGATAGTCATCCTCGACTTCAGGCCCTTCGGCAACGGTATAACCGATGTGAGAAAAGATTTGTTCAATACGCTCTAGCGTCCGGGTAATAGGATGCAGCCCCCCGGAAACCTCGCCACGCCCGGGCAGGGTGACATCGATACGCTCAGCCGCAAGCTTGGCACCTAGAGCAGCTTCTTCGAGCTCGGCTTTCTTGACGCCTAGCGCATCCTGGACCTTAGCCTTGGCGGCGTTAATCAGGGCTCCGGCCTTGGGTCGCTCTTCGGCAGAAAGCTTGCCCAAGGTCTGCATGAGGAGCGTCAACTCTCCCTTCTTACCCAGATACTGAACTCGGATCTGCTCCAGAGCATTGATGTCTTGACTTTGTTGCACTGCCTCGAGCGCTTGCGAGACCAATGCATCCAGGTTTTCCATGTACAACCTCCAGAGGTTCTTGCAGAACCGCACCCGCCAGCATGAAACCGCCCGAGTGCACTTTTGAAAAGACCCCTTCAGATACGAAATAGGGGAAGAGCCCTAGGCTCTTCCCCTATCGGTGACGCTACGAATCCGAAGATTCGACTGTCGATGGGCTTAGGCCAGAGAAGCTTTGGCTTTTTCGACAATCGCAGCGAAGGCTGCTTTTTCGTTCACTGCCAACTCGGCCAGAACCTTGCGATCGATCTCGATGGCTGCTTTTTTCAGACCAGCGATCAAACGGCTGTAAGACAGACCGTTTACACGCGCGCCGGCGTTGATACGAGCGATCCACAGAGCGCGGAACTGACGCTTGCGCTGACGGCGGTCACGGTAGGCGTATTGGCCAGCCTTGATTACCGCTTGCTTGGCGACACGGAACACGCGCGAACGAGCACCGTAATAGCCTTTGGCGAGTTTCAGGATTTTCTTGTGACGGCGACGAGCGACGACGCCACGCTTAACACGAGCCATGAGTTATTCCTCTAGTCTTGACCGAATTAACGAACGCGCAGCATGCGCTCTACTTTTGCGTTGTCAGACGGGTGCATCAAAGATGTACCACGCAGCTGACGCTTACGCTTGGTAGACATTTTGGTCAGGATGTGGCTCTTGAAAGCGTGCTTATGCTTGTAGCCATTCGCTGTTTTCTTGAAGCGCTTTGCAGCGCCACTTTTGGTCTTCATCTTTGGCATGTTCGGTACTCCACAGTGTGGGTGATTACAAATAACCGCAAGGCCTGCCAGTGCCCTGGAGGTTACTTTTTCTTCTTGGGAGCGATGACCATGATCAGCTGGCGTCCTTCCATCTTCGGATGCTGTTCGACCGAACCGTATTCAGCTAAGTCAGCTTCGACCCGCTTCAATAGTTCCATCCCCAGCTCCTGATGGGCCATCTCACGACCGCGGAATCTCAACGATACCTTGGCCCTGTCCCCGTCACTCAGGAAACGCACCAGGTTACGCAACTTGACCTGATAGTCCCCTTCCTCCGTCCCTGGACGAAACTTTACTTCTTTAACCTGAATCTGCTTCTGGTTCTTCTTCGCCGCTGCGACCTGTTTCTTCTTTTCGAACAGGTGCTTGCCGTAATCCATAATCCGGCAAACGGGAGGAACCGCGTCGGCGGAGATTTCCACCAAGTCCAATTTCGCTTCTTCAGCAATACGAAGCGCTTCATCAATAGAGACGATGCCAACCTGCTCGCCATCAGCACCAATCAAACGGACCTCACGAGCCGAGATATTCTCGTTGATCGGGGCCTTGGGTGCAGCTCGTTTATCCTGTCTCATTTCACGCTTAATAGTCATTACTCCAATTCTTGGCGACCACGCCGGGAAACCGCCTGTGCCAGCAATTGGGCGAAATCATCCAGGGGCATGGACCCCAAATCAACGCCTTCACGGGTACGCACAGCAACGGCTCGTGTCTCGACTTCCCGATCTCCGATAACCAGAAGATAGGGAACCTTGAGCAAGGTATGCTCGCGGATTTTAAAGCCGATCTTCTCGTTTCTCAAGTCGCACTTGGCACGGAAGCCGCGCTGATTCAGCGTCCGCTCCACTTCTTCAGCGAAATCGGCCTGTTTGTCAGTGATATTCATGATCACCGCTTGCGTCGGTGCCAGCCACGCAGGGAACGCACCTTCGTAATGCTCGATGAGGATACCTATGAAACGTTCGAACGAGCCTAGAATGGCGCGATGCAGCATGACCGGATGCTGACGGTCGTTGTTTTCACTGACGTATTCGGCGCCGAGACGAATCGGGAGGTTGAAGTCCAGCTGCAGCGTCCCGCACTGCCACACCCGGCCGAGGCAGTCCCTAAGAGAAAACTCGATCTTCGGCCCGTAGAATGCGCCTTCACCTGGCTGCAGGTCGTAGGGCAGCCCGGCACTATCTAACGCAGCGGCTAGCGCGGCCTCCGCCCGATCCCACAAGTCGTCTGAACCGACACGCTTTTCGGGACGAGTCGACAGCTTGAGCTCAATATTGTCAAAACCAAAATCGGAATAGACAGATTGGGTGAGTTTGATAAAAGCGGCTGATTCCGACTGCATCTGCTCTTCGGTACAGAAGATGTGCGCATCGTCCTGCGTAAAGCCCCGCACGCGCATGATTCCATGGAGCGCACCGGAGGGTTCGTTGCGATGGCACGCGCCAAACTCCGCAAGTCGCAGAGGCAACTCGCGATAGCTTTTAAGGCCCTGGTTATACACTTGCACATGGCAAGGGCAATTCATGGGCTTAATTGCGTAATCCCGACTTTCGGACTCCGTGGTGAACATATTCTCCGCATAGTTCGCCCAGTGCCCGGACTTCTCCCAAAGGCTACGATCGACGACTTGCGGCGTACGGATCTCCTGATACCCATTATCACGCTGCACGCCCCGCATGTACTGCTCGAGCACTTGGTATAGCGTCCAGCCGTTGGGGTGCCAAAACACCATACCCGGCGCCTCTTCCTGTGTATGGAAGAGATCGAGGCGCTTGCCGATCTTGCGGTGATCGCGCTTTTCCGCTTCTTCGATGCGCTGGATATAGGCTGCAAGCTGCTTCTTGTCTGCCCAGGCAGTGCCATAGATCCGCTGCAACTGTTCATTCTTCGCGTCGCCACGCCAGTAGGCGCCGGACAGCTTGGTCAACTTGAAAGATTTGAGGAATCGCGTGTTCGGCACGTGCGGGCCGCGGCACATGTCCACGTATTCCTGATGGTAATAGAGACCCATAGTCTGTTCATCAGGCATGTCGTCGACCAGACGCAGCTTGTAATCTTCGCCGCGCGACCGGAATACATCGATCACTTCCGAACGAGGCGTGACCTTCTTGATCACGTCATATTCGGTATCGATAAGCTCCCTCATGCGCGCCTCGATCGCCGCCATGTCGTCAGGAGTAAAGGGGCGCTCGAATGCGATGTCGTAATAAAATCCTTCAGCGATTACCGGGCCGATGACCATTTTGGCTGAGGGATACAATTGCTTAACTGCATGCCCAACCAGGTGAGCGCAGGAGTGCCGAATAATCTCCAGCCCCTCTTCATCCTTTGGCGTGATGATTTGCAGGCTTGCATCCTTGTCGATCAGATCGCACGCATCGACCAGGCGACCATCGACCCTGCCCGCGAGCGTTGCCTTGGCGAGACCAGCCCCAATGGATTGAGCAATCTCAGCTACGCTGACCGGTTGATCGAATGAACGCTGACTGCCGTCGGGAAGAGTGATGATGGGCATGGCGCCTCCTCTCCTAGTGGTGACCCCTACCAAAGGCCACGTGGGTTGGGATGAGCCAGGAAAGCGGCCAGCCGATTAGCCCGCCGTACAATGGCAGGAGCTCTAAAGCTGATCGACCGAACCGAAGTCACTGGAAACATTTAGAAAGCCGAGATACTTCCAGGGAAGCAGCCCAACTGACAAGCAATGCATAAAAAAAGGGTCGCTACTGCGACCCTTTTTTCGGAATTGGTAGGCACAATTGGATTCGAACCAACGACCCCCACCATGTCAAGGTGGTGCTCTAACCAACTGAGCTATGTGCCTCCGATGGACGCGCATTCTAGAGATACGCCCGAGGGAGTCAAGTACTTTTTTCGCTAAGCCACTGAATAGTTGAATTTTTTGAATGAAGCGAGGCTGTAAACCGTGTCATTGGTGGCAACCACCGGTCCGCAGCGTTACGATCTTCGTCAAATATTCAGAACAGGCTTCTTCAAAATGCCGAACACATCCTATCCCGCGTCCTATTACGCTGCTTCAGCGAACCAAGCCCCGCAGCGCCCGCCCCTTGTGGCGTCGGTCGAAACGGATGTATGCGTCATTGGCGCTGGATATACAGGACTTTCGACAGCGTTGTTCCTGGCCGAACAGGGATTCAAGGTCATCGTTCTGGAGGCAGCCAAGGTCGGCTTCGGGGCATCCGGCCGCAACGGCGGACAAATCGTCAATAGCTACAGCCGGGACATCGATAGCGTCGAGCGCAGCGTTCCCGCCCGCGACGCCCAGCTAATCGGTGCAATGGCGTTCGAGGGCGGCCGCATCATCCGAGAGCGGGTTGCTCGATACAACATCCAATGCGACCTTAAAAATGGCGGGGTATTCGCGGCCTTCAACGACAAGCAAATGCGTCATCTCGAGGCCCAGCGCAGCCTCTGGCAGAGCTACGGTTATGACCAGCTTGAACTACTCGACACAAAGGGCATACGCAACGCGGTCGCAAGCGAGCGGTACATCGGCGGCATGCTCGACCATGGCGGCGGCCATATTCATCCTCTAAACCTTGCGCTAGGCGAAGCGGAGGCATTCGAGTCGCTTGGTGGAATCATTCACGAACAAAGCCCGGCCGTCAGGATCGAGCGCGGCCCATCGCCTCGCGTCCACACCGCAACGGGACAGGTATCAGCCAAATACATCGTGGTAGCCGGCAACGCCTACCTGGGCGAATTGATCCCCGAACTTGCGTCTAAATCTATGCCTTGCGGCACACAGGTCATCGCAACCGAGCCGCTCGACGATTCGCTTGCCGCAACTCTGCTGCCACAGGATTACTGCGTCGAAGACTGCAACTACCTGTTGGATTATTACCGGCTTTCTGCGGACAAGCGGCTCATCTATGGCGGCGGCGTCGTATACGGTGCCCGCGACCCGTCAGACATCGATGCCATCATTCGGCCGAAAATGCTCAAGACCTTCCCTCAGCTAGAGGGCGTAAGGACAGAGTTCGCCTGGACCGGCAACTTCCTGCTCACGCTATCTCGCCTGCCGCAGGTGGGTCGGATTGGAGACAATATCTACTACTCGCAAGGCTGCAGCGGGCATGGCGTAACTTACACCCATCTCGCGGGCAAGGTTCTCGCCGAGGCGTTGCGCGGGCAAGCCGAGCGATTCGACGCCTTCGCCAAGCTGCCGCACTACCCATTCCCCGGCGGTCAGCGCTTCAGTGTGCCCCTTAGCGCACTAGGGGCGCTCTACTACAACTTGCGCGACCGATTCGGCTTCTAGCGCGGGCACTCCGGAACCGGACTGCACGCCGCCACCTCGACCGTCGCGGGAAGCCCACCAGTGACGAACCGCGCCTCCGCTGGCGCCTGTCGGGCCGCGCACTGCTGCGCCTGAATGGCTTGTGCTCGACAACCACGCTCAGCCAGTACGTGGGCTAGGTTAGACCAGCCAGCAGCGAAGCCCGGTTCTTTTTGGACGCTGCGTCGCAGCGCCAGCTCGGCGTCCTCTCTGTCGCCGGCCGCATAGGCGCCATTACCCAGCGCAAACCAAGACAATCCGCTCGACCATCGGTCTACGGCCGCACGGTAAGCGCGCCGCGCTGCCTCGTTGCGCCCGGTCTGCTCGAGGTCGCTTGCAGCCTGCAACCAGCGGGCCTCCTCGACTGTCGACGGGAACATGTCTGGCGGCGTCGTCACGACGGCCCATCTGTCACCTTTCATCCAACTGCGCTCGAACTGGCGAAAGCTACCAACCCAGCGGCGCGTCGTACCCGATCGCAGCACGATGGTTTGATTAGTCAGGTCATAGCCCACCACCACCGCAAAGTGCCATTGCGGCCAGCGGTCGAAAGCCAGGTTCTGCAGCACCAGAACAGGATTGCCGGCCGCGACTTCCGCCAAGACCGACTCGAGGCGTGGCGACAGGCGATAAACCAGCAGGTCATGCGCACGCGCAGCCGCAACCATCTCTACCTGCAAGCTGCCTTTGCGCTCCGGAATATAGACCCGCCCGACGAGACGCTCGGGATCGGTATCGACCCCCCGCTGGGCCAGCACGGTCGCGAGTGCCGCCGGACCGCACTGGTAGTCCTCCTGCGGGAAGAACGGCGTTTGTTCCAGCTCGAACCTGGTCGGGAGCTGCGCAGTGTCAAGCGGCACGAGTGGAGACCGCGCGCAGGCCCCGAGCAGGCCGAGCATCAACAGCGATACGAATGCTCGAATCAACGGTTAATGCAGTTGATGAAGTTGAAAATATTAGTTGCGCAGAGCATGTCGGTGATGATGAAGATCACCAGAAAAAGCACGATGATGCCTACGGCGCCTGCGCCCGCAGGCGCCTGGTCGAGCTGCTGATTGAATTGCGCAAGTTCGGCCGGGGTCAGGCTGTTGATTCGCTGCTCTACCTTGGCACGATCGACACCCATCGATTCGAGCTTCTTCTGTACGTCCTGGTCATCGAGCATTACCCGCAACTGTTCCCGGTCAATTTGCTGCTGATGTTCCGCCACGATTTCGGGCGTGCCGATCATTGCAGCTTGAGCGAACGGAATCTGGGCGAACAACATGAAGTGCAAAGCTGCCAGAACACCGGCCACACGCTTGAGAAGAGGGGAATTGAACATGGCGAAACTCCTTGATTGTTATTGGCTCCGCTCGGTCGCAAAGAGCCATCACCGCTAAGACGTCATCCAGGTTCCGCCAGTTCCCCGACAAGCTGCCTCGCCTCACGCCCCCTGCATCGGCCGCGGCCCCTCGCTATAGTGAGGGTTCGAATCATCAGAAGGAGATCTCATGCAACCAATCAAGACTTTCGCAGGGCTTTTACTCGCGCTGGCTGCAGCAGGCTGCCAGACCAGCGTCGAACAGCCTGTAGTAACACAGGCACCGCCAGACCGGTGCGACGCTTCTGCGGTGCGGCAGCTGGTCGGCGAGCGCGCAACACCGGAACTGCTCGACGAAGCACGGGAACAGAGCGGCGCGATGACGGCGCGAATCATCCGCCCGGACGACGTTGTCACGCTCGAGTACAACGGCCAGCGCCTGACGCTGTATACGGACGAAGCCCTGCAGGTTCAGCGAATCAGCTGCGGCTAGGTTCAGCCGCGCCCTGTACCGCCACAGGGCGCATCGCTAATGCTCGCGTCTCACCTGGTACACCGCGCTATAAGAAGCTACTGAGGTACGGCGCGACGCACGTGAAAATGAGTCGCGGAAACTGGCCTTGGCGGAGTCAGCAGGAAAGTAAAGCCGTAGCGTTTGACGAATGCCTGCACAACAAGCGGCGCGGCGATGCCGACCAAGGTTCCGAGAATGAGATGCGCCGGGATGTTTTCGATGCCTAAGAAGCTAGCCAAGACTACACGCAGCCCGCTACCCGCCAGAATGTGCACCAAGTAGATCGTCATTGACGATGCACCGATGAACAACAGCCACTCGATCCGCACCCGCCCGAGCCACATCGACAGCGAGACCATGAACAGGATCGATATCGCCGCGAGCGCCAACACGGGCATCCCGCCGACTGTCCAGTTCAAGCCGAACGTTATATGGAAGAGGTACTGGCCGATCACAAATAGCGCACCGAATATCCATGTCAGCTGGACGTGGCGCGCCAGAAAGTACTGCTTTATTTCGTTGAAGAAAACGCCAAGGGCGAAGAACACCGCGTTGCCAAATACAAACGAAGAAATCGTTCCGAACGCCAGTTCCGCCTTGAATATATAGAGGACAGCAAAGCCGAGCGTGATCGGCAAAAACAACCTACGGCTTGCTCTCCAGTAGACGAATGAGCAAACGACGAAGATAAAAAACAGCGCGTACAGAAACCAGAACTGCGCGCGCGGCGACCACAACAGCGACAGCACCTCGGCAACCGTAACGTCCCCGTTTGTATACCTCGATAGCACAACCTCGATGAAACCCTGCAGCAGCGACCAAATAATGAAGGGGTACGCCACGGTATCGATCTTATTGACGATCAACCCAGTCTTGCCGCGTTTAATCAGGGAGTCGTAGAAAAACAAGCCGGAGAGGAAAAAGAACAGCGGCATGTGGAAGCTGTAGATGATGCTATCGACGAGCACATAACGCGTCTCTTCCATGGGTAACCCTGCGTTGAAGACGCCGCGAGCGACGTGCCCATATACAACCAGAATGATCCCGATGGCCTTGGCATAGTCGACCCAAGCGTTACGTTCCTGCATTGCATTCTCCTTGTCCAATGCCTTACCGGACGGGTACCAGCGAGAACTGGCGCGAGTTGGCAGCAATAGACAATCAAAAGCGCTATCGGTTTATTACCGATCGAAACAGGCGATGAACGACATGAACTGCACGAACGAAACGACACCCGCCGCCCGGACGCTGGCCCTGGGCGGAGGCGGGTACCCGGTCAAGAGAAGAGTTCAGAGAACGGGATGAAGCGGACCGGTTCTCCCACTTCCACGGTGCGGTGTTCGATAACCTCGACCAAGCCATCTGCCCAGACAGCGCTACGCAGTATCGACGAGCTCTGGTTTGTATAAGGTACAGCCCTACCCTCCTCCAGCCGCACGCGGAGATATTCACGGCGACTACCCGGGCGTGGCCAGTCGAACCCAGCGGGGACCGTGAAGCTCATCGGCCTGACAGCCTTTGCGCCCATCCGGCGCAGGATATAGGGGCGTGCCAAGAGCCCGAAGGTAACCAAAGTGGACGCTGGATTGCCTGGCAGCCCGAGCACGGCAATGCCGTTGTAACGTCCAAAGGTAAGCGGCTTGCCGGGCTTGATTGCCAATTTCCAGAAATTGAGCTCACCTGCCTCTCGAAGCGCTTGCCCGAGAAAATCCGCTTCGCCGACCGAAACTCCACCGGTGGACAAAATAAGGTCTGCGTTATGCAGCGACCCAAGGCATTGGCGAACCGCCTGCAAGTCGTCCGGCAGGATGCCCATGTCCATCACGTCGCAACCGAGGCGACGGAGCCAGTCCCGCAGCAGGGTCCGGTTACTGTTATAAATCTGACCGGGCATCAGCGGCTTGCCCGGCTCGACAAGTTCGTCACCAGTCGAGATCAGGGCAACACGAAGGTGGCGGCTGACGCGCAGCTCAGCACACCCCAGGGACGCCGCCAGCGCCAGTTCCACCGGCCCCAGCCGTGCACCCGCATGCAGTACCGTGGCACCCTGCGTCACTTCACCCGCCCGTGGGCGGACGTGCTGACCGGCACGGACAGGCTGCTGAAACCGGACTCGCCCGTCGTCGAGCACCTCTACATTTTCCTGCATCTCAACGCTGTCGGCCCCCTCAGGGATCGGAGCCCCGGTGAAGATACGCGCGCAGCATCCAGGCTGAAGCGGGAGCGGATGAGTGCCAGCGAAAATCTTCTGACACACCACTAATGGCTGCGCCTCGTCGCCGGCGCGCAACGCGTAACCGTCCATGGCGCTGTTAGGCCACGGCGGCAGATCGAGTGACGCAATCAATGGCTCGGCAAGCACGCGCCCATGCGCCTGATCGAGGCTGACCGGAATCTGGCCAAGCGAAGGCGCTGCATCGGCCTGTGCCAGCAGCTCAGCGAGCGCATCCTCAACCGACATCAGTCCGGCAGGCATCATCCGCGCGACTCGCAAGGCTGAGCCTTTTTCAGGTGCGCCACGAAGTTGCAGGGGCTATGTCGAGCGTCCAATTGCTCGGCAAGGATGCCATCCCAGGCAGTGCGGCAAGCATTGGTCGAGCCGGGCAGGCAGCATACGAGCGTCGAATTGGCCAAACCTGCTAATGCTCGGGACTGAACAGTCGAGGTGCCGATGTCGGCGACCGATATCTGGCGGAACAACTCACCAAACCCATCGACTTGCTTGTCCAGCAAACAGGCGACTGCTTCGGGCGTACTGTCACGGGCAGTGAAACCCGTCCCCCCCGTGATCAGCACCACTTGTACTTCCTCCTCCGCAATCCAGGTCGCGACTTGCGCCCGAATGCGATACAGGTCGTCCTTGAGCAGAACACGAGCAGCGAGCCGATGACCGGCCGTCTGCAAGCGGTCCACGAACAGCTGCCCCGACGTGTCAGTTTCGAGCGAGCGGGTATCGCTTACCGTCAGGACGGCGATATTGAGGGGAACGAACAACTGATCGGCGAGATGGCTCATGGAAGCGGGCATCCGGTTGTTGAGGTGATTTTTGGGTGTTATATCACAGGCTTTTGCCGGAGCAGCCCATGGGGACCGCCACACTCGCACACTGCTCGATCCTGATACTTGCCGGAGGTCAAGGCAGCCGCATGGGTGGCCTAGACAAGGGCTTGGTCGATTGGCACGGCAAGCCGTTCGTAGCCTGGATCCATGACGTAGCGCGTCCGCTGACCGACGAGCTGCTGATCTCTTGCAACCGAAATCAAGACCGCTATGCCTGTTTCGCCGATCGCCTCGTGGGCGATGCCGAACCGGGCTATCCCGGTCCGCTCGCGGGCATCATGGCAGGCCTGGCCGCCTCACGTGGGCGGTGGACCCTGACACTCCCGTGCGACTCGCCCCGCATCGATCAGAGCCTACTGCAACAGATGTACGAAACGGCTTTGCTCACCCCCCGCCTACCGCTGATGGTCAGGCAGAGCGGTCGCTGGCAACCATTGTTTTGCGTCATCCCAACGCATCTATCCGCTGAGATCGAAGCGGCATGGCACGCCGGAGAGAGGAGTAACTACCGAGTCCTCGAGCGCCTCGGCGCCCAAGCACTCGACCTCGAGCCTGACGATGAGCGATTGGTCAACCTGAACTCCGCGGATGTGATGGCGCTGCATGCACCTGCAGGGGGAACTTAGGCCTTTGGCGCACCGTCACAACCGCAACCACAGAGGAGAATTCGACATGCGTTCAAGAACCGGTTTGGTAGTGGCATTGATCGCCGGGTTATCGTTGCTGGGCGGCTGCTCGACCCCCACCGTGATCACGCTCAACGATGGACGAGAAATCCAGACCCTCGACCGACCGGACTATGACGACGACTCCGGCTTCTACGAATACGAAGGGCTCGACGGCAAACCCGGAAAGGTCAACAAGGATCAGGTTCGGACCGTTCAGGAGCTTTAAACACACGAAACAGCACGGCGGAGCCCCGCTCCGCCCTCTTCAAAATGGCCTTTCCAACCCCTTGTCGACGCACATTTTTTCTGTAGAATGCGCGCCAGCTTCGGAGCGTAGCGCAGCTTGGTAGCGCGTCTCGTTCGGGACGAGAAGGTCGCTGGTTCGAATCCAGTCGCTCCGACCATATCCCGCCCTGCTGATATGCAGGCATGAAAGAACCGGCCAATAAGCCGGTTTTTTATGCCTGTGATTTAGCGCAAGTGTATTGCCAGCGCTGTGCCGGTAATCAGCTCACGAATCGCACGACTTGCTCCGCCTCGAATGGCCAATCCAGCTCGGCGCCGGTGTCCACCCGCCGCAGTACCGGAATTCGCAAACCGTACGCATCGATCCACTCCGGCTTATCTACGATATCGACGAGTTCCACCAGTAAGCCATGCTCCACCAACGGCATGATTTCGGCCTCGGCCTGCTCGCAGAGGTGGCATCCCAGCGTCCCGAAAAGTTGACATTCAGGCAACATTGCAATTTCCGGCAGTTCAAAAAGCTGAATTTTAGCAGCCGCACTCAACTGGAATGGATTTTCAGATAGCGCGAGTTGCATTCCACTGCCTCAAGAACTGTGAACTTCCCCTCAGTCGAACGACGGTTTGATTAAGGGAATCGACTCAGCGGAAGCAAAACGCTAGGATGCGGCAGCCCAAGCAGGCGGAGAGCTGCAGGGTCGGCCGTGAGAGCTGGCGTATCGTTGGCGGGAAAGATCAACAAGTGATCCCTTACCAGCACGAGCGCAGGAAGTCTGAACAGCTACCACGTCGCCAGGTACGCCCGAAAGACTAAGGTCTAAAGGCTTAATCATGTATGTAATGCTTTATTGCATGGCGCCGTTAGAGCGACTTCAGAGCATCATCCAACGAGGAGAAACAAGAAATGCTCAAGACCCCCATCGCGCGTGGCGTGGCACTCGCCACTCTGGGAGCAACCCTGGCCATCCCGACCATGGCCCAAGCTGCATTCGTTGACGACAGCAAAGTCAACTTGGAACTGCGGAATTTTTACTACAACAGCGATAACCGCTCAGTTGCATCTGATAAACAGTCCAAATCAGAAGAGTGGGCGCAGGGCTTTATCCTGCGCGCTGAGTCTGGCTATACAGAGGGCACCGTCGGCTTCGGCGTAGACGCGCTTGGTCTTTTGGGCGTTAAGCTGGACTCCGGTCGCGGTCGCACTGGGACTGGCCTGCTCCCTATCGACAATGATGGTTCGGCTCCAAATGAATACTCCGAACTTGGCCTAACCGCTAAGGCGAAGATTTCTAATACGGTTCTAAAGGTTGGCACTCTTGAGCCTAAGAACATGGCCGTTGCTCGCAGCGATTCGCGCCTGCTTCCACAGACCTTCAAAGGCGGCCAGCTAGTTTCTCAAGAAGTAAAAGGCTTGACGCTTGACGTTGGGTATCTGACTGAAGTGAACGAGCGCAACGACTCCCACTACGACGACCTCCAAGCGCAGCTCAGAGGCGGTGCTACCCAGAACGAGATCGATAATTTTATCTTCGCTGGCGCTAGCTATAAGCTTCTGGAGAATCTGACAGGCAGCTATTACTACAGCAACCTGGAAGAAGCATACAAGCAGCACTCCTTTAATTTGATTCACGTGCAGCCACTTGGCGAAGGACAGTCTCTAAAGACCGATCTGCGTTACGCTCGGTCAACTGACGACGGTTCGTCCACAGTTGACAACAAGGCCTTCGGCGCCATGGTCACTTATTCCTTGAGTGGTCACAGCTTTGGTCTCGGCTACCAAAAAATGAGCGGCGATACTGGCTTCGCATACCTGAATGGCACGGACCCGTACCTTGTCAACTACGTAATGATCAGCTCGGATTATGCCAATGCTGACGAGAAGTCCTGGCAGGCTCGTTACGACTACAACTTCGCTGCAATCGGCATTCCCGGCCTAACGTTTATGACCCGATACGTCACCGGAGACAACTTTGACTTCGGAACCAACACTGGCCGTAACGGCAAGGAATGGGAACGTAACACCGATATCGGTTATGTCTTCCAAGAAGGCTCGCTTAAGAATCTTGGTATTAAGTGGCGCAACGGTACATACCGTAGCAACTCCACTCGCGACATCGACCAGAACCGTCTGATCGTCAGCTACACCATCCCGCTGATGTAAGCGAGACTGGCCAATGCTGTAAAAGAAACCCGCTTCGGCGGGTTTCTTTTTGCCTGTGATCACGCTCTGCCAGTACCGATTCGCTCGGTTAACGAAGCGGGAACCTTAGGCGGCAATCCGGGCTCTGACCTTGAGGCACCGGGACCTTTTGTCCCTGGAAGACTCGAGAGGAGCTGCAGATGTCTACCGAATCGACTTTCGGCACCACCGACAACACCCCAATCCCTGATGGAAATACCGAGAGCACCACTTCGTCGCTGATCAACATGTCAGCGCATCGTCGCAACCTTCAGGCCGCGCAAAACGCGATGATCAAGGAGTTCCACACCCTGATCGCCGATACCGAGCGGCTGCTCAAACACACCCAGGATACGGCTGGCACCCAGACGCAAGAATTGCGCGGCAAGATCAATGCGAACCTCGGCCGGGCCCGCCAGATGTTGAAAGATCAAGAAGGCACGCTCAGGGAGCAAGGCCAGGCGGCCATTCAGTGCACCGAGGAATATGTGCATACGCATCCATGGCAGTCGATCGGCATCGCCGCCGGGGTTGGCTTTCTCCTGGGCCTGATCACCCGCCGCTAATGGGGGCCGAGCCAATGCAAGGCGATAGAACCGATGAAGCGCCGACACCTTCGATCAAGAGACTGGGTGGTGCCATCGCCGGTCTGCTGCAGGGCCACCTCGAACTGATCGGCATCGAGATCCAGGAGGAGCGGGTACGGGTTTTCAAGCTGTTCCTGCTTGCCAGTATCAGCCTAATCCTGGGCCTGCTGATCTTGGTAGGGCTGTCGGCCGCCGTGGTGATTTTGTTCTGGGACACGCACCCCATCGGGGCGATCCTGGTGCTTTGCCTGGCATACGCCATCGGCATGATCATTTGTGTGATCCGCGCCGCCAGACTGGCCAAGGAAAGCGCAGCGCCATTCCAGGCAACGGTCGAAGAATTGTCACGCAACAGGGAGCGACTGATGCCATGAGCCTTCCCCTGAGCTCGTCCAGTGATCTAGCCATGCGTAAGGATCTGGTTCGCCTGCGTATGGAAATGAATCGCCAACAGATCCTTTACCATTCGCAGCCACTGGCGCATCCCTTTCAGCGTCTGTCCAGCATGGTCGGTATGGGCGGTAACCGTGGTCACCACGAATCGCCGCACACAGTCAAAGGTCCGTTGATGATTGCCGCTACCGTTCTGCTCGCCCTGTTCGGCAAACGGCTCGGCAAGGTAGGAACGCTGGCCAGGCTGGGTATCACGCTGTATCCACTGGCACGGCGCCTGCGACGATGAATGTAGGCGCTCATCGCCGTCACGCCAGGTCATAAGCGAAAACCCGGCCACCGACCGGTGTCGATTCGTCGTGCAGTGCGATACGCTGACGGCACCGGCCGCCTGGGAAACAGTGCGGCGGCGATTCTTAGGCTGGAACAAGGAGAGGGTTTTGGACTGGCAAACGCTGCTGAACCGTGAACGACTCGGAAAGTCCGTTCATAGCACCGACGAGCTCGGCCGAAGCCCCTTCCACAAAGATCATGATCGGATCATCTTTTCCGGGGCGTTCCGGCGCCTCGGCCGCAAGACCCAAGTGCATCCCGTCTCCAGCAACGATCATATCCATACACGTCTGACCCACTCGCTCGAGGTGAGCTGCGTCGGCCGTTCACTGGCCATGCGTGTCGGCGAAGTGTTACGTGACCGGCTACCCGAATGGTGCAGCACGGCGGACCTGGGCATGATCGTGCAGTCTGCCTGTCTGGCACATGACATTGGCAACCCGCCGTTTGGCCATTCTGGCGAAGACGCCATTCGCTACTGGTTCCAGCAGGCCGCTGGCCGCGGCTGGCTGGACGACATGAGCGATGCGCAACGCGGCGACTTTCTCAACTTCGAGGGCAACGCTCAGGGCTTTCGCGTACTGACCCAACTCGAATACCACCAGTTCGATGGCGGCACCCGCCTGACATACGCAACGCTTGGGACTTACCTGAAATACCCCTGGACGTCACGGCATGCCGAGGCGCTGGGTTACAAGAAACACAAGTTCGGCTGTTACCAGAGCGAGCTTCCGCTACTCGAGCAGATCGCCACCAAATTGGACCTTCCGCAAATCGACGCCCACCGCTGGGGGCGCCACCCACTGGTTTATCTCATGGAGGCGGCTGACGACATCTGTTACGGCCTGATCGATTTGGAAGACGGGCTCGAAATGGACCTGCTCGAATATGCCGAGGTCGAATCGCTGCTGTTGAATCTGGTCGGCGACGACCTGCCGGAAACGTATCGGCAGCTCGGCCCCAACGAATCCCGGCGCCGCAAACTGGCCATCCTTCGGGGCAAGGCGATCGAGCATCTGACCAACGCCGCGGCACGCGCCTTCGTCGAACAACAGGAGGCGTTACTGGCCGGCAAGCTCGTTGGAGACCTGGTTGAACACATGCACGGCCCCGCCAAGCAATGCGTCGTCCAGGCGAAGGCCATCGCCCGGCAGAAGATTTTTCAAGACAAGCGCAAGACGCTTCACGAGATCGGCGCCTACACCACACTCGAAATCTTGCTGAACGCCTTTTGCGGGGCCGCGCTCGAGCAACATGGCGGGCGCACGCCTTCGTTCAAGAACCGCCGCATCCTCGATTTGCTGGGTAGCAACGCGCCCAGGCCTGATTGGAGCCTGTACCAGTCCTTCATGCGGATGATCGACTTCATTGCCGGCATGACCGACAGCTACGCAACGGAAATGGCGGGCGAGATGACCGGACGCTCGAGCCCGACGTGAGCAATATGCGTAAATCGTTCTGGCGGTACCTCGGTTGGCAACCCGGCCGCCCTGCGTGGGGACCGGCCATGGTTGCCGGCTTGGGCTGCGCGTTGCCATTGCTGCTTGGGCTGTTCAGTGGCCATCCGGGCTTCCTCTGGGCTACCGTCGGTGCCTTTCAGGCGGCGAAGGCCAATCCTCTGCACCGCTTCGGCATGTTGCGGATGCTGCTCTTGATTGCACTGGGGGCGGCCAGCGCCGGTCTTGGCTTCTGGTCCGCCACGCACTCATTGATCAGCCTCGGGTTGTTTGCGTTTTACGGCTTGCTGCTCGCCTGGCTGCAACGTTACGGCGCCGAAGCGGGGAAACTCGGCATTGGCCTGGCCATCTGCCTGTGCCTAGGCCAAGGGCAGCACGGCATTGGTGATTTCAACAACCCGCAAGCGATCGCGATGCTCTTCGCGCTGGGCGGGCTCTGGGTGACCTTACTGGCGTTCGGTCTACGAGGCATGCACGGGCTGCGCATGTGGCCTTACATGCCCCGGCTGCTGAGTTTGCTCAAAGTGTTGCGCCGGCGTGCCAGGCGAACGCCAATCCGCCAGTGGCGGCTGCACGCCCTCACCTACATCCTTGCCGCAGCCCTGGGTGGGCTGATCGTAACCTTGGCAGATTTGCCCCGTGGCTACTGGCTGACGCTGGCCGTTTTCACCACGCTTCAAATGGATCTGCAACGCAGCCTCATCCGTGCGATGCAGGCGAGCCTTGGCATTCTCGGCGCGGCGGCCATCCTGATATACATGGGGCACAGCCTGGCCGATCCGCCGATGATGGTGATGATCATGCTGCCGTTGGTAATGCTCAGCCGCGCTTTTCAGGCGCATCACTATGGTTTGTTCGTCCTGCAGACGACACTGAGCTTTGTCTTGCTCGCCGAGACGCTGGCGCAAGACTGGGAGTTGCCACAACTAAGGCTGGTCAATGCCAGCATCGGTGTCGGCGTGGCCTTGGCCACGACCTTGCTGGTGTATCTGTTGCGTCGCCTGGCGGCCCGGATCGCGTTGCGCAGAGCCGGGCCGACAATCGACCGGAACGATTCGATCACGCCTTGACGTTGATCTCGTTCTCCGGATACCAGACATCCATCAAGGGGCTGACGTTGGCCTCAGCCAGTTCACTGCGCCCTTTCAGCCAGGCCTCGACCTGAGCGCGCTGCTCTTCGCTGACCGAACCGCGACTCGCCAGGCAGACGAACCCGTAATCTTCGCCACCCACATAGCCCAGGCCGTGGGCCTCGATGGCGTCCGTCAGGAAGGTCTCGAGGAACGCGTCGACCGCCTTCGAGTCGAGGCCGTCCTGGTAAGTCAGTGTCACTTCGAAGCCCAGCTCCTGAAATTCATCGACGCACAGCTTTTTGCGCAGACGACGCGAGCGATTGGTAGCCATTGGTACGGTCCTTTTTCTCGGTGGTTAACGGCGCGCACTCTAACAGCAACCCGGATGCAGCGCGATTACAGCTCGCCCTGAGGTAGCAGTCCGTCTGGAATTGCTGCTTGGGCGCATGCTCCTTTTGCAGACAACCCAGACACACGGCTACGCTTGTCATTGAGACGTACGTCACCCTGGGTGGCGAGCCTGAAAGCTCGCCCCTTCCCTGACCGCTGTAGGGAATTTTCATGTCATCGAAACCAATCGCTGTACCTGCCGCTCCCGTTCATCGGAGCCGCACCTTTCCATTTTTGCAGCATCTTGCCGCACTTGCGCTTGCCCTGCCCCTGGCGTTCCCGGCGGCAGCCGCGACAGTCAACCAGGCACTTCCGCCCCGGGTCGCGGAAGCACTGAAGGCGAACAAAATCGAAAGCAGTGCCCTGTCTCTCGTCATGTTGCCGCTCAATGGCGACGGAGCGCCGACCTTCGTCAACGCCGATGTGTCGGTCAATCCAGCCTCGACAATGAAGCTTGTGACCACCTACGCCGCGCTCGAACTGCTGGGGCCAAATCATCAGTGGAAAACCGAGTTTTACGCCGACGGCCCGGTGGAAGACGGCACCCTGAACGGCAACCTCTACCTCAAAGGTGGCGGCGACCCGAAGCTCAATATGGAAAAGCTCTGGCTGTTGCTGCGTGACCTGCGCGCCAACGGCGTAAAAACGGTCACAGGGGATCTGGTGCTCGACCGTAGCCACTTCGTGCAGCCCAGCCTGCCGGTGTTCGACGATGACGGCAACGACAAGAACAAGCCCTTCCTGGTCGGCCCCGACTCGTTGCTGGTCAATCTGAAGGCGCTGCGTTTCATTGCCCGTAACGAGAGCGGTGACGTTCAGGTGATGGTCGAACCACCGATTGCCTCAGTGCGCATCGATAACCGCATCCAGGCCTTGCCCCGCGCGAAATGCCCGGGCTGGCCCGATGTCCGCTACAACCCGATGGAAAACGAGGACGGCAGCGTGACAGTCGTTGCAACCGGCAAGCTGGCCGCTGGTTGCAGCGGGCAAAGCTACCTGGCGTTGCTCGACCACCAGCGCTACGCGGCCGGCGCGGTACGCGCCATCTGGAAGGAACTGGGCGGCAGCATCCTCGGGCATGACCGTGTCGCGCAGGTGCCGGACGATGCACGGATGGTCGCTCGTGCCTATTCGCCTGACCTCGTCGAGATCATTCGGGACATCAACAAGTACAGTAATAACACCATGGCGCGGCAGCTGTTCCTCAGCCTGGGCGCCGCCATGCGCACCGACGCGGACCAGGACGATGCCAAGGCCGCTCAGCGCGTCATCCGTCAATGGCTGGCGAAGAAGGGCATCATTTCGCCGCACCTGGTGATGGAAAACGGTTCGGGGCTATCACGCGCAGAGCGCGTCAGTGCGCGCGAGATGGCGTCGCTGTTGCAGGCGGCGTGGCAGAGTCCGTATGCGGCGGAATTCATCTCGTCGATGCCGCTGGCAGCGGTCGACGGCACCATGCGCAAGCGGCTGCGTAATACGGCGGTCGCCGGCAAGGCGCATATCAAGACCGGGACGTTGAACACCGTGCGCGCAATTGCTGGCTACAGCCGCGACGGCGATGGCAGCACCTGGGCGGTGGTCGCGATCCTCAATCACCCACGCCCATGGGGCGCCTCGGCCGTGCTCGACCAGGTCCTGGTCAGCCTCTACAACCGCCCGAGACAGAGTACGGCCCAACGTTGAACCGGCCCGCCCCGGGAGTCATCGCGCCTGAATCTTCCAGGCGCGATGAATCTTCGGATTGCGCCGGAAATCCTCGTCTAGCGTCGTTGCGCTGATGTCCTCGACCGCATAGCGCTCGGCAATACTTGCATCGAGGGCGAACTTGCGGAAGTTGTTCGAAAAATACAGCGTGCCGCCCGGCGCAAGCCGTGCCATTGCCAAGTCCAGCAAGGCTACGTGGTCACGCTGAATGTCGAACACCCCTTCCATGCGCTTGGAGTTCGAAAACGTCGGCGGGTCGATGAAGATCAGCTCGTACTCGCCGCGATCGGCTTCCAGCCAGGCCATGACATCGGCTTGTTCCAAACGCTGACGGTCCGATAAACCGTTGAGCGCCAGATTGCGTCGAGCCCAGTCGAGGTAGGTCTTCGACAGGTCCACACTGGTGGTACTGCGCGCACCGCCTTTGGCTGCATGCACTGTCGCCGTCGCGGTGTAGCAGAACAGGTTGAGGAAGCGCTTGCCGGCGGCTTCTCGGGCGATGCGAAGGCGCATCGGGCGGTGGTCGAGAAACAGGCCGGTATCCAGGTAGTCAGTCAGGTTGACCAGCAGCCGCACGTCACCTTCCCTGACCTCGCGGAAGGCACCTTCGCTCGCCTGGCGCTCGTACTGCCGCGTACCGCTCTGGCGCTCACGCCGCTTGACCACAACTCGGTCACGCCCGATACCCAGTGCAGGCGGAATCGCCGCGAGCGCATCGAACAGCCGCGCCTGCGCCTTGTCCGGGTCGATCGACCGCGGCGGCGCATACTCCTGCACGTGAACCCAATCGCCATATAGGTCCACCGCCAGCGCGTATTCAGGCATGTCCGCATCGTAGAGGCGGTAGCATTCGATTCCTTGCTTGCGCGCCCACTTGCCGAGCTGGCGCAGATTCTTCTGTAGTCGATTGGCGAACATCTGCCCGCCTTCGCTGAGCCGGGCTGTTTCGACAATACCTGGCTCGCCTGCCTCCGTTGCGCGCTGCGCGCCGCGCTGGCCCGTGACGAATTGCTCCGGCGTAACGCGGATCAGCAACAGCTTGCACGCCAATGCGCCGTTCCAGAACGCGTACTGCTTGTGACTACGAATGCCCATTCGCTTACCCAGCTCTGGCGCGGACGTGAGGACCGCTGCGTCCCAGCCAAGGCATGCCTGGCGGAGGCGCTCGCCCAGGTTCTGGTAGAGGTACACCAGACTGGCCTCGTCACCGAGTCTTTCGCCATAGGGCGGGTTGCAGACGACCAGGCCCTTCTGATTCTGATCGGGACGCGGCTCGAAAGTCGCCACATCACCCTGATAGATTCGAATCCAAGTGCTCAGCCCAGCGCGCTCTACGTTGTTGCGCGCTGGCTGGATCAGGCGGGGATCGGCCTCGTAGCCACGAATCCACAGTGGCGGCTTCGCCAGCCCTTCGCTCGCTCGCGCCTGAGCCTGTTCGTGCAGGCGGTTCCAGATCGCTGGCACGTGCCCTAGCCAGGCGGTGAAGCCCCACCGCGCTCGCCGCAGATTGGGCGCGATATCGGCAGCCATCATCGCGGCTTCAACCAGAAAGGTACCCACGCCACACATGGGGTCGGTCAACGCGCCGCCTTCAGCAGCGATACGTGGCCAGCCAGCACGGGTCAGCACCGCCGCGGCGAGGTTTTCCTTGAGTGGCGCTGCGCCTTGCTGCAATCGGTAGCCGCGCTGGTGCAGGCTGTGGCCGGACAGGTCTAACGACAGCACCGCCTGGCCACGATCGAGCCGCAAATGGACGCGTACATCCGGATCGACCTTGTCGACGCTTGGCCGCTCGCCAGTCGGTGTGCGCAGGCAGTCGACAATGGCGTCCTTAACCTTCAACGCACCGAAATGACTGTTGTCGATACCAGAGCCATGACCGCTGAATTCGACCGCCAGGCTCCCGCTGGGCAGCAGGTGATCAGCCCATTCCACCTGCTGCACGCCCTGGTAAAGCGTCTCGGCATTGCTCGTGGCGAAGCGGTGCAGCACCAGCAATACGCGGTTTGCCAGACGCGACCAGAGGCAGAGCCGATAGGCGACCTCCATCGAGCCCGTCCCACGGATCGCGGCGGTCTGCTCGCGAGCGTCTTCGAGCCCGAGGCTCAAGGCCTCCTCAAGTAGCAGGCCTTCGAGCCCCTTGGGACAGGTGAGGATGAGTTCGTGGCGGTCAGTCATGGCGAATCCAGATGGGTGGTCGGTCAGCAGTTACATGCGGACCGGCTTACCCGGCATTACACCGAGCAAGCGCTTAAAGGTGGCCGCGCCGGGCATTGCGGCACGATAGCGATAACTTCAACACATAGGTCTGGCCTCCCTTATGGGACAGACCTTGGTTTCGTTACGTGCTTATTACAAAACGATCATTCCCGCCTCGAAGGCATTGCGTTAGAAATCGACTCAGTCCGGCGTCGCAATGACGCGCGGTAGAACCCCGCCACGCCGGCAGCGGGGTTCGTTGGCAGTCTACTGCCAGACCTCGCCTTGAGGTCACAGGAACACCAGTCAACCACTGAGGGCAATACCCAATGAGAAGACTCAAGCGTGATCCGATGGAACGAGCTTTTTTGCGCGGTTATCAGCATGGCATTCAAGGCAAATCTCGCGACTTATGTCCCTTTTCCCATACCGAAGTACGTCAGGCCTGGATGAACGGCTGGCGGGAGGGTCGCGGCGACAACTGGGACGGTCTGACCGGCGCGGCCGGTATTCATAGATTGAACGAACTTCACGCGGTCGGTTAACACACCCATCACCGACTTCGACTGGCACGCCCCACCCGGGCGGCGGGCTTAAGGCCCTGGGGCTCCCACCGGGAGCCCCTCCGGGCAATCACTGACTCCCCTGTTTACGGGACGGCAGCGCCGCAATGGCGTCCACAGCTTCACGTATCAACGCCGGCCCTTTGTAGATGAACCCCGTATAGAGCTGCACCAGGCTCGCACCGGCCTCGATCTTCTCGGCTGCATGGCGCCCTTCGGTCACGCCGCCCACGGCGATGATCGGCAGCCGCCCGGCCAGAGTTTCAGCCAGTACCTTAACGGTATGCGTGCTCTTTTCTCGAACCGGCGCGCCGGACAGGCCACCCGCCTCGTCGGCGTGCGCCAG
Organism: Pseudomonas sp. SA195; assembly: GCF_054131565.1. Classification (NCBI taxonomy): domain Bacteria; kingdom Pseudomonadati; phylum Pseudomonadota; class Gammaproteobacteria; order Pseudomonadales; family Pseudomonadaceae; genus Pseudomonas; species Pseudomonas sp. SA195. Next base: position 1,798,678 of record NZ_CP096392.1, on the reverse strand, counting down.
ACCGGCTACGCCTTCACGCCCCAGGGTGGTGTTCGTCGCGATGATGGCGTCCATACCCGCGTCCAGCACCGCCTGGCCAACCAGCACGGTCTCGTCGTCCGTCATGTCGGGGGCGATCTTGATCGCCAGCGGGACCCGCTTGCCATGCAGCACCTCGAGGTCTTCGCGGCGCAAACGCAGGGCATCGAGCAAATGTTTGAGCTGGTCGCCGAACTGCAGGCTGCGCAGCCCGGGTGTGTTCGGCGAACTGACATTGACCGTCACGTAACTCGCCTGGTGATAGACCTTGTCCAGTCCCAGCAGGTAATCATCGACGGCCCGCTCGACTGGCGTATCGAAATTCTTACCGATGTTGATACCCAGCACGCCCTTGAAACGCGCCGCGTCGACCCGTTCGAGCAGCGCGTCGACCCCGTGATTGTTGAAGCCCATACGGTTGATGATCGCCTCGGCTTCGGGCAGACGAAAAATACGAGGTTTCGGATTGCCCGGCTGCGGGCGCGGAGTCACGGTGCCAACTTCGACGAAGCCGAAACCCAGCTGGGACAGGCCATGGATCGCCTCGCCGTTCTTGTCCAGCCCGGCCGCAAGACCGACGGGGTTGGGAAAATCCAGCCCCATAACGCGAACCGGCAGGCTCGCCGGGGTCTTATTGAACAACGAATTGAGGCCAAGCCGGCCGCCAGCCCCGATGAGATCCAGTGACAGTTCGTGGGACGTCTCAGGCGTGAACTTGAACAGCAGCTGGCGGGCCAGGTGATACATACGAAACCTTGTTACTCGAAGGGTGGCGCGGGAGTATAGCAGGCCCGGCTGCGATCAAAGCGGGCGGCCGAGCGGGTGAGGTTTCAGCCTAAGCGGCGAAGGCTGACCAGGCGACCTTCGACGAACTCCAGCTCGAATGAACCAAAAACCCCGGCGGTGGTCAGAAATGGGCGCAGATGATGGGCCGGCAGGCTAACACTCGCCCCTTCCCGGCTCTTGATCAGGATACGATTAGCGCGGCCCTGGTAGACAGCCAACAGCCTGTCGGCAGGCAATGCGATGTCCAGTACGAGGTTCGGCATGGAGGCTCCTCAATGATCAGTACGTCGATTTTGCCACCCCTTCGCGTCATCGGTGATGCGTTCACGCGTCGTTTCGACGCGAAAAGGTCAACTAAAGCCGGTGCGCCGGCTGGCGGGCTCTGCCAAACTCCGATCGTAGTTCAACGAGTTCATCCATGATGATGAGCCTGCCAGAGTCGATGCCGACCGTGACCTCCCGAATCTCCAAGTTCGTACAGCGCCTGGGCCTGACCGGACAATCACCGCGCCAGATACTCGATCATGCGAGTCAGGTACGGCTTCCCTTCGCCGCGCTCGAGGAACCCGCGCCCAGCATCTTTTGGCAAGACGGACCCAGCTTGCAGAAGTTCGTCGACCTTCCCCGTGGCGCACTCTCTGGGCCCATCCAGGAAGACAAGGCCCGCGCGCACGCGGCGCTGACACGCCTGGTTCGTAAGGAAGTGAGCCGCTACCCGGCGCTGGACATCCGGCAAATCGACGGCCTCGGCGGCCAGAGCGCCGATGGCAAGCTCTACCCCACCTTCGAAGCCTTCGCTGCGACCCCGGCATGCCGTCAATTGCGCGTCATCAGCTACAAGGATTTCGTGCGTACGCTGAGCGCGGCGTTGCCAGGATTCCAGCGCAACGCACCCATTGAACTGCGCCAGGCCAGCTGGCTTGGCGAGCGCCTCTACTGGTCCGGTGAGCACCACCCTGAGGCCTTCGCCTGCGCCGTGGCCTATGCGCGCCTGCGCGGCCTCGAAGTGCTGTTACCTTGCGAGCTGACCGACTATCGACTCGATCCCAGCGGGCTGCAGGCACTGGATGAGAGCTACCACGCCGTGACCATGCCCGCCCAGGCGTGGAGTGACCGCGCCTTCATGGGGCTGCTGCTGGAAACGAAGATCCCCTACGCAAGACTGACGCTGCTACGCAACGCCAACAATTCAGAGTTGCTCCTGCTGGACAAGCGCGATGCGGCCGCCAATGCCCTGGGTGAAGGGCTCAAGTTCGCCGGGGCGCCTGACATGGTGCATTACATGCGCGACCTGCCGCAGATCACCCGTTTTCGCCTCGGCCATCAGGCCCAGCCGCGCGGTTGATTGGCCCGAGAGTGCCAGACTCCCCCTACCGCCTTTCATAACCTGCACCTATCGCGCCAGCTAATTTCGGCAACCCGCGCCCTCAAAGTAAAACGCCGGGGCATTGGCCCCGGCGTTCCGTACAGCACTGACCCGGTCCGGGTCGGCTCCCCCTTACTGGCGCGGCGGCTCGCCGGCCAGGTCCTGCAGCTCACGGCTCGCCACGGCATACATGGCGTAATCCACGTTCGTGGCGCCACGTAACTCGACCAACATCCGCCGCCAACGCTCGACCTGATAGGCCCGCTGGTCCAACCATTGCTGAACGCGTGCATCCAGATCTTCAGGTGCGCCGCCGGTTTGCAATACCGAGACGGTGATTGCTCGCTGCTGGCTGTCGAGGTCGTCACGGAAACTCTCCCGCGCCAAGCCTTGCCAGGTGTTCTCGACCGGCAGCGCGGTGAGCTGTTGCAGGTACCACGGCAGCTCCAGCGCACCGCCGACGGCGAAGTAGGCCGCCGCCACATCTGCCGGCGGCTGGCCGGTCTCGTCGGCCGCCTCTAGGATCGGCAGCAGCGTGTAGAGGTGGCTGGTACCGGCGACCATGCGTGCCAGCAACTCCGGTACGCCCGCCTCCGTGTACCGCTCGTAGCGCGCCTGCCACAGATCACGGGTGCCGCCCTGCAAGAGCGAGTCCAGCTTCAACCCGAGGGCAGCCACGCGTGGCCCGAAATGGCCAACGTCCTTGGCCGCGTCGAGCTCGTTGCGGCGGTTGCGCAGGAACCAGCGTGTGGCCCGTCGGCCGAGGCGCATCAGCTCAGCCATCAGGTTGAGCTGCAGCTCGGCCGGCACCTTGTAGTCCAGCGCCTCGATCTGGCGGAACCAGTGAGGCAGATGGAAGATATCGCGCACGATCACGTAGGCGCCCGCCACATTCGCTGCACTCAAGCCAGTCGCTTCGCGCAGGCGCTGGACGAAGGTAATGCCCATGTTGTTGATCAGGTCGTTGGCGATCTGTGTGCTGACGATCTCCCGACGCAACCGATGTTGCAGCATCGCGTCGCGGTAACGCTCGGCGAGCATCTGCGGGAAGGCGCTTTCCATCTCGCGGGCCAGATACGCATCATCCGGCACACGCGACTGCAGCAACGCCTCCTTCAGCTCGATCTTGCTGTAGGAGATCAATACGGACAGCTCGGCGCGCGTCAGGCCCTTGCCCATCTGGGCACGCTCGGCCAGGGCGTCGTCGCTTGGCAGGAACTCGAGTGCGCGATCGAGCAAGCCGACCGACTCCAGCGAGCTGATCAACCGCTTGTATTCGCCACTGCCCTCCCGGGCGCGATGCTCGGCTTGGGACAGTGCCTGGGTCTGCTTGTAGTTGTCATGCAAGACTAGGTCGGAGACCGCATCGGTCATTTCGAACAGCAACTGATCACGCTGCTTGCCGGTCATGTCCCCGGCGCCGACGATCTCGTTGAGCAGGATCTTGATGTTGACTTCATGGTCGGAGCAATTCACCCCACCGGCGTTATCGATGAAGTCAGTGTTCGCCGCGCCGCCATGCAGGCAGTACTCGACCCGGCCAAGCTGGGTGATGCCCAGGTTACCGCCTTCGCCGATGACCTTCGCACGTAGCTCGTTGCCGTTGACGCGCAACACGTCGTTGGCCTTGTCGCCAACATCCGCGTGGCTCTCGGCCGTGCTTTTGACGTAGGTACCGATGCCGCCGTTCCAGAGCAGGTCGACAGGGGCCTTGAGCAATGCGTGGATCAGTTCCGCCGGCGTCAGGTAGTCGGCCTCGATATCGAAGCGCTCCTTCATCTGCGGGGTGATGGCGATGCGCTTGGCCGAACGCGGGAAGACCCCGCCACCTGCCGAAATCAGCGCGGCATCGTAGTCGGTCCAGGCCGAGCGCGGCAGGTCGAACAGGCGCTTGCGCTCGACGAAGCTGCGTGCCGCATCCGGGTTCGGATCGATGAAGATGTGCATGTGGTTGAAGGCAGCGACCAGCTGCAGCGTTTCGGACATCAGCAAACCGTTGCCGAACACGTCGCCGGCCATGTCACCGATACCAATCACGCTGATGGCGTCGCGCTGCACGTCGATGCCACGCTCGCGGAAATGCCGTTGCACCGACACCCAGGCACCCTTGGCGGTGATGCCCATCTTCTTGTGGTCGTAACCAGCCGAGCCGCCGGACGCAAAGGCGTCGCCTAGCCAAAAGTCGTATTCGGCAGCGATGCCGTTGGCAATATCCGAGAACGTCGCGGTGCCCTTGTCCGCGGCCACCACCAGATAGGGGTCATCCTCGTCATACCGCAACACGTTCGCAGGTGGCACGACCTGGCCGTCCTTGAGGTTGTCGGTAATGTCCAGCAGCCCGCTGATGAAGATGCGGTAGCAGGCGATGCCTTCAGCCATCACTTCGTCGCGCGACCCACTGGTCGGCAGGCGACGCGGCACGAAACCGCCTTTAGCACCGCCCGGCACGATGATGGCGTTCTTGACCTGCTGCGCCTTGACCAGCCCGAGCACCTCGGTGCGGTAATCCTCTTCGCGGTCGGACCAGCGCAAGCCACCGCGTGCGACCTTGCCGCCGCGCAGATGCACACCCTCGACGCGCGGCGAATAGACGAAGATCTCGAACTTCGGCGCCGGACGCGGCATCTCCGGAATGGAGCGAGGGTCCAGCTTGAAGCTGAAGTACGCCTTGGGTTTGCCGCTGGCGTCGGTCTGGTAGAAGTTGGTGCGAAGGGTCGCCTTGATCAGCGTCAGGTAGCGCCGCAGGATGCGGTCTTCATTGAGCACGGCAACATCGTCGAGCGCCGCGATGATGGCCTGCTCCAGGCGCGCCTGCTTGTCAGCCAGGTCATCCTCGCCAAGCTTGCGGGCCAGGTAGAAGCGCGTCTTGAACAGGCGCACCAGCTCGCGGGCGATATCGGTGTGATTGAGCAACGCGCTGGCAATGTAGCCCAGGTCGAAGCCCATGCGGATCTGCTTGAGATACCGGCCGTACGCACGCAGCAGTGCGACCTCGCGCCACGTCAGCCCCGCGGTGAGGACCAGGCGGTTGAAGGCGTCGTTCTCGGCCTGGCCGTTGTGGATGGCGATGAAGGCATCCTGCAACGGCTCGTTGATTTCCATCAGGTCGATTTCAAGGCCTTCGGCATAGGTGAAGGCGAAATCGTGGATCCAGTATTCGCGGCCGTCCTTGTGGCGCATGTGGAACGGAAACTCGCCAAGCACCCGCAGCCCCAGGTTCTCCAGAATCGGCAGCATGTCCGACAGCGGCAACGGCGTGTTCATGTGGTAGAGCTTGCAGTGCAGCCGGTTTTCAACCGCCGTCATCGGCTGGTAGAAACTCATGACCAGCGGGCGATCCTCGCTCAGGCTCATCAGGTGCTGCATGTCCACCGCGGCAGACTGCGGGGCGAAGCGCTCGCGGTAGCCGGCCGGGAACCCCCTGGGGAAGTCGCCGAGGATGCCGGTGCCACGCGCCTCGCCGAAGCGCTCGATAACCACGCTGGAATAGTCGTCTTGCCAAGTCCGGCAGGCCTGTACGACCTCGTTTTCCAATTGAACCGGATCGAACTGCACCTGCTTGTTCGGATCCAGCCGCAGCAGGAACTGCACACGGATCAGCACCGACTCGGAGAAATAGGTCGAGAACTCGCAACCACTGGCTTCGAGCCGGTCCATCAATACCTGCTGGATGCGTAGCCGGGTCTCAGTCGAATAGCTATCGCGCGGTACATAGGCCAGGCAGTAGCAGAAGCGCCCATAGGGGTCGGTGCGCAGGAACAGGCGCAGCTTGTTGCGCTCCTGGATCTGAACGATGGCGATGGCCGTGTTGAACAGCTGGTCGAGCGTCATCTGGAACAGCTCGTCGCGCGGCAGCACCTCGAGAACCTGGGTCAGCTCTTTGGCCAAATGGGCTGAATCGTCGAAGTTCGAGCGCTTGATCACCTCCGCCACTTTGCTGCGAATATAGGGGATGCGCCGTACGCTCTGGGTGTAGACCGACGAGGTGAACAGGCCCAGGAAGCGGCACTCTCGGGTGACCCGGCCCTGCTCGTCGAACTCACGGATGGACACGAAGTCAGGATAGGCCGGCCGGTGTACCCGGCTGGGCGTGGCGGCCTTGGCGAAGGACAGCAACAACGGCTCGCGCAGGTAAGCCAGCGCCGGCGGCATGATCAGCTGGTCATCTTCGTCGAGGCCAGTGCGCAGCGTGCGCGACAAGCCCAGCAAGGACGATTCGTCGTAGATGATGCGCCCGCCTTCGCCCTGGTCGACGACGGTGAACTCCTCGTAGCCGAGGAAGGTGAAGTGATCGTCGGCCAGCCACCGCATGAAGTCCATGCTTTCGGCAAGCTGGGCGTCGTCGGCCTGCTGCAGCGCCGCTAGGCGAGCATGATGCTCCTCGGCCTTGGCCTTCATGGCGGGAAAATCGTTCACCGCCAAGCGAACCTCGGCCAATACGCCCTGTAGGGATTGCTCCAGCTCGCGCAAGGCAGCGGCACTGGCGCAGCGGTCGATTTCGACGAATATCAGCGACTCGGCTTTGCTGTCCTCGGTAGCGCTACCCTTGGGCAAGAGCTCGATCAGGCTGCCCTCAGCATCGCGACGGACCTGGAGCACGCTGTTTTGCAACGTATGGATGGCGTAACCACGGCGGGTCAGCTCCATGCGCACCGAGTCGACCAGGAACGGCATGTCCGGGTGCAGTACTTCGACCACGCTGTGCGTCGACTGCCAGCCATGCTTCTCATAGTCGGGGTTGAATACATGAACTTCTGGACTGCCCGGGTCGAAACGCTCCAGCAGGCGCCAACTGGCGAGGGTCGAGCCGACCAGGTCGGTCATCCGCCTCTGGGTTAGCTCGGGTAGCGCGACGATCCCGAAGAATTGCTCGGCGAAAAGTCCCACTTGTGGCAGAAGCTTCTCGTCGACATGCTGCGCCAGCGCCACTTGCAGTTGTTGCTGGAAGTCGGCTTTGCTGGCAGCGGTAAAGAACGCCATTTGTTAGCTCCATTCTGGCTTGGGTTCGACTAAGGCAGTCGCGGCACCTGACTGGCAACGCAACCTGTAAGTTCAACGTTAGTTAAGCAGACAGCGATGCGGGCCCCGGCCCACCTTCTTCTTACGCTGGCGAACCGGTTGCGGTCACATTTAATTGCCGCGGATGACAACCGATCGTGCTCAGGCCTGATCATCGTCAAGCGCGACCTGCATAGCGCACCGGCAACGTCCGGACGCGCCTCGTTCGAACCCGCCCCAGGTGCCTGAAGTTGCCGAGCGGCGCATAGCTGGGGCCAGGCAAATCGATTAAAGTCGTGAACGCCCGGCAGCCATGCCGGCACGCCCCTCAAGAAGAGCTCAGCGATGGATCACCGTGACGCATTGGTCGCCCTGCGACAGTTCCTTTCCTCCCAAATTTTCGGCCAGGAACGGCTGGTCGAGCGCCTGCTGATCGCACTGCTCGCCGACGGCCATCTGCTCGTCGAAGGCGCACCGGGCCTGGCCAAGACGCGCGCTATCAAGGAATTGGCAGGTGGGCTAGAGGCAGAGTTCCATCGTATCCAATTCACGCCGGACCTTTTGCCCGCCGACATCACCGGCACCGAGATCTATCGCCCCGAAACCGGGAGCTTTGTGTTCCAACAGGGGCCGATCTTCCACAACCTCGTGCTGGCCGATGAAATCAACCGCGCGCCAGCCAAGGTGCAGTCCGCGCTGCTCGAGGCGATGGCCGAGCGGCAGGTCAGCGTCGGGCGCAGCACCTATGACCTGTCGCCACTGTTTCTCGTCATGGCGACGCAGAACCCCATCGAGCAGGAAGGCACCTATCCCTTACCGGAAGCGCAGCTCGACCGCTTCCTTCTGCACGTCAAGCTCGGCTTCCCGGACGCCTCCGTGGAGCGGCGCATCCTGCAACAGGCACGGGGCGAAGCCATCAACGGCGAAACGCCGCCCGAGCACCGGGTGTCGCAACAAGCGATCTTCGCCGCGCGCAAGGAAATCCTCGGGCTCTACATGGCCGATGCGGTGGAGGAATACCTGGTGCAACTGGTCATGGCGACCCGCACCCCGGCCAAATTCGATGCCGAGCTGGCCAGCTGGATTGCCTACGGCGCGAGCCCGCGCGGCTCGATTTCGCTGGATCGCTGCGCCCGTGCGCATGCCTGGCTGGCGGGTCGGGACTTCGTCAGCCCGGAAGACATCCAGGCCATGTTCTTCGACGTACTGCGCCATCGCCTGATTCTGTCATTCGAGGCGGAAGCCGCCGGAATCGACCAGGATCGCGTGCTGCAACGCATTCTCGACGTGGTCGCGGTGGCCTGATGCAACCGGCACCCTCGGCCCAGGCGGGCCGGAGCAGCAACGGCTTGGATGCGGGAAGCCCATCCGGCATTCGCATTACGCTCGCCGAACTGATCGACATCCGCCATCGCATTCGGGAAGTACCGCTGTTCTCCACGCCACATCGCCGCAGCCCGCTGGTCGGCCTGCACCATTCCAAGTTGCGCGGTCGTGGCGTCGACTTCGATCAAGTGCGTATTTACCAGGCCGGAGACGATGTCCGCACCATTGATTGGCGCGTCACCGCCCGCACGCAGGAACCCCATACCAAGCTCTTTCATGAGGAGCGCGAGCGGCCGATTTACCTGCTCGTTGAACAGAGCAGCCGACTGTTTTTCGGCAGCGGCCTGGCCTTCAAATCAGTGCTGGCCGCGCAGGCCGCGAGCCTGGTCGGTTGGGCGGCTCTGAGCCACAACGATCGTGTCGGCGGCCTGGTATTCGGCCAGGGCGATCACCACGAGATCAAGCCGCGCCGCAGCAAGCAGAGCCTGCTCCAGCTGCTTGACCGCCTGGCCCGCGCCAACGCTCGGCTGGAAGCCGACGCGTTCCACTACCCGGATGCGTTTGGCATGGCGCTGCGCCGCGCACGCGAGGTGCTGCGCCCCGGGAGCCTGGCCGTCATCGTTTGCGACGAGCGCACCCTCGGCGACGCCGCCGAGCAGCAATTGGCCCTTTTGGCCCGCCATGTCGACCTGCTCCTGATTCCCGTATTCGATCCCCTGGACCGTGCCCTGCCGGCAGCCGGCCTGCTGCGTTTTGCCCAGGCCGGTGCCCGACTGGAGCTCGACACCCATGACGCGGCCCTGCGTCAGGCCTACCGAGACCAGGGCGAAGAAAGACGTGCGCGCTGGCAGCGCCTGGCTGACCGCCTGCGCCTGCCGCTGATGCCTCTGGATGCGCATCGCGAGCTGATCGAGCAACTGCGCGAACACTTGAGCGTGCAGCTCCCAGGTGCATCCCGATGAGCCTCGTCGCACAGCTGGACCCGCTGATTCAGCCCGCACCGGTGAGCGCCTGGCCGCCGGCGCCTGGCTGGTGGTTTCTCGCCGCCTTCGCGTTGACGCTCCTTCTCCTGGTACGCACCCGCCCCTGGCGCCGCCTGGTCCGCACGCCCCAGGCGGCACCCGGCACCCCGCTCGACCCGCAACGCCAGATCGCGCTCGACGAACTGGCCCAACTTCGCAAACCCTACGACGGCCAGCCGGCCAACCAGTGGTTGCAACAACTCAACGGATTGCTAAAGCGCCTCTGCCGCATCCGCTACCCGGACGACAGCCCCCATACGCTGAGCGGCCGAGCCTGGCTGGCCTTTCTCGACAGCCGCTGCCCCTCCGCCGGCCTGACGCGTTGGATGGTGCTGGTCGAAGGGCTCTACCGCGCCGAGTGCCGGCTGGACGACAAAGCCATCGAAGGGCTGGAGCAAGCGGTGCAGATCTGGATTCGCAAACATGTTTGAGCTGGCATGGCCGTGGGTTTTCCTGCTCATGCCGCTGCCGTGGCTGCTGCGCTGGCTACTGCCCGCCGCGGACAGCGGCGACGCGGCGCTCAAAGTCAGCTTCCTCGGTGAGCTGGAAGCCTTGTCCGGGCGCCGCGCCCAAGCATCGCTGCCCGGGTGGCGCCTGCAACTGCCCTACCTGCTCGTCTGGCTGTTGCTGCTGAGCGCCGCGGCGCGTCCGCAATGGCTGGGCGAGCCGCTGCCCCTACCGACCACAGGTCGCGACCTGCTGCTGGCGGTCGACGTTTCCGGCTCGATGGATTTCCCCGACATGCTGTGGGAAGGCGAGGAAATTAGCCGTCTGGATCTGGTCAAGCGATTGATCGGCGACTTCATCACCGAGCGCAATGGAGACCGCGTCGGGTTGATCCTCTTTGGCAGCCAAGCCTATCTGCAAGCCCCCCTGACCTTCGACCGGCAGACCGTTCGCACCTGGCTCGACGAGGCCGTGATTGGCATCGCCGGCAACAATACGGCAATTGGCGATGCCATTGGGCTTGGCGTCAAGCGCCTGCGTGAGCGCCCCGCCAACAGCCGTGTGCTCATTCTCATCACGGACGGCGCCAACAACGGCGGCGAAGTCGAACCGCTGCTTGCGGCGCGCATGGCTGCCAGCGAGCAGGTGCGAGTGCACACGCTGGGCATCGGCGCCGACATCGAACCCGGTGGCGTGATCGACCGCTTTGGTTTCAACCCCGGCGGCGACCTGGACGAAACCACCCTGCGCTCCGTCGCCGACATCACCGGCGGGGAGTATTTTCGCGCCCGTTCCTCTGAGGAACTACGCGCCATAGGCGCCACCCTCGACCGCATCGAGCCCGCGGCTCAGCAGCCCGCCCAGGCCCGCCTCGCCGACACTCTCTACGCATGGCCACTCGCCGCTGCGCTGCTGCTGAGCGTCGCGCTGGTGGTGCGTCGGCTCTGGCCCTTGTGGAACCCGGCTGGAGGCCAACGCCCATGAGCGAATGGCTTCCCCACCTGATGCGGCCGTACTGGCTGCTCGCCCTACCGGGATTGGCCTGGCTGCTGTGGCGCCTATGGCACCGGCAGCGCCGCATCGGCCGCTGGCAACGCCTGTTGCCGCCGCATTTCCATGCCGCCTTGCTGACACGCGGCAAGCTGCGTAATAGCCGCCTGCCCTGGCTTATTCTCGGCAGCGCCTGGCTGCTGACCTGCCTCGCGCTGCTCGGGCCGAGTTGGCAAAAAGCCGAGCAACCCGGCATGTCGCGGCTCGATCCGCTGGTCATTCTGCTCGACCTGACCCCGACCATGCTGGCCTCCGACGTCAGTCCGACCCGCCTGGAAGCGGCCAAGCGCAAGGTCGTCGACCTCCTGCAGGTCCGCCAGGACGCGCAGACGGCCATCGTCGTCTACGCCGGCAGCGCACACACGCTGGTGCCGCTGAGCAACGACGTGGCCACCGCACGCAACCTGCTCGATGCCCTCGAGCCTGACCTGATGCCCGAGCCTGGCCATCGGGCGGACCTGGCCGTCGCCCAAGGCATCGAGCTGCTGGAGCGAGGCGCTAACGGTCGTGGGCGCCTGCTGCTGATTGGCAGCAGCTTGGCCGAACAGGAGCGCGCCGGCATTGAAGAACAGCTGGAAGACAGTCCTCTGCGGCTGATGATCCTAGGCATCGGCACCGAACAGGGCGCGCCCATCGCTCGCGAGGACGGCAGCTTTATCAAGGACGAACGCGGCGCCATTCTAATCCCGCGGCTGGACAGCCCCGGCATCCGTCGCTTCGCCAGCAGCATCGGTGGGCGCTATCAGCAGTCGCGTCTCGATGACGAAGACCTGCGCGGCCTCGGCCTGCTCGACAGCCAGGGCAACCTGAGCGCCCGTGAGGACAGCGTGCAGCTGAGCGCCTGGCTGGACCAGGGCCATTGGCTGCTGGTCCCGGTGCTGCTGCTCGCCGCCTGCGCCGGGCGCCGTGGCTGGTTGTTCGGCCTGGCGCTGCTCGTCTGGCTGCCTCAACCGGGCTACGCCGTGACGCTGCAGGACCTGTGGCTCAGGCCGGATCAGCAAGGCGAACGGCTGCTCCAGTCGCAGCGCGCGGCCGAAGCGGCGGAACGCTTCGAGAACCCGCGCTGGCAGGGCTTTGCGCGTTACCAGGCCGGTGACTATTCCGGTGCCGTGGAGAGTTTCACGCATGGCGACACCGCGGCAGATCACTACAACCGCGGCAATGCGTTAGCGGGCGATGATCAATTGGAAGCGGCCATCGAAGCCTACGACCAGGCCCTCGAGCAAGACCCGGGGCTCGAATCGGCCCGCCGCAACCGCGCCCTCGTCGAGCAAGCGTTGCACGAGCGCAGCCAGGCGTCGCAGGCAGACACAAGCGAGGATGCCTCGTCGAGCGAGACTGACGCCGACGACAGACCCCAGGACGACGAACGCCAAGCGGGGCAATCCACACCGCCGCGCCAACCCAATGAACGCAATCCGAGCGGCGCGGCAGCCGAGGAACAGGCGCAGCAGCCATTGCAGCCCGAGCAGGCCGAGTCGCAAGCCACCGAGACTTCGCAAGCAGGCGATGAGCAGGCGTTGGCGCAGGGCGAAGCGCCGCCGTTGAGCCCCGAAGAGGACCAGGCCATGAACCAGTGGCTACGCAAGATTCCCGACAATCCCGGCGAGCTGCTGCGCCGCAAATTCCTCTACGAACAACGTAAGCGCCAGGAGCTGGCTCGATGATCCGTGCAACCCTCTTGGCAGTCCTCCTGCTGCTCAGCCTGCCGGGCCAGGCGACCGGTCTGAGCGCGCGAGTCGACCGCACCCAGCTCAGCCTTGACGAGACAGTCGAACTGACCCTCGAGTCCAGCGACGCGACCGTATTCGGCAAGCCGGACCTGCAGCCGTTGCACGCACTGTTCAAGGTATTCGGCACGCGGCAATCGAACCAGCTGTCCGGCAGCAGCGGCGAAGCACGTGCGGTCACTCAGTGGCAGGTCACATTGCAACCGCGCCAGGCCGGCTACGTGATCATCCCGCCGTTACAACTGGGCGACTGGCGCAGCGAACCCATTACCTTGCATGTCAGCGAACCGGGCGATGATGACAGCAGCCAGCTCGCCCCAATCTTTATCGATGCCAGCCTCGACCAGGACAGCGTCTATGTGCAGGCCCAGGTCGTGCTGACACTGAGGATCTACCATTCCGTCTCGCTCTACGACGACAGCACCCTCTCGCCGTTGCAGATGCCCGATGCGCTGGTCGAGCGTCTGGGTGAGCCCAGAACCTACGAAAAGGACATCAACGGCATCCGCCACGGTGTGATCGAGGTGCGCTATGCACTCTTCCCACAAAAAAGCGGTGAGCTGACCATTCCGGCACAACTGTTCAGCGCGACCACCGTCGCCCCCGCCACCGGCGACTATTTTGGCTCACGCTTCGGCCGCTCGACGCAGGTCAAGTCGCCGACCATACCGCTTCAGGTCAAACCCAAACCGGCCGAATACCCAGCGGATGCACCCTGGTTGCCGGCCAGCAACCTGACGCTGGTCGAAGCCTGGAGCCCTGAGCCCGCCGACGCCCAGCTTGGCGAGGCTCTGACCCGTAGCCTCTTGCTCAAGGCCGAGGGGCTTTCCGCCTCCCAACTGCCGCCGATCGACATACCCAAGGTTGCCGGCCTGCGCGGTTACCCCGACCAGCCCAGCCTCAACAATGAGATTGGTGCAGCGGGCATCACCGGTAGCCGCGAGCAACGCGAAGCCCTCGTCGCCACCCGCGCAGGTGATTTCGAGCTGCCGACAGTCGAGCTGGTCTGGTGGAACACCCGGGAGGATCGCCTGGAGCGCACCACCCTACCGGCTCGGCCATTGCTCGTCGCCGACAATCCCGACCTGCAGCAGCCGGACATCGACGTCTCGCAGGCGACCGAACCCACACGGCAGGCCCTGCTTTGGCCCTGGCAACTGAGCAGCGCGCTGCTCTTGCTGACCACCCTGCTCGGCTTCGGGCTCTGGCTACATGCGCGCCGTCAACCGGCCGTGGCCCGCAACGTCCAGGTTGGGCCGACCCCGCGCTCGCTGCTCGAAGACCTCAAGCGCGCCTGCCTCGCCAATGACACCCAGGCGACTCGCCACGCACTGGATGCCTGGGCTCGTCAGCAGCCTGAGACGCTTGCCGATATGGCGGCCCGCTTCGTGCCGCTGTCCGACGCGCTCGATGGCCTCAATGGCGCGCTCTACAGCGAGACCGGCCAGCGCTGGCAGGGCGAGGCGCTGTGGCTGGCCATCAAGAACCTGCCGCCCCGGCAAGCGGGCGAAACCGAGCAGGACGCCACCCCGCTTCCTCCGCTATATCCCCGCTGAGCCCACCTGCATCCTTCCAAGCCTTGGCATGTGGCTTGCTTTGCCAGCCATATTCTCAGCAAGCGCGCGTCTGGCCTTACAGCCCGCGCGCCGCATGACAAGGCAGCGCATCCATGACCGATCTACCCTTCGCTCCCCGGCCCGACCCGTATGCGTGGGTCGCTGGCAGCGACGCGCCTGAAAAGCACGTCGTCAACCTCGGCTTCATGGCGCTTACCGACGCCGCCTCACTGATTGTCGCCGCGACCCAGGGCTTCGCCCAACCTTACGGCCTGACTCTGAATCTGCAGCGGCAAAGCTCCTGGTCGAACATCCGGGACAAGCTGATCGAGGGCGAACTGGATGCGGCCCACGGCCTGTACGGATTGATTTACGCCGTGCATCTGGGCATCGGTGGCAGCGCACCGGTAGACATGGCCGTGCTCATGGGCCTAGCCCAGAACGGGCAGAGCATCAGCCTCTCCAGCACGCTCAAGGCTGCTGGCGTGACCGATCCCGAGGCGCTCGGCACTTGCGTGCGCCAGAGTGGTGCAAAGCTGACCCTCGCCCAGACCTTTCCCACTGGCACCCACGCGCTCTGGCTCTACTACTGGCTTGCCGCGTACGGCATCCACCCGCTCAAGGACGTACGCACCCTCGTGGTGCCGCCGTCGCAGATGGTCGCCCACCTGCGTGCACGACGAATCGACGGCTTCTGCGCGGGAGAGCCCTGGGGAGCGCAGGCGATTCAGGAAGACATGGGCTTTACGCTGGCAACCAGCCAGTCGATCTGGCCAGACCACCCAGAAAAAGTGCTCGGCTGCACCCGCGCCTTCGTCGAGCAGTACCCCAACACTGCACGCGCGCTGGTCATGGCGATCCTAGAAGCCAGCCGTTTCATCGACGAGAGCCAGGAAAACCGCCGCAGCACTGCCCAGCTCATCGCCGGGCACGAGTATGTCGACGCGCCCCTTTCGGCCATCGAACCGCGCTTCCTCGGTCAATACGAGGATGGGCTTGGCCATGCGTGGCTGGACAAGCACCCGCTGCGCTTCTTCGGCAACGGCGAAGTGAACATGCCCTACCACTCCGACGGCCTCTGGTTCATGACTCAGCTTCGCCGCTGGGGTTTGCTTCGCGAAGATCCCGACTACCTCGCAATCGCCCAGCGCGTTCAACAGACAAGCCTGTATAGGGATGCCGCGTCAGCGTTGGACATCGCCGTACCCGCCTCGGCAATGCGCAGCGCGGTGCTAATGGATGGCAGCCGCTGGGATGGCAGCGATCCAGCCGGCTATGCGCGCAGCTTCGCCCTGCATGCACTGGCCGACCACCTCGCCTACCCAGAGCCTTGCTAGGGAGATCGCCATGCTCCGCGTCCTCTTGATCGACGACACTCCACGCAAGGTCGGCCGCTTGCGCGCCGCCCTCATCGAAGCCGGCTTCGAAGTCATAGAGGAGTCCGGCCTGACCATTGACCTGCCCGAGCGCGTCGAAGCCATCCGCCCGGACGTAGTGCTGATCGATACCGACTCGCCCGGCCGCGACGTAATGGAACAGGTCGTCATGGTCAGCCGCGACCAGCCCCGACCCATCGTCATGTTTACTGATGACAGTAATCCCGACGCCATGCGCCAGGCGATCCGCGCAGGGGTCAGCGCCTACATTGTCGAAGGCATCCAGGCCCAGCGCCTCAAACCCATCCTTGAGGTCGCCATGGCTCGCTTCGAAAGCGACCAGGCCATCCGCGCCCAACTCCACGCACGTGACCAACAACTGCTCGAACGCAAGCGCATCGAGCTGGCCAAAGGCATGCTGATGAAAATGCGCAGCTGCAACGAGGAAGAGGCCTACACCCTCATGCGCCGCCAGGCCATGAGCCGCCAACAGAAACTGATCCAGGTGGCCGAACAGATCATCGCGATGAATGATCTGCTGGGGCAGTAGCACTCGAACTACCCTGGCCACCGTCCGGTGGGCAGTAGACCCTATGTGTTCCGGCCGTCGCAGTGACCACGTGGCTGTCCCATGCGCGGTTGTCGCTCTGACCTGGCTGCTGACCCGTCGCAAATCAGTCAGTTAGATAACTGCTAGCTGCTCCTGCCCAGTTGCTTCAACGAGGCACACCCTTTTTGCGCTTGTAGATAGGCAGCATTGACACACCCACCGTATCGACCTATAACGAACATGTTCATAAATGATCAACAACAATAAAGGACGTGTCACATGCGCCGTATCGACCTGCATTGCTACCCCAACACTCAGCGCTGGATTGATTGTCAGGGACCTTATGTCAAGGCCCTTGCGGAATACTGGAACCGCGACTGGTCAGCCAAGACCGAGGAAGACGTAGTTCGCGAATTTCAGGCAGCCGGCATCGAAGCCGTGCTGGTTGCGCTGGACCTTCGCACCACCATCAACACGGTGCCGTGCGACAACGACTACGTGGCCGGAATGCGGGATCGTCACGACTGCATCATCCAGGCCTGGGGCGCGGTGGAACCTGCCATGGGCCAGATGGCGATTGACGAGGCCAAGCACGCCATTCGCGACCTTGACATGCTCGGCTTTCATTTCCATCCGATCATGCAGCACTTCAGCGTCGACGATCAGCGCTACTACCCGCTCTGGGAAGAGATCAGTGCGATGAAGGTGCCGGTGATGATCGACGTTGGCATGACCGGCATGGGCGCAGGGATGCCAGGCGGCATGGGCGCCAAGACTCGACATGCACACCCCTCCTCCATCGATACGCTGGCTGCGGACTTTCCCGACATGACTATCGTCATGGCCCATCCCGGTTATCCTTGGATCGACGAAACCACTGTGTGCGCTCTGCACAAGGGCAACGTGTTTTGGGAGATGTCCGGATGGGCACCGAAATATCTGCCCGAAGCGCTCAAGCGCGATATCCGCGGGCGGCTCAAGCACAAGGTCATGTTCGGCAGCGACTACCCGAGCATCCCTCACGAGCGGCTGTTCCGCGAGTGGAGCGAGCTGGGCTACTCGGACGAAATGCTCGAGCTGTTCTTCCACAAGAACGCCGAACGCGTCTTGGGACTGTAACCGTGAGCACGCTGCAGGTCACCACCGAGCGCCGCGGGCATGTGTTGCATATCTGCATCAACCGGCCCGAGGTGCGTAATGCGCTGGCGCCGAGCACGTATCACCAGCTCAGCCTGGCGCTGGATGAGCTGGAAAACGACTCGGCGTTATGGGCGGGTGTCTTGACCGGTGCCGGCGAGCAAGCCTTCAGCGCAGGTCGGGATCTCAAGCAACTCGCCGCCATGACCGAGGCCACTGACGAACAGAAGGAAGAAGAGGCACAGCTTTGGCGCAGCACCACACGCCTGACCGATCGCTTCGATTTCTCCAAGCCGCTGGTGGCGCGGCTCAATGGGTCCGCCTACGGCGGCGGCCTGGAGTTGGCATTGGCCTGCGACATCATTGTTGCAGTCGAGCATGCCGAACTGGCCCTACCCGAGCCGAAGCGTGGTCTGATTGCAACCGCGGGCGGCGTGCACCGTCTGCCACGGCAGATCGGCTTGAAAGCGGCCATGGGCTTCCTCTTGACCGGGCGTTCCATGACCGCTCAGCGCGGCTACGAGTTGGGTCTGATCAACCAGGTAGTGCCCTCAGCCGAGCTGGACGATGCGGTCGCCGCATGGGTAGACGACATTCTCGCCTGTGCGCCGCTCGCGGTTCGCTCGACCAAGGCGTGCGCAATGCAGGGGCTGGACCTGCCCCTGCGTGAAGCCATGGCACGGCAGTATGAAGCGGAGACCATTCGCCAAAGGAGTCAGGACAGCGTGGAAGGCCCGCGCGCCTTCGCACAGAAACGGCCGCCGCGCTGGCTTGGCCAATGAGTGATCGGGGCGCCGGTAGGCAATTCCACGATTGTTGACCGGCGACCCGCATCGCCCCGATTGCTTGACCGAAAAGAAAAAGATCGCTGTTCGCATGGCAGCGCGACGGTGCTGCTACCTGAATAAAAACAATCACAGGTGCTACTCATGAACACGTCACAACGCTCCAATCGAGGCTGGTTCTACGGATGGTGGGTGGTCTGCGCCTCCGTCGTCGGCATGATCGTCAGCCAGGGTCCGGTCCTGGTCTTTACCTTCGGCATTTTCATGAAGCCACTGGGCGCCGAATTCGGCTGGACCCGCTCGCAGATCTCTTTGGCGCTGACCGTCTCGATTCTTTCTGCTGCTTTTTTTACACCCTGGGTTGGCCGACTGGTCGACCGTTACGGGGCACGCCAGGTAACGATTCCGGCGCTGATACTGTTTGGCCTCGGTGTAGCGAGCCTGGCGTTCCTGCCTGCAAACCTGGTGGTTTTCTACCTATGGTTCTGCTGCATCGGCATTTTGTCTGCCGGTGGCACACCGACTGCTTACGCCAAAGCCATCAGTCATTGGTTCATTCGTCGACGTGGCCTCGCGCTGGGTCTGAGCATGGCCGGTATCGGGCTTGGCGCAGCCTTCATGCCTATCGTCGCGCAACACGCCGTAGGTGCGATCGGCTGGCGTGGGGGATTTGCCGTCATCGGTGCGGTAGTGCTGGTCGGCATGCTGATCGTTGCGTTGAAACTGCGTAATTGTCCGGCAGACATGGGCCTGCACGCGGACAACGACCAGCCAATCTCCGGGAAACAACGCGTCGTCGCCGGCCTCAGCAGTCGCCAGTCGATGCGCACCAAAAACTTCTGGCTGATTGCTGTCTCGTTTTTTCTCGCGGCGCTGGCCATCAATGGGTGCTCAGTCCATTTCGTGCCGATGCTGACCGACCGAGGCGTCAGCCCGCAGGATGCCGCGCAGACCGCAGCCGTGATCGGTATGGCCCTTATTGTCGGGCGCGTCGCTGCAGGCTTTCTGCTCGACTACCTGTTCGCCCCCTTCGTGACATTGTTTTTCTTCAGCGGCCCGGTGATTGGCATCCTGTTGCTCTACGGCGGTGCCACCGGTGGCGAGGCGGTGCTCTGCGCCGCGCTGATCGGGCTGGGTGTCGGTGCCGAAGTCGACCTGATTGCCTATCTGGCCTCCCGCTACTTCGGCCTGAAGGCATTCGGCGAAGTCTACGGCTACCTCTTCGCTATCTTCTGTGTCGGCACTGCGCTAGGCCCGCTGCTTATGGGGACGGGGCAGACCTTGCTCGGCAGCTACGACCTGGTGCTCCTGCTGTTCGTTGGCTGCATGCTCGCCGCCTGCGTGCTGATCTGCTGCGTAGGCCGCTACCCCGACCTGTCGCAGCCCGAATCGCCCACGGCCGCGCAAGGCCAGGCCAGCTCCGCACTGCCTTCCTGACGCAACCTGCTCGTGCGCGGCCTCAAACCAGGCCGTGCATGAGCAAATGCAGGCGCTTCATTAGCTCATTCAGCCCGTCTTCAGGGTTTACAGATGCGTCGGCCAGCCACATCCGGATCTCCGCGGCCAGCAGATAGAAGATCGTCTTAGCGATAAAGGCGTCATCTTCGCCCGCGGTCACCTCTCCCCGCTCGCGTGCTTGCTTTACCAGTTCGGCTATGCACTCGATGGTCTTCGCGCGTGTCGCCTGAAAGCGCTCGCTTTGCATGCCGGTCGTATAGAAGGTGATCTCGCGGGTAACGTCGCGCGACAGCACCTTGTCCTGCCCGTAGAACTCGAAGAATTGGCGCAGCGCCAGCTTCAGGTTATCCAGCAGACCGGACGTTGGATCGCAGCCGGAAAACGCCCTGTCCGTCAGCTCCGCGAGGTCGTCATTGACCACCATGAACAGCAGGTCGCGCTTGTCAGTCGCGTAGAGGAACAGCGTGGAGAGCCCCACGTCAGCTTCCTGGGCGATCTGCCGTGTGGTGGTCGGCTCGAAGCCGTTTTCGGTAAATAGCTTGCGGGCCGCGGCGCGGATACGCAGGAATTTGTCCAGTTTGTTGCGCTCGCGCAGGTTCATCGGCGGCTTTTCGTTAAGCATTTAATTCTTTCCTATCAAAAGGTTGCAGCTCAGCACAGCGTTTCGCGGGAAATCTTTGGCGAGCGGACGTTGACAACCACTTGTATCACACCTAAAACTGAACATGTTCACTTATAAACAAAAACCGGAGTTGAACATGGACAAGAATAACAAGGTTGCCCTGGTCACGGGCTCGGCTTCTGGGATCGGGTCGACGGTGGCTGTCACG
Organism: Pseudomonas sp. SA195; assembly: GCF_054131565.1. NCBI lineage: Bacteria > Pseudomonadati > Pseudomonadota > Gammaproteobacteria > Pseudomonadales > Pseudomonadaceae > Pseudomonas > Pseudomonas sp. SA195. The sequence goes on along the minus strand of NZ_CP096392.1, from coordinate 1,778,243 downwards.
CTGGCAAAAGCGGGCTACGACGTGATCGTCAACTACAGTCGCAACGCCGAATCGGCACAGGCCACGGTCGCTGCATGCGAGGCGGCCGGCGCGCGGACGCTGCTGGTCAAGTGCGATGTGTCCGACGAGGCAAGCGTCATAGCGATGATGGAGACCATCAAACAGCACTACAGCCGCCTGGACGTGGTATGCAGCAACGCAGGCGTCTCCATCGACACTCCGCCCAAGCGCTTTCACGAAATCGATGTGAATGACTGGGATCGGGTGTTTTCGGTCAACGTCCGTGGCCTGTTCCTCGTGGCCAAGCACACGCGCGAGCTGCTGCTCGAAGCCGAGAAGCCTTGCATGGTCAACACCGCGTCGATCGTCGGCATGCGGCCCGGCGCGCAGCCGTTGCCCTACTCGGCCTCCAAGGCTGCGGTGATCAGCATGACCCAGACGCTGGCCAATGCGCTGGGGCCAAAAGTGCGGGTCAATGCCATCGCCCCCGGCTGGATGGAAGGCGACTGGATGAAGTGGATGCTTCAGGACAACTACGACAAGCTCATGACCCGCCGTGCCCGCGCCACCCCGCTGCAGCGCTGCGTGACCATGGAAGATGTCGCCGAAGTCGTGCTCACTCTCATCGAGCACATGCACTTCGTGACCGGCGAAACGATCGTTATCGACGGCGGCTTCGCCAAGACCACCTGAGCGCGCCCGCGCCCCTCGAAGCCCCGCTTCGAATGCCTTGAACAACAACGACAACATCGAGGATTCAGACGATGGACGGATTTGTGCCGTTTCCGGAAAGCTACGCTCAGCGATATCGCGCCGAGGGCTACTGGAAAGACAGAACCATTGCCCAGACGCTTGCCGAAGTCTGCGAGCGCTACGCGGAGCGCGTCGCCGTATGCGATGCCCATACCGAACTGACCTACCACGCACTGGACCAGAGTGCCACGCGCCTGGCACTCAACCTGCTCGACACCGGCCTTGAGCCCGGCGACATCGTCGTGTTGCAGCTGGGCAATGTGCTGGAGTTCGTGCAGGTCTACCTGGCCCTGCAAAAAATTGGCGTGCGACCGATCCTGGCCCTGCACACCCATCGCTATCGTGAGCTGCGCCAGTTCGTGGCGCTGTCCGGCGCTACCGCCACGATCACCGCGGACCGGGCCAAGGACTGCGATTTCATCGATATCGTCAACCGCGTGGAGGCCGACACCGACAGCATTCGCCTGAAGATTGTCCTCGGCGACACGCCCGAGGGCTTCGTTTCGTTGCGTGAGCTGATCGCCGCCGAACCGCGCCGTGACGTTGCCGAGCTCGATGCCATCCAGGCCGGCATCGACCCGTGCAGCCCCGCACTGTTCCTGCTCTCCGGTGGCACCACGGGCATCCCGAAAATGATCCCGCGCACCCATAACGACTACATCTGCAACTCCACGCTGGCGACCCGCTACACCGGCATCGACGAGCATTCGGTGCTGCTCGATGTACTGCCCATCGCACACAATCTGCCGCTGGCCTGCCCCGGCTTGCAGGGCTTCATGCTCAAGGGGGCCAAGGTAGTGGTGCACAACAGCACCCGCGCCGAGGAAGTCTTTCCGTTGATCGAGCGGTTCGGCGTCACCCACATCCACGTGGTGCCGGCGCTGCTGATCATGTGGATGAACGATCCGAAAGTCGGCGAGTACAACCTCGACAGCGTGCGTGTGATCCAGTCCGGCGGCCAACGCCTGCAACCCGAAACACGTGGGCTGACCGAGAAGGTGCTGCGCAACTGCACCGTGCAGGAAAACTTCGGCATGGCCGAGGGGCTGCTGATGTTCGTGCGTCTGGACGACCCGCTCGACGTGCGGCGCCAGTCTGTCGGCCGGCCGGTATGCGAAGCCGACGAAGTTCTGCTGCTCGACGATAACGATCAGCCGGTGCCGGACGGCGTGCCGGGCGAGCTGTGCTGCCGCGGCCCCTATACCCTGCGCGGTTACTTTAACGCCCCCGAGCACAACGCCCGCGCTTTCACCCCGGAAGGTTTTTACCGCTCAGGCGACATGATGCGGCGCCTGCCCTCGGGCAATTTCGTGGTCGAGGGACGCAAGAAGGACCTGATCAACCGCGGTGGCGAGAAAATCTCTGCCGAAGAGATTGAAAACCTCATCCTCGGCCATCCGGCGGTGACCAACGTCGCCTGCGTCGCCATGCCGGACCCGGTGCTGGGCGAGAAGATGTGCGCGTTCGTCATTCTCAAGCCCGGTCGCAGCCTGGCGCTATTGGAGCTGGTGGAATTCCTCCAGGCTGAGGAAATCGCCCGTTTCAAACTGCCCGAGCGCCTGGAAGTGGTCGACAGCTTTCCGCTTTCGACCTTCGGCAAAGTCTCGAAGAAGGACCTGGTCGAGCGGGTCACCGCCAAGCTGCAGGAGGAAGCGGCGTGAGTACCTTCATCGAGTACGCGCAGCAAGGTGCCGTGGTCACGCTGACCATGCAAGCGCCAGAGCAGCACAACGCACTGACGAGCCAGGCGCAGTTCGAGGCGTTCGGCGAGGTGTGCGACCGCATCAACCGGGACGCTGACGTCAAGGTGGTGGTCCTTACCGGCGCTGGCAAATCCTTCTGTGCCGGCGGCAATGTCAAGGACATGAAGGCGCGCGCCGGCCTGTTCGCGGGCGATCCCTATCGCCTGCGTCAGGGCTATCGCCACGGCATTCAGCAGATACCGCTGGCGGTGTACCGGCTGGAGGTGCCGACCATTGCTGCAATCAACGGCCCTGCCATCGGCGCCGGTTGCGACCTGGCGCTGATGTGCGACATGCGCATCGCTTCGACCCGCGCGCGGTTTGCCGAAAGCTTCGTCAAGCTTGGGATCATCCCCGGCGACGGCGGCGCCTGGCTGCTGCCACGGGCACTGGACAACCTGTCGCGCGCCTATGAACTGGCCTTCACCGGGGATGCGATCGATGCGGCGACGGCCCTGGACTACGGGCTGGTCTCGCAGGTCGTCGAGCCGGACGCGCTGATGCAGACGGCGCAAGCGCTGGCCGAACGCATCGCTGCCAACCCCGGACACGCCTTGCGCCTGACCAAGACGCTGCTGCGCGAAAGTCAGCATCAACGCCTTGAGCCGATCCTCGAACTGTCCGCGGCCTACCAGGCCCTTTCCCATCACACCGAGGACCACAGGGCGATCATGCAGTCGCTTTGATGCCAGGAGAAATGCCGAAATGAACGAAGCCTGCATCGTTTCCTATGCGCGAACGCCCATCGCAAAAGCCTACCGGGGGGCGTTCAACATCACGCCCATGCCCAGTCTCGCCGCGCCGGTATTCCAGGCCGCACTGGCGCGAGCCGGGCTGGTTGGGGAAAGCATAGAAGAGGTCATCATGGGCTGCGGACGCCCTGAAGGCACCCAAGGCAAGAACGTCGCCCGCATCGCGCTGCTGCGGGCCGGTCTGCCAGACAGCGTTGCGGCCGTGACGGTCAGCCGACATTGCGGCTCAGGGCTGCAAGCCATCGCAGCGGCAGCGCAGCGGATCATTGTCGATGGCACACCGACGATGCTCGCCGCCGGTGGCGAGTCGATCAGCCTGGTGCAGAACGAACACACCAATGAATTCCATGGCCGCGATCCATGGCTGCTGGAGCATCGCCCCGACGCCTATATCAGCATGCTGGAAACGGCCGAAGTCGTGGCGCAGCGTTATGGCATCAGCCGCGCCGACCAGGACGACTACGCACTGAGCAGCCAGCGGCGCACCGCACAGGCACAGCGCGACGGCTTGTTCGACGACGAAATCGTGCCGATCGAGACGGTCAAGCAGGTCTTGGACAAATCCCAGTACGAATGCCGGCAGGAATCCATACGACTGGACCGAGACGAATGCAACCGCCCCGACACCCGCGCGGAGCAATTGCGTGGGTTGAAGCCGGTGCTCGACGGGGACGGCCGCACCGTCACGGCCGGCAACGCGTCCCAGCTAAGCGATGGCGTGGCCGCGTGCGTGTTGATGAGCCGCGAGGAGGCGGATCGTCATGGTCGCAAGCCACTCGGGTTCTTCCGCGGTTTGGCCAGTGCTGGCTGCGCACCGGATGAAATGGGCATAGGCCCCGTTCTCGCCGTCCCTCGGCTGCTGGCCAGGCATGGGCTTTCGGTGCGCGACATCGACCTGTGGGAGCTCAACGAAGCCTTCGCCTCGCAAGTGCTCCATTGCCAGCGCCAGCTCGGCATCCCGCTGGACCGGCTCAACGTAAACGGCGGCGCCATCGCGCTGGGCCATCCCTACGGCATGTCGGGGGCGCGGCTGGTCGGGCATGCACTGCTCGAAGGGCGCCGTCGTGGTGCGCGCCTGGTGGTGGTCACCATGTGCGTCGGTGGCGGCCAGGGCCTGGCCGGGCTGTTCGAGGTCTGCCATGACTAGCTGATCGCCGCCCGACGCCTCCCGGTTGAACAACAAAAACAAAAAAGGAAACCATGATGAAAAAGCACCTCTCAGCGCCCCGTCGCGGCGCCACTTTCGCGTTGCTGGCGCTTCCATTGATAGCGCCACTCGCCGGCGCCTCCGAAACCAACGGCAGCCCGTACCCGGTTGGCGTGGACACCAATCTCAGCGGCCTGATGCTGCCCGAAGGGCTCAACACCCTGCTCTATTACTCGCACTATTCGGCGGACAAGATCACCGATGGCAACGGCGACGAGCGCGCCGCCGTGGCGCGCTACAAGATCGAGGCGGACGTGGTCGCAGCCCGATTCAGCTATGTCTGGCCGGGTGTGCGCTGGCTCGGCGCGAATGTCGAGACGCGCCTGGTGCTGGTCGTGCCGACGCTGGACCTCACGCTGGATGTAAATCGTCCAGGCGGTTTGCCACCGCTGGACCGTGGCGGCTCGACAACCAATCTGGGCGACACGACATTCGCGCCCGTGCTGCTCGGCTGGCACAGCCCGACGCTGCACCAGATTGCCGGCGTCGAGAGCTTCCTGCCCACCGGCGAATACGATGCCGACGAACCAGTCAACGCGGGGCGTAATCAGTTTCAGGTAGCGCCTTTCTACGGCGTCACCTGGTTTCCGAACAAGCACTGGGAAGCCAGCGCCAAGGTTCGCTACGCATTCAACTCGACCAACACCGATACCGACTACCGCTCCGGTGACGAGCTGACACTTGAGTTCAGCGGCGGCTACCGCCTGACCGACAATCTCTCGATGGGCCTCAATGGCTACTGGTTCAACCAGACCACCGACGATGAGATCGACGGGCAAGCACTCGCCGATGGCGGCAATCGCGGCAATGTCAAGGCGCTCGGCCCATACGTCTCCTACCGCTTCGCGCCGAACTTCGCACTGGTGGCCAAGATGCAGAAGGAATTCGATGCGGAGAATCGGCCGGAAGGCACCCGCCTCTGGCTGCAGGCGCGGCTGCCTTTCTAGGCCATGCGGCGGATGCGCATGCCTCCGCCATATCCGCAGGTGGTCCCGTTGTGCAGCTCGCAGGCATCATGGCCGTACACCAAACAGACACGACAAGGAGTACAAATGCTCAGCTTCAGCCGCGACCTGATCATCGAATGGGGCGATTGCGACCCGGCGGGTATCGTCTTTTATCCGCGCTATTTCGCCATGTTCAACGCATCGACTGATCTCATGGTCGCTAATTCCGGTTTGGATGTCGGCACCTTGTTCGAGCGCCATGGCGCGGTTGGCTGGCCGATGGTCGATAGCCAGGCCATCTTCAAACTGCCCGCACGTTTCGGCGAACAGGTGCGCATCGTCAGCCGCGTGACCGAGGTTAACGAGTCGAGCTTCGCGATCCGCCACGAACTGTTCAAACACGACGACCGCCTGGCCGTGACCGGTATCGACAAGCGGGTCTGGGCGGTCAAGCACCCGGATCGCCTTGGCGAGCTGAAAAGCGCCGCGATTCCAGCGGAGCTGCGGGACACGCTGCTGGCTGAATGACGCGTAATGAAAGCGTTGCCTCAGCGAACCAAAACGGCGCCAACGGGTTATACGGCGGCCGATAGTGAACCGATAACGTGCAGCGCCTCCGCTAAGATGGCGATCGTCATTCCGAAACGACTCGACTAGCCATCCTATCTCTCTGATTTTTAAACCGGTTCTCTTCAAACCGCATCCAGCCAAACGACTTTGGCAAGCCCCTTGCAATCACCTCGGCACAACGTCTTCGGGTCGCCAACGGCGGTGATCGGGACGAATTGACAAAGGCGTCGACGGTGCTCGCTCTGCTCATGCGGAGGGTGCGTCCGCGACGCCTTTTTTCGTTTCGCGATTGAGGGATAAATCATGCGCAAGACCCGCCGTACGCTGCTGAAAACGCTAGCGGCCTCCGCCCTGCTACCGCTATTGCCATTAACGGCATGGGCTGCCGAGCCGGAAAAGGAAGAACTCAAACTCGGCTTCATCAAGCTCACCGACATGGCGCCGCTCGCCATCGCCTACGAAAAGGGCTTCTTCGAGGACGAAGGGCTCTACGTCACGCTCGAAGCCCAGGCCAACTGGAAGGTATTGCTGGACCGTGTCATCGACGGCGAGCTGGACGGGGCGCACATGCTCTCCGGCCAGCCGATCGGTGCCACCATCGGCTTCGGCACCAAAGCCGAGATCATCACCGCATTCACCATGGACCTAAACGGCAACGCCATCACCCTGTCCAACGCCGTCTGGGAACAAATGAAGCCCCAGGTGCCGATGGCCGATGGCAAGCCCGTGCACCCGATCAAGGCCGACGCGCTCAAGCCGGTCATCGAACAGTTCCAGGCCAGCGGCAAGCCGTTCAATCTGGGAATGGTGTTCCCCGTCTCGACTCACAACTACGAGCTGCGCTACTGGCTCGCAGCCGGTGGCATCCATCCGGGCTATTACGCGCCCGCCAAGGGCGACATCAGCGGCCAGATCGACGCCCAGGCATTGCTCTCGGTCACCCCGCCGCCGCAGATGCCTTCGACCATGGAAGCCGGCACCATCCATGGCTACAGCGTCGGCGAGCCCTGGAACCAGCAGGCCGTGTTCAAGGGCATCGGCGTGCCGGTCGTGGCGGACTACGCGATCCGCAAGAACATGTCGGAAAAGGTCTTTGGCGTTTCCAAGGCCTGGGCCGAAGCGAACCCGGAGACCCACAAGCGGCTGGTCAAGGCGCTGATCCGCGCTGGCAAGTGGCTCGATGAAGACAACAACGCCAACCGCCGGGAAGCCGTGGAGATCCTCTCGCGTCCGGAATACGTCGGCGCCGATGCCAAGGTCATCGCCAACTCGATGACCGGCACCTTCGAGTTCGAAAAGGGCGATAAGCGCGAAGTGCCGGATTTCAACGTGTTCTTCCGTTACCACGCGACCTACCCCTACTACTCCGACGCCATCTGGTACCTGACCCAGATGCGCCGCTGGGGCCAGATCGCCGAGGCCAAGCCGGACAGCTGGTACCTGGACACCGCCAAGCGCGTCTACCGCCCGGACATCTACCGCCAGGCGGCCGACGAGCTGATCGCCGACGGCCTGCTCAGCGCCGAAGACGTGCCGTCCGCCGATGAAGACGGCATTCGCGCGCCGCTGGCCGACACCATCGACGGCATCACCTACGACGGCCATACGCCTAACGCCTACCTCGACCAGTTCGCGATCGGCCTGAAAGGCGATACCACGCTCTGATCCCGCGCATGGGAGGCGCAGGCCTCCCGATCCAGGAGGACACATCGATGAGCAACCCAGCCGTCGTGCAAAACATCAAAGAGACCTTGGAGGCTGGCCGTCAGGCGCGGCTCAAGCGCTGGCTGCCGCAAGTGATCATGCCGCTGGTGGGCGTCCTTGCCTTCCTGCTGTTCTGGCAGTTGGTGGCATCGAACATTCAGACCAGCCTCGGCCAGTTTCCCGGGCCGAGCCAGGTCGCCGAGCAGTTCACCGGGCTGGCCGATGCGCACATCCAGTCGCGGGAAAAGGCCGCCGCCTTCTACCAGCGCCAGGAAGAACGCAACGCCGCGACGCTGGCGAAGAACCCCGATGCCACCGTCAAGATTCGCCCTTACACCGGCAAGCCGACCTTCTTCGAGCAGATCTTCACCAGCCTGTACACCGTGATGGCCGGCTTCGCCCTCGCCTCGCTGATCGCCGTGCCGCTGGGCATCGTCTGCGGCCTGAGCAAGCCGGTGTACAACGCCATCAACCCCTTGATCCAGGTGTTCAAGCCGGTCTCACCACTCGCCTGGCTGCCGCTGGTCACCATGGTGGTCAGCGCCGTCTATGTCAGCGAGGACCCACTATTCGCCAAGTCCTTCGTCACCTCGGCGCTGACCGTGGCGCTGTGCTGCCTGTGGCCGACGGTGATCAACACCACGGTCGGCGTGGCGAACCTGGACAAGGACCTGACCAACGTCAGCCGCGTGCTGCGCCTGTCGCCCCTCAGCCACGTGCGCCGCATCGTCCTGCCCGCCGCCATTCCGATGATCTTCACCGGGCTGCGCCTGTCGCTGGCGACCGGCTGGATGGTCCTGATTGCCGCGGAAATGCTGGCGCAGAACCCCGGTCTCGGGAAATTCATCTGGGACGAGTTCCAGAACGGCAGCTCCAACTCGCTCGGCCGGATCATGGTCGCGGTGATCGTCATCGGCCTGATCGGCTTCGCCCTGGACCGCATCATGCTGATGCTCCAGCGCCGCGTGAGCTGGGACAAGAACGCAGACCTGCGCTGAGGAAATCACATGAACAACGCCCATCTCGAACTCACCGGCGTCGGTATCAGCTTTCCCACCGACAAGGGGCTCTACTGCGCGCTGCAGAACGTCAACCTGCGCATCGCCAAGGGCGAGTTCGTCTCGCTGATCGGCCATTCCGGCTGCGGCAAGTCGACCGTCCTCAACATCGTCGCCGGACTGTATCAGGCCACCACCGGCGGCGTGATCCTCGACGGCCGCGAGGTCAACGAACCCGGTCCGGAGCGCGCCGTGGTGTTCCAGAACCACAGCCTGCTGCCCTGGCTCAGCTGCTACGAAAACGTCGAACTGGCGGTACGGGAAGTCTTCCGGGGCCAGAAGAGCAAACGGGAAATGCGCGACTGGATCGAGCACAACCTCGAGCTGGTGCACATGACCCACGCCCGCGACAAACGCCCCAGCGAGATCTCCGGCGGGATGAAACAGCGCATCGGCATCGCCCGTGCACTGGCCATGCAACCCAAGGTGTTGCTGATGGACGAGCCCTTCGGTGCCCTCGATGCGCTGACCCGCGCGCATCTGCAGGACTCGCTGATGGAGATCCACGCCGACCTCGGCAACACGGTGATCATGATCACCCACGATGTCGACGAAGCCGTGCTGCTCTCGGACCGCATCGTGATGATGACCAACGGGCCCTCCGCCACTATCGGCGAGATCCTCCAGGTTGACCTGCCGCGCCCGCGGGATCGTATGGCGCTGGCCCATGACGCCGGCTATCACGCCTTCCGCGCCCAGGTGTTGGAATTTCTCTACCAGCGCCAGCAGCGGCCAGCTGCGTGACCGGATCGAGGTGACACGACGTGGACGGTGCCCTTAGCCCCCAAAAACGACAACGCCAGGGCGACAACCTGCTGTGCGACCGGCTTGCAGGCGTGCAGCAGCAGCGCGCCCAGGCCGCTCAGCTGCACAGCCTCACCCTCTACCTCACTCGTCTCAGCCGTAAGGAAGCCTGACCATGGAAGTTTCCATCGCCCTGACCCTGGCCGCCTGCCTGGTGTTGCTTGGCAACCACCTCAGTCGCGTCGCCGCCGATCGGCATCGCAAGCGGATCAGCGCCAAGGACCTCCACGCCCTGCAAATGGTGCTCGAGGTGCTGCAGTTCGTGCAGAAGCACCGCGGCCTGGGCGGCCAGCGTGACGCGGCGGCCGTCGCCCAGCGGCTGGACGTCGCCAACCGCATCGACCGGCTCTGGCAGGGCTGGCAAGGCGAGGAGAACCGCCCCGCCATGCGCGCGCTGTGGCGTGAGATACGCCAGAACCCGACCGAATTCGAGCCGCACTGCATTCTGATCGAGCAAATGCTCGAAAGCATCCACGTGCTCGAGTTGCGTCTGGCGTACCAGGGCAACCCGCAAGTGACCGGCCTGTGCGACGCCTGCCGTGCACTGGAAGACCTCGGCCAGCTGCGCGGCCTGGCGGTGCGCGCCGCCAACTTCGAAACCTGCCCGCTGGAGATGCAGGTGCAGATGCGCTACCTGTGCCAGCGCCTCGCCGATCCTATCGGCGGCACTACCCTGGCCAAGCTCGTCGAGCACCTGCAACGCAACCTGATCGACGCGCCACGCGTCAGCCTGGCGCCGGCCGAGTGCTACGCGCTGATCACCCCGATCATCGACGAACGCCTGCAAGGCATCCGCCACAGCATCGCCTGAAGCCTCGGTGCGAACGGGGTCATCAAGGTGCTGAATCCAGCTTGGCCGTCGAGGGCCGGCACGTAGAATGGGCGTCCGCGCGCGGGCCGGCAAACCGGTGATCGACGCCGGCCCCTGTTTCCAGCCAAACGAGACCTTCATGGCCCGCCTGTCCCTGCAGTTTCCCGAAGACCAGTTCTGCTTCACCACGCAACTGACGGTACGTATCACCGACATCAACGCCGCCAACCACCTGGCGAACGACTCGATGATCTCGATGATTTCCGAAGCCCGTGCCCGTTTCCTCTTTGCCTACGGCATTGCCGAGTCTCGCAAAGACGGCAGCGGCATCATCGTTACGGACCTGGCCACCACCTACAAGGCCGAAGCTCACGCTCGGGACGTGCTGTTGTTCGAAGTCGGCGTCATGGATTTCAACAAGTACGGCGGCGATATCACCTTTCGCATCACCCGCCCGGCCGACGGCACGCTGATCGCCATGGCCAAGTCCGGTTTCGTCTTTTACAACTACCTTGAAACCCAGGTCGTGCCGATGCCGGCCGAGTTCGCGGCGAAGTTCCCCAAGGTCAATCGCATCGCTTGACACGCCCCACTTCAATGCACGACGCACCACCGCTGCGCGCGCTTTGAGCGCATCCACCCGTATCCCGGCTCCAGAGCCCCCATGCCGCCCGGCCGTTGCGGTTGGCACATCTCCTGCTTGCTGCAACGGCAAGTAGCCAAAGGCGGTTACTCACAGACATGACAAAGGCGTCGCGTTGCCCCGTCGAGACAGACGGTGGTTCGCGGCGCCTTTTTCGTTTGGCCCCAACGAGCAGGGGCGCGGGCATTCCCGCACGGATTCTGCTGCCGTCCGGCAGCGCGGCATTCCCCGGCACCCAACAGGCGCGCCGGTACAACTTGTCTAGTGAGGTGTTCGATGAATACGAGTTTCTGGAAAGCCGGCCACACGCCGACCCTCTTTTCCGCCTTTCTCTACTTCGACCTGAGCTTCATGGTCTGGTACGTGCTTGGCCCAATGGGTGTGCAGATAGCCGCCGACCTCGGCTTGACCACCCAGCAACGCGCCTTCATGGTGGCGACGCCCATCCTCTCCGGCGCCGTGCTACGCCTGGCGCTGGGCATGCTCGCCGACCGGACCTCGCCAAAAACCGCCGGCCTGTTCGGGCAGATCGTGGTGATCGCGGCGCTCTTCATCGCCTGGCTGAACGGCATCCACAGCTACGAGCAAGCGCTGCTGCTGGGCCTGTTCCTCGGCATGGCGGGCGCGTCCTTTGCCGTCGCGCTGCCGCTCGCCTCGCAGTGGTATCCGCCACAGCACCAGGGCAAGGCCATGGGTATCGCCGGTGCAGGCAATTCCGGCACCGTCTTCGCAGCCCTCTTCGCCCCGGTACTGGCCAGCATGTTCGGCTGGACGAACGTGTTTGGCCTGGCCCTGATCCCACTGGTGCTGACGCTGATCATCTTTGCCAGCTTCGCCAGGAACGCGCCTAACCGCCCTGCTCCTAAATCCTTCGCCGACTACATGAAGGCGCTGGGCGACCGTGACAGCTGGTGGTTCATGTTCTTCTACAGCGTGACCTTCGGTGGTTTCCTCGGCCTGGCCAGTACGCTGCCAGGCTATTTCCATGATCAGTACGCCTTCGATCCCGTCAAAGCGGGCTATTACACCGCCGCCTGCGTATTCGCTGGCAGCCTGCTGCGTCCCCTCGGCGGAGCACTGGCGGACCGCATCGGCGGCATCCGCTCGCTGTTGGTGATGTACACCGTAGCCGCCGCTTGCCTGTTTGTTGTGGGCTTCAACCTACCGAGTTCCACCGCAGCCCTGGCTCTGTTCGTGGTCGCCATGCTCAGCCTCGGCGCCGGCAACGGTGCGGTGTTTCAGCTGGTGCCGCAGCGCTTCAACAAGGAAATCGGCGTGATGACGGGGCTCGTTGGCATGGCGGGCGGCATTGGCGGCTTTCTGCTGACCGCCGGGCTGGGCGCGGTCAAGCAGGCTACGGGCGATTACCAGATGGGCCTGTGGTTGTTCGCAAGCCTGGGTGCGCTGGCGTGGTTTGGCCTCTATGGCGTCAAGCGGCGCTGGAGAACGACCTGGGGCTCTGCCGCAATGACCGCTGCGCGGGTCTGAGTATCAACATGTGAGCAAAGGCAGGCTTGCCGGGCTTGCCTGATCGTGTCCCACCGTGCCCACGCCATTCCGAGTGATCCTTGATGCCCTTGCAGTTGTCATTCGGCGAAGCCACCGCCACCGGCCCTCGTGAAGAAAATCAGGACGCGCTGCGCATCGTCACGCCGACACCCGGCCTAGCCGCGAGCAAGGGTGCGCTGTTCGCCATCGCCGATGGCGTCAGTCAATGTGCGGACGGCGGTCTGGCGGCACGTGCAACGCTGCAGGCGCTGGCGACCGATTACTACGCCACCCCAGAAACCTGGACCATCGCACAATCACTGGACCGCCTGCTCGTAGCGCAAAACCGGTGGCTGCAAGCCAACGGTGGCGGCCAGCCGCTACTGACCACATTGACGACGCTGGTACTACGCGGACGGCGCTTCACCCTTGCCCATGTTGGCGACTGCCGCGCCTATCGGTGGCATGACGGCACGCTACAACGGCTCAGCGAGGATCACGTCTGGGAACAGCCAAACATGCAACACGTACTCAAGCGTGCCATGGGGCTGGACCAGCATCTGGTCGTCGATTACCTCGACGGCGAGCTGCGCCTGGGCGAATGCTTTCTGCTGCTCAGCGACGGCGTCTGGGCGAGCATCACCGAGGGCGACATCCAGAACATCCTGCGCGCAGAACCGGACCTGCCGAACGCCGCGCGAGCGCTGGTCAACCTGGCGCACCAGACCGGCAGCCAGGACAATGCCAGCGCCCTGCTGCTGCGGGTCGAGGCGCTGCCGGAAGCCGCACTCGCCGACTCACTGGCACAACTGGCCGACTGGCCGCTGCCGCCCCGCCTGCGACCGGGCCAGACGTTCGAAGGCTGGACGATCGAGGCGCTGGTAGGCGAATCGCGGCAATCACTCCTTTACCGAGTCAGTGACGCACAGGCTCAACATTGGCTACTCAAAACCCTACCGCCGAGTCGGTATGACGAACCCGCGGCAGGTCCGGCGTTGTTACAGGAAGAGTGGTTCCTGCGCCGCGTCGCCGGGCGCGCCTTTCCGGAAATCCACGGTGTACCCCAGCGCCAGCACCTGTATTACGTGCAGCGCGAGTACCGCGGAAAAACGCTATCCGCACAGTTCGCGGATCACGGCCCGATGCCTCTGGCGGACTGGATGGCGCTGGCACCGCGCCTGATCCGCGCGCTCGGCATGTTGCACCGGCGCAACATCCTGCACCGCGACATCAAGCCGGAGAACCTGCACCTCGGCGAGGATGGCGAGCTGCGCGTGTTGGACTTCGGCCTGGCGTACTGCCCGGGCCTGTCCCATGACCTGCCACACACTTTGCCCGGCACACCGAGCTACCTCGCACCCGAAGCGTTCACGGGTGCTGCCCCGAGCCGGCAGCAGGACCTGTACGCAGCCGCCGTCACGCTTTATCAACTGCTGACCGGCCACTTCCCCTATGGTGAAGTCGAGGCGTTCCAGCGGCCGCGCTTCGGCCAATCGGTGCCCGCCAGTCGCTACAGACCCGATCTGCCGCCATGGCTGGACGATCAGCTCAAGCGCGCGGTCGCGATCGATCCTTCACAGCGTTTCGAGACAGCCGAGGAATGGTTGCTGGCACTGGAGCAAGGCGAACGGCTGTCGAGCCAAGCACCGACGCGGCCGCTGCTCGAACGCGAACCGCTGAAGGTCTGGCGTACGCTAGCGCTGGGCTCGCTGCTGCTGAACCTCGGCTTGCTAGCCTGGCTCGCCAAGGGCGGTTGACGAGTCAGCGCCTGACGATCAGCCCCTGCCGGGCGACCCGAATCAGCTCGTGCACACTTCTTTCCAGGTTCTCGCGCGAGGGTGCCTGGACGACTGCAAGGTCGAAGCTGTTCGCAGCGAAATGCGCCAGCGACTCATCCGCTCCGGTGAACTGAACAAGAAAGGCGCGTGGCCTGCAGGTCCGGCGCGACCAGCCATCCAGATAGCGCAACAGCGATGGCTGATGGCTGCCACCCAGCAGTATTTTGGGATTGCTACGAACCAGGCCACTGGTAATCGGAGCCAGGCGCAGGGGTGCGCGTTGTAGTGCATTCATCAGAGAGATCCCGCCTCGAGAATTCCGCTGGGCAGCGGTGGGAGGCGACACCGAACCAGCGCTTTAGCGGTATTTCGAAGCCTAGGCTCCCGGCGCCCCGCAAGTAGCTGACTAAATCGGCGCATGGGGCAGAACAATAGAAAAGCCGGGCGGCGGCTGTCAACGCCCGCGTCAGCCAGTACGCCAGCCGTCGTGCACCAGCACTGCTCGGGCGCGCTTCATATGGGTGCAAAAGGCGACCGGATTGCGCCCCGGACGGCCGCTAGAACCCGCAAATGCCATGCGCCTGCGGGGATTGGCACAACCCCTGCATTCTGACAGGCACATCAAGCCGGGCCATCAACGTGGAGGGCCGGGCTCCGAATACGGAAAGCAAGGACAAAGGCGTCCTCACTGGTAAACCAGTGGGGCGCCTTTTTCGTTGCTGGAACAAAAAGTACGGCCGGGGCGTGATGCTCGGTCCGGCGCGGAGAACGGCATGAAGAAGCTCAAATTGGTAGTGATCGGCAACGGCATGGCGGGCGTCCGTACGCTCGAGGAGCTGCTCAAGCTCGCACCGGATCTGTACGACATCACCGTGTTCGGGGCCGAACCTCATCCCAACTACAACCGCATCCTGCTCTCCCCTGTGCTCGCAGGTGAGCAGACGTTCGACGAGATCGTGCTCAACGACCTCGACTGGTACGCCCGGCACGGCATCCGCCTGATGCTCAACCGCAAGGTGGTCAAGATCGACCGCGCCCGCCGCCGTGTGACTGCCGAGGACGGCAGCGAAGCGGCTTATGATCGTTTGCTGATCGCTACTGGCTCAACGCCCTTCATCCTGCCGATCCCTGGCAATGAGTTGGACGGCGTCATCGGTTACCGCGACATCGCCGATACCCAATCGATGATGGAAGCTGCCCGGACCCACACGCACGCTGTGATCATCGGCGGCGGGCTGCTCGGCCTGGAAGCGGCCAATGGCCTCAAGCTGCGAGGCATGGACGTCACCGTGGTGCACATCGGCGAATGGCCAATGGAGCGCCAGCTCGACCGGACCGCCGGCACTCTGCTTCAGAACGAACTGGAGCGGCGTGGCCTGGGCTTCAAGATGAACCGGCAGACGGCCGAATTGATCGGCAACGAAGGCGGCCGGGTCACGGCCGTGCGGTTTGCCGATGGCGAAGTGATCGGTGCGGATCTGGTCGTCATGGCCGCAGGCATCCGGCCGAACGTCGAACTCGCAGAGCGTGCCGGCCTGCCCTGCAATCGCGGCATTCTGGTCAACGACACGCTGCAGACCTACGACCCGCGTATCTACGCCGTCGGCGAATGCGCGAACCATCGCGGCACCGCCTATGGCCTGGTCGCCCCCTTGTTCGAGCAGGCTAAGGTGTGCGCCAACCATCTCGCGATGCTCGGCTTCTCGCGCTACCTCGGTTCGGTGACGTCAACCAAGCTCAAGGTCACCGGGATTGACCTCTTTTCAGCAGGCGACTTCATGGGCGGCGAAGGCACCGAGACAATCACCCTCTCCGACCCCATCGACGGCGTGTACAAGAAGCTCGTGATTCGCCAGAACGTGCTCGTCGGCGCCTGCCTTTACGGCGACACGGCTGACGGCAGCTGGTACTTCCGTCAGGTCCGCGAGGGCCGGGACATCAGCGATATCCGCGACCGGCTGATGTTCGGTGCCGCGCTCGCCAGCGAAAGCCAGCCTACGCAGGCTTCATCTCCCACCGTCGAGCACGCCTGATGGTTGGCGAAGACGACCCTGTAGAGGAGCTGACCATGCGCCACGTGACCGCCTCGACCTGTTGCTATTGCGGCGTTGGCTGCGGCGTGCTGATCGAGCACGACGGCGAACGCATCCTCGATGTGGCCGGCGACCCGGCGCATCCCGCCAATTTCGGGAAACTGTGCAGCAAGGGCTCGACGCTGCACCTGACCGGTGATCTGGATGCCCGTGCGCTCTACCCCGAGCTGCGCCTGGGTAAAACCCTGGCGCGCGCGCGGACCGACTGGGACAGCGCGCTGAACCACGCCGCCAAGGTATTTGCCGACACCCTTACCGAGCACGGCCCGGACAGCGTCGCCTTCTACATCTCCGGCCAGCTGCTGACCGAGGACTACTACGCCTTCAACAAGCTCGCCCGCGCGTTGGTCGGCACCAACAACATCGACTCAAATTCACGCCTGTGCATGTCGTCTGCCGTGGTTGGCTACAAGCGCAGCCTGGGTGCCGACGCCCCACCTTGCAGCTATGAGGACATCGAGCAGAGCGACACCCTGCTGATTGTTGGCAGCAACATGGCCTACGCCCATCCGGTGCTGTTCCGCCGCCTCGAAGAAGCCAAGGCCCGTCGGCCGGAGATGACGATTATCGTCGTCGACCCGCGCCGCACCGACACTTGCGAGCTGGCCGACCTGCACCTGGCCGTCCAGCCTGGCACCGACGTCGCCCTGTTTCACGGCATCCTGCATCTATTGCTGAAAAGCGGGCAGATCGACCGCGCCTTCATCCACGCTCACACCGCTGGCTTCGAGGCGCTGGAAGACCTGGTCCGCGACTACGATCCCGCTCGGGTCGGGCAACTCTGCGGCATCGATGAACGTGCGCTGCAGCGCTGCGCACGGCTGATCGGAAATTCGCCCCGATTCCTCTCGCTCTGGTGCATGGGCGTCAACCAGTCCACCGCCGGCAGCGCCAAGAACAGTGCGGTGATCAACCTGCACCTGGCCACCGGCCAGATCGGTAAGCCGGGCGCCGGTCCGTTCTCCCTGACGGGGCAGCCGAACGCAATGGGCGGGCGCGAAACCGGCAGCCTGTCCAATCTGCTGCCCGGCCATCGCGATGCCGGCAATGCCGAACACCGTCGAGAAGTCGCTGACTACTGGGGCGTGCCCGCCCTACCGGACGCGCCGGGCCTGTCAGCCATCGAGCTGTTCGAGGCCGTGCGCAACGGCCAGATCAAGGCGCTTTGGATCGCCTGCACCAACCCGGCACAGTCGATGCCGGATCAGCGCGCGGTCCATGACGCTCTGGCGGCTTGCCCGTTCGTGGTTGTACAGGAGGCGTTCTTCACCACCGAGACGTGTCGCTATGCCGACCTGCTGCTGCCTGCCGCCAGCTGGGGCGAGAAGGAAGGGACGGTGACGAACTCCGAGCGCCGTGTCAGCCATGTGCGGCCGGCCATCGCCGCACCCGGCGAGGCGCGCGCGGACTGGTCGATCACCTGCGATTTCGCGCGCAGGCTCGAGGCGCAGCTGCGGCCCGACCAGCCCAGCCTGTTTGCCTTCGACACGCCGGCCGCACTGTTCGACGAATACAAACAACTGACGGCAGGCCGCGACCTGGACCTGTCTGGCCTCAGCCATGCACTGATCGACCGCATTGGCCCACAACAGTGGCCCTTCCCCCCTGGGAGCGCCCGGGGGACGCCGCGACTTTATGCCGATGGTCGTTTTCCTACCGAGGATGGCCGCGCGCGCTTTCTCGCCGAGCCTTACCAGCCGCCGACGGAAACACGCGACACACGCTTTCCGCTCACACTCAATACCGGTCGGCTGCGCGACCACTGGCACGGCATGAGCCGCACCGGCACCGCTGCGCGCCTGTTCGGCCATGTCGAGCAGGCCATGCTCGGCATGCACCCTACTGACATGCGTGAGCGCCAGTTGCACGATGGCCAGTTGGTCAAGGTCCGCAGCCGCCGTGGCGAGATCCTGCTGCCGGTGCAGGCGGATGAGACGCTATGCGCCGGGCAGGCCTTCGTGCCGATGCACTGGGGCGACCGGTTTCTCAAGGGGCTGGGCATCAATCGCCTTACCCTGCCGGCATTCGACCCGATCTCCAAACAACCCGAGCTCAAGCACGCCGGTATCGAGGTCGAAAAGGTCGACTTGCCCTGGCAGTACTTCGCACTGGTCGAGGGCTCGGTGCAGCAGCGCTTCGAGGCCTTGCGCCCGGTGTTCGATGAGTTTGCCTTCGCCAGCTTCGCGCTGACCGGCCGCGACCGTCCGGCGCTGGTCATCCGCGCCGCCTGCCATGCGGCACCCGAGGCGTGGGTGCTGGCAAAACTCGACGCGATGCTGAATTTGAACAAGGGGCCGGTACTGGTCTACCAGGACCCGCAACGGGCCATCGGCAAACGCGTGCGCATCGAGGAAAGCCGCATCGTCGCCCTCAGCCTGTCCGGCGAGACCGCAGCACGCGACTGGCTCAAGCAGCTCTGGCAGGACGGCACGGCCGATCAAGCGCTGCATCGCTGGTTGCTGGCCCCTTTGAGCGCGCCGCCCGGCGGCCAGGTGCGTGCCGCCAAGACTCTGTGCAACTGCATGAACGTCAGCGAGGACGCGATTTGCGCCGGTATCGCGCGCGGCCTGGACCTCGACGGCCTGAAACGGGAGCTGGGCTGCGGCACCAGCTGCGGCTCCTGCGTACCCGAAATCAAGCGCTTGCTGGTGCAACCCGCAGTCGCCTGATTCCTGACTCCACCGGCGATGCACGACGCATCGCCACTGCAACACGAGAGGTAACGACATGAGCGCAAAAGTCTGGCTAGTAGGTGCAGGCCCCGGCGACCCGGAACTGCTGACACTCAAGGCCGTGCGCGCCTTGGGCGAGGCCGAAGTGGTATTGATCGATGATCTGGTCAACCCCGCCGTGCTCGAACACTGCCCGCTTGCGCGGGTCATCCCCGTCGGCAAACGCGGCGGATGCCGCTCGACGCCCCAGGCATTCATCCACCGTCTGATGCTGCGCTACGCGCGCCAGGGCAAATGCGTGGTGAGGCTCAAAGGCGGCGATCCCTGCATCTTCGGGCGCGGCGGCGAGGAAGCCGAATGGCTGGCTGAGCGCGGCATCGAGGTCGAGCTGGTCAACGGCATCACCGCAGGCCTCGCGGGTGCCACTCAGTGCGGCATCTCGCTGACCCAGCGCGGCGTGGCGCGCGGCGTGACGCTGGTCACCGCGCATACGCTCGACGGAAGCAGCCCCGAATGGCATGCGCTGGCGAAGACCGGGACCACACTCGTCGTCTACATGGGCGTCAGTAGCATGCAGCAGGTGCAAACGGGGCTCATGGAAGGCGGGCTGCCTGCCCACACACCCATTGCAATGATTGAAAACGCTTCACTGCCCCAACAGCGCGAATGCCGCTCGCGACTGGGCAGCATGGTTACCGATGCCGCCGCTTTCCAACTCAAGAGCCCCGCGATCCTGGTCATCGGCGAAGTCGCCGCACAAGCGGTTGCACAGGCTCTACGCCAGAGCGCGTGAATCCGGGCGGGTGATCCGCCCGTCGACGCTAACCGCTACGAGGCGCTGCTCTGATTTGCATAAAAAAGCCGCGGCCCGAGGGCCACGGCTTTTTCGTCACGGTTCAAGCATTACGCCTTCTGCCGCAGTTTCTCCGGTTTGATCAGGAAGCGCGCCAGCGCCGGCAGCAGCCAGATGGCGCCAACCATGTTCCAGAGGAACATGAAGGTCAGCATCAGGCCCATGTCGGCCTGGAATTTGATCGCCGAGAACACCCAAGTGAACACGCCAATCGCCAGGCAGATGCCGGTAAAGATTACCGCCTTGCCGGTCGATTTCAGCGTTTCGTAGTAGGCGTCCTGCAAGGTCATACCCTGACGCAGGTAGGATTCGAGCCGGCTGTAAATGTAGATCCCATAGTCCACACCGATGCCGACGCCGAGCGCGATCACGGGAAGGGTTGCAACCTTCACGCCGATGCCCATGAACGCCATCAAGGCGTTGCCGAGGATGGAGGTGAGCACCAGCGGCAGGATCACACAGAGCGTGGCGGCGATGGAGCGGAAGGTCAGCAGGCACATGATGCTCACGGCGAGATAGACCGCGATCAGCATGGTGGTTTCGGACGCCGCGATGACCTCGTTGGTGGCCGCCTCGATACCGGCGTTACCCGCCGCAAGCACGAACTCCAGGCCTTCACGGTTGTTTTCCTCGGCGAACTCGCGGGCCGCGGAGACGACGTGTTCCAGCGTCTCGGCCTTGTGATCGTTGAGGAACACCAGCACCGGGGCCAGCGAGCAATCGCCGTTGTACATGCCCTCGGCCCGAGCGATGGAGCTGTTAAGCACGAACTGGTTACGCGACAGTGTTTCCCATTTCAGGCTGCCCTCGTTCATGCCTTTGATGCTCTGGCGCGCGACGGTAACCATCGACACCGCTGACTGCACGCCTTCGGTGTTCTCCATCTTCCACATCAGCTCGTCCATGGCGGCGAGCGTGTCGTAGTGGGCACAGCCTTCAGGCGCCGTCTTGACCATCACCACCAGTACGTCGGAGCTGGTCGAGTAGTTGCGAATGACGAAATCGTTGTCGAGGTTGTAGCGCGAGTCCGGGTGCAGCTCCGGGGCGCCCTGATCCAAGTCGCCGATCTTTAGATTTTGCCCATACCAGAGCCCACCGCCGACCGCCGCCAGGGCAATGACGATGGAGATCGGTGCGACCGTCGGGCTCGCAAAGTTCGACAGTGCGCGCCAGAACGGATGATTGCGCGCGGCTTCTTCCCGCGCCTGCTTGACTGCGCGCTGGCTGATGCCCAGGTAGGAGATGGTCACCGGCAGCAGGATCAGGTTGGTCAGGATGATTACTGCAACGCCCAGGGAGGCGCCGATGGCGAGCTCGCGGATCACGCCGATATCGATCAACAGCAAGGTCACGAAGCCGACGGCGTCGGACGCCAGCGCCACCATGCCGGGAATGAACAGCTGGCGGAACGCCATGCGCGCAGCGGCCAACGGATCGTCAGTCTCGCCCGATGCCATGGCGATGCCGTTGATCTTCTGCACGCCGTGGGAGATGCCGATGGCAAAGACCAGGAACGGCACCAGCATCGAATAGGGGTCGAGCCCGAAGCCCAGCGTATGCAGCAGGCCCAGCTGCCAACCTACGGCGATCAGCGTGGTGACCACCACGGCGATGGTGCTCTTGAAGCAGCGGGTGAACCACAGCAACAGCGCGAGCGTGATACCGATCGCGACAAAGAAGAACAGGGCGACGCCGACCAGGCCGTCGATCAGGTCACCGACCTTTTTCGCGAAGCCAATGATGTGGATCTCGACGTTAGGATTCTGCGCTTCGTACTTGTCGCGAATCTTTTCTTCGAGCTCGTGGGAGAACTTCTGGTAGTCCAGCTTGATCAGCTTGCTGCGGTCTTCCGGGTCCGAGTAGGACTCCATCAACGGCACATCGATGATGCTGGACTTGAAGTCATTGGCCACAAGGCGGCCGATCTGGCCGGACTTGAGAATGTTGCTCCGCAGGTCATCAAGGCTCTCGGGCGAGCCGTCGTACGTCTGCGGAATGACCTCGCCCCCGGCGAAGCCCTGCTCGGTCACCTCCGTCCAGCGCACGCTGGGGCTCCAGAGCGACTTCATGTTCGAGCGATCAACACCCTGGATGTAGAACACTTCGTCATGGATCTGGCGCAGCGTCTCCATGTATTCCTTGGAGAAGATGTCGCCATCCTTCGCTGCAACGGAGATCCGCACCGTGTTACCCAGGTTGGCCAGGTCGTCTCGGTGTTGAAGCATGTTCTGGATGAAGGGATGGCCCAGCGGAATCATTTTCTCGAAGCTGGTCGATGGGCGAACCTGCGCGGCCTGGAAGAACAGGAACACGCTGATCAACAGGCAGAGGATGATCACGGCCGGTCGATTATTGAATATCAGGCGCTCCAGGAAGGATGCCGGCTTCTGCTGATGTTTGGTCATGTTGGCTCCGGCTCTTATTGTTGTACGGGCAAGTTGGCGCCTTCCGGCGAGACGACCCTGACGCCACTCTGCCCTACCAGCACCAGATTGCCGTCTTTGCCATCCACGACGCCCGAAAGCGATCGCCGGTCAGGGCGGCTGAACAGCGTGAATGTCTGCCCCTTGTCCCGGCTGGTCAGCACCGTGCCGCCGTGGCCAACAACGACGATGCGACCGTCTTCGAGCAGGTTGCCGTCGGCCAGCCCGGTTTCCAGTGCGTCCTGCCCATCGCCCAACCGAATCTCTTCCCAGCTGTCGCCGAAATCGGTGGAGCGGAACAGATGGCCGCGCAGGCCGAACGCCACGACGACACCGGGCTCTCCCCCGCCGACCACGCCGAACAACGAACCTTGATACGGTGACTCCACGCGCTCCCAGGTTTCGCCGCTGTCAGTCGACCGGAACATGCCGCCCATTTCGCCAACGATGAACAGCCCGGAGCCGGGTATCTCGCTGATTGCGTTGAGGTGATAACCGTCTTCGTTATCGAGGCGGTCGGCGACGTCTTCCCAGTTGCTGCCCCCATCAGTGGTTTCCAGCAGGGCACCGTAGGCGCCGGTCGCGAAGCCGTGCTCGGCATCTTCGAACCAGACGTCGAGCAGCGGTACCTCGCCCTCACGGTTCTCGTACTGATGGGTCCAGGTTTCGCCACCGTCGGTAGTGGCGAGGATCAGCGCATCGTGACCAACGGCCCAGCCGAGTTTGTCGTCGGCAAAATGTACAGCGGTAAGCAACTGCCGGGTCGGCACTTTGGCCTGGGTCCAGGTGTTGCCACTGTCGTCTGAATAGAGGATGTGCCCGCGATCGCCTACCGCGACCAGGCGGGTGCCCGCATGGGTGATGTCCAGCAACAGGTTGCTAACGGCCTTTTTGGACTGGATGGCATAGCGTGCGCCAGGCTCGGTCGGGCTCTGAGCGTGAGCCGGGGTCAGGAAGGGCAGCATGCAGAGTAATCCGCAAAGCGGAAGCGTTCTGGTGAGCCTCAGGTGACTGGATGACGACCTGCCGAGCAGCTTTACCGCGCGGCCGAACTGGGTGCGCCACATGACGGGCTCACTCATACATACCCCCTTTATTCTTATTAGGTAAGGCCTGCGTATGGGAACAGGCGGAGCCATGCTATAGGGCTTTCGAAAGCAGCAGCAATCGGCTGGACGTTATGTTTTGTTAAGCCAGGCTGATTGATATTGCCCAATAGATGGGCGTTATGGCAGGGCTCAGAAAGAAGCTACCGAGGCCCGGTCTGATGGCGTTGATTGGCCCTGTGCGCGGTATCGCGGGCGACAATAACTGAGGTTTTGGCGGGAACTTGTTAACGGAGACGACGGCACCGCGCAATGAAGCGCGATGCCGTCGTGATCATCAGGCGAGGCTTTTGCTGACGACTTCGTAAACATCGCTGGACAGCTCGCCGGAGGCAAGAATCCGCTCGAGTTCGCCACGCATCAACGCCTGGCGGGCAGTGTCGTACTTGCGCCAGCGAGTCAGCGGTGCCAACAAGCGCGAGGCGATCTGCGGGTTGAGCGTGTTCAGCACGATGACCTGGTCGGCGAGGAAGCGGTAGCCCGCACCGTCGGCACGGTGGAAGTTGACCAGGTTCTGATTGGCAAAGGCGCCGATCAAGGCGCGGACCTTGTTCGGGTTCTTCAGCGTGAATGCCGGATGCTGCATCAGGTGCTGGACGCGCTCCAGCCCGCCCGGCTGTGTATTGCCTGCCTGTACGCTGAACCACTGGTCCATGACAAGCGGGTTGTCCTTGAAGTGCTCGGCAAAGGCTTCCAAGGCCTTGTCACGCTCGGCCTGGAAGTCCGAATTGACCAGCACCGCCAGCGCGGTCAGCCGCTCGGTCATGTTGTCGGCCTGGTCGAACTGTTCGACGCAGGCGGCGACGACGTCCGGCTTGCCGCTCAGCATCAGATACGACAAGGCGATGTTCTGCAGCGCGCGGCGGGCGAAGTGGCTGGCTTCCGCGACGTATGGCGTCTGCCGGGACACTTCACGGTTGGCTTGGTAGCGCTTCCAGAACAGATCGAAGAGCGCCGTTGCGATACCTTCGCGAGCGAAATCGCGAGCGGCATGAATGGCATCCACGTCCGCCACCTCGCTGATTTCAGTGAGGTAGGCCTCGCTCGGCAGCGACAGCATCTCCGCGACCATCGCCTGATCGAGGCTTTCGTCCTCCAACTGGCTGCGAAGCGCCGCCACCAGACGCTGGTCCAGCTGCAGCGCTTCGCCGCGCTGGTGCTGGCCGATCATGTCCTGCAAAACCTGAACCGACAGCTGCTGGCCCGCTTCCCAACGGTTGAAGCCGTCGGAATCGTGCTGCATCAGGAACATCAGTTGATCGCGGCTGTAGGGGAAGTCCAGCTTCACCGGTGCGGAGAACCCGCGCAGCAGTGACGGCAGCGGCTGCTCTGGTACGTCGATGAAGGTGAAGGTCTGCTCCGGCTGATCGACTGCCAGTACGCGGGTCGTGCCGACCGCAGCGCTTTCGCCTTGCAGCCGCAGCGGGATTTCGTTGCCCTGCCCGTCCAGCAGGCCCAGCGAGACCGGGATGACAAATGCCAGCTTCTCGCTCTGCCCTAGTGTCGGCGGGCAGCTCTGGCGGAACGTCAGGCTGTAGGTGTTCGCAGCGGCGTCATATTGCTCGCTGACAGCCAGCCGCGGCGTGCCGGCCTGGCTGTACCAGCGCTTGAACTGGGTCAGGTCGGCGCCGTTGGCATCTTCCATCGCTTTGACGAAGTCATCGACGGTCACGGCCTGGCCATCGTGCCGCTCGAAGTAGAGGTCGCTGCCCTTGCGGAAGCCCTCTTCGCCCAACAGTGTTTGAATCATGCGCACCACTTCGGCGCCCTTCTCGTACACAGTCAGGGTGTAGAAGTTGGAGATTTCGATGAAGGATTCCGGGCGCACCGAGTGGGCCATGGGGCCGGCGTCTTCCGCGAACTGGTGGGTGCGCAGATAAGACACATCCTCGACGCGCTTCACCGTTGGCGAGTTCATGTCGGCGCTGAACTGCGAGTCGCGGAAAACCGTGAAGCCTTCTTTCAGCGACAGCTGGAACCAGTCGCGGCAGGTCACACGGTTGCCCGACCAGTTGTGGAAATACTCGTGAGCGACGATGGCCTCGACGCGCTGGTGTGCAGCGTCGGTAGCCGTTTCGGCACGCGCCAGCACGGCGCTGGAGTTGAAGATATTGAGGCCCTTGTTTTCCATGGCGCCCATGTTGAAGTCGTTGACCGCGACGATCATGAAGATGTCCAGGTCGTATTCGCGGCCGTAGGCCTCCTCGTCCCACTTCATGGATTTCTTCAGGCTGTCCATGGCGTGCTGGCATTTGTCGATATTTTCCGGCTCGACGTAAATGCGCAGCGCCACGTCGCGCCCGCTCATGGTGGTAAAGCTGTCTTCGACACACCAGAGGTCGCCCGCTACCAGGGCGAACAAATACGCCGGCTTCTTGAACGGATCTTCCCAGGTCGCCCAATGACGGCCGTCTTCTTCGTCGCCGCTGGCGATGGGGTTGCCGTTGGACAGCAGGATCGGATAAGCCTGCTTATCGGCGCTAACCGTCGTGGTGAAGGTGCTCATCACGTCCGGACGGTCGAGGTAATAGGTGATCTTGCGGAAGCCCTCGGCCTCGCACTGGGTGCAGAACATCTTGCCGGACTTGTAGAGGCCTTCCAGCGCGGTGTTGCTTTCGGGGTGGATCACCACGGTGCTGTCCAGGGTGAAGCTGGCTGCATCGGGCTGAAGAGTCAGGCTTTCCTCGGCGACTTCGTAATCACCCAGGCCGAGCTGGCGGTCATTGATCGACAGCGACATCAGTTCAAGATCCTGCCCGTGCAGCTGCAGCGGCGGCAGGCCAGTACCCGCTTCAGGGTTGCGGCGCATGATCAACTGCGCATGCACCAGGGTACGATCCTCGTACAGCTCGAAGGTCAGGTGGGTTTCATCGATCAGATAGTCCGGAGCCTGATAGTCCTTGAGATGAATGACTTTCGGTTGTTCGGTGCGCATGGGATGGCCTCTTCGAGGCAGCTTCGGGCCTTAGCCCGGCGCTGCAGGTGAATACGTTCGATTGGCGGACCGATCCGCCGGAACGACCTACGCCGCGGTGCTGGCCGCGACCTGGTAGGCCGTGAACTTGCGGATATTGATCACGCCGGTATCGAGGATCAGGTATTGACCCTTGATGCCGCGCAGGGTGCCTTCGACCACCGGCGTCTTTTCCAAGTCTAGACTGACGATCTTGGTCGGGTAGGCTTCGACGGGGTACCGGATCTCCAGCACCTCGGCGTCGGCAATCGGCTGAATCGCCTGCAGACCGTAGCGCTGCTGCAAGCCCTGCAGCCCGTCGGCGCAGGCGTCGAAAATGCGTTCGCGGGTTTCGATCAGGTCGATCGACTCGGCCTCTCCCTTGAGCAGCGCACGCCAGTTGGTGCGGTCCGCGACCTGGCTGCGCAGCAGGTCCTCGACCATCCCCGATTGCTGCCGTGTAGCGACCCGCATGATCGGCAGCGCCTGGCTGGCGCCCTGGTCCAGCCAGCGCGTCGGCAGCTGCGTGGCGCGGGTGATGCCGACCTTGATGCCCGACGAATTGGCCAGGTACACCACATGGTCGGTCATGCAGAAATCCATGCCCCACTGCGGGTCACGGCAGGTGCCGAAGTCGTGGTGGCACTTTTCCGGGCTCATGATGCAAATGTCGCACTGCGGCAGTTTCTTGAAACAGGGATAGCAGTAGCCCTGGCTAAAGCTCTTGTTCGTTTTGCGTCCGCAATGGGTGCAATTGATAGCGCCGAGGTATTCCAGCCGCAGGGTTTTGCCGATCAGCGGGTTGACCGGCACCTGCTGGTCGTCGAGGCGAAACGCGTACTGCGCCTGTTCGCCCAGTTGGATCGACATTTTGCTCAGCGCGCCACGTCCCAGTTCGAGCATCAGTGACGGGTCCCGGAAGCCGGAGCGAACAAGCTGGTATCGATAGGCGCCTTGTTCTTGCTCTTGGAGGCGCATTCCTGGCCACCCATGTAGCCGGTGCGCTCTTCTTCCGGCAGGTTCTTCATCTCCCAGGCGATCATGGCGCCTAGGCAGGTTTCCTTCTGCTCGGGGGTGAGCTTGCGACCGTCGCTCCACTTGCCCAGCTCGACAGCGGTTTTCAGGTTTTCGTAGATTTCGGGGGTGATGTTTTCAATAGCTTCGATAAAGGACGACATGGCCGGGCTCCCGGAAAAAACAAGCCGGCATTCTAACGGAAAAGCGGCACGAAGCCCTCAGGCCATCCGCCGGCGCGACAGCACGCCGCCAATGACGCCGGTTAGGCAGCCGGCAACCAGCCCGCCGACGTGCGCCGCGTTGGCAATCGCCAAAGCACCGAAGCTCACCACTTCGATCAGCCCGGTCAGGCAGATCACCAGCCAGAGCAGCATCAGCACAACCACACCCGGTGGCAGGCGATAGGCGTCGTCCGGCGCCAGCTTCTGGAACAGCCAGCAGTGCCCGAGCAACCCATAGAGCACACCGGACAGCCCACCAAAAATCCCCGCCCCGCCAAAGCCATACTGCGACAGGTTGGAGACGACGCCGAACAGGAACGTCAGCGCGAGCAGCATCCAGGCACCCTGGCGGTATTCGATACGCCGGCCAAGCTCCCAGTACCACATGCTGTTCATCGCCAGGTGCAGGATGCCGAAGTGCACGAATATTGGGGTGATAAGCCGCCACCATTGCCCGGCAGCAAGCGTCTGGCCGAGCGTCGCGAAGTAGGCGTACTCACCGTCAACACGAAAATCGCTGAAGGTCAGCCAGCGGATGGTGTCCAGATTTTCGCCAAGCATCGTGATGACCGCAGCGATCAGCGTCAGCACGAGTACCGCGGTGGTCAGGGGGCTGCGTTTGAGGCTGGCGACGAAGCCGCCTCCACGCCGGGGCGATTGCTCAGCCACGACAGCACCATCCCCGTGCGGATAACGCTGATAGAGTTCGCGGACCTGCTCGGCTGTCTCGGCTGGCACCCTGAGCACCTGCTCGCCTGCCTCCTCGGACACGCGACAAGGCACCCGGAGGCGTTGCAGCAGCGCGATGAAACCACTGAGATCCTCCGACAGCGGCAAGCGCAGCGCTTCGACGATCACCATCTATTGCTCCACTTCCACCCAGACGAACTTGGCCGGGTCGAGCAGGTGCTCGCGGTCCAGGCGGTAAGCCACCAGCTTGCCGTACTTGACCGCGCTGTAGTCCAGGCATGCCAGATTCGGCCGGATCGGCGCAGGCGTGCCGCTGCGCCAGTAGTGCCCAACGAACAGCAGGGGATCATTCGGCCCGTAAAGAAACAGGCGGCTCTTCTGGCTTTGGCTCAGCGGCATGCGTGCGGCCTGCTCGGGCAGCCCGTCAGGCTGAAAGACCACGTCGCCATAGGTCTGCGGGTTTTCTTCCCAGAACTTGGTGCGAAAGACGCTGCGTGTGAAGCCTTCTTCGCTGGTCAGGGTCACGCCTTTGGGCAGCGGCATGTCCGTCCCACGCAACAGGCGGTCGAGCGCCTTGGCAGCGAAGCGATCCGGGAACGCCGCGTCGGCCAGAAAGGCCGGGTCGATGCGACCGTCCTGGAGGCGCTCGCGCAGCGGGTCGATGACCTGGTTGTCCCAACAGGCATGCACTACGCGAAACCGCTCGCTTTCCAGGTACAACGGCAGCTCGAGGAACCACTCGCGAAATGCACGCCACTCGTCCGGGTAGTGCTCGAATTGCTCGAAGGTCTGCTCCAGCAGCTTGGCATAGCGCGGCGTATGGTCGCGAACGTAGGTCCGGCCACTTTCTGGCGGTGCCGGCGTGAACCAGCCCAGGGCGTTGAATTCATGGTTGCCCATGATGCAGATCGCCTGCCCGGCGTCGACCATGTCATGGACCAGGTGCAATGCCTCGCGGATACGCGGCCCGCGGTCGATGATGTCGCCAAGGAAGATCACCTGACGCCGGGGATGACGCCAAACACCGCCGTGCTGCCGGTACCCGAGCAGGTCGAGCAGGTGCACCAGGGTGTGGGCGCAGCCATGCACATCACCGATCAGGTCGTAGCCGCGCTCCGGGTCGACAATCACTATTCCCCTCCACCGAGGCGGCTGCCCCAGCCCAGCTTGGTGCGGCAGACCTCGTAGTAGTTGTGGTCCAGCGGATGGATCAAATGCAGCTTCTGGGACTTCTTGCGCACCGTGACGGTGTCACCCGGCGCGCAAGTGAAATGGTTCTGACCGTCGCAGGACACCTGCGGATATATCTGCATGTTGGGTGAGACAACGATCTTCAGCTCGCTGTTGCCATCGACGACGATGGGCCGGCTGGACAGCGTATGCGGGTACATCGGCACAACGACGATGGCATCCAGGCGCGGATGCATGATCGGCCCGCCTGCCGACAGCGAGTAGGCGGTAGAACCGGTAGGCGTCGCGATGATCAGGCCGTCGGCCTTCTGGCTGCAGACGAACTGGCCGTCGATGTAGAGCTCGAACTCGATCATCCGCGTGGACTTGCCTGGGTGGAGCACCACGTCGTTCAGCGCGTCGCCTTCACCGATGGACTCTTCCAGCCGCCTGACCTGCGCCTCGAGCAGGAAGCGATTTTCCAGCGTGTACTCACCTCGCAGCACTTCGGCGACCTTCTGCTCCAGTTCATCCGGGCGGATGTCGGTCAGGAAGCCCAGGCTGCCGCGGTTGATGCCGAGCACCGGGACGCGGTGACGGGCCATGGCGCGTGCCGCACCAAGCAGGCTGCCGTCACCGCCGACCACAATCACCAAATCGCAAGATTCGCCCAGGCGCTGGCGCGAGGACGTCTGCATGCCGTGACCGGGAAGCACTTCGGCAATGTTCTCCTCGAGGATCACGTGCAGGTGGCGCTCGACGAGAAATTTCTTCAGTCGGCGAATCGTATCCAGGACCTGGGAACTGCCAAGGCGCCCGATGATGCCGATGTTGCGGAACTGATCCATTGAAGCTCCCTGGTAGGCGTGACGTGTAACGGGCCGGGGCCGGCCGAAGCGTAACAGGCACTAGATTGGTGTCACGCGGGGGTGTTCGAGTTCAACGCCTCGGCAGTGCCAGGCCGCGCGAGGCTGCGGCTGCGCGATTATGGGCGAAAGCCGGAAGTGGCAGCAAACCATCCTCGGCTATGCTGCTCTCATGACACTCCCCCGACTCGACGAACTGATGCCGATCCTCGCGCACCCGCAAGTGCGGGATCTTGCCTGGACGGTCCTGTCGCCGCCCATGCTTAGCCAGGTGCCCGCACCGCAGCGGCATCCGCTGGCTGCCAGTCACTGGGCGATGCGGCCCGATGGCCTGGCCGACTGGCTGCTGTCGCTCGATCGTCGCCCCGATCTGCTTCTGGCCTGGCTCGCGCAGCACAGCATCCGCCGCCTTGGCCTGTACTACGAGCGCCTCTGGCAATTTGCGGTAAGCCAGGCGCCCGATGTCGAACTGTTGGTCGCCAACCTGCCGATCCGCAATGGCGGTCAGACACTAGGCGAGCTGGACCTGATCCTGCGTGACGACGAGGGCGTTCATCATGTCGAACTGGCGGTCAAGTTCTATCTCGGCCAGGACACGGGTGAGCGGCGCCGTCACGACCACTGGCTGGGCCCCGGCAGCCACGACCGGCTGGACATCAAACTGGAACGACTTTGCGCCCATCAACTGCGCCTGTGCGACACGCTCGAGGCCCGTGCGCTGCTCTGCGAGCTGACCTGCCGCGACATCGCAAGCGCGCTGTGGCTCGGTGGCTACCTGTTCCGACCGATGTTCCATCTCGGCGAACTGCCTGAAGGCGCGAATCCAGACCACCTCGGCGGCAGCTGGATTCGCTATCAGCATTGGCTCGCTTCGGGCGATGCCGAGCAGGCCTGCTGGCAACCCCTGGCAAGGCCCGCCTGGCTGGCCCCGGCACGGTTCGAAGCAGAACAGCTGAGCGGTACGGACGACTGGCAGCGCTGGCACGAAGCGTTTGCCCGGCGTAACCAGGCACGACTGATCGTCAGGCTCGTCGAGACGGCCGACGGTTACTGGATCGAGCAGGAGCGGTGTTTCGTCGTCCCCGATACCTGGCCGGAGAGCACCGGCGGCGACGCTTGAACTGTCATCCATAGCGACGATACTGCGCGGTCTAGTCCCATTGACGCTGACAACCTTTACATGACCGATCCAGCCACCTCTTGTCCTCCTGGACGTACCGACAGCTCTTGGCGCATCTTTCTGATCTTCCTGCGGCTCGGCCTGACGTCCTTTGGCGGGCCAGTGGCGCACCTAGGCTACTTTCGAGACGCCTTTGTCACCCGGCGCGGCTGGCTGGACGAGCGCAGCTACGCAGAGCTGGTTGCCCTTTGCCAATTCCTACCTGGGCCTGCGAGCAGCCAAGTCGGCATCGCCCTCGGCCTGCTGCGCGGCGGTAAAGCAGGAGCATTCGCAGCCTGGGCGGGTTTTACTTTGCCCTCGGCCATCGCACTGACGCTGTTCGCGCTGGGCCTGACAAGCTGGGATAACGCCATGGCCAGTGGCCTGCTGCACGGCCTGAAGATCGTCGCCGTCGCCGTGGTAGCGCAAGCGGTTTGGGGCATGGCTCGCAGCTTTTGTAGCGACGGCATCCGCGTCGGTATAGCGGTGGTGGCGGCAATGTTGACATTGCTATTACCGGCCGCTTGGGCACAACTCGGCGTCATCCTGATCGCCGGGTTGCTAGGGCTTGCGCTGTTCCGGCCGGGCAAGGACGCGGCGCGGCTGACCATTGCCCCGCGCATCGGCCGGACCACGGGCGCGTTGCTTTTGGCGGCGTTCTTCGGCTTGCTGTTGATACTGCCGGTACTGGCTGCGGCATCGGACGCGCCGCTGATCGCGCTTCTCGACACGTTCTATCGTGTCGGCGCGCTGGTGTTCGGCGGCGGGCACGTCGTGCTTCCCATGCTGGAAGCCGAGGTAGTACCGAGCGGCTGGGTCAGCCAGGACACCTTCATGGCCGGCTACGGCGCTGCGCAGGCAGTGCCCGGGCCGTTGTTCACCTTCTCGGCATTTCTCGGCGGGGCGATGGTCGGTGGAAGCCCGCTTTATGCAGCGGCCTGCCTGGTGGCGGTGTTCGCGCCCTCGTTCCTGTTGGTGATGGGTGTGCTTCCCTTCTGGGCTCGCCTGAGCGCGAACCGAAGCCTGCAGAGCGCGCTTGCAGGTGTCAACGCGGCGGTGGTCGGGCTGCTTCTGGCGGCGCTGTACGACCCGGTTTGGACCAGCGCCATCCACGACGCTACCGACTTCGCGCTCGCCTTGCTGGCGCTGGCCGCTTTGGTTTCCTGGAAAATGCCACCGTGGCTGGTCGTGCTCGGTGGGGGGCTGCTCGGCTGGCTTCTGCCCGGCGTCTAATCAGCCACTGCGCTCGGTCCGCCCGCCGGAGCGAGCCAGGTATCCACTACCCCGCTCGCATAGAAAGACGTTGAGCTGCTCAGGCCCAAGTGCGTTCAAGCCACCACGCAGGTGGTAGGCAGCGAACCCCAACTGGGTCAGCAGGAAGACCCCGTTGGCGCTGCGCTTGCCGCTGTCGCAATAGCACAGGTACACCCGGTCGGACGCCAGCAGGCGGGTCTTCAGGCGCAGCAGATGCAACGGCATATTCAGCGAACGCGCCGCGTGCCCACGCTCGTACTCGTCGGTCAGGCGAACGTCCAGCCATTGCGCCCCTTGCTCGATCAGCGCTTCGGCATCATGCAAGCCGACTTCAGCGACTACCGGCTCCTGCAACAACGCGATGAAGTCCTGGCGAGCCAGGCGCAGTACTGTCCCATCCTCGAGCAGCGAAACGGTAGCGTTGCGTGGAGCCTCGGTAAGCAGCGCCTCTTCGCCGAAGCAGGCACCGACGGCCAGCTCCGCCACCACTTGGCGCTGGCTGCCCAGGCCGGTAATCACCTCTGCCCGGCCGCGCTTGAGGAAGTAGCAGCAGTCACCGGCCTCGCCTTCCTTCAGCAGGACGTAGCCGGCGGGCAATTCGATCTCGTGGAGCCTTCCAAGCATCTGACGAACGTTCTCGACGGGGACCTTGGCAAACAGCGGATTGTCGAGCAACTCCTCGAGCCATTCGGTCAGCTCACCTGCCGTTGCGAGTTCGAGCAGCAGGTCGGCGTCCGCTTGCTGCCGTGCGACCAGGCCGTCGAGCAGTTGGCTGTCGACTTGCAGCACACTCGATTCCTCTGCGGCGACGGCCCGCCTCAGCGTAACGCCTGGCACGATCGCGCAACCGCTTTCCGGCGAACCCGCTGCCAGGATGCGCTCGCCGTCAGCGCCCTGCACCACCAGCGCACCGCTTACCAGGAAATAGCTCGTCTCCGTACCGGCGTCGCCTTCGAAGAGGGCTTCATGACGAGCCAACCTCCGGGGCGCCAGTTGATCACGCAGCTGCTGAAGCTGCCTCGGCGCCAGCGCATTGAGCGGGAAAAAAGTACGTACCTGGTCTGCGAGCAGCGACTTGTTCATCCATGTATTCCACAGAGCGTTGGATCAGCGCAGCAGTTCGTTCAGGCGTGGCAGGGCAGCTCTCCTACCCTGGAGGCCCCCGGTGTGCACGAAAACGAGCCGCGTACCGCGGACAAAATACCCGGCCTCGACATGAAGGCGCAATGCCATCATCGCTTTGGCGGTGTAGACCGGTTCCAACGGTAGGCCGCTTTCAGCTTCGGTCTCGAACATGAACCGGGCAAGCCCGGCGTCGAAGCGCGCGAAGCCACCGCGGCTGGCGTCGAGCAGGTGGTAGGGCCCGGCATCGACGCCGGCTTCGTTCACCAGTTGCCGAACGGCATCATCAAGCTGGTGCGATGCAGGCCCGGCGAGCGCGCCGAAGACCGGCCGCCGCGTACTCGCGGCCTCGCCAATCACCAAACCGGCCACGGTGGTTCCGGTGCCAGCCGCAAGCCACCAGCCCTGGTGATCGGCCCAGCCGAGGCGCGGCAGCTGCACCTCGGCCAAGGCCACCAGGGGTGCGCAGCCTCGTGCGCCTGGTAGCCCGCCCCCTCCTTCGGGAATGCAGTAGAGGCCTGGATAGCGCAGTCGCCAAGCGTCAAAGAAATTAGCCTGGTGGCGGGCGCGGTAACCGCCATAGCCGAGCCAGTGCAGGGTCATGCCGAAGTGCTGGAGATCGTCGGTCGTCGGGGTGACTTGCGGCTCGCCCCGCAGCAGGCCGATGGTTGCGAACCCAAAGCGCTGGCCTGCGGCAGCAAGGGCGTGAAGATGATTGGAGTGCGCGCCGCCGAGACTGATCAGCCCCGTGGCGCCCGCTGAGCGCGCCGCCTCAAGGTGGTGGGCGAGCTTGTACCCTTTATTGCCGGAGAGCAGTGGATCGACCTGATCGAGCCGCAGCACCGCCACCTGGACGCCGGCTTCGTCAAGCCAGCCCAAGCGGAGCGGCTCCAAGGGTGGAGTGGAAATGTCGAATGACAAGATGGGGGAATGTCAGCTGCCGGTACGTAGGCGGTCGAGCGTACGATGGCGAGCACAGCAATTGGATTCGCCAACGACGAAACGCGACGGTGCGTCGACCTTGTCCAGCGGCATGCTGCAACGCTCTCCGCTGGGAAGCGAGGCGACGCAGGTCGGCTGCTGGAAATGCTGAACCCACTGACGGTACTGCTCTTCGGACACGCCGCATTTCGTCGCCGCGTAGGCCAGCGGGTTGCTTTGATAGCGCGCCATGTCTTGCAGTGGAATGGTGAGATGCCCAGCGCCAGGGTGATACGCCATGAACAGCACGCCGATTCGTGACAGGGCCTCGAGCGTTCGCTCGCCGCTCTGTTCGGCCAAGGCTTCGCAGCGCTTTTGCAACTGTTCGATTTCTTCCTGCAGCTGGGTGTCGAGTTCGTTGCGGTAAGCCAGCTCGACGTCACGGATGGCGACCTGCTCCTTGTATTCGGCAACCGCAGCGTCGACTTGCACTTGCAGGTCCTCGACAAAGCGCTCGCGCGCGGCCTCGGCTTCAGCACGGCTGTTTTGCTCCAGCGCGCGAAGCTGGCGGCTCATTTCTTCACGGGTCTTCTGGAAGCCTTCGGCCTGCGCCGTCAGCTGCTCGCGCAACTCGTCGGCGAAGCGTTCCTGTTGGGTCAGCTCTGCGCGTAGCGAGGCGATCACCTCTTCCAGGCGTGCCTGCTGCTGCGCAGCCAGTTCTCTCAGCTTCGTACTTTCAAGTTCGCGGGCCTGCTCGAGATTAGCGATGCGCAGGCGCTGCTGCTTAATTAACTGTGCCGCCTTGAGGCGTTGCTCCTGCTCGAGTTTTTCGGCCCGGCGCGTCGCAACATCCTTGCCTGTGTCGGTTGCATACCAAGTGTCCTCAGCCACCATTTGCAGTCGCTCGGTCGGTACTGGCGCCGGCACTTCGTCCTCGACCAGCAAGCCAAGCTGGTTGCGCTTGATGCGGTCACGCAGCATGACGAAGTGATTGGCACCTTGGGTCATCTGCGGGTCCCAAAGGTGCATCTGATGCCAGGAGACAGGACACTGGCTGCGGCATGCCAGGCGAATGGGCCCAGCACCCAGGTCAGGGCCACGGCCGGTGCGTTCGGCCAGACTGCGCAGCGGAATGTTCCAGCCGCTGTCGGCCGAGCCGTCGTCGTTGAAATCGAGATAGAAGAACACCGCGGCGCGGATTTGCAGCCGGGCATTGACCAGGACATAAGCGACGCGCATCTGCTGGTCGGCGAACTCTGGCATGCAAACGAGCCCGTCCAACATGGCTTCGAATTCGGGGTAGAGCATTTCCTTGCAGATACCGCTGTCGTTGAAAAACAGTACGGCCTCGACCGTCTGCGGCTTGATCTGCATGCTCGGCATCCTTCACGGCTGATCTCGTAGCGCACCCGAACTGCGCTGTGTGGCGGCAAGTGTAGGGGAAAAAGACGAACGGGCAATGTGATTGGGTTGGCAGCCGATCCGGCGGCGGCAAATCCGCACGGTGCTCGTGCCGGGAATTTGTGACCGGGTTGGCTGCTCAGTTTTTGCTCGCGGACAGGAGAGGCGCCAGCCGTTGTCCCATTTCAGCGCCCAGGGCTTGCAGCGCACTCATAGGGCGCACCATGACCTCGAACTCGACGATGGCGCCGTGTTGATCGAAGCGAATCAGGTCGATGCCCTTGAGCTGCCGCTCACCAACCCTGGCGCTGAACTCGAGGACTACGCTGGTGCCGTCCTCGCTGAAAAGCTCCCGGTGATAGGCGAAATCTTCAAACACGCCAAGCACGGTGGAGAGGATGAGTTGAACTGTCGGCGCGCCCGCGTAAGGCGTATGCGCCATGGGCGAGCGGAACACTACTTCGGGGTGCAGCAACTCGGGCAGACGATCCAACCGCCGCGCTTCGACCATCTGGTGCCAGCATTGCAAGCTTCGGGCGATCGCAGGTTCCGATGGTGCATTCATGGCTAGTCCCTCGGGTAAAGCGCCCCGGTGTGGGGCGCCGATGATCAGAGTTCGGCCGCCAGGCGCGAGCCCTGATTGATGGCACGCTTGGCATCGAGCTCAGCCGCGACGTCGGCTCCGCCGATCAGGTGCACCGTGCGGCCTGCTGCCTCGAGTTCACCCTGCAACTCGCGAAGAGGATCCTGACCGGCGCAGACGATCACGGTATCGACGGGCAGCACCTGCGGTTCTCCCGAGGCCACGCGGACGTGCAGCCCCTGATCATCGATGTGCAGATACTCCACGGAACTGATCATCTGCACATGCTTGTTTTTCAGGCCGGTGCGGTGAATCCAGCCGGTGGTTTTGCCAAGCCCGTTACCCACCTTGCTCTTCTTGCGTTGCAGGAGGTAAACCTGTCGCGCCGGTGCATGCGGAGCAGGCTTGATACCGGCGATGCCGCCACGCGCCTGCAACCCCAGGTCGATGCCCCACTCCTTCCAGAACGCTTCGCGGTCAAGGCTGGTCGACTGGCCGTCGTGGGTGATGAACTCCGATACATCGAAACCGATGCCGCCCGCGCCGATGACCGCAACGCGCGGCCCCACCGGCTTGCGCTGCAGAATGGCATCCAGGTAGCTGATGACCATCGGGTGCTCGATGCCCGGAATGTCCGGCGTGCGGGGCGCAATACCGGTGGCGAGCACGATTTCGTCGAAACCGCCGGCCAGCAGTTCCGCCGCCCCGATCCGGGTGTTCAGCCGGAGCGTCACACCAGTGTCGCGCACCTTGTGCTCGAAATAGCGCAACGTTTCGTAGAACTCCTCCTTCCCGGGAACGCACTTGGCGACGTTGAACTGGCCGCCGATTTCGCTCGCCGAATCGAACAACGTCACCTCATGGCCACGCTCTGCCGCTACCGTGGCCGCCGCCAGGCCTGCCGGACCAGCACCTACCACAGCAATCTTCTTCACCTGGGTGGTCGGGATGTAGTTCAGCTCGGTTTCGTAGCAGGCCCGCGGGTTTACCAGGCAGGTGGTGAGCTTGCCGCTAAAGGTGTGGTCGAGGCAGGCCTGATTGCAACCGATACAGGTATTGATAGTGTCGCTACGACCGGCGGCGGCCTTGTTGACGAAATCAGGATCAGCCAGAAACGGGCGCGCCATCGAGACCACATCCGCGTCGCCCTCGGCCAGCACCTGCTCGGCAATTTCTGGCGTGTTGATGCGGTTGGTCGTGACCAACGGGATGCTCACCTCGCCGCGCAGCTTGGCGGTGACCTTGGTGAAGGCGGCGCGTGGCACCTTGGTGGCGATCGTCGGAATCCGCGCTTCGTGCCAACCGATACCGGTATTGATCAAGGTCGCACCGGCACGCTCGATCGCCTTGGCCAGCAGCACCACCTCCTCCCAGGTGCTGCCACCCTCGATGAGATCGAGCATGGACAGCCGGTAGATGATGATGAAATCCGTGCCCACTGCCTCTCGCACCCGACTGACGATCTCGACCGGCAGGCGCATCCGGTTTTCGTAGCTTCCACCCCAGCGGTCGTCTCGGTGATTGGTATGCGCGACCAGGAACTGGTTGATGAAATACCCTTCCGAACCCATGATTTCGACGCCGTCGTACCCGGCCTGCTTGGCCAGGCTCGCGCAATTGACGAAGTCGCCGATCTGCTTCTCGATGCCCGCCTCGTCCAGTTCGCGCGGCGTGAAGGGATTGATCGGCGCCTGGATGGCGCTCGGCGCTACCAGTTGTGGGCTGTAGGCGTAGCGCCCTGCATGCAGGATCTGCATGCAGATCTTGCCGCCCGCTTCATGAACCGCTTGGGTGACGATCCGATGCTCCTCGGCTTCCGCCGCGGTTGAAAGTTTTGCAGCCCCGGCGCGTACCGAACCTTCCTCGTTGGGTCCCACGCCACCGGTAACGATCAGCCCGACCCCGCCCCGCGCGCGTTCCGCAAAGAAGGCCGCCATACGCTCGAAGCCATTGGGCATCTCCTCCAGGCCGGTGTGCATCGAGCCCATCAAGGTGCGATTGCGCAAAGTGGTGAAGCCCAGGTCCAACGGGGCAAGCAGATGGGGAAAGGCGGTCATGGTCAATCCTCGAGTCAGGCGGCACGAAGCACGTGCAAGCATTCAGCGGTCTATGGCCGCGCCTCTGTCGAGCACGGTCCGAATGCCAAGACGATAAACAGCCGGCGCGGCTCGCTCAATGATCGAAACTAACAACCACCTGACCCTGTCGTACAAAACCGCTTGGCATTCCAGAGGTTACTGTCTACTCTGGGCCGTCCTAGCCCTTAGCTGCCTATGCCCACGCACAGTAAATTTTTCGCCCTTGCGCTGATTGCGCTCGCCGCCTTGATTCTCTATCTCGACTGGACTGGAGAAAGGCCTGGCGGCCCGTTGCTGTCCGACCTGCGTACGCTGCCCATCGAGAGCCAGGGCCATCCCGGTGGCGCCGGCAACCTGGTGGCGATCGAAACCCGCCTGCTGCCGGCCGACTACCAGGACGCAGAGCGCCTGCGATTGCGCTTCGCCACCTACCTTGACCAAGCGAGGGACGCAGGGCTACTCAATGCCCATACCGTCGTGGCGCTTCCGGAACACGTGGGCACTGGGCTATTCGCTACGGACGAGAAGCCGGAGGTGCAGCAAGCCCGGACGCTACGCGACGCGATGCAGTGGATGGCCTTGAGCAACCCTTGGGACTATTTGCGCGCGCTGCTCGATCACCAAGGCAGCGATCGCCGTACCGAAGCCGTCCTGAAGATCAAGGCCCGGCAGATGGCACGCGACTATCAGGATGTCTTCGGCGACCTGGCCAGGCGCTACGGCGTTACTCTCGTTGCCGGCTCCATCGTGCTTCCCGAGCCACGGCTCAAAGACGGGCGCCTTCTGGCCGGAAGCGGCCCGCTGCGACAGGTGAGCGTTACCTTCGCGCCAGACGGCGCGCCTCTGGCGCCGCTGCAGTACAAGCTGAACCTGAGCCGTTACGAGCGACGCTACAGCGAAGCGCCGACGGAGGCGGCCAACGCACCGATCCAGACGCCAGCCGGCCGCCTGGCCGTGTTGATCGGCTGTGATGGCTACCGCGGCATGCCCGCCAACAACGCCCAGCTGGCCGTCATCATCGGCGCGGGACAGACCCTGCCGCCGCCCTGCCCTCCCGGGGATCCCAGCGCAAGCGGATTACCGACACTCAGCGTCAGCACCCTCGGTTTGCCGTGGAACCTCGTCGGCTCACCTCGCCGCCCGACGCGGCACCTGCACAGCGAGCCGGTACGTATTACCAACCTCTGGTTGCCGCCACAGTGAGGCCATCTCACCAGAAGGTGCGCTTAGGCGACCTTTCCGTCGGCTTCGTGCACAGCCTGGCCAGCGCCCTGGAAGAACGGCGAATCGATCCGCAACCATTGTTACTCGCTTACGGCTTGGACCAGGCGCGGCTCGCCGAGCCACAGGCGCGATTGTCCATCCCCCGCTACATGCGCCTTGGCCACGCCGCCATTCAGTTGGCCGGCGAACCCGGGCTTGGCCTGGACATGGGCCGGCTGCGCAAACCTGGTCATCTCGGGCTGGTCGGCGTCACGGCCGCCCAGGCGCCGACCGTGCGTGAGGCCGCGCGCACGCTCGTCCGCTTCGAACCGCTCTACGCATCGAACTACCGGGGTAGCTCCAGTTTTCAGGAAGACACCACGGGCGCCTGGCTGCGCTTCTATTCGATCAGCCCCTATAACAGTTACAACCGCTTTGTCGTCGATACGGTATTGGCCAGCTGGCTTTCCCAGCTGGGCGCAATCGCCTGCCAACCGTTCATTCCCGCAGCGGTGCACATCGAATTCGCCCGCCCTGCCCATGCCGCCCGCTACGAAGCTTTCTTCGGCCTCGGCGTCGAGTTTGGCGCCGAACATAACCAGCTACGCCTCGATCAGGCCTCGCTGGCATTGCGTAATCCCGAACATTGCCCCGGAACCTGGCGGCAGCTGTTGGCGCTGTGCGAAGCCGAACTGGACCAGCGCACCCGCACCCGCAGCTTGCGCGAGCGCGTCGCGCAATTGCTCGGGCCGATGCTCAAGGGCCAGGAGCCGGACCTCAATCTAGTCGCCGCGCGCCTGCAGCTGCCACCCTGGACGCTGCGGCGCAAGCTGGAAGAAGAAGGCACCACCTATCGCGCCATCGTCAATGACACCCGGCGCGACCTGGCAATGGCCTATATCAGGGACACCGAATCGGCGTTTGGGGAAATCGCGTGGCTGCTCGGGTTCTCGTCAGCCGAGGCGTTTCAACGAGCGTTCAAACGCTGGTGCGGCCAGACACCCGGTGAGTACAGACGCGCGCAACGGCGCGACGTCTAAAGCTCGAAGGCATCGTCAGCCGGCTCCGGGCCGTCCTGCTCGGTGGCATGCCATTCGAGGATTTCGTCTTGATAATCGTCCATTGGCGTCTCCTCTCGATTGTCGACCCGATCGCTACAAAGACCGTGCCATGACGCTAACGCGTTCACATGACCAGCACATGAACCCGCCACGTTAGGATCGAGAAATAGCGCTCGGTTGAGGAAGTCGCAACGCGCCCGATCGCCGCACCCGCAGGCGGCGCGACCTCGGGCGAATTCGGCTAGGGCGTGGCCAGACCGGCGGCAGTCATGAATTGCCGCAGCAGCCAGGCCACGACGCCAAGTGTCAGCACACTGGCCGACCAGATAACCACCAACCACGTCATCCGTTGCCAAAGGGGCTTTGGCTTCTGTGCACCATCATTGGGCTCGTTTTTCATGGCGCGCTCCATGCAACCTCAGTGGTACCCGTCTTCGACGCTGACCTTGCCGCGGAAAACGTAGTAGCTCCAGGCGGTGTACACCAGGATCAACGGAATGATCAGCAACGCGCCCACGACGGCAAAACCCTGGCTTTGTGGCGGCGCGGCAGCCTCCCAGATGCTCACCGAGGGCGGAATGATATTCGGCCAGAGGCTGATCCCCAGCCCGCTGTAGCCCAGGAAAATCAGCGCCAGCGTAAACAGGAACGGTGAGTAATGCGCGTAACGGGCGATCGACCGCAGAAGCCCGAACGTACAAACCAGTACCAGGATGGGTACTGGCATGAACAACAGCAGGTTAGGCATGCTGAACCAACGCTCGGCAATGTCGGGGTGGGTCAGAGGCGTCCAGATGCTGACGATCCCGGTGACCGCAAGCACGGCCCAAACCAGCGGAATGCCGATGTCATGCATGCGCTTTTGCAAGTCGCCTGCGGTTTTCATAATCAGCCAGGTGCAACCCAACAAGGCGTAGGCAACGATCAGCGCCAGTCCGCAAAACACCGAAAACGGCGTCAGCCAGTCCAGTGCGCCGCCTGCATAGGCGCGATCCTCGACCGGAAAACCATGGATAAACGCCCCCAGGGCCACGCCCTGAAAGAAGGTCGCCGCAAGCGAACCACCGACGAATGCTTTGTCCCAGATGTGCTGGCGATTCGCGCTAGCCTTGAAACGGAACTCGAAGGCCACACCGCGAAAGATC
The DNA here is from genome assembly GCF_054131565.1 of Pseudomonas sp. SA195. Classification (NCBI taxonomy): domain Bacteria; kingdom Pseudomonadati; phylum Pseudomonadota; class Gammaproteobacteria; order Pseudomonadales; family Pseudomonadaceae; genus Pseudomonas; species Pseudomonas sp. SA195. The sequence continues at coordinate 1,735,995 of NZ_CP096392.1, read as the reverse complement.
AAACCCATCAGCATGAAAATGATCGGGAGGTACAGCGCCGAGAGCACCACCGAATAGGCCAAGGGAAACGCGGCGAACAATCCGGCCCCGCCAAGTACCAGCCAGGTTTCGTTACCGTCCCAGATCGGCGCGACGGTATTCATCGCCACGTCGCGCTCGGAGGTGTCGGCCAGGAATGGAAAGAGAATACCGATGCCCAGATCGAAACCATCCATGACCACGTACATCATGATTCCGAAGATGATGATGATCGCCCAGATCAGCGAAAGATCGATGCCCATTGCTCAGTTCCTCTCGCCCAGTTCGTCACCATGATCATGAGGGATCGCCTCGTCGGCTGCCGACAGCGGCCGCATCGGGGTGCGCTTCTCACCAGGGCCACCCGCGCCCTTCTCGTTGCCTTCGTTGATAATCGGGCCTTTGGCAATCAGCCGCAGCACATAGACGAAGCCGATACCGAACACCGCGAAGTAGATCAGCACGAAGAGCGCTAGTGTGAGGCCAAGCTGTTCGGCGCTGTGGTTGGACACGGCATCGGCGGTGCGCATCACGCCATAGACGACCCAGGGCTGTCGGCCTATCTCGGTCGTGAACCAACCCGCGAGGATCGCCAGTATGCCGGACGGCCCCATCAACAAGGCCAGACGCAGGAACGGCCGGGTCCGGTAAAGCCGACCGCCGCGCCGCAGCCAAAGGCTCCAGAAGCCGGTCAGGATCATCAACAGGCCCAACGCAACCATGATCCGGAAGGTCCAGAACACAATCGTGGCGTTGGGGCGGTCTTCGGCAGGGAACTCGTTTAACGCGGGCACCTGCTCGGTCAGGCTGTGCTTGAGGATCAGGCTGCCAAGGTAGGGGATTTCCACCTTGTACCGTGTTTCCTCGCGCTCCATGTCAGGCCAGCCGAAGAGCAGCAAAGGCGTCGCCTCGCCGGAACTGTTGTCCCAATGACCTTCCATCGCCGCGATTTTCGCCGGTTGGTGTTCGAGGGTATTCAGCCCGTGGAAGTCACCGACCACTGCCTGGATCGGCGCGACGATCAGTGCCATCCACATGGCCATTGAAAACATCTTGCGGACCGCCGGGTTGTCGTTGCCTCGAAGCAAGTGCCAGGCCGCGGAGGCACCCACCATGAAGGCCGTCGCCAGGAACGCGGCGATCGCCATGTGCGTCAGGCGATAGGGAAACGAGGGATTGAAGATGATCGCCAGCCAGTCGACCGGAACCACCACGCCGTCGATGATCTCGTGCCCTTGAGGCGTGTGCATCCAACTATTCGAGGCGAGAATCCAGAAGGTCGAAATCAGGGTGCCGACCGCCACCATCAACGTGGAAAAGAAATGCAGCCCCGGCCCGACCCGGTTCCAGCCGAACAGCATGACGCCAAGGAAGCCCGCCTCAAGAAAGAACGCCGTCAGGACCTCGTAGGCCAGCAAGGGCCCCGTCACGCTGCCGGCGAACTCCGAATAGGCGCTCCAGTTGGTCCCGAATTGGTAAGCCATGACGATGCCCGACACCACGCCCATCCCGAAGTTGACCGCAAATATCTTTAACCAGAAGTGATAAAGGTCACGGTAGACCTGGCGTTTGGTCTTCAGCCACAAACCTTCCAGCACCGCCAAGAAGCTTGCCAGCCCGATGGTGATCGCCGGAAAAATGATGTGGAAGGAAATGGTAAAAGCGAACTGGATCCGCGCAAGCTCGAGAGCTTCCAAACCGAACATTCACTACCCCTCGTCAGCAGCCGCTTGCACCTGGCTTGTTAATTAGTCACGCATTAGTGACAGCATTAAAACCCAAGGGTGCGCACCTGGCGCGCTACCAGATGACGCAGGCAAGGCGAAATGACCTGGATCAAGCTTGTTGTGAGAGAGCAAAAACGCAGGCTGCAAGCCAGCCGCTACATCGGTCAGCGAGACGCTAGCATGGCGCCGACTTGGGCACATGGGTTAGCTAGGTTGTCGCGCAGGCGACGCCCGCGTGGCGATCGGGCCGCACTGTTTAGTTAGGTGTCCGGAAGAACCTGGCGCACTGGACCGGCGCGGTGCTACAGGCAAGGCGGATAAACCGCCGGAACGAAAAAAGCGGCCCTGAGGCCGCTTTTAGCGAGGCTTCCATCGGAAGCAGATATGGCGCAGCGGACGGGACTCGAACCCGCGACCCCCGGCGTGACAGGCCGGTATTCTAACCGACTGAACTACCGCTGCGCGTCGGCCGGACTTGCGTCCGAATCACAAGGCTATGATCTGGCTTTTTCCTTTCGGATAATGGCCGTTCGCCCTGCGAGGCGCGCAATTTACGCACCCACCCCCGGCAAGTCAACAGGTTGCAACATTTTTTTCGTAGAAATGCCGGCACCTTGCAACCGCGCCAGTAATTCGGCCAACCGCTGGGCACCTTTTGCCTGAAAAACAGTCAGTTGGCCTGGCATACTCAGGCGCTTCCTCGCCATGATCCGGCTCTGCGGCTAGCCTGTCAGACAGGCATCGGCTCACGCACCCTGGAGGGTCATGTCCGTTATCACCGTCATTGGAGTGCCTCGCTTGGCTTTTCCTGCTGCCCTCCAGCGTATTCGCCCACACGCGCCTATCCTCGTAAGCGCGCTGGTGGTCGTCGTGTTTGGCCTTTATCTGGCCGCACAGGTTGCCGATTGGCTCCAGCTGATACGCGAACCTGCGAAGCAGCCTGTTGGCGAAGCCCAACCTGCCGGCGTTGTGCCGGACCTGCAGCGCATGTCCACCCTGTTCGGAACCCCGGCGAACTCTGCCTACACCCCCGACACGGCTCATTCTGATCTAACCTTGCTCGGCAGCTTCGTGCATGCGGACCCGGCTCGCTCCACCGCGATCGTTCAGCTGTCCGGCAGCCCGCCTCAGCTGTACAGGGTCGGCGAGGAACTTCAATCGGGGCTGAGCCTGAAGAGCGTTCATCCTGACCGCGTCGAAATCCAACGCAATGGGCGGATCGAGAATTTATTTTTTCCGACTACCCGAGCCGTAACAGCCGTACCGGACAATCTGCCGGATTACAGCGAGCCCGCCCCAATGGATGCCATCGATCCGCAAGCGGAGATGCTTCAGCAACAGATGGAAGCACTGCGCCAGCAGATGGAAGGCTCGGCGGAATCGCCGGAAACACTGCCCACCGATGAACAGAACATGGAAGATGACTGACTGATGCCGCCTTTCTCCTCTCGTCCGCTCGTTGCGTTCCTTGCCGCCAGCTTGCTCATTGCACCGCTGCCCCTGCTGGCGGCGGAACCTGGCATCGAACCGAGCGAAACCCAGCAGGATGGCTGGACGATCAATCTCAAGGACGCCGACATCCGCGCATTCGTCGACCAGATCAGCCAGCTGACAGGCCAGACTTTCATCGTGGACCCGCGGGTAAAAGGCCAGGTCAGCGTGGTTTCATCCACGACACTGTCCTTGTCAGAGGTTTACCAGCTGTTTCTTTCTGTGATGGCGACGCACGGCTACAGCGTCCTCACGCAGGGCGAAGTGACCCGCATCGTACCGAACGCGGAAGCCAAGTCCGAAGCCGGAGGCGGACCGACCGGCGGGGATTTGCTGGAAACCCGCGTGATCCAGGTCCAGCACACCTCCGCGACCGAACTGATTCCGTTGATACGCCCGCTGGTGCCTCAATACGGGCACCTCGCCGCCGTCGGCTCCGCCAACGCGCTGATTATCAGCGACCGCAGCGCGAACATTTCGCGCATCGAGGATATCGTCCGTCAGCTGGACCGCGCGCAGAGTGACGACCACAGCGTGGTGAACCTGCAATACGGCTGGGCAACGGATATTGCCGAGGTGCTGCGCAACACGCTCGCCCGTGGCGAAGCGCGGGACACCGCTGGCGCACAGATCATCGCCGACTCCCGCACGAACCGCCTGGTGTTCACAGGCCCGGAACAGGCTCGGCAGAAACTCGCCAACCTCGCCAAGACGCTGGACACGCCGAGCACCCGTTCGGCCAACACCCGAGTCATACGCCTGCGGCACAACGATGCGAAAGCGCTGGCCGAGACGCTGGGCGACATTTCCGAACGACTATCCGAGCCCGGCGAGGGTGAAACTCAAAGCACCCGTCAGCAAAATATCCTCATCCGCGCCGACGAGAGCCTCAACGCACTGGTCATGCTGGCCGAGCCCGAGGTGATCAGCACCCTCGAGTCCATCGTTCGGCAACTCGATATCCCGCGGGCACAGGTAATGGTCGAGGCGGCCATTGTCGAAGTATCCGGAGACATTACCGACGCCCTGGGCGTGCAGTGGGCGGTCGACGCTCGCGGCGGCACAGGCGGCGTGGGCGGCGTCAGTTTCTCCAATACTGGCCTTTCCGTTGGCAGCGTTCTGTCGGCGATCAGTGAAAACGAGATCCCCTCGAACCTGCCCGATGGCGCCATTATCGGTCTCGGCACAAGCAGCTTCGGCGCTTTGATCACCGCGCTGTCGGCCAATAGCAAGAGCAACCTGCTGTCGACACCCAGCCTGCTCACGCTGGACAACCAAGAGGCGGAGATCCTGGTCGGTCAGAACGTGCCCTTCCAGACGGGCACCTATACAACCGATGCATCCGGTGCGAACAACCCCTTCACCACTATCGAACGGCAGGATATCGGCGTCACGCTCAAAGTCGTGCCACACATCAATGATGGCGCGACGCTGCGCCTGGAGATCGAGCAGGAAATTTCATCGATCGCCCCGTCAGCGTCGCTTTCCGCGCAGGCCGTCGACCTCGTGACCAACAAACGCTCCATCAAGAGCACCATCCTCGCCGAGGATGGGCAGGTGATTGTGCTTGGCGGCCTGATACAGGACGACGTCACCCGTACCGATTCGAAGGTCCCGCTGCTCGGTGATATCCCCCTGCTCGGTGCCCTCTTCCGTTCCACCCAGGAAACGCACGTCAAACGTAACCTAATGGTATTTCTACGGCCGACCGTCGTACGCGACCGTGCTGGCCTGGCTGCGTTGTCCGGTAAGAAGTACAGCGATATAAGGGTCATCGAAACGGACTCAGACAGCCCGAGCATCCTCCCCGCAACACCGGAGCGGTTATTCGACGGGCAAGGCCAGCCGGCACCGGCCATCGATCTGCGCTCGGGTAAAGCAGCCGCACCTGCCTCAGCCGTTCAGGTCGTCCCGCGGCCGGAACCCACGGCAACGGCGGCGCCCCGAGCAGGGTGGTCCGTGCAATTGGCGAGCTTTCAAAATCCCACCAGCGCGCAGGCGCTCCAGGAGAAGCTCAGCAGCCAGGGTTATGAGGCCTATGTCAAAACGACCGGCAACACCCACCGCGTATTCGTGGGACCGGTCGAAGCGCGCGCCGAGGCCAGTCGCCTACTTCAGCGGCTATCCGCCGAGCAGCGCCTGGACGGTTTCTTGGTAAAGGTCGAAACGGCTGGGGAGTAGCCGGTCAGCCCAGGAGGATGCGGCACCGTAGGTGCCGCAAATAGCTCATAGCGCAGCCAGACCCCTGGCGAGATCGGCCTTGAGATCCTCGACATCTTCGAGCCCTACCGCGACGCGGATCAGGCTGTCGCGGATGCCCGCATTGGCCCGCTCATCGGGCGTGAGGCGGCCATGCGTCGTCGTGCCGGGATGAGTGATGGTGGTCTTGCTATCGCCCAAGTTCGCCGTAATGGAAATCAGACGTGTCGCATCGATGAAACGCCAAGCGGCTTCTTTGCCGCCAGCGATCTCGAAACTCAGCACCGCGCCAAAACCTTTCTGTTGCCGCTTGGCCAGCTCGTGCTGCGGGTGGCTCGGAAGGCCAGCATAGTAAACCTTCTCCACTCCAGACTGCTGCTCAAGCCACTCGGCAAGCACCTGGGCACCCGCGCAGTGGGCCTGCATACGCAGGCGAAGGGTTTCCAGCCCCTTGAGAAACACCCAAGCGTTGAACGGGCTCATGGTCGGGCCAGCGGTGCGCAGAAAGCCGACCAACTCCTTCATCTGCTCCGCGCGGCCGGCGACCACGCCGCCCAGGCAACGGCCCTGCCCATCGATGTACTTGGTCGCCGAATGGATGACGATGTCAGCGCCCAGTGCCAGCGGCTGCTGCAGTGCGGGCGTGCAGAAGCAGTTATCCACCGCGAACAAGGCGCCCTTCGCACGACAAAGGGTGGCAAGCCCCTCGATATCGACCAACTCGGCCAGCGGGTTGGACGGTGACTCGACGAACACCAGCTTGGTGTTCGGCTTGAAGGCACCCTCCCAACGCTGAAGGTCAACCAGCGGCACGAAGTCCACCTCGAGCCCGAAACGCTTGAGATACTTCTCGAACAGCGAGACGGTTGCACCGAATACGCTGCGGGAAACCAGCACATGGTCGCCGGCCGAGCACAGGCTCATGACGGTTGCCAGGATGGCGGACATGCCGGACGAGGTCGCCACGGCTTGCTCGGCCCCTTCCATAGCAGCAATGCGCTGCTCGAACGCCCGCACCGTCGGGTTGGTATAGCGTGAATAGACGTTACCCGGCTTTTCGCCAGCAAAGGTTGCCGCAGCATCCGCGGCGCTGCGGAACACATAGCTAGAAGTGAAGAACAACGGCTCGCCATGTTCGCCCTCTGGCGTGCGCCGCTGACCAGCGCGTACCGCCAGGGTATCCGGGCCGACGCCTAGCAGGTCGCTGTCGAGGCGCCCCGCATCCCAATCATGTGCCATAGTGATTCTCCTCGCTCCGGCGCTGAATCGCCGACGCACCGGTCAATTGTTATGCAGGTCGATGATAGCGCTGGCGACGGCCGACTTGGCCTTGCTGAGGTCGTTGCGAGCCTGCTCGATCTTATGCAGATAGACTTCGTCGATATCACCGGTCACGTACTTGCCATCGAACACGGCACAGTCAAAGTTATCGATCTTCACCTTGCCCCCCCCGACCGCATCGATCAGGTCGGGCAGGTCCTGATAGACCAGCCAATCGGCGCCAATCAGCTCGGCAACTTGCTCGGTGGTGCGGTTGTGCGCGATGAGCTCATGCGCGCTGGGCATATCGATGCCATAGACGTTCGGGTAGCGCACCGCTGGCGCAGCGGAGCAGAAATAAACATTCTTCGCCCCCGCCTCGCGCGCCATCTGGATGATTTGCTTGCAGGTCGTGCCCCGCACGATGGAGTCGTCCACCAGCATTACGTTCTTGCCGCGGAACTCCAGCTCGATAGCGTTGAGCTTCTGACGCACCGACTTCTTGCGTGCCGCTTGCCCGGGCATGATGAACGTGCGGCCGATGTAGCGGTTCTTGACGAAGCCTTCGCGGAATTTGACACCGAGCCGGTTGGCCAGCTCCAGCGCGGCGGTGCGGCTGGTGTCAGGAATCGGAATGACCACGTCGATGTCATGCTCGGGCCGCTCTCGCAGAATCTTGTCCGCCAGCTTCTCGCCCATCCGCAGGCGCGCCTTGTAGACCGAAACGCCATCCATCAAGGAGTCGGAACGTGCCAGGTAGACGTGCTCAAAGATGCAGGGTGCGTAGTGTGGATTGGCCGCGCATTGGCGCGTGAAGAGCTTGCCGTCGGTGGTGATATATACCGCCTCGCCGGGCGCCAGATCACGGATCAGCGTAAAGCCCAGCACGTCGAGCGCAACGCTTTCAGACGCGATCATGTACTCCACGCCTTCGTCGGTATGGCGCTGGCCAAACACGATCGGGCGAATGGCATTGGGATCGCGGAAGCCGACAATGCCGTAACCGGTGACCATGGCCACCACCGCATAACCACCGACGCAACGTTCATGCACCTTCGTCACGGCCGCGAATACGTCTTCCTCGGTAGGCTGCAACTTGCCGCGCACAGCCAACTCGTGGGCAAACACGTTGAGCAACACTTCGGAATCAGAATTGGTGTTCACATGGCGCAGATCGGATTCGTAGATTTCCTTGGTCAACTGGTCGACGTTGGTGAGATTGCCGTTGTGCGCGAGCGTGATGCCGTATGGTGAGTTGACATAGAAGGGCTGGGCCTCGGCGGAGCTGGAGCTGCCGGCGGTGGGATAACGAACGTGACCGATCCCCATATTGCCCACCAGACGCTGCATGTGGCGCTGTTGGAACACGTCGCGGACCAGGCCGTTGTCCTTGCGCAAGAACAGCTTGCCTCCATCACTGGTCACGATTCCAGCCGCGTCCTGCCCGCGATGTTGCAGTACGGTAAGAGCGTCATATAACGCCTGGTTGACGTTCGACTTACCGACGATGCCGACAATGCCACACATGCAAGGAACCTCTCATTTCAGGCTGATCCGGACGCTCGGGAATCCCCAGCGCCCGTTGTGAATATCCGTCGGCTCAGGCACCCGAGTCGAACGAGCCGGCGACCCAGCGGCTACCGAATCCCAGGATGAGATTCTTAGACCAGTCGGCCACCAACAGGAAATGCGGAACGAGCGCAGACTCGCGCCACCAGGGGTCCTGCTGCACCGGGGCAAGACTGAGCAGCCCAACCAGCACAACGATGAGCAGGCCGCCCCGGGCCGCTCCGAAGACCATTCCAAGAAATCGATCGGTACCGGACAAGCCCGTCACCCGGACCAGCTCGCCGATGAGAAAGTTGACCAGCGCCCCGACTAGCAAGGTCACCACGAACAGGATCGCGCAGGCGGCGATGACCTGAAACGAGGGGGTTTCAATGTATTCGGCCAGATAATGAGACAGCGAACCACCGAACATCCAGGCCACGACGCCGGCGATGATCCAGGTAAGCAGCGAAAGCGCTTCCTTGACGAAACCACGCTTCAGGCTGATGAGACTGGAAATGACCACGACGGCGACAAACGCCCAATCGACCCAGGTGAATGCCACGGGCTGTCCTGCAAGGAAGAAAGGCGGCGCATTTTAGCAGAGCCCCTCGAGGAGGAATACGCCTCCCTGGTGCATTCGAGGCGACTCGGCGATCAGACGCCTAAACCCTGTCGCCGCGCCGGTAAACAAGACGCTATTGTTGCTCGGGCTTGAAGCGCACCACGAAACCATCGAGCTTTTGTTGGCGCTGTAGCTGGTCACGCAAGCGATTCGCCTCGGCGCGCTCGACCAGCGGACCGACAAAAACGCGATTCATCCCATCCGCCGTGCGCACATATGCGTTGTAGCCTTGAGAGCGCAGCGTGCTTTGCAGTTTCTCGGCATTCTCGCGGCTCGACAGGCTCGCTAACTGCACAGACCAACTCACCGGGAGGCCCGACGCGTCGAGGCGCTGCTCTTCGGCGCTCTTCGGCGACGGTTTGGCAGGCTGCACTGGGCTAGCCGCGGTCTCGACCGGCGCTGTAACGGGCTGCGACGGTGCCGGAGCCGGCTCGGAGGAAGGCGCCGCCTCAGGAGCATCGGCGATCGGTGCCGATGGCCGTTCGGGCTCGCCGGCGGCCGGTGACGCCCCCTCTCCAACCGACCCCTCTTCTATGATCTCGAAATCATCCGGTGCGGGCTCCGGCAAGTCCACAGGCTCAGGCTCGATATCGGGGGCCACGGGTGCCTCAGGCATCCGAGGCGCGTCGACCGCAACCTCGCGCCCCGCGTCTTCCCGATTGAACAACATCGGCACGAAAATGACCGCCAGCGCAACCAGCACCAGGGCGCCCACGATTCGTTGTAGCAATCCCTTATCCAGCAATGCGTCGCCCTCCGTTCACCGCGTTACGATCAAGCCACTCCAGCGCTTCTGCAACGCAGTAGAACGACCCAAATATCAAGAGCTCATCCCCCTCGACAGCAGCGTCGCATTGCGCCTCGATCGCGTGGGACACGTCAGGATAGATACTGACCGAGGCGCCACGCTCGTTCAACGTCTGAGCAAGCCGTTCCGCCGAGCAAGAGCGTGGACTGGGCAACGGGGTGACCGCCCAACTCTCAACCACTCCGAGCAGAGGCTCTACAACGCCAGCGATATCCTTGTCCGCTAGCAGTCCGAACACGGCCAATCTACGGCCCCTGAGTGGACAAGAGGCGAGGCGACCGGCCAGATAGCTGGAGGCATGTGGGTTATGCGCGACATCGAGCAACAGATCGAGCTGTTTGCCATGCCAGATGACCTGCCGGCGATCGAGCCGGCCGACGACTTGTGTAGTCGCCAGGGCCTGCTTCAGCCGCTCAGCCTCCCAAGGAAGGTCGAGCATCGCATAGGCCTGCAACGCAACAGCGGCGTTTTCTCGCGGGAGGTCAAGCGGCGGAAGATCCTGAAGCAATAGCGGCTCGCCTGTTGCACTGACCCCATGCCAGCGCCAGCGCTGCCCATCCACGCACAGATCGAAATCACGGCCGCGAAGTTTCAACGGAGCGGACAAACGGTTGGCCGACTCGAGCAAGGTTGCGGGCGGCAAGGGGTCGCCGCATACCGCCGGGGCACCCATTCGAAAAATCCCGGCTTTTTCGAACGCTACGCTTTCACGGCTATCACCCAACCATTCGGCATGATCGAGACCGATGTTCGTAACCACCGCCACGTCAGCATCGACCAGGTTCACCGCATCCAGGCGTCCACCCAGCCCAACCTCGAGCACAACAGCATCGAGCCGCGCACGTTCGAACAACCAGAACGCCGCTAGTGTCCCCATTTCGAAATAGGTTAGCGAGATGTCACCGCGAGCACGCTCGACCGCTTCAAAGGCCTCGCATAGCTCTGAATCACTTGCCTCGCGCCCCGCAATACGGACGCGTTCGTTATACCTGCGCAAGTGCGGTGAGCTGTACAGGCCTGTTTTCAGCCCGTGGGTTGCAAATAGTTGAGCAATGAAGGCGCAGGTCGAGCCTTTGCCATTGGTACCTGTGACGGTTACCACACGCGGCGCGGGGCGCCCGAGCCCCAACGCTTGCGCCACTGCGCGGCTGCGATCGAGGCCCATGTCGATCGCGCTCGGATGCAGTCGCTCAAGATAGGCGAGCCAGTCGTTCAGGCTCCGCTCGGTCATGCAGGCGCGTTGACCATGACTGGCTCGGCGGGGGCCGGCAATTGCTGCAACTGAGCGAGCAAGCGCGCCAGCCGGGGGCGCAGCTCGGCACGCGGGATAATCAAGTCGATAGCACCATGATCGAGCAGGAATTCGCTGCGCTGAAAGCCCTCCGGCAGTTTTTCGCGCACCGTCTGCTCAATGACACGCGGCCCGGCGAAGCCGATCAGCGCCTTGGGCTCAGCGACAATCACATCACCCAGCATTGCCAGGCTCGCCGAGACACCACCGTAAACCGGGTCGGTAAGCACCGAAATGAAAGGCAAGCCCTCTTCGCGCATACGAGCCAGCACGGCGGAGGTCTTGGCCATTTGCATGAGAGAGATCAGCGCCTCCTGCATCCGTGCACCACCGGACGCTGCAAAGCACACCAGCGGACAGCGCTGCTCTAGCGCTGAGTTGGCGGCTTGGACGAAACGTTCGCCGACAATCGCACCCATCGAGCCCCCCATGAAAGAGAACTCGAACGCACAGGTCACGACCGGCATATCCATCAGCGTGCCGCTCATGGCGATCAGAGCATCCTTTTCGCCGGTCTGCTTCTGCGCAGCCGAGAGGCGATCTTTGTACTTCTTGCTGTCACGAAACTTGAGGCGATCAACCGGTTCTAGGTCTGCCCCGATTTCCTGCCGCCCGTCCTTGTCGAGAAAGATGTCCAGGCGGGTCCGAGCGTCAATACGCATGTGGTGCTGGCATTTGGGGCAGACGTCCAGACTCTTTTCCAGCTCGGGGCGATAAAGCACCGCCTCGCAAGACGGACACTTGTGCCAAAGCCCTTCCGGTACCGAGCTTTTCTGCGATTCAGAGCGCATGATCGAGGGGATCAGCTTGTCTACCAGCCAGTTGCTCATGCTTTTATTCTCCACAGCTTGTCTGTCCCGAGCGCAACTCTGTGCGCTACAGGCGAATTCATCATGGCGGCACGGACGCTACCGGAGCCGTCCTCACCGCGAAAACGATATGCCAACGAGGCAAGATCTATAGTGCTAGCGGCCAGCTTGCTTCCAGCCAGGCCGCACGAAACGCTGACAGGTCTCACCAGCGAGCGGTAACTGGACGGCGCACGGCACCGGTTCGTCACACTGCGCCTCGGACTCTTCGAATGAAATCACGAACGCTTTCGGCATCCTTGACACCCTTGCGCAACTCCACCCCCCCACTCACATCCACGGCATAGGGCTGCACTTGGGAAATGGCACGTTCTACGTTCTGAGGGTTCAGTCCGCCGGCCAAAATTAACGGCTTATCCAGGTCCCGCGGAATCAATGACCAGTCGAACGACTCACCGGTACCGCCAGGTAGACCCGGCACATAAGCATCAAGAAGAATCGCGCAAGCTCCCCGGTAATGCGCGGCCTGGGCGCGAATATCTTCGCCAGGCTTGACACGTAGCGCCTTGTACCAAGGTTTGTGGTAACCCTCGCAATCAGCTGGGGACTCATCGCCATGAAACTGCAACATGTCCAGTTGGACCGCTTCCAACGTCTCGGTGAGCTCACAACGCGATGCGTTGACGAACAAGCCGACCGTGGATACGTATGGCGGGAGCGCCGCCACGATCTGGCGAGCGCGTTGAACGTCGACCGCCCGCGGGCTGGGCCTGTAGAACACCAACCCGATCGCGTCCGCGCCTGCTTCAGCGGCCAAGAGGGCGTCGTCAACGTTGGTAATGCCGCATATCTTGGTACGAACGATGGGCAACGGTCGTCTACCTGCGATAAAAGACTTTGGATGGTAACAAAAGCGCCGCTAGCTGCAAGCCACACAAGGCGTGAAGCGCGTTTATTAACGCTTCCTTACGTCCGGCAGGCCTGAAAGAAAGTGCGGGCCCAAGTAACGGCTGGGCAGCTCGAATTCGTCCGGGTAGTCGACCTCGACCAGGTAGAGACCATATGGATGAGCCGTCACGCCACCGGTTCGCCGCACACGCGACTCTAATACTTCCCCCGCCCACTCGACCGGGCGTTCTCCTGCTCCAATCGTCATCAGCACACCGGCAAAATTGCGCACCATGTGGTGAAGGAAGGCGTTTGCCCGAACATCGATGACCATAAGCCGCCCATGCTGTAGCAGCTCGAGATGATGAATGGTCTTGATCGGAGACTTGGCCTGGCATTGGCGCGCGCGGAAGGCGCTGAAATCGTGCGTGCCGACGAAAACCTTCGAGGCCTCCCGCATGCGTTCGATATCCAGCGGCCGGTGATTCCAGGTGACCTCCTCAGCAAGGTGAGCCGGCCTAATCTGGTCGTTGTAAATGACATAACGATAACGGCGAGCCATGGCACTGAAGCGTGCATCGAAATGCATCGGCATTTCCTTGGCCCAGGTGACACTGATATCGCCCGGCAGATTCATGTTGGCACCCATGACCCAGGCGTGCATTGAACGGGTCACGGCGGTATCGAAATGAACGACCTGCGCACAGGCATGTACCAGCGCGTCGGTACGCCCTGCGCAACTCAATATAACTGGATGCCCCCCAGCCACTCTGCTCAGCGCATTTTCCAGGGACAACTGGATCGACGGCACCCCGTCTCGCTGCCGCTGGAAACCGCGATAGCGAGACCCTTTGTACTCAACGCCAAGTGCAATCCTGGAAATGCCAGCGGCAGCCACTGAGGCTGCCGCTTCGGGTACTGCTTCGGTCATGCTCAGGCGAGCTTGGCGAGCATCTCGCGCGCCTCCTGCTGCTGAACGTCGCTTCCTTCGCTCATCACTTCATCCAAGATGTCACGCGCACCTTCAGCGTCACCCATGTCGATATAAGCGCGGGCAAGATCCAACTTGGTGGTCGTTTCATCGGTGTCGGAGAAAAAGTCGAAGTCATCTCCAAGCTCATCGATGGATTCAGCCGAGGGAGCGACCGGCTCGATGGCCGGCGCAGCGCTCGTCAGTTCAGCAGACTCGTCAATATCTCGAGACAGGTCCTGCAGTTCTGCCTCAACCTCTTCCAATCGGGAGGCGAAGGTTTCCGGCTCGGCCGAAGCGACCTCCTCTTCCAGAGACAAGTCGAATTCATCAGGCATCGACGCGGGCTCGTTGAGCTCTGGCAACTCGAAATCGAAGCTGTCCACGGAAGGCTGGGGCGTCTCATCGAGACTCAGGCTAAGTTCATCGTCGCGCTGCAAGGCAGCCGGCTGGGTTTGCTCCTCATCCAGGTCCAGTGAGAAAGCGGCTAATTCTTGTTCGAACGATACGTCGCTGCTCGTAGTCGACTCGTCAAGCTCAAGGGCGAACTCATCGGTACCCTTTTCCTGCGCAGCCGTTTCAAGAGAGAGTTCGTCAAAGCTCAGCTCGTCTACTTCGGAGAAACCGCGTGTCTCTCCAACTGGCTCACTTGACGGCAAGGGTTGATCCAGCTCGAGATCATCCAGGCTGAGATCGAACGCATTGTCGGCTTCCTCGGATACGGCCGGCGCGGCTGCTGACGGGCCATCCAGATCAAGATCGTCCAGACTGAGGTTATCAAGATCATCCTGATTGGAACCGAATGCACCTGCGGCAAACCCCGCGGTGGCAGCTGCGGCCATGCCAGGGTAGCGGGTCTTGAGCTGATCGATTGCTGATGTCGATCCACCGATGTCGCGCAGCTCAGATTCCTGACGAGCGAAACCCTCCCGATCGCCAAGTTCGGCATACACCTCCATCAACTTCAAGCGAAGATCGCTACGCTGGGGCTCGTCGTTCAATGCGTTCTGCAGCAATTCGGCTGCCTGATTGAAACGGCCGTAGGCGATATAGATGTCCGCCTCAGCCAGCGGATCGTTCGCGGCACCGGCCAGCGCGTCGGCGGGGCTGGCATCGGCAATCGGCTGGGCAGCCGGCTTGCCTTGGGACACAGCCTCATCGTGATCGGCTGCGTAAAAGTTGTTGGTCTCGCTGTCGGCGAGAAGGCTTTCCTGAAGCTCAGCCTCTTTCATCGCATTGCGGCGCGACAATGCCATCAGACCAACCAACAGCAACAGCAACGCGCTGCCACCAATTACGCCCAGCATGACCGGATCGGCCATTAGATCATCGACAAAACCACCCGACTCCGGCTCGTCGGCAACGGGCGCTGAGGCTGGGGCTGCTGCAACAGGCTCAGGTTTAGGTTCCGCAGCAGGGGCCGGTGCCGGCTGAGCAGGCTCTACCGGTTGGGCCTTAACCTGTTCCGGCTCCGACGGAGCGGCATCACTGGTCTGTGCCTCGACGTCAGCCGGCTCGCCTGTATCGGCGGGCGACGCATCAACCTGAGGATTCGCCAGGGCAGCTTCGGCTTGCGGTTCGCCGCCTACAGGAGCGCCCGTTGCCGGTGCAGCATCGGCCCCGATCTGAGCCTGCAGCTTGGCCAACTGGTTGTCCTTGAGCTCCATCAGGCGCTGTAGCTTGTCCAGCTGGCCTTGGAGATCGCTCAGGCGGTCCTTGAGATCCAGATTCTCGCGGCGACTGGAGTCGAGGCTTTCTTCGGTGACGGCCAGTTTGTCGCGCAAGGACTTGGTATCGTCAGCCCCACCGCTATCACTGCCCGTAGTGGCTTGACCAGCCTCTGGAGCGACCAGGCGAAGATTGTCGCCCGCTTCGCTGCGTGTCGGCGCGTTTCCGGCTTGGCCGCGCTGGGTGGCATCGAGCTGACGAGAACCCTCGCCTGCAAGACCTGCACCTTGTCGCCAGCTTGCGTTCTGCTGGGCGACCTGCTGGATCGCCTCCGCCTGGGACCGGCTCCGCACCTGCTCTTCAGTCGGCAGGCGCAGCACCTGGCCATTCTTCATGCGATTGATATTTCCACCGATGAAAGCATCCGGGTTTAAGTCCTGGATAGCCAACATGGCTTGGTGGACGGTGCCGCCCTGGCGGGCGCGTTCGGCAACCTCCCAAAGCGTGTCATTTGGCGTGACTTTGTATTGATCGCCCTGCAAGGCGCTCGGAGTAGCTGAAGGCGCACTCATTGGAGACGCCGACGGTGCCCGCACTGGGGAAGACGGCTTAGATGCAGGAGCCGATACCGGCAACTGAGGAGCGACCGCGGCGGCAATCTCGGGAGAATAAAGTGGCGGATCGAGAAGCAGCGTGTACTCACGCAGCAGACGCCCACTAGGCCAGAGGACTTCGATGAGGAAATTTAGGTAGGGCTCGCGAACAGGCTTCGTCGACGACACGCGAATGACACTTTTGCCATCGGGACGAAGTACAGGGGTGAAGGTCAGATCGGTCAGAAAGTACTGGCGATCTACACCCGCCTTATTGAACTCTTCGACCGAGGCCAACGCCGGAACAACCTCTCCTGGCGCAAGGGATTTAGCATCGAGCAGCTCGATTTCAGCGACAAGCGGCTGATTTAGCGCTGATTTCAAGGTGACTTCGCCCAACCCTAGCGCGTAAGCCATTTCGGAAGTCAACGCGGTTGCAGCCGCGATTGCCAGCACCAGATTGCGAACCCGAACCATTGATGTAATCCCTTGTTTTTTAACTTTCTCGGATCTTCGAGAGAGGCCTGATATTCACTGCCCTGCCACCCGGATGGCGGCCCCCGTCAGCGACAAGCCTGTTAACACTGTCAGCTAGAATAGTTCTTCGAACTTTCAGTAAGTATCTTTTACAGATAGTGTTTTATCAACAACCCACCCGACTGCACCGCATTAAGCCTCAGGCCTTTTCGCACGTAATCAGACACACTCCACACTTTAGTGGGCGCCGCTCGGGTCGAGCCTTGGCCACCATCCGCGCCATGCGCAACGTCACGACCCAGGTGGCGCCTGACCGCGAGAGCAATTGCCGCATCGACTCGTTCAAGGTCACGCCTCGACGTGCCGGACTCTATCGGAAAATCACGCTCGTTCCGCCTATATCGGCTGCAGCCCGACGAACGTGAGGCGCTTATGTTTCATGCGTCACAAACAAGCTGTGTTCGTCGTTTTTCACAAACCGCAAATAGAAAACGCCACGACAAGCGTGGCGTTTTCTATTTGACGCATAACCGACGATTAGCGTTCGAGCAGGATTCGCAGCATACGACGCAGCGGTTCGGCGGCACCCCATAGCAATTGGTCACCCACGGTGAAGGCGCCGAGATAGTGCGACCCCATATTGAGCTTGCGAAGACGCCCCACCGGGACGGTCAGCGTACCGGTAACGGAAGTCGGGCTGAGCGCCTGCATGCTGGCGTCGCGATGGTTAGGCACAAGCTTTACCCAAGGGTTGTGCTGGCTGATCATGCCCTCGATGTCCGAAATAGGCACGTCCTTGTTCAGCTTTATGGTCAGGGCCTGGCTGTGGCAGCGCATAGCGCCCACTCGAACACAGATACCGTCGACCGGGATCGGACTTTTGAAGCGCCCAAGAATCTTGTTCGTCTCGGCTTGCGCCTTCCACTCCTCGCGGCTCTGCCCATTCGGCAGTTCCTTGTCGATGTAGGGAATCAGACTGCCAGCCAGCGGGACTCCGAAGTTGTCGACCGGGAACGTTTCGGAACGCTGGCACTCAGCGACCTTGCGGTCGATGTCCAAGATTGCGCTCGCGGGATTGGCCAAGTCATCAGCAACCGAGGCATTGATGCTGCCCATCTGCTTGATCAACTCGCGCATATTCTGTGCACCTGCACCGGACGCTGCCTGATAGGTCATGGCGCTCATCCATTCGACCAACCCATGCTCGAACAAGCCGCCAAGGCCCATCAGCATCAGGCTGACCGTACAGTTTCCGCCGATGTAGTTGAGCGTGCCGGCATCGAGTTGCTGGTCGATGACCTTGCGATTCACCGGATCAAGCACGATCACCGCATCGTCGTGCATACGCAGGCTGGACGCCGCATCGATCCAATAACCTTTCCAGCCCGCCTCGCGCAGCTTGGGAAATACATCGCTGGTGTAATCACCCCCTTGGCAGGTGAGGATCACATCGAGTGCTTTCAGCTCCTCTATGCTGTAGGCATCCTTGAGCGGCGCGATGTCCTTGCCGATCGAGGGCCCCTGGCCACCCACGTTGGAAGTGGTAAAGAACACTGGCTCGATCAGGTCGAAATCCCGCTCCTCCAGCATCCGCTGCATGAGCACGGAACCAACCATGCCGCGCCAACCGATCAGACCTACGCGTTTCATCAACTACACCTATATATGAAGTGGCCCGCCGTGCAGACCGTCGAACTCAGACTGAGTTTGCATGTTCGATGCGAGGCGAACCTGGTCCGCACCCGCACCATCAGCATCACCCGCTAGCCGTCGATCGCAAGCGTTGACGACGGCTAGCGCAAGGGGGCTTAGAAGACTACAACTTCGCGAGCGCGGCGACTACCGCGTCGCCCATGGTTCGGGTGTCGACCCGCTGGCAGCCGTCGGACCAGATATCTCCGGTGCGCAGCCCCAGCTCAAGCACATCACTGACGGCCCGCTCGATTGCATCGGCAGCCTGCGCCTGATTGAAGCTGTAGCGCAACATCATGGAAACCGAGAGGATCGTCGCCAGCGGGTTGGCGATACCCTGGCCTGCGATGTCCGGCGCAGACCCGTGACAGGGTTCGTACATGCCTTTATTGCTCGCATCCAGCGAGGCCGACGGCAGCATGCCGATCGAACCTGTAAGCATCGAGGCTTCGTCCGACAGAATGTCACCGAACATGTTGTCCGTTACGATCACGTCGAACTGTTTCGGCGCACGCACCAGTTGCATGGCAGCGTTATCGACATACATGTGGCTAAGTTCCACGTCTGGATAATCCTTGCCAACCTCTTGCACCACGGCGCGCCAGAGCTGACTGGAGGCCAGCACGTTGGCCTTGTCTACCGAGCAAAGTTTCTTGCCGCGTACCCGGGCCATGTCGAAGCCGACCTTGGCGATGCGACGGATCTCGCTCTCGCTGTACGGCAGGGTGTCGTAGGCCATGCGCTCGCCGTTTTCGAGCACTTTGCTTTCGCGCGGCTGGCCGAAGTAGATGCCGCCGGTCAGCTCACGGACGATCAGAATGTCCAGGCCGGCAACCACTTCGGGTTTCAAACTGGACGCGTCGGCGAGCTGCGGATAAAGCAACGCGGGCCGCAGGTTGCCGAAGAGGCCCAGCTGCGAACGAATCTTGAGCAAACCGCGCTCCGGGCGAATCGCCGGATCGATGGCATCCCACTTGGGACCACCAACGGCGCCAAGCAGAACTGCATCCGCGTTGCGCGCACGTTCAAGCGTCTCGTCAGCAAGCGGGACGCCGTACTTATCAATTGCCGCGCCACCTAGTTCGTCATAGATCAACTCGAAGTCGAGCTGAAACTTGTCATTGGCCAGCTTCAGCACCTTCACCGCCTCGGCCATGATTTCCGGGCCGATACCGTCACCGGGAAGAATCAGAATCTGTTTACTCATCGTTTGGTCCTTGAGAAAAACGCTGCGGGCGAAGCCATGGGCATCGGGCGCCAACTAGCCCGATGCAAAAAACACGACTGGCGCTCCTGTTATTTGATGGCGCCGAACAACCAGGGCTGACGCTGCTGGTGCCCAGTCTCGAAGGCCTTAATCGAATCAGCTTCCTGCAAGGTCAGGCCAATGTCATCCAGGCCGTTCAACAGGCAGTGCTTGCGAAACGCGTCCACCTCGAATGCGTACTGCTTGCCGTCCGGGCTGGTAACGGTCTGTGCCGCCAGATCGACCGTCAATTGGTAACCCTTGGCGGCCTCGCACTGCTGAAACAACGCATCGACCTCTTCATCCTTCAGCACGATCGGCAACAGGCCATTCTTGAAGCTGTTGTTGTAGAAAATATCGGCAAAGCTTGGCGCAATCACGGTGCGAAAGCCGTATTCATCCAACGCCCAGGGCGCATGCTCACGCGAGGAGCCGCAGCCGAAGTTCTCCCGCGCGAGCAGCACGCTCGCGCCTTGGTAACGGGGAAAGTTCAGAACGAACTCTTGGTTGATTGGGCGCTTGGAACAGTCCTGGTTAGGCTGACCGACGTCGAGATAGCGCCACTCGTCGAACAGGTTCGGACCAAAACCGGTCCGCTTGATCGACTTCAAGAACTGCTTGGGGATGATCTGATCGGTATCGACATTAGCGCGATCGAGCGGACAGACCAGACCGGTGTGCTGGGTAAAGGCTTTCATTGCTGGGCTCCCGCATTGAGCAAATCACGAACATCGACGAAATGGCCGGCCACCGCCGCGGCCGCCGCCATGGCCGGGCTCACCAGATGCGTGCGTCCGCCGGCACCCTGACGGCCTTCGAAGTTGCGGTTGGACGTCGAAGCGCAATGTTCTCCGCTACCGAGCTTGTCCGGATTCATAGCCAGGCACATCGAACACCCGGGCTCGCGCCACTCGAAACCGGCCTCAATGAAGATGCGGTCCAGGCCCTCAGCTTCAGCCTGCTGTTTGACCAAACCAGAGCCAGGAACCACCATCGCCTGCTTGACGGTCGCGGCGACCTTGCGGCCCTTGGCGACTTCAGCCGCGGCACGCAGGTCTTCGATCCGGGAATTGGTGCAGGAGCCGATGAAGACGCGATCCAGGCGAATCTCGGTGATCGGCTGGTTCGCGGTCAAGCCCATGTACTTGAGCGCGCGCTCGATCGAACCACGCTTGACCGGGTCGGCTTCGGCAGCTGGGTCCGGCACGCGCTGATCGACGGGCAACACCATTTCCGGCGACGTGCCCCAGCTCACCTGCGGCTTGATCTGCGCGGCGTCGAGTTCGATGACCGTATCGAACACCGCGTCGGCATCGGATACCAGCCCCTCCCACAACGCCACCGCCCGCTCCCAGTCGGCGCCCTTCGGGGCGAACGGCCGGCCCTCGACATAGGCAATGGTCTTCTCATCGACCGCCACCATGCCCACGCGCGCGCCGGCTTCGATGGCCATGTTGCAAAGCGTCATCCGGCCTTCCATGGAAAGGTCGCGGATCGCGCTACCTGCGAACTCGAGCGCATGCCCGTTGCCACCGGCAGTGCCGATCTTGCCGATCACCGCCAGGACAATGTCTTTCGCGGTGACGCCCGCCGGCAGCTGGCCTTCGACGCGCACCTGCATGTTCTTCATCTTCTTTGCGACCAGGCACTGGGTAGCGAGCACATGCTCGACCTCGGACGTACCGATGCCATGCGCCAAGGCACCGAAGGCACCGTGGGTCGAGGTGTGCGAGTCACCACAGACGACCGTCATGCCCGGCAGGGTGGCGCCCTGCTCCGGGCCGATCACGTGAACGATGCCCTGGCGCACGTCGTTCATCTTGAATTCGAGAATGCCGAAATCGTCGCAGTTCTCATCGAGCGTCTGCACCTGCAGACGTGAGACCTCATCGGCAATCTGCTCGATACCGCCCTTGCGCTCGCTTGCGGTGGTCGGAACGTTATGGTCCGGCGTAGCGATATTGGCATCGATACGCCAAGGCTTTCGGCCAGCCAGACGCAGGCCTTCGAATGCCTGC
Source organism: Pseudomonas sp. SA195 (assembly GCF_054131565.1). Classification (NCBI taxonomy): domain Bacteria; kingdom Pseudomonadati; phylum Pseudomonadota; class Gammaproteobacteria; order Pseudomonadales; family Pseudomonadaceae; genus Pseudomonas; species Pseudomonas sp. SA195. The sequence continues at coordinate 1,714,667 of NZ_CP096392.1, read as the reverse complement.
GGGGACGTCACTTCATGGAGGATGTGGCGGTCAATGTAGATTAGCGAAGAGCCGTCGTCGCGGCGCTTTACCTCATGCATTTCCCAGAGCTTGTCATACAGCGTCTTGCCGGCCATCGGACTTTCCTCATCAGTTCTTCGGGCATTAGCCCTGCTGCTTATGGGGTGATCCTATGGCCTGCCCTCGGATTACTCAAATTCATATTTTTCATCCGACTCATTCCGTGTTGGAATAGAATGTTATCTGCCGTCAGGACTCGATATGGATCTGGCCAACCTCAGCGCTTTCATAGCAATCGCCGAAACCGGCAGCTTTTCGCTTGCCGGCGAACGGCTACACCTGACGCAGCCGGCTATCAGCAAACGGCTTGCCTCACTCGAAAACCAACTAGCTGTTCGCCTGTTCGACCGGCTCGGCCGGGAAATCAGCCTGACAGAGGCTGGCCGTGCCTTGCTTCCCCGCGCCTACCAGATCCTCAATGTGCTGGACGACACGCGCCGCGCGCTGACCAACCTCAACGGTAATATCAGCGGCCAGCTCTCGCTCGCGACCAGCCATCACATCGGGCTGCACCGCCTGCCGCCCTTGCTTCGCCGCTTTACCCGGGCCTGTCCCGAGGTGAACCTGGACATTCGTTTTCTCGATTCGGAAATCGCCTATGAAGACATCTTGCACGGACGCGCCGAGCTTGCGGTGATCACCCTCGCACCGGAGACGGCGCCGCCTGTTTTGGCGCATGGCATTTGGGACGATCCGCTCGACTTCGTGGTGGCGCCGGAGCATCCCCTGGCACAGAGAAAGGCTGTCAGCTTGGAGGACATTGCAACCTTTCCCGCGGTGTTTCCCGGCGAAAACACCTTTACGCACCACATCGTCCACCGCCTGTTCGAGCAGAAAGGCCTCAAGCCGAACGTGGCGATGAGCACCAACTACATGGAAACGATCAAGATGATGGTGTCGATCGGCATCGCCTGGAGCGTCTTGCCTCGCACCATGCTGGATGAGCAAGTCGTCCGCCTACCGCTGCCAGGGGTGCAGCTTGCACGGCAATTGGGCTACATCAGTCACAGCGAGCGCACCTTGTCGAACGCGGCCAAAGCATTCATGGCCTTGCTCGAGGAAGCGGCTACTGAGGCCCAGCCGTAGACATGAAAAAGGGCGTCTTGCGACGCCCTCAGATCAGGCCTCTTCCAGCGCCAGGCGTTCACCGTTGATCGGGATACGCTTGGGCTTGGCCTCTTCCGGTACGACACGCTCGAGCTCGATGCTCAACAGGCCGTTATTCAGCGCTGCGCCCTTGACCTCGATGTGGTCGGCGAGGCGGAACGACAGTTTGAACGCGCGCTGGGCGATGCCCTGGTGAAGATAGGTGACGTTCTCGCCACCGTTCTCCCGCTTGCCGCCGCTGATGGTCAGCACGCCACGCTCGACCTGCAGGTCCAAATCGGATTCTTGAAAGCCAGCCGCTGCTACGATGATGCGGTACTGGTCATCACCATGCTTTTCCACGTTGTAGGGTGGAAACGAGCTGTTCGCGTCGTTGCGTAGCGCTGACTCGAACAAGTCGTTGAAACGATCGAAGCCAATGGATTGGCGAAACAAGGGAGCCATTGAAAAGCTGCTCATGGTGCTATCTCCTGAAATCAGCGAGTTGTGATTGCGGAACCCGAATTCGGCATTCCATGATCCCCTAAATAGGTGCCGCTCGGCACAATTCAAGACCGTCCGTCGGGGGTAATTTCATGTCCAAAATCATGTTGATCACCGGCGCCAGCCGTGGCATTGGGGCCGCAACTGCCCGGCTTGCAGCCGCTGAAGGTTATGCGTTGTGCCTGAATTATCATCAGCGCCAAGATGCCATCGACAGGCTGGTCGATGAGCTGCGCGAGGCCGGCGCCGAGGTGGTTGCGATCGCTGCGGATGTCGCGGACGAGGCGCAGGTCGAACGGATGTTCCAGACACTCGACGACCGTTTCGGCCAGCTCGATGTGCTGGTGAATAATGCCGGCATGCTCGAACGCCAGATGCGCCTCGACGAGATGGACGCCGCTCGTCTGGCGCGCGTATTCGGAGTCAACGTACTGGGCAGCTTCAATTGCGCGGCACGCGCAGTGAAGCGTATGTCCACGCGGCATGGCGGACAGGGCGGTGCTATCGTCAACGTCTCGTCCATCGCAGCGAAGCTAGGCGCACCGAACGAGTACATCGATTACGCCGCCGCAAAGGGCGCGATCGATAGCATGACGCTGGGCCTGGCAAAAGAAGTCGCCGGCGAGGGCATCAGGGTCAACGCGGTTCGACCTGGGATCATCGATACCGAGATACATGCCAGCGGCGGTGAGCCGGGCCGAGTCGAGCGAGTGAAAGGCAGCGTACCCATGGGACGAGGCGGTCGCGCGGACGAAGTTGCCGAGGCGATCCTCTGGCTCGCCAGTGAACGCGCTAGCTATGTCACCGGCGCGCTGCTGGATATTAGCGGGGGACGCTAGAACGCCGCGTCCATTAGAACCGGCCTGTTTATTCCCAGCAGCGCATCCAGCCGTTCGCAATCGTTCTCGCGGCGCACGCGCGCGAAAAGCTCGACCGCTTCGGGATAGCTTCGGGTAAGCATCGACAGCCACTGCTTGAGCCGCCCGGGTGCATAGCGTGGCGACAACTTTCGGCGTGCCTGACGCCAGAACTCGGCCAATAAGGGCTGCAGATCAGTCCAACTCATCGGCTGCACCGCCTCCCCTCGCCTCGCCGCCGCGATCTGCCGCGCCAGATCAGGGCGGCAGACCAGGCCGCGCCCTAACATGATGTCTTGCGCGCCGCTGACCTCGCGGCACCGCTGCCAATCTTCAACCGACCAGATATCCCCGTTCGCGTACACCGGAACGGACACCACCTCCTGCACCCGAGCCACCCACTCCCAGTGCGCCGGCGGCTTGTATCCTTCGACCTTGGTTCTGGCGTGTACAACCAATTGCTCAGCGCCGCCCTCAACTAGAGCAAGGGCGCAGTCGAGCGCGATATCGGGGCTGTCGAACCCGAGGCGCATCTTTGCAGTGACTGGAGTCGACGGCGGAACAGATCGGCGAACCTCACACAGGATGTCGTGCAGCAGCTCCGGTTCCTTGAGCAACACCGCACCGCCGCGGGATTTATTGACCGTTTTGGCCGGGCAACCGAAATTGAGGTCGATCGCCGGCGCGCCAAGGCTGCAGGCAAGCGCGGCGTTTTCCGCCAGCAAGATCGGGTCCGAACCCAGTAACTGCACGCGCAACGACGTGCCTGCTCGGGTTATGGCGCCGCGCTGAAGTTCCGGGGCTAGTTTGTGGAAGCTGGACGGAGGCAGCAGCCGGTCCGACACGCGAATGAATTCCGTGACGCACCAATTCACACCGCCCACGCTCGTCAGAATGTCACGAAGGATTTCATCGACGAGCCCCTCCATGGGCGCCAAAGCGATTTGCATCAGTAACTGCTCAGCCCGAAAAGGGGCGCATTGTACGGGGCCGCCGGCTAGTTGGACACGCCCCACCCGGGCCTGTACGCGGCTACTGCTCCGCTTCGTCGGTGCCCTTGATCGTATCTGTGCCGGTCGTTGCCCCCATGCCTCCGGTAGTCCCGGCCGCACCGGTACCCATGGTGCCGAGCGCCTCATCGTTACCCTGCCCGTCGTCGCGGGTGTCCCCGGCATCGCGATTGTCAGCTCCGATAGTTGAAGTCGGCGCTTCCATCGCCCCGGTTCCGGTGGTCGATGGGTTACTGAGATCACCGTCCGCGTCGGCCATCGCCAGTCCTGACATCAGTAACGTGCAGGCCGCTATTGCATGTAGAGATTTCATCGATTTGTCCTCCGTCGTGTTGGTCAGTCATCTGCCTCGTGACCGAGGGTACGGCGCGGGCGGTGCTCCATATCAGTGTCAGTGTCGCCGTGCTCAGGCTGGTCGTAGTGAGCCTGGTTGCCCTCGCGGTCCGGCTCGTCGTCCGGAAGCCGTTCGATGCCCTCGCCCATGCCCATCGAGCCGTTGCCTAACGAGCGGTCCGCCGGTGCTGGCCCCTGCTGAGCCAAGTGCAGGCCCGGCCGGTCGATCGGTGCGGCCATGGCCCATGCCGACAAGGTCATGGCGACGACGAAAATGAATGAAGATTTCATCGCGTAGGTGCGCATGTTGCCTCCTTGGTATGCGTGTTTTGTCATTAGGCAGGCCGCGGCGCGAACAGTGCGCCAACGCGGACGATCAGCGACCAATGGCAGAGGCGGAACCTGATCGGGCGAGGCGGGTCCACTACTTAGAGCCGCATGAACGCGGCTCGGCGTTCGATGATCAGCCGACACCGGCAGAAAGGAATTCAACATGATCAATCCCGCACTGGTAATTGCCTTGGTCGTTCTGGGATGGGGCAGCGCTGCCATCGCCATGCTCTGGGGCTTGTTACGCGTCCTTCGTCATCACTACCAAGACGTATCCCCGCTGCCTAAAGGCCGGCCCAGCCCCTGCTGCAGCGAACCGCACAAGGCTGAAATCTCGCTAAGCGCCTGAGAATTGCCCGGCTTTTTTCTTACCCGGGGGTGACAGCTCGCCATAAAGCTGTAGAATGCCGGCCCACAGACGCGGGATGGAGCAGTCTGGTAGCTCGTCGGGCTCATAACCCGAAGGTCGTCGGTTCAAATCCGGCTCCCGCAACCAAATCGAAAGGGTCACTCCAAGAGTGGCCCTTTTTCGTTTCCTCACGCTGACGACTGCAAGTGCGTGTCGCTAAGCATTTGAAACAAAACGCCTAAATATTGTTTAACGGTTGACAGGGAAACGTCACGCTGTAGAATGCCGGCCCACAGACGCGGGATGGAGCAGTCTGGTAGCTCGTCGGGCTCATAACCCGAAGGTCGTCGGTTCAAATCCGGCTCCCGCAACCAAATCAGAAAGCCACTCTTAGGAGTGGCTTTTTTTTGCCCGTTACATAGTAACCGGCTTCTTTCGCCCTTCTTTCCCCAGCTTGCCCTTTCTGACTGGGACTGGCGCACCAAGTAGACACGCCGCTCTTGCCTGTAGCCCTAAAGCCGATGTACGAACCTAGCATCCATCCGCCCCTACACGCCCGCTCGCTGCCCTAGTAATTAACGCTGTCGAATGAGGATCAGCCAAACGATTCATGCTGGGTGGAAATGCTTAATCAATAATCCGCGTGAAAATTTCTTAAAGATAGGACGTGCTACTACGCCGCTTGCATGGTTGCAAACCGTAGGAGCATGCCTGGCTATTGCGAGGGCTCACGGATGAACACAGCGATTTCAACCCAGCGTATTCCCACCGGCTGCGCCATCGGCATCGCCTTGCTGATAAGCGGAACCACCGTCGCGAGCTCTCGCGCCGATCTTGCCAATCGCGACGACCACCCCAACGCCTACGAGGTCAGTACCCGCTCCCGCAGCGCATGCACTGCTCCGTCAGAGGGGCGCACTTCACTTCAGGGAAAAAGAGAGGCGCAGACCTGCAAACCCAGCGCCCAGCCCAGCGCGCCGATTCACATCGCTCAGCCTCTCTCCGAGAACTACAACCTCCGCTCAAGCAAAACGATTCGGTACATCTTCTAGGAGAACGCTGTGAAGACAACGATGCGCAATCCTCATCGGGGCCAGCCACTCGTGTTAGCCGATGGGTACTCGTACACCGAGATCTTCCAAGCACTCGATACGACCGAGACGTTGTGGGGTTCGCCTCTAGCGATCCGAGTTTTCCACGGATCGCTCGGTTCGAACTGCGAGATTGAGCTCAGCGCTCGCCCTGCACGAAACGGAGACAGCACCTGAGATCTCGCAGCCAGATGCAGCCTAGCGGCCAGTACCAAGTCGAGGATGGTAAGTGCGCTGAAAACCTTCCTCGACCCTCCTTCTCGCGCCCCGAGCTACCACCAGCCACTCAACCCGATTCGTCGCCCCTCGGCCGCTCGATCAGCGCGCGGACGGTCGTGACGAGTCGCTCGAGCCCAGTGCCCTTGGCAAGAAATGCATCGACGAGATCACGGCCGGGTACTTGCTGGGGCATCGCAGCGCTCATCATCAGAATGGGCACGGCGTCGTAGACCGGCTGCCGGCGGATGGCGCGCGCCATTTCCACGCCGTTCAGCTCGGGCATCATGTAATCGGTGATGATGAGCGCCGGCATCTCTTGTTCAAGCCTGGCAAGACCCTGCGCCCCGTTTGCCGCCTCGGTAACGCGATAGCCCTCCTCCTCCAGGATCATGACCATCAGCTTACTCAGCCCAAGCTCGTCCTCGACCAGCAGCACAAGCGGCGCTAGTCCGTCCTGGCCGTTGTCACACATCCCGTTCCCCAGCCGATGACAGGCGGTGGGCGCGGCCCGTCACGACCCCCTCGGTGCCGGACATCCGCTCGCCGAGCCGGAATCCACTCGAGTCGAGCATGAATTCATAGACGTAGGGGTCAAAGCCACTTTCGCGCATCTTCAGGATGGCCAGGGTGCGGTAGAGACGCGACTCGAGTTCGGCGTAACGCAGCAGCACGATATTTTCGGCGATCGCCGATATGGTGGCGAACTGAAGCCCACGCTGATCGCCGACAATCTCGGCGAGCTCGGCGGTGAAAAAGGTGGTGACTCCCTCGCAGCGCAGGATGGCAGTCAGGGTACTGAGGAACCGACCCAGCCGTTGGGTGTTGATCGAGGCCTGTTTGAAGGCGTCGACGCCGTCGATGAACAGGCGTTTCGCGCCACGACGACGAACCGCAGCGATGATCTTCTCGGCGACCTCGTCTTGCAGGAATTCGGTCGGTGAATGATGGACCACCTCGACGGCGCCCTGATCGATGAGCGAACCCAGGTCCAGCCCAAGTGCGCTGGCGCGTCGGCGCAGGCGATGCGCATCTTCATAGAAACCGAACACCAGGCCCGGCTCCTCGAGCGTGCTCTGGCAGATGAAGCTCAACCCAAGGGTCGTCTTGCCGACGCCGGTTGGCCCGACCAACAAGGTCGTCGACGAATAGGGGATGCCTCCGTGGATGATCTCGTCGAGGCCCGCCGCGCCCGTCGAGAGCCGCTGGCCTCGCATTGGCACGGATCGCAACTCCCCTGTGATGGCTTCCAGCCGAGGGAACACACGAAAACCAGCGTTGGAGATCGAGGTCATATGGCGGCCGGCGACAAAATCGCTGCCCCGAAACTTGCGAACCTGAAGGTAGCGGTAGGTGCGGAAATAGTCTTCGTCGCTGCCCAGTTGCAGCCAACCGTCGACCATCGTGAATTCCGGACTGCCGGAGTCACGCTTGCTATTGGTCAGCAACAGAATGGTGCAGCCGACCACATCGGCATACACCGACAGGTCGTTGATGAACTCCCGGAAGGCTCGCTCCGAATGGGCGTTTTCTTCCAGCGCGAAGAGCCCGTCGACGACGATCAACGATGCCTGCTGGCGCTTCCCGTTGCGCGAGAGATAACGCAGCACGCCTTCCAAGCCTTCATTGCGCAAAATGTCGAAGGCGCTTTCGTAGGTGACGGACGTTCCCGCGTGCCGGTTGTCCATAAACGCCATGTTCTGCAGGTGGCGCAGCAGGCGGTGATGGGTTTCGGCCAGCAGCGTCACATACAGCGACCGCTCGCCACGGGCGGCCCAGCTGTAACAGATCTGATTGGCGAGAATTGTCTTGCCTTCACCCGGGCCGCCCTGAACGATGTAAACCGCTCGGGGCAGCAGGCCACCTTTGAGCACGGCGTCCAGGCCGGGCACGCCAGTTGGCACGCGCGCCGGGCCTGAAGTCACAGGGGAATCGGTTTCGCTCACGACAGTCACTCGTTCAGAACAATCGGAGGCATGTTAACAAATGTACCGGCCGTAGCCCGGGTCAGCCGCACATGGATCGACAACGCGATTTCGATGTCGTTTCGAGGTCGACCTGCCTATCGGCGAAACGGCGCTGCCGGCCAGGCCAGCTGGTCAGCGAATGAGCAGCCATACTGGAGCCGCCAGCACAAAACCCCTACCATGCGCCGCGAACCAGAGGACAACAACAAACGCACCTATGCACTCAGCCCGCCTGCCGCGCCTGGACTTGCGCCGACTGATCATCCTGCTCGCCATGCTCAGCGGACTGATCACGCTCAGCATCGGCTTCTATGCGAGCTACAAGGTGCAGCGCGAATCGCTCATCGACAGCACGCTCGAGGCCAACCGAGCCTACGCCGCCAAGCTTGCGGACAGCACCGAGCTCTTCTTCAGGGGCGCGCAGCAGCAGCTGGCCGTGAGCGCACAATGGCTCGCCACACGCTTCGATGACACCGCCCTGATTCACGAAGCGGACCGACTGCGACGGCAGACTGACAGCTTCAACGCCGTACTCATCACCGATGCCCACGGCGTAGTACGTGCGACCGCACCAAATACGGGCCGACTGGTCGGCCAGAAGCTCGATTCGCCTGGAGCGCGCGAGGCATTGCTAGAGCGCCGGCCTCTGATTAGCAGCCCCTACGTGTCGGCCATCGGCGAACTGGTGGTGCTCATTTCCCATCCGATCACGGCCGAGGATGGGACCTACCTCGGCTACATCGGCGGAGCCATCTACCTAAAGGATCGCAACATTCTCAACAGTCTGTTGGGCGATCACTTTTACCTCGACGGTTCCTATCTCTATGCGGTCGATCGTTCGCGCCGGCTCCTCTATCACCCCGACCCGGCACGGCTGGGCACCGTCGTGGGCGACAACCCGGTCATCGACAAGGTATTGCAAGGCAACGCGGGCAGCGAACGCGTCATCAACAGCCAGGGCGTGGACATGCTGGCCGGGTATGCCTCGTCGCGCTCGAGCGGCTGGGGCGTAGTCGCCCAGCGGCCGACGGCCGACACGCTCCACCCGCTCGACGGCCTGATGCTCAAGGTGCTGCGTGAAACAGCACCGCTCGCCCTGTTGACCCTGCTCTGCATCTGGGGGCTGGCGAGGCTGATTACCCGTCCGCTCTGGCAACTGGCGCAGAGCGCCACCGAAATGGACGCCCCTGACAGTGCCGACCGCATCCAGCGCATCCGCTCATGGTATTTCGAGGCGGCACAACTCAAGCGCGCCATGCAGCTGGGCATCAGCCTGCTACACCAGCGCATCGGCAAGCTCAATCTGGATGCCCAGACCGACCCGCTCACTGGCCTGCACAACCGCCGGGGCCTGCAATTGGCGCTCGAAGCACTCGGAACCGAGCGCCGCCCTTTTGCCGTGATCGCCCTGGACCTCGATCATTTCAAGCGCATCAACGACTCCCACGGGCATGACGTTGGCGACAACGTGATCCGCTACGTGGCACAGCTGATGACGGCCTGCTCGCGCGGCGCCGACATCTTGTGCCGCAGCGGTGGCGAAGAGTTTCTCATCCTGCTGCCGGAAGCGAACCTGGAATCGGCCCTGCTCGTCGCCGAGCGCCTGCGCCAGTGCGTCGAGCAGGACGACCTCCCCGACGTGGGGCACATCACCATCTCGTTGGGCATTGCGCTGTGGCCCTATCACGCCGTGCACATCGACCGCGTGTTCAAACTCGCCGACGGCGCGCTCTATAAGGCCAAGCAGCGCGGCCGCAACCGTTCGGAGATCGCCGAACCGGACGCCATGGGCGCGATCTGACCGGCGCCCGCCCCGGCAACCAGCCGACGCCTGGCCTCCCAAGGCAGGTTCGGCCCTGCACAAATACCTGTATACTCCCGCGCCTTTTATGCACGGTGTCCTGAGGTAACTCGATGAGCAAAGCACCTACCGTCGGATTCGTTTCGCTTGGCTGCCCCAAAGCCACGGTGGATTCCGAACGCATCCTGACCCAGTTGCGCATGGAGGGGTACCAGATCGTGCCCACTTACCAGGACGCCGACGTGGTGGTCGTCAACACCTGTGGGTTCATCGACAGCGCCAAGGCTGAATCACTGGATGCCATCGGTGAGGCGATCGCCGAAAACGGCAAGGTGATCGTCACCGGCTGCATGGGCGTCGCCGAAGACAACATCCGCAGCGTGCACCCCAGCGTGCTGGCCGTCACCGGCCCGCAGCAATACGAGCAGGTCGTCAATGCCGTGCACGAAGTGGTACCGCCCAGCATCGATCACGATCCCTTCGTCGACCTGGTGCCGCCTCAAGGCATCAAGCTCACTCCGCGCCACTACGCCTATTTGAAGATTTCCGAAGGCTGCAACCACAGCTGCAGCTTCTGCATCATCCCGTCCATGCGAGGCAAGCTTGTCAGCCGCCCGGTGGGCGACGTGCTGTCCGAGGCTGAGCGCCTGGTAAAGGCAGGGGTCAAGGAAATCCTGGTGATTAGCCAGGACACCAGCGCCTATGGCGTGGACGTCAAGTACAAGACCGATTTCTGGAACGGTCAGCCGGTTAAGACGCGCATGCTGGAGCTCTGCCAAGCGCTGTCGGGCATGGGCGTTTGGGTGCGTCTGCATTATGTATACCCCTACCCCAACGTCGATGACGTCATTCCACTGATGGCCGCCGGCAAGCTATTGCCGTACCTGGACATCCCCTTCCAGCACGCCAGCCCCAAGGTGCTCAAGGCGATGAAACGCCCGGCATTCGAGGACAAGACGCTGGCGCGCATCAAACAGTGGCGCGAGATCTGCCCCGAGCTAACCATCCGTTCGACCTTCATCGTTGGCTTTCCCGGCGAGACCGAGGAAGACTTCCAGTACTTGCTGGACTGGTTGACCGAAGCGCAGCTCGACCGCGTCGGTTGCTTCCAATATTCGCCAGTCGACGGCGCGCCCGCTGAAACATTGGGGCTTGAAGCCGTACCGGACGAGATCAAGCAAGACCGTTGGGACCGCTTCATGGCGCATCAGCAGGCCATCAGCGCCGCGCGCCTGGAGCTGAAGGTCGGCAAGGAAATGGACGTACTGATCGACGAAGTGGACGAAGACGGGGCCATTGGCCGCTCCTGGGCCGATGCCCCGGAAATCGACGGTATGGTCTATGTCGACAGCGATAAACCGCTGCAGCCGGGCGACAAAGTGCGCGTCCGCGTCACCAACGCCGATGAGTACGATTTGTGGGCCGAAGTGATCTGAGCGGCCCCAATTAACGAAAACGCCCCGCTTCTGCGGGGCGTTTTCGTTTCTGCAAGCCCGTCAGCCACGCTGCGGTGGCTGCCGCACCGGGGCGCCCTTGGCCACATAGTAGTCAGCCGTGCTGCGCGGGAGCGGATCATGCCCGCGGATCCGATCGGCAATCTTCTCGGCGATCATGATAGTGGTCGCGTTGAGGTTGCCGGTGATGATCTGCGGCATGATCGAGGCGTCCACTACACGCAGCCCTTCCACGCCATGCACCCGGCCCTGACCATCGACCACGGCCATGTCGTCCGTGCCCATCTTGCACGAGCAGGATGGGTGGTAGGCCGTCTCGGCGTGCTCGCGGACGAAGGCGTCCAGGTCCGCGTCACTCTGTGCCTCGATGCCCGGGCTGAGCTCGCGCCCGCGATACGGGTCGAGCGCTGGCTGGTTCATGATCTCGCGCGTCAGCCGAATGCCGTCACGGAATTCCTGCCAGTCCTGTTCGTACGCCATGTAGTTGAACAGGATGCTGGGGTCGACCCGCGGGTCGGTCGAGCGAATATGTACCCGTCCGCGGCTAGGCGAGCGCATCGAGCCGACATGCGCCTGGAAACTATGGCCGTCATACGCATTGGTGCCGTTGTAGCTGACCGCGACCGGCAGGAAGTGGAACTGGATGTTCGGCCACTCGAACTCGTCCCGGCTGCGAATGAAGCCGCCGGCCTCGAATTGATTGCTGGCGCCGACGCCGGAGCCCAGGAACATCCACTCTGCACCGATGGCAGGCTGGTTCCACCATTTGAGCGCGGGGTAGAGCGAAACGGGCTGCTTGCATTCGTATTGCAGGTACATCTCCAGATGATCCTGAAGGTTTTGGCCAACGCCTGGCAGGTCATGGACGACTGCTATACCAAGCCCCTTGAGCAAGGCGGCTGGGCCGACACCGGAGCGTTGCAGCACCTGTGGCGAGGCGATAGCACCGCCGCAAAGCAATACCTCGCGGCGGGCCCGGGCTGTCGCGGGCTGTTCGCGGCCACGCAGATAGGTCACCCCGACCGCGCGCTTGCCCTCGAACAGCACGCGGTCGGTCACTGCATGGGTGACGATCTGCAGGTTCGGCCGTCCCTTGGCCTGGTCGAGGTAGCCTCGGGCCGTGCTGGCCCGACGTCCGTTCGGGGTGACGGTTCGATCCATCGGCCCGAAGCCTTCCTGCTGGTAGCCATTGAGGTCGTCCGTGCGTGGATAGCCCGCCTGCACACCAGCCTCCACCATGGCGTGAAACAGCTCGTTATTGCCCGCCTTGGGAGTGGTCACGCTGACCGGGCCGTCGCCGCCATGGTAGTCGTTCGGGCCAATGTCCCGCGTTTCGGCTTTGCGGAAGTACGGCAGGCAGTCGAGGTAGGTCCAATCCTCCAGACCGGGTGATTTGGCCCAGTTGTCGTAGTCCAGCGCGTTACCGCGGATATAGCACATGCCATTGATCAGCGACGAGCCGCCCAGCCCCTTGCCACGCCCGCAATCCATGCGGCGGTTATTCATGTGCGGCTCGGGGTCGGTCTTGTAGGCCCAGTTGTAGCGGGTGCCTTGCAGCGGATACGCCAGCGCTGCAGGCATCTGGGTGCGAAAGTCCAGACGATAGTCCGGGCCGCCCGCCTCCAGCAGCAAAACGCTGACGTCGGCGTCCTCGGTCAATCGCGCCGCCAGCGTGTTCCCCGCCGAGCCGGCACCGATGATGATGTAGTCGTATTCCATGCTTCCTCCTGTTGCCGCGCGCGACTCGTGCACCGGCGCGGCCTGCCCGTCAGAACACCGAGGCGAACTCGCCCAGCTCCACCTGTACGGACTTCAACCGGGTGTAGTGCGCAAGCGACGAGATGCCGTTCTCACGACCGATGCCGGATTGCTTGTAACCACCCACCGGCATCTGCGCGGCCGACTCGCCCCAAGTGTTGATCCAGCAGATACCCGCTTCCAACCGGTGAATGAGCCGGTGCGCGCGCGCCAGATCGCGGGTGACCAGACCGGCCGCGAGGCCGTAATCGCTGTCGTTGGCGCGCCGAATCACATCCTCTTCATCGTCGTAGGTAAGCAGGCTGAGCACCGGCCCGAAAATTTCCTCGCGGACGATGGTCATCTCGTCCGTGCAGTCGGCAAAGAGGGTCGGCTCGACGTAAGCCCCCCGAGCGAGATCGCCTTGCGTCGCTCGACCGCCACCACACAGCAACCGCGCGCCTTGCGCCTTGCCCTTTTCGATGTAGCCGAGCACGTTCTGCATATGGGCGAAGCTGACCATTGGCCCGAAGTTCGTCTGTTCGTCCAACGGGTCGCCCATACGAATACGCCCGATCCGCTCAAGCAGCCTGGTTTCGAATTCCGCCGCCATGTGCCGCGGTACGAACACACGCGTGCCGTTGGTGCACACCTGACCCGAGCTGAAGAAGTTGGCCATCACGGCGATGTCCGCGGCCCGATCGAGGTCCGCGTCTTCGCACACGATCAGCGGCGACTTGCCGCCCAGCTCCATGGTCACGTCCTTGAGCGAGGACGCCGCGGCAGTCGACATGACCTTTTTGCCGGTCGCCACGCCTCCGGTAAAGGACACCTTGGCGATGCGTGGATGTTCGGTCAGCCATGCGCCGATTTCGGTTCCCGTGCCGGTCAGCACGTTGAATACGCCAGCGGGCAGGCCCGCCTCGGTAAATATTTCGGCGAGCTTGAGCGCGCTGAGCGACGTCACCTCGCTCGGTTTGAAGATCATTGCGTTGCCGGCTGCAAGTGCCGGCGCGGCCTTCCACAGTGCAATCTGGATCGGGTAGTTCCAGGCACCTATGCCGGCAACCACCCCAAGCGGCTCGCGGCGTGTGTAGACGAAGCTGGTGTCACGCAACGGGATCTGCTCGCCTTCGATGGCCGGCGCCAAGCCTGCGTAATATTCGAGCACGTCGGCGCCGGTGACGATGTCGACCGTGCGTGTTTCACTGATCGGCTTGCCGGTGTCCAGTGTTTCCAGGTGTGCCAGCGCGTCGTTGCGTTCACGCAGAATATCCACGGCCTTGCGCATCACTCGTGCGCGTTCGATGCCGGTGAAGGATGCCCAGATCCGCTGCCCCTGTTCTGCGCTGCTGACTGCGCGTTCGAGGTCTTCGGCCGACGCCTGCGCCACCTCGGCGAGCACTTCGCCATTGGCGGGGTTGATGCTTTCGAAATGGCGGCCGCTGCTGGCGTCGACGTAGGCGCCGTGGATATACAGTTGTTGCCGTGGGTAACGGGCCATGATGTACCTCTTGCGGATGTCCGTTTGGCGGCGTCTCGTGGACGCCGCCGCGGTTGGAGTTGCCGCGCACCGACGGGTAAGCCGCTGCGCGAGCGCGTCAATGACTGCCGGTAGTGCCGGGCTCGGATGCGCCGTCTGCCAAGGTCCCTTTCTCGCGCTGCAGGTGCAGGAACTGCATGTGATGCTCGTAGTGGTCGAGAATGTCCTCGATCAGCTGGCGCTTGGAATACCCCATGAGGTCGTAGCCCAGGCTGCCTTGGCGCAGGTGCGCCTCGAGCCGGTAGTAGTGCGCGCTGCTGCTGGAGGTGCGTACGGCAAAGGACGGCATGGCGCTGCGCAGCGGCCAGATCTGATAGGTGAAATCCAGCTCCGTGCCGAGGTTCACGTTGAGGATGAGATGTTCATTGCCGGCCTCACCTTCAATGATCTCCACCGGCACGCCCTTCTCGCCGAGGGCCTTCTGGATCTCTTCCATTGCGGGCCGGCAGGTCTCCTTCAGGTAGCGACGGATCTGCGACAGGCTCGGAAAACTCATGGCACGGGACAACCGCTGGCTCCAGTTCATCTGTGCATGCTCCAGCGTCGCGCGACCGGACAGATGCCCGGCGAGGCTTTTCTGGTAGCTGTCCGCCATTACCCCTTCGACATGCAGCGCCTTGAACAAGCCCACCATCATGAACACCAGCACGATTGAAAATGGCAGGCCCATGATTACAACCGTGCCCTGGAGCGCGGTCAGTCCGCCTGCGATCAACAAGGCCAACGTCAAGACGCCGATGATCGCGGCCCAGAGCACGCGCATCCACACGGGCGCATCGCTGTTGGCATCCTTGAGGATCGACGTGAAGTTGGACAACACCAGGGAGCCCGAGTCGCCCGAGGTGACGAAGAAGACAATCGCCAGCACAGTCGCAACCGTCGTGGTCAGTCCGGCCCAGGGCAGGCTTTGCAAGAACAGGTAAATCGACGATCCCGGGTTGCTGACCGCCTGGGCACCGAACTCCACCGCGCCCTGCATGACCATCTCGATCGCGCTGTTACCCATGATCGACATCCAGGCCATCATGAAAGCCAGCGGCAGCAAAAGCGTGCCGACGACGAACTCGCGAATCGTCCGGCCGCGCGAGATGCGTGCCAGGAACAGGCCAACGAAAGGCCCCCACGCGATCCACCAGGCCCAGAAGAACACGGTCCAGGCGTTTAGCCAGTCAGTGGGTTGCTCATAGGCATAGGTATCGAACGACAGGCTAATGAAGTTCGAGAAGTAGTCGCCGATGTTCATCACCAGCGCGTTGAGCAGGAAGGTCGTCTCGCCAGCGAACAGCACGAAGAGCAACAGCAGAACGGCCAGCAGCATGTTGAATTCAGACAAGCGGCGAATGCCTCGCTCGACACCGGTCGCGGCAGATATCGCCGAGAACACGACGATGAGCACCACCAGGACAGCCTGCGTGAAGGTCCCTTCCGGCACTCCAAAAATGTAATTGAGGCCGAAATTGAGCTGGATAATGCCGATACCTAGACTGGTCGCAATGCCGAACACGGTGCCCAACACCGCCGCGGTATCCACCGTGTGCCCGATCGGTCCATAGATGCCCTTGCCGAAAATGGGATAGAGCGACGAGCGGATCGACAGCGGCAACCCCTGGCGAAAGCTGAAGTACGCCAGCGACATGCCAACCAACGTATAAACGCCCCACCCGGACAACCCCCAATGCAGGAATGTCAGCTCCATGGCATGGCGCGCCGCCTGGTAGGTGCCGCCTTCACCGATCGGCGGCTCGAGAAATTGGGTAATGGGTTCGGCGATGCAGAAGAACAGCAAGTCGATCCCGATCCCGGCGGAAAACAGCATGGCCGCCCAGGTCAGTACGTTGAATTCCGGCTTCGAGTGATCGGGCCCGAGCCGAATCTTGCCGTAGCGGCTTGTCGCAATCACCACGACGAAGGTCAGGTAGGCCACAACGGCGAGAAAGTAGAACCAGCCGAAGGTGTCGGAGATCCAGCCGAGCACGGCATTGATCACGTTCAGCGATGCGTCGGTGGAAAACATCGTCCACAGCGCAAAGGCAACGATGGCAATCGCGGAACTGTAGAAGACGACCGGGTTGATACGGTCAGGGGATGGATCCTTGTCATTGGGTGAGAGCTCAGCCTCGTTCATCAGTTCGTTCTCCTGAACTTGTTCTGGCTTGGGGACATCGCGGTGCGATGGAAGCGGCAGACCGGGGCGCTGCCTTGGAGGCAGCGAAGGTCGCTGCCAAAAGAAGTCATACCGAGGTGCGGTACGCCGAATGCCACCAAAGATCGTCGCGATCTTGGCGCGGAAACAGGTGCAGCCATGCAGCCGTAAATCAAAAATAGCCTATGTTCTAAAAAAGGGCGGCTATCCTACACGAATATCGGCAACTCTGCACGCCAACCCTGGCTTTAGGCGCGTTATAGCCGACACGCGCTTCATTGCGCGCCCTTGTGACGCGCTGCGTTCGCTAAGATAGACGCCCCTACCAACGCTGCTTGCCGACATGCCTTATTACGTCTCGCCCATTGGCTTCGTCCGCTCCTGCTTCAAGGAAAAATTCGCCATCCCGCGCCAACCCCACCTGGCGCCAGCCGCGCGAGGCGTGCTGGAATTGATTGCCCCGTTTGACCAACCGACAGCCGTCGAAGGGCTCGAGCGGGTCAGCCACGTCTGGCTGCTCTTTCTTTTTCACGAAACCCTTGAGCAGCAACCGCGACTGCGGGTTCGCCCGCCGCGCCTGGGTGGCAATCGCATGGTCGGTGTTTTCGCCACGCGGGCGACGCATCGTCCCAACGGCATCGGGCAGTCGGTCGTCCGGCTGGAGCGCATCGAACCCGGTCGGCTATTTCTCTCCGGCATCGACTTGCTCGACGGCACACCTGTGCTGGATATCAAGCCGTACGTGCCCTACGCCGACTCGATTGCCGAGGCGCACAACGGCCTTGCGACCAGCGCACCGGAGATGATCGACGTCATCTGGTCTGACGAAGCACTGGCGCAGGCCAGCCAGGAGGAACAGCGGCTCGGCGAGCCGCTCGTTGAGCTGATCAGGCAGTGCCTAAGTCAGGATCCGCGTCCGGCGTACCAGACGCCACCGCCAGACCGTCGATACGGCACTCGGCTATGGGATGTCGATGTGCGCTGGCATTATCCGGATCTTCATACGATCCGAGTGATCGAAGTGGTGCGCGCCTAGCAGCAATCAGCGCGCGGGTGCTGCCTGTTGCGGTGCCGGCGTCAGCAAGAGCCGTTGGTTGCCGTACACCTTGTCCAGGTTATCACCCCTGAATGGAAAGCTCTGGTATTGACCCTTCAGCCAGGCATCGATCCCGTCCGCATAGTGCGGGCTCGCCGGGTTGCCGGACTGGCCCGAGCTGTTTAGCCCAATCATGGGTTCGTCCCGCCCGAAGTCCACCACGATGCGCATCGCCGGGATCAGCCAGGTATCGAAGCTGTCACCCCAACGATAGGCCGACACGTTCAACGTGCTGAAGTCCCCACCCGCCGCGTAGGGGCCACGGTCCAGATAGCCAGAAATCGCTTTCAGGCTGTTGCGTTGGCCCAGCGGCAGATAGGGCGCCAGCCGGCTGCTTTCTGTGCGCCACTGGTAGGTGTGCAGGCCTCCCCAGCGCCAAGCGTCGGGGTTCGCACCCTGGGCCTGCCTCATGTAAGCGACCGCGGCAGCCAGTGAGCGTGCCAGAATCCTGGGTTTATCTTCCTGCTCGGCTGTGGAGACGTCATTCCAGAATGGGCTGTCGTCCCGGCCCAGCAGATGGTCAGCCTGTGCCGAGTAGGACGCGTTGGCCATTTCCACCAGCGCCTGCCATGCCTGGCTCGTGTCTGGACCTAACTCATCGAGAAAAATCGCACGCGCCGATTCGCTCAGAAATGCCTCATACAAGGCCGCATCGGCAGAGTCAGGCGCCAGTACGCCGTCGAAACGCATTAACCGGGACAGCGCCAGGCGTGCGTCACTACGCGCTGGCTCGGCAAGCGCGTCGATCGCTGCCGTCAACGGTCCGGCCATGCCTGGCGCATCGAACATCGCCTTCAGCTTGGCCGCGAAGCGCGTCGTCTGGTCGTATTGCATCGCGATCGTGCTGCGAGTGTCCTGCTTGCCTGTGGAAAGCAGCTCGGCGATGCGCTCGGCACGCTCCGGGTAATACCAGGAATTGGACAACTGCATGCCGTAACCCTTGGGCACCGTGCGGTGGTTGGCCGTAGCCAGCCACCCTTGCGAGGGGTCCTGATCATAGGGATGCAGCATCGGATCGGCGAAACCATCCCAGTCGTAGCGGCCTTCCCAACCCGGCGACGGCAACAGACCGAGCCCTTCGCGACGGTTGGGGAAGCGCCCCGTTACCTGCCACCCAATACCCTGCTCATCGGCAAACAGAATGTTCAGCGCGGCCGCGCGAATCTCTCGCGTCGCCTCGAACGCCTGGTCGACCGACTGCGCTCGGGAGAGATCGAAGAAGGCGTCCAACGAACGATCCCCCTCGAACGGGAGGCTCTTGAATGCAATGCCGTAACCGCTGTTCATCCGGATCGGCTGTAGTGGATGCCGTCGCTCACCCAGCACGCTATTGAGCAACGGACCGTTACGGGTTTCGTAGATCGTCTCGCGGATCGGCCGCTGGCCTTTGACAATGAAGGTTTCGTGCCGCTCACGCATCGGCAACCACTTGCCGTCTGCGAGGTAGCGCCATTGGCCGCCTTCACGCCGCACCTGCTCGAGGAACAGATCCTGGGTATCGCCCATGACCATGGTCATGCCCCACGCCAGCTTGCCGTTGAAGCCAGCGACCAAGGCCGGCACGCCCGCAATGGTCACCCCGGCAGCCTGAAATTTCGGCGCTCTGATCTGCACGTAGTTCCAATACGAAGGCATCGACAACGGAAGATGCGTGTCATTGGCCAGCAATGGCTTGCCACTGCGGGTGAGGCGGCCCGAGACCGCCCAGTTATTCGAGGCCGCCACGCCGAGCATGTTCACCCCCGCGACATGCCTGGCCGCCCCTTCCACGGCAGCGAGCCCCGGGATGGTTCCGCTCAGGTCCAGCCCCGCGAGCTTCTGCGCCTCCTCGACCGGCAAGGCTTCGTCTGGATAGGTCGGCACCAGCCACGCAAGCGCGTCGCTGCCGACTTTCTGCGCCAGCACCAGTGAGGCGATTTCCTCCTGCAGGTTCATCGAAAGTCCGAAGTTGAGCAGGCAGAACACCAGCACCGAATCTTCCGGCTTCCAGTATTCCGGCTGGTAGCCGGCAGCGGCGAGATCCATAGGCAAGCGGTCGCGGTGACGGAACAGGTAAGCGTTGACGCCACGCGCATAGACTTCGAAGAACTGCTTGAGACGCGGCGAGCTGTCTCGATAAAGGACCGACGCGCTCTGACGCAGATTCACTGCCCGCATGAAACGGTCGACGTCGAGCACGCCAGGGCCTGCCATTTCCGCCAGGCGACCCTGCGCCATGAGCCGCAGGCTGACCATCTGACTCAAGCGATCGGTAGCATGGATATAGCCCAGCCCGAACAGTGCATCGTGGAAAGTCGCCGTCTCGATCAGCGGCATACCAAGCGCGTTGCGCCTGATGCTGACGCTCTTGTCGAGGCCAGTGATCGCCTGAACACCCTGCGCGGGCGGCAGGCTGTCACTGTAACGGCTATCAAGATAGGCCTGGCACCCTGAGAGCCCCCCGGCCGCCAACGCAGCCCCCAGGGCAAGGCGAAGCACAACATGTGGCAGACGCAGGGACATCGAAGGCTCCTCGCACGCAAACCCGATAGGGAAACAAGAGAATAGAGGTTGGCGGCGCACCAGATCAGGCAGCCTGTCGCCCTTTAGGCAGGGCTTCGTCGAGCAGCCAGCGCGCTGAGCGCCGGGCTTCGGCCTTGTGCTGCAGTTCCAACGCGCTGAACGACGCTTCGTGGCGACGGCGGTCGGTCTTGTCCAGGGCGTTCCAGGCGGCGTGCGTCGGCACGGTCGCTGTGGCATCGAACAGACGCTGGAAGACTTCGCATCGCGGGTCCTGGCCCAACTGCGCGTCGTAGTTGTCGAGTAACACCTTGATGCGGATGGCCCCTTCGATGAGCGGAACCTGCTCGTCGAGCAGGCTGCCTGCAAGGATACGAAGGTCCTCCGCCAGCGCAGCGTGCTGGCTGGCCTGCAGGTCAGCCAACTGCTGCTCACGTCGCCAAACCTTGCGCCATAGGTACAGGGCATAACCTGCCAGCGCTGCAACGACAAGCAGCCCGGCGACGATCAGGAGGATGGCCCAGGACGTCATATGCGCGTCAGGCTCCGTGGCACTTCTTGAATTTCTTCTCACTGCCGCACGGACAGGGGTCGTTGCGGCCGATGCTCTTCAGCGGATTACGCACGGGATCATGGCCATGGTTGCAATGCGGCCCGTGGACGTGGTGGGCGTGGTCATGGTCATGGTCATGGTCATGGTCATGGTTGCAATCGGGCCCGTGCACATGAGGTTGCTGCTGGTTCATCAGTGTCGCTACTCCGGAAGAAAGTTGCCGGGGATTATCTCGCCATTGGTTGAGATGTGCACGCCCCGACCGAGCATCAAACCGGTTTTCAGCTCGCCATCCAGACGATAGGCGATTGGCCTGTCCGGTTTTTCCAGCAGCCGGACGATGTACTTCATGTGACGCCAGAGATTGGTATGCACCGGTACTTCGTAATACTCGAACCCATGGGCCGGGACCGTCGCCCATGCGCTGGATTCTCCACTGGCCAGTTCGATTTCGTTGAGATGGACGCGATAGACGAGCCCGCGTACCGGCAGGCTCCGCTCGTTGGGATTGTCGATACGAAAGCGCAGCATGAATTGCTGTTCGAGCAATCGCGCCTTAATGATCTCGACATCCGTCAGCTGGACTTCAGGATCCTCAAAGTCACTGGAGAACCAGGTCGAGCAGCCCGCACTGACGGACAGCAACCCTAGCAGGACCACAACTCTGGATATTCTTTTTATAGGCGCGTGGTACAGCATTCCGGTACTCCAAAGGACGGCCAAGTGTAGCAAGCGGACTTCGGCCTGCAATGCACTGGTGGGCGAATTTAGCACGTCTGTGCTACGACTTTGCTACCGCCGCCTGCTAGAGCCTGAAGCCGCGATCATCGCGGGTGGATTGCCTCCTTTCACGCCTTCGGCCGCGGGGCCTAGCCAAGCAAGGCACGCGCGAGCACGCCACGGACCTTGCCAATGCCTTCATTGAGCGCCGTCTCGATCTCCGCCATGGTGATGATCCCGGCTGTCTTGCCCGCCGCAGGATTGACCACCAGCGCCAGGCACGCATAAGGCAGGCCGAGTTCACGTGCCAGTACCGCTTCGGGCATCCCGGTCATGCCCACGATGTCGCAACCGTCTCGCTCCATCCGCGCGATTTCGGCAGCCGTTTCCAGCCGGGGGCCCTGCGTACAGCCATAAACGCCGTGGCTGCTGTACGCATAACCTTCGGCGGCAAGCGCGGCAATCAATCGCTGGCGCAACGACTCATCATAGGGAAAGCTGAAATCGACATGGGTGACGTGCTCGATGTCGCCATCGAAGAAGGTGTGCTCGCGCCCGTGCGTGTAGTCGATCAGCTGACGCGGCACGCAGAGGTGACCGGCCGCCATCGCAGCGTGAATGCCGCCGACGGCGTTGACCGCGATGACTGCCTCGGCACCCGCCTGCTTCAACGCCCACAGATTGGCGCGATAGTTGACCTGATGCGGAGGAAGCCGGTGCGGGTGCCCATGACGTGCAAGAAACAACACCTCGTTACCGGCATACTCGCCGCGCAGGATATCGGCAGACGGCGGACCGTAAGGCGTCTCGATGAAATGTGCTTCGCTCAGGGCCAGGCCAGCTAATTCAGTCAGGCCAGTACCGCCGATGATGGCGTGGACAGTCATGCGTTTTCCTTGCCTCAGGCGATCAGGCCAGCCGCTTTGAGACGTTCGATGGCAGCTCGCCAGTGCGGATTTTGCTTGTATTCCAGGGTGCCGATCACGCGTCGGCGCATGGTCGCCAGCGTCCCGGGCGCCCGCACCTCCATCCGCTGCAGCGCGGTCAGGGCCAGCTCGGCAGCAGCACGATCATTACAGACGAGGCCCATGTCACAGCCAGCCTGCAATGCGGCCTTGATGCGACCGGCCGCATCACCCGCAACGTGCGCGCCGGCCATCGACAGATCGTCACTGAAGATCACCCCGCCGAAGCCGAGCTCGCCACGGAGCATGTCTTGCAACCAGCGGCGGGAGAAGCCGGCCGGCTGGTCGTCAACGGCGGGATAGATGACATGCGCGGGCATGACAGCATCCAGCTCGAAACCCAACTGACGGAACGGCAGCATGTCCTGCTGGCGAATCAGTTCTAACGGGCGCTCATCAACCGGAATGGCAACATGCGAATCGGCCTCAGCCCAGCCATGTCCAGGGAAATGCTTGCCGGTCGCTGCCATCCCCGCACGGCGCATGCCACGGATGAATGCTCCGGCGAGTTCGCCGACGCGCTGGGGGTCGCCACCGAACGACCGAGCGCCAATCACCGCACTGCGCTGGTAATCCAGGTCCAGGACCGGCGCGAAGCTGAAATCCAGCCCGACGGCCAGCACCTCCGTGGCCATGACCCAACCACAGGTTTCGGCCAGCTGTGGAGCATCGTCGCGACTGGCCAGCTCCCCCATTGCCGGGAGGCGTACGAAATCCCGGCGCAAGCGCTGTACACGCCCGCCCTCCTGGTCTACGGCGAGGAGCAGATCAGGACGAATGGCGCGAATAGCACGCGTGAGCTCGCTCACCTGCTTTGGGTGCTCGATGTTGCGAGCGAAGAGAATCAGGCCACCTACCTCCGGTTGCCGCAGAAGATGACGGTCTTCCGCAGTTAACCAAGTGCCGGCGATGTCCAGCATCAACGAACCTTGCATCAGGATGTGGTTCCTTCATCCAGCACTGCGCTTGCCCACGTCGGGCATGCCGCCTCCTCGATCCTCACTTCGCAACCGGCCGGCACGAGAGAAAAGAGAGCGAGCAAATCCGCATTGCGCAGCCGGATGCAGCCATGAGAAAGCGGCACGCCCATGGGCTCGGTATCGGGCGTGCCGTGCAAATAGATGTAGCGACGGAACGTGTCGACCTGCCCCATGCGGTTGAAGCCTGGTTCGCAGCCGCTGAGCCAGAGGATACGGGACAGAATCCAGTCGCGGCCGGGAAATTGAGCATGCAGCGCCTGGCTCCAGATCTCGCCTGTCCAGCGACGGCCCCGAAGCACGGCACCTTCTGGCAAACCGTCGCCTATGCGCGCACGAACCCGGTGACGCCCACGAGGTGTGCAACCGGAGCCGTTTTGCTCGCCAGCGCCGTTGAGCGCCGTAGAGACCGGGATGCGAACCCGCATCTGATTACGGGCGAAGCCGTACAGCTGTTGGTCAGCGATAGATATATGGAGAAGATCGAGTTCGGACATAGGCCGGTAGCTTATCCGATCGACCCAGGCCGGTGAACTCAACCCTTGGCAGGCAATGCCAACGCATTACGCCTGGCGATCGGATGAGCCTGCGCCAATGACGGGTCGAGCCCGACTGAATCGGCACGCATGCCGGCAGCGAGGAACGGCACCATCATACGCATGACCTGCTCTGTCGACGTCTTTGCGCCGAAGTCGTTTTCGGCCATCGCACGGAGTGCCTTGATTCCCGACATGCTGAACGCAGCGGCCCCAAGCATGAAATGCACGCGCCAGAACAGCTCGATAGGCGGGATAGCCGGCGAGGTCTCGTGCACACGCATCATGTAACGGCGGAATACCTTGCCGTACATATCCTCCAGATAGCGACGCAGGTGACCTTGGCTTTGGCTGAACGACAGTCCCAACAGGCGCATGAAGATCGACAGGTCATCGCCGCTGCGTGGCTTTACCGCGAGCGCCTGCTCTACCAGGATTTCCAGTAATTCTTCGAGCGTATCGGTCTTATCGGACTGCGCTTCGCGCCGGTCGAGCTCGCGCTCCAGGCTGGCACAGAAGGGGCCGAGAAACCGGGAGAACACTGCCTGGATCAGCGCCTTCTTCGAGCCGAAGTGGTAGTTGACCGCAGCGAGGTTGACCCCGGCCTTGCTGGTGATCAGGCGAAGTGACGTTTCGGCGAAGCCTTTTTCTGCAAACAGCTGTTCCGCTGCGTCCAGAATTCGCTCGACTGTTTCCGACTGCGCCATGCCTGCTCCCGCACACCAAACAAGTGTTTGAAACTTACGTTCCGGCCTTTACCAAGTCAACCTGAAACCCCTGGACACCCGGCTCGGAGGCCGAAAGCTTGCACCATGCCCGCACCTGGCTCAACCACACAACGATTGCCATGACCAATACACTGTATATAATCCCAGCACCTGTATATAAGAACAGAGTGCCTCCATGATCAAACTGACCCCGCGGCAGTCGGAAATCCTCGCCTTCATCAAGCGCTGCCTCGAAGACAACGGCTACCCACCGACACGTGCAGAAATTGCGCAGGAGCTAGGGTTCAAGTCACCGAATGCCGCCGAGGAGCACCTTAAGGCATTGGCGCGCAAGGGCGCTATCGAGATGACCCCTGGCGCCTCTCGTGGCATCAGGGTGCCAGGCTTCGAACCTGCCGCAGAGGACAGCGGGCTACCAGTGATTGGGCGAGTGGCGGCCGGCGCCCCCATTCTTGCAGCACAGAACATCGAAGAATCTTGTCAGATCAACCCTGCATTTTTCCATCCCCGTGCCGATTACCTTTTGCGCGTCCGTGGAACGAGCATGAAGGATATCGGGATATTCGATGGTGACCTGCTTGCAGTGCACACCACGCGCGAAGCCCGGAATGGCCAGGTCGTGGTAGCACGCTTGGATGATGAAGTGACCGTCAAACGCTTCAAGCGAGAGGGCAACAAGGTCTGGCTATTGGCCGAAAATCCCGAGTTCGCCCCAATTGAAGTCGACCTTGAGCAGCAGGAACTGGTGATAGAAGGCTTGAGTGTCGGCGTGATTCGCCGTTAAGGAGAGGTTCATGCAGTATCAACCACTACCCGTTGCAGGCAACCCGCCACAGCTGTCCCTGTTCGAGGGAATGCTTTCCCAAGCCGTAAGCCCCTTCAGCAAGATTCAGGTGACAGCCCCCGCTGAAGAACGTCTCAGCGAAATGATGTTGACCGGTAGCGAAGCGCATTGCCGGCTGCTGATTGCACCTATTCTTCGCGATCTTAGCCAGGCTGCTGACACCCGTTGGCTAACGCTGATCGCACCGCCCGGCTCACTTTCGCATGGTTGGCTGAAGGAAAGCGGCTTCAACCGAGACCGCATCTTGCTCTTGCCCGAGAAAGCCACTCAAGGCGCACTTGACCTTGCCTGCAAAGCGCTGATGTCCGGTTGCAGCCATACAGTGATTACCTGGTTCGACCGCTTGGACCGTAACAGCAGGGCCAAGCTACGCGCCGCGGCCGAACAGGGCGGCGCTCAAAGCTTGAACATCCGAATGGCCTGAACCCGGCCATGGAAACGGCACATGGAAAGTGCCGGACGTTAAATCAGGGCGCAACGCCCCTCTCACTCAATGCAGGACGCGTGGCGCCTCTTCCTGCTCGATTTCCCCTTCCGACATCCGCCCCGCCATCTGAACACCCACATTGAACATCGCTTTGGCGATTTCCACATGCTGCCCTTGCAGGAATGCTTTCGCGTCGTCGGAGAAATCCAGCGTTACCAGCACCCCTTCGTCATCGGCGCGACGCAACACGATGCTGCCATCGGGGAGCTCGACGATTTCAAGAAATGAGGTTGGCATAGGACTGGCTCTCTCGTGAAAGGCCGGCATTGTAGCAGCCACCGACTTGACCGCCAGCCCTCACCTTCGAGATCCACGGACTGGCATTCGATCGCGGATGCACCGGACCTTCACCGCGCAGTAGCATGGCCCGTCGGGGCTTGTGCAGCCCAGCCATGCGGACCCAACCCCTATGACGTCGCGGACCTACTTGCTCACCGCTCTGGCCATGCTTGCCTTCGCCGGTAACTCATTGCTGTGCCGCGCCGCGCTGCGGGACAGCACAATCGATCCGGCCACGTTCACGGCGTTACGCCTGTTCGCTGGCGCCGGTGTGCTCTGGTTAATCGTGCGTATGCGAGCGAAGACAACCGCGCCCGCCGGGAGCTGGCGCGGCGCGCTCGCCCTGTTCGCGTACGCCGCTGCGTTTTCCTATGCCTACGTCCAGCTCGACGCCGGCGCTGGGGCATTACTGCTATTCGGAGCAGTCCAGCTCAGCATGATCGGGTGGGGCCTATTGTCCGGCGAACGCCTAGTGGCCATGCAGATCGGCGGCATGCTTCTGGCTGCCGCCGGCGTGGTCGCGCTCCTGCTTCCGGGTGCAAGCGCGCCCCCGTTGGTAGCTTCGCTGCTGATGGTTGTATCAGGCGTCGCGTGGGGGGCGTACTCGCTAATGGGCAAAGGAAGGCCGAACCCGCTGGCAACCACAGCGGGCAATTTCGCGCGCGGGACGCCTATCGCGGCAGCTTTGTGCGTGGCCGCGATGGCGCGGCTAGACTGGGATTCGACCGGCGCGCTGTATGCCTTAGCGTCCGGCGCCCTGACGTCGGGGATCGGCTACGCGATCTGGTATGCCGCACTACCGGGACTCAGCGCCGTTCAGGGTGCCAGTGTCCAGTTGAGCGTACCGCTGATCACAGCCCTCGCTGGAAGCCTGTTGTTGGGTGAAAGCCTTACCGGGCGCATCGTGCTCGCCGGCTTGGCCATTCTCGGGGGCATCGCGCTCGTGCTTCTTCCACGGCAGCGAACCCGAGGCGTTACCACTCGGTAAGCGCCTCACGAAAACGCAGCGCCAGTGCCTTGAGGTCTTGCCGCCAGGTTTCGACCTGCTCGCGAGACAACGCCGGGCGTTCTTCGCCAATGCTCACCGCTTCGATGATCGGCAGGCTTGGGTCTGTCTTGGCCTTTGCGGGTGCGCGCGGTGGCTCGAACAATCCAGCATGCGCTTTGAGCAATTGCGCAAGCCAGGTTTCGTCGTTCGCCGTGAGCTCCATGAGTTCGCTGAACTCCGGGCTGGGGCTGGCCTGGCCAATCAGCATCGCCTCGACACGGGGTTCGCCGGCGTTGGGCAGGCGGTAGTAACCGGCGACCTCATGGCACAAGCCAAGCACGGCGCCATACAGGTGGAATAAGCTCGCCTCCCGCTCGGCCTGGATCAGGCCGGGCGCATTCAGCCCGCTCTTTTCCTCGGCGCGTCGCCAGCTTTCAAGGGACAAACCGGCAAAGTAGATTTTCTGGTTGGTCCGCGTATAGAGCTCGTGCGCCATGGCGGTGGTCTCCACTGAGTTGAGGTTGAGCCGGAGCACCTATGTGGCGGCCGGCCCAAGTGGATGTTACTTCGGAGTGCTCTTGTCTTCGACCTTCCACTTGCCGCCATCGAAGAATGCCTTCCAGCCGGTCGGCTTTCCGTTGACCTCCGATTGCACGTATTGCTCTTTGGTCTTGCGGCTGAAGCGAATGACTGCGGGGCGCCCCTCCGGGTCTTGCTGCGGCGCATCGAGCAAGAAATGGTATTTCGGATCGATCTCGTCGCGGTGAGAAATGAGCTCCTTGACCAACGGTGCACGGGTTTCGCGATTCTTCGGGAACTGGCTCGCCGCCAGGAACAGGCCGGACGCGCCATCGCGCAGGACGTACGTGTCATCCACCTTCTCGCACTTGAGCTCCGGCATTTTCACTGCATTCATCTTCGGCGGCGCCGCCTCGCCATTGCGTAGCAGCTTGCGCGTGTTCTTGCATTCGGCGTTGGTGCAACCGAAGAACTTGCCGAAGCGCCCAGTCTTGAGCTGCATTTCGCTACCGCATTTGTCGCATTCGAGGCTTGGGCCTTCGTAGCCCTTGATCCGGTACTGACCTTCTTCGATTTCGTAACCAGTACAGTCGGGATTGTTGCCACAAATATGCAGCTTGTGCGTCTCGTCTAACAAATAAGCATCCATCGCGGTGCTGCAGATCGGGCAACGATGCTTGCCCAGCAGCACGCGGGACTCGGACTCGCCTTCGTCATCCGCGGCGATCTCGTCACCCGGAACCAGATTGACGGTCGACTTGCAGCGCTCCTTGGGAGGCAGGCTGTAGCCCGAGCAACCCAGGAATACGCCGGTCGAAGCCGTACGGATCATCATCGGCCGGCCACAAACTTTGCAGGGAATGTCGGTCAGCGTCGGCTGGTTGGCGCGCATACCGTTCTCGCTGCCCTCGGCAAGCTCAAGCTTGTTGCGGAAGTCACCGTAAAACTCATCGAGTACGTGCTTCCACTCACGCTCGCCCTGGGCCACGTCGTCGAGGTGCTCTTCCATGCCGGCAGTGAAGCCGTAGTCCATCAGGTTATTGAAACTCTCGGAGAGCCGCTCGGTGACGATGTCGCCCATCTTCTCGGAATAGAAGCGGCGGTTGTGCAGCGAGACGTAGCCGCGGTCCTGGATGGTCGAGATGATCGCCGCATAGGTCGACGGCCGGCCGATGCCGCGCTTTTCCATTTCCTTGACCAGGCTGGCCTCGGAGTAACGCGCCGGCGGCTTGGTGAAGTGCTGGCTCGGGTCGAGCTTGACCAGCTTCATCCCGTCGCCCTTGTTCATTTCCGGCAGTACATCGTCCTCACCGCTCTTGCTCTGCTGCGGCATCACCTTGGTATACCCGTCGAACTTGAGGATGCGCCCCTTTGCACGCAATTCGAAGTTGCCGGCTGTCACAGTCACGCTGGTGGACAGGTATTGAGCCGGCGGCATCTGGCAGGCCACGAATTGGCGCCAGATCAGGTCATAGAGGCGCTCCGCGTCGCGCTCCATGCCAGACAGCTGGTTCGGCCGAAGGTTGACGTCCGAAGGGCGGATGGCTTCGTGGGCCTCTTGTGCACCCTCCTTGCTGGAATAGAAGTTGGGCTTCTCCGGCAGGTACTTGTCGCCGAACTCGCCTTCGATAAAGCCACGGACCATGGTCAATGCATCGGCGGACAGGTTGGTCGAGTCGGTACGCATATAGGTGATGTAGCCCGCTTCGTAGAGTCGCTGCGCCATCATCATGGTTTTCTTCACGCCGAAACCGAGGCGATTGCTCGCCGCCTGTTGCAGCGTCGAGGTGATGAAAGGTGCCGAGGGCTTGCTGCTGGTCGGCTTGTCCTCGCGCTTGGCCACGCTGTAGCTGGCGCCCTTGAGCTGCTCCAGCGCTGCCATGGCATGGCTCTCATTCAGCGGCTTGAAAGCCTCGCCGTTCTCACGCGCCACCTCGAAGCGAACCTTGGCGTCGCTAGAGGTTGCAAGATCGGCATGAACTTCCCAGTACTCCTCCGGCACGAAGGCGCGGATCTCGCGCTCGCGTTCGACGACCAGCTTTACGGCGACGGACTGCACGCGGCCGGCAGACAAGCCGCGGGCGATCTTGGCCCACAGCAGCGGGGAGACCATGTAGCCAACCACACGGTCAAGAAAGCGCCGCGCCTGCTGCGCATTGACACGGTTGATGTCCAGGTCGCCCGGCTGAGCGAAGGCCTCCTGGATGGCCTTCTTGGTAATTTCGTTGAACACCACGCGCTTGTATCGGCTGTCATCGCCGCCTATCGATTCGCGTAGGTGCCAGGCGATGGCCTCCCCCTCTCTATCCAAGTCGGTCGCGAGATAGATGGTGTCGGCTTCCTTGGCCAGCCTACGCAGTTCGTCAATGACCTTTTCTTTGCCAGGGAGAATTTCGTAGCGAGCCTTCCAGCCATGCTCAGGATCGACGCCCATCCGCGCGACCAACTGGCGCTTGGCCTTCTCCTTCGGTGACAAAGCAGGTGCCTCGGCGGCGGCTTTGCCCCGCTTGGCCGGCTCGCGAACGGCCGAGCCGCTGGTGGGAAGGTCGCGGATGTGGCCGATACTCGACTTCACCACGTACTGGTTGCCCAAATACTTGTTGATTGTCTTGGCCTTGGCCGGTGATTCCACGATGACCAGCGATTTACCCATGGAGAGGAAGGTTCCTGAATCTAGAGATGGCTTTAAGAGTGGATCGGCGGCGCAGCACACCACAGATCGGTACCGCAGAAAGAAGCGAAGCAGGCCAGTCCAGCGCTGCGGTGAGGCAACGAAATGCCTCGGAAATCTTCCATACCCACTGCGAAATCCCTTGGCAGCGCCGCTGCCCGGTGGGTCTTTTTACCAATCCCGGCAGCGCACGGCGATGCACGCTCTGCTGGAAAAGCACCGCTATATATAGTGGCGACGGACGCAAGGTCAAGCACGAGGGTTAAGCCCAGGCTCATCCATGGCCTTCAAAAGCGGCTGGGTTCCGCCTCGATCAAGGCGAAGCGCGGCAGCGTCTCACCATCGACATCGACCGTTTCGACGAACATCGACAGGGGCCGTACCCATAGCCCGAAATCGCCATAGAGCGCCTGGTAGAACACCACGGGCTCCTCCGTTTCGGAATGGGTGGCAACCGCGTAGACCCGGTATTCCGGGCCTTTGTAATGGCGGTAACGGCCAGGCGTTACTTGCATCTGAATTCTCCGTCCGAGCACTGCTTGAAAAACAAAACCGGGGCGCGTGGCCCCGGTCTTCGCGTTCCCGACAGCTTAGACGCGTTCGAACACCGTGGTGATACCTTGGCCCAGCCCGATGCACATCGTGGCCACGCCGAGGGTACCGCCCTTCTGCTTCATCACGTTCAACAGGGTGCCGGAGATACGTGCTCCCGAGCAACCGAACGGATGGCCCAGCGCGATGGCGCCGCCGTGCAGGTTGACCTTCTGCTCCATCTTGTCGAGCAGCTTCAGGTCCTTCAGCACAGGCAGGGCCTGGGCGGCGAAAGCCTCGTTGAGCTCGACGAAGTCGATGTCGTCCATGGTCAGACCGGCACGCTTGAGCGCCTTCTGCGTCGCCGGTACCGGGCCGTAGCCCATGATGGCCGGGTCGACACCTGCCAGGGCCATGGAGCGGATCACGGCCATCGGCTGGATGCCCAGATCCTGCGCGCGTTGCGCCGACATGACGATCATGCACGAGGCACCATCGGTAATCTGCGAGGAGGTACCCGCAGTGACGGTGCCACCCTTCGGATTGAAGGCAGGCTTGAGCGCGGCCAGGCTCTCGAGTGTGGTTTCCGGACGAATGGTTTCATCGTAGTCGAAGACCTTGAGGAAGCCGTTCTCGTCGTAGCCTTCCATCGGGATGATTTCATCCTTGAACATGCCATCGACGGTTGCCTGATGCGCCAGGCGATGCGAACGCTCACCGAAGGCATCCTGCTGTTCGCGAGTGATGCCGTGCATCTTGCCCAGCATCTCGGCGGTCAGCCCCATCATGCCGGACGCCTTGGCGGCATACAGCGACAGCTGCGGGTTCGGATCGACACCGTGCATCATGCCAACGTGGCCCATGTGCTCGACCCCACCGACGACGAAGACATCACCGTTGCCGGTCATGATCGCCTGGGCGGCCGTGTGCAGCGCGCTCATCGACGAGCCACACAGGCGGCTGACGGTTTGCGCGGCGCTGGTGTGGGGAATGCGGGTCAGCAGCGAGGCCATGCGGGCAATGTTCCAGCCCTGCTCCAGGGTCTGGTTGACGCAGCCCCAGATCACGTCTTCCACTTCGGCCGGGTCGACCTTGGGGTTACGTGCCAGCAAGCCATCGATCAGGTGCGCGGACATGGTCTCGGCGCGGGTGTTGCGGTGCATGCCGCCCTTGGAACGACCCATCGGGGTACGGCCGAAGTCGACAATGACGACGTCTCTCGGGTTAAGGCTCATATTCTTTCCTCGATTAACCGTAGAAGCGCTGGCCGTTGGCAGCCATCTCACGCAGCTTCGCGGTCGGGTGGTACAGCGGGCCCAGGTCGGCATACTTGTCGGCCATCGCGACGAATTCGGCGACGCCGATCGAATCGATGTAGCGCAACGCACCACCACGGAAGGGTGGGAAGCCGATGCCGTAGATCAAACCCATGTCGGCTTCGGCAGCTGTTTCGACGATGTTGTCTTCCAGGCACCGAACGGTTTCCAGGCACAGCGGGATCATCATGTAGTTGATGATGTCCTCGTCGGACAGCTCGCGGGTCTCGCTGACGATTGGCTTGAGCAGCTCATAGGCCTGGGGATCGACCACCTTCTTCGGCTTGCCCTTCTTGTCCATCTCGTAGGCGTAGAAGCCCTTGCCGTTCTTCTGACCGAGGCGGTTGGCCTCATACATGACGTCAACAGCGGTCTTGCTGTCATCCTTCATGCGGTCCGGGAAGCCTTCGGCCATCACGTCACGGCCGTGGTGGCCGGTGTCCATGCCGACAACGTCCATCAGGTACGCCGGGCCCATGGGCCAGCCGAACTTCTCCATCACCTTGTCGGCGCGAACGAAGTCGACGCCATGGGCGATGGCGCGAGCGAAGCCGCCGAAGTACGGGAACAGTACGCGGTTGACCAGGAAGCCTGGGCAATCGTTGACCACGACCGGGCTCTTGCCCATCTTCTTGGCGTAGGCGACGGTGGTGGCGATAGCGGTTTCGCTGGTCTTCTCACCACGAATGACTTCCACCAGCGGCATCATGTGCACCGGGTTGAAGAAGTGCATGCCGCAGAAGTTTTCCGGCCGCTTGAGCGCCTGAGCCAGGTAGCTGATGGAGATGGTGGAGGTGTTGGAAGCGATGATCGCGTCTTCGCGAACGTGGCCTTCCACTTCGGCCAGCACGGCGTGCTTGACCTTCGGGTTCTCGACCACGGCTTCGACGACGATGTCGACGTTGCCGAAATCACCGTAGGACATGGTCGGGCGGATCGCGTTAAGCGCCTGAGCCATCTTGTCAGCGGTCAGACGGCCTTTCTCGACACGCTTGCCGAGCAGCTTGGAGGCCTCGTCCAGCCCCATCTGGATACCCTCTTCGCGGATATCCTTCATCAGGATCGGCGTGCCCTTGACAGCCGACTGGTAGGCGATACCGCCACCCATGATGCCAGCGCCCAGTACCGCAGCCAGTTTCACGTCGCGGGCCTGCTTGTCGTAGGCCTTGGCCTTCTTCTTCAGTTCCTGATCGCTGAGGAACAGACCGACCAGGCTCTGCGCAACCGAGGTCTTGGCCAGTTTGACGAAGCCTGCAGCCTCGACTTCGATGGCCTTGTCGCGGCCGAAGTTGGCAGCTTTCTGGATGGTCTTGATCGCCTCGACCGGGGCCGGGTAGTTCGGACCCGCCTGACCGGCAACGAAGCCCTTGGAGGTTTCGAAGGCCATCATCTGCTCGATGGCGTTGAGCTTGAGCTTGTCCAGCTTGGGCTGACGCTTGGCCTTGTAATCCAGCTCACCGGAGATGGCGCGCTTGATCAGGTCCAGAGCAGCGTCCTGCAGCTTCTCAGGGGCGACCACGGCATCGACCGCACGCACCTTTAGGGCGTCTTCAGCGCGGTTTTCCTTGCCCGAGGCAATCCACTCGACAGCGTTGTCCACACCGATCAGGCGCGGCAGACGAACGGTGCCGCCGAAGCCCGGGTAGATGCCCAGTTTGACTTCAGGCAGACCCACCTTGGCGTTGGTCGACATGACGCGATAGTCGGCCGCCATGCACATTTCGAAACCACCGCCCAGGGCTATGCCGTTGATCGCGGCGACCGTGGGTACGCCGAGGTCCTCGAAATCGCTGAAGATCTTGTTCGCTTCGAGATTACCGGCGACCAGCTCTTCGTCCGGCAGCTTGAAGTTGTCGACGAACTCGGTGATGTCGGCGCCGACGATGAATACGTCCTTGCCGCTGGTGACGATGACGCCCTTGACCGAGGTATCCGCCTTGATGGCATCGACGGCCTGGCGCAGATCATTGAGAGTGAGGCGGTTGAACTTGTTGACGGACTCACCCTTGAGGTCGAAATTCAATTCGACGATGCCGCTCTCAAGAGCCTTAACCGTGATGGCTTTACCTTCGTAAATCATCAACTGATCTCCACGGTATGGAAGCTGAACGTTACGTGTCGCACGTCTGCGGCCTTGAACCGCCACCGGGCCGCGGAAGCGACCCAGAGAAACGACACCCACCGACACGATAATCCGGGCAGACGGCGCTTGCAGGGCAAACGCTCGATTCATACGCCCGTTTGATTTGGGTGAGCACACCTTCATGGAAAAGCGAGCCATTGTCAATCGGCGCCAACAGCCCGCCGACTCGGCTCACGGCCAATCAGTCCGATAAGACTAGCCGACGCCCAACGCGTGCGATTCGAACCGGCGGATCAGCATCCATCAATCATCATTCATATGCGTGATGCCCGCTTCGCCACGCACTGGAACCCCGCCTGCGGCTGGTCGTCACAAATTCACGACGCGCCGAGTACACTGCGCGCTTTACGTTCACGGCCGCGCCTCCACGCGCAGGCATCTCCAGGAGTTTCGAATGTCCGCCCCCATTGCCCGTGCCGACCAGGGCTCCGACCCTTACAAGTGGCTGGAAAGCCGCGACGCGCCGGATGTGCTCGATTACCTCAAGGCCGAAAACGCCTACCTTGACGAGCAGTTGGCTGGCGAGGCCGAGCTGCGTGAAAAGCTGTTTCAGGAAATCAAAGGCCGCATCCGCGAGACCGACCTGTCCCTGCCGTCGCCTTGGGGACCGTGGCTGTACTACCAGCGCACCACCGCTGGCGACGAATACCCGCGCCACTACCGCTGCGCCCGCCCACTCGATGGCTCACTGACCGTCGACGAGCAGAGCGAGCAGCTTCTACTCGACCCTAACGAATTGGCCGCCGGTGGCTTTCTTTCGCTGGGTGCGTTCAGCATCAGCCAGGACCACGGCAAACTCGCCTACAGCCTCGACCGCGAGGGCGATGAGATTTATCGCCTGTATGTCAAAGACCTGGCCAGCGGCGAGGTCAGTGAACTGCCTTTTGATGACTGCGACGGCAGCATGACCTGGGCGAATGACAGCCAGACCCTGTTCTATGGACAGCTCGACGAAACCCACCGCCCACACAAGATCTTTCGCCACCGTCTTGGCGAGCCGGGCAGCCATGAAACCTTCCACGACCCGGACGGCCGCTACTTCGTCCACTGCTACCGGGCCAGTTCCGAACGCCAGCTGATCATCCTTGCCAACAGCAAGACGACCAGCGAAGCCTGGGTGTTATCAGCGGACTACCCTGAGGGCGAGTGGGTCTGCCTGGCACCGCGCGAAGAGGATCACGAGTATTTCCCCGATCATGGGCTGCTCGATGGGCAGCCCTGCTGGCTGATCCGCAGTAACCAGGCCGGCATCAATTTCGCGCTGTACCAAGCGCCTGAATCCAGTCCGCAGCGCCAACATTGGCAGGTGCTCGTTCCCCACAACGACACGGTCATGCTGGAAGACATCAGCCTGAACGCAACGGCGCTTACGCTGAGCCTGCGCGAAGGCGGGCTGCCCATCATTGAGGTTCGCCCGCAAGCCGCGCCGCCCTATCGCCTACAGTTGCCTGACGCGGCCTACAGCCTGCACGTGCACAACACCCTGGAGTTCCATAGCCCGGTCATTCGCGTGCGCTACGAAGCGCTCAATCGCCCGGCACAGATTCGTCAGCTCACGCTAGGTAGCGGCGAACAGCAGGTGCTCAAGGAGACGCCAGTTGAAGGGCCCTTCGATGCAGAGGCTTACGAAAGCCGGCGCATATGGGCCACTGCGGCCGACGGAACCCGCGTCCCGATCAGCCTGGTTGGACGCCGCGACGCCTTTACCTCGGCCGCCCCACTCTACCTCTATGGCTATGGCGCCTACGGCCATAGCCTGGACCCGTGGTTCTCGCATGCGCGCCTCTCGCTACTCGACCGCGGCTTCGTGTTTGCAATCGCTCACGTACGCGGCGGCGGCGATCTTGGCGAAGCCTGGTACCGCGCGGGTAAGCTGGAGTACAAGACCAACACGTTTACAGACTTCATTGCCTGTGCCGAACAACTGATCGCCGACGGGCTAACCACGTCGTCACAACTTGCCATCAGCGGTGGCAGCGCGGGCGGCCTGCTGATCGGCGCGGTCCTTAACTTGAAACCGTCGCTATTCGGCGCGGCGATCGCCGAGGTGCCCTTCGTCGACGTTCTCAACACCATGCTCAACCCGGACCTGCCGCTGACGGTCACCGAGTACGACGAGTGGGGTGATCCGAACCAGCCTGACGTCCACGCGCGCATCAAGGCGTATGCGCCCTACGAGAACATCACGGCCCAGGTCTATCCGCCGGTGCTCGCAGTTGCCGGCTACAACGACAGCCGTGTGCAGTACTGGGAAGCGGCCAAGTGGGTCGCCAGGTTGCGTGCCACCCGCACCAACGAGAGCCTGCTGTTGCTCAAGACCGAGTTCGGCGCCGGGCACGGCGGCATGAGCGGCCGCTACCAAGCGTTGAAGGACGTAGCCCTGGAATATGCGTTCCTGCTCAAGGTTTTCGATCTAACCCAGGCGTAAGCCGGAATGGCCGCAGGTCGGACCGGCTTACGCCTGACGTAAGCGTTGCGGAACGGGCTGGCGGCCTGGAGGGTCATCTGATTCACACCACAACGGAGTGAAGGACCATGAACCTCGGATCCAACAAACACACCCCACAGAACGTCCAGGGCTGGGAGCGCGCCGCCTCCATCGCCGGAGGGCTGTTCTTTCTTGGCAAGGGCCTTAGCCGCGGCGGCCTGGGGGGCATCCTGCAGGTTGCGATGGGCGGTATGGCGCTAGCCCGCGG
The DNA here is from genome assembly GCF_054131565.1 of Pseudomonas sp. SA195. Taxonomy (NCBI): domain Bacteria; kingdom Pseudomonadati; phylum Pseudomonadota; class Gammaproteobacteria; order Pseudomonadales; family Pseudomonadaceae; genus Pseudomonas; species Pseudomonas sp. SA195. Next base: position 1,677,638 of record NZ_CP096392.1, on the reverse strand, counting down.
ATTTACCGGCCACTGCGAAGCCAAGCGGGTGCTCTGCGAACTCGAGGAACACACACGACTCGCAGAGGGGCGCTCCCACAGCATGCCGCTGCACCGTCATGAATCGGACCAGCAGCAGCTCGAACGTAACGCGCGCGCCGCGACGGAAACCGCGACAGTGACCGGAAACGAATCGCTGCGTAATCCGCCGACGGGTGTCTGACCCAGCAGCTACAGCTGTCTGGGCACCACGAGCAAGCCAGCACGCTCACCCACCGCTACATCCGCCAGCGGAAACAGGATGCGCTCATCTGTGCCTTCGGCGACCCACCGGTGAGTGCCGTCTTCGGCAAGCAGCATGCCCGCAGGCAATGGTGTGAAATTTTGAATGTCTGCGGGCAGGCGCAGGACGAACGCCTCGCTGCGTTTGATGATTTCCCGAGCCAGACGAAACCCTTGCGGCTTCTTTAAAGGCAGATCGGGCGACCGCGGGCGTGCCTCGATCCAACCTTGCACCGTTGCCAAGAGTTGAGGCAGGCAAGCAGGCCAGCCGCCTCCAGGCGCCTCGGCGACTTCCACCGTATAGGCGTCGGCATCGTGGCGGGTGGCGGTATGGGCACTGAACGTGGCTGACGGCCGCTCCTGAACGAGAACGGCATCAACTGCGGCATCACCCAGCCGCCATAGGCTCGCTTCAGATACCGTTCGCCCGGCGACCCAGGGGCATACGGCAAATTGGGGTAGGCATGACGGGCGCATGGCCGAATGCAGGTCGTAGTGCCAACGCGCTCTTCCGGGCACTTGGAAAAATGCCGCGACCAGCCGCTCCAGCAAGGCTACACGCTCAGCTTCCCAGCCGGTTTGACCGGCATGAGCGCCACAGAACAGCCGGTTCAGGTCCTGCCCGATACGGCGCACACCCGCGCGCATCGCCGGAGGGTTGCACAGCAGCAGCAACAGGCGCGCCCGGGGACGAATCTCCCCTCGCCCGATCCGCTGCAGCAATTGATCGAGTAGTTTGACCGGTACCACCTCGCAACCATGCACCCCGGCCGACAGCACCAGGTCCAGGCCTGCGTCATCAGCCGCGACGGGCGTCAGCTCGAGCGAGCCTTCGGCCAGCCAGCGAACCCGCGCGCCGGCAGGCGTAAACACTTCCCGCTCAGCCGGCTCGCTACCGGCGAGGGTCAACGGCAGGAGGTCGGCGAGCAGGGACACGGATGTCAATGATCGTGATTGCAGTCAGGGCCGTGGACATGATCGTCGCCGCCCGCCTCGACCGGCTCCATTTCCAGCTCAAGGCTGACCAGGTTGGTTGCCAGCGGGCGCAGCAGCAGGTTTGCGTACTCGGTGTCGCCGTCCTCGACATCCACGCCGATCATCAACTGGTTGTTGCCAACCTGCTGAATCCACACCTCGCGGCCCTGCCACATCACGGCAAAGCGGGTGCAGGAGGTTTCCAGCTGGGTTCCATCAACATCTTCCAGGATCAGTTGCAGGCTATCGCTCATGACATCTCGTCTCGTTGGAGGTATAGGAAGGGCGCCTCTGGCGCCCCGGAGTACTCAGGCCTGCGCCAGCTTGGCGGCTGCGCGTTCGAAGCGGGCCAAGCCCTCAGCAATGTCGGCCTCCTCGATCACCAGGCTGGGCGCCAGTCGGATCACATCAGGGCCGGCTTGCAGGATCATCAGCGCTTCCTTCTCGGCCGCATCGAATATCTCGCGTGCGCGCCCTTTCCAGGTCTCGTTCAGCACACACCCGATCAGCAATCCCATGCCGCGCACCTGATCGAACAAGCCATGGCGCTGGCCGATGTCGAGCAATCCGCGCTTGAAGCGCTCGTGGCGCGCCTTGACGCCCGATAGCACCTCCGGCGTGTTGACGATATCGACTACCGCTTCAGCCACGGCGCAGGCCAACGGGTTACCTCCGTAGGTGGTGCCATGCGTGCCCACGCTGAAGTGCTTGGCCACTTCATTCGTGGTCAGCATCAGACCAATGGGGAAACCGCCACCGAGGCTTTTGGCATTGGTGAGGATGTCCGGCGTCACACCGTAATTCATGTAGGCATAGAGCTCGCCGGTGCGGCCCATGCCGGTCTGAACTTCGTCGAAGATCAACAGCGCGTTGTACTTGTCGCAGAGCGCCCGTGCGCCGTCCAGGTAGGCCTGCTCGGCGGGCAGCACACCGCTTTCGCCCTGGATCGGTTCCAGCACCACTGCACAGGTCTTGTCCGAGATAGCAGCTTCCAGCGCAGCCAGGTCGTTATACGGCACGTGGCTGATGCCTTGGATTTTCGGGCCAAAGCCATCGGAGTATTTGGGCTGGCCACCCACTGTCACCGTGAATAGCGTACGCCCGTGGAAGCTGTTGACTGCCGAGATGATCTCGAATTTCTCGGCCCCATGACGATCGTGCGCGTACCGGCGGGCCAGCTTGAATGCCGCCTCGTTCGCCTCAGCGCCGGAATTGCAGAAAAAGGCACGGTCGGCGAAGGTCGCGGCGACAAGCTTCTTGGCCAGGCGCAGCGCCGGCTCGTTGGTGAAGATGTTGGAGATGTGCCACAGCTTTCCGGCCTGCTCGGTCAGGGCTGCCATCAAGGCCGGATGGGCGTGGCCAAGCACGTTCACGGCAATGCCACCGGTGAAGTCGATCAGCTCGCGTCCACTCTGGTCCCACACGCGGGAGCCCTCGCCTCGGACCGGGATAAACGCAGCCGGCGCGAAGGTGGGAACAATGACCTGGTCGAAATCGGCACGATCTACCGGGATATGCGGGGCGGACATCAGGACTCTCCTGCGATGAAAAATGAAAACGCCCCGCCATGGCGGGGCGTTGCCCGCGCAGTTTAAACGCAGGGCCAGTGGAATGGGCGACCCCGCGAAAATTCTCCGGACACCCTCTACGGGCTGTCAGGACAGCGAATGCTGACGATCCAGTTCGATCGCTTTGTCCAGTGTTTCCAGCAGCGCTTTGCGTACCTTCAGCTTGGTATTGCGGTGCGCCGTCATGTTGATCTTTTTCAACTGCTCCGCGGTGGCCCGTGCGACCGGCATCAGCTCGCCCGCTGGCACCACTCGGTCGAGAAAGCCTGCATCGACGGCACCCTGCGGGTCGAAGATCTCGCCGTTAATGACCGAGCGATGAAATGCCGACTTGCGCAGCCGGTCCCGCGCAAGCTCGATGCCTGCGTGGTGCATGGTCATGCCGATCTGGACTTCGTTCAGCCCGATGTTGAATGCGCCTTCCACTCCGATCCGATAGTCGGCGCTGAGCAGCAGGAACGCGCCCTTGGCAATCGCATGGCCTGTGCAGGCCACGATGATCGGAAATGGGTGGGCGAGCATGCGGCGGGTAAAGGTCGAGCCGGTCGCAACGAGCGAGATGGCGTTCTCCGCGCTCGAGGTCATTACCTTGAGGTCGTAACCGCCGGAAAGAATGCCGGGTTGCCCTGTGAGGATGACTACGGCGCGGTCCTGCTCGGCGCGGTCGAGCGCGGCATTGAGGGCATCGAACACGGCCGGCGACAACGCGTTGACCTTGCCGTTGCTGAGGGTCAGCGTGGCGATGCCATCGTCGAGTTCGTAGGAAACCAGTTCACTCATGGCGAGAATTCCTTGTTAGAAGTCGCCAGACGTTACCCAGCCAACCGAGTCAGGTAAAGCACGGCGACCGACCGCTCGGTCACGAAACAGGGCCTTTCGAAGGGAGAGCAAGCACTAGCGGATCGCGTCCGGTTCCGGTTCGAGTTCCAACACGGCAAGCAGCTCCGGGTGAAGAATGCCCTGCAACTGCGGATCGGAAACATACAACCCGAAGGAGCCATCGGACAGCCCGCTGCTGATCCGGTACGGCGTGCCTTCGGCATCGACGGTGAGCTGCGCCAGGTCCAGGTAGCGGGGCTCGCAAGGTTCCTTGGCCGCGTTGCGCAATACCACTACCTTGGGTCGCAGATGCAGTTGCGGGTGCTTCTCCAGCACCAGCGCCACCTCACCAGTGTGCAGCTCGACCAGCGTGCCCACGGGAAACACCCCGAGCCAGCGGATGAATTCGTGAACGAGCGCTTCGTCGAACTGCTGGTCCGCACCGCTACGCAGCACGTCGTAGGCAGCCTGGATCGGCCGCGCATTGTCGTAGGAGCGATGGCTAGTGATCGCATCGAAGGCGTCGACGATGGTGATCACCCGCGTGGTGAACGGAATCTGGTAACGGTCGAGACCGAGCGGATAACCACGCCCATCGAGCCGTTCATGATGACCGTGCGCCGCTTGGGCGGCAGCAGGTGGGATATCGGCCTGCGTGCATAGCGCCTGATAACCGAACGCCGGATGCTGCTTGATAAGAGTGAACTCTTCCTGGGTGAGCTTGCCCGGCTTGTTCAGGATCTGAGGATCGATCTTCATCTTGCCGACGTCGTGCAGCAGACCGGCGATGCCGAGCAGCTCGATCTTCTCGTCCGATAGCCCCAGGTGAGTCCCAAACCCCATCGCCAATATGGACACCGACAGGCAATGCAGGCTGGTGTAGACGTCTTGGGATTTCAATCGCGTCAGCCAGAGCATGGCGCTCTCGTTGCGCAGCATGCTTTCGAGGTTGCGCTTGACCAACTGCTGGCAGGCCTTGGTGTCGATTGCCCGCCCATGCTGCACATCGAGTAGGACCTGATCGAGCACCGTTACGCTGTCGTAATAGGCGGCACTGGCCTCCTGCACCTCGAGCGAGAGGGGGATGCGGTTTAGCCTGCGCTCGACCTTGAGCGGGGTCGCCGATGACACGATCACTTGCCCGTCGTCGACCAGCACGCGGCGGGTGTCATCGACGAAGACATAATCGCAGCGCTCGCGCACTGCCTGGATGTGTTCCAGTTTGAGCAGAGGAAAGCCTTGGAACAGGAAATCGGTCTGGCGCCACGGGCGGTCCAGCTCGCAGATAAACATGCCAAGCTCCAGATGGCTGACGTGCAGGCGCCGCTTGGTTGGAACCAGCACCGCATCTGGTCGCTTGCGCTTGCTTTTGAATAACTTCATCGAAGCCTTTCCCGGCTCTTCATATTCAGGTGTCGTCATCAGGCCGAACGGCGTACACCAACTTGACCTCAGAACCCTAGAACATGCAGAGGTTCCTTGGATACGCGCAATTAGCCAGTATTTAAACCGCCGCTTAACCGCATGAAAAAACTCAAAAAGTTTTTGCCATTGGCGAAGTGTTCGGCTACATTAGCGCGCCTCGACGGACTGACCTGTCCTCGAGATCCGGTGAGGTGTCCGAGCGGTTGAAGGAGCACGCCTGGAAAGTGTGTATACGGGAAACCGTATCGAGGGTTCGAATCCCTCCCTCACCGCCAGACCCCATACAAAGCCCCGCCATGCGGGGCTTTGTCGTTTCAGCAGTCCAACTTTCCTGTCGCCGGCATCATCTCTGCCGCTCAGTTGCCGCCCGATGCACCCAGCCCCGTTCCGCCTGGCCCTGCGTTCCCGTTACCGCCCGATGTTCCGATTCCACCCGCTGGTGCACCACCGGTCGAGCCGGCGTTTCCATTTGCACCATTGCGGGGAGCGGATTCGCCTGGTGTACCCGTCGTGGTCGAGATCCCGGGACCGGTCGTCGATTGGCCCGGACCAGTGGTCGTGATCGGCGGTTGCTGCGTGCCTCGCTGCACCGGATCGGGATCGCCCACTGGATCATTGCTCAGGCCTGGAGTTGGCTCCGACTGCGGGGCCGCGGCACGCGGGCCGATCGCCCGGTTCGGCCGTGCCGCTCCGGCAGCCGCTCCCTGCTCGCTCCCGGCGGCAGCCTCTGGCTCGCGGATGGCATTGATTTCACGCGCCGTTTCGCGCCGCTCGGCTTCCATTCGCTCCCCGATGCGTTCGCGTTCCTCTTGCAGGGTCAAGTTCCGCTCCTGCGCCAGCACTTGGCCGGTCAGCGCCAAGGGCGCCAGAAGCATGGGAATCAGCAGTCGGTTCATCTGCGTTGCCTCCATTTCTCGTGGCTTACATGACGATGGACACCCCGGCGGCGCAGGCGTGCGTAAGTCCTGTCGCGTTAACCATGGTCCACATATTGCTTCAGTTTTCGCGGAACGATGCTGATCCAAACTTGCGTGCCCAGCGTCGAACAGGCCCCTCGACTTCGCGGCCTGGCCTCCCGTACTGCTCGTTTCACCCGTTAAGCCATCAAGACGCGGGACGGCCCGATCGACGCCCGCGCCTACGACAACAAGGCCGCCATCATGTTCAAGCACAAGAAATTCAGGCAGGCGACAATGATTCTGATCGCCACGGCAGTGGTGCTGATCCTGCCCAATCTCAGCCGACTGATCAGCTGAACACCTTTACGTCAAGGAGAACCGGCATGCATCGAGTGTTGATCCTTTTCATGGCCCTCACCCACTGGGCCATGGCCGGGCAAATCGACCAGCCCGCAGCCTTGCAGGCTTTGCAGGAACCCGGCGTCGTGCTGATCGATGTACGGACCGAACAGGAGCACGCTCAGGGCGCCCTCCCCGGCTCCACTCGCATCGAGACCAGCGAACTGGCCGATCGTATTGCCAGCGTCGCACCCGACAAAGACACGCCGGTGGTGCTGTATTGCCGCAGCGGCACTCGCTCTTCGGCGGCGCAGGACAAGCTGCGAGCGATGGGTTACAGCCAGGTGTACAACGCCGGCGGGTACGACGATCTCAAGGACCTCGTCCCACCTCGCTGACGTCGCCGTCTGCTACAACGGTCCGCTTTCGAAGCGGCTGATCAGGGAACTAATGCGCGGCCATGACTACTGAAAAAGGAGTCATCGCCCTTGCCAGAAGACCCGGAGGCCTCGCTTGATGAATTGGGACCTGATGCTGAATGAACAGCTCTGGATGAACATCGCCATCGTTCTTGGCATCACCGTTGTCAGCTACCTGGTCATGCAGGCTGTGCTGCGCATCATCACCAATCGGCTGCGCAAGCTTTCGAAAGGCTCGACCACCGGCTTTGCCAGTATCGCGGCGGAAATGCTCAGCCGCACCAGCCATATCCTGCTGATCGCTCTTTCCCTGCTCATCGCGCTCAAGGTCGTGCAGCTGCCCGCTCGCTGGGAACTGGCGATGGCACACGGCTGGTTCATCGCGCTGGCGTTCCAGATTGCCCTGTGGCTGGACACTGCCGCTCGCCTATGGATGGAAAGCCTGACCCGGGACGGCAAGACGCGGAACCCGGTCACCACGACCATCATCGGCATCATGATCCGCATCGTTATCTGGACGATGATGCTGCTCTCGATTCTGGCCAACCTTGGGGTCGACATCACGGCCATGGTCGCCAGCCTCGGTGTTGGCGGTATCGCCATTGCGCTGGCCGTGCAGACGCTGCTCAGCGATATCTTCGCTTCGCTCTCGATTGGTGTGGACAAGCCCTTCGAGATCGGGGATTTCGTCGTCTTTGGTTCGGTCGCTGGCAACATCGAGCACATCGGCTTGAAAACCACCCGAATCCGCGCCCTGAGCGGTGAGCAAGTGGTGTGCTCCAACGCCGACCTGCTCAAGCAGATCCTGCACAACTACAAGCGCATGAACACCCGGCGGATCGTGTTCAAGTTCGGCATCACCTACAACACGCCAAGCGACAAGGTGCGCGAAGTTGCCGCCCTGGTAAAACGCATCATCGACGGCATCGAAAATGCCAACTTCGACCGTGCGCATTTCCTGGCTTTCGACGACAGCCAACTGACCTTCGAGGTCGTCTACATCATGCAAGTGTCGGACTACAACGCGTACATGGATGCCCAGCAGGAAATCAACCTGAAGCTGCTCGATGGCATTCGCGAGATGGGCGTGCAGTTTGCCTTCCCCACGCGCAGTGTCGAATTCATCGGTGGCAGCTTCCCGGAATTGAACGTCGCCGGCGTGCCGAAACAAGGCCCGGCTGCCAACCAGCAAGGCGCCGACGCCCGGCTACAGCCCAACGCCTGACATCAAGCGGTGCCTGGCACCGCCGACTGGTCAGTGTGACTGGATGCGCTTGTGCGCCTCGATCAGCTGCGGCACCACGCCTGGGTCTGCGAGGGTCGACACATCGCCAAGCGCATCGAAATCATCCGTCGCGATCTTGCGCAGAATGCGCCGCATGATCTTGCCCGAGCGTGTTTTGGGTAGCCCGGGCGCCCACTGGATCACATCCGGTACGGCAATCGGCCCAATCTCACGACGCACCCACTGTTGCAGCTCCTGACGCAATTGATCGGTGGGCTCCTCCCCGGCAACCAGCGTGACATAGACGTAAATGCCCTGCCCCTTCAACGGATGCGGCACCCCGACGACTGCAGCCTCGGCCACCTTGCGATGCGCAACCATCGCGCTTTCGATCTCAGCGGTGCCCATGCGATGGCCCGATACATTGAGTACGTCATCCACACGCCCGGTGATCCAGTAATAACCATCCTCGTCCCGGCGCGCGCCGTCACCGGTGAAATACATGCCGCGGAATGTCTTGAAGTAGGTATCGACGAAGCGGTCGTGGTCGCGGTAGATGGTGCGCATCTGCCCGGGCCACGAATCGAGAATCACAAGGTTACCTTCGGTCGCGCCTTCAAGCAGGTTGCCGAGGTTGTCGACCAGGCCCGCCACTACCCCAAAGAACGGCCGGGCTGCCGAACCGGGCTTAAGTGCTGTCGCACCGGGAAGCGGGCTGATAAGGATGCCGCCAGTCTCGGTCTGCCACCAGGTATCGACGATCGGGCAGCGCGATTTGCCAACCGTCTCGTAATACCAGTGCCAGGCCTCAGGATTGATCGGCTCGCCCACCGAGCCCAGCAATCGCAGGCTGGAGCCATCGGCGCCCTGCATCGCCGCAACGCCTTCGGCCATCATCGAGCGGATTGCGGTCGGTGCGGTGTAAAGCACATTGACCTTGTGCTTATCGATAATCTGGGCGACCCGAGTGACGTCAGGATGATTCGGCACACCCTCGTACATCAGCGTTGTCGCGCCATTGGCTAGCGGCCCGTACACCAGATAGCTGTGGCCGGTGATCCAGCCGACGTCGGCGGTACACCAGTAAACCTCGCCGGCCCGGTAGTCGAAGACTCGCTCGTGGGTAAGCGCGGCATACAGCAGATAGCCGCCACAGGTATGCAACACGCCCTTGGGTTTGCCCGTGGAGCCGGACGTATAGAGGATGAACAGCGGCTCCTCGGCACCCATCTCTTTCGGCGCGCAGACATCACCCGCAACGTGCATCAGCTCGTCGTACCAGATGTCGCGATGCGGGTTCCACTTGATCGCGTTGCCGGTGCGCCGGACCACGATGATCTTCTGAACGCAGTTTGTCTGCGGGTTCGTCAGTGCCTCGTCGACGTTGGCCTTTAGCGGAACCACCTTGCCGCCACGCAGGCCCTCGTCGGCCGTGATCACCACCTTCGAGCTGCCATCGATGATGCGCCCGGCCAGCGCCTCGGGGGAAAACCCACCGAAAACCACCGAATGGATTGCGCCGATGCGGGCGCACGCCAGCATCGCCACTGCCACTTCAGGAATCATCGGCATGTAGATCGTCACCACGTCGCCGCGGTGCACATCTTGTCCGCGCAAGGCGTTGGCGAACTTGCTGACCTCATGGTGGAGCTCGCGGTAAGTGATCCGCCGGTGCTCAGCGGGATCATCGCCCTCCCAGATGATCGCAACGTCATCACCGCGCTTTTCGAGATGACGGTCCAGGCAATTGGCCGAGACATTCAGCGTGCCGTCGGCGAACCACTTGATATCGACATGGTGGTCATCGAAGGAGGTCTGCTTGACGCGAGTGAAGGGCTTGATCCAGTCGAGTCGCGCCGCCTGCTCGCGCCAGAAGCCGTCAGGGTTGACCACTGACTGCTGGTACATGGCCTTGTAGGTGGCCTCGTCGGTCAGCGACCGTTCGGCGACTTGCGGGTTCACGGGATACAGGGACGCAGCGCTCATGGCAGTACCTCACTCGTCGGTCTCGTTATCTTTCGAATAACCCCTGTCCTACAGGCGAACCATACGAATCCAAACCAAGCGCCTGGCAGACTTCATCTTCGAGCTACGCGGGGCCAAAGTGTTCCACCGGGCAATACCGGCCTTCTGCAAGCATAGACCTGTTCGGCCAGGCGTACTTCTCGGCTGACGGCTGTCTCAGCTTCATCGCCCCTCCAGGAATGTCCAATGCCCGCCCCGTCGAATACCCTGTTTCGCCAATTCAAGCGGATCACGGAAAGCATCGCCTTCTACCCGGTGATCATTACGGCCGTCTATGCATTGATTGCCGCCGCGGTGCTGACCTTGGAGAACAGCTCGATGGCTGCCCCGGTCAGCGAGCGGCTACCGGCGGGCCTGCGCGATCCTGATACCGGTCGCGAGATTCTCGGCACGCTGGTAACCAGCATTGTCTCGCTGACCGTATTCAGCTTCTCGATGGTCATGGTGGTACTCAATGGCGCCGCGGCCCGCCTGACACCCCGCGTACTGCCTGGCTTGATCAGTGACACACGCAACAGGGTCATACTCGGCATCTATCTGGGCAGTACGCTGTATTACCTGTTGTTGATCAGCGTGATCGATACCAAAGACTCGACCAGCATCCCCTCTGTAGGCGTGGCCCTTGCCGTACTGATGGGCATCTTCAACCTGGCGATGTTCGTCGTGTTCATCCGCTCGGTGTCGCAGTCGATCCAGGTCGACTGGGTGTTGAACCAGCTTTACCAAGGCGCCTACGCCAACCTGGAGAAGCGTAAAAAGCGGCTCTCAGATGCGGGGCCCTTTCCGGATGCAGCAGGTTGGTGGTGTCTCCCGGCCTCGCGCCCCGGCTACTTACGCGCTGTGAACGAGCGACGGCTGGGCGAGTTGCTGAGCAAGCGCGGCCTGGTCGCAGTGATCCAGGTAGAGCCCGGCTTCTTTCTCGTCGAAGGCCATCCGCTGATTCGGTTCAGCGAGCCCCTCGACGAGCATGAACAGGCCTGGGCGACCGATTGTTTCGACTTCCACAACAACGAGTTCGCCAGTGCCAATGTGTCCTACGGCATGCGGCAAATGGCGGAAATCGCGGTTAAAGCCATCAGCCCCGCCATCAACGACCCCGGCACGGCGATGCGAGCGGTGAATCTCATCAGCGTTCTGCTGCAGCGAATCGGGGGCGTGCCGCCCTACGACGTTGGCTGTTTCGATGAGGGCGTGCCGCGCCTTTTCTATCCGCAACTGGCTATGCCACGCATGCTGGAGACGGTTATCGCGCCTATTCGGGTGTACGCCAGCCAGGATCCGCTGGTGATCATCACGCTGCTGCAGTGCATGAAGAATGCGCTGCACGACAGCCCGAGCGACGAGCAAATCGAGGCAATCCACGAAGAAATAAGGGCGCTGCGCGACCAGGCGGACGCTGAAGTCGCAAACTGGCGGGACCGGCAGGCGGTGAACGATGCAATCGATCGATTACTCAGGCTCGAAGGACGCAAGCATCCGGCCGTCACGTTTTTACCCGTCGAGAACGAAAGGTTGGGCTGAAACCCACGCGCCGCCAACGGAGGCGGCGCGGTTTGCAGGGCCTGTCAGTTACCAGCGTTTGCAGCTTCCGCGGCCTTGATCAGGTCCGGGCCAATCTCGGCCTCGTATTTCTTCCAGGCTGGGCGCACCGCGTCGCGCCAGGCGTTGCGCTGCTCTTCGGTCAGCACAAGGATTTCGCTCTTGCCGGTGTCGAGAATGTCCTGACGGGCCTTGTCGTTGAGCGCCTGCGCCTGACGATTCACCTCGGTGGTGACTTCATTCGATGATCGCCTCGAGCTCGGCGCGCACCGGTGCAGGCAGACCGTTCCAGAACTGCGTGTTGGTGATCAGCAGGTAGTTTCCGATGCCGTGATTGGACTCGGTCATGTACTTCTGCACTTCGAAGTAACGCTGGCTGTAGATGTTCGACCAGGGGTTGTCCTGCGCATTGACCACGCCGGTCTGCAGCCCTTGGTAAATCTCAGCGAAGGCCATCTTGCGCGGCACGGCACGCAACGCGGTGTACTGCGCCGCCTGCAGGTCCGATGGCTGCACGCGGAACTTCAACCCCCGCGCGTCGCCAGGCTCGCGCAGCGGCTTGTTGGCGGTGAACTGGCGCATGCCGTTGAGCCAGTAAGCCAAGCCGGTGATGCCTTTGTCCTCCATTGACCTGAGCATCGCCTTGCCCTTGTCCGATTGCTGAAAGCGCTGGGCTGCGGCGACGTCATCGAACAGGAACATCAGGTCGAACAACTGCAGCTGCTTGGTGTACTGCTCGAGTTTGGAGGGCGCTGGGGCAAGCATCTGAACCTCGTTGAGCAACAGCGCTTCCATCTCCTTACCGTCACCGTATAACGAGGAGTTGGCGTACACCTCTACCTTCACCTTGTCGGGCATTCGCTCCTCTACCAGCCTTTTGAACAGCAGGGCGCCCTGCCCTTTTGGCGTGGTGTCAGCCGTGATGTGCGAAAACTTGATGAGGATGGGCTCAGCCGGCTGTTGCTCAGCTTGCGCGCTGAACACGGCGCACAGGGCCGACGCGGCCAGTAAACGGGTAACGCTGCGCAGAAAAAGTCGTGCCATGGGAAAGCTCCGTCTTGTAGTTGTGGTGAGCTGGGTACGGTCTGGACTCTACGCGGCGTGATTTGGGCCTGAAATTCATATTTGACCAAGCGAGGCTTCGCCCGACGCGAAGGCACCGCGCTGCAGGTCGCAGTATCACCCCTTCCCTTCGCGGCTGGTGAGGTGCTCAAGCATCTGTCGGGCCGTCACCGACAAGGCATCGAGGTTGCGCACGCCGAGCTTCAATTCGCGCTGCGCCCAGGGGTCGGTCAGCGGGATCATCGCCACGTCCAGCACCGGCAGGTAGTTACGCACGACCTGCTCAGGCAGCACACCGATGCCCATGCCGGTATGGATCATCCGGCAGATCGCCTCGAAGCTGCGCACCTGGATACGCAGGCGCAGGGGCGTGCCGAGCTGCAACGCGGACTGGTGCAGCAACGCGTGCAACGAGGCGTCTTGCTGCAGCCCGATGAAGTCGTAGCCGACCGCTTCGCGCAGCGCCAGCGCCGACTGCCCAGCCAGCGCATGACCGCGCGGAGTCACGAGCACAAGCTGGTCCTGCCGATAGCTGAACACTTGAAGATCGTCCGCGGCCATGTGCCCGGCGAAGATACCGATATCGGTGAGCCCTTCACGCAGCGCCCTCAACGTGTCGCTGCTGACACGTTCCTCGAGGTCAATCTTCACCTCGGGATGGCGCCTGGCAAAGCTGCTCAGGTCCTCGGGCAGGAACTCGATCACGGCCGAGGTGTTGGCGTGGATGCGCACGTGGCCTTTGACGCCCTGGCTGAACTCACTGAGGTCCGCGTCCAGCTGTTGGAGACTGTCGAGCAGATTGCGAGCGTGGTGCAGCAGCGCGTGGCCGGCTGGTGTCAGCTCCACGCCCTTGGGTTGGCGATAAAGCAGGCTGACCCCGAGCTGCCCTTCAAGATCACTGACGCGCTTGCTGACGGCCGCCAGCGCCAGATGCTCGCGCTCCGCAGCGCGCGTCAGGCTGCGCTCGTCGGCAATCGCCGCGAACAGCCGCAAGGTGACGAAATCGATCCGGCGCATCTGGCTAACCCTGTTCGTGACTGGCGAAGCGCCAACCATAAACCGCCTTGATCGTGGCGGCATCAGGATTCTGCCTTCGCAGTACGCGAAGGCTTGCTTGGTCATCGGATAATTGTTCACTGCCGCGCGCTGAGTCATCCTGCGCCTACAGAGCTACCGGCACAGGTGTTGTGATGAACCAGAAGAACGAAGACAGCATGCCGCTGCATGGCCTCAAGGTCATCGAGATGGGCCAGCTGATCGCCGGCCCCTTTGCCAGCAAGATGCTCGGCGAGTTTGGCGCACAGGTGATCAAAATCGAGCCGCCGGGCGTCGGCGACCCGCTGCGCAAGTGGCGCAAGCTCAAGAACGGGACCTCGCTTTGGTGGCACGTGCAGTCACGCAACAAGCAGTCCGTCACGCTCGACCTCAAGGCGCCCGAGGGCCAGGACATCGTCCGCAAGCTGGTCGCCGACGCCGACGTACTGGTCGAGAACTTCCGCCCCGGCACGCTCGAGGGCTGGGGGCTGGGCTGGGAGGAACTGTCGCGCATCAATCCGCGGCTGATCATGCTGCGCATTTCGGGTTACGGCCAAACCGGCCCTTACCGTGACCTACCGGGTTTCGGCGTGATCGGCGAAGCCATGGGTGGCCTGCGCCACTTGTCTGGCTACCCGGGCCAGCCGCCGGTGCGGGTCGGCGTGAGCATCGGCGACTCGCTTTCGTCTCTCCACGGCGTGATCGGCGTATTGCTTGCGCTTCAAGAGCGCCAGCGCAGCGGCCGAGGCCAGGAGATCGACGTGGCGCTCTACGAATCGGTCTTCGCCATGATGGAAAGCCTCGTGCCGGAGTATGACGCCTTCGGCTACATCCGCGAGCCGGCAGGCAGCGCGCTGCCAGGCATCACACCGTCCAATTCATACCTGTGTAACGACGGCGCCTACGTCCTTATCGCGGGCAATGGCGACAGCATCTATCGGCGCCTGATGCACCTCATCGGCCGGCAAGACCTTGCCGACGACCCCCGTTTCGCCCACAACGACGGCCGCGCCCAGCACGCCGAACTGATCGATGCCGCCATTGGCGAGTGGACGGTCAAGCACAGCCGCGACCAGGTCATCGAGGCACTGAAAGGCGCCCGTGTACCGGCGGGATATCCCTACAACGCGGCCGACATCGTGAAAGACCCCCACTATCTCGCGCGACAGATGATCGAGCAGGTGGAGACCAGCGCCGGGCCGCTGAAAGTGCCGGGCGTGTTGCCCAAGCTCAGCCGCACGCCGGGACGTATCGGCGAAGGCGGCCCGCAACTGGGCGAGCACACCGACGATGTGCTGGCCGGCCTCGGCCTGACCGAGGACCAGGTTCGCGGCCTACGCGAGCGCGGCATCGTCTGAACCCAAGGCTTAGCCCGGAGACACCATGACCCAACGCCTTTACATCCAGGACGTCGCCACGCGCGATGGCTTCCAGATCGAACCGACCTTCGTCCCCACCGAGGAGAAGATCGCCCTGGTCGACCGCCTTTCCGAAACGGGCCTGGCGAAGATCGAGGTCACCTCGTTCACATCGCCAAAGGCCATCCCCAACCTGCGTGATGCCGAAGATGTGATGCGCGGTATCCGCCGCGTCCCGGGCGTCGAATACACCGTATTGGTGCCCAATGTGAGAGGCTGCGAGCGGGCGCTGGCGTGCCAGGTCGACGAGATCAACCTGGTGATGTCGGCCAGCGATACCCACGGTTTGGCCAACCTGCGCATGACCCCCGAGCAGTCGCTCGAACAGTTCGAGGCGATCATCGAGGTTACCCGCGGGACCTCCGTATTCATCAACGCCTCACTGTCGACCACCTTCGGCTGCCCGTTCGAAGGCGCGGTGCCGCAGGCACGCGTGCATGAACTGGTACAACGCCTGCTGGACATCGGCGTGCAGGGCGTGACGCTCTGCGACACCACCGGCATGGCCGACCCGGCGCAGGTCGAGCGCCTCTGCAGCGACCTGCTCGCGCGCCATCCAAAGGTCGTCTTCACCGCGCACTTCCACAATACCCGTGGCATGGGGCTCGCCAATGCGCTGGCTGCGCTGAAAGCCGGCATCGACCGCTTCGACGCCTCGCTCGGCGGCCTCGGCGGCTGCCCCTACGCACCCGGCGCCAGCGGCAACATCTGCACCGAGGATCTGGTGCACATGTTCGAGCGCATGGGGCTGAACACAGGCGTCGATCTGCATCGGCTGCTCGCCTGCGCGGCCAGCCTGCCCGACCTGCTCGGCCACGACGTGCCGGGCGCCATCCTCAAGGCCGGCACCTCGGATCGACGCTACCCCAAGCCGAAGTGGATGGACGGCTCAGTTTGAGGCTAGGGTGCGGGGCCGAGTCCTTCGCACCGGTTGCGGGATGAGGCGTACTCACGCCTATCGCTCGGCAAGCGCCAGCCGTGCGCCCAGCGCGGCGAAAGCGACCGCAAAGCTGCGTCGCAACCACGCCAAGGCTCGTGGTGAACCGATTACCCGCTCGCGCAACCGTCCGGCAAGCAGGCCGTAGATAACGAACACAACGAAGGTCATCGCCATGAACACGCCACCCAGCGTCAGCATCTGAACGGTCGCTCCGCCCGCATGCGGGTCAACGAACTGCGGCAGAAAGGCGAGAAAGAAGATCGATAGCTTAGGGTTGAGGATATTGATCGGCAGCCCGCGCAACGCCACTCGCCAGAGCGCGCCGCTTCCTGCGACAGGGCCCGCTAGAGCACCCATATCGCGCCACATGGTCCAGGCGAGATACAGCAGGTAGGCGACGCCAAAGAACTTCACCACCTGAAATGCCACTGCGCTGAGATGCAGCACGAGCGCCAGGCCAAGCAGGCTGGCGCCCAGTGCCGGCAATATGCCAAGCGTGCAGCCCAGCGCCGCGAAGAAGCTGGCGCGGCGCCCCAGCATTAGCCCGACCGACACTGTGTACAGCACGCCCGTACCGGGAATGAGCACGACGATCAGTGCGGTCAGCAGAAATTCAGGGTTTGGCATCGGCGAACCTCGCTCAAAGGGGGCCAAGCAAGCCTAGACCATATGTATGTACTGAAACGTACCGGTTTCGGTGCACATTCCGCGCTGTCGCAACGCCGGCAAAACTGACCATTCAGGTCAGTTCGTCAGCCTACAGACAAAGCCAGCCTCGCCGCGTGAACAGCCCGCTTCGTTAACCGCTTCGCCTTCTTGAAACCCGCCCCACGCCTTACGTCACAAAACCGACTCATCCCTATCGATACGCCAAACAAGTGGCGCACCGCTTGCTGCTGCCGGGCAGCCTTGATCAAAAAACAACAGGAGCTTCTGCATGGACCACGCTAAAGGCCGGCCTTATGCACCCGGTAGGCTGACAGTTCGAACGCTGCTCGGCCTGGCCCTTTGCACCCCAGCCTGGGGCACGCCTTTGCCACCGCCCGAGCTGATGCCGGAAATCCAGCAGGAGTTCGTCCGCCTGTACGAGCTGCCCGATTCGCTGCTGCGCCTGCAAGTCGAACCGGCGCTCGAGATCTTCCCGGAATATCGCAGCACGCTCGTACAGTACCTCGGTCAGGAGGCCAGTCCTGAACGCCAGGCGCTGCTGGCCAGCATCGCCAAGGCCAGTGAGCAGGAACGTATCGCCTGGTTCCAGACGCCTCGGGGTCGCGGGCTCATAGCCGCCGGAACCGTGGTGACGGCCGCCGCGCTGGTGGCCCGCCGCCACTCTGACGACGACCGGCCAGCTCCCGTGGAAAACGCCCGGCCTGCTCCGCTGCCCGAGCCAGAACCCACGCCAGCACCGACACCCGACCCTGCACCTACGCCAACGCCAACGCCAACGCCAACGCCTGAGCCTGAGCCACAACCAACGCCGACCCCAGACCCAGCCCCCGAACCGGATCCTACGCCCGAACCGGAACCGGCACCCGAGCCGCCTCGGGTCGCCGTCCCGGAAGATTTTCGGACGGCCGAATTCAACCGCGCCAACCATCTTTCGATCCTTGGGGCCGACCATGCCTACGCGCGTGGTGCCACAGGCGAAGGGATAATCGTCGCCGTGAAGGACACGGGCGTCGATATCGACGCCCCCGAGCTACGCAACCAGATCGCCCCCGGTGGCGACTACGTTACCGATGGGGGCGAACGGATGTCCGACACCGGCACCCACGGTACGGCTGTGGCCAAGGCCCTGGCCGCGGAGAAGAACGAGTCGGCCGGGCATGGCGTGGCCTATGACGCCAAGCTACTGCCGATCCGGGTATTGGGTAGTGGCGCGCTGAGCGACCGCGACCAGGTCGCCCGGGAAATCCAGTACGGCGCGCGCGTTTCAAACAACAGCTGGAGCCTGACCCGCGCCGGCGGCGGAACCTCTCGCATCGAGGACAATGCCGACGGCGGGGCCTGGGTACGCGATCACTTCGGCCCGATCTACCAGCAAGGTGTCGATGCCGGCATCGTCTACGTGTGGGCGGCGGGTAACAGCGCCGACAGCCAGCCCAGCTCACTCGCCGCACTGCCCGTGCTGGTGCCGGGGCTGCAAGGCCAGTGGTTGGCCGTGGTCGCGGTCGACAACCTCGGCACGTCGGCGGGCAACATCTCCAGCTACTCGAACCGCTGCGGCGATGCCGCGGCCTGGTGCATCGCCGCGCCCGGGCAGGTCGTTGTCGATGTCGGCGCAGACGGCCAACCGCAGTGGGTCGCGGGCACCTCCATCGCCGCACCGCAGGTCAGCGGCGGGGTCGCCCTGCTGATGGACCGGTTTCCAACGCTCAGTGCCGAGCAGATCGTCCAGCGCTTGCTCGTGTCGGCCAGCAAGACCGGGCCCTACTCCAATCAGGCAGTCTACGGCCAGGGCTTGATGGACCTGAACGCTGCCACGCAGCCGATCGGCGCGTTAATGATCGAAACCAGCAGCGGGAGGATCGTGCCCTTCAGTACGAGCGTGCTGAGCGAAAGCTCGGCGATGGGCAGCGCCATCCGCGACTCGCTCGCCAAGGTCAGCCTGGTCCTCAAGGACAGCCTGGATGCACCGTTCATCTACAGCGGCACCGTTCTCAGCGGCAACACCCAGGCCGACCGCACCCGCATCGACACAGACGGCTACCTCGCGCGTTTCGACCAGGAATACCGCGTGCAATCGTTGGCCACCGAGGGTGGCCTGCGCCTGGATTTCACGGCGGGTAGCGAAGGCAGCGGGCTCGCGGCACTCGGCGAAGTCCAGGCGTGGCAGCCGCTGGGTCCCGACCTTTCGATGACCGCCAGCTTCAACACCGATCCCTCCTGGAACCAAGGCCTCGCGACCCTGGCACCGTCACTTAAATACGCCAGCCTTACGCGTGCACTGGGCAACCCCTACCTGAGTCTGGATGAACGCGCGAGTGGCGCCGGCATGCATTGGCAACTCGGCAGCCGCTGGCATGGCGGCGTGCAGGTTCAGGCCGGCGAGGCGCCGCATTTTGCCGAGCGCAAGGGATCCGACCTGCAACAGAGCGTGCAGACCGAATGGGGCTACGTCGCACCGTCTGGGCTGGCCGCCAGCGTACAGGTGGGCGTACTGAATGAAGAGAACCGGCTGCTCGGTACGCAAAGCGATGGCCTGTTGAGCAACGGGCAGGCACGAACCCTGTTCAGCGGCCTGAACCTGGCGTTGCCGTTGAATGAAGACTGGCAGCTCTACGGGCGTTACAACCACGGGCAGACGCGGCTCGCTGGCTCCGGCTGGATGCAGGCCGGCCGTTTGAACAGCGACAGCTTCACGCTGGGCGTCATCGGTCGACCGGCCACTGGCTGGCAGCTCGGCGCGCTCGCCTACCAACCCCTGCGGATGAAGGACGGCACGCTCTCGACAACGCTACCGACCGGCATCAATCCCGATAACAGCGTCAGCTGGAAACGGGTCGACCTGAACCTGGACGCGAGCGGCCGGCACATGGAATACGAGATGTTCTTCCGCTACGACGTGCCGGTCTGGGCGATCACCTTCAAGGGCAGCCTGCTGCGCATCGAGGACTACAACAACGAAGCGGGCAACGACGACCTGATGCTGATGATCAACGCCGGCATGACGTACTAACGGCCCCGCCGGATGCCACCGGGCCCCAGCTCGGCGACATCCGGCGAAACCGACCTCAAGGCCTGTTCGCGGCCTCGGCCGCCTTGATCAGATCGGCGCCGATTTCGTTTTCGAACTTCGTCCATACCGGGCGCATCGCCTCACGCCATTCGGCGCGCTGTGCCGGGGTCAGCTGGATGATCTCACTCTTGCCGGAATCGGCGATGGCGCGCTTGGCCTTCTGGTTGAGCTCGTCGGCCTGGCGGTTCACCTCCACCGTCACCTCGGCCATGATCTGTTCCAGCTCGCTGCGGACATCCTCGGGCAAGCCACGCCAGAACTGGGTATTGGTGATCACCATGTAATCGATCAGGCCATGGTCGGACTCGGTGATGTACTTTTGCACCTCATGCACCTTCTGGCTTTCGTAATTGGACCAGGTGTTCTCGGTGCCATTGACCACGCCGGTCTGCAGGCCCTGATAGACCTCGGCAAAGCTCATCTTGCGTGGGTTGGCACGCACGGCTTTGAACTGCTCTTCGAGCACCTGCGAAGCCTGCACACGAAACTTCAGCCCGCGCGCATCCTTGGGTTCGCGCAGTGGCTTGTTGGCCGACATTTGCTTGGTGCCGTTGTGCCAATAGGCCAGGCCAGTGATGTTCTTGCCCTCCATGGACGTCAGCAGCGCCTTGCCCTGCGGGCTGCTCTGGAAGCGATCGGCGGCAGCCAGATCATCGAACAGGAACGGCAGGTCGAAGATCTGGATTGGCTTGGCGTACTGTTCGAACTTGGCTAACGAGGGTGCCAACAGCTGGACATCGCCGATCAGCAACGCCTCCATTTCCTTGCCGTCACCGAACAGCGACGAGTTCGGATAGACCTCGACCCTCACCTTACCCGGCAGGCGCTCCTCGGCAAGCTTCTTGAACAGCAGGGCGCCCTGCCCCTTTGGCGTATTGTCCGCCACGACGTGAGAGAACTTGATGGTGATCGGCTCCGCTTGCGCGAAGCCTGCGAGAGTGAACGACAGCGCGCAGGCGAGCGCCTTGAGTTTGTTGCTCAGCATGGAAGTACCCCTTTTGTTGTTGTCGGTTGGTACGTTTCGCGGGCGTTGCGACGGTCAGGGGACCGCTTGCCCCGCACGTTGGAGCAGGCGGCGGGCCCGGCCGACGACAGGCGCATCGACCATCTGCCCATCCACCACGAAGACCCCATCACCGGATGCACCGGCCGCGAGGACGCGTTGCGCCCAGGCCAGTTCATCGACGCTGGGCATCAGCGTTTCGTGCACCACAGCGACCTGGCTGGGGTGAATGCACAGCAACCCGCCGAAGCCCATGTCGCGGGCGTCGGCGGCGAACCGGGCAAGGCCAGGGAGGTCCTTGATGTCGGGAAATACGCTGTCGAGCGGCGGAGCCAGCCCGGCAAGCCTGGACTGCAGCAGCAGCGCATAGCGCGCCTGGTCGAGGATGCGTTCGGCTGCGGCAGTGCCGCTGGACAATCCCAGATCGAGCCCAAGGTCCAGCGAGCCGAAGGACAGCCGCTCGACGCCGGGCGCCTGGGCAATTTCGGCAAGGTTGGCCAGCCCGCGTGCGCTTTCCACGATCGGCCACACCGGCCTGCCGCAGGCTGCGGCCAGGGCGACCTGCACGGCGCTTTCGACTTTGGGCAGCAACACACCGGCGACTCCGGAATGGCGGGCGCAAAGCGCCAGGTCCGCGGCCTGTTCGGCATGCGTCGGTGCGTTGATGCGCACCAGAACGCGAGCCTCCGGCGTGGCAGCCAGGAAGGCGTCAAGGTTGCCTCGAGCCTCGGCCTTGAGATGCTCCGCGACTGCGTCCTCAAGGTCGACGATGACCGCGTCAGCGCCCGCCGCCAGCGCCTTGGGAATGCGCTCCGGGCGGCTCGCCGGAACGAACAACGCAGTGCGGATTATGCGAGTCATAGACGTACCTTTTCAGATGGGTTCGTAGGGCGCAGGCAACCCACCACCATTGCCACGGCGGGACGCACCGTCATGAGCGGGACCATGCAGTGCGGGATGCGCTGAGCCTCCGACCCCACAGGGTGCGGCTGCCCTACCAAGGCCTTCATACCGCGCCCTGCTCATGCAGACGCTGAATATCGGCCGGCGCGTAACCCAGTTCCGCGAGCAACGTGTCGGTGTGCTGACCGAGCGCCGGGATCGGATCCATGCGTGGCGTAAACGCGGCGTTGCGACCAGGGGGCAACAAGGCCGGCACGCGTCCTGACGGGCTGTCCACTTCGCTCCAGCGCCCGCGCGCCTTCAACTGCGGGTGTGCCCAAACACCCGCCATGTCGTTGACGTGTGCATTGGCGATCGAGGCCGCCTCCAGGCGCTCGATCACCTGCTCGGCCGTCAGCTGGGCAAAGGTCTCGACGATGATGGCGCGGAGTTCGGCGCGGTTTTCCGAACGTCTCGCGTTCGTTGAAAAGCGATCATCCCCCGCCAGCGCCGGCTGCAGCAGGACCTTCTCACAGAACAGCCGCCACTCCCGCTCGTTCTGCAATCCCAGCATGACGGTGCCGCCATCGCCTGCGGGAAACGGCCCGTACGGGTAGATGGTGGAATGCGCGGCGCCCGCGCGCGGGGGCGGCGGCGCACCCTCGTAGGCGTAATACATGGGGTAGCCCATCCACTCGACCAGGCTTTCGAGCATGGAGACGTCGACGCGGCTACCCTCGCCCGTTTTGTCGCGCAACATCAGCGCCGAGAGCACGCCGGTGTAGGCGTACATGCCGGCGGCGATGTCGGCGATGGAACACCCGGCCTTGGCCATCTCGTTCTCGCCCGGCCCGCCAGTCACCGACAGGAAGCCGCCTTCGCTCTGGATCAGGAGGTCGTAGGCCTTCTTTTGCTCGTAGGGGCCACCTTCGCCATAGCCGGAGATGTCACAGACGATCAGCCGGGGGAATCGCTCGTGCAACGCCTCGAACGACAGCCCCATGCGCGCGGCGGCGCCCGGCGCGAGGTTCTGCACCAGCACGTCGGCGCGCGCCAGCAGCGCATCGAGCACGTCGCCGGCCTCGGGCGCCTTGAGGTCCAGCGCGACGCTTTCCTTTGAGCGATTGGTCCAGACGAAATGCGACGCCAGGCCGCTTACCCGTTCGTCATAGCCGCGTGCGAAATCGCCCACGCCCGGGCGCTCGACTTTGATCACGCGCGCCCCGAGATCGGCCAACTGACGAGTGCAGAACGGCGCGGCGATGGCGTGCTCAAGGCTGACCACGGTGATGCCGTCGAGGGGGCGGGGTTGGGCTTGGGTGTCGGTCATGTTCGGTTCCTGCAAATTCGGCGTAGGGTGGAAAACGGCAACGCCTTTTCCACGCGTCTGTTCCAGCCCCTGGGGACTCTGGCGTCACTCTGGTGGATGAGGCTTCGCCGTCATCCACCCTACGATTCTTGCCGTTTAGTAGGAGCGAGCTTGCTCGCGATCAGCGAGGACAGGCTTCGCGAGCAAGCTCGCTCCTACAGGTTCTGTATTGCCTAGGCTCACGCGATAACGCCAAGATCATCTGTTTCGCGCAACCGCCAGACCGTGTCGATCAGCACGCCCGCCTCGTCATCGCTGCGCGCCGCGGAGAACTGCACCAGGCGGCGAAATTTGTCCTCCAGCTCGGCGCGGCTCAGCGTGTTGCCCGGGTCGCCCTTCGGCTCGTCGATGGCGCCGTGCAGCGTGCGGCCATCAGCGGTGATCACTTCGACGCGACCGAGCCAGCGTGCCGGGTAGGCGCCATCCACCTCGGGATCGAGCGTCATCGAGACCTTCTCGCGGAACTGGCCGACGCGCGGGTCGCTGAGCGCATGGCTGTGGAATTCGGTCAGGCCGGCCTTGCCGTACAGGGCGATCAGCCCCAGCACGGTGCCCATGGAAAACTTCGCCTGATGCACCGTTTGCGGCTCCGTCACACGGCCCAGCACGTCGATCGCGCCCTGGTGCACACGGGTGGTGATCGAGGCGATGTCATCGGCCCCGAGCCCTTCGCGCTGCATCAACTCGAGCAGTGCATCGGCCGCCGGGTGCGTGTGGCGGCAGGAGGCGTGGAATTTGAACGAGGTTTCGGCCAGCGCCCAGCGCATGCCGAGGCGGTCGGACAGCCTGCTCGGGTCGGCATCACTGGACATACCGGCGGCCATGCCCTGCTCGCCTTCAAGGATGTCCTGCGCGCCGGTCAGCCCGTCACGCGTCAGATAGGCGGCGAGCAACCCATCGGCAGCCGCCTTGGCGGTGTGCAGCTGCTTGGAATCCGCCGCGTCACGGAGAAACTCCCAAAGCCCGGCCGCCTGCGTACCCGCATTACCGTGCAGGTGAGTGAACTGCCGCTGATCGAAGTCCATCAGCTTGCCGACCGCCACGGCTGCGGCCAGCGTGCCGACCGTCGCCGTGGTGTGAAAGATGCGGTAGTGCGAGCGGCCAAGGAATTCGCCGATACGGATGCCCGCCTCGTAGCCGGCGACCGATGCCAGCAAGAGGTCGCGACCAGACTTGCCCAGGTGTTGCGCCGCCGCCAGCGCCGCCGGGAAGACCACGGTAGCCGGGTGCAGCACCGAGCTGTTGTGCAGGTCATCCTGCTCGACCAGATGCGAGCTGGCGGCGTTGATCAGCGCGGCGAAATAGGCCGAGCTGCCGCGACGATTGACCAAAATGCGTGACGGACCGTCCGCCGGGCCCATCGTCTGTGCGTAGCGTTCGAACAAGGGAATGGGGTGCGCGCCGTGGCTGGCGAGGGCCGAGCCGAGCCAGTCGAGAAACAGGTCTTCGGTGCGGGCCAGCACCGCGTCAGGAATCTGCTCGTAACGCAGCCCGGCGAGGAATTCGGTGAGCGCGCGGGTGTGTTGGCTCATGCGGGAAGCTCCAGCGGGTTCGACAGTTCGATGAGGTTGTGGTCAGGGTCGCGCAGATACACCGAGCGGATCAGGCCGGTCGCCCCGGTGCGCTTGACCGGGCCTTCGACGATGGCGACCTGCTGCACTTCAAGATGCGCGATCACCTGCTCCAGCGGCGTGGCGACGATAAAGCACAGGTCAGCCGAACCCGGCGTCGGCCGCGCGGCCTTGGGCTCGAATTCGCGGCCGGCCTGGTGCAGGTTGATTTTCTGGTTGCCGAAGGCCAGCGCCTTGCGGCCCTCGCCGAAGGTCACCGCCTGCATGCCGAGCACGCGGGTATAAAAGTCGACCGTTGCGTCGAGGTCGGCGACGGTGAGGACCAGATGGTCGAGGTGGCTGATATTCATGACGCACGTCCCTCTTTCGTAGGGTGGAAATCGCGAAGCATTTCCACGACCTGTGTCGCCTGTTCGATACGCGTGGAAAAGACCTACGGTCGTTTCCACCCTACGGTCCTGTTGCTTACCTGTAGGAGCGAGCTTGCTCGCGAAGCCGTCCTTGCACCTCGTTCGCGAGCAAGCTCGCTCCTACAATCGCCCTCAAAAACTGCGCGGCAGCTCGAGCAGGTGCTCGGCCACGTACGACAGGATCAGGTTGGTGGAGATGGGCGCGACCTGGTACAGCCGGGTCTCGCGGAATTTGCGTTCGACGTCGTATTCATTGGCGAAACCAAAACCGCCGTGGGTCTGCAGACAGGCGTTGGCAGCCTCCCAACTGGCCTTGGCCGCCAGGTACTTGGCCATGTTGGCCGCGGCTCCGGCGTTGCGCCCGCTGTCGTATTCCTCACAGGCGCGCCAGCGCATCAGGTCGGCCGCTTCCACCTCGATATGCGCCTCGGCAATGGGAAACTGCACCCCCTGGTTCTGCCCGATGGGCCGGCCGAACACGACGCGATCGCGCGCGTACTGCGCGGATTTCTCGATGAACCAGCGACCGTCGCCGATGCACTCGGCGGCGATCAGCGTGCGCTCAGCATTCAGGCCGTCGAGGATATAGCGAAAGCCCTTGCCCTCCTCGCCGATCAGGCTGCTGGCGGGAATTTCCAGGTTGTCGAAGAACAGCTCATTGGTCTCGTGATTGACCATGTTGGCGATCGGCTGGACGGTCAGGCCGTTGCCGATGGCCTCGCGCAGGTCGACGAGAAATATCGACATGCCCTCGGACTTTTTCTTTACCTCGGCGAGCGGCGTGGTGCGCGCCAGGAGGATCATCAGGTCCGAATGCTGGATGCGCGAGATCCACACCTTCTGGCCATTGATGACGTACTTGTCGCCCTGCTTCACCGCCGTGGTCTTGATTTTCGTCGTGTCGGTGCCGGTGGTCGGCTCAGTCACGCCCATGGACTGCAGGCGCAGCTCGCCGCTGGCGAGCTTGGGCAGGTAGTAGCGCTTTTGCTCCTCGCTGCCGTTTCTGAGCAAGGTGAACATGTTGTACATCTGCCCGTGGATGGTCCCGGAGTTGCCGCCGCAGCGGTTCACTTCCTCGAGGATCACCGAGGCCTCGGCCAGACCCAGCCCCGAGCCGCCGAATGCTTCTGGAATCATCGCTGAGAGCCAGCCGGCCTCGGTCATCGCCTTGACGAAGGCTTCCGGGAAGCCCTTCTCCTCGTCGAGCTTGCGCCAGTAGTCGGCGGGGAATTCGGCGCAGAGGGCGCGCACGCCTTCGCGGATGAAGTTCAGTTCTTCGGTCTTGTTCGGTTTCATCTCGGTTCCTTAGAAAAACGGGCGATGGTGTGTAGGCTCGACCTTCCCCCTCACCCCAGCCCTCTCCCTCAGGGAGAGGGGGCTGCTTTTGGCGTTTGGCTGGGCCGACTGCTAACGCCATCATCTTGAAGCCGGCCGGCTGGCTATTTCGCGCGGCCCTGACCACCCTGCAAAATCAGTCCCCTCTCCCCCTTGGGGAGAGGGTTAGGGTGAGGGGCCGGAGTCCCGCCATACACCTCACTCGAATTCCACTTCAGCCTTCTGCGCCAAGCCGTTGTGGTCGCCTGCCCAAAGCTCGGCCTTGCCCGGCGCAACGATGCGCCCGCCCACCTCGAAGGGTTGCGGCACCACCAACGGGCGCAGGCCGCGATAGGTGAAGCGGCGCAGACGGGCGTCGGGGTTGGCGCGGCAGAACGCGCGCAGGTTCAGCGTGGCGATCAGCGGGCCATGCACCACCAGGCCGGCGTAACCTTCGGTCTCGGTGACATAGGGCCAGTCGTAATGAATGCGATGGCCGTTGAAGGTCACCGCCGAATACCGAAACAGCAGCGTCGGGGTCGGTGTCACCGCTTCGCGCCAGTTGCCAGTGATCAGCGCTTCGCTGCTGCGGGTCTTCGGCGGGCTCGGCTCGCGGTAGACGATGTCCTGCTCCTCGCGAATGGCCAGGCGGCCATCCTGCAGGTAGTCGTGCTGTACGGTGACGAAAAGGAGCGAACCAGTGCCGCCGCGCTTTTCCTCAATGCGCGTAATGGTGGAGAAGCGCGTGGCCTCGGCCCCGGCCAGCAGCGGCTCGATGAACTCGACGCGCCCGCCGGCCCACATCCGATTACGGTTATCCGCTGGCGGGAGGAAGCCGCCACGGGCCGGGTGCCCATCCTGCCCCAACCCCGTTTCGGCGAGCGGCTCCTGGAAGAAGCACCACTGCCACAAGGGCGGGAGCGCTTCGCCATGGCCGGGCGTGGCCTGGCCTAGGGTGGCGGCGATGCGCATCAGCAGGTTACGGCTGAGCTGGTCATGGACTTCTTCGGTGCGGCCTATCCAGGCGGTGACGTCGGTCATCTCGGCTTCCGGCTGTGTTGTTGTGTCCAGAGCATGCGCCGCGCCTCGCATTCTGTGAATTTGCATTTCCCGACCCCGGCGTTCGGCTATGCTGAACGCCGAACCCACTGAGTATCGCCATGCATTTCGATCTGCCCGACCTGCGCCTGTTCGTCCATATCGCCGAAAGCCCAAGCCTGACGCAGGGCGCGCGCCGGGCGCACCTGTCTCCTGCTGCGGCTAGTGCGCGAATCAAGGCACTGGAAGCGCAGCTCGACAGCCGCCTGCTCTATCGCGACAGCCGCGGCGTCGAACTCACACCGGCCGGACACAAGCTGCTGCAGCACGCGCGGCTGATTCTCAGGCAGGTCGATTACCTGAAAAGCGAGTTCACCGACCACGGCGCCGATTCGGCGGGTCACATCCGTATTTTTGCCAACACCACGGCGGTAACTGAATTCCTGCCTGAGATTCTTGCGGGCTTTCTTGCCGAGCGGCCAGGCGTGACCGTCGACCTGCAGGAGCGCTTGAGCCGGGACATCGTGCGCGGTGTGCTCGACGGCAGCACCGACCTCGGCATCATCGCCGGGCCGGTCCAGGCGCAGGGGCTCGAGGTGCTGCACTTCAGCACCGACCGGCTGGTGTTGGCCGTTCCGGTCGGCCATCCGCTGGCCAGCGAAGCGCGCGTCGACCTGAGCCGAACATTGGCCTACCAGCACATCGGTTTGCATGAGGGCAGCACGCTGCTGACATTCCTGCGCGATCAGGTGGACCGCCTCGGCGCGACTCTGTCGCTACGCATTCAGCTGTCCAGTTTCGAGGCGGTGTGCCGGATGATCGAGGCGGGAGTCGGCATCGGCATCATTCCTGAATCTGCGGCCAAGCGGCACAGCCGGACGATGCGCCTGGCGCTGGTCGAACTCGACGAGCCCTGGGCTATCCGCGAGCGCAGCATCCTCGTCCGCGAATTCGACGCCCTGCCCGGTAGCGTGCGCGCATTGATTGCCGCTCTCGCCCCGGCCAAACCCTGAGCCACTGCAGCGCTCGACGAACATTTGCGCCTGGCGACTGCCGAAACCGGTACGCATCGCAACTTGGAAGCCCTGCATGGCCACGCCGAACAACCGCCTGTTTCGCCTCTACCAGCGCATCGTCAGCAGCATCGCCTTCTATCCCGCGCTGATTTCACTCGGCCTGGTGCTGTTGTGCGTTGTCAGTATCTGGATAGAGATGACTTACCTGCAGGCCTACAAGGAAGATCTCAAGCTCGGCCTGGTCAACAATGCCGAGAACGCCAGGCTGATACTCGGCACGCTGGTTGGCGGCATCATCTCGCTGATGGTGTTCAGCTTCAGCATGGTGATGGTGGTGCTCAACGCGGCCTCCTCGACGCTCTCGCCGCGTGTGATTCCAAGCCTGATCAGCAGCCGCAATCACCAGTTCATCCTGGGTATCTATCTTGGGACGATCATCGACTCGCTACTGCTGATTCTCACGATTCAGGAAGGCGACGACATCAACATCCCCAGCCTTGGCATCTTTCTCGCGCTGGGGCTGGGCATCATCAGCCTGTGCCTTTTCATCATGTTCATCCGGGAGATTTCCCAGTCGATCCAGGTCGACTTCATCCTCAACAACCTCTTCAAGAAGACGCTAAAGGAACTGGATGTCCTGGAGGCCAAGCTCGATGAGCTGAGCGACCAGCCGCAGTGGCCGGACGACCGGGGCTGGAAGGTGGTCCGCTCGACTCGTGCCGGCTACTTCAAGGCATTCAACAGCGAAGCGGCCAAAGCACTGCTGAAAGAGCACGACCTGTGCATGACCATCCAGGTGCACAACGGTTTTTTCGTGATGCCCGGCCACCCCTTGTTCAGGCTCAATCGCGAAGCCGACGACGAAGTGATCGACACGCTGCTCGATGCCTTTGATTTCTATGTCGAGGAGTACGCGAACCAGCACTACTTCTTTGGCTTCAAGCAGATCACCGAAATCGCCAGTAAGGCGCTCAGCCCCGGCATCAACGACCCGGGTACGGCGATCAAGGCCATCGACATGCTTGGCCTGCTGTTCGCCAAGCGCCTCAAGCTCCCAGACTTCGATGTTGCCTGCGAGCCCGAAGAGCCGCCTCGGCTATACATCCGCGAGCTGGATCTGCCGCAGATGCTCCTGGCCGTGCTGGGCCCACCACGCCACTATGGCGCCGGCGATACACAGGTCGTGCTCAGCCTGCTGCAGTGCTACAAGAACCTGCTGTTTTGCGATCCGGGTGCTGAGACCGAAGCTGTCTTGCTCGCGCATGCGCAAGCCGTGGTCGACGAGGCTTTGGAGCACATTGCCCAGCAACCGGACCGCGAGGCGATAGACGCCGCCATACAGCGGCTCAACGAAGCCATTAGCCACAATAGGCCGCTGGAAAAAACGATATGCGCGGAATCCTGACCGGGAAAAACTGCCCAAGCAGCAACGGGCGGAGCCCAGCGGGGCGCAGCGCCCGCGATTGACGTTTCACGGCAGCCAGCCAGACGAACCGGTTGCCATCACCGTATTACTTGCCTAGGGTTGTTCGACATGAAGTCCTTGATTGCCCCCATCAGTTCGTTGCTGGGCGGAGTAGCTTTGCTGCTGCTCGGTCACGGCCTGCTCAATACACTGCTCACCCTGCGCGGTGTCGCCGAGGGGTATTCGACCGGCCTGATCGGTCTGCTCATGTCCGGCTACTTCGCAGGCTTCCTTGTCGGCACCTGGCTGGCACCCTCCCTGATCCGCCGGGTCGGGCATATCCGCACCTTCGCCTTTTACGCCGCGCTCGCTTCGGTCGCCGTGTTGCTACACGTGATTATCGTCAACCCTTGGGTCTGGCTGGTGCTCAGGGTGATGTATGGCGTCGCGCTGGTCACGCTTTACATGGTCATCGAAAGCTGGCTCAACGCGCAGGTCAGTGGCGAGAAGCGCGGCCAGGTGTTCGCGGTGTACATGGCCGTCAACCTCGGCGCGCTTGCCGCCGCTCAGCAGCTGCTGAGCCTGGACAGCCCGATGAACTTCACGCTGTTCGCGCTCGCCGCCATCCTCGTCAGCGCCGCGCTGATGCCCATCACCCTCACCCGCCAGGCTCAGCCGGCACAGCCGGACATGCCGCCCACCGACCTGCTGCAACTGGCGCGTATCGCGCCGCTGCCGTTGATGGCCGCTGGTATCTCCGGGCTCACCCTGGGCGGTTTTTGGGGCCTGGCGCCTGTGTATGCGTCACAGAGCGGCTTCGATGCCTCTGGCGTCGGCCTGCTGATGAGCGTGACCATCCTCGGCGGCGCCGTGCTGCAGTGGCCTATCGGGCTTTTCTCCGACAAGCATGACCGGCGTCTGGTACTCCTGTGGGTGGTGGGCGTTGGCGCGGCGCTGGCAGTGGCGATGACGCCACTCACCGCTGGCCCTGCCCTGCTGGGCGTGATGTTCCTGTGGGGCGGCCTTGCGTTCTCGATCTATTCGATCGCCGTCGCGCAGATGGTCGACCAGTTGCATCCGGACGAAATCCTCTCCGGCTCCAGCGGCCTGTTGCTCGCCAACGGCTTCGGCGCCGCCTTCGGCCCGGTGGTCGCGGGTGGCCTGATGAGCTTCTTCGGGCCAAAGGCCTTGCCGGTGTTCTTCGCCGTGACGCTGGCCTTCCTCGCACTGTATTCATACTTCCGTGCGCGGCGTGTCTTCGACCTTGTCACCGAGCCGCACGGCCACTTCACGCCAATGCTGCGGACCAGCCCAACCGTGCTGGAGTTGATGCCGGACAATCCGGAAGGCGAAGTCGCCGAGGCGGACGTTCTGGATCAGGGCCAGGTCCCGCGGGACGAAGAGGAGCTGGCTGCCGAGCCCCGTACCGGAACGCATTGATCGAGCGCAACCTGCCGGCAAGCGGCAGGTCCGCCCTGTGTCAGTAGTCCACCTTGCCGCGCCCGGCCTTGATCGCGCCGCGCTTGCTCTTGCCATCCAGGCGGCGCGTCTTCGAACCCAGCGTCGGACGCGTCGGGCGGCGCGCCTTCACCACCTTGTTCACGCTACGGATCAGTTCGGCGAGGCGCTCCAGGGCATCGGCGCGGTTCTGCTCCTGCGTACGAAACTGCTGGGCCTTGATGACGATCACGCCGTCGCCGTTGATGCGGCTGTCGCGCAGTGCCAGCAGGCGCTCCTTGTAGAACTCGGGCAATGACGAGGCATGAATATCGAAACGCAGGTGTACTGCGCTGGAGACCTTGTTGACGTTCTGCCCGCCAGCGCCCTGGGATCGGATGGCGTTCAGCTCGATCTCGGCATCGGGAAGCTGCACGCTGTTGGAAATTTCTAACATCGAACCCTCTGAGTCGGCGCCACGTACGAAGGCGCTTTATTGTCGACGAGTCGCGCCCGCCCGACACGTTTTAACAAGATTTGCCGAACATGAGGACTGGCCGCTTCGGCTACTGTAGCCCGCTCGCAACAGACGGAACCCACGCATGGATTCGATCACCCAGGCTCTTCTCGGCGCCACCGTTCAAGCCTCCCTACTCGGGCGCTGGCAGGGCCGCAAGGCGCTGCTCTACGGCGCCGTACTCGGCACACTGCCTGACCTTGACGTCGTGCTCGACTTCGGCGACGCCATCGCCAACATGACTTACCACCGCGGCTTCAGCCACTCGTTGTTCGTCCTCAGCCTGTTGGCCGTGGCGCTGACCTGGTTGGCGCGGCGGATACGGCCCGACCCAGCGTACAGCGCCAACCGGCTCCTGCTCACTGTGTGGCTGGTGCTCGTCACCCATGTGTTGCTCGACACCTTCACCAGCTATGGCACCCAGCTGTTCTGGCCGCTGACCACGCCGCCGGTTGCCTGGTCGAGCGTGTTCATCATCGACCCGCTGTACAGCGTACCGTTGCTGTTGGCCGTGTTGATCAGCGTCTTCGCCGGCATGAAGGGCCGCCAGCCTACGCCTTCCATCGTCGCACTCGCTATTTCCACGCTGTACCTGGGCTCCACCCTGGCCGGCAAGCAGATGGCCGAGCATCGTGTCGACGCCGCCATGGCTGAGCAAGGCATCCAGGCCGAGCGCGTCTTTAGCACCCCGACGCCCTTCAACAGCCTGCTGTGGCGAGTCATCGTGATTGATGGCGAGGATTACCACGAGGCACTGGTCAGCTGGTTCGACCGGGACCCACCGCAACTGGTGCGCCTGCCCCGTGGCGCCGGGCTCGCCGACGCGCTCGCGGCCTCGCCGCAGCATGCCCGCCTGGAGTGGTTCACCGGCGGCGTGATGCGCTATGACGAGATCGACGACCGCCTGCTGGTGACGGACCTGCGTCTGGGCATGACCGGCTTTCACCCGTTCCGTTTCCCCATGGCCGAGCGTAGCGACGACGGCTGGGCGCTGATCTCCGAGGTGGAGCGGCTGCCCGCCGAGCGTGGCGACCTGGACCGGCTCAAGCTGATCTGGCGACGCATCTGGGCTCAGCAGCCCGCCCTGCCGCTGGCCGAATGGGCAGCGGAACTCGAGCGGCGCTAGGGGCGCCGCCGCTGCTGCCAGCGGCCAATGCCATAGAGCGCCGCACCCAGAGCCATCAACAGCGCCGCCCGCAGCCAGGTGCCGGCGCTCTGCTGGGACAACAGCACCAGGCAAGACAGGATCGCCAACACGGGCAGAACCGTCGGGGTGCGAAAGTGCGGCGTGGCGACGCTGTCCTTGCGCAGCACCAACACGGCGACGTTTGTGGACATGAAGACGAACAGCAACAAGAGCACCACGGTCTCGGCCAGGGCGCGGAGCGTGCCCGTCACAGTCAGAATCATCGCTAGAAGCGTGGTGACGATGATCGCCAGCCAGGGTGTACGCCGCGCAGGCAGCACACGAGTGAGCACCGAAGGCAGCAAGCCCTCGTCGGCCATTCCGTAGGCCAGCCGGCTCGACATGATCATCGTCAGCAACGCGCCATTGGCCACCGCAACCAGCGCCACCGCGGCGAACAGCCAGTCCGGTACGCGATAGCCGGTGGCCCGTACGACATCGAGCAGTGGCGCGGAAGAATCTGCCAACACTGCCGGCGGCAGCACCGCGGTCGCTGCCATGCCGACACCGACATACACAAACCCTGCCACCAACAGTGCACCGAACAGTGCGCGAGGGTAGTTGCGCTGGACATTCTTGACCTCTTCGGCAACGTTCGCCGACACCTCGAAACCGACGAAGGAATAGAACGCGATCAAGGCAGCGCCGAGGACCGCGATGGCGGGAGACACATCGGGTGCGAATTCGAGAACGCGTGAGGGCTCGCCCGCCCCGCCGAGGAGAAAACGAGCCGCCAGCACGATCACGAACAGCAACCCCGACACCTCGATGACCGTCATCACCGCGTTAGCCCCGAGCGACTCCTTGATACCTCGCGCATTGAGCAGTGCGACAAAGGTCAGAAAGACCAGCGCGGTGGGCACCGCCGGCGTATCGAGAAACGCGCCGAGGTAGTCACCAGCGAAGGCCAGCGACAGCCCGGCGGCACTGGTCACGCCAGCCGCAAGCATGCTGAACCCCACCAGAAACGACAGCAGGGGTTTGCCAAAAGCGCGTTCGGCAAACACAGCCGCACCACCTGCCTTGGGGTATTTGGTGACCAGCTCCGCGTAGGACGCCGCCGTCAGCAGCGCGAACCCCAGGGCAACCAGCAAAGGCACCCAGACCGCTCCGCCCGCCTCGCCAGCAATCTTGCCGACAAGCGCGTAGACGCCGGCACCCAGCACGTCGCCAAGAATGAACAGAAACAATGCAGGGCCGGTAATCGCCTGCTTGAGGCGGGACTCACCTGCGACAAATGCCGTGGTTTTCATCTGGCGCGCGCCTCATCTGTGCGGCGGCAGGGGGCGAACGGAAGGGGTTTCAAGCGGGCGTCTCCAGAACATGCAGCGCGATGTGCGTTACATGTCTAGAGCCAAGAGGGATCGCTGGAGTTCAGCTCGGGAAATGACAGGCCAGGACTCGGCCACGGATCGCCGACTGCAGGACGGCCTTTAGGGAATCCCAAAGACCGCCCGGTAGGAGCCCCAACCTCGGGGCGAAGCGCTCTACCCCGGAGCCGCACCCACCTCCCATTCGAGTGCGCGGCTCCCACGGGAGGAACCACAGGATCAGGTGCGGAAGCGCGCCACCAAGCCCTGCAACTCGACACCAAGCCGGGCCAGCTCGGCGCTGGCAGCAGCGGTCTGCTCGCTGCCGCTGGCGCTCTGCTCGCCGATGTCACGCACGCGCGTCACGCTCTCGGAAATGTTCTCGGCCACGGCACTTTGCTGCTCGGCTGCAGCTGCGATCTGCTGGTTCATCTGCTCGATGGTCGACACCGATTCGGTGATGCGGCCCAAGGCGCTGCCGGCCTCGTTGGCCAGGTCGACGGTGTGTTGGGTCAGGTCGCGGCTGGTCTGCATCTGCTCGACCGCCTTCTGCGCGACGCGTTGCAGGTTGCCGATCAGCCCTTCGATTTCCTCGGTCGAGTCGTGCGTGCGCCGCGCCAGTGCGCGCACCTCGTCCGCCACTACGGCGAAACCGCGACCCTGTTCACCCGCACGCGCCGCTTCGATCGCAGCGTTCAGCGCTAGCAGGTTGGTCTGCTCGGCCACGGCGCGAATCACTTCGAGCACAGTGCCGATGCGCCCGCTTTCATTGTTGAGTTCCTCGAT
The DNA here is from genome assembly GCF_054131565.1 of Pseudomonas sp. SA195. Classification (NCBI taxonomy): domain Bacteria; kingdom Pseudomonadati; phylum Pseudomonadota; class Gammaproteobacteria; order Pseudomonadales; family Pseudomonadaceae; genus Pseudomonas; species Pseudomonas sp. SA195. Next base: position 1,642,706 of record NZ_CP096392.1, on the reverse strand, counting down.
AGCCTGGGCCGAATGCTCGACCTCACCGGACAGGCTGCCAATCTGGCCGATCGCTTCCTGCACCACCAGGTCGCCCTGGCGAGCCTGCTGGTCGGCTTCGCGCGCTGCCAGCGACGCCTGCTCAGCATTCTGCGCGACTTCCTGCACAGTCGCGGCCATCTCATGCATGGCCGTGGCGACCTGTTCAGTTTCGACACGCTGCTTCTGAACGCCTGCGCTGGTTTGCGCGGTGACAGCCGACAGCTGCTCGGCCGCCGTCGCGATCTGGCTAACGCTGCCACCAATTCGGCCAATCAATCCACGAAGGCTGTCGGTCATGCCATACATAGCGTGCTGCAATTGGCCCAGCTCGTCGCGACGGCTCACCTTTTGCGATTGGGTCAGATCACCATCGGCCACGCGCTGCGCCAGCTGCACGGTGTAGCGAAGCGGCACGACGATCATGCGCGAGATCAGCGTCGCCGCGGCGATACCGATGACGACCGCCAATAGCCCGATGACGGCGAGCAGCATGTAGGCGTTGCTGCGCTGCGCCTGCATCGCCTCGGTCGCCTCGCCAAGCGCCTCATTAGCGGTATCGAGGATGCGCTGGGCCTGCCGGACCATGTCCTGCTCCAACGCGATGCGCGAAGCACGGCTGTTGCGGAATTCGTCGAAGGCCTGTTTGTAGCTGGCCAGTGCGGCAATTGCACCATCCATCGTGGCCTTCTGGTCGTCGTCGAGCCAGGTCTTGAGGCTGGTGCCGATGGTGGTCACATCGTCGTAGGCTTCACTCCACCGGGTGATCGCTTCCTCAGAGTTGTTGGCGATGAAGACGTTTTCGAAGGTCCGCAGGTCGAGGATTTTCTTGGTCAGGCCTGAGGCTGCTTCGGCAATGGTCAATGGGTCGCTACCTCTGAGGCGGTCGCCCTCAAGACGCAGCACTCGTACCGCGTCGTACATGTCCAGCTCGATGTATTCAAATTCTTCGCGACTCTTCTGGGCCGCCTCGGCCATGCGCTCGCGCAGTTGGGCGCCGCGGTCGATCAGCCGGCCGTAGTCGGAAAACTCCGTGGCGTATTCGGCGGCGTCGCTGCGAATGCGCTGCAACAGTTCCTGCTCGTGCTCGTCGGAGCGCTCGGTCAGCTCATCAAGTTCGTTGTTGAGCCGGTCCAGTGTGCTGCGCAGGGCTGTCGCGGAGGCTTCGCTGCGGGTCAGCGCGTAGTCGCGCTCCAGGCCGCGGGCTTCGAGGATCGCCGCGTTGATGCGCGAGAGCTGGTTCGTCTGGTACGAACGGGACAGGATCGAGTCCACTGCATAGAAGCCGGTGCCGGCGACACCCAGGGTCAGCAACAAGACCATGGCGAAGCCAAGCAACAGCTTCTTGCCTACGGAAAGGTTGGCGAAGAGATCGGACTGCATCTGAAATTCCTAGTTGAAGGGAGGCGCACCCAAGGAGTCGGCAGGTGGCGGAGAAAGTTGAACAAGAATTCAGACAGATTTAATCAGGCATTGATGGCACAGTGCCGGCAACTCGTATCGACAGTCACAGGCCGTGCAGGAAGATGCGTTCAATGCTGCTGCAAATGCCCATAAAGCCTGGCGTAGAGCCCGCCGTCGGCGATGAGCTGCTGGTGATCACCCTGCTCGGCAATGCGTCCGGCATCGAACACCAGCACCCGGTCGGCCTGTTTCACCGCTGATAGGCGATGGGCGATGATCAGCGTCGTGCGGCCTTGCAGGAAGCGGTTCAGTCCCTGATGCAATGCGTATTCGGTCGCCGCGTCCAACGCTGAGGTGGCTTCGTCGAGAATCACCACCTTGGGCTCGGCCAGCACCATGCGCGCCACGGCCAGGCGCTGGCGCTGGCCGCCGGACAAGCGCACCCCGGAGCGCCCCACGATGCTGTCCAGCCCAGCCGGCAATTGACGAATGGTGTCGGCCAACTGCGCTATTTCCAGCGCGTGCCAGCACGCCTGGTCGTCGCGCTCACGGCCCATCAGCAGATTGGCGCGCACGCTGTCGTTGAACAACGCTGGGTGCTGCAGTACCACGGCGACGTTGTCGCGCACCGTGCCCAGACCGATTGCCTCGATCGGCACACCCCCAAAGTGGATCTGCCCGGCCTGGGGCTGATAGAGGCCCAGCAGCAGCTGGACCAGCGTGCTCTTGCCGCCACCGCTGGCACCAACGATGGCGACCTTCTCTCCCGCCTCGATGGTCAGATCCAGCCCTTCCAGCACGGGTTCGTCCTGGTAGGAGAAGCGCAGATCCCGCACCTCGATCTTCACGGTATCGCACCCGGCGAAGGGGTCCCGGCCGCCGGCGTACTGGGGCTCGTCCGAGCGCGCCAGAAGCTGGTTGATACGCCCCAAAGCCCCGCCGGCGGCGTAATAGGCATACTGCAGATTGAGCAGTTGTTCGACCGGGCCGATCATGAACCAGAGGTAGCTGAATACGGCGAGCATCTGGCCAATCGAGAGGTCCGAAAGCAGCACCGTGAGCATCGCCGCAGCGCGGAAAATATCGATGCCGAACTGAAACAGCAGCCCGCTGGCGCGGTTCGAGGCGTCCGTCTTCCATTGCGAGGCAACGGCATGATCGCGAACCTCCCGCGCGCGCAGGCCGAGCCGGCCGAGAAAGAAGCCCTGGCGATTACCGGCGCGCACTTCCTGGATCGCGTCCAGCGTTTCGGTGAGTGCCTGGGTGAACAACGACGTGCTGTCGTTTTCCAGTTTCTTCAGGTGTTTGACGCGCTTGCCCAGCTGCACCGTGGCATAGATCACCAGCGGGTTGAACAGCAAAATCAGCATCGCCAGTTGCCAATGCATCCAGATCAGGATGGCCGCCGTGCCGGCGATCGACAGCAGCGCGACGAGCAACCGGCTCAGGGTTTCGCCGATGAATTTGTCGATCGTCTCCAGATCAGTGACCAAGTGCGCGGCTACGGTACCGCCGCCAAGGCTTTCATATTCGCTCAGGGAAATGCGCTTGAGCCGCTCGATCAGCCGAATGCGCACGCGATAGACGAGGTCTTTCGACAACCGTGCGAACAGCCGCGCCTGGAGCACGTTGAAAACCAGCGCGCAAGCCCTGAGCAGCAGCGTGACGCAGAGCATCAGGGCAATGTAGCCGATCGCCGTTTGCCAGCCGGCCGGCAGGAAGCGGTCCATCACGCGCAACGCGGTATCGCCCTGCCCCAACAACACCTCGTCGACGAGCAGCGGCAACAACAACGGGATCGGTACGCTGCAAAGCGTCGCCAGCACCGCCACCAGGTTCGCCAGTACCAGCGACCGGCGATGGCGCAGCGCGAGACGGCGGATCTCCGCCCAGCTGAGCTGGTCAGGCATTCAGGTTGTGCTCCAGCCAGCGCTGTAGCAGCGGCGCCAATGCCTCGAGCGGCTGATATCCGTTGGTGAGCAATGCGAGCTGGCCCTGATGCTCGGCGAGCAGCGTCGGGAAGCCAGCGATGCCCAGGTTACGCGCCCATTCGAAATCGGCAGCGGTCTCGTCACGCGCGGGCTGCGAGCTGAACTGCTCGGAAAATTCGATCCTCGGTATGCCAGCGGACTCGGCCAGATCCAGCAGCTCGGGTGGCAGCGTCACGTTGCGCCCTTGCACATAGAACGCCTGTTGAATCAGGCCGACCAGGCGCCAGGCGCTGTGCGGATCGAGCCGGCGGGCGGCCACCAGTGCCCGGCAGGCTGGTTCGGTGTCGTAGACCAGCCCGTCGGGCAGGCCTGCTTCGAAGTTGAACGGCTGGCCGGTCGCCTCGTGCACCGCGCGCCAGTAGGACGCCGTGCGGTCCCGTCCGGCCTGGTCCATCGCCGTAAGCTCGTGTCGCAGGCCGCCGACGACCAGGTCGGTCGATACGCCCTGGGAAGCAGCTTGCTCCATGAGCGCATCGACGACCGGGGCGAAGCCCCAGCACCAGGAGCACATCGGGTCCATCACGTAGATCAGTCGAGTGCTCATGGCGGCTCCGGTAGGCGTCAGGCGGATGGGATCAAGCGTCCTGCTTTCGGTAGTTGTAGCCGATCGGATGCGGCTGGTTGCGCTGGAGCGCCAGTTCGATCTGCTTCTGCCGCTCGCGCGCGCTGGTGCGCGTCTTCTCGCTGAGCGTATTCCAGCAGTGTGGGCAGCTGATGCCAGGGACATAGTGTTCCGACTGGCGGTCTTCGGCGGAAATCGGCAAGCGGCAGGCGTGGCACTGGTCGAAATCGCCCTCGCTAAGGTCATGGCGGACCGTCACCCGGTTGTCGAACACGAAGCAATCGCCCGTCCAGCGGCTCTGCTCCTGCGGTACCTCTTCGAGATATTTGAGGATGCCGCCCTTGAGGTGATAGACCTCTTCGAAGCCTTCGCCGAGCATGTAGCTGGACGCCTTTTCGCAGCGAATGCCGCCGGTGCAGAACATGGCGACCTTCTTGTGCCGGGCCGGGTCGAAATTCGCCTTGATGTAGTCGGGAAACTCACGGAAGGACTTGGTCTGCGGATCGATCGCGCCGTCGAAGGTGCCGATGGCCACCTCATAATCGTTACGGGTGTCGATCAGCAGAACCTCGGGATCTTCGATCAGCGCGTTCCAGTCCTGCGGCTCGACATAGGTGCCGACGCGTTGATTGGGGTCCACGCCTGGAACGCCGAGGGTGACGATCTCTTTCTTCAGTTTGACCTTGGTGCGATAGAACGGCTGCTCGTCGCAGAAGGACTCCTTGTGGTCGATATCGGCCAGGCGCGCGTCCTGGGCGAACCAGGCGAACAATGCATCGATGGCCTGGCGAGTGCCCGACACCGTGCCGTTGATGCCTTCTTCGGCGAGCAGCAAGGTGCCCTTGATGCCATTGGCCTCGAGCACAGCCAGCAACGGCTCGCGCAATTCGACATAGTCCGGCAGCGAAACGAACTTGTAGAGCGCCGCGACGACGATCTTCTGGGTCATGAATTCATCCTGCAGTAGTCGCCCACGTAAAGGGCGGACTGGGAAAAAGAAAAACCGGCCATACGGCCGGGGCGCGAATTCTAGCAAAAGGCGGTTCCAAGCCGAAGGCACCTGCTATCGGGGCGCACTGAGCTCGTACCGCGAGTGCCAGCGCCGCTTACCGCTGCACGATCACAGATCGTGCTTGCTGCCACCGCGGCAGGTGGGCGAATCCGGTGCGCTGCCTTGTTCTGCCCATTCGGCGGGCGTGTAGGTGTGCAGGGCCAGCGCGTGGATCTGCTGCATCAGATCGCCCATGGCACCGTACGCCTTCTGGTGCCGCTTGACGGCGTTCAGCCCGGCGAACTGCTCGCTGACGATGACCGCCTTGTAGTGGGTTTCCTGTCCGCGGCTGTGCATGTGGCTTTCGTCTTGCACGTCCAGGAACTGAGGGGCCAAGGCTGCGTTGAGGGTGGTTTCAATGGTGGCGAGTTTGCTCATCGAGCGCGTGCTCCGTCAGGGCTTCTTGGGGGCGAGTTCGTTGGTCATGTCGGTGAGCAGCTTGTTCACCTGCGGCACTGCGCTCTCCAGCTTGGCCTGGGTGACCTGGGCCGAGCGGGCATTGAGTTGCGGCAGGCGGCTCAGCATCTTGCGTCCGAGCTCGGACTGGTAAAAGGCGTTCAGGTCGGCCAGCTCCTGTTCGGTGAAGGCCTCGGTGTAGAGCGTGACGAGGTCGGGTTTAACCTGCTCCCAGCCGATCGCTTTATCAAGCGCAGCGTCAGCCTGCGACTGGTAGCGCTCGAGCAAGGCACGCTTGTCTTCCGGCGCGCCGGCTTGAGCGAAACGCTCTGCAAACATCTGCTGGACTTGGGCATAGACCGGCACGGAAAGGCGATCGGCATTGACCAGCTCGAGGAATTGTTCGGCCTTGGCCGCGTGGCCGGCCTGGTCAGCGCTGGCCTGCGTGCTGAAGATCGGCAGCAGCAGCGCGCCGCAGAGGCCGATTTTACGAACGAGATGCATGAGGTGTTCCTTGATGTCTGGCAAGTGGGCTCGACGCGCATTCTGCGCGCCAGGCTCTGAACCCTCAACATCGGCGGCCGGGCGGATTGAACCTGTGCCGTCGAGCGGAAACCTAACAGGCATATCTCAGCGATGGAGCAGGTCATGACACGCACCGAAACCGACAGCCTAGGCCCAGTTGAAGTACCGGAACAGGCGTACTGGGGCGCACAGACGCAGCGTTCACTCGGTAATTTCGCCATTGGCGACCAGCGCATGCCGCTCGCCGTTTGCCACGCCCTCGCCCTCATCAAGAAAGCCGCGGCGCGGGTCAACGACCGCATCGGCGACCTGCCACCGGAAATTGCCCGGCTGATCGAACAGGCCGCCGACGAAATCCTTCACGGCCAACACGACGACCAGTTCCCCCTCGTGGTCTGGCAAACCGGCAGCGGCACCCAGAGCAACATGAATGTCAACGAAGTGATCGCCGGCCGTGCCAACGAACTGGCCGGAGGCAACCGTGGCGGAAAAAGCCCGGTGCATCCCAACGACCACGTCAACCGCGCGCAGAGCTCGAACGATTGTTTCCCGACGGCGATGCACATCGCCATCGCCAAAGCGGTCCACGAGCAGCTGCTGCCCGCGATCACCGAGCTGTCCGGCGGTTTGGCCGAACAGGCTGCGCGGCACAACGGGCTGGTCAAGACCGGCCGTACACACATGATGGATGCAACACCCGTCACCTTCGGCCAGGAGTTGTCGGCCTTCGTCGCGCAGATCGACATTGCCGAGCGAGCGATCCGCCAGGCGCTGCCGGCCGTTTATGAACTGGCTCAAGGCGGAACCGCCGTCGGCACCGGCCTCAATGCACCGCATGGTTTCGCCGAGGCGATTGCTGCCGAGCTGGCCGCCCTCTCCGGCTTGCCGTTCGTCTCGGCACCGAACAAATTCGCGGCGCTTGCGGGGCACGAGCCGCTGGTGGCGCTATCCGGCGCGCTGAAGACGCTCGCCACCGCGCTGATGAAGATCGCCAATGACCTTCGCCTGCTCGGCTCCGGCCCGCGTGGCGGTTTCGCCGAGGTGCGCCTGCCGGCCAACGAGCCCGGCAGCTCCATCATGCCAGGCAAGGTCAACCCGACGCAGTGCGAAGCACTCTCGATGCTGGCGTGCCAGGTGATGGGCAACGATGTGACCATCGGCTTTGCGGCAAGCCAGGGCCACCTTCAGCTCAACGTCTTCAAACCGGTCATCGTGCACAACATGCTGGAGTCGATCCGGCTGCTGGCCGATGGCTGCCGCAACTTCAACACCCATTGCGTAGTGGGCATGGAGCCGGACGCCGGTCGCATGGCCGAACATCTGGAGCGCGGCCTGATGCTGGTCACCGCACTCAACCTGCACATCGGCTATGACAAAGCCGCCGAAATTGCCAAGAAAGCCTACGGCGAAGGCATCACGCTGCGTGAGGCCGCGCTGGGGCTGGGCTATCTCAGTGACGAGGAATTCGATCAATGGGTGCGGCCGGAAACCATGCTGGGCTCAGGCCAGCACGGCTGATCGCCTGCCCTGCGGCATGAGCTGCAGGGCAGCGCTTCACAACCGTCAGCGCACCGCTTCGAACAGACCGGACGCGCCCATGCCGCCGCCAACGCACATGGTCACCACGCCGTAACGCAGGTTGCGGCGCTGCAGTTCACGGATGAGGTGGCCAGCAGTGCGCGAACCCGTCATACCGAACGGGTGGCCGATGGAGATGGAGCCGCCGTTGACGTTGAACTTCTCGTTATCGATGTCCAGCGTGTCGCGGCAGTACAGGCACTGCGAAGCGAAGGCCTCGTTGAGTTCCCACAGATCGATGTCACCCACCTGCAGCCCGCGCGCTTTAAGCAGACGCGGCACCGAATACACCGGCCCGATACCCATTTCGTCGGGCTCGCATCCGGCCACGGTGAAGCCGCGGAAGAAGGCGCGTGGCTTAAGGCCAAGCTCGATGGCCTTGTCCAGGCTCATGACCAGCGTCATCGAGGCGCCGTCCGACAATTGCGAAGCGTTGCCAGCGGTAACCGAGCCGTCTTCGGCGAAGACTGGCTTGAGCGCCGCCAGGTTCTCGAGGGTCGTGTCCGCGCGGTTGCAGTCATCGCGGTCGACGACGCCGTCGTGCTCGGTGCGCGCACCCGTGGCCTTGTCTTCAGTGTAGTAACGGACGTTCATCGGCACGATTTCGTCCTGGAACAGCCCCTCGGCCTGGGCACGTGCAGTGCGTTGTTGGCTTTGCAGCGAATACGCATCTTGCTGATCGCGGGTGACGTTGTAGCGACGGGCGACCAGTTCGGCGGTCTGCCCCATGCTGTGGTAAAGACCGGGAACGCGCTCCTGCAGGATCGGGTTGAAGAGGTTGTCGGTGTTTTTGCTCTTGGCGGTCAGCGTGATGGACTCGACGCCACCGGCCACGATGACGTCGCTGCAACCGGAAGCGATCTGGTTCGCCGCGATGGCGATGGCCTGTAGGCCCGAGGAGCAGAAGCGGTTCAGCGTCATGCCTGCGCACTGGATGCCAAGGTTCGACAACACCGCCACGTTGCGGCCGATGTTGTAGCCCTGCGCACCTTCGTTGGAGCCGGCGCCAACGATGCAGTCTTCGACCAGCGCCGGGTCGAGGTCGTTGCGCGTCAGCAGCGCGTTGACGCAATGAGCCGCCATATCGTCGGGACGGGTCATGTTGAACTTGCCACGGAAGGACTTGGCCAGGCCGGTCCGTACGCTGTCGACGATCACTACTTCACGCATGGCATACCTCGGATAGGTGTCGGACGCCGCACCGCGGGCGATGGGCCGTCTGTTGGATTGTGACCGGAGCATAGTTCCAGCCAATCGCCCAGCGCGACGACCATTCAGCGCGGATATGGCCGGCCATGGCGGCTGATTTCAGCCGTCTTTGAGGGCCGCTTCCAGCCGGTCGTTGAGGGTCCGTAGCACCTTGACCCGGGCGAAGCGCTTGTCGTTGGCCTCTACCAGCGTCCAGGGCGCGATTTCGGTGCTGGTGCGATCGACCATGTCCGCGACGGCGTGATCGTAGTCGTCCCATTTGTCGCGGTTGCGCCAATCTTCCTCGGTGATCTTGAAGCGCTTGTGCGGCGTTTCCTCGCGGGCCTTGAAACGCTCGAGCTGCGTATCCTGGTCGATCGATAGCCAGAACTTCACCACAACGATATCGGCCTCGACGAGCTGCTCTTCGAACTCGTTGATCTCGGTGTAGGCGCGCAGCCACTCGTCCGGCGAGCAGAAGCCCTCGACCCGTTCGACGAGCACCCGGCCGTACCAGGAGCGATCAAAGATGGTGAATTCGCCACGCCCCGGGACGTTGCGCCAGAAGCGCCATAGCCAGGGCTGCGCCAGCTCATCTTCGCTGGGCGCGGCGATTTGCACGATGCGATAGAGCCGTGGATCGAGCGCACCCGTGACGCGGCGGATGGCACTGCCCTTGCCAGCCGCGTCGTGGCCCTCGAATAGCGCCAGCACGCCGCGCTTGCGCATGCGCCGGTCACGCAACAGCTGGGACAGCCGCACCTGCTCGTCGAACAGCTGCGCCTTGTAATCGTCCTTACTGAGCCGCTGCTCCATGTCGAGGCTGCCGAGCAGGCTGAGGCGATCGAGGTTAAGGTCAAGCGAGGCCGTGTGTGGCTGCGCCGGCTGCCCCCGCTCGCAGGCCTCGAGCGCCGCATGCAAACCCTCGAGCAGGATGCGGCCGGCAGTCAGGCTGCGGTAGCGCTCGTCGCTGCCCTCGATGACGTACCAGGGCGCGAAGTCGCGGCTGCTGCGCCGCAGTACCAGTTCGCCGTAGCGCACGAACTTGTCGTAGGTCTTGGACTGCTGCCAATCCAGCGGGCTGATGCGCCAGCTGTGCAGCGGGTCGTCCTTGAGCGAGTCGAGGCGCTTGAACATCTGCTTCTTCGACAGGTGAAACCAGAACTTGAAGATCAGCATGCCCTCATTGCACAGCATGCGCTCGAGCCGCTGGGCGCGATCGGTGGCCAGCTCCAGGTCGACCTTGCCGATGCGTCCGTGGACGCGATCCTGCAGCATCTTGCTGTACCAATTGCCAAAGAAGATGCCTGTCTGCCCCTTGGGCGGTAGCTTGCGCCAGTAGCGCCACGCCGGCGGATGGGACAGCTCCTCGTCAGTCGGCACGTCGAAGCTGTCGACGCGGATCAGGCGCGGGTCCATCCACTCGTTGAGCAACTTGATCGTTTCGCCCTTGCCTGCACCTTCAATGCCGTTGATCAGGATCAGCACCGGAAACCGTGCCTGCTCGCGCAGACGGTACTGAGCCTGCAGCAAGGCCTCGCGCAGCGCGGGAACCTCGGATTTGTAGGTGTCCTTGTCGATGGTGTGGCCAATTTCCGCAGACTCGAACATCGCATTCTCCCGGACGGTGGTTGCGCTAACCCTAGCAGTTGGCCAGGGCATGCTGATTTTCTACATCGTGCTGGCGATGCGACAAAGCGCGCCCGCAGGAGGTTTCCGCCGGCTGATAGAATCGCCGCCTTTCGCTTCAGGACGCGCCCGATGCCCGCTCCCTCCTCCGCCGACTTCCAGCACGCTGAACTCGAATGGGACGAGAATGGCCAGCCCCAGTCCCGCCACTATGGCGATGTCTATTTCTCTCGAGCGTCCGGCATCGAGGAGACGGACCACGTCTTCATCCAGCCGAACCGCCTGCAAGAGCGCTTCACGGCGCTGCGAGCAGGCGAACGGCTGGTGATCGGCGAGACGGGCTTTGGCACTGGCCTCAACTTTCTCTGCGCCTGGCAGCGTTTCGAACGCCTCGCACCGGTCGGCGCCACGCTGCACTTCATCAGTGTGGAAAAGCACCCACTGACCGCTGCAGACCTGCGCCGCGCGCTATCGCTATGGCCGGCGCTCGCGCCATTGGCCGAGCAGCTGCTTGACCAGTACGTCGCGATCAATCCGGGTTTTCAGCAGCTGCGATTCGGTCCAGTGGTGCTGACATTACTGGTCGGCGATGCGCTGGAAATGCTCGGGCAACTGGACGCCCAGGTCGATGCCTGGTTTCTGGACGGCTTCGCCCCAGCAAAGAACCCGGATATGTGGCAGCCGGCACTCTTCAATCAACTGGCACGCCTGAGCGCACCGGGTGCCACGCTCGCTACCTTCACCAGCGCAGGGCTGGTACGCCGCGGCTTGCAGGCGGTGGGGTTCGAGGTGGAGCGCATTCAGGGCTTTGGCCATAAGCGCGAAAGCCTTCGCGGTGCGCGGATCGATGCGCTTCCCCAGGCGGAGAAGCCCTGGTTCGCCCGGCCGGCCCGTCAACCCGGGCCGCGCAAGGCCCTGATCATCGGAGCGGGACTGGCTGGATGTGCAAGCGCGGCGAGCCTGGCGGCACGTGGCTGGGACGTCACCGTTCTGGAACGGCATGCCGATATCGCCGCCGAGGGATCCGGCAATCCGCAGGGCGTGCTCTATCTCAAACTCTCGGCGCATGGCACCCCACTGTCACGCCTAGTCGTCAGCGCCTTCGGCTACACCCGCCGATTGCTGGAGCATCTGCAGCAAGGGCGCGATTGGGACGCCTGCGGCGTGCTGCAACTGGCCTTCGATGAAAAGGAAGCGGCGCGCCAGGCCGAACTGGCCGGCGCCTTCCCACCCGGTCTACTACGCCGCATCGAACGCGACGAGGCCGAGCGGCTCGCCGGCGTGGCGCTCGGCAGCGGCGGCCTGCACTTTCCCGATGCCGGCTGGGCACACCCGCCGGCGCTGTGCCGATGGTTCGTGAAACAGCCGGGCATCACCGTGCTGCGCCATCACGAGCCGCTCGAACTGCGACGAGAAGGTGGCCATTGGCAAGCCCTCGATGACGGAAATGTGCTCGCCGAAGCGCCTGTGGTTGTGATCAGCGGCGCTGCCGACGCAGCCCGCTTCAGCCAGGCCGCCTGGCTGCCGCTCAAGCGCATCCGCGGGCAGATCACTGCTCTGCCTGCCACGGCACGCAGCGCAGGGCTGGGCACCGTGCTGTGCGCCAAAGGCTATGTCGCGCCGCCGCGCGACGGGGTCCATACATTAGGGGCGAGCTTCAATTTCGCCGACGCCCATCCCGAGCCGAGTGAGGCCGAACACCGTGCCAACCTCGCCATGCTCGACGAGATATCCGCCGAGCTGAGCGATCGGCTGGATACCAGCAACATGCCCGTCGAGGCGTTGCAAGGGCGTGTCGCCTTTCGCTGCACCAGCCCCGATTACCTGCCAATCGTAGGGCCGCTAGCCGACCCGCAACCTTTCGCCAGCCACTATGCCATCCTCGGCAAGGACGCCCGCCAGGTGCCGGACCTGCCCTGCCCCTGGCTCGACGGGCTCTTCATCAATACCGCCCACGGCTCGCGCGGCCTGATCACCGCGCCGCTGTCCGGCGAACTCTTGGCCGCCTGGGTCGACGGCGGCCCGCTGCCGCTACCGCGCGACATTGCCGAGGCGTGTCACCCCAATCGCTTCCTGCTGCGCCGAGTGATTCGCCGCGAGTGAAGACGCCTGGACGCGCACTCAACCGCAGCGAAAGGGTTCGTCCCAAAAGGGCCGGTTGATCTCGGTTTCGATGTCGGCGCGGCTGAGGCCGATGTCCTTCAGCGCATCGTCGCTGAGCGCAGCCAGCTGCCGACGCTGACGCGACAGTGCCGACCAGCGCCGCAATAGCTGGGCGACCGCCCGCGCCAGAGCCAGTGGCGAGCGAACACGCGGGGCATCGAGGCAATTGTGGACCAACGTCTGGCTTTTCATGACGGCACCTCCTGGTGGATGGCGCCAGTCTCCCGCCCGGCTTATGATCAATCCAACGAATGTTTCTGATGGCGTCCATCTTGGAGATTGATGAATGGCCCACTACCCCAGCATCGATGCAGAGTTACTGCGCAGCTTTGTCGCCATTGCCGATCACGGCGGATTCACCCGTGCCGCCGAAGCCGTCAACCGCACCCAGTCGGCGATCAGCATGCAGATGAAACGCCTCGAGGAAGACGTGCTACAGCGCCCGCTGTTCGAGCGCGAAGGCCGCCAGGTGCGGCTGACCGCCGAAGGCCAGGTCCTGCTCGGCTATGCGCGGCGCATCCTCAAGCTGCACGGTGAGGTGCTGACGACACTGCGCGAGCCGCACATGGTCGGCTCGGTGCGTATCGGCACGCCAGACGACTACGTGATGCGCTTCTTGCCGGGCATTCTGTCGCGCTTCGCGCAAGCGTACCCGTTGGTCCAGGTCGAGGTGCATTGCGAGCCGTCCTACCAGCTACTGCAACGTCGCGACCTGGACCTGACCATCGTCACCCGCGAACCGGGCACCGAGATTGGCCAACTGCTGCGCCGAGAGCGCTTCGTCTGGGCCGAGGCGCCGGGCTTCAACACGCACGAGCAGCGCCCGATGCCACTGGCGATGTTCAACACCGAATGCTTCTGCCGCGCCTGGGCCTGCAACGCGCTGGACGGCCGGGACATTGCCTACCGGGTCGCCTATACCAGCCCGAGCCTGTCGGCGCTCATGGCGATCGTCGGCGCCGGGCTGGCAGTGACGGCGCAATTCCAGAGCCTGGTGTCGTCGGACATGCGCATCCTCGGCGAAGCCGAAGGCCTGCCGGAACTGCCGCTGAGCAGTATCGTGCTGCTGCGTAGCGAGCGTAACCCGTCGAAGGTCAGCGAGGCCCTGGCCGAGCACATTGTCGAGGGTTTTCGCCTGTAACCCGCGCTCCCAGGCGATGCTCCGGGACGGTGCAGCCGGGCCGAAAAACCTGAACTCACCCGCCGCTTGCCAGTCACACCCTCATTGGCAAAACCCGGTAAGGATCCTATGTGCGGCATAGCTGGCGAACTTCGTTTCGATAATCAACCGGCCGATCTGGCCGCGGTTGAACGCATCACTCAACATCTCACTGCCCGCGGCCCTGACGCCTGCGGCTTCAACAGCCAAGGTCCGGTCGCGCTCGGCCACCGGCGGCTGAAGATCATGGACCTGTGCGAGGCATCGGGGCAGCCGATGATCGACTCGGCACTGGGCCTGTCGATGGTCTTCAACGGCGCGATCTACAACTACCCTGAACTGCGCGCCGAACTCGAAGCGCTGGGCTACAGCTTCTTCTCCGGCGGCGACACCGAGGTGCTGCTCAAAGGCTTCCACGCGTGGGGCGAGGCCCTGTTGCCGCGCCTGAACGGCATGTTCGTCTTCGCCATCTGGCAGCGCGACGTCCAGGAACTGTTCGTCGCCCGTGATCGCCTGGGCATCAAACCGCTGTATTTCTCCAAGACCAACGACCGCCTGCGCTTCGCTTCGACACTGCCCGCGCTGCTGCAGGGCGGCGACATCGCCGGGGTACTGAACCCGGTCGCGCTTAACCACTACATGAGCTTCCATGCGGTGGTGCCAGCCCCCGACACTCTCATCGCCGGCATCGAGAAGCTGCCCCCGGGCACCTTCATGCGTATCGACGCCAAGGGCAACGCCAGCCAGCACCGCTGGTGGCAGCTGGAGTTCGGCGCGCGGGCTGACGAACAAAACTACAGTTTCGAGGACTGGCAGGAACGCACCCTGAGTGCGCTACGCCAATCCGTCGCTCTGCGCCAGCGCGCCGCGGTGGATGTCGGCGTACTGCTGTCCGGCGGGGTCGATTCCAGCCTGCTGGTCGGTTTGTTGCGCGAGGCTGGCGCGGCGGACAACCTGCTGACCTTCTCCATCGGCTTTCAGGATGCCGGGGGCGAGCGCGGCGACGAGTTCAAGTATTCCGACCTGATCGCCAACCACTACCAGACACGCCACCACCAGTTGCGTATCCAGGAAAAGGAAATTCTCGAGCAGTTGCCGGCCGCGTTCCGGGCAATGAGCGAGCCGATGGTCAGCCACGACTGCATTGCGTTCTACCTGCTGTCACGGGAAGTCTCCAAACATTGCAAAGTGGTGCAGAGCGGCCAGGGCGCCGATGAACTGTTCGCCGGGTACCACTGGTATCCGCAAGTCGATGGCGCCCAGGATCCGGTGGCGGCCTACCTCCAGGCATTCCGCGACCGCAGCTACGGGGAATACACCGAGACCGTGCAGCAGCAATGGGCCAAAGGCGATTTCTCTGGCGATTTCGTGCGCCAGCATTTCGCCCAGCCTGGCGCCGAAGCCGCGGTCGACAAGGCGCTGCGCATCGACAGCACCGTGATGCTGGTCGACGATCCGGTCAAGCGTGTCGACAACATGACCATGGCCTGGGGCCTGGAAGCGCGCGTGCCCTTCCTCGACCACAACGTAGCCGAGCTCTCGGCACGCATTCCGGCCAAGTACAAGCTGCCCGACGGCGGCAAGTACGTGCTCAAGGAAGCCGCACGCAAGGTGATCCCCGCCGAGGTGATCGACCGGCCGAAGGGCTATTTCCCGGTGCCCGGTCTCAAGCACCTGCAGGGCGACACGCTCAACTGGGTGCGCGAACTCTTGACCGACCCGAGCCAGGATCGTGGCCTTTACAACCCGGCCATGCTCGACAAGCTGCTCAATGACCCTGAAGGCCAACTGACCCCGCTGCGTGGTTCCAAGCTCTGGCAGCTGGCGGCAGTCAATCTCTGGTTGACCGAACAGGGTCTATAAGAACCGATCAAGCCACCGGCCCTGCGCGCTGCGCCCGTCGGTGGCACGACTAGCTCGAAGGAAAGCACCATGCAGAAGTCTCAGGCTTACGGACAGCGCTTGTTGCGCGGGCAGACACCGACCTACGAACGCCTGCAGGCCCGGCTGGCCGAAGACGGCCAGGGCGAATCCAAGGGCCCGGTCACCTTGCATTGTGGCTGGGGCCGCATTCTCATCGGCCACACCTACAGTGACCCAGCAGACCTGGCCGCCGACCTGCTTCATGAGCAAGCCGGCGAACGTGACATCGCCCTCTATGTCGCTGCGCCGCACCAGGTGCTGGCCTACGCGCCGCAACAGCTGTTCCTCGACCCATCCGACACCTCGCGCATCTGGTTCACCGATTACCGCCCTGCCCGCCGCAGCTTCCGCGGCTTCAGTATCCGCCGGGCACAGAGCGATGCGGATTGGAAGGCGATCAACGCCCTTTACCAGTCGCGACACATGCTGCCGGTCAACCCCGAGCTGTGCACGCCACGCGAGAACGGCGGCCCGGTCTATTGGCTCGCCGAGGACGACGACTCCGGCCAGATCATTGGCAGCGTGATGGGCATCAACCACCACAAGGCCTTCAACGACCCTGAAAACGGCTCCAGCCTGTGGTGCCTCGCGGTCGCGCCAAGCTGCACCCGCCCGGGTGTTGGCGAAGCCCTGGTGCGCCACCTCATCGAGCATTACATGGGGCGCGGCCTCGCCTACCTCGACCTCTCGGTGTTGCACGACAACAAGCAGGCCAAGGCGCTGTACGCCAAGCTCGGCTTCCGCGATCTGCAAACTTTCACCGTCAAGCGCAAGAACACCTTCAATCAGCCGCTGTTCCTCGGTCCCGGCCCTGAAGCGGAGCTCAACCCCTATGCCCGCATCATTGTCGACGAGGCACGCCGCCGTGGCATTGAGATCGACATCGACGATGCCGAAGCCGGCCTCTTCACCCTGACGCAAGGCGGGCGCAAGGTCCGGTGCCGCGAATCGCTGTCCGACCTCACCTCGGCCGTGAGCATGACGCTCTGCCAGGACAAGAGCCTGACCCACCGCACCCTGGCGCGCGCAGGGCTCAAGCTCCCCGCGCAGCAGCTGGCCGGCGCGCCGGAAGACAACGCCGCGTTTCTCGATGAGCATGGCAGCGTGGTGGTCAAGCCGGTCGACGGCGAGCAGGGCCATGGCGTCTCGGTCGATCTGCGCACCGCCGCCGATGTCGAAGACGCCATCTCGCGGGCCCGCCAGTTCGACCAGCGCGTGCTGCTCGAGAGCTACCATGCAGGCCTGGATCTGCGCATCGTCGTAATCGGCTATGAGGTCGTCGCTGCCGCCATTCGCCGCCCCGCCGAAGTGGTAGGCGACGGCAGCCACAGCATTCGCGAGCTGATCGAGGCGCAAAGCCGCCGTCGCCAAGCGGCAACCGGTGGAGAAAGCCGGATTCCGCTCGACAACGAGACCCAACGCTGCATCGTCGATGCCGGTTACGACTACGACAGCGTGCTGCCACAGGGCACGCACCTTGCCGTACGGCGGACGGCGAACTTGCACACCGGCGGCACGCTGGATGACGTCACCGACCAGTTGCACCCTGACCTGACGGACGCCGCAGTGCGCGCCGCCCGTGCGTTGGACATCCCCGTGGTCGGCCTGGACCTGCTCGTCAAAGCAGCGGATCAGCCCGAGTACGTGTTCATCGAAGCGAACGAGCGCGTCGGCCTGGCCAACCACCATCCGCAACCGACCGCCGAACGCTTCATCGACCTGCTGTTCCCGCTCAGCCACAACGCCAACTAGGCCCTCCCCGCACCGCGGCGACCCCGTCGCCCGGTGTCGCCTTCTGGCGACGCGGACGCAGTTCGACTCCATTCACCGACGTGGGCGACCGTTTCATCCGTCGCCGAGGAGAGATCATGACCGCAAAGCTCCCCGAACCGGACCTGAACTACCTCCAGCGCGTGCTGCTGGAAATGCTCGCAATCCCAAGCCCTACGGGCTTCACCGATACCATCGTGCGCTACGTCGCCGAACGTTTGAAGGAGCTGGGCATCCCCTTCGAACTGACCCGCCGTGGCACCATCCGCGCGACGCTCAAGGGGCGACGCTACAGCCCGGACCGCGCCATCGCCGCGCACCTCGACACCATTGGCGCCAGCGTGCGTGAGATCCATCCCAGCGGGCGGCTGGGCCTGTCGCCGGTGGGCTGTTGGTCGAGCCGCTTTGCCGAGGGCAGCCGGGTCAGTGTCTTTACCGACAGCGGTGTGTTCCGCGGCAGCGTACTGCCCCTGCTGGCCTCTGGGCACGCCTTCAACACCGCCGTGGATGAAATGCCGATCAGTTGGGATCACGTCGAACTGAGGCTGGACGCCTATACGCAGAGCCGCGCGGACACCGTCGCCCTGGGCATCAACGTGGGCGATTTCGTCGCCTTCGACCCGATGCCGGAGTTCACCGACAGCGGCTACATCAGTGCCCGTCACCTGGACGACAAGGCGGGTGTCGCCGCGCTGTTGACCTCGCTGAAGGGTGTCGTCGAAAGCGGGCGCGAACCGCCAATCGATGTCCATCCACTGTTCACCATCACCGAGGAAACCGGCTCCGGTGCGGCCGGCGCGCTGCCCTGGGATGTCAGCGAGTTTGTCGGTATCGACATCGCACCCACCGCCAAAGGTCAGGAGTCCAGCGAACATGCGGTAACCGTGGCCATGCAGGACTCAGGCGGCCCTTACGACTTCCATCTCTCGCGCCACCTGCTCAAGCTCGCCGCCAGCAATGAGATCCCAGTGCGCCGCGACCTGTTCCGCTACTACCACAGCGACGCGCAATCGGCGATCGCCGCCGGGCATGACATCCGCACTGCCCTGCTGGCCTTTGGTTGCGACGCTACGCACGGCTACGAGCGCACTCACATCGACAGCCTGACCGCGATGACGCGCCTGATCAGCGCCTACCTGCTGAGCCCGCCGGTGTTTGCCAGCGACGCGAGCAGCGGCAAGGATTCGCTGGAGAACTTCAGCCACCAACTGGAGCATGTCACGCAGATGGAAAACGACACGCGAGTGCCCGCCGTAGACGAGATCTTCGAGCGTCAGAACGACGAAACCGGCAAGTGAGCGCCGCGTTTCATGATCCGTAGCCAACTTGACGCAATTGCCGATTGCGAGGCGGCAACGATCAAGGCAAAGTCGCAGGCATCCGAAAAACTTGTCTGCCCGCCATAGCCGGGCACAGGCGTTCCGGCTTGCCGTTCGAGGTCGCGCTGACAGCCCTCCCGATCGGCTCGCCCTGCCGCATACCCGGGTCTTTTCATGCTGCTGCGTCTTTGCCTGGCCATCATCCTGTACTGCCTGTCGGGTCCGATCTGGGCATTTTCTACCGTTCCGATCGACTCCGACGCCTTCCGCGAACCGCTGGGCCAATGGACTTACTTCCTGCGTGACCCTGGCGCCGAGCTGAATGCCGCCGAGGTGATGACGCTGCCGGAAAAGGTCTTCGAGCAGGTGTCCGGCGAGCACGCCAACAAGGGCAAGAACGATTCAGTGTGGTGGTTCCGGGTGCAGCTGGATAACCAGTTGCCGGAAACGGTCAGCGGCGTATTCGAGATCAACTACCCGTTACTCGACGACATCGAGCTGTATCTGCAGCACCCCGATGGCCGGCTGAGCCGCCAACGTTCGGGCGATGACCATCCCTTTGCCGAGCGGGCGGTCAAGGTCGCTAACTTCTGGTTTCCCGTCGAGCTCGAACCGGGCGTCTCGACACTAGTGCTGCGCGTCAAGAGCACCAGCACGCTGTTCATGCCCTTGTACTTCAGCACCCACACGGCCAACGTCGCGGCACTCGAGGACAGTGCGGGGCTCGCCGGCGCGTTCTATGGCGTGCTCTTCGCGATGTTCTGCTACAACTTCTTCCTGTTTCTCTCGCTACGCGAACCCGCCTATTTCTGGTACCTGATCTACAACCTTAACGTCGGCCTCTTCGCGCTCAGCTTCGACGGCATGCTGGTCAAGTGGCTGAGCGGTGCCGGCGGCGCGGTGGCCATGGGCATCTACGCCCTCATGCTCAGCCACTGCCTGATTTCTATCCAATTCAGCCGGCACTTCCTGCACACGCGCCAATACTTCCCCCGGCTCGATTTCACCCTGCGTGTGGCCCTGCTGCTGTCGCTTGGGGCGCTGCTATCCGGTTTCGTTCTCGACCTGCAGGTCTGGAGCATCCTCGCCAGCATCATGGTGATCGGCTCGTCGATCGGCCTGTTGTTCACCGGTGCCTTTGTGTGGAGCCGCGGCGTACGCTATGGCCTGTACTACACGCTCGCGTGGGGGGTGCTGCTGGCGACCTTCGTGATCGTGACCGCCGGCTCCTTGGGCTTCAACCTGCTCGGCTTATACGGCGCACCGGTAGTCAAGATCGGTATTGCATTCGAGTTGATCACCCTTTCGATCGGTCTGGCCGACCGGATCAATCTGCTCAAGGAAGAAGGCTTTCGCTCTCGCCAGGCCGCCGAGCGCGCCGAGAGCGAAAACCAGGCCAAGAGCCGCTTCCTCGCGAAGATGAGCCATGAAATCCGGACCCCGCTCAACGGCGTGCTGGGCATGTTGCAACTGCTGCGCGAAACCTCCCTCGATCGTCGGCAGCGCTTTTATCTGGACACGATTTCCAGCTCCAGTACCTCGCTGATGACAGTGATCAACGACATTCTCGACTACGCACGCATCGGCGCCGGCAAGCTGGTGCTCGAAGACATCGAGTTCGATCTGGAGGCGTTGATTTCCGAAACGCTGAGCTTGCTGACCGCTCAGGCGCTGGAAAAACAGCTCGGTCTGCACGTCAGCCTCGCACCCGGCGTACCACGGTACGTGCGCGGCGATCCGACCCGCCTCAAGCAAGTGCTGATGAATTTGCTGAGCAACGCGCTGAAATTCACCGAACGCGGCTGTGTGGTGCTGGACGTCTCGCCGCAAGGTCCTGACGAGTCGCGCAACTTGCTGTTTTCCATCACCGACAGCGGCATCGGCATGCGCGCCGAGGTGCTGAACCAACTGTTCGTATCCTTCAGCCAGGGCGATTCCAGCACGACACGCCGCTATGGCGGCAGTGGCCTGGGGCTGGTGATCAGCAAGGAACTGGTCGAGATGATGGGCGGCCAGATCGGCGTGCAGAGCACACCCGGCCAGGGCAGCCGCTTCAGTTTCGACATTCCGCTGCGCGAAGCGGGGGATTTCCGCGACCCGTTGACGCCGCTGCTCGAAGGGCGCACCGCCATCGTCGCCTCGCAGGATGGCGCCGCCCTGGAGGCCATGGCCAAGCTGCTCGCGCGATGGGGCATGCGCGTGGTTCGCTGTGAGGATCCGAGGCGCCTGGCTCGCCACCTGGGCGAACAGCCGAACGTTCCGCTGTTGATGATTCTGGCGCCCTGGCCGGGTACGCCCAAGGAATGGCTGTCGGCCGTCAAGGATCAGCTCCACCCTCGCCAGCCGACGATGCTGGTGACGCCGCCCCAGGTCACGCCGGTGCTGTCGGCCTCCAAGGTCAACCTGACCAGCCTGCATCAGCCGCTGCTGCTTGGCGCCTTGCGCGAAGCCCTACAGGCCCTCTATGCGCCGAATAGCCTCACGGCACCGGGCAACGGCACGCGGCCTAGCGAAGGCGCGCCGCAGCCATGCATCCTCACCGCCGAGGACAATCCTGTCAGCCAGATGGTGGTATCCAGCTTGCTGCGCAAGCGCGGCTACGACGTGCTGATCGCCGACAACGGTCGCCGCGCGGTGGAAACCTACAGCCAGAACCCGGCCGCCATCGACCTCATCCTGATGGACTGCGAAATGCCGGAAGTGGACGGTTTCGAAGCGAGCCGTCGAATTCGCCAATTCGAGTCCGAAAACGGCCTTGCTGCGGTTCCTATCGTCGCGCTGACTGCCCATGTGCTGGAGGAACATCGCCGCCTGGGCAGCGAAGCGGGCATGAATGACTTCATCGGCAAGCCATTGGACAGCGAGCAACTCTATGCCTGCCTGGACCGCTTTCTCGAAGCCAGCCCGCAAGGTTCACTCACACCCGATCTGCCCCAGCCGACCTGACAGCCGATGCTTATTCCCCACGACCAGCTCGAACCCGACACCCTCACTCGCCTGATCGAGGACTTCGTGACCCGCGACGGCACCGACAACGGTGACGAGACGCCTCTTGAGACGCGTGTCGAGCGTGTGCGCCAGGCACTTACCAAAGGCGTAGCGGTGATCGTATTCGACCCGGACAGCCAGCAGTGCCAGCTGGCGTTACGACGCGACGTGCCTCGCGAGTGGCTGCAAGACTGATCAGCCCAGCACGCCACCCTCGCGCTCCCAGGCGCAACGCATGCGCACGTCGCGCTGGCGGGGGCTATGGCTGCCACTCTCGGTTTCCCAACGAAAGGTGTGCGTGCCGTTGAGCTCGGTCTCGAGGTGGACCACGGCGCGGGTCCAGTAGAGCTCGTCGAGCAGCGCTTCGAAGCTGCGAACCCACAATGACCATTCGTATTCGACGGCGCGGTAGCTGGCGCCGAAATGAATGACCTGGGTTTGGTATAACCCCTCATCCGTGCAGAAAGAAAACATCTCGCGACCGATGAAGGGCCAGCCTTCGCCCTGCGGTAGGTTGCCCAGCGCGCGGCGGTTGACGGCACGACGCCGGCGGCACTCGTCGAGGTCGGCGGCCGGCCAGTCACGAATGCTGCCGTAGACGATCGATTCCTGCTCCACAGGCTGCTCTCCGGGCGAAAGGCCGCACATGTTCAACCAAATCGAGATGCCGTGCTAGCCTTCTCAGCCGCTCTGCAACGCGCCACACATTCACGCGGTGACCTGTGCCACAGGCGGTCAGGACACGCGGCCAGCGTCAGGTCGCGGTGCGAGGCGCAGCGCTAGCAGCGACATCACGGCTGCGAGCGATGCCAGCACAAGGAAAGGTCCCTGGTAGCTCCCGGCCAGGTCGCGCCCGATGCCGGTCAGCACTGGCGCGAAGCAGGCCAAGCAGTAGCCGGTGCACAGCATCATTGCGGTCAATCGGCTGACGGCCAGAGGTGTGGTGGCCTCATGCATCGGCAGCACCAGCGACATGGAAAAGGTGCCGTTGAGGGCCACGCCCAACAGCATACAAATCAGCAGGGGCTGGACCTGCGGCAGCAGCGCGATCACCAACAGCGCGGCCGTCGCGAGGGCGCTGCACGCCGCCATCATCAGGTGACGCTTGCCGAATCGCTGCGCCAGCCAGGGCATGAGGAAAGCGCTCGGCAGCCCGATCAGCATGAAGCCGCTGAAGAAGGCATTGCTCTGCACGGTGCTGAAGCCCGCTTCGTGGTAGCGCGCCACCAGCCAAGTCGCCAGCGCATAGAACAAACCGGCCTGTAGGGCGAAGTAGATACTCACCAGCCAGGCCCGCGGCTCTCGCCAGGGCAAGCCGGCGTTGCGCTCGGCGGCGGGTTCCGGCCGATTGGGCAAGCGCGTCCAGACCAGCAGCGCCAGGACGGCAGGAATCGCCCACAGCGCCAGGCCCAGCGTCCAGCGCTGTCCGAAAACCGCTGTCGCCGGCGCGGTCAATACGACGCCGAGCGTGCCACCGACCGCCATGCTCAACGAATAGAACGCTGCCGTCCGGCCCACCCGATCGAGGAAATAGCGTTTGATGAAGCCGGAAATCAGCGGACCGGCCACCGCAATACCGGCCCCGACCATGGCTGCGGTGACGATCAGCAGCCAGGCGCTATCACCTACCAGCCGCAAAATCAGCGCCAGCCCAATCAAGGCCAGGCACAAACGAATGGTCTGCTCCAAACCGAAACGAACCGCCAGACGTGGCGCCAGCGGGGCCAGCAATCCCATCAGTAGGACGGGCAGCGCGGTGGTCAGGCTGATCAGCCCTCGGCTGAGGTGAAGATCGGCGGCGATACGCTCGATCAGCGGCGCGAACGAGGTGATACCAGGGCGCAAGTTGATGGCGGCGAGCACCAGGGCCAGCATGAGCAGCCAGCGGGCAGGATTGGTCACGATCGGGAACCGGCAGCGAAACGGGACTGCACCCTACTCCCGCCGCGCCGGCTCCGGCAAGTTTTTCGGACCTTTCAGTCAGGTTTTACTTTTGTTGCGCTTCTTTTCTGCCAGCGCAGCCATCTCGTCGTAAATCGCCTGAGGATTCTGCTGCTTGATCGTCCAAGCCATACGCCCTTCGTCGTGGGGCAGAATCATGAACACGCCCTCGGCAACCTGGCGATGGATGTAATCGGCGATGTCCGCCGCGGTAATGGGCGACGCTTCGAGCAGCTTGGCGATCTGCGCCTTCATGTTCGGCGTAGGGCCCCGGTAGGAGTCCATCAGGTTGGTTTGGAAGAACGACGGGCAGACCACATGAACCCCAATTTCCTGCTGTCGCAGTTCGACCAGCAGGCTCTCCGACAGGGCCACCACACCGGCCTTGGCCACGTTGTAATTGCTCATGCCGGGTGCCTGCATCAAGGCAGCCATCGAGGCGATGTTGATGATCCGCCCCCTGCTCTGCTGCAGCAATGGCAGGAAGGCCTTGCAACCCTTGACGACGCCCATCAGGTTGATCGCTATTTGCCAGTCCCAGTCTTCGAGCGACAGTTCTTCGAAGAAGCCACCCGAAGCCACACCGGCATTATTTACCACTACGTCAATACCGCCGAGCTTGCTTTCGCAGGCTTGGGCCAGCGCCGTGAGCTGGCTGTAGTCACGTACATCACACCGCTGGGTGAAGCCGTCGCCGCCGACATCGCGCACCCGCTTCAGCGTTTCGGCCAGGCCGTCCTCGTTGACGTCCGAAAGCGCCAATTGCCAGCCCTCACGCGCCCAGCGCAAGGCAATTTCACGCCCGAGGCCGGAACCGGCCCCCGTGACCATCATGCGGTTCTGCATCGTTTGTAACCTTTTGTTCGTTGGGTTGCGGCGAGTCTAGCGAAAGCCACAGCCACAACCGGCCTCTATCGAAATGCTGAATGACCGCCCTGCTCCAGGCCCGATCTGGCAGCCGTGGCAAACAAAAAAGGCAGCCCGAAGGCTGCCTTTCGTACCGCTGTGCGTTCGGTCAGTGGGCGACCGCGCCAGTAGCGCCCAAGCCCGTTTGCGAACGGATGAACTGTGGGAAGAAGCGTGCGCGCTCTTCCGCTGCCGTCTTCGACTTGTCAGTGACCGAGAAGAACCACAGGCCGGCGAACGAGGCGATCATGGCGAACAGCGCCGGGTACTTGTACGGGAAGATCGCCTGTTCGAAGTGCAGCACGTCGACCCACACAGTCGGGCTGAGGATGGTCAGCAGAAGCGCCGTGGCCAGGCCCATCGAGCCGCCGATCAGCGCGCCGCGGGTGGTCAGGTTCTTCCAGTACATCGAAAGGAACAGGATCGGGAAGTTGCAGCTGGCCGCGACCGAGAAGGCCAGGCCCACCATGAAGGCGATGTTCTGGTTCTCGAAGGCGACGCCGAGCAGGATGGCCAACACGCCGAGCGCTAACGTGGTGCGCTTGGTGACCTTCATCTCGTCCTCTTCCTTGGCCTTGCCCTTCTTGATCACGCAGGCGTAAAGGTCGTGAGCCACGGCCGAGGCGCCGGCCAGTGCCAGACCCGATACCACCGCCAGGATGGTGGCGAAGGCAACCGCGGAGATGAAGCCGAGGAACAGGTTGCCGCCCACCGCTGTGGCCAGGTGAATCGCGACCATGTTGGTGCCGCCGATGATGGCGCCAGAAGCGTCCTTGAAGCTCGGATTGGTGCTGACCAGCAGGATCGCGCCGAAGCCGATGATGAACGTCAGGACGTAGAAGTAGCCGATGAAGCCAGTGGCGTAGAACACGCTCTTGCGCGCTTCCTTGGCGTCAGCGACGGTGAAGAAGCGCATCAGGATATGTGGCAGACCCGCCGTACCGAACATCAGCGCCAGGCCGAGGGAAATCGCGGAAATCGGGTCGGACACCAAACCGCCCGGGCTCATGATGGCCTGGTGGTTCGGATGCAGCGCAACGGCCTCGGAGAACAGGCGACCGAAGTCGAATCCGACGTGATACATAACCATGATCGCCATGAAGCTTGCGCCGGAGAGCAGCAGAACCGCCTTGATAATCTGCACCCAGGTGGTGGCGAGCATGCCGCCGAACATCACGTACATCACCATCAGTACGCCGACCATGACCACCGCGACCAGGTAATCCAGGCCGAACAGCAGTTGGATCAGCTTGCCGGCGCCGACCATTTGCGCGATCAGGTAAAAGGCCACGACGATCAGCGAACCGAATGCCGAGAGGATGCGGATTTGCGTCTGGCCCAGGCGGTAGGAGGCGACGTCCGAGAAGGTGAATTTGCCCAGGTTACGCAGGCGCTCGGCCATCAGAAACAGAATGATCGGCCAGCCGACGAGAAAGCCGATCGAGTAGATCAGGCCGTCATAGCCGCTGGTAAAAACCAGCGCGGAAATGCCGAGGAAGGACGCCGCCGACATGAAGTCACCGGCGATGGCCAGGCCGTTCTGGAAACCGGTAATGCTGCCGCCAGCAGTGTAGTAATCGGAGGTGGAGGTGTTACGTTTGGCCGCCCACTTGGTGATGCCCATCGTGAAGACGATGAACACCACGAACATGGAGATCGCGGTCCAGTTGGTGGCCTGTTTCTGAACATCGCCGGTCAGGGCATCGGCGAACAGCGCCGGGGCAGCCGTCATCAGGACGGCCGCGGTCAGCAAGCGTGCAAGCATGTTATTTCTGCGCCTCTTGGAGGATGTCCTGGGTGATGCGGTCGAACTCGCCATTGGCGCGCCGGACGTACACGCCGGTTAGCACGAAAGACAGGAAGATCAACCCGAGGCCGGCCGGAATGCCCCAAGTGGTCACGGCGCCCGTCGTCAACGGCGTGCCGAGCACGGCGGGATCGAATGCGATGATCAGGATGAATGCGAAGTAAGCCGCCAGCATGATGGTCGCTAGCAACCAGGCAAAGCGGCCTCGCTTGGCGACCAGATCCTGGAAGCGCGGGTCGGCGTCGATCTGCCGGTACAGGTTTTCATTGTTCATTGGATTGTCTCCACACGATCACTGCCCACACATGCGGACAGGGCGGCTACTTTAGTGCCGCCGAGGTCGAACGCCACTCGACCATGGTCTGGTACTCAATCGCATCAAAGTACCGGACTAGAGCCGCTGCAGCGTCAATTCGCCGCACCTCGGCAGACCATAGATGCCTGCTATGCGCACCATGCAAGACGGCCATTTCACAGCCTCGCTCCGCATGACCAAACTCCATTCGCAACGGAGAACAATTCCTGTTCGTTTCAGCGGAGCCCAACATGATCAAGACCGTCACCTTCACCCTGATGCATTTCTGCATCGCCTTTTCGGTGACTTATGCCCTGACCGGTAGCGTGGCCGCCGGTGGCTTGGTCGCTGCGATCGAGCCGCTGTGCAACTCGGTCGGGTTCTACTTTCACGAAAAGATCTGGCAGCGCCTCGACAGGCGGCACACACCGAAGAAGGACATCCCACCTCATGCCTGGCTGCACCACCAGGCCTGACCGTCGCCGGCCCGCAAGGGCCGCTGTCGAACCGCCCGCCGCTCGGCTAAGATGCGCGCCCCGCCCCCTTGCAGATCGCTGTAATGACGTCGCGCTCGCGCCCTTTCCTGCTGCCCTACGCATTTGCCTGCCTGTTCGCCCTGACCGCCATGATCGCCTTCTGGTACGGCCTTGGCCGCCCGATCGCGATCGCCGATGCCAGCGCGCCGGGCGAAAAGCTGCAGTGCGCCTCGTATAGCCCCTTCGACAAGGACCAGTCGCCATTCGACCAGCCGTTCCAGCTGCGCCCCGAACGCATCGATGCGGATCTGGCGCTATTGGCCAAACGCTTCGACTGCGTGCGGACCTATTCGATGACTGGCCTGGAAGACGTGCCTGCACTGGCACGCAAGCACGGCCTTAGGCTGTTGATGGGCGCATGGGTTAGCGCGGATCCGGTCCAGACGGGTGCGGAGATCGATGCGCTGATCCGCAGCGCCAACGCCAACCGGGACGTAGTCGACGCCGTGATCGTCGGCAACGAGGTGTTGCTACGCAAGGAAGCCACAGCCGCGCAACTGGTCGCGCTGATCGAGCGGGTGCGCGCCGGTGTCGAGGTCCCGGTGACCTATGCCGACGTCTGGGAGTTCTGGCTGCGACATCCGGAAGTCGCCCCGGCGGTAGACTTCCTGACCATCCACCTGCTGCCCTATTGGGAAGACGAGCCCGCTGGAATCGAGCACGCGCTACGCGAAGTCGCCGAGGTACGCCAGGTGTTCGGCAACAGTTACGCGCCGAAGGACATCCTGATCGGTGAAACCGGCTGGCCCAGCGAAGGGCGTCAGCGGGAGACCGCGGTACCCAGCCGAGAGAACCAGGCCCGCTTCATCCGCGAGTTCGTGCAACTGGCCGAAGCGAACGGTTGGCGATACAACCTGATCGAAGCCTTCGACCAGCCCTGGAAGCGCGCCAGCGAAGGTGCGGTGGGCGGCTACTGGGGCTTGTTCGATGCCGATCGGCAAGACAAAGGCATTCTCACAGGCCCCGTGTCGAACCTGCCGACTTGGCCACGCTGGCTGGCGATCAGCACGGTTGCCTGGCTGGTTACGCTAGTTGTAGCTGGCCAGCCGACACGACGCCGCTCAGCCATCGTCCTCCCGCTTGCGACAGCCGCCGGCGCTGCCTGCATGGGGCTTTGGCTGGAACTTGGCGTGGTAACCAGCCGCTACCTGGGCGAGTGGTTCTGGACGGGTGCCCTGCTGATGCTCAACGCTGTCGCGCTGGCGCATGTGGCGCTGATGCTCGGCAACGACACGCTGTGGCGCCGCCGTGCATGCGCTTGGCTGGACCGCCACGCCGGCCTCGTTCTCCTGGCCACCGGCTTTGCTGGCGCGGTCATGGCCCTGGCGCTGGTGTTCGATGCGCGTTACCGAAGCTTTCCAAGCGCTGCGCTGTTCTATCCGGCGTTGGTCTACTTGGCCCGCCCAACGATCGCGCCCCGCAGGGAGACCACCCTTCTGGCCGCCCTGATTGCCGCCTGTATTGCGCCGCAGCTCTATCAGGAAGGATTGGAAAACGAGCAGGCGATAGGCTGGGCGCTGGTTTGCGTACTCGTGACCTTGGCGCTGTGGCGAAGCCTGCACCAGTCAAACCGGCAAATCGCTATCGCTGCGACCGATTCACGCAACCAGACGGCCTAGCCGTGGTCAATGCTTAGCGCAGCACGTGGCGCCCGGACCAACCGAAGCGCCGCGATGACCACCGCGAACACGGCCAGGCTGGCGCTGTAGAGGACCAACGCAGGCACCGCCAGCAGCAATCCCAACGCGGCCAACCACCAGCCGGTGCGCCGTGGCAGGAAAAACGCCAGCACAGCAAGCGAAAGCGCCGACCAGGCCAGCACCCGCATGTGGATGAGCCAGCCGAGCCCGGCCCGTACCTGGCACGCCCAGTGCGCTGCGGACTCGGCACAGAGCCCAACCCAGCGAGGGTCTTCCATCAGCGCGAAACGAACTTCGTAGCTGGCAGCAATGCAGGCCACCAGCAGCAGGACCAGCATCAGCGAAGGGGACAGGCGCAACGTGAAGGCTCCAGGAGTCAGGCGGCGCTCAGCATAATCGAGCCCGGCGCCGTTGCAAGCGACAAACGCGCTGCAACCAGCGCGCGGTCGAACACAAGGGAAACTGAGGACGACGACGATAGAGCCTATACCCAGACGTGCCCATCCGGCCGCGCCGGATACCCCACCCGCCACCCGGAGAACATCCATGCGTTTGTCGCTGTGCCTGACGGCCCTGCTCGCGCTGCTGAGCTTGCCCACCCTCGCGGCGGACATCAGCGTCGAAGACTACGGCTACCCACTGAGTAATCCGTTCGAAGCCACCATTGCCACGACACCTGTCGAGCTGCGCGCCGAGACCCCTACCGACGACGATATCGACCAGCGCGACTACAGCCTGCGGCTGCGCCCCGAGCGCGAATTCACTCTGCCGGACAACTTCTGGGCCGTTAAGCGGCTGACCTACCGGCTGGCCCGCCAGCGCGGCCCTGCCCCGCTGATGTTCATCATTGCCGGCACCGGCGCCAGCTACTCGGCCGGCAAGAGCGAAACGCTCAAGCGCATCTTCTATGGAGCGGGCTATCACGTCGTGCAATTGTCATCGCCGACCAGCTTCGACTTCATCGCCTCGGCCTCACGCTACGCCACGCCCGGTTACAGCCCCAACGATGCCAAGGACATGTACCGCGTGATGCAGGCGATTCGGGCGCAGCAGCATGAATTGCCCGTGACCGGTTTCAACCTTGTCGGCTACAGCCTTGGCGCGCTGAACGCGGCCTTCGTGAGCCAGCTCGACGAAACCCGGCGCAGCTTCGATTTCGATCGCGTGCTGCTGATCAACCCTCCGGTCAACTTGCAGACGTCTATCAACAATCTCGACAAACTGGTGCAGACCCGCGTCGCCGACGTGGACAGCACCACGACATTCTACGAACTGATTTTCGAAAAGCTGACGCGCTACTTCCATCAGCAAGGTCGCATCGACCTCGACGCGGCCCTGCTGTTCGACTTCCAGCGCTCGGAGCTACGCCTGACCGATGAACAGATGGCGATGCTGATCGGCTCGGTATTTCGCTTCTCGGCGGCCGATATCGCCTTCACGTCCGACCTCATTAATCGGCGCGGGCTGATCGTGCCGCCGGATTACCCGATCGATGAAGGCACCAGCCTGGAGCCGTTCTTCCGCCGCGCCCTACAGTGCGACTTCGATTGCTACCTCACCGAGCAACTAATCCCCATGTGGCGGGCGCAAACCGATGGGGGCAGCCTGACCCAACTGGTCGACCAGGTCAGCCTATACGCGCTGGAGAATTACCTGCGCAACAGTCCGAAAATCGCCGTCATGCACAACGCCGACGACATCATCCTGGGCGCAGGGGACCTCGGGTTCCTGCGGCGCACCTTCGGCGACCGCATGACGCTCTACCCGCGCGGCGGCCACTGCGGCAACCTCGACTACCGCGTCAACGTTCAACACATGCTGGAGTTCTTTCGTGGCTAGACGTCAACTGCTTGCCCTGTTGCTGCTAGCCAGCAGCATTGCCCATGGCCAGACGCCGAACGCCGACGAAGACGGCTTCACGCATCCACTGCGCACGCTGGAATTCAATCCCGGCCTGGACCAGCGCGAATTCGAGCGCGCCACCTTCGATGCCCTGAACATCTATGATCCCTGGGAGTCGTTCAACCGGCGGATGTACTACTTCAACTACCGGCTGGACCAATTGGTGATGCTGCCGGCAGTTCGTGGCTATCGCTATGTCACGCCGAGGGTCGTGCGCACTGGCGTCAGCAACTTCTTCAACAACCTGGGCGAGATCCCGACGCTGTTCAACAGCCTTGCGCAACTGAAGGGCGAACGCGCGATGACCACCACGGCCAGGCTGCTGTTCAATACCATCCTCGGCGTTGGTGGCGTCTGGGACCCGGCCACCCGCATGGGCCTGCCACGTGCTCGGGAAGATTTCGGCCAGACCCTTGGCTTCTATGGCGTGCCACACGGCCCCTACATCATTTTGCCGGCGCTGGGGCCGTCCAACCTGAGGGACACCACTGGCCAGGTCGCCGATTTCGGCATCGAGCGCCAGGTGGACTATTTCAGCTATGCCGACGCCAGCGGCGGCGAATTCGGGCTTACGGCGCTGCGCCTGATCGATATCCGGCACACCACCAGCCTGCGCTATGGCCAACTGAACTCTCCGTTCGAGTACGAGAAAGTGCGCTACGTCTACACCCGTGCGAGGGAATTGCAGATCAGCGAATGATCGAGCCGCTCGATGCGTTACATCCTGAAATCGCGCTAATGCATCGACAGCCTCGCGTTAGGCTGGCGCGCATCGATAGAGGAGTAAATCCATGTCCCTGCGCGAAGTGATAGCCATCGAAACTGGTCGAGCCACCTCTGATGGAGCTGGCGTCAGCCTGACTCGCGTGTTCGGCGGGTCGGCCCTGGAGCGGTTCGATCCCTTCCTGATGCTCGACGAGTTCGGCTCGGACGATCCCGACCAATACATTGCCGGCTTTCCGCCTCACCCGCACCGTGGCTTCGAGACGGTGACCTACATGCTCGAAGGCCGCATGCGCCACGAGGATCATCTGGGCAACGTCGGGCTTCTCGAACCTGGCGCCGTGCAGTGGATGACCGCAGCCCGCGGCGTGATCCATAGCGAAATGCCGCAACAGGAAAAAGGCCTGATGCGCGGCTTTCAGCTCTGGCTCAACCTGCCGGCAAAAAGCAAAATGCAGGCCCCGGATTACCGAGACTATGCCCCGCAGGACATCCCCCGCATCAGCCTGCCCAATGGCGTGGAGGCCGTAGTTGTCGCCGGCACTTTCGCCGCTGAGGGCGTCGAGCAACCCGGCGCCGTGCAGCGTCCCGATACCGAACCGCAGCTTTTTGACTTGGCCTTGCCGGCCGGCGCGGCGCTATCGCCGGCGGTTCCTGAAGGGCACCGGCTCATGCTCTACGTATTCGAAGGCGCTTTGACCGTGGCCGGCAAGAGGGTTGGCACGCGCCAGCTGGCGCGGCTGAGCGACGAAGGCGAGCTCAGGCTTTCGAGCGACACGGGAGCGCGGGTTCTGTTGATCGCCGGGCGGCCGATCGGCGAGCCTGTCGTGCAGTACGGCCCCTTCGTGATGAACAGCCGCGAGGAGATCGAGCAGGCCCTGCGCGACGTTCGCGACGGCGTCTTTACAAGCTGAGCGGCTTCTTCGGCAATTTGCGGTACAGGTTAGGCTCGCCTTCTGGCCGGGTTTTGAAGCGGCGATGCGCCCACAAGTACTGCTCGGGATGCTGCCTGACCGCATCCTCGATCCATTCGTTTATGCGTCGGCAATCTGCTTCCTCACTCTCGCCCGGAAAGTCGCCGAGCGGCGGGTGGATGACCATCCGATAGCCAGTTCCATCGGCCAGCCGCACCTGGGTGTAGGGGATCACCCGCGCACGGCCCAAGCGGGCAAACTTGGTAGTCGCCGTCACGGTCGCGGCGTTGATGCCGAACCAGGGCACGAACAGGCTCTGCTTTCGACCGTAATCCTGGTCCGGCGCATACCAGATCGCGCGCCCGGCACGCAGAACCTTGAGCATGGTTCGCACGTCCTCGCGCTCGATGGCGCTGGCGTCCAGGTTATGCCGCTCGCGGCCGCGCCGCTGGACGAAATCGAACAAGGGGTTCTTGTGCTCGCGGTACATGCCGTCGATGGTGTGCCGCTGGCTAAGCAGCGCGGCGCCGATTTCCAACGTGGTGAAGTGCAGCGCCATGAGGATCACGCCCTGCCCTTCCGCCTGAGCCTTCTGCAGATGTTCAAGGCCTTCGATATGTGCCAAGCGCTGCAGGCGGGCGCGGGGCCACCACCAGCTCATGGCCATCTCGAACAGAGCGATGCCGGTGGAGGCGAAGTTTTCCTTGAGCAGAGCCTCGCGCCGCACATCGCTGAGCTCTGGAAAGCACAGTTGCAGGTTGCGCCGGGCGATGTGGCGCCTCGATCGAGCGCCGCGGTACATGACGGCCCCCACCGCTCGCCCCAACACCAGCAGTACCCGATAAGGCAATTGCACCAGCAGCCAGAGCAGGCCTAACCCCAGCCATAGCAGCCAGAAGCGTGGATGGAGGAAGGATGTACTGAAGCGGGGACGATCCATCAGCAAGCTCGAACCGATAAAAGCGGACATTCTAGCGGCAAACCAGCCGGCGATGCCGCTGCGTCTCGATGCGTGGCAGCGCTGCGCTTGCCGCGCGTGGGCTTGCAGGCGATCGTCACCCCCGTTATAAGTCCTCGCCATTTACCGCAGCAGGCAGACCATGAGCCAAGCCGAATCCAACGACCAGACGCCCGTGTTCCAGCTCAAGGGCAGCATGCTCGCCATCACCGTGCTGGAGCTCGCGCAACACGACCTCGAACGCCTCGACCAGCAGCTGACCCTGAAGGTGGAGCAGGCGCCGGACTTCTTCAACAATACGCCGCTCGTGCTGGCGCTGGATAAGTTGCCCGCCGATACCACGCCTGACCTGCCGGCGCTCATCGCGCTTTGCCGCAAGCACGGCCTGCGCACCTTGGCGCTGCGTGCCGGCGACCCGAAGGTCATCGAGGCCGCCGGCGGGCTGGACCTGCCCGTGTTGCCCCCGTCCGGCGCGCGCGAACGCAAACTCGACATCTTCAAGGCCGCCGCGGAGCCGCCCAAGCCCGCCGAACCGGTGTATCGTCCGACTCGCGTGGTGACAACGCCGATCCGCGGCGGGCAACAGGTCTACGCCCAGGGCGGCGACCTCATCGTGCTATCCGCCGTCAGTCCCGGCGCGGAACTTCTCGCCGACGGCAATATCCATGTGTACGGTCCGCTGCGCGGGCGCGCCCTGGCCGGTATCAAGGGCGACGTCAATGCACGCATTTTCTGCCAGCAACTGGCGGCGGAAATGGTCTCGATTGCCGGGCAGTACAAGGTCGCCGAGGACCTCAGGCGGGACCCTCTTTGGGCCGAAGCCGTACAGATGAAGCTATCCGGCGATGTGTTGAACATCACCCGCCTTTAACGGATACTGCCGCAATTTTTCAAGCACCAGAACGGGCATCCTCAAGGCCGAAACGGCACGGGACCCGACCTCCATTTTTAGGGTGAATCACCTTGGCCAAGATCCTCGTAGTCACTTCCGGCAAGGGTGGCGTCGGTAAAACCACTTCCAGCGCCGCCATCGGTACCGGCCTCGCTCTGCGCGGCCACAAGACCGTCATCGTCGACTTCGATGTCGGCCTGCGAAACCTCGACCTGATCATGGGTTGTGAGCGCCGCGTGGTGTACGACTTCGTCAACGTGATCCAGGGCGACGCTACGCTCACCCAGGCCCTGATCAAGGACAAGCGCCTCGAGAACCTGTACGTATTGGCCGCCAGCCAGACCCGCGACAAGGACGCGCTAACCCAGGAAGGCGTTGGCAAAGTCATCGACGAGCTCGCCGAAAGCTTCGAATACGTCATCTGCGACTCGCCTGCCGGCATCGAGAAAGGTGCCCACCTGGCGATGTACTTCGCCGACGAAGCCATCGTCGTGACCAACCCGGAAGTCTCCTCGGTACGCGACTCCGACCGCATGCTAGGCCTGCTGGCGAGCAAGTCGCGCCGCGCTGAGAACGGCGAAGAGCCGATCAAGGAGCACCTGCTGTTGACCCGCTATAACCCCGAGCGCGTGGTCAAGGGCGAGATGCTCGGCGTCGAGGACGTCGAGGAAATCCTGTCGATCCGTCTGCTGGGCGTCATTCCTGAATCCCAGGCCGTGCTCAAGGCTTCGAACCAGGGCGTGCCGGTCATCCTCGATGACCAGAGCGACGCCGGACAGGCTTACAGCGACGCGGTTGACCGTCTCCTGGGTAAGGAAGTCAGCCATCGCTTCCTTGACGTGAAAAAGCAGGGCTTCCTGCAACGGCTGTTTGGAGGTCGCGAATGAACTTCCTCGACTTCTTCCGCGAACGCAAGAAGAAGGAAACGCCAGCCAACATCGCGAAGGAACGCCTGCAGATCATCGTCGCGCACGAGCGCGGCCAGCGTACTCAGCCAGACTACCTGCCAGCATTGCAGAAGGAGCTGGTCGAGGTGATCCGCAAATACGTCAACATCGACAACGACCAGGTGCAGGTTGCCCTCGAAGATCAAGGCAGCTGCTCGATCCTCGAGCTGAACATCACCTTGCCGGATCGTTGACAGACCGGCCTTGCGGCTGATCGGCGACCAGGGCATTGCTGCCCGGTCGCCGATTTCGTTTCTGGGATTCCAAATGCCCTTGAGCAATATCCAGATCGTCCACCAGGACCCTGCCCTGCTGGTGATCAACAAGCCCACACTCCTGCTCTCCGTTCCCGGCCGCGCCGAGGACAACAGGGATTGCCTGGTTACCCGCCTGCAGGAAAACGGCTTTCCCGAAGCGCTGATCGTGCATCGCCTGGACTGGGAAACATCCGGCCTGATCGTCCTCGCCCGTGACCCCGACAGCCATCGTGAGCTGTCTCGCCAGTTCCACGACCGGGAAACCGAGAAAGCCTATACCGCCCTGTGCTGGGGCGAGCCGGAACAGGACAGCGGCAGTGTCGACTTGCCCTTGCGCTATGACCCTCCAACCAAGCCACGCCATGTCGTCGACCATGAACTGGGCAAGCACGCCCTCACCTACTGGCGCGTGCTGGAACGCCAGGGTCACTACAGCCGGGTCGAGCTGACGCCCATCACCGGGCGCTCGCACCAATTGCGTGTTCACATGTTGTCCATCGGCCACCCGTTGCTCGGCGATCGCCTTTACGCTCATGAGCAGGCCCTCGCCGCGCATGACCGGCTCTGCCTGCATGCCAGCATGCTCACCCTGACCCACCCAGGAACGGGCGAGCGTCTGCGTTTCGAGTGCCCGGCGCCGTTTTGATGCGCGATTTTCTGGATGCGACTCGAGGTGCCCCAGAGCATCCCACCCTACGCAAGGCGCTCCATCTATGGACGCAACCCCCAGGTCGAGCGCTCGATCTCGGCTGCGGAGCAGGACGCGACAGCCTGGCGCTGCTCAGAGCCGGCTGGAAAGTCACTGCCCTCGACAGGGACCCACGGGCTTTAGCGGCGCTTCGAGAGCAGGCGCCAGCCCATCAGGACCAGATGCTCACTACGCTCTGCCGAGAGTTTGAAGACAGCACGGCACTACCGGCGGCAGATTTCATCAATGCAAGCTTCGCATTGCCGTTCTGCCAACCCGATGAGTTTTCAGGCGTGTGGCAACGAATCGCCACGGCTCTACGCACTGAGGGACTGTTCAGCGGACACTTTCTTGGTCCGCGTGATGACTGGGCAGGAAGAGGCCTAATCATTCATAGCCGCGACCAACTGGTGGAGCTGACAGCAGGCTGGACGGTGTTGGAGCTGAACGAGTTCGAATATGACGGCAAAACCGCCGTGGGCCATGCCAAACATTGGCATCTCTTCGAAGTAATTGCCCGCCGCAATGGATGAGCGATCTCGATGCAGTCCGCCGCAGCAACAGCGACAGCCAATGGGATAGACTTTCAAGCCTTGCAGTCAGGAGCTCCTCATGCGCGACGAACTCAACCTGGGTCTGATCGACTACCTCAAGGCGTCCCCAACGCCCTTCCATGCCACACGCAGCCTCGCTCGCAGCCTGCAGGCGGCCGGTTTCAAGGCATTGGACGAAAAGGACACCTGGGAGACCGAAGCCGGTGGCCGCTATTACGTCACACGTAACGACTCAGCAATCATCGCCTTTCAACTGGGCACCAAGCCGGTCACCGAGCACGGGGTTCGCCTGGTTGGCGCGCACACGGACAGCCCCTGCCTTCGGGTCAAGCCGCAGCCGGAGCTACAACGCCAAGGCTTTTGGCAGCTTGGCGTCGAAGTCTATGGTGGCGCCCTGCTCGCGCCCTGGTTCGACCGCGACCTATCACTGGCCGGGCGCGTCACCTACAGCCGCGATGGCCGAATCGAAAGCCAGTTGATTGACTTCCAGCTGCCGATCGCAGTGATTCCGAGCCTGGCCATCCACCTCAATCGTGAAGCCAATCAGGGCTGGGCGATCAACGCCCAGAACGAGCTGCCACC
The DNA here is from genome assembly GCF_054131565.1 of Pseudomonas sp. SA195. NCBI lineage: Bacteria > Pseudomonadati > Pseudomonadota > Gammaproteobacteria > Pseudomonadales > Pseudomonadaceae > Pseudomonas > Pseudomonas sp. SA195. The sequence continues at coordinate 1,605,500 of NZ_CP096392.1, read as the reverse complement.
GGTACTCGCGCAGGTAGCCAGCGAAGAGCGCCCGGACTTCCGCGCGCTGCTCGCCGATCAGTTGAGCCGTGAGCACGGCTTGGTTGCTGACGTCGTCCTGGATTTCGAACTGAGCTTCTATGACACCCAGCCGGCAGCGGTCGTCGGACTGAACCGTGATTTCATTGCCGGTGCGCGCCTGGACAATTTGCTGTCCTGCTTTGCCGGTCTCCAAGCCTTACTGCGTGCTGGCGGGGAAGAGACCTGCGTGCTCGTCTGCACCGACCATGAAGAAGTCGGCTCGGCCTCCATTTGCGGTGCGGACGGCCCGTTTCTCGAACAAGTCCTGCGTCGCGTACTGCCCGATGGCGATGGCTTCCAGCGCAGCATCAACCGCTCGCTGCTCATCTCGGCCGACAACGCCCACGCCGTACACCCGAACTATGCTGACAAACATGACGGTAATCACGGCCCGAAACTCAACGCCGGCCCGGTAATCAAGGTCAACAGCAACCAGCGCTATGCCACCAGCAGCGAAACCGCCGGTTTCTTCCGTCACCTATGCCTGGAGAACGAAGTGCCGGTACAAAGCTTCGTGACCCGAAGCGATATGGGTTGCGGCTCGACGATCGGCCCCATCACGGCTAGCCAGCTCGGCGTCCGCACGGTCGACATAGGCTTGCCCACGTTTGGCATGCACTCGATCCGCGAGCTGGCCGGCAGCCAGGATCTAGCGCAGCTGGTCAAGGTGCTCGGCGCCTTCTATTCGAGCGCCGAACTGCCCTGAGTCACCGCGGCGGGCTCGCCCCGCCGTCAGAGGCTGTCGTCGATGACCAGCGCGACCTTGCCGGAAACCTGATTGCTTGCCAGCGCGGCGAACGCAGCTTCGACATCCTTGATCGCGAAGCTGCGTTCCAGTCGGGTCGAGAGGGTCTTGTCGGTGAACAGCTTCCAGGTTTTGTCTTTCAGCTCGGCCAGCAGCGAAGCCTTGGAATCAGCGTCACGACTGCGTAGCGTCGAGCCAATGACCTGGATGCGCTTGGCGAGCAGCCCAGCCAGATCCATTTCGGCCTTGCGCCCGCCCATCAAACCGATAATCACCCAACGCCCGTCAACGGCGAGCAGCTGAGTGTTCAGCGCGGCGTATTTGGCGCCGACCGGGTCGAGGATCATGTCGAACGGTCCGAAATCCTTGAGTGCATCCAAGGACTCTTCGCGCAGGACACCGCCCTGGGCACCAAGGGATTCGCAGTACGCAAGCCGCTCTGCCGACCCCACGCTGACCCAGCACGGATTGCCGAACACCTTGCACAATTGGATACCCGCTGACCCGACGCCACTGGCACCCGCATGCAGCAGCACCTTCTCGCCGGGCTGGATGGCTCCCAGGCGGAACAGGTTCAGCCAGGCGGTTGCATAGACTTCCGGAATCACGGCAGCCTCGGTCAGTGAAAGCCCTTCCGGCACCGGCAGTGCATGACGGCCATCGACCACGACCTCTTCAGCCATACCGCCTCCAGCCAGCAGAGCGCACACCCGGTCGCCCACTTGGTGCGTCACCCCGCTGCCGACTTCGCTGACCACGCCCGCACATTCCAGCCCAAGGATATCGGTAACGCCTGGCGGCGGCGGGTAATGCCCAGCCCGCTGCAACAGGTCGGCCCGGTTGAGGCCGGCCGCCGCGACGCGAATGCGAACCTGCCCCGCCCCGCATTCCGGAGCGCTGCGCTCGGTCCACTCCAGCTGCCCTTCGATGCCTTGCAATGCCTTCATGCTGCCTCCATAGTGATTCGTACCTGTGCCCGCCCAACCGCTTTTACGCTGGCGATGCAGGCTTTTCGATAGATCGCCCGAACAAGGCTACCTGCCGATCCTCCCGCGTGAAACCTCGGTGAGGGGCACGGTGTCTTCAGGTAACGCTGCCTGCAACTGTGAACCGCGATCTGTCATGCAAGCCAGCGGGCAGTTACCATCGGGCTGTTGTTATTACCGTCGGACACCTCGTCCCGGCCCCTGAACATGATGGCCCTATATGCGTTATAACCAAGCCACGCGCCGTACCTTCGAACTGAAACGCAGCTTGACGGCAGGCGCACTCGCGCTGCTGATGGGCCTGCAGGCCTCGATCACGCTAGCCAAGCCCAACGAGGGCCAACACTGGGACTACTTGCAGCCGGACCGCGATCAGGTCATCGCCAGCCTCAACGTCGTCGAGTTGCTCAAGCGGCACCACTACAACAAGCCGCCGCTGAACGACGCACGCTCGGCAAAGATCTTTGACAGCTATATCGAGATGCTCGATCCCGCGCGCAGCTACTTCACCGCTGGCGACATCGAGCAATTCAAGGCTTGGCGCACTCAGTTCGATGATTTCCTGCGCAACGGCAACCTTGAGCCCGGCTTTGCCATCTACAAGGTTCAGCTCGAGCGGCTGCGCGACCGGCTGCAGTACGCGCTTTCCCTGCTGGACAAAGGCGTCGACAGCTTCGATTTCACCCTTGACGAGGAATTACTGGTCGATCGCGAAAACGCTGCCTGGCCAAAGGACGAGGCGGAGCTGGACGACCTGTGGCGCAAGCGCGTCAAAGACGAGGTCCTTCGCCTCAAACTCGCCGGCAAGGAACCCAAGGCGATCGAGGAACTGCTGACGAAACGCTACAAGGCGCAGCTGTCACGCCTCGAGCAGACACGCGGCGAGGACGTGTTCCAGACCTACATCAATGCCTTCGCGCAGTCTTACGATCCGCACACGCAGTACCTGTCGCCGGACAACGCTGAGAACTTCGACATCAACATGAGCCTGTCCCTGGAGGGCATCGGCGCAGTCCTGCAGAGCGACAACGAACACGTCAAGGTCGTGCGCCTGGTGCCGGCTGGCCCGGCCGAGAAGAGCAAGCAGATCGCGCCCGCTGACAAGATCATCGCCGTCGGCCAGAGCGGCGACGAAATGGTCGACGTGATTGGCTGGCGCCTCGACGAGGTCGTCAAGCTGATTCGCGGTCCAAAGGGCTCGGTCGTTCGCCTGGAGATCATCCCCGCCAGCAATGCGCCCAACGACCAGAGCAGCAAAGTGGTTGCCATAACCCGCGAGGCCGTCAAGCTGGAAGAACAGGCGGCCAAGAAGTCGGTGCTGAACCTGACGCATGAAGGGCGGGACTTCAAGCTGGGCGTCATCGAGATCCCGGCCTTCTACCTGGACTTCAAAGCGCTGCGCGCCGGTGACAAGGATTACAAGAGCACAACGCGCGACGTGCGGAAGCTGCTTACCGAACTGGAGCAGGAAAAGGTCGATGGCGTGGTCATTGATCTGCGCAACAACGGCGGCGGCTCGCTTCAGGAAGCTACCGAGCTGACCGGCCTGTTCATCGACCAAGGGCCAACCGTCCTGGTCCGCAACAGCGACGGCCGTGTGGACGTGCTGGCTGACGAGCAAAAGGGGGCCTTCTACAAGGGCCCGCTGGCCGTACTGGTCAATCGCCTGTCGGCCTCCGCTTCGGAAATCTTTGCTGGCGCCATGCAGGATTACCACCGTGCCCTGATCCTCGGCGGTCAAACCTTCGGCAAGGGCACCGTCCAGACCGTGCAGCCGTTGAACCATGGTGAACTCAAACTGACCCTGGCCAAGTTCTATCGAGTGTCTGGACAGAGTACGCAGCATCAGGGTGTGATTCCGGATATCTCATATCCAGCGGATGTCGATACCAAGGAAATCGGCGAGAGCGCACTGCCCGAGGCCATGCCCTGGGACAGCATTCGCGCCGCCATTACGCCTGACATGAATCCTTTCAAGCCTTTCCTGGCGGAGCTCAAGTCTCGCCATGACCAGCGGACAGGTGACAATGCCGATTTCGTCTTTACCCGTGACCGTCTGGCACTTGCGCAGGAATTGGCCCTTGAAACGTCCGTGACCCTGAACGAAGAAAAGCGCAAGGCGCAGCAAGAGCGCATCGAACAGCAACAGCTCACGCTCGAGAATGCACGGCGGCAGGCGAAGGGTGAGGAGCCACTGGCGAAACTCGAGCGCGAGGATGAAAACACCCCGCATGACGAGGAGAAAATCAAGCCGGAAGATGATGCCTACCTCACCGAGAGCGGCCACATCCTGCTGGACTACCTCAACCTCGAGCACGCCATGGCCAAGAACAACACTGGCGAGCCGTAACACGAGACTGTCATCAAAGTGACATCATTTGCGTCGTAAATACGGGGGCCGCCATGTGCGGCCCCTCGCATTTCACGCATATCGAGATGATCATGACCGTCACCGAGCAGTTGAGCACGCTGAATGGCATTCTGGCTCACGGCGACATCACTACCCTCTTCCAGCCCATCGTTTCGCTTTCAGGTCGTAGCATCCTCGGCTACGAGGCATTGAGCCGCGGGCCTTCCAACACTTCGCTGCACTCCCCGATCAACCTGCTGGCAGCCGCGCGCCATGCCGGGCGCCTCAATGAGCTTGAGATGACCTGCCGCGAATGCGCCTCGCGCCGCTACAGCCAGCTCGATCTCCAAGGGAAGCTGTTCCTGAACGTATCGCCGGAGACGCTGCTCGACGTGACCCATAAGCCAGGGCGCACCCTGGAGCTATTGGAGCAGTACGGAATCGCACCGTCACAGGTCGTCATCGAGCTGACCGAACAGACCCCAACGGATGACTTCGAACTGCTCGACGCGGCGCTCCACCACTACCGGGACATGGGTTTTTCCATCGCTCTGGATGACCTCGGCGCCGGTTACTCCAGCCTGCGGATGTGGTCGGAACTGCGGCCGGACTACGTCAAGATCGATCGCTACTTCATAGACGGCATCCACCGCGACGCCGTAAAGCGTGAGTTCGTTGGGTCCATTCTGAAAATCGCACGAACATCCCAAGCTCAGGTTATCGCTGAAGGCATCGAGCTACACGAAGAGCTGCGCGTGCTTGCTGACATGGGTATCGACCTGGTTCAGGGCTACCTGCTCGGCCGCCCGGTAGAGCAGCCAGATACCGGCTTCGTCAAGCTCTTGCCGTCTAGCGCTGAACGGGATGAATCGCTCAGTGACGAGCCGGATCTTTCGGTCCTGGTGCTCAAACAGTTAGCTGTCCAGGCCACGTGCCCGATTGCCGATGTGCTGACGCTGTTTCGCATGCAGGCCAACCTGAACTCAGTCGCCGTGTTGGACGCCATGGAGGTGCCGGTCGGCATCGTGCACCGAAACCTACTGTCCGACGCCCTGCTCAAGCCGTTCGCAACCGACCTGCTCGCGCGCAAACCTATCAGCCGCTTGATGAGCCATGACTTTCTCGCCGTGGAGTCGAGCCAGTCACTTCAGCAGGTCAGCCGCCTATTGACCAGCCGCGCCCGGCAACGTATCGAAGAAGATTTCGTCATCACTCAGGAAGGCCGCTATCACGGGCTTGGCCGGGTGATCGACGTACTCAAGTTGATCACCGAGATGAAGATCCAACAGGCGCGCCATGCAAATCCGCTCACCCTGCTCCCGGGCAATGTCCCGATCCAGCAATGCCTCACACGCCTGTTGAGGCAAGACCGCGAGGCGGTCATTTGCTACGTCGACATCGACCACTTCAAGCCCTTCAACGACCTCTACGGCTACGCCAAGGGCGATGAAGTGTTGCTGTGCCTGGCTCGCTGCCTCGACGAACAGATCGATCCCGGTTGCGATTTCGTGGGCCATATCGGTGGGGATGACTTCCTTTTGGTGATGCAATCCACTGACTGGTCGATCCGGATCGAACAATTGTTCGAGGCATTCGAAAAACGCTGCAGGCCGTTCTATCGAGAGGACCATCTGGCCGCTGGCTGCTTCGTAGCGGAGGGCCGCCAAGGGGGTGAGGAGCAGTTTTCGCTGCTTTCGCTATCCGTTGGCGCTGTCAGCCTGCGGCCTGGCAGCAGGACGAATATGGATGCTGACCGCCTGGCGGCACTCGCCTCGGAGGCCAAGCGCAGCGCCAAGCAGAAGCCAGGGTTCAGCATGCACGTGCTCGACACCCAATCCCTGGCCCAGCACTCGTTTCAAAGCCCGACCCGCGCCGCGCTGGCCCTATAGCGTTCCGCCTGGTCACGGTCCGCTTCCAGCCCGTGACCTCCGGCCTGATACAACTGAGCCAACCGCGTCGCCGCGAGTGGGTGACCGGCATCGAGTGCCAGTTTCCACCAGCGAGCAGCCTGGGCGCCGTCCGGCCCGTGCGTGGCGTCCTCGCTTAGCGCAACGACCCCCATCTGGTACGCCGCTTTCCCATCGCCCGCCTCGGCGGCTAAGCGCAGCAGGCGGATGCCCTCTCGCCTGGCCCCGGACCCTTGCCCTCGGAAAAGCAAGATATGCCCATAGAAACTTTGCGCGGCGCGATCACCCAGTGCTGCCTTGCGCGCAAACTGGCCTTCCATCCAGCGCCACAGCTTGGGCTGCTGGACTGCCCAGCGAGATGCCATGAGTTTTCGCGCAGTCCAATAGCCGAGGCGCGCTCGTAGCTTCAACACCATCATGGAACCTCGGGATAGTCGAACTCGAAAACTCTGGCCACCTCACCGGCGTGCCAGGACGCTGCTACCGGCCCATCCACTGGCCCGGAGAAGCGGCCCAGGCGCGTGGCGCACTCGAAGAACCCGGTACGCGGCAGCCGGTCAGCACCCTGGCTTATGACCAGCGCGCTGCGCAACGGGCGATCGGCGCGGGCATCGAGCGCGGCCAAGTGTTCGAGCGCTGCTGTCAGCGTCTGCATGGCCGGCGTTGGTAATTGAAGTCGCTCGACGAGCGCCCTGTAGGTCACCAGGTGGCGCTGACGCCTCGCTTCGGACAGTTCATGAACAAGCGCCTGCCAGTGTGAACGGCTGATCCGGATCGAGGAAGCGGCGTCGCTCACGCTTGCTGCTCCCACCCACCAATCTGTAGGGCGCGCGCCAGAGCGCTGCGTATCGCATCGCCAGGGTCGCGCTCACCAGATTCGATTAGCGCCAGGTAAGCCGGACTGATGCCAACCGCGCGCGCCAGGTCAGCCTGGCTGAGCTGACGCGTCTCCCGCAGCGCCGCCAGCTGTTGGAAGGGAGGCATCGAAACGGGGGTTGCTTGAGACACCTCCTGACGCTGCCCCACTGCACTTAAAAGCGCCTGGTACTCGTCCCAGGGCAACACTGCATATTCCGGCGACCCATCCCGCATGATGACCTGAACGCTCATCCGCTTTCTCCGCTCCGATTGCCGTAATTGATGAGCGGAATGTTAACAGCCTGGGCAGAGATTTTTAGCCAAGGAGGCCTCACTTGGCGAAAGCCGGAAAGCTCCGCTTATCGACCAGTTAGGTATTAATCCTTGTAGATCGCGTCGCGTTAGCGCCCTTTTCCAGGGCTGACGTATTCGTCATCGAGCGATTCATTCGTGTCTGGCATGTGCGCCAAGCTTTCTCGCACGCTAGCGGGTTGTCTGGCTCGCCAGGCTTTGAACGCCTCCAGCTCACCGGACCACTTGCGCATCACCCAACCCAGCACGGCTAAGTCGTCAACGAAGCCCAACCCAGGGAGCCAGTCCGGTATGGCGTCCATAGGCGACAGAAAATACAGCAGCCCAGCCACCGCTGCGATCAAGGCCGGCCGGCTAACTGACCGATACTCACCTCGCCACCAGGCGAGGCAAAGCGCCTGCAAAAGACTTAAGTCTTCCCGTAGCCCTTTTAAAAGTCCGCCCTTGGATGACCGCTTGCGCGCTACAGCGATCAGCACAGCTGGCAGCCTGCCCTTTGCAATCACGCGGCTGGCCAGTGGCAAATATCGGAAGAATGTCCAAGGTGCAGGCATGTCGAATCCTCGCTAACAACCGGCCCGTCTGGGCTGGGATCTTATCCACAGATCCTGTGGATAAGTCTGTGAACAGAGATTGGATGATTGGCTCGAACGCCCGTGTCACGGGGCCTTCCGTTAAATCGGCGGTTTCTTATCCAGTCGAGAAAAGTCTTTTATAAACAATGCCTTAGTTAAAACGGTACGCGACCACAACGCAGATGGAATAGCACTGCATCGCATGCAACCTAAATGTGTATAACCGGCGCCTGTCAATCCATTTTTCATGCGATTTTAGCGTTGCGCCAGCCATACGCGTTCGGCCAGGGTTCTAACAACGACAACGGAAGCAGGCGAGTCGTTCGTGATCGCAAATGGAAGGACCTATCGCGCAGAAACGAAAAGGCCGGTCATATGACCGGCCTTTGGCATTGCTGAGGCTTAATTGACGCTAAGTTTGCCGCGGTTCTTTTCAAGGGTGGCGGCGCCAATGCCTTTGACCTCGAGCAGCTCGTCCACCGAGCTGAATGGGCCATGCGCATCGCGGTAGTCAATGATCGCCTTGGCTTTGGTAGCACCAATGCCGTTCAACTCACGGGTCAGGGTATCCGCGTCGGCTGCGTTGAGGTTGATGGTTGCCACCTGAGCCACAACGGCGGCCGGCTTGGCGGACGCTACATCAGCGGCACTGGCGCCCACCGAGACGCTGGCGAACAAGGCAAAAAATGCTGCAGTAAGAAAAGACTTGGTCATGCTTCACATCCTTTTGAAAGTCGGAATTAACCGGCGCGGTACTCCATGCGCCGCCCGGCCAATGTAAGGGCTGGGCGTACTAAGTCAAACGGCATGCTTCGTAATGTGAACCATGACTAGATCGAATTGTGGGCAACGTACCGAATCGGTCACCTGACGGGCATCAACACCGGCCCCCGCCGGGATTCATGTTCCGTCAGCGCATGACATTGAACAGGCTCAACCCCGAGATCTTTACGTAACTCTGCTGCGCCGCTTCGAGCACCACGGTCTGCAGCGACAGCCTTGACAGCGCCTCGGCATAGTCCAGCTCACGCAGTTCAGCCTGGACGTCCTTGTTGACGAGCGTCACGTCCTGGTTGTCGGTCTGGGTGGTTTCGATGACGTTCAACCGCGCCCCAATGTTTCCCCGCGCAGCGTCGACACTAACTATGCCGTGATCAAGGTTGGTCAGGGCGACGCCAACGGCATCACGCACGCCATTGTTATCGGTTGCCGGCGCTTCGAGCGCCTTGCGCAGGTTGGCAATGGTGTCGAGAACGCCCTGCTTTTCCTCGCCGTTGCGCGCGAACGTAAAGGTTTCGCCACCCGCCGGAGCGCCGTCGATCTGAATGGTCATGCCGCGAAACACGAGCTTGTCACTGTTTTTATCGTCATCATCCAGGCGACCGCTCTGCAGCGCTACGGTGCCGCCCACCTCCCATACCTCGTACGCTTTCGGGTCGGTCGCATCGAAACGCACCTCGAAGCCAGCAGCAGGGAAATCTGTCGCGGCAAAGGCGACCTCATCGTCAACCAACGGTGCGGACAACCGGACCGCAGGCGCTGTGATGGTGCTCGAAGCGGGGCTCATCGAGATTCGCCCCGCATTCGTCACGGCCTGAAACACGGCTTTACCGCTGTCGCTGATCGGGATGTTCAGCGAACTCGCGATTTGCAATTTGCGCTGCCCTTCATCGCCCTGGTAGCTGTAGCTGCCATCAGCGGCGCGGACGAAGGGCTGAGTTTTGCCCTGGAACCCAGAGAACAGGTATTCACCGCGCGCGTTACGGGTGTTCATCAACGCCAGCAGCTCGTCCTCGCGCTCGCCCAGCTCCGCGGCAATCGACTTCCTATCCTGCGGATCCAACGCACCGTTGCCGGCCTGCACGGCCAGCTCGCGCACACGCTGCAGCACGGTGTTGACCGAATTGAGGGTTACCTCCTCCTGGGTCAGGCTGTTCTTGGCCGCCGTCAGGTTCGCATCGTATTGGCCAAGCACGCTCTGCTGCTGCTCGAGTTGCAGCAGGCGAACCGAAGCGACGGGGTCGTCCGCTGGCGTGAGAATCCGGTTGCCGGTGCTGATCTGCTCCTGGGTGCGCGTGGCATTGGCGTAGTTGCGCTGGATACCGTTCACGCCGTTGTTGAATGCTTGCAAGGTCGAGATGCGCATAAGCCGGCCTTTTACCTGAAGGTGCTGATCAATGTATCGAACATGGTGCGCGCAACTTGAATGATCTGAGCCGAGGCGTTGTAGTACTGCTCGAACTTGATCAAATTAGCCGCCTCCTCATCCAGGTTGACTGCTGACAGCGAGTCACGATTATCGGTGGCCTGCTTGAGTATTGCCCCCGTCGCCTCGCTGTCCATACGTGCCTGCGCCGTCAGCGTGCCGACGCGCTCGACCAGTTCGCCATAACCGTCCGTGAAACTTTTGCCGGACCCTGGCACGCTCGGGTCCGCGCCGATGGTCTGCTTGGTTTGCAGGTTGACCATGTTCAAAGCGTTGCGGTTGTCCGAGACGCCATTGCTGTTAAAGCCAATGGTGAAGGTGTCGCCAGCTTGTGGCCGGCCACTCACGGTAAAGGTGAAGCTGCGCCCGTCGATTTCGATGGCGAGCTCGTTGGTCTGCCCCGGCGTGAACGTGGCGGGGCTTACCTGCGTGACCCCTGCTCCCGTAATGCTCGGCGGCGTGCCGGCGTTGTAGGTCAAGGTAATGTCGCTACCCAAGGCCGCCTTTAAGGCCGCCATATCGACGCTCTCAGTCGTGCCAGGCTGGCTGATGACGCCGGTCCCAACATTCTGCAGGTTGCTCCCTGCGCGCACTGGGGCGGCGAAGGCAAGCTGATCGGCTTGATCCAGCACCGCTTTGATATCTGTCGCGCCACGGCGGGTGGGCTGCAGCGAGAACCTGTCCCCGGCAGCCGGCGCTCCGCTGATGGCTACGGTGAAACCCTGATCCTTGCCCGCACTGTCGGCAAAGCTAAGGAATGCGGGCGGCCCCGCGTTCTGCGTGACGCTGATGTTCGCGTTGTCGCTCAGCCGCCGGGCCGTATAGTTCGTGCCGTCGAACTCCATGCGGTAGTCGCTGGCCGTCAGGTTCTGCGTATCGGTAATGCGCAACGAGGCATCCGCGGCCGACGTGTTGCTGCTGAACGGCGTTGCTCGCAGCCCCATCAGCGACGCGGCGTTGTAATCGCCGAAGATCGCTTCACCCACCTGCCCCTTGAGATCGAGCCCCTGGGTCTGTTGTGAATTGAGCTGATCGCTCACGGCAAGCGCCAAGCGCCCCAGCGAGTTCAGGGTGGGGTCCAGCACTTCTTCCCGATAGCGAATCAATCCGCCGAGCTCGCCTCCGGTGATCTGCGAGGTGATGCCTTGGCGGGAACTGCCGCTGACGAACTGGATTTCGTGACGGTTCGGGTCGCTCTGGCCGGGGACGACCTCCAACCGGCTGACGGTGGCACCAACGACAAGGGGCTGGCCCGTGCCGACGGAAATGTTGAAGCTGCTGTCGTCCTGCGGCGTGACGGTCACGCCGATGTAAGTCGACAGCTGGCGCACCGCTTCGTCCCGCGCATCGAGCAGGTCATTGGGCTGTTTCCCATTGGCCGCCGCGATGGCGATGGCGTTGTTCAGGCTGCCGATGCTGCCGGCCAGGCGGTTGACCTGATCGGTGACCGCCGCCATCTGCTTGTTGGTGAAATTGTTCTGCTCGGTCAGCCGATCGGAAACCGTATTGAATCGCCGCGCGAGGCCCTCGGACTCTGCCAGTACGAGCTGGCGTGCCGGGATATTGGACGGATCCTCAGCGGCCGTCTGCAAGGCAGAGAACAGCTTTTGCAGCGATGGCGTAATCCCCGTGGTACTGCCGGCCAACAACGAGTCGAGCTGGTCGATCTGGCTCTTGTACGCTTCCACGTCGCTGCTCAGCGACGTGCTGCTGCGCAACTGAGCAGTGAGGAATTCACTGTAGCTGCGGCGGACTTCCACCAGCGTCGTACCCGAACCGACGTACCCCGCACCACTGAACTGCGGGGTGCGAGTCGCCTGCGAGGCGTCCTGGCGGCTGAAGCCGGGTGTGTTGACGTTGCTGATGTTATGGCCAGTGATGGACAGCTGGGTCTTGCTGGCGCTTAGCCCGGACAGGCCGATATTCAACAGGTCAGCCATGATTAGCCTCTAGTCCGTGTCGTGGGCGCCGTGCTGGCATCGGCGATGGTCTGGTAGGTTTGAACCTTGCGGGCGATCTGGTTGATCTTGCTCGCGTACTGCGGATCGGTGGCATAGCCGGCCCGCTGCAATTCCTTGACGAAACGCTCGGAGTCGCCCGAGGTGCTGGCCACTTGAACGGCGGGCTTGTAGCGATCGTTGCTTTCCAGCAATCGCACATAGTCGTTGAAGCTCTGCTCGAACGAGTCGTACGCGCGGAAGCCTGCCACTTGCTTGGTCGCCTTGCCGTTGACGTATTCGGTGGTGGTGACCTTCGCCGACTCGCCCTGCCAGCCGGTGGCCTTGATGCCAAACAGGTTGTGGCTGTTGCTGCCGTCCTTCTGCTTGATCATCGACTTGCCCCATCCGGTTTCCAGCGCGGCTTGTGCCACCAGGAAGCGCGCCTCGACGCCCAGCCGCTTGGCGGCCTTTTCGGCCATGGGCAACATGGTCGCGATGAATTCGGCCGGCGAACTGAAGCGTGTCTTGCTCGGCGCGCTCGGTACGCTCGCCTCGACGCCATTGATCGTCAACGGCGCCTCAGCCGGTGCTGCAAAAGCGATCGCCGGTTTCCAGTCGAGGTTGACCAGCGGCTTGGCCGCCTCGGCCTGCGCGGTTTGAGCCGTCTGCCCGACAGGCGCATCGGCCGCGGCGACATCCGCCTGGTTGCGCTCGATTAGCCGGCCCGGCAGGGCCAGGCGGCGCTGATTGAGCATCTGCACGTCGTTGCGCGCCGGGTCCACCTTCGCAACGGCCGCGTCGGGGCTGCTCGACCACTTCGAGCCTTGTGTCTGCGCAACCTGGGCGAAAGGATTGGGCTTCGCGCTGGGTTCCTGCTGTTTGCTCAGCTGGCGAATCAGCACATCAGCAAGGCCAATGCCGCCGCCCTCTTTGGACAAGGTGACCGACAGCTGCTGGTCGTGCATGTCCTGGTACTGCTTGCTGGCCTGGCTGTTGAATGGATTGTCTTGGGACATGACCTCGGTGGCCGACCGCATCGACTTGAGCATCTCGTTCATGAACAGGGACTCGAACTCCTGCGCGACCTTGCGCACGTTCTCGGCGCCGTCACGGTCCTTGCCCACCTTGAGTTGGTTCAAGCGATTCAGGTCGGAGTAGCTGCCACTGTCAGGCGTACGCCGAGCCGTTCCCAGACGATTTTCCATGTCCCGGTCCTCAGATGACGATCAAGTCTGCTTGCAGCGCACCGGCCTGCTTGAGCGCTTCGAGAATGGCCATCAAGTCGCTCGGCGCCGCGCCAACCTGGTTCACCGCACGGACAATCTCGTCGAGCGTCGTCCCCGGGGCGAACTTGAACATCGGCTTGGCTTCCTGCTCGGCTTTCACTTTCGAGTTCGGCACCACGACCGTCTGGCCGTCGGACAGCGGGTTAGGCTGGCTGACCTGCGGATCCTCGGTGATGGTCACGGTCAGGCTGCCGTGTGTCACGGCGGCAGGCTGAACGCGCACGTTCTGGCCGATCACGATGGTCCCGGTACGCGAGTTGATGATGACCTTGGCGACCGCCTGGCCAACGTCGACCTCGAGGTTTTCCAGAATCGAGAGGTAATCGACGCGCTGGCTCGGATCCAGCGGCGCGGTGATGCTGATCGAGCCGCCATCGAGCGCCTGAGCCACGCCTGGGCCAAGCAACTCGTTGATGTGATCGACGATGTTCTTCGCCGTGGTGAAATCCGGGCGGTTGAGGTTCAGCGTCAGGGTGGTGCCCTGGTTGAACGCGCTCGGCACCGGCCGCTCGACCGTCGCACCGTTCGGGATACGCCCGGCCGAAGGAATGTTGACGGTGATGCGCGACCCATCAGCACCACCTGCATCGAAACCACCGACGACCAGGTTGCCCTGAGCGATGGCGTAGACGTTACCGTCGATCCCTTTTAGCGGCGCCATCAACAGGCTGCCGCCGCGCAAGCTCTTGGCGTTACCGATGGACGAGACAGTGATATCGATCGTCTGACCCGGCTTGGCGAAGGGCGGCAATTCGGCATGGATCGATACGGCCGCGACGTTCTTCAGCTGCACATTGCCGCCCGCAGGCACCTTGATGCCGAACTGCGCCATCATGTTGTTGAAGGTCTGCACGGTGAACGGCGTCTGGGTGGTCTGGTCACCGCTGCCATTGAGGCCGACGACCAGGCCGTAACCGATCAGCTGGTTGCTGCGCACGCCCTGAATGCTGGCGATGTCCTTCAGACGCTCGGCATGCACCGGCGCGCCAGCCAGGCACAACAGGGCAATCAATACGGAGCTGAACATTTTCATTGCCGACACCTGCTTAGAACGGCCACAACGGGCTGATGAAGAAACGGTCCAGCCAACCCGGCTGGCTGGCATCGGCGAACGCGCCGGTGCCGGAATAGGTGATGCGGGCGTCGGCGATACGGGTCGAAGGCACGGTGTTATCGGTCGCAATGTCGTCCGAACGCACCAGGCCCGCGATCCGCACCAGCTCGTCGCCAGTGTTGAGCGTCATCCACTTTTCGCCACGGATCGCCAGGATGCCGTTGGGCAGCACGTCCGAAACGGTCACGGTGATCGAGCCGGACAGGCTGTTGCTCTGCCCTGCCTGCCCGGAGCCGGAGGTATCACGTGACGCGTCGTACTCGGCACCGAGGCTCATGCTGTTGCCGGTCAGCGGGTTGGCCATCGAGACGGCGCCGCCAAACAGCGAGCCGAGGCCGATATCGGCCTTGCTCTCTTTGGATATCTTGGAGTTCGAGTTCTTGCTCGCCTGGGTCTTCTCGTTGAGCGTGACGGTGATGATGTCGCCGACCCGATAAGCCTTCCTGTCGTCGTACAGATTGGTTTCGAAACCCGCCTGGTAGATCGCCCCGTTGTTCTGCGCAGCAGGCAGCGGCGTGCGTGGAAGCACCGGCGCGTAGTACGGATCGTTGGGTTTCGGAGCCGGCGCCATGCACCCGGACAGGATCATGGCAGGCACCAGCGGCAGGACATTCAACAAGCGACGCATATACACCTCAATCCAGCGGCTGACGGCTGTTACAGCTGCTGGGTAACGAAAGACAGCATCTGGTCGGCCGTGGAGATGACTTTCGAGTTCATCTCGTAGGCGCGCTGGGTGGTGATCATGTTCACCAGCTCCTCGACGACGCTGACGTTGGAATTTTCCAATGTGTTCTGCAGTACCGTGCCCAAGCCGTTGAGGCCCGGGGTGCTGACCTGCGGCGCGCCACTGGCGGCGGTTTCCAGGAACAGGTTGCTGCCCATTGCCTGCAGGCCGGCCGGGTTGACGAAGTCGGCGGTCTGGATGTTGCCGATGACCTGTGGCGCCGGGTTGCCCAGCGTGGTGACGGACACGGTGCCGTCCTCGCCCACGGTGAAGGTCTGGGTTTCCGGCGGCACGACGATGGCGGGCTCCAGCGAATAACCGTTGGAGGTGACGATCTGGCCGTCCGCGTTCAGGTGGAAGCTGCCGTCACGCGAATAGGACACGGTGCCGTCCGGCAGCAAGACCTGGAAGAACCCGCGACCATTGATGGCCATGTCCAGCGGCTGCTCGGTTGTTTGCAGGCTGCCGGAGGTGAATTGCTTCTGCGTGCCGACGATGCGCACACCGGTACCGAGCTGCAGGCCGGATGGCAGTTCGCTGTCCTGGCTGGACTGGCCGCCAGGCTGGCGACGGATCTGGTAGAGCAGGTCCTGGAACTCGGCGCGGTCCTTCTTGAAGCCGGTGGTGGACACGTTCGCCAGGTTGTTGGAAATGGTGGTCAGGTTCATGTCCTGGGCGGACAAACCGGTCTTACTCACCCACAGTGCTGGAAGCATGATCTTCTCCTCGCGCGCCGGAAATCAGGCACGCCGCCTAGTTTGTTAGCTGTTCTGCAAGACTCGGGCCGCTGCGGCACTGTCTTCTTCTGCCGTGCGCATCATCTTCACGTGAAGCTCGAATTGCCGGGACAGCGCGAGCATCGAAGTCATCTCAGCAACGGCGTTAACGTTGCTCGCCTCGAGGAAGCCGGATGTGACACGAACCGCGGCGTCCGCCTCGACGGGCTGGCCGTCCTTCATGCGGATCAGGCCATCGGTGCCTTTCTCCAGCTGCTTCGGATCGGGATTGACCAGCTTCAGCCGGTCGACCGTCACCACCACGTTCGGGTCTTCGCCCAGCGCGCGAATGCTGATGGAGCCATCGGCTCCGATCTCGACCTTCTCTTCCGGCGGCACGGCAATCGGCCCCGCATTGCCGAGCACCGGCAAACCGTCGCCGGTGCGCAGCATGCCGAGGGTGTCGATATTGAGGCTGCCGGTACGGGCATAGGCCTCGCTGCCGTCCGGCGCCTGCACTGCGATCCAGCCTTCGCCCTCGACGGCTACGTCCAGGTCACGGCCAGTTTCCTGCAAGGTGCCGGAACTGAAATCCGTGCCCGGCCGCTCCGTCATTGCATAGACGCGGGCGGGAAAGGTATCGCCGAACACCTGCATCGAGCGCGCCTGTTCGAAATCGCGGCGGAAGCCCGTAGTCGAGATGTTTGCCAGGTTGTTGGCGTGCGCCTGCTGGGCTCGAGCGTTCTGGCTCGCCCCCGTCATCGCCACATAAAGCATCTTGTCCATCGAACCTCCGAGCCGCGCAAATTGACGCTTGATAGATCTTCGGAAGGAGACAAAGCAAAGCACGTGCCACAGGCGAAACAGATACGCAAACCATTGAAATAAAAGGTTTTTCAGAAAAACAAAAAGGCCCCGAAGGGCCCTTTTGAGACGAAGCGGCAGTTTCCCGCCGCCGTTGCCGTTGCCGGCGCGCCGTCAGCGCAGGTTGATGATCGTCTGGGTAATGGCGCTTTCGGTTTCGATGGTCTTGGCGTTTGCCTGGTAGTTGCGCTGCGCAACGATCAGGTTGACCAACTGGTCGGAGAGTTCGACGTTGGAATCTTCCAGGGCACCTGCCTGCAACGAACCCAGGGTGCCACTGCCTGGAGGGTTGCGAACCGGCTCGCCCGACTCGAACGACTGCACCCACTGCGTCTTGCCGACCGGGGTCAGGCCTTGGACGTTGGCAAAGTTAGCCAGGATGATCTGCCCCTGCACCTTCGATTGCCCGTTGGTGTAGCGCGCGAAGATCTCGCCGGTCTCGCTGATTTCCAGACCTGCCAACTCACCGGTGGTGTAACCGTCCTGGCTGACGCTATTGACGGCGAACGCGCTGGCGTATTGGGTCGAGCCACGCATATCGAGTGTCATGTTCAAACCAGCCGCCGGCGCAGCATTGTTCAACGACCAGGTGCCGTCAGTATTCTTTACGGCCGGCTGCCAACCGGTAATGGCAGACGTACCACTGGCCGGGTCGATCAGCGCGCCGGAGGGGCTGAACTGCAGATTGGTGGTGCTCGGCGCAGTGCTGTTGACCGGGTCGGCCGGATTGCGACCGTCGACAAGCACGTGCATCTGCCAGGTGTTGGCGGTACCGGTCTTGACGAAATACTGGGTCATGACGTGGGCGTTGCCCTGCTCGTCGTAGACGTTGGTCGAGGTCGAGGAGTTGTAGCTCAACGGATCAGACGGATTGAACGGAGTGTTGACCGGCTCGGTGTTCGTCGAATTCAGGTTAAACCCTTGGGTGATCTTGGTCGTGGCCTTTGGCTCCTGGCTGGAGGTCTGGATCTTCAGATCGCTGACCTGCCCGGTGCGGATGTTGCCGTTGTCATCGACACCATAACCCTGAAGGTTATAACCGAAGTTATCGACCAAATTGCCTTCCTTGTCAGTACCGAAATAACCCGCACGGGTATAGCTCAGCGCGCCGTTATTGCTGACTTGGAAAAAGCCATTGCCGTTGATGGCCAGGTCCAGGGCGTTCTGCGTGTAGTTGATGTTGCCCTGATTGAACTGCTGGGAAATGTCCGACAGCAGGACGCCGCTGCCAACTGGGTTCTTGCCGGAGCCCAGCATCGAGGCAGCGTACACGTCGGAAAATTCCGCTCGCGACTGTTTGAAGCCGACCGTACCAGCGTTGGCGATGTTGTTACCTGTGACGTTGAGGTCTTTGCTGGCGGCGCGCATGCCGCTAAGGCCGATATTGAACGACATGAAAAGCTCCTGTTACCGGGACGTGCCGGCGGTTATTGACCGATGACCTGGACTTTTGACAGCCCGATGCTGCCGACACCGGCCAGATTGAGCATCAGCTCACCGCCGTTCTGTCCGAGAGTGACGCTGTCTACGTTGGCGGGAAGCATGGTGTAGAGCCCCTTGGTCTCGCCTTGGTAGGTCGCTTGTGCTTCGAAACGGTAGGTGCCCGGCGGCAAAGTCTTGCCGCTCGAATCCTTGCCGTCCCACATGAACGAAACGTTGCCCGCTTGTTGCTGGCCCATGTTGATGCGGTTCACCACGGTACCGCTGCTGTCATAGACGTTGACCGCCACGTTGCTGCTGGTCGTGGGCAACACCAGGCTTGCCTTGAAGGTTTCGCTGGTATCTACCACCGCCTTGTCGGTCGGCACGATGACCTTGCGCCCGACCAGCGAAGACGCCTGCAACGCCTGGGACGACTGGTAGCCCGAGAGCATTGTTTCCATGCTGCTGTTGAGCTTTTCTACGCCTTCGACCGTACTGAACTGCGCCAACTGGGCGATGAACTCACCGTTTTCCTGGGGCGCGAGCGGGTTCTGGTTGTTCAGCTGGGTGACCAGCAGTTCGAGAAACTCATTCTTGCCGAGGTCGTTGCTCTTAACCTCGCGATCCTTGATCTGGTACTGGTCTAGTACCGAACCGGTACCGCTGACGCCGCTTGTCGTGGTCATGGTGATCTCTCGTAGCGATTACTGACCGAGGGTCAGGACTTTCTGCAGCATGCTTTTGGCCGTATTCATCAAATCGGCATTGGTCTGGAATGAGCGGCTGGCCGAAATCATATCGGCCATCTCCTCGACCACGTTGACGTTCGGGTAGTACACGTAACCGTCGGCGTTCGCAGCGGGATGATTGGGCTCGTAGCGGGCCTGCAGCTCGCTCTGGTCTTCGACGATGCCTAGCACCTGTACACCCGCGCCGGCTTGGTCCTGCTCGGCGAATAGTGAATCGTTCGGCGCGCCGCTGGCCTGTTGCAGCATGGTCGCGAACACGGGGTGACGTGCGCGGTACGTCTGATCGACGCTGGATGACACCGTCTCGGCGTTGGCGATGTTGCTGGAAATGGTATTCAGCCGAGTGCTCTGCGCACTCATGCCGCTACCTGCGATATTGAAAACGTTGCTAAGGGACATGGAAATGGCTCCTCTTATTCGCCGCGCAGGGCGCTCATCAGCCCCCTGAACTTGCTGTTGAGCAGAGTGAAGCTGGCCTGGAAGTCGATGGCGTTCTCGGCGTAAGCGGCTTGCTCCACCTGGGCATCGACAGTGTTCTGGTCGAGCGAAGCATGCGCCGGCGTGCGGAAGCGCAGACCGGGATCGGCAATTTCCATCCCCTCGGCAGCGATATGCTTGCCGTTGGTGACGCTCACCCCGAAGCCACCCTCGGTCTTGCTCTGTTGAGCAGCCAGCACGGCGCCGAAATCGAGGTCACGGGCCTTGTAGTTGGGGGTGTCTGCGTTGGCAATGTTATTAGCCAGCACTTCAGCACGTTGCGCGCGGAAGCCGAGCGCTTTTTCGTGGATGCCGAGTGCCTTGTCGAAACTGATGCTCATGATCTGGACCTTTGCCGGATACAAGTCTGCCTGGCAGAACATCAGCAAAGGGCGTGCCACTTGTTCAAACGACTGATCTACAAGGGATTCAGAGCACACGTCGCGGCAAGGGCGTCAAAAGCGGCAAGTTTTTTCCGATTCCATTGCCGCTGTTTCGCCGCGTGACGACAGAAAACCGCCGCCGCTCAGGCCGTCATTTGGCCTTATAGATGATGCCTGGGCTGCACTGCACCATTTGGTACAGCTCAGGTAGGCCGTTCAGCGCTTCGGACGCGCCGAGGAAGAGATAACCGCCCGGTTTGAGCGTGGCATGGATACGGCGAAGAATGTCTTTCTTCACATCCGCGGAGAAATAAATAAGCACGTTGCGGCAGAACACCACGTTGAACTTGCCCAGCGCGGCATAGCTGTCGAGCAGGTTCTGCACACGAAATTCGACGCGGCTGCGGATGGCCGGTTTGACGGCCCAGCGCCCAGGCGCCTTGACGTCGAAGTAACGCTGCAGGCGATCGGTGGACAATCCCCGAGCAATCGCGAGACTGTCGTACTCGGCCGCCTTGCTTGCAGTCAGCATCGCGCCGGACAGCTCCGTCGCGACGATCTGCACGGCAGTTTTCGGTTGGCTCGGGCTGTTGCGCTCGTACTCGTCGACCGTCATTGATAGGGAATATGGCTCCTGACCAGACGAGCAAGCCGCCGACCAGATGCGCAGTCGCTGCCCTGGCGCCGATTTGAGCAGCTCCGGCAAGACGCGACTCTTCATGACCTCGAACGGATAGGTATCGCGAAACCACAACGTCTCGTTGGTCGTCATGGCGTCGACAACCTGCTCGCGCAGGCCGCTACGAGGCTGCGCCTGGATTTTCCTCACCAGGTCACCCAGCGTCTTGAGGCCTTGTTGCTCCATCAGCTTATTAAGCCGGCTGGACACCAGGTACTGCTTGTTGTTGCCCAGCAAGATGCCGCAAGTCTTTTCCAGGAATACCCGGAACTGATCGAAATCCAGATCACCTGACACTAATCACGCCCCACAGGTCGTTTTGTTGAGAGGCTCGCGCCTCATTTTCCATCCGTCATCCGGACACGCTGTATGACTCGACCCGCCAGATCGTCCGGCTGGAATTTAGCAAGAAAATCATCCGCACCGACTCGTTTAACCATCGATTGGTTGAACACACCGGAGAGCGAAGTATGCAGGAGAATGTGCATATCCCGCATATCCGGGTCCTGACGAACCTCAGTCGTCAGGGTATAGCCGTCCATTTCCGGCATTTCGATATCCGAGATCATCATCATGAACTCTTCGGACGGCTTCTTGCCCTGCGCCACCAAGCCCTTAAGGTAGGTCAGCGCCTGGCGGCCATCGTTATGGGCCACGACCTCAATGCCGAGGTTCTGTAGACAACGGATAATCTGTTTCCGCGCAACGGAAGAATCGTCGACGATCAATACGCGGCACAGCGCAGCCTTGGTGTGAGTTTCTTCGTCAGTGATGCTGACCGAAACGGCCTCGGACACCGGTGCAACCTCGGCCAGCACCTTCTCGACATCGATGATTTCCACCATCTGACTATCGATATGGGTGACAGCAGTAAGGTAATGGTCGCGCCCTACCCCTTTGGGTGGTGGCAGGATGGCTTCCCAATTCATGTTGACGATGCGCTCGACGGAGCGCACCAGGAAGCCCAGCACCTTGTTGTTGTACTCGACAATGATCGCGAAGCTATTAGAAATGTCTTCCAGGGCCGGCTTGCCGGTGGCCAGTGACAGGTCAAGGATCGACAGCGTGCTGCCGCGGATATTCGCGACGCCACGCACCACGGGGCTCGATCGAGGCATAACGGTCAGCTTCGGGCACTGAAGGACCTCTTTGACCTTAAACACATTGATCCCGTACAGCTGCTTGCCATCGAGCTTGAACAGCAACAACTCCAGACGGTTTTGCCCGACCAGCTGCGTACGCTGGTTTACGGAATCCAATACACCGGCCATGCCAGGTTCCTCTTGCTTGCCAGATAGGCGCTGAGTCAGTTGTGAGCCAGGGCGTGACGGCACGCCCCTTGCTTTATCGTTGGTCATGAGCGAACTGATGACTTTTTTCCGGCGTTCCTGCATTGCCCTTGCAGCCCTCCTACCCGCCTTAGGCGTGCTGGCCGAGGGTGCAGGGGCGACAGCCGCAACCCGCCCTGAACAACTTATCGACGCGACCCAAGCCTTTCTTGAGCGTGAGGTGACGGAATACCTGCAGCGTAGCCAAATCCAGGCGCGCTACCAGGTGGAAGTCAATCGGCTGGATCCTCGCCTGCGCCTGGCTGCCTGTGATCAGCCGTTGAGCACGCGCCTTGAAAGCCCGGCGCAGCCGGTCGGCCGCGCGACGGTCCGGGTGAGCTGCGAAGGCTCTGCGCCCTGGTCAGTATTCGTCCCGGGGCAGGTGCATCTCTATCGTGAGGTGGTCGTCACGTTGCGCCCTCTCAAGCGCGACAGCCTTGTCGATAGTTCAGACGTAAGCCTGGCCGAGCGAGACGTGAGTTTGCTTAGTCAGGGTTATCTCACCGCGATCGACCAGGTCGTTGGCAATAAACTGTCGCGACCGCTGCTCGCCGACCAGGTGGTTCCACAAAGTTACGTATCGCTCGCCGATGTCATTCGCAAAGGCGACCAAGTGGTGATCAGCGCGAAAAATTCGGCCATTAATGTCAGAATGCCCGGCGAAGCGTTATCGGACGGCGCCATCGGCATCCAGATCCGCGTCAAGAATCAGAGCTCGGGACGTGTGGTCAAGGCTCGGGTGACTGGACCGGGTCAGGTAGAAGTCATGATGTAGTCACCTCGATAGCGCCCCGCCAAAAAAACGCTAAAGTTTTTTCCAGGGTTGCCGAAAAGCAGGCAAGCGACCTGACTTATTCGAGGTTCATCATGGTTATCGACTTCAATCGACCGAACGGGCCAACCAATGCGCCCAACAGCGGGCGTACCTCCGGCGTTCAGAATGCCGAGCGGCCCGCAGCTCCACAAGCACCAGCAACCGAGGCCAGCAAGAGCAGCGCGGCGGCAGGCGAAAACGTCCAGCTCAGCCCTGAAGCGCAGCGTCTTCAACAGGCAACGGAAAAAATGAATCAACAGCCGTCTGTCGATCAGGCGCGCGTCGCGCAAATCAAGCAGGCCATCGCCGATGGCAGCTATGAGGTTGACAGCAAGCGCGTCGCGTCCAAGCTTCTGGCTTTCGAGAGCCAGCGCTGACCTGACGCGGCGGCAACAGCGTTACAGGGGCGGTTATGCAAGACTCCCAGCTACTCGCGCAGCTTGTAGACGATATCGGCCATGCGCAAAAGCTTCTTGAGCTCATCGACCAGGAATACAAGGCGCTGGCCGACCGCGACCTGGCCGGCCTCGAGGCCCTGCTGACGCAGAAACAGACGATGCTTGCGCTGCTCGGGCAGCACGGTGCGCTCCGCAGCCAGACCCTTCGGCAGGCTGGCCTGACCGCCGATCTGGACGGCATGACTGCCTATGCGGCCCACGCTTCCAACGGCGAGGCTCTGCTCGAAAGTGCACAGCGACTCGAGCAGCTGCTGGAAGCCTGCCGCCAAGCGAATGAACGCAACGGCAAGCTCATCCGTGCCAACCAAACGGCCGTTGGGGGCATGCTGCGCATTCTCAAGGGCAGCGCCGACACCCCCGATCTGTACGATCGCCGTGGCTCGGCCTCCCGGAGCACTTATCACCGCCCGCTCAGTCAGGCTTGAACCATACGCACGGCCTTTGATGGCCTAGTGCTATTATGCGACCTTCATCTCGTCAGGTGCCGGAGAGCCAAGCAAAGTGTCCAGCCTTTTCGTCGAGGACGACGGTCCGCAGCCGCCCAAGATTCTTAAGACAACCGTAGAGATCCATTCGAATCTACGGTTGTTACAGGAAAACCGCACCCCTTTGCTGGTCCACTTCGCCGGACGCAGTGTTCGCTACCAGACTTACGTGGTCGATCTCGCCCCGGAAAAGGGTTGGATTGCGTTGGACGAGCTCGTACCCAACGATGGCGAGCGGCTATTGATGACTGGCGAACCCTTTTCAGTGGAGGGTTTCCACGACGGGGTGCGCATCGCGTGGCAAAACGACCTGCCCATCCACGCCGGCGAACTCGACGATGCGCGCTGTTACTGGATCGCCGTCCCGACGGAAATGCTATATCACCAACGCCGCAACGCATTCCGGGCACCGATTTCCGGCCCAGCGGTCAATGTTGCGCTGAGCGGTAAAATCATCAAGAAACCCCTTGATGGCCGCCTGCTGGACATGTCAGCCACAGGCTGCAAAATCAGCCTGGGCGGTCTAATCCCGAGTGGCTTACAAACCGGGCAGGTGTACGAGCTCTCGGCAGCCTTACCGATCGGCAACATCACAACCGCCGTCGAACTACGCCACCTTTCCCATGACGAAAAGAACAACGTTACCTATTGCGGCTTGCGCTTCTATCGCTTGAGCGGCTTGCCGCAGCGCAACATTGAGCGTTTCGTCTATCAGCTCCAGCGTGAGGCGCGTCGCGACCAGGTGTCGGATCGTTTCAGCTAACAAGTCTGATCGAAAACACAGTGATTGCCTCACTCGCTACGCTATTTCATAGCTGCACGCGGAAAGCGTCCTTCAGCGATACCCAGCGCGACGTGAACCGCTAACCCGCAGCACGCAGACAACTGGCTTGCCAAACACTAACGCATCAACGTCTAACGGCGTCGCATCCAAGCGGGCGTTGGGCCGTTCCATAATCGATCCCGAAGCGAAATGCGGCATCCAACGGGTAGTAAGACGCTATAGCCGGCTACGGCGATCGCAAAAACATAGGACTAAGGCGAAGCGGGCGGCAGCTAGTCGCTTCGATAGGGAGGGCCATGGCGTCCCAGGCGAGGTTCGAACTCACAACCTTCCCCTTAGGAGGGGCAAACAAGCCCCTTCCAAATCAAGCACTTACGTTATAAATCAGGCACTTAGCGTCCCGTTGCATCCGGTAAATCAGCCCCGTATAGTCACTTTTGCACCCACACTGCACCCATGGGAACACCGTGCGAGAGAAGCTAACGGCGCGCCGACTGAACAGCCTGGAAGTCACCGGCAAAGAATACGAAATCCACGATACCACCGTGCCCGGTCTGTTCGTGCGCGTGACGGCGGCCGGTGCGAAGTCCTACGTTGTGACCTGGGCACGCGGTCGCAAGAAGACGCTCGGCCGTGTCGGCATCCTGACGCTTGAGCAGGCCCGCGAAGAGGCGCTGCAGTACCTCAATGAGGCCCGCAAGCACGGCGAACCGCTGGCAGTCACCCAAGGCCGCCGCGGTGCCGGCACCCCTACCCTGCGCAGCTTCATCGATGACCACTATATGCCGTGGTTCAAGGCCCATCACAAAGGCCACGATAAGACGCTGCACACGCTCGATACCAGCTTCGAGCCGATCATGCACCGCCGGCTCGATGAGATAACCGGCCGCGATCTGGAGCAGATCCGAACCGCTTGGCTCAACGGTGGCAACAAACCCGCCACCGCTAACCGCAAGATGGGCAGCATCAGCGGCGTATTCAGCCGAGCCGTGGAATGGGCCTACCTGCCCGCCTCACCCCTGGAGAAGGTCAAGCAACTGAAGGTCGATTCAATCGGCCGCATCCGCTACCTTTCGAAAGACGAAGCCAAAGCACTCAGGGACGCGCTAGACGCACGCGAGGAGCGAATCAGGGCAGAGCGTGACAGCGCAAACGAATGGCGCGCAAAACGCGGCAGAGGGGCTTTGCCAGACCTTCGCGCCCTCGCCTTCGCCGATCACCTGAAGCCGATGGTTCTGCTATCGCTCAACACTGGAATGAGGCGCGGCGAGCTGTTCAATTTGCGCTGGCATCACGCCAACCTGCAAGCCAAGACCCTGACGGTAGCCGGCGAAGGCGCAAAAACCAGCGAGACACGGCATATCCCACTGAACGCCGAGGCGCTGGCCACTCTTCAGGGATGGTACGACCAGGCGAGCGGTAACGGCTACATCTTCCCGGGTGAAGACAATAAGCCCATGACGGACGTGAAAACCGCCTGGCTGGAGTTGCTGACGAACGCCGGCATCGTCGGCTTCCGCTGGCACGATATGCGCCACGACTTCGCATCGCGGCTGGTGATGGCTGGCGTACCGCTGAACACGGTGCGCGATCTGCTGGGGCACGCGGATATCAAGATGACGCTCCGCTATGCCCACCTTGCACCCGACAGCAAGGCGGCCGCAGTGGAACTTCTCTAGAGCACCTCGAAAATTTCGTCGAGCTCACCGCTTTTACGAAGCATATCGACATAGTCAGGGAAGCTGAGATTGAGCGAATTGTTCGCCAGAAAGCGCGCGTAGTCATTCAACAAAGGCCAGTAAATGCTGACCAGCGAAAGGCTGAGCTTAGGAATTGCCGGGCTTTCCACAACCAGCTCACGAGCCTTCTTATCGAACAGATCGTCATCACCCGCGAAGATGTCGAGATTCTTGAATACTGTTCCGGTAACGACCTGGTCTCGGTCATTGAGCGCTGCAGGCTCAATCAAATGCAGCCTTAGCTTGAAAAGCTCCTGATCCTCCGTCCAAAGGGCTCGCATAAGCTCGCCCAGCAAAATCCGCGGCTCGCCTTGTTTTGTGAGCTTGTCTTGCCGGATGAAAGCCGGCGGCGCGATCGACTTTCGGTCGAAAGCGTGCTCAAGCAAACCCTCAATAGTGTCCGGAAGGCTCTTCTGCTCGATCGCAGCGAGCACGTCCAAGCATGACTTGGCGTAGCCCGACACCCTGACCGATAGCACTGTCTTCTTTGATCTGTTAGCCATCACCGTCTCCTTAATGGCGCCACAGTAAGCGACGCTAACGAAAGTATCAACTTATGCTTGCGATGACTGTTACTTACATCTAGGATGCACACATCTGGTCGACAATCCCGCTATCCAAACACAACCGGCCAGATGGAGAGCAAACCATGATCCAAATCGCAAGCCTGCAACCAATTGCGGTAGGCACCGATGAAGCCGCCCGCGCTTCCGGCACAAGCCGCTCCGCTGTTTATGAAGCCATTGCCCGCGGCGACCTTGTGTCGTTCAAGGCAGGCAAGCGCCGTTTGATTCTCGTAGAGGAACTGCGCGCCTGGCTGAACCGTATGGCGAAGGACAACGCACGATGAGCGCCCGTTTTGAGGCCCTGGAACGGGCCTTCCATCTAATCGACCGCAGCGGCAAAGTCATTGGGTGGCTGGCACTGCCAACCAATACCCGACTGATTGACCTCGAACACCTGCGCCACCTTGGCGCCTCTCGACTGGAGCTAGCGAAATGAACACCGCAACGACTGAAACAGTGGACGCGATCGACGCTTACGACCTGGCGACCTATGCGCGCGAACACGGCAAGTGGCTTGGCTCGATAGCAAGAGCGATCCAGCTCAACTGCGCGCACAAGAACGGCCGCGATGCGCTAGAGCTCGCCAACCTTGCGCAGTACCTCGCCGACGATCTGAGCAACCACATGGATTGCGAAGCGGAGCGCATCAAGCGTGTGGAGGGGCTGCAATGAGCCGCATCACTGATCGCGAGGCGTTCGAGATGATCCAGCGCAACACCGCGGTGCTGACGAACGCCGGCAAAGGGTTGGAAGGTATCGGCCGGCTATTGGGTGCCGACGAATCGGAGCATCACCTAAGCGACGACGACCGGAGCAGCCTTGCGTATGCAGTGGCCGCCCTGGGCTCGATGATCTACGCAGCCGCCAACGAAGCATGGGGCTACGCCGCCCCGGACAGGGACGAATGGACATGAGAAAGGAAGCGGGAAGGAAACCCGAAGCGGTGCGCCAACACCGCCAAGGGCAAACACATTGGACTGCACCAAGTGAGGACTGAACTATGCCATCACACTCCGCAACCGAGCAAGACCGGCGCCTTCTGGAAGCACTGAGAATTCATCCAGTGACGACCATCGAAGCAGCCAATGACCTGGATATCGTCCACCCGCCGTCAACGGTTCGCCGTCTGCGTCGGCGTGGCTTTGATATCCGCACGCAATGGGCCTATCAGGCCACCGAGCCAGGCAGACCACCCCACCGTGTGGGGCAGTACGTCCTGATGCAGGAAGCGGCGGCCTAACGGCCATAACGCTGGCGGGGCCCCTGCCCTGCCAGCCATTGCGCGAGTTCGATATGGCAGGCAAATCAAAGCCCAAATCGGGGCCACCTTTTTTCCGGCTAGAGCGGCGCCTAGTTCAATCGCCCGGGCATCGAGCGTTGAGCTTCGTTGCCCGCGTGGTGCTGCAAGAGCTCATGTCGCAGTACAACGGGGGCAACAATGGCGACCTGTCAGCCACGCGCACGATGGCTAGGGAATGGGGCATCGGATCACCATCGACGCTACAGAAGGCGCTCTGCGATCTGGAGTCGGCAGGCTGGATCACTCAGACCCGTAGCAGTCTGTTCAACAAGCACGGCGCCCGCTGCGCGCTCTACGCACTGTCCTGGCTTCCGGTAAACGAGTGCCCCGGCAAAGACCTTGAGGTAGGCCCGACGAGGGCGCCGCTGCGCCCTTTGCCGACACTACTCAATTCGATTTCTTCCTGTTCAGAAAATGAACACGTACCGGTTCAGTTAGTGAACACATAGACAAATTGGTTCGTATGGTTTTGTCCCGTTGCGTTTGGCGCTTTTGCCTACGTGTTCAGAAACCGAACCGTAATCGCTGTTCTACGTGTTCAGAAAGTGAACACCCTTTTAGATTCTGCCAGGTATCTACTGATATTCAGGGCAGCAAGTGGCTACAAACGAGGAGCGTCACGCATGACCAACATCGTTCATATCGACCCTGACTGCGGAATCGTGGTCGACGACCAAGGCGCGCACATCGACGCATTCGGCCAAGTGATGCTGCTCGGAATCTTCTCCGACCTCTGCCAGCTACGTGGCGGCGAGATGCGTCCAGATTTGGCCGTATCTCTGGACGGGATCGCCAGCCGCCTGGGCAAGCTGCTGGAGCGCTACGAACCATGAAGGCCGTGGAGCGCACGCTGTTCACCAAGATCGCGCCAATGGTCGCCCACTGTGACGGAGCGGTCGCCGCGCTGGAGATGTACCAGGCCGACGCCGACCGGGGCGAGCTAGATACCAAGATGCTGTCGGGATTCCTACAGGGTCTGTTCGCTGCCGGCGTGCTCAGTGACGAGGATCTGGCGACACTCGACACCAGGCGCATTCACTGACCCACCAAGCGAAGCCCCTCAGAGGCCGGGCCGCGGGGATTCTTTACTACGAAACTTTCGCAGTATTCGCCGTCCAGTTCGTCGCGGCACCGCGCGGTAAAATCAGCGCGGCGTATCTCTCTCGCCAGCCCCGCCACCGAGCGGGGTTTTTAATGCGCTCAGAACTGAGCACGTTTCGTGCACCAAGCGTTCACCGATCGTTCAACAACTGTTCAACACCCGTTGAAACCCAACCCTAACCGGCAGGGTTATCGCTGGGTTTCCACTGTGTAGGAATCAACACACTGTGTCGTTATCGACACGCGAGACAGACCAACCTGTCCGACTCGGACCAGATCGGCAGTTTTCCCACGATCAAGACCGGGGGTTTCCCACTATCAAGGCAGCGGGTTTTCCCCACAACTGGGGATATCTCACCGCGACCGAACCGTCTCACTGAGACCAAAACGGCTCACTCGCCGTACAACGGATGACCGTTCGTCGGGAATTTTCAAGACAAAAACGAAACCGAACGAACCCGGACGGCAGAGCGGGATTAGCCATAAATCAGCGCTGGCCAGCACCAAAAAAGCCCCTAATATGTAGCCATTACGACGTCACGTCGCGTCACTTTACATATTGAGGGCTCCCCATGAACACCACCCCGCCACGCGGCCGCCAGCTTCTCCCAACTCAGCCGGAGCAGCGCGCCTACCTTAAAAGCATCCGTGAGGCTGCTGACCGGGGCGACCTTAGCGCGATGGCGTCCGCACTGTTCCTGACCAAGCTCTCCGAGCAGATCGAAGCGACCGAGGAAATCGGCAAACAGATTCGCCGGTTGACCATCACTGTTGAGGCGGAGGCGTCCCGCCAGCGTCTGCGGCAAACCCAAGAAGACATGAACGCCGCGATCGGCAGTTTCCGCAGCACGGTCTTCGCAGCCCTGGACCGCGCACAGGCCGCACAGGAGCTCGAAACCAAATGAGCGCCGTCAACAGCCCGTCGAACCAGAAGAAGCGCGAGGAAGCCGCTGAGATGCTGAAGCGCTACCGCGCAACCGCTGAACGCATCCCAGGCGGGTGGCACGTTAAAGGGCCGAGGTCAGACCTTCGCGTCTCCGATCTCGCCTATCTGCTGGAGAGCGATCTGCGATGAAACGAACCATCGAAAGCCCTGTGCGTGATGCTCGTGGGTTTTCACACCGCCTGGCAGGACTAGCTCCCCTGATTGGCGGCACTTCCCGTAAGCCGAGTGATTCGGGGCACGGCGAAGCAACGAGCATCCGGCCGCATCAGCGGCACAACAGAATTTCGAGGAACACCAAATGACTGATTATGTTGAGCAGGTAAAAAGCAAACTGGCGGAGATCAACGAGTTCGCCACCAACCGCCTGGAAAAAGTCGACGGCGAAATCAAGACTCTGCGCGAGCAGATGATCGACCTGGCGCAGAAAGGCGGAATTCCGAACGGTTTCGGCGTGAAGGCCAATAACGAGTCGGTCGCAGCGCAGTTCGTGCAATCGCCGCAGTTCAAGTCGATGCTGACCGGCGCGCCTACCACTGGCCGCGTGGAAGTGAAGGCAACCATCACCAGCGCAACCCATGACGTGCAGGCAGAACGCGCACCGGGCCTGTTCAACAACCCGCAGCGCGCCCTGTCTCTGCTGTCGGTTCTGCCGAGCCTGGCCGTCAACACTGGCGTGTTCGAGTTCATGCAGCTCAACGGCTACGTCAACGCTGCAGCCGTGCAGGTGCTGGAAGGCGACGTGAAGGCAGAGGCATCGCTGCCGACCCAGATCGTGCAGGCCAACATCAGCACCATCGCGCACTGGATCAAGGCATCGAACCAGATCTTGGCCGACGCCCCCGCCCTCTCGATGCAGATCGACAACTTGTTGCGCTACGGCGTGACCGCCAGGCTCGAAAGCGAGCTTATCAACGGCGCAGGCGGTGCCGGCAAGATCCTGGGCCTCGTGCCTCAGGCTACAGCGTTCGTTCCGACCCTGACCGCCAAGGCAGACAAGATCGGCGAAGCGAAGGCCGCAATGGAAGCCGATGGTTGGGTTCCGAGCCTGATCGTGATGAACCCGGCCGACTGGTTCGTGGTTGCTTCCGAGCGCGCCACCGATGAGCAGTATGTTCTGGGCAGCCCGCGCGACCCGGCCGGTCCGAGCCTGTGGGGCGTTCCTGTCCTAACCACCCCGGCCATCGCCTCTGGTACCACGCTGATTCTCGATCAGTCGCAAGTTGCTGTGCTGAACCGTGAAGGCGTGACCGTGATGGCCAGCCGTGAGGATGGGACCAACTTCACCACGAACCAGACCACTATTTTGGCGGAAGCCCGCTATGGCCTGGCCGTGTTCGCTACCGGTGCCGTTCGCAAGATCGTTGACGCTGTTGTTTAAACGGTGATGTCCCGCTGCCGGAGCGGCCCGTAAGGGAAAGTCCGGCCCTGGGTATAGTCGTGAGTCACCAGGTCATGAAAGAACCGCGACAGCCTGCGCGTCAACTCCTTCAGATTCTCGCAAGACGGTGGCAGGCAACTAATTCACTTGAGGCAGCCATGAAAGACCTGATCGATTTCCTCGGTATCTACCGCGCCAGGACGCTGCCCAAGGCACCCAAGCAGGACGGCAAGGCGTACCACTACGCGCCATCCACAAAGGCCGTCAGCGAGCTCAAGCGATGGCCCGCCAGGTGGTAGGGGTGGGTCAAAAGCCTAGCGCTCAACCGTGCAGGAAACCGCGCCCCCTCCCATTCGCAGACTTTTTGCCTGTTAACGAAGACGTTAACCAACCCGTTAACAGACTAAACACCATCGGTGGCCCAAATGAGTAAATCGTTAGGAACCCTGACGCTCGATCTCGTAGCCCGAACCGGCTCGTTTGTCAGTGGTATGGACAAGGCCGAACGCAGCTCCGAGAAGTGGCGCAAGGAAGTAGAGAAGAACGCGAAGGCAGTCGGCACAGCGTTTGGCGCTGGATCTGCCGCGGCGATCGCAAGCCTCACCGCCATCACCGTATCGACGGTGAACGCAGCGGCTGAGATCAGCAAGCTATCGACCATCGCTGGCTCGTCGTCCACTGAGTTCCAGAAGTTCGCAGCCGGCGCTCAGCTCGTCGGCATCGAGCAGGACAAGCTCGCCGATATCCTGAAGGACGTAACCGACAAGGCCGGCGAGTTCGCGGCAACTGGCGGCGGCGGCATGAAAGACTTTTTCGAGCAGATCGCCCCGCAGGTTGGCGTCACGGCTGACCAGTTCGCCGCCCTATCCGGCCCGCAGGCGCTTGGCCTGTACGTCGACACGCTGGAGAAGGCCGGCGTAAGTCAGCAGCAGATGACGTTCTATATGGAAAGCCTGGCATCTGATGCCACTGCGCTGATTCCGCTACTGAAGGACAACGGCGCAGCCATGAAGGGTTTCGCCGATGAGGCCGAGCGCGCCGGCGCCATCTTGAGTGAACAGACCATCGCGGAAGCCAACAAGCTCCGGGCTGCGATGTTCCTGATGGACCAGGCAACGACAGGTCTGAAAAACCAGATAGGCAGCGCGCTGATACCCGTCCTGGGCGACTTCGCAGACGGGCTTTCCGGCGTCACTGTGGATGGCAGCCTTGCCGCTACCGTTTCGGAAGACCTGGCCGGATCGCTTCGAGCGGTTGGCAAGGCAGCAGTCGGCGCAGTGGCAGCAATCCACATTGCCGGCAGCGCACTGAAGGACCTCTACGACCTGAACGAGGCGTCCAAGGGTGGCGGTTCCTGGTGGGAGACTTACCTGCCACCGGTACGGATCTACCGCGCCTTCGAGAGTATGGACGAGATCAAGGAGACCTTTAGCGATAGCGTCTCTGGTCTCGACCAGCTTGCGCAGGGTTACGGCGAGTTCCTGAATAAGCTCGACGGCCAGGGCAACGGCGGTGGCGGATCAACCCGCCTGGAAACACTCACCGAGCTATTTAACGAGCTGCAAACCACTATGGCCCCCGGCGCTCTGCCGGCTGCTATCACGAGCACAACCAAGGCCATCGAGAGCCAGGACGAAGCGGTCAAGGAGCAGAACAAGGCGCTTGAGGCCTATCAGCGCCTGATAGCTGAGCTGCGAACAGACGAGGAACAGCTAACCGACCAGATGCGCGAGCGCTTGGCTGTGCTCGACGCGATGCAGGGCATCGAGCCTGATGAGCGAATGAAGGTTGCCGGCCGGATCGCCGGAGCCGCAACAACTGACGCGCCAGAGTTCGGCGGGCTAGATGCTGCTGTGGGCGGCCCGTTTGGCGAACTGCTGAAGATCGACGAGGCTGAGGAGAAGCTGCAGGAGTGGTACGACACGCAGCTTGAGATGCTTGAACAGTTTCGCCAGGACCGCGCCGACCTCTCCGCAGTGTGGGATGAGGAAGAGCTAGCACTTAAGCAGCAGCACGAAGACGAGCTTGCCCGGATCGAACAGGCCCGCCAGATGGCGCAGCTGGCATCGGCAGAAAGCATCTTCGGAGACCTGGCAGGACTGACAAAGACCTTTGCCGGCGAGCAGTCAGGGCTCTACAAGGCTATGTTTGCGGTCCAGAAGGCCGCGGCAATCGCTCAATCTGCAGTCGCCATTCAGCAAGGCATAGCGATGGCTGCGGCAAATCCTTGGCCTGCCAACCTGGCCGCGATGGCGTCTGTAGCCGCGGCGACAGCCAATATCGTTAGCAACATCGGCGCGATCGGTATGGCGCACGAGGGCATCGATTCCATTCCGCAGACCGGAACCTGGCTGCTGGAAAAGGGCGAGCGTGTCACTACGGCCGAAACCAGCGCAAAGCTCGACAAGACGCTGAGCGACATCCAAGGCGGGAACACTGGCGGCGGGACCACCGTTAACGTGATCGAGGACGCCAGCAAGCGCGGCACAACAGAACGGCGCACCGGTGCAGATGGACGTGAAGAGGTGAACGTATTCGTGTCGGATATCTTCGGCGATGGCCCGCGAGCCAGAGCAATCGCGCAGAAGTTCGGCCTAAGCCCAGCCGGTAGATAACCAATGGAGGTTGAGATGATTGATTACGATGTGACTGAACTAGAAGAGAAGCTGGCTCGCTTGGCAACTGAGGTGAGCGGATACGCAACGATTACAGCGGCCACACCTATGCACGAGATCCGAGCAATAGCTGAGCAAGCTGGAATGATGTTCGGCCGTATGCTGGCCGCCGCGCTTCACAGCGGGCCGATCACGGCCGACCTGGCGTTTGATATCCGAGTCAACGAGCAGCAAGGCAAGGAGCGCTTTGTAGCTGCGGCAGGACGCTTGTTCGGCGTCGGTGGGGAACTGCGGCAGGCCCTGTCCGAGTGACCCAGGGAGGGGCGGCCCGATCCTCAAAACCGCCCCGCTCCAAGACCGCCTCCGAAAGTCAGCTTTCACTAACCGCAACAATTTAGGGACAGCAGATGTCACTCGCATACGGCCGACCGGCGCAAGAAACGATCAAGATTCCGGCAGAACTCGCGGTCCTAATCGTGAAAAAGGCGTGTCGGTTAGCAGAGAAGCTGGAGAACGAGGCAATCGACCAGATGACCCGGGACGTGCGGCGCGCCTTGCAACGAGGCACAGACCCCGCAGTAATCGTGAGCCAAATGGGGCTGTGAAAAGCCTACGCCTGCACCCACATTGCACCCATGGAGGAGAACCGATGCAGGCTCTAAATCGCCGAAAACCGCATAGAATCTGGCGTCCCAGGCGAGGCTCGAACTCACAACCTTCCCCTTAGGAGGGGGATGCTCTATCCAATTGAGCTACTGGGACAAATCGGCTGGCGCAGCATCTTAGCCGTCCCTGCCCGCTTTGTCACACGTCAGTCGAGTCCGCATTCACCAGCGAACCGACCGAAAATGACAACGAGGCTTCCGCATTGCAATTTGCACTACTTCCGACCGGCAACCATGCAAAGCGCACTGCAACCCTAGATACGATGGAATCTAAGTGATTGATTTTTAAGTAATTAATCCGCCATCAAGCCTGGCACGGCGAATGCTATAGATAGGACTATCCCGCAACGCGAAGGAGACGCCCATGCAACGCCCGGCTTATTTGTTGAGCACATCGATACTGATTGCGCTAGCCGCGCTTGAGTTCAATGAAAATGGTGTGGATAACGCCGCCTCAACGGCTACCGCCAGTCAATTGGTTATGCCCACATATATCAGCCGTCCAGCATTGCCAGCTGCCCAGACGATTAACCACAGCCAAGTCGTTGCGCCTGCGCAGCCGCAGCGTTGGGTATTTTAAGGACGAAAAGACCACCGCTAGGCCCTGTCAGAGAGATTCATATGTCACTGCTAACGTTCTGCTGGTTCGGGTTGAGCTCCGCCTGTATTGCCGTTTCCATTACCCTCGACCCCAGCGGTATATGGGACGTTGCACTTAAAAGCGGGAGCGGCGTGTTTGGCTTGCTCTTCATCGTTTCGCTGATGCTTGGGCGCAGAATCAAGTTCGATCCCGTCCTTCGCTAATATGACGTGGTCGAAGACCAAGACAAGGCGCATGTCACACTAGAGGCATCTTGCCATCACAAGCAGCTTTACTGCCACGCTAAACGACGTATGATTGGCGCCATTAAGCCGTCTCGCAACTTTTTTGCAGGTCGCGGAACAGCAGGCGCTGTTCGGTTGTCAGACCGTGACTAGAACGGCAATGAGCCACCATCGTCCACCTGACTAACCGGTTAACTATGCGCCCAATGAAGCAGGCAGTTTATTCCAGCCGCACGGCTGACAAATTCGTGGTTCGGCTACCGGACGGGATGCGCGAACGCATCGCTGAGGTTGCTCGCAACCACCATCGCAGCATGAATTCGGAAATCATCGCGCGACTGGAGCAAAGCCTGCTTCAAGAAGGCGCGCTGGATGACGACTTGAATATGCGACTCGATAGCCCTGAACTCACGCTTCATGAACGAGAGCTGCTCCAACGCTTCCGTCAACTAGCGCACCGGCAGCAGAACGCTCTGATCGCATTGATCGCCCAGGATACCGAGGCCGCCCGGGACGAAGAGTAACTCTGGCAACCACCCTGCTTGCGCGATCTGAACGCCTCGCTTTGTCGAGGCGTTTTCATTATTGGCGCGTGGAGCGTGGCAGCGGAC
Organism: Pseudomonas sp. SA195; assembly: GCF_054131565.1. Classification (NCBI taxonomy): domain Bacteria; kingdom Pseudomonadati; phylum Pseudomonadota; class Gammaproteobacteria; order Pseudomonadales; family Pseudomonadaceae; genus Pseudomonas; species Pseudomonas sp. SA195. The sequence continues at coordinate 1,569,529 of NZ_CP096392.1, read as the reverse complement.
TGGTAGAACTCCGAAATCGCTTTGCCTGCATCGCATTCGACGCAAGCGTGCAATTACCCAACGAAGTTCAGCAGGACACCCGCGGCTACTGCCGAACCGATGACCCCTGCCACGTTCGGCCCCATCGCATGCATCAGCAAGAAGTTTTGCGGATTGGCCTCGAGCCCCACCTTATTGGCCACGCGAGCAGCCATCGGCACTGCCGAGACACCGGCCGCACCGATCAACGGGTTGATTTTGTTCGCGCTGAACAGGTTCATACCCTTAGCCATCAGCACGCCTGCCGCTGTACCCCCGCAAAACGCGACCATCCCGAGCACCAGGATCCCAAGCGTTTTCATTTGCAGAAATGCTTCGGCGGACAGCTTGGAGCCGACCGTCAATCCCAGTGCTATCGTCACGATGTTGATAAGCGCGTTGCGTGCCGTATCGGCCAGGCGCTCCACCACACCGCTTTCACGAAGCAGATTGCCGAACGCGAACATGCCCACCAATGGCGCGGCATCCGGCAACAGCAAGCCGACCAGCAGCGCCAACACCAACGGGAACACGATCTTCTCGATCTGACCCACCGGCCGTAGCTGCTGCATAACGATCATCCGCTCCTGCTTGCTCGTCAGTGCACGCATGATCGGTGGCTGAATCAGCGGCACCAGAGCCATATAGGAGTACGCGGCCACTGCAATCGGGCCAAGCAGGTGAGGTGCCAGCTTCGCCGTGACAAAGATGGAGGTCGGGCCATCCGCACCACCAATGATGGCGATGGATGCCGCTTCCCGCAGCGTGAACTCCATACCCGGGATGCCCGCAGCTGCCAACGCCAGCGCACCGAGCAGGGTTGCGAAGATGCCGAACTGCGCAGCCGCACCGAGAAGCAACGTCTTGGGGTTGGCCAGCATTGGGCCGAAATCGGTCATGGCCCCGACGCCCATGAAAATGAGCAACGGGAACACGCTGGTAGGCAGGCCGACCTCGTAGAACAGATGCAGAATGCCGGCGCCGTCGGCCATATTGGCGACGGGAATGTTAGCGAGCACCCCGCCAAATCCGATCGGGATCAATAGAAGCGGTTCGAAACCCTTTCGAACCGCGAGATAGATCAACCCCAGGCAAACCACGATCATGAAAAGCTGGCCCAGCTCCAGATGATAAAGCCCTGTGCTGTGCCATAGTTTGAGCAACTTATCCATGTCGCCCCCTTAGGCAATGGTCAGCAGGCTATCGCCTACAGCCACCGCATCCCCGACCTTTACGTTGACGCCGGAGACGGTGCCCGACTTGAACGCCCGAATTTCGGTTTCCATTTTCATGGCTTCCAGAATAATCACCAGGTCACCTTCCTGCACCACCTGACCTGGCTGCACCAACACCTTGAATATATTGCCAGCAAGCGGGGCCGCCTGCGGTGCACCGCTGCCCGCCGCAGGCGCTGATACTGGCGCTGCGGCTGAAGAGGGGCTAGCAGAACCGACGGGCTTGATCCCATCGATATCGCCGCCCTCGTTGACCTGAACCACGAAGGAGCGGCCATTGACCTCCACCGTGTAGACCGAAGGCTTGTCAGCTTCGCGCGACGCTACGGGCTCATTGCCAGGTGCAGGCTCGAAGGCTGTGGGATTGCCACGGTTTTCCAGAAACTTCAAACCAATCTGAGGGAACAGTGCATAGGTCAGCACGTCATCGAGCTCGTCGGCGGCCAGTTTGATCCCCTTTTCCTTGGCCAGCCCACGCAGCTCGGCGGTGAGCTTGTCCATTTCGGGCTGCAACAGATCGGCAGGACGGCAGTTTATGACCTCAGCGCCATCGAGCACGCGCGCTTGCAGTTCAGCATTGAAGGGCGCCGGCGCAGCGCCGTACTCACCCTTCAATATCCCGGCCGTTTCCTTGGTGATCGACTTGTAGCGCTCGCCAGTCAGTACGTTGATGACGGCCTGGGTGCCGACGATTTGCGAGGTCGGTGTTACGAGCGGAATGAAACCAAGATCCTCACGTACCCGTGGGATTTCAGCCAGCACCTGATCGAACTTTCCAAGCGCGCCCTGCTCCTTCAGTTGCCCTTCCATGTTGGTCAGCATGCCGCCCGGCACCTGTGCGACCAGAATGCGGGAATCTACGCCCTTGAGCGTCCCCTCGAACTTCGCATATTTCTTGCGCACCTCACGAAAATACGCAGCAACCTCTTCCAGCAGATCTAGGTTAAGCCCCGTGTCACGCTCGGTGCCTTGGAAGATGGCGACCACAGACTCGGTCGGCGAATGCCCGTACGTCATCGAGAGCGACGAGATGGCCGTATCGACGTTATCGATGCCCGCCTCCACCGCCTTGACGATCGCAGCGGTCGACAGTCCGGCAGTCGCATGGCATTGCATGTGGATGGGGATCGCCAGGCTCGTCTTCAGACGGGACACCAGCTCGTACGCGGTGTACGGCGCCAGAATGCCTGCCATGTCCTTGATAGCGACCGAATCGGCGCCCATGTCCTCGATCTGCTTAGCCAGGTCGACCCACATGTCCAGCGTGTGAACGGGACTGGTCGTATAGGAAATGGTGCCCTGCGCATGCTTGCCCTGCCGCTTCACGGCACGGAGCGCGGTATCGAGGTTTCGCGGGTCGTTCATAGCATCGAACACACGGAAGACGTCGACACCATTGCTTGCAGCCCGCTCGACAAACTTTTCCACCACGTCATCGGCGTAATGCCGATAGCCGAGAAGGTTCTGCCCGCGCAGCAACATTTGTTGACGCGTGTTGGGCATCGCTCTCTTCAGTTCACGAATCCGCTCCCACGGATCTTCGCCAAGGTAGCGTATGCAAGCATCGAAGGTTGCCCCACCCCATGACTCGACCGACCAGAAACCAACCTGATCGAGCTTGGCGGCGATAGGCAACATATCTTCCAGCCGCACCCGCGTCGCGAGGATGGACTGATGGGCGTCACGAAGCACCACGTCGGTGATGCCGAGCGGTTTGGATACAGGATTCATCGAAGGGAACTCCCTTTCCGGGTCAACCGCGACGAGCGCGGTGCTGATGGATGGCAGCCTGGATGGCAGCGAGAACGTCGGCATCTACGTCAGATGCTGCCGCAACCGGCACCGGACTGTGCGGCTGGGCACGGGCTGCCGTGTCGAAGCGGCTTGCCAGCGACGACATCAGGCGTATGCAGGCGATCAACAGAACGAGGAAGATGAAGACAGAGCCCAGGCCGAATAGCATCAGTTCGACGCCTTCAAGCAGGAGTTCGCTAGGGGTCATTGGGCTTTCCCTTTTAGATCAGCAGCTCGGGCCGCCTGTTATTCGCATCATGTTCTTGGGTCTCGCCAGAAGCGAAACCCGAGAACAGTAGCCCGAACTACGAACCCAAGGCAAACGTCAAGGGGACGCACCCCGTCAAGAATCAGAGCAGGAACAGCGTTGCCAGCCCAAGGAATATGAAAAACCCCCCGCTGTCCGTCACAGCCGTAATCATCACACTTGAGCCCAGCGCGGGATCGCGGCCCAGGCGCGCCAGCGTCATCGGAATCAACACGCCCATAAGCGCGGCAAGCAACAGATTGAGCGTCATCGCCGCTGTCATGACCACGCCGAGCGACCAGCTTCCGTAAAGCCAATACACAACGAACCCGATGACGCCGCCCCATATCAGGCCATTAAGCAGGCCGACGCCTGCTTCCTTGCGCAGCAATCTCGTGCTGTTGCCGGTACCAAGCTGATCGAGTGCCATGGCCCGGACGATCATTGTGATTGTCTGATTACCCGAATTACCGCCGATCCCGGCGACAATAGGCATCAGGGCGGCCAGCGCAACCAATTTCTCGATCGAACCGTCGAACAGGCCAATCACGCGCGAGGCCACGAAGGCGGTGATCAGATTAACCGCGAGCCAGGCCCAGCGGTTACGCAGCGACTTCCAAACCGAGGCGAAGATATCCTCCTCCTCGCGCAGGCCGGCCATGTTGAGGACTTCGCTCTCGCTCTCCTCGCGGATCAGGTCGACCATCTCGTCGATGGTCAAGCGCCCGATCAGCTTGCCACTCTTGTCCACGACCGGCGTGGAAACGAGGTCATAACGCTCGAAGGCCTGCGCGGCCTCGTAAGCATCCTCATCCGGGTGGAAGGTGACCGGATCACTGGCCATGACATCGGCCACTTGCTTGTCCGGATCGTTCACGAGCAGCCGCTTGATCGGCAGAACGCCCTTGAGAACGCCGTCGTAATCGACCACGAAGAGCTTGTCGGTGTGCCCGGGGAGCTCTTTCAGGCGGCGCAGGTAACGCAGCACCACCTCGAGACTGACATCCTCCCGGATAGTCACCATCTCGAAGTCCATCAACGCGCCGACCTGATCGTCCTCATACGACAAGGCGGAGCGCACACGCTCGCGCTGCTGCGCATCGAGGGTTTCCATCAACTCATGGACAACATCTCGCGGCAGCTCGGCGGCCAAGTCGGCAAGCTCGTCAGCGTCCAATTCTTTCGCAGCGGCAAGCAGCTCGTGATCGTCCATATCGGCGATCAGCGTCTCGCGCACAGCGTCGGACACCTCGAGCAAGATGTCACCGTCACGCTCCGACTTGACCAGTTGCCAGACGGTCAGGCGATCATCGAGCGGTAGCGCCTCGAGAATGTGAGCGATATCAGCTGGGTGAAGAACTTCGAGGCGGCGTTGTAGCTCAACCAGGTTTTGCCGGTGCACCAGCTGATCGACCAGCTCCTGATGCTGGCCCTCCTGGCTCTGACGGTGAGCCAGATCTTCGACGATTTTGTGTCGATGGAGCAGCTCGACGACCTGTGCCAGGCGATCCTGGAGACTTTCCTGCGGCTTCTTTGCTTCTACTTCGGTCATGGCGCACTCCACCCCAGCAACAGGCGTGCGCCAGGGATCAATCATTCGATACGCGGTTGGCTAGCGAAACTGTTCTTGTATCTACTGGGTAAGTCCATGAGGGAAATCCACAAACCCGGACGGGCGGACGGCGGCATATTAACACCGCGCACTTGATCAGCCCACGAAATGCACGGCAATACAACCGCTTGCACAAGATGCGTGGTGATCACCCGCACATCCTCATTGTCGACGCCTTCACGTTGAAAGAAGGCACGGAAGCACAGGACGAATTTGTCGGTTAGGCTGGCCCCTCAATCGTCAAGGAGGACGACATTGATGAAGGCCATGGCTACGGCGTGCTTCTGCGCCCTATTGATAGGCAATACACCTGCAACCGCTGCAACGGTCTACCGCTGCGTTGACAGTGCAGGCCACACGACGTTCACCCGCCAGGGCTGCCCGACCGATCAAGCGCTTGCCCTGCAGGACGCCCGTAACCCAACGCCAAGTACGAAACGGATGACACCACTCGCCGTACCCAAGACAGCACGCAGGCGTTCGTCCGAGGATTCGGTTGTAGTGGTTGGAGAGCGCGACGATGGCTGCGGCAACCGAGTGACCGGCAACGAACGGCGTAGCGCGATCATTGCTGGCAAGGTGCAGCCAGGCATGACCCGCATGGATGTGGAAAGCGCCCTGGGCAAGCCAGATGGCATCACTCAGCGCAACGGACGCGTCCAGTATCGCTACCAGGCCGAGCGAGGCGGCAGCAAGACCGTAAGCTTCGATGAACAAGGTTGCGTGCGGAAATAATCCGAAATGAAAAAGGGCCTGCATCGCTGCAGGCCCTTCTTTTAGTTGGCGCACTCAGGAGGATTCGAACCTCCGACCGCTCGGTTCGTAGCCGAGTACTCTATCCAGCTGAGCTATGAGTGCATTAGCGCTTGGTAGACCAGATCGCTTCTGGTTTCAAAAGCTTGTTGCCTGACAGCAACCAACTTCCAGTGTGGCGCACTCAGGAGGATTCGAACCTCCGACCGCTCGGTTCGTAGCCGAGTACTCTATCCAGCTGAGCTATGAGTGCGCTGAGGGTGCGCATTATATGTTCGCGATTTTCTCGGTCAAGCTATTTGCTTCAATGATTTCAACCACATCCGCTACAGCAAAACCACCACAACCACACAATGCAATATGGCGGAGAAGGGGGGATTCGAACCCCCGACACCCTTTTGAGGTGTACTCCCTTAGCAGGGGAGCGCCTTCGGCCACTCGGCCACCTCTCCGCAACACGGGGCGCATCATACCCATCTTCACCCCGTTTGCAAAGCCAAAAATCAAACAAAATTAATGGTTTGGTTCCGAGTCCTTCTCTTTCTGGATCCGCTGGTAAATCTCCTCACGGTGCACCGCGACTTCCTTTGGTGCATTAACGCCAATGCGCACCTGGTTTCCCTTGACACCCAGTACAGTGACCGTCACATCGTCACCGACCATCAGGGTCTCTCCGACCCGGCGAGTCAGAATCAGCATTCCTTTCTCCTTAAAAACGGATTCAGTTCAGTAAGCAGTCTGCAAAGATAAAGACGGATAATGTTCCGTAAGACATTGAGCCTAGAGCCTTTCACCAGCTATTGACCAGCTTGCGAGAGCCTAAAGTTCCTTTTATGCCGCCCGAATCGACAGATGGTGCCGGTTCAGGCTGCTCTCCTGCATGATCACTCCACTTTCCCGGCGGGAGCGTCCAGTTCGAAAGCCGTATGCAGCGCGCGCACTGCGAGCTCCAGGTACTTCTCTTCGATCACGACGGACACCTTGATCTCTGACGTCGAAATCATCTGAATGTTGATATTTTCTTTTGCCAAGGCTTCGAACATGCGACTAGCGACACCTGCATGGGAGCGCATGCCTACGCCGACGATCGACACCTTGGCGATGTCGGTGTCGCCGATGACTTCGCGCGCGCCCATTTCACGAGCGATACCTTCAAGCACCTGCAGCGCGTTATGGTAGTCGTTGCGGTGCACGGTGAAGGTGAAATCGGTGGTGTTATCGTGCGCGACGTTCTGCACGATCATGTCGACCTCGACATTAGCCGCACTGATCGGGCCGAGGATCTTGAACGCAACGCCGGGCGTATCCGGCACCCCACGGATGGTCAGCTTGGCCTCGTCACGATTGAAAGCGATGCCAGAAATGATGGGCTGTTCCATGGATTCCTCTTCATCTAGGGTAATGAGGGTTCCCGGACCCTCTTGAAAGCTGTGCAACACGCGCAACGGCACGCTGTACTTGCCGGCGAACTCCACGGCGCGAATCTGCAGCACCTTCGAGCCCAGACTGGCCATCTCGAGCATTTCCTCGAACGTGATCTTGTCCAACCGCTGGGCCTTGGCCACCACACGCGGGTCAGTAGTGTAAACGCCGTCCACGTCGGTATAGATCTGGCATTCATCCGCTTTCAGCGCCGCCGCCAGCGCAACGCCGGTGGTATCCGAGCCCCCACGCCCCAGCGTGGTGATGTTGCCGGCCTCGTCGACACCCTGGAATCCCGCCACGACCACCACACGGCCGGCCCTGAGCTCCTTGTGGATGTTTTGCGCATCGATCTGAAGAATTCGCGCCTTGGTGAAAGCGCTATCGGTGAGGATGCGTACCTGGCTGCCGGTATAGGACACGGCCGGAACACCAATCTTGATGAGCGCCATTGCCAGCAAGGCGATGGTTACCTGCTCGCCCGTCGAGACCATGACGTCGAGCTCGCGCGCAACGGGCTGCTCGCTAATCTGTTTGGCCAAGTCGATCAGCCGGTTGGTTTCACCACTCATGGCCGAAACCACTACAACGATGTCGTCACCGTTGTCGCGGAACTTCTTGACCTTCGCAGCCACCTGCTCGATGCGCTCTACAGAGCCCACCGAGGTACCTCCAAACTTCTGTACGATCAACGCCATTTCATTGCCGCCTAAGCCCGTCACGGGCGCTCATTGATACTTTCGACCCCAGCGGCCACCCCGCTCGGGCAGCCGCCAGCCCGGCGCTACTGGCCTTCGACGAACGAACGGACCAGTGCCAGTGCATCGTCCAGCTGACTCGCGTCGCTGCCGCCCCCCTGAGCCATGTCGGGGCGACCGCCGCCTTTACCGCCGACGGCCGCGGCTGCCTGTTTCATCAGGTCACCCGCCTTGTAGCGACTGGTCAGATCCTGGGTTACACCTGCAACCAGAACGACTTTCTCATCGTGCACACCGCCAAGCAGGATGACGCCGCTGCCGAGCTTGTTCTTCAATTGGTCGACCAGCGCAAGCAGTGCCTTGCCATCGAGGCCGTCCAGCCGCGCCGACAATGCCTTCACGCCATTGATCTCGACCGCGGAGCCGGCGAGATCGTTGCCGGTCGCGCTGGCTGCTTTGGCCTTCAACTGCTCGAGCTCTTTCTCCAGCTGGCGATTGCGCTCAAGCACACCGTTGAGCTTGTCCACCAGCGTGTCGCGGCTGCCCTTGACCAACGCCGCCGCTTCCTTCAGTTGCTCCTCGGCGCCTACGAGATAGGCGAACGCAGCATCGCCGGTCAGCGCCTCGATACGCCTGACACCCGCAGCAACGCCGCCTTCGCTAATGATCTTGAACAGACCAATATCGCCGGTCCGCTTCACGTGCGTTCCGCCACATAACTCGACCGAGAATCCGCCGCCCATCGTCAATACGCGAACCTGATCGCCATACTTTTCACCGAACAGCGCCATCGCGCCCTTGCGCTTGGCCGTATCGATGTCGGTCTCCTCGATCTCCACCGCCGAGTTGCCACGAATTTCGGCGTTGACCTTGTCTTCCAACGCCTTGAGCTGCTCGGGCTTGATGGCCTCGAAATGACTGAAATCGAAGCGTAGCCGCTGACTGTCGACTAGCGAGCCTTTCTGACTGACGTGCTCGCCGAGGATCTGACGCAAGGCCGCATGCAGCAGGTGCGTGGCCGAATGATTGAGCGCAGTCGCCTGGCGAACCGAAGCATCGACGGTCGCCGTGACGGCGGCACCTACCACAAGCTGGCCGCAATCAAGAACCCCGTGATGCAGGAAAGCGCCCCCCGCTTTGCTGGTATCGCGCACATCGAAGCGCAACCCTTCGGCCGAGAGGAAGCCACAATCACCGATCTGCCCGCCGGACTCGGCATAGAACGGTGTCTGGTCGAGAACCACCACGCCCTCCTCGCCCGCACCGAGGTGCTGGACGGCCATCCCTTCCTTGAACAGGGCCAGCACCTTGCCTTCGCCATGAGTCCCCTGGTAACCGATGAAGCGGGTCTCGCCCTCTACCTTGACCAAGCTGTTGTAATCCATGCCGAACGCACTGGCGGACCGGGCGCGCTCGCGCTGCGCTTGCATCTCGCGTTCGAAACCTTCCTCGTCGAGCGTCAGCTCGCGCTCGCGGGCGATATCGCCGGTCAAATCCACCGGGAAGCCGTAGGTGTCGTACAGCTTGAAGATGACCTCGCCAGGGATGACGCCGCCCTCCAGCTCGACCAGATCCTGCTCGAGGATCTTCAAGCCTTGCTCCAGGGTCTTGGCGAATTGCTCTTCCTCGTTCTTCAGTACGCGTTCAATGTGCGCTTGCTGAGTTTTCAATTCGCTGAACGCGTCGCCCATCTCGGCCACAAGCGCCGCGACAATCCTGTAGAAGAAGCTACCCTTCGCGCCGAGCTTGTTGCCGTGTCGGCAAGCGCGGCGAATGATGCGACGCAGCACGTAGCCACGGCCTTCGTTCGACGGCGTCACGCCATCAGCGATGAGAAAGCCGCAGGAGCGGATGTGGTCGGCGACGACCTTGAGCGAGGCCTGCCCTTCGTTCTGACAGCCGATGGCTTCGGCAGAGGCGTTCAGCAGGCTCTGGAACAGATCGATTTCGTAGTTCGAATTGACATGCTGCAACACCGCGCTGATGCGCTCGAGCCCCATGCCGGTATCGACGCTGGGCGCCGGCAACGGATGCAACTCGCCATCGGCCGTGCGGTTGAACTGCATGAAGACGTTATTCCAGATCTCGATGTAGCGGTCACCGTCTTCGTCCGGCGAGCCGGGCGGGCCGCCCCAGATGTGCTCACCGTGATCGAAGAATATCTCGGTGCACGGGCCACACGGCCCCGTGTCACCCATCGCCCAGAAATTGTCGGATGCATAGGGCGCACCCTTGTTGTCACCAATGCGGACCATGCGCTCAGCCGGGATTCCGACGTCCTTGGTCCAGATATCGTAGGCCTCGTCATCGCTGGCGTAGACGGTAACCCAAAGCTTTTCCTTGGGCAGGTTGAGCCACTTATCCGAGGTGAGAAACTCCCAGGCGTAGGCGATGGCGTCGCGCTTGAAATAATCGCCGAAGCTGAAGTTGCCCAGCATCTCGAAGAACGTGTGATGGCGCGCGGTGTAGCCGACGTTTTCCAGGTCGTTGTGCTTGCCGCCCGCGCGTACACATTTCTGGCTGGTGGTGGCGCGGGTATAGGCGCGCTTTTCCAGGCCTAGGAAGCAGTCCTTGAACTGGTTCATGCCGGCATTGGTGAACAGAAGGGTCGGATCGTTCGCGGGGATCAGCGAACTGGAGGCCACACGCGTGTGGCCCTTCTCTTCGAAGAATCGGAGGAAGGCTTCACGGATTTCAGCGCTTTTCATAGTTTTCTTCCAGAAGACTGCGGCCGAACAGCTGCAAGATCGACGCGGCGACGCGATACCGGGAGCCGGTTCGCCACGACCGAACAGATCGCCGGCAAAGGGCCGCATTATATCGGGCCGACGCCGCCCGCATAGAGGATAAATAAGATTGAATCAAGCTATTCGACACTGACTCCGCCCCGTGCCTAGGCCAAGGGCCAGGGGCTGACAGCAGGACCACCAGTAGATCGGACATGGCGCGTCACGCCGTGCGCCGAAAGCGCCGACGCGCGCGCCGGTTAGCGCAGCAGCCGTGTATCGAGCACCGACGACGCACCACCAAGCAGGGTTTCAGTGATGTCGATGAAATCCTTCGTGGTGACGCGATCGAGTCGCATCAGGCCGCGCGCCACGTCATCGAGCGAATGCCGGCTCTTGCTGCGCTGACGAATCTCCTTGTCGAGCTCCTGGAGCAGCAAGACCGCGCGCGCCGTGACTGGCCCGCTGGATCGCTCCCCACGCAGGCTGTCGACCTTTCGACTCCACTCAGTAAGATGCTCGCGGACCCGCTGGTAGCGGTCCTCACTGAGCCCACCTGCACGCCGCATCAGCTCGATGGCGTAGTACTCAGCCAACCCTTCGCTGATCCAGTCGCTGCGATCGGCATCGGATATCCGACTGAACACGTGCACCAATTCATGCACCAGAGAGCTCGTGCCGTTTTCGCTGACCATCGGTCGATCGGCATGCATGAACAGCGAATTGGGACCCGACAGCCCGCCTCGCCACATGGGATCGCCCGCACCGACGATCAGCAACTTCTTCGGGTCGCGCGGAAAGACGCCTTGTACTTCCGGCCAGACGAACGTGAGCAACGTGAGGATATCCATGCGCCGCACGCCTTCGCCAACTGGGGCGGCTACCGTTACATCGGTTTCCCCGAGCCGCGCTCGACGCGTGCCCAGCTTGCCAGCCAGTATCCAACCGGTTGGGCGGTCGAACAGCCGCTCATTGTTGTCGATACGAAAACGATGCTTGCCGATGCGCGGCCAGCCGGTTTCGACGCTCTTCCAGCCGTCGGGCAACGAGAAGGCCAACCGGGATACCAGGCGTACGCCATCCTGCTGGTCGATTCGCGCCGCCGGCACCAGATCATCTCCGCGAACCAGCGCCCAGTCCGGCGTCATGCGCGCATCGAAACGCCCGCTCTTGCGCTGATGGCTGATCTTCACCCGGTAGGACAAGCGGGCCTCACCTTCGCCAGGCCGCCATACACCTCGCCCGTCTTCAACTTGCCATGCAGCCTCGGAATCGGCGTCGAAGTCGCTGTAGAGCGCGTCGTCGCCCAGGTTGAAGTTGACGTAACGGACCGCCGTGCCCTCTTCCAGAACTAGCTCCACTTCCGCTATGTCCTCGTCGGGTACGAACTTGACGTTGATGTCCAGATCGACCCGCTTGGCAGCGTGGCCTTGCCCAACGGCAAAGGACAGGACGACAAACAGCAGAAGCTGGCGAAGGGGCATCAGGCGTCTCCAAGTCAGGTTCGGTGCGACGATTCGGCAACCAGCGTCAGCCGGCGCGGAAAATCAGGTGGTCTTCCCAGTCATCCTCCGCGACGGTGCCTTCGGCGAGCATCCGCCCGGATTGTGAAATGCGCTCGGCATGCACGGCGTCAGGATCGCCACAGACGAGATGATGCCAGAGCGGCAAATCCTTGCCCTCGGCAACCAGGCGGTAGCCGCAAGTCGGCGGCAGCCATTTGAACTGCGCGGCATCGGCGGCAGTGAGTTGCACGCAATCGGGCACGCTGGCACGGCGGTTCGAATAGTCACTGCAGCGGCAGCTCTTCAGGTCAAGCAGCTTGCAGGCGATGCGGGTGTAGTAGACGCTGCCGTCTTCCTCGTCCTCAAGCTTCTGCAGGCAACACAGGCCGCAGCCGTCGCATAGCGACTCCCATTCCTCGGCATCGAGTTCGGCCAGGGTCTTGCGCTTCCAGAAGGGTTCGACTTTCGCCGCCATGAATCGTGCTGCCTTGAATAAAGACGCGAGTCTAGCCATTGCCACAGGGGCGGCCAAGCATCCCGGGGCCTGCGGCCATCCACCGCCGACCGTCGGCACGAAGGCTTCCGTCAGGCGGGGTCGTTGCGACGGAGCAGCTCTTCTGGAAGGTGTTCGATGTAGTCGTCGTCAGGCGGCGGCATCTGCAGATGAAAACCTTGAGCCTCGATGTTTTCGAGCACTTTATGGATGTCTTCGCGCGCCAGTTTGCGCTCAGGCGTCAGCACGAGATCGAAGGCATGCTGGGGCGGGCCGAAGGCAGCGAGCAGGCCTTCAGGGACGCGCGTCAGCGCCTCGGCACGGTCGACGTAGAGGTACATTTCATTCTTGCGAAGGCTTTTGTAGATCGAGCAGATGCGTTTCATGGCTGTCCTTCCAGAGCGTCGAGCAGAGCCTGGCCCATGCGTTCACGGCGCCAGCCGCGCAGCGAATCGGGCAGTGAATACGGGCCGTCCGGGTAACCGGTCTTGAGCAGCGCTTCGAGCACTTTCTTGCGCAGCATCAGCTCAGGGGCGATATCGAGCTTCTCCGCTTCGCGCTGACCGACGGCGCGCAGCTTCTTGAGCAGCGACGAGCATTCCAGCGGCAGCGGCTCGGGCAGCGGCGCGGGCCATTGCGACTCCGGGAGCGCTGCCGCGGTGCGAATGAGCTCAAGCAGTGTCTCGCCGTCCTGGCGGACAGTACGTGGATGCATGTCGTCGATCCGCGCCAGCGAGACCAGATCGGCAGGCTGGGTGCGCGCCAGCGGCCACAGGCTGGGCTCGCGCAGGACGCGGTTGCGCGGCTGGTTGCGCGCCCTCGCCTGCCGCTCACGCCAGGCGGTAACCGCGCGAAGCACCGCCAGTTGGCGAGGTTTTAGCCGCCAGGCCTGCTTGACGTCGCGATAGGCCTCGTCGGGATCGACTTCTCGCTGCAGGTTGGCCACCAACTCGGCACCATCATCGAGCACCCAGGCACGCTTGTCGTCCGACAGGCGCGGCACCAGCGCCTGGTAAAGCTCTGCCAGATGCTGCGCATCTTCTACCGCGTACTGGATTTGCGTCTCGCTGAGCGGCCGCTGCAACCAGTCAGAACGGGTCTCGCCCTTGGGCAACTCGAGCCCGAGCACGGCTTGCACCAGACGCGAATAGCCCATGGAAAAACCGATGTTCAGGTAACCAGCCGCCAGCTGCGTATCGAACAAGGGCGTGGGCAGGCTGCCGGTGAGCCGCCACAACACTTCCAGGTCTTCGCTGCAGGCATGCAGCACCTTGACGACCGCGGTGTCTTCCAGCAGATCGGCTAGAGCAGACCAATCCTCGATTCGCAGGGGGTCGATCAGGTAGGCGCAGCGCCCATCGCCAACCTGGAGCAGGGCCGCGATCGGGTAGAAGGTATCGACCCGCATGAACTCGGTGTCCAGCGCCACATACGGCAGCCGACGCCACTCGGCGCACAGGCTGGCCAGGTGCGCGTCATCCAGGACCCATTGAGTTTCGATGGCCACTAGGCCCTCCTTTGGTTATCGGCTTGCGACCGGCTTCCGATCGAAAGTCGCGCAGTATATATCGCGACCGCCGGTTCGCCGCGCAAACATCGCGCCCCTCGCCGGCGTGCTAACGTGCCGCGTCACCGAAAGGAGCCCTCCACATGCCACTCGCGCAACTGATCGACGCACACGCCTTGACCACGCGCCTGTCCCAGCCCGATCTACGCATTCTCGACTGCCGTTTCGCGCTGGATGACCCGACCCAGGGCAGCGCGTGCTACCGGGACGGCCACATCCCAGGTGCGCAGCATGCCGACCTCGAGCGTGACCTGTCCGGCCCGGTCGTTCCCGGCAAGACGGGGCGACATCCACTGCCACAAGCGCAAGCCCTCATCGACCGATTGCGCCAGTGGGGTATCAGCAGTGACAGCACCGTCGTGCTTTACGACGACGGCCCGGGTGCCTTTGCCGCGCGGGCTTGGTGGTTGCTGGCGTGGCTGGGCAAACGCGACGGCTTGTTCATACTGGATGGCGGCTACAAGGCCTGGTGCGAGGCGGGGCTGCCCATCGAGCAGCAGCAGACCGAGGCAGCGGCCGGTGATTTCGCTGGCCAGCCGGACGAGACGCTTACCATCGATGCGGAACGCATCCGCGCCGGACTCGCATCCCAGACGTACAGGCTGCTCGATGCCCGTGGGCTGCCGCGTTTTTTGGGTGAAGTGGAACCCATCGACCCGGTCGCCGGCCACATCCCCGGCGCCCACTGCATGCCGTTTACCGACAACCTCGACGCCAATGGCCGCTTCCGCGCGCCCCACGAGCTCGCCGAGCGCTTCGCACCCGTGCTGGCCGGAGGCTCACCCGAGTGCCTGGTGGCCTACTGCGGATCGGGCGTCACGGCCTGCCACAACTTGTTCGCTTTATGCCTCGCCGGTCATCCGCTTGTACGCCTTTATCCGGGTTCGTGGAGCGAGTGGATCACAGACCCGCAGCGCCCGGTCGCCTGACCCTGCAATTGACCGATCGGTCAGCCCTCGCCTGGATGGTTTTATTGCGCGTTAAACCGTTTATCGGCGCCAATCGTCGTGCTTTACGAAAAATTGCACTCTTTCGTTTGCCGCGAATCAATGAAGCTTGATAGGGTCCGAGCCGCTTTTTCCCCCGGAGTACAACAATGAAAACAACTTGGTTGAAGACTGCAATCGCCGTAGCCGTAGGCGCCCTTTCCACCCAGGCCATGGCTGCCGGCTTCGCCCTCAACGAACAAAGCATCAGCGGCATGGGCACCTCCTTTGCCGGCCGCTCATCTTCCGCCGACGACGCTACCACCCTGTTCGGCAACCCGGCCGGCATGTCCCGCCTCAAGCGCGAAGAAGTCAGCTTCGGCATGGCCGCGATCAATGCCAAAACGGATATCAAGGATAATTCGGGCTCGTTCTCCGGCCCTGCATTGGGCGGCCTGAACCTGCCCTATGGCGGCAGCAACGACGGCGACATGGTGCCGGTCACCGCCGTACCGATGGGCTATTACGTCAAGCCGGTCGACGACAAGTGGGCCGTGGGCGTCGGCATTTATGTGCCGTTCGGTCTGGTAACCGATTACGAAAGCGGCTACCAGGGCCGTTATTTTGGTGACTACAGCGAAGTACGCGTGATCACCGTACAGCCCACTGTCAGCTACCGGTTCAATGAAAAGTTGTCCGTTGGCTTCGGCCCGACGATCAACCGCATCGACGGCGAGCTGCGCAGCGCGTCCCCGAACCCGTTCGGTCCGCTTGGCTCGAACGATGGTCAGGTCAAGGTTCAAGGCGACGATACCGCCCTCGGTTTCAACGCGGGTTTGCTTTACGAGTTCACGCCTAGCACCCGTGCTGGCATCACCTACCGTTCGAAAGTCGCTTACAAGCTCGAGGGTGACACCAAGCTCTCCGGCGGCAGCTTCGATCTGTCTGGTGCCTCGGGCAAGTACGACGCCTCGCTGGAACTCGATACGCCCGAGTCTGTTGACATGTCGGTGACGCACGACCTCAACGACCAGTGGACGGTATATGCAGGCGCCATGTGGACCCGCTGGAGCCGCTTCGAAGCCATCGTCATCGAGAACGACGGCATCCCGCTGGCGCTGCAGGGCAATCTTGCTCCCATCGTCGAAGAGCAGGACTGGCACGACACCTGGTCCTACGCGATCGGTGCGGCGTACAAGCTGAACAAGGAGTGGACGCTGCGCACTGGCCTCGCGTTTGACCAGAGCCCGACCAACAATGTCCATCGCTCGCCGCGTATTCCAACGGGCGATCGCACCGCGATCAGCTTCGGCTTGGCGTGGAATCCTACGGACGACGTCACGCTCGACCTGGCCTACTCCTACCTACGGGAAGAGGAAGTCGACATCAGCCGCAGCCGCTCCTACCAGGGTGGTGCGCTCGTAGCCAACTACGACGCGACTTTCAAGAACAGCGCCCACGGCTTCGGTGCCGGGCTGACTTACCGCTTCTGATGCACCCCGCCCCGGCCGATCGGCCGGGGCTCTCCCTATTTCTCCAACGCCTTTTCCACTGCCGCGATCAACGCCGGATCGTCCGGCTCGACCTTGCTGGAAAAGTACTCGACGACCCGCCCCTCACGATCGACCACGTACTTGTAGAAGTTCCAGCGCGGCGCGCCACCCGCCTGCTCAGCCAGCACCTTGAACAACGGCGTCGCATCACGGCCACGCACCGGCTGCGTCTGGGTCATCTGAAAGGTCACGCCATAGTTCACGTAGCAAACTTCGGCGGTCTCAGCGGCATCGTCCGACTCCTGAAAGAAGTCATCTGAAGGCACACCCAGGATCTCCAGCCCCTCGTCCTTGTAGCGCTGGTAGAGCGCCTCGAGCCCTTCGAACTGCGGCGCGAAGCCGCAATAGCTGGCTGTATTCACGACAACCAAGGCCTTGCCGCGGTATCGCTCGCAAAGGTCAACCGTCCCCTTGGCGCGCAAGGTTGGCAGCTCATGATCGAGCACGGCCGGGCATTCGGCCGCCAGCAGCGAGCCAGCGTATAAAACGGACAGCGCAGCAAGCAGGTGACGCTTCATGGCATTTCTCCTGGACTGATCGCCGCCACGCTACTCCGCCGCTGGCGGCTCGGCAACGATTCGGTCGAATAGCGTTATATACAAAAACATATAGCGCTTGGCAGAATGGCCGCACGACAAAGGAGCGCACCATGAGCCACTCCCCTCCGCTCGATTCGCTACGCATCGATGGCCACCTTTGGTTCAACCGGGGCGAGAAGGGCTATCTCGGCGGCAAGCGCATCGAGCTCCTGGAGCAGATCGAAGCCACCGGCTCGATCAGTCAGGCCGCCAAGGCCGCCAAGCTCAGCTACAAGGCCGCCTGGGATGCGGTCGATGCGATGAACAACCTGTCCGAGCGCCCGCTGGTTACGCGTGCAGCTGGCGGAGCGGGTGGTGGCGGTACGCAGCTGACCGACTTCGGCCGCGAGATGCTGCACGTTTGGCGCCGCATGCAGCACGAATACGAACGCTTTCTCGCTGAGGTATCGCGGGGTATCGAGGGGTTCGATGACATCGACCGATTGCTCAAGGCCATCGCCATGAAAACCAGCGCGCGCAACCAGTTTCGAGGCCGCATCACCCATGTGGAGAAAGGTGCGGTCAACGCCAGCCTGCAGCTGGACATCGGTGAAGGGCAGACCATCACCGCCACGCTCACCAATGACAGTATCGACGAGCTCCAGCTCAGCCCCGGCAAGCCTGCAATTGCGCTGATCAAGGCCAGCTTCGTCCTGCTGTCTCCCGACCCGGACATTCGGATCAGCGCGCGTAACCGACTCACCGGGACCATCAGCGCACTGACGCCCGGCGCCGTCAATTGCGACGTCAAGCTTGCACTGGCGGGCAATCGCACCCTGGGCGCCGTGATCACGAACGAAAGCGCCGCCGAGCTGGGCCTGGCGCTCGGTCAGCCCTGTACGGCGCTGATCAAGGCCTCGCACGTCATCATCGCCGTCGACTAGGAGCCCCGCATGCCGTTTCGCCTTTTGCTGGTTCTCGCATTGATCTGCCTGCCCTGGGTCAGCCATGCCGCCGAGGTGCGCGTCGCCGTTGCATCCAACTTCAGTACGCCCATGCAGGCTATCGCCGAGCGCTTCGAGCGCGACACCGGCCACCGGGTAGGACTCGTCTTTGGCTCGACCGGCAAGCTCTACGCGCAAATTCGCAATGGCGCGCCGTTCGATGTGCTGTTGGCCGCCGATGAGAAAGTCCCGGCGCAACTCGAGCAGGATGGCCTGGTCGCCGCAGGTAGCCGGTTCACCTATGCCATTGGCACTCTAGTGCTGTGGTCGCCCCGCGTCGGCTACGTCGACAACCAGGGCCACGTGCTCCGCGAGCAGGGGTTCGCACACCTTGCGGTGGCGAACCCCAAGACGGCGCCTTATGGCGCGGCAGCCATAGCGACCCTGGCGTCGCTCTGGCTCGAATCCAGGCTGCAGGGCCGGCTGGTGCAGGGTGAAAACATTGCGCAGACCCATCAGTTCGTCGCCAGCGGCAACGCCGAGCTGGGCTTTGTAGCCTTGTCCCAGGTGATCGACAGCGCTGGCAACGTCGCGGGCTCCGCCTGGGTCGTGCCGCCGGATCGGCACCCACCGATACGGCAGGATGCCGTGCTGCTGCAAGCCAGTGCCGACAACCCGGCAGGCCGCGCCCTGCTCGCCTACCTGCAACGTCCGTCGACCAGAGCGCTGATCGAAACCTATGGCTACGAACTGGACGCCGCCGATGCTACCGATTGACGACGCTGGGATCGCAGCGATTTGGCTAACGCTCAAGCTCGCCAGCGTCACCACCTTGATCCTTCTAATGATCGGCACCCCCATTGCCTGGTGGCTGGCGCGCACCGCTTCGCCCCTGCGTGGCCCGGTCGGTGCCGTGGTCGCGCTACCGCTGGTTCTGCCGCCAAGCGTGCTGGGCTTTTATCTCCTGATCGCGATGGGGCCAAACGGTCCGGTCGGCCAGCTCACTCAATGGCTCGGTTTGGGTACGCTGGCTTTCAGCTTTGCCGGGCTCGTCGTGGGCTCGGTGTTCTATTCAATGCCGTTCGTCATCCAGCCGCTGCAGAACGCGTTCGAGGCCATCGGCGATCGACCGCTCGAAGCAGCCGCCACCTTGCGCGCCAGCCCGCTGGACCGTTTCGTTCACGTCGTACTGCCTCTTGCCCGGCCCGGGTTCGTCACGGCCAGCGTGCTGGGATTCGCCCATACGGTGGGTGAGTTTGGGGTGGTATTGATGATTGGCGGCAATATCCCGGACAAGACGCGCGTGGTGTCCGTACAGATCTACGACCATGTCGAGGCGATGGAGTACGCCCAGGCGCACTGGCTCGCCGGCGGCATGCTGGCCTTCGCCTTCGTCGTACTGCTGATGCTCTACGGGGGCGGCCGCGCTCAGGTGTGGCGCGGATGAACCAGACGACCCGCGCGATACGCGCCAAGCTGCGACTGGATTACCCAGGGTTCAAACTCGATGTGGATCTTGACCTGAGCGGACGTGGCGTAACCGCCCTCTTCGGTGCCTCAGGCTCCGGCAAGACCAGCCTGCTGCGTTGCATCGCCGGCTTGGAGCGGCATGCCCGCGGATACCTGGAAGTCGACGGCGCCTGTTGGCTGGATACCACGCGCGGCGTGCTTGTTCCACCCCATCGGCGGGCAATCGGCTATGTCTTCCAAGAGGCCAATCTCTTCAGCCATCTTTCCGTGCGTCGCAATCTCGAGTTCGGCATGAAGCGGGTGCCGACCAAGGCACACCGCGTGGTCTGGGACCAGGCGGTCGATTTGCTCGGGCTCGGCAACCTGCTCGAGCGCGCGCCCGACCGGCTTTCCGGAGGCGAACGCCAGCGCGTCGCCATCGCCCGGGCCCTGCTGACCAGCCCGCGGCTGCTGCTCATGGACGAACCACTGGCCGCGCTGGATGCCGGGCGCAAGGCGGAAATACTGCCGTACCTGGAACGACTGCACGCCCAATTGGATATCGCCATGCTCTACGTCAGCCACGCACCGGATGAGGTGGCGCGGCTGGCCGATCACCTGGTGCTGCTGGAAAACGGGCGAGTCATCGCGCACGGCGAACTAAGGGAAACCCTGGCGCGCCTTGACCTGCCGACCGCGTTCGGCGACGACGCCGGTGTGGTCATCGAATCGCGGATTACCGAGCACGACGCGCACTACCACCTGACCCGCCTCGGATTCAGCGGCGGCGAGGTGCTGGTCGGTCTGCGGGACGAACCCATCGGCCACCCCCTACGCTTTCGCGTGCATGCCCGGGATGTCAGCCTTGCGCTGGAGCGGGCGCAGGGCACCAGCATCAGCAACCTGCTGCCTGTTCGCGTCGAGCAACTGGCCGACGCCGACACGCCCGCTCATGTGCTGGTACGGCTCGATGCGCAGGGCACGCCTCTGCTTGCACGGATCACGCGACGCTCGGCCGATCAGCTTGAGATCGGCCCCGGCAAGCCGATGTGGGCACAGATCAAATCGGTTGCGCTGCTTGGCTGAAGGTCAGGCCCATAACGCCAGCGCGACCAGCACGGCACATTCGACCAGCTCCAACAGGGCGCCTGCCGTATCGCCAGTCGTGCCGCCCAGCCGGCGGTACATCGCACGCCGTACCAACGCGCCGACCAGCAAGGCCACGGCCAGCGCCAGCCAGCCGTCGCTGCCCAACAGCACGCAGCCGGTCACCACCACGAGCAAAGCCAAACCAACCTGCCGCCGCGGCAGGTGCTCGGCGAGCGCTTGGCCCAAACCGCCTGGCCGCACATAAGGCGTATGCAGGAAAAGCGCAGGCAGTGCCGCACGGCCAAGCACCGGAGCCAGCAGCAAGGCTGACCGGTCACCTTCGGCAAGGAGTACCCAAAGCGCGATGAATTTGAGCAACAGCACCAGGACCAGCACCACGACGGCCACCGGTCCGCTGCACGGGTCTTTCATGATGGCCAGCGTCCGCTGGCGATCGCCAAGCCCACCAAGCCAGGCATCAGCGCTGTCGGCCAGCCCATCGAGGTGCAGCGCGCCCGTCAGCGCAACCCACACAGCGAGCATCAACGCCGCCACCAGAGGCGGCGCCGAGGTGTCGAGCAGTGCGGCGAGGAGCCAGAGCACACCCCCCAGTAGAAGCCCTACCAGCGGGTAGAAAGGGAGCGAGTGGCCGATGGCGCGGGCTGAGGGCATCTGCCGCAGGCGAATGGGCAGGCAGGTGAGAAATTGCAGCGCGATCAGGACTGGTTGCATGTCTCCTCCAGCCAAAGCGTGGCGTCGCGAAAACCCACCTTCAATCCGAACAGGCTGCCATGCCGCACTTCGACGTCGAGCAGCCGCTCGCGCGGCAGGCCACGTGCTTCGGCAAGTAACAGCCGCATCACACCGGCATGCGTTACCAGCAGGATCTGCTCCCCGGCCCACCGATCGGTGACCTGCTCAAGGGCCGTTAAAACTCGCGCCTCGAAATCGACGAGCGGCTCGCCACCTGGCGGCGTGAAACCATACGGGTCCTGCCAAAAGCGCCCCAGTTGCTCGCTCCGGTCGACCATCAGGGCGGCTGCGGTCAGCCCTTCCCACTCACCGAAATCCAGCTCGCGGAAGCCCGGTTCCAGTTCAAGCGCGACGCCATGCTGTTCGGCCAGTTCGGCGGCGAACCGGGCGCATCGCTTCAATGGCGAACTGATGATGCGCGACCAGGGCGCTTGCCCAATCACAGCGCGGCGCATCTGCTGCCAGCCGTCGGCGGTCAGCTCGTCGTCCAGGCGACCACGGAAGCCGCCACCGGAAACCGTCTCGCCGTGACGCAGCATGTCCAGGTGCAGGTTCATGCGTGCTGCCCAGCCACCGCTGCTTCGGCAAATGTCGCCATGCCGGCATGCAGCGCACAGGCCATGCGCAACAGCGGCACCGCGAGCGCCGCGCCACTGCCCTCGCCCAGCCTCAGGCCTAGGTCCAGCAAAGGCTTGGCGTCGAGTGCTTCGAGCACCGCAACGTGACCGGGCTCGGCTGAGCGGTGAGCGAACAGCAGCCACTCGCGACAACCCGGATTCAGGCGCACCGCACAGAGCGCAGCGACGCTGCAGATAAACCCGTCGACCAGCGCGACCACCCCCTGCTGCGCACAGGCCAGGTAGGCCCCGGTCAGCGCAGCCAGTTCAAAACCACCGAGGCGCTGCAACCAGCCAAACGCATCATGCGGACCAGCGTGAAGCGCCAGCGCCCGCTCGATCACGGCGCGTTTGTGTGCAACTCCTGCCGCATCCAGCCCGGTCCCAGGGCCGGCCAGATCGTGCGGGCCGCAGCCGAGCAAGGCGCACGCCAGGGCGGCCGCCGTGGTGGTGTTGCCGATACCCATCTCGCCGCCGATGAACAGTTCAGTGCCCTGCTCCGCCTGCGCTCGACATACGCTCTCACGGCCCGCTGCAAGCGCCTGATGGCAGGTTTCGGCGGTCATCGCTGCGCCCTCGACGAAATTCGCCGTACCCGGGCCAAGCGCCAGGTGACGCACGCCCGGCAGTGGCCCGACCGGGTGAGCTGTGCCCAGGTCGATGACTTCGAGTACGGCCGACAGCTCCCGCGCCAGCACGCTGATCGCTGCACCCCCACCGACGAAGTTGGCCAGCATCTGCCCGGTCACCGATTGCGGAAACGCGGAAACGCCCTCCGCGGCGACACCGTGGTCGCCCGCAAAAATGCTGATCCAGACTCGATCGAGGCTGGGTCGCTCTTGGCCCTGAAGGGCGGCAAGCGTCGGCACCAGCGCATCGACGCGACCGAGCGCACCGAGCGGTTTGGTCAGCTCGGCATCGCGTAGCTGCGCGGCCTTCCGCGCCTCTGCATTCGGCATACGGCAGGCCGACTGCCACCAAAGCTCGTTCACAGCGGTTCTCCTTTCAAAATCATCGGCAGACCGGCCACGGTGAAGACGACCCGATCAGCGCGCGCTGCAATGGCCTGATGCAACCAGCCTGCCTCATCGACATAACGGCGGCTCAGCTCGCCGAGGGGCACCACGCCAAGTCCGGTTTCGTTGCTGACCATAACTACGCGCCCAGGCAGCGCAGCCAGGCAGTCGAGCAGCGCGTCACGCTCTTCGACCAGGCGTGCCGAATCCTCGAACATGAGCAGGTTGGTCAACCACAGCGTCAGGCAGTCGACCAGCAGGCAGGAATCCTGATGGGCGTGCTGGCGCAAGGTTGTCGCGAGCGCCAGCGGCTCCTCGACGAGCGCCCAAGCAGCCGGCCGGCGGGCGCGGTGCTGGGCGATGCGCGCCGCCATTTCGCCGTCGAGTGGCTGGCTGGTGGCGATGTAGGTCACGGCCAGGCCGCTCGCGCTGGCGAGGCGCTCGGCCAGCCGGCTCTTGCCGGAGCGGGCACCGCCGAGAATCAGATCAAGCATAGGGGTCTCCAGCGTTGCAGTTCAGAGGCCGCAGAGTTGGCGCAACAGACGGGTGTCGAGGTGGCCGTCCACCAAGTCGGCGAGCCGTTCGATGTCACGCTCGCGCAAGGCGTGGTAATCGACCTGCTCGACCTCGTCCAGGCCGGCCCAGCGCAACAGCGACGCGCATGCTTCGGGTAGCTCGAACAGGCCATGCAGGTAGGTGCCGAGTATCTGGCCATCCGCGCTGACGGCGCCGTCCGCGCGACCGTCATCCAGCTGAACCGCAGCGTGCGCAGTGTCGGCCACCTGCGTGACGCCCGCATGAATTTCATATCCGGCAATTTCGACGCCATCCAGGCAGAGCCGCCCGCGCACGTTACGCAGTTGCTTTTGAGCCGCGAGCTCTGTGCTCAATGGCAACAGGTCGAGGCCATTGCTGGTACCCGCAGGGCCTTCCAGACCAAGCGGATCGGCGACGGTCTGGCCGAGCATCTGCAACCCGCCGCAGATACCGAGCAGCTTGCCTCCGTAGCGCAGGTGCCGCTCGATCACGTGCGGCCATCCCTGTTCGCGCAACCATGCGAGGTCGGCGCGAACGCTTTTCGAGCCTGGCAGGATGATCAAGTCCGCTGGGGGAATCGCCTGCCCCGGGCCGACAAAGCGCAGGTCCACCTGAGGATGCAGGCGCAACGGATCGAAGTCGGTGTGGTTGCTGATGCGCGGCAGTACCGGCACCACCACGCGCAAGGTCTGCTCGGCCTTGGCGATCTGCCGTACATCCACGGCGTCCTCGGCTTCGAGATGGAAATCCATCAGGTACGGCAGCACGCCGAGCACCGGTTTGCCGGTGCGCGCCTCGAGCCAGTCCAGCCCAGGCTGCAGGAGCGCGATATCACCTCTGAAACGGTTGATCACGAAACCCTTCACACGAGCCTGCTCGCTCGGTGACAGCAGCGCCAGTGTGCCCACGAGGTGTGCGAATACGCCGCCCTTGTCGATGTCCGCGATAAGGATGACGGGGCAATCGACCGCTTCGGCAAAGCCCATGTTGGCGATGTCGTTAGCGCGCAGGTTGATTTCGGCCGGCGACCCGGCGCCCTCCACCATCACGACGTCGTAGGCCGTTTCCAGCCGCCGGTGCGATTCCAGCACCGCTTGCAGGGCGACACGTTTGTAATCGTGGTAGGCCGCCGCGTCCATGCTGGTCACAGCGCGACCATGAATGATGACTTGGGCGCCGATGTCACTGTTGGGCTTGAGCAGAACCGGATTCATGTCGGTGTGCGGCGCCAGCCCCGCGGCCTGCGCCTGCACGGCCTGGGCGCGACCGATCTCGCCACCGTCGACCGTCACCGCACTGTTGAGCGCCATGTTCTGCGGCTTGAACGGGGCGACCCCGACACCCTGGCGCATGAGCCAGCGGCACAGCGCCGTCACCAGCGTGCTCTTGCCAGCATCCGAGGTCGTGCCCTGAACCATGAGACTGGTCATGCGCGCAGCGCCTGGTAGTGCGTCAGCGCCCGCTCGAGACGCGCCCAGCCCGCCTCGTCTGGCGGCAGGCCGAAGCGCAGGCTCGATGGGTGTCCGAAGTGACGCACCAGGATGCCCTGGCAACCCAGGAACTCACGCAGCATGCTCGCCTCCTCGGTCAGCACCCACTGGAACAGCGCGCAGCCTCCACTGGGCGGCAATCGGTTTGCCGTCAGTAATGCCGCAAGCCGATCGGTATCGGCCTGCAGGCGCTGGCGTTGGCGCGTTTGGCCATCCCGGTCGGCAAGCAATGCGGCACCGATGAAGCGCGATGGGCCGGCTACTGGCCATGGTCCCAGAGAACGCTCTAGCACCTGCAACCATTCGCCCTCACCCAATACAAAACCCAGCCGCGCCCCTGCCATGGCGAAGAACTTACCGAACGAGCGCAGCACCACCAGCCCCGGCAAATGGCTATGCGCGGCCAGGCTATGCTCCGGTGTCGCATCGATGAACGCCTCGTCGACCACCAACCAGCCACCACGCTCCGCGAGGCGCGCATGCCAGTCGAGCAGCTGCTCGGCCGGCAACAGGCGACCGGTAGGATTGTTCGGGTTGACCACCACCAGCACATCGAGCTGATCGAGCGCGCGCGACACGCTGCCTTCACTGAACTCATAGAGCCGATGCCCCTCGCGGCGCCAGGCTTGCGCGTGTTCGCCATAACACGGCGAGACGATGCCCACATGCGAACGCAGCCTCAATCGCGGCAGCGCCTGGATTGCAGCTTGCGAGCCGGCCACCGGCAGTAGCGAGGCCACACCGTAGTAGCCACGCGCAACCGCACTGAGCTCATCGTCTACCTCTGGCAGGCGGAGCCAGGCTTCGGCCGGGACCGGCGGCAGCTCGAAGCCGTAGGGCGCGACACCTGTAGAGAGGTCAAGCCAATCGGCCAGCGGGATGTCGAAATCGCGCGCTGCGGCGCGTAGACGTCCGCCGTGCTCAAGCATGCAACCAACCTCCGAGCAGCAGCGCTAGCAGCCAGAGCCCGACGCCCGCCCACACCATGTCCAGCGCCCGCTCGATGTCGCGCGCCTCTGGCGCTGGGCCCTCACCCAGGATCGGCCTCGGGTGCACCTCGCCGTGGTAGATCGCTGCACCGCCGAGCGTGACGCCAAGTGCGCCGGCGCCTGCCGCCATCACCGGGCCGGCGTTGGGGCTGTCCCACTGTGGCGCCTGCGTTCGCCAGCAGTACCGTGCGCGACGCGTACGACCGAGTAACGCATAGGTGAGCGCCACCAGCCGCGCCGGAAAGAAATTCAACAGATCGTCGATGCGTGCCGCGGCCCAGCCAAAACGCTCGAAGCGCGGGCTGCGATAACCCCACATGGCGTCGAGCGTGTTGCTCAGGCGATACAGCACCACTCCGGGTGCGCCCGCCACGGCGAACCAGAACAGCGCTGCAAAGACCGCATCGCTGCCATTTTCAAGCGCCGATTCGGTGGCCGCGCGGGCGACACCTTGCGCATCCAGGTTGCGGGTGTCGCGGCTGACGATGAAACCCACTCGTCGACGTGCTTCATGCAGATCGCCCTGGCGCAGTGCCCGCGCCACTGGCAGCAGGTGGTCGCCCAAGCTGCGCAAGCCCAGCGCGCAATAAAGCAGCGCGATTTCGACCAGCCCACCGATAGCTGGCAGGCACGCCAGCAGCCAGGCCAGCACCGTCAGTGGCAGCACTGCCAGGCACCATGCGGTAACGCCGTGGCTACGCCAGCCGCGCCCATCCGGCCCATTGAAATGGCGTTCCAACGTATCGGCCCAGCGACCGAACGCAACCAAGGGATGAGCACGCCGCGGCTCACCGAGCCAAGCATCGAGGCCGATGCCGGCCAAGCAGGACAGCGCCAAGCTCACGCCGGGTTGCCCCAGCGATCGAGATAACTCAATTCAGCCAGCGGCCGTGGTTCGGCCCAGCCTTCGAGCTGCAGCATGGGCGCAGAGTAGAACGCCTCGACGGGGCCCAGGCAAATCACGGCGATCGGCTTGGCGCCCTCGGGCATTTGCAGCAACTGGGCCAGCGCTTCCGGATCGAAAAGCGACACCCAGCCCATGCCGAGCCCCTCAGCCCGTGCGGCCAGCCAAAGGTTCTGGATCGCACAGGATGCGGAAGCCAGGTCCATTTCCGGCAGGGTACGCCGGCCGAACACGTACCGCTCGCGGCCGTCCATTAGGGCGACGACCAGCACCTCGGCGCATTCGCGGATGCCTTCGACCTTGAGCTGCATGAATTCGTCGCTGCGCTCGCCCAACGCCTCAGCAGTCTGCAGGCGCTCATTCTCCACCAGATCAGCGATTGCCTTGCGAAGGTCCGGCTGGCTGATACGCAGGAAACGCCACGGCTGCATCAGCCCCACACTGGGCGCCTGGTGCGCGGCCTCGAGCAGCCGCGCCAGCAATTCCGGCGCAATGGAGCCACCGCAGAAATGGCGCATGTCACGCCGCTCGGCGATAGCACGATAGACGCCGGCGCGCTGCTCATCAGTAAACGCAGAATCAGTCATGGAGTCAGCAATGCCGCAGCGGCCACCGGATCGGATGGCATGTAGAAATGAATGTAGGAAGCCGTCAAGCGGTGCTGACGATACACCGCCTCGGCGGTGCGTTTGTAGTTTGGACACTCACCCCGTGCCAGCGGCCGCATCGGCGTATCGAGGGCGGAATGGTGATACGTGTGGCCACGCAACCGGCCCTCCGGCAACTGAACCTCTTGCAAGGCCAGCGCGGCGAGGCGCGGTTGCATGCGCGCCTCGCCAGGCAGCAGCCCAAGCATGGCCTCTCGCTGGCCATCGCGGTCGGTGAGCCCGTCCATCAGATAAAGCATGCCGCCGCACTCGGCGAGTGTCGGTTTGCCCGCTTCGTGGTGCGCCCGGATTGCCTCGCCCATGGCGCGGTTTCGAGCCAGGGCCTTGAGGTGCAACTCCGGGTAACCACCCGGCAGATAGAGGCTGTCCACCGCCGGCAACCGCGCGAACCTGAGCGGGGAAAAAAACAGCAGCTCGGCGCCAAGCTGCTGCAAGAGATCGAGATTGGCCTGGTAAACGAATGCGAACGCGGCATCGCGCGCTACACCGATGCGAACGCCCTCTAGCAAACGCGGGATGGCTTCCTGCCGGGGTGGCGCGAAGCTCACCAGTGCCGGCAGCTCGCTATCAGCACTGCTGGCCAGAGCGTCCGCTGCAGCATCCAGCCGTGCATCCAGGTCAGCCAGTTCCTGCGCTTGTACCAGGCCGAGATGTCGGCTGGGCAGCCCAACCTGCTCGCTGCGCGGCATGGCTCCGTACCAGTCGATGTGCGCCGGCAGGCAATCACGCAGGATTTCACCATGACGCGAGCTACCGACGCGGTTGGCCAGCACGCCCGCGAACGGCAGGTCCGGCTGGTAGCTCGCCAGGCCATGCGCCAACGCCCCGAACGTTTGCGCCATGGCGGAGCCGTCCACCACCGCCAGCACCGGCACGCCGAAGCTGCGCGCCAGATCAGCTGCAGATGGCGTACCGTCGAACAAGCCCATGACTCCTTCGATAAGGATCAGGTCGGCGTCGCGCGCGGCCTCCCAGAGCAGCCGCCGGCTTTCCGCCTCACCGACCATCCACAAATCGATCTGGTAGACCGGGTGGCCGCTGGCCCGCGCCAGCACCATCGGATCAAGAAAATCGGGGCCGCACTTGAAGACCCGAACCCGTCGCCCCTGCCGGGCATGGAGTCGGGCCAGGCCAGCCGTCACGGTGGTTTTGCCTTGACCGGATGCCGGCGCGGCGATGAGCAATGCAGGACATTGACGCACTTCAGTCATCCATAGCCCCGCGTCGCCCGGCGCCGGCTGCAAGCCCCTGCATCAGTATTCGATTCCTTTTTGCGCTTTGACGCCCGCCTTGAAGGCGTGCTTGACCAGGTTCATTTCGGTCACGGTATCCGCCGCGTCGATCAGCGCAGGCGGGGCGCCTCGGCCGGTCACGACCACGTGCTGCAATAGCGGCCGCGATTCGATGTCGGCCAGTACGGTCTCCAACTCGAGATAACCGTATTTGAGTGCGATGTTGAGTTCATCGAGCACGACCAGACCGACATTCGAATCGGCCAACAGCTGCGCTGCAACCGCCCAGGCCTCCTGGGCCTTGGCAATGTCGCGCTGACGATCCTGAGTTTCCCACGTGAAGCCTTCGCCCATTACGTAATAGCGGATCTCGTCAGGAAAGCGCCGGAAGAAATTCTCCTCACCGGTGCTGGCCGCACCCTTGATGAACTGAACGACGCCGACCTTGATGCCGTGGCCGAGCGCACGAGCGACCATGCCAAAGGCGGAGCTGCTCTTGCCCTTGCCGTTGCCGGTGTGCACTAACAGAAGGCCGTATTCGTCCTGTGCGGCGGCGATTTTTTCGTCGACCACCGCTTTCTTGCGCTGCATACGTGCGCGGTGCCGGGCGTCGCGCTCAGTCGATTCGCTCATGCCCGAGCCTCAGCGCGCTCAGCGCTAAAGCCCCGCAGCCCGACGAACAGCAGCGCCGCCATACCCACATACGCCGCCATGGTGCCAAGGTTGCGCGGGTAGTAGTGCACGATACGTTCGACCAGTAGCGCCAACGACGGCTCTTCATAACGGCCGGAGAAGAACAGGAAGCCACCGCCGGAGAACAGATAGCAAACGAACGCACTGGCTGCCATGCAGGCCGCCAACACCGCGAGGCTGCGCCAGTGTGGCTGGTGCAACCGCGCATAGGTGCGTCCGCCCCACCAGAGCGCACCGTAGGCCGGCAGCAACATCCAATACGACGGGGACATGCAATAGCTACCGGCGACTTCCCAGCCCATCGAGGCCAGGTCCAGCAGCGAAGCCTCGACGAATAGCCCCGGGAAGACCCAGCGCGGCGCTAACAATGCACCAGCCAGGAAGAACACCGCCCAAGAGGCGCTCGGCAAGTTGACCGAGGCAAGATGCTGCCCGCGGGTCATCGCCATCAGCGCCACCAGGGCAACGCCGACAGCCATTTGGGCTCGTGGGGACAGTTTGATCATGCGTGTTCTCCTTCGAGGTGCGCCGTTGAGTCCGAATCAGAGGGCCTGATAACGGACGGTGAAATAGACCGCTTGGCCAGGCTGGTTGTAGCCGTCAATCGTCTGGTAGTTGGCGTCGAACAGGTTCGCGACCCGCGTCTGCACGCGCCACTCTTGATCGATGCGGTACTCAGCACGCAGGTCAACCGTAGCGAAACCGCCCAGCTCGGTCTGGTTTGCCGCGTCGTTGTAGCGTGCGCCTTCGGCATGCAGCGTAGCGCCTACGCTGATGCGATCGAATGCGCGATCCATTTCCAGGTTGAACAGCTGCTGTGGCCGACGCGGCAGGTTCCGGCCGTTGTTGGCGCCATCCGAGCGATTTTCGGCCTCAAGAAGCGTCGCGTTGGCATTCCAGAACCAGCCAAGCCACTCGCTCGCGACATTAAGCTCGGCGCCGTGGATCAGCGCTTCGTCGACGTTTATATAGCCATTGTTCGGGCCGGTGGCGGCGATCAGGTTGTCGATCTCGTTGCGGAACAGATTGACGCTCCAGCTACCCCAGCTTGGCTGACCTTCCAATCCGACCTCGAGGTTCTCGGACTCCTCCGGGTCCAGGTCGGGATTGCCTTCATACATGCCGAAGAATCCCGGGTAGTAAAGCTGAGTGAAGGTCGGTGCCTTGAACGCAGTACCGTAGCTGACATAGCCACGCACATCGTCAGTCAAGGCATAGCCCAATGCGACCGCGCCGGTATTGTGCCCACCGAAGGTTTCGTTAACGTCCCGGCGCGCGTTGAGTTGCCAGTCCAGGCGCCCATGGCTGCCGAGATACTGGGCGAAGCCGCCGTTGTTGTGTCGTGAATTCATCTGATAGTTCGAGTCACTACTGAGCTCGTCCTGCAGATAGTCGTAGCCGAGGGTCAGGGTGTGCCGCTCCGCCAGCTGGATGTCGTTCTGCCAGGAGAACTGGTCGCGACGCGAATCGAACCGTGACGAAAAACTGCCGTCGCTGTACGCGTCGCTCTTGTCCTGGCTGCGCCCAGCCTGCAGGGTGACCAGCCAGTTCTGGACGGGGGCATAGCGCGCGCTACCGCCCACCACGTGCTGCTCGCCGTCCATGTACGCATCGTCGCCGCCGTCATATTCGTTGTGCATCTTGGCACGCAGCACATTGCCAGCCAGCTCCAGCCCGTTGTCGAAACGGTAGCCGGCATTCAACGAACCGGCCAGGTTGCGATAGCCATCGGCGTCCGGGTCGTTGGAGAAACTGTTGTGGTTGGTTGCATCAATACCGTCGGTATCTTCGCTATTGACCGCCAGGTTGAACCAGCCCTGGCCATCGCCGCCGCTGACACCGGCGCTGCCGGTGGCGGTGTCATGCGTGCCGTAGCCTGCCGAGAAGAATGGGCGAATGCCGTGCACCTCGCCCTTACGGGTAAAAATCTGAATGACGCCGCCAATGGCTTCGGAGCCATAGAGGCTCGAGCGCGGTCCCCGTACCACTTCGATACGTTCGATCAGCTCGACCGGAAAATCCTGGTAAGCGGCAGCGCCGTTGCTGACGGCACCGACCTTCACCCCGTCGACCAGCACGATGGTGTGGTCCGAGTTGGTGCCGCGCAGGAACAGGTTGGTCGTCTTGCCTGGCCCGCCGTTGTTGGCTAACGACAAGCCCGGCACACGACGCAGCAGATCAGGCAGCGACGTCGCCTGGCTGCGCTCGATTTCTTCACGATCGATGACGGTGGTTGCCGCCAGCGCTGGCGTTGGCGTGTTGACGCGCGTCGCCGTGACGACGGTCGAATCCAGGTCGAGTGAGCCTTGCGCAGCCTGCGCGAGCGCAAAGGGAGCCAGGCCGAGCAGCGCGAACGCCGCGGTTGAAGTGAGGGTCTTGCAGATCAAGGTGGGGTCTCCGTCGTGCCCGCCGCACGACAACAGTCGATAAGGGCAGACGGAGGATACGAAGGGAGCGCAGGTGCAAGCAGCCGCACCCCGATCAGCGCCCGCCGCACTGCCGTGGATTGCGACAGGCCGGTCTCCGGGCTTGCGAGTGGACGAACGTCCTGTAAGCCGCGCCTTCCCGTGCCTGGAGCACAGTGGCTTTGTGCGGCTCAATCTCGCCTACCGTTGCGGGGGCAGCGCCGGAATCTTCTACGAATGGACCGGCTTCCCTGTTTCACCCGACTGGCTTTATGCCAGGGGGCACCTGAAGCAGCGCGGAGGTTAGTCCAAGGCCCTGCGCGGCGCAACCGGAAGCGTCGCCGCAAGCTCGTCACGAGACGTTACCGGAACGCCTCGGCGATCCTGGCTTCGAATAAGGTAACGTGCCTTCGAACCCGGCATCCCAACGAGAAGACGCCAGCCTAATGACGACCATCGTGCAGATATCCGACACCCATTTCGGCACCGAGCAATCCGGTGTCGTCGAGGCCCTGGAAAGCCACGTACGCGAGCACGGGGCGGACCTTCTGGTCTTTTCCGGTGACATCACGCAACGCGCCCGTGCCAGCCAGTTCGCAGCGGCGCAGGCGTTCGTCGAGCGCCTGCTCGCTCATGGCATTCCCGAGACGCTAGTGATTCCCGGGAATCACGACATCCCCCTGTACAACCTCTTTGCACGCTTCCTGACGCCCTACCGCAATTACCGCAGGCATTTTGGAGACGACCTGGAGCCGACCTTCGAAAATGGCGAAGTGCTGGTGATAGGCCTGAATACCACGCATCCAAGACGCCATAAGGACGGGCTGGTCACCGATCAGCAGGTACGAGCGGTGCGTGAGCGGCTGAGGCAGACCAGCCGGGACAAGCTACGCATCGTGGTCGCCCATCAGCCATTCGGCGCCATGGTGCTGAGCGATCTGAGCAACTTGCAGCACGGTGCCGATGCAGCCCTGCATTGCTGGGCCGATGAAGGACTTGACCTGGTAATGGGCGGGCATATCCACCTGCCCTACGTCTTGCCGCTGTCCAAGCAATACACCGCGCTGTCGCGTGAGATCTGGATGGTCCAGGCGGGCACCACCCTGTCCTCGCGGGTGCGTGGCACCTCACCCAATTCGTTCAATCGATTGAAGTTGCATGCCGGGCCGAACAAACACGCATGCGTCGAGCGCTGGGACCTGCTGGACGGCTGCTTCGTCCTGGGCTCGCATTTCAACCTGCATTGGCCCTAACCGCCTGCCGGTTGCCGGCGGCGGGCCATTGCGCGCTCAGCCGGCAATCGTGCGCCCCATGAGGTACACCCCTGCGAAACCGGCGTTGAATGCGATGAACAGGAAGACGAAGTACTTCAAATAGCTGCCGAAGGTAAGCCCACGCACCTTGCTCATCGCCACGATGCCGGCTGCAGAGCCAATCACCAGCAGCGAGCCGCCGACGCCGACGGCATAGGTCAGCACCATCCACTCGGCCACGCCCATTTGCAAACCCGATTTAAGCAGCGCGGCCGTCAGAGGGACGTTATCGATTGCCGCGGAAAGCACGCCCATCGAGTAGTTGGCCATGACAGCCGGAACCTGATCATAGATACGCACCAGACCGTCGAGCACCGCGATCTCCTTGAGCATACCGACGAGCAGAAGGATGCCTAGGAAGAACAGCAAGGTCTCGAATTCAACCTGGCGGACGTATTCGAGGATGGGATCCGTCTCGATGTCATCACTGAAAAAGCGTGCCACCAGGAACATGATCGACAGGCCAGTCAGGAAGGTCAGCACCGGCGGAATCTGGAACAGGAAATTCCCAGCAATGGTGCACAGAATGGTCGCCAGGAAAATCATCGCGATGGCAATGTCCACACGCCGCACCTCGGTGCGCTTGCGCTCGACGACTACCTGCCCGCCCATGCCGACCGAGAGCATCGCCGCCAACAGCATGACGGCAAGGAATGCCGGAATTGCCAGCAATAGCAGCTGCAGAATCTTCACCTTGCCAGCCAGGAAGATCATCAACGTCGTGACATCACCGGTGATCAGCGCAACACCACCAGAGTTGACCGCGAACACCACCAATGCGGCGTATTTGATGGTTTTCTCAGCACTGAGCTTGAGCGACATGATCAAGGTGATGGAGACCAGCGTCGCGGTGATGTTGTCTGCCAGGGAGGAGAACACGAAGCAGAAGGTCGCTGTGAGAAACAACAAGGCGCGTTCACTAATCCGCTGCGGCAGCACGAGGTAGATCAGGTTTTCGATCAGGCCCTTCTTGTTCAGGTAAGCGACGAACGTCATCGCAGCGACCAGGAAGATCCAGAGCCCGGCGATCTCGGCGATGTTTTCGTTAAGGCTTTCGAGCACCCGCTCACGCTCGGCGCCTTCTGGAGAAAATACGAACAGCAGCATCCAGGCCAGGGTGCCGAAGAATAGCGTGACTTTGGCTTTGTTGACGTGAGTGATCTCTTCAAGAACGACACCGAGCAGAGCGGCCACGGCGAGGCCGATCAGCACGTACTGAAGTACTTCAGGCATAAGGCACCTAACGCAAAAGGGGAAACGGTTCGTGCGCAGGACGCGCACCCGAGAAGTTTGGGGTGCCGATCATAGCCGAGGTGCGACATTTCGACACCTGTCCAAAGTCAACCCGCGGAATATTTCCAAATATTCCGACGAGCACCCAGATCGCTCAATGTCGCGGTACGAAGCCCGCCGGTTTGGCCGCCAACCAGTCCACGAAAGCGCGAAGACGTGAATCGGTTAGCAAGGCCTCACGGGAGTTGTAGTTAAGCGCCAGCTCCTTTTCGCTGAATAGCCGGTGAATCTCGTCGTGACAAGGCCGGCAGACCCAGAGTGCTGCTGTGATCCGTTCCTCGCGCGAATAACGCTTGCGGACTAATTCTTGCTGTGAACCGCCCGGGGGATCAGGTGATGGCGGGTAAGCCGTGCAGCCCGCTGACAGAGTTCGCACGCAGCGGGCGGTTCAGGCAGGCGCAGCAGAGGCTTCACAGCTTGATCCCGGTGACCATGGCAGTAGCTCAACCATACAGGCCGCGCCCGCGTGGCTGAACAGCCTGTCGATAGACGCGTTAACTCATCTGTCAGCGCGTGCTCGCCCACTGCTCGGTATCGAGGATGCGCTTGGCGCTGAGGTATGCACGCTGCCAGTATCGATCTGACAAATGATCGAGCCGAACCGTGCCGCCAGACGAGGGGGCGTGGACGAAACGTCCTTCGCCGACGTAGATCGCTGCGTGGCTGACCTTCCGGCCGCCTGCCGTGGCGAAGAATAGGAGGTCGCCGGCTTGCAGAGCGTCGCGCCGCACCCCGACACCGCGCATCCCGCTCATTTCGCGGGTGGTACGCGGCAGTTCCAGGCCGGCTGCACCCCGGTAGACATAGCCGATCAGGCCGCTGCAGTCGAAGCCGCTGGACGGCGTGTTGCCACCGTAGCGATACGGGGTACCGACGAGCCCCAGCGCAGTGAAAAGCACGTCCTCAGCTGTTCCGGAGGGTTGCGGTATCGCTATGGGCTCGTGGACGAGAGGCGCGTGCCGGGGCGGGTCGCCTGCACAGGCGGCCAGCAGGCCAATGAAGGAAATCAGGATCGAGCGGGCCAGAACGGGCATCGCAGAGCAGTCCGGGGAAACGAGCCATCACTCTGCCGGTACGCTGCCATGGATGCAACCCCGCTCGGCGCGGAGCCGCTCAGTGGTGGTTGGCAGCTACCTTCGTCTCGCCGGCCAACACGAGTACACGCTTGGCCTGCATGAAGCTGGACCGCCAGTAGGCATCATCGAGGCTATCGACCCGCACGCCCCCACTGCGCGAGCTGGACGAGTGTATGAAGCGATGCTCGCCGATGTAGATACCGGCGTGGCTGACCCGCCCACGACCGCGATTATTGAAAAAGACTACGTCGCCCGGCTGCAGGTCGCTGCGTTTGATCTTGGGCACGTCGAGATTGATCATCTCACGGGTGGAGCGCGGCAGTTCGATGCCGGCCTCCTTACGGAACACGAAGCCTACGAAGCCGCTGCAGTCGAAGCCGGTACGGGTCGAACGACCACCATAACGATATGGCGTACCCACCAGCTTGAAACCGCGTTCGAGCACGCTGTCCGCCAAGGCGGGCAAGGCATAGCGGGTGTCATCGGTGAGGGCCCCGAGCGAGGCCTCCGCCTCGGCATCGTAGGCACCCTGTTCGCTCACGTTGAGCGGAGGCAGCTCGAAACCAAACCCTTCGAGGGCCACGACCGGCTCGGCAGGTTGCGGCTGGCTGGCGCAGGCGCTCAGCAGCGTAACGAGGAAAATCGGCAGCAGGGGTGCGAGGCGTTGGCGCATGGCACGGATAGGTTCGAAGCGAGAAGTGGCCGAACTATGCCTGCCGTTGCGCCGATGAGCAAATTCAATCGGAAAAAATGTGACGGATTAGCTGTGGCAAAACGTCTGATGCGCCCGCTTGAAGATGCACATCCACCAGACGGGACAGTTCGCTTTCTACCGGATCGATCTGGCAAGCAAAGCCACCAGCGGCGCGCGTTTGCAGCACGGGCTCGATGATGTAGGCGAAACTTGCCGAGGTGCCCACGGTGATCACCGCATCGAAGCCCCTCGCGAGTTGCGCCCGCCACACTCCAAGCGCCGCCTCTGGCAGCCGTTCTTCGAACAACACCACGGGCGGCCTTAGCACGCCACCACAGCTGTCGCACCGAGGCGGCAGCGGTCGGGTCAAGACCGCTGCCAGCGCCTCGCCATGGGCATGACAGTCGACGCAATACAGCGGCGCCAGGGTGCCGTGGAGTTCGATCACACGCGCTCGAGGACTACCAGCGGCGAGGTGGTAGCCGTCCACGTTCTGCGTCAGCACCCAGCACTCAGGCTTTTGCTGCTGCAAGCTAGCAATCGCCATGTGCCCGTCATTGGGTCGACCGGCAAGGCATGCTCGACCGATCTCGGCGAGATACTTCCAGCACAGCGCCGGGTCACGCTGCAGCACCGGGCCGGATAATGCAGTCTCGATCGGCAGACCTTCCTCTGTGCTCCCGTTATAGAGGCCCCCGACGCCCCGGTAGGTTGGCAGCCCGGAGTCGACCGAGAGGCCCGCACCGGTAATCACCAGGATGCGATCTGCCTCCTGCAGTGCGCCCGCAACCCGCAGAAGCGCTTGCTGCATCATCTACCCCGCTACCGTCGCCACCTAGTCACGCTTGCGCTTGTTGCCCATGCGCACGCCGATGTCCATGAGGAATTGGAAGAACCCCTCCTGATCTTCCAGCACGTTGCTCCAGAACGGCGAGTGATAGAGCGCCACGGCGCCGTGTACCAGCGCCCAGGCTGCACAGTAGTGAAAGTATGGCGGTACGTCCTCCAGCTTGCCTTCGGCGATCCGGCCCTTGATCAGCTGCGTCAGGTGCTCGAAGTTGGATGCGCGAATCCGATGCAGCTCTTCGACCATCTCGGGCACCTGATTACCCTTGACCACCTTTTCCTCCAGTCGGTCGAACAGCCGGTAACGCTGCGGGTCACGCATGCGGAATTCAAAATAGGCGCGCGACAGGGCTTCCTTGTCGCGGTCGACGCTGGGTGAATGAAGCAACTCGTTGAGGTCGCGCTCGTAGTCCAACATCAGGCGCAGGTAGATCTCCGCCTTGGATTTGAAGTGCTTATAGATGGTGCCTTTGCCGATGCCAACCATGTCGGCGATCATCTCGACAGTTACGCTGTCTTCCCCTTGTTCGAGGAACAGCTGGAGCGCGGTGTCGAGGATTTCCTGTTCGCGACGGCGAAACTCGCGAACCTTGCGGGGTTCATTTTGCATAAGGGGCTGCGGCCGAGGTTTCGAAGCGGACCATTATGCCTATCCGGTCAGAAAAAGCACGAGGCGACACGCATGAGTTCAGTGAATGACGAATTTCCCCAGGCCGATGGGTTGTGCTACCTCAATCACGCCGCCGTTGCACCCTGGCCGCGCCGCGCGTCAGAAGCCGTAGCGGCCTTCGCCCGGGAGAATGTGACGATTGGCGCTCGCGACTACCCACGGTGGCTCAAGATAGAAAGCAGCCTGCGAGCAAGGCTTGCGCGTCTGCTCAATACACCAGCGATCGCCGACATCGCTCTCGTCAAAAACACCTCCGAAGCGCTCTCATTCGTTGCCTTCGGCCTCGACTGGAAGGCTGGCGATCGAATCGTCATCAGCGACGAAGAATTCCCATCCAATCGCGTGGTGTGGGAGGCGTTGCGCCCGCGCGGCGTCGAGGTAGTACAGGTGAGCCTGGCTGGCGACGACCCCGAAGCGGCACTGATCGCCGCCTGCGGGCCAAAAACACGCCTTATGGCAATTAGCGCGGTGCAATACGCCAGCGGACTGCGCCTGGACTTGCCGCGACTAGGCGAAGCCTGCGAAAGGCGCGACGTATTGCTCTGCATCGACGCCATACAACAGCTGGGCGCATTGCCGTTCGATGTACAGGAGAGCCGCTGTGCCTTCGCCATGGCCGATGGACACAAGTGGATGCTGGGTCCAGAAGGGCTCGGCGCCTTTTATTGTCGCAGCGACCTTCGCGAACGCCTGACGCTGCACGAATACGGCTGGCACATGCTTGAGCACGCGGGCGACTACGAACGAACGGACTGGCAGCCGGCACGCAGCGCACGGCGATTCGAATGCGGCAGCCCCAACATGATCGGGGGGGTCGCATTGGAGGCCAGCCTTTCGCTTCTCGAGGAGGTAGGCCTTGAACAGGTCGGGAAAGGGCTCGCCGAGCGCGTCGACTATCTTCAGCGAGAACTGGCGCGCATGCCTGGCGTTCGCCTGCTAAGCCCCACGGCCCCGGCACGCCGAGCAGGCATCGTCACATTCAGCGCTGATGGCAAAGACCATTCCGAGGTGTTCGAGCAGCTGAAAGCACAACAGGTCGTCTGCGCGCTACGCGGAGGGGGGATTCGCTTCTCGCCGCATTTCTATACGCCGGCCCGCGTGCTGGATGATGCGTTGGCGGCCGTTCGGCAAGTACTCGAAGCCTGAGCGATCAAGGTACGGATGCCTATTCCAAATCCGTTTTAAAAAGCCACGGATTCGCTCTGCAAAGTCGTCGATCCAGACCAATACTTCAAAGCACTGGCCAGGCAATCCCCCCAATGCCTGGCCAGCTGAGGCAGCGAGGAACGCGACCTCATTTTTACTCCTAATGGTCTTGGCCCGGCTCTTGGCAGTCGGGTTTTTTTTGCCCGGCCGACCGGTCGATCAACGGCCGCGCAGCGCCAGACGAACGCGGAAGCACACCCAGATGAACGCGATCCAGAACGGCATTGCGATGATCGAAACCCGCAGCCCGGGCATCGAGAGCATGATCGCCCCGATCAAGGCGACGAACGCCAAACACAGATAGTTGCTCAGCGGATACCAAAACGCTTTGAAATTGGGCTCGACCCTGCGAGCCACTAGAGCGCGGCGAAACTTGAGATGCGCCAGGCTGATCATCGCCCAGTTGATCAATAGCGCCGCGACGACAAGTGACATGAGCAATTCGAGCGCGCTCTGTGGCAGCAGGTAATTGACCAGAACACAGAGCATCGTCATCAGTGCTGAGACAAGAATCGCCAACACAGGTACGCCCCGGCGAGTCACGGTCATCAGCACCTTCGGTGCATCACCCTGCTCTGCCAGCCCGTAGAGCATTCGACTGTTGCAGTAAACGCCACTGTTGTACACGGACAGCGCCGCAGTGAGCACCACGAAGTTGAGCACGTGTGCTGCGGTATCGCTGCCGATCAAGGAAAAGATCTGCACGAACGGGCTGCCGCTGTAGGGATCGCCTGCTGAGCCGAGCGTTTCGAGCAGGCTGTCCCAAGGATAAAGCGCGAGCAACACCGACAGCGCGCCAATGTAGAAGATCAGGATGCGATAGACGACCTGGTTGATCGCCTTTGGTATGACTGTTCGCGGATCCGACGCCTCAGCCGCGGTGATCCCGACGAGCTCTAGTCCGCCGAAGGAAAACATAATGATGGCAAGCGCCATGACCATGCCGCTTATACCGTTGGGAAAGAACCCCCCGTGAGCCCAGAGGTTGCTGATCGAGGCCTGCTCGCCCCCGGCTCCGCTCACCAGCAGGTACAGCCCCAGGGCGATCATCCCGGCGATGGCGGCGACCTTAATGATGGCGAACCAGAACTCGGTTTCGCCAAACGCTTTGACGTTGACGAGGTTGATCGCATTGATCAGCACGAAGAAGACCGCGGCTGTCGCCCAGGTCGGCACCTCGGGCCACCAGAACTGCACATACTTGCCGACAGCGGTCAATTCCGCCATGCCCACCAGCACATAAAGCACCCAGTAGTTCCAACCCGACAGGAAGCCTGCATAGGGCGCCCAGTAGGTGTGGGCGAAATGGCTGAATGAACCGGCGACCGGCTCTTCGACGACCATCTCACCGAGCTGCCGCATGATCAGAAACGCGATCAGCCCGCCGATCGCATAGCCTAGGATCATTGAGGGTCCCGCGCTGCGTAGCACACCTGCTGAGCCGAGAAACAAGCCGGTACCAATGGCACCGCCCAGAGCAATGAGCTGGATATGCCGATTCTTCAAGCCGCGCTGAAGCGGGCCGGTGTGCAACCTGTCTTGGGACATCACGTCGCCTCGGTACTGTCTGTGACGGTGAAAATCGCAGCGCGCTAACGGGTGGAAAGAAAACAGGCGCTAATCATGAGCGAATGGCACTGGGCCGGCACCATGGCGCTAAGCGGCGCGAATTGTACACGCCCAGTCACGGGCCCGCCTGTGGCATCGCGCAGCAGCGTTTCAGAACCTGACCCGCGCGAGGGGAAACAGGCGTGTGAAGTTTTCGGTCGTCTGCTCGGCGAGCCGTTCGAACGAGACGCCACGCAATTCGGCCAGGTACTGCGCCACCTCCCGAACATATTGCGGCAGGTTAGGCTTGCCCCGGTGCGGCACAGGGGCCAGGTAGGGTGAGTCGGTTTCAACCAACAGGCGATCGGCAGGTACCCGGCGCGCTACGTCACGCAAGGCCTCGGCATTGCGGAAGGTAACGATCCCCGAAAGTGAAATATAAAAACCTAGGTCGAGCGCGGCCGCGGCCATGTCCCAGTCTTCGGTGAAACAATGCAGTACGCCCGCCTGAGGCAACGCGGCTTCGCGCAGCAATGCCAGCGTATCGGCACGCGCCGCGCGGGTATGCACGATCACAGGCTTTCCACACACAGCCGCCGCCTGCAGATGCAGCCGGAAGGAGTCTTGCTGGAGCGTGGCGGCTTCAGGCTCGTAGTGGTAGTCCAGCCCGGTCTCGCCGATTGCGACCACTTTTGGATCGTCCAGCTCTGCCAGCAACCAATCGAGCGCTGGCTCGGTACCAGGCTGGAGATCGAGCGGGTGCACACCAACAGAACAGTCGACATCGTCATAGCGCCGCGCCAGGGCCTTCACGGCCGCTGCGTTGTCAGCGCTGACGCCAATACATAGAAAATGCCCGACGCCCCTCGCTCGCGCAGCCGCCAGCGCTGCATCGAGCGAACCGCCGTGCGCGGCCAGATCGAGACGATCAAGGTGGCAGTGAGAGTCGACCAGCATGAAATCGTGTCCAGATGCGAAACCGGCGATTGTAGACCAATCATGACCGGGCTCGCAGTGTCGCGGAAAATCAGAACAGGTAACGGTTTGGGGCGAAGAGAAAGCTGTTACATCGTGTGGGTCGGGCGGTCCGACTTCATGGCACCGGCCAGATAGGTCTCGATCTTGTTGCGTGCTGTGGAGTCGCCCTCGTTGAACTGCACGCCTACACCGGCTGCACGGTTGCCCTGGGCGCCTTTCGGTGTGATCCAAACCACTTTTCCAGCAACCGGAATCTTTTCAGGCTCATCCATCAGGCTGAGCAGCATGAACACTTCGTCACCGAGCTTGTAGCTCTTGTTCGTCGGGATGAACAAGCCGCCATGCTTGATGAACGGCATGAAAGCCGCGTAGAGCACCGACTTGTCCTTGATCGTCAGCGACAGAATGCCATTACGCGGACCGAGATTTGCAGGCAGGCTCATGCGGTATTCCTAACATCGTTTCCGGTGGATTCTAGCTGGGCCCAGGCAGATTTGCCCACTGCACCAACAACGCTTCGAGAAGCAAGACACGGTTGAGGTTGGCCTTGCCGAGGATTTTCTGCCGATGCGCCAACAACCAGTCTTGCAGGGAGAGCACGCGCGCTGATGGGCTCTTCTGAGCCAGGTATTGCACGACCTTCTGCATATCGGCCAAACCGAGCCCAGCTTCATCACCGGCCATCTGATACCGCAGCACAAGATGAGCCCATTCGCAGAACCAGTCGAACAGCAGGATCAGGGGCACCGGGTTCCACGACTCGGCCAGCTGGCTGGGGGATTGTTGCTGCTTGAGCAGCCTCTTTACCCCGTCTACGACCTGAGCGCGCATATCAAGCACACCTTGGCTATGCAAGTTGACGGCAGCCAAAGGTGAATTCGCCGCAAGCGCAAGCAACTCCTCGCGCTGCTCGGAAGTTAACGTCGGGAGATGCTCGCCCAGCCAGGCAATGCTCGCTTCACGCCCTGGAAGCGGGCAAGCCTGCTGGACGCAGCGACTCTTGACAGTCGGCAACAGGCGACTGGGCTGATGGCTGATCAGCAGCAGGACAGTGTCGCCGGCAGGCTCCTCCAAGCTCTTGAGGAGGGCATTGGACGCGTTCAGGTTCATCGATTCGGTGGGCTCGAGCAAAACCACCTTGCGTCCGCCGAGTTGGGCAGTCTGGGTTACGAAACCCACCAACTGCCGCACCTGGTCGACCCGTATCGCCTTGTCCGCCTCTTCAGGCTCTATGACGCAGTGATCCGGATGGGTGCCCGCCGCAAGAAGCAGGCAAGCCTTGCAGCGACCGCATGCGCCTACTGGGGACGGCTGCTGACACAGCAGGAATCGCATGAAATGTTCAGCCAATGCACGCTTGCCGATCCCGGCCGGCCCGTGCAACAGGTAAGCGTGAGCATGCTGGGCGCGCCCGGCCAAGCGTTGCCAGAGCGCTTTTTGCCACGGAAGAATGCCGTCAGCCAAGGGCGCGCTCCACGAGCTCGGGTAGCAAGGCTTGGAGATCAGCCTGAACGGTGCCCAGCGGTTGCGCCGCATCGATGATCCTGTATCGCTGCGGGCAGCCCTCGGCGCGAGCGAGGTAGGCCTGACGGACCGCATCGAAGAAGGTCGTTGCCTCCTGTTCGAACCTGTCCAGCCGCCCACGCGCTGCCGCGCGACTGAGACCGACTTCCACAGGCAAGTCGAATATCAGGGTCAGGTCCGGGCGCAGCTCGCCCTGAACGAAAGTCTCGAGCAGGGCAATCCGCTCGACAGACAGGCCGCGCCCGCCGCCCTGGTACGCATAGGTGGCATCGGTAAAGCGATCGCAGATCACCACGGCGCCTCGAGCCAGTGCCGGTTGGATGACTTCGGCAAGATGCTGTGCGCGTGCCGCGAAAACCAGCAGCAATTCGGTATCGCTGTTCATGACTTCGCGCGTAGGCGTCAACAGCAGTTCACGAATACGCTCGGCCAACGGTGTTCCCCCTGGCTCGCGGGTCAGCACGACGTCGATCCCACGCGCGCGCAGTTGCTCGGCAAGGAAGTCCCGATTGGTGCTCTTGCCTGCCCCCTCGGGGCCTTCCAGGGTGATGAAAAGTCCTGTCACTGTTGAGTCTCGGCGGGTGCCGGCGCGTTTTGCCGGGGCGGTGGACTGGAGCGATAGTCCGCACGCCGCTTGAGCTGGTACTCGCGAACGGCGCGGTTATGGGCCTCCAGCGAATCGCTGAAGACATGGCTACCATCTCCGCGTGCGACGAAATACAGGCTAGTGCCATCCGCCGGATGAAGCGCGGCATGGATCGCCTCGCGCCCGACCATGGCAATCGGCGTCGGCGGCAGTCCGGCGTTGGTATAGGTGTTATAGGGTGTCGGCCTGCGCAAGTCGTTGCGAGTGATACGTCCGCGGTACTGCTCGCCCATGCCATAGATCACAGTGGGATCAGTCTGCAGCAACATGCCTTGCGCCAGGCGGCGGACGAAGACGCCCGCGATCTCGCCACGCTCGGCCGGCACGCCGGTTTCCTTCTCGATGATCGAGGCCATGATCAGTGCCTCGTAGGGGGCGGTGTAGGGCAAGCCTTCACTGCGCTGCTGCCACTCCTCGGCCAGCACCGACTCAAGCCGCGCATGGGCGCGCTGCAATAGCTCGAGGTCAGTGACGCCGC
This sequence comes from Pseudomonas sp. SA195, assembly GCF_054131565.1. Lineage (NCBI taxonomy): Bacteria > Pseudomonadati > Pseudomonadota > Gammaproteobacteria > Pseudomonadales > Pseudomonadaceae > Pseudomonas > Pseudomonas sp. SA195. The sequence continues at coordinate 1,525,404 of NZ_CP096392.1, read as the reverse complement.
GCGTGAAGCTGTAGGTGTCGGGGAAGAATCGACCCTCTGGATGCTGGTCCGCATGCCCAAGCTTTTCCATTACCTGCTGGTCCGACAAGCTGGCAATGGTCTGTTTGACCGTGTCCAAACTGCCAAGAGCCGTGCGCAACTGGCGGAAGTTCCAGCCTTCAACGATGGTCAGGCTGTGCTGGACCACCTCCCCTCGCTGCCACAAGCCAATCATATCCGCGACAGGCATGCCCGGTTGCAGGCGGTACTCGCCGCTGTGCAACGTCTGCCCGGACAGTTTCAAGCGCCAATAAAGACGCAACCAGAATGCGCCATCCAAGGCATCTTCTCGCTCGAGGCGCTGTAGCAGGCCACTGGGCGTATCACCCGGACGTACATCGAGCAGTCTTTCCTGTTCGATCCGCAGCGGCTGCTCAAGAGATGCGTGTAGCTTCCACGCGACTAGGCCTGCGCTCAGAGCGCATAACAGGAGGACCGCCAGAAGCGCTAAATTCAATTTGCGGATCACGCATCACTCGACAGGTCGGAAATCAGGGCCTGAAGTTTACGTGTGAGCGGCCCTAGGGGCCAGCGATGCCCTTCCAGTGCGACCACGGGCCATATCCCATACAGGCTGTTGCAGAAGAACACTTCCTCTGCAGCCAGTAACCGGCTGAACGTGACGTCTTCGATTCGTACAGCGATACCGTCCCGCCGCGCGCGCTCGATCAACTCGGCGCGCATCACACCCTCTACGCCGCAGCGATGTAACGCCGGCGTGATCAAGCCGCTCGGCTCGACTAAAAAGAGGTTGCTGAATACACCTTCGATCACTCGCCCGCTTGTGTCCCGCATCAAGCCCTCGGCGAACGAGGCGTCAGACCACTCAGCACGCGCCATCACCTGCTCAAGCCGATTGAGGTGTTTCAGTCCTGCAAGCGCTGGCTGCTCTGCAAGCCGAACTGCGCACGCATGAAGCCGAATTCCCGAGCAGGCATGCTCAGCCGGGTAGGCCGGCGCTGGCGCCCCTAGCAGGATGCGCCTGGCGCTCGCATCGAGACTGGGCGGCGCATAGCCTCGCTGCCCGTCACCTCGAGTCACTATCACTTTAACGACGCCGCTTTCCAGTTGAGAGGAAAACGCTAACACCTCTCGGGCCAGAACCGACCTATCGATTGTGATACCAAGGCGCTCGCATCCAGCCGCAAGCCGAGCCAGATGCCGCTCGAACAGACGCGGCTGCTTGCCCAGGACCCGTATGGTTTCGAATAAGCCATCGCCGTAGGCAAGACCGCGGTCCTGGACGGGCACTCCAGCACTGGGCTGCCCGTTTACCCAGCTCAGAATCACTCGGTGAACCGGCGGAACACCAGAGAGCCGTTAGTGCCGCCAAAGCCGAACGAGTTCGACACCGCCACGTCAATCTTGCGAGGCTTGGCCTCGTGTGGGACGAAATCGAGATCACAACCCTCGTCAGGCTCGTCGAGGTTGATCGTCGGCGGCGCAACCTGGTCGCGAATGGCGAGCACGGTGAAAATCGCTTCAACGGCCCCGGCAGCACCCAACAGGTGGCCCACCATCGACTTGGTCGAACTGACCGAAAGCTCGTATGCATGCTCGCCGAACACGCTCTTGATTGCCGCTGCCTCGGCCTTGTCACCCGCCGGCGTCGAGGTGCCGTGGGCATTGATATAATCGATGCGCTGCGGATCGATCCGGGCGTCCTGCAGCGCATTGCGGATACAACGTGCGGCGCCTGCACCGTCATCCGGTGGTGACGTCATATGGAACGCATCGGCACTCATACCGAAACCAATCAGCTCGGCATAGATATGCGCACCTCGAGCCTTGGCATGCTCGAGCTCTTCCAGAACGATTGCCCCAGCGCCGTCAGAGAGCACGAAGCCGTCACGCCCCTTGTCCCATGGACGACTCGCCGCGGCCGGATCGTCATTACGGGTAGACAGCGCACGGGCAGCTGCGAAGCCGCCGATGCCAAGTCCACAAGCGGCCATTTCCGAACCGCCCGCAACCATGACGTCGGCCTCGCCATAGGCGATATTGCGCGCAGCCATGCCAATGCAGTGAGAACCCGTGGTGCATGCCGTTGCGATGGCGTAGTTGGGGCCTTGCAATCCGAGATGGATCGACAGGAAACCCGACACCATATTGATGATGGAGCCTGGCACGAAAAACGGCGAAATGCGCCGCGGACCCTGTTCGATAAGCGCCTTGCAGCTATTTTCGATATTGGTCAGGCCGCCAATCCCCGAGCCCATGGCGACACCGATCCGCTCGCGATTGGCGTCGGTGATCTGCAGGCCGGAATCGCGGACGGCCTGAAAGCTAGCTGCAAGCCCGTACTGAATGAACAGATCGAGCTTGCGGGCTTCTTTTGCCGGCAAGTATTGCTCGACATCGAAGTGTTTGACCGCCCCGCCAAAGCGCGTTGAATAGGCGGAAAGATCCATGTGCTCGATCAGGCCGATGCCGCTGCGGCCGGCGAGAATTCCCTGCCAGCTGCTTGGCACATCGTTACCCAGCGGCGAGACCATCCCCATCCCGGTAATTACGACGCGTCTACGCGACACAGAAATTCTCCTTACCCTTAGGTTGGACCCACACCGAAGCTGACGACGCAAAGCGCCAAAAGTGAGTCATCGCAGACATCAGCCGGAGCAACCGGCCCGCCGCATTGTGTTCATTCTCAAACAAAAGCCGCACTACCTGTCAAAGGCAGTGCGGCTTTACTGTTTCGAAGCGGGATTACAACTTACTGCGCGTGCGCGTTGATGTAATCGATAGCTTCCTGAACAGTGGTGATCTTCTCGGCTTGCTCGTCCGGAATCTCGGTCTCGAATTCCTCTTCCAGAGCCATCACCAGCTCAACGGTGTCAAGGGAATCGGCACCCAGGTCTTCGACAAAGGAAGCGCTGTTGGTAACTTCCTCTTCTTTAACGCCAAGTTGCTCGGCAACGATTTTCTTGACGCGTTCTTCGATGGTGCTCATACCTTGTTTTCACTCCTATGGAAAAATCCAGGCAGCTGGTCTGCGCGGTAGTGTATAGAAAGCGTTTTCCGCATTTCAAGCTGAAAGCAGGCAAGCATGATGCCGCTTTCAACCTTCTGTCTATAAACCAGCCGCCGTTTTATAACTGAACAAAACTGCCGTTTGACTACTTCGATGCGCCAGGCGTCACATCAGCTCATGTACATCCCGCCATTGACCGGAACCGTAGCCCCGGTGACATAGGCAGCACCGTCAGACGCCAGGAAAGCGACGACCTTGGCAATTTCCTCGGCCTGCCCCAGACGCCCCAGGGGTATCTGGCCAAGCAACGCGTCACGCTGCGCCTCGGGCAGCTCGCGCGTCATGTCGGTATCGATGAACCCGGGCGCCACGGCGTTGACCGTGATGCCACGCGACCCGACCTCACGCGCCAATGCGCGACTGAAACCTTCGAGACCGGCTTTGGCCGCGGCGTAGTTTACCTGCCCCGCATTGCCCATGGCACCCACTACCGACCCGATATTGATGATCCGCCCCCAGCGCGCTTTCGTCATGCCGCGCAGGACGCCTTTGGTCAGCCGATACAGGCTGCTCAGATTGGTATCGATGACGTCGTACCACTCGTCATCCTTCATACGCAACATCAGGTTGTCGCGTGTGATCCCAGCGTTATTCACCAGAATCGCTGGCTGCCCGAGATGTTGCTGAATGTGTTCCAGCGTGCTTGCGACTGATTCGTCGTTGCTCACATCAAGCACCAGGCCGGCACCCTCGACACCATTTTCCTTAAGGGTCTCGGCAATCCGCTCCGCCCCAGCCGATGATGTAGCCGTTCCGATGACGATGGCACCCTGGCGCCCGAGCTCGAGCGCGATTGCCTGCCCGATGCCACGGCTTGCGCCCGTTACCAGCGCAACCTTGCCTTGAAGATTCATATTAGTTCTCCTTGATTCAGACCAGAGCGTCACGAGCCGCCGCAAAGGCCTCGGGGGTATCGAGATTGTAGGTATTGATGCCTTTGACACAACGCTTGTTCAGGCCGGAGAGCACTTTGCCCGGGCCGCACTCGACCAATTCGGTCACGCCGTGGTTGTTGAGCACCACGACCGTTTCCACCCAGCGCACCGGGCTATACAACTGCGCCAGCAGATCCGCCTGCAGCGTATCGAGCTCAGTGACGATCGCAGCACTGACGTTCTGCACCAACGGAATCACCGGCGCTTGCCAGGCAATCGATTTAACAGCGTCAGCGAAGCGTTCCGCGGCAGGGCGCATCAAATCACAATGAGACGGCACGCTGACCGGCAGCGGCATGGCGCGCTTGGCGCCCTTGGCCTTGCACACCTCGACGGCTCGTGCCACCGCACCCGCAGTGCCGGCGATAACGACTTGCCCAGGCGCATTGAAATTAACCGCACTGATGACCTCGCCCTGCGCTGCTTCGCTGCAGGCTGCAATAACCTCAGCATCGTCCAGCCCCAGAATCGCAGCCATCGCGCCACTACCGGCGGGAACCGCCTGCTGCATGAGCTGACCACGCAACTCGACCAGCTTCACCGCATCGGCGAACGACAAGCAACCAGACGCGACCAGCGCCGAATACTCACCCAGGCTATGGCCCGCGACAAACGCCGGCTTCGCTCCCTGCGCTGCGAGCCAGAGCCGCCACAGGGCTACCGAAGCAGCAAGAATCGCCGGCTGCGTCTTGTCAGTCTGGTTCAGGCTTTCTTCCGGGCCTTGCTGGCACAGCGCCCAAAGATCGTAGCCCAGCGCCGAAGATGCTTCGGCGAAGGTGTCGAGCACAACCGACTGCTGTGCACCCTGCTCGGCTAGCATACCCAGGGACTGGGAGCCCTGCCCCGGGAAGACGAATGCAAGTGATGCGGACATGAACTGCTCTCTTTTGATTGTGATCAGAAGAACACGCCTGAACGGCGCGGCGAATCAGTTGGATGGCGATCCCCGGGATGCAGTCACATCGTCCTGTACGGCGCCAGCCCGCTGCACCCTCAACAACGCCTCGAGACGATCGTGCAGGCGTGCCGGCAGGTTCTGACGGACGTCGTCGGTCGCTCGCCGCACGGCAGCACGAAAGCCCTCACGCCCAGCGCTACCGTGGCTCTTAACCACGATGCCCTGCAACCCTAAAAAAGACGCACCATTGTATTGTGCTGGCTGCAGGTCCGCCCGCAATTGCCGCAGCAGTGGCAGCGCCAGCGCACCGATGACGCGGGAACTCAACGATCGGCGAAACAACGTTTCGGCGCGCATCGCGACCATCTGCGCCAGCCCCTCACTGGATTTAAGCAAGACATTGCCAACGAAACCATCGCAAACCGCGACGTCAGCATCACCACGAAAAAGGCCATCGCCCTCGATGAACCCTTGATAGTTTAGGTCACGAACGCCCTGCAGCAAGAGCGACGCGCCTTTAACCTGCTGATTACCCTTGATGTTTTCGATCCCGACATTGAGCAAGGCGACGCGAGGCGAGGCAATACCCAGACTCTGCGCCGCCACTGAACCCATTACGCCAAACTGATAAAGCTGTTCGGCCGAGCAATCGACATTCGCACCGAGATCCAACAGCAGGCACGGACCTTTGCTTGTAGGGAGGGCCGTCATCATTGCAGGTCGATCAATGCCGGGTAACGTCTTGAGCACGAGTCGCGCCAACGCCATAAGCGCACCAGTGTTACCTGCACTGACACATGCCTGCGCTTGGCCGTCGCGGACTAATTCAAGCGCCAAACGCATCGATGAGCATGGCTTGCCGCGAAGCGCCTGAGCAGGCTTTTCGTCCATACCGACCACTTCCTCTGCATGCACAATCTGCAGACGTGAGCGATCAACGCCTCGCTGATGAGACACAAGTTCTTCGAGTATGGAGGAATGACCGACAAGGGCCAGGTGAAGCGAGGGAGACTCAGCCAGGCAGTCGAGGCTGGCCGGAACAATGCAGTGGGGACCGAAGTCCCCACCCATTGCATCGATCGCAATGATCGGAGCGGACAAGAGTTACTCGTCAGCGCCCTTGTCGATCACTTTGCGGCCGCGGTAGAAGCCTTCCGGAGACACATGGTGACGCAGGTGGACTTCACCGGTGCTCTTTTCCACGGACAGCGCGTTCGGCTCGAGCGCATCGTGCGAGCGACGCATATCGCGGGCGGAACGGGATTTTTTGTTCTGCTGAACAGCCATTGAAACAACTCCTAAACGTTTGGGTCACGCTTTAACTGCGCCAGGACGCTGAACGGGTTGGACCGCGATACCTCGTTCTCACGCGACTCGGACACTTCCGGCCCGGTCGGCGGCTGGCAAATTTCTGGGTCATGGAGTGGAACAATCGGAAGAGCGAGCAACAACTCCTCTTCAACCAGCGCCAGCAGATCCAAAGGATCTTCCCCCACTTCCAGCACGTCATAGCCCTTGGGCAAATGCTCGGTATTCGCCCCCTCGTTCACCACGGCGTAATCACACTCGCTGTGAATGGGAAGAACAACGGGCTCCAGACAGCGCTGGCAAATCATTGTGACCGCAACATCCAGCTGACTATGGATCACCACGGTCCGCTGCTCGTCACGCCCGAACTCGAAACTGGCGAGCACCGCACCTTGATCATCCTCGAGAGGATCGACTAGCCGCTTTAGCTCCGACAGCTGCAACTCACCCTCAAGGCGAGCTGCACGGTCTGCAAGCTTGCGCGGATCAACGTGCGGAGGTATTGGTCCTTTCAACATAAGCGCGGCATTCTAGGGATGCACCTCTCGACTGTCAAAGGAATTCCATCCCACACCAAGGCGCCACCCGACAGGTAGCGGCAACCTTATAAAGGAAGAACAAAATGCGTCAATTGCTACTTGCATCCAGCTCGACCTATCGACGCGAACTGCTGTCACGGCTGCGCCTCCCCTTCGAGTGTGTCGCACCCGATATTGATGAGCGCGCGCTGCCAGATGAACAACCGACGGACCTGGTGACCCGCCTCGCCAGACTGAAGGCCGGCGCGCTCGCCGGCCGCTATACGGATCACCTGATCATCGGCTCTGATCAGGTAGCAGTACTCGGCACCCACATACTTGGCAAGCCACACACGCTTGACCGAGCTGCCGAACAATTAAAGGCGAGCAGTGGCAAAACCGTAGAATTTTTGACCGGCCTTGCTCTGCTGGACAGCCGCGACGGCAGTGAGCAGTTCGACTGCGTAAGTTTCAAGGTGCATTTTCGCAACCTGGGCGATAAGCAGATAGAGCGCTACCTGCAAGCCGAGCAACCGCTCGATTGCGCCGGCAGCTTCAAGGCTGAGGGGCTCGGCATCAGCCTTTTCCAATCGACCGACGGTCCTGACGCGACCAGCCTGGTCGGCCTACCCCTGATAAGCCTCGTCAGCATGCTTCACAAGGCAGGCCTCGATATCCCCTGACCAGGTCAGCGCAGCGATGGCCCTTGCTGCAGCCCCATCCACATCGCCAGTTGAGCCCCTACGCTTGCGCCGAGCTTCTTGGTAAAACGATCCAGGGGAGAATCCTTTACAGTGAAGTCCACCAGCTCCGGCTCGCCTATCACCTCGCGCGCAACGAAGCTGGTGCTACCCAAACCGTCGACCAGACCGAGCTCAAGCGCCTGTTCGCCCGACCAGATCAGGCCTGAAAAAAGCTCGGGATGCCCATCGACCTGCAACCGGTCGCCACGCCCGAGCTTGACGCTTTCAATGAATTGACGGTGAGTGGTGCCGAGCACCCCCTTCCAGAACGCCGTTTCTTCTGGCTTTTCCGGCTGGAACGGGTCTAGAAAAGCCTTGTGCTCGCCTGAGGTATAGACCCGCCGCTCGACGCCGAGCTTATCCATCGTCCCGACAAACCCGAACGTGGCTGCCGTGACACCTATCGACCCAACGAGACTGGATTTGTCCGCATAGATCTCATCCGCAGCGCTGGCTATGTAATAGGCGCCTGACGCACCTAGATCAGTGATAACGGCATAAACCTTGATATCCGGATGCTCACTGCGCAGTCGGCGAATCTCGTCGAAGATATAACCGGACTGCACCGGACTTCCGCCGGGGCTGTTGATTCGAAGCACAATGCCTTTCGTACTCTCGTCTTCGAAAGCCTCGCGCAACGCGCCGACGATATTGTCTGCACTGGCCGGTTCCTCATCAGCAATCATGCCGCGGACGTTGATCACAGCGGTATGCGAGCCATCTGCCTGCTTCTCACCCCCCAAGGGAAGCAAGGGAGAAAACAAGGCCAACGCAACGAACAAGTAGGTAAACGTCAGCAACTTGAAGAAAATCCCCCAGCGCCTGGCTCGCCGCTGCTCCTGCACACTGGCGAGCAACGTTTTTTCGAGCAGCCGCCAGCTGTTGCGCTCTTCGCTTTCATCCCGCACGGACTCTTTCCATTGATCAGACATGCGCACCTGCTTTGACCATGCGAGGAGCCAATAGCCACTCCCCAAGTTCCGAGAAACACTCGATGGCTACGTTCGGCTTGCAGGCACCAAGCACCGCCGCCGACTGAGCACCATACGAGACCGCAACACTGTCGACACCGGCACGCCGCGCCATTTCTATATCAAAGACCGAATCACCCACCATCAAGGCTTGATCCGACCTCACGCCGCAATGTGTGAGAACTTCTCGCAGCATCAGCGGATCCGGCTTACTGGCCGTCTCATCCGCACAACGGGTGACATCGAAATAGTCACCCCACCCATGCGCACTCAAAATTCGATCGAGGCCCCGGCGTCCTTTTCCGGTGGCGACCGCCAGCAGGTAGCCCTTTTCGCGAAACTGGTCGAGCCCCTCCCGCACACCTGGAAACAACGCAGACGGTTCGGTTTCAAGGGCCAGGTAATGATCCGCGTAAGCACGACGAAACGCCTCAACCATCGCGACATCCGTTACGTCCGGATACAGCATGGCAATAGCTTCGGGCAGACCAAGCCCAATGATGCCCTTGATCGAGTCGTCATCCAGCGGATGCAGCCCGCAAGTTGCGGCTGCCAGGGAAATGGACTGGACGATACGCGCGATCGAATCGGCAAGCGTTCCGTCCCAGTCGAAGATCAGTACCTTGTACTTACTCACCCAGTTTCTCCAGGGTTTTAGCCCAGAGCTCATCGACAGGCGCTTCGAGACACAGTTCCGCCCCATCTGGCAGCGGCACTTTCAAGGCATAAGCGTGAAGGAAGAGCCGCTTACCACCGAGCTCTCGAATCAGACGAGAAAACTCCTCGTCGCCATACTTGTTATCCCCGGCGATCCCATGCCCGGCGTGACGGGCGTGCACGCGGATCTGGTGCGTGCGCCCGGTGACCGGCTTGGCCTCTACAAGCGTCGCGAAATCACCGAATCGGCGCAGCACCCTGAACAACGTCAAAGCTTCTTTGCCTTCTTCGGTGACTTCCACCATTCGCTCGCCCGAGCGCAACGTGTTCTTCAGCAGAGGCGCGTTGACCTGTTTCTTGCCCGACTCCCAGCGGCCCCGCACCAGCGCCATATAGCGCTTGTCGACGCCGTCACCACGAAGTTGCTCGTGCAGGTGGCGTAGCATGCTGCGCTTCTTCGCCACCATCAGCAGACCGGACGTATCGCGATCCAAGCGATGAACAAGCTCGAGCTCCTTGCAGTCCGGCCGTAACTGCCGTAACGCCTCGATCACCCCGAAGCTCAAACCGCTCCCACCGTGCACGGCGATGCCTGCGGGCTTATTGATCACGATGAGCGCCCTGTCTTCGTAGACGATCACCGCCTCAAGCCGCTCGAGCAGGCCCTGCGCCAGCGGCACGACCTCGTCGCGCTCGGCCAGCCGCAATGGCGGCACCCGCACCACATCGCCTGCCTGTAGTTTGTATTCGGGCTTGATGCGCCCTTTGTTCACACGCACCTCTCCTTTACGAAGGATGCGGTAGATCAAGGTCTTCGGCACGCCCTTCAGCTGAGTACGAAGGAAGTTGTCGATGCGCTGGCCGGCAAGCTCCGGCGAGACCTCGAGCATCTGTACGCCGGAGGTCTGGGAAGGGATATTGGTCATCGCCGGATCATATCAATTTTCATGGATTTGAAGCACTTAAACATTGCTGTTATAGTCCCGAGCGCCGCCAAAAGTGGCCTGGTTGCGGAATGCAAGCGAAACCGCCATTCCCGCCCCAGCAATGTTCGAGGACGTGAGGCCGTCCGACGGCGCTTCCCTTCAGTAGCGGTGAAGCACCGAAACAAGCCTTGAAGACATGATGCGTGCCCCCGATGGGGAATCGCGAAATCGACAACCCGCTCCCGGATTCTGCGAGCGGCACCCGATTTTCAAAGTATGAGTGTTGGGTGGAGATGCACAGCCACCGGTTGCGTAGCACAGGCTTTCGCAGACGCATCATTTCGTCCGCAACCGTTTGCTGATTCCTCCTCCCGAACCATTGCAGCTGTTTCGGCAGCATGCAGGAGACGTCGTCGCGACGCTGGCCTTGTCGGCCTCACATCGCTGGACACTGGAGTGCCTCACAACCATTCCTGACTCACCTGACACCGACCGCGAGAGTCGTGTGTGCCGAGCGTTGTTTCCGCCTCACTGGAAACCGACGGTACAACATGAAAAGAATGCTAATTAACGCAACTCAGCCCGAAGAGTTGCGTGTCGCACTGGTCGACGGCCAGCGTCTGTTCGATCTTGATATCGAATCTGGCGCACGCGAACAGAAGAAAGCGAATATCTACAAGGGCAAGATCACTCGCGTCGAGCCGAGCCTCGAAGCCGCTTTCGTTGATTTCGGCGCCGACCGCCACGGCTTTTTGCCGCTCAAAGAGATTTCCCGCGAATACTTCAAGAAAGCGCCTGAAGGCCGGGTCAACATCAAGGATGTTTTGAGCGAAGGCCAGGAAGTTATCGTCCAGGTCGAGAAGGAAGAACGTGGAAACAAGGGTGCAGCCCTTACTACCTTCATCAGTCTGGCCGGTCGCTACCTGGTCCTGATGCCGAACAACCCTCGCGCCGGGGGCATTTCCCGCCGCATCGAGGGTGAAGAGCGCAACGAACTTCGCGAAGCCCTCAATGGCCTGGACATTCCGGCAGACATGGGCCTGATCGTACGGACAGCCGGCCTTGGCCGGTCCAGCGAAGAGCTGCAGTGGGACCTGGATTATCTGCTGCAACTCTGGGCCGCTGTGAAGGAAGCCTCGCAGGACCGCGCAGCGCCCTTCCTGATCTATCAGGAATCCAACGTCATCATCCGCGCCATTCGCGATTACCTTCGCCAGGACATCGGCGAAGTGCTGATCGACAGCGTGGAAGCGCAGAATGAAGCACTATCCTTCATTCAGCAGGTCATGCCTCAGTACGCCAGCAAGATCAAGCTGTACGAAGACAGCGTTCCCCTCTTCAACCGCTTCCAGATCGAAAGCCAGATCGAGACCGCCTTTCAACGTGAAGTGAAGCTTCCGTCCGGCGGCTCTATCGTAATCGACCCGACCGAAGCGCTGGTGTCTATCGACATCAACTCGGCGCGCGCCACCAAAGGCGGCGACATCGAAGAAACGGCACTGCATACCAACCTCGAAGCCGCCGAGGAAATCGCTCGCCAGCTGCGCCTGCGCGACATTGGCGGCCTGATCGTCATCGACTTTATCGACATGACGCCAGCCAAGAACCAGCGCGCTGTCGAGGAAAAGGTACGTGAAGCCCTCGAGGCCGACCGTGCACGCATCCAGGTCGGTCGCATCTCGCGCTTCGGCCTGCTGGAGATGTCCCGCCAACGCCTGCGGCCATCTCTCGGCGAAACAAGCGGCATTGTCTGCCCACGCTGCAACGGCCAGGGCATCATTCGCGACGTCGAATCGCTCTCGCTCGCCATCCTTCGCCTGATCGAAGAAGAAGCCCTCAAAGACCGTACCGCCGAAGTCCGCGCCCGCGTGCCCTTCCAGGTCGCCGCGTTCCTGCTCAACGAAAAGCGCAACGCGATTACCAAGATAGAACTGCGCACCCGTGCTCGCATCTTCATCCTGCCGGACGATCATCTGGAAACCCCGCACTTCGAGGTGCAGCGCCTACGCGACGACAGCCCGGACATCATCGCTGGCCAGGCCAGCTATGAGATGAGCCCGAGCGAAGCCGAAGAAGCCCAACCAGTCAGCGCCACCCGCACGCTTGTTCGCCAGGAGGCCGCAGTCAAGACCGCGCCGCAGCGTACCGCGCCCGCCCCGACTCCGACACCTGTGCCGACCGCCTCGGTCGCCGTTCCGGCCGCGCAAGAACCCAGCCTGTTCAAAGGTTTGGTCAAGTCACTGATTGGCCTGTTCGCAGGCAAGCAGGAAACGCCCCAGGCAGAAACCGAGAAGAAGCCCGCCAACGGCGGTAATCGCTCGCAGCGCAATGATGAACGCCGCAGCGGCCGCCAACAGAACCGCCGCCGGGACTCGCGCGCCAATCGCGACGAAGAGCGCAAGCCGCGCGAGGAGCGCGCCCCGCGCGAAGAACGCCAAGCTCGTGAAGAGCGCCCAGCACGCGAAGAGCGCCAGCCACGCCCACCGCGTGAAGAGCGCAAGCCACGTGAACCGCGCGAAGCCCAGCCTGATAACACGGATACCGCACCTCAGCCGCAGGCTCGCCGCGAGCGCACGCCACGCGAAGATCGCCAGCCTCGCGAAGAGCGTAAGCGCGAGCTCCGCGCCCCGCTGGATGAAGCGCCACAGGCTACCCCCGCTCCGGTCGCTGAAGAAGCCATCGAGCGCAAGGCGCGCCCGCCACGCGAAGAGCGCAAGCCTCGCGTGGAGCAGGCGTTAGCCGATGACGGGCTGCAGCAGAACGAAGAGTCTCTCGAAAATAGCCAGGACGATCAGGACAATGCCGAGGGCAGCGAACGTCCGCGTCGCCGTTCCCGTGGTCAGCGCCGTCGCAGCAACCGCCGCGACCGCCAACGTGATGCCAACGGCAACGAGATCGAAGAGGAAGGTGAAGCCACCGCTGCGAATGTCGCTGAAGGCACTGAAAGCCATGCGCCAGTGAAGTCGGAGCAGGTTGCGATCGCCGCCACCGCTGCGGCCTTGGCGGCGAACACTGCGGATACCGAGACGCCTGCTGAGCCCGCCCCAGAGCAGACGCCTGTCGCCAGCGAACCGGCTCCAGCCGCTGCCCAGGCTGTTGAAGCGCCATCCGCTGACGAAGAGATCCAAGCGCCAGCGGCCACCGACATCAGCGAAACCAAGCAGGAAGTACGCGCCCCTGCACCGGCGGTAACCGTCGAGCCTGTCGCGCTGCCCGCGTCCAGCGAGCCTGCAGGTGACGCGCCAGCCGAACCGACACCCGCTGCTGAACCGGCCACGCCCGTGTCAACGCCATCGGGCCGCGCACCGAACGATCCTCGCGAAGTTCGCCGCCGTCGCCTGGAGCAGGAGCGGCTTGCCAAAGAAGCTGCCGAAGCGAAGGCAAAAGCGGACGCTGAAGCCAAGCTGGCCGCCGAACAGCCGCTGGCGAGTCCCGAAATCGTAGCTGGCGATGCGCAGGAACCGTCGGCAGGGACACCAGAGCAGGCACCGGCCACCTCGTTCACGCCAGAACAACGTCAACAAGCGCAAGCAATCGAGCAGCCGTTGACGGTGGACGAACCCGGAGCCGAGCCGACGCTGAGTGAACAAGGCAGAGTAGCCGAGATCATCGAAGCGCCAGCGGCGAGGGAAGCGGCGGAGCAAGCACCAGAGGAGCCAAAGGCACCGGCCGGTGACGACGACCAGCAGGTCGAATCTCCCGCCGAGGCCGATGATCAGGACAGCGTGCGCAAGCACCAGGACTGATCAAGCCCTTGCAAGCAAAAAGGGATGCCTCGCGGCATCCCTTTTTTGTTTTCGCGACACATGGAAATGGAAAATGTCGATAGCGATCTACCGCCGCTCTGCATCAGAGGACGTTCGGTTCGATCTCGAGTTGCACGCCAAAACGCTCGGAGATGTCAGCCTGTATCCGCCGAGCGAGCTGCAAAACCTCCATCCCTTCTGCGCCGCCGTAGTTAACCAACACTAGGGCCTGGTGCTCATGAACGCCGACCGCGCCATCGCGAAAACCTTTCCAGCCCGCCCTCTCGATTAGCCAACCAGCCGCCAGCTTCAGCTGACGGTTCGGCTGCGGATAGGCGACCAGATCAGGAAAGCGCTCACGCAGCGTTTCCGCAACTGCCTGGCTGACCACCGGATTCTTGAAAAAACTGCCGGCATTACCGAGGACCGCCGGATCGGGCAATTTTGCGCTACGCACCGCGCACACGGCGCGACCGACGTCTGAGGGCGTTGGTGTCTCGATGCCCTCCTGCTGCAAACGTAGACGAAGCGGCCCATAGTCCAGCCTGAGCACTGGTGTTCGTCTAAGCGTGAAACGGACACGCAGGATGATGTAGCGATCAGGTTCGCGCTTGAAAATGCTGTCCCGGTAATCGAACTCGCAGTCGCTCAGTTCGAAATCGCGCAGTTCGGAGGTTTGCCTGTCCATTGCGGTCAATCCGGCAAACACATCCTTGATTTCCACGCCGTAGGCGCCGACGTTCTGGATCGGCGACGCGCCGACTGTGCCTGGAATCAGGCTTAGGTTCTCAAGTCCCCCGAGGCCCAGCGCGAGGCAGTGCCCTACAAAAGGATGCCAGGGTTCGCCCGCCTCAGCCTCAACCACAACTTGATCACCGTCATCGGACAGAATTCGTATGCCCCGGCTCGCCATCCGCAGGACCATCGCATCGACGTCGCCAGTCAGGACAAGGTTGCTGCCACCACCAATGACGCGCAACGGCAGGCTGAGTTCGCGCGCCTCAGCGATGGCGTCACGCACATCCGCATCGGACCTAGCCTCGGCGTAGCGAGCCGCGGACGCATCGATACCGAAGGTGTTGAAGGGCTGCAAGGAACGGTCGGTTTCGATCGACAGGCTCACAGGCGGCTCCTGGCTTCATCGAGCAGCCCTTCGGCAGCCTGCTCAACCAATTCCAACATATGATCAAAACCCTCTGCCCCGCCGTAATAGGGATCCGGGACTACTTCTTCATCGACACCGTAGCGCCTAAGTAGCAGATCGACTTCTGCGGTCGCGTCGCTTGGACGTATTGCTTGCAAGAGGGCCAGATTGTCGTGATCCATTACCAGAATCAAATCGAATCGATGAAAGTCGTCACGCGTCACCTGCCTCGCGCGAAGGCTTCGAAGATCATAGCCACGGCTCGCTGCTGCCTCGCACGCACGCGGATCTGGCGCTTTGCCAACATGCCAGCCGCCCGTACCAGCCGAGTCGATAACGATACGATCATCGAGACCTGCCGCATCGACCCGAGCACGAAAGACCGCTTCGGCAGTAGGGGAACGGCAAATGTTCCCCATGCAAACGAACAGTACCCTCACCCCTGCGCCCCCAGGAGTTGCCGGAGGCGCTCGAGATCCTCGGGGGTATCAACGCCCGCTGGCGGCGCCTCGACAGCATCGTCGACATGAATGCGGACCCCATTCCAGAGCGCCCGTAACTGTTCGAGGCATTCGGTGTTCTCCAGCCAGCAAGGTCCCCAGCCGACGAAGTCCTGAAGAAATCCGGCACGGTAGGCATAGATACCGATGTGACGTCGATACGGCACGTTCACCGCAAGCATGGAACGGTCTTGTGCGAACTCGTCACGAGCCCAGGGCAGCGGCGCGCGACTGAAAGTAAGCGCAAGCCCGTTGATGTCGGCAAGCACCTTGACCACGTTCGGATTGAACAACGCACCGGCGTCTTCGATAGGCTCAGCGAGAGTTGCAATAGCCGCCTCGGGATGACCTGCCAGATTCTCTGCGACCTGGTTGATTACGGCCGGCGGAATCAGCGGCTCGTCGCCCTGCACATTGACGATGATTGCGTCGCTCGCAAGCCCAAGCACTCGCGCCACTTCAGCCAAACGATCGGTCCCCGAGTTGTGCTCGGCGCTGGTCAGAACCGCATCGGCACCGAACTCCTTGCACGCCGCCATAATGCGCTCGTCATCAGTGGCGATCACAACGCGCTCAGCGGCGCTGCGGCAGGCCTGCTCCCAAACGCGGCGGATCATCGGCTTGCCAGCTATATCCAGCAGCGGCTTGCCTGGCAGGCGGCTCGATGCATAGCGAGCAGGAATGACGACAGTAAAAGGTGCACTCATTTGTCCAAGCGCTCATCGACATCCAGCGTACGAGCCTCACCCTCGAGCATCACTGGAATCCCTTCACGCACCGGGAATGCCAGGCCATCGGCCTTGCAGATCAGTTCAGACTTGTCATCAGCGAGCTTCAGTGGGCCTTTGCAAAGCGGGCAAGCGAGAATATCGAGAAGTTTGGTGTCCATGCGCAGTCCTTGAAAGCAGCCGACTGCGTTGCAGGCGAGCGGCTTATGGGTGATCGGGCAGTAGCCGATCCAACTGAGCGTCAAACCAGGCAACAAAGGCTTGGGAAGGCTTGGCCTGTACCTGCAGATAGCACCAGCCGGAAGGCGCGAATGCCCGGCATTTGACCGCGTCCTTCTCGGTCATCACCAACGGCAGCGAAGGGCTGAATGTCAGCTGCTCGAGGCTATAGCGGGCGTGATCGGCGAACGGATGCGGAATCGGCCGCCAGTGTAGCGCCTCGAGCGTAGCGAAGAAACGCTCCGGATTGCCGATACCAGCCACTGCATGGAGCGATTGCCCCGGCGGGAAATGATCCAGCGGCCAAGCCTGCAAGGAAGCTAGTTCGACCAGACTCGAGGGCTGCAAGGCAAAGCCGTAGCCCTCCTTGCAATCGCTGGTCGCCCCGTTCAACAGTACGGCATCGACCGCCTCGAGGCGTTCAACAGGCTCACGCAACGGCCCCGCTGGCAAGCAGTGCCCATTACCCAGCCCGCGCGCGGCGTCGATCAACACCAGCTCAAGGTCTCGGGCAAGTTGATAATGTTGAAGTCCATCATCGGACAGCACCAGGTCAAGCGGCTCGGCGGCCAACAGGCACTGCACGGCTCTCGCCCGGTCAGGATCGATCATCAGCGGAACGCCCGTGCGCTGGACGATGAGCAAGGGTTCATCGCCCGCTTCACTGGCGGTTTGTTCGGCTTGCACTCGCCAGGGCAGCGAAGGTGGCTTGGCTCCATAGCCACGGCTGACGACCCCAACCCTCAAGCCACGACTTCGGCAGTGCTCGATCAACCAGAGGATCATCGGCGTCTTGCCAGTACCGCCAACCGTGATATTGCCTACGACGATGACCGGAACTGGCGCCTTGTACGAAGGGGCGGCTCCGTCCAGGAAGCGCTGTCGGCGTCGCCGGGCTACGTGGCGGTACAGTGCCTCGAGCGGCCTTAACACCGAAAGGGCGGAATGGCCCTGGTACCAGGCGCGCTGGAGACGATCAGCGAACGACATCAGGGCTCCGGCTGCGCCTCGACGGTGGTGATACGCAGATGGGCGAAGCCCAGCTTGCCGGCGGCATCCATGGCAGTGATGACAGCCTGGTGTGGGCTTTTCCCGTCGGCACTGATGATCATGGGCAAGCTGGTGTCGCCTGCAGACTCCTTGGCCAGTGCGGCCATCAGGGTATCCAGATCGTGCTTGATCAGGGCCTTGCCATTGAGCGAGAACGTACCGTCGACGTCGATCACCACTTCGAGCTGCTTCTTCTCCGCCTGATCCGGTGGGGTACCGCTGGCCGCTTCGGGCAAGTCAACCTTCAACTGCGTTTCGCGAGTAAAGGTGGTGGTTACCACGAAGAACAACAGCAGAATGAAGACCACGTCGATCAGCGGTGCCAGCCCGATATCGACGTTATCCCGCACCTTGCGTCGAAATTTCACGCTTTGCCCTCGCCCAGATCGACGTCACGGTCGCCCTGCACGACTTCGACCAGCTTGATAGCCTCCTGCTCCATACCGACAACCAACTCCTCGACCCGGCGTAGGAGGAAGCGATGGAAGAACAGCGCCGGAATGCCCACCATCAGCCCTGCTGCCGTCGTGATCAGCGCTTTGGAGATACCTGAAGCTAACAGCGGAGCGTTGGCCATCCCCGAGCCCATGAAGGCGCTGAAAATCTCGATCATGCCCAGCACCGTTCCCAACAGCCCGAGCAGAGGCGCAATGCCGGCGATGGTTCCAAGAGCATTCAGATAGCGTTCGAGGTTGTGGATGACGCGCGCCGCCGCTTCCTCGATGCATTCCTTCATGATTTCGCGGCCATGCTTCGAATTGGCCAGGCCGGCTGCAAGGATCTCACCCAAGGGCGAATCGGCTCGCAGCTCCTTGAGCTTCTGGTTGCTCAGCTTCTTTTCCTTTATCCACTTCCACACCTGGCCGAGCAGATGCGGAGGGGTGACGCGGCTGGGCCGCAAAGTCCAGAGGCGCTCGGCAACGATGCCAGCAGCCGCGATGGAACAAAGAATGATTGGCAGCATAATCCAGCCACCTGCTTTGACCAGCTCCCACACGAGACGAATCCCCCACTAAAAAGTGGCGCCACTCTAGCATAGGGTCGGCAGGCCGCCGACGGCGCGGGTTCTCATTTTTCCCGCCAGAATCGCTGCTCGTCGCGGGATGTTGAGACGGGCTCGAAACGCCCAAGCGACAAGCGCAACGCACCCGATAGCGCCGTGTCATGGATACGTGCACCTGCTTGAGCCAGACGCGCCACAACGTCGGCATGTGGATGGCCAAACGCATTATGGTAGCTGCGAGAAATGAGCGCCTCGCTGGCACCGACCGCGTCGAGCAAGGCTGCCGAAGATGAGCTGCGGCTGCCATGGTGCGCGACCAAAAGCCACCGAGCCTGGATCGGCATCGTACTGCCCACCAGCGCCCGTTCGGCGCCGGCATCGATATCACCGGTCAGCAACAGGCGCTCCCCGTTCGCCTCTATGAGCAGCACGCAGGACGCTGCATTGCCCTTGCTCGCATTCGAATGCCATAAGCTGAAGCGTACTTCATCCCACTCCCATTGCTCACCCGAGCGGCACGGCTCGGCACCGAGAGGGGCCGGGAGTCGCCCAGGTTCGCCGCTGATGACCCGCCTCGGTCCCAGCCCCCGCTGGATAGCTTCTGCCCCTCCGGCATGATCGCTGTCGGCGTGGCTCAACAGCATTATGTCGAGCCCCGTGACACCCAACCCGCGCAACGACGGGAGCACGACACGCTCACCGATGTCGAATTCGCCATGGCGGGGTCCGGCGTCGTAGAGCATCGCGTGCTCGGCGGTACGAACCAGCACGGAGAGCCCCTGCCCTACGTCGAGTACCCAGACTTCGGCCTCACCGATGCCCGGCTTTTCAACAGGCGGGAAAAGCAACGGTGCCAACAGCAGCCAACCCAACGCCCGCGACGGTACACCGGCGGGGAGCAGAACGATCAGCGTACCCAGCATGACCATCGCCCATGCCCAGAGCGGCATGGCCGGCGCCAGCCACGCCGGCTGCCAGGCCGCGAGTAGCCCGAGCACTTCGAACAGCAGTGAGATCAGGCCACCAGCGATCCAAAGGAGCGTTTCACCTATCCAGGGAATCGCCAGCAGCAACGTACCCAACAGGGAGAGGGGCACGACCAACAGGCTCACCAACGGTACGGCGAGCAGGTTCGCCAAGGGAGCGGTCAGGCTCACCGGCAAGCCCAGAGCCAGGAGAATCGGCAGCAAACCGAGAGACATGCTCCACTGTGCGCGGCCGAGCGTATGCCACCAGGGCAGCACGCCCAAGCGCCAGCGGAACACCAGCGCCAAGAAGGCCACCGCCAGAAAGGAGAGCCAGAACCCAGACTGCAGGGCAACCAGCGGGTCGTATAGCAAGACCGCATTCAACGCGATCAAAAGCGGCAACCAGACACCCAGGTGACGAAAGCGCAAGCGCCACGCCAGCACCAGCACCACCATCAGGCAGGCACGCTGCACGGGTACGTCGAAACCGGCAAGCCAGCCGTAGGCCAAGGCGCCGAAACCGGCCAGCAAACAAGCGCAAGGTAGCCATGGCAAGCGAGCCGGCCAGAACCCGACCCGCGACAGGAGGGCAACGAAACCGTAGAGCAGCCCGGCGAGCATGCCGACATGCTGGCCAGAGATGACCATCAGGTGGACGGTGCCTGTGGCCTGTAACACCTGCCAATCTGTCTGGGACAACCCACTGTCATCACCGACGACGAGCGCCGCGATCACCCCGGAGCGACCCTGCGCAGGCACCTGCCGCAAACGCTGCCTGAGGGAATCCCTCCAACCGCTGGCATATGGCGGGGAAGCGCGCAACTCGCCGGCCTTGACCGTCCCGGTAGCACCGACCCGGTGGGATAGCAGCCAGGCTTCGTAATCGAACGCATGCGGATTAACCAGCCCACGGGGACGCTTGAGCGTTGCTGCCATACGCCATCGTTCACCCGATCGCAGCGACGGTCCGCCGTACCAGGCAAGCCGAATACGCGTCGGCAGCCCCGCATGTCGGGAGGTGACCTGCTCCAACTCGAACCGCACCACGGCACCCTGGGTGCTGGGCAGCCCGACCACGGTGCCCTCGACCCAGAACGTTCGGCCGTCGAGCCCGGGAGGTAAACGATCGTCCAACGACCGATACGCCTGCAAACACGCCCAGCCCAGACCTAACGCAAGAAACGCCACCAGCCACAGGCGAGTACGCAGCAACGCCAGACCAAGGAGCAGCAGTGACGCAACACCCCACAGCGGAGGTAGTTGAGGTAGGAAACGCAGCAAAAGCAGGCCCGCTGCAAGCGACAGCAATGCTGAACGCATCTGATCTCCCGGATTCCGTTCCAAGGTAAGCCCGCCAGGCTCACCGTGCGACCTCCTGTCGCCTGTCGACAGTAGCAGCTGTTACAAAATCAGCGCCCAGCGACGCTTCTCGTTTCAGGCATAATCGCCCGCTCAGCCTGCCAGAGAACCTTCATGCCGCGTCGTTTTTTCAAACGCTACATGCCGCACCCGGACCGTATTAAGGCCAATAAATCCCTGCGCTTTCTCGGCACGCTGATACATGATCCCAACCTGCTGCATCTCAACCGACACTCGGTGGCCCGCGCGATGGCGATCGGTTTGTTCTGGGCCATGATCCCGATGCCAATGCAAATGCTCGTCGCCGCGCTGTGCGCCGTACCGGCCAGGGCCAACCTGCCCATCGCCGTTGGTCTGGTTTGGCTGACCAACCCCCTGACCATGCCGCCTGTTTTCTATTGCAACTACAAGGTGGGGGCCTGGTTGATGGACACGCCCGTCTCGCCCATGCCGATGGAGCTCAGCCTAGCCTGGGTAACCAAGATGCTGGAAAGCCACTGGCAGCCGCTATTTCTCGGCTCGCTCGTCGTGGGGATCGGCGTGGCCGTATTTGGCTATGTCGCGACACAGGCGTACTGGCGCTGGTGGGTGGCGCGAAACTGGCGCAGGCGCCAGCGATCGCGCCGCTAGGCCTATTCGTAGCGCAGGGCTTCGGCCGGCTGTGTCTGGGCCGCGCGCCAAGCGGGATAGAGCGTCGCAAGGAAGCTCAGCAGCAAGGCCGCCAGTGTCACCAGCACGACATCTTCAAGACGCAATTCGGATGGCAGCGTGTTGATGAAGTAGACGTCCGAGCTGAAGATGTGCTGCCCGGTGACGCGCTCCAACCAGCCGACGAGCGCGCTGACGTTGAGTGCCCCCATGACGCCAAGCACGGTGCCGATGAGCGTCCCGGTCAGACCGATGATGCTGCCCTGTACCATGAAAATGGTCATGACCTGGCGTGGCGTTGCGCCCAACGTCCGTAGAATCGCGATATCAGCCCGTTTGTCAGCGACCACCATGATCAGCGTCGCAATGATGTTGAACGCGGCCACCGCAACGATCAGCAATAACAGCAGGCCGATCATGGTTTTCTCCATCTTCATCGCGCTGAACAAGCTGCCCTGAGTCAGCGACCAATCACGCGCGCCATATCCCTCACCCATCATCGCCACCAGCTCACCCGCCACCTCTGGAGCTCGGTAGAGATCGGCCAGCCGGACCCGGACGCCCTCGACCTGCTCGGCATTCCACTTCTGGATGCGCGCGGCATCGGCACGATGGATCATGGCCAGACTACCGTCCAGTTCAGCACCGACCTTGAACACGCCGACCACGTTTAAGCGCTGCATGCGCGGCGTGATCCCACCCGGCGCATCGCTAAGCTCCGGCACGATGAGCGTCAGCTTGTCGCCAATCCTCAAACCGAACCGACGCGCCGTCATCAGGCCGATGATGACGCCGGACTCACCGGGACGAAGGTCGTCCAGACGCCCTCCAACCATCTTCGATCCTAAGATCGAGACTTGCGTTTCGGCCTGCGGATCGATCCCGTTGATCTCGATGGGCTGCATGTTGCCCTTGAACGACAACATCCCTTCGAGCTGGGTGACCGGCGCCGCGCCCAAGACCTGAGGATGGGTATCGAGTCGCTCGGCTATGGCCCGCCAGTCGTCCAGCGGCTGCCCTGCCCCTGTAACTACGGCGTGAGGCACCATCCCGAGGATGCGGTTGCTCATCTCACGCTGAAAGCCGTTCATCACCGAAAGCACCATGATCATCGCCAGCACCCCAAGCGCCAGACCGATCATGGATGTCAACGAGATGAACGAAATGAAGTGATTACGACGTTTGGCGCGCGTGTAGCGGCTGCCAATGAAGAGGCTCAAGGGTCTGAACATCACGCCTCCACCAGGCGACCATCTTCGAGGCGCAGTACCTTGTCCATCTGCCCGGCGAGCTGTGGATCGTGTGTCACGACCAGAAACGCGGTACGCAACGACACGCTCAGTTCGAGCATCAGGTCCTGTATGCCCTGTGCCGTATGGTGATCGAGGTTCCCGGTGGGCTCATCCAGCAGGACCAGGGCCGGCTGGTTCGCCAGCGCCCGGGCAATGGCCACACGCTGGCGCTCGCCGCCGGACAGCTCGGCGGGTTTGTGGGCGAGACGATGCCCGAGGCCGACGCGCGAGAGCAGTTCGCTTGATCGGCGGCGCGCTTCGGGGATCGGCACCTTGCCGATCAGCAACGGCATGCAGACGTTTTCCAGCGCGGTGAACTCGGGTAGCAGGTGATGGAACTGATAAACGAATCCCAGCGCACGGTTGCGCAACAGACCGCGATCCTTCTCGCTCAACGCGGACAGCTCCTCACCGGCCAGCCAGACGCTTCCTTCGCTGGGCGTGTCGAGACCACCCAGGAGGTTGAGCAAAGTACTCTTGCCGGAACCAGAACTACCGACAATGGCGACTCGCTGGCCCGGGTAGAGCTCGAGCTGCAGATCAGACAGCACACTGACCGACTCGGGGCCTTGCTCGTAGCGTTTGCCGAGGTTGCGGCAGCTGAGCACCGCCTGTTCCGGTGACCACTCGTTCATAACCAGCTCACTCATAACGTAGCGCCTCGGCCGGTTGGGTACGCGCTGCGCGCCAGGCCGGGTACAGGGTGGCGAGAAAACTCAGGACAAGAGCTGCGACACAGACCTGGACGACATCCGCCGTCATCACCCGAGACGGTAGATAGTCGATGAAATAGACATCGGCGTTGAGAAATTTATGGCCGATCAGGCGCTCCAGGGCCGCTATCCACCCGCTGACATTCAGCGCAGCGAAAATACCAAGCAGCGCCCCTACCAGCGTGCCGACGACGCCAATCACAGTGCCCTGCACCATAAAGATCGCCATGATCTGCCGTGGCGTCGCTCCCAGCGTCCGCAGGATGGCGATATCGCCCCGCTTGTCGGTGACGACCATCACCAGCGTCGAAATGATGTTGAACGCAGCGACGGCGACAATCAGCAACAGCAGCAGGCCGATCATGGCCTTCTCCATACGAATCGCCTGGTAGAGATTGCCGTGCGTTCGGGTCCAATCACGCGAGTAGAAATCCTCGCCGAGACCGCCCGCCAGTTCCCAGGCGATTCGCGGCGCCTGGAACAGATCGGCGAAGCGCAAACGCAATCCCTGCACCTGGTCAGGCCGCCAGCGGTGCAGCCGAGCCAGATCCGATATGTTGGCCATCGCTACGTGGCCGTCGATCTCGCCAGCGCCGACATGGAAGATGCCTTGCACAGTGAAACGCTTCATGCGGGGAAACACGCCAGCGGGCGTGACCGAAACCTCCGGCGCGACGAACGTCACCTTGTCGCCAACGCCGACGCCGAGCTTACGTGCGGCATTATCGCCCAGCACGATGCCGAACTCGCCGGGTTCGAGCGCTTCGAGCGAGCCTTCCTGAAAGAACTGCCCGATGATCGAAACCTGCCCTTCAAGCTGCGGGTCAACCGCATTGATCAGGGTCTTGCTGACCTGGCCTTGGTTGGTCAACAACCCCTGCATCTGAATGAAAGGCGCCACCGCTTCGACCTGGGGATGCGCTGCCAATCGTTCGCCCAAGGTACGCCAGTCGTCGATCGGCACCGGGCTTTCGATCGTGGCATGCGGGACCATGCCCAGCACGCGCGTTCGCATTTCATGATCGAAGCCGTTCATCACCGAGAGAACGACGATCATCACCAGCACACCAAGCGCCAATCCGATCATGGACGTGAATGAGATGAAGGAGACGAAGAGGCTGCGACGTCTGGCGCGTGTGTAACGCGCCCCGATATACACGGACAGCGGTCTGAACATAAATCGACGGGTTCGCTTTCGCTGACGAGGAACAAGCTGAATGACGCGGCAACGCAGGCTGATACAATCAAGCCATCACTGCAGCCCAGGGACTGACATGCCTACCGAAGACATTGAAGATCGACGCGAATACTATCGCATCGAGGACGTCATCGCACTGGAAATCCTGCCTCCGGACCGGGCTATGACAGCCGTTCAGGGTGGGTCCGAAAAATTGTTCGACCTGCTCGCCGAACTCAATCAACTGGAGTTCGAGGCGCAGCATCTGATACGCCAGATTAGCGAACGTAACCGCACCCTGGCGAGCTATCTCAAGGTGCAGAACAAGCGTATCGATCTCGTTGGCCAGGCGCTGGCTCAGACGCTGTTGAACGACATCGACTCGACACGAGAGGTAATCCTCTCAGAAGGCGGCATCAGTTTCGTCCATGATCAACCGCTGCAAGAAGATTCGATCTGGCTACTCAAGTTCATGCTGATGCCGCAGGGGCTTGGCATGCTGCTGCGAGCGCGGATTGCCAGCTGCCAGGCAATGGGTGACGGACGCTTCACCATCGGTACGTCTTTCGAAGCGCTGACTGATGCACAGCGACAACTCCTGGCGCGCCATATCCTGCAGAAACAGGCGACACAACGGCGCCTGGCTAGAGAAACCCTGCAAGGAACCTGAACATGCGCTTCCTCCCCTCTTTGATCGCTCTTCTGCTCTGCACTGCAGCCAACGCCGAGGTCGTCCGAATACCGGTCGGCCAGCAAGGACTACCGAATATCGAGATGCCCGCCCGTGGGGATTCAAAGAACCGGGTATTGGATCACTTTGGCCTCGCGGACGAAGAGCATCCAGCCGTCGGCCGGCCTCCGATCACCCGGTGGGACTATCGGGAATTTTCGGTCTATTTCGAAGGCGACCGGGTCATCGACAGCGTTCGACACCGTCAACCCGTCACCGCGGGCCAGCACCCCTAGTACAGCGAGAAACGTATCGTGACACTCATCTATGGCCACCGAGGCGCCAAGGGCGAAGCCCCCGAAAATACCTTGATCGGTTTCAAGCGATGCCTTGAGGACGGCGTGCGCCGTTGCGAGTTGGACCTTCATTTGTCGAAGGACGGCGAGCTGATGGTGATTCATGACCCCACTCTCAAACGCACGACCGGTCGACGCGGCAAAGTCGCCGAGCAGGAGGCCGACAACCTGGTCCGCTATGACGCACGCCAGGGCGGCCCCGGCTGGAAGCAGCCCTGCCCCATCCCGCGCTTGGCGGAGCTCTTCGAAGAGTGTGACTTCGAGCACTGGCAACTGGAAGTCAAGAGCGCCTCGCGCGTACGGGCCGCACGCTCGGTACAGGCGATCCGGGCGCTTGCCAACCACTACGGTTTGCTTGACAAGATTACCGTCACCTCCGGCTCACGCGAGGTGCTCAGGGCGCTCAAGCGGCTGGCACCAGAGCTTTCATGCGGACTGGTCGCGGAGTACGCCTGGCTCGACCCGATCAAGGTGGCCAAGCAATACGGGTGCGAATACCTTGTCCTGAAATGGACATTGTGCACGCCGGAACGCATCGCCAAGGCGCAGCAGCATGGCTTGCACGTCTCGGTCTGGACGGTCAACGAGCCTGCGCTCATGCGCAGACTCTCCGACTTTGGCGTAGACAGCCTGATCACCGACTACCCTGAACTGGCGGTCAGCACCCTGCGCAGCAGGGGCTGAACCGGACCAGTCGCATGGAGGCGGCTTGCGTACCTGAACTAGAAACTTTCCCGGTTGGGCCAGCGCCACGTCCGGGGATCATCTCCGACCGGCTCAGGCCACCGGTCGGAGCCGCTCAAAAAAGCCGGTTGAGGCCGTCGAACGCGGCGACGCGATAGGCTTCGGCCATGGTCGGATAGTTGAACGTCGTATTGATGAAGTACTTGATGGTATTGGCTTCGCCGGGCTGGTTCATGATTGCCTGACCGATATGGACAATTTCCGAAGCTTGGTAACCGAAGCAGTGCACGCCCAGCACCGCCAGGGATTCGCGGTGGAACAGGATCTTCAGCATTCCAACCGGCTCGGCCGATATCTGCGCCCGGGCCATGCTCTTGAAAAATGCCTTGCCAACTTCGTAAGGAATCTTGGCCTCGGTGAGCTCACGCTCGTTCTTGCCGATCGAGCTGATCTCCGGGATGGTGTAGATGCCAGTCGGAACGTCATCGACGAAGCGCCAGCTGTCGTTATCCACAATACTTCCCGCCGCGGAGCGGCCTTGGTCATAAGCCGCACTTGCCAGTGACGGCCAACCGATCACGTCCCCCGCCGCATAGATATTGCCGACGTCGGTACGGTAATGCTCATCGACATGGATCTGCCCGCGACTGTTCACCTTCAGCCCAATGTTTTCGAGTGCCAGCTTGTCAGTATTACCGGTGCGACCGTTGCACCAGAGAAACGCATCTGCCTTGATCTTCTTGCCTGACTTGAGGTGCAGGATCACCCCGTTGTCGACACCCTCCACACGCTCGTACTCCTCGCGATGGCGAATCAGTACATTGTTATTGCGCAAGTGATAGCTCAGCGCATCGGAGATCTCGTCGTCGAGGAAACTAAGCAGCTGGTCACGGTTGTCGATGAGATCGACCAGCACGCCAAGACCACTAAAGATCGAAGCATATTCAGAACCAATGACGCCTGCTCCGTAGATGATCAACCGACGCGGTGTGTGACTAAGGGTCAGGATGGTGTCGCTGTCATAGATGCGCGGGTGCGTGAAATCGATGTCGTTCGGGCGGTAGGGACGTGAGCCTGTCGCAATGATGAACTGGTTTGCTACAAGCTTTTCGACCATACCATTGGCACTGACGACCTCAACGGTCTGCTCATCGGCAAAGCTCGCGGTGCCGAAAAAGAGGTCGATTCGGTTACGCGCGTAGTAACCGGTGCGCGAGGTGACCTGCTTGGCAATAACGCTTTCAGCGCTTTTCAGTACATCTGGGAAGGAAAACCAGCGCGGTTCGCCGATCTGCCGAAACAAGGGGTTGGTGTTGTATTGCATGATCTGCCGCACCGAATGGCGCAGCGCTTTCGACGGAATGGTGCCGAGGTGAGTTGAGTTGCCGCCAACATGGGGGCGGCTGTCGACGACCGCTACCTTGCGCCCCGCCTTGACCGCGTTCATTGCGGCCCCTTCTCCGGCAGGTCCGGAACCCAGTATCACCACGTCGTAGTTGTAAACCGCCATATTCACCCCTGACGCGGCAGGCATTACTGCCGCAACTATCAAAAATCGATTGATTCAGGCAACGCTTGTGCGCCAACACAAGGACATGCCAGCGCATCGCGATACGCCTCGATCACTGGAGGCGATGATTCGAGCCAAGGCTCAGCGTCTGGTCGCGTCGTATGCGAGATCTGCTTTAGCGCCCTGCTTCGCCTGTTCGTTCACTTCCTCGCATTTCTCGCGGCTGCCGCCACAGATCGAACACTCTTTCTCGATCCCAAGATTGGCGATGCCACCACAGGAACCTGCGATAGGCTTGCGCCCCATGATCACGCCTATGGCCATACCAAAGACCACCAGCAGCATGATCATGAATACCAGTAACCAGGTCATTGCTCTGCTCCCGCACCGAACAACCCGTCGAAGGCGCCGGTGCTCTTACTGATGAATTCCTGCCCTTCGTGAATCACGAAGAACGCCGCTAAATCCCGCTCGGACGCGTAAGCCAAGCCACGCTCGGGTCCAAGGACCATGAGCAGGGTAGACAATCCGTCCGCCATCAAGGTCGATTCATTCACGACCGTCACCGCAGCCAGCCGATGCTCGATCGGTGCGCCTGTCTGCGGGTCGAGCGTATGCGAGTAGCGTTTGCCGTCACGCTCGAAGTAGTTGCGGTAGTCTCCAGATGTCGAGACGCCCAGGCCGTCCAGCTCGATGATCCGCTGCGCCACGCGCTCATTATCGTGCGGCGCTTCGATAGCCACGCGCCAAGGCATACCGTCGGGCTTGTGACCTTGAGCCCTCAGTTCACCTGTGATCTCGACCAGGTAGCTCGTCACGCCCGCAGCCTCCAGGTTGGCAGACACCCTGTCCACCGCATAACCGGCAGCGATGCTGTTGAAGTCGACTTGGACGGCTGCGTCCTTGCACAGCTTTCCACCTTCGACGCGAAGGTGATGCTGCCCGACGATCTGCATGGTTTCTGCAATCTGCTCTGCTGTCGGGACCACTTCGCCCTTGCCCTGTGGACCGAAGCCCCAAAGGTTGAGAAGTGGCTCTACGGTCAGGTCGAAGGCACCCTTACTGTCTTCCGACAGCTGCCGCCCGACCTGGACCAGCTCGAGCACACCCGCAGGCATTGCGCTACAGGTGCCCGCTGGTAAAGCATTGAAGGCCTCGATGTCAGAGTCCGCACGGTAGGTCGACATCTGTTTGTCGATATCCGCCAGGATGACCTCGGTGTCCCGTTGCAACGTCGCCCTGTCCGGTGTCCCAGAGCCGGCCACGTATTTCACGGTGTACGTACTGCCCATCGTCGGGCCAGAGAAGCTTTCGAGCTTGTCTTGAAAAAGACAGCCCGTCAGGGCTGTCGCAAGAGCGACAACGATGACGGGCCGTAGTGACGCAAGAACCATGCTATCCGCCGAAGTCGTCAAGCAGGATGTTTTCCGGTTCGACGCCAAGGTCGGTAAGCATCTTGATCACCGAGGCGTTCATCATGGGCGGGCCGCACATGTAGAACTCGCAGTCCTCAGGTGCCGGATGGTCCTTGAGGTAGTTCTCGTACAGCACGTTATGGATGAAGCCGGTCGGCCCTTCCCAGTTATCTTCTGGCAGCGGGTCGGACAGCGCCAAGTGCCACTTGAAGTTTTCATTCTCGGCCTGGAGCTGGTCGTACTCGTCGACATAGAACGCTTCGCGCATCGAGCGCGCACCGTACCAGAAGCTCATCTTGCGCTTGGACTTCAGGCGCTTCAGCTGATCGAAGATGTGCGAGCGCATCGGAGCCATGCCCGCGCCGCCGCCGATGAAGACCATTTCGGCGTCTGTGTCCTTGGCGAAGAACTCACCGAAAGGACCATATACGGTGACCTTGTCGCCCGGCTTGAGACCGAACACCCAGGACGACATCTTGCCCGGTGGCAGCTCGTCACGCCCCGGCGGCGGCGAAGCCACGCGGATGTTGAACTTCACGATGCCCTTTTCTTCGGGGTAGTTGGCCATCGAATAGGCGCGAATCGTGGTTTCGTCGACCTTGGAGACATACTTCCAGAGATTGAACTTGTCCCAGTCGCCGCGAAACTCCGGCTGGATATCGAAATCCTTGTAATTGACGGTGTGCGGTGGGCATTCGAGCTGTACATAACCACCCGCGCGGAAGTCGACATTCTCGCCTTCAGGCAGGCGCAGCGTCAGCTCCTTGATGAAGGTGGCCACGTTGGGGTTCGACGCCACCGTGCATTCCCACTTTTTCACGCCGAAGACTTCTTCCGGGACCTCGATCTTCATGTCTGCCTTGACCGGAGTCTGACAGGACAGGCGCCAGCCTTCCCCGGCTTCGCGGCGGGTGAAGTGCGACTCCTCGGTCGGCAGCATCTCACCACC
Organism: Pseudomonas sp. SA195; assembly: GCF_054131565.1. Taxonomy (NCBI): domain Bacteria; kingdom Pseudomonadati; phylum Pseudomonadota; class Gammaproteobacteria; order Pseudomonadales; family Pseudomonadaceae; genus Pseudomonas; species Pseudomonas sp. SA195. Next base: position 1,495,247 of record NZ_CP096392.1, on the reverse strand, counting down.
GCCGCTTTCGACGACGCACTTGCACTGAGCGCAGGTACCGCCACCGCCGCAGGCAGATGAAAGGAAAATATTGTTCGCGGCCAGGGTTTGCAGCAGCTTGCCGCCAGCCGGAACGGTAATGGTGCGTTCACCATTGATCTCGATGTTCACATCACCGCTGGAGACCAGCTTGGCGCGCGCCGCGAGGATGATCACTACCAGCGCGAGCACGATGGCGGTGAACATGCCGATGGCGAGGAAAATTTCGTAACTCATCAGTTCATCCCGTCCTTACAGCTGTACGCCAGAGAAAGACATGAAGCCCAGCGACATCAGTCCGATGGTGATGAAGGTGATCCCGAGCCCCTGCAAACCATCCGGTACGTCGCTGTACTTGAGCTTCTCGCGGATGCCGGCCAGCAACGCGATCGCCAACGCCCATGACAAACCGGAGCCGACACCGTACACGGCGCTCTCGGCCAGGTTGTAATCACGCTCGACCATGAACAGCGTGCCGCCCATGATGGCGCAGTTAACGGTGATCAGCGGCAGGAACACACCGAGCGCGTTATAGAGGCTCGGCACGTACTTATCGAGCGTCATTTCGAGGATCTGCACGATGGCGGCGATAACGCCAATGTAGCTAAGCAACCCAAGGAAACTGAGATCGACTTCGGGCAGGCCGGCCCAGGACAGCGCACCGGCTTTCAGAAGGTAGGTGTAGATCAGGTTGTTGGCCGGCACGGTGATGGCTTGCACCACGATTACCGCGATGCCTAGACCGATCGCCGTTTCGACCTTCTTCGAAATTGCGATAAAGGTACACATGCCGAGGAAGAACGCCAGGGCCATGTTCTCGATGAACACGGCGCGGACGAACAGGCTGATGTAATGCTCCATTAATAAGCCTCCTTGTTCGAGACTTGCGGGGCCATCTTGAAGGAAGGCTTCTCGACCTGCTCCCTCTTCCAGCTGCGAATGCCCCAGATGAACAGGCCGATAAGGAAGAAGGCCGAAGGCGGCAGCAGCATCATGCCGTTGGGCAAGTACCAACCGCCGTCGTTGACAACCGGCAGGATGGTGTAGCCCATCAGCTTGCCGGCGCCGAACAACTCTCGGATGATCCCCAGAGCAATCAGCATAGCGCTGTATCCCAGGCCGTTACCCAGCCCATCGAAGAACGACAGCATGGGCGGATTCTGCATAGCGAATGCTTCGGCGCGGCCCATTACGATGCAGTTGGTGATGATCAGACCAACGAACACCGAAAGCTGCTTGGACAGACTGAAGGCATAGGCTTTCAGGACCTGGTCGACGAGGATTACCAGCGAAGCGATGATCACCATCTGCACGATCATGCGGATCGAACCCGGGATCTGGCTGCGGATCATCGAGATGAACAGGTTGGAGAATGCCACTACCAGCGTCAGCGCAACGGACATGACCAACGCTGTCTTTAGGTTGGAGGTAACGGCCAGGGCCGAGCAGATCCCGAGGATCTGCAAGCCGATGGGGTTGTTGTTGAAGACCGGATTGAACAGGACTTCCTTAATAGTGGGTTGCGACATGATCAAGCCTCCCCATCGCGTAGGTTAGCGATAAATGGACCGAAGCCGTCTTCACCCAGCCAGAAGCGCAACAGGTTGTTCACACCGTTACTGGTCAGGGTTGCACCGGCCAGTGCATCGACCTGGTGGTCGGCACGCGGACTTTGCGGATCGACGCCACCCTTGACCACCTGAATGGCCAGCTTGCCGTCGTCGTTGAAGAGCTCCTTGCCCTGCCACTGGCTACGCCATTTCGGGTTATCGACCTCGCCGCCAAGACCCGGGGTCTCGCCGTGCTGGTAGAAGCCCAGGCCTTCCACAGTGTTTAGGTCGCCCTTGACCGCGATGAAACCGTACAGCGTGGACCAGAGCCCATAGCCACGAATGGGCATGATCAGCGTATCGATCGAATCATTCTCTTCGACGATATAGACAACGCTGTACCGCTCGCGCCGCTTGATCGAGGCGATATCTTCCTCGCTTGGCAACGCTTGAGACAGCTTTGGGTCCTTTGCCGCGACCAGTGGGTCGAAGCTGTTCGGATCGAACTCATCGCTGAACTCGCCGGTTTCCAGATCAACCAGGCGAGCCACAATCCGCTCGCTGTACAAGGTCTTGACCTGATTGGCCGACATGCCGACCTCACCGAGACCGGCGATTGCCAGGATACTGCGCTGCTTGTCCAACTGGCGGTTTTCAAGCTGAGTCGGGCGAAGCGCGACCGCTGCGCCGGCAACAAATACCGAGCACACCAGGCAGACCAACAGGGCCACTACCAGCGTACGGGCAGTGGATTCTTTTTGACTAGACATTGCGTGCCAGCCTCCGCTTGATATTGGCCTGGATGACAAAATGGTCAATCAAGGGTGCACAGAGGTTGGCGAACAGGATCGCCAGCATCATGCCCTCCGGGAAGGCCGGGTTGACGACACGGATCAGCACGACCATCACACCAATGACGATGCCATAGACCCATTTACCGGTATTGGTCATGGCCGCCGATACCGGATCGGTAGTCATGAAGATCAGGCCGAAAGCAAAGCCACCGACCGCCATGTGCCAGTACCAAGGCATGGCGAACATCGCGTTGCTGTCGGAGCCGATGAGGTTGAACAACGTGCTGAGCGCGATCAGACCGATCATGGTGCCCGCGACGATACGCATCGAGGCAATCTTGGTTGCCAGCAGTACCGCACCGCCGATGAAGATCGCCAGGGTGCTGGTCTCGCCGATCGAACCGTGGATGGTTCCAACGAAGGCATCCATCCAGGAAATCCCGCTCTGCACGACATTCTCGATGCCGCCAGCGAAGCTCAGGCTCAGGGCCGTAGCACCGGCGAAACCATCGACTGCGGTCCAGACCGCGTCACCCGACATCTGCGCCGGATAAGCGAAGAAGAGGAAGGCACGCCCCGTCAGCGCTGGGTTGAGGAAGTTCTTGCCGGTACCGCCGAAGATTTCCTTGCCAATCACGATACCGAAGCTGATGCCTAGCGCGACCTGCCAAAGCGGAATGCTCGGGGGCAGCGTCAACGCGAACAGCACGGAGGTGACGAAGAATCCTTCGTTGACCTCGTGCTTACGGATCGAGGCGAACAGGACTTCCCAGAACCCACCAACGATAAAGGTGACCGCATACACCGGGAGGAAGTAGGCGGCGCCCTGTATGAAGTTATCCCACAGGCTGTTCGGGTCGAAGCCCGCCAGTGCACTGATCAGCGCCATGTGCCAGCCCGCCTGAGCGGCGAGCAGATCCGGGTTCTGCGCGTAGATCAGGTTGGCCTGGTAGCCGGTGTTCCACATGCCGAAGAACATCGCCGGGAATGTGCAGAGCCAGACGGTGATCATCATCCGCTTGAGGTCGATGCCGTCGCGCACATGGGCGGTGGTCTTGGTTACGCTGCCAGGGCGGTAGAGAAAGGTGTCAGCCGCTTCGTAAAGCGCGTACCACTTTTCATACTTGCCGCCTTTTTCGAAGTGATGCTCGATCTTGTCGAGGAATGCGCGAATGCCCATGCCTTAACCCTCCTTCTCGATACGGGTTAAATTGTCCCGCAGGATCGGGCCGTATTCGTATTTGCCGGCGCAAACATAAGTGCACAGCGCCAGGTCTTCCTCGTCGAGTTCCAGGCAGCCGAGCTTCTGCGCCACCTCTGTGTCACCGACGATGAGCGATCGCAGCAACTGGGTCGGCAGGATATCGAGCGGCATGACCTCTTCGTAGTTACCTACCGGCACCATCGCCCGCGGGCTGCCGTTGGTGGAAGTCGAGAAGGCAAACTTCTTGCCGCCCATCAACTTGGAGATATAGATGTTGAGTATCGAGTGCTTCTCGGCACCGGCACGCAGGTAGTGCAGCATCTCGCGTTCTTTGCCTTCACGCAGGCAGGAGATCTGCTGGTGGTATCGCCCCAGGTAGGCGAAGGCACCATGCGCGGTACGACCGCCCAGCACGGAGCCCGACACCACCCGGTTGGCGCCTGACTGAAGTTCGCCGGCCGTCAGTTCGTCAAGATTAGCGCCCAGACGAGCACGAATCAGACGAGGTTTTTCGACCACGGGGCCCGCAAGCGAAAGCACTCGCTCGACAGACAGATGCCCCGTCGTGAACAACGCACCGACGGCGATGACGTCCTGGTAGCCGATTGTCCAGACGCTCTTGCTGGCACTGACCGGATCGAGGAAATGAATGTGGGTCCCGGCGAGACCGGCCGGGTGAGGGCCGGCAAAATTCTCGGCCTGTACGTTGGCAATCTGCTGACCGGGGATCGAGGCACCTTCAGCCTTGCATAGGAAGACTTTGCCCAGGCGTGCAAGCACCTTCAGACCGGCTTCGAATTCAGCGATGCGCTCACCGATCACCACAGCAGGATCGGCAGCCAGCGGATGCGTATCGATTGCCGTAACGAAGATCGAATGGGGCACCGCGTCGGTCGCAGGCACCTTGCTGTACGGACGGGTACGCAAGGCGACCCAGAGCCCTGATTGCTGGAGATTCTCACGCACCTGGGCATCGCTCAGGCCTTCAAGTTCAGCCTCGGCATACTGGCTGAATGTCAGCTCGTCGTTGCCTTCAAGGTCGATCACAACCGACTGCAGGACGCGCTTCTCGCCACGATGGATGGCACTTACCACACCCGCGCCAGGCGCCGTGAACGTCACGCCGGGGGTCTTCTTGTCCGAAAACAAAGCCTGCCCCAACTTGACGCGATCGCCGACCTGGACGTCCATGGTCGGCTTCATACCCGGGTAGTCAAACCCTATTACGGCGACGCTTCGCACAGGCCTGCCGGCCTCGATACGCTGCGCCGGCGCACCTGCAATGGGCAGATCTAGCCCACGTTTTATATTGATCATCGGTTCGCCTAACCACTGATTTTGAATGCTTTTTTTACGAGCCTCGCGGTCTAGCGCAAAGTTGAATTGCACAACACGCGCTGATGCGATATCAGCGCGACGCTATGCCGCGGGCCCAGGTAGAAATCCGCCCGATTATAGAGGCCGTGACCCGCCACTGACCACCCAAGGTCTTTCAAAATTTTGACTGAGGACAAGCGGCAGGAATTGACCATCTATGGCGCGGGTGACGCCAGCAAGACGTCTTCGCCAGTCCATCGAACCCAAAAAACGCAAAACGGGAGCCGAAGCTCCCGTTTATTGCAGCGATTCGCTTAGCGAGGGAATGCAGGCGGGTTGACCCCGGCCATGTCTTCCATCACTCGAACCACCTGGCAGCTGTAGCCGAACTCGTTGTCATACCAGACGTACAGCACGACACGATTGTCGCTGCAAATCGTCGCCTCGGCATCCACCACGCCGGCATAACGCGAGCCGACGAAGTCAGTCGAGACGACCTCCTGCGAGCTGACGAAGTCGATCTGCTTCTGCAGATCCGAATGCATCGCCATCTGGCGCAGGTATTCGTTGATTTCGTCGCGCGACGTCGCCTTTTCCAGGTTCAGGTTGAGGATGGCCATGGAGACGTTCGGCGTCGGTACACGAATGGCGTTGCCGGTCAGCTTACCCTTGAGCACCGGCAGGGCCTTGGCCGCAGCCGTGGCTGCGCCCGTTTCCGTGATGACCATGTTCAGCGCGGCACTGCGACCCCGACGACTGCCCTTGTGGAAGTTGTCGATCAGGTTCTGGTCGTTGGTATAGGAGTGCACGGTTTCGACGTGACCATTGACGATGCCGTACTGGTCGTTGACTGCCTTGAGCACAGGCACGATGGCATTTGTGGTGCATGAGGCAGCCGAGACGATCTTGTCATCTGCCGTGATTTCGTCATGGTTGATGCCATGTACAATGTTCTTCAGCTCGCCCTTGCCAGGCGCAGTCAGCACCACGCGCGCAACGCCTGGGCACTTGAGATGCTGGCTGAGACCTTCGGCATCGCGCCACTTACCGGTGTTATCGACCAGCAGTGCGTTCTCGATACCGTACTGGGTGTAGTCGACCGTCGACGGATCGTTCGAGTAGATCACCTGGATCAGGCTGCCGTTGGCGGTAATGGTGTTGTTTTCCGCATCGATGTGGATGGTGCCGTCGAACGGACCATGCACCGAATCGCGACGCAGCAGGCTGGCGCGCTTGACCAGGTCGTTCTCGGCGCCCTTGCGCACGACAATCGCACGCAGGCGCAGCCCGTCGCCGCCACCGGTCTTCTCGATCAGGATGCGGGCGAGCAGGCGTCCAATACGACCGAAGCCATAGAGCACGACATCGGTCCCTTTATGCACGCCCGTGGTGTTGCGCTTGCCAGCCACTTCAGCCAGTTCGTCACGGACGAACTGATCGAGGCTGCGACCATTGCCCTCGGCCTTGAATTTGGCGACCAGCTTGCCCAGGTCAACCGACGCGGCGCCCAGCTCCATCTTGCTCATAGTGGTGAGAATCTGATGGGTTTCGTTGACGCACAGTTCGGCCTCATCGGCCTGGCGATGGCGCGCGAAACGATGAGCTTTGAGCAGCGCGATCACCGAACGGTTGATCAGGCCGCGACCATAGATGGAAGTCACCACGTTGTTGTTACGATACAGCTGACCAATCAGCGGAATCATCGCTTCGGCGAGGGCTTCTCGATCAATCCATTCACCAAGACACTGGTCGGGCTTCTGAGTCACGGGCAGTTCCTTCCAACATGTAGGGGCTGAGAAAAGGGGCTACATTATGCCGGCGCACCCTAGCGCGGGCAATCTGTGCAGCGGAAACACTGACAGCGTCCCGCGCGGATAGTTACAATCCTCGCGGTCCATTTTTAACGACCGGAGCCACGCCCACCCGTGTCCGTATTGCGCCTTCCGCCCATGCCTGCCGCCAGCGGCAAGCAACAATGGGGCAACCTTCCCGGAGCCGCGCTGAGCCTGGCGATTGCCGAAGCAGCCAGCAACGCAAAGCGATTCACCCTTCTCCTTACCGCCGACAGCCAGAGCGCCGAGCGTCTGCAGGAAGAGCTCGCCTTCTTTGCGCCCGAGCTGCCAGTGCTTCACTTCCCGGATTGGGAAACCCTGCCCTACGATGTCTTTTCACCTCACCAAGACATCATTTCGCAGCGGATCGCAGCACTCTACCAGCTGCCGGAACTCGACCACGGCGTACTGGTAGTCCCCATCACCACGGCGCTACACAGGCTGGCGCCCAAGCGCTTTCTGCTCGGTTCCAGCCTGGTATTGGACATCGGCCAGAAGCTCGACGTCGAGCAGATGCGCAGCCGTCTGGAAGCGGCGGGCTACCGGTGCGTCGATACCGTCTACGAACATGGTGAGTTCGCCGTCCGCGGCGCCCTGATCGACCTGTTCCCGATGGGCAGCACCCTCCCCTATCGCATCGACCTGTTCGATGACGAGATCGAAACCCTGCGAACCTTCGATCCCGAAAACCAACGCTCGATCGACAAGGTCGAATCCATCCGGCTGCTGCCTGCACGCGAGTTTCCAGTCCGGAAGGAATCGGTGACCGGCTTTCGCGCCCGCTTTCGCGAGCGCTTCGACGTCGATTTCCGCCGGTGCCCGGTCTACCAGGACCTGTCGACGGGTATCACGCCGGCTGGGATCGAGTACTACCTTCCGCTGTTCTTCGACGAGACCTCCACGCTCTTCGACTATTTACCGGAAGACACCCAGGTGTTCTCGCTCCCCGGTATCGAGCAGGCCGCCGAGCAGTTCTGGAAGGACGTGCGCACGCGTTACGAGGACCGCCGCGTCGATCCCGAACGCCCATTGCTGCCGCCCGCTGAACTCTTCATCCCGGTGGAAGACTGTTTCGCCCGGCTCAAGACCTGGCCGCGGGTGGTCGCCGGCCCGGATGACGTTGAGCCCGGCATTGGCCGCGAGCGCTTCGCCGCGAGCCGCTTTCCCGAATTGGCCATCGACGCCAAGGCCAGCGAGCCGCTGGGCGCGCTGAGGCGCTTCCTTGAGGAATTCCCGGGCCGCGTGCTGTTCACCGCCGAATCCGCCGGCCGTCGCGAGGTATTGCTCGAGCTGCTCGCCCGGCTCAAATTGCGCCCGCAAGAGGTCGGTGGCTGGCCGCAATTCGTCGCTAGTCAGGAGCGCCTGGCGATCTCCATCGCCCCGCTCGACGATGGCCTTCTACTGCAGGACCCGGCGCTGGCCTTGATCGCCGAGAGCCCGCTGTTTGGCCAGCGCATCATGCAGCGTCGCCGCCGCGAGAAGACCCGCGACGCCGGCGAGAACGTCATCAAGAATCTCACCGAGCTGCGCGAAGGCGCGCCGGTAGTGCATATCGACCACGGCGTCGGCCGTTACCAGGGCCTGGTGACGCTGGAGATCGAAGGTCAGTCGGCCGAATTTCTGATGCTGCAGTACGCCGACGAAGCCAAGCTTTATGTGCCGGTTTCCAGCCTGCATCTGATCGCCCGCTACACCGGCAGCGACGATGCACTGGCCCCGCTGCACCGCCTGGGTTCGGAAACCTGGCAGAAGGCCAAGCGCAAGGCCGCTGAGCAGGTCCGCGACGTGGCAGCCGAGTTGCTCGACATCTATGCCCGCCGCGCCGCACGCAAGGGTCATGCATTCCAAGACCCACAGGTTGACTATGAAACCTTCAGCGCTGGCTTCCCCTTCGAGGAGACGCCGGACCAGCAGGCAGCCATCGAGGCCGTACGCAGCGACATGCTCGCGGCCAAGCCGATGGATCGCCTGATCTGCGGCGATGTCGGTTTCGGCAAGACCGAAGTGGCCATGCGCGCCGCCTTCATCGCCGTGCACAGCGGCAAGCAGGTCGCCGTACTGGTGCCGACCACCCTGCTCGCCCAGCAGCATTACAACAGCTTCCGCGACCGCTTCGCCGATTGGCCGGTGCGCGTCGAGGTAATGAGCCGCTTCAAATCGGCCAAGGAAATCCAGGGCGCGGTGCAGGAGCTGGCCGAAGGCAAGGTCGACATCCTCATCGGGACCCACAAGCTGCTGCAGGATGACGTCAAGTTCACCAACCTGGGCCTGGTCATCATCGACGAGGAGCACCGCTTCGGTGTTCGCCAGAAGGAGCAACTCAAGGCGCTGCGCAGCGAGGTGGACATCCTCACTCTCACCGCGACACCTATTCCGCGCACGCTGAATATGGCTGTAGCCGGCATGCGCGACCTGTCGATCATTGCCACCCCGCCGGCGCGCCGGCTGTCGGTACGCACCTTTGTCATGGAACAGCAGGACGCGGTCATCAAGGAAGCCCTGCTGCGCGAGCTGCTGCGGGGCGGCCAGGTCTACTACCTGCACAACGACGTCAAAACCATCGAGAAGTGCGCCGCCGACATCGCCGCATTGGTGCCGGAGGCGCGCATCGGCGTCGGCCACGGGCAAATGCGCGAGCGCGAACTCGAACAGGTGATGGGCGACTTCTATCACAAGCGCTTCAATGTGCTGGTCGCCTCGACCATCATCGAGACCGGCATCGACGTGCCCAGCGCCAACACCATCATCATCGAACGCGCCGACAAGTTCGGCCTGGCCCAGCTGCACCAGTTGCGTGGCCGTGTCGGCCGCAGTCACCACCAGGCCTACGCCTATCTCCTTACGCCGCCGCGCAAGGGCATGACCGATGATGCGCAGAAGCGTCTGGAAGCGATCGCCAATGCGCAGGACTTGGGCGCCGGCTTCGTGCTGGCGACCCACGACCTGGAGATCCGGGGCGCGGGCGAACTGCTCGGCGAAGGCCAGAGCGGCCAGATTCAGGCCGTCGGTTTCACCCTTTATATGGAAATGCTCGAACGCGCCGTCAAGGCCATCCAGAAAGGCGAGCAGCCCAACCTCGATCAGCCGCTGGGCGGCGGCCCGGAGATCAACCTGCGCCTGCCGGCGCTGATACCCGAGGACTACCTGCCAGACGTCCATGCGCGGCTGATCCTGTACAAGCGCATCGCCAACGCCACTGACGAGGATGGGCTCAAGGAGCTGCAGGTCGAGATGATCGACCGCTTTGGCCTGCTGCCCGACCCGACTAAAAACCTGGTGCGCCTGACACTGCTCAAGCTGCAGGCGGAACAGCTCGGCATCACCAAGATCGACGCCGGCCCGCAGGGCGGTCGCATCGAGTTTGCGGCCGAAACCAAAGTCGATCCGATGGTGCTCATCAAGCTGATCCAGAGCCAGCCCAACCGCTACAAGTTCGAGGGCGCGACGGTGTTCAAATTCCAGGTGCCGATGGAGCGACCGGAGGAACGCTTCAATACCCTCGAAGCGTTGCTCGAACGCCTGGCGGCGGGCACTCCCTGATGCGGCGAGCCCACCAGGCGCGCGACCTGGAATGGCCGCACGATGGCCGCTAGGTTCCTCCCCGCCCTGCCGCCGGCGTGGCGCCTGCCGTTTTCCGATAACGCGCTCGCTCGCGGCCAGCGCTATGCGGCCGAGCGGCGCGCCCGGGTGCTGCGCGACACGGAGCAGTTCGTCGAAGGCACCTGTGCCGGAACAGGCGGTGCGACGTACCGGCAATCCCTGCAACTCTCCCGTGACGGCACGCTCAGTTGCGTCTGCAACTGCCCGGTAGGCCTGAACTGCAAGCATTGCGTCGCGCTCATCCTGACGATCGAAGAGCAGGCCGAGCGTGCACCCAACACCTGCGAGCCGGATGACGCCAACCTTCCAGGCACGCTGGAACATTGGCTGTCACAACTGCCTCAAGCGCTGAGCGACGCGCTTCCTGCAGAGCACGGCTGGTGCGTCCACTACCGGCTTCGCTCGGACCTGTTGGTCGAAGCGTTCAAGTGCCGCCTGCGCAAGGACGGTACCTGGGGCGAGCACCAGCCTTACTATGGAATGCGCGAGGCCAGTTTTCGCAAGCCCGCGTTCATGCAGCCGCTTGACCTGCGCATCGCCGCGCTACTCGGCCTGTGCCGACCCAGCGGCAACGGGTTCCTGCTCGGTGGGGAAAACGGTGGCGAAACCCTGCGTCTGATTCTCGAGACCGGCCGGGCCTTTCTTGATTGGCGGCAACCCGCGCTGACGCTCGCCGATGCACGCCAGGCCCGCTTCAACTGGAAGCAGCAGCCCGACGGTAGCTACGACGCCGAGCTGGAGATGGCGGACGCGCAGGCCCGACCGCTGCACGCGCTCGACCCGCTTTATTACATCGACGAGACGAAGGGCGAGCTCGGCCTCATCGACCACGGGCTGCCGGCGCCCCTTGCGCGTCACCTGCTTGAGGCCCCATCTGTGCCCTCGGCCCAGGCCGCGCGGTTCAGCCTGACGCTCAACGAGATCGCGCCGCAACTGCCCGCGCCCCCAAGGCCGCAAGAAATCGTGGTGGACAATGTGCAGCCGACCCCTCGCCTGACCCTCGGCAGCCACCATGCAGTGAATTACCAGCCAGGCAGCGGTCGCATGGTCGCGGACCACCAGCACCGCGCCGGCCTGACTTTTCTCTACGGCAGGACCAGCGTTCACGGCAAGGCTCGGCCTGATCAGCGCGTACGCGAAACCAAGGGCGCGCAGGTACGCAGCATTGCGCGGCAACCGGATGCGGAACAGGCCCTGCGCCAGCGCATGAAAGACCTCGGCTTTCGCCCGGCGCTGCGCCAGAGCCAGGCACTGCCGAAGGATTCCGCGGAAATGTTCGAACTGGCCAACGAGGCGGCTTGGTTGCAGTTCTCCCAGGCGCACCTGCAGGCACTGCGCGAGGAAGGCTGGCAAATCATCCTGCAACCTGGCTTCGCCTATGACCTCACGCCCGTGGAAGCCTGGTACGTCGATGTCGATGAGTCACCGGAGCACAGCTGGTTCGATCTCGAACTCGGCATCATCGTCGAGGGCGAACGGATCAGCCTGTTGCCCGTCCTGCTGGGCCTGATCCGGCGCAACCCGGCAATGCTTTCCCCGCCGGCCCTCTCGCAGCGAGCCGACGGCGAAACCCTGCGTGTTCAACTCGACAAGCGCCGCGACGATGACGGCCAGCCGCTGCAAGTCCTGCTGCCCTTTGGCCGCTTGAAGCCAATCCTCGGCACCCTGTCCGAGCTTTACCTTCCCGAGCACGCCGCGGCCGAGCCTCTGCGCCTCGGCCACGCCGATGCCGCCCGCCTGGCCCAACTCGATGCACTCGACCTGCGCTGGAGCGGTGGCGAACAACTGCGCGACTTCGCCCAGCGGCTGCGCGACTACCAGCAGCAGCCGGTCGAACCGCCGACGGCATTGAAAGCCCAGCTGCGGCCATACCAACTCGATGGCCTGCGCTGGATGCAGACCTTGCGCGCGCTCGGCATGGGCGGTGTGCTCGGCGACGACATGGGCCTCGGCAAGACGCTGCAAACCCTGGCGCACCTGCTGTTGGAGAAGCAATCCGGGCGCATGGACCGCCCTTCGCTGGTGGTCATGCCGACCAGCCTGATCCCCAACTGGCAGGACGAGGCGGCGCGTTTCGCCCCGGACTTGAAAGTCGTCACGCTGCACGGCACAGCCCGGCAACAGCAATACGAGCGCCTGGATGACTGCGACCTGCTGCTCACGACCTATGCCCTGCTGCCGCGTGACATCGAGCGCTTGATCGAGATCCCGCTGCACCTGCTGGTGCTCGACGAAGCGCAGAACATCAAGAACGCCAGCAGCAAAGCCGCACAAGCCGCCGGGCGGCTCGATGCCCGACAGCGCCTATGCCTGACCGGCACGCCGCTCGAAAACCACCTGGGCGAACTTTGGTCGCTGTTTCATTTCCTGATGCCCGGCTGGTTGGGCGACACCAAGCGTTTCAACCGTGACTATCGCCATCCAATCGAAAAGAACGGCGATAGCGACCGGCTCGAGCACCTGACCGCGCGAATCAGACCTTTCCTGCTGCGGCGGCGCAAAGAACAGGTCGCGCATGAACTGCCACCCAAGAACGAGATCACTCACTGGGTGGAGCTGAGCCCGGCGCAGCGCGACCTCTACGAAACCGTCCGGCTGGCCATGGACGACAAGGTGCGTGAGGAGATCGACAGCAAAGGCCTGGCGCGCAGCCAGATCGTCATCCTCGATGCGCTGCTTAAACTGCGCCAAGTCTGCTGCGACCTGCGCCTGGTCAAGCGCGACGCTAGAGTTTCACGCGCCAGCGCCTCGGGCAAGCTCGACAGCCTGATGGACCTGCTCACCGAGCAGCTGGCCGAAGGCCGGCGCATTCTGCTGTTCTCCCAGTTCACGTCAATGCTCGCACTGATCGAAGATGAGCTCCGCACCAGGGCCATTGAGTATGTACAGATCACCGGCGAGACCAAGGATCGCCGCACCCCGGTGAAACGCTTCCAGGCCGGCGAAGTACCGCTGTTTCTCATCAGCCTCAAGGCCGGCGGCACCGGGCTCAACCTGACCGCCGCGGACACCGTCATTCATTACGACCCCTGGTGGAACCCGGCGGCGGAAAACCAGGCAACCGACCGCGCGCATCGCATCGGCCAGGACAAGCCTGTGTTTGTCTACAAGCTGATCGCTCGCGACACCGTCGAAGAAAAAATCCAGCAGTTGCAGGCTCGCAAGGCCGAGTTGGCCGCCGGCGTGCTGGATGCGGGCCAGGCCGCGAACTGGCAGCTGGAACAGGCGGACATCGAGGCGCTGTTCGCCCCGCTCGCATGACCACTCGACCTCGCCGACCGACGGCACGTGGCGCGCATCCGGTCGAGTGCGCATTTGCCAGTGCCGCTTGGTGCTCGAAGCGCGAAACCGCCGCTTTCCAACGACGGGTCGACTTCCTATGATCAGCCCATCGCTCCGCGCCAGAGGCCTGAACAAAGATGAGTCGCTACGAAATCGCATTTTCCGGGGAGCTAGCCCCTGGCGCTACGCTCGAACAAGTCGAAGCCAACCTGGCCAAGCTGTTCCAGGCCGACGCCCAGCGCATCGCCGCGCTCTTTTCCGGACGCCGGGTGGTAATCAAGCAGGACCTCGACCACGCCAGCGTCGAGAAGTATCGACAGGCCATGGCCCGTGCGGGCGCGATCGCCGAAGTGCGTCCCATGCCGGTCGAGGTAGAGGAAATCGAACTGGCGCCCCCACCGCCTGAAACCACAGCGCCGCCCGCGCCATCCGTGGCTACGAGTGGAACTCGGCCTGGGCCGTTGAAGGTCGCGCCGCGTGATGAGTACATGGCAGCTTTCGTCGACGTCGAGGCACCGGATTTTGGCGTCGCGCCAGCCGGCACCGACTTGCAGGATGCCCGGCCTGCTACCGAACCGCCCGCGGTCGACCTGACCCAATTCAGCCTCGCCCCGGTTGGCAGCGACATGGGCGAGCGCCGTCGCGCCAGCGATGCGCCCGTACCCGACACCTCGCACCTGAAGTTGGTGGACTGACCCTTCGGGTGCGACCCGCCCGAACTCCACGTCGGCCGATGCGCTCCAACCCTACAAGCCCGCAAAGTGCCTGTACCCATGGACCTCGTCGTTGCCCGCCCCGAAGGCCTCTATTGCCCGCCCGGTGATTTCTACATCGATCCCTGGCGGCCCGTGGACCGCGCCGTCATCACCCACGCCCACGGCGACCATGCGCGCTGGGGCATGGGCCACTACCTGGCCTCGCGCGACAGCGAAGGCATCCTGCGCTCGCGCATCGCCGCGGACATGCCCCTGCAGACGCTCGCTTATGGTGAATCCATCGAGCATCACGGCGTCAGGCTCAGCTTCCACCCGGCCGGTCACGTGCTCGGCTCGGCCCAGGTGCGGCTGGAATATAAGGGTGAAGTCTGGGTTGCCTCCGGCGACTACAAGGTCGAGCCGGACGGGACCTGCGCGCCGTTCGAGCCGGTGCGCTGCGATACCTTCATCACTGAATCGACGTTCGGCCTGCCGATCTACAAGTGGCCGTCGCAAGCTGAGGTATTCCGCGAGATCAACGACTGGTGGCGCGCCAACGCCGCAGCCGGTCGCGCCAGCGTCTTGTTCTGCTACGCCTTCGGCAAGGCGCAGCGCATCCTCCACGGACTCGATGAGAGCATCGGCACCATCGTGGTTCATGGCGCAGTGGAGCCGCTGAACAAGGTCTACCGCGAGGGCGGTATCTACCTGCCGCCGACCGTCTATGCCGGTGACCTGAAAAAAGGCGATCCCCGTTTGAAGCAGGCCATCATCCTCGCGCCGCCTTCAGCCGGTGGCAGCACCTGGATGCGCCGCTTCGGCGACTATGCCGATGCCTTCGCCAGCGGCTGGATGATGCTGCGCGGCACCCGTCGGCGGCGCGGCGTGGACCGCGGCTTCGTGCTATCTGATCACGCCGACTGGCCCGGACTGCTCTGGGCCATCGAACAGACCGGCGCCGAGCGGGTGATGGTCACCCACGGTTCGGTGCCGATCCTTGTCCGTTACCTGCGAGAGATGCGTGGGCTCGATGCGCAGGCGTTCGAGACCGAGTATGGCGAGGAGGATGACACCCCCACGCAGGAGGCCGAATGACCCGCAGCCATGCCATAGGCGTCCCACTCACAGGCTTCAGCGTCGAGATTCGACACAACCGTCCTTGTAGGAGCGAGCTTGCTCGCGATCCGAAACCGCCACGCCGCCACGGATCGCCAGCAAGCTGGCTCCTACAGAAAAGCATCCGCGCTGGGGCACACCACCGGCCCCGTAGGAGCGAGCTTGCTTGCGATCCAGGACCGCCACGCCGCCACGGATCGCCAGCAAGCTGGCTCCTACAGAAAAGCATCCGCGCTGGGGCACAACACCTACCCCGTAGGAGCGAGCTTGCTCGCGATCCGGAATCACAACGCAGACTCGGACTTACTCACGAGCGGATTGTCACCGCAGTTGAAGGTGGACCGAGATGAAAGCCTTCGCCACCCTCTACAGCCGCCTCGACGCGACAACCTCAAGCAACGCCAAACTCGCGGCGATGCGCGACTACTTCCGCGACGCCGATCCGGCCGACGCGGCCTGGGCCGTGTACTTCCTGGCCGGTGGTCGGCCGCGCCAGCTGGTGCCGACCCGCGTACTGCGGGAAACCGCCATGCAGGCCTCTGAACTGCCGGAATGGTTGTTCGAGGAAAGCTACCAGGCAGTCGGCGACATGGCCGAAACCATCTCGCTGCTGATGCCGGAAGCCGAGCACAGCTCCGATGACGGGCTCGCCGTGTGGATGCAGGACAAGTTGCTGCCGTTGCGCGGCTTGCCACCGGACGAGCTGGCCGAGCGATTGCCCGCGCTGTGGAAACAGCTGGACCGCCTGAGCCTGATGGTCTGCATCAAACTGATCACCGGCGCCTTTCGCGTCGGCGTGTCGAAGCTGCTGGTCACCCGCGCGCTGGCCTCGCTGGTCGACCTCGACCCCAAGCGCGTGGCGCAGCGGCTGGTGGGCTATACCGATCTGTCGCACCGCCCGAGCGCCGAGGGCTACCGCGCGCTGATCGCCGACGAATCCGAACACGAGCACGCCCAGCGCGGCGGCCAGCCCTACCCGTTCTTTCTCGCCCATCCGTTGCAGGCGCCTGTTGAAGAATTCGACACCCTGCTCGGCGCACCGGAGAACTGGTTCATCGAATGGAAGTGGGACGGCATCCGTGCGCAGCTGGTCAAGCGTGACGGGCAGATCTGGGTCTGGTCGCGCGGCGAAGAGCTGGTCAGCGAACGCTTTCCGGAACTCTGCGAACTGGCCGGCTGCCTGCCGGACGGCACCGTGATCGACGGCGAGATCCTGGTCTGGAAGCACGCGCCCGGCGAGCCGACGGAAGCGCTCTTCGAGCAACCGGAAGGCGAAGATGGCGAAACCACCGAGCGCGTCGGCGTGCAGCCCTTCGCCTTGCTGCAGCAGCGTATCGGCCGCAAGAACCTGACCGCCAAGGTGCTGCAGGACGCCCCCGTCGCGGTGCTCGCCTATGACCTGCTGGAATGGCAGGGCGACGACTGGCGGCAACGTGAACATCGCGAGCGCCGGCAACAACTCGAAACGGTAGTTGGGCAATGCCCCAACCCGCGACTGATGCTTTCACCGCTGGTCACCGGCAACGACTGGAACGATCTCGCGCAACAACGCGAGGCGTCACGTGCTCGAGGTGTCGAGGGCATGATGATCAAGGCCCGCGCCGCCCAGTACGGCGTCGGCCGGACCAAGGACGTAGGCGTCTGGTGGAAGTGGAAGATCGATCCGTATTCGGTCGACGCCGTGCTGATCTACGCGCAACGCGGCCACGGGCGTCGCGCCAGCCTCTATACCGACTACACCTTCGCCGTCTGGGACGGAGAACCGGGCGATCCGGAGCGCAAGCTGGTGCCCTTCGCCAAGGCCTATTCCGGCCTCACCGACGAGGAAATGCGCAAGGTCGACGCCATCGTGCGCAAGACCACCGTGGAAAAATTCGGCCCCGTGCGCAGCGTGACCCCGACCCTGGTGTTCGAACTCGGCTTCGAAGGCATCGCCGCCAGCAGTCGCCACAAGAGCGGCATCGCCGTGCGCTTCCCGCGCATGCTGCGCTGGCGCCTGGACAAGCCGGTGGACGAAGCCGACACCCTGGAAACGCTGAAGGAATTGCTGGGATGATCCGATCAGCTGGAAAAGCCGGACTGCCCTGTGTAGGAGCCAGCTTGCTGGCGACCCACGTCGCCGCGCAGCCCTATGATCGCGAGCAAGCTCGCTCCTACGAAAAGCAAAAGCATCCCACCACCGTAGAAGCCAGCTTGCTGGCGATCCCCATCGCCGCGCAGCCCTATGATCGCGAGCAAGCTCGCTCCTACGAAGAGCAAAAGCACACCGCCACCGTAGGAGCCAGCTTGCTGGCAATCCGTGTCGCCGCGGAGGCCCATGATCGCGAGCAAGCTCGCTCCTACAAAAAGCAAAAGCACCTCGCCACTGGAGAAGCCAGCTTGCTGGCGATCCGCATCGGCGCGGAACCTCATGATTCCGAGCAAGCTCACTCCTACGAAAAGCAAAAGCAGCCCGCCACGGTAGGAGCCAGCTTGCTGGCGATCCGTGTCGAATCGCAGGCCCATGATCGCGAGCAAGCTCGCTCCTACGATGAGCAAAAGCACCCCGCCGTTGTAGGAGCCAGCTTGCTGGCGATCCCCATCGCTGCGCACGCCCATGATCGCGAGCAAGCTCGCTTCTACGAAAAGCAGGGGCATGGCCTCGGTTCGAATCGGGGGCGGACCAAAGAATGAGCGTGCCGCCCGCCTCCCTTGCCGAACACTGGTTCGCCACCCGCGGTTGGCAGCCGTTCCCTTTTCAGCAACAGGTGTGGCAAGCGGTCCATGAAGGCGAGTCCGGCCTGCTTCATGCCACCACAGGCTCGGGCAAGACCTACGCCGTCTGGATGGGCGCGCTCAACCGCTTCGCTTCTGTGGGAGCGGGCTTGCCCGCGAAGGCGGCGCAGGACTCGGTCCCGCATTCCGACAAACCCGCTCCACTCACCGTCCTCTGGATCACGCCCATGCGCGCCCTGGCCGCCGACACGGCCCGCGCCCTCCAAGCCCCGCTGGATGATCTGCAGATCAACTGGAGCATCGGCCTGCGCACCGGCGACACCAGCAGCGCCGAGCGGGCGCGCCAGGGTCGGCGATTGCCCAGTGCGCTGGTCACCACGCCGGAAAGCCTCACTCTGCTGCTGACCCGCGCCGACGCGCGCCAGGCGTTTGCCGGCTTGCGCATGCTGGTCGTGGATGAGTGGCACGAACTGCTGGGCAACAAGCGTGGGGTGCAACTGCAACTGGCGCTGGCCCGGCTGCGTCAGTGGATGCCGGAGCTGATCGTCTGGGGGCTTTCGGCCACCTTGGGCAACCAACCGCACGCGCTTGACGTGCTGCTGCATCCGGGCACCGGCAAGCTGGTGCAAGGCAAGGTCGACAAGGATTTGCGCGTCGACACCCTGCTGCCGCCAAGCATCGAGCGCTTCCCCTGGGCCGGCCATCTGGGGCTGCGCATGCTGCCGCAGGTCGTCGAGGAGATCGATTCGGCCGCCACCACGCTGGTCTTCACCAACACCCGTTCGCAGTCCGAGATCTGGTATCAAGCGATTCTCGAGGCCCGCCCGGACTGGGCCGGACTCATCGCCCTGCACCATGGCTCGCTGGCGCGCGAGGTGCGCGACTGGGTGGAACTGGGCCTCAAGCAAGGCGCCTTGAAGGCAGTGGTCTGCACCTCGAGCCTCGACCTCGGCGTCGACTTCCTGCCGGTCGAGCGGGTGCTGCAGATCGGCTCGCCGAAGGGCGTGGCGCGCCTGATGCAGCGCGCCGGTCGCTCCGGTCACGCACCCGGACGGACATCACGGGTCACGCTGGTACCGACGCACAGTTTCGAAGTGGTGGAAGCCGCAGCAGCGCAGGTGGCCATCGCCGAACGCCGCATCGAAGCCCGCAGCGCCCCGCATCGTCCCCTCGATGTGCTGGTGCAGCACCTGGTCAGCATGGCATTGGGCGGAGGCTTCCGGCCGGACGAATTGTTCGCCGAAGTGCGCCAGGCCTGGTCGTACCGCGAACTCACCGCTGACCACTGGGAGTGGGCGCTCGCGTTCGTGCGTCATGGCGGGCATTCGTTGACGGCCTACCCGGACTATCAGCGCGTCGAGCCGGACGAGACCGGGCTGTGGAAAGTCCCCAGCCGCCGCGTCGCGCTGCGCCACCGAATGAGCATCGGCACCATCGTCAGCGACGCCAGCCTGACGGTGAAATTCTGGGCCAAGGGTGGCAGCGGCCGCTCGCTGGGCACTATCGAGGAAGGCTTCATTGCCCGCCTGCGCCCCGGCGACAACTTTCTCTTCGGCGGGCGCCTGCTGGAGCTGGTGCGGGTCGAGAACATGACTGCTTATGTCAGCCGCGCCACCGGCAAGAAGGCCGCCGTGCCGCGCTGGAATGGCGGCCGCATGCCACTGTCCAGCGAACTGGCCGATGCGGTGGTCGAGCAGCTCGGTGCCGCTTCACGCGGCCAGTTCGAGAGCGCGGAGATGCAGCTGGTCGAGCCGCTGTTACGCGTGCAGCTGGACTGGTCGACGTTGCCCACGGAAAGCACGTTGCTGGCCGAGGTGATGAAGTCGCGCGAGGGCTGGCACCTGTTCCTCTACCCCTTCGCCGGTCGACACGTGCATCTGGGGCTGGCCAGCCTGCTGGCCTGGCGCATGGGCCAGCGCCAACCGCTGACCTTTTCCATTGCCGTGAATGACTACGGCTTCGAGCTGCTCTCGGCGACCGAGGTGGACTGGCTGCACTGGCTCACACCAACGCTGTTCAGCCGGGACAACCTGCTGCACGACGTGCTCGCCAGCCTCAACGCCGGAGAGCTGGCGCGCCGGCGTTTTCGCGAGATCGCGCGCATCGCCGGGCTGGTGTTTTCCGGCTACCCCGGCGCACAGAAAAGTGCGCGGCAGCTGCAAGCCTCCAGCGGACTGTTCTTCGACGTCTTCCGCCAGTACGACCCGGCTAACCTGCTGCTGACCCAGGCCGAAGAAGAGGTGCTGCGCCAGGAGCTGGAGGTCGAGCGGCTGGAGCAGACGTTGAGCCGCTTGCAGCAGCGAGCGTTGGACGTGCACGTCGTCAAGCGCACCACGCCGCTGGCCTTTCCGCTGATGGTCGAACGCTTCCGCGAAAGCATGACCTCGGAAAAACTGGCCGACCGCATCCGCCGCATGGTCGCCGAGCTGGACAAGGCGGCCGGGCCCGGCGGCTACCAGCCCGAGGCCGATGCCAGCATTGCCGTCGAGCGCGAAACCACCCCCAAACGCAAACCGCGGCAGACCAAGGACGGCACACCCCGCCAGAAGAAAGCCGCTCGCTGACGCGCCAGCTTGATCGCAGGCAGAGCCTGCTTCTACACAAAGCTTCCTGGCCAGATCAGGAACCCCCACGCCCGCTCCATGTAGGAGCAGGTTCTACCTGCGACCGACGGTGAGGGTTGAGCGGCCAGGTCGCAGTCAGAGCCTGCTCCTACACAAAGCTTCCTGGCCAGATCAGGAACACCCGCGCCCGCTCCATGTAGGAGCAGGTCCTACCTGCGACCGAGGGTGAGGGTTGAGCGGCCAACGTCGCAGGCAGAGCCTGCTCCTACACGAGCTTCGTGGCCAGATCAGGAACCCCGCGCCCGCTCCATGTAGGAGCAGGTTCCACCTGCGACCGAGGGTGAGGGTTGAGCGGCCAGAGTCGCAGGCAGAGCCTGCTCCTACACAAAGCTTCCTGGCCGGATCAGGAACACCGCGTGCCCGCTCGATGTAGGAGCAGGTTCTACCTGCGACCGGGGGTGGTGGTTGGGCGGCCAGGTCGCAGGCAGAGCCTGCTCCTACCCAAAGCTTCCAGGCCAGATCAGGAAACCCGCGCCCGCTCCATGTAGGAGCAGGTTCTACCTGCGACCGGGCGTGGTGGTTGAACGGCCAAGTCGCAGGCAGAGCCTGCTCCTACAGGGCGTGCTGGATAGTTTGGGCGCGCCGCCGAACGCCGATACACTGGCGCGCATGTCCCCTTCCCTACCCATCGTGCTGCAACAGACCGAGCTGTGGCTTCTTGCCGACAAGGCCATCTACTGGCCTGAACGGCGGGCGCTGCTGGTCGCCGACATCCATTTCGGTAAGGCAGCGGCTTACCGTCGGCTCGGCCAACCGGTGCCGCACGGCACGACGCAAGCGAACCTGCAGCAGCTCGACGCGCTGCTGGCCCGCTATCCCAGTGACTGGCTGATCTTCCTTGGCGACTTCCTTCACGCCCCCGAATCGCAGGTGCCGTCCACACTCGCGCCGCTGCACGACTGGCGTCGCACCCATCCGGAGCTGAGGATTACCCTCGTGCGCGGCAACCATGACCGCCGCGCAGGCGATCCGCCGGCCAGCCTGGGCCTGGACGTCGTCCCGGAGCCATTGCTGCTCGGGCCGTTCGCCTTGCAACACGAGCCCCACCCGCACCCCACCCACCACGTCCTGGCCGGGCATCTGCACCCGGCCTTCTGCCTGCGCGGCCGCGGCCGGCAGCGGCTACGCCTGCCGTGCTTCAGCATTGGTGAACACGTCAGCATTCTGCCTGCCTTTGGCAGTTTCACCGGAATGATGGAGTTGGACGCCGACCCGGGCCGGCGTCTCTATGTGGTTGGGGACGAGTGCGTGTGGCGGGTGGCCTGACGGTCAGGCCTGGCTGATACCGGTCACAGTGATACCGAACCGTTCGGCGAGCCGGGTGGCGGGTGTTTCCTCGACGTCCGGATCGTGCTCGTAGGCGTCTTCCTCATCGCCATAGTCCTGCTCGGCCTTGCGTGTCACCAATTCGACGGCCTCTTCGATGTCCGGCTTATGGTCGGACTCGGTCCTGAGGATGGATGTGTTGCCGTCTTTGCTGTAAGCAATGATCCAGGTCGTCATGAATATCCCCTCTGAACAATAGCGCCCTCGGCAGCAATGGCTGGCCGAAACGGCGTTGCCTGTGTTTAGAGGCTAGCTGCAGATATCTAGTTCTGCCGCTCCGCTGGCCGGTAGACGAGCCGCCGAGTGGTCTGAACAGCCCCGTTCGGCGTCGGTCATCGGTAGAAAGCCCAAGGAGATGACGCCATGCCGCTCACCCGCACGCGCGCGCCGCAACAGGCTGATGAGCAGTTGATCACCCTGCTACAGCAGAAGGCTGAACCGTTGCCGTCGATAGACGCCCCCTCGTTCGCCGAGGCCTTCGACCGTTTCGCCGATGCCCGCGTGGTGCTGATCGGCGAGGCCAGCCACGGCACTTCGGAGTTTTACCGAGCCCGCGCGGCCATTACGCGCCGGCTGATCGAACAGCACGGTTTCACCATCGTTGCCGCCGAGGCTGACTGGCCGGACGCCGCGATGATCGACCGCGATGTGCGCCACCAGGCGCCGGCAGAATGGCTCGAGCAGGGCTTCCGCCGCTTTCCGACCTGGATGTGGCGCAACCGCGACGTCGCAGATTTCACCGCCTGGCTGCGTGAGCACAACGCGGCGCAAGCGCCCGAGCAGCGCGTCGAATTCCGCGGGCTGGACGTTTACAGCCTAGGCAGCTCGATCCGGGAAGTGTTGACCTATCTCGACAAAGTCGACCCATCGGCTGCACAGGCTGCCCGCCAGCGCTATGGCTGCCTGAGCCCCTGGCATGACGAGCCGGCCGCCTATGGCCACCAGGTGATGCGCGGCGAGCCGTCCTGCGAGGATGCAGTGGTGGAGCAGCTGCGTGCTCTGCTTGGTCAACGACTGGACTATCTGCAAAAGGACGGAGGCCAATTCTTCAATGCTGAGCAGAATGCGCGGGTGGTGCTAGCGGCCGAACAGTATTACCGCGCGATGTACCGCGGCTCGACCGAATCCTGGAACCTGCGCGACCGGCACATGTTCGACACACTTCGCGCACTGCTCGCGCGTCGAGGTGACGCCGCCAAGGCGGTGGTCTGGGCCCACAACTCGCATATCGGTAACGCAGCAGCGACCTCCATGGGCTGGCGTGGCGAATTCAACATTGGCGAGTTGTGTCGCACCGCCTATGGGCGCGACGCCGTACTCATCGGCATGAGCACCGACCGCGGCGAGGTGGCTGCCGCGGACAACTGGGACGAGCCCATGCAGATCAAGCAGGTCCGCCCGTCCCTCGAGGGCAGCTGGGAGCAGCTATTTCTGCGGGCGGGAGTCGCCGCGTCCCTGACCAACTGGCGCGACGACCCCGTGCTGCGCGAAGCGCTGGCACAACCCCGCCTGGAGCGGGCGATCGGCGTGATCTACCGTCCGGCCACTGAACGCCAGAGCCATTATTTCCAAGCCATACTTGCCGAACAGTTCGACGCCCTGCTCTGGCTCGAACAGACCACCGCGGTCAAACCGATCGGCCCACAGCAGATCGATGATCAGAGCGTTCCGGATACCTACCCATTCGGAGAGTGAGCCATGCGCGCCTTAATGCCCGAGTCCCACCTGTTTCGCGACCGCAGCCATGCTGGCCTGGAATTAGCCGAAGCTCTGCAGCACTTGGCAGAAGCACAACCCTTGGTGCTTGCCCTGCCGCGCGGCGGGGTTCCGGTTGCCTTCGAGGTGGCGCAACGCCTCAACGCAGCGCTCGATCTGGTACTGGTGCGAAAGATCGGAGCGCCTGGCAACGAGGAGCTGGCGCTGGGCGCGGTTATCGATGGTGCCGAGCCAAAGTGGGTAGTCAATCAGGAACTGTTCAACCAGATCGCACCGCCGCCGAACTGGTTCGACGAAGAAATGCAGCGGCAACTCAGCGAACTGGAACGCCGACGCCATCGCTACTGCGGCGAGCGGCCGGCACCTGTGATAACCAATCGCTGCGTCATCGTGATCGACGATGGCATTGCCACGGGTGCTACCGTGCGGGCGGCGCTAAAAGGGCTCAAGCAATCGAAACCAAGCCACGTGGTGCTGGCTGTGCCGGTCGGTCCGCGGGACGTAATCGAGATGCTGAGGGAGGAAGTCGACGAGTTGATATGCCTGGCGATGCCCGAGCCGTTCATCGGGGTCGGTTGCCACTACGGCAATTTCGAACAGACCCCTGACGAGCAGGTGGTCGACCTGCTCGCGCGGGCGTCTCAGGTATCGCCTGCCTAGCAGATCACGCGACGGGCGCTGGCGGTGGCTGGTCGGGAATGGTCGGCTCGCCTGGCTCGCTGGGCAGATCTGGGACACCTGGTTCTTCCGGGTCACCCGGTACGCCATTGGCCTGCAAGCTGTACGTGTCGAGTTCGTCCACGTAAGGATGGGTTTCCATGTCGCTGTCCTCCTGCTGGTTCCACAAGCCCGGATGGGCTATAGCAGTAGAGGTCCGGCAAGCGCCATAAATCCGTCCATCTGTCGGGCGTGGAAGCGGGTCGCCATACTGCAACTCCGGATCGCGAGCAAGCTCGCTCCTACAAAATCAACCGCACTATGCCGCTGGGCTGCTGGATGCGGCATCAACGGGTCGGCACAAGCACGAAGCACACCCGCCTCCATCTGTAGGAGCCAGCTTGCTGGCGATCCATGGCGACGCCGAACCTGCTGATCACGAGCAAGCTCGCTCCTACACAAGTGGCTGGCCAACGCTGTTGGTTTGGGGGACGCGTCACGATTGACCAAAACAGCGCGAAGCACAGCCGTCCCCCATCCGTAGGAGCCAGCTTGCTGGCGATCCATAGCGACGCGAAGCACTCTCATCCCCTGTCTGTAGGAGCGAGCTTGCTCGCGAACCGGCGCGCGTTTGCGATCAGCCCAGCCCATACAACAGCAACACCACTAAGGTTGCTGAGCGTGCAGACGCGCCCTCAATTCAGCGGACGCTTACCACATCAGGTCATCAGGAATCTGGTAAGCGGCGTACGGATCGTCGGCGTCCGGTGCTTCGGTCTGGGTATTGAGCTGAACGATGCGGCGTGGGTCGCGTTCCTGGATCTTCAACGCGGCTTCACGCGGAATCACTTCGTAGCCACCGCCGTGACGCACGATCGCCAGTGATCCACTGGACAGCTTATCGCGCATCAGCTTGTTGACCGACAGGCGCTTGACCTTCTTGTCGTCGACAAAGTTGTAGTAATCCTCGGTGGTCAGCTTGGGCAGGCGGCTGCCTTCGATCAGCTGCTTGACCTGCGCTGCACGTGCCTTCTGCTCGGCTTTTTCCTGCTGCTGGCGGTTCAATTCCTGGTCGCGGGCCTGCTTTTCGGCATGCGCCTTCAGCGCCGCTTCGCGCTGAGAGTCGTCCTTCTGGGCTTGCCCCTTTTTTACAAGGCGCTGCTGTTTCTGCTGCTGCTTGCCGGCCTGCTTGGCCTGCTTCTCATTGACCAGCCCGGCTTTGAGTAGCTGGTCGCGAAGGGAAAGACTCATGTGTCGGCTCGTACTATCGGGATTGAAAAGACGGGATGGAGCTTAACGGCTGGCGCCCGATGCCGGAAGACGAAAGCGTGCTACCCGACTCAACGACGCGTGAATAGGGTGCCACCGGCTTCGCTGGCGTTTAGCCCTTCGCTTCCAGCTGTTTTTTTGCTTCATCCCACAGCGCGTCGAGCGCTGCGAGGTCGCATCGTTCGATGGGCTGGCCCCGTTCGCGCAATGTCGTTTCGATAAAGCGAAAGCGCCGTTCGAATTTGCGGTTGGCTGCCCGCAAGGCATCCTCGGGATCGACCTTGAGGTGGCGGGCCAGATTCACCGTGACGAACAGCAAATCACCCAACTCCTCGGCGATGGCCTGTGGATCGTCCGCGCTCATGGCTTCGAGCACCTCGCCCAGCTCCTCGCGCACCTTGTCCACCACCGGCAGCGCTTCTGGCCAATCGAACCCCACCTGGGCCGCACGCTTCTGCAACTTGGCCGCGCGGCTCAACGCCGGCAGGGCATGAGGCACGTCGTCGAGCAGCGACAACTGCTCGGGTGCATCGGCCTTCTCAGCGCGCTCCTCCGCTTTGATGGCTTCCCAGCGCTGCTTGATCTGGACATCGTCCAGGCGCGGCAGCTCGGGCGAACCATACAGATCACCGTCGGGAAATACATGCGGATGGCGGCGGATCAGTTTGCGGGTAATGGCATCGACTACCGTATCGAAGCCGAACCGTCCCTCCTCTTTCGCCAGTTGGCTGTAGTAGACGACCTGGAACAGAAGGTCGCCCAGCTCGCCGGGCAGATGGTCGAAATCGCTACGTTCGATGGCATCGGCCACTTCATAGGCTTCTTCCAAGGTATGCGGGACGATGCTGGCGTAGTCCTGCTTCAGATCCCATGGGCAGCCGTGCTGCGGATCACGTAGCCGGGCCATGAGGTGCAGCAGGTCAGGGAGGTGGTACATGCAAAATCCTCTTGAAGCATGGGGCGTATTGCGCTCGGGCGAGTTGCGGTGCAGGCGAGCGCGACATCCCTTCGAAGAAGCGAACCGTCGCGTGCCGAGGCCAGACAAGGCCACCGCCTGCTGAACGACCGGATTTGGCTGTTGCCATCCGGACTCTCTCCACTCGTGCATCTGGCCACGCGCGTCGCGAGCAAAGAGCGGGTTAGGCTTCAACAACCCCAGATCGAGTGCAGCAGCTCGGAGCAGGTCAGGTGGTGCGTTGACGCTTCGCCTCGATGATGTTCGGCAGCTGCGATATCCGCCCCAACAGGCGCCCCAGCGCGCCCAACCCGGGAATCTCGATGGTCAGCGACATCAGCGCAGTGCTGTCTTCCTTGTTGGAGCGGGTGTTGACGGCCAGCACATTGATCCGCTCGTTGAGCAAGATCTGCGAGACGTCGCGCAGCAGGCCGGAGCGGTCATACGCCTTGATGATGATGTCGACCGGGTATGTCTTCTCGGGGATCGGCCCCCAGCTGACCTGGATGATCCGCTCCGGCTCACGCCCAGCCAGCTGCAGCACGGACGCGCAGTCCTGGCGATGGATGCTGACCCCGCGCCCGAGGGTTATATAGCCGACGATCGGGTCGCCCGGCAGCGGCTGGCAGCAGCCCGCCATCTGAGTGAGCAGGTTGCCGACGCCCTGAATCTGCACATCGCCACGCTTGCCGGGCTTGGTGCTGGTCGGGCGCTTGGGAATCAGTTCGAGCTGGTCGGTGCCGCCATCCTCGGGCTCGACGAGCTGCTGCGCATGGTTCACCAACTGAGACAGGCGCAGGTCGCCAGCCCCGAGCGCGGCGAACATGTCTTCGGCGGTCCTGAGATTGGCCTTTTCAGCGAGCTTGTCGAAGTCCACCGGCGGCAGATCGAGGCGCCCCAGCTCGCGCTCCAGCAGCGCCTTGCCGGCCGCGACGTTCTGGTCGCGTGCCTGCAGCTTGAACCAGTGAACGATCTTGGCGCGCGAGCGCGAGGTGGTGATGTAGCCGAGGTTAGGGTTCAGCCAGTCGCGACTGGGCGAGCCGTGCTTGCTGGTGATGATCTCGACCTGCTCGCCGGTCTGCAGGCTGTAGTTGAGCGGCACGATGCGGCCGTTGACCTTGGCACCCCGGCAGTTGTGGCCAATTTCGGTGTGCACCCGATAGGCAAAGTCCAGCGGCGTGGCGCCCTTGGGCAGGTCGATGGCGTGGCCGTCGGGGGTAAACACGTAGACACGGTCCGGCTCGATATCCACGCGCAGCTGGTCGGCCAGCCCGCCGATGTCACCCAGCTCTTCATGCCACTCGAGCACCTGCCGCAGCCAGGCGATCTTTTCCTCGTAGTGGTTGGAGCTGGAGTTGACGTCCGTGCCCTTGTAGCGCCAGTGGGCGCACACGCCCAGCTCGGCTTCCTCGTGCATGGCCTGGGTGCGGATCTGCACCTCGAGCACCTTGCCCTCCGGGCCGAGAACCGCGGTGTGCAGCGAGCGATAGCCGTTTTCCTTGGGGTTGGCGATGTAGTCGTCGAACTCGCGCGGAATGTGCCGCCACAAGGTATGCACGATGCCGAGCGCGGTGTAGCAGTCGCGGATCTCAGGGACGAGCACCCGCACGGCGCGAACGTCGTAGATCTGGCTGAACTGCAAGCCCTTCTTCTGCATCTTCCGCCAGATGGAATAGATGTGTTTTGCGCGACCGTCGATCTCGGGATGGATGCCGGCGGCGTTCAGCTCGTCCTTCAGTTGCTGCACGACGCTTTGGATGTATTGCTCGCGATCCAACCGTCGCTCATGCAGCAACTGGGCGATCTGCTTGTACTGTTCTGGTTCCAGGTAGCGGAAGGAGAGGTCTTCCAGCTCCCACTTGATATGGCCGATGCCCAGGCGATGGGCCAGCGGCGCGTAGATATCGAACACTTCGCGGGCAACGCGATGACGCTTGTCGTCGTCTGCATGCTTCACCGCGCGGATGGCGCAAGTACGTTCGGCCAGCTTGATCAAGGCAACGCGCACGTCGTCGACCATCGCCACCAGCATCTTGCGAAGGTTCTCGACCTGCGTCTGGGTGCCGAGCACCAGCGATTCGCGCGGGTTGAGACTGGCGCTGATGGCAGCCATGCGCAGCACGCCTTCGATCAGTTTGGCCACCACCGGACCGAATGTCTGCTGCACATCGGCGAGCTGAATCTTGCCCTCTCGCACGCCGCGGTACATCACGGCAGCGACGAGGCTGTCCTGATCGAGCTTGAGGTCGGCGAGAATCTCGGCAATCTCCAGCCCTGTCTGGTAGCTAGACGTGCCCTCGCTCCACAGGTTTTGCGCGGCGTTGGCTTGCTGCTCGGCCGCACGCGCAAATTCGCACGCCTGCTTGAGCGCGTCGCGGTTGAGTGCCGGGTCCATCCCCAGCACATGATCGAGCCAGCCTTCGAGATTGATACTGCCGTCGGTGTTGATTGGCTGAAGCGCTCTGACCTGGACCATCTTTCTGCCTTCCCTTTACGCATCGCTGCGTCGAATACGCCGACTTTCTGGGGTCGGTCGATAAAACCTCAGGCATATGCCTGCAATCGCTGCGCTAGGCAGGCCGCCGAAACAGCGCCATGGCCTCGACATGCGCGGTCTGCGGGAACATGTCCAGCACGCCTGCCCGCTCCAACCGATACCCCTGACGAACCAGCTCGGCCGTATCACGCGCGAGGGTCGCAGGGTTACACGAAACATAGACCACACGCTCTGCGCCAATGGTCTCGATTTGCCTGACGACCTCCAAGGCGCCATCACGTGGCGGATCGAGCAGCACGGCTGAGAAGCCGCCCGATGCCCACGGGGCCTCGGCCAGCGGCTTCGACAGGTCCGCCTGATGAAAGTGCGCATTATCCAGACCGTTGCGCTGGGCATTGGTGCGCGCTCGATCGACCATTTCTGCCACGCCCTCCACGCCGGTGACCTCCGCGCCGGACCGGGCCAGCGGCAACGCAAAGTTGCCCAGGCCGCAAAACAGATCCAGCACCCGCTCACCCGGCGCCGGTTTCAGCCAATCCAGCGCCTGGGCGATCATCGCCTCGTTCACCGGCGCGTTGACCTGCACGAAGTCGCCCGGTCGCCATGCCAGTTCCAATGCCCACGCCGGCAAGCGATACCCCAGCGTCGCGCCCACCTCGGCTGGCTGCGGCTCGCCGTCACCCTGCAACCAGAGCTGCACGCCCTGCGCATCGGCGAACGCCTTCAACTGCTGTACATCGTCATCCACCAGCGGCGCGGTGTGCCACACCAGCACGGCTTCGGCCGTTCCGCTGAAGAGTTCGACATGCCCGATGGCCTGCGGCCGAGCGAGCCCATGCAAGACGGCCAGCAATGCCGGCAACAGCGTCTGCAAGGGCTGTACCAGCACTGGGCACTCCTGGATCGAGACGATGTCCTGGCTCGCGCTGGCGCGAAAGCCAACGTTCAGCCGACGCGCCTGTGGGTCCCAGCGCACCGCCAGCCGTGCGCGGCGGCGGTAGCCGAAGTCCGGCCCGCTCAGCGGGTCGGCCCACTGCAGCGGCTCGACTCCAGCGAGCCGCGACAATTGCTCGGCGAGGCTGCGCTGTTTCAGTGCCAGCTGTTCGGCGCCCGGCAGGTGCTGCAGGTTGCAGCCGCCACAGACGCGAGCATGGATGCACGGCTCCTCGCGACGCACCGAACTGGCGGTAAGCACCCGTTCGGTGCGCGCCTCTACGATCTGGCTGCGCGCGCCAAGCACACGCGCCTCGATGCTTTCGCCCGGCAGCGCGCCCTCGACGAACCAGGTGCGCCCCTCGACAAAGGCAATGCCGCGGCCATCATTGGCCAGGCGCTGTACTTCTACGCGCTGCTTCTTGCCGGTCGGAATCTGCGCCTTGCGTTCGCCGCCGCTGGGCTGGAAGCGCAATCCGCTGCTGCGTCTGGCCATTTAACGTACACCCTGCCGGCGGACGCGTATTTCAGCGCGGCTGATCATAGACACCTGTGGACAGGTAGCGGTCGCCTCGGTCACAGATGATCGCCACGATCACCGCGTTCTCCAGTTCTTGCGACAGACGCAAGGCCGCCGCCACCGCGCCGCCGGAAGAGACGCCACAGAAGATGCCCTCCTCGCGCGCCAATCGGCGCATGACGTCCTCCGCCTTCGCCTGGCTCATGTCGACGATGCGATCGACCCGGTCGGCCTGGTAAATCTTGGGCAGGTACTCCTGCGGCCAACGGCGGATGCCGGGGATCGCCGCGCCCTCCATCGGCTGCAGCCCGATAATCTGTACATCCGGGCTCTGCTCCTTGAGATAGCGCGACACGCCCATGATGGTGCCGGTGGTGCCCATGGAGCTGACGAAATGGGTAATGCTGCCGCCCGTTTGCCGCCAGATTTCCGGGCCGGTGCTGGTGTAGTGCGCTTCTGGATTGTCGCCGTTGGCAAACTGGTCGAGCACCTTGCCACGCCCCTCAGCCTGCATGCGCAACGCCAGGTCACGCGCGCCCTCCATGCCCTCCTCTTTGCTGACCAGGATCAGCTCAGCGCCGTAGGCGGTCATTGCGGCCTTGCGTTCGGCGCTGGAGTTGTCCGGCATGATCAGGATGAAGCGATAACCCTTGATCGCAGCGGCCATCGCCAGGGCGATACCGGTGTTGCCGGAAGTGGCCTCGATCAGCGTATCGCCAGGCTTGATGTCGCCCCGAGCCTCAGCGCGCGCAATCATCGACAAGGCCGGGCGATCCTTCACGGACCCGGCGGGGTTGTTGCCTTCGAGTTTAAGCAGGATGGTGTTGCTGGTTTCGCCAGGCAGGCGCTGCAAACGAACCAGTGGGGTATTGCCGACGCAATCGGCGATGGTCGGGTACTGAATGGTCATGACTTCGATGTACCGCACGGCATGAGAAAGGCGCACATGATACCGGCAACCCGAGGCGTCGGGCAGACCGCTGCTCCGTTGCCGCACCGCATGAATGCCGCGAGCGGGCTGGCATTGCCCCGGTTATCTGTATCGCCTCGTTTCGATCTGCCTTGGCAGAACCTGCTTCGTCGTCTAGGTCTATAGAACCGACATCCCGCTCTATGACAAGGAACACCGCATGCTCAACGGACGTGCCTTACTGGTCCCCGCCGCCCTTCTCGCGGCGCTCGCCGCTTGCACCCACAACGATCGAACCGACGACACCACGCCCCCCTCGCCCGAGGCAGGCAGCGGCTACACACCCAAGCCCGGTTGGCAGGCCGACCGCTTCGCCGTGGCAGCGGCCAACCCGCTGGCGACCCAAGCCGGCTACGACGTTCTCAAGGCCGGTGGCAGCGCGCTGGACGCTGCCATCGCGGTGCAGATGGTGCTGACCCTGGTCGAGCCGCAGTCGAGCGGCATCGGCGGCGGCGCCTTCCTGCTGCACTGGGACGGCCAGGAGATCGTCGCGCTCGATGGTCGCGAAACCGCGCCTGCCGCGGTCGACGAGACGCTGTTTCTCGAACCCGACGGCACGCCGATGGCGTTCCAGAAAGCGGTGGTCGGCGGCCGCTCCGTTGGCGTGCCGGGCACCCTCAAGATGCTCGAAAAGGCACACAGCCAGTACGGCAAGTTGCCGTGGCGCGATCTATTGCAACCGGCGATCCGCATGGCACAAGACGGTTTCGAGGTGAGCCCGCGGCTGCATGCACTGCTGCAGAGCGACCCATCGCTGCGCGACAACCCGCCCGCTGCTGCTTTCTATTACCAACCGGACGGTACGCCCTGGCCCGTGGGCCATCGCCTGCGTAATCCTGCGCTGGCGGAGCTGCTTCAGGCCATCGCCGAGGACGGCAGCAGCGCTTTTTACGAAGGCAAGAACGCCTATGCGCTGGTCAAGCAGGTCAACGACCATCCGACCAACCCGGGGCAGATCGCCTTGAGCGATTTGAACGTCTACGAGCCCCGCCAGCGCGACCCGATCTGCACGCTCTGGCAGTCGCAATACCAGGTATGTGGATTCCCGCCGCCATCGTCCGGGCACATCACCCAGATGCAGATCCTTGGCATCCTCGAACACCTCGGCCCGCTGCCGCCGCTGGACCAGGGCGTGCCCTCCGTCGATTTCCTGCACCGCTACAGCGAAGCCTCGCGCCTGGCCTATGCCGACCGTGCGAAATACCTGGCTGACCCGGATTTCGTGCCGGTTCCGGGGCGCACGTGGAACAGCATGCTGGCCCCTGACTACCTTCGCCAACGCGCTGAGCTGATCGGCCCACGCAGCATGGGCACCGCGCAGCCCGGCGAGCCGGGTCCGATTCCGGTCGCCTTGGCGTCTCAGCCTGAACAGCCTGAGTATGGAACCAGCCACATCAGCATCGTCGATGCCGACGGCAACGCCCTCGCCATGACCACCACCATCGAGCAAGGCTTCGGGTCTCGCCTGCTTAACGATGGCGGCACGGGCCTACCTGGCGGCTACCTGCTGAACAACGAACTGACCGACTTCGCCTTCGAGCCACGTGACGCCGACGGCCGCCCAGTTGCCAACCGGGTCGAGCCGAATAAACGGCCACGCTCGAGCATGAGCCCGACGCTGGTGTTCGATGCCACTGGGGAGACGCTGCTGGCAAGTGTTGGCTCGCCGGGCGGCGCGGCCATCATTCATTTCACGGCCAAGACGTTGCTCGGCATGTACGGGTGGGGGCTCGATGCGCAGCGAGCCATCGACCTGCCAAACTTCGGTAGCTTCAACGGCCCCACAGTGCTCGAAGCCGGCCGCTTCCCACCCGCCACGCCGAGAGCGCTCGAGGCGCGTGGGCATGAGGTCAACGAGATGGAAATGACCAGCGGCCTTCAGGCCATCCAGCGCACCGAGGACGGCTGGTTCGGCGGCGCCGACCCGCGACGGGAAGGCGTAGTGATGGGCGAATAACCCGCCAGGGACGCTTACGCATTCGCCGCGAGGGCGCGGCTCCTACAAAGCCGTGCTCACGCCTGACTTCGTGGAGGCCCGACCCCGGGCCGAACTCAGCGTGCAGGCGCGATCAGACTACCCGCGCTTCGTGTTCGAGTCGCTCGATCG
Organism: Pseudomonas sp. SA195; assembly: GCF_054131565.1. Classification (NCBI taxonomy): domain Bacteria; kingdom Pseudomonadati; phylum Pseudomonadota; class Gammaproteobacteria; order Pseudomonadales; family Pseudomonadaceae; genus Pseudomonas; species Pseudomonas sp. SA195. The sequence continues at coordinate 1,461,550 of NZ_CP096392.1, read as the reverse complement.
CACTGTCCAGCTCGTCCAGCGCCTGCGCGGCGCTGGGGTGGTTCTGCTTGAGCAAGGTCTCGCTGCGCTCGCACGCCGCGCGTAGCTGAGGCACGCCGCAATACCGCGTGGCACCGTGCAGGCGGTGCACGCGGTCGATCATGCCCTGCTGGTCGCCGGCCAGGCGGGCGTCACGGATCGCCCGGCGGTCGTCTTCCAGCGTTGCCAACAGCATGCTCAGCATGTCCGCTGCGAGATCAGCCTTGCCGGCGGCTAGGCGCAAGCCCTCTTCGGCATCCAATACCTTGAGGTTGTTTTCCAGCGGTACTGGCTCGATGGGCGCGGCCAGGAAGCTTCGCGTCAGCGGCAAGCCGGTCCACTTGAGCACGACCTGCGCCAATTGCCGCTCGCTGACCGGTTTGGTCAGGTAGTCGTCCAACCCACTCTGCAACAGCGAGCGCTTCTCGTTGGACAGCGCATGCGCCGTCAGGGCGATGATCGGCAACGGCGGTTGGCCGCTGTCGACTTCCCACTGGCGGATCGCCTCAGTGGTCTGGCGGCCGTCCATGCCGGGCATCTGCACGTCCATGAACACCATGTCATAGCTCTTGCGCTTGACTGCTTCGAGCGCCTCCTGGCCGCTGCTGACCGCATCGGCCTCCCCGCCCATGTCGTTGAGCAGGGTTTCGAGCAGCAGCAGGTTGGCGGGGTTGTCGTCGACGCACAACACACGCGGTGGGCGACTTTCCGGCAGCAACGGCAGATCGACAATAGCCTGCGCCGGGCGCAGCAGATCGAGCAGCACGCGCTGCAGCTTGCGGGTGCAGGCCGGTTTGCCCTGCAGCTGGGTATGAGTGTGGGATTCCGGCAAGGCCTCGTGGTAATGCGCCTGCTCGGTGGTCGGGCACAACACGATGCACTTGCAGCCCAGCCCCTCGAACTCCCACAACCGCTGGCACAGCGGCTGGGGTGCGATTTCGCGGCTGGTCACGCCGAGCACGGCGATTTCGATCGGCGTGTCGCCCGTGCGCGCCTCGGCGACGGCGTCCTGCAACTGGTCGAGCGTGTCGAACGACAACACCTCCAGGCCACAGCCCTCCAGCTGATGTTGCAGTGCCTGGCGCGCCAGCGGGTGTGCTTCCAACAAGCCGACCCGGCGACCGAGCAACACGGCACGGGGCAAGTCCTCGATGTCGTCGCGCGCCTTGGGCAGGCTGAGGCTGATCCAGAACTCGGACCCTTCGTCTGGAATGCTGTCGACGCCGATCTCGCCACCCATCTGTTCGATCAGGCGCTTGGAAATGACCAGGCCCAGGCCGGTGCCGCCTGGTTGGCGCGACAGCGAATTGTCCGCCTGGCTGAAGGCCTGGAACAGCGAGCGCATGTCCTGGTCGGTCAGGCCAATGCCTGTGTCCTGCACGCTGATGCGCAGCTGCGCACGGTCGCCGCGCTCGTCCTCGACCATGGCCCGCACGACGATGGTGCCCTCGTTGGTGAACTTGATCGCATTGCTCACCAGGTTGGTCAGCACCTGCTTGAGCCGCAACGGATCACCCACCAGCGACAGCGGCGTGTCGCGGTAAACCAGGCTGACCAGTTCCAGGTGTTTGGAATGTGCCGCTGGCCCGAGGATGGTCAGGGTGTCTTCGATCAGGTCGCGCAGGTTGAACGGGATGCTGTCGAGCACCAGCTTGCCGGCCTCGATCTTCGAGAAGTCGAGGATCTCGTTGATGATCCCGAGCAGGCTGTCAGCGGACTTTTCGATGGTCGACAGGTAATCCTGCTGACGCGGTGTCAGGTCGCTTTTTTGCAGCAAATGGGTGAAGCCAAGGATGCCGTTGAGCGGCGTACGGATTTCGTGGCTCATGTTGGCCAGGAACTCGGACTTGATGCGGCTGGCCTCCAGGGCTTCCTTGCGCGCCAGGTCCAGCTCGATGTTCTGGATCTCGATGGTTTCGAGGTTCTGCTGTACGTCCTCGGTGGCCTGGTCGATGCTCTGCTGCAGCTCCTCACGGGCGCTGAGCAGCGCCTCGGCCATGCGGTTGATGCCTGCCGCCAGCTCGTCCATTTCATGGCTGCCGAGCGGAGGAAGGCGGGTTTCCAGATGGCCCTCCTTGAGCTGCGCCACGGCCATCTTGACCTTGTGCAGCGGCCGGCTGATGGCACCGCTCATGCGCAGCGCCAACAGCGCGGTGATGATCAAGCCCGCGCCAATCAGCAACAAGCTGGTGAATAGACTGCGGTAGCCGCGCAACAGGGTGCCCTGATGCGACAGCTCGAGTTCGAGCCAGCCGATCTGGCGCATGTCGTTGCCGAGGCTGTCCGCCGCCAGGTTGAGGTGCTTGCCGAGGATCGGCAGCAGGATGCGCGTCGTATCGACGCTGCTGACGCGGGTCAGGGCCTCGGGATCGGCCGGCGGCGAGGGGGTGACCATATTCGGCCCGGCGTGGGCCAGCACGTTGCGCTCGGTATCGAGGATGGTCACGGCGCGCACGTCGGGCTGGTCGAGCACCTGGTTGAGAATGCGCTGCAGCCGCTTGCTGTAGCCCTGGGCCATCGCCGGCGCCGCCAGAGGCGCCAGTTGCTGGGCCACCAACTGGCCGCGCTCGTCGAGCTGGTGGCGCATTTCCGACAGCTGCATCCAGGTGAAATAGATGCCCAGTATCACGGCCAACGCCGTGGCTGGCAGCAGCGTCAGCGCCAGTACGCGACTTTTGATTCCCAGGTCTTTGAGCACGGATCCATCCCCTTGTTAACCAGCGCGCTAGTGTAGCGGCTCGGCGGGCTGGAATCTGCTCAGTAGCGCGCTCAGGCGACGGGGCGCACCCGGCTTGCCGGTCAGTCCAGACCGCGAATATCCCGGCCCTGGAAATCCGGCAGTTTCCAGTGGAAGGTCATGGCCAGCACGCGGAAGAGAAAGCCGGCGCAAAGCGTCGCCAGCGAAGCGATCGAATTGCTGACGCCCAACCACAGCAGCCCGACGTAGAGCACGCCGGTGAACAAGGCCACGGTGGCGTACAGCTCGCGTTGCAACACCATCGGTACCTCGTTGCACAGGATGTCGCGTAGCAGGCCGCCGAAAACACCGGTGATGACGCCCGCCAGCACGACGATCGACAGGTGAACGCCCATTTCCATCGCCACGCCGCAGCCGATCACTGTGAAGGCCACCAGTCCCAATCCGTCGACGAGCAGAAATACCTGCCGCAGGTGGTGCATATGCCGCGCCACCATGGCAGTCACGATCGCCGCCCCCACGGTGAACGCGAGGTACTCCGGGTGAGCGATCCAGCCGATGGGGTAATGGCCGAGCAACACGTCGCGTGCCGTTCCACCGCCCAATGCCGTCACGGTGCCCAGCAGGCAGATGCCGAACAGGTCCATCCCCCGGCGCATCCCCATGATGGCGCCGGACATGGCTTCGGCAGTAATGGCGACCAGGTAGATGACATGCAGCAGTTCCATGGCGACTCCAAACGGGGCACGGCGGGTGAAAGGCGCGCGATTATGGGGCACACTTCCGAACAATCGGCCTGGCTAAGCAAATGTAGGCTATACAAATATTTCCTTAATCAAGGAAAACCCGCTTGAATCTCGACCCCAAGCAGACTGAGGCCTTTCGCGCGGTCATCCGTACCGGCAGCTTCGAGCAGGCCGCCGTGCAGCTACACCTCACCCCACCGGCCATCTCGCAACGCGTGCGCGCACTGGAAAGTGCCTTGGGCAATGCCCTGGTCGTGCGAAGCCGGCCGTGCCGCCCGACCGAGACCGGCCGGCGGCTGCTGCAATACCTCAAACGCGCGAAATTGCTGGAAGCCGATCTGCTTGCTGAACTGGCCGAGCGCAGCGATGCGCCGCTAGTGGTGGTCGCCGCGCTGAATGCCGACAGCCTCGGCACCTGGTTCTTCCCGGCGCTGTCCGAGGTGCTGATTCGCGAACGCGTGCTGCTGGACCTGACCGTCGAAGACCAGGACCACACCTACAACCTGCTGGAAACTGGCCTGGCGATCGGCTGCATCAGCACCGAACCAAAGCCCATGCGCGGTTGCACCGCCAGCCCGCTGGGCAGCATGCGCTACCGGTTGGTCACCTCCAGCGCCTTTCGCCAGCAGCACTTTGGCAACGGCCTGACCCGAGCGGCGGCACGCAAGGCACCGGTCGTTGCCTACACGCGCAAGGACAGCCTCACCGCCTCCTTCCTGCTCAACCAGCTAGGCCTGCCGGACGGCGCCTACCCCTGCCACTTCGTACCCGGCGCCGAACCGCACTTCAGCGCGATTCGCTACGGGCTGGGCTACGGCATGGTGCCGGAGCTGCTGCTCGGAGAGGCACTGGCGCACGGCGACGTCGTCGATCTGGCTCCCGACGCACCACTGGACATCGCGCTGTACTGGCACACCTGGAAAGTGCAGTCGCCGCGGATGGAGAACCTGTCGCGCCAGATCATCGAAGCCGCCCCCAGAATTCTGGCCCGCCCGGCCACAGCCGCTCCCGGCAAGCCTGGGAATACGGCAGACTAGCGCCATGACTGCCCACTCGCCCCATCCCGCCTGTTGCTCGCCATTGCACGACGCCTGGCCATTCCGCCAGCGGTTGCCTGGCGCCCAGTTGATCAGTACGCGCTTTGACCCCACCCGGTTCGATCCGGAAGACCTGTTGCGCTGGGGCATGCCGCCGGTAAACGGCGTAGACAAACGCCGCACCGAATTTCTCGCTGGCCGGCTCTGTGCACGCGAGGCGCTACAGCGCACCCTCGGAACGGCTGCCATTCCCACAGTCGGCGAGGACCGTGCGCCCTGCTGGCCGCCGGGCGCCGTCGGCTCGATCACCCATGGCGCCGGCTGGGCAGCAGCCATCACCGCACGCGACGAGTATTGGCGCGGCTTGGGGCTGGATGTGGAAAAGTTGCTGCCAGTGGCCCGGGCCGATCGACTGGCGGCCGAGATCCTGACGCCCACAGAGCTACATGACTACGCCGCGTTGGACGAAACGCAACGCGCACATCGCGTCACCCTGACCTTTTCCTTCAAGGAAAGCCTGTTCAAGGCGCTCTACCCACTGGTGAACAAGCGCTTCTATTTTCAGGACGCGGAACTCATTCATCACGATGACCAAGGGGCGGCCGGCCTGCGCCTGCTGACAGACCTGTCCGCCGAGTGGCGCGCCGGGAGCGAACTCGACGGCCAGTTCTGCCTGTTCGACGGTTACCTGCTCAGCCTGATCAGCGTTCCACACGCTTAGCTGGTAGCTGGGCATCGGCCATTGCCGTCGCGCTATCGCGGCACCTTGGCCGTCTGCCGACGAGGCCATGTCAGGCTGAAGCGCGCCCCACCGAGTTCACTGTGACCGATGTGAGAGCGGCCGCCATGCCAATACGTGATGCGCCGCACGATCGACAGGCCCAGACCGTGCCCTCCGGAGGCGCGGGTGCGGCTGTCATCCAGCCGCAGGAAGGGCGTGAACACTTTCTCCCACGCCTCTTCCGGTACGCCTGGGCCATCATCGTCAACGGAGAGCGTCACGCGCTCGGCATCGAGGTGAAAACTGACCTCCACGCGTGATTCAGCATGGCGCATGGCATTGGTGACCAGGTTGCTCAGCGCCCGGCGCAGGTAACGCGGCTCCCCCTCGACAAGGCTGTCGCCTTCGCTGCTCGGCCCACGCAGGACCTGAACGTCAGCGCGTAACGGCGCCAACTCGCCGATGACCTGATCGACAAGCGCGGCCAAGTCCACCGCTTGGAAATTCAGCTCTGGCGAGCCGCGTTCCAGGCGCGTGTAGACGAGCATCTCATCGACCAACCGGTCCAGGTCATCGATGTCACCGTCCATCCCGTGCAGGTACTTGGTCTGCGCTTCGGCAGTTTGCGCGTCAGCAGCCATTTCAAGCCCGAAGCGCAGGCGTGCCACGGGGGTGCGCAGCTCGTGGGCTACGGCGCTGACCATTTCGCGCTGCACCGCCAGCAGGCGTTGCAAGTGGCTGGCCATGCCGTTGAACGCCCGAGCCAGCCGTGCGACCGAGTCGGTGCCGGCATCCGGTACGCGGGTTTCGAGGTTGCCGCCAGCGATGCGCGTCGCCGCCCGCTCCACCACGCGCATGCGCTGCTCCAAATGGCGAACCAGCAGATAAACCGTCAGGCCGATCAACGACAGGCCAAGCACGGCGATGGCGATCAGCAATTCGGCGGGATAGGGGTTGAACTGATGCAGCGGCCCCATCGACATGATCCAGGGCGTGCCGGCGACCGCCGCGAACACGTGAATCGCCTCGCCACCCCGCACCAGCGCCATCACGGTATCGCCCTCGTCGAGTCGGCGACGCTGGTCGTCGTCGAGGCTGGCACTGTTGCGCGTCAGCAGCTCCAGGTCATAACCGAAACCGCGATCCTCCTTGAGTTCAGCCAAGCGCTGCGGCTGTTCCTCCTCGGGATAGCGGACCAGCTCGTCGATCAACAGGTAAATGGTCGCCCGCGCCAGCTGCTCACTGAGCTGTTCGACCTCGCCGGTGAGCACCAACCGGTCCGTCCCGCTGACCAAGGAATACACCGTCACGCTGTTCGGCCGCAGCTGCTCGACCAACACCTGCCCGTTGAGCAGGCGCGTTTCCAGTCGCGGCTCCAACCGGACGTCTTCCAAGGTACGCACCCGCAGCGGGATGCCCAGCAAGCGACCCCAAAGGTTGGCTGCCTGGCGCCGCTCGATGGGCGTCATGCTCTGCATGTTGTACGCCATCAGGCGGAAGGTACCTGCGGCCAGGGTTTCGCGATGGTGGTCGGCGCGGACTTCGTTGAGCTGTTGCAAGGCAACCGTGCCCAGCAGGCCGACCAGCACCAGCACGGCGAGCATGCCGCCGTAGATCCGCAGGAATATGGAGTTCACTGCAGCGCTTCGGCTGCTTCGGAAACGAAGAGATAGCCCTTGCCACGCACCGTCTTGATCAGGCGCGGGTGATCGGGGTCGTCCCCGATCTTGGGCCTGATGCGCGAGATGCGCACATCGATGGAGCGATCCTGGCCGTCGTATTCGATACCGCGCAGCTCGGCGAAGATCTGTTCGCGAGACATGATCCGGCCCGGGTTGGACGTCAACAGCCACAGCAGGTCGAATTCGGCACCGGTCAATTCGATGCTCTCTCCACGCAGCCAGGCTTCACGCAGCGCGCTGTCGACTACCAGCGGCCCATACTGCAGGCGCTTGTTCGGCGCGGGCGCAGCCTCGCTCCCCTCCCGCCGACGAAGCAAGGCACGGATGCGCGCCAGCAGCAGCCGGGGTCGCACCGGTTTACAGACATAATCATCGGCGCCGATCTCGAGCCCCATCACCTGGTCGAGGTCATCCGCTCGCGCGGTCAGCATCAAGATTGGGCCGTCGTAGCGGTGGCGCACCTTGCGGCAGATGCTCAGGCCGTCTTCGCCGGGCAGCATGAGGTCGAGCACGACCAGGTCGGGGCGTTCGGTGAGGATGCGCTCGGCAGCGACAGCACCGTCGCCCTCGATCGCTACCCGCAGGCCGTTGCCTTCAAGGTATTCGCGCGTGAGCGCGGCCAACCGTTGGTCATCTTCGACAATCAGGATGTTCCACGACTCTTGATCCACCATGCGCCCTCCAGACAACGGCCCGGCATTGTAGCGCCAGCGCAGCGCCTTGGTGCAGCACCGCGGAACGGCCCGATAACCGCCGTCAAAAGTCCGCTCACAGCGCCTTGGATATCCAAAAACCCGACTTTGACAAAACACCACATATAGTGTTTGCGTCCCAGCCGTTTCATCACTCGAAACGAGGCTGAGCGACCGGTATTTCATCCGAACGCCGCCAAGCCCTGTACTGGCAAGGCATAGACCGAATGGCGCACAGCTCACCCACATCTTATCCACAGGTTGTTCCGCTCTCGCGCCTTGCGCACGTGTGAAACGGGCACTATCTTGTCGTCCCTAGCCGCTTTAACCCCATATGTTGGGTGTATTTAGCGAAGCAGACACAAACGGCGAAAAAAGCAAGCAAAAAATTTTGCACTCGCTTTCTGCCGGCGCCGGCCTCGCCTAAGCACGCAAAAAGCACAGGCGGGCCCCGGGCTGACAGCCCTTAACGTTGATTGCAATCAAGACCAGCAGTAGCGAACGCGATAGATGCGTCACACAACATCTTGTGTTTCGAGGTTGAGAAGTTAACAACGCCTGACTATGCTCGGAGCATTCGATTCGCCACCCACTGGTGCCGGATCGTTTTCATTTTTCAGACCCATGTGCCGGTTCGCCGGGGCATGGTTCATGCAGTGCCAGACCGACCGTACGAGAACGCGGCCGCCCCCGAGGCAGGCCCAACACCCACGATCTACCGAGACAGAGAGAATCCGGAGACCCCATGCAGAACGAGTCCATTCGCGAGAACCCGCTGGCAGCCGATGGCACGCTGGACCTGGCCGCCACGGCGCCGGGCCAGCTGCGCGTGATCAAGCGCAACGGTACCGTCGTCCCCTACACCGATGACAAGATCACCGTCGCCATCACCAAGGCGTTTCTCGCAGTGGAAGGCAACAACGCCTCCGCCTCGTCGCGCATCCATGACACCGTGCAGCGCCTGACCGAACAGGTCACCGCCACCTTCAAGCGCCGCATGCCTTCCGGCGGCACCATCCACATCGAGGAAATCCAGGACCAGGTCGAACTGGCCCTGATGCGTTCCGGCGAGCAGAAGGTTGCCCGCGACTACGTGATCTACCGCGAATCGCGCACCCAGGAGCGCAAGCGCGGCGCGGTCGACGTACCGGTCGACGCCCACCCGAGCATCCGCATCAAGCGTGCCGACGGCAGCCTGTCGCCGCTGGACCTGGGACGCCTGAACACCATCATCACCGAAGCCTGCGAAGGCCTCGAAGAAGTCGATGGCGCGCTGATCCAGAAAGAAACCCTGAAGAACCTCTACGACGGCGTCGAGCAGACCGACGTCAACACCGCCCTGGTGATGACCGCCCGCACCCTGGTCGAGCGTGAGCCGAACTACTCCTACGTCACTGCACGCCTGTTGATGGACACCCTGCGCGCCGAAGCCCTGAGCTTCCTCGATGTCGCAGAAGCCGCCACTCATCACGAAATAGCTGACCTCTACGCCAAAGCCCTGCCTGCCTACGTGGAAAAGGGTGTCGAGTTCGAACTGCTCGATCCGCGCCTGAAGGAATTCGACCTGGCCAAGCTGGGCGCCGCGATCAACCACGAGCAGGACCAGCAGTTCACCTACCTCGGCCTGCAGACCCTCTACGACCGCTACTTCCTGCACAAGGACGGCGTGCGCTTCGAGCTGCCGCAGATCTTCTTCATGCGCGTCGCCATGGGCCTGGCCATCGAGGAAGAACAGCGCGAAGCCCGCGCCATCGAGTTCTACAACCTGCTGTCGTCCTTCGACTACATGGCCTCCACGCCGACCCTGTTCAACGCCGGCACCCTGCGTCCGCAGCTGTCCTCCTGCTACCTGACCACCGTGCCGGACGACCTGGGCGGCATCTACGACGCCATTCGCGATAACGCCCTGCTCTCCAAGTTCGCCGGCGGCCTGGGCAACGACTGGACCCCGGTACGTGCACTGGGCGCCTACATCAAGGGCACCAACGGCAAATCCCAGGGCGTCGTGCCCTTCCTGAAAGTGGTCAACGACACCGCGGTGGCGGTCAACCAGGGCGGCAAGCGCAAGGGCGCGGTCTGCGCGTATCTCGAAACCTGGCACCTGGACATCGAGGAATTCCTCGAGCTGCGCAAGAACACCGGTGACGACCGTCGCCGTACCCACGACATGAACACGGCCAACTGGATTCCGGACCTGTTCATGAAGCGCGTCTTCGACGACGGCAAGTGGACCCTGTTCTCGCCGAGCGAAGTACCCGACCTGCACGACCTCACCGGCAAGGCCTTCGAGGAGCGCTACGAGTACTACGAAGCCCTGATCGAATACGGCAAGATCAAGAACTACAAGACCCTGCAGGCCAAAGACCTGTGGCGCAAGATGCTGTCCATGCTGTTCGAAACCGGCCACCCATGGCTGACCTTCAAGGACCCGTGCAACCTGCGCAGCCCGCAGCAGCACGTCGGCGTGGTGCACAGCTCCAACCTCTGCACCGAGATCACGCTGAACACCAACAAGGACGAGATCGCCGTCTGCAACCTGGGCTCGATCAACCTGCCGCGCCACATCGTCGACGGCAAGCTCGACACCGCCAAGCTGGAGCGCACCGTGCGCACCGCCGTGCGGATGCTCGATAACGTCATCGACATCAACTACTACTCCGTGCCGCAGGCGCAGAACTCCAACTTCAAGCACCGCCCGGTGGGCCTGGGCATCATGGGCTTCCAGGACGCGCTGTACCTGCAGCACATCCCCTACGGCTCCGATGCCGCCATCGACTTCGCCGACAAGTCCATGGAAGCGGTCAGCTATTACGCCATCCAGGCCTCCTGTGACCTGGCCGACGAGCGCGGTGCCTACGAGAGCTTCCAGGGCTCGCTGTGGAGCCAGGGCATCCTGCCGCTGGACTCGCAGCAGATCCTCATCGAAGCGCGTGGCCAGAAGTACATCGACGTCGACCTGACCGAGTCCCTGGACTGGGCGCCGGTCCGTGCCCGCGTCAAGAACGGCATCCGTAACTCCAACATCATGGCCATCGCACCGACCGCGACCATCGCCAACATCACCGGCGTGTCGCAGTCCATCGAGCCGACCTACCAGAACCTGTACGTGAAATCGAACCTCTCCGGCGAATTCACCGTGATCAACCCCTACCTGGTTCGCGACCTCAAGGCGCGCGGCCTGTGGGACGCGGTCATGATCAACGACCTCAAGTACTACGACGGTTCGGTACAGCAGATCGAGCGCATCCCGCAGGAGTTGAAGGACCTCTACGCGACCGCCTTCGAAGTGGAAACCAAGTGGATCGTCGACGCCGCCAGCCGCCGCCAGAAGTGGATCGACCAGGCCCAGTCGCTGAACCTCTACATCGCCGGCGCCTCGGGCAAGAAGCTGGACGTGACCTACCGCATGGCCTGGTACCGTGGCCTGAAAACCACCTACTACCTCCGTGCCCTGGCCGCGACCAGCACCGAGAAGTCCACCGTCAACACCGGCAAGCTCAACGCCGTGTCCAGCGGTGGCAACAGCGGCGCCAGTGCTGCGCCGGCGAAAGCCGCACCAGCGCCAGAAATGTCGGCAGGTCCGGCACCGGTGCCAAAAGCGTGCGCAATCGATGAGCCAGACTGCGAAGCCTGCCAATAAGTAAGTAGTTGAAAGTCGCGGTCCCCAGAGCGGACCGCGCGTTGTTGCCGGTCAGGCCGGCCCCCATCACGTACATGCGTACGCTCAGGGGCTCCGACCCGCCCGGCGCCTAGCGCTGCCTCGCTCAGCTTCGCGCTCACACCGAGCTGCTGCGACCAGTTTCGCTTTTCGCTTTTCGCTTTTCGCTTTTCGCTTTTCGCTTTTCGCTTTTCGTAGGAGCGAGCTTGCTCGCGATCAGCTATCCGCCAACTCCCGATCTGAGTTAGTGCAATAGCAGAGGCCAGCCCTGCTCCAGTCCCCTCGCCCCTCCGGGGAGAGGGCTAGGGTGAGGGGAAAACCCTCAGAACAAAACAAAGGCCGGGCCCAAACCCCGACCCAACAAAACACCCGCTTTTGCGTGCACACACAAAAGCCCAGAACATTCCCGACCGGCCGCGCCGGTCCCCAATCAGGAGAAACCGCCATGCTGAGCTGGGACGAATTCGACGAAGAAGAAACCACCACCGCCGCTCCGGCTGCCCCACAAGCCGCTGCCGCCAGCAACGAAGCCCCCGCCAAACTCGACCAGGACGCCGCCGGCTCTGTCGAAGAAGCACGCGCCGTTGCCTCTGACGACTCCGCTGCCGTCGCCCGTGCCAAGAAGGCCCTGGACGACCTCGACATCCAGGAAGGCCTGGACGAACTCGAAGGCGAATCCGCCCGCGTTCACGTCGGCGACAAGCAGATGATCAACGCCCGCGCCGACCTCAACCAGCTCGTCCCCTTCAAGTACGACTGGGCCTGGCAGAAGTATCTGGATGGTTGCGCCAACCACTGGATGCCGCAGGAAGTGAACATGAACGCCGACATCGCCCTGTGGAAGAGCCCGGACGGCCTCTCCGAGGACGAGCGCCGCATCGTCAAGCGCAACCTCGGCTTCTTCTCCACCGCCGACAGCCTGGTCGCCAACAACCTCGTGCTGGCCGTGTACCGCCTGATCACCAATCCCGAGTGCCGCCAGTACATCCTGCGCCAGGCCTTCGAAGAGGCGATCCACACCCACGCCTACCAGTACTGCATCGAATCGCTGGGCATGGATGAAGGCGAGATCTTCAACATGTACCACGAGATCCCGAGCGTCGCGAAAAAAGCCAGCTGGGGCCTCAAGTACACCCGCTCCATCTCCGACCCGACCTTCCAGACCGGCACCGTCGAGACGGACAAAGAGTTCCTACGCAACCTCATCGCCTACTACTGCGTACTGGAAGGCATCTTCTTTTACTGCGGCTTTACCCAGATCCTCTCCATGGGCCGCCGCAACAAGATGACCGGCACCGCCGAACAGTTCCAATACATCCTGCGCGACGAGTCCATGCACCTGAACTTCGGCATCGACGTGATCAACCAGATCAAGATCGAAAACCCACACCTGTGGGACGCCGCCATGAAGGACGAAGCGACCCAGATGATCCTCCAGGGCACCCAACTGGAAATTGAATACGCCCGCGACACCATGCCCCGCGGCGTCCTCGGCATGAACGCCTCGATGATGGAGGACTACCTCAAATTCATCGCCAACCGCCGTCTGACGCAGATTGGGTTGAAGGAAGAGTATCCGGGTACCACCAACCCGTTCCCGTGGATGAGCGAGATCATGGACCTCAAGAAAGAGAAAAACTTCTTTGAGACGCGGGTTATTGAGTATCAGACGGGTGGGGCTTTGAGCTGGGATTGATCAACGGTAGTAATTCGAGCGCCGCCAAGGAAAGGACATAAGCCCCGCTAAGCGGGGCTTTTTTGAGACTGCACATATGAGACAAGTATTCATTTGCGCTAACTCCACTGGCTTACTGCAAGGAAACGAAGATCGTCTTGTCGAAATTGGCGCTATAGAAATCAGTAGCCGGGAACTTACAGGAAAACATTTTCACTGCTACGTGAATCCATCAAGCAATGTGCAAGAACGCGCAATCACCAAGCATGGCATCACGGATGAATTCCTTTCAGACAAGCCACTTTTCAGCCAAGTTGCGAACGAGCTAGACGACTTCTTAGATTCCGCCGAAATTCTCGTAAACACACAGGCAGAGCTACAGCTTCTACAGAGTGAGTTCGCTTTACTCCGCACGCTCCCCAAAAACCCCCAATTAAGAAGATCTAGCAGGCCAGGCACCGTACAAGACCTCCTGACTAGCAGCTCGTACGAACAGTACAAAGAGGCGGAGAAAGTATATAGATCTCAGTGCCGGGATCTGTATGGTGCTTTATTGGAGGCAGAGATATTTGCTGACGCCTACCTAACTGCCACAAAGAATGAAGTTATAGTTTCCAGCATTGGTGATTTTCTAGAGCGGGTTAGTACGTCAGACCCTAACGACCTATTCCGAGGCGTTCCCGACAGAAATTTCAAACTACTACCTTCTTTATTCAGACATGAAACTACTGGGCATAAAGCCCGAGAAGATAAGATGATGTGGGTCTTCAAAGCGCACTCTCGGCCTCATCTCGAAAAGCAGCCCGACAATGATATCCAATGGCTGACACTTGCTCAGCATCACGGCCTTCCCACGCGGCTTCTTGATTGCACTTTCAGCCCTCTTGTTGCGTGCTTCTTTGCCGTAAGAGAATTTCCAGAGCGCGACGGAGCCGTTTACCTTTACGAAGCCAGGGAATACAAAAGAGAAGAAAAAATCAACATACAGAAGCTAACCAAACCTGTTGAGTTTCTTCCAGCGCACGGTTCGAAAAGAATCACAGCTCAATCTGGAGCATTCACGATCCACCCAGACTGCTGCCAGGAAATAGACGAACCAAAGATCTTAAAATTAATAATTCCAAGCAATCAAAAATCCTTTTTTCTAAAGAATTTGACAAAGTATGGAATTAACAACTCAACTATATTCCCAGATCTTGACGGCCTGTGCGCTCACATAAAAAAACAGCAAGGATACTAGCCAAATGCGAGTAAACAGATGTGAAGTAAGCCGAATCCTCACCCCGCCCCTCGCATCGGCACAAAAGGTAACAAATGAATAAAATAGGTACAATTGCGACAATTAGTATCTCAGTCTTAGCTCTAACCATCTCTGTATGGCAAGGTTATGCATCACGAGAACACAATCGCCTGTCAGTAAGGCCGTACTTACAAAGCACTCCTTATCTTGAAGGGCCCGGCAAACGAAACGGAATATACATTTCGAATTACGGCCTGGGCCCCGCAATACTAAACAAAGCCACCATAAGCATAGACGGAACTACTCACTCACTTTCTAAAGACATATGGGAGCACGCACTCAAATCCATAGATATAGATGACCTATGCTTCTCTAAGTCTTGGATACCCCAAGGCTCAATCATCCCTGCAGACAAAGAGATCCCACTAATAAAACTATCGTCAGTGGAATCCTCACGCTGCTTACTAGAAGCATCCAAGTTTCTAAGCCAGCACGACTTAATGCTTACCCTTGAATACACATCAATGTATAGCGAAAAAATTAAAACCAAGAACAATTTTAATATGAGAAGTTTCGGAAGTGATCTTTCCCGAGCTCTTAGCGAGGTAGCGAGGTAGCGAGGTAGCGAGGTAGCGAGGTAGCGAGGTAGCCTGGGCATAACGTGTGAAAAAGGCTTCGCCGTTTTCCACCCTACCTCCGGTAACGTCGATGCGTCGGCGGTGTGGGCGGGTGAGATGGCGTAGGGTGGATAACGCTTTGCTTATCCACCGAATATGGACCTCCTGCCAACACGACGCTCAAGGATGAGCCGCATGTCTCGATACCGCCGTGCCCAGGTGCCGGGTGCGACCTATTTCTTCACGGTCAATCTGCGTAACCGCAGAAGCGATCTTCTTGTCCGTCACATCGACCTTCTCCGCAAGACGGTGCGGGCCACCAGGGAACGACACCCCTTTCATATCGATGCCTGGGTCGTCTTGCCTGACCACATGCATTGCGTCTGGACGCTACCCGACGACGATGCAGATTTTGCGCTGCGCTGGAAGGTCATCAAGTTCTCATTTGCTAGGCGGTTGCCAAAAACCGAGGTGCTGACGGCAACGCAACGATCCCGTGGCGAGCGAGGGATCTGGCAACGGCGTTATTGGGAGCATCTGATTCGTGACGAGCGCGATTACCGGCATCACGTTGACTATGTTCACCTCAACCCACTGAAGCATGGATGGGTCACCCGCGTCTCTGACTGGCCCTACTCCAGCTTTCATCGGGCCGTCAGGGCCGGCGTATATCCCCGAGAGTGGTGTGGCGAATTGACGGGATCCGGCTGAATAAGGGAGGCGAACCGCAATCGCTTGGAAAAGGCTTTGCCGTTTCCACCCTATATTGGCGTAAACCAACCGACTGTCACCCAAGCGCACAAACCCCTTGCCGATCCCACTTTCTGTCGGCACATTGCCTGGCGAAAGCATTTAGCCATCACAAGGACGCGATATGGCACGCCGCCGCAAGCAATCCCCTTTCGAAGACCTGATCGATCTCGCCGCGCTGTTGCCCTGGTGGGTTAGCCTGCCGATGGCGCTGATTGCGTATCTGTGGCTCAACAGCATCGCAACATCACCAATCCCGACACCAGCCAACCCCGCCGACCTAGGCGGACAGATGTCCGGCATGATGCTGCGCGGATTGGCAGTACCGGCGCAGTACTTCGTCTCTGCTGCGCTGGTAGTCGGAGCCATCGCGTCGATCTTCGGTCGCTTGCGCCGCAAGAAGCTTTTTGACTCCGTAGCAAGCAGCGCAAACGCACTCGAATCCATCAGCTGGCGCGAGTTTGAGTTGCTAGTCGGTGAAGCCTTCCGGCGTAAAGGCTTTACCGTTCAGGAGACTGGCCAAGGTGGGGCTGATGGCGGTATCGATCTAGTGCTGCTGAAGGACGGGGAAAAGCATCTGGTGCAATGCAAGCAATGGCGGCGCCAGTTGGTGCAGGTCAACGTAGTGCGCGAGCTCTTCGGGGTAATGGCTGCCGAAGGCGCGAATGGCGGCTTCGTGGTGATTTCCGGCCGGTTTACCGAAGACGCAAAGCTCTTCGCGCGAGGCAAGAATCTGCATCTGATCGAAGGCCCAGAGCTGAACGACATGATTCGCCAAAGCCGAGCAAATGCGGCTCGGCGAAAGCCTCATTCAACAGCCAGCCCAGCACCCTGTCAGCCAGCGGTGGCATCACCCGAATCGCAGGCGCAAACGCTTCATGCAACAGCACCCTCCTGCCCTGCTTGCCAAGCACCAATGGTTCAGCGCGTAGCAAAACGAGGGAGCAACGTCGGCAACTCGTTCTGGGGCTGCTCGCAATACCCGAAGTGCAAGACCACACGAAACGAGATGCCAGCATGACTGGTCGTTACATTCTGCTCTTGCTGGCACTTTCTGTGCCCGCGCACGCGCAAGACGACAAGCCGGTCGCCACGCAACTGGGCGAAGCCATGGCACCACTGACCAAGCGTGCTGCGGGTGTGTATACCGAAACGATGCTTGAGTTCATGGCAGGCGGTGATGGGCTCTTGGCCGAAGGTGCAAGGTCAGCCCTCAAGCAGCGCGCTAAACCGGCCGCTGGTACAGCGCTTAGGCCCATCAATGAATGCCTAAAGCCGGGCAACGTGATCGACGAAGACGTCCAGGCATGCGTAACCGGGGCAAAGGAAAGGACTTGGTAAGCAATACCCAAGGGACCGTAACACCGGCAGCGGGGTAGTCTGGAGATAACGCGTGGAAAAGGCTTCGCCGTTTTCCACCCTACGCTCTAACCCCCAACCCGCTCATTTTCCGCCGTGCCGAACGAAACGCTAGTGATGCTGGCAGGCCGCGATTCGAAATCTAACAGCCCTCGACAGTGCTTAAGCCCAAGTTCCGTGAACAAGGGCTGGTTAGCCAAGGCCATCAAACAGATAGACTGCGGCCCGGTTCAACAGCACAGGGAAGATTTTCATGGGGACGGACACCCTCAAAGACACGGCCTACCCAGTCGATCAGGGGTGGGATCTGGACACCGGCTGGAAGCCTGACAGCACCGGCAGCCGCGATTCAAGCTGGCTGCCTGATCATGGCTGGGGCCGCCAGGCTGAGATGCCGAAGATCAAGCCAGGCAACGGCGGCGCCTCCTTTGCCGCCTGGGAGCAAAAGATCGAAGCCGCTCCAGAACAATCGGATTGGCCGCCGCCCGATTTGCTCAAGCTTCCCGAGGCCCTTCCGCCCGGCTTCTACAGGGTGCCGCGCAGCATGTCCGGCGAGCAGGTGCTTGCCAGGCTGTTCGCCGACGCGCCGCACAAACACCTGGTCAATCGCATCAAGGCGCTAAATCCGACCTTTGCGAAAGGCTTCAAAGCCGGAAAAATGTTCGTCCTCGGCAACCTGATCAATCCAGCCGCTTGTTCACGCGAAGAAGCTGACCTGATGGCTGCCGCCGCTGAGGTGCGCGCGGCTCTGGAGCCATTGAGCGAGAACGAAGCCAATTTCATGGCCGACCATCAAGCCGAAATCGCTTTGATGGTCGGCGGCGCAAGCGGGTCGCTGGGGCTCGGCACCGACGTGCTTGGGAACGGCTTGAAGCAAATCGAGAACACGCTGCGCGATATCGAATACCTTCATCAGCGCGAGTTCGCAGCGCATGGTCATCTGCGCAGCCAGCAATTCTTCACGTCCCGTCAACAGCTGTACCGCCAGCTCGACAGTCAGCTGAAGGCGACATTTCTTGGCAAGCAACTGGGCCTGGGTAACTACCCAACCCTGCGCCAGGATCTTGGTATTTCCACTCGTAGCTTGGTGCACCATTGGAGCAAAGGCGGCGCGCCAGGCCAGATACCCGGATACGCGACCCACATGAATGAAATTGCCAAGGCGGCGAAGTACCTCAAGAACGGCAGCTATATAGGTATTGCCCTAGGTGGTACGGCCTCTGTCTTGAAAGTTCAAGAGGTCTGTCAGGCTGGCGAAACCCAGGCGTGTCAGAAGATTCGATTTACGGAGACAGGGAGTTTTGCTGGAGCGCTGGGTGGTGGATCTGTCGGCGTCTGGATTGGAAGCGCCGCCGCGCCGGCCATCTGTGCAGCAATCGGCATGGGCTCTGCAGGTATTGGCGGGATGATTTGTGGCTTGGTTGTGGTTGGCGGCGCTTCGGCTGCTGGTGGATCAATTGGGGGTGATGGTGGGGAGTGGATGGGAGAGTTTCTATATGAGCAAACTAAACCATGACTGACTTTTGGAATTCGTGGTGGGCATTCGCTTTTATGCTGACACCCTTCGTTATTGGGTTATCTGGCGTAGCGATTGGTGTCTACATCGCTTGTAGTCGCCACTTCAACATCATGCTGTCAGCTCTTCCAAACAGTGCGTGGGCTAAGCAGCAGCACATCTTGGGAACAAGAAACTTTACTTCCCGTTTCTATCTGGTCGGGTCGCTAAGCGGAGCCTTACTTCTTTCGGATTTCAATGTTCGAAAAGGGGTGCTTGATGCCAACGACGTTAGCAACTTCCCCCCTCCGCTGCGCCGCCTTATGACCCTATCGACCAAGCTGGCATGTGTCGGCATGGCATGGCTGTGTCTTGCGGTTGGCCTGCTAAAGCTCACTGGAAATTGATGACGGGGGCCGGCCATCCGGGCGATAACCAAAAGGAACCTGCCCGATAGACTCGACATTGCCTGTATCAGCCCGTCACCTCACACAACCCACCCGGCACCTTCATCACCCACTCCCTCACCGCCTGCACTGCCGGGTCATCCTTCCGACTCTCGGGATAAACGAGATGAAACGGCTTGCCCTCCATCTCCGGCCCGAAGGGCTGCACCAGCCGCCCTGCCCTCAATTCATCCTCGATCAGCTGACGGCTCATCAGGGCCACGCCCTGCGCACCAATCGCAGCCGAGATGGCATGGGTTTCGTCGGAGAAGACCAGCCCGGCGCTGACGTCCAGCTCTGGCACCTTGGCGAGCTTTTGCCACGATGCCCAATGAATCGGCGCTGAGGTGGCGCCCCGTGCCTGGAAGTGAATGAGAGGATGGCTGGGCAGGTCGTTGGCGTCGTGCAGGCCTAGCAACGGGCTGCAGATCGGGACGAAGGTGTTGTCGATCAGCTTCTCGGCTACAAGCCCGGGCCAGCGGCCGTCGCCATAGCGGATGGCGATGTCGGCCGTAACGCCATCCAGCGCGACCGGTTCGTGCGAGGTGTGAAAGCGCAGGTCGATATCGGGGTGCGATTCCAACAGCAGGCACACCCAAGGCACCAGCCAGCGCACGGCGATGGCCGGTGTGGTGCTGAGCGTGATGGCTTGCCGGCACGGCGCGGCGCTGAGGCGTTCGACCGTGGTGCTGATGCTGTCGAACGCCGTTTCCAGCGTCTGTTGGAGTTCACGGCCCCCAGCGGTCAGTTCCAGCTTGCGGGGTTTGCGCACGAACAATGAGACGCCGAGCGACTCCTCCAGCGAGCGAACTTGGTGGCTGATCGCCGTGGCGGTGACGTGCAGCTCCTCAGCCGCCAGCTTTGCGCTCTCGTGCCGTGCGGCCGCTTCGAACGCGCGCAGGGCGGATAACG
Organism: Pseudomonas sp. SA195; assembly: GCF_054131565.1. Taxonomy (NCBI): domain Bacteria; kingdom Pseudomonadati; phylum Pseudomonadota; class Gammaproteobacteria; order Pseudomonadales; family Pseudomonadaceae; genus Pseudomonas; species Pseudomonas sp. SA195. The sequence goes on along the minus strand of NZ_CP096392.1, from coordinate 1,441,804 downwards.
AAGGTAACCAGCGATGCGCCATGGCTGAGTTTTCCTCATGCGTAACGGGAAGAAATGGTCGTTTGTCGCCCACACAGCCTAGCCATAGCCTGAATTCAACGCGAACACAGATGAATTCAGTCACAGAGGAGACCCGTCATGACGCACCTACTGCACCTCGACGCCAGCGCCCGCCCCGGCGTCGCCGGCAAGGACGAGCATGGCTCGCACAGTCGCCACCTCACGCACCGCTTCATCAGTGGGTGGCTGGCCCACCGCGCGCAGGACAGCGTGACCTATCGGGACATTGGTCAGAACCCGCCCTCTTTCATCAACCACGACTGGATCGCCTCGGCCTTTACCCCGCCAGAGCGCCACGAACCCTGGATGAAAGACGCACTGGCCGAAAGCGACGAGCTGGTCGACGAATTGCTCGCGGCCGACGTACTGGTCATCGGTACGCCGCTGTACAACTTCGGCATGCCCGCGGCGCTCAAGGCGTGGATCGACCAGATCGTGCGCTTGGGTCGTACGGTAGGAATGGACGAAAGCCGGCTCCCGGATCCCTACGTACCCCTATTGGAGGACAGGCCGCGGCATGCCGTCATCCTCAGCGCCCGGGGCGGCATCGGTTTCGGCCCTGGCGGGGAGATGGCACACATGAACCACCTGGAGCCGAACCTGGTGACGGCGCTCAACTTCATCGGCATTACCCGCATCCATCAGATCGCAATCGAAGGGCAGGAAACCGGAGGCGAGGTGCTGGCTGCGTCAGTGGAGCAGGCGTTGCGGGAGGTGGATGCGTTGGTGAGCGAGCTTCAAGCGGCACTGAAGGCCGCTCCTGCGGGCCAGCCTCAGCGTCAGCGGGAACCCAGTTGACGCCGGTTCAACCGCGGAGATTTCAGCCTAGCCGGATTCGGCGTCGGCTTAGGCAAGCCTATACGTCACCTACCGACGTATAGGCTTGCGTTTAACGGTTACTTGCCTGCTTCGAGTTTCTTGGCAACAGCCGCGGTTACTTCGTTCAGGCCTTGCCTGGTTACCTTGGCCCAATCGCTGTCGGTCACGAACTGCATGCCGTCTTCCACTTCAGTCGAGATTTCCATCGGCGCTTGGCCGTTCGTCTCGATGACCAGGTTGGCTTTGTTGTTGACGGCGACATAAGCGAAGCCTGGCGAGAACCAGGTCCAGAACTCCTTGACGTGCACCTTGACGTGACGGGCGTCAGCAACTTGCCCATCCACGACTTGGTAACCGGCCTGCGTATAGGCATTGGCTACGGCAGTACCCACCAACTGGCTGACGGTACGGCCGGACGGCAACACGACGTCGCCCAATGCCTTGCCGTAACCATTCCGCTTGCGGGCATAGGCGCGTTCGGTGATTGAGGTGTCGTTGATCTCGCCGCCTTTGAGGGACGGGATATCAGCACTGCGTGGCTTGGCCTCGAAAGTCCGCTCGTCGAGCGTCGTGATAACCACTTTTTGCCCAGTCGCGGCCGCCAGTGCCGGGACGGATACATCGACGACCGAGCGGTTGGTGACGCAACCGACCAGGGTCACAGCCAGCACGGCCAACAGCGTCGTTTTGATTGAAGTTAGAGAGGCGGCGTTCATGTACGAGTCCTTGTGTAGTTGGCATTCCTAGCCACCGGAGTCGGCTGCCCCGATTCAGGCTGGGGTCTGACCACCAATGATGGCCGGGGGCCACACTACTGCCCTGCGATCCTTCCAGCAATGCCTAACCGGAACCGCACGACGGGTAGCACGGCGCGTGCCTACCCTGGCGCGCATCGAACGCGCTCGCCTGGCACGGATCGCCTTGCCCAGTACAATGCCGGTTTTGCAGCCGGCCCGGAGCACCCCGATGTTCACCCTCACCCACCTGAACACCCCGCCACCGGAATCGCTCAAGAGCCAGGTGCTGCAGATGGTGGTGGATTACCTCAGCGACATCAGCGCCGTATCGCTGCCGCCCAGCAATCCGCTGTACCCGCTCTATCAATACGTGGTCGGTTTAGAAGTGCATCGTTACCTGGACAGCATGGACGGTGCCCAGGCCGGCAAGCCCGAACTGATCCTGGCGCTGGATGGGGATGATCCCGCCACGCTACTCGGCTTTGCGCTGTATCTGCCCTATGTGGACGACCCGGAAGCGAGCTCGCTCATCTATCTGGCGGTGAAGAGCAGCCATCGTGGCCAAGGCATCGGTAAGGCAATGGTCGTGGACATGGTGTCGCGTTTTCCCCATGCGGAGGTTGCCTGCGTAGCAGCCAAGGTGCCGTACTTCGAGGCGCTCGGCTTCATGCCGCTGGTCGCGCGCGGCCCGCAGGTGGTGATGAGTACGCGCAACCAAGCCTCGGATGGCGCGCTAGCGATCCAGGATTTGCAGCCGATCTTCCAGTCGCAGGAGGTGCGACAGATCCATACCTATCTCGTGAAGCAACAGGGCGCCGAGGCGCTGAGCGATGCAGAAAAAGACCGCGACCGCCTGCTCGATGAACTGACTCGGCAGGCCGAGCATCTCGTCCAGACGCATTCGGGCGCCAGTCGCTTGCACTGACGGGGCGTCAACGCGCCCGCGCCCGCCAACATCCAATTTGCTGCCCGCGCGGCGCGAGACAGCACGCTGCTTAGATTTTCACGCACGCGAATATCGCGTTACCCGAAACCCCGTTCCACGGGACGATCCGGGTGTAGTCGTGCTCGAGCATGTGTACTTCGAAATACGGGGCCAGCAATGCGCCTAGCTCCGCGAAGCTCACGGCCACCATGGGGTGCTCGTCGCTCCAAACCTGGCTTTGATCGGCAAGCGTTCGCTCGATGCGCAGCTTGAGCCATTGTTGTTCGCCAGTGCCGGGGTAGTGCCAACCGGAGCTGAAGCTGAACAGGCCATCGGCATGGTCGGCGCGGTGAGAAACGAATGAGCGATTGTCGATGGCCTGTTTGTCGACCGCGTTGAAGCAGAAAACGCCGCCATCAGCCAAGGCCGCATGAACGCTGGCGATACAGCGCTTCAGCCGCTCGATACCCGCGCTGTAGTGGATTGAGTAAAGGAAGCAGGTAATCAGATCGACGGGCCGATCCACGCTGAAGCCACACATGTCCTGCAGGGAAAAACGCGCTTCCGGGCAGCGAATCGTGGCCCTGTCGAGCATGGGCTGGTTGATATCGAGCCCAGCACTTTCATAGCCCGCATCGATGAAATGCCGCACGTGCGGGCCCGTTCCGCACGCAAGGTCCAAGTGCCTGCGGCCGCCGTTACCGAACAGTTGTTGAAGCCGATGGATGCAGCCGCTCTGTGCGCTGTAATCGATATCCGCGCACATCAGGTCGTAATAACCCGACAGGTCGGTATAGAGGTGAATGCCGGGCATGGTGACCTGAAGTGGCCGGGTTTGGGGGGCGCGCATCATATCCCGGCATGAGCCCTCACAGACCAGCGGCTGCCAATATTTCGTTGGTAGAGTTCGAGGCGCCGCCGGCCTTGAAAACGACACAGACCCGTTGATACCAGCGCTGCCGTTCGGAGCAGCCGACGGTGGTCACGATCAGCAGGGCTCGTTTGCCCTTTCGAACCTGGCCGTAGCCGTCCCCTGCGTACACAGGCGTGTCGCCGGGCGTTGCAACCGAACATGGACACAGCCCCCCGATCGCCCCCTGCTTTGAGGATCGAGACATCGAAACCCACCCGAGCGGGACTGCAGCATCCGCGCCTGCACCCTACGCGGGCTGGCCGATTCGGGTACTGGCTGCACGCGCGAATCGCCAGCGCAATCTAACGCCGCCGCGACGTTCGTCTTGGCTGCAACTCATCCAGCGCGCCCGAGTGCTGCCTCGCCCATTCGTAGATCATCTCGATAGGCTCGACCATCAACTGACCCAGCGGCGAAAGCGCGTAGCTCACCGCCGGAGGGACTGACTCGAGTGTGTGGCGCTCGATCAGGCCACTCTCTTCTAGCTCGCGAAGCGTCTGCATCAGCATTTTCTTGGAGATGCCGGGCAGGCTTCGGTGCAGTGCGCCGCTGCGTGCCGTGCCGTCGTGGCGCGCATGGAGGGTGTGCAGGATCATGCTCGTCCACTTGGTGGAGAAGAGTTCCAGCACCCGTCTCGGCGCGCAGTCTTCCTGCCATTGTTTTTCGTCAGAGCCCGGTTGCATGGGGAATGGTCACCATTTGGTGCCGACTTGGATCGGCTTTTTCGAGTGGGTAAGGTGCAGGCCAGTTTCGTTTTGTGGGGGTTCGAAGATGGCAAATCAAGCATTGGTGGTCGGGGCGAGCGGTATCGTTGGCAGCGCGGTGTCTCGCCTGCTGGTCAGTGAGGGCTGGGCCGTGGCGGGGCTCGCGCGCCGCCCTAGTACCGGGCTGGGCATCACGCCGATCAGCGCGGACCTGCTCGACCCGGCCGCGCTGACTGCAGCGCTGAGCAGCGTTTCTCCGACGCATGTCTTTCTCACGACCTGGTCTCGCCAGGCCAGCGAAGCGGAGAACATCCGCGTCAACGCGCAAATGATCCGCAACGTGCTCGATGCTGTCCGCCCTTCGGGCTCGGTGCGCCATGTCGCGCTGGTGACGGGCCTCAAGCATTACCTTGGCCCGTTCGAGGCCTACGGCAAGGGCTCGCTGCCGCAGACGCCGTTCCGCGAGGAGCAGGGCCGGCTGGACGTCGACAACTTCTATTACGCGCAGGAAGACGAAGTGTTTGCGGCAGCGGCGCGCGACGGCTTCAACTGGAGCGTCCACCGCCCGCATACCGTCACAGGTGTCGCCGTGGGCAATGCAATGAACATGGCCACGACCTTGGCGGTGTACGCCTCCATTTGCCGGTTCACCGGTCGGCCTTTCCGCTTCCCCGGCTCCGAGGTGCAGTGGAACAGCCTGACCGATATGACCGACGCCGACCAACTCGCGCGCCACCTGCGCTGGGCCTCCACCACCCCGGCGGCGGCCAACCAGGCATTCAATATCGTCAACGGCGATGTGTTTCGCTGGAAATGGATGTGGTCGCGCATCGCCGACTGGTTCGGCATCGAGGCAGCGCCGTTCGACGCACCCGCCCCGCTGGAACAGCAGATGGCGGACGATGCGCCGATATGGGCCGACATCGCGCAGCGCTTCGGGCTGGCCGAAGCGGACATCGCCACGCTCATCTCGCCCTGGCACACCGATGCCGACCTGGGGCGCCCCATTGAAGTGGTCACCGATATGTCGAAAAGCCGCAAGCTCGGCTTTCTGGATTACCAGGCCAGTGACGAGGCGTTCTTCAAGGTGTTTGCCCGGTTGCGCGAAGACAAATTGATTCCCTGACGGGCTTAGGCGCTGCGGCCAGCGCTGCACAGAAGAGTCGCGCCAAGCGCCGCGATCAGGGGAGGACGCCACGCCAGCCATTGCAGCCTCGCATGACGCTGAAAGAGGCAGGCGGCGCCCCAAGAGGCGCCGCCGCAGCCTTACGCCGACAGCTTCTGGCTGAACTGATCGGCGGGTTTGCCGATGTCCATCCGGTCCGCGTTCATCACTTTATCCCAGGCTTTGACGAAGTCATGGACGAACTTCTCGTTGCCATCGGTCATGCCGTACACCTCGGCCTGGGCACGCAGTTCCGATTGCGAGCCGAAGATCAGATCGACGCGTGTCGCCGTCCAGCTGGGCTGGCGGGACTTACGGTCCAGGCACTGGAAGCGGTTCTTGTGCTCGGTGGCTGTCCACTCGTTCTTCATGTCCAGCAGGTTGACGAAGAAATCGTTCGACAGCGTGCCGACGCGCTGGGTGAACACGCCGTCCTGGCTGCCACCTGCATTGGTGCCCAGCACGCGCATGCCGCCGACCAGCACGGTCATTTCCGGCGCACTCAGACGCAACAGGTGGGCCTTGTCGACCAGCGCTTCCTCGGGCGCCATGAAGTTGGAGTCGTGGTAGTAGTTGCGGAAGCCATCGGCAGCCGGCCGCAGCGCCTCGAACGACTCGATGTCGGTCCACTTCTCTTCGGCGTCCATGCGCCCCGGTGTAAACGGCACTTTCACCTCGACCCCACCTTCCATTGCGGCCTTCTCGATGGCGGCGCAGCCGGCCAATACGATCAGGTCTGCCATGGAGACTTTCTTGCCACCACTGGCCGAGCCGTTGAAGTCGCTCTGAATCTGGCCGAGCTTCTCCAGCACCTTGGCCAGCAACGGCGGGTTGTTGATCTCCCAATCCTTCTGCGGCGCGAAGCGGATACGCGCGCCATTCGCCCCGCCACGCTTATCGGAGCCGCGGTAGGTGGAGGCCGATGCCCAGGCCACCGACACCAGGTCGGAGACCGAGAAGCCCATGCCCAGCAGCTTTTGCTTGAGCGACGCGATGTCCGCATCGTCGATCAGCGGGTGATCGCACTCGGGGATGGGGTCCTGCCAGATCAACTGCTCTTTCGGTACCAGAGGGCCGAGGTAGCGTGCGATTGGGCCCATGTCGCGGTGGGTCAGCTTGAACCAGGCGCGGGCAAAGGCGTCGGCGAATTCCTCCGGGTTCTCGAGGAAGCGACGTGAGATCGGCTCGTAGATCGGGTCGAAGCGCAGCGACAGATCTGTCGTGAGCATGGTCGGCTTGCGCTTCTTGTTCGGATCGAAGGGGTCGGGAATGATTTCCGGGGCGTCCTTGGCGACCCACTGATGCGCGCCCGCCGGGCTCTTGGTCAGCTCCCATTCGAAATTGAACAGGTTCTCGAAGAAGTAGTTGGACCATTTGACCGGGGTCTGGCTCCAGATCACTTCCAGGCCCGAGGTGATGGCGTGTGGGCCGACCCCCGTCTCGAACTTGCTGCGCCAGCCCAGGCCCTGATCCTCGATCAGCGCGCCTTCCGGCTCCGGCCCCATAAACGATGGGTCGCCCGCGCCGTGGGTCTTGCCGAAGGTATGGCCGCCCGCGATCAGCGCCACGGTCTCATAGTCATTCATCGCCATGCGCGCAAAGGTTTCGCGGATATCGATGGCCGCGGCCTTCGGGTCGGGCTTGCCGTTGGGGCCTTCAGGGTTCACGTAGATCAGGCCCATCTGCACGGCGCCAAGGCCCGGATGCAACTGCCGCTCGCCGCTGTAACGCTCATCGCCGAGCCAGGTGCCTTCCGGCCCCCAGTAAAGCTCTTCCGGTTCCCAGGTGTCGGCGCGGCCGCCGCCGAAGCCGAACGTCTTAAAGCCCATGGACTCGAGCGCGACGTTGCCGGTGAGGACGAACAGGTCCGCCCAGGACAGCTTGCGCCCGTACTTCTGCTTGATCGGCCAGAGCAACCGCCGGGCCTTGTCCAGCGCAGCGTTGTCAGGCCAGCTGTTGAGCGGGGCGAAGCGCTGCTGGCCGCCGCCCGCACCGCCGCGGCCGTCAGTGATGCGATAGGTCCCGGCGCTGTGCCAGGCCATGCGGATGAACAGGCCGCCGTAATGGCCGAAGTCGGCCGGCCACCAATCCTGCGAATCGGTCATCACTTTGTGCAGGTCGGCGATCACAGCGTCGAGATCGAGCGTCTTGAATTCGGCGGCGTAGTCGAAGTCACCCCCATAGGGGTTCGAGCGCGGCGAGTGCTGGTTCAGCGACGTCAGGCTGAGCGACTCAGGCCACCAGTCCCGGTTGGATGGGCGTTTGCGTGGCGCGCCGTCGCCATGACCGAAGGGGCAGCCACCACCCGCGTTTGATCCAGACTCATCATTCATCTTCGGTTCCTCACGTGATTGTTGTAAGTGCGGTCAGGCACCGCTCTACAAACCGTAGCATTCCGAGCGTGACTGAACAGAAGCACCCTTGGGCACCGAGACGCCTTGAAGCCCACCTCGGCGCAGCCGTATCCCCCGGGATCAGCGGGCTCGCGCGGCTTTGTGGGCCATGAAACCCGGCCGTTTGGATAAATATGAAATTTTCCTATCGTCGCGATAGGCGGCGCTGAACGACAGGCTTCTTGGGTAGCGTCACGGCTTTTAGCCGCTAGCCTGAACGGCGAACCCCTACGGAGCACCGCGATGACCACGTTTGAACTAGCAGCCCTGTACCGCGGCTACCTCGCCTGCCTGAACGCCCAGCACTGGAGCGACCTCGGCCGGTTCGTCCATGACGAGGTGCACTACAACGGGCAACGGATCGGGCTGGACGGCTACCGCGCCATGCTCGAAGCGGATTTCCGCGCCATTCCAGACCTGCATTTCGATCCGCAGGTGCTGCTCACAGAACCGCCCCATGTGGCGTGCCGCCTGTGGTTCGATTGCACGCCCGTGGGCAACCTGTTCGGCCATGCGGTCGCGGGTCGGCGGGTCCGCTTCGGCGAGAACGTGTTCTACCGGTTCGAAGATGGACGCATCAGAGAGGTCTGGTCGGTGATCGACAAAGCGGCGGTGGGCGAGCAGCTCCGCGCTTGAAGCGTTAGCCGGTGATTGCTGCAAGCCCGCCGGTGTGACGGCGGGCTTCGGGCTACTCGACTACAGCGCGTATTCGCGCAGGCCGGCGTAGAGGCGAGTCATCTCGTTGAGCTGGCGGAACATCGACTCGGCGTTGACTGCGACGATCGTCGGAACGAAATCCTTGGAGCTAAAGGCTTTGCTCGCGAACTTCCAGCGGGCGTCGGTTTTGCGCAGTGCTTCGGCGATTTCTGCGTTGGGTGCCCCGGCAGCCTGCAGTTCGGCCATGACCACGCCAAACTCCTTGACCGATGCAGAGAAGCGCTCATCCAGCGTCGGATCATCGACACCCCATGCACGGGCCATGTAGAACATCGCGGTCCGCTGCGTCAGGACGCGGTTCCAGCCGCTGCGGTTGATGGCGTGCGAGGCTTCGTCACCGTTGTGCTGCTCAAACAGGTCGGTCACTTCCTGCGTCTGCCGAACCAACTCCTCCGCTTTCGCCAGCACAGCCGGCGCTTGGCTCTTTTGCGGCGTTTCGCCAACCAGCGTCCGGTAGTCCGTCCAGGTGCGCTCAACCTGGGCCAGCGCGGTGCGGATGGCATCGTTCGGCGCCGCTGCCTTGAGCGTGGCATGGTGATCCTCGAACAGCGCAAGGCTCGAGGCGAACTGCTTGCTTGCTTCATCGACCTTCACGCCGGAGCCGATCATCAGGTAGTTCTTGGCAACGATCTGGCCCAGGGTGCGCTGCAGGCCGGCCATGTTCATCAATTCGAGCGGTGCCATCTCGGCCCAACAGGTCGTACTCAGCAAGCTGCAGCCGAGCAGCAGCACGCGGATCGTTTTCTTGATCAAGGGGACATCCTTTCTAATGGAAACAAGAGCACCCCGCCCGGGCGGGATGCCCCTAATGACGCCTGAAGGCGCCAAGGGCTGGCCATTTGACGGTACGGAGCTTTCTCGAACCTTGCACAGGTTTAATGCGCCGGGGCTTGAGGTTGGAAATGTGAACCGCTGCAATCTTTCCGGCTAGGCGAACTCCCCGGCATTCATAGCCAACCGCACCACAGGCCAACAGCTCTAACGCGGCCGTCCCAGCCCCGCAGCTAGACAACGCCGTTGGTCAGTAGCGCAGCCAACAATGCGAACCAGTACCGAATAGTTCAGGGCCCGCGCTACGAATGATGGCGATGTGACGCTAGACTCCGCCGCGCCCAAGGACGGCGAATCGCCGCTCGTACGAGCGCCTGCGACTGTCCACGGCACGCCATCGCTTATCGTAGAAATCAAGGAAGTCTGCATGTCCCTCTCCAAACTCCTCGCCGCCGGGTTTCTGAGCCTGGCGCTGACCGGCTGTGTGGCATTCACCCCCACAGGGCCAATCGGCCTACCCGAACACATCGTCGAGAACTCGATTCCAGCGGGCGCCCTGGTGAAGGAAGTTGCCGTTACCGACCCGAAACTAGATGAAAACCAGCGTCGCAATATCAGCAATACCCTCACCACGCAGATTGCGCGGCATGTTGAGCGCGGTGAGTACTTCGAGCGAGTCATTACGTTCCCGGCGAAACTAGGAGAGAGCGATGTCGAGCTGCAATTCGAATTCACATCGCTCAAGGGCAAGCGCACCCCGCATCCGGGCTACTTCCCAGGCGCGCTTCTGACCCTAACGGTATGGATTTGGGTGAACGGCCCTATCTACGTCGACAAATACGACCTGGCAGCCAACCTGACGATCAAGGATGCCGCTGGCAAGCAACTGGCTCTTTCTCAAAAGACGCTGCAGCTGAATCAGAACACTGGCCTATGGGATGCCGATTATTTCAATACGTCGCTCGGCGCTCGTCAGCTAACGCAACTGATTGAAGACTTACTCAAAGACGGCACTGAACAGCTGGCGCACTAACAAGGACGTTTCGTATGACCAAACTTTTATCACTACTGACCTTGCTGACCACCTTGGCTCTGCAGGGCTGTATGACGTATTCACATCACTCATTGCCTGAAGTCACGCCTTGGCCACCGGCCGAGCCGATAGAGTCCAAGCCAACAGCGTTCATCAAGGTGCAAACCCAGTATTCGTTGAACGGGACGCCCAAGGCCAGCACGCCGAACATGGCGTTGCTGGAGACGCTCATTTCACAAACGTTTACCGACAGCGCACGCTTCTCACGGGTTACGACCGAGCAGGAGCAGTCGGATGTTTACGTCACCGTGACGCTGAGGAATCAGGAGACGGGCAGCCTTGGGCTGGCCTTCTTGACTGGGGCGACGTTCTTCCTGGTGCCTGGCACGTTCGATAACAAGCTGATCATGGACATGACCTTTCGCGACGGCGCCGGCAAGAAGCTCGGAAGTGTAGAGCAGCAGGAAACGCTGACGACCTGGATGCATCTGTTCCTGATCTTCGCGATGCCGTTCAATGAGTCGGGCGACATGCTTCTGCGTGACTTGACTAAAGCCAATCTGGCGGAAGCGGCCCGCAAAGGCCTCATCTGACCTGTCGCAACCAGCAGCCTAGACACCGCTATTTGCAGCCATTCGGCGGCAGATAGCGGATCGTCACATGGGTTTCAACACCACTAATACAAATCCGGCGACGATCCCCGCCAGCGCGATAAGCCAGCCGATGCGATGGGCGCGGTTCTTTTCCGCTTGGCGGATGGGGTCCACCGGTTTTTTTCTTTTTCACGGATACCTGCCTCTGGAATATGTGACCGGTGCGTAGGTTCGTGCCGGTCAGCCTGCAAGGGCGCCTTTTTAGGCTGGCTGGCAGGGAATGTCCAGAGAGGCCTCCGAGAAGGGACTAGAGTGACTTAACCGAGCGGGCTCTCGCCCGCGTTGGGTTCGTCCTTGGGCTCGGCCTCGGGTTTCGGCTTCTGGCTGCCCTCCTGCTGGGGCATGTCGCCGTATTCGTCGTAGTCCTTGGGCGTCAGGCCATCCTTGAGCGGATTGTTGGGGTCGGTCATGGGCTGATCCTCGTTGCGTGGAATACACCTTTCACAGATTAGGACGCCCTGCCGCATTCAGCGTTCGGCCAGACATAAAAACGCCCCGCACTCTCTCGAGGCGGGGCGTTCCGGTGTAGCTCGTTTACTGGTTTTGCATCACGGTAGCCAGGTTGCCGCTACCGCTTTGCATGATGAACGCCATGTTCGCCTGCATGTCGTTCTGCATGACGGTGGCTTGGTTGTAGGAGCCCCCTTCCTGCACGACGCTCGCGTACTGCTCGTTGCCGACCTGGTCGATGTCGATCGAGTTGTTCGATCCGCCGAACTGGAAGACGTCGGCCGCGTGCGCATCACCCACCTGCGCGACGTCGACACTGTGGAAGTCCCCGTCCGACATGCCCCAGATTTCATTGTCGTTGCCGTTCTGGCTGAAGTCGCCCGTGTTTTCATTGCCCATTTGAGTGAAGTACAGCGTGTTCGCCGAGCCGGTTTGCGTGGCGGTCAGATCGTTCCCATCACCCACCTGGATTGCAAACGCGGTCGAGTCGCTGGCGTTCGTCTGGGTAATGGTTGCGTCGTTATAGTTGCCGTACTGCTGTACATAACCCTCGTTGCCCTGGCCCCCGGTCTGCTTAACCAACGCGGTGTTCCAGTCGCCGACCTGATAGGTGCTCGCCAGGCTATCGGTCTCGCCATACTGGTCGGTGCTGGCCTGGTTATTGTTGCCGCTCTGGTACTGCGTTGCCTCAACGCTGGTCGAATGCTGCTGCGACACGCTCGCGTTGTTGCCAGAGCCGTTGGTCTGGGTTTGCTCGGACAGCGAGCTACCAGCCGTAGCGAATTGCTTTGCATACAGCGTGTTGTAGCTGGAGGAGTCGGTCTGGGTCTGCACGGCTTTGGCAAACGAATCAGTCTCCTGGTAGATCTCGACCGTGCCGTTGTCGCCATGCTGGTACTGCTCAGCAACGTTTCGGCTGGTGCCGTACAGGCCGTTTTTCTGGGTGGCGGTCGCGATATTGCTGTCACCGGTCTGGATCTGCCTGGCGGTGTCGAGATCGGCGAAGGCCTGGGCAGCGAACAGCGTCAGGATGGCGGCAGCGAGCGGTTTGATTTGGAACATGAGGCAATCTCCATGATTTTTAATTGGCTGTACTTCCTTACCGCACGGGAGATTCCCGTGCTTTTGCATGGGCCCAGGCAAACCGGATCCCATGCAAGACGGGCACAGCTATAAGCCCGACTTCGATGGCACACCGTGGCCGGTGCGCGACTCGACGGCCTGTACGCGACACGTACGGGATAGCGAGTTGAAAGGTTGACGCGCCGCCGATACTGCGACGATGGATTGCCCGGCTAACGAGGCGAGAGGTGGGCCCAGGGCGCTGCGTGTCGGGAGGGATGAACGAGTTGATCAGCCGCTGCATGGAGCGTCCTGGCGTCCGTTGTCAGGGTTGTGATCTTGCGCAAGGTTTTGCGCAACAGAATCCATCCAACGAGCGAAAACGCGTGGTGCGGGGGTGTGCAGCCTGGAGCGAGGGTTAGTGGCCGCCGAATGTGGCGGTCCAGTAGATGCCGGCATCGCTCTGAGGATCGACCGCATACGCCGCGCCGAGCTCGGTGAACGCGGGGTTCATGAGGTTGGTGCAATGGCCGGGGCTGGCCAACCAGCCTTCGACGACATCGCTGGAACGATCCAGCGCGGCAGCGATGTTCTGCCCCACCCGGGCGCCAACGTAACCGGCCAGTTCTGCACGGTCGCCCGGCGTGCGGCCCTCCTCGTCGAGTGGCCCGAAGAAATTGCCGTTGGCCATCGCCCGGCTGTGGGTTTCGGACAAGTCGGCCAAGGTGGTATTCCAGCGCAGCGGCGCGGCGGCAGCAAACGGCACACCGCCACACTGGCGCGCCTGGCCGCGCGCGCGGTTGAGTTCATCGAGCAGCATCTGGCCTTCGGTCGGTGCGTCCTTCAGATGCGCGCCAAGCAGCGGGCGCGCCAGCACGATGCGCCAGTCGCGTCCCTCGCGGCTGACACCGATATCGGCGAACTGCGGATCGAGAACGACGCGGCAAAAACTCTCCCGCAGGACTTGCATCGCCGCCTGGGCGTCACGGGGGCCGGACAGACTGATCGCCTGGACGTTGACCATCGGGTAACCGGCACGCCCCAGCGCGCCCTGCAAGTCACCGGCCCCGGTGGCAGGCAGGATCAGGCGCACATCGAGGGCCAGCGGTGTCAGCTCCTCGCTCGAGTCTTCGCCGCAACGCTGTACCTCGCTGCGATAGGCGTTGATCGACTCGACCAGCTGCGTCTCCTCTCCCGCTGCCCTGGCGAGGCTGCTGCCAACCGCAAGCGTGAGCAGAAGCAGGAACGAGGGAAACGCGCGCATGTAAGGCCTCCAGCAGTACCCAGGTAACAGGGCGAAACGCCGAAGATGCACCGTCCGGCAGTGCTTCGTCGAGCCCTGATTGAGCGAAAGGTGGTTGCGCAGGCGCTGCAAGGGCCTTGCGATTGCCATGCGGTCGCATTTTATAATCGTTCTTATTTGCAGGCCTCTCCCAATGTCCGCACCGGCGCTTCGCCAGATCCTGGCGATCGAAGACGACCCCGTTCTCGGCAATCATCTTAAGACCGCATTGGAAGGGCACGGCTTCAACGTAACCCTGGTCGACGACGGCACCACCGGGCTGGCGCTCGCCAGCGAGGCCGACTATGACCTGATCCTGCTCGATGTCATGCTACCCGGCGTGAGCGGGATGGAGCTGTTGACCAGGCTGCGCGCACACCGGTGCACGCCTGTTCTGATGATGTCCGCCTTAGGCAACGAAGCGAACCGCATCCAAGGCTTCGATAGCGGGGCCGACGACTATCTTCCAAAGCCGTTCAGCCTCGAAGAATTACAGGTTCGTATCGCTGCGATCCTGCGCCGCGTAAGTTATGAGCGGAGCGCACGCAACCAGATCCCCGCTGCCAACGACGACCTGGTGTGGTTCGACGATCCGCGCAGCGACCTACGCTACGAGGGGCGCTGGATCGGGTTGACCGCGACCGAGTTTCGGCTATTGAAAGTGCTGCACGAAGCCAGCGGCGAGGTGCTGAGCAAACCCTTTCTCTACCAGCAAGCGTTGCGCCGGGGCTACTCCCAACATGACCGCAGCCTGGATATGCACATCAGCAACATCCGTCGCAAACTGGCGCGCAAGCAGGTCGCGCTGAACCTCGAATCGGTCTGGGGCAAGGGCTACGTGCTGGATCGGCCGGCCAGCTGATGCCCAACCGTCATTCCCTGTTCTGGCGGCTGGTGGTGCTGGTCGCCGGTTTCTGCCTTGCGATGATCTGGGCCAGTGGCTATGTCAGTCGCAAGATCGACCGAAGCACGTCCTATCTATCGGCCGAGGCGCTGGAGGTGCTCGCTGGCTACGCGGAAGAGGCCGCCGCGGCGCTCGCGCAGGGCCCGCAGGTACTCGCGCGCTGGCGCGAGCAGGTCGAGGCCCGCGAAGCGAGTTGGGCGGTGGTCGTGGACGCGAAGCTGCAACCGCTCGGCGGCCAGGCGTTGACCGACGCTCAACGCGGCCAGCTGACGTTCGTCCGCCATTACGAATGGCCGATGAGCCGGCGTTACCAGGGGCTGCCGTTGATCTCCATTCCCATCGAAGGCACCCATGCGCAGCTGATCATGCGGCTGCCGGAACGCTTCCGGCCATGGCGCAACCATGCGTTGCTGACGGCAGGCGCGGTCTACCTGGCGCCGGTGCTCTTGTCCGTGCTGTTCTGCGCGATGCTCTATCGCCTGCTGGTCTCACCGCTCGATGCCTTGCGTCAGCAAGCCAATGCGCTGCGCGGCAACCGGCTCGACTCGCTGCTGCCAGCCGGGATTGCCGATCGCAACGATGAGCTCGGCGAACTGGGCCGATCGCTCGAATACCTTACGCGCCGGCTGCGCGACACCATCGCGCAACAGCAACAACTTCTGCGCGACCTTTCCCACGAGCTACGCACCCCGCTCAGCCGGCTGCGCGTGGCCTGCGAAAGCGACCTGAGCGCCGAGGAAATGCGCCAGCGTACCGATCGCGAAGTGACCTGCATGCAGCAACTGGTCGATAGCACCCTCGAATTCGCCTGGCTCGACAGCGAGCAGCCACGCTTCGAATGCGAGCCGGTGGAGGTGGCTGCGCTCTGGGACGTGATCAGCGAGAACGCCTGCTTCGAGGCCGGCTGGCCGCGCGAGCGCATCCGCGTTGACGTGCCGGAGCATTGCCGCGTGTTGGGGAACCTCAACGCACTCGCCCAGGCCATGGAGAACATCCTGCGCAACGCCATCCGCTACTCCCCGCCTGACGGCTCTGTGCGCCTGACTGCACACCCTGAGCCGGGCTACTGGCGCCTGTGCATCGCCGACCAGGGCCCCGGCGTACCCGCCGCACAATTGGATGTGATCTTCCATCCCTTTGCCCGACTCAGCGCCGCCCGCCCCGGCGGCGACGGTTTCGGCTTGGGCCTGGCAATCGCTCGCAGCATGGTGTTGATGCAGAGCGGCGATATCTGGGCCGAAAACGGCGAGCCCGGCCTGCGAATGAACATCCGCCTTCGAAATGTATAGATTGTAAATGCGCTTTACTCTCAAATGAGAATAAATAGCATTAGCGCCACTCAGGGCAACTGCCCTACCCGGCTACGTCCGGTTCGGACTGGCGTAACGCTATTCATGGAGGCAGGTGCAATGGTGATTTTCAATCGGACCCGGCTGGCTTGTGCAATCGCGCTGACGATTTACGTCAGCGTGCCAGCTAAGGCCGAGGACGCGATCAAGTTGCAGCCCACCACGGTGGTGACCGCTGCCGGTTACGAACAGAACATCGCCGAGGCGCCCGCGAGCATCTCGGTCATCACTCGCGAGCAGCTCGAGGAGCAGTCCTACACAAGCGTGATCGACGCCATGAAAAACGTACCAGGCGTCTACGTGTCCGGCGGGGGCAATCAGCAGGAGATCACCATCCGCGGTATGGGCAGTGAATATACGCTGGTGCTGGTCGATGGCCGTCCGATTTCCGCCGGTCGGCAGACCCAGACCAACGGCACCTCAGGCGGCAAGCAACAACTGGCGCTTCCGCCACTGGCAATGATCGAGCGGATCGAAGTCATCCGCGGGCCTATGTCGTCGCTCTATGGGTCCGAAGCCATGGGCGGCGTGATCAATATCATCACCCGCAAGTCGTCCGGCGAATGGGCAGGCACCGTCCGGGCCCAGAAGATGTTCTCCCAGAACGATTACAACGAAGACGAATACCACACCGAGCTATTCGCCGGCGGTGCGCTGATCCCCGGTCTGATGGGACTGCAGCTGAGCGGCGCCTACACGCACACGTACGAAAGCGATTACGTTGGCGGCGAATCCTTCAACTCCGGCGAAAGCAAGCCGGAGGCTCGCGAAAGCAACCTCGGGGCGGACCTGTTCCTGACACCAACCGACGCCGACCGGATAACGCTGGGTTATCGCGAGGTCACGCAGAAATCCCGGCATACCGCCGGCAAGAGCACCCCCGTCACCACCACCCTGCTCGAGGGTCAGGCGTCGACGAACCGTTTCGAAAAAGAGGTCTGGACGCTATCGCACGACGGCAATTACGGCAACCTTCTGCTCAACAGCTACCTCCAACGCGACGTGTCCGAGCGCGTGCAGGAGCTATCGATGAAAGAGACCGTCAATCTCTTCAACACGCAAGGCACCTATTTCTGGGGTCCGCATACCCTTACCTTCGGCGGCCAATATAAAGACGAGGGTTTCGTCAACGGCCAGAACGTGCTCTACAACGAAGGAATCACCGGTGGCGTAAGGGAGGCGGATCGCTGGCTGGCGGCCATTTACGGTGAAGTGGAATGGGGCGTCACCGATGATTTCGCAGTGACCACAGGGTTGCGCTACAACGATGACGAGTTTTTCGGCGGTTATCTGTCCCCCCGCGTTTACGGTGTATACAGTCTGACCCCCGCCCTGACCCTGAAAGGCGGCGTGTCGACCGGCTACAAGCAGCCCTCCCTCACCCAGGCTACCGAAGGCTTCGGCGGGCGTACCGGCGGCGGCGGCTCGCTCAATGTCGGCGCCAACGGACAGGCGCTGCCGCGGGCACTGAGCATCGGTAACCCCGACCTAGATCCTGAAACCAGCACCAGCTATGAAATCGGCTTCGTGTTCGACGATAGGTCGATCGGCCTGGGCACCAGCGTCATGTTGTTCCATACGATTTACAAGGACAAAATCGCTGAAGACCGTTACTGCACAAGCCCTAACGCCGCCAACAACAACGACGTTGCCAACTACGCGTGTAACTTCGGCGGCAACAACTATTACTTCCTCAGCACGACCCGCAATATTGACGAGGCTGTCATTCAGGGTGTCGAGGTAACGCTCGATTACGCCATCACGAACGACCTGACCTGGATGAGCAGCTACACCTTCACCGACTCGGAACAGAAGACCGGTGAGTTCAAGGGCGAGCCGCTCAACAAGCAACCCCGCCATATGTTTAACACCAACCTGGACTGGCGCCTGACGGACAAGCTCAACCTATGGTCGCAGTACAACTACCGCAGCCGAACCTCGGATTACCTGAGCCGCACCAGCATGAGCGAAGGAACGCCGGGCTATGGCTTCGTCGACATCGGCGCAGTTTATGAACTGACCCGAAATGTCGACCTGACCGCAGGCGTGTACAACGTGGCCAACAAGGAAGTGACCAATGATGACTACGAGGTTGTGCTCGACGGACGCCGTCTGGTCGTGGGCATGACGGTCGACTTCTAACGCTCGGATGCGCTGACGGCGCAGCCTGACCGGCGCGTCACACCGCTTCGGATTGACTGCCCGACCGCATGGTAAAGCCAGCGTCGGGCGTTTTCGTATGACCTTCAGCTGTTTCCCAGCGGGAGCCTGTCGTGACTCGTTCCGTATCGCAATCGAGAAGTACCTGGCCTGACATCGCCGTTCGTACCGCCCTCGCCATTTTTGGCGGCTACGCCTTCACCTATGCATTCACTGCCGCTCTGGCGCGAGTGCTGCCGATAGGCCCCATGGACGCGCTGACCATCGCCTCGCTGCTTTCGTTCGTGGTCTACCTGACGTTCATTCTCTGGGCTTTTGCTGCGGCTTCGCTACGACGCGTGCTGATCGGCGTATGCGTATCGCTGCCACTGGCGGCTATCGGCTTCTGGCCACAGCTGGTGGAGGCCATCAAATGAAAGGCAGTCTGACGCAATCCATGTCCTGGCTGCACACCTGGTGCGGGCTCCTGCTTGGCTGGGTCCTGTTCGCCATTTTCCTGACCGGGACCCTGGCAGTGTTCGACAAGGAGATCAGCTGGTGGATGCAGCCTGAGCTCACCGACCACAGCCCATCGCCTGCGGCGGCCGCCAATCTGGCACAGCGCTGGCTGATGGAAAATCATCCGGACGAATCGAATTGGAACATCAGCCTGCCAACCGATCGCTCACCCGATCTCAGCGTGTCCGTGGGCGAACGCCGTCGTGGCGCTGGCAGTACGCAGCTGGACCCACTGACGAGCGAGGTGATCGAACCTCGGGAAACCGTTGGTGGTAATTTCTTCTTTCGCTTTCATTACACGCTGCATATGCCACGCAACGTTGGCGTCTGGGCGGTGGGCATTGCTGCGATGGCGATGCTGGTGGCGCTGATCACGGGCATCATCATCCATAAGAAGATTTTCAAGGAGTTCTTCACTTTCCGCCCCGCCAAAGGCCAGCGGTCATGGCTCGATGGCCATAACGCCAGCGCTGTCCTGCTACTGCCGTTCCACCTGATGATCACCTACACCGGCCTGGCAATCTTTTTCCTGGTCTACATGCCGGCAGCGGTCGACGCGCTCTACGACGGGGATCGCCAGGCCTATTTCCGCGATGCCCAGCCAGCCCGCGCCGCTGAGCAAGGCCAGCGCGAGCAGCAAGTCCCCCGTGGCGATCAGGCAATGCGTAACGAACCGGCGCCGCGCGGCGGGCAGACGGCACGTGGCGAGCAAGGCGGTCGCGCCGAGCAGGCGCCTCGCGGTGACAGTCGTGGCGCCCGACCGGCGGCGGCACCGGCAGCGCCTTTGCTTGCGCTGGGCGAAATCGTCAGCCGGGCCGAGGCACATTACGGCGAAGGCATGATCGGCGGCTTGGCCGTGAGCAATCCGGGCCGGGCCAACGCCCAGGTCACGGCGCGTCCCGTACTGGGCAACCGTATCGAACTGACGAAGGGCGAAGGCATTCTTTTCAGTGGTGTCACCGGCGAGCTGATCAAGGCGCCAGAACCGTCACGCACCAGCCAGCTGACCCAGCGGGTGATGGCGGGCCTGCACTTCGCGCAGTTCGGCGGCTATCCGATGCGCTGGCTGTACTTCGTTTGTGGCCTGGTCAGCTGCGCGATGATCGCCACGGGTCTGGTGCTCTATACCGTCAAGCAACGCAAGCAGACCAAGGCCAATCCGCATTTCCTGCGAGTCGTTGAAAGCCTGAACGTGGCCGTGGTCGCCGGGCTTTCCCTGGCCTGTATCGCCCTCTTGTGGGCCAATCGACTGCTGCCGGCAGAGTTGGCCGGCCGCCAGGATTGGGAGCTGCGGATCTTCTTTGGCATCTGGGCCTTGAGCTGGGTGCACGGTTGGGTCCGCAAGCCGCTGCCCGCCTGGCGTGAACAGTTGTTCGCAGCCGCCGTGCTGGCGCTCGGTCTGCCATTGCTCGACCTGGCAGGCGGCCACCTGACACTCGACAGCATGCGCCTGTCCCTCGCGGCCAGCGTGATGGCGATGGGTCTGTCGCTGGCGTGGACAGCCTGGAAAATCCCCAAGGCCGTCGCCGCCCGCAAGGCGCGGTCCACTTCTCTCAGCCGTCCGGTTCCAGGAGCCTCGTCATGAACGGTTCAGCACTGCTTGCCAGCCTGGTGCTGGCCTATGCCGGCATGCTGGGTTTCTGCCTTGGAAAAGAGCGCCACTGGAAACAGCTGGTCAACCCGCGAATACCTGCTCGGCTTCGTCGCCTCTGTGTTCCGGCTGGCAGTCTGCTGCTCGGCCTTGCCGTGTATGTAGCCGGTCACGTCTGGCCCACCGGCATGGCGGTGGTCGCCTGGTTCGGCCTGATCTCGCTCACTGGCTTTGCCCTGCTGATGCTGATTCCCTATGCGCCCCGAATGGCGACAGGGCTACCGCTGGCCGGTGGAATCATATGGGCCATAACAGTGCTGGTTGGCTGACCTGCTCGACTCGCAGCGATTGGCCAGGTCAAACGGCAGTCAGCGGATGCAGGCCGGAGCAGCCGACTGCGCGGGACTTACCGGCGTTACCCGGACGATCTGATGAACGAAACGCTCCCCTACCGCTCCCCGGCCTGCCTAGCGTTAGGCTCACGGCGGCTGCAAACTTTTTGTTGATAACGTCCACTAATCATCACCGAGGCCAATCAAGCCCATCCACTGATTGGCCACAGCTAAGCACTTCGGAGGCTTCGATGGACGATCGTGTCAGGTCCGTGTTCGACCAATACCACAAGCACCTGCAAGACGAGCGCGAGCAGCGCCTAGCTGGTCAGGCGACTAACGCCGACTGGCGCACCCATGCATTTCTCGCGGTCGGTCCGGATACCGGGCAGTTGATCAACACGCTGGTTCGCAGCCTCGATGCACCCAATGTACTCGAGCTGGGCACCTCCTTCGGCTATTCGACGCTCTGGCTTGCCGAGGCGGCGCAAGCCAGTGGTGGCCGTGTCGTGACCATGGAACTGCACCAGCACAAGTCCGACTTCGCCCGCGACATGGCCGAAAAGGCAGCCCTGGCGAGCGTCATCGATTTCCAGGTAGGCGATGCGCTCGATTTGATCGACGCCATGCCAGAGCGAATCGATTTCGTGTTGCTTGATCTATGGAAGGATCTTTATGTGCCTTGCCTGGAGCGGTTTTATCCGAAGCTCAATTCCGGCGCGATCATCGTCGCCGACAACATGATCCGCCCAGGCGGGGAGCGAGCCGCGAGCTACCGCCAGGCCATCGCCCGCACGCCGAAGTTGAGCAGCGTGCTGCTACCGGTGGGCACGGGGCTCGAGGTGAGCCGCTTCGACAGCTGAGTGCAGGACGCGACAGAGGCGACATCGCCGGTTGGCTTGGCATTGCAAGGCCAAACCAACCGGCAACCAGAACGACCTGCTGTTGACGGCCAGGCAAAGCAGGCGAAGGGGTAGCCGATTCAGGCAAGGCCGGAGCCTTGCCTGGATCGGATGACGCCGTTACCAGTTGTAGCTGACCTTCGCCGTGATCTCGCGGCCCGGGTTGTAGTAATCCGCGGTGCCCGAGCCAACCACATGCTGCTCGTCGAACAGGTTGCTGACATTGACGGCCAGATCGGTGCCCTTGGCTATTTGGTAGTTGAAGGCGGCATCGAACAGGGTGGCGCTATCGCTCTTGCCGGTGTCGTTGAAGGTGCCGAAGTAATAGGAACCGACATAGCGAGCGCCAAGGCCTACGCTGACATCCGTTCCGGGCACGTTGTAGTAGCTCCATAGCGAGGCCGAATGCTTGGGCGCGGAGACGATCTCATTACCCTTGATCGATACGACCTCATAACCTGCCCCTGTCCAGGACTGCACGGCGCCGCGAAGCACTTCGGTGTCCATGTATGAGTAGCCACCGATAAGCGACAAATTTTCCGTCAGCTCAGCCTTCGCTTCCAGATCCAGGCCACGCACGCGCTGTTCACCCACGGTCTGCTGGTCGATGACACCATTGGACTGCACCACCGCAACGGCGATGTCCTCTTGGGTCAGGTCGTAGACCGCTGCTGAGAAAAGGGCATTCATACCGGTGGGGGCATACTTCACACCAATTTCATACTGCTTGCCCCGTTCGGGAACCACGCCAACTTCAGGCGGGGAAACAGACTCTACAACGCTGATATAGGTGGAAACCTCGTCATTGACGATATAAGTCAGGGCACCGCGGAAGGAGTTTTCCGAGAAGCTGTCTGAAGTCTTGGTACCGGCAAGGTAGTCAGTCTCCGACACGTCCATCGAATCATTGCGCATGCCGAACGTGACAATGAAACGCTCATAGAACGACAGGTTCTGCTGCAGGAAAACGGACTTGATGGTCGTGTCCAGGTCCCTATCCTGATAGACGATTGCAGGCGATACGCCACGATATACCGGATTGGTAACGTCGATGGCATCGGCGGAGCCATAGACGGACACGTTCTCGGAAGAAGAATCAAGATACTCCACACCCACGATGCTGCTGCTATCGATGTCCCCGAAGCGTGCGTCGTACTGCAGCATCAAGTTGCCATTGAGCTGCTCGGCTTCGCTATAGACCCCCAGGTAACCACGGTCAACCAGGGTGCCGGTGCGCCCGGCGCTATCGTTGATATAGACATAGCCGTACGCATCCTCCAGCTCGCTATGGCGCAGGTTGCTGCGCAGCACGAAGCCGTTGTCGAAATCATGGCTGAAGGTGGCGCTGATATTGGTGCGCTCGACATCGTGGAAGTTGTACGTCGGCTCGCCGAAAAACTCATCGCGGTCGTATTCCCTGTCCTTGGGATAACCACCGCTATTGGGCGTGGTGTCCTGGCGCAACTGATCCACCACCAGCGTGGCCGAGGTGAACGCGGTCGGCTCCCAGGTCAAGCCACCCATCACCAGATGATTGTCGTCCTGCGAGTGGTCGTACTCGCGCTCGCTGTCTTGCGTTTTGGCGGTGAAGCGGCCGGCAAGGGTCTTGCTGTCATTGAGCGCATCGCCGACGTCGATCCCGACTTCCTTGTGGTCGAAGGAGCCGTAGGTCACATAGCCCTGGCCAAAGGATTCGAAGCGCGGCTTCTTGGTCACGAAGTTGACCGAGCCGCCCGGGTCCGCCGGGCCGAACAACGTCGAGTTGGCGCCACGCAGGATTTCTATCCGCTCGTACGCGAAGGGCTCTTCGCGAACACCGCGCATCGAGCCGAGAGTCAGGCCGTCACGGTAAGTGGTGGCCTGGAAGCCGCGGATCTGGAAATAGTCGTTACGGTCATCGGTGCCGTAGTAATCGGTGACCACCCCCGGGGTGTATTGCAGGACTTCTTCGGTGGTGCTGGCGCTGCGCTGCTCGATTTCCTTCTGGGTGACCACCGAAACCGAAGCAGGCGTGTTGAGGATGCTGGTGGGCACTTTGCCGCCCACCCAAAGCTCCTGCGCGACCACCGTGGCCGAGTCGTCGCCCGCAGAGGCGTTAGCGTTGACGATGATGGGCGCCAGGCGATACGGCTCGTCGCCGGCACCTGGCTCGGCTTCCTGCGCGTACACGCTCATGGTCGTACCAACCAATGGCGCGCAGCAGAGCACTGCTGTGGTGGTTCGCCGCCACGGCGCCTGTGTCCGGGCGCCCGATTTCAAAGCCGTCATGCTCGATTCCCCCTCTTCGATCAAGTGGTGGCTACTGCTCACCTTGTTTTTCTAACGTGAGCCTCCGGCTCGACGAAGACGGATAGTAATCAATCGCTAATGAGAGGTGTAATCATTTATTTCTAGAAATGGCAGTTCGCCACGAAAGCCCATCTGACGCGGGGGCTCGATCGCTCGGACAGCCGCCGCGCCGCCATACGCCCGGCGGCCAGTCCCAAAAGCTGCGTATGCCTTTACAATGCGCGCCTTTCGATCTGCACCCGGTCCGCGCCCATGTCCTTGCCCAAGCACCATCTCGAACTGCTCTCCCCCGCTCGGGACACCACCATCGCTCGCGAGGCCATCCTGCATGGCGCCGATGCGGTGTACATCGGCGGGCCGAGTTTCGGGGCACGGCACAACGCTGAGAACAGCGTGGCAGACATCGCCGAGCTGGTGACATTCGCCCACCTGTTCCATGCGCGGGTGTTCGTCACCATCAACACCATCCTGCATGACGACGAGCTCGAAGCCGCCCGCTCGTTGATCTGGCAGCTCTACGAAATCGGTGTCGATGCGTTGATCGTGCAAGACATGGGCGTGATGGAAATGGACATTCCGCCGATCGAGATCCATGCCAGCACCCAGACCGATATCCGCACCCTGGAGCGAGCGAAGTTTCTATCCCAGGCCGGCTTTTCCCAGCTGGTGCTGCCGCGCGAGCTGAACCTGCAGGAAATCCGCACCATCGCCGACGAGGTCGATTCGGCCATCGAGTTCTTCATCCACGGCGCGCTGTGCGTGGCCTTCTCCGGGCAATGCAACATCTCTCACGCGCAGACCGGCCGCAGCGCCAACCGCGGCGACTGCTCGCAAGCCTGCCGCCTGCCCTACACCTTGAAGGACGACAAGGGCCAGGTTGTCGCGTTCGAAAAACACCTCTTGTCCATGAAGGACAACAACCAGAGCGCCAACCTACGCGCGCTGGTCGATGCCGGCGTGCGCTCATTCAAGATCGAAGGCCGCTACAAGGATGTGAGCTACGTGAAGAACATCACCGCTTACTATCGCCAGCGCCTGGACGACATCCTCGAGGACCGCCCCGATCTGGCCCGCGCCTCCAGCGGCCGCACCGATCATTTCTTCGTGCCCGACCCGGACAAGACCTTCCACCGTGGCAGCACGGATTACTTCGTCACCGACCGTAAGATCGACATCGGCGCCTTCGACTCGCCGACCTTCACGGGCCTTGCCGTGGGCGAAGTGCTCAAGGTGGGCAAGCACGACCTCACCGTCCAGACCCGGGAGCCACTGTCCAACGGGGATGGCCTGAACGTGCTGGTCAAGCGCGACGTGGTGGGTTTCCGCGCCAGCGTGGTCGAGCCGCTGAGTCAGTTCGAAGAAGACGGCCAACCACTGTGGCATTACCGCGTCGAGCCCAATGAAATGCCGGCGGCGATCCGCCAGCTACGCCCGAACCATCCGCTGAACCGCAACCTTGACCACAATTGGCAGCAAGCGCTGCTAAAGACGTCTGCCGAGCGCCGCGTCGGCGTGCGCTGGCTGGCCAAGCTGCGCGCCGATGAGCTGGAGCTACATGTCACCAGCGAAGAGGGCGCCTACGCCACGGTTTCGCTGGCCGGCCCCTTTGGTGAAGCGAAGAAGCCGGAACAGGTGCCCAGCCAGATCGCCGACCTGTTGAGCCAGCTGGGCACGACCATCTACCACGCCGAAGAGGTGGACGTGGATGCACCGCAGGCCTTCTTTATCCCCAACTCCCATCTCAAGGCCTTGCGCCGCGAAGCCATCGAGGCGCTGACCGACGCGCGCGAGGCCATCCGCCCGCGCGGCGCGCGCAAGCCGGTCAGCGTGCCACCGCCGGTCTATCCCGAATCGCACCTGTCGTTCCTCTACAACGTCTACAACGAGAAAGCCCGGGCCTTCTATCACCGTTATGGCGTGCAGCTGATCGATGCGGCCTACGAGGCCCACGAGGAAACCGGCGAAGTGCCGGTGATGATCACCAAGCACTGCCTGCGCTTCTCATTCAACCTGTGCCCGAAACAGGCCAAGGGCGTGACCGGCGTGCGCACCAAGGTCGCGCCAATGCAGCTGGTACATGGCGACGAGGTGCTGACCCTGAAGTTCGACTGCAAGCCCTGCGAGATGCACGTGATCGGCAAGATCAAGGGCAATATCCTCAACCTGCCGCAACCGGGCAGCGCCAGCAGCGTGGTCGGCCAGATCACCCCAGCTGACCTGATGAAGACCATCCGCAGCAAGCCGGCGCATTAAGGTCAGGCGCGCCGCGGCCCCGTCCCGGCGCTTCGGCCGAATGAACTTCCGCCCCTGGCGGTGTCTGCATGCGTGCCGGGCAGCACGGCACACCGCGCCCGGCTATGCTCCATCACCCAAACGCCTGCAGACAGGGATCGATCATGCTTCAAAGGCCAGCCCGTGGATTGACCGCTCTGTTCCTCGCCGCCGTGCTCGCCGGCTGCTCCACTCCTTTCAGAACCCCGCCGCCCACGTCTCCACCGCCTGCGCCTGAAACCGCCGCCGTTCTCGGGCAGGGCAAGGCATCGTTCTATGGCAACCAGCACCACGGCAAGAAGACCGCCAACGGCGAACGCTTCGACCAGGGAGCGCTGACCGCCGCCCACCGCACGCTGCCGTTCGGCACGCAGGTTCGCGTCGTCAACACCCGCAACGGCAAGAGCGTGGTGGTGCGCATCAATGACCGTGGCCCCTACGTGCGCGGGCGCATCATCGACCTCTCCAAAGCCGCCTTCGAACGCATCGCCAGCACACGCGCCGGCGTGATTCGGGTGCGACTGGAGCGAGCGGACTGACAGGTGGCGCGCCCGGTTCGCCAGTGCGTCGGGCGCGCGCGTGGAACTGGCTCAAACGCACCGCCCAGCGACGAGCGCGCATCAAGTATCTGCCGCCGACGCCGATAGCCCTGGCACGTCTACTCACCTTTCGGTGCACCATGTTCAACAGCCACCTCAAAAAACAACTCGAACAGCAAACAGCGGAACTGCTGCAGCTTCGTCAACTGCGCGAGCAGATCGAAGCGACGAAGCTGTCCATCACGCTGGACACGGAGCTCAGGATGAAGACGGTGAACAAAGCGTTCGCCAAGGCCCTCGGCTATCAGCCCGAGCAATTGACTGGTCGTGCCATGGCGGAGATTGTTCCCGCCTACGTGAAACAATTGCCCTGCTACTACAACTTCCGAGCAGCCGTAGCAAAGCACGACCCCATCAGCGACAACTACCGTTTCCTGGCCAGCAACGGCAACCTCGTCTGGCTGCACATCGAGTGGTATCCGATCCGCGATGCGCAAGGTGGGCTGCACCACATCAGCGGCTTCGCCCGCGAAGTGACACGCGAGCTGCAGATGGCCAAGGAGAACGAAGCCTTCATCAACGCGCTGTTGCGCTCGACCGCGGTCATCCAGTTCAACCTGGACGGCACCGTGGTCACTGCCAACGAGCAATTCCTGCAGGGCACCGGCTATTCGCTCAAGCAGATCGTCGGCAAGCATCACAGCATGTTCTGCACCCAGGAAGAGGCCAGCTCTTCGCAATACAAAACCTTCTGGGAAACGCTCAATCGGGGCGAATTCATCGCCAATCGCTTCAAGCGCGTTGACAGCCACGGCCGCGATCTCTGGCTGGAAGCCACCTATAACCCGGTGTTCGACGCCGAAGGCAAGCTCTGCAAGGTGGTGAAGTTCGCCAGCGTGGTCACCGATCAGGTCGCCCGGGAGCAGGAAGTGCGCGAAGCGGCGAGCATCGCTTATGACGTGTCCCGGCAGACCGATACGAGTGCTGAACGCGGCGCCGTGGTGGTCAAGGACACCGTCGCCACGATGCAGCGCATCGCCGAAGAGGTCGAATCAGCCACCCACGGCATCGAAGCCCTGGGCCAGCAGTCGCACCTGATCAGCTCCATTGTTCAGACGATTGGAGGCATCGCCGCGCAGACCAACCTACTGGCGCTCAACGCGGCCATCGAAGCAGCGCGGGCCGGCGAGCAGGGTCGCGGGTTCGCAGTGGTAGCCGACGAAGTACGCCAGTTGGCCGGCCGCACCAGCGCCGCCACCGAGGAGATCGTCAGCGTGGTACAGAAGAACCAGGCGCTCGTCGATGATGCCGTGCGCGAGATGGCTAACAGCCGCGAGCAAGCCGCTCAGGGCCTGTCGCTCGCCAACCAGGCGGGTTCGGTGATTGTCGAGATTCAGGACGGCGCCAAGCAGGTGGTCAGTGCGGTGGGCCGTTTTGCCAACGAGTTGAACTGACCGAAGGCGGCGTGCGTGGGGCGAACCTCATGCACGCCGTCAACTGCTCAAGCGACGCAACTGGCACGACGCTCGATTCACCGCCGCAGGCCTGGCCCCTCAGCCGACCGCCGGCTCGGCCGGACGGGCAAAGCGGTAGGTAGCGAAGCAGCAGAGCAGCACGCCGGCCAACGCCAGCAACCCACCAACGATGCCCACGTCCGCCAGGCCCAGGTGGCGCACCACCAGGCTGCCCATCAACGCGCCGCCACCAATGCCCACGTTATAGATGCCCGAGAACATCGCCATGGCGACATCCGTCGCGTCCGAGGCGAGATTCAGTACCTTGGCCTGCAGCGCCAGGCCAAAGCACATTCCGGCGATCCCCCAGACGACCACCAGCGCGCCGAGCAAAGCGCTGTCGCGCGAGGCAGGCAGCAGCAACAACAGACAGGCGCACATGATCGTAATCGCGGTGATCAGGAAGCCGCGTGGATAGCGGGTGCTGTAGCGACTGAACAGCATCGACCCGAGGATGCCGGCGCCGCCGAACAGCAACAGCAGCACCGTGGTGCGGTCGCCGCTTAGGTGAGCGATGGTCTGCGCGAAAGGTTCGATATAGGTGTAAGCGGTGAATTGCGCGGTGATCACCAGTGCTGTCAGCACATAGGTCGCGACCAACGCTGGCCGGCGGAACAGCACCGGCAGGCTGCGCAGCGAACCGGAGTTCTGGCTCGGCAGCAGTGGCAGCGTGCGCGCCAGGCAAATCACCACGAGGCTGGCGATGATCGCGATAGCGAGAAAGGTGGTCCGCCAGCCCAGCATCTCCCCGACCACACGCCCCAGCGGGATGCCCAGCACCATGGCCAGCGCACTGCCTGTCGCGAGCAACCCAAGCGCCTGCGCCTGCCGACCCGGCGGCGCCACACGCACCGCCAGGGACGCTGTGATCGACCAGAACACCGCATGCGCCAGGGCAATCCCGACACGACTGACCATCAGCATGCCGAAGCTCGAGGCCACGCTCGACACCAGATGGCTGCCGATGAACACCACGAAGACGAACATCAGCAAGGTGCGCCGTTCGACGTTGCGCGTCATCAGCATCATCGGCAGCGACATCAGCGCGACCACCCAGGCGTAGATCGTCAGCATCAGCCCGACCTGCGACGGCGGCATGTCGAACGAGCGACCAATATCGCTGAGCAAGGCGACCGGGACGAACTCGGTGGTGTTGAAGATGAAGGCGGCCAGGGCCAGTGCGACGACACTGAGCCAGCTCCCGCCGGTGGTGCTTTGGGTTTCGTTCATTCGGGCCGTTTTGAAAAGCAATGCCTTCGGCCGCCAGAGCCTCCCGAACGGAGGTCAGCGCGAAGGGCGGTGATGAAAAGGACGATGCGCCTGGAGCCCAACGACGAACTCTCCCGCCGCTTCGAGCAAGCGCGAGGACAGGTACGGGTTCGGGAGAAGTTTCAGGTGGCAGGTCTGAGCGGCGCGGATTCTACGCCCGGCGCGGGACGCTGTCAGGCATCGCGCAGCCCCGGCGACCAGCGGCGGCGACGCGGCGCCTGTAAGACAAAGCCCGTGCGGAACGCGCCACCCTTGAAGGACAGTCCCCTCGCCGAATGACGGTCGAAACGGGCAGCTGTGATAGCCATCTGGCCGGCCCGTGACGATGCGCACGGCCGACCAGCAGGGCGCGGTTTATTCGTTGAAATAAGCCCGTGCCCGGGCCACTTCGGCAGCGGTCGGCTTGTAGCTGATCCACTGGTCCTGCTCGTTCTTCTTGTAGCGCACCACCCCCGCCTCCACGTCGAATTCGTAGAACGGATAGACCTCGCGCAGGTTGTAGAACGCTGCCGGAGCGAAGAACAGGATATCGGCGGCCAGGTAGCCACCGTTGAACTTCAGGGGAATCAGTCCGTACATCGGCTCCATACCCTCACGCGTTGCGCGAAAGCGGTACTGGCCGAAGCTGGTGGTCTTGTAGGTCTTGCTGACCGGGTTCTTCAGCACCAGGGGTGCATCCTGATTGATTTTGACGGCCAGGTCGGAATCGGTGGCACGTAACGAGGTGGTGGCCGTGCAGGCGGACAGCAGCGCGGCGATCAGCGGCGTAGCGAGGCGTAGCTTGGTGTTCATCATCAATCCCTTGCAGGTGGTGTGGGTGTGGACGGCTGGAAAACCCGGCACGGGCCCGGCGGCCATCCTTGGCGGGGCGGGGCGGGACTATAGGATCAAAGCAAGCAATAGCCAAGTGCCACTATCCTGGAAAGCCACGCTTCCGACGGTCGGTCCTCTCTACCCCGCTCGGCACCCGACCGAAACTTTCCCGGCGGGTATCAGCCGTAACTAGACCGACCCACCCACCTGGAGCAGTCATGGCCTACCCCAAAATTCCCGCGCAGAAGCAAGACCGCCAGCCCGGCCTGGAAAGCGAGATGAACCCGCCCGCCGAGTTCATTCGCGACAGCTACAAGGGCAGCGGCAAGCTGGCCGGCAAGGTCGCGCTGGTCAGCGGCGGCGACAGCGGCATCGGCCGGGCGGCGGCGGTGCATTTCGCCCGCGAGGGCGCGGACGTCGCCATCATGTACCTGGATGAACACGAGGACGCCGCCGCGGCGCAGCAGATGATCGAAGCCGAGGGCCAGCGCTGCCTGCTGCTACCCGGCGACGTGCGTGACAGTCGCTACTGCAACGACGCGGTGCAGCAGACGGTCAAGGCCTTCGGCCGCCTCGATGTGCTGGTCAACAACGCCGGACGGCAGGAAGTGCGCACTCGGCTGGAACACATCACCGACGAGCAGTGGGAAACCACCTTCGCCACCAACATCCACGGCTACTTCTACCTGACCCGCGCCGCCCTGCCCCACCTGAAGGCCGGCGCCTCGATCATCAACACCACCTCGATCAACTCGTTCATCGGCAACCCGATGCTGGTCGACTACACCGCGACCAAGGGCGCCATCGACGGCTTCACCCGCGCCCTGTCGCAACAGCTGATCGAGCGCGAGATCCGCGTCAACCAGATCGCGCCCGGCCCGATCTGGACGCCCCTACAGCCGGCCACCATCGGCCGGCACGACCCGCAGATGCTCGAAGGCTTCGGCAGCCAGATGCCCATGGGCCGCTGCGGCCAACCCTCTGAGCTGGGCCCGGCATACGTCTACCTCGCCTGCGAAGATTCCTCCTACGTCAGCGGTCAGACCATCCACATCAATGGCGGGAAGGTGGTGAACGGTTGACACAACCGAGCCCGGGCCAGTGAGGCCCGGGCACAGCATCAGGGCCGAACAGCCGTTACCTCGATCTCGACAAGCCAGGCCGGATTGGCTAGACCGGCAACCTGGAATACCGAGCGCGTTGGCAGATTGGGCTGCGCCTCGGTGCCAAAGAACTGCGTGTAGCCCTTCATGAAACCGGCGAAGTCCATCTTTCCCTGATTGGCAGGGTCGCCGACCAGAAAGACCTGCATCTTGATCACATCCTTCATACCGAGGCCTAGGCGATCCAGCGTGCCCTCGATGCTTTGCAACACACTGACAGTCTGTGCCTCCGTGTCGCCTTCATTGATCTTGGGTACTGCTCCGCTGAGATTGACCACGGTTGCACTCGCCGGGATTTCCACTGCAAGTGAGATTGGGAAGTCCGAACCAGGAATCTTGTGACGGATCACCTCGTCGGCTGCCTGGGCCTGAACACTGGCGACGGCAGCACAAAACAACGTGGCGGCGAGGGGGAAGGTACGGAACATATACATCTCCAGAATCGGTAGAGGGTCAGCGAAGGCTGATTTTGCGAACGTCATCGGCATCGACGACGTCGGCGTACTGGTTGCCGAAGTGACTACGGACGTAGTTGACCACCTCGGCGATCTGCTGGTCGCTCAGGTAGTCCTTGAAGCCAGGCATGCCACCCTGGCCGTTAACGACCATGTAGATCGGATAGGCGGCTGCCGCGACGCGCGGGTTGGCCTTGAGCGCGGGATATGCGCCGGCGCCCATCGCGCCCTGCCCGCCGTCCATATGACAGCCTTGGCAGATGCCATGAAAAAGCGCTTCGCCGCTCTGCTCGTCGAAGGTGTCACCCTTCGACAGCATGGGTGCTGGGGCTGCATGAGCGGGCCCGGACAGCCAGGTCATGGCCAATAGGCCCAGTGCGGCGGTTAGACCACGGTTAAGGTGCTGCATGGAACTCTCCTTCGGCTCAGGCTGCACGCTGGGTAGCGACGATGTGGGTATGCAAGCGCTCGATGGCGTTTTGCGAGGAGCGAATAGCCCCTTCCATCCACGCCGGTATGTAGGATGCGTGCTCGCCAGCAAGCACGATGCGCCCGTCGATCTGGCAGAGGGTGCGGTAATGCTTTTCGCGTGTTTCATCCGTCCACATGCCGTAGCAGCCCTGTGTCCAGGGCACACGGTGCCACCCAACTGCGACCCCGTTGTCAAACTCGTCACGGTACTGGGGATGCAACTGGGCGCCGTACTCGACTGCCTTCCGTACTCGCTCCTCGGGCGTCATGGCGGTGAATTCATATGCATTCGGCCCCCAGATATACGCGCCCAACAGCACGCCCGAGCCAGCCTTGCCATAGTCAGTACTGGGGTAGCTGATCTTCTCGATCGGCGTGTCGGTGTAGCTGATGCCACCGTAGATGTGCTCGTCCTGCTCCCAGAAGCGGCGCTTGAACTGCAAGCCGATCTTTACGGACGCGTCATAAGGCACAGCACGAATTGCCGCCTGCATTGGCTGGCTGACGCTGACCGGAATCTGCCCAAGAATCGATAGCGGCAATGTGCATACGCACCAATCCGCTGTTTCTTGCATCGCTGCGCCGCTGCCATCGCTGTTCTGGTAGGTGACAGTCACGCCCTGCCCGTCCTGCTCGATACGCGTGATTTTCGAGCCATAGCGGATCAGCTCACCGACCTCTCGCTCAAAAGCCTTAGCGATCATGTCCATACCGCCGACTGGCTGGAAAATGCTGCTCTGGAACTCATATTCCTGCCCGTCGATCAGCTTCTTCCAGAGACCTGACTGAATCAGCGCCTGCCTATCGATAGGGTCGGAAGCCTCGGGCAGCGGCATCAGACCGCCGCCCGCATCGACCGCGAAGCCGCGCCGCAGGCTCGATTCCATATTCTTGCGATAGAGCCCATCGTGATCCAGAGCGCCCCAGGCTCGCAGCGACTCGAACAGTCGTTCACGATCCTCACGGGTGAGGCTTTGATCCAGCCCTCCCTGGTTGACCGCTTTGCCAAGCAACTCGGCGACGTGCCCCTGGAAGTCCGCCTGAACCTCACGGTAACGCTTGGGCATGCCGCCAAACGCCTCGGTCGAATGCACCAGAGCGTTGTAATTGACCTGCATGAAGGGCTCGAGCTTCACACCCAGGCGCTTGCAGTAATTGAGTACTGCATGGTGGTGATAAGGAATGCGCCAGGGCCCCGGGTTGAGGTAATTCCCCTCGTCGAAACGGCAGGTCTGCACAGCCCCACCGAGTTCGGCGAAGCGGTCGCCACCGCGTAGTGTCCAGCAGCGGCCGCCGGCCTTGGCGTTGTATTCAAGCACCTTGACCCTGTACCCGGCACGGCGCAGTTCGTAAGCCGCCGTCATTCCAGCAAGCCCCGCGCCTAACACCAGCACCGATGTGCCACTGGGCGCACCACTCAGGCCGAACTGCTCGTCGGCGTGGCTCTCGGCAGCGAAGCCCAGCGAAGTCATGGCCTGGTACATGGCGGCTGCGCCGGCCGTCTTGCCGATCCACTCTAGAAGCGTGCGTCTGCTTACACCCAAACTTTCCACCATGTTTTTTCCTTGATTCGTCATATGTTCAAGCGTGCCGGGACGCATCCCAGTACCGGCGCGCATAACGAAGCAGCTTCTTTCACCTAGGCGAAAAGGACATAGCAGCTAGCGTGCCAGGCGCTCTAGATCGGGCGTTATGAGGGGTCGGAGATCTGTAAAGCGGGCATATTCGAAATAACTAACGGAACACTTTCAAAGTGAACCGGAACAGTTTGACGGTGTTCGAACGCCACCTTGCAAGGCTGCGCAAGATGCTGGTGCAGAGGATCGCCACCCCGCCCCGCGGGGGCGCATTGATGCGCCCCCGCATGGTTCGCCCGCGCACCATTGTGGCAAACGAAGCATCAGGTAACGCCTGCACACGGAACCATCGTCGCGCCTGCCACGCCCAACAGTCAGGAAGGCAGGCGCTCGAGTCGAGCGGCCTGCCGCGGACGAAACGCAGCCTGTGCTGCCCATGAAAAGGTAACGTCATGACACAGATTCTCATCGCAGCGTTCGACCGCTACGCCGAAGCCGAACGCGTCAAGAGCGACCTGCTCGGCCAGGGCGTCGCCAGCGATGCCATCCAGATTTCCGCCTCCTTCAATCCTGAAACCGTCAACAGCAGCCGCGTGGACGTGATCGGCGAAGAGCCTGGCGGCGATGCGACGGTGGCCGAGAAAGTCGGCAGCTTCTTTCACAAGCTTTTCGGCAACGAATCGAGCCAGCATGCCGGCCGCTATCCCGAGGCAGCCCGTCGCGGCTCGACGATCGTCACCGTCACGCTCGAGGACGACAGCCAGGTGAAGGCGGTCGAGCAGACGATGGAGCGAAACGGCGCGATCGACATCGATGAGCGCAGCGCCAGTTGGGGCACGGATGACGCGACGCCCGTGACGGCCAGCACCGAGACATTGACGACCGGCTACCCCGACGCGGCCTCGGTCAGCGTCGATGAGCGCGAACTCAACGGCATGGCTACGCCGGATCGCGGCGCCGAGGACGGCTCAATTCCCGGTCGTGCCGAAAACGACCGGGCCGCGCGGCGCGACAACACCGCCGGCCGAGTGCGGATCATTCCACGCTGAGGACCACGGCTCAGCGCGTGGCGAACACTTCGTCGAGCAGGTCGTTCATCGCCTCGAAGGCGCGTTGTGCGACCTCCGGGTTGTACTCGTTGCGACCCGGCACATTGGCGTAAGGATCGGTGAACGAATGCACGGCGTTGCCGTAGCTCACCAGTTGCCAGTCGACGTCGGTGGCCTTCATCTCGGCGATGAAACCATCGACCTGCTCCTTGGGCACGGCGGGGTCGTCCGCACCGTGCAGCACCAGCACCGGCGCCTTGATCTGCTGGGCATCCTTTGGATCAGGCGTATCGAGGTTGCCGTGGAACGACACGAAGGCGTCCAGGTCCGCGCCCGAGCGCGCCAGTTCCAGCACGCTGCCGCCGCCGAAGCAGAAGCCGATCGCGGCCATTTTCGAGGTATCGATAGCCACCTCGTCCTGTGCCCGGAACGCCTCTACCGCCGCCTGGGCGCGCTTGCGCATCAACGGGCGGTCACCCCGTACCGCGGACGCCGCAGCCTTGGCTTCGTCCGGGTTGGAGGGCCGAACGGACTTGCCGTACATGTCAGCCATGAACACGACGTACCGGTCGCCCGCCGCCCGCGCCGCCTTTTCAGCGGAACGCTCAGTGACGCCCAGCCAGTTCGGCACCATCACCAGCCCAGGCCGCGGCTTGCTGACGGCATCGTCGTAAACCAACATGCCTTCGAAGGTTTCCCCATCGATCTCATACGCCAGTGGCTTGACCACGGTGGCTGCTACGGCAACGCCGAGCATGCCGGTCAATGCCAGGGCCACGCCTGCTTTCTTCATCGAACGACTCCTTCATCGTGAACGCGTCCATCAACAGTAGAGGAAAAGCGTGCAGGCGCTTCGACGGCCGGCGGGCATAGCGTTTCGATTTGTGTCGACCGCGATCAGCCAAGCCGTTGCTCAAGGAGCCGGCCAAGCGCCAGCGCATCGGCCGTGGCGGCGCCGCTGGCGGTGTTATCGAAGATGCACCACGACGGCACCGCCGTCTCGTCAACCAGCCGCGTGGCCAGGGCCGCAAGCCAGTCCGCACCATAGGGCGAGTGATAGATGCGGGGCGAGCCGTGCAGGCGGTAATAGCGCATACCAGGCCAGCCGCCCGGCTTGGCGGCGCCTGTGAACGGCGCCGGGTCAGCACCGACACTCGCGATTTGCGCGTCGTGCAGCAGGGAGTCGGCGGCAAGCCAACTGGTGTGCCTTGGTTCGATTGCGACCGGCCCCGAGTGGCGCGCCCTCAGCGTATCGATAAAGCGCCTTGCCACGTCCGGCTCATAGGCCAGCGAGGGTGGCAATTGCACCAGTAGGCAACCGAGTTTCTCGCCGAGGTGGCCGCATTCGTTCAGAAAGGTGTCGAGCAGCGCTTCGCACGCTGCCAGGCGCCGCTCGTGGGTGATCTGACGAGGCACCTTGACGGAAAAGCGGAAGCCCGCCGGCACGCTGTCGGCCCAGCGCACATAGGTCGCGGGCCGGTGCGCGCGGTAGAACGAGCTGTTGATCTCAACGGCGTTCAGGCAGCCCGCGTATCGCTGCAGGTGCGTGCCGACTTCAGGAAATCGCGGCCACAGCGTCCGCGGCAGGCTCCAGCCGGCGGTACCGAGCCACACTGGCAGCTGTTGCTCATCCATGCTTCGGCCGCACGGGAAGCCAGCGAAGCAGCCATCGGCGTGTGGGCACCACGGCATGCTCCTGCGCCCAGATGCAGAGCACGACGGTCAACAACACATAGAGCGGGTACAGCCACAGCGACAAGCTCTGGTCTCCCGCCTGCGCGGCGCAGGCAGCCCAGTCATCGAAACAACGCGGCGAGAACACGCCAAGCAGCTTTTCTGATCGGGAGAACAGCACAAAGGCCGGAACATGCAGCACGAACAGTGGCAACGACGCCGTCCCCAGGCGCTGCGCCCATCGATTGACCGCCTCGCTCGACGGCGAGCGCATCAGTGCGAACAGGTAGATCAGCATCAGCTGAGCCGGCAACAACAACCCGTTGTGCAGCAGGAAATACCAGTACTTTTCGCCCTTCAGCAGCTGGATGGCAGCGACAAAGCAGAACAGCACGAACGCGCCCATCAGTACGCGCACCGCTACGCCCGGCACGCGATCCGCCGCCTGATGCTGGCGATACAACCGGTACGCGAGGATACCCGCCAGGAATTCGGGCAGGCGCAGCAAGGGCATGCGGTGCAGCATGCCGGTATAGGGAATGCCGTACTCCTGCTGCTGAATCACCCAGAGCGGCGGCAAGAGGTAGAGCAGAATCACCAGCGCCAGCCAGGCGAGCGTACGGTCGGCACGCATCAGCCGCGGCGCCAGCACAGGAAAGGTCAGGTAAAAGAAAAACAGCGTGGAGATCGACCACAGCGGCGGATTGAACGTCAGGTAATAGGGGTTCCACGCCTGCAGCATCAACAGCTGCAGGACGAAATTGAGCGCAAGCTCGCCGTTACTCATGAAGTGCTCGAGCGTCTCGCGGGACGCGGCGCCCAGGTCCTCGTTGGTGTCATAGACCACGAACCGCAGCGTGGCTTTGGCGTCATCCGGCGGGATACCGAGGTTGGAGATGATCAGCAACACCACTGCCGTCAGCGCCAACGAGAACAGGTGCAGTGGGTAAAGGTTGGCGAAGCGTCGGCTGAGGAAGCTTCGCGCCGGCTCGCGCATGCGCCCCTGCTGGCAATAGACGTGGGCCAGCAGAAATCCCGACAGCGCGAAGAAGCTGCTGGTGGCGAAGAAACCAACGCCGGTGAGATCGGCCATCCAGCCGGGCAGATCCGCTGCATAGTTGTGCAACGTGTGGAAGCACAGGATGTACAGGCCGAGCGTGAAGCGCAGCCATTCGAGCCCGATGAACTTGTCCCTGCTGACCTGCTCCACTCGCCGCTCCCACTTCTCTGAGCCTCAACCAGCAGTAGGACGCCCGCCGGGAGGCTTCGTTCGATCAGCGAGCGCAGCGGCAGCGGCGGGACGAATTTAGTCACCATTGGCCGGCGCACGGGCCACGACGGGCGGGGTCCAACGCACAACCTCACTCGCTGGAGACCCATCGCAGTGCTGCTCCGAGTCAATCACCACCGCCTTGCCGGCCATGCCCTGCCCCTGGTGCTGGCCCTGTTTCTCATCACCACATCGCTGCCGGCCGCCGCCCGGGAAGGGTTCGGCTGGGCCGAATCGTTTCTCGAGCGCATCGCCCAGGTCGATGCCGATACCGCCGGCGAGCTGGGGGTCTATCTCAAAGATCTCGATACCGGCGTCTCGGCGTCCTACCACGCGGAGGAAAGCTGGTATCTCGCCTCGACCGTGAAAGTCCCCGTGGCGATCGCCATCCTGCGCCGCGTCGACGAAGGCAGCCTGAGCCTGGACACCACCGTGCGCCTGATGGAATCCGATTACGTCGATGGCGCCGGGCCGACCAACAGCCACGCGCCCGGCACCGAGCTCAGCGTGAGCTACCTGATGGACCAGATGCTGATCCACAGCGACAACACCGCCAGCGATTTGCTGATCAGCCTTGTCGGGCTCGAAGCGGTCAATGCGGTGACGGCCGAACTCGCGCCGGGCGGCTTCGGGCCCATCACCCGGCTGGCCGACGTCCGGCGCCTGATCTTCGGCGAATTCCACCCCGATGCGCGACAGCTGTCGGGCCGCGATTTTCTGCGCCTCAAGCAGCAACGCAGCGAGTCCGGCCGTTTGGCGCTGCTGGCCCGCCTGCTCGGCGTGCCGCAATCGTCATTCACCCCGCTGCGCCTGAGCGAAGCCTACGAACGCTATTACGCCACGCCGAACAATTCAGCCAGCCTGCAAGCCTACGGTGAGCTGCTCGCGGCGCTGGTCGAGGGTAAAGCTCTATCACCCGCCAGTACCGAGTACCTGCTCGGCGTGATGTCACGCGTGCAGACCGGCAAACAGCGGATCAAGGCGGGGCTACCCCCAACCGTGAGCTATGCCCACAAGACAGGCACGCAGGTGTCGCGCATCTGCGATGCCGGGCTCATCGCCCCGCCGCCCTTCCGCCTGGCCGATCCGTCCGGGCGCATCGTGGTCGTCGCCTGCGTACGCGGCGCCGGCTCCACCGCCAAGGCCGAACACGCCCTGCGCGGTGCCGGCGAAGCCATTACCGCCTCCGGAGTGCTGCGCTTATGACCCTCGTTCGAAAATTGCTGGCGGTGCCGATTCTGGCCGGTGCCGGCCTGGCCCTCTGGGCCTACAAGGAACAAGCCTGGTCGGATTCATGGCGTAACGCGCTGGAGCAGGATATCCAAGCCATCGACGCGCAATCGCCCGGCCAGTTGGGCGTCTACGTCAAGCACCTAGGCGATGGCAAAACGTTAGCGTACGAGGCGGACCGCTTCTGGTACCTCGGTTCAGCGGTCAAGGTGCCGATCGCCATCGCGGTGCTGCAGGGCGTCGACCAGGGAGAACATCGCCTCGACGAGGAAATGACCCTCCAGGCCAGCAACAAGGTCGACGGCTCGGGCGACCTCGTCTGGCAAGACGAGGGCGTTGCCTATTCGGTGCGCAATCTGCTCAACGAAATGCTCATCGAGAGCGACAACACCGCCGCCAATATGCTGATCCGGCTGGTCGGCGAAGACCGACTCAATGAACGCACCCGCGAAAACATGGGCGGCACCGGGTTCGAGCGCATCACCGACTTCACCCAGGTGCGACGCGACGTTTACGGGGAGCTGCACCCGGACGCTCGCGAGCTACCGAATATCGAGCTGGTCAAGCTGGCGTCAGCGCCCTTCAGCAAGCCCCGTTACGAAGCCGTGGCTCGAGTGCTGAACATCAGCACCGCCGAACTCAACGCCGAGAGCATGGAGCAGGCCTATGCGCGCTATTACGCGCGCAATCTCAATGCCAGCACCTTGGAGGCGTACGGCACCTTGCTGCAGAAGCTCGTCGAAGGCGACCTGCTGTCCGACGCCAGCCGCGACCTGCTCTACAAGGACATGAAACTCGACCGCTACGACGCCTACCGCCTCGAAGCCGGTCTTCCCGAAGAAGCGCCCTTCATCCAGAAGACGGGCACGCAACTGGAGCGGGCCTGCCATGTCGGGGTGATCGATCCGCTGTCCGAAGGCCAAGCCAACACGGTCATCGTCGTCGCCTGCGCCGAGGACCTCGACGAAAACAAGGAAGCCGGGGAGGCCTTCGAGCAGGTTGGCCAGGCGATCACTCGGGCGCTACTCGGCGAGCCGGAGTGAGACCGCGTCCGCACCGGCAGATCCACCAGTCGAGACGGCTGCTCGTATTGCCGCGCGCGATTGTCCAAACTGGGCAGTCTTTTGATCAGTGAGGGGTCGATCATGCGCAAGGCCGAAGCCAAGCACCGCAATACCGTCAAGCTCGAGCGCCTTCAGCGCTTCCTCGACTGGGCGGCAGAGCGGCACCCGGATTTCGTGCCGAAGAAGAACCACCAGGAGCAGTGGTTCAGCACCTACCTCGGTCACCAACCACCAGAAATCGGCCGGGCCGCAAGGCTGTTCTGGCTGGGCCTGGAGGCCCCTGCGGTCGAAGCGGTTCTCGGGGCGCCGGAACCCACCAGCCTGGTCGGCCGGCTGCTCAACCGCGACGTCAACGCGTTCAGCTGCACGGTGGACCTGTTCGGCGTTTCGGTAATGCTCGACTGCGGCTCGGTACAGACCCTGCTAGAAGCCGACCTCGCGCTGCGCATCCCGGATAGCGATTCCGCCGAAGCGTTCGAGCGGCATGTCAGCGACGCCATCGAGGGCCTGGCCCGCGACCGGCTCCGCGTGTTGGAGCGGCCCTTCGCCCACATGAGTGAGGAGCAGAAGGCTCGCAGCCTGGAGCGCCTGCCTGAGCGGCTGTCACGCCTCGATGATTTCGCCGCCCGCGCCGTGGATACGCTGAACGAAGTGCTGCACGACCTGCGCTATGTCGTCGAGCTGCGCCACGGCGAAGTCGCGCTGGACATGCAGCGGCGCATCCCGGGCGGCCAGGGCCATGTGTTGACCACGG
This sequence comes from Pseudomonas sp. SA195, assembly GCF_054131565.1. NCBI lineage: Bacteria > Pseudomonadati > Pseudomonadota > Gammaproteobacteria > Pseudomonadales > Pseudomonadaceae > Pseudomonas > Pseudomonas sp. SA195. Next base: position 1,400,982 of record NZ_CP096392.1, on the reverse strand, counting down.
AAGAAGTCGCCGCGATCAAACAGGAAGATCGCGAGGCGCTGCAAGCCAAATTCGACATGATGATGGACGAGGCTGGCGACTTCGATCTGCAACTGCTCGGCGAGAAGCGCCTGACCGAAGTGTTCATGATGGAACCGAAGAAACTGCGTCGGACCATCCGTTTCGCCCGTGAGGATCATCGCGAGAAGATGGCCTTCGCCGTGCTGCTGGAGAACAACCCGCGCTTCGTCCACTACCACAAGCTGTATGCCGCCAGGCGCATCACCCGTACCTGGACCGCCCTGCTCGGCCCGACCAACAGCGGCAAGACGCACCAGGCGATCGAGGCCATGACCGCTGTCGAGCACGCCATCTACCTCTCCCCGTTGCGCCTGATGGCGCTGGAGAACCAGGAGCGCATCGAGTCGATGGGCGTGCCGTGCTCTCTCGTCACTGGCGAAGAAGAGATCATCCGTGAGGGCGCTACGCATTACTGCTGCACCGTGGAAGAGTTCGCCCGCTTTCGTCATGAATCCTGGGACGTGGTGGTGATCGACGAAGTCCAGATGATGGCTGACTCGCAGCGCGGCTGGGCCTGGGTCGACGCGCTCGTCAGCGCCTATACGCAGGACCTGATCATGACGGGCCCGGAGCTGATCCAGCCGAGCCTGAAAACACTGTCTGATCTCTGCGAGGACGAACTGGTCGTCAAGCGTACCAAGCGCCTCTCTCCGGTCGACGTGTCGCGACGCGCCACTACTCTCAAGCAGCTCGAGCCCGGCTCGATGCTCGTCGCCTTTAGCCGCAAGACGGTGCTTGAACTCAAGGCGCTGCTGGAGATGACTGGCAAGAGCGTGTCGGTGGTCTACGGCGCCCTCTCGCCCGAGGTGCGCCGTGAGCAGGCGCGGCGTTTTCGCGAAGGTGAGGCGGACATCATGGTCGCCACCGACGCGGTAGGCATGGGCCTGAATATGCCTGCGCATACCCTGTGCTTCTACACCGACGAGAAGTACGACGGCATCCAGAACCGCCAGCTCAAGGTGCAGGAGGTCAAGCAGATCGGCGGCCGCGCCGGGCGCTTCGGCCACCACGATAGTGGCCTGATCACCGCCCTCGATGCGCAGACGCTGCAATCGATCAAGCGTCTGTTTCACAGCGCCGACCTGCCCGTCGACCTCACGCAGTTCCAGGTGCGGCCGTCCATCGAACACCTGCAGGCTATCGCTGAACTGATGAACGAGCCCAGCCTGTTGCGCGCCTGGCTGACCTTCAACCGCAACATCAATTACGGTGCTGAATTCATCTCCGTCCTGCCGGACGAACTGGCTGAATGGATCAAGCTGATCGACGATCCGACCATCGACCTGCCCCTGCGCTGGATTTTCGCGTGTACGCCGATCCGTGGTGGTCTGGACAGCCCGGCCAGCCATCACGCCCAGCAGTGGCTGAAGAAGGTCGCGCAGGACAAGGAGGTTCCGCTGCCACGGTTGCTGATCGATGCGGACCTGGCGTCGCTGGAAAGTTCGCTGCACGTCATCGAAACCTACCTGCACCTGGCGCGCACCCTGCCTGCGCACTTTCCTGCCCTGGAACAGGCCGAAAGCCACCGCAGCCTGCTCAACGGCGCCATTACTCGCGAGCTCTCCCGACAGCGCAAACCGCGCAGTTCGGACCGTCGCAAACTGTCCGGCGGCGCGCGCCAATGCCAGAAATGCGGCAAGGCCATGCCTATTGCAGGCAAACAGTTCAGGCTGTGCCAGAGCTGCTTCAACGAAAGGCGATAGACGATGGGGCCGGTGCTGGATCGCCAGCAAGCTGGCTCCTACCGATGCGGCGACCATCCATCACAGCTGTCCATCAAGGTTGTGCTTTGGTCGGAGCGGCTCTGGAACCCGCAAGCATGGCGTTCAATGACATGACGGCAGCGCTCGTGTAAGAGCGGGTTTGCTCGCGATCAGCCACCACTCGGCGTACGCCTCCCCCGAGAGGGATCGACGGCCTCTTCCAAGCGTCTAGATACGGGTACACATCATCGAGACATGCCATGAGCGATCCGCACGATCTGCACCGTTTCGTCGAGGCGCAACAGCCAGTTTATGCGCAAGCGCTCGCCGAGCTGCGCGCTGGCTACAAGCAAAGCCATTGGATGTGGTTCATCTTTCCGCAGATTGCGGGGTTGGGCCACAGCGCCATGGCGCGACGCTATGCGATCCAGAGCCGCGACGAGGCCGTCGCCTACCTCAACCATCCGCTGCTCGGCCCGCGGTTGGAGCAGTGTGCCAACGCGCTTTTGCAGCACACCGACCGCACGGCCCGCGAGATACTCGGCTCGCCAGATGACATCAAGCTGCGCTCGAGCATGACGCTGTTCGACGCGGCCAGTGATTCCGCCACCTATCGACGCGTGCTGGCTGCCTTCTACGCAGGGCAACCTGACCCCGCGACCCTCGACCGGCTCTAGCACGCGTCGCCGCGGCACCAGCATCTTTTCAACGGCTGCGTTCGGCGCGGCAGGCACGCCGTGTGGTGCGTGAACTCAAGTTGGCTAGCGGGCTGGGAGTGAGCGGTTACGTGACCGGCCCTGGCGGGCTTGCCGCCGGATTTCCGGCACTCGAACCTGCTCATCGCGCGAAACGTCATCTTTTCGGCTAAATGTTCGAAATTTAGCTTTGACAGCCCTCACTTTTGACCTTACTTTTTCGGAACCGAACATTTCCGAACCGCGCCGTATCGGATCAATAAAAACAACAGCTCCATTTAAAGAGGTTGCGCATGAGCAGTCCGTCCACCCCGACGCTCCGGGGTCAATGTATCGCCGAGTTCCTCGGCACAGCCCTTCTCATTTTCTTCGGGACCGGTTGCGTTGCCGCCATGAAGCTGGGCGGTGCAGAGCTAGGTCTTTGGGAAATAAGCATTATCTGGGGTATCGGTGTCAGCATGGGGGTCTACCTCGCGGCGGGTGTTTCCGGCGCGCACCTGAATCCTGCTGTCTCCATCGCGCTCTGGCTGTTCGGCACCTTCGAACGCCACAAGGTCCCGGCTTATATCCTTGCCCAGGTTGCCGGCGCGTTCTGCGCGGCGGCGCTGGTGTACGGTCTGTACAGCAGCCTGTTTTTCGATTTCGAACAAGCGCAGCAGATGACGCGTGGCAGCCTGGCCAGCCTGGAGCTGGCCTCGGTGTTCTCGACCTACCCGCACCCGTCGCTGTCCATCGGCCAGGCCTTCCTGGTGGAAGTGGTGATCACGGCTATCCTGCTGGGGATGATCATGGCGCTGACCGACGACGGCAATGGCCTGCCACGCGGCCCGCTGGCGCCCCTGCTGATCGGCCTGTTGATCGCTGTCATCGGCGGCGCGATGGGCCCATTGACCGGCTTTGCCATGAACCCGGCACGTGATTTCGGACCGAAGCTGATGACCTTCATCGCCGGCTGGGGCGACGTGGCCTTTACCGGTGGCCGGGATATCCCGTATTTCCTCGTCCCACTGGTCGCGCCAGTGGTGGGCGCGTGTCTCGGCGCTGCCGGCTACAAGGCGCTGATCTGCAAGCACCTACCGGCCATGGGCAACGGCGCATGCGCCACCAGCGAGGCCGACCACTTTACCGAACGCGATGTCACTGCCCATAAAGCTCACTAAGGAATCGACACCATGAGCACTCAGAACAACAAGCAATTCATCGTCGCCCTCGACCAGGGCACCACCAGCTCCCGCGCCATCGTGCTGGACCGCAACGCCAACGTGGTCACTATTGCCCAGCGCGAATTCGCGCAGATCTACCCGCAACCCAGCTGGGTCGAGCACGACCCCATGGAAATCTGGGCCACCCAGAGCGGCGTGTTCGTCGAGGCACTGGCCCAGGCCGGCATCACCAACGAACAGGTCGCAGCGATCGGCATTACCAACCAGCGCGAAACGGCCATCGTCTGGGACAAGAACACCGGCCGGCCCATCTACAACGCCATCGTCTGGCAGAGCCGCCAGAGCACGCCGATTTGTGATCAGCTCAAGCGTGACGGGATGGAAGAGCACATACGCAAGACCACCGGGCTGGTCATCGACCCTTACTTCTCGGGCACCAAGATCAAGTGGATTCTCGACCACGTTGAAGGCAGCCGTGAGCGGGCCCGCCGCGGCGAGCTGCTGTTCGGCACCGTCGATTGCTGGCTGATCTGGAAGATGACCCAGGGCAAAGCCCACGTCACCGACTACACCAACGCCTCGCGCACCATGCTCTTTGACATCCACAAGCTGGACTGGGACCCAGTGATGCTGGAGACGCTGGATATCCCGCGCGAAATGCTGCCGGACGTGCGCTCCTCGTCCGAAGTCTACGGCCACGCCTACCTCGGTTCCGGCCAGAGCACCGGCATCCCGATTGCCGGGATCGCCGGTGACCAGCAGGCCGCGCTGTTCGGCCAGATGTGCGTCGAGCCGGGCCAGGCAAAGAACACCTATGGCACCGGCTGCTTCCTGTTGATGAACACCGGAACCAAGGCCGTGCAGTCCGAGCACGGGCTGCTGACCACCATCGCCTGCGGACCCAAGGGCGAAGTGAACTACGCGCTCGAAGGCGCCATCTTCAACGGCGGCTCCACCGTGCAGTGGCTGCGCGACGAACTGAAGGTCATCAACGATTCGCTGGATTCCGAGTACTTCGCCACCAAGGTGCAGGACAGTAATGGGGTCTACCTCGTCCCCGCCTTCACCGGCCTCGGCGCGCCCTACTGGGACCCGCGTGCCCGTGGCGCCCTGTTCGGCCTGACGCGCGGAGTGAAGGTCGACCACATCATCCGCGCCGCGCTCGAATCCATCGCCTACCAGACCCGTGACGTGCTCGATGCCATGCAGCAGGACGCCGGTGAGCGCCTGCGCTCGCTCCGCGTAGACGGCGGCGCGGTGGCGAACAACTTCCTCATGCAGTTCCAGGCCGACCTGCTCGGCACTCACGTAGAGCGGCCCGAAATGAAGGAAACGACTGCCCTCGGCGCGGCTTATCTCGCAGGCCTGGCGACGGGTTTCTGGAGCAGCCTGGATGAGCTGCGCAGCAAAGCCACCATCGAGCGCATCTTCGAACCGGCCTGTGATGAAGCAAAGCGCGAAGCGCTCTACAAAGGTTGGCAGAAGGCCGTGGGTCGCACCCGCGACTGGGAAGAGGGCTAAGCGGTAGCTCCAGCCGACGGCGCCGGGCGCGGATTCGTTTCCGCGCCCGGCGCCACGCTTCGAAAACGAACACAGCTTTTATCGACGACCATACTGCGGCATCCTTCTGCCATATCGATAAGAAGGAAGCCTCCATGAGTCTGGCCCCACGACAGCAGAGCATTCTCGAACTGGTCCGCGAGCGCGGCTACGTCAGCATTGAAGAGCTGGCCCAACAGTTCTCCGTCACGCCCCAGACCATCCGCCGCGACATCAACCAACTCGGCGAAGCCGGCTTGCTTCGCCGCTACCACGGCGGCGCCGCCCATGACTCCAGTGTGCAGAACACCGCCTATACCCAACGCGCCCGCCAGATGCGTGACGAGAAACGCCGCATCGCCGATGCCATGGCGCAGCACATCCCCGACCAGGCCTCACTGTTCATCAACATCGGCACCACCACCGAAGCCATCGCTCACGCGCTGCTCAATCACCGAGACCTCAAAGTCATTACCAACAACCTGCACGTGGCGAGCATCCTCAGTCCCAAGGAAGATTTCGATGTGCTGATTGCCGGCGGGAATGTGCGCAGCGACGGCGGCGTGGTCGGCCAGGCGACGGCCGACTTCATCAGCCAGTTCAAGGTCGACTATGCGCTGATTGGCATCAGCGGCATCGACGAGGATGGCACCCTGCTGGACTTCGACTACCAGGAAGTACGCGTCTCTCAGGCCATTATCAGCAACGCTCGCCAGGTATTTCTGGCCGCCGACTCAAGCAAGTTCGGGCGCAACGCCATGACCCGCCTGGGCTCGCTGGAACAGATCGACATGCTGTTCACCGAAGCGCAGCCGCCAGAGGCTTTTCTCGAGCTGCTTAGCCGGCACAAGGTCAAACTGGAAGTGACGGACTGATAGGGTGGACCAAACCGCCGCCGGGCGAACAAGTTCGCCCCTACAGCGCGGATCTGTAGGGGCGAATTTATTCGCCCTCGGTCCTCCAGCCTGTGTGCTCACCACGCGGTCCGTTTTTTCTCTGCCCTTCCCGTCTCTACTCCGATCACCGCCCAAGCGGCCTTCGAGAGCCTGAGGCTTCCTGGTGTACTGACTCGGCACAAGCTCAAGCTGCAAGTCACCGGCGGACCAGCCTGAGCCAGCCTCCGCCGGGCGAATAAATTCGCCCCTACGGTGCGGGATCCGTAGGGCCGAATTTATTCGCCCGCTGCCCGCCAATGTTTCGCCCTCCTCGGGCCCGCCAGGTCAACACCAATAGATTGCTCAAATCGGTTCGATTATTTTCTTTTGATATAAAAAACGAACATCGCGACTGGAGAGGTGAATTCTTCTGCGCTAGGATGTTCGTATTCGAAAATAAATGTTCGTTCTTGAGGAGATTCCCGTGACCGATTCCAACAGCCCCGTCGCCGAGCTCTACGACATCGCCGTGATCGGCGGAGGCATCAATGGAGTGGGCATCGCAGCCGATGCGGCTGGGCGGGGGCTTTCGGTCTTCCTCTGCGAGCGTGATGACCTGGCCAGCCATACGTCATCCGCCAGCAGCAAGCTGATCCACGGCGGCTTGCGCTATCTCGAACATTACGAATTTCGCCTCGTCCGCGAAGCACTTGCCGAGCGCGAAGTGCTACTGGCCAAGGCGCCGCACATCGTCAAGCCGATGCGTTTCGTCCTTCCGCACCGCCCGCATCTGCGCCCAGCCTGGATGATCCGCGCCGGGCTGTTCCTGTATGACCATCTTGGCAAGCGCGAAAAGCTGCCCGCCTCCCGCGGCCTGCGGTTCGACGCTCAAAGCCCGCTCAAGCCTGCAATCACGCGCGGTTTCGAATATTCGGACTGCTGGGTAGACGATGCCCGCCTGGTGGTGCTCAACGCCATGGCGGCACGGGAGAAAGGCGCGCATATCCATACCCGTAACCGATGCCTGAGCGCAAAACGTGCTGCAGGAATCTGGCACGTGGAATTGCAGCGCGAAGACGGCGCCCGCTTTTCCCTCCGCGCCAAGGCGCTCGTCAACGCGGCAGGCCCCTGGGTAGCGCAGTTCATCGGTGAGAACCTGCAGCAGCGGTCGCCCTACGGTATTCGCCTGATTCAGGGCAGCCACGTCATCGTGCCCAAGCTGTATGAAGGCGATCAGGCCTACATCATGCAGAACGAGGATCGCCGTATCGTCTTTGCGATCCCCTATCTGGATCGCTACACCATGATCGGCACGACTGACCGCGAATATCACGGCGACCCGGCCACCGTCAGCATCAGCGATGAAGAGATCGCCTACGTGCTAGGCGTTGCCAACACGCATTTTCGCAAACAGCTTCAGCCGTCGGACATCGTGCACACCTTCGCCGGTGTCCGGCCGCTGTGCGATGACGAGTCGGACAACCCGTCCGCTGTGACCCGCGACTACACGCTCTCGCTGGCCGCCGAGGACAAGCAAGCGCCGCTGCTCTCGGTGTTCGGCGGCAAGCTGACCACCTACCGCAAGCTCGCCGAGTCGGCGATGGCGCAACTCAAGCCATTCTTCCCTCAAATGGGCGCCAGCTGGACAGCTCAATCGCCGCTGCCCGGCGGGGAGGAGATGACCACTCCCGACGCGCTCGTTGCCGACCTCAAACGTCAGGTCCAAGGGCTCGACGATCGGCTTGCCCGGCGCTGGGCGACGCTCTATGGCAGCCGCGTCTGGCGCATGCTCGGGAGCGCCCGTTCGGTCGATGCGCTCGGCCCGGACCTCGGCCAACAGCTCCATGCGCGGGAGGTGGAGTATTTACGCCAGGAAGAATGGGCCCATGAGGTGGACGACATCCTGTGGCGCCGGACCAAGCTCGGCCTGGCGTTCCACGCCACGGAGAGGGCCCGCCTGGAAGCCCACCTGCGTGAACAGCCGGCATCCCGCCACGACAGCGACGCTGCCTGAACCGTGGTGCCCCGGTTTGGGGCGCATGGGTCATGCCTCGGTAACTTTGCGGACGCCTGTCGGTCCGAACTGAAGTAACGCCGGGCATGACGTCGCCCACCGCCGTGTCCTGGCATCGGTCCGCCACCCGTCCGGGATACCGTCGCCATGAACAACCTGCTCTCCGTTGGTGCCATCGGCTTCGCAACCCTCGCGCTTGGCGCCTCACTGTGGCAAGGCTGGGTGGGCAACGAGCACAACCGCCTGTCCGTGCGGCGGCTCATCGTCGCCACGCCATACCTCGAAGGGCCACGCGCCCGTAACGGGCTTTACCTGGCAAACCTCGGCCTTGGCCCGGCGATCATCGATCGTGCGTCAATCGTGTTCGACGGCACTGCCTACGACCTGACGGCTGATTTCTGGGAAGAGGCATTGGTGGCCATGGATATTGAGACCATCTGCTTCACCCGCTCTTGGATCCCGGCCGGTGCGGCCATTCGGGAGGATCAAGAAATTGCGCTCTTGGCGATCACCGACCCGAGCATGCAGCTGTGCTTGCATGAAAGCCTGAAATTGCTCACCGAACACCGCATCGAGCTCAACCTGAACTACCGGTCGCTGTATGGGGAGCAGCTCACGAGCACCGATACGTTCACGCTCCGATCGCCCCGTGAGGATTACGCCAGGGCTTTGCGCAGGCTGAACGCCGCGCACTGATCCGTTCGTCGCCCGAAGCCGCTGCGGTCATCAAGGCTTCATGCGCTGCCCACACCGTCGAGCTACACGCACTCACGGGAGTTGGCTGATGACAACGGATACCGGTGCACTTCGCTCGTCCACCTCGATGACCAATCGATGGCTGTCCTGGCTGCTGGTAGTGACGCTGATCTATCTCCTGCTGGCCGCGGTTGGCGCCATCGGCGACGGCTTCAAGGCCGCTACCGGCGACAATGCCAAGCAGCTATTTGCCTTTGCAACCAACCCCTTCGTCGGGCTGATGATCGGGCTGGCGGCGACCGCGCTAATCCAGAGCTCCAGCACGGTTACCTCGATCATCGTCGGCATGGTCGCTGGTGGCCTGCCAATCCCCATTGCCATCCCACTGATCATGGGCGCTAACATCGGCACCTCGCTGACCAGCACCATCGTCAGCCTGGGGCATCTCCGCAGTGGTGAAGAATTCCATCGAGCCTTTGCTGCCGCTACCGTGCACGACGCCTTCAACGTTACGGCCGTGACGATCCTGCTGCCGTTGGAGTTGCTCTTCCATCCGCTGCAGCGGCTGTCCGAAGCCTTGGCGGGCCTGCTCGTTCACGACGCCAGCATGGACATGGGTGGCATGAATTTCATGAAGGCCCTGCTCTCGCCCGCCAGTGATCTACTGGCTGCGAGCGTAAGTTGGCTGCCGGGAAAAGTCTGGCCAGGGGTGGCCCTGATCATCATCGGGATCGGTTTGATCCTGTTCGTGGTGCAGGCGATCGGCAAGGTGCTGCGCAAGGTCATGGTCGGGCGGGCCAAGGAAGTAATGCACGCCAGCGTGGGCCGGGGCCCGTTGTCCGGCATCGCGTCCGGTACGCTCATTACCGTTCTGGTGCAGTCCTCGTCGACGACCACCTCGCTCATCGTGCCGCTGGCCGGCACCGGCGTGTTCACGCTCAAGCAGGTCTATCCCTTTACCCTCGGAACCAACATCGGCACCTGCGTTACCGCACTGCTGGCAGCCACGGCGATTGCCGGCCCTACGGCGGAACTCGCGATGCAGATCGCGCTAGTGCATCTGCTGTTCAACCTCTTCGGCATTCTGCTGATCTATGTTCTTCCGGTGCTACGGGGCGTGCCACCGGCCATCGCCAATACCCTCGCCAACCTGGCCCAGCGCAGCAAGCTGTACGTAGGCGCCTATATTGGCGGTGTGTTCTTCGCGCTGCCGCTGTTGCTGATCGGCGGCAGCCAACTCTGAACCCGCCTGGAGAACTGCATGCAACACGAACGCCGCATCCAGACCGAGAACCGCATCCGCGAACTAAGAGAGTCGCTCGACGAGTTGGAGGCACAGCTCGAACGCATCGATGCGCAGGAGCAGCAAGCCCAGCACCGCGAAATCGAGCGGTTGGATGATTACATCGATGCCGTCGACACCCGGTTCAACAGCCTGCAACTGTTCTGGAGTGCATTTAAGAACGACTGGCTAAAGGCGAGAAGCTGAACAGCACCTGCCGGCAGCGTTTGATTGGCGGGGCGATTCCGGTAGGCTTTGCGGCTTCCAACAGAGGAGTACAACCATGGCCCGTGCCACTGCCCGCCACATCCTGGTACCCACCGAAGAGAAGTGCAATGAGCTGAAAGCTGCCATCGAAGGCGGTGCCGATTTCGCTCAGGTCGCCAAGGACAACTCGACCTGCCCGTCCGGCCGCCAGGGCGGTGACCTCGGCTCGTTCGGCCCCGGCCAGATGGTGAAGGAATTCGACACCGTCGTGTTCAGCGCCCCGCTCAACCAGGTGCAAGGCCCGGTCAAGACCCAGTTCGGCTACCACCTGCTGGAAGTGACCAGCCGCCAGGACTGATCGCCCGCCCCCGTTTCACACGGGGGCGTTTCGCCCCCTTTCCGCCAGCACCTCGCCCAAACGCTTCTACCCTGTTCGGTTGATACAGCATCACCGCCTTTCACGTGTCCACCCTTCGGCGTTCAGCATCCGCACGCGCGCGGTTAGCTTGCCCTGCACCACCGGTGTGAGGCGCGGCAGGCGGGCCTGGGCTACAACTTCAGAGACAGCCGCTTCGGCATCGAGGAGGATGGCCATGTTTCACGTCACGCGGATTGGCGACAAACGCATCGAGATCGATTTTTCCGGCAAGCTGGACAGCCACGACATGCGCTTCGCCCTGGACGAACTCTGGCGCAAATCCGAGGGCATCACCGCAGGCCAACTGCTCTGGCGCATCGGCGACTTCGACATGCCCACGCTGGGCGCCGTCGGCGTGGAGCTGGCGCGCATTCCGCAACTGTTTCGCCTCATGCGTCGCTTCGATCGCTGCGCGGTGGTCTGCGCCAAGGAATGGGTCCGCAAGGCCGCCGAGATCGAAGGCACGCTGATTCCCGGGTTGACGGTCAGGGCGTTCGAAGACCACCAGGGCACCGCGGCGCACCTCTGGCTTGAAGATAGCGCCTGAGCCGCATCAGCGCGGCGTGGCGAATACCTGCGTCCAGTAGCTGCCCGCCGTGCTGGCCTTGTCGGTGGCGTAGGCGGCGCCCATCTCGGTGAAATCCGCATTCATGATGTTGGCGCAGTGGCCTGGGCTGGCAAGCCACCCTGCCACCACCTGCTCGGCCGAGCCCTGCCCCGCCGCGATGTTCTCGCCAACGCGCGACCAGCGATAGCCCGCCTGGCGCGCCCGATCGCCGGCCTGCTCGCCGTTCGGCGCGCGATGACTGAAGTAATCGCGCCGGGCCATGTCTTGGCTGTGCGCCAGAGCGGCGTCGGCCAGCGTATCGCTCCAGCCCAGCGCCGGAGCGGCTTCGAACGCCTGGTCACCGCACCGCCGAGGTTGACTGCGCGCCGCATTGACTCGTTCGAGAATGGACTGGCCCACCGTTTTCCAATCGCCCAGATCCGGCGGCAGCAGCGGCTTGGCCAGCAGGATTTGCCAAGTGTTGCCCTCGTGCGCAACGCCGATCTCGGCGTAATCCTGGCTGCGCAGCGGCTCGCAGTAGCGCTGCCGCAACGCGCTCATCGCCGCCTGCACGCTAGCCGGCCCGGAAATCGATATGGCCTGAAGTTTCGCCGGCCGGTAGCCGGACGCCTGCAAGCGCTGTTGCAGCTGCGCGCCCGTGGTCGCCGGCTTGAGGTCAAGTGAGGCGTTCGGTGCCAGCGGCGCGACAGCCTTGCCCTCCTCGCCCGAGCAGCTTGCCTCTTCGCCACGAAACGCGTTGATCTGGCTGACCAGGTCGTCCGCCGGTGCAGCATGGGCTGACATTGGTATCAGAGTCAGCGCCAGGCCCAACGCTGAGCCGGCGGCCGCCGCACCGGAGCGCCTGATTGCCGTAGCGATAGTCATAGGTCACCCTGTCTGGCTGTGATAACCATGCAGACCACGGCATGCGGCTCACTATTCCTCGACACGGCCCGGCTTCCAATATGACGCTCAACGATTTCTTGCTGTTCGCGCTGCCCGCCATTTTCCTGACGGGCGTCTCCAAAGGCGGCTTTGGCGGTGCGCTTGGCGGCATTGCGGTGCCGTTGCTGGCTTTGGCGATCTCGCCCAAACAAGCCGCGGCGGTGATGCTGCCGATCCTCTGCCTCGCGGACGTGGTCGGCCTTCGCGCCTACATCGGGCACTGGGACAAGGCCAACCTCAAGGTCATGCTGCCGGGCGCGCTGATCGGCATTACCCTGGGCTCGCTGACGTTCGGCATGCTCGACGAGCGCCTGATCGGGTTACTCATGGGCGGCATCGCCGTGGGCTTCGTGTTGCTGGGGCTGGTTTCGCGCAACGACAAGCCGCGCCCCCTGCAACGCGGACGCGGCACGCTGCTCTCGTCCATCGCAGGCTTCACCAGTTTCGTTGCACATGCCGGCGGGCCGCCGATCATGATGCACCTGCTGCCACAGCAACTGGACAAGCTGCGCTACGTCGCGACCATCAACCTCTTCTTCTTGATGACCAACGCGCTGAAGCTCATTCCCTACGCCGCGCTCGGGCAGTTCACACGCGAGAACCTGCTGCTCAGCCTGACGCTCGCGCCCATCGTCCCCTTCGGCGTCTGGACCGGGCTATGGCTGCACAAGCGCATCGACCACGCCCTGTTCTACCGCATCGCCCGCGTTGGCGTACTGATCGCGGGGCTGCAACTGATCTGGAAATATCTGTAGCTGCAGAACCGGCCGCCGGTTGTTCTGAACGTTCGGGGCCTACCCCAGTCGGACATAGTGAACCCACTGTGAAGGAGAAACCTCATGCTGAAGTTTCTGGGTAGCACCATCGGCATCATCTTCCTGATCGGCCTGCTCGTGGTGATCGGCCTGTTCGCGTTGATCTTCTAAGCCACGCGATACGACCCAAACGCAACCACGGCCTCGGTACGCACACCGCCGCACGTTGCATGAACATCGACAGGCCGCCGCACCCCGGCGGCCTGGTCGTATCCGGTTCCTGGACGGCCGCACCATGACCCCGCTTTCCTTCTCCGCGCCACGCCTGCGTCACTCACCGCTCTTGGCGCTCATCGTGCTGTTCATGCTGCTGCTCGCGCCGCCAGCGAGTGTCGCGCAAGAGGGCGTCGCTACGGTACGCCTGGATGGCCGTGCGCTGTTTCGCATCGGCCCGAACGCCGAACTCGAAGCCCGGCCTCGTGCCCGGCAGGTCGAACGGCAGCTGGCGGCCGTGCTAGAGACGCCGCAGGGCATCACCCGCTCGCGTATCGAAGCCGCTGGCGAAGACGGTGAAGCCCGTCAGATCAGCGTCGCCGGGCGCCCACTTGTCGTGGTAACGCCAGCCGATGCCGACGCCAATGGGCAACGGCTGGACGTGCTCGCGCGGGACTGGGCAGCACTGATCGACCGGGCGCTGGTGCGTGCCGTCGAGCGGCGCGACTCGGACCGAGGCCGTTTCGTCACGTCCGTACAGGTCAGCGTCGAGACCGCTTTCGCGCGCCTTCTCGAATCGGCCGTCAGCATCATTCCGCGCATTCTCGCCGCGTTGCTCGTGCTGCTGCTCTTCTGGGGGCTGGCTACCGGCGTGCGCGCCCTCACGCGGGTCGTCTTCGCACGGCTGGTGAAGGACCGGACGGTAGAGAACCTAGTGCGTCAGGTCAGCTACTACACCGTCTGGCTGCTCGGCCTGATCGTCGCCGCCAGCGCCTTTGGCCTGGAACCGAGCACCCTGGCAACGGGCCTGGGCCTGACTAGCCTGGCTCTGGGCTTCGCACTCAAGGACATCCTGTCGAATTTCGTCAGCGGGCTGCTGATTCTCACGCTGCGGCCGTTCCAGCTCGGCGACCAGATCATCATCGGCGAGACCGAAGGCAGCGTGGAGCGCATCGAGCTGCGCGCCACGCAGATTCGCACCTACGACGGGCGCCGGGTCCTGGTGCCCAATGCCGAAACCTTCACCTCCCGAGTCACCAACAACACGGCGGCGCCGGTTCGCCGGGGAAAGGTGGTGTGCCGCCTCAGCTACGGTGTCGACATCGACGCCACCACCCAGCTGCTGCGGGACACTGCCCAGGGAACACCTGGCGTGCTTGCCGAACCGCCAGCCTCGGTCCGCTTGAGCGAGTTGGGCCAGAGCGAGCTGTTCTTCGACGTCCAGTTCTGGTGCGACTCGCGCCGCTCCGATTTCGTCTCTACCGCCTCGGAGGTGCGCAAGAGCCTGGTCGGTGCGCTGCGCGCTGCCGGCGTCGGACTGCCGGACCAGGCGCGGCAGAACATCGTGGTTCATACCCCTCAAAACTGAAGCGCACCCTGCCTGACAGGGAGCGCTACGGCTCGATATGGGCGGAGCAGGCGTAAAAACCGGAACCGCGTCCGGTGCGCTGCGGTCGAGTGTAGGTCAGCGCGCTATACCGCAGCGAAGACGGAGCGATACAAAAAGGTCGGACTGAATGAGGCAGTTTCTGCAACACGCCGCGCTGATCAGCGTCTCAGCGCTACTGCTGGCAGCTTGCTCTGAGGACAAACCTGCCGAGCAAGCCGCACCACCCCCACCTGAAGTCGAAGTGATCACGGTCGACCCCAAGCCGATTCCTAACATCATCGAGCTTCCGGGACGCGTTCAGGCCGTTCGCATCGCCGAGATCCGTGCGCGGGTCAACGGCATCATCCAGAAGCGGCTCTACGAAGAGGGCACCGACGTGGAGGTCGGCACGCCACTGTTCCAGATCGATCCGCGAGAAATGCGCGCCAACCTCAAAGCAGCAAAAGCAGCACTGGAGCGAGCCGAAGCCACGGCATTGAATGCCGCGCAGGACGTCAGGCGTTATAAGGGCCTGGTTGCCAAACAGGCCATCAGTCAGCAGGAATACGACACCGCGTTGGCCACGTTGCGCACCGCCAAAGCAGACGTGTCGCAAGCAGAAGCCAATGTTCAGTCGGCTGCTCTCGAGCTGGAATACACCACCGTAGAGTCACCGATCGAAGGCCGCGCCGGGCGGGCCCAGGTCACCGAAGGTGCGTTGGTGAGCGCCAGCGAAGGTACGCTGCTGACCACCGTCGAGCAGTTCGATCCGGTGTATGTCAACTTTGCTCAGTCGAGCTCCAATTTGTTGCGCATACGAGCGCAGCTGGCGTCTGGCGCCCTGAAGTTACCGGAGGAAGGCCGCGTCGAGGTCAAGCTGATCCTGGAAAATGGCGCCGAGTATCCACACTTGGGCTACGTCAACTTCTACGCCATGAGCATTGACGAAAACACAGGCACCGTGGCGTTACGCGCTGAATTCCCCAACCCAGACAGGCTTTTGCTGCCTGGGCAGTTCGTGCGTGCGCGAATCAATGCCGGTACTCGCCCAAACGGTGTACTGATTCCCCAGCGTGCAGTGATAGTCAACGATCAGGCTGCCCGCGTCCTGCTCGTGGACAAGGACGACAACGTAGCCTCACGTGAAGTCGAACTTGGCGAACTGCAGGGCAGCCAATGGGTAATTCGTGATGGTCTCACTGCAGGCGACGTTGTGATCGTCGAGGGGGGCGGCAGCGTCCGTAGTGGTGCAGCGGTACGGACCACCCCTTACCAGCCTGAAGGGCCTCCGGAAGCGCCAGAGTCGTCGAGCGCGACCGAGTCCAGCCAATGACGCCAGCGTTCTTCATCCGGCGTCCAGTCTTTTCCTGGGTCATTGCGCTGGGCATTCTGTTGGGTGGCGTGCTGGCCCTGCGCTCGTTGCCCGTCGAGCAATACCCGAGCATCGCACCGCCCACGCTGCGCATCAGCGTGACCTACCCCGGCGCTGACGCCTCGGTGCTCGAAACCAACGTCACCCAGGTGATCGAGCAGGAGCTCAACGGTGTCGAGGGCTTCCTTTACATGGATTCATCGAGCCGCTCCAACGGCAGCGCCTCGATCGAGCTGACGTTCGAAGCCGGCACCGACATCGACATTGCGCAGATGGAGGTGCAGAACCGCCTTAGTCGCGTCGAGCAGCGCTTACCGGAAGAAGTCCGCCGACAGGGCATTCAGGTATTCCAGGCCTCGCGGGATTTTCTGCTGATCATCTCGCTGTTCTCTGAGAACGGCACCATGAGCACGCTGGAGCTCGGCCATTTCGCTACAACACGCGTGCTTGACGAGCTGCGCCGCGTACAGGGCGTGGGTGATATCCGCGAGTTCTATACCGCTTATGCCATGCGGATCTGGTTGAACCCCGATCGGCTGGCCAGCTTCGGACTTTCTGCGGCCGATGTGCTCGCCGCCGTACAGGAGCAGAACAGCCAGTCCGCGGGCGGCGCACTGGGCGATCTACCACTGGCCGAGGGCACTGAAATCAATGCGCCCATCGAGACCCAAGGGCGCTTTTCCACGCCTGAAGAATTCGCCTCGATCATTCTTCGTGCCGGCCCGGATGGATCGGCCATCCGCTTGCGTGACGTCGCTCGGGTCGAGCTGGGCGCACAGAATTACGCTTCACGAAGCGAGCTGAACGGCCAACCGGCGGCGGGTTTGGCCGTGCAACTGTCGCCGGGGGCCAATGCGCTGGACACGGCCAATGCGGTCAAGCAACGCATGGGCGAACTGGCCGAAGGCTTTCCGGAAGACGTAGCCTGGACGGTGCCATTCGACTCGACCCCCTTCATCGCCTCGTCGATTCAGCAAGTCGTGGTCACGCTGCTCCAGGCCATGGCGCTGGTGGTGCTGGTCATGCTGCTGTTCCTGCAGAACTGGCGCACCACCGTCATCCCTACCATCGTCATCCCGATCACCCTGGCGGGCACTTGTCTCGGCCTGTGGATTGCCGGCTTCTCGATCAACCTGTTGAGCCTGTTCGGCATGGTCCTCGCGATCGGTACCTTGGTGGACGATGCCATCGTGGTGGTGGAAAACGTCAAGCGGATCATGGACGAGGAGCAGCTGCCGCCCTATCAAGCGACCGTCAAAGCCATGGAGCAGGTCACCGCGCCCATTATCGGCACGACCCTCGCGCTGATCGCGGTATTCGTGCCGCTGGCATTTTTTCCGGGCTCGACAGGGGGCATCTATCGACAGTTCGCCGTGACGCTGTCAATTGCGGTTGCCACCTCGACACTGCTGGCACTCGTGCTGACGCCCGCACTGTGCGCATCATTGCTCAAACCTAGCCAGCCGGACGACGGCAAGCCCGGCCTGGGCCAACGCATCTTCAGTCCTTTCAACCGTTGGATGGAGCGCACCACGGACCGCTATCACCATGCGGTCGGCGGCATGCTCGCGCGACCGATCTGGTTTCTGTTCGCCTTTGTCGGCCTGCTGGCGCTGACGGCCTTTCTCTACCTGCGGATGCCCAGCGCCTTTCTACCGGACGAGGACCAGGGCTCTTTGATGACGGTCATCCAAGCGCCCGCTGGCGCAACGGTCGAGCGCACCGAAGAAGCCATTGAACAGGTCAAGGCGTTCTACGCCGACCACCCGCTGGTCGAGGACGCTATCACGGTCTACGGCTTCAGCTTTTTCGGCCAGGGCCAGGCCCATGCGATGTCGTTTGTACGGCTTATCCCTTGGGAGCAACGCACCGAAGACGGCAGCTCCGCTCAGGCCTTGGTTCGCGAAGCCATGGGCCGCTTCTCGCAGATCAACGAAGCCCGCGTGTTTGCCCTGAATCCACCTTCGATTCCCGGACTGGGCGTGGCGGGCGGCTTTACCTTCAAGCTCGAGGACCGCGGAGGTCTCGGCTATCAGGCGCTGCTCGACGCACGCAACCAGCTGCTCGGCAAGGCGAGCGAAAGCCCGGTGTTACAGAGCGTCCGGCCGGAGGGCGCAGACGACGCGCCACGCTTGCGGGTCAACATCGACCGCATCAAGGCCCGCGCGTTGGAGCTTTCGATCAACGAGGTTAACGCAACACTGGCAATCGCCTTCGGTAGCGCCTATGCCAACGACTTCAACCGTGACGGGCGCGTCCTGCAAGTATTGCTGCAGGCGGATGCCCCCTATCGGATGACTCCACAGGATGTGCTTGATCTGAAAGTGATCAACGATGAAGGCGAAAGCGTGCCCTTCGGCGCCTTTACCACCGTGGATTGGACCGAGGGCCCAACGCAGTTGCAGCGCTACAACGGCTACCCTGCGCTGACCTTGTCCGGCAGTGCCGCACCCGGTTCGACCACAGGCGAAGCGATGACGGAGATGGAGCGGCTGGCCGCTGAATTGCCGGGCGGCTTCAGCTACGAATGGACCGGCGCCTCGCTGGAAGAGCAGCAGGCTTCCGGCCAGGTCGGTTTGTTGCTGGGCTTGTCGTTGCTGGTGGTGCTGATGGTCCTGGCAGCGCTTTATGAAAGCTGGACAGTGCCCATCGCGGTGCTGCTCGTGGTGCCCTTCGGTGCGTTGGGCGCAATATTGTTCGCGATGATTCGAGACCTGCCGGCAGACGTTTATTTCAACGTGGGGCTGGTGACCATCATCGGCCTGTCGGCGAAAAACGCGATCCTCATCGTCGAGTTTGCCATTGAAGAAGAAGGCCACGGCAAAAGCCTGACCGATGCCGTGATGAACGCGGTGCGCCTGCGCTTCCGGCCGATCCTGATGACATCGCTCACCTTCATTCTCGGCATGCTGCCCCTCGTACTGTCCAGCGGCGCCGGCGCGGCTGGCCGGGTCGCAGTCGGTACCGGCGTCATGGGCGGCATGATCGTCGCGACGCTGCTGGGCCTGTTCTATATCCCGCTGTTCTATCTCTCCGTGCGTCGTTGGCTGACCAAGCGTCGGCCGCCGACAGCCGAAGACAAGGCGCACCCCGCCGAGGAAAAAGAGGCGCCAGACAATGCCTGACCGGCTCACGAAACTGGCGCCTCTGCTGATGGCCGCTCTGCTTGCTGGCTGCCAGCTCGCACCGCCCCATGAGCGGCCGCCCTCCCCCAGCGCCGCGCAATATCCTGCCGACTACCAACCCATGGACGGCGAAGTGCTGGCCAGCGAGATCGCCTGGCGCGACTTTCTTGAGGACCCACGACTCGAGCTGTATATCGAAACGGCTCTGCAGCGGAATCGCGACCTGCAGATCGCAGTAGCGCGAATCGAAGAAGCCCGCGGCCAGTTTGGCGTGCAAGGTGCCGACCGCTACCCGACGCTGGCTGCGACGGCTGATGCCAGCCGGGGCCGCTTTCCGACCGGCAGCGCTGGGCAGGCCGGTCGCGGCTCCGCCGGAGGCGTTAGCTCGGGCGCAGCGGGCGGTTCAAGCGGTCAGATCACCGAGCAGTTCTCGGTAGGGCTTGGCATATCGGCGTTCGAACTCGACTTCTGGGGACGCGTGCGAAATCTCACCGAAGCCGCGCGCGCTCAATACCTCTCGACCATCGAGGCGCAACGGGCATTTCGCTTGTCGCTGATTGCCGATGTGGCCACGACCTACCTCGCCGTCCGCGGCGCTGAAGCACGGATCGAACTGGCTGAGGCGACGCTGCAGAGCCGCCGCGACGGCCTGCGCATTGCCCGTGTTCGCTTCGAGGCAGGGATCACCTCGGCGCTCGATCTAAACCAGGCACAGGCGCTGCTGACCCAGGCCAAGACAGAGCTGGCAAGCCTGCGCCTGATCCGAGCCGAGCAGGTCAACTACCTCACTCAATTGATCGGGGGCGAACTGCAAGGGCCTTTGCCGACGCCGCTACCGTTGGCCGAACAGATCGATCCGGTGCGGCTGGATGCCGGGCTGCCGTCGGAGCTGCTACTGGTGCGTCCCGACATCCTGGGTGCCGAGTTGGAGCTGCGTGCAGCACGCGCCAACATCGGCGTGGCGAGAGCTGCATTCTTCCCGCAAATCTCCCTGACCGGCAGCTTCGGGTACATTTCCAACGAGCTGAACAACTTGGTGAGCCGGGACAATCGCACCTGGAGCATTGGCCCGAGCATCACCCTTCCACTGTTTGACTTCGGTCGAAATCGCGGCAACCTGACCGTCGCCGAAGCCCGGGAAAACGTCGCGGTGGCTCAGTACGAAAGCGCCATCGAAACCGCCTTTCGCGAAGTGGCTGACGCACTCGCCGGCCGACGCTATCTGGCAGAACAGGTCGCCGCGCAGGAAGAAAATGTCGACACGCTGCGACGCATTGCCGACCTCGCAAGAGAGCGCTATGCCGAAGGTGTAGTGAATTACCTGCAGGTTCTCGATGCCGAGCGCAACCTGTTCGATGCCGAACAGGCATTCATTGAGGTCAAGCGTGCACAGATTCAGAACCTGGTGAGTTTGTATATAGCGCTGGGCGGTGGTACCGACGCCCCTTCAGCATCAAGCGACACCCCGCAACGGGTCGTGACTTCCGAGCAGTAAGCCGCGGAACAGCGCGCTTCCCGACCTGCGGCGCCGAATCCTCAAGACGTCACGGTGGTCCAAAGATCACCACTAAATGGCAGAGGAATCGAAATGGGCCTGTTCGACAAGATCAAAGACAAACTCGGCATGGGCGGCGTGAGCAACGAAGCGCACAAGCCAGTCGACCCGAACAACACGCCGAACCAGCACGCGCCGGATACCGTCGTTGATTCGGAGCGGCCTACCGCTGCGCACAACGCCACGACCACGCCGCCCGGCGTTGCTCCCAGCCCCGAGGGCATGGCTCATTCAACTGGAACATCAACCAGCGCGGTGGATGTGCCTGCCAAGCTCGATGGCATGGCCGCCAATCATCCGGAGCAGCTGAACTGGCGCACCTCCATTGTCGATCTGCTCAAACTGTTGGGTCTGGATAGCAGCCTGGAATCGCGTAAAGAGCTCGCTACAGAATTGGGCTGCCCGCAGGACAAGATGGGCGATTCAGCCCAGATGAACACCTGGCTGCATCGCACCGTGATGCACAAGCTCGCAGAACATGGCGGCACCGTTCCGCCTGAACTGCGGACTTAACAGGCATCGGGGCCTCGCTGGGTGCAATTCACTGGTGAGGCTTTTTGATCTCGGTTCTCGGCTTAGCACTGATCGCCAGCAAGCCGGCTCCTACAAAGGACTACTCGAACCCTGTAGGAGCGAGCTTGCTCGCGATCAGCTATTCAGACGCCTCGCCGTACCGAAACGAAAACGCTGCAGCACCCAGTTCGTCATCTAGCGAGCGCTCACAGAACTCCGCGGACCTGTAGGAGCCAGCTTGCTGGCGATCAGATTTCGGGGGTCTCGTACCTGCCGGTCGCGCTTACACCCGTCGGTGCCAGCGACCAAATGCCTAGCCGTTATCGGCTGATTTCACTACTCAATCGTCGAGCGACGGCCCGATCATCTCCGCCAGCTGCGGATATACGCCTGGACAGGCGACAAGATAAGGATTGCCTAGCAACAACCCATCGTTACGGAAGAAATCATTGACCCGGCCGCCCGCCTCTTTCACCAAAACGAGACCGGCCATGCAATCCCAGCTTTTCAGCTCGGTCTCGTAGTAGCCGAGCAGCCGCCCCGCAGCCACGTAGGCGGTCATCAATGCGCCGGAGCCGTTGCGGAAAAACATGCCCCCTTCGGCCAGCAGCTTTTCCATGAACGGAATGAAGTGCTCTTTGCCGCGCGGATGGAAGGTGCCCGTGGCGGTCACGCCCTGCCCCACGTGCGTGGCCGCGCTGACCTTCAAAGGCGCGTCGTTGACGAATGCACCCTTGCCCAGGCAGCCATGGAATAGCTCGTTGTGGTTGGGATCGGCAATGGCGCCCAGGTGCGGCTGGCCGTCAATAAGCAAGCCGATGGACACGCACCAGTTGTGCAGCCCATTGACGAAGCACGCCGTGCCGTCGATGGGGTCGATGACCCAGACGCATCGCGCGCCGAGGTCCGCTGAGCCGCTTTCTTCGCCCAGGAAGCCATCTTCAGGGAAACGCTCGGTCAATCGGTCACGGATGAAGGCTTCGATTTGCTTGTCCGCAATGCTGACAACGTCCTGCGGATCGTCACCCTTGTGCTCGACGGTCAAGGCATCGCGCTTTCGGTAGAAATCCATCCCGAGTTGCGCGGCCTCCTGGGCCAGCGCCTTGGCACAGGCATAGCGCGCATCGATGTCGAGCCCGGAGGCAATTGGTTGCGAGGTCATGGCGATCCTTATGGATTGGGTTGGGCGTGCGGATTCTAGTGAATCGGCGACGACAGGCCCAACCCCGCAAGCCGCCTGGCCGGTCAGGCTTCTTTCTGCTCCTCGTGCAGCCGCACGTTGAGCTCGTCGACGATGGGTGCCCATTCGGCATCCTCGATCCATTCATCTTTCAACAGCGCTCGTTGCGACTCATTCCAGAACGGCGCGTCAGCCAGCCGCACTTCATTCGGCAGCGGCGCATGCTGAGCGATGAAGTCGTCGATGCTCTGCGGATCGGATGGCAGGCCCAGTTGCTCGAACAGGGTGCTCATGTCTTTGTTCGGGAGTTCCATGAAACGCCTCCTCAGGCTGATCGGTCTTGTGCCTGCTTCAGCAGGCCACTTAGTTAGATAGAGGCGCGCAGGCAAACACAGTTCAACGAACGGAACGCCACACGGACGGGAGGAAAGACGGGCCCCGCTGCATAAGCGAGGCCCGTGGCGGGATCAGGCTGCTTTGCTGAACAGTTGACGGCCGTGGTCCAGGCATTGGTCCACGAGCCATTTTCCGTGGGCGATGGAGGCGCGCTGGGCCTGTTCCAGCTCCGCCATGAAGGCATGGCCAACCGGAAGCGCCATGCGCCGGGTCGTCTGGCCTTGCATGTTACTGATGCGGCATCCACCGGCCCATGGCGTCGGCGTGCCGGGATGTTCCATCACTTCAGCGGTGATGACGTGGTCTCGGTACTCGCATTGCATCATGGTCATGGTTCACCTCGTCGCTGTGTGGCACTGGGCGATCTGGCTGTGCCCGTGCGCCTGGATTGTCCCCCTCTCGTTACGGTCCGCAGCCAAACGGGGTGCGAGGCACCCTGGCGCGGTTCGTCTCTAAGGTTTAGCACAGCACTACGGGATAAGAAGGTCCGATGGTCGCCTCGCTGGCGAAGCGTGGCGGAGCGCTGAAGGCTCCGCCGGCATGCATCCAAGGGGGTTTGAAGCAGCGGGCCGCGTCTGGCAGGCCCGCCTGTTCGGATGAGTGGTCAGATGGCCCGCATGGCCTGGTCGTCGTAGAAATCAGCCTCGAGCAAGGCGTCGCGACCTTCGACTTCAAGCGTCTCGCCTTCCAGCGGGACGGGCGCCGAGGCTCGCTTGCTGCGCAGCTTGCCGAATTGGTGCTTGAGTGCGTTGTTCAACTTGTCGATGGCGCCGTCAACGGCCAGCTCTAGCGATGCGGCCTTGTGCGAAACGGACACGGGCTGCTGGCCCTTCGGCCGCGCCTCGATCTGGCATCGTTTGTCGTGGGAGCCAGCCTTGACGCCGTTTTCGTCGTTCAGGTGGACCACGACCCGGGTCACACCGTCATCGAAACGGTCCAGCTTGTCCGCGACACTGGCACTGACCCAATTGACGAGACGGGCACTGCCTTCGATGTGGTTATCGCTATGAACTTGAATTTGCATACGCTTGTTCCTTCTACGCGATCGGGGTAACCACCGTTCAGCCTCAAACGGCCTGATCTACCAATGCCACCGTCGCCACGATTACGCAAGCCGAACGTAACGGCTCGACACAACCTCGACCGCAAGCATTGAGCGAGATCAAGCAAGACAGCCCCATGCAGCCCCGTTAACCTCGACCAGAAATCCTAAAGGAGCGATTCATGGACATCCTGCTCTGCGGTAGCTTCGACGAGGCCGAGCGCGACGAATGGCTCGCCGCCCTCCAGGCCGCCTACCCGGACGCCCATTGGCACACCACGCTAGACGGCATCGAGACGAGCCGCATCGAAGTGGCCGTTGTCGCCAACCCACCCACCGGTGCGCTACAGGGCTTGCCCAACCTGCGGTTGATCCAGTCACTCTGGGCTGGCGTCGACCGGCTGATGCAGGACGCCAGCCTGCCGCATGGAGTGCCCATTGCACGTATGGTCGACCCGGCGATGAACCAGGCGATGGCCGAAACCGCCGTCTGGGCAACGCTCTCGCTGCATCGCGGCTTCTTCCGTTACGCCGCGCAGCAGCAGGCGTCGCGGTGGGAGCAATGGCCGCAAAAGCGGGCCGATGACGTTCGGGTGACGGTGCTTGGCCTGGGCCAGATGGGCCGCTGCTGTGCTGAGCGACTGGCCGGATTCGGCTACCGCATCGCAGGCTGGAGTAGCCGACCGGTGTCGATAAGCGGCATCGAAACCTGTCACGGTGAAGCCCAGTTGCCGGCGCTGCTCGAGCGCACCGATATTCTGATCAATCTTCTGCCACTGACGGCTCAGACCGAAGGCGTGCTCGATGCACGTCTGTTCGATGCGCTGGCAGCGGGCGCGGGGCTGATCAATCTGGGCCGCGGAGCGCATCTGGTGGAGGATGACCTGATCGCAGCGCTGGAGCGGGGCCAGCTCGGCCACGCAGTACTGGATGTCTTCCGCCAGGAGCCGCTGCCGGGGTCACACCCGTTCTGGCGTCACCCGAAGATCACCGTACTGCCGCACGTGGCGGCAATGACCGATGCGCGCAGCGCCGCCAGGGTGGTCGCGGAGAACCTGTGCGCGCTGCGTGACGGCCGGCCGCTCGCCAATCTGGTCGATCCGGCGCGAGGCTACTGAGCCGGCTGCAGCTTCTTCTTCGGGTAGATGTCGTAGCGACTGGACTTGCCTTCCAGGCAGTAAGCCGGTTTCGCGCCGTCGATGGCCGGCGCCTTGCGCGGCCGCTTGACCACCACGCGGTGGCTCGCCAGCTCAAGCGCCTGTTCGAGCAAGGCCGAGGCATCCAGGTCGTCGCCCACGAACGGCCGGAACAAGCGCATCTCCTTCTTGACCAGCGCGCTCTTGTCGCGGTGCGGAAACATCGGGTCGAGGTAAATGACCTGCGGCGGTTCGCCCTCCCACCGCGCCATCCGCTCGATGGCGTTGCCCTGTACCAAGCCCATGCGCGCAACGATGGGGCCGACCTCAGCGTCCATGGCCGCACGCGAGAGGCCGTCTTCGAGCAAGGCGGCGATCAACGGCTGGCGCTCGCACAGCACCAGCTCGCAACCCAGGGTCGCCAACACGAAGGCGTCACGACCGAGACCAGCCGTAGCGTCGAGCACCGAGGGCCTAATCCCGGGCTGTATGCCCACGGCCTTGGCGATCATCTGCCCGCTGCCACCGCCGAACTGGCGACGATGCGCCGCTCCGCCTTCGAGAAAATCCACCCGCACAGGACCCGGTGCCTGTGGCTCGACCGACTGCAACTGCAAGCCGCCCTCCCCGACTTGCAGGGCGAACTGCGCATCCTCGGCCTGCAACGGCAACTCGAGACGGCTTGCCCAGGCCTGCGCCTGCCCGACAAATGAGGGGGCAAGCGCTTCGACACGGACGATTGGGCGGCTGTCGGACATGGCAGTGCTCGGCGGGGGAAACGGCGCATTCTGCCAGAGCCTGCGGCGGCCCGCTTTAGCGGCAAAGGCCAAAGCCACCCATGTCGACATGGAAATGGTCATGATGCGCAGCGTTGTACTCGGGGCTCAGGGTAATCCTGAAGGCATCGCAGGCGGCCGCTTTCACCGCCCGGAGAAAGCGCGCCTTATCGCCATCTCCGTTCCAGTCGCGCGCGACCGTGATGCGCGTGCCGTCGGCAAGCCGAAAGCCAGCAAGGTCGAGCGCATTGGCCGATGCATGCTGGCTGCGGCGGTTGCTGCGCGCAATATTGCGGCAGGCGAAACTGCCGAAATGATCGACACGCACGACCGGTTGGCCGAACACCTTCTCGGCTGCCGGCTGCAACCCGTGCCGTTCGAACAGCGCATACGCAGCCGCTAATGGGCAAGTCGCCATGAAGGGCGCGTTAAAGCGAACGGCCGAGCCGCGGACCCTCACGGCGTTCTCGACCGGGCATCCAGCCTGCGGCGTGCTGTCGGGTAAAGCGGTGTAGTCCAGCCCAGAGGTCGCCAGCGCCTGCTTGCACAGCGAGCGACTGTGCTGCAAACGTTCGAGCTTGAACGGCGTAAGCAGGTTGGGCGTTTCGCGGATATCCAACGGCGCCCAAGGGTTCCACTCTCCCGGAATGTCGACATGCCCTCGCCACACCGCGTAGACGAACCCGGCGCCGAGCATCAGCAGGAGCAGAAAGAAACGACCCATCGTCATGCAGGTTCGGCAACGGCGTTGCGCCAAGGTTGCGCGCCAGCCTCAGCCCAGCAGCGACAGTTGCGCCTCGTTCCGCACGGCTGGCAGCTCCAGCACCGGCAAACCGGGTAGCCGGAGGCGCAACTGCGCATGGAAGCGAAGCGCCAGATCGGGCGCCAGCCGGTTGTCAGGCGTGTGCAAGTAAACGTGCGGTCGCTTGCCCGCCTCGATCCAGCCGGCGACCTTGTCCAGCCAGGGCGCCAAAAAGCGATCATTGGCTTCGAGTTCCGGATGGCCCACAAACCGCACCTGCGGGGACAGGCTAAAAGCAGTCGGACGCACCGGTAGCCGCGGCTTCTTGCTTTGCGCATGCAGCACCGCGGGGTCTCGAGAGTGGCAGCTGAACAACGCGCGGGTGTCCATGCAGATGCGTTCGACGCCTCGGTCGAGCAGCAGGCGATTGAGCGCCCGCTCCTCCTGGCCACGGGCGAAGAACGCTGGATGGCGCACCTCCACGGCCAGCGGCCGGCCGAGGGTGTCGATCAGCCCGGCCAGCTCGCCGAGACGGCTCGGCCCAAAGCTAGCCGGCAGCTGCAACCAAAAGGGTGTGATTCGTGGCCCGAGTGGACCAAGTAGGGTACGGAAGGCCGCGAGCAGGTCGCCGGTGTCGCGCAGGTCGGGCGCCTGGCTGATCTCACGCGGCAGCTTCGCGCAGAAGCGAAATGGCTCGGGCATCAGGCTTGCCCAGCGCTGGACTTTCTTTTCCGAAGGCCACGCATAAAGCGTGGTATTGCCCTCAACGCTGTTGAACACTCGACAATAGCCGTCGAGAAAGGCGCTCGACGACGCCTCGGCCGGATACAGCGCACCGCGCCAGGCAGGCTCGTTCCAGGATGGGCAACCAAGAAAATAAGGCAGGTTCAAGCGAAACGGCTACGCCTCAGGCGTAGAGGTCCAGACCGAGCACTTCGTGAGCGTCGACGTCCGGGCTGAAGCTCGCCGTGGTGCCGTAGCTTTGCAGCGCCTGCGCTGCGCGGCTGGTCAATGGTCGCTCCATCATGGCTTCGAAGCGTGACGGCATGAAATCACCAGAGACGACCGAGGCATAGTCGGTCGATTCGCTCTTGCCCGGCCGAGACTGCTGTTCGTAGGTGGCATCGGCCTGATTGGCCGGCGTGACGATCGACTCGCGTGCCTGTTCCGCAGCCTTTTCGCTTTCGCGATAAGGCGCCGTCGCGCTGTCCCGCTGAGGAAGGCGTTCGATGGGATAGGCTGAAGGGGCGAGACCGTTTAGGCGCATCATTCACCTGTGGCAAGTGCCGCGACTCTAGCGAGCGGCCTGAAATTACGCAACGCCGCCCGTCGCCGTCGTCAGCGTTGGACCTTGGGGGTCGCGACGTTGTCCCGCAGGTAGATCGGCTGCGCCTGTTCCGCCTCGACGGCTTCTCCCCGCGCCCACGCATGCCGCGCCAGGCTCAAGAGGTCTTCGGCATGGGGCAGCAGCGTAGCGTCGATGCCAGCCGGTCGCACCGCCAACCGCTCGGCATAGCGCCACCCAGTGCCAGCACCGAACCAGGCACCGTCCGCGTCGCGCGGCAGGCTGACCTGCTCGGGGGGCAGCACGGCCTCGAGGCCAGCCAGCTGGAGGTCATCGCCCTGCGCCTGGTAGCAGGCCCAATACACCTCGTCCATGCGGGCATCGATGGCCACCGCAATCTGCTCGGCACCCTGCTCTCGGCGGGCGCGCTGGGCGATGGTCGCCAGGGTCGATACCGGCACGACTGGCCGCTCCAGCGCGAACGCCAGCCCCTGCACCACGCCAACCGCAATCCGCACGCCGGTGAAAGCGCCCGGGCCGCGACCGAATGCCAATGCATCGACCGCAGACAGGCTGATCCCGGCTTCGGCCAACAGGGTCTGGATCATCGGCAACAGGCGCTGCGCGTGCAGGCGCGGAATCACCTCGTAATGGCTCAGCACTCGGCCGTCATGCAGCAGCGCGACGGAGCAAGCTTCAGTGGCGGTATCGAGGGCGAGCAACGTGGACATCGGCGGTTCAGCTCTGTGAAAAGGCGGCGATTGTAGCAGCAACGCGGCATCCAAACCTGAGCGGGCCGCGGCCCGACAAACCATCAGCCTGAAAAAACAAAACCCCGCGATGGCGGGGTTCCTGGCGGCGGCGCTGCGGGGATCAGCTCAGCGCGGCGAGCACTTTGGTGGTGATTTCCTCGACCGTGCCAACGCCTTCGATGCGGCTGCACTTGGGCTTACCTTCAGCCGCTTCGAGGTTCCGGTAGAACGCCACCAGCGGTTGGGTCTGGGAGTGATAGACGCTCAGGCGATGGCGAACGGTGTCTTCGAGGTCGTCCTTGCGATGGACCAGCTCTTCGCCCGTCACGTCATCGACGCCGCTGACCTTCGGCGGATTGTGCTCGGTGTGATACACACGCCCCGACGCTGGATGCACGCGACGGCCCGAGAGGCGACCGACGATCTCCTCGTCGTCCACGGCGATTTCGATGACGTGGTCCAACTTGACGCCTGCGTCGCGCAACGCCTCGGCCTGGGGGATGGTGCGCGGGAAACCGTCGAACAGAAAGCCGTTGGCGCAGTCTGCCTGCTGCAGGCGCTCCTGGATCAGCGCGATGATGATGGCGTCGGAGACGAGCCCGCCGCTATCCATGACGTCTTTGACCTGCAAGCCCAGCGGGGTGCCAGCCTTGACCGCCGCGCGCAGCATGTCGCCAGTGGAGATTTGCGGAATGGCGAACTTCTCGGTGATGAAGCGTGCCTGTGTACCTTTCCCGGCACCGGGCGCTCCCAGCAGAATCACGCGCATGGATGAGTCCTCGACTTTTCTTAAAAAGGGGCGCCGCCAGGCCCGGATGACTGGCCGAACAACCTGGCGGATCAACAAATCTGGTTTGCCGCCATGCGACAAAAGGTTGAACACGATACACAGCGCACAGTAGCCAGACAAGCGGCGCCCCGCTCCGCCCAGGTGCCAGCTGCGGGCGCGCCGGTGCCCGGTTCACGACGGTGCTCAAAGCCCGCCGCAAGCGGCGATACCGGCAGGCCTCGTTGGGCGCAGATGCCTAGCCGGTGTTGCGCAACCCAGCGGCGATCCCCGCAACGCTGACCAGCAGGGCTTGCTCCAGCGGGCTTTCGGCAGGGTTACGCTGCTGCCTGGAGCGCGCCAGCAGTTCGGTCTGCATGAGGTGCAGGGGGTCCAGGTAGGTGTTGCGCAGGCTGAACGCCTCGAGCGTATCCGGACTATGGGCCAGCAGCTGCGACTGTCCGGTCAGGCCCAGCACGGCCTCGACCGCCTGCGACAATCTGTCACGCAAATCCGCACCGAGCGGCTGCAAATCAGCGCTGACCAACCGCTCGTCGTAGCGCCGGGCAATCTCGGCATCCGCCTTGGCCAGCACCATTTCAAGCATGTCGATGCGCGTGGTGAAGAAGGGCCATCGCGCGCGCATGACCTGAAGCCGATCCCCTTCGCCCCGCGCCAGCGCCTGGCGCAGCGCCTGCTCCCAGCCTAACCAGGCGGGCAGCATCAGCCGTGTCTGGGTCCAGGCGAAGATCCACGGAATCGCCCGCAGGCTTTCGACCCCGCCTTCGCGGCGCTTGGCCGGGCGACTGCCGAGCGGCAGACGTCCCAGCTCCTGCTCTGGCGTGGCCTGACGGAAATAGTCGACAAACTGTGGATGATCCCTCACCACGCCACGGTAGGCCTCGACGCCATCGGCGGCCAGCCGGTCCATGGTTTCGCGCCAGTCCGGCTCCGGCATCGGTGGCGGCAGGAGCGTCGCTTCGAGCACTGCAGCCAGGTAGAGATTGAGATTCTGTTCGGCAATGTCGGGCAGGCCGAACTTGAAACGGATCATCTCGCCCTGCTCGGTGGTGCGGAAGCGTCCAGCGACCGAGCCCGGCGGCTGCGACAGGATCGCCGCATGAGCCGGGCCGCCGCCGCGGCCAACGGTACCGCCGCGGCCATGGAAGAGCAGCAGCTCGACGTCATGCGCGCGGCAGATTTCGACTAGCCGTTCCTGTGCGCGGTATTGCGCCCAGGCCGCCGCCGTCGTACCGGCATCCTTGGCTGAGTCGGAGTAGCCGATCATGACCTCCTGCGGGCCATGCAGCCGCTGCCGATAGCCGGGCAGTTCGAGCAAACATTCGATGGTCGGGCCAGCGTTGTTCAGGTCATCAAGCGTTTCGAACAGCGGCACCACGCGCATCGGTCGTTGCAGACCCGCCTCCTTGAGCAGCAACTGCACGGCCAGCACATCGGAAGCACCGCGCGCCATCGAAATCACGTAGGACCCCAGCGATGCGCCCGGCGCCTGCGCGGCAACCCGGCACGTCGCGAGCACCTCGGCGGTTTCAGCGGAGGCTTGGAAGTCCGGCGGCAAAAGAGGCCGACGGTTGTTCAGCTCGCGCTGTAGAAAATCCAGCCGCTGCTGTTCATCCCATTGATCGTACTGGCCGAGGCCAAGGTAGTCGGTGATCTCGGCCAACGCGGCGGCATGCCGGGTCGAATCCTGACGGATATCCAGGCGCGCCAGGAACAGCCCAAACGCGGCAGCACGGCGCAGGGTGTCGAGCAGCGCGCCGTCGGCGATGACGCCCATGCCGCAGGCATGCAGGGAGCGATAACAGAGTTCCAGCGGCTCGCGCAGCGCTCGGTTGTCCTGTAGCACGTCGGGCGGTGCGGGCAGGTCATGCGACAGCGCCTGGCGCGCCCAGTCACGCGTGGCCTGCAGACGGCCGCGTAGCTGCTTCAGCAATACCCGGTAGGGCTCGGCGGTCTCGCCGCTCTGGGCAAGCAGCTCTTCGGTGGCGCTCTGCATGGACAGCGCCGCAATCAGGCCGTCCATGTCCTTCAGGAACAGGCTGGCCGCGACGCCGCGCGCCAGCAGCAATACCTCACGCGTCACGGCCGCCGTGACGTTCGGATTGCCATCGCGATCACCGCCCATCCACGACGCGAAGCGGATGGGTGCCGCATCCAGTGGAAGATGAAGCCCCGTACTGCGGCGCAGTGCGAGGTCGGTATGCCGCAACACGTTGGGCAATGCCTGCCAGAGAGAATTCTCGATCACCGCGAAGCCCCACTTCGCCTCTTCAACCGGGGTCGGCCGGCTGCGACGGATCTCTTCGGTGTGCCAGGCTTCGGCGATCAGGCGCTGCAGCTGCAATTCGATCTGCGCCAACTCCGCGGCGCCAAGGTCGGTGTGGTCCCGCGCGGCGAGCTGCGCGGCAATGGCATCGTACTTCTGGATCAGCGTGCGCCGCGACACCTCGGTCGGGTGCGCCGTTAGCACCAGTTCGATCTCCAGCCGGCCAACCTGACGGGCGATGACGTCCTGGCCGAATCCCTCGGCTTTGAGTCGCTCCAACAGGCCGCCGAGCACGCCGGACTCGAAAGGTGCCAGCTCCCCCGGCTGCCGGCGCCGGACGCGGTGGTATTGCTCGGCGATGTTCGCCAGGTTGAGGAATTGATTGAAGGCTCGGGTCATGGGCAGCAATTCGTCGTCGGCCAGGCCGTCCAGCGTTTCCTGCAACAGCTTCGCGCCATCTGCCGATCCTCGCCGCGCGCCTTTTGCACCCTTGCGAATGCGCTCGATCTTGTCGAAGAACGCCTCGCCATGCTGTTCACGGATTGTCTTCCCCAGCAGCTCACCGAGCAGATGGACGTTCTCGCGCAGCCGCGCATCGATCTTCGCCATGTTTCCTCTCCCCTGCCGCATCAGTGAGGACGCGCCGTAACGAGTGCTGAACGGCCGCGCGGTAAAAACCTCCAAACAGAGTGCCCAGCGCAGCCGCCGATGACAAGGCGTCGGGTAAGAGCGCCCGGTAGCCGCGCAACCACTCACTCGAATCGCTCGCGGTGGCGAGCTAAGGATGACGCGCAATGAAAATATCCGAACTGGTCCGCGAATGGGAAAGCACCGCAAGCGGCCGGATGAGCGCCCAGGAGTACCGCATCCATCTGGATGTCGAGAGCGCGGCGAGGTTGGCTGCGCTGGCCGAGATGTACCCCAAGCGCAGCACCGAGGAACTGCTGGGCGAGCTGGTCGGCGCCGCACTCGAGGCCATCGAGACCAGCCTGCCCTACAAGCAGGGCACCAAAGTGATCTCCACCGATGAGCAGGGCGACCCGATCTATGAGGATGTTGGTCCGACGCCGCGCTTTCTCGCTCTATCGCGCAAGCATCTTGAACGGTTGCTGGCCGAGCGGGAAGCGAACTGAAGTGGCCCGAAGCGGCGCTGCAGACGTGTCGGCGCACGTTTCGTTGAACGATTGCAGCGCGATGGCCTCACAAAAATATGCCCGCCCTGATCGCTAATAAGCGGCCAGGCCGCGATTCGACGCCCGCGGGCGCTGTTCCGATCCGTCAGGCAACATTTGCATTGGAGACTGGCCATGAAAATGAAATCCCTCGCAAGCCCTCTGTCGCGCTTCCAGGTTCCCAAGCTGGCCGCCGTGGCCCTGGGAGGCCTGCTGCTGGTCGGTTGTGCCGGCAACCCGCCGAACGAGCAGTTCGCCGTTACCGAGTCGGCTGTCCGTAGCGCCGTGAGCGCAGGCGGCACTGAATACGCTGCCGTTGAAATGCGCGCTGCGCAGGAAAAGTGGAAGCAGGCCGAGTTGGAAATGCAGAAGGAAAACTACGACAAGGCTCGCAAGCTCGCCGAGCAGGCCGAGTGGGACGCCCGCGTTGCCGAGCGCAAGGCCCAGGCTGCCAAAGCAAAGAGGGCAGTCGAAGAAGCCAACAAAGGGATCGAGGATCTGCGCGAAGAAAGCATGCGCGGCACCCGTTGATCACGTTCAAGCCTTCAGCACAGGATGACCCGTTATGAACAAACTACTGACCATCCCCACCGCGCTGGCCATGGCTGTCGGCCTTGCCGCCTGTTCGTCGCAGCCGAACGAAAACCTGGAACAGGTTCGCGGCCAGTATGCCCAGCTGCAGAGCGACCCGCGCTCCAACCGTATGGCTGCGCTTGAGACCGAAGACGCCGGAAAAGCACTCGACCGTGCCACTACGGCCTATCAGAACGATGCCGATGAAGAGCGCGTCGACCAACTCGCCTACCTGGCCAAGCGCCGAGTGGAGCTGGCCGAGCAAACCATCGCGCTGCGCACCGCAGAGCAGGAAATTGAAAAAGCCTCAGCTAAGCGCGCCGAGGCCCGTCTGGAATCTCGTGAGCAACAACTGCGTCGCCAGCAGGAAGAAATTCGCCAGCTGCAGCAAGATCTACAGGCCAAGCAAACCGAGCGCGGTACGTTGGTTACCTTCGGTGACGTGCTGTTCGACCTGGACAAAGCCCAGTTGAAGCCGTCCGGCATGCGTGGCATCCAGAAACTCGCCGACTTCCTCAACGAAAATCCCGAACGCAAGGTAGTGGTCGAGGGCTACACCGATAGCACCGGTTCCGACTCGTACAACCAGCAGCTCTCCGAGCGCCGCGCCGAGGCCGTACGCCGCGCGCTGACCCGTGCCGGCGTCGATCCCCAGCGGATCCAGGCCGTAGGCTACGGTGAGCAATACCCAGTGGCGAGCAACGATTCGCCGTCGAGCCGGGCGATGAATCGTCGCGTGGAAGTCACTATTTCCAACGACAACCAGCGCGTCGCGCCGCGTTCGTCCATGGAGTGATGTACGCAGCACGGCGCCGACGCCGGTGCCCGAAAAGAAAAAGCCCGCCAATAAGGCGGGCTTTTTTTATTGCTCACTTGAGCTCCACAGGGGTTTCCTGCCCCATGCAACGGATGGCGCGCTTGCGCTTGTCGACCAACACGCCGGTCAGCCCCTTGTGCTCGGTATCGAACAGAACCAGCACCCCGTCGATGCACTGCGCCACCTGCGGTGCCGGGTCCAGGGACACCTTGTAGTCCTCGCCGGGGATAGTCTTTAGCATGGTGAAGTCAGCCAGCAGCAGCGCATCCTCAGGCTTGGCTATGTGCACATAACCGTAATAGCTGAGCACCCCGACCGTTCCGATAACGGTGCCGACGGCGGTGAGGATGTAGGGAATCAGGTTGCGATCGGACATGGATGATCTCGGTAGAAGCAAAAAAGCGGATTGTGGCAAATCTGGCGGGGCGAAGGTCGGCTCATTTGCCCCCGGCCCGCGTTTCGCCCCGCGGTTGGTAGGTCGCCTCGAACACACGCTCGGCGAGCCGTGAGAATGGCAAGCTCTGGATCCAGACGCTGCCGGTGCCCTTGAGGGTCGTCAGCAGCAGCCCCTCGCCACCGAACAACATGCTCTTGAGCCCGCCGGCAAGCTGGATGTCGTAGTCGATCCCCTGGGTGAAGGCGACGAGGCAACCCGTGTCCAGCCGGAGGGTTTCGTTGTTGAGCTCCTTGCGGATTACGGTGCCGCCGGCGTGCACGAAGGCCAGGCCATCGCCTTCCAGGCGCTGCAGAACGAAGCCTTCGCCGCCGAAGAAGCCGGCACCGATGCGCTTGCTGAAGCTGACGCCGATCCGCGTGCCGAAGGCGGCGCAAAGGAAGGAATCCTTCTGGCAGATCAAGGTGCCGCCCACCGATGCCAGGTCCACCGGCACGACGGTTCCCGGATAGGGCGCGGCGAACGCGACACGCGCCTTGCCTTTACCTTCATGGGTGAAATGCGTGAGGAAGAGCGATTCGCCCGTGATCATCCGCTTGCCCATGCCCCACAACTTGCCGAGCATCCCGCTGCTGGAGCCATCGCCCATGCGCGCCTCGAAACGCACCCCGTCGGTCATGTAGTTCATCGCACCCGCTTCGGCGATGACGGTTTCCCCCGGGTCGAGCAGGATCTCGACGCTCTGCGCGGACTGCCCAAGGATTTCGTATTCAAGTTCGTGGCTAGACACGGCGGCCTCCGTTGCGGCTGGTTGACTGGGCGCCCCACCACTGCGCACCGAGGCGCGGCGGCTACTTGCGCCCGAGAATGCGCAGGATACGCAGGAACAGGTTGATGATGTCCATATAGACCGCAGCGGCACTGTCGATGGCGTTGTCGATCGTCTTGGGGATCTGGTTCGCCCGGCCCCAGTCGTAGCCGATGTAACCACAGAAGATCAGTACCACCAGCCAATCGATCATGGCGTGACGGATGTTAAACACCAGAATTTCGACCAGTTCGACCACCAATACCGCAAGCAGCGCAACGGTGAGCGCCCCGGGGATTCTGGCGAAGACGCGTGGAAACAGCGTGCCCAGCGTCAGCATCACGAGCGTGGCGAAGGCGGTGACGCGGATCGCATCGGTCATCAGACTGGCGTCGTAGCGGCTCACTGCAAGGTTAACCACCAGGCCGAAGGGCACCACCACCAAGTTGTAGCCGACGAAGCTGACCCAGGGCTGATTGGATCGGTGAAAGAGGTGAATGCCTGCCAAGCCGCTCAGCAGGTAACCGCCGATGAACAGCAAGGGATGGATATCGCGGATCGCCCCGACCGGAATACTCGTGACCATCCACCAATTGATCAGCAGCCCCCAGCAGAGCGTGAGGCCAATGATCAGGTTATAGAGCGAGGCGGAGACCGTGCGGTCCATCAGGTCCGAACGGCGGGCGAAGACGGGGGTGTCCATGGCGATAGCATCCTTGCTTAAGCGTTGAAACGGGAGGCGCGATCCGTCGCGCCTCAGATGATGTTGGCGTAGTCGGCCTCGATTCGATCCAAGCTCAGATGGTTGAGGAAGTTCGAAAAACACATCCAGGCCGAAAGCGCATTGAGGTCCTGGAACTGCTGCGGCAGGTACTTGGGCGGCACCACCATGCCCTCCTCGACCAATTGGCGCAGCGTTCGCATGTCCTCGAGCGTGGTCTTGCCGCAGAACAGCAGCGGGATCTGCTCCAGCTTGCCTTTGCGGACCGCGAGCTGGATGTAGTTGTAGACCATGATGAAACCCTTCAGGTAGGACAGATCCTTGGTGAAGGGCAAGCCATCGGGCGTCGACCCACGAAAGACGCGGCTTGCGTTGCTGTAGCTCTCTTCGTCGCCGTAACCCTGTTCACGGAAGAAGGCGAAGACGTCGAGGAAATCCGCGCCCTCTTCCGCCATGTGGATGGCGCGCGTGCGGTTGGTCAGTTTGCGCAGGCGGGTCGGGTAGGAGGCGAATGCGATCACTTCCATCAGGATCGCCAGGCCTTCCTGGGTCACGGTCGAGGACGGCGGACCCTTGGCGAGAAAGGTGCAGATTGGCTGGTTCTGGCCGTTGAGCGTGGTGCCGACGTGCACCAGCCCTTCATGGACTTCCAGCGCGCGCACGTCGCGTTCGTTGAACATCGCGTCGCTGCGGATCTTGATGTAGTCGGCGCCGGCCGCAGCGTCCGCGAGGATGCCGTCGGATTCGAAGACGCGGATCACGCCCTCGCCTTCGCCAAACACTTTGTCCAGCCGGCTCTGCAGCATTTCGACCGCCTGCGGCGCGTTGACGGTCTTGGCCTCGTCCTTCAAATCGCCGCGATCGGCGATGTTGTTCAGGTAATCGGAGAGCATCAGCCCGAGGTCGGCGAGCGTAGGGTCACCGGCGTGGAAGGCATCGGACGCCGCGCCATAGAGCTCCTGGGAGATCAGGCCGAAATCGGCGGTACCGCGCGCTTCGAGCATGCGGATCACCATGCGGTATTCCTTGCACATGCGGCGCATGATCTGCCCGACCGGATTGAACTGGCCGAGCTGGCGGGTAATGTCACGCTCGATGTTCTGGAATTCTTCCTTCTTCGCGCTGGAATCGAAGGACAGCGGACGGCCTTCGTAGTAGGCACGGCTCACTTCCGGCAGCTCGCGACCGCCGGCGGCGAAGAAACGCTGGCGAATGCTTTCGTCCCACTTGACCGCATCAAGCACACGGACCGGCGTCTGAGCCTCGACGATGCGGTCCGACAGGCCACGCACCGTCAGTTGGTATTCGTCCAGGTTATTACGCGAATTCATCCGTACCTCGTCAGTGATGGTCCGTAGCCTTGAGGTTATACAGCAGCGGACCCCGGCAAAGCGTGCACGGTTCGCCAACCGGGCCGGTGGCGGGGCGCGTGACGAACGCAGGCCAACCAAGGCGGGTTGTACTCGCCTTACGCAAGCACAACGTCCGACATATCGGCAGCGTTGCCCGATTCCGTAGAGCGGGTGCAACCCGCCGCCGTATCGCGTATACCCCTGGACACGCCGCTCCCCGTCAGGCCTCAGGGCGCATGTGCGGGAACAGGATCACGTCGCGGATCGACGGCGAATTGGTCAGCAGCATCACCAGACGGTCAATACCGATGCCCTCGCCCGCCGTCGGCGGCATGCCGTATTCCAGTGCGCGGACGAAGTCGGCATCGAAATGCATGGCTTCGTCATCGCCGGCGTCCTTGTCACGCACCTGCGCATGGAAGCGCTCGGCCTGGTCTTCGGCGTCGTTCAACTCGGAATAGGCGTTGGCGATCTCGCGTCCGCCGATGAACAGTTCGAAGCGGTCGGTGACGCTCGGGTCGTCATCGCTGCGGCGTGCCAGCGGCGAAACCTCGAACGGATAACGGGTGATGAAGGTGGGCTGCTCCAGCTTGTGCTCGACCAGTTCCTCGAAAATCATCACCTGCAGCTTGCCCAGGCCTTCGAAGCCCAGCACCTTGGCGCCGGCTTTCTTGGCGATCGCACGCGCGGTGTCGATGTCGTTGAGATCGTCGGCACTGATGTCCGGGTTGAATTTCATGATGGAGTCGAACACCGACAGCCGCGCAAAGGGTTCGCCGAAATGGAACACCTTGTCGCCGTAGGGCACGTCGGTGCTGCCGAGCACCAGCTGCGCCAGCTCGCGGAACAGCTCCTCGGTCAGGTCCATGTTGTCTTCGTAGTCGGCGTAGGCCTGGTAGAACTCGAGCATGGTGAACTCGGGGTTATGCCGGGTCGAGACGCCTTCGTTACGGAAGTTGCGGTTGATCTCGAAGACGCGCTCGAAGCCGCCGACCACCAGGCGCTTGAGATAGAGCTCCGGCGCGATGCGCAAGAACATCGGCAGGTCCAGCGCATTGTGGTGGGTCTCGAACGGCTTGGCTGCGGCGCCGCCGGGAATGGTCTGCAGCATCGGCGTTTCGACTTCCAGGAAGTCACGCTCGTTGAGGAATTTGCGAATGTGCCCAATGACCTGGGAGCGCACACGGAAGGTGTGGCGGGTTTCTTCGTTGACGATCAGGTCGACATAGCGCTGACGGTAGCGCTGTTCGGTGTCGGTCAGGCCGTGATGCTTGTCCGGCAGCGGGCGCAGCGACTTGGTCAGCAGGCGCACACCGGTCATCTCGACGTACAGGTCGCCCTTGCCCGAGCGTGCCAGGGTGCCTTCGGCGGCGATGATGTCGCCCAGGTCCCAATGCTTGATGGCTTCCAGCGTCTCGGCCGGCAGTGTCTTGCGGTTGACGTAGACCTGGATGCGTCCGGTCATGTCCTGCAGGACCATGAAGGCGCCGCGGTTGAGCATGATGCGCCCGGCAACCTTCACCGGGATGGCCGCTTCTGCCAGCTCTTCCTTGGTCTTGTCCGCGTATTTCAGCTGCAGGTCGTTGCAGTAGCTGTCGCGACGGAAGTCATTGGGGAAGGCATTGCCCTGCTCGCGCGCGGCCGCAAGTTTTTCCTTGCGCTGGGCGATCAGCTTGTTTTCTTCCTCTAGGATGGCGTGCTGGTTCAGCGGTTGTTCGCTCATTGCGGGTCGTCCCGGTCAAATCGTTTCAATGGGGTGCTGCGGCTTGAGGCGTGCGGCTGCGCTCAGAGCCCCTGTTTCAGGCTGGCTTCGAGGTACCCGTCGAGGTCGCCGTCGAGCACCTTCTGGCAATCGCTACGTTCCACGCCGGTACGCAGATCCTTGATGCGCGAGTCGTCGAGCACGTAGGACCGGATCTGGTGGCCCCAGCCGATGTCCGACTTGCTGTCTTCCAGCGCCTGGGAGGCGGCGTTGCGCTTCTGCATTTCCAACTCGTACAACTTGGCCCGCAGCATCTTCATGGCGGTGTCCTTGTTGGCGTGCTGAGAGCGTTCGTTCTGGCAGGCCACCACGGTGTTGGTCGGCACGTGGGTGATACGCACCGCCGAGTCGGTGGTGTTGACGTGCTGACCACCAGCGCCGGAGGAGCGGTAGGTATCAATGCGCAGGTCGGCCGGGTTGATTTCGATCTCCACCTTGTCGTCGATCTCGGGCGATACGAATACCGCCGAGAACGAGGTGTGGCGACGGGCGCCGGAGTCGAACGGGCTCTTGCGCACCAGGCGATGCACGCCAATCTCGGTGCGCAGCCAGCCGAAGGCGTATTCGCCCTTGATGTGCACGGTGGCGCCCTTGATGCCGGCGACTTCACCTTCGGACAGCTCGACGATCTCGGCAGTGAAGCCGCGTTTGTCGGCCCAGCGCAGGTACATGCGCAGCAGGATGTTGGCCCAGTCTTGGGCCTCGGTACCGCCGGAACCGGCCTGGATATCGAGGTAGCAGTTGTTGGGATCCATCTCGTGGCTGAACATGCGGCGGAACTCGAGCTTCTCGAGGATTTCGCGCAGGCGCTCGACTTCGGCCACGATGTCGTCCACGGCGCCTTCGTCGTTTTCTTCAGCGGCCATTTCCAGCAGGTCGCGCGAATCGGCCAGGCTACCGGTCAGATCGTCGATGGTTTCGACGATCTGCGCCAGGGTGGCGCGTTCACGGCCCAGGCCCTGGGCATATTCGGGCTTGTTCCAGACGTTCGGATCTTCGAGTTCGCGGTTTACTTCGACGAGGCGATCATGCTTCTGATCGTAGTCAAAGATACCCCCGAATTGACTGGGTGCGGTCGGACAGGTCCTTGATGCTGTTGAGGATCGGGTTGATTTCCATGGTGGGCAGCTCTCGATCGGACGTTGGCGAAAAGCCGGCGATTATAGCGCAGCCACCCGAGGCTGACAGCCCATCCGGGCCCGCCGAGCACGCCTGATGGCGTGCCCAGCACCGGTAGGGTCAGGTGGAAACGCCGCGGACCTGGCTTTCGAGCTCGGCCTTGAGGCCAGCGTCGAGCCCCATCTGGCGCGCCAGCTCGTCGAGGTAGGCGCGCTCCATGAACTGATCCTCATCGATCATCAACACGCTGGCCAGGTACATCTCCGAAGCCAGCTCTGGCGTAGTGGCGGCTGCGGCGATCTCCACCGGGTCCAGAGGCTTATTCAGCTCAGCCTCGAGCCAGCGCTGCAACTCCGCATCCTCGGTGAGCTGGGCCAGTTCGGCCTCGATCATCCGGCGTTCCTGTTCATCGACGTGCCCGTCGGCCTTCGCCGCGGCGACCAGCGCCTTGAGGATCGCGCGACTGTGCTCCTCGACCTGATCGGGAGGGAGCCGATCCACTGTCTTCGGCTCGGTCCGCGTCGGGCTCGGCTGGGTGGCGCTCGGGTTCGTCGCGGTGGCCTGTTGCGCCTGCCAGTTGCCATAGGCCTTGTAAGCCAGCATGCCGAGCGCCGCGAGCCCGCCATAGGTGACGGCTTTGCCGCCGAGGCGGCGACCGCCCTTGCGTCCGAGCAACAGGCCGAGCGCGCCGGTCGCCAGGGCGCCCCGTCCGCCGCCACTGCCTAGCACGCTGCCCAAGGGGCCGCCGACGCCGGATAGCAGGTCGCCGAGCGGGTCGCCCGGCGCCGGGGAGGATCGGGACACGGAGCCGGATTTCTTCTGCAAAAGGTCCTGCCCCGACTTGAGCAGCTGATCGAGTAATCCTGAGGTCTTCATGGGTCACCTGGTTCTGGGATAAAGAGAGCGGTCAATCCAGCGGATCGGGTACTTGCCGGATCGGGGTGTTGCGATGCGCAGCGCGCACGTACTGCGCGGGCCATGGCACAGAAGCGTCGCGCAGGTCTTCGGCGGCATGCAGCGGCCAATATGGGTCGCGCAGTAACTCGCGCGCCAGCAGGATAAGATCGGCCTGCCCGGTGCGCAGGATGTGCTCAGCCTGGACTGCCTCGGTGATCATGCCAACGGTGCCGGTGGCGATGCCCGCCTCGCGGCGCACCTGCTCGGCGAACTGAGTCTGGTAACCGGGACCCACAGGGATTTCCGCATTGACTGCCGTTCCGCCGGAAGAGACATCGATCAAGTCCACGCCCAACGGCTTGAGCCGGCGCGCAAGCTCGACGGTTTCCTCGGCATTCCAGCCGTCCTGGACCCAATCGGTCGCCGAAAGCCGCACGAACAGCGGCAGTTCCTGTGGCCAGACAGCCCGCACCGCTTCAGTCACTTCCAGCAACAGCCGGATACGGTTGTCAAAGCAGCCGCCGTAGCCGTCCTGCCGCTGGTTTGAGAGTGGCGAGAGGAACTGATGCAGCAAGTAGCCGTGCGCGGCATGCACCTCGGCCACCTTGAAACCGGCGGCCAATGCGCGCTCAGCCGCGCGGACGAAGGCCTGGATGACGCCCTGGATCCCCGCCTCGTCCAGCGCCGTCGGCACGGCATGCTCCGGGTCGAACGCGATGGTGGACGGACCTACCGGCGTCCAGCCCCCCGCAGCGATAGGTACGCTGCCATGGCGCCCCAGCCAGGGCTGCCAGGTGCTTGCCTTGCGCCCGGCGTGCGCCAGCTGGATGCCCGCAAATGATCCCTGCGCCTCGATGAACCGAGTGATGCGCCGAAGCGGCTCGACGTGCTCGTCGGACCAGATCCCCAGATCCTCCGGCGAAATTCGGCCGTCCGCGGACACCGCCGTAGCCTCGATGATGACCAGCCCGGCCCCGCCCACGGCGCGGCTGCCCAGGTGAACCAGGTGCCAGTCGTTCGCCATGCCGGCCTTCGCCGAGTATTGGCACATGGGCGAGACGGCGATGCGGTTCGGCAGTGTCAACTGGCGCAGGGTGAGCGGCTGGAAGAGCTGTGTCATGGAAACCTCGACTGCATGGATGCGTTAATGGACATCCTTCAGTACAGACTGTTTCCGCGACTTTGCTTACCAGGCGTAACCCTTTGTGTGCAACCGGCAGGCCACTGGGCCACCCTGCCGCCGCCGTTCAGGCGGCCTCGACGGAGACCGGCACACCGTTGAGTACGGCATTGCCCGACAACCTATCGAGCTCGCGCTCGTCGGTCAGGTCGTTGGCGCTCGCACCCGGCTGCTGACTGGCGATGTCCAGCTGGACGCCTGGCCGGTCATGCCCCCAGCCGTGCGGCAGGCTGACAACACCCGGCATCATCTCGTCGCTGGCAGCCAGATCCACCTCAATCATCCCGACCCGCGAGCGAACCCGTACGCGCTGCCCATCCGCCAGGCCCAGCCGGGCCAAGTCCAGCGGGTTCATCAGCAGCTGATGCCGCGGCTTGCCTTTGACTAGCCTGTGATAGTTATGCATCCAGGAATTGTTACTGCGCACGTGGCGGCGGCCAATGAGCACGAGCCCAGTGCCCAACGGCGCAGCCTGCG
Organism: Pseudomonas sp. SA195; assembly: GCF_054131565.1. Classification (NCBI taxonomy): domain Bacteria; kingdom Pseudomonadati; phylum Pseudomonadota; class Gammaproteobacteria; order Pseudomonadales; family Pseudomonadaceae; genus Pseudomonas; species Pseudomonas sp. SA195. The sequence goes on along the minus strand of NZ_CP096392.1, from coordinate 1,358,302 downwards.
CGGCGAATCGCTGCAAGTCAGCACGAAACAGGGCCGGCGCCGCCTGCACGTGCTGATTGGCGGTCTTCAATCGTGATGCCAGGTTCGGTTTGAGCGCACCGAGGTCAATCCCGTGCGGGTGTTCGCGCAAGCGGGCCAGACTCAGACCCAGCGGGTGGCCATCGCCGTAGCGTCCGGCCCGCAGGCCCATGTCGATCATCTGCTGCGGCGCGAGGCTGGGCTTGAGCTCTAGGCCCGCTCGCGTCGCGTAGGCCCTGGCCAGCCCGATGAATATCTCCCAGTCATGCAGCGCCCCGTTTGGCTTGTCCAACACCGGCTCGTTGAAGCGGGTGACATTGCGAACGGCGAGCAGGTTGAATGTGCTGTCGTAGTGGTCATGCTCGAGCGGTGCGGTGGGCGGCAGAATGAGGTCGGCGTAGCGGGTGGTCTCGTTGATGTAGAAATCGACACTGAGCATGAACTCGAGCCCGTCCAGCGCCTGTTCCAGCCGGCGCCCGTTCGGCGTCGAGAGCACCGGGTTGCCCGCCACCGTGACCAATGCTCGCACCTGCCCTTCGCCTTCGGTGAGCATCTCTTCGGCCAATGCCGACACTGGCAACTCGCCGCCATATTCGGGCAAGCCGGAGACGCGGCTCTGCCAGCGGTTGAAATGCCCGCCGGAGGCGTTTTCCACAAGATCGACGGCAGGCTCCGTACAGAGCGCCCCGCCGACACGATCTAGATTGCCGGTGACCAAATTGATCGCCTGGACGAGCCATTGGCACAACGTGCCGAAGGCCTGCGTCGAAACGCCCATCCGGCCATAGCAGACCGCACCATCCGCCGCCGCGAAATCCCGGGCCAATTGGCGAATCTGCTCGGCGGGCACACCGCAGCGCAGGCTCATCGACTCGGCGGAAAACGGCATGACCGCCTCGCGCAGCTCCTCCAGCCCCTCGATCGGCAACGCGCTCGGCCGACTCAGGCCTTCATCGAATATCGTGCTGAGCAAACCGAGCAACAGAGCGGCATCCTCACCGGGACGGATGAACAGGTGCTGGTCTGCCATCGCGGCGGTTTCGCTGCGCCGCGGGTCAACCACCACCAGCCGCCCGCCCCGCGCCTGCAACGCTTTGAGCCGCTTTTCAACATCAGGAACGGTCATGATGCTGCCGTTGGAGGCCAGTGGGTTGCCGCCGAGGATCAGCATGAAGCGGGTGTGATCGATGTCCGGGATAGGGATCAGCAAACCATGGCCATACATCATCAGGCTGGTCAGGTGGTGCGGCAGCTGGTCGACCGAGGTGGCAGAGAAGCGGTTGCGCGTCTTCAACTGCCCAAGGAAATAGTTGCTGTGCGTCATCAGGCCGTAGTTATGGACGCTGGGATTGCCCTGATATACCGCCACCGCATTCGAGCCATGGCGTTCCCGGATGCTGGTCAGTTGGTCGGCGACCAGGGCGAAAGCCTCGTCCCAGTCGATCGCCTGCCACTCGTTTCCCACACGCCGCATGGGGTGGCGCAAGCGGTTCGGGTCGTTCTGGATGTCCTGCAGGGCGACCGCCTTGGGGCAGATGTGACCGCGGCTGAAGGGATCGGCCGGATCGCCCTTGATCGACAGGATTTGCTCGTCGCGGGTCTCGATGGTCAGGCCGCAAATGGCCTCGCACAAGTGGCAGGCACGGTAGTGCCGGGTCGTCTCGCTCATGGCAGGCTCCACTGGATCGTTTTTGTAATCCAGTCACTCTAGGCCGGCGCCGCGAAGCCGCCAATCAAGCACGGCGTGGCAAATAGGGTTCGATTCAGATGACCGATCATGTGAAGAGCCGCAAATCCAATCTGCGGCCCTTTTGGCGGGGTTGGCGGCGTTGGCGGGGTTCCCTAGCGCGCGGCGAGGTGCGCGACGAGTAATTGCACGCTTTCGCGCCCTCGAAACTCGTTGACGTCGAGCTTGTAGGCCACATCTGCCCAGCGCACCGTCGGGTTTGGCCACAGCTCGCGGTCGACGTTGAAGGCGATGCCGTCGAGCGTCAGCGAGCCGCACTCACTCTTGAGTACCAGTTTCAGGTGCTTCTCGCCGCCGACCAGCCGCTGCTCGACCACTTGGAATACGCCATGGAAGACCGGCTCGGGAAAATGCTGGCCCCAAGGCCCGGCGTTGCGCAGTGCCTTGGCCAGCTCGAGGTGAAACTCTTCGATGCTCAATTGCCCGTCGGTCAGCAGCCGCCCGGTCAGGTCGTCTTCACACAATTGACGCCGCACTTCAGCATCGAAGGCCGTGGCGAAGGCACCAAAATTGGTTTCCGGCAGGGACAACCCTGCCGCCATCGCATGCCCGCCGAATTTGCTGATCAGCCCCGGGTGACGGGCGGCGACGGCATCCAGCGCATCACGAATATGAAAGCCCGGCACAGAGCGCGCCGACCCTTTGAGCAGGCCCTCGCCGGCGTCAGCGAAGGCGATCGTCGGCCGGTGGTAACGCTCCTTCAGGCGCGACGCGAGGATGCCGATGACCCCCTGATGCCAGTCTGGATCGAACAGGCATAGGCCGAACGGCATGTCCTCGACAGCCAGTTCCTTGAGCTGCGCCAGGGCCTCGCGCTGCATGCCCTGCTCGATGCCCTTGCGGTCCTGGTTCAATTGATCGAGCTGCACGGCCATATCACGGGCCAGCGCTTCGTCTTCGCAGAGCAGGCACTCGATGCCCAGCGCCATGTCGTCGAGGCGCCCCGCCGCGTTCAAGCGTGGGCCGAGAATGAAGCCGAGATCGGTCGAGGTAATACGGCTGTGGTCGCGCCCGGCGACTTCCAGAATTGCGCGCAAACCAGGCCGCGCCCGACCGGCACGGATTCGCGCCAATCCCTGATGAACCAGAATGCGATTGTTCGCGTCCAGCGGCACCACGTCAGCCACGCTGCCGAGGGCGACCAGGTCCAGCAGTTCGGCAAGGTTGGGCTCGGCGCGCCCGGTGCGCGAAAACCAGCCGTTCTCGCGCAACGCCGCACGCAGGGCCAGCAGCACGTAGAAGATGACGCCGACGCCAGCGATGCACTTGCTCGGAAAGCTGCACTCGGGCTGGTTGGGGTTGACGATGGCGTCAGCGCCGGGCATTTCCGGGCCCGGCAGATGGTGGTCCGTGACCAACACCTTGAGCCCGGCGGCCTTGGCCGCAGCGACACCCTCGACACTGGAAATGCCGTTGTCCACAGTCACCAGCAGATCCGGCTGGCGTTCGAGCGCCACGGCGACGATTTCAGGCGTCAGGCCGTACCCGTACTCGAAGCGATTGGGGACCAGATAGTCCACATGCGCGGCGCCGAGCTGGCGCAGCCCAAGCACGCCGACGGTGCTGGCCGTGGCACCATCGGCATCGAAGTCACCGACGAACAGGATCCGCTGGCCGCGCTCGAGTGCCTCGACCAACAGCGCAACTGCGCCGTCGATACCTTTGAGTTGCCGGTAGGGAATGAGCCGAGCGAGGCCTTTGTCCAGTTCAGCCACCGACTGCACGCCGCGCGCGGCATAGAGCCGCGTCAGCAGGGGCGGCAGGTCGCCCAGGTCGGGAAGCCGTTCGGGAAGCGGGCGGGGTTCGATGCGCATCTGAGGTTATCCGGCGAGCAGCATGGGGTGGATCAAAGCGAGGTGGCGGCGCGCGCAGCCTGGTCGTAGAGGCCGGACATGGCGCGCAGCAAGCCGGCCAGACGATGGATGTCCTCCGGGTCGACGTTCAGGTTCTCGAACGAGGCGATCAGGCATTCGCGCCGGATATCGGCGTATTCCTGGCACAGCTCGCGCCCTTTGTCGGTCGTCCGGTAGAACATTTCCTTGCCCTGTTTCTCGCCTTCGACCAGGCCGAGCTTGCCGAGCTTTTTCAACGCATAAGTCACGGTGTGGGTGTCTTCGACGTTCAGCAACAAGCAAATGTCCGCCTGTCGCTTCGCACGCCCTCGGCTGGTCAGGTTGTGCAGCACCATCACATCCAGCGCGTTCATCTCTACCGCGCCGGACGCCTTCATGCAGCGCTCCATCCAACGCATCAGCGCGGCGCTGGCGACGATGATGCCGTATTCCAGCTCAGACAACTCCTGGGACTGCTCGGCCAGGTGGGCCGAGGCGACGATCGGGGATCGCAACGGACGAGGGAGTTTGGAATCAACCATCTAGCGGACCATGGCCTGTCGGGGCGTAGCGTTGCCGCGCCCAGTGAATCGAGGAGCGCAAGCATACAGCAATGCACGAGACGGGGGCCGCCAGGGAAGACACAGAAAAAAGTTATTGATAATTCGTTGATGTTTTATCAATGTAGTCTTCATGTTCATCGGCAAGCTTTCGCGAGCCGCTAGCGAGGATGGTTATGAAACGTCTGCTTCTGAACTGCGACATTGGCGAGAGCTTTGGCGCCTGGACCATGGGCCTGGATGCGGAGGTCATGCCCTACATCGATTGCGCCAACGTCGCTTGCGGCTTCCACGCGTCAGACCCGCAAATCATGCGCCGCACCGTCGCGCTGGCGGTGCAGCACCATGTGAAGATCGGCGCACACCCCGCCTACCCCGATCTGGTCGGGTTCGGCCGCCGATCGATGGCCTGCAGCCCGGATGAAGTCGAGAACATGCTGCTCTATCAGATTGGTGCGCTGGACGGCATCTGCCGTGCCGAGGGCACCCAGGTGCGCTACGTGAAACCGCACGGTGCGCTCTACAACGACATGATGCGCAACCCTGAGCTACTGCGTGGGGTGATGCGTGCGGTCCGGGGGTACGCGCCATCGTTGCCCTTGATGCTGATGTCGACTCGCGACACTGGCGCGGCACAGGCGATGGCCGACGAGATGGGTATCACCCTATGGTTCGAGGCGTTTGCCGATCGCGCTTACGACCCGGCCGGCATGCTGGTTTCGCGCACCCAGCCGGGAGCCGTCCATCACGACGCCGAGGTCGTTATGGCGCAGGCCCTGGCCCTGGCTCGCGGTGAACCGCTGACCGCCAGCGATGGCTCCGCCCTGACCCTTCGCGTCGACACCCTGTGCGTGCATGGCGACAACGCGGCCTCGATCGCCGCGGTGCAGCGCATCCGCCAGGCACTTGAGGCCCTGCCGGCATGAACCCACGCATCGAGGTGGTCGGCATCGACAGCCTGATGGTGCGCCTGTTCGAGGCTATCGACGAAGCCCACATGCCCTGGCTGCTCGCCGCAACTCGCCGCCTGCACGAAACATTTGGCCCGGCACTCATCGATCTGGTGCCCTCCTACACCACGCTGTTGGTTCACTACGATCTGAACATGCTCGACGACCGTCAGGCACGCCAGCGCATCGCCGAGGCGCTGGAAGGCCTGGAACCGGAAACGGATGCCGAGCGGCGTGAACTGCAGATCCCCGTGTGGTACGACGCCAGCGTGGGCCCGGACCTCGAGGGGCTCGGCCAACGCAGCGGGTTGGGGGTGGCGGGCGTCATCAGACGCCACAGCGAGCGGGCATATCAAGTGTTCGCCTTGGGATTCGCGCCGGGCTTCGCCTTCATGGGGCTGGTCGACGAATGCCTGGCCAGCCCGCGCTTGCAGACGCCTCGCCAACAGGTCACGGCCGGCAGCCTCGGCATCGCCGATCGCCAGACTGCGATCTATCCGCTGGTATCGCCGGGCGGATGGAACCTGATCGGCCGCAGTCCGGCCCGCCTGTTCGACAGGGATCTGGATGGTTACAGCCTCTGCCAACCTGGCGACCGGGTTCGCTTTCAGCCGATCGACCGAGCCGAATTCATCCGCCTTGGTGGCGACGACCGTCCATTTGAGGAAACGCCATGACGCTAATCGTCGAACGCAGCGGAGCGCTGGCTAGCCTCCAGGACATGGGCCGCTTCGGTGTCCGTCACCTGGGCGTGACACAAGGCGGCGCGGCGGACTGGGTGTCGCATGCCTGGGCTAACGGGCTGCTGGGCAATGCCTTTCAGACGGCCACCCTCGAAATCACGCTGGGCAATCTGACGCTTCGCGCTGAGGCCGATGGCTGCCTGGCGCTGTGTGGTGCGGATCTGGGCGCGACGCTCGATGAACAAACAGTCGAGCCTGGCCGCAGCTTTCGCATCCGTCGCGGCCAGCGCTTGCGCTTCGCCACTCCGAAACAAGGCGTGCGCGCCTACCTGGCAGCGCCGGGCGGCTTTGTTGCGCCTCAGCTGATGGGCAGCGGCGCCACGGTCCGCCGCGAAGGCCTGGGAGGGCTGCACGGCGATGGCCGCACCCTGGTCGAAGGCGATCGCCTGAGCTGGCTGGCGACCGCCGAGCTGGAACCACGCCGCCTGCCGCCCGGTCACGTCAGCCTGTTCGACTCGGGCACTCCGCTCCCTGTGGTATTGGGCGCGCAGATCGGCGACTTCAACGGCCAAAGCCTATTCGACGCGTTCAATGCGCGCTGGACGGTCGACCAGCGCGCCGACCGCATGGGCATACGCCTGCTCGGCCCGGCATTGCGCACTGCGCGGCAATCCATGGTTTCCGAGGGCGTCCCGCTTGGTGCCATCCAGGTGCCGCCCGATGGCCAACCAATCGTGTTGATGAACGATCGTCAGACCATCGGCGGCTACCCTCGGCTCGGCGCGTTGACGCCGCTGGCCGTGGCACAGCTCGCTCAGTGCCTGCCGGGCACCGAGGTGCGATTCCAGCCAGTCGGGCTTGCGGTCGCCCAGCAGGCGCAACGTCGCGCACTCGCGCTCTGGCGGGACCTCTTCGACACCCATCTGTCCAGCCAACCAACGCGGATGCACACGGCCGGCGACTGAACTGCCGCCCAGAACAAGAAAAATTACACCCTTCACCGGGCCCACCCCGGCTGCATTTCCTACCTGCCCCAACATCAAGAAAAAAGGTAACCCAATGCACCCCACCCCTAGCGCACCCACCGCGTCCCAGCGAAACGTCCTGCGCGGCGCCATCTTCATCATGGCGACGTCCTCGATCGGTCCGGCTTTCCTCACCCAGACGTCCCTGTTCACCGAGAAATACCTGGCGAGCTTCGCCTTCGCGATCGTCATTTCGCTGCTGATCGACATCGGCGCTCAACTCAACATCTGGCGGATCATCACCGTCGCCAACCTACGCGGCCAGGACGTGGCGAACCGGGTGCTACCGGGTGTCGGGCATCTGATTTCCGCTTTCATCGTGCTCGGCGGCGTCGCGTTCAACATCGGCAATATCGGCGGCGCCGGGCTGGCGATGAATGTCATCTTCGGGATCCCGCCAGTGATCGGCTCGCTGATCGCCGCCGTGCTGATCATCGGCCTTTTTTTGCTGCGCAACGCCAAGGGCGTGATGGACTCGGTCATGCAGCTGCTGGGGCTGGTGATGCTGTGCATGATCGGCTACGCGATGTTGCAATCGAGCCCACCGCTGCTGGAAGCGATCAACCGCAGCTTCAACCCGGACGATCCCATGATTTTGCTGTTGCCAATCGTGACGCTGGTCGGCGGCACAGTAGGCGGCTACATCTCGTTTTCCGGCGGGCACCGCTTGGTCGAGGCGGGCATCACCGGCGTCGAGAACGTCGGCGTGGTTACGCGCGCCGCCGTGACGGGGATCGCCACAACCGGTGTCGTGCGGATCTGTCTATTCCTGGCAGCGTTGGGCGTGGTCAGCCAGGGCTTGGCACTGGACCCGGGCAACCCGGCCGCCTCGGTGTTTTCGCACTCGATGGGGACCATCGGCTACAAGATTTTCGGCGTAGTGCTGTTGGCCGCATCGGTGTCGTCGGTGATCGGCGCAGCCTATACCAGCGTGACGTTCATGTACTCGCTGCACAAAGGCATCGAGCGCAACAACCGTTGGGTGGTGATTGGTTTCATCGCCTGCTCGACGCTGATCTACAGCCTGGTCGGCCAGCCTGTGAAAGTGCTGGTAGTAGCCGGGACGCTGAATGCCCTGGTCTTACCGCTGGCGCTTGGCTGCGTGCTATGGGCTGCCAAGAAGCCAGCCATCGTTGGCGACCGCTATCAGCACCCGACTTGGATGCTCCTGTTCGGTCTGCTCGCGATGGTCGCGACCGCAGTAGGTGTGGTGATGTCGTTTAATGCCCTGCTGCAGTTCTGGCAATCCTGATACGCGAGGAGCCGGCTCGCGCACGGCTCCTCAGTCGCGCCCGCCGATCAACCACTGCAACGGGACCTCGTGCTGGCCCCGCTCGTCTGTGATGAACAGCGCGCCCTCGCTGATCATCACGCTCCAGTTGATCGCGCGCGGCATATCCTGCGCCACGGTTTCCAGCGCCTCCTGATCAACCGCAACCACGTTGATTTTTTTCAGGCTGCGCACCGCGTCCAACACCTTGGTCTGCCAGACCCGCAGGTTGCCGTAGGCCACCAGGCTGAAGCGTTCGGCACGCCGGGAGCACCAGGTGATGCGCTCAGCATCGGGCTGGCCCACTTCGATCCAATGCAGCACTCGGTCGTCGAGGCTCTTCTCCCACAACGCCGGCTCGTCGACATCGGACAGCCCACGACCAAACGCCAATTGCTCGCCATACCAGAGCACAAAAGCGATCAACCGTGCGGCCAGGCGTTCTTCGGTTTCCGAAGGGTGCCGAGCCACCGTGAAACGCAGGTCTTGGTACACGTTGCGGTCGAGGTCGGTGAGGTTGATTTCGACTTTATAAGGCGTGGCTTGCAGGGCCATGTCGGCTCCGGGCGGAAAAAGGTGTCGCAGTGTACTCCATGCCAAACACGACATCGCCATCGATGCGGCGCCGGCCGGTAGCGAAACCCGACGAGCGCACTTTGACAATCATTCTCATTATATTTAGCATCACCACCATTCGCAGACCCAACGGGTAGTTCTATGTACGTGTGTCTTTGCCAAGGTGTTACCGATGGCCAGATCCGTGAGGCCATCTATGAAGGTTGCTGCAGCTATCGTGAGGTCCGCGAAGCGACAGGGGTCGCCACTCAGTGCGGTAAATGTGCGTGCTTGGCCAAACAGGTCGTTCGCGACACCCTGAGCGACATCCAGGGAGCCAACGCTGCACTCGCCTACCCAGCAGGCTTCGTACCTGCTTGATACAAAATCGAATTCGAAAAGCCGGGCACATGCCCGGCTTTTTTATTGCTGCAAATCAAAGAGTTGCCGGCAAGGCGCAGAACAGACGTATTCCCATTTCGGTTTACTCGTTAACATTCAATGACTTAGGTTTGACAGCCTGCACCTTCGTGGCCAGACTGCGCACATCACGAACCCGATTCCACGCAGGGTACAGACATGAAAGGCGACAAGCTGGTCATTCAGCACCTGAACAAAATCCTCGGCAACGAACTGGTTGCGATCAACCAGTACTTCCTCCATGCACGCATGTATGAGGACTGGGGCCTCGGCAAACTCGGCAAGCATGAGTACGAGGAATCCATCGATGAGATGAAACATGCCGACAAGCTCATCAAGCGCATTCTCTTTCTCGAAGGCCTACCCAACCTGCAGGACCTCGGCAAGCTGTTGATCGGCGAGAACACGCGGGAAATGCTCGAATGCGACCTCAAGTTGGAACAGGGCGGCATGCAAGACCTCAAGGTCGCGATCGCCTTCTGCGAGAGCGTTGGTGACTACGGCACCCGCGAACTGCTCGAAGATATTCTCGAATCCGAAGAAGAGCACATCGACTGGCTGGAAACCCAGTTGAGCCTGATCGATAAAGTAGGGATCGAGAACTACCTGCAATCGCAAATGGATGAATAACAGGCGCTCGCCTCGTCGAAGAACGGGAGCCGCGTGCTCCCGCTTTTCATCCCTGCTCAAACAACAAACCCGCCATCAGGCGGGTTTGTTGTTTGAGCAGTAAGCCGGATTCATCAAGCGCCCGCTTGCTGCGCAGCATCCTTGATCAGGGTTTGCAGCTCGCCCTTTTCGAACATTTCCAGAATGATGTCGCTACCCCCGACCAACTCGCCATTGACCCACAACTGCGGGAAGGTCGGCCAGTTGGCGTACTTGGGCAGATTGGCGCGGATCTCGGGATTCTGAAGGATGTCGACGTAAGCGAACTTCTCGCCGCAACCCATGAGGGCTTGGGTCGCACGCGCGGAGAAACCGCACTGCGGCGCATTCGGCGAGCCTTTCATGTACAGCAGAATCGGATTCTTTTCGATCTGCTCTTTGATGGTTTCGATGATATCCATGGGGCACCTCGGCTAGTCACGGTTGCGGCGCATTGTACAGAACTGACGCTGGAAAGCCGAGTGCAGGGCTCGGCTTTGCGTTCTCCGCGGCGCCCACGCCAGCTCCAGTAGCGCCGCCTAATGCCCCGTTATGGCTGTTCGCGGTCGATTTGCGCCGTCAAAGCCTTTCTGGATAAGATCGCGCCTTTCCCGTTTCGTCGCTCCCCGTGCGACCCGCTGTCGTAGGCCCTTTCTGCTTTCTTGAAATCCTGGCCGTGGCGGCGGCAATAAAGGTAGTTGATATGAGCGCAAGGCATTTTCTCTCACTGATGGATTGCACGCCCCAGGAGCTTAACGACCTGGTACGTCGCGGCATCGAGCTGAAGGATCTGCGCAAGCGCGGCGTCCTGTTCGAACCCCTCAAGAACCGCGTGCTGGGCATGATCTTCGAGAAGGCCTCGACCCGTACGCGCGTATCGTTCGAAGCCGGCATGATCCAGCTGGGCGGCCAGGCGATCTTCCTGTCCACGCGCGACACGCAGCTGGGCCGTGGAGAGCCGGTCTGCGACTCGGCCATCGTGATGTCAAGCATGCTCGATGCCGTGATGATCCGGACCTTCGCTCACTCGACACTGACCGAGTTCGCCGCGCATTCCGCGGCCCCGGTGATCAATGGCCTCTCCGATGACCTGCACCCCTGCCAGCTGATGGCCGACATGCAGACCTTTCATGAACACCGCGGCAGCATCGCCGGCAAGACAGTGGCATGGATCGGCGATGGCAATAACATGTGCAATACCTATATAGAAGCTGCCATTCAGTTCGACTTCCAATTGCGTATCGCGTGCCCGGAGGGCTACGAGCCGAAGGCTGATCTGCTGGCGAAGGCCCGCGACCGGGTCCAGGTGCTTCGCGACCCGCGTGCAGCCGCTGACGGGGCCCACTTGATCAGCACTGACGTCTGGGCGTCGATGGGGCAGGAAGAAGAAGTTGCGGCGCGTATCGCCACCTTCCGTCCATATCAAGTGGATCGCGCGCTGCTGGACATGGCCGCCAAGGACGTTGTGTTCATGCACTGCCTGCCTGCCCATCGCGGTGAGGAGATCAGCCAGGACCTGCTGGACGATCCCCGCTCGGTGGCCTGGGACCAGGCTGAAAACCGCTTGCACGTGCAGAAGGCACTGCTGGAATTCCTGGTCGAACCGGCCTACCACCACGCATGAGCAGCGGGCCGCTGCTTCAGCTGCGCGAGCTGGATTGCGGCTACGGCGCTCAAAGCGTCGTGCGGCATCTCAACCTGCATCTCAACCGCGGGGAAATCGGCTGCCTGCTGGGCCCGTCCGGCTGCGGCAAGACGACCACGCTCCGGGCCATTGCGGGCTTCGAACCCGTCAATGCAGGGGAAATCCAGCTCGGCGACACGCTCATTTCGCGCAAGGGCCATACCCTGGCACCGGAAAAGCGCCGGATCGGAATGGTGTTCCAGGACTATGCGCTATTCCCTCACCTGACAGTGGCGGAGAACGTTGGCTTCGGGATTCGCAAGCATCCAAACAGTGAGCGAATCGTGCACGAGATGCTCGAGCTGGTGCACCTCACCTCGCTCGCCAAGCGTTATCCCCATGAGCTGTCCGGCGGCCAGCAACAGCGTGTCGCGCTCGCCCGCGCCCTGGCGCCCGAGCCCGAGCTCCTGTTGCTCGACGAGCCCTTTTCCAACCTGGACGGCGACCTGCGCCGACGCCTCAGCCACGAAGTGCGCGAAATTCTCAAAGCGCGGGGGACCAGCGCCATCCTGGTGACCCACGATCAGGAAGAAGCGTTTGCCGTCAGCGACCAGGTCGGGGTCTTCAAGGACGGCCGACTCGAGCAGTGGGATACGCCCTACAACCTGTATCACGAACCACTGACTCCCTTCGTGGCGAGCTTCATCGGCCAGGGTTATTTCATTCGGGGCCAGCTGCTCGACCCCGAGACCGTGCGGACCGAGCTCGGCGTTATCCGTGGCAATCGCGCGTACGTCATACCCGCCGGTAGCTCAGTAGACGTGCTATTGCGCCCCGACGACATCGTCTACGCACCGGAGAGCAGCCTCAAGACCCTGATCGTCGGCAAGACATTCCTTGGCGCCTCGACGCTGTATCGCCTGCAATTGCCGACCGGCAACCAGCTCGAGGGCATCTTTCCCAGCCACGCCGATTTTCGCACCGGCGACTCGGTGGGCATCGCCATTGCAGCGGATCACTTGGTCGTGTTCCCCGCCCAAGGCAGCGTCGCCGCGCATGAGAAGCTGCCCGAAACTGGCGTGCGCCGTTACAGCAGCGATATCTGAGGTTACTGGTCGGCGGCGGGCTCTTTGCGCCCGATCAAACGACGCTGACGAAAGAAGTCACTGAGCATTGCGCTGCATGCGTCTGCCATCAGCCCACCCTCCACCAATACCCGGTGGTTGAGAAAGGCCTGCTCGAAAAATTGGCCCCGGCTCAGTGCCACGCCCGCCTTCGGCTCGGTCGCGCCAAACACCACTCGCTGGATTCTCGAATGGACAATCAGCCCGGCGCACATACTGCACGGCTCCAAGGTCACATATAGGGTGCTACCCGGCAGGCGATAGTTCTCCAAGCTGGACGCCGCATCGCGGATCGCGACCATCTCGGCATGCGCACTCGGATCATGTCGGGAGATTGGGCAATTAAAGCCGCGCCCAACGACCTGACCGCCTTGCACCAGCACAGCGCCGACCGGTACTTCACCGCGCTCGGCACCCTGGGCTGCCAGTGCTAGCGCCTCGCGCATGAAGTGCTCGTCCTGGCTGCGATCGATGATCAGGGGTCTTTTCATGTTGGCTCTGCATGATGGTCGGACCGGCGGATTGTACCCGCCATATCCACCCGCCGCCCCGCGCGCTCATTCATAACCGCTTGGCTCAAACCACCTCGATCGCAGCCATCAGCCCGGTTTCCATGTGGTCGATGACATGGCAATGAAACATCCATACGCCTGGGTTATCAGCAACCAGCGCGATGCGCGCCGTCTCGTTCTTGCCCAACAGGTAAGTGTCGGTGAACCACGGGTCGATGCGCCGGCGGTTCGATCCGATGACCTTGAAGGTCATGCCGTGCAAGTGGATCGGATGCTGGTACTGGCTGAGATTGCGCAGTTCGAAGATGTAATGACCGTTTCGCTTCAAGGTTGCGATTGGCCGGTCGGCGCAGGTCTTGTCGTTGATATCCCAGGCCTGCCCATTGACCTGCCAGAAAGTAAACGCTTTGCCCTCCCCCGCATCGCTGGACAGGGTGCCCGCCCATTCGAAATTGAACCGCAGCGTTTCTGCCTTCGCCAGGTCAGGCTCGGCGATGGGGTTCGGCGGCAGCGCAGCCGGCCAGACGGCCTCGCCGCCTGTGCCCGCCCCCGTGAACGTTGCCAAGCGCAGCGGACCATTACGCAGGGCTATCTGCTCACCCACTTGCGGTGCCCTCAGCGCGAGGTCGAGCCGCATGCCGGGGCCGAGCCAATAGTCCTTGCCCAGCACACGTGGTTCTACTGGATGACCATCAATGGCGTAGATGCGCGCCTCGCCCGCAGACAGGTTGAGCCGGTAGGTCAGCGTGTTGTCCAGATTGAGGATCCGCAGCCGCACGACCTGACCTGCCGGCAGGTCCAGCAAAGGCGCATGCTCGCCGTTAATGGTCGACAAGACCCCGGGCGTGCCGCCACGCGCAGCCTCTCGTGGCACGCTGAAATCGGTGAAGGCGCCCTGCTTGTCTACATGCCAGCTCTTCAGCGACAACGTGCGCTCGTGGATGAAGCCGGAGGGTGTGCGCTCCTCGACGATCAGCGGCCCAACGAGTCCCCGCCCCAGCTGTTCAGCACTGGTCGTGTGCGGGTGATACCAGAAGCTGCCCGCGTCCTCGACTTTGAACTGGTAGTCGAACGACTCACCGGGCAAAACCGGCAGTTGCGAGACATAGGGCACTCCGTCCATTTCGAGCGGCACACGAATACCGTGCCAATGAATGGTCGTCGGCTCGGGCAAGTGGTTGGTGAAACGTACACGCAGCCAATCGCCCTGACGTGCGCGCAGTTCCAACCCTGGCGCGCGTCCCCCGTAGCACCAAGCTGGCGTCTGGTGTCCAGCGATCAGCTCGAGGTCCTGAGGCGCTGCAATCAGCTCATAGTCATGGGTGATCGGGGCGGCTGGACGGCCCAGCCAATACCGCGCGCCACTGCCTGCGGCGCCAAGCACGGCCAGTCCGGCCAGCCCGGTCAACATCTTTCGTCGAGTAAAAGTCATCTTGCTTCCATAGAACATGCGAGCCGCACAGAAAAGGAATACCTCGCATTTGCAACATGCTACAGGGTCTGGTGCCGCCAGGCATCTTCGGACTACCAGCGGCACCAAACGACCAGATCGAACCCCCCGTCGCTGATGGGCGTCTACAGCTTCGTCGGCTCGACTTGCGACCAATCTGGAGGAAACCTAATGCGCAACCCAGCCAAGCACCCTAAGGGAGAACTGTCGCGCGGCATCGTCTGGCTCGCGCGCAGCGGATACGCCGCACGCGGCGTCGTCTATTTGATCATCGGCGCCTTTGCCTTTTTCGCTGCAAGCGGTAACGGCGAAACGGTCGGTACCCAAGGCGCGCTGGTGCAATTGTTGGGGCAGCCCTTCGGCGAGACCTTGCTCTGGATCATGGCTGTAGGCCTTGCGGCTTACGCGGCATGGCGCCTGACCCAAGCCATCGCGGACCCTGAAGATCACGGTACCGATGCCAAGGGCATCGCAATACGCGCTGGGCTGATCGGCAGCTGCGTGACGTACACCCTGCTCGCGCTCTTCACGCTAGGGCTTCTGGGCAGCTCGCTGGGCCAATCACAAAACGGTGGTGGCAGTGGAGGCGGCGATTTTCTGTCTGGCCTGCTTGGCTGGCAGTTCTCGAACTACCTCGTCTATGTCGTGGCGCTTATTCCACTTGGCGTCGGAATTGCCCACATCATCAAAGGCTGGAAAGCCAAGTTCGAGAAATACTTCTACGCATCGGACGACGTGATGCGCTGGGTCCGCCCGGTATCGCGCGCTGGCCTCATCGCTCGCGGGGTGGCGTTCCTGGTCGTTGCCGGGATGCTGTTCAGCGGAGGCCGACGCTACGAGCCAACCGAACCGCCGGGACTCGAGGACGCACTCAACGCCCTGCAAAGCTTGCCCTTCGGCACGTTCTGGCTATCGCTGATCGGGCTGGGGCTAATCGCTTTTGCCCTTTACAGCTTTGCCGAGGCCATCTGGCGACGCATCGACACCGCTGCCGTTCTTCATTGATAAAAAAACCCCGGCGAATGCCGGGGTTTTTGATTACTCCCACTCTATTATCAATAGCCCAGCACAGACCAGAAATTACGAAGCCTATAAGGCACTAACGATTTTAAAACCATGAAAAATACCATAAAGGATCAAAACACGTTTGAGAGCCTGTCTGAACTCCCCCCGCCCCCTATAGACATCCCCGACCTATGACTGGAGCCACCAGTCACGACCGGTAGCTTTTGGCCGGTTTCTGCCTGAGCCGACCGGCTGGATTCGGCCAGAAGCTGTCATTCAACGACGCCTATACTCGACCTAAGGCTGCTGGTAATAAACCTCTGAAGCTGTTCTTTGGCAGTGGAATAGAAGGCAGCCTAAGCAAATGTCGTGACACCATCGCCACGTGGTGGCTAGCATATGACGTTCACTGCTTTATCGATCATCGGAATAGTGACATGGATGTGAATCACGAGTGGTATGAGGAGCTACCTGAGCAATGCCCGCCTTCCGGGGCTTTCAGTCTTGATGGCTTCGTTTGTTACCGACTTTGTGAACGTGCCGAGCCAGCGGAAGCAGATTTCCTCTCTCATCGTGCATTGTTCCCGCAAAAGACTTTCCGCGTTCCCGAGTGCCAGGCTCATGCAATATCCGTGTTCAAAAATCCGGAAGACTTAGATGCGGTGCTGAAACTCGCTATCCATAAGCACAAGGCTAAGGTGAAGGTCATCCTCGGCCAGGCTGATGGGGTTGCGATGAAAACCGGCAATGGCAGCCACTATTCTTGGTGGCGTTCCAGGCGATTCAATCTGGCGTGCGCTATTGAGGGCGAGGCATGAAAGCAATCAAGCTTCTGCATGTGTTGCTCGACTATGACTACCCGCAGGTGTTCATTGCGAGTGATCTAATTGGCGTTCGCTACGTTTGCATGATCTCTGAGGTAGCTGCTAAAGGCCCTGCGTTCCTCTGTGCGCCAGTTTCAGGCAGGCGTTGTGACGATTTGCTGGGTGGGAAGATTGACCTGAGGCAGGTATACGAGGAACCAGAGATTCCCGAGTTCTACCTTGCCACACCAGATGACTTGATCGAACCGTTCGATATTGAGCGTGCGCAGATGGAGGTAGTGGCGCAAGAGTTGTTGCCAGAACCTGGTTTGACCTTCTCGCTCAACGACGAGGTTTTGATCAAGGCGCAAGAGCTGAATGCCACCGTTGCATATGCGTCGCTCGGTGTTCCAGAGTCTTTGCGAGAGCCACGTATCAGGACTCGCAAGCTATCCGCCTTCCTGAATATTTATCAAGGGGTGCTCAAGAATCTGGCAAGAACCGCTGCTAAGGCGGCGGGCAAGCCGATTCCCAAGGGCGAAGATCCGTATGAGTCCGATGTGTTTGGTTTCTGCTACGGCTCCTTCACTGTTCAGGTACGCAGCGCCGAGCCTTGTGACATGTTGGGAGAGAATAAGGCGCTGATCATCGCATTCCAGACACTCAATGAGTTTCTGGACGTAGCTGACAATACCGATGATGCCATGCAGTTCCTCGCAAAACTGAAGGGTCACGCAGCTTCATCGTTAATTGGGCTGCTGAACTTCATTACGGAAAATGATTGCCAGCTCACCAACCGCTGGTCAACACCAGGGATGCATAGCTCGAATCAAAGCCGGATCCGTGTTGCGACCGCACAGAATATTATTCAGCGTTGCCTACTGCGCGAAGACTTAAGCGTGGAGAGCCTTGAGTTAGTTGGCGTCGTGGACTCTGCAGATGCTACTGCTGGCTTATGGAAAATCTTCGTCGATGGAGTTGCATATAGCGGCGGAGTGAAAGAAGGTTCAGGTATCAACCTTGCAGGTATTACGCTGCGCAATCGATACCGATTTCGGTGCGAAGAGAAGATTGAGATGGTGCTGGGCACTGGCCGCGAGATTAAGAAAATCAGCCTCGTGGGCTTCGACCCGGCGTAGAGGCTCTCTACTACGAGCAGGGAAAAATGAAATTTCACATTATAGGCAGGGAAGATAAATTCCCGAGCGCCGGAGTTAGTGCTGCCTATCTGAAATATGACCGCTGGAACGATCACAGCTTCATCACGATGTTCTATGTGATCGTATTTGACGAATTTGGCCAAGCCCACGACCTTGAGAACGTAAAGATTGGGTTCAAAGGGCAGGATACTTCCACGGCCACTCGATCCAAGCTTCCGGATTCTTTTGAGACGCTTCCAGAGGGCTTCTTTTCACTCGGTACCAATGTCGAGTACTACCAGAAGATTGCGAACTCGCTCTCGGACGAGCTGCGGCCTGACTTTCTAAGTGGGATGAATGACATCGTCGCCGATCCTGAAATTTTGGAAACGATAAAAGATGAGCCCGTGTTTTCAATCTCGTTGTTGCGCGATGTAAGCTTGAGCAGCGTCAAAAATCAATTCACGAGAGTGCTCCGTGGCGGTGCTGTTAGAACCAATTTCTCCTTCGTCTATACGAAGCAGTCTGACAGCTCTACCGCCGGGATTGAGTTGAGTTTCGAGGTAGACGTTGATTCGACGCCTCTAACAAATGTGCACGCGCTTATCGGGCGAAATGGCATAGGGAAAACCACCATCCTCAACGGCATCACCAATGCCATTCACAATGGCCACACCGGCGCAGATGCAATTCACCAATATAACTATTGGCGGCAACAACGGGAGGTTATTACCCCGGATTTCTTCAGCAGCGTAGTGCTCATATCCTTTAGCGCATTTGATCCCTTCGATCCACCTCCAGAGCAGCCAGATCCAGCCAAAGGCACCTGTTTTTTCTATGTCGGGTTGAAGTCAAAAGGTGAGGACGCATGGCATGAGCTGAAGCGCCGAGACGCTCTCAAATCTGACTTCCTTGCCGGCATGAGGGGGTGCCTACGGGATACGCATAAGCGCAATCGTTGGCGGCAGGCCGTCACAACCTTGCAGTCTGACGAGAATTTTGCAGGTTTGGGATTCGAACGGCTTCTGTCCTTGAGCGGCGAAGAATGGACCGAGACCGCCAACGAAATCTTTTCAAACCTTAGCTCCGGCCATTCGGTCGTGCTGCTGACTATCACCAAGCTGGTCGAACGGGTCGAAGAAAAAACTCTCGTCCTGATGGATGAACCCGAGAGTCATCTGCATCCGCCGCTGCTATCCGCATTGATTCGGGCGTTGAGTGAGCTGCTTCTGGATCGTAACGGTGTAGCGATCGTGGCCACGCACTCGCCCGTGGTGCTCCAAGAAATTCCTGCGTCGTGTGTATGGAAAATTCATCGTTCTAACTTGGTAGCCTCAGCGCAGCGGCCAACAGTCGAGACGTTCGGCGAGAATGTGGGGATTCTGACCCGGGAAGTTTTTGGCTTGGAGGTGGCATCCTCGGGTTTTCATACACTGCTTGCTGCTGAAGTTGCCGAAGGACACAGCTTTGACGTGATCCTTCGAAAATTTGGTGGAAGAGTAGGACTCGAAGGGCAAGCAGTTCTTCGAGCGTTAATCGCTGAGCGTGATTCGACGGGTCAGGCATGAAGCAACTGTTTGCCCCGAGCTACTCTCCCGAGGAAGCCTACATGGCCTGCACTTCTGCGATCATCGATGATCAGCAGCGAGACAGAATGAGGAGCGTTCTTCCAAGTATCACCGCCAACGCAGCTGAATTTATCGAAAGAGTCGCTGCTGGATCCACTTGGGAAATGCCATATCTGAGGTCGGTTAAGGGGGAAGACCCTTTCGTGATCGACGACATTCGAAAAAGCGAGTTGGTTTACCTTTATGACTACTACATGGTGAAGCGAGAGCCTGGCCGAGCGCTCTACGACTCTATCTTGGTGGCTGCAGGTGATCATTGCCCGACATGTGGAGGAATAGGACAGCCTCGAACCCTGGATCATTATTTTCCAAAGGCCAACTATCCGAAGCTGGCGATCGTTCCCCATAATTTGATTCCTGCCTGCCGTGATTGTAATACCGACAAGCGCAACCCCCTGATTGATCACTCGTATCGCCAACCGCTTCATCCGTATCTGGACAAACGACAGTTTTTCGAGGAAAGGTGGATCAGCGTTTCCGTATCCCACACCAGCCCGTGCACGATCACCTATAGCGCCAGTCCGCCGGATGACTGGAGTGATGAGGACAAGGCAAGGGTAGTAAATCATTTTGACCTGTTCAGAATTGCCGAGCGCTACAGCATCCAAGCGGGCTCTGAACTCAGCACCCTGATGGACTTGCGTGAGAGCTATTTCAGAAGGCTGCCCCCAGAAGAGTTTTCTGATTTCCTCCGCTCAGGGGCTAATGCCCCTAGCTTGCTGGTCAATGGATGGAAGAAGCTGCTCTACGAAGCCTTGGCGGATGATGTCGTGTTTTGCAATGCCGAACTCTGGCGGTAATTACCCGGTCGCGATAGGCAGGTTTTGGCCGTAAGCGGAGAGGACCTGCTGAAGGTAGAGTACCGGGCATTAAGAATTTCATTAGGCTGACTTGAATGGTCATTGATCAGTTGCTTTCACGCTCGGCTCTACTAGAGAACCGTCTTGCTAGTTTCCTGGCATTGCCACTTTTTGACAGTACCAGCCGCCTTCGGGCAGCCAGGTCACTCGCTAGCCTCGGATTCGAGCACGCTCGAAGCGTGAAGCATCTGGTGGCAGCAGGTTTGTACACATCTGCCGCTGCTCTCCTTCGTGTTCAGTATGAATCCCTTGTTCGCGCGCTTTGGGCGCTTTACGTGGCAACAGATAACCAAGCTGAATTAATGCTTGCTGAGCTCACCGAGGAAACCGCTAAGCAAGCCAGCAAAATCCCCATGCTCAGCCAAATGTTAGAGGCAATTGAGGAGAAGGCGCCGCACGCCCCAGTGGCGCATCTCAAAGAATTCAAGCACTACTCGTGGCGACCTTTGAGTTCATTCGTGCATGGGGGCATCCATGCGGTGAATCGCCACGGAAAGGGTTTCCCGCTAGAGCTGGTTCTGATGGAGATACGGCATTCGAATGGGCTGCTCGGAATTGCGGGGAACCTACTTCTGATCCTTGCTGGTGTCCCACCGGAGGCCGGAAAAATGGCAGGTATCTACGAGGAGTTCAAAGATTGTCTTCCTCCTGCTGATCCACCATATAAGCGGAAACCGGAACCTGCACACTAAGGTACTTCAGAGTTTCCGTATCTGGCCCTTATCTGCGGGCAGCTTTCGGCCCAACAGCAGCCGTTAGCAACGGGCTGTTCTCGACCGTAGCGGCCCATCAGCACCAAATAGTGGTCTGTCGCCGATTGTAATGCAGACCTCAAATCTTCTACGGTTCAGGGCCGGAATAAGTTGGCGAGCATCAGTTGTCGGCTGATGATCTGGAATCTCGGGGAGGCTCGATGAACGAGCAAGGTGAAGAGCTGTGGATCTGCGACCAGTGTGTGGAGGAGCCGTTCCTTTCCAGCGAGATTGCATCCACAGGCGAGATCGCGGTGTGCTCCTACTGTGAGAGTGAAGGCCAATGCTGGACGATCGAACAACTCGCGGATCGGATTGAGCAAGCATTCGCCGAACACTACGTTCGCACATCCAATGAGCCGGATGATTGGCAGCAAAGCCTACTGCGGGATAGAGAGTCGGATTACGAATGGGAGCGAAACGGTGAGCCCGTTTACGATGCTATCGAAGGCGCAGCCCGCATCCCGAATGAGGCGGTTGCAGATGTACTGGAGGTTCTCGGTGAACGGCACTCTGACTTCGACACGGCGGCCATGGGAGACGAGTGCGAGTTCGACGCTGACTCGTACTATGAGCAGAAGGATTCTAGCGACGCTACCTGGCAGTATGAGTGGCGGTATTTCGAGAGAACGCTGAAAACTGAGGCCAGGTACTTTTCTCGGGCAGCTACAGAACACCTCGCAGCTGTTTTCGGGAGGATAGATCAGCTCGGCACCTTGGATGGCAAGCCGGTTGTTGTCGACGCTGGCCCCGGTACGTCGATTGCGATTCTTTTCAGAGCGCGAGTGTTCCAGTCGGAGGAGCCGCTTAAAGAGGCACTTTGCCGTCCCGATCGCCACCTGGGCTCTCCCCCCGCCCGTGCTGCGGCAGCGGGCAGAATGAATGCCCGAGGTATCTCGGTATTCTATGGGGCCACCTCTCCAGGTGTTGCTCTCGCTGAGGTTCGGCCGCCAGTGGGTAGCCAGGTCGCGCTGGCTACTTTCAGAATCATCCGCCCTCTACGCCTTCTGGATCTTTCCGCGCTTGAAAATGCGTCAGACGGTGGGAGCGTGTTCGACCCGACGCTGCTCCAACGGCTGGAGCGCGTGTCCTTCCTGCAATCGCTCGGTCGCAAGATGACGCGGCCGGTGATGCCCGATGATCAGGAGTTCGACTACCTCTCCACGCAGGCGGTGGCTGATTTCCTGGCGACCGAAAACGATCCGACGTTGGACGGCATCCTCTTCAATTCGACACAGTCAGAAGAGGGAGACAACATCGTACTGTTCCACAAGGCGTCACGCGTGAAGAGCATGGATCTACCATCAGGCGTCGAGCTGAGTGCCAGCACCATGAGTTGCGACAGTGATGGTTGGTACCCCGACTATTGCGTGCGGGAGGAAGTCCCAATGCCTGACGAGGCTGAGACTGCTCTGGCGTCAAGCCCCTGGGCTATGGCATTTCATCATATCCCTGAGGATGAGGATGTGCGCGAGGAGACGTTAGACGTCATCCCAACCTCGGTAGAAGTTCATTACGTTAAAAGAGTGAAGGTGGAATGTGATCCGCACAAGGTAGAGCGTTACCGTCGTCAGGTGAGCAAGAACGACACTTTCTAAGCGGCATACTGATGCAGTGAGTCACGGGGGATGACATGGAGCAAAAATTTAATGTGAGCCTGACAGGCAACCTTCTCAACGGCACGATGGAGGATGTAATTGAAGACCTGTCGACGTTCATCCAGGTTAAAAATAAGCGCGAAATTGAGCATCTGATTACAAGCAAGGCCACCATCAAAAAGGGCACTAACCTTACCCTCGCTAACAAGATCAAATCCCGCGTCGAGCAAGCCGGGGCTGAGTGCCTAATCGAAATCGATATCCAAGAGCCCCAAATAACCCAGCAACTCCCGACACCAGAGCCAGAACAAGCCGCAGTGGCTGCACCAGCAATCGGTAAAGCTCCACTGCCAAGTAGTAATCACCAGAAAGAAGGTACGATCCTGATAGCGATTGCCATCATCACAATGATCGCCAGCATTATCCTCTCAGACGGCTACGAGCCGAGACTTGGCCTTCTCTGGAGCCTCAACGAACAGATGACGATCCTCTCTGGCTACCCCTTCGGCTGCAAAGATGTGGTTTATACCGGAGGAGTTCCCGGCTCCTACGCATTAGAAGACCTGCCAAAAGCTAGTGGTGGGTGCGCAGAATCGTTCTATTTCGTACTCCGTACAAAGTACCTTCTGATGTTCTCTTGCCTGATACTGGCTTACGGAGTTGGCCAATACCTTGGCCACTTTAAGTCGCTTAGCCACTATTGGGCCAAGGTATGCAAATCTTAGGAGCTGTTGTTAGGAATCCCCGGTCTTTAGGCCGGGGATTATATCAATGGTTTCGCTTGATCAGTCTGAATTGCCCATTCCTTCATAGATACCTTCAAGCCACAAAGGCGGTCTGTTAAATCACTGCGGAATAGTCTGCTTTTGGCCGATTTCTGCCTGTCGTGAGGGGCCGCGATTGACCAACAATCTGCCACTCGGACAATGTTGAGCATGCCGTAGTCGTTCTTAAGAACGCGTTTGAAAGCATGTCGTCTATAATGGACGCACATGGTTAGGGAACGAAATTATCAGCGGCACTATCTTGGTGGCAAGGTTGCAAGATTGTCTGCGCCTCTCCGCTTTAGATAGGTTTCTAGTTTGCTGCCATGAAGATCGTGTATCGCGTTAGTGTTAAATATATAGCTTGTCTTCAACGTTGAATTATCTTCAGTGGATAGAATGGCATTATCCTCAATCAGGATGATTCCGGATAAGTGGCGAGATATTTCTGCAAGTGTGATTGCGGTTTTTATATTTTTATTTATGCTTCTGGCCTCAGTGTGAGCAGTTGTAGTCGTGTCAAAAAATTTAGAGCCGAGATTGTAGATGAATTCTTGGCTAATACCCATTTCGCTAAAAAGCATGATTCTTTCGCTAGCCCAGGGGAACACTACAAAAATAATTATTGTAGGATCTCTTCGTGAAAATTTTTTTGCATGTGTCACCAATAGCCGCTGGTGATTTGATGCGTGAGTTTTCGAATCGTAACTACTCTCCGCGAACACTACACCAGCTCCCCATCCGAACCGATAGGAAAGGCCATCGATTATTTTGCTACGAAAATAAGGGGGTCTTATCGTTAGGTCGATTTCATCAATGAGTTCTTTCAGTAGGCTACTGCGTTGCCTTTGAAATATTTCATAATCCTCGTCATCGGAGTATTCAGGCAAGATCGTTAGCCGACCTATACCCTTGGTGGAGCGGAACTCTTTAAAAATACCTTCTAGAATTCCGCCGCTCTTGTCTGAAAGAATTTTGAAATCGGAGACGACGCCTAAGGAAGGAATGCACAAGTCGTAATTGATATTTTGCATTCCAAATTCGGAGGCAATTGCGGCTGATGCTGGATATGTAACGTCTAGTTTGATCTCTCCAGGCCCCGTTTCTGCATCACTTAAGAAATAATCCAGTGCTGCCAATTCTGCGTAGTAGCCTTCCCATCCGCCTAGCTTGGCGACACCATTAACCGCGTTAATGATAGGAACGGAAATTTCCTCATTTGACTTAATTGCGCTTTGGAGTCTGCGAAGACGGGCTGTAAAATTCCCCCTAAAAACCTCAAAGTTTGTGATGCTGGCTATTGCTCCAACGACATCGTTCGATGTCGTTGCTTCGATATTGAAGGTGGTTGTTCCTGGACCGAAAATGTCATTTACTAAATCAGCATAGACCTTCAATTTTGTCATGTGCACACCTGCCGTTTCTGAATTTTCGAAGCCCTGCGAGTACTGCATCGTTGCCAAAGCATTATAGTTATATCAGCTAGCGCCGATTCCATGCCTTTCAGAACTGGCAGCAAGGTGTTAATGAATCGTCCCGGCTTCCTGCACACCGCTGAGTGTCTGCTCCTGGCCGATTCTGTTGAAAAAGTCGGCCTCTGAGAGAGCTGCTTATCGGCAGCTCAAAAAATGCTCGATTTCGGCGTTGCTACGTAAAAAACCAAGGCAGCTCTGCCTTCTGAGCGCACCAGATTTCAACGTCGCTCACGCTCTTTCATGGGCAAAAATCGCGACGGAACTTTTTCAACAGAATCGGCCAGAATCAGGCGTATATCGAAGGCAGTTGCTGGCAGCCTTATGTCTGTCACGAGGCCGTAGTGGATTCATTACAGCCAGTAAGTAATATCGTGGCACGCTCTTTATAGGCATTGTCTATTCTGTGGAGCTTGGCAGTCGAAATTTCTGACTGCTCATCCTGACCTGATGACGCCAAGCGTTCAGGCTCGTATCACTCCCGATCATTTCTTTAGCTTAGCTGATACGGTCTATAGCTATGGGGTAGTTGAAACGCACTCTTTGATAATACGAATCGAGCACTTCTAAAGCATGACCTTTATCCGTAGGCACTAACCAAAATTCCAATGCTCCCGTCCCGGATTTTGTTGTGTCCCATAACAAACCTAACTTTTCGACCGCAACAGGATGGGTTAGCCGACCAAAAGGCTGTTTCGATAAGTAATAAAATAATTTTGTCTTGAATTCAAAGCGAGATGTATAAGAGTGCGTCCCTAGCTGAATAGGGCCGTCACCAATTACTCTGTCCATCTGAACTTTTGCGGCCTGGAAAATTTCACTGATTTCACGGTGCTCTCTTGTGCGGTTCCATACTGTATAACCCTGTCCGACACACTCCTTGATGCGACGAGATTCCGCAGCTAATGCGGCCTCCTTGGTCTCCACCCATTCTACAATTTTGAAGACCGGCTGCTGACCGCTGGCCAGAATCTGGGCAATCTTAGCCGAGGCACGTTTTCCTTTATTAGTTGCTGATTTCAAATGTGCGCTCTGACGCCTAATTAAATTACCCGTCTCGCCAACATAAAACGGTTCATCGCTATGTGGATCGATAATGAAGTAAACAGCAAATTTTCTGGCGCCGGTTCCTTCGAACGGAATCTGCCGAAAAGACTCAACGGGTTTTATAGCAGCTGTGGCTGTATCAAAATGGTAAACAGCAGAATGAGCGGACTTAGGGGTGTGGCTATTTTGCCTGTACCATTCCTCAGCGAGTTCAAGGCTGCTAAAAGCGCGATGAAGCGCACCATTGAACCGCTCAACCGCTTCGCGAGCACCACCGTTCCATTTATCGAAAATGCCTGTTTGTCGTCCGTGTACCACGGCGTAAAACCGAATTTTTTTAACCATTACAGCCAACCATCGTTTCAGATGCTAAACACGGACTCAAAAGCGTCCCGTGGAACAGGACCTTGCCGAGACTGACATCGGCCAGAAGCGGTCATTAAGATTCTACGAGCTCAGGAGCAATTCAGTGGGCCGCGGAGGATTACCTCGCGGTGATACTGAAGATAGCCTCGCTGCTTCGCCGAAAAAGCTCCGACGTTTAGGCCAGCATTGAAGCCCCAGGAATTTATTACGGCGAGAGGGGCGTCCGCCGCGATTAGCAGGTCACCGTTATCAGCGAACGAGATCCAGCCGCGGTCAAACAACTTATCCACGTGCGGCGCGAGCATCAAGCCGTTGTCACCGTCCAGGCGTTCAGCGTTTGTACAGTCTCTCCAGGGCTTGATGTGGCTGGCAATCAGGAAGCGGCCATCTGCAACCCCAGTTAGGCGACAAGCCTTCTCGACCGCCATAACGTGGAGGCGGAAAGCCCCTTGACCAACACGCGAGCGGACCAACTGCTCTCGCTCAGTCGGAGAGAGTGCCTCGTCATCTTGGATCACCTGTTCTACCTCATCAGCTTTTAGCTGGTCCTCCAGTTCCTTCACTCGATCAACAACCGCGGTGTCAGCTGCTCGGATCAGGCTGAGTATGAGCGAGCCTAGATCAGAAGAAATGCTTGCCAGGTAGCAACTTTGGTTACCATTGCCGGTACGCTGTAGAGGTGAGTTCTTCTCTGGCAAGAGATCCACGATGCGAGCGAGGTGGGCTTTCGGCGACACAGCCTTACTCACAACTGACCACTCCACCGGTACAAACCAACCGGTTTCCGACCAGTTCTGACCGGCCTGCCCAAAGGCTTTCGGTTTAGGCTTTTCTTGGTGTGCACCTGTGGCAACGCCGATCGCGCGAATCTCGGCGCCAGCGTAAGAGATCACCACATCGCCCGGTCTCACCAAGGTGAGATTGATGTATGTCTGATTGCGGGAACCGTTCTGGTTTTCCTTCGGCGACCAGATGTAGCCCCCCTCTAGCTCAGCCTTGTATGTCTGCTTGTGATTAACCCACCAATACCGGGTCTCTCGTCGCTCGCCGGCCTCGCCTATAGCAACAACCGTAAAACCAGCAGCTGTTGCAGCAGCCTTGGCTTTATCGGTGTGGGTATCGAGCGAATCGACGCCCAACGCCATTGCGTAGACATACTTCAAGGGCACCAACGATCCGTCGTTAGCCACAATATGCCAAGTCGGCTCTCTGAAGCTAAACGGCCTCTCGCCTGCCTGAAAACGTTGGATGGCAAAATTGAAATCCTTTCGGTCCATCTTGATTCCTTATTAAGCTTTGGAGGCTATGGCCTGCGAACTAGACATGCGGGCGTTCGAATTGGGTTTTGTTGCTATAGGCGTGGCTAGCCGATGTTCGTACGGTATGCTCCACGTTAGCTTACTTCTCTCCAGCCGCGCTGGTCGGCCAGCTACGCTTGGGAGACACTGCACTCTGTCCATACGATCGTACCTAACGCCAACACCCTCTACATCATCGGGAACGGATTTGACCTTCAAAGCGATCTCAGCGACATTGCTGGCGGCAATGGAGGTCAAAGCAGCCGCCAACGAGGCAACACACGGCATGAGCATGGCCGACCTGGCGAGTGAGCAGCTAGCCCGCATGGGCACCCGCGATGCTATAACGGTGGCCTGGCTCGATAAGACTCGCTGATGACCGATCCCAAGAACTCAAAAAGTCTGTCAAACGAGAACACTCGCCCTTCCCGGACCGTGCCTCCTGACCAGGTGCTTGACACGGTCGACGTGACGCCTCCGCACCGGCTTATCCAGGAAGACACAACAAAGCAATGGTCCCCCTCATGGTGGGGCCGGCGCCTAACCAGATCACCGGATTGGCGCTTGCGCTTGAAAGACTTGGAACTTGCCTTGACGTTGGGGCGCCACACACATTCGGTCAACGTCGAGGACGAGGCATCTTACCGTGTCCATGCGGGCACGTTCTGGACGGACATTACGCTACACCCGGGGCAAAGCCGTGAGTTGAAAGTCGATGGCCTGCCCAACACCCAGGGCGCAGCCGTTGTTCAAGCGTTGAATGCGGCCTTGAGGGAGAAGCGCCTGCGAGAGGACGTCACATTTCTCAAGGGCGCGCAGCGCACGATCGAGGCTTGGTTGGCGCATAAGGCCGAGCAGGAGCAAGCCTGCGCCGAGCAGCGGCGCTGGTTCACTCGCGAACAGCAGGACGCCGTCCTAGCGGCCCAGCCCACGGTTGACCTCGCAGCCGTTCGTTCCTGCTTGAAGAAGCCGGGCGTGACGGTTCGTTTAGGACCGGCGGCGAAGGCGATCGAACGCTCCTTGGACGCTTGGGAGGCCGACCAGCGCTCCGCTTGGGCCGCGCTCAACGCTGCTCACGTGGAAAGGGAGCTGGTGGCCTGCAAGGATCTGCTGGATCAGGTGGAAAGCAAGCCGCTCAGCCGGGAGCAAGCGCGAGCCGTAGTGTGCTTTGACAACCGTGTGCAGGTCGTGGCCTCGGCCGGTTCGGGTAAGACGTCCACCATGGTCGCCAAAGCAGCTTACGCCATCCATCGCAGGTTCGTGGATCCCAAGCGGATCGTCTTGCTGGCGTTCAACAAGCAAGCTGCGGAGGAACTCAAGGAGCGCGCGGCCCAAGCGTTTAAACGATTGGGCATGTCGGACGTGACCGTGGAGGCCTCCACCTTCCACGCCCTGGGCCTGCGCCTCATCGGCAAGGCCACGGGAGAAAAGCCCGACATACCCGACTGGGCCACTGACGCGGCCGGTGGGGTACGCAAGCTCACGGAGATCGTAGATCTGTTGAAAGATCGCTCCCCCGCGTTTCGCCGCCAGTGGGATTTGTTCCGCTTCGTCTTTGGGCGGGATTTGCCGGCCTCTGGTGCTCCGGAACCGGCCGACGTTTGGGACGCTCAAGGTAAGGGCGCGCTGGTCACCAACCGCGGTGAGCGAGTGAAGAGCCTTGAAGAGGTGATGATCGCCAACCTTCTCTTTTTGAACGGAGTGAACTACGACTACGAAGCGCCCTACCCCCATAGCACTGCCGACGAAACGCACCGGCAATACCGCCCCGATTTCTACTACCCTGATTTGGGCCTTTTCCACGAACATTTTGCGCTCGACGCGGACGGCGTGCCGCCAAAGCACTTCGAAGGTTACCTTGAGGGGGTAATTTGGAAGCGGCAGCTGCACGCGGAAAAAGGCACGGCCCTTTTTGAGACCACCTCCCATGGCTTACGTCACGGCAACGATCTCGATCGCCTAGAGCGCGAGCTAACCGCCCGAGGGCTGGTGCTCGACCCCAACCCTGACCGGGAAATTCCCAGAGACGGCCGAAAGCCCATGGAGTCCATCGAACTCATCGCACTTGTGCGCACGTTCATGAGCCACGCCAAGAGTAATGGTCTGAGCGCTTCGGACCTGCAGCGGCGGTTGGACGCGATGCCCGCCGACACGTTCAAACTGCGGCACCAAATGTTCCTCGACATTGCCTGCCCAGTGGTGGGCGCATGGGACCAAGCCTTGGCGGCCGAGAACGGAATCGACTTCGAGGACATGCCCAACCTCGCCGCCAGCCACCTTGAAAGCGGTCGAGTGGAATCGCCCTTTGATTTGGTGATGGCCGATGAGTTCCAGGACGCGTCGCGTGCCCGGGCCCGTTTGTGCCGCGGGTTGGTTCAAGACAAGGGCCGTTTCTTCTTCGCGGTGGGCGACGACTGGCAGTCGATTAACCGCTTTGCAGGCGCCGACGTGTCGGTGATGACGGGTTTTCGTGAATGGTTTGGCCACGGCCAGGTGCTCAAGCTGGAGAAAACCTTCCGCTGCCCTCAAGCGTTGTGCGACGTGTCCAGCGCGTTCGTATCCAAAAACCCTGGGCAGATCTCCAAGCGCGTGCATTCGGCCACCCCAGCCCATGGCCCGGTCCTCCAGGCATTCCAGGTGGATAAAACAGAGCAGTTAGCCGATGCCATCGACCGGTTCGTGGTGAATCTAGCCGAAGGGGTGCGCGATGGCTCGATCCAACCAGGCCGCAACGGCAAAGTGTCCGTTTACGTCTTGGGCCGCTACAACGCGGATCGGCAGTATATGCCGATTAATCCGGGACGCTTCAACCGCTGGGTCGATGTATCGTTCCTGACCATCCACCGCTCCAAGGGCAGCGAAGCGGATTACGTCATCCTCCCAGAAATGATCAGCGCACACCGTCGGCGTAGCTTCCCCAACACTCGCACCGACGACCCGGTGTTGACCCTGGCGATGCCCGAGGGCGACACCTTTCCGTTGGGAGAAGAGCGCCGGCTGTTCTACGTGGCCCTGACCCGGGCCCGACGCACCGTGACCATGCTCAGCGCACGAGGCCAGTGCTCGACGTTCCTTCGGGAACTGCAGGAAGACGGGGCCGTGGTGGTTGTGGACACTGAGGGCAAGGCCATCCAAGAGGAGGCCTGCCCGGTCTGCAAGCAAGGTGTGCTAGTGCTGCGCACGGGACCCTACGGGGAGTTTCGCTCTTGCTCCAACTTCCCCATCTGCAGCTACAAGCCGAAGCGGCGTAGGGTGCGGTGATTCCCGGTCAGCTGGCGGCCAATCGGCTATGCGGCGTCACTTCCTTGCGACGCCCGAAAATTTGGACGGTGGCCGTTACCGATCAGCGCTGAATCCCATCTCATTCTGGTTCGGAGGCCTATAAACGGGACTCTGCAGAGTGCTCGGAAAGCCGCCGCATGATGGACACAAAGTAACCGTACATGCCTGATTCGCCGCCCATTGGGAACGCCTCACTTTCGTCTTCGGCCTACAAAAAGGATAGAGGTGGCCATTGGCTGCCCCTCCCTGCTACTCCCGATGCGAAGACTACGTGCCGAGTGACTGCCGCACCGCGTCCAGAGCCTCGCGGAAATCCGCTGGCGTAGCCTTCCCAGTTTCGGCCTGGTAGAAGACGACCATGAAGGCGTTGGCGACTGCTTCAGCCAACGGCCCGAGCTGCTGAGCCTCCTCCTGGTCGATCCAGTCCAAAGCTGCGAGCTGTACGGCTGCATAATGAACTGCCTGGGTTACGCTGTTAAAATTCGCGGTTGCCATGATTCACCTCTCTATCAGGTGGGTTGTGGAAGTGTCGGCCGGCCCCAAACCGGCCGACGCGCCTTTTACGATGGTGTCGAGCGATTTACGAAAGCAGCGATCTCACCATCGGGATCAGCGGTTTCATTGTCGACCTGCTCTCCGGCTAAGCTGTCCCCATCGAAGGCCGGATCATCGGCCGCCGTGCCGCCCCGGATAGCCATTGCTACTTGGCCGCCTATCGTTTGGTCTATGCGCTCGTGGAAGCGCTCTGCGAGCTGCGGGGCCTTGCCCTTGAGCACGGTCCCTGCGCCCTTCGCTAATTCGCCCGCTGAGAGTGTTGCGGCACGAGTGAATCCACCTGAGCCAGTTCTGGCGGATCCAGTCTGAGGACCGCCCTGCTGCCTCGACACTGCGCCTCCCGAGAGATCGGTTTCGCTATCAGCGACCTTTTCGGCACCGCCTCCAACGCTGGCCGCCGAAGTACTGGACTTCTCACCACCCCTTGAGTAGCCCGAACCGTTACCGGTCGATGTACTACTTGCAACCCAAGACGAATCGCCGAAGCCTGCCGCCTGTGCGAACGGTGTCTCCGCTGCACTGGCCGACTCGTTACCCGCCGAAGCACCCTCGCCGCGCATGCTGGCCATCATGTCAGCGCCTCCGCCTGCATCGCTCATTGCGCTCTGGGCTTTCATGAAAGCGGCATTGAGCGCCGAAGTACCGCCAGCGAGGTTCGCTGCACCACTCAGCACGGCGCTACCCGCCATGCTTGCAGCTCCAGCCGCAAAACTGGCCGCGCCCATCGCGACACCTACAGCTGCGCCCGCGCCGAAGCTACCGATGCCGCCAGCGTTTCCAATGCCCGCACCGGTAATAACGCCGGCCACCAGCGGTGGCACACGATTCACCAGCATTAGCAATGCCACGCAGAAAACAAGCATCACGCCCAGCTCGTCAAAGTTCTGCACACCGGTGTTCATCCTGGCGTAGAAGCTTGAAAGCAGGTCGTTTCCGATGCCAACCAGCAGCACCATCGTCATGATTTGCACGGCTAGTCCCAGAACAGTCTTGTAGTAGGAGATCGCTATGTCCGACGTCCATCGCGAGCCGCCGAAGCCGAGCAAGAAGATTCCGGCGTACATCAGCAGCCAACCCGAGACGAGCAGTAAAAGCATGTTCACGGCGACAACGGTGAGCAGAATCAAGATGCCGACACTCAATACCACTCCGATGAAGCTATCCACAGGAGACCAATTTGTTGAGTTGCTGAATGCCTGCTTCAAGATCATGAACCCGACGTCCACAATGCTCGAAGGTGTCACCGACGCCACCCCTGACGCCTGCTCGCCGATCCGGGCCAGTGATTGAATGATCGAATTGGCGATTTCCGGGCCGTTGCGTAGCAGCCAAAGGAAGAACCCGAGGAAGAGCATGAAACGGATGAACTCGGCGAAGAACTCACCAATGTCGGCCTTGCGTAGCACCATAAAGCCGAACGTGATGACCAGCGAGATCATGCCCAGCGTCCAGAACAAATACGTCGCGGCGCTCATCACCACCGCCTGCCAAGCAGAGGCCCGAGTGGCAAACTCAGCCACAACTTGGTCAAGCATTCCCTGGCTAGTGAGCTGGGCCGATGCGGCCGAGGAGTAAACCGCGAGCATGGCCCCCATCAACGCCGCCTTGTGCAGTGCTTTCATAGTGTCGCCTCCTGCTTATTGGTGTGCTTCGGGTCGGTCAACTCCAACCAGTTCAGCGGCTTTTCGGTCGGAGCGATGCCACCGCCGGCCGGAGTCCGGCGCGAGCACAGCCCGGCGAAGGTTTCGCGCGTGGCGTTGTCCTTGATCATTTTGATTGCCTGAACTTGGCAATTAGTGTCATTAACTTCGGGCATGGGCGGGATGGCGGTTTTGTTGTCGCAGCCGGACAGCATCGCCGCCGCAAGGCCGGCAAGCAGCATTACCTTTTTCATGATGCTTGCCTCCGTCAGCGGGTCAGTTCGAGCCAGTTTTTCGGGCTAGCCGTAAGCTCGATCCTGGACTCCCTTGAAGTAAGGCCGGCTGCCAGCTGCCGGGCTTCCTTATCCGCCTCGGCCTGCATCTTGGTTGCCAAGGCGTTCTGCTGCGCTATCAACAGGGCGCGAATCTGCAATAGCTGGTTGGCCTGCTGGCTGGCGAGCTGGTTGGCGTATCCGATTGCCTGCATCTGGCCCTGAGCGCTTTGCGCGCCGGTCTGGAGGCGCTGCAACGTCGCCGCATCCGAGGTCAGGTTGTCTTGCTGCTGGTCGAGGCCCTTGAACACAGCATCGTTAGCCTTCTTCTGCGATTCACTGGCGAGGTGCTGTACGTCGTTCATCACCGACCACTGAGTGGCAGAGCAGCCGGTGGCCGAAAAGCACGGGGTCCCCCTGTAGTAGTTCACGTCCTGGAACCTGCTGACGTAACTGTCCAGGCTGCCGAGCTGGTTCTTGTAATAGTTCAGGGTGTTGGTCGCGCTCATCAAGCCGTTGATGGTTGATTGCGCCTGATCCCAGATGTACGCGGTCGGGGCCATCGTGTTCTGAAGCTGGTTTTCATATTGCTGAAGCTGAGTGCTGTACTGCTCAATTTGCTTGAGCGTTTGGGCCACCGATTCGATTGCCGTCATGATGTTCTGCGACAAGTTGGTGCCGTCGATGACAGGAATTCCGGCTTGCGTGGACGTGATGTGTATGCCGCCGACCAGGACGGCGGCGAGCGCGGTTTTAGCCGCTAAAATGCGGAAGTGCTTCATGGTTCGATAACCTTTTCTGAAAGTGGCTTTCAGGGTCATCGAATAGCTGCGCCACGTAGCTAATCGGTAGTTGACCAGAGCGACACCGAAGCCCGGCCTTTATGTTCATTTCACGGCGTCAGGGTGAGGGCTAGATCTCCCAAGGGTTGATAACAGTCAGACCGGCAGCTTGAAAGGGTCTTGTGTCGCGAGTGGCAACGACAAATCCGTTAGCAAGGGCGACCGCTGCGATGCACGCATCGGCTGCCTCTATGCCGCTACCTGACTTGCGGGCCATCGCCAGCGCTTCGGCGTACGCATGCGTGCAAGCTAAATCAAAAGGCAGAACGCGCCCAACGAACATGGGCAGCACTTGCTTTTCCAGGCTTTCATGCAACGTCGTACGACGCCTGCCGGTCGGCAGAAGCGCCACCCCGGCGCGCAGCTCGGCTACGGTCATCGCTGACAGGTAAAGCGTTTCCAGCGGTTGTGCATCGATCCATTCGATAACGCGGGCCTCGGGCGCATGACGTAGCGGCTCCGAAACTACGTTCGTGTCGAGAAGAATCATTCAAAACTCGCTGCACGGGCGGGAGTTCTATCGCGCATACTCTCAAAGGAAGCGAACTCTTCATCGGTCAGCTTGGCCTTACGACCGACTTCGGCCAGCAGTGAGCCTAGCTTAACCCGACCCTTCGGCTTCACCGCGGACTCCAGGATGTCGCGCATTTCGGCCTCGATGCTACGGCCGTGCTGAGCAGCTCTCACGCGGATCGCACGATGTACCTCATCGGGTACATTTCGAACGGTAACAGATGGCATCTTTCAAAACCTTTTTATGATGCATACTCTTGCACTCTAGCAAAGCGCAAGCATTCTCACAATCGCGGCTGTCCATGAGCTTTTTGTCTCGGAGGGCTTGGCCTTCAATCTACAGCACGACGCGCAGCCTCGGCTCGGTGTGCGCGGGCATAATGTAAAAACAGTAAGTCAGCGTAACGTGGCGACTCATACTCGAAGCCTATCGCGCAGACGCTATACGGACTGTGGTGGAGCTATCGAGCAGAAGACTAGGAGGTGCGCATGGGGGAAAACGACACCACACAATGTGACATTGGCGGAAACGATGTCTTGCCAGTCAAAGCGGACGGTTCCAACGAAAACGTTCGGGCATTGACGGACGTTGAACTCGCAGAGCTTCGCCGAGATATGGCCGAATCATCGGCTCGGATGAAGGCCGAACTGGCACGCAGACGTAACATGAGAAAATAACGCTCAGCCCGCATCGCCCCCACAATTACTTAGCTAACTCTATGGGGGAAAGATTACGGCTGTAGTAAAACCTCAGAGCTCGTCTCGCCGAAAAGCGGTCTTGATAAATTCAACGCACCTGCGTCGGCAGCAGCGACCACCAGAAGCTACCGTCAGTAATGCACGGCCGTTTACAGGCCCAAGCCCCTCGCCACGCATGCTTAGCTCTCGTTTCATCGCTCTGAAGGAGAGGCGCCGGCTATCCCAGATTCCATTCGCCAGGCTGAATTCCGCACCCTCGAAAGTGCCGACAAAATTCGAGACAGGGAAAGATTCCGGCTGCGTTGCGAGCCGGGCAGTAAGCAGTGTTGCTGCACGCCGTCCTGGGTGTGTTTCTAGCCGATGTAACAAACTTCCAGCCTCCACTCAGCTTTCAGCCTGCGCGTGTTACAGCCTCGCAGAGCAAGACTCCCGATTGAGCGCGTAGCGCGAATTAGGGCAAGTGAAGCAGGATCCGCCCGCTTGCGGGTGGGCCTACTTCACCTGTCTTGCCCGCAGTTCCACCGCGTTTTTGTCTGTTCTTCAAATCAACTAACATCGACTGAGCATCAATCGGTATATCCGCTGAAAGCCTTCAGAACACCACCGGAGCGCAACTGGAGCACAACTGAAGTACAAGTGGGCTATCCAAGACCACCGAGATGGCGAAAAGCGCGCCATGGTCAAGAGCGATGACGTCTCGATGGAGCCGAGCGCTCCGAGCGATTGTCCCCAGCTCCTACAGCACGACGCCAACAGTTACGTGCGCATGTCGAAACCAAAAAAGCAGGTTGAACGCCAGAGGGGGGGACTCGCTAAGGCGGCAGGGGCAGATGGGGAAGAAAACCTAAGAGGTTTCGGTTGCCGGGGGCATAAGCCAGTCGGAGAGTGAAGATCTTCTCGAACAGCCTCGGTTCTGGAAGCGATAGCGGTAAGACCTGCCGATGAGAACGCCGCGATAGTTAATCGCGGCCGACGAGACGAGAAATCTAGCTATTAAAAATGGTGCCGGGGCAATCGCTACGCCACTGGAACAGACTTCCAACGCGAGAAGTCAATCTCGGCAACCTCTGCGGCAATTCCTTCCTTAGCCGACGGCTCAACATCACTTAGGCCAAGCTGCCTATTCTCGCCTATCGCGTCAGCCACCGCTGCTTTAATCAATACCATGCGTACCAGCAAACCAGCGTGTTCGTCTGGACTTTGCATACAAACACCTCTGAGATCATGGCGGAAATTTAGCAGCTGAAGCGCCCTGCCGCTTTAGCTGCTAATTCTCTAAATCGCAGCGAGCCCTTGAATCAACAATCAGGGGACTTGTCGCCTGACGACGTATAGAGATGGCCTCTGCCACCTCCCTCCCCCTTGGCGTCCAACCATCGGCCTCAAACCGATTGAGCGAACCATCAGGCCGTGCGCAAAAAAGGTGTAAGCGCCCGTCTCAAGCGGGCAATTACACCGCCTGGATATCCTAAGACATCCTGAATATCCTGCCAAAACTGCAAAAAATCGGGCCGCTGTGGCACGCTGCCGGGCCGCTGTGACACGCCATCGGGCCGTTGTGGCACGCTATCGGGCCGCTGTGACACGCTTTACTCTGTCCGCGGCGGCTAACTCAATGCCGACTTCGATCAATCCAGCGGCATCCTCCTTCAACCGCCGCCGATAATTGCGCAGCATCATGCTATCGACTGCTCCGCCTCCTACGGCACGAATCAACGTGTCCAGGTGCCAGCCTCCCGCCGGGTGTTGCTTGTGGGTCAGGACATGCCGCGCAAGCGCCTGGCTGATCCCGTGTTGCAACCGGGCGATGGGGCCAGGCGGGTAGTAAAGGGACAAGTCCCTTTCCAACAGCATCACCAGAGCAACACCTAGCCGGACGCGCCACAAATGGCGAACGCCGCCAGTGAGCGGATCACGTCGGGTCATAGGTGACGGGATAACGTGGTCGATCAGGCCGCCGATGATCCGCTCACCACTGCACTCCAGCTCCGGCGTCACGATTTCTACCGTGGCGGCCCGCAGGTCGGTCAGCAGCTTCTTGATGCGGTCGTGGCTGTACTGGTGATCGGATAGCATCCGGCGCAGCCTCGCCGGGTCGATCAGCAGCTCGATGCCGCCGTCTGATATTTCGCGTCGGCGTTCAGCCACATACAACATGGACTCCACGATATCGGCATGACGCTGACCCAGCCTGCCGGTTACGCGGCATCGACCGAAGCAGGTGTCCATCCATTGCCCCGCCAGCTCTCGTGGACGCTGACTGGGCTGATAGATCATTACTCGTGCCTGCAATACCGTGCTGGTCGGGGCGACCTGGTTACCAGTTTTCATTGCCGCCCCTCGTTACGGACTTCAACTTCGCAGGTGAAAGGCGTTTCTGTCGTTCGAGCACAGCAGGCTTGAGGACGCCGCCTTCGTGCCTCCGGAACCAACACTCCCGAAAAGGTGCGCCGTAGTTTGCTTTGCTAACGCCATAGCGGACGAAATACCCACGTTGACCTTCATCAACCCCCCACTCCTCGGCCTCGACTTGCGTCATGCCTGACAAATACGACTGCCAACGGGTGTTATCAACTAGCACCGATGACCCACGGCTGGCCTGCTGCTGATCGCCAGTGCCCGCCAGGGCGGCGCCCTTGTTGGCATGGTGCAGAAACACAATTGCGCAGCCCGTATCGGCGGCTATGGCCTCCATTCGGCCGATCACCTGCGACATAGGCCCGCTGGCGTTCTCTTCCTCTATATGAAACCGGCGCAGGGTATCCAAAATCATCAGACGACGCCCCTCGGCAGCCCGTCTGAGGCGATCGAACCAATCAACCGCCATAATATTGGGACATCTTCCGATTAGCGGCTCAATCAGCAGACCATCAGCCACGGATTGCCGCTGCTCGGCAGTTAGGTATGCGCCAAGGGCGTGCAAACGGTGATGGATTGCTATAGGTGGGTCTTCGGCGGGTAAATACACCACCGTGCCATTGCGCAGCTCCCCCACTTCCAATAAGTCGGGCCCGCCGGCGATCTGCATGGCCAATTGCAGGATCAACATAGACTTACCAGCCCCGCCAGGCGACACAAGTGCGCCCACGGTGCCAGCAACCATATTAGGTAAAACGTAATCTATCGGCGGAGGCAGCTTGGTGAATCCTGCCATTAGGTCGAGGGCCATATCAGCTCCTCTCGTCGCCGGGGCGGGCTGCCTGAATACCTGACGCTCTGCGTGCCTCAATCCACTCTACAACTTCCGCCAAGTCCCACGCGATACTTCTGCTAGTAAGCACGATACGGCGCGGGAACTCCCCCCGCTGCTCCAAGTTATAGATAGTTCGCGTCGAGAGAGGGATTATCTCCGATAACCTTTTTCGGTTGATCAACGTCTTGCTTTGCAATGCTTGCATGGCTTGGCCTCCAATTACCGATACCTGCCTCATGCTGCCAAGCGGTGCACATTGCTTTACCGTGTTAATTGTCCATAATAGTTGACATGAGAAAAGAATTTAGCATCGTCGTATGGGCAAATTGCGCACCTTCAGTTTTGGAAGCCATTCGGAAATTCGAGGGGCGCTGGCAGCCGTATTCCATATCTTCTCGGCGCTATCCAATCATTGGGTTGATAGAAGAAGTCATCGATCCCGCTGTGGCCGCATACATGACGACTCTTCCGGACAAGTACAGTGGATACGTGCCGGGATCTGGTACGGGCGTTAGTCTCAGCGCGATCATTCGGCTAGTAGGACTTGACGCTATGGTTCGCATGCAACGTCAGCTGCTACGCCAATTTATCAAGACGGAGGATAGGCAGACCGCTACAGACCAGCGCTTTGTCGCAACCCTGGAGTCAATTATAGAATTGGTCTGGGACTGCGCCTGCAAACGACCCAAAACGTCAAACCCCGCAAAAGGCGTCAACCTAAATAGCCAACGAAAACATGGTTTTTGCGATCTCTGCGGCAATCTAACCGAGTTCGCTGCCTTCATGGCGACGATAGCTGATGGGCGTATCAATGATGTCGAACTGGACGACCATAGAAAGCTCGAACTCAGCCACCGATACTGCCTCAAGCACCGGCCGAAGCGGATGGATGGCGCATGGAACCCAACGTATCGGACAGCTAAACGATCCCAGGGACAGTTTGATCTCGAACTCGCAAGGCTCAACCGTCAATGCGCGAAACGGTCCACGCCACAGGCAGCATCCGGGACCCCGCTGGTAGACAGTTATTTCTACTATTACATGTTGGGCCAAACAACCCAGCCAGCGGACAAGGCGGAACTCCGCTATCAAGCGCGCCTCATGGTGGATTCAAAGCTATCAGATAGAAAAAAGCAGATGCTTGCACTGCTGCACTTCGGTTTCAGTCAATCGGAGATTGGGCGAAGATTGGGAATCGGACGCCAAGCCGTATCGAAGGCGCTGGGGTCCATTCCTGATGCGCTCCATTTGAAGCGGTAACATCAGCGTGAAATTTAGCCGCTAAAAAATCAGCGGGAATTACCAGCAGTCCAGTCATCGATCATATTGGCCCAATCCTGCAACATCTCCCGCCGCTGGTCGCGGTACTCAGCTTTGTTGTAAACCGCTCGCACGCCCTTCTGTTCATGAGCAAGACACTTCTCAATCCAATCGGTGTTGTAACCTGCCTCATGCAGAAGCGTGCTTGCCGTACGCCTCAGGTCATGCGGCCCGAACTTGCCAAGCGGTTTGCCTTCCTTTTGCGCGAGTCGATAGGTCAAAGTCAGCACTTGATTGATCGTCGCAGCGCTCATAGGCTGATCGGAATCGTAACGAGACGGGAAAACGTAGTCCGAGCCGCCCGCAAAGGTCTTTAGCGCAATGAAGAAGTCCAGGGCCTGCCTAGACAGGAACACCAAATGAGGGTTACGACGCTTCATGCGCTCCTTGGGAATGGTCCATAGCGCCTCCGTAAAGTTGATTTCGCCCCATGTGGCATTGGTCAACTCACTCTTGCGCACCATGGTGAGTAACAACAGTTTGGCTGCGGCACGCACAGATGATGCAGTACCGATACGGTCCATATACTGGTACATCAGGGCGATCTCATCAGGCGCCAATGCGCGGTCACGAGGTTCGAACTTGGCAATGCTTGCCGAACGAACCAAGTCGGCGGGGTTCTCAACTTTCTGACCTCGCTCAATTGCCCAGCGGAACACCTGCTGTACGATTTCGCGCGCATGCACCGCCGTCGCCGGGGCACCGCGCTCGACAATGGAGTCAGCGAGTGCTCGCAGATCTTCATGGTTGATTTCGATGAGCTTTCGGCTACCAAATTTCGACTTCAGCTCACGCTCATAGACCGAACGGCGCATGTCACGAGTTGAATCAGCCATCTGATAGCCACGTAGCCATTTTTGGGCCCAAGCATCGAAGGTCTCTGCATCTTTGACGCGCGCCTTGGCCCGCGCTTTCTCCTTCGCAGGAGACTTGCCTGCAGCGATCATCTTCTTCGCTTCACCCAAGCGCTCCCGCGCCTCTGCCAAGGTAATTCCACCAACCCCGTAGCGACCGAAGGTGATGGTCTCCTGCCTGCCGTGAATTGCGTAGTTGTAGCGGAATGAGATTGAGCCGGCAGGCGTGACCGCAACATAAAGACCATCTCGGTCATTGGCTTTGTATAGCTTCTCTTGCGGTTTGAGGTTGCGCAGCTTGGTATCGGTCAGCATCGCCCTGGCGAATCTCCAAGTAGAAATACCATGATAGAAAGGCCTCAATCTAAAAGGATATAAACCCTTATAAATCAATGACTAACCTAAAATAAATACCATGAAGCCAGCTCGACACCACCATGGTATCGAGGGCAGCGCATGGCATTTCATCTGGATACTACCATTATCTGTACCACGCAAAAGAGTTGCTTGCCGCTGCCAAAACTTGCCAGAAAATTCCACACGCAAAATGCAAGAAGCCCGCAATTACGCGGGCTCCAAGGCATCTATTGCCAGTTAGTGCCGGACATTGCCGGACGGTCGATCATTCCCACTCGATCGTTGCTGGCGGTTTGCTCGACACGTCGTAGGTCACGCGGGAGATACCTTCGATTTCGTTAATGATGCGGTTGGAGACCTTCTCCAGCAGCTCGTAGGGCAGGTGCGCCCAGCGGGCCGTCATAAAGTCGATGGTTTCGACCGCACGCAACGCGACGACCCAGGCGTACCGACGCCCATCCCCCACCACACCGACCGATTTCACCGGCTGGAATACCACGAAGGCTTGGCTGACCTTGTGGTACCAATCCGCCTTGCGCAGCTCGGTGATGAAGATGTCATCGGCGCGACGCAGCAGGTCGGCGTATTCCTTCTTCACTTCGCCGAGAATACGCACGCCCAGACCCGGGCCCGGGAAGGGATGGCGATACACCATATCGTAGGGAAGGCCGAGTTCGAGCCCGATCTTGCGGACTTCGTCCTTGAACAGCTCACGTAACGGCTCGACCAGTTTGAGGTTCATTTCCTCCGGCAGGCCGCCGACGTTGTGGTGAGATTTGATCACGTGCGCCTTGCCACTCTTGGCGCCGGCCGATTCGATGACGTCCGGGTAGATCGTGCCCTGAGCCAAGAACTGGATGTTGTCGAGCTTGCTCGCCTGAGCGTCGAAGACGTCGATGAACGTACGGCCGATGATCTTGCGCTTCTTTTCCGGATCGGCCTCGCCGGCGAGGTTGTCCAGAAATTGCGCTTCGGCGTCAGCCCGGATCACCTTGACGCCCATGTTCTCGGCGAACATGGCCATGACCTGGTCACCCTCGTGCAGACGCAGCAGGCCATTGTCGACGAAAACGCAGGTCAGCTGTTCGCCAATGGCCTTATGCAGCAGCGCCGCGACAACGGAAGAGTCCACGCCGCCAGACAGGCCCAGCAGAACGTTGTCAGAACCCACCTGAGCGCGCACTTGCTCGACGAGGTCCTCGACGATGTTGGACGGCGTCCAGAGCGCCTCGCAGCCACAGATCTCCAGCAGGAAGCGCGACAGAATGCGCCCGCCCTGGCGAGTGTGGGTCACTTCCGGGTGGAACTGTACGCCGTAATAGCAACGCTCCTCGTCGCCCATGGCGGCAATCGGGCAGCTCGGCGTGCTGGCCAGGATATGGAAGCCCTTCGGCAAATCGGTGACCTTGTCGCCGTGGCTCATCCAGACATCGAGGCCGAACACGCCGTCGTCGTCCATGTGGTCTTCAATGCCGTCAAACAACTTGGACTTGCCGACCAGATCAACCCGTGCATAGCCGAACTCGCGCTCGTCCGAGCCTTGAACCCGGCCACCCAGCTGCTCGGACATGGTCTGCATGCCGTAGCAGATGCCGAACAGCGGCACACCAAGGTCGAAGACGATCTGCGGCGCACGTGGGCTGCCCGCTTCATGAACGGACTCGGGGCCACCCGCGAGGATGATGCCGCGCGGGGCGAAAGTCCGGATGTCGTCCTCGCTCATGTCCCACGGATGCAACTCGCAGTAAACACCGAGCTCGCGAACGCGACGGGCGATCAACTGGGTGTATTGGGAGCCAAAATCGAGGATCAGGATGCGGTGAGCGTGAATGTCTTGATGGGCCATTTTTTTCCCCTGGGAAAAACGGCTGAAGGCTGAACGCAAGCGGCTGAAGGAGTCATGTGCTCATCCAGCCGCTCGGCGTTCAGCCTCCAGCGACAGAAATATCAACCAACCCGGTAGTTGGGCGCTTCCTTGGTGATCTGCACGTCATGCACGTGCGACTCCGCCATGCCGGCCCCGGTGATGCGTACGAACTGCGGGCGGGTGCGCATATCGTCGATGGTCGCGCTGCCGGTGTAGCCCATGGAGGCACGCAGGCCGCCCATCAGCTGGTGGATGATCGCAGCCAGCGAACCCTTGTACGGCACACGCCCTTCGATGCCCTCGGGGACGAGTTTCTCGGCACCCGCGGCGGAATCCTGGAAGTAGCGGTCGGACGAGCCCTGGGCCTGGGACATTGCGCCAAGCGAGCCCATGCCACGGTAGGCTTTATAGGAGCGGCCCTGGAAGAGCTCAATCTCGCCCGGGGCTTCTTCGGTACCGGCAAACATAGAGCCCATCATCACGGCATTGGCGCCGGCGACGATGGCCTTGGACAGGTCACCGGAGAAACGGATACCGCCGTCGGCGATCATCGGCACGCCGGTGCCTTCGAGCGCAGCGGAGACGTTAGCAATGGCAGAGATCTGCGGCACGCCGACACCGGCGACAATGCGGGTGGTGCAGATCGAGCCCGGACCGATGCCGACCTTGACCGCGTCGGCGCCGGCCTTGACCAGGTCAAGCGCGGCTTCGGCGGTGGCAATGTTGCCGCCAATGACCTGTACCTGTGGGAAGTTGTCCTTCACCCAGCGCACGCGATCGAGTACGCCGCGCGAATGGCCGTGAGCGGTATCGACGACGATCACGTCAACGCCGGCTGCTGCCAGTGCTTCGACGCGCTCGGCGGTATCAGCACCTGTGCCGACCGCAGCACCGACACGCAACCGACCCTGATCGTCCTTCGACGCCAGTGGGTAGGTCTTGGCTTTTTCGATATCACGGAAGGTGACCAGGCCACGCAGGTGGAAATTGCTGTCGACGACCAGCATCTTCTCGATGCGGTGCTCATGGAGCTTGGCTTTGATTTGCTCGAGACCAGTGCCTTCCTGAACGGTGATCAGCTTTTCCTTCGGCGTCATGATCGCGGCGACCGAATCACCGACGTTCGGCGTGAAGCGCAGGTCGCGCCCGGTCACGATACCCACCAGCTCCTTGCCCGACACCACGGGGAAGCCCGAGAAGCCCAGTTCGCGCGCCTTGCGCAGCAACTCGCTGATCTTGGTTTCAGGGCTGACGGTGGCCGGATCGTGAACGATAGCCGTCTCGTGACGCTTGACCTTGCGCACCTCAGCCGCCTGCTGCTCCACGTTCATGTTCTTGTGGATGATGCCGATGCCGCCTTCCTGCGCCATGGCGATGGCCAGGCGGCCCTCGGTAACGGTATCCATCGCGGCCGAAACGAGGGGAATGTTCAGCTCGATTTCGCGGGTCAGGCGGGTCTTGAGGCTGACATCCTTCGGCAAGACCTCGGAATAACCCGGGATCAGGAGAACGTCATCGAAAGTCAGGGCTTCTTGGCTGATACGCAGCATGGCGGGGGCTCCCAGGCGGGAAAAAGGAAGCGCGGCATTATACCCACGCCGCCCCTTACGCTCAATGCGCGCGCATTAGTGTCCAGAAACACCACCGAGCGCGTCGCTGCCGAACTGACCGTTCGGTCACGCCGAAGCGACGATCAGCGACACCGCAAAACCGAGGCGCTCGGCAAACT
This sequence comes from Pseudomonas sp. SA195, assembly GCF_054131565.1. Lineage (NCBI taxonomy): Bacteria > Pseudomonadati > Pseudomonadota > Gammaproteobacteria > Pseudomonadales > Pseudomonadaceae > Pseudomonas > Pseudomonas sp. SA195. The sequence goes on along the minus strand of NZ_CP096392.1, from coordinate 1,314,029 downwards.
CCTCGATAAAGGTGGGCTTGAACTCCGCGTCGCCCCAGCCGTTAAAGATGAAGCCCAGGTTGGAAAAACCGCAGGCCGGGATGAAGAGAAACCCGTTGATGTCGTCCTCGAAACCGCATTCAGGGCAGATGAAATTTTCCGTCTGCGCCGGCATCCATTCGTCCAGACTCTCGAACAACGCTTCCCCGATTTCCCGACGGCACTCCGGGCAGCCGGCCTCCTCGGCGAAATCGCGGGTGGGTGTATAGATGCAGCGTTTAAGCACGACTTCCAATCCATTGATCGCTTCGCCGAAGGGCAAACGGTCCGGGTGATGCACCACGCGGCGCGCTCCTGGGGCGATCGCATACCCCATTCCACCCGCGCCGCGCGCGCAAGTCGTGGGCAATGGCTCGACGATGCGGCGTTCGGCCAGCCATCGCAGGATCATGCGCGCCTTGGCTTCATGGCCCGGGAAGGTGGAGACGCGAGGGACGATGATGGCTTGGCTGTGGCCCATGAACGGCTCTGCAGGTGATGTCGTGGCCGCGCAGCTTAATGCCACGCCAGGGGAGGTCAATGCCGGCTGGTCGGTTGCAGCACCCCTCGCCCGTTTCCCTTATCATCGCCGCCATGCTCAACGATCCTTTCCAACGCCTGAATCTCGACCGCGAAGTGCTGACGGTCAGCCAGCTCAACAACCGCGCACGGTTGCTGCTGGAGGACGTGTTCGCCCAGGTCTGGGTCGAAGGCGAAATCTCCAACCTGGCCAAGCCGGCTTCCGGCCACCTGTATTTCACGCTCAAGGACAAGAACGCCCAGGTACGCTGCGCCCTGTTCCGCCAGAACGCGTTGCGCGTGCGGCAGGCGTTGCGTGACGGCCTGGCGGTCAAGGTTCGCGGCCGCGTATCGCTCTTCGAAGGCCGTGGCGATTACCAGCTGATCCTCGACAATGTCGAGCCAGCGGGCGACGGTTCCCTGCGCCTGGCGTTCGAGGCGCTGAAAGAAAAGCTCAGCGCCGAGGGTCTGTTCGACGCAGCCGGCAAGCGCGCGCTGCCCGCTCACCCGCGACGGATCGGCATTGTCAGCTCGCCCACCGGCGCGGTGATCCGCGACATCATCACCGTGTTCCGCCGCCGCGCACCGCATGTCGCGCTGACGCTGGTCCCTACCCCGGTACAGGGCCGCGACGCGACGGTGCAGATCGTCCGTGCGCTGGAACTGGCCGATCGTGGCGGTTTCGATGCATTGATTCTCGCCCGCGGTGGTGGCTCGCTGGAGGATCTTTGGTGCTTCAACGAAGAGGTCGTAGCGCGCGCGGTGGCCGCCTGCGAGACGCCCATAGTCTGCGCGGTTGGCCACGAGACGGACGTGTCCATCGCCGATTTCGTCGCCGATGTGCGCGCCCCAACCCCCTCGGCCGCCGCCGAACTGCTAGCACCCAGTAGCGCCGACGTGCGCCAGCGCCTCGAAGGCCTGCGCCAGCGGTTGCTGCTGCGGATGCATGACCGCTTGCATCGCGACGGGGCCCGCCTCGACAGCCTGACGCGACGTCTGCGTCATCCCGGCGAACGCCTCCAGCAACAAGCCCAGCGGATCGACGACCTCGAACAGCGCCTGTTGCGCGGCATTGACCGCCGCCTCTGTGCCGGACAGGAGCGTTTTGCACGCTTGGACACCCGGCTGAATGCGCAACATCCAGGGCGTAACCTCACGCTCCTGAAACAGCGCCTCGAGCATCTGTCCGGGCGGCTGCCCCGCGCCATGCAGGACCGGCTCAAGGGTCAGCGGCACCAGCTCCAGGCAGCAGTGCAAACACTCAATGTAGTCAGCCCGCTCGCCACGCTGTCACGCGGCTACAGCATCCTGCTCGACGAGCGAGGCCAGGCGATTCGCAGCGCCAAGCAGACCCAACCCGGCCAGCGGCTCAAGGCACGCCTGGGTGAAGGCGAACTGGACGTGCGGGTCGAGGACAACCACCTCGTACCCGTGACCCTGCCGCTGCTCTGAGGCACCTTGGAGGCCCACCGCGCTGTGAGCCGCGCCTCCCCGCCTCTTTCGCTGGCTGGAGGTTTACGCGAGGATGGGCCATTTCTCCAGACGGATCCCCGCATGCTTCGCGCCTTCGCCTTGCTGATTACCCTCCTGCTTGCCCTTCCCGCCCATGCCGAGGGCTTCCTCACTCGCTTGCTGAACAAACCCGTGCCGGGCGGCGTCGCGGTCGTCGACCTGGGCGATGCAGCCAGTGCTCCACGTGCCCGGTACGATGGCAAGCCGGTACTGGTGATCCGTGAAGACGGCCAGCGCTGGATCGCGATCGTCGGCATTCCCCTCTCGACCAAGGCCGTTGAGCAGACGCTCGACGTCGACGGCCAGCCCCGCCCGTTCCGCGTCTCGCCCCGCACCTATCGAGAACAACGCATCACCCTTAAAAATCAGCGCCAGGTTGATCCCAACCCCGACGATCTCAAGCGCATCGAGCGCGAACTGAACGAGCAGACACGCGCTTACCGAGCATTCAGCGCGCGCCAGCCCAGCAATCTGCTATTCGACAAGCCGGTCGACGGCCCGCTGTCCTCGCCGTTCGGGCTGCGCCGCTTTTTCAACGGCCAGGAGCGCAACCCGCATTCGGGGCTCGACTTTGCCGTGCCGGCCGGCACACCGATCAAGGCGCCCGCCGCCGGCACGGTCATCCTGACCGGCGATTACTTCTTCAATGGCAAGACAGTATTCGTCGACCACGGCCAGGGATTGATCAGCATGTTCTGTCATCTGTCCAAGGTAGAGGTGCAGGTCGGCGACGCGCTCGACCGGGGCGCAGTGCTCGGCCGGGTCGGCTCGACCGGTCGCGCGACCGGCCCGCACCTGCACTGGAACGTCAGCCTCAACGATTCGCGCGTCGACCCGTCTATCTTCATTGGCGCATTCAAACCCTGAGGAGCCGCCATGCTCATCCACCCGCAGCAATCCACCCTGCTCATCGTCGATATCCAAGAGCGGCTGTTTCCCGCTATCGAGGGCGGCGCCACGCTGGCTGACCACAGTGCCTGGCTGATCCAGGTCGCGCAGCGCGTCGGCGTGCCGGTGCTGCTGACCGAGCAATACAGCAAGGGCCTTGGTCCGACGCTCGCCTCGCTGCGCGACGGCATTGCCGAAGACGCGATCATTGAGAAGCTGCATTTCTCGGCGGCCCGCGACGGCGAGCTGTTCAAACGGCCCGGCGGCGAGCGGCAGCAGTTCGTGATCAGCGGTATCGAGACCCATATCTGCGTGCTGCAAACGACGCTCGACCTTCTCGCTCGCGGCAACCAGGTGTTCATCGTCGAGGAGGCCGTCGGCTCCCGGCGCGCCACTGACAAGGCGCTCGGGCTCGCGCGCATGCAACAGGCTGGCGCGCAGATCGTGTCGCGCGAAATGGTCGCCTTCGAATGGATGGAACAGGCCGGCACGGACCTGTTCCGCTCGATCAGCCGCGAATTCATACGCTGACCGCTACCCAATGACGGAGTCATACCGATGCAGGACGAACTGAGCAGTTCAATGGATTGGCTCAGGGCCCATCCCGAGCTCCAGACACTCGTCGCCAGCGCGGCGTTGTTGTTTGCCGCCTGGCTGGCCAACTGGGTGGTCAAGCGCATCCTCGTGCGCGGCCTATACAAGGTGCTGCGCAGCTCGCGGGATGCGCAATTGCAGGACTTTGGCATCATCCGCCGCCTGTCGAACATCGTTCCGGCCTTGGTGCTCTCGGTCGGGGTCAACGCGGTGCCCGGCCTGCCTGAAGCGGCCGTCACCGTGGTGCGCAATGTGTGTAGCGGCTTTATCGTCCTGACGATCGCGCTCGCCCTGGGCGCGCTGCTGGACATCATCAACCTGATGTACCAGCGCCGTGCCGATGCTCACGTCCATCCGATCAAGGGCTACCTGCAGGTCATCAAGATCGCCATTTATGCGATTGCGACGATCCTCATCATCGCCACACTGATCGACCGCTCGCCGCTGATCCTGCTGTCCGGCCTCGGCGCGATGGCGGCGGTGCTGCTGTTGATCTTCCAGGACACTATCCTCTCGCTCGTTGCCAGCGTGCAGATCTCCTCGAACGACATCATCCGCGTCGGCGACTGGATCGAGATGCCGCAACTCAACGCCGACGGCGACGTGATCGACATCGCGCTGCATACCGTGAAGGTGCAGAACTGGGACAAGACCATCACCAATATCCCGACCAAGCGCTTTATCAGCGACTCGTTCAAGAACTGGCGCGGCATGCAGGAAAGCGGCGGCCGGCGCATCAAGCGCTGCCTCTACCTGGATCAGCAGAGCGTGCATTTCCTGAGCACGGACGAGTGCGAGCGCCTGCACCGCTTCAACCTGCTCGACGACTACCTCACCGAGAAACGCCGCGAGATCGACGAGTGGAACGCCAAGCTAGAAGAGCGCGGCAAGGAGCCGGTCAATACTCGGCGCATCACCAACATCGGCAGCTTCCGCGCTTACGTGGAGCGCTATCTGCGCAGCCACGGCGGCATTCATCAGTCCATGACGCTGATCGTCCGCCAACTGAGCCCGACGGCAGATGGCCTGCCGTTGGAGATCTACTGCTTCACCAATACGGTGCAGTGGGTGAAGTACGAGAGCATCCAATCGGACATCTTCGACCATCTGCTGGCGATCCTGCCGGAGTTCGGCTTGCGCGTCTTCCAGCACCCGAGCGGCGCGGACATGCGCGACTGGCGCGCCACGTCTGGGCAACCCGGCGAAGTGACGAGAGCCGCGCAAGCGGGCGCGCCGGACGGCACCAGCCCACCCTAAAAGCCGTCTGGCGCTGCGGCGCGCTGCCGGTCGACGCGGCCGGCTTGGCCAACCGGCAAGCCGGAGCAGCAAAACGCCCTGCCCCGGCTTATGGCGCTGCTGGTCAGAAGCTCATGTCGACACGAGCCCAGTAGGTGCGGCCCGGCTCGTTGATGCGCTCGTCCGCCGCCATGCCGATTCCGGCATTGCCGGCAAGGTTCAGATGCTCGCTGTAGGCCTTGCCGAGCAGGTTGTCGATGCCAGTGCTCAGCTTGAGATGACGGTTCAGGCGATAGGCGCCGTTGAGCGAGAACACCCCGAAACCTGCGCTCTCATCGAAGTCCCGACTGACCACGTTGCCCTTCCCTTCGGCCACCCGGGTCTGCGCCGCGACCAGCCGCCACAGGCCCGCCGCGCTCCAGTCGCCGCGCTCGTAACCCAGCCCCAGGCGCCCTTCCAGCGGCGGCATCTGCGGCAGCGCTTGGCCATCGGAACTGTTCTTGCCCCAGGCATAGGCCAGGCTGGCATCGGTTTTCCAGTTCGAATTCAGGCGGTAGGTGGCGCCGAGTTCGCCGCCCATGATGCGCGCGTCGACATTGCCGGCGCTAGAGGTCGACATGCCCATCATGTTGGTCCCGTAGCTGAACAGGATGAAGTCCCGCACCTGCCCCACATACGCCGAGGCCCAGGCATCGAGCGGGCCCTGGCTGTACTGCAGGCCGACATCGAGTTGGGTGGTCTTTTCCGGTTTCACGTTGGCAAAGGCATTGGCACCGCCTGAGAACAGCTCCCAGTAGTCGGGGAAGCGCTGGGTGTGGCCCAGGCCGACGTAGGCCGTTGCCGGAAGCGAACGCAGGTTTTGCTCATAGCGCAGGAAGCCGCTCGGCAGGTTGTCGCTGCGACTGTCACCCGCCGAGGGGCCGCTGCTGCGGTAGTCCTGCGTGGTCGCGTGATCCAGGCGCGCGCCGCCGATGAGGCGACTATCATCGTTCAGCGAACGGGTCAGTTCGCCGAACACGCCGTAATCGTGGAAGTCCGCGTCCTTGTCCCAGGCGAAACGGTCATGCGCCGTGAAGTCGCCGGTCATCATGTCGTAGCGGGAACTGCGCTTGCGGTGCTCGTTGCGCTGCGCATCGACCCCGGACACCAGGGTGTAGTCGTCCCACTGCCAGGTCGCGGCCAACCGGCCGCCCAGGGTGCGCCGGTCGACGTTGGCCGCCATGGGGTTGGCCATCATGCCGGTACCCGAAGGCGTGCGCAGACTGAAGTTGTCCATGACGTGGTCGGCATAGTTGTAGTAGACGCGCGCCTCGATCTTCTGCAGCACCTCGCCAAGGTTGGACCGCTCGAACCGCAGCGCCGCGCTCTCGCGCTTGAACTGGCTGCCGTCCATGCCGCGTCCGGCATAACGCGCTTCACCGTCACCGCGGCCCACGGTCAGCTCGAGCAACGTGTCGTCGTCGGGCGTCCAGCCCAGCGCGACGTCGCTGTTCCACTTGGCATAGCGCGACGGGACGGTATCGCCGTTGCCATCGGCGTAGTCATCGGCCTGCGAACTGTTGGCCATCAGCCGCGCGTAGCCTTGGGCATTGCCGGCGGCCGCATCGAGGTTACGGTCGAAGCGTCCGTTCGAAGCCGTCAGCACGCTGCCATTGAGGCGGTAGTCCGGCTCGCTGAACTGCTCCGGCTCACGCTCGAAGAGCACCGTGGCAGCCGACGCGCCGGGGCCCCAGAGCACCGTCTGTGGCCCCTTGATGACCGTCAGTTTGTCGTAGGTGTCCGGGCTGATGTACGAGCTGGGCGAGTCCATGCGGCTCGGGCAAGCGCCAAGCATCTCGCCGCCGTTGGACAGCAACTTCAGGCGCGAGCCGAACATGCCACGAAACACCGGATCGCCGTTGACGCCGCCGTTACGCACCGCCGAGAAGCCGGGGATGGTCTTCAGGTAATCGGCACCGTCGCTGGCCGGCATCGGCTGGCGCGGAACCTTCGGATCGGTGACCACGGTGAGCGGCGATTGCTGCGCGACACCAGTGATGACCATGGGCGCCAGCTCATACGTCGCGCCAGCGTCGGCATGCGCGGCGTGGTCCTGCGGATCGGTAGGTTCGGCCGCGAGCGCCGTGCCGGCCAGCACGGCCAGCAAGGCGCCATGGGCCAGCTGCCAGCGACGGCAGCCAGGACGAAGAGCAAAAGTAACGGACAGGCGCGAGCGCGCCGTGCAACCACGAGTGTGCCTGGACATAGGTTTTCCATATCTGCGTTGACTTGTCAGGCCGCGTGCAGGCGGCCCGGAGCATCAGCCAGGCAGTACGGGTGGCGCGCGCGGGTATCCGCTGCTGCTGCGCCGGGTCGGGGGCAGAGGCTTCGCAGGCAGTGCATGGACGGGGACAGGACGCAGCAGCGGCAAGGCTAGCTGCAACGACAGTGTCAGCGGCGGATTGAGCGTCAGCAGCTCGCAATAGCCGCAGAATTTCAGCGCGCTCAGCCATGCGGGGGCACTGACCCCGCGGCCGCCGTGGTGGTCCATGGCGGTAGAAGCCGCCTGCCCTAGCTCATCATGCAGGTGCACATGCGCACTGGCGTTGGATGTCTGCGCAGCGGTGGCCTGCAGGGCGGAGTACAAGGGGCCGACATGAATCATCAGCATGGCGAACAAGCCAAGCCAGATGCTCGATGTCGAAAGCCCTTTGCGTGTCACGACTGCATTCCTGTTTCAGACAAGCTCCAGCGGAGCGGCAGGATCATCGCACGCCCATTCGACCCATCGATGCGACATGAGGCCGCAAGCCAGGCGGCAAGCGAACGCCCAACCAGCCACCCTTTCCAACCATTTATTGCTTTCAAAAAGAATAATTGGTGATTTATTCCAATTTTAAAACTGTTCTTGCAATAGATCCCGGAGACCAACTAGGTTTGCACCATCAACGATGCTGTACGCGAGAGCCGCCCCCTCTCGCCCACGCCACCGACGGAGAAACACCATGACCATGCTCAAGAATCCCTCGACGAAATATCGCGCTTTTCCGGCGATCAACATTGCGGATCGGACCTGGCCATCGAAAACCATCACGCAGGCACCGATCTGGCTGAGCTCCGATCTGCGCGACGGCAACCAGTCGCTGATCGAGCCGATGGATGCCGGCAAGAAAATGCGTTTCTTCAAGACACTGGTGCAGATCGGCCTCAAGGAGATCGAGGTGGGCTTCCCGTCGGCGTCGCAGACCGATTTCGATTTCGTCCGTGAACTGATCGAGGGCGGTCATATTCCCGACGACGTGACCATCCAGGTACTGACCCAGGCCCGCGAGGACCTGATCACCCGTACCTTCGAATCGCTTAAGGGCGCCAAGCGGGCCATCGTCCACTATTACAACGCGACCGCGCCGAGCTTCCGCCGCATCGTCTTCAACCAGGACAGGGCCGGTGTGGTGAACATCGCCGTGAGCGCGGCGAAGGTCATCAAGCGTCTGGCCGAGGCAGCGCCTGAAACCGATTGGCGCTTCGAGTATTCGCCCGAGGTGTTCAGCTCGACCGAGACCGACTTTGCCGTCGAGGTGTGCAACGCCGTGATCGAGGTGTTCCAGCCGACGCCTGCGCAGAAGCTGATTCTCAACCTGCCGGCGACGATCGAAGCGGCGACGCCGAACATCTACGCCGATCAGATCGAGTACTTCGGTCGCCATGTAAACAAGCGCGACAGCGTGCTGATCAGCCTGCACACCCATAACGACCGCGGCACCGGTGTCGCCGCCACCGAGCTGGGCCTGATGGCGGGTGCCGATCGCGTCGAAGGCTGCCTGTTCGGCAACGGCGAACGCACCGGCAACGTCGACCTGGTGACCGTGGCGCTGAACCTCTACACCCAGGGTGTCGATCCGCAACTGGACTTCTCCGATATCGACGCCGTGCGCAAGGTGGTCGAGGAATGCAACCAGCTGCCGGTGCATCCGCGCCATCCCTATGTCGGCGACCTGGTCCACACCGCCTTCTCCGGCTCGCACCAGGACGCGATCCGCAAGGGTTTCAGCCAGCAGGACCCGAACGGCATGTGGGAAGTGCCCTATCTGCCAATCGACCCGGCCGACATCGGCCGCAGCTACGAAGCGGTGATTCGTGTCAACAGCCAGTCCGGCAAGGGTGGCATCACCTACCTGCTCGAGCAGGAATACGGCATCAGCCTGCCACGGCGCATGCAGATCGAGTTCAGCCAGGTGGTGCAACGCGAAACCGATCGCCTCGGCCTGGAAATGAGTGCCAAGCAGATCTATGCATTGCTGGAAAGCGAGTACTTGCAGGCTACCGCCCCCTACACGTTGAAGAGCCATCGCTTGCAGGAGGAGAACGGCACCAGCGCCGTCGATGTGGAGGTGTCCAGCGAGGGCGAGATCATGCGCTGGCGCGGCATCGGCAAGGGCCCGCTGGAGGCGCTGGTTGCGGGCTTGCCGGTCAAGCTGGAGATCATGGATTACCACGAGCATTCGATCGGCGCCGGCAGCAACGCCCGCGCGGCCGCCTATATCGAGGTCCGCCTGGACGGCGAGCGACCGCTGCATGGAATCGGCATCGACGAAAACATCACGACAGCCAGCATTCGCGCGCTGTTTAGCGCCTTGAACCGGGCATCTCGCGAAGCGCAGAGCAAGGCGGCCTGACGCGACCACCTAACCCGGGGCGCATTCGCGCCTCGGGATGGCTGCACGACCTCTTCCCCCTTTCGCACCGAGCCGGTATGGTCGCCGCCCCGTCATGAGGAGTCGGCATGCGCTACCTGGTTCTCGTCACCCTGCTCTGGGCCTATTCCTTTAACCTGATCGGCGCCTACCTTGCCGGCCAGGTCGACAGCTACTTCGCCGTTCTCACCCGCGTGCTGCTCGCCAGCGCCGTGTTCCTGCCCTTGACACGCTGGCGTGGTGTGGCGCCCGGTTTCATCGCCGGTGTCACGCTGGTTGGCGCGCTGCAATTCGGCGTGACCTACCTGTGCCTCTACCTCAGTTTCAACGTGTTGACCGTCGCCGAAGTGCTGCTGTTCACGGTGTTGACGCCCCTGCACGTGACGCTCATCGACGACGCGATCAACCGCCGCTTCAACCCGTGGGCACTGGTGGCCGCCGCCGTGGCGGTGCTTGGCGCAGCGATCATCCGCTACGACGGTATCACCGAGGACTTCCTAGGCGGCTTCCTGCTCATGCAGCTGGCGAACTTTACCTTCGCTGCCGGCCAGGTCGGCTATAAGCATCTGGCCCAGCGCTATCCTTCGGACATTCCGCTTTACCGCCGCTTCGGTTATTTCTTCCTCGGGGCACTGGTCATCGTGCTGCCGGCATGGTTGCTGTTCGGCAATCCAGACAAATTACCGAGTACCCCGGCCCAATGGGGCGTATTGATCTGGATGGGCGTGTTGGCGACGGCGCTGGGCCAGTTCTGCTGGAACAAGGGGGCCACGCTGGTCGACGCCGGGACCCTTGCGGTCATGAACAACATGGCCGTACCGGTTGGCCTGATTCTCAACCTGGTCATCTGGGGCACCGAAACCAATCTGTTGCTGTTGGCCATTGGTGGAGTAATTATCCTGGCCTCGCTGCGGATCAATCGGCTGGGCTTGGAGCAGGCCAGGTGATATCAGTAACTTATTGTTATCTATGAAGATTCAGCCAGATCAGTAAGATAGCGCGCCCCGCATGGATGCGATTCTCAGCCTGTCGTCGAGAACACCATGCGCCTGCTCAGCCTGCTTCTGCTCGCCTTGCTTTTACCCGTCCAGACCCACGCCGAGGCGCCACGCACGTTTCGCGAAGCGAAGAAGATCGCCTCGCGGATCTATGCCGAACGCCCCGTCGACTTCTATTGCCGCTGTCAGTTCAAGGGCAGCCGCATCGACCTCGCCAGCTGTGGCTACCAACCCCGAAAACAGCCCAGGCGCGCCGCGCGGGTCGAATGGGAGCACATCGTCCCGGCTTGGGTGATCGGCCACCAGCGACAATGCTGGCAACAGGGCGGCCGCAAGCAATGCACCTCTCGCGATCCGGTATTCAGCCAGGCGGAAGCCGACCTGCACAATCTCGTGCCCGTCGTCGGAGAAGTGAACGGCGATCGCAGCAACTACGGTTTCGGCATGCTCAGCGAAAAGCCGACCCAGTACGGGGCATGCCCGTTCGTGGTGAACTTCAAACAACGCACCGCCATGCCGCCGGCTTACAGCCGCGGCGTGATCGCCCGGGTTTACCTGTACATGAGCGAGCGCTATCACCTGCGCCTGTCGAAGCAAGACCGACGGCTCTACGACCTATGGAACAGGCAGTATCCGGTCGACGAATGGGAACGCTGGCGAAACCGTAGCGTGGCTTGCGCGCAGGGCAACGCCAACCGCTATGTTGGCCAGGTCGACCTGCAGCGCTGCCCTCGCCTGCTCTCTCGCCATGGCGACGCAGAACGAACATTCGGGAGGCCGGGCTAGGTCGTTGCGCCGGCCAGGCGCGCATTGCATGCTCTGCTGCATCCGGGAGGCCTGACATGCACGATAAAACGCTCTACGCGACGCTCTCAACCGGGGTTCTGCTGGCCCTTGTCTGCTCCGGCATCGCGCCTTATGACCGCGCCACCTGGCTACTCGAAGTTGCACCCGTGCTGATTGCCGCCCCGCTGCTCGTTTGGAGCTACGGTCGTTTGCCGCTGACGCGGCTGTTGTATGGGGTGATCGCCATTCATGCGTTGGTCCTGATTCTCGGTGGCGCCTACACCTACGCCCGGGTGCCGCCGGGCTTCTGGGTCCAGGATTGGCTGGACCTGGAGCGCAACCCCTACGACAAGCTTGGCCACTTCATCCAGGGCGTTACCCCTGCGCTGCTGGCCCGGGAGATCCTGCTACGCCTCGGCGTCGTCAGGCCAGGGCGGATGCTCGGTTTCCTCGCCATCTGCGTGGCCTTGGGATTCAGCGCCTTCTACGAACTCATCGAGTGGTGGGTGGCGTTGCTGGCCGGCCAAGGTGCAGAGGATTTTCTCGGAACGCAGGGCGACCCCTGGGACACCCAGTCGGACATGTTCATGGCGTTGCTTGGTGCGCTGTTCGCGGTAGGCCTGCTGGCCCGCCGGCAAGACCGCCAGATCAGCGCCTTCAACCCGCCCAGTTCGAGGGAATGACGTCATGCTCTACCGGATTGCCGCGGATGCGGTACTGCTAGTGCACCTGGCATTCATTCTGTTCGTGTTGCTTGGCGGCCTGTTGGTCGCCTGGAAGCGGGGCTGGATTGTGCTGCATCTCCCCGCTGCGGCCTGGGGCGTCTATGTCGAGCTCACTGGCCGCCTATGCCCACTGACCGGCCTGGAAAATCAGCTACGCCGGCTCGCGGGCGAGGCCGGGTACGAGGCTGGTTTCATCGAGCATCACCTGCTGCCGCTCATCTACCCCGACTGGCTGAGCGTACCTGTGCAGTACGCGCTGGCGGCTATCGTCGTGCTGACCAACGCCTCGATCTACGGCATGCTGATGTGGCGTCACAAGCAAAGCCGGGCCGCCCGTCGCTGACTCGCCGCGCTCAATACTTCAGCTCAAACGCATCGCCATCGCGATAAGCCGGGAACTTGCTGCGAAACCTTGCGAGGTTGCCAGCACTTAGCGTTATCCGGAACACGCCGTCCGCATCGCCAGCTTCCAGCAGCGGATCGCCCAAATAGTCGAGCACCTGGCTATCACCGCTGTATGGGTAGCCTTTACCGTCTTCCCCGACCCGATTCACCGCCGCCACGAAACACAGGTTCTCGATGGCACGCGCCGGCAGCAACCGGTTCCAGGCACTGCGCCGCGCGGCGGGCCAGTTTGCCGTGTAGAGCAGCAGGTCGGTGTCGTGCGCGTCGCGGCTCCATACCGGGAAGCGCAGGTCGTAACAGATCAACGGACGCACATGCCAGCCGTTCAGTTCGAACAGCACGCGTTCGCTGCCGGCAGTGTAGTGCTCGTGCTCGCCAGCCATGCGGAACAAGTGGCGCTTGTCGTAATGAGCGATTTGGCCATCAGGGCGCGCCCAGAGTAACCGGTTGCGGTGCGTGCCGTCCGCCGCCTCGATGATGACGCTACCCGTGACCACCGCCTTCATCCGCGCCGCATGCTCGCGCAGCCACGCATAGGTCGGCCCTTCCTCGGGCTCGGCCAATTCTGCGGCGCTCATCGAAAAAGCGGTGGTGAACATCTCGGGAAGCACGATCAGATCGGCGCCGCGCGCCTCGTCGAGCAAGCCGATGAACTGCTCCCGGTTGGCCTGGGCATCCTGCCAGACGAGGCTCGTCTGGATGAGCGCCAGCTCAAGATCGGGTAGGGTTGTCAAATCGCGCATAGTCGTTCCGCTGCCTGGCGCAGCGTCTCCTCTCGTTTTGCAAAGCAGAAGCGAACCAGTCGCAGGCCTTCCGGCGGCGTCTGGTAGAACACTGAGATCGGAATCGTCGCGACGCCATGCTCCCGGGTCAACCATTCGGACATCGAGACGTCATCGAGATCGGGGCGAATCGACGAATAGTCAGCCAGCTGGAAATAGGTGCCAGCCGCCCGGTTGAAGCTGAATCGCGAGCCGGCGAGCAGGTCGCAGAACAGATCACGCTTGGCCTCGTAGAAGCCCGGCAACTCGTCGAGATGCTCCGGGTGGGCTGCCATGAAATCCGCCAGCGCCCACTGCAGCGGCGTTACGCCGGTAAAGCTGACGTATTGGTGCACCTTGCGCAGCTCGTTGCCGAGCGCAGGCGGCGCGATGACGTAGCCGGTCTTCCAGCCGGTGACGTGGTAGGTCTTGCCGAACGAGCTGACCACGAAGGCGCGCTCGTACAGCTCGTCGTGACGCAGCACGCTGGCATGCTCACGGCCGTCGAACACCAGATGTTCGTACACCTCGTCGCTGAGCACGTAGATGTCACGGTCGCGAATCAGCGTCGCCAGGCGGTCAAGATCCGCCCGCTCGATCAGAGTCCCACTGGGATTGTGCGGCGTGTTCAGCACGATCATGCGCGTACGCGGGTTGATCGCATCAGCCAGCTTCTGCCAGTCGATCGAGAAGCCTGGCAGGCTCAGCGCTTGATGCACGCACACACCTCCAGCCAGCTCGACGGAGGGCTCGTAGCTGTCATAGCAGGGATCGAACACGATCACTTCGTCGCCCGGCCGGACGACCGCGTGGATTGCGCAAAAGATCGCCTGGGTAGCGCCGGGCGTAATGGTGACATCGGTATCGGCACTGACTTGCCGACCGTAGCGTGCCGCGACCTTGCTGGCCACCTGCTCGCGTAACGCTGGCAGGCCGGTCATGGGGGCGTACTGGTTGTGCCCGGCCATGACATGGTGGGCCACGGCCTCGCGTAACGCATCCGGGCCGTCAAAATCAGGGAAGCCCTGCGACAGGTTCAGCGCACCCGTCTGAGCCGCCAGCTGCGACATGGTGGTGAAGATGGTAGTGCCGACATGGGGCAATTTACTGATGAGCATGGCCGCCTTCCAACTGGCCTGCCGCACGGGCTACGGCAGGGTCCGACAGAATAGCCGATGCAGGCGGCCCGATACGAGGCCGTCCGGGCAACGCGGCTGGGCTGCTACAGTTGAGCGACACGACAGCCCTACGACTTCCGCTTCGGATAAGGATCAGGCATGCCCAGCGACACCCATCCGACCCTCTGGCAAGCGCTACACGCCCAAGCCGGGCAGGCACAGCAAAAGGAACCGGCCTTGCATGGACTACTCCAACAGGCCGTCCTGGCTCACTCCAACCTGGGCGACGCACTCGCGGAAAACATCGGCCGTGCGCTGGCTGACAACGACGCGCAGGCCGTCGCCCTTCGCGACCGCTTCACCACCCTTCACCGCGCCGCCCCACAACTGGCCGAACAGGGTTGGCGCGATCTGGAGGCGATCGTCAACCGCGACCCGGCCTACGAGAACTTGCTCGAAGCCTTCCTCTTCTCCAAAGGCTACCTGGCGCTTCAGGCCTATCGCGTCGGCCATCAATTACTGCAGCAGGACGAACGCCTGCTCGCGCTCTTCATACAGTCGCGCTGCAACCAGCGCCTGGGCATCGACATCAATCCAGCCAGCCGCATCGGCAGCGGCATCATGCTCGACCACGGCACTGGGATCGTCATCGGCGAAACCGCGCAGGTCGGCGACGATGTCTCGATTCTGCAGGGCGTGACGCTGGGCGGAACCGGTAAGGAAAGCGGCGACCGGCACCCGAAGGTGCGCAGCGGCGTGATGATCGGGGCGGGGGCGAAGATTCTAGGCAACATCGAGATCGGCGAAGGCGCCAAGGTGGGTGCCGGCAGTATCGTGCTGCATGCGGTAGCGCCGCATACCACCGTGGTCGGCAACCCCGCTCGCCAGGTCGGCAAACCCAGGCACCCACGACCGGCCCTGGACATGGACCAGTCGTTCGACGAAGGCTGAAGCGTCAGCGCTTTTTGTCGCGACGCTTCTTCTCAGCCTTCTTATGGTGCGACATGAGGCGCCGCTTTTTGTTGACCTGGCGGTCGGTCAGGGTGTTCTTCTTCCCCTCGTAAGGGTTTTCCCCGCCCTTGTACTCGATCCGGATCGGTGTGCCGACCAACTTGAGCACACGCCGGTAGGTGTTCTCCAGGTAGCGCGTGTAAGACTTCGGCACCGCTTCGACCTGATTGCCGTGGATCACGATCAGCGGCGGGTTAGCGCCCCCAAGGTGGGCGTAGCGCAGCTTGATTCGACGGCCAGACACCATAGGCGGCGCATGCTCGCGAACCGAATCCTCGAGAATCTGCGTTAAACGGCTGGTCGGCCAGCGAGTGACAGCGGACCTGAAGGCCGCCTGAACGGATTGGTAGAGGTTACCCACGCCCGTGCCATGCTTGGCCGAGATGAAATGAATATCGGCGAAATCAACGAAGAACAGCCGGCGCTCCAGCTCGGTCTTGACGTAGTCGCGCTCGCTGGGCTCCATGCCATCCCACTTGTTCAGCGCGATCACCAGGGCACGCCCGCTTTCCAGCACGAAGCCGAGCAGGTTCAGGTCATGCTCGACCACGCCTTCGCGCGCATCCATCACGAAGATGACCACGTTCGAATCCTGGATCGCCTGCAACGTCTTGACCACCGAAAACTTCTCGACGGCCTCGAAGATCTTGCCGCGACGGCGCACCCCAGCGGTGTCGATCAGCGTGTACTTTTCCTCATCGCGCTCGAAGGGAATATAGATACTGTCGCGCGTCGTGCCGGCCTGGTCATAGACGATCACCCGCTCCTCGCCCAGCATGCGATTGACCAACGTGGACTTGCCGACATTAGGGCGCCCGATGATGGCGATTTTGATCCCGTCCTTCTCGCTCGGGCCCGGAATCCGCTTCGGCTCCTGGCCTTCCTCGAGAGCAACGACCTCATCCGACTCGCCGTCCTCCAGCGTCTCGACGTTGTCGCGCGGAAAGGCCCCCAGCGCGCGCTCAAGCATGTAGTTGATGCCGCGGCCGTGGGCAGCGGCGATCGGCAGCGCGTCACCGAGCCCGAGTGGGCTGAACTCAGCCCGGGCCAAGTCGGGATCGATGCTGTCGACCTTGTTCACCACCAGGAAGTACTGCTTGTTCATCTTGCGCAGATGTTCGGCGATCATCTGGTCGCCTGGTGTCATTCCGGCGCGCGCATCGACCATGAACATCACCGCGTCGGCTTCCTGCATCGCCTGCAGCGATTGTTCGGCCATCTTCGCGTCGATGCCCTGCTCATCACCGGTGAGGCCCCCGGTATCGATAACGATATAGGTGCGGCCCTGCCACTTTGCCTCGCCATACTGACGATCTCGGGTCAGGCCGGCGTACTCGGCGACGATGGCGTCACGGCTCTTGGTCAGGCGGTTGAACAGCGTCGACTTGCCGACGTTGGGGCGGCCCACCAGGGCGATTACGGGAACCATACGGCTCTCCACTGCGTTATTTCAGAAAACACGAAGGCCGCTGCAGGGCAGCGGCCGGATATCGTTGCCCCGCCAAGGCGAGGCACCGTGCGAACGAGGGGCTCAGTCCGCCTGGCGAATGGTCAGCGCGACGAGCTTGCCACCGTTGCCGAATGCGTACAGCCAGTCGCCTTCGACGACCGGACTGACACGGACGCCATCACTGTCGATACGGGTACGCGCCACGAAACGGCCGTCGACCTGACTCAGCAAGTGCAGATAGCCTTCCTTGTCGCCAACCGCAACGTAGCTCGAAAACACGGCCGGTCCGGAGAGGCCGCGACGGGCCAGCGAGTCGTTGCTCCACAGTACGGTCGTGGATCGCTCATCAATCCCCAGAACGGTGCCTTCGGCCTGGCTCACGTAAACACTACCGTAGCCCAGCGCGACGCCCGATGAAGTCGAAGCATCACGCTGCCAAAGGACACGACCGCTTTCCAGGTCCAGCGCCGCTGCGCGTCCCTGAAAGCTCGCCACATAAAGCGTGCCCCCCGAAAGCAGCAGGCCGCCATCGATGTCCACGACGCGCTCGAGTTCGGAACGCCCCTGCGGTATGGCGATACGCTGCTCCCATACAGGCAGACCACGGCCAGTATCCAGCGCGACAACCTTACCGCTGGACAGGCCGGCCACCGCGAGCTGATTGGTCAGCAAGGGCGCACCGGTTCCCCGAAGCGTGAGGACTGCCGGCGAGCTTTCGTAGCTCCAGCGTTGCGTCCCGGTGTCTATTTCCAAGGCAAGGACGCGGTCGTCCTGGGTCTGAACGACCACTACGTCGCCATTCACAGCCGGTGCAGACAGCACCTCGCTGCCGACGCGGCTGCGCCAGCGCTCTTCACCATTGGATACGTCGAGTGCAATGACCTCGCCACGCAGCGTACCCACCAGCACCAGCCCGTAGCCGACGCCGACGCCACCGGAAACGGGCACCTCGAGCTCCTGCTTCCAGTTCACCTTGCCGGTGTGACGATCCATCGCGACGACCAGGCCCTCGTTATCGGCAGCGAAGATTTCGTCGCCATACACGGCCGGAACCAGCAGATTATAGGTTTCGCCTTGTCCGTCACCGATCGAGCGGCTCCACTCGGTTTTCAGTTCGACTTCCTGATCGAACTTCACCAATTCGGCAGGCTCGGGTTCTTTCGTATCGTTGCTACTGCAACCGGCAGCCAATATGGCCATCGACAATAGCGCGGCAGTTTTCCAACGCATCAATTCACGCCTCTCCACGAGCCAGGTCGTCCAGTTTCAGCTGAAGTCCGCCAATGGCGGCATCCTGCGACAGTGCCTCCTTGGCCTTGGTATAGGCGGCATGGGCCTCATCGTTGCGGCCCAGCTGCACGAGCAGATCACCGCGTAACTCTTCGCGACTGGCAGCGAAAGCCTTGGGCGCTTCACCATCGAGCAAGCCCAAAGCCGCCTCGGCTTTGTCCTGCGCAGCCATCACCCTTGCCAGGCGCTGGCGCGCTAGTTCGCCGAGCGTCTTGTCGGCCGGTTTGTCGATGACGGCCTGCAGCTCGGTCGCTGCTTCGTCCAGGCGCCCGCTCTCAACCGCCACCTTGGCAACGAATAGGCTGCCGTACTGCGCATAGTGAGTACCGGCAAACTCGTTCTTCAGCACATTGCCAAGACGCGACACTTCGGCCGTATCCACTTCACCTTCTTCCAGCACCGCGTTAAGTAGCTGCTGATAGACAGCTGAGGCGTTCTGCGCCTGGGTGAGCTGGCGCTTCTGCCAGAATTGCCAACCGAACACCAGGATCAACGCCACGACGGCACCAAGCAGCAGCGGCTTGCCGTTACGCTGCCACCAATCCTTGATTGCCGCCAATTGTTCTTCTTCTGAGCCCGAGGTCACTCCGTTACTCCTTTCGATTCGCGATTTTCAGGCCTGCCGGTCATGCCATGCAGGCAGCCAGGCGCGCTGCAAGAGCGTCCCAGCCAATGCTTTGTTGCTCGGTGTCGTCGCGCAGCGGCTTGAAACCTACCACGCGCTCGGCCAACTCGTCCTCACCGAGGATCAGCGCAACGCGCGCCCCGCTCTTGTCGGCCTTCTTGAACTGACTCTTGAAGCTTCCGGCGCCGGCATTGACCAGCAGCCGCAAGCCAGGCAACTCGTCTCGAAGCCGCTCGGCCAGCGCCAGGCCCGCGAGCTCAGCGGCCTCGCCGAACGCACAGATATATGCATGCGCGGGGCGATTCAGCTCGGCGGGAACCAGCGCCAGTGTCTCGAGCAGCAGTACCAGCCGCTCGATGCCCATCGCGAACCCTACGCCAGGTGTCGGTTTACCACCAAACTGGGTCACCAGTCCGTCGTAACGGCCCCCGGCACAGACGGTGCCTTGTGCACCCAGCTTGTCCGTGACCCACTCGAACACGGTACGACCGTAATAGTCCAGCCCGCGGACCAGCTTCGGATTGATCTCGTAGGCGATACCCGCCGCGTCCAGCCGAGCCTTGAGCCCCTCGAAGTGAAGGCGGGATTCCTCGTCCAGGTAGTCATGAAGGGTGGGAGCGTCAGCGAGCAATGCCTGGGTCTGGGCATTCTTGCTGTCGAGAATGCGCAGCGGATTTGTCGTCAGGCGGCGCTGGCTGTCCTCGTCAAGCTGGTCGAAGCGCTGCTGCAGATAAGCGACCAGCGCCTCGCGATAGCGGGCCCGCGCCTCGCTGGAACCGAGACTGTTGAGCTGCAACGTTACCGCGTCGGCAAAGCCGAGGCGCTTCCACAGCCGAGCAGTCAACACGATCAGTTCGGCATCAATGTCAGGACCGGGCTGGTTGAAGACCTCAACCCCGATCTGGTGGAACTGGCGATAGCGCCCCTTTTGTGGCTTCTCATAGCGAAACATTGGGCCGCTGTACCACAGCTTTTGCACCTGGCCGCCACCAGTCATGCCATGTTCAAGAACCGCACGAACACAACCGGCAGTGCCTTCTGGACGCAAGGTCAGCGATTCCTCGTTGCGGTCCAGGAAGGTGTACATCTCTTTATCCACGACATCGGTGCCTTCGCCGATGCCGCGTGCGAACAGATCGGTGAATTCCAGGATCGGCAGGCGAATCTCACTGTAGCCATAGGCATCGAGCAGTTCGGCGAAGGTCGTTTCGAGGTAGCGCCAAACCGGCGTTTGCTGCGGCAGAATGTCGTTCATGCCGCGGATGGCTTGCAGGGACTTGCTCAATTTCTTTCCTTATCAGCTGCGCAGGATCAACGCAGCATCGGCCTCGGTCTTTTCCGCAGCTTTGCGGCGGATCAACTGTTCCAGCTCGTCTACGAGATTCTCGTTGTTCAGTTTTTGCGCAGGTTTGCCGTCTATGTAGACCAGGTTGTTCGGCGTGCCTCCGGTCAAGCCAATGTGGGCTTCCTTGGCTTCGCCGGGGCCATTGACCACGCAGCCGATGACCGCGACGTCCATCGGCACGAGCAGATCGTCCAGGCGCCCCTCCAAATCGTTCATCGTCTTCACGACATCGAAATTCTGTCGGGAGCAGCTCGGGCAGGCGATGAAGTTGATCCCACGCGAGCGCAGCCGCAGGGACTTCAGAATATCGAACCCAACCTTGATTTCCTCGACCGGATCGGCCGCTAGCGAGATACGGATGGTGTCGCCGATCCCCTCGGCCAAGAGCATGCCCAGCCCCACGGCGGACTTGACGGTACCGGAGCGCAACCCACCGGCTTCGGTGATGCCCAGGTGTAGCGGCTGCTCGATCTTGTCGGCGAGCAACCGGTAAGCCGCTACAGCCATGAAGACGTCGGACGCCTTCACGCTGACTTTGAAATCCGGAAAATTCAGCCGATCCAGGTGCTCGACATGGCGCAGCGCGGATTCAACCAGTGCTTCCGGTGTCGGCTCGCCATATTTTTTTTGCAGATCCTTTTCCAGGGAGCCCGCATTGACACCGATACGGATCGGGATACCTCGCTCGCGGGCTGCTTCGACCACCGCACGCACGCGGTCCTCGCGACCGATGTTGCCGGGATTGATACGCAGACAGTCCACACCGAGCTCAGCCACCCGCAACGCGATCTGATAATCGAAGTGGATGTCTGCAACCAGCGGAACGCCGACACGCTGCTTGATCTTGCCAAATGCTTCGGCCGCCTCCATGGAGGGCACGGAAACGCGGACGATATCGGCACCGGCATCCTGCAAACGCTGGATCTGCGCGACAGTCGCATCGACATCGCAGGTCTCGGTGTTGGTCATGCTCTGCACGGCAATTGGCGCGTCGCCGCCAACCGGGACGTTGCCGACCCAGATCTTGCGGGACGGTCGACGTTTGATAGGAGACTCACTATGCATGATTACTGTCCGAGCTTGAAACGGGCTGTTTCGCCACGTGTTTTGCCAGAGAGATCGACCGCTTCGCCGTTGAACCGGACCTCAACGCCAGAGGCGAAGCCCAGATGAACATCGAGCGGCACCTTGCCCGTGACGGTGCGGCTAGTGCCGGCTCGCGCCAGCGCGCTGTAGAGTACGTTGCCATCGGCATCGGTGACCTGGGTCCAGCAATCGGCGTTATAGACCAGGCTCAACTGGCCCTCCCCTTGTGCCACTTCGGTTTGTGCCGACTGTGCTGTTTCGGCTGCTGGGGCTTCCGTCTCGGCCGGCGTGACTGGGACCGGCTCAAGCGCAATAGCTGCTTCGGTCGGAGCGGCCGGGTCAGCAGTTGCAGACTGCTCTACCGGTGCAGCAGCGTTAGGTTGGCCCAGCGTCTGTTCGATCGTGACCTGCGATTCAGTCGCCGGCGCTGGTGCCTCAGTCGGTTCAGGCAGTGAGTGCTCTGGGTCAGCAGCGTCGGCGGCTGGCTCTTCGGGCTCCTCAGCACGATCGAGCAGGTGGATTTCGGTGGTGCCATCGGCGGCTTCCACCTCGATCCGCTCGAGCGCGGAAACCGATCGACCGGATTCATTTCGAGCCGTACGGTCCTGCCACCAAAGAAACGCTCCCACTGCGATGACAATGGTCAGCAAGAACGTGAAGAACCGCACCATGCTGCGGGACAGCCTCACCGGCTGGTCGATGTAGCCCAAGCTGTTGACGCGGCTACCGGTTGCATCGGTACCAGTGTGGTGGTCGAACTGCTGGACCAATCGAGCTTGATCCAACCCCAGCAGCTTGGCATAGGCCCTAACGTAGCCACGGGCAAAAGTGTGGCCCGGCATCTGGCTGAAGTCGCCAGCCTCGATCTGAGTTAGTGAGCGCTCTGACAGATTAAGCTGCTGGGCCACCGAAGAAAGCGACCAATTCTTGCTTTCACGCGCGGCACGCAGGGTTTCGCCGGGGTTGGCAAGCGCCGAGGAAGCGGCTTCGGATTGTGGCGCTGTCATCGTTGCTCCGATAGAAACTGTTGGTATTCGGCAGTCCCAGGGTAGAGCCGCTTGAGTTGCAGCGCGAGGCTAGCGGCCTGGCCGCGGTCCTGGTGAATAGTAGCCAGACGAATGCCTAGCAGCAGGCTGCGCGCGTTCTGCTCGGACAGACGACTGAAGCTGTCGTAGTAACGCTTGGCCGGGACGTACTGCTTGTCCTCGTAAGCCAGTTGGGCAAGTTCGAGCAGTGCGCGCGGTTGCCGGCTGTCGAGGCGCAAGGCCCGGGTGAAATAGGTTTCTGCCTGCTCGCGTTGCCCAAGCTGCAACGCGGTCATGCCCATGTTTTGAAAAACCCTAGAGCGCTCAGAATAGAGGTTGTCTTCAGCTGCCTTGGAAAAACGCTCAAGCGCCTCCTGGTAACGTTTCTGCTCGAACAGGAAGCTTCCGTAATTGTTCAAGATGCGCGCGTCGTTGCGGCTGGAAAGCGCTTTGCGGTAATGCTCGTCGGCGAGTTTGTTTTCCATTTCGGTCTGGAACACTAGCGCCAACGCAGCATGGGCATCCGCGCTATTCGGATCCAGCTCCAGGGCTTTGCGTAACGGTCGTTTAGCACGCGACGTATCGCCTTGTTGCAGGTAACCGATACCGAGCTGGATATAGGCATCGCGCGCCTCGGTGCGCCCCTCGCTGGTGCGCAGCGGATCAATGGAACCAGAAGACACGCAACCAGCTAACAAACCAACAAACAACAGCAGCGCGACGCGCAAAAACATTAGCATCCCCTCAGGAGCGGTTCGAAACGACGGTCGCCGTACCTGGCTCGGAATGCAGTTCACGCACGGCGATGTAGCGCTCGCTTCGGCGTGTACGATCCATCACCTGACCGACCAGCTGGCCGCACGCGGCGTCGATATCCTCGCCACGCGTGGTACGCACGGTCACATTGTGCCCGGCTTTGTGCAGCATGTCCTGAAAACGGCGGATGGCATTGTTGCTGGGCCGCTCATATCCAGAATGAGGGAAGGGATTGAACGGGATCAGATTGATTTTGCACGGAATGCTGGCGAGCAACGCGATCAGTTCATCAGCGTGCTCAGGCTGATCATTGACGCCTTTGAGCAACGTGTATTCGATCGTGAGCACGCGTTTTTCACCCAGGTTCGAAATGTAGCGCTGACAGGCTGCCAGCAGCATCTCGAGTGGATATTTCTTATTGATCGGCACCAACTGGTCACGCAACGCGTTATTAGGCGCATGCAGCGATAGCGCCAGGGATACGTCGATTACCTTGCTGAGCTCCTCGATCATCGGAACGACGCCGGAGGTCGACAAGGTCACCTTACGTTTGGATATACCGTAGCCGAGGTCGTCCATCATGATGTGCATGGCAGCGACCACGTTATCGAAGTTCAATAGCGGCTCGCCCATCCCCATCATCACCACGTTGGTGATAGCCCGGTCGATCTTGGCCGGAATGGTGCCGAATGACTTGTTCGCAATCCACACCTGACCAATCACTTCGGCTGCAGTGAGATTGCTATTGAAACCTTGTTTGCCGGTCGAGCAGAAGCTGCAATCCAGCGCACATCCCGCCTGGGAGGAGACGCACAGCGTCCCGCGGCCACCCTGAGGGATATAAACCGTCTCTACGCAACTGCCCGACGCCACGCGCACCACCCACTTGCGTGTGCCATCGGCGGAAATGTCTTCGCTGACGATCTCCGGACCCCGAATCTCGGCAGCGGCTTTGAGCTTTTCGCGCAAAACCTTGCCAATGTTGGTCATGGCATCGAAATCATCGACGCCGAAGTGGTGAATCCACTTCATGACCTGACCGGCACGAAAGCGCTTCTCCCCTATCGAATCGAAGAAGCCTTCCATCTGCGACTGGGTCAGCCCCAGCAGGTTTACCTTACCGGTCGATACATTCATCTGGATTCACCTTCGCCTGATCAGCGAATGCGTGCGCACACTTCGGTGGCCGCGAAGAAGTAAGCGATTTCGCGCGCTGCGGACGCCTCGGAGTCGGAGCCGTGCACGGCGTTCTCGTCGATGGAGACGGCGAAATCGGCACGAATGGTACCCGGAGCGGCTTCCTTCGGATTGGTGGCACCCATCAACTCACGGTTCTTGAGGACGGCGTTCTCGCCTTCCAATACCTGCACGATGACCGGGCCGGAAGTCATGAACGCAACCAGATCCTTGAAGAAGCCGCGCTCGCTGTGCTCAGCGTAGAAGCCGGCCGCTTCGCGCTCGGACAGCTGGACCATCTTGGAAGCGACGACGCGCAGGCCGGCCTTCTCGAAACGGGTGGTGATTTCGCCGATCACGTTCTTGGCGACAGCGTCAGGCTTGATGATGGAGAAGGTGCGTTGCAGGGCCATGTAGGACTCCAAACTGAGGGTTAAAGCTAACGAGTAAACCCACGGATTATACGCGGGTTCGGATTAAGAATATAAGGCCGTGGCCAGACTGCAGCGAGCAGCTGCTAACGCAACGGCGGCACGACGAGGATCACTGGACTTCGTCGATCCAGGCTGCCTGTATCGCCTCCAGCACCTTCTCACCGCCACGCTGCGGATCATCGGAAAATTGCGGCAGCGCTACAACCCAACGGTGCAACTCGACGAAATTCACGTATCGCGGATCGATATCCGGTTTGCTGTCAGCCAGCTCGATTGCAATATCGAGCACATCTGCCCATTTGAGTGCCATCTTCAGTGACCTTCAGAAACCTGATTGATGGTGTACTTGGGAATCTCCACAACGAGATCGCTCTCAGCGACAACCGCCTGGCAGGATAGACGCGAGTGCGGCTCCAACCCCCACGCCTTGTCGAGCATGTCGTCTTCGAGCTCGTCGGATGCCTCGAGCGACCCGAACCCTTCGCGAATCACGACGTGGCATGTCGTACAGGCGCAAGACTTCTCGCAGGCATGCTCGATGTCGATACCGTTGCGAAGCGCGGCGTCGAGCACCGTCTCACCTGGCTGTGCGTCCACAACTGCACCGTCCGGGCAATGGTCGACGTGGGGCAGAAAAACAATCTGCGGCATTGGGTCAATCCTCGATATCGTTGAGCCGCCGCCCGGCTAGCGCAGCCTTGACGGTGGAATCCAGCCGGCGCGCGGCAAAAGCATCTGTAATCTGGCTCAGCCGCTTGATCTCCCGCTCGATCGCAGCACCATCCGGGCTATCCATCAAGCTGCGAAGCGTATCCACCTGTGCCAGGATCGCGATGCGCTCCTCTTCGCTAAGCAGGCGATCGCCATCTGTCTCGACGGCGCTTTCGACGGCCTCGATCAGACGCTGCGCGTCGACCAACTGTTCGCGAAGCGCACGAGCGACCTTGTCCTCGCCGGCCTTGTGGAACGAGTCCTCAAGCATGCGAGCGATCTCGCCATCGGTCAGCCCATAAGACGGCTTGACCTGAATGCTCGATTCGACGCCTGAGGCCGTCTCGCGGGCAGAAACACTGAGCAATCCATCGGCATCGACCTGAAAGGTGACGCGAATCTTGGCGGCGCCAGCCACCATCGGTGGGATACCACGCAACTCGAAGCGTGCCAGGGAACGGCAATCCGTGATCAATTCACGCTCACCCTGCAGCACATGAATCATCATGGCCGTCTGGCCATCTTTATAGGTGGTGAAGTCCTGCGCGCGCGCCACGGGAATCGTGGTGTTGCGCGGGATGATCTTCTCCATCAACCCGCCCATGGTCTCGAGACCGAGGGACAGCGGAATCACATCCAGCAGCAAGAGCTCTTCGCCATCCCGGTTGTTGCCGGCCAGCGTTTCAGCCTGAATCGCCGCACCGATCGCGACGACTTGGTCAGGATCGATATCGGTCAGTGGCTCGCGTCCAAACATTTCGCCGACCAATTCGCGAACACGCGGAACGCGCGTGGACCCGCCAACCATCACCACCGCGCCTACTTCCCCGAGCTCGACGGACGAATCGCGCAATGCCCGTCGGCAGGCCTTGAGGCTGCGCATGATCATGGGATCGACCAGCTCATTGAACGTGGCGCGCGTCAGCTCACCCGACCAATCGCCATAGCGGACGGCCACTGAGTCCAGCTCACTGAGTTTTTCTTTAGCGTCGCAGGCAATACGCAGCACTTCACGTTGTGCGCCCGGGTCGAGGTCTTCGGACGTGCCCGCCTTAGCCAAGATCCATCCCGCCACGGCGTGATCGAAGTCGTCCCCGCCAAGCGCCGTATCGCCACCTGTAGCGAGCACTTCGAATACGCCTTTGGACAACCGCAATATCGAGATGTCGAACGTTCCGCCACCCAGGTCATAGATGGCCACGACGCCTTCGGCCTGACGATCCAATCCATAGGCGACTGCCGCGGCAGTGGGCTCGTTCAACAAGCGCAGGACGTTCAGATTTGCCAAACGCGCAGCATCCTTGGTCGCCTGCCGCTGTGCATCATCGAAGTAGGCAGGCACCGTGATCACAGCGCCAACCAGCTCACCCCCGAGCACGGCCTCGGCGCGCTCACGCAGTGCACGAAGGATTTCGGCGGATATTTCGACGGGGCTCTTGGCGCCCTGTACCGTTTCGATGAATGGCATCTGCGACTGCCCTTCGACGAAGCGATACGGCAGCTGTACACCCAGCTGCTTGACGTCGCCGATGCCACGCCCCATGAGGCGTTTGACCGAGACAACCGTGTTCAACGGGTCGGACGCCGAAGCCTCCCTGGCTACCTTGCCCACCTCGACGCGGTCAGTGTGGTAGCGCACCGCGGAGGGCAGGATCACGTCGCCTTGGGCGTCAGCCAGCGGAGCAGTGATGCCACTACGCAAGGCGGCCACCAGCGAGTTAGTCGTACCCAGGTCGATACCCACCGCAAGCCGCCGCTGATGGGGCTTCGGGCTTTGTCCGGGCTCAGCTATTTGAAGTAAGGCCATGTCTGTCTTATTTCGGGCGCAGCGCCAGTGGCTGCGCTGGGTTATTCGTCGAGGCGCTCTTCGAGCTGACGCACTTCCTGAGACAATTTGTCGAGAAACTGCATCCGCCGCACCAGGCGTTCGGCTTCGTCACGCTGAGCCTCGTCTTCCCAAATGATGGAAAACGAGTCATTGATGGACTGCTGCGCGGCTTTCAGGCGGGCCTTGAAAGCCATCACACCGGACTGATCCCCATCGTCGTGGAGTGACTCGAGTTCCTCGCGCCACTGCATCTGCTGCATCAGAAACGCGGGATCCTGCACTGTCGCCTCAAGCGGCATCTCCCGCCCTCGCAGGGTCAGCAAGTAACGTGCGCGACGCGAGGGGCTCTTGAGAGTCTGGTAGGCCTCATTGAGATTGGCCGATTGCTCGACCGCACGACGCTGCTCAGCCTCGCCAGCATCGGCGAAACGATCCGGATGGACCTTGCGAGCCATCTCGCGGTAGCGCACCGACAGCTGTTCCAGATCGAGATCGAATGCTGGCTGCAGATCGAACAACGCGTAATGACAGGGACTTCCCACGGCGACCTCAGATGTTGAAGCTTTCGCCGCAACCGCACTCGCCACGCACGTTGGGGTTGTTGAACTTGAAGCCTTCGTTCAGCCCTTCACGCACGAAATCGAGTTCGGTCCCGTCGAGGTAGACCAGGCTTTTCGGATCGATGATCACCTTGACGCCATGGTTTTCGAAAACCGCATCCTCGGCAGCTGCCTCGTCAACGAATTCGAGCACATAAGCCAGGCCGGAGCAGCCGGTAGTCCGCACACCCAAGCGAATACCAAGCCCCTTGCCGCGCCCTTCCAGCGAGCGCCTGACGTGGTTCGCAGCCGCCGCGGTCATACTGATTGCCATCGGTACCTCCTTAGGCCTGCGGCAGCCCTTTCTTCGTACGGTAGTCGCGCACGGCCGCCTTGATCGCATCTTCGGCCAGTACTGAACAGTGAATTTTCACTGGCGGCAATGCGAGCTCTTCAGCGAGCTGGGTGTTCTTAATCGTCTCGGCTTCTTCTAGCGTCTTGCCCTTCATCCATTCGGTGGCCAGGGAACTCGACGCGATCGCGGAGCCGCAACCATAGGTCTTGAACTTCGCATCCTCAATGATGCCCTGCTCGTTGACCTTGATCTGCAAGCGCATAACGTCGCCGCAGGCCGGAGCGCCGACCATGCCAGTACCGATGGAAGGGTCCTCGGCATCGAACTTGCCGACGTTACGCGGGTTCTCGTAGTGGTCGATGACCTTGTCACTGTATGCCATGGTGCAATCCTCGTTGAATCAGGCTAAGCGGGAGTTCGACGGTTCAGTGGGCAGTCCACTCGACCTTTGAAATATCGACGCCGTCTTTGAACATGTCCCACAAGGGCGAAAGCTCTCGCAACTTGGTGACCGCCTCGCTGACTTTCTGCGCGGCGTAGTCAACCTCTTCCTCCGTCGTGAAGCGGCCGAACGTAAAGCGGATCGAGCTGTGCGCGAGCTCGTCGTTGCGACCCAGCGCACGCAGCACGTACGAGGGTTCGAGCGATGCGGAAGTACAGGCAGAGCCGGAGGACACGGCGAGATCCTTCAGCGCCATGATCAGCGACTCACCCTCGACGTAGTTGAAGCTCAGGTTCAGGTTGTGCGGTACGCGCGCCGTCATGCTGCCGTTGACATACAGCTCTTCGAGATGCTCGACCTGCTTGAAGAAGCGGTCCCGTAAGGCGCGGATGCGCTCGCGCTCAGACGCCATTTCTTCCTTGGCGATCCGGAAAGCCTCACCCATGCCAACCGACTGATGCGCCGCGAGCGTGCCGGAGCGCATGCCCCGCTCGTGTCCACCACCATGCATCTGGGCTTCAAGCCGGACGCGCGGCTTGCGGCGTACGTAAAGCGCACCGACACCCTTCGGGCCGTAGGTTTTGTGTGCTGAGAAAGACATCAGATCGACCTTCATCTGGTCGAGGTCGATTTCCACTTTGCCAGTCGACTGGGCTGCGTCGACATGAAACAGCACGCCACGGGAGCGTGTCAGCTCGCCGATGGCGGCAATATCGTTAACCGTCCCGATCTCGTTGTTCACATGCATGATGGATACGAGCACGGTGTCGTCGCGTAGTGCCGCTTCGACCATGCCCGGCGTGATGATGCCGTCCTCACCCGGATCGAGATAGGTCACTTCGAACCCTTCGCGCTCGAGTTGACGGGTGGTATCCAGCACGGCCTTGTGTTCAATCTTGCTCGTAATGATGTGCTTGCCTTTAGAGGCGTAGAAGTGAGCGACGCCTTTGATCGCTAGGTTGTCCGACTCGGTCGCACCGGAGGTCCAGACGATTTCGCGCGGATCGGCATTAACCAGCTCGGCGACCTGGCGACGGGCATTTTCGACCGCCTCTTCCGCTTTCCAGCCAAAGGCATGGGAGCGCGAAGCCGGATTCCCAAAGTTGCCCTCGGCGGTGAGGCATTCGACCATCTTCTCGGCCACACGTGGATCGACCGGCGTAGTAGCGGAGTAATCCAGGTAAATCGGCAATTTCATCAGGTATCTCCTATCAGGCAGTCGTCCTGCTCATTCGACGGCGGACGCTTCGATCTTATCCAGTTGCGGAGCTTGCCCCTTGGCGCGACGCATGTCCTGGCGCAATGCAACTTCCTGCACTTCGCGACGCATCACCAAATCCGCCAGACTGATACCACTTAGGAACTCATGTATCTGCTGGCTGAGATCACACCATAGGTGGTGGGTAAGACAGGTATCACCTGAATGACAGTCACCCAAGCCTTGGCAACGGGTGGCGTCGACCGATTCGTTGACCGCATCGATAACCTGCGCTACCTGAATGCCCGCCATTTCACGCGAAAGCTGATAGCCTCCGCCTGGACCTCGGACGCTCGTGACCAGGCTGCCGCGCCGCAATTTCGCGAACAGCTGCTCAAGGTAGGAAAGCGAGATGCCCTGCCGTTCGGAAATATCCGCAAGCGATACAGGACCATGTTGCGCATGCAGCGCAAGATCAAGCATCGCGGTAACGGCGTAACGGCCTTTGGTTGTCAATCGCATCGGTTCGCACCAAGCATCATGGTTTGGCGCAAGTATGCAATACCCGAGTATTTAGATCAACTATAAGTCCGATTGATTTACTCGGACATTCCGCCGTAACAGCCCTCCTGTTATCAGGACCGTCACCGTAAACCGGCCGGCATGATACCAGCAGCGGAGCGAGGCGGCACGTCAAGACCGGGCCTGCTCCACATGGTCTTTGACCTGCTCGAAGTCCTCGTCACGCAGCTCCGGCATCTTCTTGGCGCAGTAATCGCTACCCAACGCCTTGAGGGCCTCACACATGCCATCCATGCGCTCCTCTACAGCTTGAACGTGATCAAGCAGCTTTCCGATGGCGCGCGCGACCGGATCGGGCATGTCTTCGGTCACACCGTAGGCATCGAAGCCGATCTTCTCTGCCATCGCCTTGCGCTTTGCTTCCTGCTCATCGCTCGGTTTGGCAATGACGCGTCCAGGGATGCCGACAGCGGTCGCACCAGCCGGAACCTCACGTGTAACCACGGCATTCGAGCCGACCTTCGCGCCAGCGCCGACGGTGAACGGACCAAGGATCTTCGCGCCCGCCCCAACGATGACACCGTCTTCGAGGGTTGGGTGACGCTTGCCCTTGTTCCAACTCGTACCGCCCAGGGTTACCCCGTGATAGAGCGTGACGTCATCGCCGATCTGCGCGGTTTCGCCGATTACGATGCCCATCCCATGATCGATGAAGAAGCGTCGACCGATCTGCGCGCCGGGATGAATCTCGATACCGGTCAGCCAGCGCGCCAGATTCGAATTCATGCGCGCCAGCCACTTGCAGTCGTTGACCCATAACCAATGCGAAACCCGATGAAACCAGACTGCATGCAAGCCGGGATAACAGGTGACCACCTCGAAAGCGTTACGCGCCGCCGGATCGCGATGGAACACGCTCTGGATGTCTTCACGCATGCGCTCGAACATCAATCTGATCTCCGTTTATGGGGTTCACCGCGAACGGCCTTCTGGGTTTCGGTCAGAATGCCTCGCAGGATATTCATCTCCAGCTTGCTGATGCCGCTACGCCCATAAAGACGACGCAGGCGCGGCATCAGGTGGCGGGGGCGGCTGGGATCGAGGAATCCAATATCCACGAGCGTTTGCTGAAGATGGGTGTAGTAGTGTTCGAGCTCGTCAGCAGTGACGGGTTGGGCATTGAGCATCGAAGTGGTTTCTAGCTTTGCCTGTTTGGTTGGCTGCCCACTCGTCGCGAGCCAGGCCATCCGCACCTCATAGGTGAGCACCTGGACGGCAGCCGCCAGGTTCAGCGAGCTGAAGTCCGGATTCGACGGGATATGCACATGGTAATGGCAACGCTGCAGTTCTTCGTTTGTAAGCCCCGCATACTCGCGGCCAAATACGAGCGCTACCTCCGCGCCCTCGGCTACCTGCTCCATGCATACCGAGCCAGACTCGCGAGGATCGAGCAGCGGCCAAGGGATCCGCCGATCACGGGCACTAGTGCCCATTGCAACACTGCAGCCAATCAATGCCTCTTCGAGCGTTGGTACTACAACAGCCGCGTCGAGGATATCTGTCGCACCCGATGCACGCGCATTGGCTTCGCCGCTAGGGAAGTCTTCCGGGTCCACCAAGTACAACCGCGACAAACCCATGTTCTTCATGGCCCGCGCGGCACCTCCGATGTTGCCGGGATGGCTGGTGTTGACCAACACCACACGAATATTCTCAAGCGACACAGCATTATCGTCCGCAAAACAAACCGGAAGCTTACCGTAAGCGCCTCCGACTCCGCCATTGAGCGACCGGAGCGCGCACCCACTCCCCCCGGCGTCGCTTTCTGCTAGAATCGCCGGCTTTCTTTAAACGACCAGGTATTTGATCGATGCAGCCCATGCTGAATATCGCGCTGCGTGCCGCCCGTAGCGCCGGCGAGATGATTGTCCGTTCCACCGAGCGCCTGGACGTGATCTCGGTCAGCGAAAAGGATGCACGGGACTACGTTTCAGAGGTCGACAGGACCGCCGAGCAAATCATCGTTACCGCTCTGCGCAAGGCATACCCCAATCACGGCATTCTCGGCGAGGAAGGCGGACTGCTTGAAGGCAGCGGCGACGGCACGGATTACCTCTGGGTTATCGACCCGCTCGACGGCACCACCAATTTCCTTCGCGGCGTGCCGCATTACGCGGTGAGCATCGCCTGCAAATACCGGGGCCGCCTGGAGCATGCGATCGTCGTCGACCCGGTCCGCCAGGAAGAATTCACCGCAAGCCGCGGCCGAGGCGCTGCCCTCAACGGGCGCCGTTTGCGAGTCAGCGCACGCAAGAGCCTAGAAGGCGCACTGCTGGGTACCGGCTTCCCGTTCCGCGACGCGCAACTCGACAATCTCGACAACTATCTCAACATGTTTCGTAGCCTGGTCGGCCAGACTGCCGGCCTGCGTCGCGCAGGCGCAGCCAGCCTGGACCTGGCCTACGTAGCCGCGGGCCGCTACGACGCGTTCTGGGAATTCGGGCTTTCCGAATGGGACATGGCGGCCGGTGCGCTACTGATTCAAGAAGCCGGCGGACTCGTGAGCGATTTCAGCGGCAGTCACGAATTTCTTGAGAAGGGCCAGATAGTGGCTGGCAACACCAAGTGCTTCAAGGCCGTGCTGACAGCTATCCAACCGCATCTATCGCCAAGCTTGAAGCGCTGAAGCGCGCCTACGCAACGAGGCATCACCATAAAAAAACGCCCTTACGGGCGTTTTTTCATTTCTGCGCCTGGTTCAGGACGAGCTCGCCGTCACGCAGGGGAATCTGCGCTCCGGGATCCTGGTCCATCCGCACGCGTCCAACCTTGCCATCGATATCGTACTTGACGTCATAGCCGACGATTTTGTCGTGCGAATCGGTTACGGTCGAGCAACGCGTTTCGACAGTCGTATAGGTGTCCCGGCTCTGCATGCTTTCCTGGACCTTGTTGCCGGCATAGCCGCCGCCGACGGCGCCAGCGACCGTTGCGATTTTCTTGCCGTTCCCGCCCCCAACCTGGCTGCCCAGCAAACCGCCAACAACCGCCCCAACCGCGGTGCCGGCTATCCGGTTACTGTCCTGAACCGGGCGCTGCCGAGTCACACTGACGTCCTTGCACACCTCACGCGGCGTCTTGATGGTTTCCTTGATCTGATCAGCGGACAGGACACTCGCAAACGCTGGACCACGATCCATCAGCGAATAAGTTGCAAACGCACCACCCGCAGTGGCCACCACAGCGCCAACGACTGCACCCATCAATAACGACTTATTCACTCGAACTTCCTCTTTTCGGCGGTACCTGGCCCGACTGCGCGAGTCTGACAACCCAGCCACGAGGAAGTTCGAAGCAGTCGATCAGGGACGTTCATCCACCTCTTCGACCACAGGCGGAATAAGGTCATCTCGGGTCAAGTTCAGCCACGTCAGCAACATGCCCGCTACATAGACCGACGAATAGGTGCCTGCACCGACGCCGATTAACAAAGCCAACGAGAAGCCCCACAGGTTTTCGCCACCGAACACCATCAGAGCGCCCACGGCCAGCAACGTCGAAACCGAGGTTGCGAGCGTGCGCAGAAGCGTCTGGGTTGTAGAGATGTTGATGTTTTCGATCAGCTCGGCCTTGCGCAGCACCCGAAAATTCTCTCGAATCCGGTCGAAGATCACGATGGTGTCGTTCAGGGAATAACCGATGACCGCCAGTACGGCCGCCAACACGGTCAGGTCGAACGAAATCTGAAACAGCGAAAACACACCCAGCACAAGAATGACGTCGTGGAACAGCGACAGGACCGCGCCGAGCGCGAACTTCCACTGGAAGCGGAACGCGACATACACCAGAATCCCACCGAGGGCGAGCAGCATTCCCAGACCACCCTGGTCGCGCAATTCTTCTCCTACTGCCGGCCCGACGAATTCGACCCGCTTGACAGTAATGTCACCCGCCGATGCATCGCCCCGAAGCGCTTCGGCGATCTGTTCGCCCAACAGCGGATCATCGCCAGGCATTCGCACCAGCACATCAGTGGTCGCACCAAAGCTCTGCACTACCGCACTGCCGAACCCGGAACGCCCCAATTGGCCGCGAACCTGATCCAGCGATACCGGCTGTTCGTAGGAGAGCTCGATCAACGTGCCGCCAGTAAAGTCGAGGCCGAAATTCAAACCCTTGATGGCGAGGCTGCCAAGCGAGGCCAAGGTCAGCAGGACGGTCATGGCGAACGCCACGTAGCGCACGCCCATGAAATTGATTACGCGTTTCATCGTGCTAGCCCCTTAAATCCACAACTTCTTGAGATCGCGGCCACCATAGATCAAGTTGACCATGGCGCGAGTCACGATGATGGCAGTGAACATGGACGTCAGGATGCCCAGCGACAGTGTCACCGCGAAGCCTTTGATCGGCCCAGTGCCCATGGCGAACAGGATTCCGCCAACCAGTAAGGTGGTCAGGTTTCCGTCCACGATGGCGGAAAAGGCGCGGTCGAAGCCTTCATGAATGGCGCGCTGGATCGACATGCCGTTGGCAATTTCCTCGCGGATACGGGAAAAGATCAGCACGTTCGCATCCACAGCCATACCCATGGTCAACACGATGCCAGCGATACCCGGCAGGGTAAGTGTCGCCCCGAGCAGCGACATAAGGGCCGTCAGCACCACCATGTTGAAGAGCAACGCTACGGTCGCCAATACGCCGAAGAACTTGTAGATCACTACCATGAACAGAGCGACGAAGAGGAAGCCCCACATCGCCGCCTGGACACCCAATTTGATGTTCTCTGCGCCCAGGCTCGGACCGATGGTGCGCTCTTCGGCGAAGTACATGGGAGCGGCGAGGCCACCGGCACGCAGCAGCAGCGCCAGCTCCGACGATTCACCTTGGCCGTCGAGCCCCGTGATACGGAACTGACTTCCCAGTGCAGACTGGATGGTCGCCAGGCTGATGATCTTCTTCTCTTCCTGGAACGTCTCGACGGGCACTTCCTGCTCGACCCCATCGACGGTCTGCTTAACGTACCGCGTAACAGGGCGCTGCTCGATGAAAATCACCGCCATGCTGCGCCCGACGTTGGTTCGAGTGGCGCGATTCATCAGGTCGCCACCATGCCCGTCAAGACGGATGTTTACCTGAGGACGCCCATTCTCGTCATAGCTGGCCTGCGCATCGGTCACCTGATCGCCCGTAATGATCAGGTTTCGCTCCAGCTGAACGGGCGGCCGACCCTCCTCGCGGAACTCGAACGTCTCAGTGCTCGCGCGCGAGGCATCGGCTTCTGCAGCGAGCCGGAACTCCAGGTTGGCGGTCTTGCCAAGGATCCGCTTGGCCTCGGCCGTGTCCTGCACACCAGGCAACTCGACGACGATCCGGTTCGCACCCTGCCGCTGCACCAGCGGCTCGGAAACGCCTAGTTCGTTGACGCGATTGCGTACCGTCGTCAGGTTCTGCTTGATCGAATATTCCCGGATCTCGGCCAGCTTGGCCTCGGTCAGGGTCAAGGCCAGCACCTGCTGACCGCTACGCTCGGTCGTGGTCAGCGTGAAGTCGTTGAAGTTTTGCCGGATCAACGACTGCGCACGCTCCAACGTGTCGGATTCAGCAAAGCCAAGCTGAATAGCGTTACCTGCCTGCGGCAGGCTGCGATAGCGGACGCGCTCCTTGCGCAACAGGCTCTTGACCTCGCCTTCATGCACGTTGAGACGGGTCTCGACGGCCTTATCCATGTCGACTTCGAGCAGAAAGTGCACGCCGCCGGAAAGATCAAGTCCGAGCTTCATTGGGCTGGCAGAGAGATCGCGAAGCCATTCAGGCGTGGTAGGCGCGAGGTTCAGCGCCACGACATAAGCGTCACCTAAAGCACGACGCACCACATCCTTGGCTGGCAGCTGGTCGTCTTGATCAACCAATCGCAACAGCCCGCCTCGGCCGTCTTCGCTCAAGCTCGCCGCCTTGACTTCGATTCCGGCGTCGACAAGCGCCGAGCGAGCGCGCTCGAGATCGGCTTCGGTTACGTTCAACGAGGTTGCCGCGCCGGTAATTTGCACCGCCGGATCGTCCGGGTACAAGTTCGGCGCCGAATAGATCAGGGCGATGCCAAGCACCACCACGATCAGCAGGTATTTCCAGAGAGGGAATCTATTGAGCATGACGCAGCCCGTCTAATGACGCGGGGCGCCTTGCGCGCCCCGTCGTTTGATGTTGAGTGAAGTCAGCTCAGATGGCTTTCAACGTGCCCTTGGGCAGCGTTGCGGCAATCGCCACCTTCTGGAATTTCAGCTCAACCGAATCGGAAACCTCGATCACGACGAAATCGTCGGTCACTTTGGTTACCTTGCCAGCGATGCCACCCGAGGTCACCACCTCGTCGCCCTTCTGCAGGCCGCCGATCAAGTTCTTATGCTCCTTGGCGCGCTTGGCCTGGGGGCGCCAGATCATCAGATAGAAGATGACCAGGAAGCCGACCAGGAACAGCCACTCGAAACCACTACCGGCGGGACCGGCAGCAGCTTCCTGAGCGTAGGCGGCGGGAATCAGAAAGCTCATGTAGCACTCCTGTTGCAGAGATCAGTTAGTTATAGGAATCGTCAGGCAAGCGGCGGCGTTGGCAGGCCACGCTTGGCGTAGAAGGTGTCGACAAAGGCGGCCAATGTACCCTGTTGAATGGCGTCGCGTAAACCAGCCATAAGCCGCTGGTAATGCCTGAGATTGTGGATTGTATTCAACATGCTGCCCAACATTTCGCCGCACTTGTCCAGATGGTGCAGATAGGCTCTGGAGAAGTGTTTGCAGGTGTAACAATCACAATCCGGATCGAGCTGGGAGTCGTCGAAACGGTGGAAGGCATTGCGGATCTTGACCACACCGCTGTCGGTGAACAGATGCCCGTTGCGTGCGTTGCGCGTGGGCATGACGCAATCGAACATGTCCACGCCGCGGCGCACGCCCTCGACCAGGTCCTCCGGCTTGCCAACACCCATCAGGTAGCGCGGCTTGTCGTCGGGCATCGCCGACGGCAGAAAGTCGAGCACGCGAATCATCTCCTCCTTCGGCTCGCCCACAGACAACCCGCCGATAGCCAGTCCGTCGAACCCGATCTCGCACAGACCTTCCAGCGAACGCATACGCAGCGACTCGTGCATGCCGCCTTGGACGATACCGAACAGCGCTGCCGGATTCTCACCATGTGCGACCTTAGAGCGCTTCGCCCAACGCAAGGACAGCTCCATCGAGCGACGCGCGACATCTTCGTCGGCTGGATAAGGCGTGCATTCATCGAAAATCATCACGATGTCCGAGCCCAGGTCCCGTTGTACCTGCATCGACTCCTCCGGCCCCATGAACACCTTGGCGCCATCGACCGGCGAGGAGAAGTAGACGCCCTCCTCCTTGATCTTGCGCATCGCGCCAAGGCTGAATACCTGGAAACCACCCGAGTCGGTGAGAATCGGCCCCTGCCATTGCATGAAGTCATGCAGGTCGCCGTGCGCCTTGATGACCTCCGTTCCTGGTCGTAGCCAGAGGTGGAACGTGTTGCCCAGAATGATTTGCGCACCAATCGACTCGACGTCGCGTGGCAGCATGCCTTTGACGGTCCCGTAGGTACCAACGGGCATGAACGCAGGCGTCTCGACCGTTCCGCGCGGGAACGTCAGCCGACCGCGCCGCGCCCTCCCTTCGGTAGCGAGCAGCTCGAACGACATGTGACAGGTACGACTCATCGTGAATCCTCGGGACCGCGTGCGGCCGGGTTGCGCGTGATGAACATGGCATCGCCATAACTGAAGAAGCGATAGCGACTGGCAATCGCCTCGGCATAGGCCGCCATGGTTTCCCGATATCCGGCGAACGCGGAAACGAGCATCAGCAAGGTCGATTCGGGAAGGTGGAAGTTGGTCACCAGGGCATCGACCACATGGAAGGGCTTGCCTGGGTAAATGAAAATGTCTGTATCGCCACTGAACGGCGCCAATTCGCCATTGCGCGCGGCGCTTTCCAGTGAGCGAACGCTGGTAGTGCCCACAGCGATGACTCGCCCGCCTCGCGCCTTGCAAGCCTGCACTGCATCGACCACCGCCGGGCTGACCTCGAGCCATTCACGATGCATCAGATGTTCTTCGATGCGATCGACGCGGACAGGCTGAAAGGTTCCAGCGCCAACGTGCAGCGTTACGAAGGCGCTCTCCACACCTTTCTTGCGCAAGGCCTCGAGCAATGGCGCGTCGAAATGCAACCCGGCTGTCGGCGCCGCGACCGCGCCAGCGCGTTCGGCATACACCGTCTGGTAGCGCTCCCGGTCTGCCTGTTCATCCGGCCGATCTATATAGGGAGGCAACGGCATATGCCCGACCCGGTCGAGCAACGCCAGTACCGGCTCGGCGAACTCAAGCTCGAACAGCGCGTCATGCCGTGCCCGCATCGTCGCCTCAGCGCCGCCCTCGATATGTATCAGGCTACCCGGCTTGGGCGACTTGCTAGATCGAACATGCGCCAGCACCCGATGGTCATCCAGCACACGCTCGACCAGCACCTCGACCCGCCCACCGGACGCCTTCTGCCCGAAAAGCCGCGCAGGAATGACCCGGGTGTTGTTGAAAACCATCAGGTCGCCGGGACGAACGTAGTCCAGCAAATCGGCGAACGCGCGGTGTGCCAACTGGCCGCTTGGCCCGTCGAGCACCAGCAACCGGCTCGCACGACGCTCGGCAAGCGGGTGCCGGGCAATCAATTCATCAGGCAGATCGAAGGAAAAATCGGAAACTAACATTGCGGCTGAATCGGCACGACATTCGAAGGGCGCAAAGCTTAGCGGAAAGACCAGACGCTGACCACGATAGACGATTGACCGCGCTCAACTGCATCCCTATACTGCGCCGCCACTGTGCCTCGATGGCGGAATCGGTAGACGCAGCGGATTCAAAATCCGCCGTTGGTAACAACGTGAGAGTTCGAGTCTCTCTCGAGGCACCATGAATCAAGACCGCGGACGACCTCGTCCTCGGCATCGGCCGCTAAAGCCAGAAGCGGCCTTCAGGCGCGAAGTCGGATGATGCACTTCGCCTGCTCGACCTTACAGGCAAGCCTGTAAAGCGGTCGAACCGCAGCAACGAACACATTCGAAACATCTAGAAAAAGCGCTGAAAAGCGCCGTTTGCAGTGGACAGATTCTATGACTCCGAGGGCTTGGCATGGGCCGGCGAGTTATCGTAGAGTGTGCCCACTGTGTTTGCATGGGTCGCCGTTGAATCGTGACCTGGTGCAGTAGATCCTTTGATTTGCTACATCCCGTTCGACTCTTTACTCCTTGCAACCAGTTTCCGCCTTCTGCCATGCAGAGGCGCTTCTACTATTGAGTTTCAAGGATACAACGCTATGTCGAATCGTCAGAACGGTACCGTCAAGTGGTTTAACGACGAGAAAGGTTTTGGTTTCATCACGCCTGAGAGCGGTCCGGATCTGTTCGTGCACTTCCGCGCGATCGAAGGCAACGGCTTCAAGAGCCTGAAAGAAGGCCAGAAGGTCAGCTTCATCGCTGTGCAAGGTCAAAAGGGCATGCAGGCTGACCAGGTTCAAATCCAGGAATAAGCCCCGCTCCGAAAAGCCCCTGATGGCAACATCAGGGGCTTTTTCATGCGCGCAATTCCGTAGAATGCGCAACCGCCCCTCGCGACGAGACAGCCCAATGCGCCACCACCGCCTCCAACCTCAGGGTCCGTTTCCTGCAGCCGGCCTGATCCGCCGGCTTGCCGCGATCTTCTATGACGCCTTTTTATCAATCGCCCTGATGATGGTCGTGACGCTGCTCTACCAACAGGTCATCCTGCGCGCCATCTACGGCAGCGACGCACTCAAGGTAATGGCCGAGGCCGGCAGCCTGGATATCGATCCATTGCTTTCCACGCTACTGCTGTTTGCTCTCTTCGCGTTCTTCGCAAAGTTTTGGACGCACAACGGGCAGACGCTCGGCATGCAGGTCTGGGGGGTACGCATCCAGAATACCGACGGTAGCGCGATCGACCTGTGGCAGGCGCTGCTGCGCTTCCTTCTGGCGATCATTTCCTGGCTTCCGCTCGGACTGGGCTACTGGTGGATGCTGTGGGACAAGCAGAACCGCACCTGGCATGACATCTATTCAGAAAGCCAGGTGGTTCAACTTCCCAAGAATATCCATAAGAAATAGTGCTGGACCCACGCAGGCCGGGCGGCCTGCGTCCGGTTAACCGGCCCTGCGCAGCAGAAGCATCCCAGCCGCAGCACAAATGGCGGCCGGCACTACGACAGCCAGCAGCGGCGAGAAGCCGAATACCTGGCTCGCCGGCCCCAGCAGATCCTGCAATATGCGAAACACGAACCCTACGACCACACCCGTGAAGATCCGCTGCCCCAGCGTGACCGAGCGCAGCGGCCCGAAAATGAACGAGATGGCCAGCAGGACCAACGCCACCGTCACGACCGGCTGCAGCACTTTGGTCCAGAATGCCAGCCAGTAACGACTGTTATTGAGCCCTTGCTCACCGAGGTAATGGATGTAGCGCCACAGACCGGTTACCGAAAGTGCGTCTGGCTCCATCACCACCGTACCAAGCAACTGAGGCGTCAACTGTACATCCCAGCGCTCTTGCGGCGCGCGAACCACCTCGGTGTGATCGCCGCGGAAGTGCGTCGTCGACAGATCGACCAACTGCCAGTAGCCGTCCTCATAGCGTGCACGACGCGCGAAGCTGGCGGAAACCAATTGGCGCCGATCATCGAACCGGTAGCGGGTAACGCCTAGCAACGTGCCGCTGGGCTGCACCGCGTTGATGTGAACGAACTCGTCGCCCTGTCGATGCCAGAGGCCGCGCTTGCTACTCTGCGCCTCACCCGCCCCCTGCGCCGATGCCCGCGTCGCTTGCGCTATGTTCTCGCTCCAAGGCGCGACGTATTCGCCAATCAGGATGCCAACGAGCAACAACACGAGCATCGGCTTCATCACTGCGATCACGATACGGCCAAGAGACACACCAGCTGCGCGCATGATGGTCAGCTCGCTGCTACTGGCCAGCGTACCGAGCCCGATCAGGCAGCCGATCAGCGCGGCCATTGGCAGCATCTCGTAAAGCCGAGAAGGGGTCGTAAGCAGCACGTAAAGCGCTGCGTCCAAAGTTCCATACGTGCCTTTGACGTCACCGAGCTCGTCGATGAAGGCAAATAGCAGTGCCAGGCCGACAATGATGCCGAGCACCGTCAGAATCGCCAGAAGCACATTGATACCAATGTAGCGATCGAGCTTACGCATGGCGCACCTCCCGTGCAGCGCGGCGCCGGCGCCAGGCCAGCTGCAGCGGTTCCCAATACACCAGGAGCAACCCCAGCACGAAGAACAGCCCGTGCACCCACCACAACCCAAGCGCAACAGGGATGCGCCCCTTGTCCATCGAACCGCGCGCCGCGATCAGCAACGCCAGGTATGCCATATAAAGAAGGATGGCCGGCAGCAGTTTGAGGAACCGGCCCTGTCGCGGATTGACTTTCGATAGCGGCACAGCCAGCAGCGTGACGACGAACACCAGCATCGGCAGTGAAATTCGCCACTGCAATTCCGACTGCAGCCGGATGTTGTCGCTACCCAGCAATTCGCGGGTCGGCATCGCCTCGCGCTCGCTCAACTCCACGCTTACCTCAGGCTTGGGCAGCAGCACGCCATAGGTGTCGTACTGAATCGCACGATAGTTCGCCTGGCCAGGATTACCGTCGTAGCGGTAGCCATTCTCGAGAATCAGGTAGCGACTGCCGTCGGGTTGTATCTCCTGACGGCCACGCTCGGCGACCAGCACCGACAGGCCACGCTTCTCGCCTGTGGCGCTGGACAGGTTCGTCTCGGAAATGAAGACGCCCGCCAGCTCGGTACGGTCGGCCGTCAGTTCGCGGGTATAGGTCACCCGCGTGCCGTCTCGCAGGGTCTGAAAGCGTCCGGGAACAAGCGTGTCGAATTCGGTCAGCGAGTCCTGCTCGTTGAGGATGCGATCAACTTGGGCCACGCCTTGCGGCGCCAGGCCTAGGCTCAACCAACCCACCAACGCAGCGACCAGCGCTGCTGGACCCAGGCTATAGACGAGCAGGCGGCGCTGGCTCATGCCGGTTGCCGACAGGACGGTCATCTCGCTGTCCAGGTAAAGCCGGCCGTACGCGAGCAGGATGCCGAGAAACAGCCCGAGCGGCAGGATCAACTGGAGGAACCCAGGCAAGCGATAGCCCATGATCATCAGCAGCACGCCAGGATCGAGCACGCCTTGCGCCGCCTGCGCCAGGTATTTGATGAAGCGGCCGCTCATGATGATCACAAGCAGCACCGCACTGACCGCGCTCAGGGTAACCAGCAGCTCACGGGACAGGTAACGAAAGACGATCAAACCGGACACTCCAGGGTTGTCAGGCTCCGGCGGCTGCGCTCAAACTAGCCGCCAAGTAGCCGGTCCGCACTGGGCGAGGTGTTGAGACCAACCCTCCCGCTCGACGAACCACCGGAAAATGAGCCCGGCATTATCCTGCAAACCCGACTCTTTGTCTTGGGGACCTGACGCCATGGAATTCGTTGTGAAGAACAGCAAAGCCGCCGCGACCAAAACCGCCACACTGATCCTGCCGGTCGGTGAAGACCGGGCGCTCGGCCCAGTAGCCCAAACCGTGGATCAGGCCTGCAATGGCGCCATCAGCGCGATCCTCAAGCGCGGCGACGTCCAGGGCAAGCCGGGCCAGACGCTGCTTCAGCACAGCCTGCCCGGCCTGAAGGCCGAGCGGGTGCTGCTACTGGGTGTCGGCAAGTTCGATGAACTTGATACCCGCCAATGGCGCAAGGCGTCCGCCGCCGCGCTAGGGGCGCTCAAGGGTCTCGGCGGAACGGATGCTGCCATTGCGCTGCAGGACGTGCGCCTCAAGAACCGTGATGGCTATGCGCGCGCGCGCATTCTGGTCGAGGCACTGGCTGATGGTCGCTATGTCTTCGATCAATTCAAAAGCAAGAAGGCCGACGTTCCCGCGCTGCGCAAGCTCACCCTGCTGGTCGACAAACCCGAACAGACCGAAGCGGAACTCGCCACACGCCACGCCACGGCCATCGCCGCCGGCATGAGCCTGACCCGTGACCTGGGCAACCTGCCGCCGAACGTCTGCCACCCGAACTATATGGCCGATCAGGCCAGGCAGTTAGGCAAGGCCTTCAAGGGGCTCAAGGTCGATGTTCTGGACGAGAAGAAACTGCGCGAGCTGGGAGCTGGATCCTTCCTGGCCGTATCTCAGGGCAGCGAGCAACCAGGCTGCATCGTCGTAATGCAGTACAACGGCGGCAAGAAAGGGGAACAACCCTATGCTCTAGTCGGCAAGGGAATCACTTTCGACACCGGCGGCATCAGCCTCAAGCCCGGCCAGGGCATGGATGAGATGAAGTACGACATGTGCGGCGCCGCCAGTGTGCTCGGGACTTTCCGCGCCGTACTGGAGCTGCAATTGCCGATCAATCTTGTCGGCTTGCTGGCCTGCGCCGAGAACATGCCAAGCGGCAACGCCACCCGCCCCGGCGACATCGTGACGACCATGAGCGGCCAGACGGTCGAGATCCTCAACACCGATGCCGAAGGTCGCCTGGTGCTCTGCGACACGCTGACCTATGCCGAGCGTTTCAAGCCGCGCGCGGTCATCGACATCGCCACCCTGACCGGCGCCTGCATCGTGGCGCTCGGCAGCAACACATCCGGCCTGCTCGGCAACAATGACGAACTTATCCAGCAGGTGCTGGGCGCCGGGCAGA
Organism: Pseudomonas sp. SA195; assembly: GCF_054131565.1. Lineage (NCBI taxonomy): Bacteria > Pseudomonadati > Pseudomonadota > Gammaproteobacteria > Pseudomonadales > Pseudomonadaceae > Pseudomonas > Pseudomonas sp. SA195. Next base: position 1,270,214 of record NZ_CP096392.1, on the reverse strand, counting down.
AGGCCGACGACCGCGCCTGGCAATTGCCGCTGTTCGACGAATACCAAGAGCAACTGGACAGCCCCTTCGCCGACATCGCCAACATCGGCGGCCCGAAGGCCGGCACCATCACTGCTGCGTGCTTCCTGTCGCGCTTCACCAAGGCCTACCCCTGGGTACACCTGGACGTCGCCGGCACCGCCTGGACCAGCGGCGGTAAGGACAAGGGCGCAACCGGTCGCCCCGTGCCGCTACTGATGCAATACCTGCTGGACCAGGCGGGTCAGGCGTGATCGGCGCCGGTGCGCAAGCGGCATGACCCGTATCGAGTTTTACGTGCTGGCGGACAGCGAGCCGGCGAGCCGCGCCCGTGCGGCCTGCCAGCTCGCGAGCAAGGGCTGGCAGCATGGCATGCCCGTCTTTATCCGCTGCGAGAATGCCCGCCAGTGCGAGGAGCTCGACACCTTGCTTTGGCACTTCCGTGCCGAACGTTTCGTCCCGCATGAATTGCACGAGCACGACCCCCTGGCACCAGTGGTGATCGGAACGGACGAGACGCCAGCCGCCCAGCAGGGCCTGCTGGTGAATCTTTCACCCAACCTCTCTCCGCATGTCGACCGGTTCAGCCGAGTGATCGAGATCGTCAACCAACAGCCAGAATTGCTGACCGTTTGCCGGGACAACTTCCGCCTGTATCGTCAGCGCGGCTATGATCCCAAGCGTGTCGAACTCTAGCGAATACCGACGCGGGCCTGCCGCATCGAACAGCACGATGTCGCCAGGCAGGGCGACAGAGCGCCATAGCAGCCTGGACGCTCAACCCGGAACCACAGATGACCCAGACAATCCCCGACAAACCCTCCGAACTGCTCGACGACCTGGAGTCGATCCGCGCGCTGCTTGGCGATCATGAACCCGAACTGGTGAGCGAAGCCCTTGACCCGGACAGCATCCCGCTATTGTCTGACGTCGTCGATCCGGCCCCCGAAACCGTGCAACCGCGTGAGCCGGCCGTTCGCACCGCCTTCCGCACCCTGGCCGAGCGCCATTTGGACCACGAGCTCCGCACCGCAGCGCAGTTGATCCTGCAAGATGTGATCGATGATTTCGTCCCGCAGATCGAAGCGGAATTGCGCCAGCGACTGGAAGCGCGCGCCGCACAACTGATCAAGTCCCAGCGCCCCTAGACGCCCATCCCTGCCGGCGCGCTGGATGTCACAGCGCCCCGCCCCGCGCGTGACATAAAAGCGCCATAGCGGTTCCGCCGCTCTGCTACTTTGCCTTTATACTTGCCCGCTTTTCCGATTAGCCGTTCTAAGGGTCCCGCCGCATGGACAAGACCTACCAGCCGCACGCCATCGAAACCTCCTGGTACCAGACCTGGGAATCGAACAACTACTTCGCACCCCAGGGGTCGGGCGAGCCCTACACCATCATGATCCCGCCGCCGAACGTGACTGGCAGCCTGCACATGGGTCATGGTTTCAACAACGCGATCATGGATGCGCTGATTCGCTGGCGCCGCATGCAGGGCCGTAACACGCTTTGGCAGCCTGGCACCGATCACGCGGGCATCGCCACGCAAATGGTCGTCGAGCGCCAACTTGGCGCGCAGGGCGTCAGCCGGCATGACCTGGGCCGCGAGAAGTTTCTCGACAAGGTGTGGCAGTGGAAGGAAGAGTCCGGGGGCAACATCACCCGCCAGATTCGCCGCCTGGGCTCATCGGTCGATTGGTCACGCGAAAGCTTCACCATGGATGCCGGCTTGTCCAATGCCGTGAAGGAAGCCTTTGTCCGGCTCCATGAGGACGGTTTGATCTACCGCGGCAAGCGGCTCGTCAACTGGGACACCAAGCTGCACACCGCGATCTCCGATCTCGAGGTCGAGAATCACGACGAGAAAGGTCACCTCTGGCATTTGCGCTACCCCTTGGCCGACGGCTGTAAGACTGCGGATGGCCAGGATTACCTGGTCGTCGCCACGACCCGCCCGGAAACCGTGCTGGGTGATGCCGCGGTTGCCGTGCACCCTGAAGACGAGCGCTACAAGGACCTGATCGGCCGTCACATCATGCTGCCGCTGGTCAACCGCCTGATCCCGATCGTTGCCGACGACTATGTTGACCTCGAGTTCGGCACCGGCTGCGTAAAGATCACCCCCGCACACGATTTCAACGACTACGAAGTCGGCAAGCGCCACCACCTGCCCCTGATCAACATCTTCGATCGCAACGCCGCGGTACTGGCGCGCGCACAGGTGTTCAACATCGACGGCACGCCGAACGACAAGGTCGACCCGAGCCTGCCGGACGGCTACGCGCATATGGACCGCTTCGATGCCCGCAAGGCCATCGTCGCCGAATTCGATGCCATGGGCCTGCTGGAGAAGATCGACGACCACGCACTGAAAGTCCCCCGCGGTGATCGCTCCGGCACGATCATCGAACCCTGGCTGACCGATCAGTGGTACGTCTCCACCAAGCCGCTGGCCGAGAAGGCCATCGCGGCGGTGGAGAACGGCGATATCCAGTTCGTACCCAAGCAGTACGAAAACATGTATTTCAGCTGGATGCGCGACATCCAGGATTGGTGCATCAGCCGCCAGCTGTGGTGGGGCCATCGCATTCCGGCCTGGTATGACGAGGCCGGCAACGTCTACGTCGGCCGCGACGAGATGGAAGCGCGCACCCGCTACAACCTCGGCAACGAGGTCGAACTGCGCCAGGACGATGACGTGCTGGACACCTGGTTCAGCTCGGGCCTGTGGACTTTCTCTACGCTCGGCTGGCCGGAACAGACCGACTTCCTCAAGACCTTCCACCCCACCGACGTGCTGGTCACCGGCTTCGACATCATCTTCTTCTGGGTTGCCCGGATGATCATGCTGTCGACCCACCTGACCGGGCAGATCCCCTTCAAGACGGTCTACGTGCATGGCCTGGTCCGCGATGGCCAGGGCCAGAAGATGTCCAAGTCCAAGGGCAACGTGCTCGACCCGCTGGACATCGTCGACGGCATTACGCTGGACGAACTGCTGCAAAAGCGCACCAGCGGCATGATGCAGCCCAAGCTCGCCGAGAAGATCGCCAAGCAGACCCGCAACGAATTCCCAGAAGGCATCGCCAGCTACGGCACCGACGCCCTGCGCTTCACCTTCTGCTCGCTGGCGTCCACCGGCCGCGACATCAAGTTCGACATGGGGCGCGTCGAGGGGTATCGCAACTTCTGCAACAAGATCTGGAACGCGGCCAATTTCGTTTTCGAGAATACCGAGGGCAAAGACACCGGGGTAAATGGCGAGCCCGTCGAGCTGTCCTCGGTCGATCGCTGGATCATCTCGGCGCTTCAGCGCACCGAAAGCGAAGTGAATCGCCAATTGGAAGCCTTCCGCTTCGACCTGGCCGCGCAGGCGCTCTACGAGTTCATCTGGGACGAGTACTGCGCCTGGTACCTCGAGCTGGTCAAGCCTGTGCTCTGGGACGAGACCGCCAGCGCCGAACGCCAGCGCGGCACGCGCCGCACTCTGGTGCGGGTACTGGAAACAGCCCTGCGCTTGGCGCATCCGTTCATGCCCTTCATCACCGAGGAAATCTGGCAGCGCGTCGCGCCTCTGGCCGGTAAATCCGGTCCGACGCTGATGTTGCAGCCCTGGCCGGAATTCAATCCGGAGCGCCTCGACGAAGCGGCCGAAAACGACATCGAGTGGGTCAAAGCCTTCATGCTTGGCATTCGCCAGATCCGCGGCGAGATGAACATTTCCATGGCCAAGCGCATCGACGTGGTGCTCGGCAACGCCGGCGAAACCGACCGTCGTCGCCTAGCCGACAACGAGCCGCTGCTGAAGAAGCTGGCCAAGCTGGAAAGCGTGCGCATCCTCGGCGCCGATGACGAAGCGCCGCTGTCGGCGACCGCACTGGTCGGTGACATGCAGGTGCTGGTGCCCATGGCCGGGCTGATCGACAAGGATGCGGAACTGGCCCGCCTCGACAAGGAGATCGCCCGTTTCGACGGCGAGGTCAAGCGTGTCGGCGGCAAGCTCGGCAACGCAGGATTCGTCAACAAGGCACCCGCTGACGTGATCGAGAAAGAGCGCGCCAAGTTGGCCGAAGCCGAACAGGCCAAGGCACGGCTGGTGGAGCAACGCGAGCGCATCGCAAGCCTGTGACAGACGAAATGGCCAGCATCTTCAAGTGCTGGCCTTTTCGTTTGGCCCGTTGCTCTTGATCGATGACAAGTAAAAACCGTGGCGGCCGATACACTATCCCGCCACGGACACAACAATGACTAGGCAGGCCGGATATCAGCAACGCGCTATAGAACATGAAGCAGCAGGTGCCGATGACCGCGCACCGCACGCATCCCAGGTTCCAACGCCGGCGTCAGCCTTCAGTGCCGCGGTTCAGCTTCATCCCTTCGTACAGCCATCTGCATCACTCGGGCCTGCCATTACCGAGTCGCCGCCCCACGGGCGCGCCGGTCTGGTTTCTCAAAATGGAGACCCTCCGATGTACCTACTCATGGCTGTCGTTTTTTTCATCGGCTATCTATGCATAGCCTTGGAACACCCGCTGAAGATCGACAAAGCAGCCCTCGCCATCCTCACCGCGGTGGTCTGCTGGACCTTGCTGGTGCTCGGCGCCGATTCGATCCTGCCGCTCGCGCAGGGCGGTGAGCACGTAGCGGCGAGCGCCTCGGAGACGGTGATCGAATCGCTCCGCCACCATCTGGGTGAAGTGTCGGAGATCCTGTTCTTCCTGCTTGGCGCGATGACCATCGTCGAGCTGATCGACTCGCACGAAGGCTTCAAGGTGATCACCGACCGCATCCAGACTCGCAAGCGCGTCCACCTGCTATGGATCATTGGCGTCCTGACGTTCTTCCTCTCCGCTGCGCTGGATAACCTCACCACCACCATCGTGATGGTCTCGCTTCTGCGCAAACTGATTCGCGGCCGTCCAGAGCGCTGGTTGTTTGTCGGCGTCGTGGTGATCGCCGCCAACGCCGGCGGCGCCTGGTCGCCAATCGGCGACGTCACTACCACCATGCTGTGGATTGGCAATCAGATCACCGCCTCGGGCGTGATTGTCGGCCTTTTCCTGCCCAGCCTGGTCTGCCTGCTGGTGCCTTTGCTGATCCTGAGCTTCCGCATGCGCGGCGAAGTGCCCCGACCCGCCGCACGCGCCCACCTGGCCGAGACGAACCCACCTGAGACCACACCCTTCGAGCGCAACCTGGTGCTGGCACTCGGCCTCGCGGCCCTGGTTTTCGTGCCCGTGTTCAAGACCGCCACGCACTTGCCACCGTACATGGGCATCCTTTTTGGCCTCGGCGTCCTGTGGGTCACCACCGAATTCCTCCACCGCGACAAGGAGCACGAGCACAAGCACCCGCTATCGGTCGTCGGCGTCCTGCGCAAGGTCGATACACCCAGCGTGCTGTTCTTCCTTGGCATTCTGCTGGCGGTCGCGGCACTGGCAACGGCCGGGCACCTTACCCAGGTGGCGATTGCCCTCCGTGAGTCGCTCGGGCATATCTACCCGATCAACTACACCATCGGCTTGCTCTCGGCCGTGGTAGACAACGTGCCGCTGGTAGCCGGTGCGATGAAGATGTATCCGCTGGTCAGTCCGGCTGCCCTCGCAGCGGCCGCACCAGACGAGACGAACTGGCTGTCGCAGTTCGTTGTCGATGGCAACTTCTGGGAGATGCTTGCCTATTGCGCCGGTACCGGCGGCAGCACGCTGATCATTGGCTCAGCCGCCGGCGTCGCGGCGATGGGCATGGAGAAGATCAGCTTCACCTGGTACGTCAGGCATGTCAGCCTGCTGGCCTTTCTTGGCTATAGCGCAGGCGCGGTGACCTATATCGGCATGCTCGCCTTGCGCTGAGCCCGCTCCGCCCGGGCGCGCCGATGCCCGGGCGGTCTCATACAGGAATCGAGATGACTGTCAGTAAGACCAAAAGCAGCTTCTATCGCCGCCTCTACGTGGCCTGGCTGATTGACAGCGGTACCGCCCGCAGCGTCCCTGAGCTGACAGAGGCGACGGGGATGCCACGGCGCACTGCGCAAGACACCCTCGCTGCACTCGCCGACCTGGATATCGATTGCCGTTTCGCCCAGGAGGCCGGTGAGCGACACAACGCCGGCCACTATCGCATTCTCGATTGGGGCGCTGTCGACCCGCGCTGGGTCGAGCGCAACCTGCCGATGATCAAGGACACGCTCGGCTACCCCTGAGACTACCGGATGGCGTCTCAGCCATCCGTAGCGTGGCCCGTTCCGATGCGCGCCGCTAAGCTGTCACCTCCGCTCCCGGATGGTCTGCTTACGATGCCTCAACGCCCTGCCCTGTTCCCGGTTCTGCTCGCCGGTGCAACCCTGCTGCTCGTCGTCCACGGGCTCGGCCGTTTCATCTATACGCCGCTGCTGCCCTGGCTCGTCGAAGATGGCGTGCTGACCGTCCAGCAGGGCGCGGACATCGCTAGTTGGAACTACCTGGGCTATCTCATCGGTGCCTTGCTCGCCCTGCGCTGGCACCGCGTCACGCAAATTCGCCGCAGCCTGCCCTGGGCGCTGGGCCTGCACGTGGTCAGTTCGCTGGCACAGACACAGGCAGAATCCGCGGAGCTGCTCTCGATGCTGCGCCTGCTTAATGGGATCAGTAATGGCCTGGTGTTCGTCCAGGCGCCCTCCCTGATTCTCGAGTGGCTGGCGCGTCATCGGAGGGTTTCGTCCAGCGGGCTGGTCTACCTCGGGGTCTGCATCGGTTTGATCTTGTCCAGCGTGATGGTGAGCTTGAGCAACGGCGTGCTCAGCGGTGCCGACCGCTGGTGGCCGGCGGCTCTGCTGTCCATTCCGCTGGCGTGGTGGGGCTGGCGACAACTGGCCAAACTCGACCTGCCGGACGAAGCACCCGCAACCGATAGCCCTGACCGGCCCAACGGTCGGTTGCTCGATCGCGCCAGCACGCCATTGTTCTTGTCCTATGCCGGGGCGGGAATGGGTTACATACTGCCAATGACCTTTCTGCCGATGGTGGCTCGCCTGCAGGTCGAGCCTGGCGATTTCCTCATCGACAGCAGCTGGCTGGTGGTCGCGTTTGCAACGCTGCCGTCGCCCTGGCTATGGAATCGCCTCGGTGCCCTGCTGGGCGACACCCTCGCGCTACGGCTGAGCTACGTAACGCAACTGGCGGGCGTGCTGGCGGCCCTCTTGATGCCGGGCGCGCCGGGCATCCTGCTCTGTGCCGTGCTGGTCGGCGGCACCTTCCTCGGCACGGTGCTGCTGACCCAGCGCCTCGCCCGCGCCCTGCACCCGCACCAAGGGCCGCGTTTATCCGCCGCGCTGATCGCCCTGTACAGCCTGACGCAATTGGCCGGCCCTTGGCTCACAGGCGTCTGGCTCGGGATGGGGGGCTCGCTACATTCGGCGTTCTGGCTCGGTGCCGGCGCCTTGTTGTGGGGCCTGGTGTGGATGCTGTTGGTGCCCCGCCACCGCTGAAAGCTGTGGGACAATGCCCGCCTCTCAGGACAGCACACCGATCATGCCCGCTCCGAAACCACCCGTACCGCCCACGCACGGCAGCCCCAGCCTGCACCCACGCAACCGGCACAGCGGTCGCTACGATTTCCCGAAGCTGATCGCGGGCTGTCCGGAACTGGCGTCGTTCGTCATCCTCAACCCTTACGGCAAGCAGAGCATCGACTTCGCCAACCCCGATGCGGTGCGGGTGTTCAACCGGGCGCTGCTCAGGCAGTTCTATGGCATCGCCTATTGGGACATCCCGCCCGGCTACCTCTGCCCGCCGATCCCAGGCCGCGCTGACTACCTGCACGGATTGGCCGACCTGCTCGCCGAGCAGCACGATGGCGGAATCCCGCGTGGGAATTCCATCCGAGTACTGGACATCGGCACCGGCGCTAACTGCATCTACCCGCTGATCGGCCTTCATGAATACGGCTGGCGTTTCGTGGGCTCGGATATCGACGCCACGGCGCTGGCATCGGCGCGGGCCATCCTCAAGGCGAACCGCCTGGAAAAGCGCATCGAGATTCGCCAGCAGCGCCAGCCCCGGCAGATATTTGCCGGGCTTATCGAGCCCGCGGACCGGTTCGACATCACGCTGTGCAATCCGCCGTTCCATGCCTCCGAGGCCGAAGCCAGCAGCGGCAGCCGCCGCAAGTGGCGTAATCTCGGCAAGCTGGACCCGAAACGCAAACTGCCCGCGCTGAACTTCGGCGGTCAGGCGGCTGAACTGTGGTGCGAGGGCGGCGAGGCCGCGTTTATCGGGCGGCTAGCCAATGAGAGTCGTGAGGTGGCTCAGCAGGTGTGCTGGTTCAGCACGCTGGTGTCGAAAGGCGGCAATGTCCGCCCGCTACAAGCGCGGCTGGCGACACTCGGAGCACAGGACGTGCGCATTCGCGAAATGGCACAGGGGCAGAAGCGCAGTCGCTTCGTCGCCTGGACCTTCCTGGACGACGACCGACGCGCACGATGGCGCGCCGAGCATTGGGGCGTGGCTAACCCGGGCTAGCCAAAGCGCCCTGGCGGGGTGTCAGACCGCGATATCCCAACGCTGGCGATCCTTGAGCGCCAAGGTCTGGATATAACGCGGCTCGCCGTTGATCTCCTCGAGCTCGGTCATGCCGGCCAGTTCCCCAACCACGCGATAGCGCTTGCCGACACGCTTGTCCTGCAGGGGGTAAAGCTGGGCGATCTGTTGGGCGAGTTCGGTAAGGGTGGACATCGTTGTGCTGCTCCAGGTGACTGCATGCCGCAGCTTTTTACAGGGCTCTGATGACGGTTCTGCGACAGCGTTGTTTCGTCTCGCTTGTTTGGAGCCAGGCGCAGCGAATTGATTCCCCGTGCCACGACAAACGATCACACCGCCGCCTCAGCAGATTCCCACGCCCAGTTGCAGCAGAGCCAATCCGCCCTGATGCCAACCCCACCAGGCAAAGGCGAGCATGAAGGCGGCCAGCGCTAGAGCGGCCGTCCACAACCAGTGCCGGCGCATCACGCCGCGCCCGCAGCGAGTACGCGGTCGACCGGCTGCTCGCGAATCGGCCAGTTGAGCGCGGCGGCCATCAGACTGAGGGCAATCGATATCTGCCAGACCAGGTCGTAACTGCCGGTTCGATCGTAGACCCAGCCGCCCAGCCAGCCGCCGAAGAACGAACCGATCTGATGAAACAGGAAGACGATACCGCCAAGCATCGACAGGTTTCGCACGCCAAACAGCGTAGCCACAGTGCCGTTGGTCAGCGGCACCGTCGATAGCCACAGCAACCCCATGGCGATGCCGAACGCATAAGCCGTCCAGATCGTCAGCGGAGCGAAAAAGAACGCCGCGATGACCACGCCACGCAGCAGATACAGCGCCGTCAATAGTTTGGGCTTCGAGTAGCAACCGCCCAACCAGCCGGCGGTGTAGGTCCCCACCACGTTGAACAGGCCGACCAGTGCAAGCACGGTGGTCCCGGCCATCGCCGGGAGGCCCTGATCGACAAGATAGGCCGGCAGGTGCACACCAATGAAAACTACTTGGAAGCCACAGACGAAAAAGCCCAGCGCCAACAGCCGAAACCCGGAGTGCCCAACCGCCTCGCGCAAGGCTTCGGTCAATGACTGCTGCGGCCCAGACACCGGCGCGGCCGGCCCGCTGCGCAGCATCAAGGCCAGCGGCACGATCAGTGCCACTAGCAGTCCGAGGGCCAACAACGCCGAGGACCACCCCAGCCAGCCGATCAACCCGAGCGTACCCGGCAACATCGCAAACTGCCCGAACGAGCCCGCCGCACTGGCTACCCCCATGGCCATGCTGCGTTTTTCAGCCGGCACAGCGCGCCCTACCGCACCGAGAATCACCGAGAACGAGGTACCGGACAGCCCGATACCGATGAGCAAACCGGCGCTCAGCGACAAGGATGCCGCCGAATCCGCGCCAGCCATCAGCGCCAGCCCAAGCGCATAAAGCACTCCACCGACGATCACCGTCCGCATGACGCCGAAACGGTCGGCCAGGGCGCCGGTCACTGGTTGCGCCAGCCCCCAGATCAAGTTCTGCAAGGCGATAGCGAACGCAAACACCTCACGCCCCCAACCAAACGCCTCGCTCATCGGCGGAAGGAACAACCCGAAGCCGTGCCGCGTGCCAAGGGATACCGCGAGGATCAGCGAACCACCGAGCAGGATCCACGTACTGTTGCGCCACATCGCCATCGCTGAAACACCCGGTAAAAAATGAAAGGGCTCCATCTTACCCGCATTGCGACTACCTGCCGCACCTGGTTTTAGCCCTGCGAAGCCCGGGGTCGCTCGGGTAAACTGCGCGCCGTCTGCCTCATCCGCCGCGAGCCCGAAATGCCCATTCGCCACTGCATCGTTCACCTCATCGAGAAAAAGCCGGACGGCACCCCTGCCGTGCTGCATGCCCGTGACTCGGAGCTGGGCCAGTCCCAGGCGATCGAGAACCTGCTGGCCGATCTCAACGAGAGCTACAACGCCAAGCAGGGGAAGGCCTGGGGCTATTTTCACGACGAATCCGGCGCCTATCCCTTCAGCGGCTGGCTGGGGCAATACATGGAAGGCAACCAGGATTTCACCGCCTTCAGTCGCCAGGCCGTCGAGCACCTTCAGAAGCTAATGGAAGAGTCGAATCTGTCGACAGGCGGTCACGTTCTTTTCGCCCATTATCAGCAGGGCATGACTGACTACCTCGCCATTGCCTTGCTCCACCACAGCAATGGCGTGACCGTTACCGACGCACTGGACGTGACCGAAGCCAAGCACTTGGACTTGGGGCAGCTGCATCTGGCGACGCGGATCAACCTGTCCGAATGGAAGAACAACTCGCAGTCTCGGCAGTACATTTCTTTCATCAAAGGCAAGAACGGCAAAAAGGTCTCGGAGTACTTCCGCGATTTCATCGGCTGTCAGGAAGGCGTCGACGGGCCCGGCGAGACACGCACCCTGCTCAAGGCTTTCAGCGATTACGTCGAAAGCGAGGACCTGCCCGAGGAAAAGGCCCGCGAGAAAACCAGCGCTCTGGTGGACTATGCCAGCAGCCAGGCCAAAATCGGCGAGCCGATGTCGCTCGAAGAGCTATCCGGCGTGATCGACGAGGATCACCCGCGCGCCTTCTATGAACACATCCGCAACAAGGACTATGGCCTGTCGCCGGAAATTCCGGCGGACAAACGCACCCTCAACCAATTCCAACGCTTTACTGGGCGCGCCGAAGGGCTATCGATCAGCTTCGAATCGCACCTGTTGGGCTCGAAAGTCGAATACGACGAGGCCCGTGACATGCTCATCATTCGCAACCTGCCGACCCAGCTGAAAGACCAATTGAAGCGTCGCAAAGGTTGAGCCGCTTCTGACCTCGCGGCCTTACTGCGACGTGGCGACGCAGCAACGAACCAGATGCGCAGCGGAATGAATCGCGGATTTCCCAGTCACATGCCAGCCAAACGGCCCGGCAACCCGCACACCCGCTCTGCTAAGGATCAACAATGGATTGGCTTCACCTGATTATCTTGTCCCTCGTGCAGGGCATCACCGAATTCCTCCCGATTTCCTCCTCCGCTCACCTCATCCTGCCGTCGCAGGTCCTCGGCTGGCCTGATCAGGGCCAGGCGTTCGACGTGGCCGTGCACGTCGGCACCCTGCTCGCCGTGCTGATCTGCTTCCGTCAGGAGGTCATCGCCACGAGCCGAGGCTGGTTGGCCCATGTCTTTCAGCGCCGGGAGAGCGCCGAGAGCCGGCTTGGCTGGGCGATCATCATCGGCACCCTACCGGCGGGCATCATTGGTTTGCTGATGGAGGATTACATCGAGCAGTACACCCGCTCGATGCTATTCATCGCTGCGACGACGATCCTTTTCGGCCTGCTGCTGTGGTACGCCGATGCCAAGGGCCGGCGGGTCGCGGAAATCGAACAGCTGACGTGGAAGAGCGCGCTGATCATCGGTTTCGCCCAAGCGCTGGCATTGATTCCCGGCACCTCCCGATCGGGCATTACCATGACCGCCGCCCTGCTGCTGGGCTTTACCCGTCAGACGGCGGCGCGCTTTTCGTTCCTGCTGTCGATCCCGCTAATCCTTGCCGCGGGCGGGCTGAAAGCCGTCGAGCTGGCACAGTCCGGCGAGGCCGCGCATTGGAACGACATCTTCATTGGTGCAGCCCTGTCCTTCGTCGCTGCCTTCCTCTGCATCAAGCTGTTCCTGAAGGCGCTGGACGCGCTGGGCATGCTGCCGTTCGTCATCTACCGGCTGCTGCTCGGCGTCACGCTGCTGTTCATCGCACTCTGAACAGCCACAGCCGCGACTGACGAAGTCGCGGCCGCCGCCATCAGCGCGCCTCGAGCTTGAATCCAAAGCGCGGGAAATGCACATGAACTAGCCCAGCACGCGGGTCTTCACGACGCAGGATCAATTCCTCAACACCGGCGAACACCAGTTCGCCTTCGACGGGGTCGGTGCCGTAATCGACGGCCGCAATACTGACCTGCTGGCCGACCGTAAAACCATTCGGGTCAGCAAAGGCCTCGTCCGGCAACGCCGCTGGCTCGGCTTCACGCGCCGCCTTCAACGCATCCTCGGCAGACAGTTCGCTCCCAGCGCCATGGCCGACACCGAGCACCCTGCCCAGCCACGCGGCCACCTCGGGGTAGCCATCGACGAGTGGGGCTGTCACGGGCGTGGCCTTGAGGAACCACAAGCAGTGGGCGACCGACAGGTCGGCTATGCAGAGTGCACTCCCCAACAGGAACTCACCGCGGGATCGCGCCAGCTGCTGCTGCAAACGCGCCATGAGTACCGGCCAATGGTTCTTCGCCTGCTCCAGCGGCACGCGGCTGACCGAACCGCTGCTGAATAGCGCAGCACGATCCTTGCTGAAGGCCTCGACGAACGCTTTCGGTACTTGCGCAAAACGCAGCGCCATGGATTCGGGCTGGAATACCAGGCTCACCGCATGCAGGAACAGCACCGAGTCGGCCCATTGCGCAAGTGTCGCGGCAGCGAATTCCAGGCCCTCCGGGAACAGGGCAGGCGTGGCCTTCTCCGCTTCCAGCCGGCGAGCCATCAGCGCCGTGTCGCAATACACGTCCGCACCGATCTGCAGGACCGGCGTGCGCCGGTAGCCTCCGGTAAGCGCCGTAAGGTCGGGCTTGGGCATCACTGGCGGAATCTGCACCGAGCGCCAAGAGAGCTGCTTGAAGCCCAGCATCAGGCGCGCCTTTTCGGCGAAGGGCGAGGTGGGATAGTGGTGCAGGATCAGGTCGTGCATATCAGGCTCCGCCAGTCGTTCAGGTAGACCGGCAGCTTACTCGCCGACACGCGACCGGCCTACCCGCTCAGCTGATTGGCCCGGTATTCACCACAGCGCAGCTCGCCGCGGCGACCAGCGCCTCCTTGGCCTTTTTCGATAGCCGCTTGACTTGGCGTTCGCGACGCAGCGCGTCGCCCTTGCTTGGACATGTCTCGACATACACCAGCGCCACCGCCGGGCTGGTGTGGAAGAAGCGCGCGCCGCGGCCACCTTGATGCGCCGCGAAACGGCGCTGCGCGTCATCACTGATGCCGCAATAGAGCGCGTTATTGGCGGCGCGTACCAGGTAGACATACCAGGGTTTCGAAGGCGTCTCGCTCATGTGAGTCCTTGCGTCGAAGATGCAGCCAGCGCAGAGGTTTCAACGGCAAGCCGGCGCGGATTGTCCGGGTCCGGCCGCCGGTCGGCAAGCCGTGCCAGGCGAGAGGCCAGACGCCACACCGCCGTTTCGCTTAGCAAAGTCCGTCGATCCTGTCGAGATATGGTGGCCGATCGCCTTTGCGTATACTGCGCCGATGTTTGCCCAAACCGCGTTCCGAAAGCGCTGCGCCTCCTGGCTGCTGGCGACCGGACTCCTCCTGATGCTCAGTAGCTGCGCTGAACCGCCCAGCGCGCTGGAGCGTATCAAGGAGGAAGGCGTGCTGCGCGTGATCACTCGCAATAGCCCGTCTACCTACTTCCAAGACCGCAACGGCGAGGCTGGCTTCGAATACGAGCTGGTCAAGCGCTTCGCCAGTCACCTGGGCGTCGAGCTTCAGATCGAAACCGCCGACAGTATCGAAGACATCTATACCCGTCTGAACCGCCCGGGCGGTCCGGCGCTCGCGGCGGCAGGCCTGGTGGCCAGCGAGGGGCGCAAAGAGTCGGTCCGTTTCACTCAGCCCTACCTCGACGTCACTACTCAGGTCGTCTACCGCAAGGGCCAGCGCCGGCCGACGCAGCCGGAAGATCTGGTCGGCAAGCGCATCCTCGTACTCAAGGGCAGCAGCCAGGCGGAAAAGCTCAAGGCGCTACAGGCCGAACTCCCGGATTTGCGCTACGAAGAATCAGATGCGGTAGAAGTCGTGGACCTGCTGCGCATGGTCGACGAAGGCCAGGTCGACCTGACGCTGGTCGAGTCCAACGAGCTGGCGCTCAACCAGGTCTATTTCACCAATGCCCGTGCCGCGTTCGACCTGGGTGAGCAGAACAGCCTGGCCTGGATCGTCGGCAAGGGCGAAGACGACAGCGTGCTCCAGGCGGCCAACCAGTTTCTCGACCTGGCGCGTGAGAACGGCACCCTGCAACGCCTGCGCGAGCGCTACTACGGCCACGTCGACGTGCTCGGTTATGTCGGCGCCTATGCCTTCGCTCAGCATCTGCAGCATCGCCTGCCACGCTACGAAAAAGTCTTCCGCGAAACCGCCAAGAAACACGGCCTGGACTGGCGCCTGCTCGCCGCGATCGGTTATCAAGAGTCCCACTGGCAGCCCGAAGCCACTTCGAAAACCGGCGTACGCGGGCTGATGATGCTGACGCTCAACACCGCCAAGGCGATGGGCGTGACCAACCGGCTGGACCCGGTGCAAAGCATTCAGGGCGGTGGTAAGTACATCGCCAAAGTGCACGCCAATCTCCCCGAGAGCATCCAGGAACCGGACCGCACCTGGTTCGCCCTGGCCGCCTACAATGTCGGCGGCGGCCACCTGGAAGATGCCCGCAAGCTGGCCGAGGCCGAGGGGCTCGATCCGAACAAATGGCTTGATGTGAAGCAAATGCTCCCGCGGCTGTCGCAAAAGCAGTGGTACACCAAGACCCGCTACGGTTACGCGCGGGGCGGCGAGCCGGTGCACTTTGTCGCCAACATCCGCCGCTACTACGACATCCTTACCTGGGTGACGCAGCCGCAGATGGAAGGCCAGCAGCTGGTGCACAGCGAGATCCACATCCCCGGCATCAACTCGACCGACCTCGGCGAAGTTCTCCCTCCGCTCTGACCACCACGGTCATGACCGACCGATCGGCGCGAAGCTGCCACCCGTGTGCCGGGCCAGCAATTCAGCAGTCAGTTCTACTTCCAGCCCTCGCCTACCCGCGCTGACATAGATGCTCGGCTGCCCCTGCGCCGAGCTGTCAATAAAGGTGCGCAAACGCTTCTTCTGGCCCAGCGGGCTGATCCCGCCGACCAGATAGCCCGTGGCGCGTTGCGCCGCCATCGGATCGGCCATGTCCACCTTCTTCACCCCTGCCGCCTGCGCCAGGGCCTTGAGGTCCAGCGTACCGGCGACGGGCACCACCGCCACCAGCAACTCATTCTTCTCGGTGCAGGCCAGCAGCGTCTTGTATACCCGCGCCGGTTCGAGGCCGAGCTTTTCAGCGGCCTCGAGCCCGTACGAGGCGGACTTGGGATCATGTTCGTAGCTGTGTATGCGATGGTCGGCCTTGGCCTTTTTCAGCAGATCGATGGCAGGAGTCATGGCAGGTGTGGTGGTAGGGACGAGAGCGCTACCTTAGCCAAAACCGGAGGGCGCGCACAGCGGTGCAGCGCCTCCGGCATCGCCCACGTTCCTCAGGCTACCTGCTTGCGGTGGGCGGCACGCAGGTGGCGGGCGGCGGCGACCATATTGATCAGCGCCGCCTCGGTTTCCGGCCAGGCGCGTGTCTTCAAGCCGCAGTCAGGATTGACCCACAGGCGCTCGGCAGGAATCCGCTCGCTCGCCTTCTCCAACAACTGGACCATTTCGGCGGTATCCGGGACCCGTGGCGAGTGGATGTCGTACACGCCCGGGCCGATGTCGTTGGGATAATCGAAAGCGCGGAAGGCTTCCAGCAGCTCCATATGCGATCGCGACGTCTCGATCGTGATGACATCGGCATCCATCGCCGCGATCGCCTCGATCACATCGTTGAACTCGCTGTAGCACATGTGCGTATGGATCTGGGTTTCGTCGCGTACGCCACTGGCGCACAGGCGGAACGCTTCCACGGCCCAGTCGAGGTAGGTGCCCCACTGCGCGCGGCGCAGCGGCAGGCCTTCACGGAATGCCGCCTCGTCGATCTGGATGATGCCGATGCCGGCAGCCTCCAGGTCGCACACCTCGTCGCGAATCGCCAAGGCCAGCTGCCGAGCCTGCTGCTCGCGGCTGATGTCTTCGCGGGTAAAGGACCACATCAGCATGGTCACCGGCCCGGTCAGCATGCCCTTCATGACCTTGCGGGTCTGCTGTTGCGCATAGCGGATCCACTCTACCGTCATCGGTGCTGGCCGGCTCAGGTCCCCGTAGATGACCGCGGGCTTCACGCAGCGCGAGCCATAACTCTGTACCCAGCCGTAACGGGTGAAGGCATAGCCATCCAGTTGCTCGGCAAAGTATTCGACCATGTCGTTGCGCTCGGCTTCGCCGTGCACGAGCACATCCAGCCCGAGCTGCTCCTGCACCGCGACCGCGTGGCGGATTTCGGCCTGCATGGCTTCGGTGTAATCGGCCAGCGCGAGCTTGCCCTGCCGGAACGCTTGCCGCGCCAGGCGGATCGCAGCGGTCTGCGGGAAGGAACCGATGGTAGTGGTCGGAAAGCTCGGCAGATTCAGCCGCGCGCGCTGTTGTTCGATGCGCGTTGCGAACGGCGATTGACGCTGGCTGTGCCGCGGCTTGATCGCTGCCAACCGCGCCTGCACGTCCGGTTTATGGATACGCGGCGACGCAGCTCGCCCGGCCTGGACGGCCCGGCTGGCCTGGACGGCCGCCTGCACCTGTGGATCGTCCGGCTGTTCGGCACCGCGTGCCAGCACCGCGACCTCTACGCATTTCTGCACGGCGAAGGCCAGCCAAGACTTGATCTCAGGATCGAGCTGATCTTCACGATTCAGATCGACAGGCGCATGCAGCAGGGAGCACGACGGCGCTATCCACAACCGGTCTCCCAGACGCTCAGCAGCCTGCCGGACTACCGCCAGCGCCTGCTCCAGGTCGCAACGCCAGACGTTACGCCCGTTGACCAAGCCGAGCGACAACACCTTGTAAGCCGGCAGCCGGTCAAGAATGGTCGGGAACTGTTCAGGTGCCCGCACCAGATCAATATGCAGGCCATCGACCGGCAGGCCAGCGGCCAGCCCGAGGTTGTCCTCCAAGCCGCCAAAATAGGTGGCGACCAGCTTCTTGAGCGGGGCGCGCTGCAGCAGGTTGTAAGCCCGCTCGTAGGCGTTCTTCCAGTCCTGAGGCAGATCGAGCACCAGGATCGGCTCGTCGATCTGCACCCACTCGACACCCTGCGCGGCCAGCCGGTCCAGAATCTCGCCGTATAACGGTAACAGTCGGTCCAGCAGGTCCAGCTTGTCGAACGTTGCGCCCTTGGTCTTGCCGAGCCAGAGGTAAGTGAGCGGCCCGATCAGTACCGGTTTGACGCGGTGGCCGAGCGCCTTCGCCTCGTCCACTTCGTCGAACAATTGCGTCCAGGACAGCTCGAAGGCCTGGTCGACGCTAAATTCAGGGACCAAATAGTGGTAGTTGGTATCGAACCACTTGGTCATTTCCTGGGCCTGAACCCCACCACAACACCCCTGCGTCGCCCCGCGTGCCATGGCGAACAACGTGTCGAGCGCTACTTGCCCGTTGGGATTGCGAAAGCGCTCCGGCACGACGCCGAACATCAAAGAATGGGTCAGGACCTGGTCATACCAAGCGAAATCACCGACCGGCAGCAAATCGATTCCTGCCTCGGCCTGCAGCTGCCAGTGAGCCGCACGCAGGCGGCGCCCAGCGTCGCGCAGGCCCGCCTCATCGAGATCGCCCTTCCAATAGCCCTCGAGTGCTTTTTTCAGTTCGCGGTCCGCACCGATGCGGGGAAAGCCCAGGGAATGCGCAACAGCCATCTCAGTTCTCCAATTCGTTTCATGAATGCGCCGATTGTCCCGGAGCGTTCTTGGTGAAACAAACTCAACTTACTAAGCTTGAACTTCAAAATCATTCATGTTGCGATTTTCCCCGCGGCTTGGACTCTAAGTCGATAACGCCGCAATCAGGCCAAGGACCATGAATCGCGACGAACAACCGCACGACTTGCGTTCCCTTCTCGACTGCCTGACGCAAGCCGGTGAACCCGGCCAGGACGTAACCTTGTCGACAATGCTCGAAGCTACGGGGCAGCGAAGTTTCGGGGCGCTGCTGCTGGTTCCAGGCTTGTTGGTGCTTTCCCCGCTGTCGGGCATTCCCGGCCTACCAACCTTCTTCGCGGCGATGGTCGCCCTGATTGCCTTCCAGCTGCTCATCGGCCGCGACCATTTCTGGCTGCCGCAGTGGCTGCTTCGTCGGAGTGCGCCCAGAAGCAAATACGATCGCGCGATGGGCTTTCTCAAACGGCCCGCGAAATGGGTAGACCGAATCATCCGCCATCGTCTGACCCTGCTGACGACCGGGCCTGCCGTGCGGCTCAATGCAGTGTTGTGCCTGTTGATCGCGGCCACCATGCCACCGCTTGAGCTAATTCCCTTCGGCAACTCCCTCGCGGGTGGGGCGCTGAGCCTGCTGGGGCTCGGCATGATGGCGAAGGACGGCGCGCTGGTCCTTCTTTCCATCGCCATGCTCGGCGGCTTGGCCTTTCTGGCCACCCGCCTCTGGATGTGAGGCGCGGGCTCGACGCCATCGCGTGGCTAGGCGAAACTGTGCCGAACCTGAACTCGGCTCATGCGCCCCATAGCCTGTAGCGCGCCAACCGGCTTCTATGCTTTGAAACCACGGGATGCCCAGCATGTTGGAGCTACGCCACCTGAAAACCCTTCATGCGCTGCGCGAGACTGATAGCCTGGTCGAGGCCGCGGAACGCCTGCACCTGACGCAATCGGCGCTGTCGCACCAGTTCAAGGAACTGGAAGAGCGCCTCGGGCTGCAGCTCTTCGTGCGCAAGACCCGCCCCGTGCGCTTTACCAGTGCGGGCTTGCGCCTCCTGCAACTGGCCGACGCCCTGCTGCCGCAGCTACGCAGTGCCGAGCGCGATCTAGCCCGGTTGGCGGGCGGCACGGCGGGGCGGCTGCACATGGCGATCGAATGCCACAGCTGCTTTCAGTGGTTGATGCCAACCATCGACCAGTTCCGCGACGCCTGGCCCGAAGTCGAACTGGACCTGGCCTCGGGCTTTTCCTTTGCCCCTCTGCCTGCGTTGGCCCGGGGCGATCTCGATCTGGTCGTCACCTCGGACCCCGTCGAACTCCCGGGGATCGCTTACGTGCCGCTGTTCACGTACGAAGCCTTGCTTGCGGTTGCCAACCAACACCCACTGGCGACACGGCCCTTCGTGCGCGCCGAAGACCTGGCGAGCGAGACGCTCATTACCTACCCCGTCGAACGCGACCGGCTGGACATCTTTACCCGCTTCCTCGAACCGGAGGACATCGAACCGGCGCAGGTACGCACGTCCGAACTGACGGTCATGATGATGCAGCTGGTGGCCTCAGGCCGCGGCGTTTGCAGCCTGCCGAACTGGGCACTGCACGAGTACAGCGCCCGCGGCTACGTGACCGCCAAGCGGCTCGGGGAAAAGGGCCTGTTCGCCACGCTCCATGCCGGCATTCGGGCCGACATGCTCGATTCCCCTTTCATGCGCGACTTCCTGCTGACCGCCAAGGACACGTCCTTCGCCACGCTCGAAGGTGTAAGTGCCGCCTCGAAGCCTCGCTAGCCGTCCGCTTGCCGATACGGCAGCGCGTCACGGGCCGCTTCGGCGTAGCGCAACACGCCGGCCCGCTCCTGATCGAGAAAGTCCGCCACCGCTGCGCGCAGGCCCGGATGCACGAGGTAATGCCACGATCGCGTGATCACCGGCTCGAAACCGCGGATCAGCTTGTGCTCGCCTTGCGCACCCGCATCGAAACGGGACAGGCCTGCCGCGATCGCGTGGTCGATGCCCTGGTAGAAACAGGTTTCGAAATGCAGCCGGTCGAATTCCGCCAGGCACCCCCAGTAACGCCCATATAGCCCACCGGCATCGACCAAGCAGAACGCCATGGCCACCGGGCGGCCGCCCTGCCGTGCCAGCACCACCGAAATCGCCTCAGGCATGCGCTCGGCCAGTAGGCTAAAGAAAGCGCGCGTCAGGTACGGCGCCTGCCCGCGGACGTGGTAGGTGTTGGCGTAGCAGGCATAGACGAAATCCCACTCCGCCTCGCTGAGCTGACGGCCTTCGCGCCGCTCGAAATCGATCCCCTGCCCCGCCACCTGCTCGCGCTCCTTGCGCAGTTGCTTGCGCTTGCGCGATGTCAGCCCATCGAGAAAATCCTGGAAGTCGCGATAGCCACGGTTGTGCCAGTGGAACTGACAGCCGATGCGCTCCAGCCAGCCCTCTCGCCCGCGCATGACATCGTCGGCTTCGGGCTCGGTGAAGTTGATGTGCAGGCTCGACTGGCCCTGCCCGGCGAGCCCGGCGACGAGCCGGTCGATCAGCAGCCCCGCTGCCTCGGGATCACCCAGCAGCCGAGCACCGGTCACGGGCGAGAACGGCACGGCGCAGAGCAGCTTGGGGTAGTACTCGATGCCGGCACGATGGCAGGCGTCGGCCCACGCCCAGTCGAACACGTACTCGCCGCTGGAATGCGTTTTGCGATACAGCGGCATCGCCGCGATCAGGCCGCCCTGCTCGCTGTGCAGGAGGGCATGCCGCGCCTGCCAGCCACTGCGCCCACCCACGCTGCCACTGTCCTCCAGAACGCTAAGAAAGGCGTGGCGCAGGAACGGCTGCGGTTCAGGGCCAAGCAAAGCGTCCCAGTGATTGGGATCGAGGTCGGCAAGGCGGGAAAGCGTCTGGATAGGCATGTGCATCAGTCTGGCCCGTAAGCCAGGCGAAAAAAAGCCCCGTCGAAACGGGGCTTAGTGGAGCATCAGCGGAGAAGTGAAGCGTTAGAACACGTACTGCGCGCGGAACACAACGCCGTCGCCATCGTCGTCGCCGTTGGCGTTCTCGGCATTGTCTACCTTGGCTTTGACGTAGTAGCCGCTGAGTTTGACGTTCTCGTTGGCGTACCAGTTCACACCGAGGTTGTGGACCTTGCCTTCAACGTCGTTGGTCGCAACCAGGCCGACCGAGTCGTCTTCAGCTTCGATATGGTCGTAGCGATAGAACACTTCCCAAGCGCCGATCTGCTTGTTGGACGGCTTGAGCTGATCGAAGCGCCCCAGCTTGTAACCACGAGCTTCGCCAGTGAGGGTGTAGGCGACCTGAGCGTAGTAACCCTTGGCCTCGACATCCTCATAAGCAGCCGAGTCGGCGTCCATTTCGCGAGTGATGTACTCGCCCTGAACGGACAGCGGACCCATCGCCCAGGCCGCTTCCAGGCCAATAGCGGTATCGTCGCCGTACGAACCGGCCGGTGCGTTGTTTGCGCCACCCAGCAGCAGGCGGTTGCCGTTGGTGCCGGCATCGTTACCACCAGCAGTGCTCACGCCACGCATGCCAAGGCGGCTGCGGATGCGACCGTCAACGGCGGTGTCATCGAGGCTGCGCTGAGCGAAGTTCAAACCCAAGTGCAAAACGTTGCCAGATTCGTGCATCGGGGCGAATACGGCACGAGCGTTGAACTGCTTGACGCTGTCGCCGTCAACGTCGTTTTGGTCCTTGGCGTGCAGGCCCAGCGAGCCGTACAGGGAGTCGCCAGCAGTACCGTTGACCTGAATGCCCAGGCCGTTCTGATGGCCGTTGGCCCAGTCGATCAGATCGTAGGCAGCGTTACGTTCTTGGGCTGTCACCCACTTGGAGCTGGTGGCTTTTTCCAAGCCGAAGTCGGGATCGAAACGACCCATTTTGATGTTGACCGGGCTGAAGCCCGAGTACTGGATGGATGCTTCATCCCAGTAACCGTCTTCGCTGCTGCCGGCGTTGTGGGCGAAGTCATAGTTGAACTGGTATTTCCAATCTTCGAAGGCCACACCGCCGATTTCGAGGAACGCACGACGGAAGTATGCAGCGTCAGCGCTGTCGCCGTTTACGGTGTAGAAGCCATCGAATTGGCTGTAGTCAGCTTGCAGGCGGCCACCGATTTTGAAGCTGAACTGCTTATCCGTCGTGGCGACTTCCAGGCCACCCTTGGTCTTGACTACGATGTCGGCGCCGTCAGTGGTGACGGTACCGGCGAAAGCCTGGGCGGAAACGGCCAGAGCGAGGGCGCTGGCGGCGAAACCGGCGAAGTGCTTACGGATCATCGAAAATTCCCCTTTTGGTTTAGCGTTGGAAAACACACAGCTCATGGCTCTTTGTGTTGCCGGCATCTTCGCCAGGGCATGTGTCAGCCAAGTGGCTGTTAGATAAAGCTTTCATGACAGGGGGAACTAAAAAATCCGTGCTTTATCGCCAGCCAATCTGACCATCCACGCTTACCGCAAACCACTGCGCACAAAAAAGGGCGGACCGAAGCCCACCCTTTTCTGATCGCTTGAGCGTTGCAATCAGCGCTTGCGCAGAATCACGCTGCCGATGGAATAACCCGCGCCGAACGAGCTGAGCACGCCCAGGCTGCCCGCTGGCAGGTCGTCCTGGTGCTTGTGAAAGGCAATCACCGAGCCGGCCGAGCTGGTGTTGGCATAGGTGTCGAGAATGACGGGCGCTTCTTCCGGGCTGGCGTCGCGGCCGAGCAGCTTGCGTACGATCAACAGGTTCATGTTCAGGTTCGCCTGGTGCAACCAGAAGCGCTTGACCTGCTCCACTTCAAGGCCGTTTGCCTGCAGGTGCTCGCCAATCAGCTCGGCTACCATCGGGCAGACTTCCTTGAACACCTTGCGACCTTCCTGGACGAACAGCTTGTCCGGATTGGTCATGTATTCCTCGGCGGTGCGGTTGAGGAAGCCGAAATTGTTGCGGATATTGTTGGAAAACTCGGTTGCCAGCTTGGTGCTGACCACGTCCCACTGATACGGCGAGGTGGCCAAATCGGCACGCTCGATGACCACCGCCGTGCAGGCGTCACCAAAAATGAAGTGGCTGTCGCGGTCACGGAAATTCATGTGCCCGGTGCAGATCTCCGGGTTGACCATCAGCACCGCCCTTGCCTGGCCGAGCTGGACCGAATTGGCTGCGTTCTGAATGCCAAAGGTGGCCGACGAGCAGGCAACGTTCATGTCGAAGCCGAAGCCTTTAATGCCCAGCGCCGCCTGCACTTCGATAGCGACCGCCGGATAAGCGCGCTGAAGGTTGGAGCAGGCGACAATCACGCCATCAATGTCGGCAGCCGTCTTGCCGGCGCGCTCGAGCGCCTGCTCGGCTGCCTTGACCGACATTTCGCACAGGATTGACCACTGATCGTTGCTGCGCTCGGGGATGCGCGGAACCATGCGGTCCGGATCGAGGATGCCGGCCTTGTCAGTGACGAAGCGGCTTTTGATTCCCGAGGCTTTTTCGATGAAAGCCGAGCTCGACTCGGGCATCGGTTGGACGTCGCCGGCTTCGATGGCGTCGGCGTGCTCGGTGTTGAAGCGGCGGGCGTAGGTATTGAAGGACTCAACCAGCTCGTCATTGGAAATGCTATGGGCAGGGGTATAAAGGCCGGTACCGCTGATGACGACGTTATGCACAGTCGTTCCTCTCGAAAATGGGCGGATCGTTATAGGGCGCGGGAACAGAGCGAAGCCAGCGTGCGCCATGGCCCGCCGTGCCTGTTTATGGCGGCTATTGTGCACGAAAAGCTAACAGAATCTGCAGCCCTGCGCTGAAAACCCAACACGCGCAACAGTATGCGATGGCGCGTCGCGAAGGCACGGCTCTGCTGCGTTTCCGGTATTCTTGGCCGCCCCGCAGCCCGCCAGGATTCCCCGATGAGAGAGCCACTCGCCGAACTGATCCGCCTGATCAGCTCCGGCTGCCTGGGCGATGCCGATATCGAGCGCATCGCCGACGAAGCCGCGCAAGCCTATGCCGACCCGGACGCCTTCCTGCAGGCCAACCCGGATATCAACTATGACGACGACTTCCCTATCCCGCTTGGCGAGTGGGTCGTAGTTGGCAGCCTACCGGACACCGTGCTGTTTCAGGCCGATGACTACCAGGCGTTGTTCGAGCAAATCGTCGGCTCCTTTGGCCCGGGCGTCGATTTCGTGCTCAAGCCCAAGCAGCTCGCCAAGACCGAGCCGCTCAAGGCGTTGAACCGCATCCAGACCCAGCTCGGCAGCCTTTATCCGGAGAAGGGCGGCTATGTGTTGGTCGATTTCAGCGAGCCGCTGGATGACGCGCTGCAGGCCGTGCTCGTCTACAGCTGCGATGTCGAACGGGTCATGGCGCTGGCGGTTGAGGTGGGCATCTACGCCGCACCGGCCCTCGACGCGCTCAAGGCGCAAGGCGAGGCCTGAACCTCAGCGGCGGCGCAGCGGTGCGAGCAGCGCGGACAGCCCGTTGTGGTCGATCTCATGCATCAGTGCCAGCAACTGGCCAAGCTCGCCGGGCGGGAAGCCGACCCGCGCGAACCAATTGAGGTAGTGCCCTGGCAGGTCGGCGATCGGCCGACCCTTGTACTTGCCGTAAGGCATCGTCTGGGTCACCAGGCGTTCGAGGGCTTCGGGCTTCATGTCAGCGGTCACAGTGAACGGGTCGGCGATACTGCCATAGCCCAGTGGTGTGCTGCAGGACATTCGCCCCGGCTATCGGTCGGATAGAAAAGCCGTCGCCCGAGCGGGCGTGCCGCTTCGGCACAATGGCGGCGTTTCGCCGTATTCGAACCGAGGACCATGACATGACGGATCAACCCACTACCCGCCCCGAGCTGGACGACGCCGCGCTCGCGTTTGCCGAGCAAGTATTCGAAAGCACCCGCAAGGGTGATGCCGCGCGGCTGGCCGATCTGCTGGGCCGGGGCTTGCCGGCGAACATCCGCAACCACAATGGCGATAGCCTGCTGATGCTGGCCAGCTACCACGGCCACCTGGACGCCACGCGCGTGCTGCTCGAGCACGGCGCCGATCCGCACCTAAGTAACGATAAGGGCCAGAGCCCGCTCGCAGGCGCTGCGTTCAAAGGCAACCTGGACATGGTGCGGTTGCTGCTGGACCACGGCGCCGACGTCGAGAGCCCGTCTCCGGATGGCAAGACAGCCTTGATGATGGCCGCCATGTTCAACCGTCGCGACATCGTTGAACTGCTTCTTGAGCGCGGCGCCGATCCGCGACGCACCGACGCCAATGGCGTGAGCGCACTAGCCGCAGCCCAAGCCATGGGCGCCCAGGACACACCCCGGCTGCTGGCCGATGCGCTGGCCGTCCAGGGTTGATGCACGAGCCCATGACCGCAGTAGCTTAGGGGCATTATTCAGCGCATGAATCGACACACGGACGCGCCGCATCGATAATCGCGCCTTTCGCGAACCCGGTCGCACCGTCGACCGCGCTGAAGGATCGACATGCGTACAACCATCCTGGCCTTGTTTCTACTGCTGACCAGCGCACCGGGGTTGGCCGACGATCGCCCGCTGCGGTTCTCGGTCAGCGACAGTTCCACCATGCCAATGGTGGAACTGTCCGAGGGGAAGGTCATCAACGGCATTCTCCACGACCTGCATCGGCGAATTGCAGCGCACGTCGGCCGCACGGCCGAGCAACTTGTGATGTCACGGTCGCGCATCCAGCCACTGCTGGCTGAAGGCCTGGTCGATGTCAGCTGCTACATGAACCCCGCCTGGCTCGACCAGTCGCACGCGAGCTATCGCTGGAGTGTGCCCTTCATGACCCAACACTCATTGCTCGTCGCCCTTGAGGACGTTCCCGCCACTGCCCTGGCGCAGCTGCAGGGCGAGCGCATCGGCACGGTACTCGGGTTCGACTACCCCGATGCGGAGGCCTTGTTTCGAGACGGCGTTTTGCAGCGCGACGACGCACGAACCGAAGCCCAGGTGCTAGCCAAGCTCGCCGCCGGGCGTGACCGCTACGCCTTGAGCACACGCAGCGCACTGGATTGGTACAACCGGAACCACCCTGACCAGCCGATCAAGGCTGTCGAGCAGCTGAGCGACTATGCCATCCATTGCATCGTGCGCGACGAGCCCGACGTGCCGGCCGAGGCGATACTCGCCGCGCTGCGACAGATGCAGCAGGCCGGCGAGTTCGATACTCTCCTCGCCCGCTACCACTAGCCGGCGTGCATATCGACGATCATCGGCCCGGTGAGAACTTCACGCCGCGCCCGCTGCCTATCGTGTTCGCCCCGATCGCACCCTCAGGCACCCCGTCCCCAGGACGCTGGCGTGCCACGTCACCACTCCGCTGAGGCATCCATGATCCGAGATGACACTGGCAGGCCGGTATTGTCGGCCCGCGCGATTTTGCTGATCGAACTGGCACTGGCCATGGGCGGGTTCGCCATCGGGACCGGCGAGTTCGCCATCATGGGCCTGATGCCGAACGTTGCGCAGGGGCTGGGCATCAGCGAGCCGCAGGTCGGCCATGTCATCAGCACTTACGCGTTGGGTGTCGTGGTCGGCGCGCCGCTGCTGGCGATCCTCGGCTCACGACTGTTCCGCCGTCACCTGCTGCTTCTGCTGATGGGCTTTTTCGCGCTGGGCAACTTCGCCAGCGCCATGGCGCCGGACTACCACACGCTGATGCTGTTCCGCTTCATCGCCGGGCTGCCGCATGGCGCCTATTTTGGCGTCGCCATGCTCGTGGCCGCTTCCATGGTGCCGGCCGACCAGCGCGCCAAGGCCGTTAGCCGCGTACTGGCTGGCCTGACCATCGCCATGCTGATCGGCAACCCCACCGCGACCTGGCTCGGCCAAAGCCTGAGCTGGCGCTGGGCATTCGCGCTGGTCGGCCTGATCGCCCTACTGACCGTTCTGCTGGTGGCCATCCTCCTACCGCTCGATCGCAGCGAACCGCGCAACAACCCCATGCGCGAGCTGCGCGATTTCAACCGCAAGCCCGTCTGGCTCGCGTTAGCCATCAGCTCGATCGGCTTTGCGGGGATGTTCTGCGTGTTCAGCTACCTGGCGCCGACCATGCTTGAGGTCACGGGCGTGGGCGAGAACTGGATCCCGGTAGGCCTAGCCGCGTTCGGCATGGGTGGAATCGTCGGCAACATTATTGGCGGCAGGCTGTTTGACAAGCTGGGGTTCAAAGCCGTCGCCTGGCTTTTGCTATGGAGCATTCTGGTCCTGCTGGTATTCCCTTTCGCCGCTAATTCACTGTGGACAATCCTTCCAGCCGCGTTTGCGGTTGGCACCATGGTGTCACTCGGCCCGCCCCTGCAGACCCATCTGATGGACGTGGCCGGGGAGGCCCAGACGCTTGGCGCCGCATCCAATCATTCAGCTTTCAATGTGGCCAACGCCCTTGGCCCCTGGCTCGGCGGCCTGGCAATCAGCGCCGGCCTGGGATGGACCTCGACCGGCTATATCGGCGCAGCGACCGGCGCGGTCGGGTTGCTGGTGTTCTGGTGGGCCTGGACGGCGCGTGAGCCGGCGGATGATGCGCCGAATGCCGTCGCTGCCTGCGACTGAGGGCGCAGCGACGGCCTGACAGCCCAAGTGTCGTACTTCGCCCCGGTGGCGTAGCAGAGACTGGACGATTGCAATCTGCGGTAAAGACTTGCTCGCGCCGCCCGCTTGCATCGTGGTCGGCCGGGTCGCTCAATGTCGCCGGTGTGAACAAGGAAGCAGGACTCATGTCACGATTCTTCCGTAGCCGGGCGCGTCTGTTCGCCGCGAGCTGCGTCGCCCTGATCCTGGCTGCGCTGCCCGTGGGCTGCTCGCTGCTCGAACAGAAGGAGCGCGAACTGGTATTTCGCATCGAGCCGGGCACGGCGCGCTGGTTCAGCGGCTTGCCCAGCGGCGTCGAGGAACTGGAGCTGACGGCGCCAGCCTTCGGCGACGACCAGAGCATCCATGCCTGGTGGTGGCCGGCCGAGCAGGCCGACGCCCCTGCCCTTTTGTACCTGCACGGGTCGCGCTGGAACCTCACCGGCCATCTGTTTCGCCTCGAGCAGATTCGTTCGCTGGGCTTCGCGGTGCTGGCGATCGACTACCGGGGCTTCGGCAAGAGCCTGGGCGGTTTACCCTCCGAGGCCACGGTGTACGAGGACGCCCGCATCGCTTGGACTGAGCTCAAGAAGCGCCAGCCTGACGCGCGCAAGCGGCTCATCTACGGCCACTCGCTCGGTGGCGCCGTAGCCGTCGACCTCGCGACCGAGCTGAGCAAAACCGAGGATGCCGACGGGGCCCGCGCACTGATCATCGAATCGACGTTCACCAACCTCGGCGACATCGCCACCGAAGTCGCCGACACGCCCTGGCCGGTGCGCTGGCTGGTGTCGCAACGCTTCGATTCCATCGACAAAATCGGCCAGGTACGGATGCCGGTGCTGATCGTCCACGGCACCGCGGACCCTTACGTGCCGGCGCGCTTCAGCGAGGCCTTGTTCGAAGCGGCCAAGCCGCCGAAACGCCTGCTACTGATCGAAGGCGGCACGCACAATAACAGCATGCGCATCGGCCGTCGCGAATACCGGCAGGCGCTGGACGAGCTGCTCGAGGCACCGACCGACAGGGCCGGCTGAAGGCACCGGCGCCGCATCAGGGCTGCGCGGGAGCGAAGCGAGCCGTGCTAGGCCAGGGGTTTCGACCGGACTCGATCCATTCCAGGCTGGCCTGCCAGAAACTGTCGCGGTAGCGCTCACGGAACAGATCGAAGTGCCCGACCTGCGCCTGGCCGAGCATCGCTGGGGTGAGACGAGCATGCTCGCGCGGGCTGTTTCGGTAGTAGTGCAAGCCGCGCTCGATGGCCGGCAGCGTGCCGTACTCATCGTCACTCAAGCTCACTGCCAGCATCGGAGCACGCACGGCAGCGAAGCGGCGAAGCACCTCTTCCCGCTCGTGCGCCGGATAACTCTGTTCGAGCCGGGCGCGCCGAAACGCCCATTCCCAAGCGACCCCCGCAGGCAGGTCTTCCAGCCAGCCAAGGCGACGCCCGGGAAAGTAGCCCCACAGCGCCGTGATGGCTGGCATGCACAGGTGCCATCGGACGAACATCCGCAAGCGGTGCTGCCTCGCGTAATCGCGCCAGTAGGCGTACTGGGCGCCGACGCTCAGGTAGCGGTCTACGCCGGTG
The DNA here is from genome assembly GCF_054131565.1 of Pseudomonas sp. SA195. Lineage (NCBI taxonomy): Bacteria > Pseudomonadati > Pseudomonadota > Gammaproteobacteria > Pseudomonadales > Pseudomonadaceae > Pseudomonas > Pseudomonas sp. SA195. The sequence continues at coordinate 1,240,862 of NZ_CP096392.1, read as the reverse complement.
GCCGCCTCGGCGAACCCCGGCAGGAAGCCGCCGATGCTATGCCCGACCGCCACCAGAGGGCCGGCCGGTTCACGCTCACGCATCCAACGCACCGCCGCGTCGAAGTCCAGCTCGCCCCAGTCCCGCCAGCGAATTTGCGCACCGCGCAGGCTGGCCGGCCGCGAGCCGCCGATGCCTCGGTAGTCATAGGTCAGTACCCGGTAGCCTTGCTCGCAGAGGAAGGTCGCGTACCGAGCGTAGTACCGCGCCAGCACGCCTGTCGCGCAGCTCAGGATGACCGCCCCGCGGGCCGGACGGGGCGGCGCCCAGCAGCATGCTGCAAGCGGATAGCCGTCTCGACAGACGAGTGTGACGGACTCGGGCATGGTTCACCGTGCAGGGGAATCGTCTGCCCACCATGCCTTCGGCCGCTGCGTTTGGCCAGCCTGGGATCGTCATGGGGTCACCCAGGCGTCGTCGGCGCGCAGCCCGCTTGCTAAGCTCGGGCGCCTTGGCGGCATTTCCTGCGCGGCCGCCGCGCCGTGCAACCATTTGGAGTCCTCATGCAGAGCGACCAGCTGATCGTATTCGTCCTCCTGGCCGCGACCCTCGGGCTGTTCATCTGGAACCGCTGGCGCTACGACATCGTCGCGCTCGGTGCCCTGCTGGCCGCAACCTTGCTGGGCGTCGTACCCGTCGAGGAGGCATTCATGGGCCTTGGGCATCCGGCGGTGATCACTGTCGCCGCGGTGCTGGTACTCAGCCGCGGGTTGCTCAATGCCGGCGTGGTCGATGCCATGGCGCGGCACCTGACCGGCGTCGGCGAGCGCGCTTGGGTACAGGTGCTGACGCTGACGGGGCTCGTCGCGCTCTGCTCGGGCTTCATGAACAACGTCGGCGCGCTCGCGCTGTTCATGCCCGTTGCCGTATGGATGGCCCACCAGGGAGGCCGCTCGCCCTCGTTCCTGTTGATGCCGCTGGCGTTCGGTTCGTTGCTGGGGGGCACGCTGACACTGATCGGCACGCCGCCGAACATCATCGTCGCGGGCTACCGCCGCGACGTCGCCGAGGCGCCGTTCGGGATGTTCGACTTCCTCCCAGTGGGCTTGGCCATCACCCTCGCCGGCGTCCTGTTCATCGGCCTGTTATGGCGGCTGACGCCGCGTCGCGAGCGCGCCGATGAGGGGCAACTGTTCGAGATCAATGCCTACCTCACCGAACTGAAGCTGCCCGAAGGCAGCAAGTTCATTGGCCGCACCTTGCATGACCTCATGACCGCCAGCGGCGAGGACGATGTGCTGGTCACCGCACTGGTGCGCGAAACCCGGCAGATCGGCATGCCCTCGATGTATGAGGTCCTGCGCGACGGCGACATCCTGCTCGTCGAGACCGACTCGGACAGCCTCAAGGCCTTCATCGACTCCACCAAGCTGGAGCTGGCGGCCGATGCGGATGGCAAGGAAGAGGCGCGCGAGCTGGCGCGCGAACGCAAGAATGCGCAGAAGAACGGCGAAGACGCACCCGCCGAGTCGGATGGAAAGTCGAAGGAGCGCGCCCTCGCTGAAGCCATCATCACGCCGCAGTCCTCCCTCGTGGGAACCACCGCGACGGGCATGGCGCTGCGTGAGCGGCACGGGGTGAACATCCTCGCCGTGGCGCGCCAGGGGCAACGCCTGAATCAGCGCCTGAGCCGGATCCGTTTCGCCGCCGGTGACATCCTCTTGGTGCAGGCTCGCGAAGACCAATTGCAAACGACCCTGAATGCCCTTGGCTGCCTGCCCCTGGCCTCGCGCGGGCTGCGCATTACCGCGCCACGTAAGGTCGTGCTGGCGAGCAGCCTGTTCGCCGCAGCGTTGCTGCTGATCGCCTTCGGCGTGCTGCCAGCGGCGGTTGCTCTGGTGTCCGGTGCCCTGGTGATGGTGCTGGTCGGGCTGGTGCCGCCGGGCGATATCTACAAAAGCATCGACATGTCCATCATCGTGCTGATTGCGGCGATGCTGCCGATTGGTGAGGCGCTCGAGAGCAGCGGCGGCTCGCGGGTGATCGCGGACGGCTTGCTCGCGCTCGGCCAGTCCGCTCCACCCGCGGCCACGGTGGCGATTCTCATGGGTGGCGTGATGCTGCTGTCGAACGTAGTCAACAATGCCGCCGCGGCGGTGTTGGCCGCGCCGGTCGCGATCAGCCTGTCACGCGGCATGGACGCCTCTGCTGACCCGCTGCTGATGGCGGTCGCGATCGGCGCGTCCTGCGCGTTCCTCACGCCGATCGGCCACCAGTCCAACACGCTGGTCATGGCGCCGGGGGGCTACCGATTCGGCGACTACTGGCGGCTCGGGCTGCCGCTGTCGATCCTGGTCATTCTGGTCGCGGTGCCGGCCATCCTCTGGATCTGGCCGCTCTAGCCGGTCATCTCCGGCGATCAGGCCGAAGAAACTGTTCAGGCTCGGCAATGCCCATAGTGAAGGGATGCATAGCCCCTGGAGCCGCCCCGACGCGCCCTCATTCGTCCAGTAACCGAGAAGGCCTGCCGATCAGTGAGTCAACCAGAAGCAGAACAGCTCAGGCGTTACGCCCGCGCGCTTGAAGACGAGGTCGCTCAGCTGCGTGCGCAGCTTGGCACCGCGCCGGTCGATGCCAGCCTGACCACCGAAGGCTCGCCCACCGACCAGTCGCATTACCGCACCCTGCTGGGCGCCATCGACACTGGGTTCTGCATCGTCCAGATGCGCTTCGACGCCAACAACCGCGCCGTGGATTACCGCATCGTCGAGGGCAATGCCGCCTTCGAGCGGCTGACCGGCCTGTATGGCTCGCAAGGCAAATGGGTCAGTGAGATTGCCCCGGATCTCGAACGGCACTGGTTCGACACCTATGGTCGCGTCGCCTTGACCGGAGTGGCCGAGCGCTTCGAGAACGCCGCAGTCCCCTTCGGCCGCTGGTACGACGTGCAGGCCCTACGGATCGGTGCCCCCGGCGAGCACCGGGTGGCGATCCTGTTCAACGACATCTCCGACCGCCGCCGCGCCGAGCTCGCGCTGGCGCGCAGCGAGTCCCACTGGCGCGGCCTGTTCGAGAACCTTGAGGAAGGGCTGGTACTTGGCGAGGTGATCCGCGACGCCGAGGGCCGCGTGATCGACCTGCGCTACCTGCATGTCAACGCCGCCTGGGGCGAAATCGTCGAGATAGACCCGGCCCTGGCCAGGTTGCGGACCTACCGCCAGTTGTTCGACAGCGACCCGCACTGGATCGAGGAAACGGCGGCGGTGGTCGACACCGGCATTCCGGCGACCTTTTCGCGGGTGATCGGCAGCCGCGGACGCTGGTACGAAGGGCGCACCCACCGGTTCGAGGACGACAAATTCTCCACCCTGTTCCGCGAGGTCACCGACAGCCACGAAGCCGAGGGCCGCCGCAACGGCCTGCTGGAACTGAGCGATCGGCTGCGCGACATGCAGGACATCGCCGAAATGGCAGCAACCACTGCCGAGATTCTCGGACGCACGCTGCAGGCCAGCCGAGCCGGCTATGGCGTGGTCGATGCCGACCGCCTGACCTTGATGGTAGATGGCGACTGGACCGTGCCGGGCACTGCCAGCGCGGCCGGGCAGCACTACCTGCCCGACTCTGGCACGCATATTCACGAACTACGCCGCCCTCGAAGCCGCAGATGGGCCCTCGGGGTTGAGGGTGCTGGAGTCTGACGCGCGGGTCGACCTGCTGGTCAGCGATGTCGGCCTGCCGGGCGGGATGAACGGCCGGCAGATGGCCGACGCCGCGCGTGTCGCCCGGCCAGATCTGAAGGTCCTCTTCATCACGGGGTATGCCGATACCAGCATCGTTGGCGACGGGCACCTCGCGGAGAACATGCACGTCATGACCAAGCCGTTCGTGATGGACGAACTGGCCGTGCGGATTCAGGACCTGATTCGCGGCGGGTAAGCTGTTGCCTAAGTCACCGGAGGTCGTCGAGCTCCTTTAACAAGGCTGCATGAAACACCTCAGGCGCCTCGACCTGCGGCGAATGACCGAGCTCGGGAAATGGCACCAATGTCGCCCGCGGGATGCGCGCCGCGGCCTGCCGGCCCAGCTCCGGATAGTTGCCCAGGCGTTCGGCCACCGCCTCCGGGGCACGGTTGGCACCGGGGGCCGTGCGGTCCTTCCCGCCGATCAACAGCAGCGTGGGTACGCTCAACCGATCGAATTCGTGGACCACAGGCTGCGTGAACACCATTTCGGACGTCTGCGCCTGATTCCAGGCCACGATCTCCTTGCCCTCGCCTGCGTACATCCCGGCCAGCATGGTTACCCAGCGGTCGTACTCCGACTTCCAATCCCCGTTGTAGTAGAACTTGCGTTGGTACGCCTTGATCTTCTCGAAATCGGTCTTTAACTCGCCCTGGTAGAGCTGATCGATGTCAGCGTAAGGCACACCTTCGGCCTGCCAGTCTTCCAGTCCGATGGGGTTGACCAGAACGAGCTGCTCGACGACCTGCGGATAATTGAGCGCCACTCGCGAAGCAAGCATGCCGCCCATTGAATGGCCGACCAGAGTGACCCGCTCCAGGTCCAGCGACTGCAACAGGGCACGCGTGTTGTGCGCCAGCTGGGCGAAACTGAATTGGTAGCCGCGTGGTTTGGTCGAGCTGCAGAAGCCGACCTGGTCCGGTGCAATGACGCGGTAGCCTGCCTCACTCAGCACCCGGATGCTCTGTTCCCAGGTCGCGGCGCAGAAGTTCTTTCCGTGAAGCAGCACCAGCGTACGGCCATTCGCCTGGCCTTTCGGCTTGACGTCCAGGTAACCCATCGACAGCTCTTTCTGTTGGGATGAAAACTCGAAACGTTGAATCGGGAAGGGATAGTCGAAGCCTTGAAGTTGCGGCCCAAACGTTGGCTGCTGTTGGGCATTGAGCGGTGTAGCGATCGCAATTGCAGTGGCGAACGACACGGCAACAAAGGTTTTCTTCACGAGTGGCTCCTGTTCAGCGGCGCATTGGCCGAGGGTTGCAAGAGGCGTCGTGCTAGCCGCTCGTGCCACGCATGACAGGCCGCGGGAGGCTCAAGCACAACGGTTACCGCTCACCTTAGTGGGGCAACCGTTGTGCTTAGCTCCGTGATTGGGTTCGTGAATATGTATCGACGTGATTCAGCCGCCCACCCTCAGGGTGCGTCGACTGGCTGAATGTCGAAACCGACCCTGTTGTCCGCGCTGATGCGGTAATGCAACGTCTGCCCCGGCTCGACCTTCGCTGCGCGCTCGCGCAGGAGGTTGCCCATGCCGCAGAGGGTGTCGTCCTCGGGATCGGATTCAATGCTGACGATGCGCATACCCGCCGGGACCTGCAGGCGCACCTGTTCGCCTACATGGATGCGCGCCGCGATCTTGCGATCGATCATCACCGCGACATAACAGCCACCGCCGCGCAGCCCCAGGTCACGGGTCACTACCACCTCGCCACCGTTCTCGACAGGCGCTTGATAGCCGCGCAGGCGGTCTTCCGGAACGGGATTGATCTCTTCCGGGTCGGCTTGCCAAGACGAGCAGCCAGCCAGGGCCAGCAGAATCAGGACGGTGAATATCGAGCGCATGTGGCGGTCTCCGGGCGATAAGCGAAGCGGTCATCTTATGACAGGTTTCGCGGCCGTCCGTGCGTCGCCTGTTATGCCAGGTGCATTTTCACAGCTGGTGGTGGCTACCCGGATAGGGGCGCTCTTCTTCAACGGCGCCACTGCGATCGAGCACTGCTACCGTAGCCGTCCGGCCGGCCATGAAACGGTCGAGTTCGTTAAGCATTTCATCCTTGGTAAGGGTGCGCAGGATGGTTTCGCTCGATTGCTGATCGACCAATTCCCACCCCATCGGGGTGGGCTGAGCCTGATAGGTTTCCATGAATGCCTCCTTGATGGGCTGACCGACGTAACGCTTGCCGGCGACTCAATCGGGGGAGCGTTGACCGCGATTTTCGCTCGGGCCGTCCAGCTCGCTGTCATCGAAATCAGGATCCTCACCAGGCTCCTTTTCACCGGCGTCGGTCATAGTGACATCAGGCAGGTCCTGTGCGGCTTGGTCCTCGTTTGGCTCCGGTTCGATGCTCATCGAGACCTCACTATTTATCGGGTGGGTTCGCGATATTGGAGCGGCCTGGTCAACGCGATGTTCACTGCTCCTGATGGGAGGCGACCACCTGTGAAGTTGCGATTGCAGCAGCCCCCCGACTCCACCACACTGCCGCCATTCCCCACCGCACCGGAGCCGACCCCATGCCTGCCACCGAATATTTCTCGCGCGAGACCATTCTCGCTCACCCGGATGCACTGGATTGCACGATCTACCGAGCGCATGAAACCGACCCGGACGGCGAAGAGCGCGACATGGGCGACGCCCGCGTAATCATCAACGGCCAATTCGAAGCGCCACAGGAATGGGACGCCAAGCAACGTGCCGACTATTTCGATGGCATGCCTGAAGACGCGTTTTTCACAGCCGTATTCGCCAGCGAAGCAGGGTCCGATTCGAAGGGTTATTTCACCGTCGAGGCGGACGACTACGCGGCGGTCACCGAGCATGACGGCACCATTGCCATGTTCTACGTCTGCGAACGCTTGGACGATGGCAGCTATGTGCTGTTGCGCGAAGAGGACGATGGCGAGGACTGATCCACCCGCGGCGCCGAACCGGCACCGCTCCTGGCGGGTCTGCTGTAGGGCAGGCCCGTCGTCCTCCGGAGCCTGATGCCCCTTCGCCACGCCACGAGGAGTCGCATGAACCCTGTGCAACGTCGCTGGCAAACACCGGTTTCCCGCATGAAGGCGGTCGCCGGCCTCCTGCTGCTGCTCGCCGCCCTGCTCTACGTCATCGCGACCGCGCTGGAACACCGCCATCCAGGGTGGGGTTACCTCGCCTCCTTTGCCGAGGCGGCGATGGTCGGTGCGATCGCCGACTGGTTCGCTGTCACTGCCCTCTTCCGGCACCCGTTGGGCCTGCCTATTCCCCATACGGCCATCATTCCACGCAGCAAGGCGCGCATCGGGCAGAACCTGTCCGCCTTTATCACCACGCATTTCCTTTCCACGCCGCTGGTGCTGGCCAAACTCGAAGCGCTGGATATCGGCGGGCGCCTCGCCGGCTGGTTGCGCCACCCGAATAACGCCGCCGCGGTAGGCCGGCAGCTCACCGCCGTAGCCCGCTTCGGCGCCGAGTCGTTGCACGACGAGCGCGTGCAGGGCTTCGTCCAGGCCAAACTGATCGACCGCGTGCGCAAGATCGACCTCGCCCCCGTGTGCGGCCAGATTCTGGAGATGCTCACTCGCCAGGGTAAGCACCAGGCCATGCTCGACGAGGCGTTGATCAAGCTCGACGCCCTGCTGCAGGACGACGATACTCGCGCGCTGGTGGCCGACGCGATCACTGCTGAGGTGCATACGCTGCGCTACTTAGGCCTTGGCAAAGCGGTCGGCGGTTGGTCGGCGAACAAGTTCGTGGACGGCGTTTCGGCCGTCATCGCCGAGATTGCCAACGACCCGGAGCACCCGTTGCGCGAGCGCTTCGACGAACACGTCGCGCTCTACATCGAGCGGCTCAAGCACGACCCGAGCTACCGGCTAGAAGTCGAACGCATCGTCGCCCAACTGCTCGAGCATCCCGCGACCACCGATTACCTGCAGTCACTGTGGCAAGAGCTGACCGGTTGGCTCGAAAGCGACCTGGACAGCCCGGAATCACGCATCGGCCGGCGCATCGAGCGGTTGACCCAGGGGCTCGGCGACTCGCTGGCCATGGACGCCTCGATGCGCCTGTGGATCAACGAGCGGCTGATGCGCGCCGCACCCGACTTGCTCGAGCGCTACCGTGGACAGATCGGAAAATACATCGCCCAGCGCGTTGAGCACTGGGAAAGCCGCGAGCTGGTCGAGCAGATGGAACAGAGCGTCGGCAAGGACCTGCAATACATCCGCATCAACGGAACGCTGGTCGGTGGGCTCGTCGGGCTGGTGCTACATGCATTGACGCAATTCGCGATGGGCTAGGTGCTGAGCAAGCGCAGCTGTTCGCTGATGCGGCTGGCACTGGTGCCGGGCACTAGCGGTCGATCCCATTGCAGAGTCGCGGGCCGCCCGTCCAGATACCAGAGCCGGTTGGCCAGCTGGTCGGCATCACCTGCATCATGGGTCACACAAATCATCGCCATCTCCGGGTGCGCTGCTAGCAGCCGGAGGATCAGTGCACGCAGCTCGGCTGCCCGGTCTGGGTCCAGCGAAGCGAAGGGTTCGTCGAGCAGCAGCAAGTCAGGTTTCACCGCCAGGCTGCGGGCCAACGCTGCGCGCCGTGCCATACCGAGAGAGAGTTGGTCGGGCAAACGATTGCCGGCTTCAGCCAGGGCGACTTCCATGAGCAGGCAATCTATCTCCGCCCCGGTCGCACCCACCAGCTCCAGGTTCTGGCGAACCGTACGCCACGGCAACAGGCGGTGCTCCTGAAACAGATAGCCGACCCTTCGCGTGGCGCTCTGCGGGCGTAACAGAGGGTCGAGCCCGGCGATGGCGTTGAGCAAGGTCGTCTTGCCGATGCCTGAAGGCCCGAGCAGGCAGATGCGATCGCCCGGGTGTACCTTCACGTCGAGCGTACCGAGCAACGGATGCGCGGCCGATGTGCCGTCAAGGCGCAGAAGCATGCTGCAACCCCACTTGGCGCCAGGCCGATGCGCGCCGCTCCAGCGGCTGCAACACGGCCAACTCGATGAGCTGTACCACTGCGATGAACGCCAGGCTGTAGGCCAGGATGCCCGCCACGTCGAAGACCTGGAACGCCATATGCAACTGGAAGCCGATGCCATCGGACCGCCCCAGCAGCTCGACCACCAGCACGATCTTCCAGATCAGCGCCAGTCCGCCGCGAGTCGCCGCCATGGCATAGGGAAACAACTGTGGCAGCCACACCTCAGTCAGCCGGCCCCAGCGGCTGAATCCGTATACCTGCGCCATCTGTTCGAGCCGGGGGTCCAGGTTGCGTGCGCCTTCGCGTAGCGTCACAGCGACATTGGGCACCTTGTTGACCACCACTGCCAGCACCGCCGCGGCTTCTACTAACCCGAACCAGACGTACAACAGGATGATCGTGACCAGCGCTGGCAGGTTGAGAAATAGCACCAGCAGCGGATCGAGCACAGCGTTTGCCAACCGCGAGCGCCCCATCCAGACACCGAGCGTTGCGCCTAACGCCATCGCAAGGACGAAGGCGACCAGGACCCGACGCAGGGTAACCAGCAGATGGTGTGGCAGCTCGCCGCTCTGCACTGCGCGCCAGAAGGTATCCAGCACCGCCATCGGCCCAGGCAATAGCGGGCTGGCAATGAAGTGCGCCGTCACTGTCCAGACCAGCACGGCCAGCGGCAGCGCGATCAGACAGGCCCAGCGCGGCGTGTTCATGGCGCATCCTGGAACAGCGAGGCGGGCATCAGTCCTTCCGGCGGGCTGCCGGTCAAACGCAGCAGCCGGTGTAGATCGGCGACCCGCGCCTCATCGAGCAGGCCCGGAATGCCTTCGACGAAACTGTTTCGCAGCGCGGCGAATACCGCGTCATCCTCCGCACGCATCAGCATTCGAATGCTTTGCCAGGCAGCCGGATCGTCACGCAGCTGCGCCTTGGCCTGGCGTATCGCCCGGGTAAAACCGTGCAGCACGGCCGGGTGAGCCGCAGCCCAATCGTCTGGAATGAGGTAGCCCAGCACGGGGAGATCGCGGCTCAGCCCCAGGTCGCCGACGAGATCGGCCAGCCTAAAAGCCGTCCGCGCCCCGCCCTCGCCGCGCAACCGCGCGGAAAAATGCCAGAACGTCACCAGCGCATCGACTTGACCGCGCCGCAACACTTCATTGAGCAGCGGCGGCGCGGCGTACTGCACCTCAGCCTCCGTGGCAAGGTCGATGCCTTCGCGTGCGGCCAGACGCTTCAGCAGCAACCAGCCGAGCCCGTCCGGCCCGCCGGCTACGCCGATGCGCTTGCCGCGTAGGTCGGACGGGCCGTCAATGGCGCTGCCCTCGGGGACCAGCACTTCGCCAATCTGCGAGGAAAACGGGACATAGCGGAAAGCCGTGCCGGCCTCGTAGCGAGCCTGCGCCCAGAGCAGGTCGCTGACCGCGCCGTCCACGCTGCCGCTACCAAGGGCGAGACGCGAAGCAGGCAGGTCGGCGACAAGCCGCAACTCGAGCCGGAAGCCATTGGCGACGTCCAGTCCTTCGCGCTTGAGATGCTCTAGCTCCCAGTGCGGCGTGCCGAACTGCAGCACGCTCAGGCGCAGCACTGGCAACGGCTCCGCCGCTCGCACCGCGGACACGGCCAGAAGCAGCACCGTGGCGAACATGAGCGACACCGCGCGCAAGGCGCGGCTCGTGAGTCGGACAAAAAAGCAGGTAGCAGGCTTCATGCCTGCAGGGTACGAAGCGCTCAGGCCAGCACGAATAGTACTTTGGTGCCTGCCGCTTGCTGCGATGGTCGCGGTTCAGGCCTGCCCGGCGATGCGCTCGATTAGACGCGCCTGCAGTTGCTCCAGCGCTTGCGGGTCGGCCTTGCCCGAGGCGTGCGCGCCCAACCCCTGGTCCGAATACCGCGGCACGATATGCACATGGATGTGAAACACCGTTTGCCCGGCGGGCGTGCCGTTGAATTGGGCGATCTGCACGCCATCGGGCTGCAGTTCATCGACGATGACACGCGTTAGCCGCTGCACCACCGTCATGACCTTGCTCAGCGCCTCGGTGTCGACGTCGAGGATGTTACAGGCCGCTGAGCGCTTGGGAATGACCAAGGTATGCCCGTAAGACTGTGGAAAGAGATCGAGAAACGCCAGGACGTCTTCGTCCTCGTAGAGCTTGTAGCAGGGCGCATCGCCGCGAATGATCTGGGCGAAAATGTTCTGCGGATCGTAAGGCGTAGTCAGCGACACGGGGACTCTCCAAGGCAGGCGGAAAGCCCCGACCATAACGGGAACGGCCGCCCGCGCCAAGGATGCTGAAGCCGCGGGGTTTAGCGCAGGGCGTCGGCCTGGGCGGCGTAGTCTTCGCTGTTGATTTCGTGTGTCCGCAACACGGCTTCGAGCTCGTCGCGGATCGGCGCATGGGTGACCTGCTCGAGCAGCGCTTCAAGCTTGCGGATGACCCACTTCTGCCCACGGTCCACCAGCGCCAGCCGCTCGCCGATATCCGGAATGGCCATGCACTTTTCGTAGAAGGCGCCCCGCTCATGACCCGGCTCCACGTCGAGCAATTGCAGGCAATTGCGCAGGCGCCGGCAGCTATCCGCCTCGCCACGGTGTACCTGCGCCAGCACGCTACGCTGCACATCGCTCGTGGCTTCGTCGAGGCTGGCGCTGGCGACCAGCGCGCCCGCTCGCTCGGCGCTGAGCAGTTCGTCCAGCGCTTCGACCAGTTGCTGCCGCTCCATACCCAAGCTCTGTGACGTCATATCGACTCTCCTCTGCCATGCGCGCCGGGAGGCGCCTCGCCCTAATCCTAGTGGCGCGGCGCAGCGATGCGGAAATGAAAGTTAGTGCCGCCCAACAGCAATGTTTTTGATTTCAACCAGCTGGATGAGTCGCCGTATTGCGGCGATTGCCGGCTTCCCGCAACACTTGAATAAATTTTATTGCACTTAAAGGCCATTATTATTCCTTTGCAACAACTCAAGCAGCTCACCAAACTGTTTCACGCTCCGCTTTGTGTTGCACCCCCGATCGCCTCGAGAGCTTCGAACAGGCCATGCGATCTGGCGGGTGCACGCCTTTCTTCCTTGCGTGCAACGAGTGACTTCATGCCTGACGTGATTCCAGCCGGCGCCGCCGGCGAGCGCTACAACTACCACATCGTCCGCCAATTCACCCTGATGACCCTGACATGGGGCATCCTCGGGATGGGCCTGGGCGTGTTCATCGCGGCCCAGCTCGTCTGGCCGCAGCTGAATTTCGACCTGCCCTGGACCAGCTTCGGGCGCATTCGGCCTTTGCACACCAATCTCGTGATCTTCGCTTTCGGCGGCAACGCGCTGCTGGCCACGTCGTTATATGTGGTACAGCGCACCAGCCGTGTGCGGCTCATTTCCGATGGGGTGGCGCGTTTCGTCTTCTGGGGTTGGCAGGCGGTGATCGTCGCGATGCTGGTCAGCTATCCGCTGGGCATCACCACATCGAAGGAATATGCCGAGATGGAGTGGCCCATCGCGCTTTGGCTGACGCTCGTCTGGATCGCTTACATGTGGTTGTTCTTCGGCACTATCGCGCGCCGCCGCGTCAGCCATGTGTACGTCGGTAACTGGTTCTACGGCGCCTTCGTCATTGTCACGGCGATGGTCCATGTGATCAATCACATGCTGGTGCCGGTGACCTGGTACAAGTCCTACCCGCTGTATTCCGGCGCCACCGATGCGATGGTGCAGTGGTGGTATGGGCATAGCGTGGTCGGCTTCATCCTGTCGGTGGGCTTCCTGGGGATGATGTATTACTTCGTGCCGAAGCAGGCCGAGCGACCTATCTACTCCTATCGCCTTTCGATCGTGCATTTCTGGGCGATCATCTCGATCTACATTTGGGCCGGCCCACACCACCTGCACTACACCGCCCTGCCGGAGTGGGCGCAAAGTCTCGGTATGGTGATGTCTATCATCCTGTTGGCGCCGAGCTGGGGTGGCATGATCAACGGCATGATGACCCTCTCCGGTGCCTGGCATAAGCTGCGCACCGACCCGATCCTGCGCTTCCTGGTGGTGTCACTGGCCTTCTACGGCATGTCGACCTTCGAAGGGCCGATGATGGCGATCAAGACGGTCAACGCCCTGTCGCACTACACCGATTGGACTATCGGCCATGTGCATGCCGGCGCCCTCGGCTGGGTGGCGATGATCAGCATCGGTACGCTGTATCACATGATTCCCAAACTCTGGGGACGCGAGCAGATGCACAGCGTCGGCCTGATCAATGCACACTTCTGGCTGAGCACCATCGGCACCGTGCTCTACATCGCATCGATGTGGGTCAACGGCATCACTCAAGGCCTGATGTGGCGGGCGATCAACGAAGACGGCACTCTGACCTACTCGTTCGTCGAAGCGCTCGAAGCCAGTCATCCAGGCTATCTCGTGCGCCTGACCGGCGGTGGACTGTTCGCCTTCGGCATGCTGCTGATGGCCTACAACACCTGGCGCACCGTGCGCGCTGTCCAATCCGCTGAGGACGCGCCGATTCCTAACCTGGCAAAGGCGGGTTGAACCATGGGACTGCTGATCTGCCTTACCGTCATCTGCGTGTCCGGAGGCCTACTGAGCCTGACCAGGCTGGACGACCGCGCCGCTGAGCAGAGCGCGTTACTGCCCTTTGCTGACGACCCCGACGCGGCGCGGCGTGTAGCCGCCGAGACAGGGTTGGTCTGCGAGCGTGTCGTGCGCCCTGCTGAACAGCCGGAACCACCCTTCTCATTCAGAGCCTGATGCGTACGTGCCTTCACGAATACATCCCAGCTAGACTCGGGCAGGTGTGCCTGCCGCGCCACTTCCGCGGTTACCGCTTCGAAGGCAGAACGCACACCCAACCGACCCCATCGGAGATTGTTCATGCATGACCTGTCCAGCTTCGCCATCACCCAGAAATGGCCCGCTAGCTATCCTGACCGCCTGCAGCTCTACTCGCTGCCAACGCCGAACGGCGTGAAGGTATCGATCATGCTGGAAGAAGTCGGCCTGCCGTACGAGCCGCATTTGGTGAGCTTCGAGACTCAAGACCAGCTGTCCGACGAATTTCTCTCGCTGAATCCGAACAACAAGATCCCTGCCATTCTCGACCCCGACGGGCCGGGTGGCGAACCTCTGGCACTGTTCGAGTCGGGCGCGATCCTGCTCTACCTGGCGGAGAAGACGGGCCAGCTCATCCCAGATGATGCTGCCGCTCGCTACGAAACGATCCAGTGGTTGATGTTCCAGATGGGCGGCATCGGCCCGATGTTCGGCCAGCTCGGCTTCTTCCACAAATTTGCCGGCAAGGACTATGAGGACAAACGGCCACGCGACCGCTACCTCGCCGAAACCCAGCGCCTGCTCGGCGTGCTGGAAAAGCGCCTCGAAGGCCGCGATTGGCTCATGGGCGGGCGCTACAGCATCGCCGATATCGCCACCTTCCCCTGGGTGCGCAATCTGGTCGGTTTCTACGAGGCACGCGAGCTGGTCGAGTTCGAGCGCTTCGTCAACGTACAGCGGGTATTGGATGCCTTCGTCGCACGACCCGCGGTGGCCAAGGGATTGAACATTCCAGCTCGCGGCTGAGCCGTCAGATCACCTTTGCCGCCCGCCCGATGAACTGGATCGGCCCGGTCGGCAGACCGGTCGGTGAGCCGGTGGGCTGTTCCAGCGTCAGTTCGAACAGCTGGTTGGGCTGCAACGGCGGCAGATCGTCGAGCCGAATCCTTACCGGCTCACCCGGCTTGACCAGCCCGAGGGAGACAGGTGCCTGCCAGCCTTCGGCCTTGGTCCAGAGCTGCAGGGCTTTATCCGGCGGCAACTCGGTGACGCCCAACGGAATCAGCTCGATCTCCTGCGTTCGATTGCTGGCCTGCACCACCCAACCCGGTGACAGGTCCTGCGGGGCAGCGAGCACCACGAGCCAGGTCGGCGAGGGGTCTGGCGGAATGCGCGTCACCAGCAAGGCCCCAAGTACCAACGTAGCGGCCATGCCAGCCGCAGCAAAACCGCGCCACAACGACAAGCTGTCCCACCAGCTCGACCGGCGCGCTGGTGCTACCGGAACAGCCTGACGATTCGCTTCGTCCAGGGTGCGTTGAATGCGATTCCACAAACGCGGCGAAGGTGTCTCTGGTTCGACCAGGTCGGTCAGGTGATGCAGCCGCGCCTCCCAGTAGTCGACCGCTGCTTGCAGTTTAGGCTCGACGGCCAGGCGCGTTTCGACCGCCTCACGGTCTACCGCATCGAGGGTGCCAAGCACATATTCACCGGCAAGCTCGTGCAGGGTCTCGTGCGAATCATTGGGTTCGTTGTTCATCCGATGCACTCACGAAGGGCGGTCAGGCTGCGGCGGATCCAGGCTTTCACCGTGCCCAGTGGCGCACCCAGGCGCTGGGCAATTTCCTGATGCGAATAGCCGTCGACGTAAGCGTGAAACACGCAATTGCGGCGCACCGGTTCGAGTTGTTCGAGACAGGCTTCGATCCTGCCGGGGTTTACCCGCCAATCGAAGGCGTCGGTCTGTTCTTGCCAGCCATCGAGGGCTGTGTGCTCGATGTCGCCCTCCTCGTCCGGTTCCATCTGGACGTGGCGGGCATTGTTGCGTACTGCGTTCAAGGCCAGATGGCGGGTCAGGCTAAAAATCCAGCCGCGGGCCGAGCCACGCGTCTGATCGTATGTCCCGGCCTTGTTCCAGATGCGGATGAAGGCGTCATGGACGATGTCTTCAGCCAGGGCCAGGTCGCGCACGATGCGCTGCACTACGCCGAGCAGGCGCGGGCTCTCCTGCTCGTAAAGATGCTGCAGCGCTGAGCGATCGCCACGCGCGCAGGCGCGCAGTGCCGCTTCGTAATCGAACAAGGGGGATTGCGACACGGAATCTGCCATTGGCTGGTTATCGACACCCCCGGCGCATGCATGCCGGGGAGTCAGAGCATAGAGGCGATCAGCGCTCATATCGAGCAGCTTTTCACCCGCTGCGCTTTACTCACTTGCTCGCCCAGAACAGATAGTCGGCCTGGTAATCGACGACCTGACGCTCGCCCTCGTTGGCCGCTGCGCACGCCTTTTCCGGCGCTACGCCGCCCTTGGTCGCCACACGCTGGATGTAGGTCACGCCGGTCATCGCGCCCTTGCCTTCAGCGGGATTGGCCTTGACCAACTGGTGCGGGATGTTGCCCTCGCCAGCCGGCGCGACAGCGACCTGAGTCCCGGTCACCTTGGAGCCATCCATCGATTCCCATGTGGCGGGCGGGCCGTAATAGGTGCCGACCTGCTTGCCGCTGCGGTCGTTGAGCGCTGCCTTGGGCCCCATGAATACCCACGCCATCTGACCGGGCATGTCCGTCTTGGCTTGGCACTCGTAAGTGATCTGGCCGACGCCGACCGTCTCCATCGCGACCCTGTGCCCGTCCGGTACGCGCACGGCTTCAGGTACGTTCATTTGAGCGAAGGCGCTGGCAGAGCATCCGAGGGCCAGTGTCAGACCGGTCAGGCAGAGAATATTTTTCGCGTCCATTTTTGTGTCTCCGGGTAGTGATCGGGTTGAGCGGCGAGGTGGCCGCTACCGGTACTACCCGCCAGACGCCGGAACGGATGCACGGTGTATGAAAAAAATTTGGGACGCCGAATCCTCTACAAACAAGTCGGTGAAACCCCGAGCGCTCCGACGGGCAATGTCGATCCGCACCCACCGCATTCGACTAGCGATTGGACGGAACCCGTGCCGCCACCGCACTACCGGCGGGAATCCTCTCCGCAGGCTATACAGACAAGGCCTAACCTCACCTCACGCTCAAGGAGCCCTGCATGAAAATCACCCCTTACCTTACGTTCGATGGCCAGGCGCGCGACGCCTTTACGTTCTACCAGCACGTGCTGGGCGGTGATCTGGAAATGATGACCTTTGCCCAGGCGCCGGAGTCAGAGCATTTCCCGGCCGAACACCGCGAACGGATCATGCACGTGTGCCTGACGCTCGGTGACGTCCGGCTGATGGCCTCGGACACCATGCCGGGCGATCCGGCCTGTGGCGGCGGGTCGTACGAAGGCATCAAGGGCTGCTCCATCTCATTGCATCCCGAAACCATCGCCGAGAGCGAACGTGTATTCGACGGCCTCGCTGCGGGCGGCCAGGTCATCATGCCGTTGGAGAAAACGTTCTGGGCCGAACGCTTCGGCATGCTGGTCGACCGCTTTGGCGTGTCGTGGATGGTCAACTGCGAGCCGACGTAAAGCGTTCCTCCAACGACGTCGCCATGACCTGGCTGAGCGGGTCATGGGTCAGTTGCGTGGCTGGGCAAC
This sequence comes from Pseudomonas sp. SA195, assembly GCF_054131565.1. Taxonomy (NCBI): domain Bacteria; kingdom Pseudomonadati; phylum Pseudomonadota; class Gammaproteobacteria; order Pseudomonadales; family Pseudomonadaceae; genus Pseudomonas; species Pseudomonas sp. SA195. Next base: position 1,223,869 of record NZ_CP096392.1, on the reverse strand, counting down.
GCCTGGCCACGCGCTCGGGATCGATGCAGCCGCCAAGCGCGCAGCCACGCTCTGTTGGTCGCCGGGCCGCTTTTGTTATAACGTATCGCGCCCAACGCGTTGCGCCACTCCGTGCGCACGTCCCGCAAGCCCCGCTTCGAGTGATCCATGCCCGCCCCAGCTGCTACAACGCCCTCCGCGACACGTCTGCAATCCATCGACGCGCTTCGCGGGCTGGTCATCCTGTTCATGTTGCTCGACCACGTTCGCGAAACCTTTCTGCTGCACATGCAGGTACCCGACCCGATGGACGTCAGCGTCACCGAGCCGGCACTGTTCTTCAGCCGGACCCTGGCGCACCTCTGTGCCCCGGTGTTCATCTTTCTCACCGGGCTCTCTGCCTTTCTCTACGGCGAGAAGCAAACCGGGCGCGCCGCAGTGTCGAGCTTTTTGCTCAAGCGGGGGCTGTTTCTCGTGGTGCTGGAGTTCACGCTGGTGAATTTCGCCTGGACGTTTCAATTTCCGCCAGGCGTCATCTACCTGCAGGTGATCTGGGCGATTGGCTTGAGCATGCTTGCCCTCGCCGCATTGCTCTGGCTGCCTCGGCCAATGCTCGCAACGCTTGGTCTGGTGATCATCGCCGGCCACAACCTGCTCGACCCCCTGCAGTTCGCCGAGGAATCGGCCCTGCATGTGCCATGGGCGATCCTGCATGACCGAGGGTGGATCGAACTGTCCGATAACCTGCGTCTGCGCACCTCCTATCCGCTGTTGCCCTGGATCGGAGTGATTGCGCTGGGCTATGCCGCCGGCCCCTGGTTCGCTCGAGGCACCGATTCGGTCCAGCGTCAGCACTATCTGGTGAATGCCGGCCTCGCCGCATTACTGGCATTCGTCGCCCTGCGACTGGTCAATGGCTATGGCGAGCAGCCCTGGAGTGGCGGCGAGGATGGCCTGCGCACGCTGATGAGTCTGCTCAATATCACCAAGTACCCGCCCTCGTTGCTGTTCCTCTGCCTCACGCTCGGTTGCGGCTTGTTGCTGTTAAGGGCCTTCGAGCGCAGTCAGGCACAGCGCTGGATACGCCCGCTCACCGTCTTAGGCGCAGCCCCGATGTTTTTCTATCTGCTTCACCTGTACGTGCTGAAGCTGCTGTACATCGCCGCGGTGGCGGTCTGGGGCCTTAATCGTGGTACGCACTTCGGCTTCGACGCGGTGTGGCCGCTGTGGATCAGCACCCTGATACTGGCGGTGGTGCTCTTCCCGGCGGTGCGCTGGTTCGCCGAGTTGAAGGCGCGGCGGCGGGATATCGGCTGGCTTAAATACCTCTAGCCAACCGAACCAGGCCGCGCGTCATTCAGCGCACCCGCCCGCTTGCGCCGAGTACCGCGAGGAACAAGCCCGGCAGTAAGAAGCCAGGCGCCATCCAAACGAAGGTTTCCGCCTCGGTCGAAAGACCGATGGCGACGCATGCCAGGCCCGTGGCGAGCATCGGTACGGCGGACATCAGGTAGGGATATCTGCGTGAGCGCATGCCGAAGGCTCCGGTGAGCAGCGGTCGATAGTACCCAGACCCGACGTGGCCCCTGGTGGTTCGGCTCGCTCAGGTGCTATTCGTCAGGGTCGCGAGCATCGCCCGCATGTCTTGCCAGTGCGAGCCCTCCCAGAACAGCCCGCCGCAACCATCGCAGCCCTGAAAGCGGTCATGCCGCTGCCGTACACGCTCGGGCAAGCGCGCCCACACCTGCTGCTTGTCCACGGCGTGCAGCGGCCGATTACAGGCCAGGCACAGGCTGAAGGGCGCCATGTGCGTGGCCAGGTCCAACCGAGAGTAGAGTTCGCGAAACTGATCGGCCGGCCGCTGCGCATGCACGTAGCAACCGTAGCGGACCACGCGGCGCATCAGCAGCGCACGGTCACGGGTCAGCAGGATGCGCCCTTCGCGATTGGCCTGGTCGGCCATCGCGGCATCTTCGAAGCCGTTGTCGTAGAGCGTATCGAAGCCGGCCATACGCAGCAGCCGCGCCAGCCCACCGAGGTGGGCGTCGGCCACGAAACGGGGTTGCCCGTCCGGCCTTGGCGGCTGAAACACGCCGAGGTCCAGTCGCTCGAAGCGCGGATAGACAGCGACGCGGTCGCCGTCTTCTATTAGCCGCTCGAGCCCGACTGGCTCACCGTCGATCAGCACCAGGGCCACCTCGGTGTGCGGCACGCCGAGGGCTTCGATCATATGTTTGGTGGTGGCGTCGCGGGCGCAGCGGCAATGCAGAGCCTGGCCGCGGCGCTCGGCGGGAAGGAAGGCGTTCAGCCTTGCATAGAAGCGGAATGTTGCGTGCGTCATCGGGCAGCCTGACCGCCGCGCCGCCGCGCGGCATGTCTGCTCCTGTAGGGCCTTGATCAGATCAATTTATAGCCGATCGTGGCGAGCATGATCGCCAGGCAAGGGCGCAGCACGGCATCCGGGACACGCCCTGAGAGGTTGCTGCCCAGGTAGATACCCGGCAGCGAGCCGATCAGCAGGTAGGTCAGAATGGTCCAGTCCATGTTGCCCATGCTGGCGTGGCCGAGGCCGGCAACCAGTGTCAGCGGCACGGCGTGTGCGATTTCGGTGCCCACTAGGCGCCTGGTCGCGAGCAAGGGATAGAGGAAGAACAGCGCCACTGTTCCCAGGGCGCCGGCGCCAATCGAGGTCAGGGTCACCACTGCCCCAAGGATGACACCCACCGCCACCGTCAGCGCATTCAGGCCGCGCGGCGAGAGGCGCGGTGTCGGCCCGGAGAGCCGCGCGGCGAACGCAAGCAAGCGCTTCTTGAACAGCACCGCCGCGGCCGTCAGCACCAACACCACGCCCAGCGACTGCTTGATGATGGCGTTCAGGGTCTCCTGGTCCGAATGCAAACCCTTGAGCAGCCAGAGCGTCAGCGCGGCGGCCGGCACGCTGCCGAGGGCCAGCCAGCCAGTGATCGACCAATCGATGTTGCGGTTCTTCTGATGCACCCAGACGCCGCCCGCCTTGGTGATCGCTGCGTAGAGCAAGTCGGTGCCGACTGCCGCCGCCGGATTGACACCGAACCAGAGCAGGATCGGCGTCATCAACGAACCGCCGCCTACGCCGGTCATGCCGACGATGAAGCCCACCAGCAGGCCCGCCACTACAAAGCCGAGAACAGTTATTTCCATCGCGCACACCACCTGAAGGCCGCTAGGGCCATGTCGATGACGCGCAGCATAACGGGATCGACTAGCAATCCTTAATATAAGTTCGTGCTTTCTTAGTACCGAAAAGATATATGCGATCCCGATTCCGCCTGACGCCTTGCTTACCCAGAACCTGAGTTGCAGACAGGACGGCGAGGCAGGACCATGCTGGCATTCGATCGACACGGGAATACATACGTGGATCTGCTTTTTCTCGGTACCTCGTCCGGCACCCCTACGCGGGCACGCAACGTCAGTGGCGTCGCGCTGCTCGAAGGCAGCGGCAAGGGCTGGTATCTCGTCGACTGTGGCGAAGCGACGCAGCATCAATTGCTGCGCACGCCATTGACGCTGCATGGCCTGCGAGCGATCTGCATCACCCACGTGCACGGCGATCACTGTTATGGCCTGCCCGGCCTGCTCGCCAGCGCAGGGATGGCACGCCGGGAGGCGCCGCTGGACATCATCGCGCCTGCCGCTATCGAGGGCTGGGTGCGCGCCACGCTCGAGATGAGCCTGAGCGGTTTGCCGTACGAGCTGCGCTTTCACGCCACCGAGACCTTTCAGGGCTGGCGCAACGCCCAGGTGATCGTGTCGGCTGCTTCACTGTCCCACCGCGTGCCGAGCTGGGGCTTCAGCTTCACCGAGGCACGCCCCGACCCGCGGCTCGACATCGAGCGGCTGGAGCGCGACGGCATCCCCCGAGGTCCGCTATGGGGCCAGCTGGCGCGTGGCCTAGACGTGATTCACGAGGGAGCGACGCTGCACAGCGAGGCTTACCTGCAGCCGACGCGCACGCCGCGTCGCGTAGTGATCGCCGGCGACAACGACTGCCCGGCGCTGCTGAGCGATGCCTGCCAGGGCGCGCACGTTCTGGTGCATGAGGCAACGTACACCCAGGCCATCGCCGAAGCCGGCAAGGCCGAATTCGGCCACAGCACGGCCGCCCAGGTGGCCCGCTTCGCGGAGCAACTCGCGCTGCCGAACTTGGTGCTCACGCATTTCAGCGCGCGTTATCAGAGCTCTCCCGGGCGAGGCCTGTCGATCGAAGACATCCGGGCCGAGGCCAACCGTTATTACGCCGGGAATTTGATCCTGGCCGAAGACATGCTGCGGCTGCACCTCGACGTGAACGGCAAACTGAACGTCGCAAGCTGACGATGGCGTTGAAGGCCCGTCCTAGAGCGGATAGGCTTCACCCAAACCATTACCTGAGGCACCCCTGATGAGCGCCCACAAAAGGCAACTGCACGACAGCCCGGCTCGCTACGGCACACTGAGCCGATTCTTCCATTGGAGCATGGCCGCGATCCTTGCCTGGCAATTCGCGACGGCACTGGCTCACCTGCTGCTCGAAGACACGGCCATCGAGGGCTTTCTCTGGGGCACCCATAAAGTTGTCGGCCTGCTATTGATCGGGCTCGTGGTGTTACGTGGGCTTTGGTCGCTCTACAACCGGGGCCACCGCCCCGCCTCGCTCAGCGCCATGGCTACACTCGGCCACCTGGCACTGTATGCGCTGATGCTCATCGTCCCGGCCATTGGCCTGCTGCGCCAATACGGCTCGGGCCGGGCATTCGAGCCGTTCGGCATTCCACTGATGGCCGGCTTCGACAACGGCCCCATCGACTGGATGACCGCGCCTGGCGTGCTGCATAGCTGGCTGGGCTGGCTTCTGCTAGTACTAGTGGTCGGCCATGTGGCTATGGTCGTAGCCCATCGCCGTCGCCCTAACGATGAGGATGTTCTGGCGCGGATGCTGGGTAATCGGCAGGCAGCGCCGGCCCGCTCGAAATAGCTTCTGAAGCTGACCGATGCGCAAACGAGCATAGCCAAGCCACTCCGCCCGACGGGAATCGAGCAGTGTCCTCTCCGTTCCCGTCGAAACATGGGCATTCAAATATCTCTAAATCGAGATATATTCTCGTTTACAAGGCATTCTCAGGAACTTAGTCTTCCGGTCGATGCTGCAAGCCAGGCGCCTGGCCGTGCGGTGCATTCCAGGCTGCACGCCGCTTCGTCAGCATCCCGTTCGCGCCGTGAGGGGCGGCCCGCCCTCCACCGGCCACTCGGCTCAACCCGACTCATCAAACAAGGAACGACCATGCTCAAGCCCCTTGCCTGTGCCCTGCTTCTCGGCGCAATCGCCCTGCCCGCTTCTGCTCACGAACTCTGGCTCGAGCGCGACGGCAACGGCCCCGTCAAGCTCTACCTCGGCGAACCGGACCAAGATGTACTCGAGCGCGGCGAGACCATCGCAGCACTCGCCCCTACCACCCGGCTGCTCGGCGGCCAGTCGGCAGGCTCGGCCCCGCTCAGCGTGCATGACGATCATCTGGAAGCCCGCCTCGACGGAACCGGTGATGTACGCGCCATCAATGATCAGGTCTGGGAGCCTTGGAAGAACGACCAGGGCGGCATGACGGCTGCCCTGATGCATGCCCGCCATGGCCGCACCGAAACCAAGCCGGGCATGGATTTCGAATTGGTGCCAGTGGAAGCGGGCGCCGACCGCTTCACTCTGCTGTTCAAGGGTGAGCCCGTAGCGCAAAACGACGTCATGCTGATCACGCCGGACAACCAGGCCAAGGAACTCAAGACCGACGCCAACGGCCAGGTCGCGGTGCCGGTCGGCGGCGCTGGCCGCTATATCGTCGCAAGCGGCCATGAGGCGCCGGCCAACGGACAAAAGGTCGCTGGCAAGGCCGTCGATAGGCTGTATTACGGCACTACCACAACCTTCGACGTTCAGTAACACGGCCCGCCTGAAGCCGATACATGGCATGCGCACAGTGGGCGACCCCGCGCGGTTGCCCATCGCCCAGCGCCGAAGCCTTTTTCATTAGGATCCATAGGAGCGGACGCTGCCGGCCCCCTTTCATCGCAGCGGCCCAGGCTGCAGGTAGAAATTACTCCCACACCGGGTATCTCGTGCCCGGCCCCGCTCTTTGGTAGGCGCCAGCTTGCTGGCGAACCGCTGAACGCCGGCGCGCTGATCTAAAGCAAGCTCGCTGGCGAACCGCGGTCACGGCCCGATTTGGCGCGATACGTCGCGTTCAGCGTGGATCAAACCTCGACTTCGCTCCACTGCTTGTTCAAACGCTTGTCTGACACGGGCATCTTCGTGCCCAGTTGCTGCGCCCATAGCGAGACGCGGTATTCCTCGAGCATCCAGCGGTACTGCGAGAGCTGCGGATCGCGCTTGCCTTCCTGCGCATGTTTGGCGACACGGGCCTGATACTTCTCCCAGTAACCCGCGATTTCGCCCGTCCACACGCGGTCGCGCTGCAGCTGCCCACCCACCTTGTCCAGGCGTTGTTCGATCGCTTTGAGGTAGCGCGGGTATTCCTTCAGCCACTCGGTTGGCGTGTCGCGGACGAAGCCGGGGTAGATCAGGTTCGCCAGTTGCGCCTTGATGTCGTTCAGCGCGACCGCCTGAGCGAGGTCGATCTTGCCCTTGAAGCGCTTCTGCAAGGCCTGACGCAGCTTGAGGATGTCCAACACCCGGCGCGCCAATCGTTCGGCGTGCTCCGTCCATCCGCCGCGCTTCTGCTCAGCCAGCGAGGCCAGCGCGGCGCCCTCACGCGGCAGCGGCAAGACGCCTGCAAGAATGGCCTCGTCGAGGCTGGCCAGCAGAATGTCTTCGATCAGCGCATCGGGTTTGCCCATGTCGCGGTACAGCAGGCTGAGGTCGGTGAGCCCCGGCAGTTTGTTGCGCAGGAACTTGGCTTGCTCGGCCAGTTGCTGAAGCAATAGACGCTGTAGGGCACGGCGATGCTGATAATCCGCTTCCGCCTGGGTCGGGAAGCGCCCTTCCTTCACAACCCCACCCTCGTCGACGAGCGCCGGATAGACCGTTATGGCTAGGCCGGCGACCTTCTGCTGAGTTTTCTCCGGCACTGCCTCGAAGGCGCGCGCTTCGACCGGCGTGTCCGCCTCAGCCTTTTTCTGCGGCACGGCCAACGCCGCCTGGCTCGCCTCGGCGAAGCGCGCAGTCAACGTCGCCAGATCGCGACCCTCACCCAGGTACTTGCCGTTGGCGTCGACCACCTCGATGTTCATCTGCAGATGCCGGTCCAGCCCGGCGACTGCCTCTGGCCAGGCCTCATCCGGTATCCGTGCACCGGTCATGCGCTGCAGTTCGCGGCCTAGCGCCTCGAAGAGCGAACCCTGGGCGAAGGTGATCTTGGAAAGCGCGGCGCTAACGAAATCGGGCACAGGCACGAAATTCTTGCGGATGGCCTTCGGCAAACCGCGTATCAGCGCCACGGCCTTGGCCTCGATCAGCCCAGGCACCAACCAGTCGAGCCGATCTCGCGGCAGTTGCGGCAACAGCGGCGCCGGCACGCGCAGCGTCACGCCATCACGCTCACTGCCCGGTTCGAAGTCATAGCTGAGTGGCAGCTGGAGTTCGCCAAGCTGCAGGACGTCCGGATATTGCGCGGCGGTGACCTCCCGCGCGTCGCGGGCCAGCACATCTTCCTCGCGCATGATCAGCAGCTGCGGGTCCTTGGCGCCCTCGCGCTTGTACCAGCTGTCGAAACTGGCGGTCTGGTAGATGTCCGCCGGGATGCGTGCATCGTAGAAGCCGAACAAGGTTTCTTCGTCAGCAATGATGTCGCGCCGGCGGGCCTTCGCTTCCAGCTCGTCTAGCCGCTCCAGCAATTGCCGATTGGCCGTCAGCGCACGGGCGCGGCTGCTGATGTCGCCACGCACCAGCCCTTCACGAATCAGCAGCTCGCGAGACAGCGCCGGTTCGATCGGCCCGTAGTGCACCGGGCGGCGCCCAACGATGATCATGCCGTACAGGGTGACCTGCTCGAAGGCCACGACCTGCCCGCGCTTCTTTTCCCAGTGCGCTTCGAAGTGATTGTTCTTGATCAGATGCTTGGCCAGCGGCTCGATCCAGTCCGGTTCGATTTTGGCGACCATGCGCGCGAACAGTTTGGTGGTTTCCACCAATTCAGCCGCCATCACCCAGCTAGGCTTCTTCCGGCCAATGACGCTCGACGGATGAATCCAGAAACGCCGCTGGCGAGCACCGAGGTAGTCGCCGTCCTCGGTCTTGCTGCCGATCTGGCTGAGCAGGCCAGCCAGGATAGCCTTGTGCACGGCCGCGTAGCTCTTCGCACGCACCGCTGCCTCGCTGGCCTCGGCTTGCTGGGCGAGTTTGGCGTTGACGCGTTTGTCGGTGGTGCGCACGGGCTGGGCGTCGGCCCCGGCCTGACGCGTGGAAACGCCTTCGGCGTTTTCCACTCTACGATTTCCGCGCGCCCCAGGCTTTTCGTGGAGTGGATGGCCGGAGCCATCCACTGCCCGGCCCGCGCCGAGTTTCAGCTCGCGCACGATCAGCGTGAGCTGACGATGCGCGTCGCGCCACTCTCGTAGGCGAAGGTAGTTGAGGAAATGTTTTCGGCACCAGGTCCGCAGCGCATTGGAGCCGAGGGCCTGGCGCTGTTCTTCAAAACCGCGCCAGAGGTTGATCAGCGCGGCGAAGTCGGAGTCCGGGTCCTTCCATTGCGCGTGCGCCTGGTCGGCCTGGGTTTGGCGGTCGGCCGGTCGTTCGCGCACGTCCTGTACGGACAATGCGCTGGCGACGATCAGCACCTCTTGCATGCTGCCGAGGTTGGCCGCCTCGAGGAGCATTCGCCCCAACCGCGGGTCGATGGGCAGGCGCGCCAGCTGGCGGCCGAGCGGCGTCAGCTGGTTCTCGCGGTTGACCGCCGAGAGCTCCTGCAACAGGTTGAAGCCGTCGCTGATGGCTTTGCCGTCCGGCGGCTCGATAAAGGGGAAATCCTCGATCTGGCCAAGGCGCAGGTGCAGCATTTGCAGGATGACCGCCGCCAGGTTGGTGCGCAGGATTTCCGGGTCGGTGAATTCCGGCCTGCCGAGAAAATCCTCCTCGCTATACAGACGAATACAGATCCCGGACTCTACCCGCCCGCAACGGCCCTTGCGCTGGTTGGCACTGGCCTGGGCAATGGCCTCGATAGGCAGCCGCTGCACCTTGGCGCGGTAGCTGTAGCGGCTGATGCGCGCGGTACCCGAGTCGATCACATAGCGGATCCCCGGCACGGTAAGCGAAGTCTCGGCCACGTTGGTGGCCAGCACGATCTTGCGACCCGGCATCGGGCGGAAGATTTTCTGCTGCTCGGCCGGGGTCAGCCGTGCGTACAGTGGCAGCACCTCGGTGTGCCGCAGGTTGGCTTTGCGCAGCACCTCGGCGGCGTCACGGATTTCACGTTCACCGGGCAGGAACACCAGCACGTCGCCGGGCCGCTGGCCGACCTGTTTTTCATGCGCCTCGATCTCGCCCAGCGCGGCGAGGATGCCTTGGTCGACGGTGAGGTCGTCCTCGACCCGGTTACCGTCTTCGTCGGTCTCGGCGGCCAGGGGCCGGTACCAGACGTCGACCGGATAGGAGCGACCGGACACCTCGACGATGGGCGCGTTATCGAAGTGCTTGCTGAAGCGATCCAGATCGATGGTCGCCGAGGTGATGATCACCTTCAGGTCCGGCCGGCGCGGCAGCAGAGTCTTTAGATAGCCGAGCAGGAAGTCGATATTGAGGCTGCGCTCGTGCGCCTCGTCGACGATGATCGTGTCGTACTTTTCCAGAAAGCGGTCGTGCTGCGTCTCGGCCAGCAGAATGCCGTCGGTCATCAGCTTGACCAGCGTGCCGTCCTGGCTGTGGTCTTCGAAACGCACCTGATAGCCGACCAGTTCGCCCAGCGGTGTGCCGATTTCCTCCGCCACCCGCGTCGCCACGCTGCGCGCGGCCAGGCGCCGCGGCTGGGTATGGCCGATCAGCCCGTGCACGCCGCGGCCGATTTCCAGGCAGATCTTTGGCAATTGAGTGGTCTTGCCCGAGCCGGTTTCACCAGCCAGCACCAGCACCTGGTGCTTCGCCAGTGCAGCCTTGATTTCGTCGCGCTTGGCAGCGATCGGCAGCTGGTCGTCGTAGCGCATCACCGGCACGCTCTGGCGCCGCGCTTCGACCTTGGCGGCGGAGGCCTCGAAGCGTTCGATCCAGCGCGCTAGGCCATCGCCCTCAATCGGCGCGCTACCCGCTTTCTTTCGCAGATCATGCAGCTGGCGGCGCAGGCGATGGCGGTCGGCGAACATCACCTGGTCGAGGTTGTTCAGGAGTTGCTCAGGGGCAGGCGTTGCGTCAGTCATGGACAGCCGTGGGCAGATTCGAGAAGGGCGCGATTGTCGCAGATTTGCCCGGCTGGCCGCAGGAAAAGGGAACGGTGGGACCGCGCCGGCGAACCGGTGCGGTGGTCAAGCGGTTACCGGATCCAGTGACCCCAGCGTGATTTTTCCTGCACGCTCTGGATACGCATCGCACCAATGCTCTGCTCGGCGGCCGCTGCGATTTGGTCGTCGATCACCTTGGTCGACAACGACAGCCAGCTGGTTGCGAAGGCCAGCGCATCGCCGTGAAGCTCGAGCGCCTCGGTGTCGATGTTGCTCAGGTCATCGCACTCACTGTGGTAGCACGGATCGAACGACTCTCCGGCCGTGCCGCCATAGCGCTGCGCCTGCTCGACTGTCTTCACGTCTTCCGCGCCGGTGAACAGCCCACCAAAGGCGATGCCGTCATCGAAGAACTGCGCGTAGTCGGAACGGAAGTCTATCTCGGTGCCTTCCGAGGGCGCGTTGCGCAGCTGGAAGTACGAGCGGAACAGCCGTTCGATTGCACCGGAACCGGGTGGGCCCTGAAGGCCGAAATCGGAGCCGTCGCCGTCGTAGATGAAGTTGGCATAGTTCGGCGAGCCGATCATGTCGACATTCAGGTACGCCTTGATCTGCGCCTTCTCCTCCTCGGGAAGCTGATTAACGTAATAAGTCGAACCGACCAGTCCCGATTCCTCTGCGCCCCACCAGGCAAAGCGCACCTTGTTCAGTGGATGTGCCTTGCTCATCAAGGTCGCCATCTCGAGCAGGGCCGCACTGCCGGAGCCGTTGTCGTTGATGCCGGGGCCTTCGAACACCGAATCCAGATGCGCACCAACCATGACGACGTTGTCCGGGTTGCCGCGCCGCGTCTCGGCCAGCACGTTGTAGGTTTCGGTTCGCTCGCGAACCACATCGACATTCATGCTCAGCTGCAAACCTTCGGTGCCGGCCCATTCAACGCCGTTAGCGTAGGTGCTGAACATCACCGGGATGCCGCCTTCGTAATCCTCGCCCAGCGTCGCGACGAGTAATCCGGTGCGGTCCTCGGTGTCGGTATCGCCCTGGTTGAAGATGATCGCACCGGCCGCACCTGCGGCTGCGGCGTTGGTGGCCTTCTGCCCGAAGGTGCAGCTACCGCGCTGGATCAAGGCGATTGCACCAGCGGGGAAGCCAGCGAAGTCGTCCATCTCGCAGCCGCTGGTGGAGGCATTGCCCACGCCCAGCGCAAGGTCGACCGGCACCACCGGCGCGGTTACGTTGCCCGGATCGGTCTGATCGGCATAAGCGAAATCTTCCTCCCAGGTGTACTGCACCGGCTGGGGGGCAACGGCTGCCAGCGAGCCCGGCCCCTCGGGATAGAAGGCAAGGAATGGAAAGGTCTGTATGCGAACTTGGTAGCCGGCACGCTCGAGCGTGCTGCGTACGTAGTCGACCGAGGCTTGGTAGCCGGGCTGACCGGAAGCACGGTTACCGTTGTTCAGCGAAGCGATGTCCTGCAGGTTTTGCAGGTGCGTCATGACGTTACTGGCCTGCATGCAGCGCGGCAGGCCCAGCGGCGTGCCGACCAGCAGCGGCGACTGGCAGACGCGGGGATTAGGTTTGCCAGGGCTCCAGTAATCGTTGAACGCCTCGACCTCTGCGTTGGGTGCAGCCAAGGCTGCGGTGGAAGCCAGTACAGCGAAAGAAGCAACTACCCGACGTGCATTGTTTTTCTTGTGCATGGGTAACTCATCCTTGCAACGAGATTGATGGGCAGGCCGCGAAATGGCATGCGCCATCGTCCCCTACGGCATCAAGCGGACGCGGCCATGCGGGGGTAGACCGGTGCGCCTGAAGAAGCGTTCGGCTCCATCCGACGAGCGCACCGGCCGTTGGTCCGGTCGCCGGCAGTGGCAAAAGAATGGCACCGAAAGCGGGCTGAAAGCTTTTCATGCATGAATGCGCGCGCCGCGAATGCCGGTATGTACGTCTGTCGGCCCGGCTCAAGGCCGCAGGAGTTGCGCCGATATTCGCGCTACCAGCCTTGCTGTTCTTGCCTGCACCGCCCTACCCATAAGAGACGGGCGCGACCACCGTCCCGCCCAGGAGTACACGAATGTTTGGAACCCGTTCCGGTATTGCCGGCCAGTTGGGCCTGGCGCTATCCGGCGTGCTTGCGGTGGTCATCGCCGGGAGTAGCCTGTTCGCGCTGCGCTCGCTCGGCGAGTCGACCGAACTCGCTCATCGCCAGCACCTGGCCAGCGAGGCACAACTGCTCGCGGGCCAGCTCGCCAGCTTTCACCAGACCCTGCGCACCAGCACCCAGCGCCTGGCCACACTGTTCGAGCGGCGCTTCGCCTCGGGCCTGACGCTCGGCCCGGCGACGGACGGGACGGCACCTTCGCTGTACCTGAACGGCGAGCGCCTGAACGGCGACTTCACCCTGGTCGATGAATTCACCAACTTGACCGGTGGCGCCGCAACGGTCTTCGTGCGCACTGGCGATGACTTCTTGCGCGTTACGACGTCGGTGAAAAAAGAAGACGGCTCACGCGCCATCGGCACCCTGCTCGATCGCAAGCATCCGGGCTATGCTCCCCTGATCAATGGGCAGCCTTACGTGGGCCGCGCGACCCTGTTCGGCCGCCAGTACATGAACCAGTACACCCCGGTTCGCGATGGCAGCGGGCAGGTCATCGCCGTGCTGTACGTCGGCTTCGACTACACCAAGGAACAGCAAGACCAGTTCAAGACCCTCTCCGAGTTCCGCATTGGCACAGGCGGCTCGCTGGCTGTTCGTGACGATGTCACCGGCTGGCTGGTGAAGCCCGCCGGTGCCGCCACCCTGGACGCGCTAGACGCGCTGATTGCCAAGGCCGAACCGAATCAGCCGTTGACCTGGAACGACGGCGACGCGCAGTTCGTGAGCCTCTCGGCGCCCGTCCAGCAGGAGACCCTGCATGTGGCGGCCACCCTGCCTCAGGAAGAAATCGATGCGCTGATCTGGCGCGTCGGCACGCAACTGGCGTTGGGCAGCCTGCTCGCACTGCTGCTCGCGGTGGCCGCGACCATCGTCCTGTTGCGCCATCGCCTGCGCCCGCTTGGCCGCCTGGTCGAACAGGCCCGCGCCTTTGGCGAAGGTAACCTGAAGGTGCGCGTGCCGGTGGTGCGCCAGGATGAAATCGGTGCGCTCTCGGCAACGTTCAACCAAATGGCCGAATCGCTCTCGGGTACCGTTGCCAAGGTCCGCAGCTCCTCGACCGACGTCACCCAGCGAGCCGACCAACTCAACACGCTGGCGACCGGCACCGAGCAGCGTTCGGCCGAGCAGGCGACCCAGCTCGACTCGATGGTCAGCGCGGTAGAACAGTTCAGCGCCACCGCTGGGGATATTGCCAACGGCATGCAGCGCACCGAGCAACTGACGGTAGAAAACGTCGGCCTTACTCGCCAGGGCGCCGACTCGATGCGTTCGGCCGCCGGCGCACTGGAGCAGATCGCCCGTTCGCTGTCGTCCACGGGCGAGGTCATCAACGGCCTCGGTGAGCGCTCGCAGCAGATCGGCGGCATCGTGGGTGTCATCAGCGGCATCGCCGAGCAGACCAACCTGCTGGCCCTCAACGCAGCCATCGAGGCCGCACGTGCCGGCGAACAGGGCCGCGGGTTCGCCGTGGTAGCCGATGAGGTCCGCAGCCTGGCGGCTCGCACCAGCCAGGCCACGCGTGAAATCACCGAGGTGATCCAGTCGGTCCAGGACGAAACCAACCGCGCAATGACCTCCATCGACGAAGGCAACCGCCTGATGGAGCAGGGACTAGCGCTCAACGGTAAGGTCGCCGCAACCCTCGATGACATTCAGACGCACACAGCGCAGACGCTCGATCAGTTCGCCGATATCGCGCGAGCCACCAGCGAGCAGAGCGCTACTGCCTCGGTGCTCAGCCAGAACCTGCACACCGTCGCGCAGGACAACCAGTCCCGCCGTAAGGCCGGTGCCGAACTGGCCAACACCGCGCATCAACTGAAGAGCCTGGCCGACGCGCTCGAGCGCGAGGTCAATCACTTCAGCTAAGCCCAGCAACGGGTCTGAAGCGAGAGCCAGAAACGACGAACCCCGCCAGATCGGCCGGGTTCGAGTGAGCGACAGAAGCCTTACTTCTTGCCCAGTTTGCGCAACTCTTCGTCACGCAATTCGCGGCGCAGTATCTTGCCGACGTTGGTGGTAGGCAGGCTGTCACGGAACTCGACGGTCTTGGGCCGCTTGTAGCCGGTGACGTTGTCATGCATGTGTTGCATGACCTGTTCCTTGGTCAGGCTTTCGCCTGGCTTGACGACCACGAACAGCTTGATCGCCTCGCCCGACTTGTCGTCCGGCACTCCGATCGCCGCGCATTGCAGCACGCCCGGCAACGTGGCAAGCACGTCCTCGAGCTCGTTCGGGTACACGTTGAAGCCGGACACCAGGATCATGTCCTTCTTTCGATCGACGATGCGCAGGTAGCCGTCTTCCTGGATAAGACCAATGTCACCTGTCTTCAACCAGCCATCGGCGTCGAGGATTTCGTCGGTGGCCTCCTGGCGCTGCCAGTAGCCTTTCATGACTTGCGGGCCCTTGACGCAAAGTTCACCGATCGCCCCTACCGGCAGGTCGTTGCCTTCGTCGTCGATCACTTTGCACGACGTCGATGGCATAGGAATGCCGATGGTGCCGATCTGGATGCCGCCGAAAGGATTCACCGACACCACTGGGCTGGTTTCCGTCATACCGAAGCCTTCGCAGATTTCGCAGCCCGTAACCTGCCGCCAACGCTCGGCCGCTGCCAGCTGCAGCGCCATACCACCGGAGAAGGTGGCCTTCAGCGCGGAAAAGTCGAGCTTGCGGAAGTCTTCGTTGTTGCACAGCGCGACGAACAAGGTGTTGAGACCGACGAAGCCGGTAAAACGGTACTTGCCCAGGTCCTTGACGAAGGTCGGCAGGTCGCGCGGGTTGGTAATCAGCACGTTGTGCGCGCCGATCAGCATCATGGTCATGCAATGGAAGGTGAACGCGTAGATGTGATAAAGCGGCAGCGGCGCGACCATGGTTTCGCAGCCGTCGCCCAGTTCGGCGCCCATCAGCGCGCGGCACTGCAACATGTTGGCGACGATATTGCGATGGGTCAGCATTGCGCCCTTGGCCACACCAGTGGTGCCGCCGGTGTATTGCAGCACCGCGACGTCATCACGCGCTGGGTTAGCTTCGCGCAACGCCTTTCCGCGGCCGAGCGCCATCGCCTCGGTGAACTTCACCGCCTTGGGCAAGCTGTAGGCGGGCACCATTTTTTTCACATGCTTGACCACCGCATTGACCAGCATGCGCTTGAGCGCCGGCAGCATGTCGCCGACTTCGGTAATCACCACATGCCGAATGCCGGTGCGGGGCAGGACGTCCTCGGCCAGGTGCGCCATGTTCGCGAGACACACGAGCGCCTTGGCGCCGGAATCGTTGAACTGATGCTCCATCTCCCGCGCGGTGTAGAGCGGGTTGGTGTTGACCACGATGAGCCCGGCGCGCATGGCACCGAACACGACGATGGGGTACTGGATCAGGTTGGGCAGCTGCACGGCAATACGATCGCCAGGCTGCAGGTCGGTGTGCTGTTGCAGGTAGGCCGCGAATGCCCCGGAAAGCTCGTAGAGCTCGCCATAGGTCAGGGTCTTGCCGAGGTTGCTGAAGGCCGGCTTGTCTGCGAAACGCTCACAGGACTGTTTGAGCACTGCCTGGATGTTCTGGTACTCATCGGGATTGATCTCGCTACTGACCCCGACAGGATATTTATCCTTCCAGAAGTTATCGGTCATGAAACCCCACTCCTAAGCGACAGCTTTACCGCACATCGCAGCTGTTTTGTTGTGTTTTGTTAATTTTTGTAGCGCAATCCCGCCAAAAAGCGGTTCGAGGTTAGCAGTTTTGAAACTAGCCGAACAGTGTCCAGGCAGGCACAGATCGGCACAAAAGTGACCGCTTACGTTAAAGCGGTCACGCTGTAATTGAAAGTGAGGCTGCCCCCCGACAGCCGTCACGCCTGGTCGCGCAGCTCCCTGCGCAAGATCTTGCCGACAGCACTCATCGGCAGCGAATCGCGGAAGGCTATGTGGCGCGGAATCTTGTAGCCGGTGAAGTTCTCGCGGCAATACGCCTGTAACTCCTCGACCGTCAGGCTGGGGTCGCTGCGCACGACGAACAACTTCACCGCCTCGCCGGATTTCTCGTCCGGCACGCCGATCGCAGCGCACGCCGTCACCTTTGGATGCGCGGCGACGACATCCTCGATCTCGTTCGGATAGACGTTGAAACCCGAAACGATGATCAGGTCTTTCTTACGGTCGACGATGCGCACGAAACCATCGGGATCGATCACTGCAATATCGCCCGTCTTCAGCCAGCCCTCCGCATCGAGCACTTCGGCCGTCGCTTCCTCGCGCTGCCAGTAGCCCTTCATTACCTGCGGGCCCTTGACGCAGAGCTCGCCCCGCTCGCCAACAGGCAGCTCGCGGCCGTCGTCATCCACTACCTTCAGCGCCGTGCCTGGCAGCGGCAGGCCTACGGTGCCCAAGCGAGACTTGTCACCATGCGGGTTGGCGCTGACCACCGGCGACGTTTCGGTCAGCCCATAGCCTTCGGTTACCGTCACGCCCGTCACCGTCTTCCAGCGCTCGGCCACAGCCGACACCAGCGCCGTGCCCCCGGAGTTGGTGCCTTTGAGCGCGGAGAAGTCGATCTTCTTGAAATCCGGGTGCGACATGAGTGCGACGAACAAGGTGTTCAGCCCGAGGAAGCCGGTGAACCGCCACTTCTGCAGCTCCTTGACGAAGCCATCGATGTCGCGGGGGTTGGTGATTAGCACGTTGTGGTTGCCCGTGACCATCATGCACATGCAGTTCACCGTGAACGCATAGATGTGATACAGCGGCAGCGGCGCAATGATGATTTCCTGCCCCTCACCTATTACCGGTTTGCCGTGCTCGTCCAGCTGCTGCATGTTGGCCCGCACCTGTTGCATGTTGGCCACCAGGTTGCCGTGCGTCAGCATCGCGCCCTTGGCCACGCCCGTAGTGCCGCCGGTGTACTGCAGTACGGCAATGTCATCCAGGCCAAGCGTGGCCGGCTTGAGGCTGTGTCGGCCGCCATCGCGCAAGATCTGCTTGAACGGGGTCGCCTGCGGCAGGCTGTAGCTCGGCACCATTTTCTTAACATGCTTGACTGCCGCATTGACGAGCAGCCCCTTGAGCGAGGGCAGCATATCGCCGATCTGCGCCTCGATGAGGTACTCGATGCCGGTGTCCGGCAGCACCTCCTGCACCAGCTTGCCGAAGGTATTGAGATAGACGAGCGCCCGCGCGCCGGAATCTTTGAACTGGTGGCGCATCTCCCGCGCGGTGTAGAGCGGGTTGGTGTTGACCACGATGAGCCCGGCACGCAGGGCACCGAATACGGCGATGGGGTACTGCAGCAAATTGGGCATCTGCACGGCGATGCGGTCGCCGGGCTTGAGGTCGGTGTGATTCTGCAGCCAGGCCGCGAACGCCGAGGAGCACCGCTCCAGGTCGGCGTAGGTCAAGGTCACGCCCATATTGCTGAAGGCGGGGCGGTCGGCGTATGTCTTGCAGGAGTGCTCGAACACTTCCACCACCGAGCGGAAGCCAGCCATGTCCACCTCGTTGGGCACGCCGGCGGGACGTTTGTCGTTCCAGAAATCAGGTTGCATTCTTATTGGCCTCTTTACCTGAGATGGTCTGGCCCACGCACGGCGGGCTGTGGCGAACTTAACAGTTCAGCCGCACCGCGCAATAGCGCAACGAGCGTAATCAGCGGTGTGAATCTCAGCCCAAGCGACCCGCGGCACGACAACCGGGACAAGCCGCCGCTCGCTCTCTAGAATGCAGCGCTCCACGCGCTTTTGAACCGGGCCGCCGCCGCGACGGCTCCTTTTCCGTTACCGCACCTTGAGGTTCACGCATGAGCACGCTCAGCAACACGCCCTACTCCGCCCTGGAAGTCGGACAGACCGCCAGCTACGAAAAAACGGTCGAGGAGCGAGACATCCAGCTCTTCGCCGCCATGTCCGGTGATCGCAACCCGGTCCACCTGGATGCGGACTACGCTGCCGGCACACCCTTCAAGGAGCAGATCGCCCATGGCATGTTCAGCGGCGCCTTGATCAGCGCAGCGGTCGCCTGCACCCTGCCCGGCCCGGGCACCATCTATCTGGGCCAAACGATGAAATTCACGCGGCCGGTCAAACTCGGCGACACCCTCACCGTGCGCCTGGAAATTCTGGAAAAGCTGCCCAAGAACCGGGTCCGTATCGCCACCAATGTGTTCAACCAGAACGATGAACAGGTGGTAGGTGGTGAAGCAGAAGTCCTGGCGCCACGCCGCGAGGAAACTGTCGAGCTCAAAGAGCTGCCGCCGATCAGCTTCGGCTAAAGCCCGCACGCACACCCTGCCCTATCCTGGCTAGCGCTTGCGCCCTGCCAGGATAGGCAATCACCGCCCGCCGGACATAAAAACGCAGCCATAAAAAAGGGCGACCGAAGTCGCCCAAATGCCTTGCGTGCTCTGTGTACTGGGGGATCAGTGCTTCTTTTGAGCGTCCCGCCAGATGAAGTATCCGAATCCGCTGAGGAAGGCGACCATCAGGCCGACCGTGATCACCCCTGCAAGCACCACATTATCGACGAACATGATTTCCTGCCTCCGCGCTGTAGCTGTTGTGCTGTTCGATGGGTGCTACGTTACCCGCCGCCACTGATAAAAAATTGACCGACGTCAATGGGGGCCAAGCCCGTCAGGACGAGCGCGCCACCAGCTGATCCAGATCAAGAAAATGGGGGTGTTCAGGCGGGGAAGTAGGCGGTCTGCTGGAGTGTCCAAAGACCGTGACGCGGGGAGACGACAGCGGGCAGCTCAGCGCTTCTTGGGTTTGGCCTTGCCCTTCTTCTTCGGTTTACCCAGAGGCAGCGCCTGTTCGAAGGCCTGGCGCATTTCGGCGAGGCGCTTGTCCTTGAGGTCATGGATGCGCTTTTCGCGCTCGGCGCCGAAGTCGATCAGTTTTACATCATCGTTCATGCAGGGTACTCGCGGATGATCCGGCGGAATGTCAGGTTCAGGCGTGGGCTGGCCACCTTACGCGTCCGGGCGATCTGGTGTTGCCAATGATGCTGCGTCGGGCCAGACATGACCAGTAGCGATCCATGCTCCAGGCTTAGCGAATGCTCGATACGGTTGACGCCTTTGCGGCGCAGATCGAAACGCCGGGTCGCGCCCAGGTTGAGGGATACCACTACCGGCTCGGCGCCCAGCTCCGGTTCGTCATCGCTGTGCCAGCCCATTGCATCCTGGCCGTCCCGGTAGAGATTGAGCAGCACGGCGTTGAGCGCGCTTCCGGTGTCAAGTTGCAACCGATCACGGATATCGGCCAAGAGATCGGTCCAGGGCAACGGCTCATGCACCAACCCAGAATAGCGATAGCGCGCCTCGGGGTCGCCGTACCAGGCGACCTGCCGCGGCACAGCGAACGTCTTGCCGTACAACCTGATCGTCGGCTGTTCCCATGGCGTTTCGGCGACAAGCTGCTCGAGCCAGTGATCGGCCAGCTCGGGCGCCACCCACCGTGGCCAGTAGTAGAGGTCGGCCTGCGGCAGTTCGATGCGCAGGCCTGGAGCGCCCGGCCGCGGTTCAAACCTCAACATCGACCCAGAGCCCCTGGCGGGGCAGTTCGTCGAGCGCGGCCTGGTCTTCTTCGGCGGTTTCACCTTCGGCCAGCTCCTGCGGACTGTAGCCACGGCGCTGACGTCGGCGCTGCTCGTCACGCAGCATCTGTTCGGCTTCTTGCGGATGCCGGCGGTCGAGCTCGACCGAACTCTCATTGGCGCTTGGCTCCACCGGCGCGACAGGTGGCACGTCAGGACGCGGCTTGACCACATCCTGTTGCGTCGTGACTTGAATGGCGCCGGGCGGAATCACTGGCAGCATCTTGGCTCTCCCATAAGCGGACCGATACGCACCGCTCCAATTCCCTGGAGCTTTACCCAGAGATCGGCCGGGCCGGCGCCAACTTTAGCGACGGCGCTACACTGGCAAGGCTCGCTCCGTTTCGTCGACAAGGCGCAGGGGCGTGGGCCTACTTTAACCGGTCGGCTATCGTCGCTCTATCGACAGTGTTCCGTTAACATAGCGGGCTTTTTTACAGCGGGAGGCAGGGCATGGCGCAGCAGTATCTACCGGGGCAACGCTGGATCAGCGACAGCGAAGCGGAACTCGGTCTGGGAACCATCCTCACGCAGGATGGGCGGATGCTCACCGTGCTCTACCCCGCCACCGGCGAGACCCGCCAGTACGCCACCCGTAGCGCGCCGCTGACCCGCGTACGCTTCGTTCCGGGTGACGAGATCACGCATTTCGAAGGCTGGAAGATGACCGTGCGAGAAGTTGACGATGTCGACGGCCTGCTGGTCTACCACGGCCTGACCGCGCAGAACGAAGCCCGCACCCTGCCCGAGACCCAGTTGTCCAACTTCATCCAGTTCCGCCTCGCCAGCGACCGCCTGTTCGCCGGGCAGATCGACCCGCTGAACTGGTTCAAGCTGCGTTACCACACGCTGGAAAACCAGAGCAAACAGCTGACGTCCCCGCTCTGGGGCCTGGGTGGCGCGCGCGCCCAACCGATTGCGCATCAGCTGCATATCGCGCGTGAAGTTGCAGATCGTATCGCTCCCCGCGTGTTGCTGGCGGATGAAGTGGGCCTGGGCAAGACCATCGAAGCGGGCCTGGTCATTCATCGCCAGCTGCTGTCCGGGCGCGCCAAGCGCGTGCTGATCCTGGTGCCGGAAAACCTCCAGCACCAGTGGCTGGTCGAGATGCGCCGCCGTTTCAACTTGCAGGTCGCGTTGTTCGACGATGAGCGCTTTATCGAAAGTGATGCCACCAACCCCTTTGAAGACACCCAGCTCGCCTTGGTCTCGCTGGACTGGCTGAAAGATGACGAGCGCGCCCAGGACGCGGCCTTCGCTGCCGGCTGGGACCTGCTGGTCGTGGACGAAGCGCATCACCTGGTCTGGCACCCGGAGAACGCCAGCGCGGAATACAAGCTGGTCGAACAACTGGCCGAGGTCACGCCCGGCGTCCTGCTGTTGACCGCAACGCCGGAACAGCTCGGCCAGGAAAGCCACTTCGCCCGCCTGCGCCTGCTCGACCCGAACCGCTTCCATGATCTCGAAGCCTTCCGCGCCGAGAGCGACAGCTACCAGCCGGTCGCCCGCGCAGTGCAGGAATTGCTCGACGAAGGCCGCCTATCCCAAGAAGCGCACCAGACCATTCACGGCTTCCTCGGCGACGAAGGTGAAGCGCTGCTGGCCGCGGCCACCGACGGCGACATCGAAGCCAGTAGCCGCCTGATTCGCGAGCTGCTCGACCGCCATGGCACTGGCCGCCTGTTGTTCCGCAATACGCGCGCCGCCGTGCGGGGGTTCCCGGAGCGCCAGCTGCATCCGTATCCGCTGCCCTGCCCCACCGAGTATCTGGAACTGCCGTTGGGCGAGCATGCCGAGCTGTATCCGGAAGTCAGCTTCCAGAGCCAGCAGGAAGAACCGGATGCTCAGAACCGTTGGTGGAACTTCGATCCGCGCGTCGAGTGGCTGATCGACACGCTGAAGATGCTGAAGAAATTCAAGGTGCTGGTCATCTGCGCCCACGCCGAGACCGCGCTGGACCTGGAAGACGCGCTGCGCGTGCGCTCCGGCATTCCGGCCACGGTGTTCCACGAAGGCATGAGCATTCTCGAGCGCGACCGTGCTGCCGCCTATTTCGCTGACGAAGAGTTCGGTGCGCAGGTACTGATCTGTTCCGAGATCGGCAGTGAGGGTCGCAACTTCCAGTTCGCGCATCACCTGGTGCTCTTCGATCTGCCATCGCACCCTGACCTGCTGGAGCAGCGCATCGGCCGTCTCGATCGGATCGGTCAGGCCCACGTTATCCAGCTGCACGTGCCCTACCTGGAAACCAGCCCGCAGGAACGTCTGTTCAAGTGGTACCACGAGGCGCTGAATGCTTTCCTCAACACCTGCCCCACCGGCAATGCCCTGCAGCATCAGTTCGGCCCGCGCCTGCTGAATCAGCTGGAAGAAGGCGACGACGACGAATTCCAGCAACTCATCGAAGAGGCACGCGCCGAGCGCGAACGACTGGAAGCCGACCTGCATGCCGGCCGTGACCGTCTGTTAGAACTCAATTCCGGCGGCGGTGAACAGGGCAAGGCACTGGTTGAGGCCATCGAAGAGCAAGACGACCAGTTCGCCCTGCCGATCTACATGGAAGAGCTGTTCGACGCCTTTGGCATCGACAGCGAAGACCATTCCGAGAACGCTCTAATTCTGCGCCCGAGTGAGAAGATGTTGGATGCCAGCTTCCCGCTCGGGGACGACGAAGCCGTGACCGTCACCTATGACCGTGAGCAGGCACTTGCTCGCGAAGACATGCAGTTCCTCACCTGGGAACACCCCATGGTTCAGGGCGGCATGGACCTCGTGCTGTCCGGCTCCATGGGCAACACCGCGGTGGCGTTGATCAAGAACAAGGCGCTCAAGCCCGGCACCGTCCTGCTTGAACTGCTCTATGTCAGCGAGGTGGTGGCGCCGCGTGCCCTGCAGCTCAACCGCTTCCTGCCACCCTTGGCGCTGCGTTGCCTGCTGGATTCGAACGGCAACGACCTGGCGCCCAAGGTGGCGTTCGAGACGCTCACCGATCAGCTGGAAAGCGTCCCGCGCGCCAGTGCGAACAAGTTCGTCCAGGCTCAGCGCGACGTGCTGGCCAAGCAGATCGCTGACGCCGAAGCCAAGGTCACTCCTCGCCACACCGAGCGCGTCGCCGAAGCGCAGCGCAAACTGAAGGCGAGTCTCGACGAAGAGCTGGCGCGCCTGACGGCGCTGCAAGCGGTCAACCCGAGCGTACGCGACAGCGAGATCGAGGCCGTGTGCAAGCAGCGTGAGGAAGGTCTGGCGATGTTGGAGAAGGCCGGGCTGAGGCTGGAGGCGATCCGCGTGCTGGTCGCCGGCTGACGTTCGATCGCAGTATAAAAAGGCCGGCTACGAGTGATCGCAGCCGGCCTTTTTCATTTCATCGCCCTCGCGTAGTGGCGTAGCGCAGCGCGATCCCATCGGTACTGATTGCCGCCACACATGGTACCGCCCGTGCAACCCGTCCCCTGACCTGTTCCTGAAGAGCGCTAGCGCAGTCCTAACGTCGCGCCACTGCAAGCAGTTGCCTGGCCTTGCGCTGGTCGTCTTCGCTCAGCTCCGCCAGCAGCTCCGGCTTACCGCCGATCAGCAGGGCCAGCGGGGCACCGTCGCGATAAAGGATGCGATTGCCTGCAGTGGCGGGCACGCGCTCGCCGGGTAGCAGTGTGCCGACCTGATTCAACGGATCGACTGCCGAGACAGCGATCATTTCACCGGCCAGCGGCCGCTTGCGCACCTCACGCAACAGGCCAACCGCCTCTGGCAAGGCGAACTGCTCGCCCGGCACACCCGCCACGAAACGCCCGCCACGGATCTCACCCCGCGCTTCGAGCCGATGGTAGACGCGCAGGAGTTCACGCCAGGGCGGCAACCAATCTGCCTCTCGGTCCAGCAGGCGCCAGAACACCACGCCGTAGCGACGCAGCAAGGTCATCGCAACGTGCTCCAGCGCTTCGGGATCCAGCATCGGCCGGCGTGGAGAGGTTTCGGGCGGCGCCGGCACGCCTTTGCGCACCAGCGCCCAGCGACCCGCGTCGGCCATGCCGCCGATGAATGCCCCGCCGCGGCTCTGCCGGGTGCTGCGTGAACGCTTCGCCGCGGGCGCCAGCAATGCCCGCAGGCCGGCGAAACTGTCGGCATTGACCAGCCCCACCGCAACCAACTCACCCAGAGCGTCTTCCAGCTCGCTGCGTAACAGGCGGGCATCCTGCTGCAGCTCGTCGAAGAACAAAGCGCCCTGCCCCTGCAACGTCTCGAACACCCGCTGCGCGCGTGATGACAGTTCGGGCTGTGGCGCATCACTGGCCAGCGCATACCAGGCTGCCAACTGCCGACGCGGCAGCAGCACGATAGGCGTGCCGCGCACCGGCCCGCTGCTGGCTTTGATTCGCCCGGCCAGGCGCGTCCAGACGATGCGCCCGGAGCGGCACAGCTCGTCCAGCCAGGTGCCGCCGTAATCTTTCAAGCGCGCCGGCAGCAGGTCGCTCTCCCAGGCGCCTGCGGCGGCCTGGAAGCCTTCAAGTTGCTCGACGACGGTGCCGAGCGCCTCGCGGCCCTGCATCCGCGTCGCCTCGGACAGGTGCTGCCAGTCGAACAGGAAACGCATGAAATCGGCGCGCTCCACCGGTTCGATTTCGCGGCGCAGGCGCTTGACGGTGTAACGGTGCATGCGCGCCAGCAGATGCCGCTCGCACCACTCCTCGTCCGTTGCGCCAGGCGTGAAGCGGCCGCGCAGCATATAGCCCTCCGCCTCCAAACGCGTGAGCGCCAACGCGACCGCCGAAGCTGGCAGGGCCAGCGGCCGGGCAATCAGCGGCACCGGCAAGGGGCCGAAGCCGGTCAGGCGCGCGCGGATCAGTTCGACCAAGGCATCGTCTTCACTCGACGGCTGATCGAAGCCAGGCAGCGGCTTGAGCACCGGCTCGCAAGACGCCTCGGGATAGATGGACTGCAACAAGGCAAGGCGCTCGACGGGCAGCCAGAGCGCGCGATCCTGCGCGACCTGCATCCGTGTCGCGCGCCCGCCACGAGCCAGTTCGTTCAGCCAGGCAGGCCATTGGGGATCGGCCTGCACTTCGGCTTGGGCAATACAGCCCAAGCCTGTAAGCGCTTCATGCAACTCGTCCGGATTACGCGCCTGGGGCCAGGCTTGCTCGCCGACCGCCTCGATTGCCGCGGCATCCAGCGCGCCGAGGTCGTCGGCCGATTCGGGGTCGGTCCAGCGACGATTGAGCACAGCCTGAGTCCGACGCTCTTCCAGCGGTGCGTCGTCGAGAAAGGCGTAAGGCCGCGCGCCCAGCACTTCCATGGCCAGCGGCGACGGCGCCGGCAGGTCACGCGCCAGAAGCTCGATATCGCCAGCCTCGATCCGCCGGAGCAGCGCCAACCAGCCATTGCTGTCCATGGCCTCGTGCAGGCAGTCATTCAGCGTCTGGGCGACCAGGGGATGATCCGGCACCTCCCGCTCGCCAACGATGTTCTCCAAACAGGCGACCTGGTCTGGAAAGACGGTCGCGAGCAGGTCTTCACTCTTCATGCGCTGTAGCTGCGGCGCGACTTTGCGGCCTCCGGCCATTCGCGGCAGCGCCAACGCGGTGGTCGCGTTCCAGCGCCAGCGCACGCCGAACAGCGGCGCATCGAGCAGCGCCTGGATCAGCACCGCTTCGGCGCTGTTGGGGTGCAGGTAACGCCAGACGTCATCGAGCGGGAAGCTGTGGCTGGTCGACAACGAAAAGATGATCGCATCTTCGGTCGCCGCGGCCTGCAACTCGAAGTTGAAGGTGCGGCTGAAGCGCTTGCGCAGCGCCAGGCCCCATGCGCGGTTGATCCGACTGCCGAACGGCGAATGGATGACCAGCTGGGTGCCGCCGGACTCGTCAAAGAAGCGCTCCATGATCAACCGCTGCTGCGTAGGCAACGCGCCCAGCGCCGAGCGGGCACGGGCCAGGTACTCGACGATCTGGCGAGCCGCGGCGTCTGGCAGGCCGAGCGTGTCGGTGAGCCAGTCGATGGCAGACTCGAGTATTGATGAACGTTCGCCGGTCTCGATGCATGTTGCTTTTGTAGGAGCGAGCTTGCTCGCGAAAATCGACACCTCGGGGGCGTCCGGTTCGCGAGCAAGCTCGCTCCTACGGGTCTGGGCGTCGGCTGCAGACAGGCGCGCATCGATCTCCGCGCGCAGCCTCGCTACGGCTGCCGACAGCTCATCGCTTCGCCCCGGCGCCTCGCCTATCCAGAAAGGAATGTTCGGCGGCTGGCCCTGCGCATCCTCGACCCGCACGCGACCGGACTCGATCTTGATGATGCGGTAGGCCGTATTACCGAGCTGGAAGACATCGCCGGCAAGGCTCTCGACGGCAAAATCCTCGTTGACCGTGCCGATGTTGAAGCCCTGTGGTTCGAGCAGCACCGAGTAATCGGCATTGTCAGCAATGGTGCCGCCAGACGTCAGCGCGGTCAGACGCCCGCCGCGTCGCCCGCGCAAACTGCGGTTGACGAGATCGCGGTGCAGATACGCGCCGCGTGCACCGTGGCGGGTGCTGTAGCCCTCGGCGAGCATCGCCAGCAGCGCCTGATAATCCGCCTGGCTCAACCTGGCGTAAGGCATGGCGTGGCGGATCAATGCTAGCAATGCATCCTCCAGCCACTCCCGGCACGACACCTCGGCGACGATCTGTTGCGCCAGCACATCCAGCGGGGCCATTGGTATCACCAACGTATCGAGCTCGCCGCGCCGCACGGCGTCGAGCAAGGCAGCGCATTCGATCAGGTCATCGCGTGAGCTGGGAAACAGGCGCCCCTTCGAGACACCGCCCACCTGGTGACCGGCGCGGCCGACGCGCTGCAGGAAAGCGGAAATGGACCGCGGCGAGCCCAACTGGCAGACCAGCTCGACGTCGCCGATATCGATCCCAAGCTCAAGCGACGCGGTAGCGACCAGCACCCGCAACTCGCCGCGCTTGAGTCGCTGCTCGGCATCCAGCCGCTGTTCGCGCGCCAAACTGCCGTGGTGGGCGGCAACCACGGCGTTGCCCAGCCGCTCGCTCAGATGCCGCGCCGCGCGTTCGGCCATGCGCCGGGTGTTGACGAAGATAAGTGTGGTTCGATGTTCACCGGCCAGCACGGCAAGCCGGTCATAGACCAGCTCCCAGACGGCGTTGCTCATAACCGCTTCCAGCGGCACCGGCGGCACCTCCAGCGCCAGGTCACGCGCTCGGCCATGGCCCACATCGATGATTTCGCAGTGGCGCCCGACACCCACTAAATAATCGGCCACCGCCTCGATGGGCTTCTGCGTCGCCGACAGCCCGACGCGCACCAGCGGTTGCCCGCACAAGG
Organism: Pseudomonas sp. SA195; assembly: GCF_054131565.1. Taxonomy (NCBI): domain Bacteria; kingdom Pseudomonadati; phylum Pseudomonadota; class Gammaproteobacteria; order Pseudomonadales; family Pseudomonadaceae; genus Pseudomonas; species Pseudomonas sp. SA195. Next base: position 1,196,416 of record NZ_CP096392.1, on the reverse strand, counting down.
CCTCCAGCCGCTCCAGCGTCAACGCCAGATGGCTGCCACGCTTGTTGCCCGCGATGGCATGGATCTCGTCGACAATCACGCTGCGCACACCAGCGAGCATCTGCCGACCGGACTCGGAGCCGAGCAGCACATAGAGCGACTCCGGCGTCGTCACCAGGATATGCGGGACCCGCTTGCGCATCGCGGCGCGCTCGGCCTGTGGCGTGTCGCCGGTGCGCACCGCCGTACGAATAGCCGGCACCGGCAGGCCGAGCCGCTGCAGCTCGTCACGGATTCCGGCCAGGGGTTGTTCGAGGTTCCGATGGATGTCGTTGGACAGCGCCTTGAGTGGCGAGATGTAGAGCACCGCCGTTTCATCCGGCAGCCCACCTGGTTCCAGGCTGCGCTGCACCAGGTCGTCCAGCGCGGCGAGAAAGGCCGTCAGCGTCTTTCCTGAGCCGGTAGGCGCTGCGACGAGCGTCGATCGCCCGCTGCGGATCAAGGGCCAGGCACCGGCTTGCGCGGGTGTCGGTGCCGGAAAGCGCCGGCGGAACCAATCGGCCACGGCGGGATGGAAGCGGGCCAGAGGGTCGTTATCGATGGGTGATTTCATGCCTGGACTATGCGGTCGGGGCCGTCGGCCTACAAGGGTGGGCGACGCCAGCCGTATCGCAGGAAACGGAGGCGCGCCCGGGCGGTCCATCTAAGACAACCGATGACGGAGAACAGCATGAGTGACCAGACCATGACAATCGACGAAGCGATGCAGCTCGTGTCCGAAGCCTTTCTTCCCTGCGGCTGCGTAACCAGCGCCAACCCCGACGAGGACAGTTTCGGCTTTACCGTGATGACCGGCAGCGGCACCGAAGTGCTGCGTGTCCCGAGCGTGACACAGGCGGACTACAGCAGCCCGCAGCGCCTGGGTGGCGTCATCGAACAGGCGCGGCTTGACGTCGAAGATAAGGACCAGCGGCTGGAACCCTGGACCATGCCGGACATCACCGACGGCACCGGGATCCCCGAAACCACCCCCAACTACTGATCAGCACCGTCGACCACGCATCGCCGGCCCACCGGGCCGGTGCGGTCACCTGTGTCTACACCGGACGGCCGCCGACTCGCCATCGCGTCGCCTTTCGCAATTGCCGATCTGCTGCTTTCATCAAAGCGACACGTCCGGGCCAGAGCATGTGCCCGGTCGAACTTTCACGTCGCGCTTCGGGTCGCTTATAGGGGCGATCGGAGCCCACGTGTGCATCCGACAAGGGGGACGACATGGGCAATCTGGCGCAACAGGCACAACCGGCACTCGCCGACCTGGAAGCCCTGCTGCAGCGGTTCCGACAGGTGCGTGCTACCAGTGAAGCGATCTGCGCACCGCTGCAGGTCGAAGACTACGGCGTGCAGAGCATGCCTGACGTCAGCCCACCTAAATGGCACCTGGCGCATGTCAGCTGGTTCTTCGAAGCCTTTCTGCTCAAACCCTACCTGGCCAGCTACCGGCCGCTAGATCCCGCTTACGACCACCTTTTCAACTCGTACTACGAAACGCACGGCACGCCCTTTCCCCGAGCGCGCCGCGGGCTAATCTCCAGGCCCGGCGTAGCTGACGTCTACCGCTTTCGCCAGCACGTCGACCATGCCATGGATGACCTGATGAGCAACCCGCCGCGGCACCATGCGAGCGAGATCATGCGGCGCGTGGAGTTAGGCCTGCAGCATGAGCAGCAGCATCAAGAGCTGTTGCTGATGGACATCAAACACATCTTGGCGCAGAACCCGCTGCACCCGGTCTACCGCGCCGATCTGAAACTCGCCCCAACGCTGCATCACGACCGCCTGCGCTGGCATGATCATGCCGGCGGTGTGCGCCATATCGGCCACGCCGGCAGCGGCTTCGCCTTTGACTGCGAGACGCCACGGCACCGCCAGTTCGTCGAGGATTTCCAGCTCGCCGACCGGCTCGTCACCAATGGCGAGTACCTCTCCTTCATCGCCGACGGTGGCTATGCGCGAAGCGACCTTTGGCTGTCGGACGGCTGGGCGCAGATACACCAGGCCGGCTGGCATGCGCCGCTCTACTGGCAGCGCCACGACGACGCCTGGTACGAAATGACCCTTGGCGGGCTCAGGCCGCTCGACCTCGATGCGCCGGTCTGCCATGTCAGCTTCTACGAGGCCGACGCTTATGCCCGCTGGGCTGGCGCGCGGCTACCCAGCGAAGCCGAGTGGGAGGTGGCTGCGAGCGACCAGCCCCGCCGCGGCAACTTTCTGGAAAACGACCACCTGCAGCCCGTCGCTGCGCGCGCGCCCCACGAGGGCCCGGCGCAGCTGTTCGGCGACGTCTGGGAGTGGACGGCCAGCGCCTATCGCCCCTATCCCGGCTTTCGACCGCTCGAGGGCAGCCTGGGCGAGTACAACGGCAAGTTCATGTCCGGCCAGATGGTGTTGCGCGGCGGATGCTGCGCGACACCCGAATCTCACATCCGCGCGACCTATCGCAACTTCTTCCAGCCGGCGATGCGCTGGCAATTCGCCGGGCTGCGCCTGGCCAGGGAGCTTTGAATGGCACTTGCCGTACGTTTCCACGACCAGACCCAACCGGCTCATGAGGCATCCCTAAGGGACGAGGCGCTAACGGGCTTTGCGGCCTCCCCCAAGCACATCTCGCCGAAGTTCTTCTATGACCGGCGCGGCTCCGAACTCTTCGAACAGATCTGCGTGCAGCCGGAGTATTACCTGACCCGCACAGAGGAAAAGATCCTCGCCCACGCCGCGAACGACATCCGCGAGATTGCCGGGCCGCAAACCGACTTGATCGAACTGGGCAGCGGCGCCAGCCGCAAGGTCAGGTTGCTGCTCGAGGGCCTGAAGCCGGTCAGCTACCTGGGCGTCGACATCTCGGAAGACTTCCTGCTGACCAGCACCCAGCGCCTGGCCGCCGACTACCCCTGGCTCGAGGTGCACGCAGCCTGTGCCGACTTCTCCGAAGAGCTGAAGCTGCCGGACGATTTCGAGCTGCATCACCCGCTGGTGTTCTTTCCTGGCTCGAGTATCGGGAATTTCACGCCGTTGGAAGCGCGGCGGCTGCTAGGCCATCTGCACGACATCCTGCCGCCGGGCGGCGGGCTGCTGATCGGTGTCGACCTGGTCAAGGACCGCAACGTGCTGGAGGCGGCCTATAACGACCGAGCGCACGTCACCGCCGCGTTCAACCTCAACCTCCTGCAGCGCATTCGCAGCGAGCTCGACAGCGACATCGACCCGTCCCGCTTCCGCCACCAAGCGTTTTTCAACGAACAGCATTCGCGCATCGAAATGCACCTGATCAGCCGCGAAGCGCAGGACGTGACCATCGAGGGCCAGCGCTTCCACTTCGATGCTGACGAAAGCCTGCACACCGAGAATTCCTACAAGTACACGCTGCAGACATTCGCCGACCTCGCAAGCAGCGCAGGCTTCGACTGCAGCGGCCAGTGGACCGACGCCCAGGAACTGTTCAGCGTGCATTACCTGCAACGCCGCCCATGACCCCCATCGAACGCCACCTGATCGCCCTCGTCTTCGCGCTCGGCCTCGGCACTGCCAGTGCCGATACGCCGCTGCGCCTCAAGGATCTGCAGCGCTGCGGTGACTTGTTCTCCACCGCAGAGCTGACGTTCTGCCTTCGCGGCGACGGCCTCGGTAGCGGACCGGTTGACGTGATGCTGAGCGGCAAGCCCGTCGCGGCCACGCGCGAGCAAAACGGGAGGCTACGCCTGACGCTCCAGCGCAAGGACCACCAGAGCGGGCCGCTCTGGCTGGAGCAGGCGGGGCGCCAAAGCAACCCGGTCTGGCTGACGCTCAACGGCAGCCACGTGGTGCCCGCAGGCCCCGATGAGGTCGCGAAGAACATGGACGGCCTGACGACCTACGTCGACCTGGTCAGCCTCATCATCGAGGAGGACCACGACGGCCTCGCCGAATCGCAGCGCCTTGCCAAAAAATATGGGGCGACGGTCGTGGGTGCCATCGCACCACTCAACACCTATCAGCTGCGCCTGCCGGTCAAGAACCTGACCGAGCGGGATGCCATGGTGCTGCGCCTGGGCAGCGAGACCAGCGTCGATGCGGTCGTCGTCGAGGAATCCGGCGCAGAAGAGCCGCTGGAAGCCGATTCGCAAAGCAAACCCCGAAATAGCGAATGGGTCGCTAACCGATTTCTCGATGCGGTGGATTTCTACCTTCGCCGCGTCCCTGCAGAGCGAGCGCCTCTCCAAACGCATCCGGTCCGGATCGGCATCGTCGAACGGGACGTCGATTTCGATTCACCCGAGTTCAGCGATTACCTCGGCCCGTGCGACCCCGCTCAACCTCGCACCTGCGTTTATGCCCGCGACGCCCAAACGCCGGCGGATCATGGAACCAGCGTCACGGGCATCCTCGCCGCGCGCAATGCCAACCCGGGCGATAGTGGCTTTCTCAGTGCACTGGAGCCGATCAGCTCCGGTTTCGAGGTGATTGTCGAGCGCAACTCGGACGCCGGCATCACCGCCAATGTCGCCGCCTCGGTAAACCTCGTGGAAGACGGCGTGCGGGTACTGAACTGGAGCTGGGGCATCCACCGAGTCGGCACCCGCGACGTTGAAGGCCAGGAAGTCGATTCCCTGGTGCGCTCCGGTGTCGCCATGAGTGGCTATGAGGAATTGCTCGAGGAATTCTTTCTTTGGCTGCGCCGCGAACACCCCGACGTGCTGGTCGTGAACTCCGCCGGCAACGGCTCGGCGCACTCCGGGCAGGATGACTATCGCCTCCCCTCCTCGTTCATCACCGAGCAGTTGCTGGTGGTCGGCGCGCATCAGCGCGACCTGAGCAAGGACGTGCCCGTTGAGCATCCGGACTACGTAATCAAACGCCCCTCGTCGAACATCGACAGGCGCGTCGATATCACCGCGTCGGCCTGCACCCGTGCCGCCACCCTCGAGCCGGGCAAGCGTGGCGAGGTGCACTGCGGCACGTCCTACGCCACACCCATGGTGACCGGCATCGTCGCCGCCATGCTGTCGATCAATCCGGCGCTTGCCCCTGAACAGCTGCGGGAATTGCTACGCCGCAGTGCATTGACCATCGGCCGCAACAGCGATTTCGAAGCCGCCGAGGCCGACGACCTGACCGCTCCGATCCTGCCGTCCGAGCGCAGCTATCAACTGGACAACAAGGACATCGGCCGCTCGGCGCGGCTCGACATGCGCAAGGCTCTCGAACTGACCGTCGACAGTCTGCAACACGTGCGCTGACCTCCACGCCCGGTTATTCCAGTTCAATTGAATGCGTTCGTTGGTTAGAACGTACGCGTTGCATCCGAAATAATCTGAAATAAAACCAAAGCCTCTGAGACAAACGGTAAATTTCACACGACACCGTTTCATTTCGTCTCGCTTTAATTAACGCCCCGCAATGTCCGATGATCGGATTTCTTCAAAATCAATCACTTATAAATACAATCATTTTGATATTTAAATGCCACGCCTGTAATGGCAATATAGACAAGAGCAACAACATTCCGACTCATCCTTTGATTTTCTGGCGCCAAAGATTCTTCAAAAAATAATATTCACCCGATATAAAGCCTATGCACGTGGCTTCACCAGCCCTAAAAGGCCGTCACGTGTTCGGGTGGCGTCATGGGTCGGTGCTTCGTTCGTTGCATGGGTCTCTGGATGCTTCCGCACTTTTTAAAGGGCAACGCCCTTTGCCGTATTAAGTACTGGAGTTCTTACATGTCCCTTTGCAACGCCGTTTCCGGCGCTCCGCGACTCGCCCTGAGCGTCGCACTGCTCGGCGCGATCGCCGGGCTCACCCTTCTGCCGGCCTCGGCGGATGCAGCCACCACGGCGCCATCGAGTGCCGCCACTGCGATTGCGACCGCTCAGCTCAATAACTTCACCAGTAGTGACTGGCTACTCGGCACCTGGCGCAAATCGGCCGGTTTCTCCATCCCGGCCAGCGCCGCGAACAAGGCTGCCTTCACCAAGGGCGCACAAGTACGACTGGCTAATGGCCAGGTTCGTACCATTCTTGCGGTGTACCAGTCTGGCGCGCACATGAGCGCCATGCTTTCCGGAGCGATCCTCGACGCGGCGACCACGGGCTACCCGCGATCGGTCTCTGCGCTTTCGAGCACTGCCGCGCAGCCGGCGCCAAACACCAGCGCGAGCACGGGCACGAGCGGGGCGACCCACAGCAGCGTCATCAACAATTACACCAACACCGACTGGCTCAATGGCGTTTGGCGCAAGTCGGCCGGGTTTTCGATTCCGGCTAACAGCGCCAACAGCGCTGCATTCAAGCCTGGCGCGTCGGTCAAGCTGGCCGACGGTCAGGTCCGCAGCATCACGGCTGTCTACAGTTCTGGCAGCAACATGAGCGTGATGCTTTCGGGCAGTTCGCTGAGCGGGTCGCTCGGTTATCCGAACAAGCTGTACGCCGCGTCGAGCACATCGACGCCCACTTCAGGCGGTTCGACATCGACGCCCCCCTCGACCTCGCCTTCGACACCCACTACCCCCTCGTCGGGCTCCACGCCGACCTCACCCAGCTCGGGTACAGGCACCTCGACGCCAGGCACCTCAGCCTCAGGCACGTCGGGCAGCGGCACCGTGGCGCCGTCCACGTCGCTGACGGTCGCGCTGAACTCCTTCAATGGCGGTGACTTTTCGTTTGGCATCTACGTGCGCTCGCCCGGCATCTCGGTGAAGGATACCGACGCCAACCGGGCGGCCTTCCATAAAGGGGCCAAGGTGCGTTTCGCCGACGGGCAAATCCGCACCGTCACCCTGTATTACCGCTTCGGCGGCAACATGACCGTGCTTCTCGACGGCAGCGCGCTGAACGGCAGCAAGGTGGGCTTTCCGCGGACGGTTTCGGTTAGCAGCACCGGCTTCAACCAGACGACGCCTGCAGGCAACACCAGCCAGGGCGGCACGGCCGCGCCTGCAAACCCGATCAACCTGGTCGGCATCAACCTCGCCGGTGCGGAGTTCAGTTCCGGGTCGCTACCCGGCGTCTACCTGAAGCACTACACCTACCCAGGCGAGGCCGATTTCAAGCGCTACGCCGGCCTCAACCTCAAGCTGGTCCGTCTACCGTTCCGCTGGGAGCGCCTCCAGCCGAAGCTGAACCAGCCGCTCAACGCTACCGAGCTGGGCCGCCTCAAGGCGACCCTCGACCTCGCCAACAAACATGGCATGCAAGTCATCCTCGACATGCATAACTACTACCGCTACTACGGCAAGCTGATCGCGACGTCCGAGGTGCCGATCGCCGCGTTCGCTGACAGCTGGAAGCGCATCGCGAGCCAGGTGCTCAACCACCCGGCGGTGTACGGTTACGGCCTGATGAACGAGCCACATTCGACCAATGGGAAATGGCCCGCCGCGGCGCTCGCGGCGGCCAAGGCGATCCGCACGGTGGATGCGAAGCGCTGGATTTTCGTCGCCGGTGATCGCTGGTCGAGCGCTTACCATTGGCCGTCCTACAACATCCAACTGATCAGCGATGCCTGGATGCGTAACCCCGCCAACAACCTGGTTTACGAAGCGCACCTGTACCTGGACAGCGATTATTCTGGCACCTATGCCAACGCCAAGGCCGTCTATGACCCGATGGAAGGCGTAAAGCGGGCCAAGCCGTTCGTCGAGTGGCTGAACAAGTACAAGCTGCGCGGCTTTATCGGCGAGCATGGCGTGCCGGATTTCTCGCCCTCGGCAGTGGTCGCAATGGACAATCTGCTGAAGTATCTGGGCCAGCAATGCATCCCGAGCACCTACTGGGCCGCCGGGCCTTGGTGGGGTGAGTACGCACTGTCGCTGGACGTAAAGAGCGGCAAGGCCCGCCCGCAATTGCCGGTGTTGCAAAAGCACTCCGCGAACAAGAGCTGCGGCACCATCGGCCTGTACTGAACGTTCCTGAGCCCGCCTACTCGGCGGGCCTAAGGATCGAGGGAAAGGTCGGTCCCTTCGGGACGGCGCGCGGGTCAGCCCGCGATGCCGTCGAAGACCTCCGGCACCATCGCCGCCTCGCCCTTGTCATCCAATCGCCGACGCCCATCGGCGCTGCCATCACCCTCGAGCAGGGCGAGCAGACGCTGGCCGCGTTCGGTCAGGATGAAGTTTTCTCCGTTACCACCCTGCTCCTCGGGGCGCGCCACCATGAATCCACCCTCGAACAGCACGCTTTCGTAGTTCTGCGCCTCGGCCTTGAGCGAATCGAGATTGGGCATGGGTTTGCCGGCGTCTTCCATGGCCAGGGCATGCTCATCGGCATACTGGCGCGGCCGGAAGTGTTCGTTGCCGGGTTTTTGCACCTCGCGCAGCAGGCGCAGCATCAGGTCCCAGTCGTAGGTCATGTCCGTTCTCCTGTTGCGCCGCTAGGAACGGCGGCCTTGCTATTCGGACCTTGTCCGGCGCGCCATGGTTCGATCCGTGGCAGGCCACGAAGGCTGAACTAAAGCGCCGCAACCGCGATCCACCAGATAGATGTCAATGAGGAGCGCGCCTATGAAACGCCTGATGATTCCCCTCGCGCTGGCCGTGCTGGCCAGCCAGCCGGTTCTGGCAGACGAACAGCTCGACGAACAGTGCACACCCGACGTGATCGAAGCGAAAGCCAGAGAGCTTGCGGAGCGGGTAAATGCGCTAACAAAAAGCAACCCGGAGCGCGCCGCCGAGATCAACGAGGAGCTGCGCGACATGGAAGTCAAGCAGACCGCCGAGCAGCTGGGTAGCGAATGCGAAGCCTACGAAAAGCGCATGGAGCACGTGCGCGAGGCAGAGAAAGAAGCCGATATCGCACCGGCTAAAAAAGGCTGACGAGCAAGGTTAACCGGAGCGGGGGCACCGCTCCGGTCAGCCTGTCAGGATTCTGCTGGCTTCTTGCGCTTGAGCGGCGCCAGGCCATCACCGCTTACTACCGATGAGGCCGGTGCCTCGCGCTTTCCAGTTGCGGGCCGCTTGCCAGCAGGCTTGGACGCCTTCTTGCCTTTCTTTTCAGCCGCTTTCTTCTTGTCGTCCTTTTTCTTCTTGGTGCCGGCCGCCTTGCCGGACGCCTTCAGGTTCTTCGGGCCCATGTAGCTGCCCTTCAAGCCCTTGACGACCCGATGTTCGAAACGCTGCTTGAGGTAGCGCTCGATGCTCGACATCAGGTTCCAGTCGTTGTGGCAGATCAGCGAAATCGCCAAGCCTTCCGCGCCGGCACGGCCTGTACGACCGATACGGTGCACATACTCGTCGCCCGATCGCGGCATATCGAAGTTGATGACCAGGTCCAGCCCTTCGATGTCCAGACCGCGCGCCGCCACGTCGGTCGCGACCAGCACCTTGACGCCGCCCTCCTTGACTCGATCGATGGCCTGCTTGCGATCCTTCTGGTCTTTGTCGCCATGCAGCACGTAGGCCTTGACGCCTTCGGCCACCAGACGGCCATACAGGCGGTCGGCTTGGGCCCGCGTGTTGGTGAAGACCACCGCCTTCTTGTAAGTCTCGTTGGCGAGCAGCCAGTGGACGAGCTTCTCCTTGTGCTCGATGTCTTCGGCCGTAATGATCTGCTGCCGCGTGCTCTCGTTGAGCTCGCTGATACGGTTGAGCTGTAGGTGCAGCGGATCGGTGAGTACCTTGGCGGTCATTTCACGCAACGCCGCCCCGCCGGTGGTAGCCGATAACAGCAGCGTCTGCTGGCGTTTTCCGCATTCGCCCACCAGGCGCTGCACATCCTCGGCGAAACCCATGTCGAGCATGCGGTCGGCTTCATCGAGCACCAGAACCTCGACGTCAGCGAGGATCAGGTTGCCGGCGTTCAGGTGTTCGATCAGCCGGCCCGGTGTGCCGATGAGCACGTCCGGCACCTTGCGCAGCAGTGCGGCCTGCACCTTGAAATCCTCACCGCCGGTGACGATCGCCGATTTGATGAAGGTGAACTGCGAAAACCGCTCGACTTCCTTGAGCGTCTGCTGCGCCAGCTCACGCGTCGGGAGCAGGATCAGCGCGCGCACATCGACGCGGGGCTGCGCATCGCCAATCAGGCGGTTAAGCATCGGCAGCACGAACGCAGCCGTCTTGCCGCTGCCGGTCTGCGCCGTCACGCGCAGGTCGCGGCCCTCGAGCGCGGGCGGGATGGCAGCGACCTGCACGGGGGTTGGCTCGACGAACTTGAGTTCGGCGACAGCCTTGAGCAGGCGTTCGTGCAGGGCGAATTGGTCAAACAAAGGTCACACCTCAAGGCAGATCGAAAAAACGGCGCATAGAGTAACCCGTCCGATGCGCTCACGGCGGCTTTGTTCAGCGCCGGCCCGCCCTCATGATCACTGCGCTTCTTCTTCGCAGGTCAGCTTGATGCGCAGGCGGATCACGTCACGCGTGAACTTGACGGTCAGTGGTCGGGTTTCGCCGGAACCGACGGCAACGCGTCGGGTACGCGGCGCTTCGGGGCCGTTACGAAAGACCGCCGTGCAGGTGACCGGGCGCTGGCCGAAATTCTGCAGCGTCAGCCCGCCCATGTCCCGGTCGATGGTTTCGGTGCGCGCTAGCACTTCGGTGCCGTTGAGTTCCTGCTCCAGATCCACCGGGTAGCTGACGGCAAAGGCGCTCGGTGGGATGATGGCGAGCGCAACGAGCGCCGCCAGGCCGATTATTTTCATTGTGTGTGGCTCCTCGAATGGGCGATTGCAGCCTACCAGACCGACGCGACAGGAAAGAATCCGATGAAAGCACCCAGGGTGACCCTGGACCAGTGGCGAACCCTGCAAGCGGTGATCGACCACGGCGGCTTCGCCCAAGCCGCCGAAATGCTGAACCGCTCGCAATCGTCCGTGAGCTACACCGTGGCCCGCATGCAGGAGCAGCTGGGCATTCCGCTGCTGCGCATCGACGGGCGCAAGGCCGTACTGACCGAGGCCGGCGAAGTGCTCCTGCGCCGGTCCCGGCAACTGGTCATGCAAGCCGGCCAGCTCGAAGACCTTGCCCATCACATGGAGCAGGGTTGGGAGGCCGAAGTGCGGCTGGTGGTGGACGCCGCCTACCCCAACACGAAGTTGATTCGCGCGCTCACCGAGTTCATGCCACAGAGTCGTGGCTGCCGGGTGCGCCTGCGCGAAGAGGTGCTCTCAGGCGTCGAAGATGTACTACGCGACGGCACCGCCGACCTGGCGATCAGTGCGCTGGACATCATCGGGTACCTCGGCAGCGGGCTTAGCACCGTGGAGTTCGTCGCGGTGGCGCACACCGAGCATGCTCTGCATAAGCTTCAGCGCAAACTGAGCGTCCAGGACCTGCAGACCCAGATGCAGATCGTGGTTCGCGATTCAGGCCAGCGGCAACCGCGCGACAGCGGCTGGCTGGGCGCTGAACACCGCTGGACGGTCGGCAGCCTGGCCACCTCGGTCGGCTTCGTCAGCAGCGGGCTGGGTTTCGCCTGGTTGCCACGCCACATGATCGGCCGCGAACTGGCCGAGGGCATTCTTAAACCGTTGCCGCTGATCCAGGGCGGTGTGCGCCGGCCGATGTTCTACCTCTACACCAATCACAACAAACCGCTCGGCCCAGCCACGCAGATTCTCATCGACCTGATCAAGACGTACGATGCGCAGACGCTACCGGCCGCCCCCGGGTCGGGCAACGCTCACTCCACCATTAGGAACGCACCATGAAGAGAATTCTGCTCGCTGCCTGTTCACTGCTGCTCGCCGGCCACCTCATGGCGGCGGACAACCCGCACGTACTGCTAACCACCACCATGGGCGAGATCGAAGTCGAGCTGGAAGCCGAAAAGGCGCCCATCAGCGTGAAGAACTTCCTGCAGTATGTGGAGAGCGGGTTCTACGACAACACCGTTTTTCACCGCGTCATCCCCGGCTTCATGATCCAGGGCGGTGGTTTCGGCGAAGGGCTGAACCAGAAGCCCACGCGCGACCCGATCAAGAACGAGGCGGACAACGGCCTGCACAACGTACGCGGCACCCTGGCGATGGCGCGCACCCAGCGCGTCGACTCGGCTACCGCTCAGTTCTTCATCAACCATCGCGACAATGACTTCCTCGATCACGGCAGCCGTGATTTCGGCTACGCCGTGTTCGGCAAGGTGGTACGCGGCATGGACGTGGTCGACCAGATTGCCCAGGTGCCGACCGGCAACCGCAGCATGATGCAGAACGTCCCGCTAACGCCGGTGAAGATCGTTTCCGCCAAGAAGCTTTAAGCCCCGCCCTTCAGCGCTGCGCGTCGTCCCAATAGCGACGCCAGCGCGCCACCAGTTCGTTCGGGGCGTCGAAATAGAGCTCGCGGCCCCGTTTCAATGCCTCGCTCTGCAACGCACTGCGCCGCTGGGCGATCAGCGCATCCAGCCGCTCGCGATCCGCCGCCTCGCCGAAAAGCGCAGGCTGGTCCTTCATTAACTGCTGCATCACTGCCAGATCGTGGTCATCACCCAACCGGTCGGCCAGGGCTTTGAGCGTGTCGCTGCGCATGTGCATCAACTTCGGCCAGCTCGGCGAGAGCAGCCGCGTCTGATACCAATGATCCTTGACGCGCTTGCGCCATTCATGGAGCTGCTCGTCGCTCAGGTCCTGACGCACCCGTGCCAGTTCTTCGCAGCCGTCTGCATAGGTGCGTTTGACCCCCGCGGCGAACAGGTCGAAGCCGTCGCCAGCGAGCTTCCATTTTTCGCTGCGTTCGCGAAGGGCGCGTAGCTCGTCGATCACCGCATCGAGTTGCGCGTCCAGGCCGCTGGCTCGGCTTTCGCCGCGCCGGGCACGCGCTTCGAGACTCTGGCGAACCTTGGTGAACGGAGCCTTGGCCAGCGGGTCGGGGAATTGCTCCGCCAGCAGGTCCCAGCTTTCCAGCATGGCAGCGGCATCGCGTGACTCGGCCAGCCGCCGCCCCAAGTCGCGCAGCAAGGTGTTCTCCCGCTTGAACGCGCCGCGCAGCGGTTTGCGCACCAACCGCAGCAGGGCGCGCAGTTCCTTGAAACGCTTGCGCGCCTGATGGATACCTTCGGCCCGCTCGGCCTCCGGGACACTCAATGAGTCGATGGCATTATCGATGCCTTGCTGGGCAACCTTGCGCACCTCGGCGGCCGGGTCAGCCGTTCGCAGCTTGTAGCTCATGGACACTCCTCTGGGGCCCGCCAGCCTGCCGCAGCCTAGGCGACTGGCGAATCAACCGTAGCGCTTGCGCGCCTCGATCGCCAGGCCGGACCCGATGCTGCCGAAACGGTTGCCCTCGACATGACGAGCGCCCGGCAACAGCGTGGCGACGCTCTGGCGCAACGCCGGAATGGCGCTCGAACCGCCGGTGAAGAACAGGGTGTCGATGTCGTTCTCGCCGAGGCCGGCACTGGCCAGCAATTGACCGATGTTGGCGCGAATTCGTTCGAGCAGCGGCTCGATGGCCGCCTCGAAGCCGCGACGCGTCAGCGATGCCTGCAGCCCCGCCTCGATGCGAGCGAAATCGATCAGGTAGCGGTCATGGTCGGTAAGGTCGATCTTGGCCTGCTCGACCTGCATCGCCAGCCAGTGCCCGGCGCGCTGCTCGATGAGACCAAACAGGCGGTCGATGCCGGTCGGGTCCTGGATGTCGTAGCGCATGCTCTGCAACGCCCGCAGCGATGCCGGCGCGTAGACGGCGTTAATGGTGTGCCAGGTGGCGAGGTTGAGGTGCGTGCTGGTGGGCATCGGTGCGTCACTCTTCATTCGGCTGCCGTAGCCGAACAAAGGCATCACGCCCTGCAGGCTGAGCTGCTTGTCGAAGTCCGTCCCGCCGATATGCACACCCGAGGTCGCCAGGATATCGGCCTCACGGTCGTCAAGCCTGCGCCGTTCCGGTGACAGCCTGACCAGCGAGAAATCCGAGGTGCCGCCGCCGATGTCGACGATCAGTACGCGCTCCTCGCGCTCGATGCGCGACTCGTAGTCGAACGCCGCGGCGATGGGCTCGTACTGGAACGACACCTCTTTGAACCCGATCACGCGCGCGGCGGCCGCCAGGGTGTCGGCGGCTTCCTGGTCGGCCTGGGCATCGTCGTCGACGAAGAACACTGGGCGGCCCAGCACGACGTGCTCGAACGATCGCCCGGCCTGCGCTTCGGCGCGCTGTTTGAGCGTGCCGAGGAACAGTCCGAGGATGTCCTTGAACGGCATGGCGCTGCCCAGCACGGTGGTTTCGCTCTTGAGCAGCTTGGAACCCAGCAGGCTCTTGAGCGAGCGCATCAGCCGGCCTTCATAGCCTTCCAGGTATTCGGCCAGGGCCTGGCGGCCATAAACGGGGCGGCGCTCCTCCAGGTTGAAGAAGACCACCGAAGGCAGGGTGTGCTGGTCGTCTTCCAGCACCAGAAGCGGGTCGGTGTCGGGGCGCCACCAGCCGACCGTGGAGTTGGACGTGCCGAAGTCGATGCCGCAGGCGCGGGCGGGAGAAGCGTTTGGCATGAGGGCTCAGGGGACAGGAAAAACGGCCGCGCAGTGTAAAGGAGGTCGCGGGTAGATGCAGGACGGGTTGCCGAATGGGCTCCTGCGTGTCTCACAGCCGGGTCGTCCCGCCGATGGACGCCGTGTTCATCAAGACCCGTCGCGGGTTGGCCTATCCGCCTTCATCTCGGGGCCCACCGGCGTCATCACCACGGCGAGGAACGCGTTACAAGCCTCCCCTGCCCCGCCGATACGCTGGCCGCCTCCCTGCGGCTCGCCCCATTGCGTCATGATCAGGCTCGCTCCCTCCGTAACGAGCAGCCACTGCGCTGCCCGCTGGCTAAGCGATCAAGCCGGCGCCGCCTCCCCCACCGCAGCGCGCCCCATGTCGTCTGTCATGCGCTTCGAATCGAGGCCGAAGGTTCTCGAGGCCTGAAACAGGAACACCATCGTCAGCAGCAACGACACCGGAATCAGGTACATCGCGCCATGCAGCCCTTCGGCGCGGAATGGCTCGGCCATCTCCGTTGCGCCTGCGGCAAACATGGCCGCCTGAGCGAAATGGTCCGACAGCAGGCCCACCACCACCGTGCCCATGCCGCCGCCGAGCAGGTAGAGGCCGGCGAAGAACAGCGCCATGGCGGTCGCGCGCAGCCGCGGCTCGACTACGTCCTGGATCGCTGTGTAGACGCAGGTGTAGAAGTTGTAGGAAAACAGCCAACCGATGCTGAACACCGCCACGAACACGCCCGTCTCGATGCGCCCGGCCAGCAATGCGTAGCCGGTGGCGAGCGTAGCGATAGCCATGCTCGCGGCTGCGAAGATCAGGCGGCCGCGGGCGAAGCGTTGGTGAATCTTGTCAGCCACCCAGCCGCCAAAGGTCAGACCGACCAGCCCGGTCAGACCGACGATCACCCCTGTAGCGACCGACGCGTCGACCAGCGACACGCCGTGGTAACGCATCAGCAGCGGCACCATGAAGGCGTTGCAGGCATAGGTCGCGAAGTTGAACGCCAACCCCGCCAGCACCAGCCACCAGAACGTCCGGATCGCCAGTACTTTGCGAATCGGCTGCTCGATAGGCGCCTCTGACACCTTCACCGTTTCCGCGGCGCCACGGCGTGGCTCCCGGACGAGAAAAATGAAGATAGCCAGCACCAACCCTGGCACCGCGGCGATAAAGAACGGTGCCCGCCAGCTGCCGAACGCCTGGACCATCGAGCCGATCGTGAAGAAGGCCAACAGCAAACCCAAGGGAAGGCCAAGCATGAAAATGCCCATCGCCCGTGCACGCTTGTGCGCGGGGAAGAGGTCGCCGATCAGGGAGTTGGCGGCGGGCGCATAGCTGGCCTCGCCGATGCCGATACCCATGCGCACCAGCAGAAAGCTCCAGAAATTCCAGGCCAGGCCGTTCACTGCGGTCAAGCCGCTCCACACGGTCAGGCCCCAACCCATGATCTTGCGCCGCGAGCCGAGGTCGGCCATCCGCCCGAGAGGAACCCCGGCGATGGCGTAGACGATGGTAAACGCGGTGCCGATCAGCCCCAGCTGGAAGTCGTTAAGGCTCCACTCCAGGCGGATAGGCTCGGCGATGATCGCCGGAATGGTGCGATCGAAAAAGTTGAACAGATTGGCGAGAAACAGCAGGAACAGGACGCGCCAGGCATTGGGCGCTTGATTGGATGGCTGCATGGCGTCGCTCTCGGCTTATTGTTATACCCGGCCGCAGTGGGCCGGTCTTCGAGAAACTCTAGAGCGCTATCGGTTGCCTGTCTGTGAACATCAGTGCCGCTGATGCTGCGCAATGCAGCGTGTCAGAAGGCGCGCCACCTCGCCATCCAACCAAGCTCAGCCGTGGTGTCCTGGCCGGCTGGTCGATACTCGGCGCCGAGCCAGCCGTCGTAGCCGGCGCGCTTGAGTGCATCGACCAGCGGCTCGAAGGCCAGCTCGCCACGGCCTGGCGCGCCTCGTCCGGGACAGTCGGCAAACTGCACGTGGCCGATACGAGCGCCCAATCGCCCGATGCCCTCGGCGATGTCCAGGCCTTGGCGGGCCATGTGATAGAGGTCCAGCTGCGCCAGGCAGTTGGGGTGGTCGACGCGGCCCAGGAGCTCGCCGAGGTCAGCCGGCGTGTTGATCAGGAACCCCGGCATGTCCAGCGGGTTGATCGCCTCGCAGACCACACGAATGCCAAGCAGCCCAAAGGCCTCTGCGCTGGTCTTCAGGTTCGCCACCAAGGTTTCCATTGCCTGCTCATGCGTGACGCCCTCAGCCAGCCGCCCGGGCAGGACATTGACGCAATGAGGGCGGGTCATGGCCGCGTAAGTCAGTGCCTCCTGCAGCGCGGCGTCGAATGCGGCCTGGCGCGACGGGACCGCCGCAAGTCCCGGTCCACCGTCCATGAGGTCACCGGCCGGCAGGTTGATCAGCACCAGCGGCAAATCGGCCCGTTCGAGCAGCTCCTTCAGACGAATCGCCGGCAGCGCGTAGGGAAACTGGATTTCGACGCCGTCGAAGCCGGCCATCCGCGCGGCCATGACGCGCTCGGGCAAGGGCAGCTCGTTGAACAATAAGGACAGGTTGGCAGCGAGTTTCATGGACGTGGCTCCCGGAACAGGTTGACCAGCGTGGCAGGGTCTTTTTCCAGATATCCCTGGCTGCCGTGCAGGCGCATCAGTTGCGCAGCAAGGCCGGTGACCGGCGTGGCACTGCCCGTCTCCCGAGCGAGCTGCACGGCAGTGTCGAGGTCTTTCACCAGCGTGCGCACATGCCATTTCACCGGCTCGAACGCACTGTTGGCCATCTGGGGGGCAAGAAACTGCAGCGGTCGGGAATCGGCAAAGCCACCGGCCAGCGCCGGCGCGATCAGGCTGGCATCGACGCCGGAGCGCTCGGCCAGCGCCACCACCTCGGCGATCACAACGGCATTGCAGGCGACGATCATCTGGTTGCAGGCCTTGGTGACCTGGCCTGCACCCAACTCGCCCATGCGGGTCAGCCTTTGGCCGAGGCTCATCAACACGGGACGTGCCCGCTCGATGTCCTCGACACGCCCGCCCGCCATGATCGCCAGGCTGCCGGCCTCGGCGCCGGCGGTGCCGCCCGAGACGGGCGCATCGACCCAACGCATGCCGCTACGCGTCTCAAGTTCGGCGGCCATTGAGCGGGTCGCGGCCGGCTCCAGGCTGGAGTGGTCGACCAGCAACTGGCCGGACCGGGCCCCTTCGACGATGCCGTCGGGCCCGAACACCACATCGCGCACCACGGCCGTGTCGGCCAGGCACAGCAAAACGATATCGGCCTCGGCACAAAGCTCTGCCGGCGTCTTGACCTGGCGGGCACCGGCTTCGACGAGCGACCTGCACTTGTCGGGCGACCGGTTCCACACCGTCAATGGGTAGCCGGCGGCGAGCAAGCGGCGGCACATGGGGGCGCCCATCAGGCCGATACCGGCAAAGGCGATCGAAGGCAGCTCGGACATGACATCTCCTCGTTCGGGGCCGTCGATTCTAGCGCCCTCGCTGCGCGCCAGGCCACGTGATGCTCAGCGCAGTTCGCCCTTGTCCCAGAGCCGCACCAACTCGCCTGGGGCCTGCTCCTCGGGGATCCGCAGGACTATTTCGCCGTCCTCCGTTTCGCGCCGGTAGTGCAGCTCGACCTGGTAGTACCGACGGTCCGCCCCACTGTCGGCGCCGGAATCCAGAGGCAGGCAGCCCTCGAGGACACTGCAGATCTGCCCGCGCTGCTGTTCGTCGCACTCGGCGAAGGCAATCTCACGGGGTCGGCTCAGCGCCTGCATCGGCGCGAAGCCGCCTTGGCGTGACAGGCGGATTCGGGTCTCGCGACCCAGCTCGGGTAGCTGTTTCATGCAAACCTCCTCAGGCAAGCGTCACGCCGACGTCGTCCCACGCCTGCTCGACGGCCTGGACCACCTCCGAGCCGAAGCGCGCAGCGGCATTGTCGCGAGTGAGCCGGGCGAAGGTGGAAAAGTCGGCATCGCGGGGCAGCCGGGCATCGCACAAGGTGTCGTACCAGACCCGCCCGGCGCGCTCCCAGGCAAAACCACCGATGGACATGGCGGCCAGGTAGAAGGCCCGGTTGGGAATGCCGGAGTTCAGGTGCACGCCACCGTTGTCGTCGCGGGTGTGGATGAAATCACGCATGTGCCCGGGTTGCGGATCCTTGCCCAGCACCGGGTCATCATAGGCGCTGCCGGGATTGGCCATCGAGCGCAGCGCCACGCCCTGCACCCGTTCGGTCAGCAGCGCGGCACCGATCAGCCAGTCGGCCTGGTCCGCCGTCTGGCCCTGCTTGTATTGCTGCACCAATACGCCGAACACATCCGAAACCGACTCGTTCAGCGCGCCGGATTGATCGAGGTACACCAGCCCCGCCTCGCTCTCGGTAATGCCGTGTGCCAATTCGTGGGCGACGACATCCAGCGCCAGGGTGAAGCGGTTGAAGATTTCTCCGTCGCCATCGCCAAAGACCATCTGCGCGCCGTTCCAAAACGCGTTCTCGTAGCCCACGCCGTAATGCACCGTGCCGACCAGTGCGAAGCCGTGGTCGTCGATCGAGTCGCGACCGTACACCGTCCAGAAGAAATCGTGGGTGACGCCCAGTGCCTCATAGGCTTCGTCCACGGCCGCATCGGCGACCGGCTGCTGACCTTCGATCCGAACCAGAACACCCGGCAACTGCATCTGCTGCTGAGCATCATGGATGCTGCGTCGAGGCTGGCCACGCGGGCCGCGCTCGGGAAGCACGCTGGGCATCGGCTGGCGATTTGGCGGGCCTGGGTTGTGCAATAACTGGCGGACATGGTCGAGCGTGCCGAGCGCGCGCTCGCGCTGCCCCGGCGAGCCACGGTCGATAATGCGGTCGAGGATGTAAGGTGGAATGAAACCGCGGTACTCGGTCTGATCGGACATGAAGCCCCCCTTCTGGCGATGGGTGCCCTGCCGGACACCTTACCCATCTGATCGGCCCAACCCCGTCTCGTTTCCCTGACGATGCAGTTTTTGCCGCGCTTCAGTGCTGGCTGTCGTTTGCGCTGGGCTTGACCTGAAGAAGCTGCTGGCCCGTCTGGAACGCCTCGATGGCACTGTCGAGTTGTTTGAGGCACAGATCGATCGCCATCTGGCGCAGCGCCTCAGGCCATTCATGGTCTCGGGCTGGTTCGACAAGGTCCAGGACGCCGGAGTAGCCGATCAACATGCCGTGCCTGACACGCAAAGTCTGGCCATCGACTATCAGCGTAACGGGATCGCGCGCGATGATCGCGGCGCCGGCCGCAAGCAATTCATCGATGTGTTGCCTTAGGGCGTGGTGCTTGCGTAGATCCTGCGGCTCACTCATATCAATGCGCCATCATTCAAAAAAGGCTGCGAGCGTAATAGAAGCGAGACGCAGAGCACAATACTAGGCGCGTAGCCGTCTTCGTCACGTATTGGTGCGCACCCCCGGCCGCTCTGAGTCATTAGCCCCCTCATCGCCCACCAGCATGCCGCACCGGGCTTTGAACGCCTGGCCATCGGCAACGAGCGTTGTAGGGTCGCGGTCGGTGATCACCGCACCCTCGGCGAGCAATTCGTCCACGTGCTTTCGGAGCGAGTGATACTTGCGCAGCTCTTTGTCTTCATCCATCGCGGTCAGCCTCCTTTCATGGCGCCGAAGTCTAGTCCAAGAGAGACTTACATCACAAAACGACAGCCGTAGCGCCGCCTAGTTCGCCAGCGCAGGCATTGACCGACGAAGCGTCAACCAGCCGCCCGCGCCACTCACCTTGCCCGGCGGGCCTCGTCTGCCCCTATAATCCGCGCGCTTTTTCCGCTATTGAACCGGAGAACCACAATGCTGAAGCGCACCCTGGCAGCCGTCGCCGGCCTTGCCCTGTCCTTGTCTATCGCCCCCGCCCATGCTGCCGACGTTCTACGCGTCTCGGCCATTCCTGATGAAGCCCCCACCGAGCTGATCCGCAAGTTCGAGCCTCTGGGCAAGTACCTGGAGAAGGAATTGGGCATGCCGGTGAAGTTCACCCCGGTGTCCGATTACGCCGCAGTGGTCGAATCACTCGCCTCGGATCGCCTCGATCTGGCTTGGCTCGGCGGTTTCACCTTCGTCCAGACTCGACTGAAAACTGGCGATGCGATCCCGCTGGTGCAACGCGAGCAGGACGAGAAATTCACCAGCAAATTCATCACCGCCGACCCGGAGGTCAAGACCCTGCAGGACCTCAAGGGCAAGACCTTTGCGTTCGGCTCGGTGTCCTCCACCTCTGGCAGCCTGATGCCGCGCTACTTCATGCTGCGTGACGGCATCGAGCCGGAGCAGTTCTTCAAGCGCATCGCATATTCAGGCGCCCATGACGCAACCGCCGCCTGGGTCGAGGCTGGCAAGGCCGACGCCGGCGTTCTTAACGCCTCGGTATGGGACAAGCTGGTCGCCGCTGGCAAGGTCGACACCGACAAGGTTCGCGTGATCTCTACCACGCCGCCTTACTACGACTACAACTGGACCGTGCGCGGCAACCTCGATCCGGCACTCGTCGAGAAGATCAAGACCGCCTTCCTCGAGCTCGACCCGGCGAACCCTGATCATAAGAAAATCCTCGACCTCCAGGCCGCGACGCGCTTCATCGAGACGCGCCCCGAAAATTATGAAGGGATCGAGGAAGCAGCCCGCGCGGCAGGTCTGCTTAAGTGACGACCGGCGCATCGCGCGCCACGGCAGCACCGCAGGAAAACGGCCAATCCGGCACGCCAGCCGCGCTGCGCCTGTCCGGGGTCGGCTTTCGCCACGCTGGCGGCCAGGCGGTGCTGAACGAAATCGAGCTGAGCGTCGCGCCTGGCGAGCGTGTGGCGATCATCGGGCCGTCCGGCGCTGGCAAGACCACCTTGCTGCGCCTCATCGCCAGTCACTTGCGCCCCCAGCTAGGGCAGTTGGAACTGCTTGACTGCGAACCCTGGCGGATGTCTGCCTCGGCCCGACGTCGTCTGCGCACGCGCATCGGCATGATTCACCAGGCGCCACCGTTGCCACCTCGGCAGCGGGTGGTCACCGCGGTGCTTGCCGGCAGGCTGGGCGAGTGGTCGCTCGGTCGCAGCCTGATGAGCCTGATCCACCCGCTCGACAGTGTGGGTGCAGCCGAGGCGCTTGCTCGGCTGGACCTCGCGGACAAGCTCTATGAACGTTGCGATCAGCTCTCTGGTGGCCAGCTGCAGCGCGTTGGCATCGCCCGCGTGCTCTATCAGCGACCCGACCTGATGCTAGCCGATGAACCCGTTTCTGCGATGGACCCGATCCTCGCTCGCCATGCCCTCGGTGTGCTCAGCGAGGACGCGCGCCAGCGAGGGGCAACGCTATTGGCGAGCCTGCATGCAGTCGAGATGGCGATGAACTACTTTCCGCGCGTGATCGGCGTGCGGGGCGGCCGAATTCTGTTCGACAAACCGGCCAGCCAGGTCAGCCCCGCAGAGCTCGATGCGCTCTACGCCAACGAACAACTGACGGGTGCAACGCCCTCGATGGCGCCAGTTCAGCACCGGCTGCACGTGCCACGATGCTGAATCAGGAGCGGGCGCCTCGTGACCCGGCCGCATTCTCCCGGCTTGCGCTGACATTGCTGACCGTGTTGCTGCTCTGGCCAGGCGTTTGGCTGAGCGAGCTGGACGTAGGCGTACTCTTCGACGGCAGCAATGCCGACACCATGGGCGCTTTTCTTTCGGGTTTCTGGCCACCTGCGCATGAGCCAGAATTTCTCGCTCTGCTGTTGCGAGCGACGCTGGAGACCCTGGCCATCGCAACCGCCGGCATGACCCTGGCATTGCTCGTCGCCCTCCCCTGCGCTCTGCTGGCCACGCGGGTGCTGTCGGTCTCGGCGATTAGCCGCGGGGGCCGCCCGCACCTGCTGGGTGAGGCGCTGCGCTGGCCGGTCCGGGCTTTGCTGATCGTGCTTCGTAGCGTGCCGGAAATCGTCTGGGCGTTGCTGTTCGTGCGCGCCGTGGGGCTCGGACCGACGGCCGGTGTGCTGGCGATCGCCATCACCTATGCCGGGATGCTCGGTAAGGTCTATGCGGAAATCTTCGAATCGGTCGACCCGCTTCCCTGCCGCGCGCTGATTGGCGCGGGCGCACCGCGCATACAGGCGTTCGCGTACGGCATCCTGCCGGAGGCCAGCGGAGAAATGCTTTCTTACGGCGTGTACCGCTGGGAATGCGCAATACGCGCATCGGTAGTGATGGGATTCGTTGGAGCCGGCGGCCTGGGTCAGCAGATGGACCTGTCGATGCGCATGTTCGCTGGCGGCGAGGTTGCGGCCATGTTGCTGACATTCCTCCTGCTGGTGTTGCTGGCCGATGCCATCAGCCAGGCATTGCGTCGGAGGTTCGCATGAAATTCCTGTCGCGCGTTTCCTTGCCGCTACTCTTGATTTCCGCCGTGATCGCGTCCTTTGCCTATCTACAGCTGGATACCGCCGCGGTGTTGAGTGCCGATGGCCTGGCGGGGATGGCCGACTACGCCACCGGTTTCTTCGCGCCTGACTTTTCTGCGGAACATCTATACGCCACTGGCCAAGGGGCGCTGGAGACGCTCGCGATGTCGGCGATCGGCACTTTACTCGCCGCGATGCTCGGGCTGGTCTTGGCTCTGCCCGCATCGGGTCGTTTCGGCCGCCTGGGCAAAGCAGCGTCTCGGCTGCTACTCAATGCCCTTCGTGCCATTCCGGAGCTGGTCTGGGCAGCCCTGATGGTGCTCGCAGCAGGCCTGGGACCCAATGCGGGTACCCTTGCTCTGGCCCTGCATACCGCTGGGGTACTTGGACGCCTGTTCGCCGAAGCGTTGGAAAACACGCCAGAAGCGCCGAGCGAGGCCCTGCGTCTAACCGGGAGCGGACAGATCAATGCGTTCTGCTATGGCACCTTGCCCCTGCTGTGGCCGCAGTTGGTGGCCTACAGCCTGTACCGCTGGGAAAACAACATCCGCATGGCCAGTGTGCTCGGGTTCGTCGGGGCAGGCGGGCTGGGTCAGATGCTGTATATGAGTCTGAGCCTGTTCCAGCAGGCCCAGGCCGCGACCGTCATTCTCGCCATGCTGCTAATGGTTCTGGTCGTTGACGCCGCGAGCGGATGGGCGCGCATGCGTTGGGTACGGGCATAGCGAGACCCTGGCTACTGTTCCGATTCAGTGCAGCTCCGGTCGGGATGCCCTTTCCTGAACCAATACCCAAGGCCTGACCACCACCGCCCAGAGCGACGGGTCACGTGCGTGCCAATCCTGCGCGTGCTCTGTATCGAGCTTGGAGAGCTGGCCGGACGTTAGCCAGGCACAAACCTTGTCTCGATCATCCTGCGCAACCGCGAGCGCCGCCTCGATCAAGTCGAAGTCACTCTCAACCCTCAACAGAGCACCGCGGGCAAAGAAGGGCTGCAGCTCCTGCCAGCTAATCTCCGCCGTCTCGCCCAGCAGCTTGGCATAGAGAGTGCTTGAATCGTCGCTCATGAAGTTCACCCGTCTCGAAAAGGGCGCAATCATAGCGCCCGGGTGAAAGTCATCAAACGGATGGAATCCTGACTGTGCAAACAGGTGCTGACGCTTCTACACTGTGCCGGTACAGTTGCCGTACCGTTTGGGGACGATGAGCCCTTAACGACACTGCAGCCCGCAGGATCCAAACAATAATGATGCAAGTGGAGCACGTATGAAGACCAAGCAGCGTCTTTCCAAGATTTTCCTGGCCATTGCAATGACGGGGGCAGCGAGCTACACCCTGGCAGCCGACACCATCAAGATCGGGCTGGCTGGCCCAGTCACCGGGGCAGTCGCTCAGTACGGCGACATGCAGTTCATCGGGGCCCAGATGGCCATCGAGCAGATCAACAACGACGGGGGCGTCGATGGTCAGAAGCTCGAAGGCGTGGTCTATGACGACGCGTGCGACCCGAAGCAGGCCGTAGCCGTCGCCAACAAGATCGTCAACGATGACGTCCGCTTCGTGGTCGGGCACCTGTGCTCCAGCTCGACCCAGCCGGCCTCGGACATCTACGAGGACGAAGGCATCCTGATGATCACCGCGGCCTCCACCAGCCCGGACATCACCTCCCGCGGCTACGAGCTGATCTTCCGCACCATCGGCCTGGACAGCCTGCAGGGCCCCACCGCCGGCAACTTCATCGCCGACACCATCAAGCCGAAGAACGTCGCCGTCATCCATGACAAGCAGCAGTACGGCGAAGGCATCGCAACGGCCGTGAAGGAAACCCTGGAGAAGAAAGGGATCAAGGTCGGCCTGTTCGAAGGCATCAACGCCGGTGACAAGGACTTCTCTTCGATGATTTCCAAGCTCAAGCAGGAAGGCGTCGACTTCGTCTACTACGGCGGCTACCACCCGGAACTGGGCCTGCTGCTGCGCCAATCCAAGGAGCGCGGCCTGAACGTCCGCTTCATGGGCCCGGAAGGCGTTGGCAACAAGGAAATCTCCGCCATCGCCGGCCCGGCTTCCGAAGGCCTGCTGGTGACCCTGCCCAAGTCCTTCGACCAGGATCCGCGCAACCAGAAGCTGGTCGACGCGTTCAAGGCGAAGAATCAGGACCCGAGCGGCCCGTTCGTGTTCCCGGCCTACGCGGCCGTGCAGGTCATTGCCGAAGGCATCGAGAAGGCCGGCAGTACCGACACCGACAAGGTTGCCGAGGCCCTGCGCAGCAACACCTTCGATACCCCGACGGGCAACCTCTCGTTCGACGAGAAGGGTGACCTGAAGGACTTCAACTTCGTGGTTTACGAATGGCACCAGGACGGCACCAAGACCGAAGCCAAGTGAACCCTTGACCAACCGACCCGAAGCCCACGGCATCCGCTGTGGGCTTTGTTTTAGCTGATCGGGGCCAACCCGGCCACAAGCACGGGACGCCCCAGCAACACTTGCATCCAAGCGAGAGGCCTGACAGCTGGCCCGCTCGAACCGGCGAGTGCGTGATCCGCACCTGCCCTTGGCGCCGCATTCTCCATGCCGCGTGTTCGAAGCAGGTCCGCACGGACGGTTGGGCAAGCCATTGAGGACACAGGCGCAGCAGGCAAAGCGAAGCGGACAGGTAAGCGATTCCCGCACCGGGCGACTGGTTCGATAGCGATACCTTCCCAGCGATGCCTGTTAACGGCCAAGGTCGTCAAACGGTCTGCCAGCACGGGCTGCAGTGTTCAGGAGAATGTAATGCCTGAGCTCTACCACTACTTTCAACAGCTGATCAACGGCCTGACCGTTGGCAGCACCTATGCCTTGATAGCCATCGGCTACACCATGGTTTACGGGATCATCGGCATGATCAACTTCGCCCATGGCGAGGTGTACATGATCGGTTCCTACGTCACCTTCATCGCCATCGTCGGGCTGACAATGATGGGGCTCGATTCGCTTCCGATCCTGATGATCGGTGCGTTCGCGGCGGCCATGATCGTCACCAGCGCCTACGGCTACAGCATCGAACGGGTTGCGTACCGGCCGCTACGCGGCAGTAACCGGCTGATTCCGCTGATTTCGGCGATCGGCATGTCGATCTTCCTGCAGAACGTGGTGCTCCTGTCGCAGGACTCCAAGGACAAAGCCATCCCAAACCTGATGCCTGGGAATTTCATCTTTGGTGAAAGTGCTATGAACGGCGTCGTCATCTCCTACATGCAGGTGCTGATTTTCATCGTCACCATCGTGGCGATGCTGGGCCTGACCGTGTTCATCTCTCGTTCTCGCCTGGGTCGTGCCTGCCGCGCCTGCGCTGAAGACCTCAAGATGGCCAATCTGCTCGGCATCAACACGAACAGCATCATTGCGCTGACCTTCGTCATCGGCGCGGCATTGGCGGCCATCGCTGCCGTGCTGATCAGCATGCAATACGGCGTAATCAACCCGCACATCGGCTTCCTGGCCGGTATCAAGGCGTTCACTGCCGCGGTGCTTGGCGGCATCGGCAGCATTCCGGGCGCCATGCTCGGCGGCCTGGTACTCGGCGTGGCCGAAGCGTTCGGTGCCGACATCTTCGGCGACCAGTACAAGGACGTCGTGGCCTTCAGCCTGCTGGTGCTGGTCCTGCTGTTCCGCCCGACCGGCATCCTGGGTCGCCCGGAGGTCGAAAAGGTATGACGCGCAATCTACGAACCGCCTTCTTCAGCGCGCTATTGGTGTTCGCGGTGGCGGTGCCGGTATTCGGCCTGAAGCTCACCACCGTCGGCATCCGCCTAGAAGTACACGGCGCGGACATGGAGACTTTCTGGATCATCGCGGCCTGTGCCGTGGCCATGTTCGTCTGGCAGCTGTTCCGTCATCACCTGGCCGCAGGCTGGGCCGCAAGCCCCAGCCTGCCAACCGTGCCCGCCGGTGCCGGCAACTTCCTGACCCTGCCCTCGACCCAGCGCTACATCATCATCGCAATGATCTTGGTCGCTCTCGCCTGGCCGTTCTTCGGCTCGCGCGGCGCGGTGGACATCGCCACGCTGATTCTGATCTACGTCATGCTCGGCCTGGGCCTGAACATCGTGGTCGGCCTCGCAGGGCTGCTGGATCTGGGCTACGTCGGCTTCTACGCAGTCGGTGCCTACACCTACGCCTTGCTGTCGCACTACTACGGTTTCGGCTTCTGGCTCAGTCTGCCGATCGCCGGCGCCATGGCAGCGCTGTTCGGTTTCCTGCTGGGCTTCCCGGTGCTGCGACTGCGCGGTGACTACCTGGCCATCGTGACCCTGGGTTTCGGTGAGATCATCCGGCTCTTGCTGCGCAACATGACGGACATCACCGGCGGCCCGAACGGCATCAGCGGTATCGACAAGCCGACCCTCTTCGGCCTGACCTTCGACCGCCGCGCCGCCGAGGGCATGCAGACCTTCCACGAGTTCTTCGGCATCGACTACAGCTCGATCAACAAGGTGATCTTCCTCTACCTGATCGCCCTGCTGCTGGTGCTGCTGACCCTGTTCGTGATCAACCGTCTGCTGCGCATGCCGATCGGCCGCGCCTGGGAAGCACTGCGCGAAGACGAGATCGCCTGTCGCGCGCTGGGCATGAACCCCACCGTGATCAAGCTTTCGGCCTTCACCCTCGGCGCCACCTTCGCCGGTTTCGCCGGCAGCTTCTTCGCCGCGCGCCAGGGCCTGGTTTCACCGGAATCCTTCACGTTCATCGAATCGGCCATCATCCTCGCCATCGTGGTGCTGGGCGGCATGGGCTCGCAGCTGGGGGTGATTCTCGCCGCCATCGTGATGATCCTGTTGCCTGAACTGATGCGTGAGTTCAGCGAGTACCGCATGCTGATGTTCGGCGCCATGATGGTGCTGATGATGATCTGGCGTCCGCAGGGCCTGCTGCCCATGCAACGCCCCCACCTGGAGCTGAAGCGATGAGCCGCCCGATTCTAGAAGTAAGCGGCCTGACCATGCGCTTCGGCGGCCTGCTGGCCGTCAATGGGGTGGGCCTGACCGTTCACGAAAAACAAGTGGTCTCGATGATCGGCCCGAATGGCGCCGGAAAGACCACGGTATTCAACTGCCTGACCGGCTTCTATCAGCCGACCGCGGGCAAGATCCTGCTCGAGGGCGAGGCAATCGAGGGCTTGTCCGGCCACAAGATCGCGCGCAAGGGCGTCGTCCGTACCTTCCAGAACGTCCGCCTGTTCAAGGACATGACAGCCGTGGAGAACCTGCTGGTCGCCCAGCATCGTCACCTCAATACAGGCTTTCTGTCCGGGCTGCTGAAGACCAAAGCCTTCCGCAAGAGCGAGCACGAGGCAATGGATTTCGCCGCGCACTGGCTCGAGCAGGTCAACCTGACCGACGTCGCCAATCGCCCCGCCGGTACCCTCGCCTACGGCCAGCAGAGGCGCCTTGAAATTGCCCGCTGCATGATGACGCGCCCGCGCATTCTCATGCTCGACGAGCCAGCCGCCGGCCTGAATCCCAAGGAAACGGAGGATCTCAAGGCGCTGATCGGCATGCTGCGTGACCAGCACAACGTGACCGTGCTGCTGATCGAGCATGACATGAAGTTGGTAATGAGCATTTCCGACCACATCGTCGTGATCAACCAGGGCTGTCCGTTGGCCGACGGCACGCCCGAGCAGATTCGCGACAATCCGGACGTGATCAAAGCCTATCTGGGAGAGGCGTAACCATGCTGTATTTCGAAAACGTCTCGACCTTCTACGGCAAGATCCAGGCGCTACACAACGTCAATGTCGAGGTCCGCAAGGGCGAAATCGTGACGCTGATCGGCGCGAACGGCGCCGGCAAGTCGACCCTGCTGATGACGCTTTGCGGCACGCCCATGGCAGCCGAAGGCAGCATCCGCTTCGAAGGCGAGGAGCTGGTCGGTAAGCAAACCTGCGACATCATGCGCAAGGACATTGCCGTGGTGCCCGAGGGGCGGCGCATCTTCGCCCGCCTCACCGTCGAGGAAAACCTCGCCATGGGCGGGTTCTTCACCAGCAAGGCGGATTTCCAGGAGCAGCTGGACAAGGCCTTGTCCCTGTTCCCGCGCCTGAAGGAGCGCTTCCATCAGCGCGGCGGCACCATGTCCGGTGGCGAGCAGCAGATGCTGGCCATTGCGCGGGCGCTGATGAGCAAGCCCAAGCTGCTGTTGCTCGACGAGCCATCGCTGGGTCTGGCACCGATCATCATCCAGCAGATCTTCGAGATCATCGAACAGCTGCGCGAAGATGGGGTGACCATCTTCCTGGTCGAGCAGAACGCCAACCAGGCGCTTAAGCTGGCCGACCGCGGCTATGTGCTGGAGAACGGTCACATCGTCATGCAGGGCAGCGGTGAAGAATTGCTGGTCAACCCGAAAGTCCGCGACGCCTACCTGGGAGGCTGACAAACCCAGTCGAGCCTGTGCCCTGTCCTAATAGCGGGTTCGTGTTAGGACATGGGCACGAGGCATCGAACCAAGCTCGTGACAACTCTCCCGCCTACCGTTATGGTGCGCTCGGCATGTGTGGAGCACGCACATGCACCTGGATCAGCAGACAGGGCATAACTGAGCTGGCTCATTTCTGAACTCAACTCAGGAGAAGCCGGCCATGACAGCCAGCCGCGTTTGGATCAAGAACCCCCTCGCCATTCACACCGCCAATGACCAGACCGCCTCCGGTGGACTCGTCATCGAAGGCGGCATCATCGTGGAATTGCTCGATGCCGGACAGACGCCCTCGGCGCCGGTCGACAATACCTTCGACGCCCACGAGCACGTCGTGCTGCCGGGCTTGATCAATACCCACCACCACTTCTACCAGACCCTCACCCGCGCCTGGGCGCCGGTGGTCAACCAGCCCTTGTTTCCCTGGCTCAAGACGCTCTATCCGGTGTGGGCGCGGCTCACGCCGGACCGCCTGAAGCTCGCCAGCAAGGTGGCGCTGGCCGAACTGCTTCTTTCCGGCTGCACTACCGCGGCGGATCACCACTACCTCTTCCCGGACGGCCTCGAAAACGCCATCGATGTGGAGATTGACGCTGTCCGCGAATTGGGTATGCGCGCCATGCTGACCCGTGGCTCCATGAGCCTGGGCGAAGCGGATGGTGGTTTGCCACAGCAACAGACCGTACAGACCGCCGAGGCCATCCTGGCCGACAGCGAACGCCTGATCGCGAGATACCACGAGCGCGGCGCAGGGGCGCAGATCCAGATCGCCCTGGCGCCGTGTTCGCCCTTCTCGGTCACCCCGGAGATCATGCGCGCCAGCGCGGCACTCGCAGACTACCACGATGTTCGCCTGCATACCCATCTGGCCGAAACCCTTGATGAAGAAGACTTCTGCAAGCAGCGCTTTGGCCTGCGCACCGTGGATTACCTCGACAGCGTTGGCTGGCTGTCCAGCCGAACCTGGCTAGCCCACGGCATTCATTTCAATGAAGAAGAGATTGCCCGCCTGGGCGCCGCTGGGACCGGCATCTGCCATTGCCCCAGCTCGAACATGCGCCTCGCCTCGGGAATCTGCCCGACGCTCGCGCTGGAAGCAGCAGGTGCGCCCATCGGCCTGGGCGTGGATGGCTCGGCGTCCAACGACGCCTCCAACTTGATGCTCGAAGCACGCCAGGCGCTTTACATTCAGCGTCTTCGCTACGGCGCCGAACAGATCACGCCGCAGCGGGTGCTGGACTGGGCCACGCGCGGCTCGGCGCGGTTGTTGGGTCGAAGCGACGTGGGCGAACTGGCAGTCGGCAAACAGGCCGACCTGGCGCTGTTCAAGCTTGACGAGCTGCGTTTCTCCGGCAGCCACGACCCGATCTCAGCGCTTTTGCTGTGCGGCGCGGAGCGCGCAGACCGGGTAATGATCGGGGGCCAATGGCGGGTCATTGAAGGCCAGATCGAGGGGCTGGATGTAGCGGGGCTGATCGCCGACCACCGTCAGGCGGCACGCCAGCTGATTGCGGGTTAAGGTCGGCGCAACTCTTCAACCATCCGCTTCAATGCCTCGCGCGGCCCGCCGACACTCAATCTGGCGGGCACGGCGAGCATCAGGTTGAGCGGTAAGTCGAAGGCTTCGAGTTGCAAACCGTCGCAGTCGACGCCGGGGAGTCCACACAGCTGCGGGTGTGCCTGCCGCAGCCGCTCGGCATAGCTGCCCTCGCCGTCCAGGTAGCCATACACCGGTTTGCCCAGGGCAACGGCATAACCCACCTCGAAGCTGGTGCCGCTGTCCGGCTCGCCGCCGCGAAAGAAGTTCAAATCGGCGAGCACGGCATCGGCCTGTTTCAGCAACTGGAGGTTGGCGCGATAGATCCAGGCGGCCTGCTCGCATGGCGTTACGATGCCTTCCGGCACATGCTTGTCCAGTGGGTAGAGCCCGACGAAGCCGAACTCGGCGCACATCGCCTTGAGGCGTTCACCATGCTCGATTGCATCGGGGCGGAACACGCCGGGGCCGGCGATGTAGATCGCTTGTGTCATGACATCCATCCGATTGATTTCGAGCGCGCGGGCCCGCCCGCGGACCCGCGGCCAGCCACTATACAGGGCGCACCGGGCATTGGCCGACGCGTAAAAAACGCGGCGCCGATGCACCAACCTGTGGCATATAGTGCTGCGCCTGCACCGCGGCGAATCGGACCTGCCCACGCCTCGTCGCGAGTTCTGCCTGCCTGCCGAAACCTGTCGACTTCTGTCCAGTTGGTCAGTTTTTTGCAGTCGATCAGGCAGCCTCACGGCGGACCTATAAAAGACATGCACCATGGAGCGACAACTCAAATGCAGAACACCACAAGGAAATCCCTGCTGCGCGGTATCGCCGCGGCCGTTGGCCTGACCACTGCGCTATCCGCCGTGGCAGCCGATCCGCTAAAAGTCGGCTTCGTCTACATCGGCCCCATCGGCGACCACGGCTGGACCTACCAGCACGAGATGGGTCGCCAGTACATGATGGAAAAGCTTGGCGACAAGGTCGAAGCGAACTTCGTCGAGAACGTGCCCGAAGGCGCCGACGCCGAGCGTGTTATCCGCAACATGGCCAAGAGCGGCTATGACCTGGTGTTCACCACCTCCTTCGGCTACATGAACCCGACCGTGAAGGTTGCCAAGCAATTCCCCAAGGTAACCTTCGAGCACGCCACCGGCTACAAGCAGGCGAAGAATCTCGGCACCTACCTGTCGCGCTCCTATGAAGGCCGTTACGTCGGCGGCTTCCTTGCCGCAAAGATGACCAAGAGCAAGAAGATCGGCTACGTCGCTTCGTTCCCGATCCCGGAAGTGATCCGTGACATCAACGCCATCCAACTGGCCCTGGACAAGTACAACCCCGGCACCGAAATCAAGGTGGTGTGGGTCAACTCCTGGTTCGATCCGGGCAAGGAGGCCGATGCGGCCAACGCGCTGATCGACCAGGGCGCTGACGTGATCTTCCAGCACACTGACAGCCCAGCACCGATTCAGGCCGCCGAGCGCCGTGGTGTCTACTCCGTCGGCTACGCCTCGGACATGGCGCACTTCGGGCCCAAGGCCGTACTGACCTCCATCGTCAACGATTGGGGCCCTCACTACACCAAATCGGCTGAAGCAGTAATGGCCGGCAACTGGAAATCCGAGGACTTCTGGGGCGGCCTGGCCGAGGACACCATCAGCCTGCCGATCAGCGACCTGGTCCCTGCTGACGTGAAGACCGAAGCCGAGCAGATCATCGCCAGCATCAAGAGCGGCGAATTCCACCCGTTTACCGGCCCGATCAAGGATCAAGCCGGCCAGGTGCGCATCGCCGAAGGTCAGACCGCCTCGAATGGCGACCTGGCGTCGATGAACTACTACGTCGAAGGCATCAAGGCTGATATGCCTAAGTGAAGGCAATAGGCACCGGCGAAACGTCGGTGCCTGGCGGACATTGCGTGCCGTCCCGCCTCCGGGCGAACCGCACGCAAGGGGGCACCACCCCCGAAGGCCGCCGGTACGAGAAGACCGGCGGCGCGTATTGCGGAGTCAACCATGAACGCATTGCCCATCATCGATATCTCCCCGCTGTACCGTAACAACGAGGCGGGCCATCTTGAGGTAGCCGAACAGATTGATCGCGCCTGCCGCGATTGGGGTTTCTTCTATATCAAGGGGCACCCCATCAGCGCAGAACGAATTACCGAGCTGACCGCACATGCGAAGCGCTTCTTCGCCCTGCCGACCGAGCAAAAGCTCGAGATCGATATCACAAAGAGCCAGCACCACCGCGGTTACGGCGCTGTCGCCACGGAGCAGCTGGACCCAAACCAGCCGTGCGACCTGAAGGAAACCTTCGACATGGGTTTTCACATGCCCGCGGACCATCCCGACGTGCTCGCCGGCAAACCACTACGCGGCCCTAATCGCCACCCGGCGCAGCTTGAGACCTGGCAACCCTTGCTGGAGGCGCACTATCAGGACATGCAGGCGCTGGCCTGTACCCTGCTGCGCGCCATCGCCATGGCACTGGGTATCGAGCGGGACTTCTTCGACAAGCGCTTCGTCGAGCCCATCAGCGTGTTCCGTATGATTCATTACCCGCCGCGACAGACCGCCACTAGCGCAGATCAGCAAGGCGCTGGCGCGCACACCGATTACGGTTGCGTCACCCTGCTCCATCAGGACTCGGCCGGCGGTCTGCAGGTACAGAACGTCAAGGGTGAGTGGATCGACGCGCCAGCCATCGAGGGCACTTACGTGGTCAACATCGGTGACATGATGGCGCGCTGGAGCAACGACCGGTACAAGTCGACGCCGCACCGTGTGATCAGCCCGCTGGGTGTGGATCGTTACTCGATGCCGTTCTTTGCCGAGCCGCATCCGGACACCGAAATCGCTTGCCTGCCGGGTTGCCATAGCGCGGACAATCCACCGAAGTACCCGGCCACGACGTGCAGCCAGTACATGCTGTCGCGCTTTGCCGAGACCTACGCCTATCGCCGCGAGCAGCAACCTCTGCCCGCCTGAGCCACACTCAAGCCCTGTTCACCCCGGGATGGCACGTTGTGGGCGCCATCCCTGGGATGCGCTCGTCGGCCGCATTGACTTTGGAGTCAGGAATTAGTTGACCGAAAAGTCAGATACCGCTAATTTCCACCGCCAGAGCCCAGAACAATAAGCCCCGGAGGCCCGCCTTGATCCAGTTTCTTCTCAATCGAGAACTGCGCCGTGAGCAGACACTCGATCCGAATACCACCGTGCTGGAATACCTGCGCGAACATCGCGGCAAGTCCGGCACCAAAGAAGGTTGCGCTTCCGGTGACTGCGGTGCCTGCACCGTCGTGGTCGGTGAGCTGGACGGTGACCGCCTGCGCTACCGCACGCTCAATTCGTGCCTGACCTTCGTCAGCGCCTTGCACGGCAAACAGCTGATCACCGTCGAAGACCTCAAGCACCAGGGGCAGCTGCACAGCGTTCAGCAAGCCATGGTCGACTGCCACGGCTCGCAATGCGGCTTCTGCACACCGGGCTTCGTCATGAGCCTGTTCGCCCTGCAGAAATCAGCGGACGGTTTCGACAAAGCCGACACCCATGAAGCCCTCGCCGGCAACCTCTGCCGCTGCACCGGCTACCGTCCGATCCTGGAGGCTGCCGAGCAGGCCTGCTGCGGAAAGCAGCCGGACCAGTTCGATGCGCGTGAGGCCGAAACCGTCGCCCAACTGAAGGCCATCGAACCCCGCGAAACCGCCGAGTTGAACAGCGGCGACAAGCGCTGCCTGTCGCCGCTGACCGTAGGCGATCTGGCTGACATCTACAGCGCCAACCCGGACGCCCGCCTGCTCGCGGGTGGTACCGACCTCGCCCTGGAAGTCACCCAGTTCCACCGCGAACTGCCGGTGATGATCTACGTCGGCCACATCGCCGAGATGAAGAAGGTCGAAGTCACCGACAAGGGCATCGAGATCGGCGCCGCCACTCCGCTGACCGATTGCTATGAAGTGCTGGCGAAGGAATACCCGGACTTCGGCGAGCTGCTGCACCGCTTCGCCTCCTTGCAGATCCGCAACCAGGGCACCCTGGGCGGCAACATCGGCAACGCCTCGCCCATCGGCGATTCGCCACCCCTGCTGATCGCGCTGGGTGCGCAAGTCGTGCTGCGCAAAGGCAACAACAGCCGCACCCTGCTGCTGCAGGATTACTTCATCGACTACAAGGTCACCGCTCGCGAGCAAGGTGAATTCATCGAGAAGATCATCGTGCCGCGCGCCCAGCCGAACCAGCTGTTCCGCGCCTACAAGGTGTCCAAGCGCCTAGACGATGACATCTCCGCCGTTTGTGCAGCCTTCGACCTAAAGCTCGAAGACGGTCTGATCGACGATGCCCGGGTGGCCTTCGGCGGCATGGCGGCCATTCCAAAACGTGCAGTGACCTGCGAGCGCGCACTGATCGGCGCGCCGTTTACTGCCGACACCATCGAGCGAGCTTGCGAGGCGCTGGAGAGCGACTTCACGCCACTGACCGACTTCCGAGCCAGCCGCGAATACCGCCTGCTGGTCGCACAGAACCTGCTGCGCAAATGCTTCCACGAACAACAAGCGCCGGCGTACGAGACGAGGGTCACTTCCTATGCATAAGCCAACCAAAACCCAGGAAGAAATCGCCGCCCTGTTCAAGCAGGACCTGATCACTGGCGTCGGCCGCAGCGTCAAGCATGACAGCGCGCCCAAGCATGTCACTGGCGAGGCGGTGTATGTCGACGACCGCCTGGAATTCCCCAATCAGCTGCACGTCTATGCCCGCATGAGCGACCGTGCCCACGCGCGCATCGTGCGCATCGACACCGCGCCCTGCTACCAGATTCCGGGCGTGGCCATCGCCATCACGGCGCAGGACGTGCCGGGTCAACTGGACATTGGCGCAGTCATGCCCGGTGACCCGTTGTTGGCCGATGGCAAAGTCGAGTATGTCGGCCAGCCTGTGATCGCCGTCGCCGCCGACAGCCTGGAAACCGCGCGCAAAGCGGCCATGGCCGCGATCATCGAATACGAAGACCTGGAGCCGGTGATCGACGTGGTCGATGCGCTGCGCAAGAAGCACTTCGTACTCGACAGCCATACCCACAAGCGTGGCGATTCCAGTGGCGCGCTGGCCACCGCCCCGCGTCGCCTGCAGGGCAGCCTGCACATCGGCGGACAGGAACACTTCTATCTGGAAACCCAGGTTTCGTCGGTCATGCCCACCGAAGACGGCGGCATGATCGTCTACACCTCCACGCAGAACCCCACCGAGGTGCAGAAGCTGGTCGCCGAAGTACTAGGCGTCTCGATGAACAAGATCGTCATCGACATGCGCCGCATGGGCGGCGGCTTCGGCGGCAAGGAAACCCAGGCCGCCGGCCCAGCGTGCATGTGCGCCGTGATCGCGCACCTCACCGGCCGCCCGACCAAGATGCGTCTGCCGCGCATGGAAGACATGACCATGACCGGCAAGCGTCACCCCTTCTACGTCGAGTACGACGTCGGCTTCGATGACGACGGCCTGGTGCATGGCATCGAGATCGACCTGGCCGGCAACTGCGGCTACTCGCCGGACCTCTCCGGCTCCATCGTCGACCGCGCCATGTTCCACTCGGACAATGCGTATTACCTGGGCGACGCCACCATCAACGGCCATCGCTGCAAGACCAACCTGGCCTCCAACACCGCTTACCGCGGTTTCGGCGGCCCGCAAGGCATGGTTGCCATCGAGGAGATCATGGACACGGTTGCGCGCGAGCTGGGCAAGGACCCGCTAGAGGTGCGCAAGCGCAACTACTACGGCAAGACCGAGCGCAACGTCACCCCGTACTACCAGACCGTCGAGCACAACATGCTTGAGGAGATGACCGCCGAGCTCGAGGCCAGCAGCGAGTACGCCAAGCGCCGCGAAGAGATCCGCGCGTTCAATGCCAAGAGCCCGATTTTGAAGAAGGGTCTGTCACTGACCCCAGTGAAGTTCGGCATCAGCTTTACTGCCAGCTTCCTTAACCAGGGCGGCGCGCTGGTGCACGTCTACACCGACGGCAGCATCCACCTGAACCATGGCGGCACCGAGATGGGCCAGGGCCTGAACACCAAGGTCGCGCAGGTCGTGGCCGAGGTGTTCCAAGTCGACATAAACCGCATCCAGATTACCGCCACCAATACCGACAAGGTGCCGAACACGTCGCCAACCGCTGCGTCCAGCGGCACCGACCTGAACGGCAAGGCGGCGCAAAATGCAGCGCAGACCATCAAGCAGCGCCTGATCGAGTTTGCTGCGCGGCACTATCAAGTCACTGAAGAAGACGTCGAGTTCAAGAACGGTCAGGTGCGCATTCGTGACCTGTACGTGTCGTTCGACGAACTGATCCAGCAGGCCTATTTCGGCCAAATTTCGCTGTCGTCCACCGGCTTCTACCGCACGCCGAAGATTTACTACGACCGCAGCCAGGCACGCGGCCGGCCGTTCTACTACTTTGCCTACGGCGCGGCGTGCTCGGAGGTGATCGTCGACACCCTGACCGGCGAGTACAAGATGCTGCGCAGCGACATCCTGCATGACGTCGGCGCCTCGCTGAACCCGGCCATCGACATCGGCCAGGTAGAGGGCGGCTTCGTCCAGGGCATGGGCTGGCTGACCATGGAAGAGCTGGTGTGGAACGACAAGGGCAAGCTGATGACCAGCGGCCCGGCGAGTTACAAGGTGCCGGCGGTGGCGGACATGCCGCTGGATCTGCGGGTCAAGCTGGTGGAAAACCGCAAGAATCCGGAGGACACCGTGTTCCACTCCAAGGCCGTCGGCGAGCCGCCGTTCATGCTCGGCATCTCGGTCTGGTGTGCGATCAAGGATGCCGTCGCCAGCCTGGCGGACTACAAGGCCCAGCCGAAGATCGACGCGCCGGCGACGCCCGAACGGGTGCTCTGGGGCGTGGAGCAGATGCGCAAGCTGAAGCGGACCGCGGCGGTGCCAAGCGCCACGGAAACCACCCCGGCCTGACGCGCTGCACCGGTCGCAGGCAGAGCCTGCTCCTACAACTTGCCACCGCGACCTGTAGGAGCAAGCTCGGCTTGCGACCCGGTCACCGACGACATGAATACGCGCATGCCATACGGCATCGGAGAACGAGATGAACAGCTGGATCGACGCCCTCGCCGAGCTGCAACACAAAGGTGAACCCTGCGTGCTGGTGACCATCATCGAGGAGCGCGGATCGACGCCGCGTAACGCCGGGTCGAAGATGGTGGTCAGTCGTGAACACCTGTACGACACCATCGGCGGCGGCCATCTGGAATACAAGGCTCAGGCGATTGCCCGCGAGATGCTCGAAAACCGGGTGCGTGATACGCGGTTGGAACGCTTTTCCCTGGGCGCGAGCCTCGGCCAGTGCTGCGGTGGCGCCACCGTGCTGCTGTTCGAGCCCATGGGTCAGCCACAGGCGCATATCGCGGTGTTCGGTGCCGGCCACGTCGGCCGCGCACTGGTGCCGCTGCTTGCCAGCCTGCCGTGCAAGGTGCGCTGGATCGATTCGCGTGAAAACGAATTCCCGGCCCATATCCCAGCGGGCGTGGAAAAAGTCGTCAACGACGACGTCGTCGATGAAGTGGCCGAGATGCCGGCGGGCAGCTACTTCATCGTCATGACCCACAACCACCAGCTCGACCTGGAACTGACCGCGGCCATCCTCGAGCGTAACGATTTCACCTACTACGGGCTGATCGGCTCGAAGAGCAAGCGCGCCAAGTTCGAACACCGTCTGCGCGACCGTGGCTTCCAGCCCGACACCGTGCAACGCATGCGCTGCCCGATGGGTATTGCCGAGGTGAAGGGAAAGCTGCCGGTCGAAATTGCGGTATCCATCGCTGGCGAAGTGATCGCCACCTACAACGCCAACTTTGGTGAGAAAGCTCAGGACGGCGAAAAGCCGGTGCCGATGCTCGTGCCTGCATCACGCCGATCACAAACGGGCTGATACGCAAGGCGGCACTGCTCCCGGTGTCAATGCGCAACCGCCTACGATGAGCCCACAGGATCGCCAGCAAGCTGGCTCCTACAGGTACCACGGCGCTTTCGCAGTCAGTCTTTCCTACGCAACCTACATACAACGAATTTCTCGGAATCTTCATGTCCCAAACCAAAGCCTACCGTGCCGCCCTGCTTCACTGCCTTGCCGACCCGCGCGAGGTCGGTATCGAGCAATCTCACGAGTATTTCGAAGACGGCCTGCTGGTTGTCGGGGATGGAAAGATTGCCCAGATCGGCAGTGCTGCTGACCTACTTCCAACCCTGAAAGCGGGCACCGAGGTGGTCGAATACCCGGACGCGCTGATCACTCCCGGTTTCATCGACACCCACATCCATTACCCGCAGGTCGGCGTCATCGGCTCCTATGGCGCACAGCTGCTCGACTGGCTGGAAACCTACACCTTCCCAAACGAGGGCCGCTTCAGCGACATGGCTCACGCCCGCGAGCAGGCCGATCTTTTTCTTGGCGAGCTGCTGCGCAACGGCACCACCACCGCGCTGGTGTTCGGCACGGTGCACAAGCAGTCGGTGGACGCTTTCTTCGAGGCCTGCGAGAAGCGCAATCTGCGAATGATCGCCGGCAAGGTGCTGATGGATCGCAATGCACCGGAGTTTCTGACCGATACCGCAGAGTCCGGCTATGCCGATAGCAAGGAACTGATCGAGCGGTGGCACGGCAAGGGCCGCCTGCATTACGCCGTCACCCCGCGTTTCGCCCCGACCAGCACGCCGGAGCAGCTGACCCTCGCGGGTAAGCTGTTCGCCGAATTCCCCGACCTGTACATGCACACCCACATTTCCGAGAACAAGCAGGAAGTGGAATGGGTCAAGGCGCTGTTTCCCGAGCGCAGCGGTTATCTGGACGTCTACGACCATCACGGTTTGATAGGCGCGCGCTCGGTGTTCGCCCATGGCGTGCACCTGTGCGACGAGGAATGCCAGCGCCTCGGCGAGACCGGCTCGGCGGTGGCCTTCTGCCCCACCTCCAACCTGTTTCTCGGCAGCGGCCTGTTCGATCTGGCGAAGGTGGAATGCTACGGCGTGCGCGTCGGGCTGGGCACGGACGTCGGCGGCGGCACCAGCTTCTCGCAGCTGCAGAGCCTCAACGAGGCCTACAAGGTGCTGCAGCTACAGGGCCAGAAGCTCGATGCATTCAAGGCGTTGTATCTCGCCACACTCGGCGGGGCGCGGGCGCTCTATCTGGACGACAAGATCGGCAACCTGCAACCGGGCAAGGACGCCGACTTCGTGGTGCTCGATTACAAAGCGACACCGCTGATCGACTACCGCCTGAGCCAGGCCACGACGCTGCAGGAAAAACTCTTTGCCCTGATGATCCTCGGCGACGACCGCGCGGTGAAGGAAACCTACGCGGCCGGGGTTTCGGTACACCGAAAGGCATCGTGAACAGCAGATCGCACACGCGATGATCAATCGTCTCGCGAGCTAGGCAGACAGCGTGCTCTAACGCGTGGATCGCGTGATTCACCCTACGGCTCCAACGCTGCCATCAAAGTCTCGAGGTTGTGCTCGAACATGCCGAGGTATGTGCTGGCCGGCCCTTCACTGGCCAGCGCATCGGAATAGAGGGTACCGCCAACGGTGGCCCCGGCTTCGTCGGCGATTTGCTCGATCAAGCGCGGATCCCGGATGTTTTCCACGAAAACGGCACGCACGCCCTCACTGCGTATTTGTCGGATCAAGGCGGCGACCTCTGCCGCTGAAGGCTCGTCATGGGTGGACAATCCTTGCGGGGCGATGAACTGCAGCTGCCAGGCCTGTCCCAGATAACCGAAGGCATCATGACTGGTCACGACCTTGCGCTGGCTGGACGGCAGACGGCTAATGCGCTCGTCAGCCTTTTTTAGCAACGCGTGCAGGCGCGCCAGGTACGCATCGCGTCGCGTCTCGTAATCGCCGCGATGCGTGGGGTCGAGTTGTGCTAACGCTTGGGCGATATTGCGCACGTAGATCTCGGCATTGGCCAGGCTTTGCCACGCATGAGGATCCGGTACCTGTTCGCCGTCTTCTTCCAGCATCAACGGAACGACGCCCGCACTGGCGTTGATGCGCTTGCCCGCCGGCTCGCTGCTGGCCAGCAGGCGCTCCAGCCAAGGCTCGAACCCCAGCCCGTTGGCGACGATGAGGTCGGCACGCAGCAGCGCTTTAGCGTCGTCCGGGCTGGGCTCATACACATGCGCATCGGCGTCCGCATCGACCAGATTGGTCAGCTCGATTCGGTCGCCCCCGATTTCGCGCGTCAGGTCCGCCAGGATGCTGAAGCTGGTGACGACATCCAGTTTTTCGGCCGCCTGCAGCGAAAATGGCAACCACAGGGCTAATGTGAATAACAGATAACGCATGAAACACACCTCAAGGAGTGATGGGAAAAGCCTGAACGCGCAACAGGCCCTGCACCGGGCCCAGCAACATGGAAATCAGATAGAACGCACCGGCCAACAAGACGATGCAGGGGCCGCTAGGCAGGCTGACGTGAAACGAAAGCAACAGCCCTGCCCATACGCAGAGCGCTCCGAATAGCGCGGCAAGTGGGAGTAGAACGATCAGCCGGCGGCTCCAGAAGCGCGCTGCGGCCGCGGGTAGCATCATCAGCCCAACCACCATCAACGCACCGATGGCCTGAAAACCGATGACCAGATTGAGCACCACCAGCGTCAGAAACACCGCGTGAGCCAGCGGCCCGAAACGGCTGATGCTACGCAGGAAGAGCGGGTCCAGGCTGTCCAGCGCTAGTGCGCGGTACACCAAGGTCAACAGCACCAGGCTGAACGCGGCGGTGCCGAGCATCCCGTGCATTGTCGTGCCATCTACCGCCAGCGCGGAGCCAAACAGCAAGTGCAACAGGTCGAGCTTTCGTCCGGCCAGCCCGAGCAGCAAAACGCCGCTCGCCAACGAGATCGGATAAAGCGCTGCCAGGCTGGCATCTTCACGCAGCCCGGTCCGACGGCTGACCCAAGCCGAGGCGCCCGCCATGCCTAACCCAGCGATTAGCCCACCCACCGTCAACGCCGGCACGCTCAGGCCGAACAACCAAAACGCCAACGCAGCGCCGGGCAAGATGCCGTGGGCGATAGCATCACCGATCAGACTCATGCGCCGCAGGATCAGAAACACGCCTAGCGGGCCGGCACTGCAGGCCAATGCCACGCCACCGAACAATGCCCGACGCATGAAGGCAAACTCGGCAAAGGGTCCCCACAACAGATCGACTGTCACGCGACCTGCCGGAGAGCATGAGGCGCAACCAGCAGCTGCCGAAGTGGCCCGGCAACACAGCCGCTACGCGCTACAAGCAGACCATCGCACGCCCGCTCGGCGAGGCTGGCGAGGTTATGACTCACCAACATAAGCGTACGGCCTTCCGCTTGCCAACGTGCGAGGTGCTGCCACAACAGATCGAAACCGACTTCGTCCAGCGCGGCCTCGGGCTCATCGAGCAATAGCACTTGCGCGTCTGTCAGGGTCAGCCGCGCCAGCAATGCACGCTGCAGTTCGCCACCGGAGAGCGCATGCAAACCCTGCTCCTGCAGTTCGAGCAGGCCCCAGTCTGAGAGCACCTGACGCAGCCGTGCCTGCCGTTCACGTCGCCCGAGTACGCTGCGCCAGAAGCCGCCGGCTACCAGCTCGGCGAGGCGAATCGGAAACTGCCGGTCGACATACTGCTGCTGCGGCAGATAACCGATACCCCCGAGCCTCGGTGCCTCAACCTTGACACTTCCAGCCAGCGGTCGGTCCAGCCCGGCGATGACTTTGAGCAGGCTGCTCTTGCCGGAACCGTTGCTGCCAATCACAGCAGTCAAGCTCCCGGGCGCCGCGCTCAGATCGAGCGGTGGCGTCAGCGGCCGCCCGCTCGCCCCCCATTGCAAATGCGTACAACGGATCATTGCTACCTCGGTTTCTATCGGACGCCAGCCTGGTGTCTGGCATCAGGGCCAAGCGATAACGTAATAGTTATAACATAACAAAATCAGGCGAAAGCAATAGGCTCCCCGCCCGACTGAGGTGTTCAGGCTTGGCTATTCAAAGGTGGGCGTGTTTTTCGCAGCGGCGTCGCGATTCCGGCGAGCCGCTGCAGAGCGATTAGCGCGCCGCGCGCGGCTTTTTCTTCGCGAGGGCCAAGTGCGAGAACACGGCGTGCAAGTCGTCCGACGCGCCCTCTTCGTCGAGGTTGAGCTTGCTGTCGATGTGATCCATGTGATGCATCATCAGGCTCACTGCTTTGTCGCTGTCGCGCGCGGCAATGGCGTCGATCAGCTCGTTGTGCTCGTCGTAGG
This sequence comes from Pseudomonas sp. SA195, assembly GCF_054131565.1. Lineage (NCBI taxonomy): Bacteria > Pseudomonadati > Pseudomonadota > Gammaproteobacteria > Pseudomonadales > Pseudomonadaceae > Pseudomonas > Pseudomonas sp. SA195. Next base: position 1,153,272 of record NZ_CP096392.1, on the reverse strand, counting down.
AACAGTGCGAGCGGTTGCCGCTCTCGTATTGGGCAATGATCAGCGATGTTTGCGACACCAGGCTGCGCTGGAAGCTCACCAGCGGGGCGTTACGCGCGGCCTCGGCCAGTTTGAGATGGAACTCGCCAGACAGGCGGATGCCAGCTCCGCGATCTCCACGGGCGAAACAGTCCTGCTCATCCTTGACCATTTGCCGCAGCTCGGCGAGCTGCTCGGCGCTGGCATGCTGTACGGCCAACTCGGTGATGGCCCTCTCGACGAGCCGCCGCGCAAAGAAGATCTGCCGCGCTTCATCGACGCTCGGGCTGGCCACTACCGCCCCGCGATTGGGCCGCAACAGCACTACCCCTTCGTGCGCGAGCCGCGACAGGGCGCGCCGAATGATGGTGCGACTCACGCCGAAGATTTCGCCGAGGGCTTCCTCGCTGAGCTTCGTGCCCGGGGCCAGCCGCTGTTCGAGAATCGCGTCAAAGATATGTGCGTAAACGATGTCGTCCTGGGTCCCGGTCCGGACCTTGCCGCTTCGAGTCGGCTTCTTCAGAGGCTGCAACTGTTCGTTCATGGTGACTCGCGTTCGGAAATGTCGGCAGCACGCACTTTACTGCGTTTCCGAGGTTCGCTGGCAGCTAGCGGGAATCAAATCGCGAAATAAATCCAAAATAATTGTGCACAATCAACAGCGTATAAAATCTCACGCACTTTGCCTGGCGGCGCGAGCCGACGCGCTAGCATTTCTTGGGAGCCAGGAGAACCGTGGCCGCCCGATCTCCCCGGCGAATTCCGTTTGCATTTTTTGTATACAAATAGATAATCGCGCCAGGCCATCCTGACCTTCAGGTCAAATACAAGGCGCTGCGCCTACACGCGGCCAGCCGGGGACGCGCCCTCACCATCACCTGCCTCAAGAGCGTCGCTCTGGGTGATCGACAACAAGAACGATGAGGAACACCTTGTGGAAAGCACCAAGCAGGAACAGGCGGCCCTTGGGCTGCAGCCGCAACCCACCGGTCTGCTCGACCGAATCTTCAAACTCAGCGCTCATGGAACGCGTGTCAGGACCGAACTGCTCGCCGGCCTCACGACCTTTGTCACCATGGCGTACATCATCTTCGTCAACCCCAACATCATGGCCGACGCCGGCATCGATCACGGCGCCGCCTTCGTCGCCACCTGCATTGGTGCGGCACTCGGCTGCCTGCTGATGGGCCTGTACGCGAACTGGCCGGTGGGCCTGGCGCCGGGCATGGGCCTCAACGCCTTCTTCACCTATACCGTCGTTGGCGAGATGGGCTACAGCTGGCAGATCGCCTTGGGCGCGGTCTTCCTCTCCGGCATCCTGTTCATGATCATGAGCCTGTCGCGACTGCGTGAATGGCTACTCAACAGCATCCCGATGAGCCTGCGCTTTGCAATGGGTGCGGGGGTGGGCTTATTCCTTGGTTTGATTGGCTTGAAGACCGCCGGCATCGTCGTTGACAGCCCCGCGACACTGCTCACCATGGGCTCTTTCGGCGAGCCCACCGCCCTGCTTGCCGCGGTGTGCTTCCTGATGATTGCCGTGCTCAGCCACCGCAATGTGTTCGGCGCCATCCTGTTGAGCATGCTCGCTGTGACCGGTATTGGCTGGGCCATGGGCCTGGTCGAATACAACGGTTTGGTCTCGATGCCGCCAAGCCTCGCGCCGACCTGGCTAGCGATGGACATTGCCGGCGCGCTGAATGTCGCGATGGTCAGCGTGATCCTGGCGTTTCTCTTCGTGAATATGTTCGACACGGCCGGGACGCTCATGGGCGTCGCCCACCGCGCTCATCTCGTCGACGAAGACGGCAAGATCCAGAACTTGTCCCGCGCGTTAAAAGCCGACAGCACCTCCAGCGTGGTCGGCGCCTTCGTCGGCTGCCCTCCGGTGACCAGTTACGTCGAAAGCGCCTCGGGCGTCGCCGCGGGTGGCCGGACGGGACTCACCGCCGTGACCGTCGGTGTGCTATTTCTGATTGCGATGTTCTTTGCCCCGCTGGCTGGCATGATCCCCGCCTATGCCACCGCGGGCGCGCTGATCTACGTGGCAATGCTGATGATGAGCGGCATGGCGCACATCGACTGGAAAGACCACACCGACACCATTCCTGCGATCGTGACGGTGGTGATGATGCCCCTTACCTTCTCAATCGCGAACGGCATCGCGTTGGGCTTCCTGACCTATGCCACGCTGAAGCTGCTCACCGGTCAGCGCGACAAGGTCTCGATCAGCCTGTATGTGTTGTGCGTGATCTTCATCGCCAAGTTCGCCTTTCTCTGAGCGAGGCGCATCGCCGCCCCGTCGCACCGCGGCGGGGCTTTCTTATTAAAGTCAGGAGGGTGAAATGAGTCTGGAAACCTGGTTGTTGTATGCGAGTGCGGCGCTGGTAGTGATCCTGATCCCCGGCCCGCTGTCGCTGCTGATGATCAGCAACAGCCTGAATCACGGGGTGCGTCGCTCGTGGCCGGCGTTTCTTGGTGGGGTGACGGCTTCCATTCTCCTGCTCAGCGCCTCGGCGCTCGGCCTCGGCGCCATCCTGATGGCCTCGGAACGGCTATTCAGCACGCTCAAGCTGATCGGCGCGCTGTACTTGTTCTACCTCGCGTGGCAGAGCTGGCAGGAAGCACGCCGCGCGCCAGCTGCGCGTGAGATCAATGGAGCGGTATCGGCTCCGCGCTTCGGCCGACTGTTCGGGCAGGCCTTCCTGCTAGGAGGCAGCAACCCGAAGGACATTTTGTTCTTCGCCGCATTTCTGCCGCAGTTTCTCAATGCGGAGCAGCCATTGCTGACGCAGTTGCTGGTGATGATCGCTACTTGGGCCGTACTGGACCTGTGCTGCAAGCTGGCCTATGGGCTGGGCGCGCAGGGCGCGGCGCGTTACCTGCGCACCGGGAAGGGGCATGTGTGGTTCAACCGAACGAGTGCGGCGCTGTTTGGGGGCGCGGGGGCGGCTTCGTTGATGAGCCGGTAGGCGCTTTGAAGCGATGCCCATAGCCAGTTGGTTGGCTGGGGCATTGATTTCGCCTTGCTGGGCGCGTTCCGACATCTGGATCTGATCGCTATGCGACCGGGCCTCTCTCACTACGGCGCCGCTCCCAGGGCACGTTACGAAGAGTCCGAGTCGCCTGTAGGTCTTAAGCCGTTGTACTTCGGTGGAAAAACGCAGCGCGGCCTTCCACTCTAACGATCAGCGACACAAAAGAAGGTAAGCAGTCCTGCAACTGGCGCCGAGCGACACACGCCAAACCCCACCCCCCATAAAAAACCCGCCATTAAGGCGGGTAAAAGGACTCCAGTAGAGTCAGCACTTAAGAAACCGGACTAGCTGCCCCGATACGTCGAATAGCTATACGGCGATATCAACAAAGGCACGTGGTAATGGTCCTGCTCGGCATCGATGCCAAACCGCAATACCACCACATCAAGAAAAGCTGGCTCGGTTAGCGCCACCCCACGACGGCGGTAGTAGTCACCCGCAGAAAACTGCAGCTGATAAACACCGGACCGATAGTCGTCGCCTTCCAACAACGGCGTGTCACAGCGGCCATCGGCATTGGTCTGGCGCGTGGCGACCCGCTCCAGGCGGTCGCCCTCGACCCGATAGAGTTCGATGCAGATATCGCTGCCCGGGCAGCCGTGGGCAGCATCCAATACGTGTGTGGTCAAACGTCCCATAGGTTCCAGCACGACGGCGCGAACCGCCCTGCCCGCCTCCTTAGTGGTGATTGGTGACCGGAGCATAGCACTCCGCACAAAAATTAAAGACAGTTTTCTTTTGAATTGTACACAACTCGCGATTTCCATATCTGGCCCGCTTCCTGCTGCACAAAAGCACAAGGCATAAGGCCAAGCGCCGCTCGGCATAGAAAAACGATAGGGGCAGACGGCGTCACCGATGAGGCGAGACAGAAATAATCCTGGATTTTTGATTTACAAACCACAAATCGTTTTGTATACAATTGAGCCATACAGGTTGCCGGACCTTCTACGCGGCGGCCCGGTTCGAACAAGGAACGACAATGAGCGCCGACTACCCTCGTGACCTTATCGGCTACGCCGAGAACCCACCCCATCCGCACTGGCCGGGCGACGCCCGTATCGCCCTGTCCTTCGTGCTGAATTATGAGGAAGGTGGCGAGCGCAGCGTGCTGCATGGTGATAAGGAATCCGAAGCCTTCCTCTCCGAGATGGTCGCCGCTCAGCCGCTTCAGGGCGTGCGCAACATGAGCATGGAGTCGCTGTATGAATACGGCAGCCGCGCTGGCGTCTGGCGCCTGCTCAAGCTGTTCAAGCGCCATGACATACCCCTGACGATCTTCGCCGTGGCCATGGCCGCGCAGCGCCACCCGGACGTGATCAAAGCCATGGTCGCCGACGGTCACGAAATCTGCAGCCACGGCTATCGCTGGATCGACTACCAGTACATGAACGAAGCCCAGGAACGCGAGCACATGCAGGAGGCGATCCGCATACTCACCGAGCTGACCGGCGAACGCCCGCTCGGCTGGTACACCGGCCGCACCGGGCCGAACACGCGTCGCCTGGTGCGTGAGGAAGGCGGTTTCCTCTATGACTCCGATACCTATGACGACGACCTGCCCTACTGGGACCCGGAGTCGACGCCCGCCAAGCCGCATCTGGTGATTCCCTACACGCTGGACACCAATGACATGCGCTTCACCCAGGTGCAGGGCTTCAACAAGGGTGACGACTTCTTCGAATACCTGAAGGACGCCTTTGATGTGCTCTATGCAGAAGGCTGCGAGGGCGCGCCGAAAATGCTGTCCATTGGCATGCACTGTCGCCTGCTGGGTCGCCCCGCTCGTCTGGCCGCGCTGCAGCGCTTCATCGAGTATGCCAAGGGGCACGACAAGGTCTGGTTCGCCCGCCGCGTCGATATCGCACGCCATTGGCACGCCACCCACCCCATGACCGCGGAGCGCAATTGATGACCCCGTTCAAAACGATCAAGCCGTCGACCCTGGACCGCGACGCCTTCGTCGCCGCCTTCGCCGATGTTTACGAGCATTCGCCCTGGGTCGCCGAGACGGTCTATGGCGCTGGCGTCGACGAGACGCTGGATTACGTCGAGGTGATGCACACCCGCCTGTCCCAGGCGATGCTCGCCGCCGGCCACGACACCCAACTGGCGCTGGTCAATGCGCACCCGGACCTGGCCGGCAAGGCCGCCGTGCGTGGCGAGCTGACCGCATCGAGCACCTCCGAGCAGGCCGGCGCCGGTATCCATGAATGCACGCCCGAGGAATTCGCCCGCTTCACCGAACTCAACGAGGCCTACAAGGCCAAGTTCGGCTTCCCTTTCATCATGGCGGTCAAGGGCAGCAACCGGCACCAGATCCTCGCGGCGTTCGAAGAGCGCATCCACAACAGCCCGGATCAGGAGTTCGCCCGAGCGCTGGCCGAAATCAACAAGATCGCCCTGTTCCGGCTGCAGGCGATGTAGCCGGAACGGGAAATAGGCAACACCGCAACACAGGCAATAAAGGCAGAAACCGCTCCACTCAATTCAAGGCAGATCGCGATGAAAGCTTACGCCGTACCCTTCGAAAAATACGTCAACCTGGCCGACGCCCGCCTGGGCACCAAGGCCATTTCCGTCACCGACGATTGGTTCGCCGACGTCAACCGGTTGTTCCAGCCAACACCGGCCGTATGGAAGGAGGGCGTGTTCGATGACAACGGCAAGTGGATGGACGGCTGGGAGTCGCGCCGCAAGCGCTTCGAAGGCTACGACCATGCGGTGATTCGCCTCGGCGTGCCGGGTCAGATCAAGGGTGTGGATATCGACACCAGCTTCTTCACTGGCAACTACCCGCCGTCCGCCTCGCTAGAAGCCTGTTTCCTCGCCGAAGGCGACCCAGACGACAGCACCCAGTGGACTGAGATCCTTCCCGCGGTAGAACTGCAAGGCAACAGCCATCACTACCACGAGATCGCCTTCGACAAGCCGGTCAGCCACCTGCGCTTCAACATCTACCCGGACGGCGGCATCGCCCGTCTGCGTGTACATGGCATTCCGTACCGTGACTGGAGCACGGTCGGCGACAACGAGCAGCTCGACCTCGCCTCGGCGCTCAATGGCGGCCGCGCACTGGCCTGCTCCGACGAGCATTTCGGCCGCATGAGCAACATCCTCAATCCGAACCGTGGCGAGAACATGGGCGACGGCTGGGAAACCGCCCGCCGCCGTACGCCGGGCAATGACTGGGTGATCGTCGCCCTCGGCCATCCGGGCGAGATCGAGCGCATCGTCGTCGACACGCTGCACTTCAAAGGCAACTACCCGGACAGCTGCTCGATCCAGGCGGCCTACGTCAAAGGCGGCACCGACAGCCAGATCGAAACCCAGAGCCTGTTCTGGCGTGAGCTGCTGCCGAGCCAGAAGCTCGAGATGCATGCCGAGCATGAGTTCAGCGAACAGATCGCTAAGCTTGGCCCGATTACCCATGTACGCCTGAACATCTTCCCGGACGGCGGCGTCAGCCGGCTGCGGTTGTTTGGCAAAGCAGTGAAGTAACCGTTGAGGCGGCATCGGCCAGATACCGCTTCAGGCATAGACCGTAGGAGCGAGCTTGCTCGCGAATGACCCACCCCAGGATCGCGAGCAAGCTCGCTCCTACAGAACAGCTAACGAGCACAGCATGCGCACACTCAAGATCGAACCGTTGACCAAGGAAGCCTTCGCCCCCTTCGGCGACGTCATCGAAACCGAAGGCAGCGACTACTTCATGATCAACAACGGCTCGACCCGTCGCTATCACAAGCTGGCCACAGTCGAGACCGCCGCGCCCGAGGATCAGGCGATCATCAGCATCTTCGCCGCCGAGGCGCTGAACATGCCGCTGGTCATTCGCATGCTCGAAAGACACCCGCAGGGCAGCCAGGCCTTCATTCCGCTGCTCGGCAACCCTTTTCTGGTCGTGGTCGCGCCACTTGGCGATGCACCTGTACCGGGTCACGTCCGCGCCTTCCGCAGCAACGGCAGGCAGGGCGTCAATTACCACCGCGGCGTCTGGCACCACCCGGTGCTGACGATCGAAAAGCGGGATGAATTCCTGGTGGTCGATCGCAGCGGTTCTGGGAACAACTGCGACGAGCATTTTTTCACCGAGGATGAGCAGGTTCTCCTCGACCCCCACCGGGACTCCGAACAGGCGACCGACTGACCCCGAAGGGCATTTTCCAGGCTGCCGTGCACAGCCGAGAGAACGTGCGTGCTTCAGAACAGACCGGACACTTGCGACGAGTCGAATAAGAAGAAACAGCGGTTGGTCCGCCAGCCGTGCAAGAGGTAACTATCGTGGAAGCACATCTGACCGAATGGCTGAACCTTACTATTCGCTGGATTCACATGATCGTCGGCATCGCCTGGATCGGTGCCTCGTTCTATTTCGTCTGGCTGGAAAACAACCTTAACCGCGCCAACCCGCGCGACGGTCTTTCGGGTGACCTCTGGGCCATTCACGGCGGGGGCATTTACCACCTTGAGAAGTACAAGCTGGCACCGCCGCAGATGCCGGAGAACCTGCACTGGTTCAAGTGGGAGGCCTACACCACCTGGCTGTCGGGCGTGACCCTGCTGATGGTCGTGTACTACCTCAACCCCACCCTGTATTTGATCGCACCGGGTAGCGACATGACCCCAGCGATGGCCATCGCCATCGGCTTTGGCTCACTGATCGTCGGCTGGTTCGTCTATGACCTGCTCTGCGACTCGCCGCTGGGCAAAAAGCCCGCACTGCTCGGCCTGGTGCTGTTCGTTTTGGTGATCTTTGCCGCCTGGGCCTACTCACAGGTGTTCAGCGGCCGCGCCGCTTATATCCACACCGGCGCGCTGATTGGCACCATCATGGTCGGCAACGTGTTCCGCATCATCATGCCGGCCCAGCGCGCACTGGTCGCTGCCATCGAACAGAACCGCACGCCAGACCCGGTGCTGCCGGCCAAGGGCCTGTTGCGCTCGCGCCACAACAACTACTTCACCCTGCCCGTGCTGTTCATCATGATCAGCAACCACTTCCCGAGCACCTACGGCAGCCAGTACAACTGGGCAATCCTGGCCGGAATTTCGGTGCTGGCCGTGTTGGTGCGTCACTACTTCAACACCCGTCATGACAGCAACCGCTTCGCCTGGGCCCTGCCCGCTGCGGCCGTCGGCATGATCTGCCTGGCGTTCGTCACCGCGCCGAACCGCCAGGGTGGTGTGCCCAACGCCGCCCCGACCAGCCCGCGTGAGCAGAGCATCGAAGCGCAGCAGGCCGCGGCAGTAACGCCGGCAGAGCAAAGCGGAAACAGCGAGTTCGCTGAAGTCCATCGGATCATCAACGAACGCTGCACCGTTTGCCATGCCGCTGCGCCCAGCAGCCCGCTGTTCAGCGCAGCGCCTGCGGGTGTGATGTTCGACACCCCTGAACAGATCCGCCAGCAAGCCGCCAAGATCCATGCGCAAGCCGTGGCCAGCCAAATCATGCCGCTCGGCAACATGACCAACATGACCCAGGAAGAGCGCGACCAGCTCGGCGCCTGGATCGACAAGGGCGCGCCGATCGACTGATCGCGCCCACGGCGCCGCGCCCTTGCTGGCGCGGCGTCTGCCTTCCAACCGACTCGACCACGCCCCTGCGAGGTTTCACGAACAGCACCCGGCACGGCCGGACCCCCCAAGCACCATTCCCGGCTCCGCACGTTCAGCGGGGCCACCGCGACCCTCCAATAACAAAAGCGTCCGAGGTGTTTTTGCATGAACGATGTGACCGAGCGGGAAACCGCGTCAGCCACGGAAACGCGGCTGCCCCTGCTGCAGATGCTGCTGGTGAGCTTCCAGCATGTACTGCTGATGTATGGCGGGGCCGTCGCCGTCCCGTTGATCGTGGGCCAGGCGGCGGGGCTGTCGCGTGACGAAATTGCCTTTTTGATCAACGCCGATCTGCTCGTTGCCGGCATCGCTACCGTTGTGCAATCCATGGGCATCGGGCCAGTCGGCATCCGCATGCCCGTGACGATGGGCGCCAGCTTCGCCGCGGTGAGCAGCATGGTGGTGATGGCCGGCATGCCCGGCGTGGGAATGACCGGCATCTTCGGCGCGACCATCGCGGCAGGCTTCTTCGGGCTGTTGATCGCGCCCTTCGTGTGCAAGATTGTTCGGCTGTTTCCGCCGCTGGTAACGGGCACCGTGATCACGGCCATCGGCCTGTCGCTGTTTCCGGTCGCCGTGAACTGGGCGGGCGGGGGCAGCGGGACCGGCCAGTTCGGCGCCCTGCCCTATCTCGGCGTGGCCGCGGCGGTACTGACGGTGATTCTGCTGATCAATCAGTTCATGCGGGGTTTCTGGGTCAATGTCTCGGTGCTGATCGGCATGGGCCTCGGCTACGTGCTGGCAGGTGCCCTGGGCATGGTCGATCTCAGCGGATTGGATGCTGCGCCCGCCGTGCAGCTGGTGACGCCAAACCACTTCGGGGCACCGCAGTTCCTGCTCGCGCCCATTCTGTCGATGTGTCTGGTGGTGGTGATCATCTTCGTCGAGTCAGCCGGCATGTTCCTGGCGCTGGGCAAGATCACCGGTCAGGAAGTCGATCCGAGGCAACTGCGCCGGGGCCTGCTGTGCGACGCCGGCGCGACCTTTCTGGCCGGCTTCATGAACACGTTTACCCACTCGTCCTTTGCGCAGAATATCGGCCTGGTGCAGATGACTGGCGTGCGTAGCCGCTACGTCACGGCCATCGCCGGTCTCTTTCTCATCACGCTGAGTTTGCTGCCCAAGGCGGCGTTTCTCGTGGCCTCGATCCCGGCGGCCGTGCTTGGCGGCGCGGGCATCGCCATGTTCGGCATGGTCGCCGCAACGGGCATCAAAATCCTTCAGGAGGCCGATATTGGCGATCGACGCAACCAGTTGCTGGTCGCGGTAAGCATCGGCTTGGGGATGGTGCCGGTGGTGCGGCCCGAGTTCTTCGCCCACTTACCGCACTGGATGGAGCCCATCACCCACAGCGGCATCGCCGTGGCGACCCTCAGCGCCGTGACGCTCAACCTGCTGTTCAATGTTCTGGGTGGCCCGGAGCGCCATGCACTGACAGGTGCCGCGCACCACTGACAGGCACCCGACCGGGAGCCTGCCACGGGCGGGCTCCGCGCACCGCGGCGTTCTTCCCGATGCTCGACAAGCCATGCGCCCCCGTTAAAATGCGGCGCCCGCCTGCCGAACCGAGAAGGACTGACCCATGATCGAAGCCACCTGGATCGCCTTCGCTTTCGCGCTCGGGCTCGCCTCGAGATCGATCGGCCTGCCGCCGCTGATCGGCTATCTGGGTGCCGGCTTCGCCCTGGCAGCCTTTGGCGATCGGATCGGTGTCGGCCCGCGGGACAGCGAAATCCTCGCCCACCTCGCCCATCTCGGCGTGCTGCTGTTGCTCTTCACCGTCGGGCTCAAGCTCAAGCTGAGCAACCTGGTACGGCGCGAGGTGATCGGCGGCAGCCTGCTGCACTTCGGCATTTCCAGCCTGATCGTGCTGCCCGCGATCTTCTTCTTTCTCGATACGACGTGGCGCGACAGCCTCTTGCTGGCGGTCGCGCTGTCATTTTCCAGCACCGTGCTGGCGGCCAAGGTGCTCGAAGGCAAGCGCGAATTGCGCGCCTTCCATGGCCGCGTCGCGATCGGCGTGCTCATCATCCAGGACCTGATTGCCCTCGTGGTGATGAGCATCGCCAGCGGCAAGGTGCCCTCCGCCTGGGCCCTGCTGGTATTCCTCTTGCCGCTGCTTCGCCCGTTGCTGTTCCGCCTGCTCGACTACAGCGGTCACGAAGAACTCATGGTGTTGCTCGGCCTGATGCTGGCGCTGGTCGCGGGCGGCCTGGGCTTCGAATATGTCGGCCTCAGCTCGGAACTGGGCGCCCTGGCGTTCGGCGCGATGCTCGCCAAGCACAAGCGCGCGACCGAACTTTCCAACTCGCTGTGGGCAATCAAGGAAGTCTTCCTCGTCGGCTTCTTCCTGCAGATCGGCATCGGCGGGCTGCCGGACATGGATGCGATGCTCTTCGCCGGCGCCGTTGCGCTGCTGCTGCCGCTCAAGGGCGCGCTGTTCTTCTTCCTCTTCCTGCTGTTCCGCCTGCGCGCGCGCAGCGCCTTTCTCAGCGCCTCGAGCCTGACCAACTACAGCGAATTCGGCCTGATCGTCGCCAGCGTCGTGTTGCCACAATGGCTGACACCGCTGGCAATCACGGTGGCATTGTCGTTCGTCATCTCGGCGCAACTGAACCGGATTTCGCACCCGCTCTACGATCGCCTGGCCAAACGCCTGATTCCGCTCGAACGTGACATCCGCCACCCGGACGAACAGCCCGTTTCGCTCGGCGACGCGCAGATTCTGGTCATGGGCATGGGCCGTACCGGGCGCGCCGCCTACGATCATCTCAAGGCGCAGGGCTGGCGCCTGATCAGCCTCGACTCGGACCTGGTCACGGTGAAGAAGAGCAGCGAGAACGACCGCCATGTGCTGTTCGCCGATGCCGAGGATCAGATGTTCTGGGAGAGCCTGGAGATGAATCAGGTCAAGGCGGTGATCCTGGCGATGAACGATCCGGAGGCGAAGATCATTTCTACCCGCAAGCTGCGTGGCAAGGGCTTCAGCGGCCTGATCGTCTCGCATGCCATGTATGACGATATCGCCAAGCAGATCGAAGCCGCCGGCGCGGACCGTACCTACCTGACGATGAGCGAAGCCGGCGCGGGCCTGGCCGAGCATGTCGCGAGAGAGCTACGCGCGGCCCATTGACACGGCGGGTGCACGGCCGTCCGGATTGTGCACAATTACAAAATTTATTGTTTCATCTCCTGTCCACAGGTTGTTATAGTCGAGCGCATCCTGACCGAGCGAACAGCTTTTTTCGGCCAGTGATAGAGGTCCGTGCAGCCTCGAAAGCCCATGACCGAACAATAACGAATGGCAGGCTTGACTCATGACCGCAACCGAACCCAGGAGCGGTGACGCTCCCAATCAGGACCTGATCTACCAGCTGGAAGATCGCCCCGGTCCACTCCCCGCCACCTTCGCCGCGATCCAGCATGTGCTGGCCAGTTTCGTCGGCGTGATCACTCCGACCCTGATCATCGGCAGCGTGCTGGGCCTGGGCGAGCATGTGCCCTATCTGGTCAGCATGGCGCTGTTCGTTTCCGGCATCGGAACCTTCATCCAGGCCAGGCGCGTCGGCCCGATCGGCGCCGGCATGCTCTGCCTGCAGGGCACCAGCTTCGGCTTTCTCAGCGTGGTGCTGGCGGCCGGCTTCATCGTCAAGAACCGCGGCGGCACCCCGGAAGACATCCTCGCGACGCTCTTCGGTGTGAGCTTCTGCGCGGCGTTCGTCGAGATCGCCGTCAGCCGCTGCATCGACCGGCTGCGCCGGATCATCACACCCGTGGTCACCGGCACCATCATCAGCCTGATGGGCCTGTCGCTGATCAAGGTCTCGATGACCGACATCGCTGGCGGTTACGGCGCCGAAGACCCCGGCGCCCTGCCCAACCTCGCACTGGCCGGTCTGGTGCTTGGCACCATCATCGTGCTCAACCGCTTCGGCATTCCGCTGCTGCGGCTGTCCGCGGTGATCGTCGCGCTGGTGGTGGGCTACGCCGCCGCCTGGATGATGGGCATGGTGGATTTTTCCAGCCTCGCCACGCTACCGGCACTGAGCGTGCCGCAGCCATTCAAGTTCGGCTTCGCCTTCGACTGGATGGCCTTCATCCCCATCGCGGTGATCTTTCTCATCACGCCGCTGGAAACGGCGGGCGACCTCACCGCGAATTCGATGATTTCGCGTCAGCCGGTCAAGGGCCCGCTGTACCTCAAGCGGATCAAGGGCGGCATCCTGGGCGACGGCTGCAGCTCGCTGCTCGCCGCGACCTTCAACAGCCTGCCGATGACCACCTTCAGCCAGAACAACGGCGTGATCCAGCTCACCGGCGTGGCCAGCCGGCACGTCGGGCTGTACATCGCCGCGATCCTCATCCTGCTGGCGCTGTTCCCGGTCGTTGGCGGCGTGCTGCAACTGATGCCCAAGCCGGTGCTCGGCGGCGCGACCTTGATCATGTTCGGCACGGTTGCCATCGCCGGCATCAAGATACTCGCCGAAGCCGGGCTCAACCGCCGCAACATGCTCATCGTCGCCATCTCGCTGGGCCTGGGGCTGGGCGTGGCAGCGGTACCGGATGTGCTCAACCACCTGCCCGAGGTGCTGAAGAACATCTTCGGTTCACCCATCACCATCGGTGCCTTCAGCGCGATCCTGCTCAACTTCTTCCTGCCCCGCGAACCGGAGGAAGACGACAACTACGACCCGGACAACCTGATCGAGGACACGATCGGCACCAACACCCTGGCCGTGAACATCCCGGACTATTCCAAGACCGAGCCCAAGGCGATCACCCGCGATCCCTCCGCCCAACTCACCCCGACCGGCTGACCGCGCGCCGGGCATCGCAGCCTGGCGCGCCCCTCCGCCTACAACAACAAAACCAAAAGGGTATCCGCATGACCTCCAAGCTCGCACCGCTCTCGCTGGCTCTGGCCGGCACGCTTCTCGCTGCGCCCGCCTTCGCCGACGACATGCTGCACTGGCAGAACAACAGCCTCACCTACCTGTACGGCAAGGACTACAAGATCAACCCGCCCATCCAGCAGACGCTGACCTTCGAACACGCCAGCGGCTGGGCCTGGGGCGACATGTTCCTGTTCATCGACAACATCTTCTACAACGGCGTCAGCGGCAGCGATGGCCACACCTATTACGGCGAGTTCAGCCCGCGTCTGTCGCTGGGTAAGCTCAGCGGCCAAGACCTGGCCTTAGGCCCGGTCAAGGACGTGCTGCTCGCCGCCACCTATGAGCGCGGCGAGAGCACCGACGGCGTACCGAACCAGAACTACCTGCTCGGCCCGGCGGTTGACCTCGACGTGCCAGGCTTCGATCGCCTGGCCATCAACCTTTACTACCGCAAGCCGGACGGCAGTACCGGCAAACCGGCCGGCCAGTGGCAAGTCACGCCAACCTGGGCGATCACGATCCCGGTGGGCAAGTCCGACATCCTCTTCGATGGCTTCATCGACTGGGTGGTAAACGACGCCGGGTCCGAGCGCCGCGGGGACTTCGTCTCGAAGAACCTGCACATCAACCCGCAGATCAAGTACGACCTGGGCAAGGCACTCGACGGGGAGCCGGGACGGCTCTACGTGGGCTTCGAGTACGACTACTGGTCGAACAAGTACGGGATCGAGGATGGCGGGTTCGTCAGCCGTAACTTCGTGGGGCCAACCGACCAGAACACGGCGAGCTTCCTGGTGAAGGCGCATTTCTAGAGCCGCTGCCGCGCTTGTAAAGGAAAGGAAAAAGGCGACCTGCGGGTCGCCTTTTTCGTGGTCAGCGCTTTCGGCTACAACCGGAAACTTCCCATCTGCCGCCCCAGGTCTTCCGCCAGCTGCGAAAGCGCCTGGCAGTCGCTCCGGCAGGCTTGCACGTCCCGCGCCGTAGCCTGCGCCAGGTCGGCGATACCCTGCACGTTATGAGTGATTTCCTCGGTCACGCTGCTCTGCTCCTCGGTCGCCGCTGCGACCTGGGTGTTCATGTCGCTGATCGCCTCGACCTGCTCGGTGATGGCGCTCAGCGACTGTCCGGTGCGCTGGCTGGCCTGCACACCCGTCCCCGTCGCCGCCTGACCGGCATGCATCGAATTCACAGCGGTCTGCGCGCCGTTCTTGAGCCCCTGAATCATTTGCTGGATCTCATCGGTCGACGTCTGGGTACGGCTGGCCAGGGTACGTACCTCGTCGGCAACGACGGCGAACCCGCGCCCCATTTCGCCGGCACGGGCGGCCTCGATCGCGGCGTTCAGGGCCAGCAGGTTGGTCTGTTCGGAAATGCTACGGATCACCGCCAGCACCTTGTCGATGGACGCGACCTGCTGCGCCAGGTCAGTCACCGACTCGGCCGCGTGGCCGATCTCGCCGGACATCCGCTCGATATGCGCGATGGACTCGCCAACGACCGTGCGCGCCTGCATCGCCTCGCTGCGCGCACCTTGCGAGGCCTGCGCCGCGTTGCTCGCGTTACGGGCGATTTCCTGCACGGTGAGGCCCATTTCGTGCACGGCGGTAGCGACCATGTCCGTCATCTCGTGCTGGCGACCGGCACGCGTCGCCGTGTTGTCGACCACCTGCGCCACCTGGCCGACGGCCGTTCGCAATTGCTGGCTGGTCGTCAGCACGTCGCCGATCAACACTCGCAGGCTTGCGATGAAGCGGTTGAAGCCGCGAGCCAGGTCACCCAGCTCATCGGCGCGGCTCTCGTCCAGGCGTCGAGTCAGGTCCCCGCCGCCTCCGCCGATTTCGACCAACGCCTGGGTGACCTGCCGGATCGGCTTGACCAGCCCACGCGCGAGCCAGACGACCAAGCCCAGGAAGAACAGCGCGATACAGGCACCGATCAGGCTGATGGTCCACAAGGTGCGACGCGCCTCGGCGAAGATTTCCGCTTCCGGCACTTCGCTTACCAGGACCCAGCCTAGGCTTTCTAGCGGGCGGGCGATTGCCAGGTACGCTTCGCCGTCCCGATCGAAGCGCACCGCATCGCGTGTGCCGCCCAGCAGTTGGCGAGCGGCGTCGCTCCCGGCCAGCGTGCCAAGCTCAGTACGGTCGTTGTGCTCGGCACGTGGATGCACCTTGATCCGCCCGTCCGCGTTGACCAGATACACCTCACCCCGCTCGCCAAAACGGAAATTGCTGATCAGCTCGGACATGCTGCTCAAGCTGTAGCCGAGACCGGCGACGCCCAACGTGCGCCCGCCCGACTCAATCCGCTGGTTGATGAACAGCGTGGGCTGGCGGGTGGTCTTGTCGATGTCGATCTCGAAGCGCCGTTCGATGCTGCTGTCGGCCAGGCTATAGAACCAGGCATCACCAGCAGCACTGCGGCTGAGCGTGCGTGACAGCCCAGCCTCGGAATAGTAGTTGCCGCTCTCAAGCACGGCGATGGAGGTCGTCAACGCCTTCTGTTGAGCCTTGACGCCCTCCAGGTAGCGGCCGACCGCATCGGCATCGAGCCCCGTTTCGCCGCTGCGCAGCCAGTCATGGACCAAGGCATTGCTGGCGATCCCCGCCGTGGCAGTGATGGGCGCGGTCAACGTGCGCTCGATGTCCTTGCCGATGGCGCCGACGTTCGCCGGTAGCGCCTGCCCCACCAGGTAGCGCTCGGCCAGCCGATTGACCGCGGATGAATACACAAGGATCACGATCAGCAGGCTGGTCAGCAGGGCCGCCCCCATGCTGACGATCAACTGCCACTGGATACTGCGTTGCATGAAAGGCATAGGGTGACCCTCGAGCACAGGATTAAGTACACATCTATCAGCAAAAATGTATACAACTTGAATTTCTGACGCCAGGTATTTATCGACTGCACGGACGAGAGGCTGGAGGACCGTCCGGCGGACCGTCATGCATCAGGCGAACAGCAGCGTTGGCGACCGGCCAGCGAGCGTTCCGCTTCCTTGAGACGGCCGGGACGCAGGTGCTAGGATTCCCGCCCGGCCAACCGGCCTCGCAGGTAGTGAATCGAAGGGGCCCATGACCAGTATCCGCGAGCGCAACAAAGAACTGATCCTCCGTGCGGCAAGCGAGGAATTTGCCGAGAAAGGCTTCGCCGCGAGTAAGACGAGCGACATCGCCGAGCGCGCCGGGCTGCCCAAGCCCAACGTCTACTACTACTTCAAGAGCAAGGAAAACCTGTACCGCGAGGTGCTGGACAGCATCGTCGAGCCCTTGCTGCAAGCCTCCGAGCCGTTCAACCAGCCGGGCCATCCGGCCGACGTCTTGCGCGCTTACATTCGCACCAAGATCCGAATCTCGCGGGAGCACGCCTGCGCCTCCAAGGTTTTCGCCAGCGAGATCATGCATGGCGCACCACACCTACCCGCCGAGCGTGCCGAGCAGCTCAACGCCCAGGCGAGCCACAACGTCGCCTGCATTCAACGGTGGATCGACGACGGCTTGATGGCCCCGGTCGATCCTCACCATCTGCTGTTCAGCATCTGGGCGGCGACCCAGACCTACGCCGATTTCGATTGGCAGATTTCTACCGTGACCGGCAAGGCCAGGCTCGACGACTCCGATTACGATGCCGCCGCCGAGACCATCATCCGCCTGGTGATCAAGGGCTGCGACGTTCAGGACGCCGTGCCACACGGCTGATCGCCCCGGTCCGTCGCCCTGCCCGGCAAAGGCTTGAATCCTCGACGGGCGGCTCTGCGGCAAGCGATGTGTTTTGATAACGTTTTGCCATACAGGACGGCGCCAACTTTTGACGTATGTCCTGCGCGTATCAATACTGGCGAACAAGCGGCCCGGAAAAAGGAAATTCTTTTGAGCCACCTGCGCAGCAGCCTGTCGCGACAACTGTTACGTATCGTCCTGCTGTCGGCGCTGGCCGTCGGGCTGGTATTGAGTTGCTCGCAGATAATCTACAACGCCTATAGCACTCGCCAGTTGATAGATGCGGAGGCGCAACGCATCCTCCGCATGACGCGCGATCCGTCTACTCAGGCTATTTACAGCCTCGACAGGGAAATGGGCGCGCAGGTGATGGAAGGCCTTTTCCAGCACGAATCGATCCGCAAGGCAGCCATCGGTCACCCCGGCGAGGATCCGCTGGCGTTCAAGTCCCGTCCATTGTCCGAGCAGCCGACCCGCTGGATCACCGACCCCATCCTCGGGCGCGATCAGAATTTTTCGATCCCCCTGATCGGCCGACCGCCCTACAACGAATATTACGGCGACCTCAGCATCACCCTGGACACCGCGCGCTATGGCGAGGAGTTTGTCAGCAATTCGCTGGTCATCTTCATCGTCGGCATGCTGCGCGCGCTGACGCTGGGGCTCGTGCTCTACCTGATCTACGAGTGGCTGCTGACCCGGCCGCTGACCAAGCTCATCGAGCACCTGTCCAACATCAATCCCGATCGCCCCAGCGAGAACAAGCTGCCCATGCTAAAGGGGCACGAAGGCAATGAACTGGGCCTGTGGGTGGAAACAGCAAACGGCCTGCTCGCCTCGATCGAACGCAACATGCAGCTGCGCCACGCCGCCGAGAGCAACCTGGAGCGCATGACGCAGTTCGACTTCCTGACCGGCCTGCCCAACCGGCTCCAGCTGCAGCAGCAACTGGACCACATCCTGACCGAGGCCGCGCGGCTGCAGCGCCGAGTGGCCGTGCTGTGCCTGGGCCTCGACGACTTCAAAGGCGTTAACGAGCAGTACAGCTACCAGAACGGCGACCGCATGCTGATCGCCCTCGCCGACCGCCTGCGCAAGCAGAGCGGGCGCATCGGCGCGCTGGCCCGCCTCGGCGGCGACCAATTCGTGATGATCCTTTCCGGGTTCGACAAGCCCTACGAAGCCGCCGAACTGGCGCAGCAGGTGCTCGACGACCTGGAACGGCCCATCGTCCTTGACCGAGACAACGTCCGCCTGCGGGCGACCATCGGTATCACGCTGTTTCCAGAGGATGGGGACAGCACCGAGAAGCTCCTGCAAAAGGCCGAACAGACCATGACCCTGGCCAAGAGCCGGGCACGCAATCGCTACCAGTTCTACGTCGCCAGCATCGACAGCGAGATCCGCGAGCGGCGGGAATTGCAGAAAGACCTTGCCGAGGCCATCCAGCGCGGCGAATTCAGGCTGGTGTATCAGCCGCAGATCGATTACCGGCTCAAGCGCATCACCGGTGTCGAGGCCCTGCTACGCTGGTCGCACCCCAGCGGTCGGATGGTTCCGCCGGACATCTTCATCCCGCTGGCCGAGCAGAACGGCAGCATTATCACGATCGGCGAATGGGTGCTGGACCAGGCCTGCCGCCAACTTCGCGAGTGGCATCAGCAAGGCTTCACCGGGCTGCGCATGGCAGTGAACCTGTCGACGGTCCAGTTGCACCATGCCGAGCTCCCTAACGTGATCGGCAACCTGTTGGCGACCCACCAGTTGCCGCCGGAAACGCTGGAGCTCGAGGTAACCGAAACCGGGCTGATGGAAGACATCGCCGCCGCCACGCATAACCTGCACAGCCTGCGCCGCTCCGGCGCGCTGATCGCCATTGATGATTTCGGCACTGGCTATTCGTCGCTGAGTTATCTCAAGAGCCTGCCGCTGGACAAGATCAAGATCGACAAGAGCTTCGTCCGCGACATGGACGCCGACGAAGGCGATGCCACCATCGTGCGCGCGATCATCCACCTGGCACGCAGCCTTGGCATGCAGGTCATCGCCGAAGGCGTGGAAACCGCGGAGCAGGAGCGTTACCTGGTTACCGAGGGATGCGACGAAGGCCAGGGTTACTACTACAGCAAACCCGTTCCCGCCGACGAGCTGGTAAACCTGCTGCGCCAGTCCTTGCGCTTCGAACGCACGTTCAATCCCGAGACGCTCTGACGTGAACAGTCAGGTCCAGCTAGTTGCCACGAGTAGCGCACCGAGCATGCAGAATAAGGCGCCACCCAGCGCCTGCCAGCGATAGCGCCGCACCAGCACTTCCTCGCCATGGCTCGACAGTACGAAGGGCAGCCCCTCGTCCGGCTTGGCCAATAAATGCCGGACTGGTTGCACGCTGGCGAGACGATGCCTCGCTTCGGCTTCAAGCCCGGCAGCCAGCCGTACCCGCTGCCATTCGGCCACATCGAGCTGGCCGTCACGGTTGTTGTCGAAACGCCGCAACAGGCCATCGTACTCGCCCTTCCATTCTCGGATGACCTCCCCTCGCGCGGCCTCCAACGCCAGACCTGCTCGCCCACCACCGTCGCTACGAAAGTCTCCTACCGCATACAGGGGCTCACCCAGATGCAGCCGCTCCTCGGTATAGCGATAACGCCGGGTGCCGCCGAGCCACGCCCGCAGGCCGGTGACGGGCAGCCCGCGAGGATGACGCACGTCTCCCGACCACCGATCGCGACGGCTAGGCAGCACCTCCGCGCCGCGGGTGTCGATCAGGCAATCGCCGCTCCCGTCGAACAGCCTGAGCAAAGCGCTGCTGGCGCCTTGCTCGACGACCCGCCAGCTTCCACGCTTGCTGGTCTCACGATATTCCTCGATGCGGTAGCGCCACCACAGGCATGGTGTGCCTGTCAGCGGGGCGATTTGCTGGGGTGCGTCGACCAATTCGGCCAGCACGCCGGCGAGCTCGACGTAACCCTGTGCGGCCGAGCGGATTCGCGAGGTGGGGGTGTCCTGAAGATGACGCAGCCGCGTCCAGCGCCCGATCCAAAGCCAGCCACCGGCCAGCGCCAACGCGGCACCCACCGCAGGCTGCAGCCAAGCCCCATCCATCAGGTGCGGTCGAACAAGGGCTTGAGGTCGACATCCGCACGCTCGGCCTCGCTGAACTGCAGCAGCGCCGCTTCGCGAAAGCCAAAGGTGCGTGCCAGCAGCACATCCGGGAATTGTTCTATGCGGACATTGTTCAAGTTGACCGCCTCGTTATACAGCTCCCGGCGATCGGCGATTCCGCTTTCCAGCCCGCTGATACGCTGCTGGAGATGGCGAAAGCTCTCGCTTGCACGCAGCTCGGGGTAGCTTTCAGCCACAGCGAACAGCCTGCCAAGCCCCGCGCGCAAGCCCGTCTCCGCCTGGCCTAACGCCGCGACATCGCCCTGCTCGCGCGCGCTCGAGACGGCATTGCGCGCCTTGATGACCTGCTCCAGCGTGGACCGCTCATGCTGCATGTATTGCTTGCAGGCCTCGACCAGCTTGGGCAACTCCTCATGGCGCTGTCGCAACAGCACGTCAATGTTCGACCAGGCCTTGCCGACGCCATGCTTGAGGCGCACCAGCCCGTTATAGAGCACAACCGCATAGGTGACGGCGAGAAACAGCAGAACCAACAGGATCACGGCGCTCGGGCTCATTAGGCCACTCCATGGATAAGGGATAGCGGCATTCTAGCGACAGCCGTGCACCGCATACGCGATGGGCTGCACGCAATTTCTTTGCACAAAATGAAAATCTTTCGCATTATGCTCCGATACCGTTTGTCGCAGCCTGGCTGCCGACGCGTTCATACAAACCCGCAAGCAAAGGAACCCGCCATGCTACGCACACCCGTCTGGGCAACCGCCAGCCTGTTGGCTGTCGCCATTTCTCTCGCTGGTTGCGGCGAAGACAAAGCGCCCGCCGAACAGGCCAGCGCACCGCAAGCCACCACCCAGAGCGAGCCGGCAGCGGCTGCGCCCGAGGCTGCAGCAGCGACGGTGAACAGCGAAGCGGCCCAGGCCGTGGTCAAGCACTACGCCGACATCGCCCACGCGGTATTCAGTGACGCTCACAGCACGGCCCTCAAGCTTCAGGAAGCCGTTGACCAACTGCTGGCCAACCCGACCGACGAAACCCTGCAAGCTGCGAAAGAGGCCTGGTTGGCCGCTCGCGTCCCCTACATGCAGAGCGAAGTGTTCCGCTTCGGCAACCCGGTGGTTGATGACTGGGAAGGCCAGCTCAACGCCTGGCCGCTGGACGAAGGCATGATCGACTACGTGGACGGCGACTATCAGCACGCGCTGGGCAACCCGGGTGCGACCGCCAACATCATCGCCAACAAGGAAATTCAGGTTGGCGAAGACAAGATCGACGTCAGTGACATCACCGGCGAAAAGCTGGCCAGCCTGAACGAGCTGGCTGGCTCCGAAGCCAACGTCGCCACCGGCTACCACGCGATCGAATTCCTGCTTTGGGGCCAGGACCTCAACGGCACCGAAGCGGGCGCAGGTCAGCGTCCGGTCAGCGATTTCGTCGAGGGTGATGGCTGCACCGGCGGCAACTGCGACCGCCGTCGCGCCTACCTGAAGGCGGCCACCGAGCTGCTGGTCAGCGATCTCGAAGAGATGGTCAACGAGTGGAAACCGGGCGCCGACAACTATCGCGCCAGCCTGGAGAAGGAATCGGCGGAGAACGGCTTGCGCAAGATGCTGTTCGGCATGGGCAGCCTCTCGCTGGGTGAGCTGGCTGGCGAGCGCATGAAGGTCGCGCTGGAAGCCAACTCCCCTGAGGACGAGCACGACTGCTTCAGCGACAACACCCACAACTCGCACTACTACAACGCCAAGGGCATCCGTAACGTCTACCTGGGCGAGTACGACCGCGTCGACGGAAGCAAGCTGACCGGCCCAAGCCTGGCCTCGCTGGTCGAAGGCGTGAACCCGGAGCTCAACAGCACGCTGAAGGCGGATCTGGAAACCACCGAAGCCAAAATGCAGGTCCTGGTTACGAGCGCCGAGAACGGTGAAGCCTTCGACCAATTGATTGGCCCGGACAATAGCGAAGGCCAGCAAAAGGTTCGCGACGCGATTGGCGCGCTGGTCAAGCAGACCGGCTCGATCGAAAGCGCTGCCGCCGCGCTTGGCATCAGCGACCTGAACCCCGACACCGCCGATCACGAGTTCTGATCGCTGTCGACCGGCTGCAGCGCAAGGCTGCAGCCTTTCCAGCCCGCCAGCGCCTCATCCGAGCCTGCCTGGCGGGCCTGGCCTCCTGAATGAAAATTGCTCTTATTTAGCCGCGCCCGGCCTGCTAAGATTGCCGCCCCTTACAAGGTCCTGGTCACTCGATGCGCCCGTCATGCCGTTCAGCTCTCGTCCTGCTATTTGCGCTCGCGCTCGGCGCCTGCGACAAGTCGGCCCCTCGCTTCGAGCAGGCTGAACCTGGCGAAGCCCTCTCGGCTGGCAGCGCAACGATCAAGCGATTCGACCAGAACGCCTTCTCCATGCCCGCCGCCAACCTGGCGCCGATCAGACGTGTGGATTTCAGCGTCGGCAACAGCTTTTTCCGCAACCCCTGGGTGATCGCGCCCGCCTCGACAACGGCCCGCGACGGCCTCGGGCCGCTGATGAACACCAATGCCTGCCAGAACTGCCATATCAAGGACGGTCGCGGGCACCCGGTCGAAGGCGACGCGGGCCATGCCGTTTCGATGCTGGTACGCCTTTCCATACCCGCCCAAGACGGCCATGCGGAGGTGCTCAGGCAGCGCGGTATCGCGCCGGAGCCGACCTATGGCGGGCAGCTACAGGACATGGCCATCCCTGGCGTCGCGCCAGAGGGCAAGGTCCGTCTCGACTACCGCACCCATACCGAACGGTTCGCCGATGGCCATGAAGTCGAGCTTCGCACGCCCCTGTTGAAAATCTCGCAGTTGGGCTATGGCCCTCTGCATCCGGAGACGCTGTTTTCAGTGCGCGTGGCGCCACCGATGATCGGTCTCGGGCTCCTCGAAGCCATCCCCGAAGCGGCGCTGCTGGCTCATGCCGACCCGGATGACCGCAACGGCGACGGCATTTCCGGCCGCCCCAACCGCGTGTTCGACCAGGCGACCGGCGAAACGGTGATGGGCCGCTTCGGTTGGAAGGCCGGCCAGCCTTCGCTCAACCAGCAAAATGCCGACGCGTTCTTCAACGACATGGGATTGAGCACCCGCTTGTTCAACGGCACCAGCTGCACCGAGCGCCAGCAGGAATGCCGCGCGCTGCCCAACGGCGGTGAACTTGAGGTGAGCGACAATATTCTGGCCCAGGTGCTGTTCTACAGCCGCAACCTCGGCGTGCCGGCGAGGCGCAACGTGGGCGACGCTCAAGTGTTGGCCGGCAAGGGCCTTTTCCACCAAGCCGGCTGCCAGCGCTGCCACGTGCCCGCCTTCACCACGGCCGCCGACGCCGCCGAACCGGAGCTGGCCAACCAGCTCATCCGCCCTTATACCGACCTGCTGCTGCATGACATGGGTGAAGGCCTCGCCGATGGCCGGCCCGAGTTCGAAGCCAGCGGCCGCGAATGGCGCACGCCGCCCCTCTGGGGAATCGGGCTGACCGAAACGGTCAATGGGCATACCCAGTTTCTGCACGATGGCCGTGCGCGCAACCTGCTCGAGGCGATCCTCTGGCACGGTGGCGAAGCGGAGCAGGCAAAACAGGCCGTGCTTGGCTTTGGCCAGGTCGAACGCCAGGCCCTATTGGCCTTTCTCGAATCACTCTAGTCATGAAACAGCGATTCCATTCCACAGCGAGGAGCACCATGTACGCGAATTCCTGTCTACGGCTAGCCGCCGTCACTGCCGTGGGATTGTTACTCAGCGCCTGCGCACCTAGCGATCCTTACGCCGAAACGAGCCAAGCGCTTGCCGACGACGTCCTGCTCCCCGCCTACACCCAGTGGGCCGAGGCCAACCGGCGCATGGCCGCCAGCAGCATCGCGTTCTGCGCCGGCAACGAGGAACTGCAGGCCACACGCGAGACCTTCCTCGCCGCGCAGTTCGCCTGGGCCGGGCTGCAACCGATACTCATCGGCCCCATGGGCGAAGGCAACCGCGCCTGGCAAGTGCAGTTCTGGCCTGACAAGAAGAACCTTGTCGGCCGCCAGGTCACCGCCCTGCTCAAGCGCAAACCCAACCTCACGCAAGCGGACATCGAGAATGGCAGCGTCGTGCTGCAGGGTCTGACTGCTTACGAGTACGCGCTGTACGACAAAGCCGTGGACCTCACCGACAAGGCCACCAAGGCACGCTATTGCCCTCTGCTGGAGGCCATCGGCGAGCACCAGCAGAAGCTGTCCGCGGACATGCTGCAGGTTTGGGAAGCGGAAGATGGCATGGCTGCACAGCTCAAGGAATTTCCCAACGAGCGCTACGCCGACGCCAATGAAGCCATTTCCGACATCATGCGCGTTCAGGTCACGGCATTGGACGGCCTGAAGAAAAAGCTCGGTGCGCCACTGGGGCGTCAGAGCAAAGGCCATCCCCAGCCGTTCCAGGCTGAGGCCTGGCGCAGCGATGCCACCCTTGGCAGCATCGACGCCGCATTAGCCGGTGCTCAGCGCCTATGGCAAGGCGCGGATGATGACGGCCTGAAGCGCTTGGTGCCCGCTGATCAGAAGGAGCTGGTGTCTCGCATTGATGTCGCTTACGCCACCACGCGCAAGCACCTCGCCGACGCCATGGTGCCGTTCAGCGAGCTCATCGCCGACGAACCGGGACGTGAACGCCTCAACGCCCTCTATGACGACTTGAACACCCTGCACCGTCTGCATCAGACCGAACTGGCGCGCGCGCTGGGCGTACAGATAGGCTTCAACGCTCACGACGGAGATTGATATGAAGCGCCGCGCATTCCTAGGCCTGGGCGGTGCCCTGGTCGCTGCTACCGCAGTCGGTGGCTGGACACTCACCCACGCCTCGGATCAACCGCTCCTGTTGTCTGCACGCGACGATAGCGATGGCAGGCACTACGCGGTGGGCTATCGCCTCGACGGCACTCGCGTGTTCGCCACGCCGGTGGCCGAGCGCTGCCACGATATCTACGCCCACCCGCACCTGCCACTGGCCGTATTCGTCGGCCGCCGCCCTAGCCGCGAGAGCTACCTGATCGACAGCCGTGACGGCACCTTGCTACAGGTCATCACCGCGGCGCCGGATCGCCACTTCTACGGGCACGGCGTCTTCCATGCCAGCGGCGATCGCTTCTACGCCACCGAAAACGACACCTCCGATGCCGGCCGCGGCGTGCTTGGCGTCTACCGGGTCGAGGAGCGCCAACTGGTTCGCATCGGCGAGCACGCCACCCATGGCATCGGCCCGCACCAACTCCTCTGGATGCCGGATGGCGAGACGCTGGTCATCGCCAACGGTGGCATCCGCACCGAAGCCGATAGCCGAGAAATGATGAACCTCGACGCCATGGAGCCGAGCCTGGTGCTGCTGCGCCGCGATGGCACCCTGGTGAGCAAGGAGCAGTTGCCCGAGCAGATGAACAGCGTGCGTCACCTCGCGGTCGCGGCCGACGGTACCGTGGTATCCGGCCAGCAGTACGAAGGCGACGCCATGGACCGCGCGCCGCTGCTGGCAATCAAGCGCCCCGGCCAGCCCTTCCAGCCCTTCCCGCTTGAAGAGGCGCAGCGCATGGCGATGAACCAGTACACCGCCAGCTTGGCAATCCACGATCGCCTGCGGTTACTCGCCGTCACAGCGCCGCGCGGCAACACCGTGTTCGTCTGGGACCTGGATAGCACGGCGCTGCGTGCCGAGATCCACCTGCCCGATTGTGCTGGCGTCGCCTCGGTCGAGACCGGTTTCGTGGTGACCTCAGGCCAGGGGCGCTGCCGCTTGCTCGACTGCACCGGTGACCGCTTCGCCAGCACTCCCCTTCAACTCCCGGCAGGGCTTTGGGACAACCACATGCGCTTGGTCTGAGCACGTTCAAGTATCGAGGCCGTAGGCCGAAATAGGGTGCGACATGGACGTCGTCGGCCATCGGCGCGCCCTGCGTCAGCGGCAATACCTCACTCGATGCGAGACCGTTCATGACGCTCAATAAATCCCTGCGTGCACAAATGCTGGCGCTGATCGCCGGCAGCCTGGCGACGATGCTCATCATCGCGCTGGCCAGCTTTTCCTTCCTATCCAAGGACATTGCGGCTTACCAGCAGCTGCTTAAAGGCCCCATCGAAGCCTCACGGTTGATCGATCAAGCCAATCTTGAATTCAAGATTCAGGTGCAGGAATGGAAGAACGTCCTGCTGCGGGGCAAGTCCGTCGAAAACCTCGATAAATACTGGCAGAGCTTCGAATCGCAGGAAGCCAAAGTGCAAGCGCTCCTAACCACCCTGGTACAAGCCAACCAGCACGACGCCGCTCTGGCCACTCAACTGCAAAGTCTGCAAAACGAACACCGCAAGCTGGGTGCCGCATACCGAGTGGGTCGCGATGCATTTCTCGCCGCTGATGCAGACCCCAGCGCTGGAGACGCCGCCGTCAAGGGTATCGATCGTGCGACCAGCGACCAGCTCAGCGCACTGGTCAATCAATTGCGCAACTCCGCGCAGCAAAGCGCCTCGACGATCAGCCAGGCGGCAGACCAGGCAATCGTCGCGGGGTCACTGATCATGTTGGCCGCTGGCGTGCTGGTCTCGCTGTTCAGCCTCTGGCTGGTCAACCGCAACCTGATTTCGCCGATCCGCCATTTAATCGACCACATCGCCCGCCTCAGCCAGGGGCAGTTCGCCGAGCGGGTCGACAGCAGCCGCCAAGATGAACTGGGTCGCCTGGCCGTAGCGGCCAATGTGCTTCGAGATTTCCTCGCCGACACGTTCACCCGTCTCCAGCGCAGTACCTCGGACCTGGACAGCGCCAGCGGCGAGTTGAACGCGATTGCCGCCCTCATGGGCCAGGGCACCCGCGACCAGTTCTCGCGCACCGACCAGGTCGCCACCGCTATGCATGAGATGTCCGCCACAGCGCAGGAAGTCGCGCGCCACGCCGCCGAAGCGGCACGTGCCGCTGACGCTGCCGACGGCTCGGCCCAAGACGGCGAACAGGTCATGCGCTCAACCATCGACACCATCACGTACATGCGCGGTGAGATCAGCAACACCGCCAACGTCATCCGCCGGCTTGAAGCCGACAGCGGGCGCATCGGCAAGGTGCTCGAGGTGATTAGGGGGATCGCCGACCAGACCAACCTACTTGCCTTGAACGCGGCGATCGAAGCGGCACGTGCCGGCGACGCCGGGCGGGGGTTCGCCGTGGTGGCCGACGAGGTTCGCACCTTGGCGCGCCGCACTGCCGATTCGACTGCTGAAATCCACCAGATCATCGACACCGTACAGACCGGTGCCGTGGACGCGGTCAAAGCGATCGAAAGCGGGCAGACCCATAGCGACAAGGGTGTCGAGCAAGTGACCGAGGCGGGCGACATGCTGCAGCGCATCACCCAGGAGATCGAGGCGATTCGCGATATGAACCGTCAGATCGCCACCGCTGCCGAAGAGCAGACCTCAGTGGCCGAGGACATCTCTCGCAACCTGATCGAGATCACCCAAATCGCGACGACCAATCTGGACAACGTCAATCGCACCGAGAGGGCCAGCCAAAATCTGCATGACCTGTCGACCGGCCTGAGCGACGTCACCCGCCGCCTGGCCAGCTGACCCGGCACACCGTGGCAGGCCGGCCACTCTGTCGTGCCTGCCTGCCCTGTCCGCTTTCGCCGGCCGCGAATGCCCGCCCTCCCCTTTACTTGCGTTCGCTTCGCGGCTAACGTCTCTCGCCTCAGTGGACTGCCTGGTCCAGATAACAACACAACGAGGCTAGCCGAAGGCTGCACTCGTGATGCGTGTCCCTCGGCTGCCTCTCAACGGCATTAGCAGCCGGCTCATCTCTCCAAGGAATACGGAACATGTGGCGCCGCATGCTGTTCATGCTCGGCGCGGTGATCGTCGTGGTACTGATCCTCGCCGCGCTCAAATTCAACACCATCTACTCGCAGATCCAGCAGTTCAAGGCGCCCAAGCCACCCATCGCCGTGGAAGTCCACGAAGCACGCCGTGAGCCATGGCAGAGTCGACTGCCGGCCATCGGTACGCTGACCGCCTCGCAAGGTATCGACCTCACCGTCGAGATTGCCGGCACGATCAGTGACGTCCAGTTCCGCTCCGGCGAACGAATCGCGAAAGGCCAGCCCGTGGTACTGCTCGACAGCGAGGTCGAACGCGCCAGCCTGGCCGCCGCCGAGGCCGACCTGCGCCTGGCCAAGGCCGAGTTCGAGCGTGCGCGCAGCCTGGTGGACCGCCAGGCCATCTCCCGCAGCGAATACGACCGTCTCAACGCCGAGTCGCAAAAAGCCGCTGCCACCGTGGCGCAACTCAAGGCCACCCTGGCGAAGAAGCGCATCGTTGCGCCCTTTTCCGGGACCATCGGCATCCGTCAGGTCGACGTCGGGGATTTCGTCGCTGCCGGTACGCCATTGGCGACCTTGCAGGATCTGTCCACCCTCTTCGTCGATTTCTATTTGGCTGAGCAACAGGTGCCGCTACTCGCCCTCGACCAAACGGTGCAAGTCCGAGTCGCGGCGTTTCCTGGCGAGCGGTTCGACGGCCGGATCGTGGCCATCAACCCCAAGGTCGAGGTCACCACGCGAAATGTTCAGGTTCGTGCCGAGCTGGCGAACCCCGGTCAACGCCTGCTGCCCGGCATGTTCGCCGATCTGCAGGTCGTGCTGCCGAAGAACGCGCCGCAAGTGATCGTTCCAGAGACGGCGATCACCTACACCCTCTACGGCAACTCGGTGTTGGTGGTGAAGGAAGGTCAGCCGCCCGAAGGTGAGGAAGCAGAGGCAACGGACCGGGGCACCGAACCCTACCTGGTTGTCCAGAGACGCTTCGTCAGGACCGGCGAGCGTCGGGATGGCCAGGTAGTGGTCCTCGAAGGCCTCGAGGCTGGGGAGCAGGTGGTCGTAGCGGGCCAGCTCAAGCTCGACAATGGCGCCCACGTGTCGATTGCCGAGTCACGCACCCTGGAGCGCGCACCAGACGCTCCTTCCACCTCCCGCTGATTGGGCGCTAGGGACACGCTATGGCCTTTACAGACCCCTTTATCCGTCGTCCGGTGCTCGCCAGCGTCATCAGCCTGCTGCTCGTGCTGCTCGGGCTCCAAGCGTTCACTAGCTTGGTGATCCGCCAATACCCGCAGATGGAAAGCGCGCTGATCACCGTGACCACCGCCTACCCCGGCGCCAATGCCGAGACCATTCAGGGCTACATCACCCAGCCGCTGCAGCAGAGCCTGGCCAGCGCCGAAGGGGTCGACTACATGACCTCGGTGAGCCAGCAGAACGTTTCCATTATTTCCGTCTACGCCCGCATCGGCGCCGATACTGACCGGCTCTACACCGAGCTGCTCAGTCAGGCCAACTCGGTCAAGAACCAGCTACCGCAAAATGCAGAAGACCCGGTACTGAACAAGCAGGCCGCCGATTCGACCGCGCTGATGTATATCAGCTTCTACAGCGACCAATTGACCAACCCGCAAATCACCGATTACCTGTCGCGCGTGATCCAGCCGAAACTGGCGACGCTCCCAGGGATGGCGGAAGCGGAAATCCTCGGCAACCAGGTGTTCGCGATGCGCCTGTGGCTGGACCCGGTGAAACTGGCTGCCTACGGCCTGGCCGCCTCGGACATCAACGATGCCATTCGCAAATACAACTTCCTCGCCGCCGCTGGCGAGGTGAAAGGCCAATACACCGTCACCAGCATCAACGCCGACACCGAACTGAAGACACCGGAAGCCTTCGCCCGCATTCCGGTCAAGACCGAAGGCGACAGTCGGGTGCTGCTCGGCGACGTAGCGCGGGTCGAGATGGGCGCCGAAAGCTACGACGCCGTCAGCTCCTTCGACGGTATTCCTTCGGTCTACATCGGCATCAAGGGCACACCCAGCGCCAACCCGCTGGACGTGATCGAAGAAGTCCGCGCGGTGATGCCACAGATCGAGTCGCAGCTGCCGCCCGGCCTGAAAGTGACCATTGCCTATGACGCGACGCGCTTCATCCAGGCGTCCATCGACGAGGTGGTCAAGACGCTCGCCGAAGCGGTAGTGATCGTCATCGTCGTGGTATTTCTCTTCCTCGGGTCGCTGCGCTCGGTGCTGATCCCGGTGGTGACCATCCCGCTGTCGATGATCGGCGTGCTGTTCGTCATGCAGGCCATGGGGTACTCGATCAACCTGCTCACCTTGCTGGCGATGGTTCTGGCGATCGGCCTGGTGGTGGACGACGCGATCGTCGTGGTGGAGAACATCCACCGGCACATCGAGCAGGGCAAGACGCCCTTCCAGGCGGCAATCGACGGCGCCCGCGAGATCGCTATGCCCGTGGTCACCATGACCATCACGCTGGCGGCGGTCTATGCACCCATTGGCTTCCTGCAAGGGCTGACCGGTGCGCTGTTCCAAGAGTTCGCGTTGACGCTGGCGGGCGCCGTGCTGATCTCCGGCATCGTGGCGCTGACCCTGTCGCCGATGATGTGCTCGCGGCTGCTGCGCCACGAGGAGAATCCCAGCGGCCTTGCCCACCGGCTGGATCTGCTGTTCGATCGCTTGAAGCGGCGATACCAACGTGCCCTGCACAGCACGCTCGACACCCGCCCGGTCGTGTTCGTTTTCGCGGTGATCGTACTCGGCCTGATTCCGGTATTGCTGATGTTCACCGAAAGCGAACTGGCGCCCGAAGAGGACCAAGGCATCATCTTCATGATGGCAAGCGCGCCGCAGACCGCCAACCTCGACTACCTGAACGCCTACACGGACCAGTTCCTCGAGATTTTCAAGTCGTTCCCCCAGTACTACTCCTGGTTCCAGATCAATGGATTCAACGGCGTGCAGAGTGGCATTGGCGGCTTTCTCATGACGCCGTGGGATGAACGCGAGCGCACACAGATGGAGGTGCTCCCCGAGGTGCAGGCTAAGATCGACCGAATCCCAGGGCTGCAGGTGTTTGGCTTCAACCTGCCTTCGTTACCTGGCACGGGCGAAGGCTTGCCGTTCCAGTTCGTGATCAACACGGCCAGTGACTATGAGTCGCTGCTGCAAGTGACTGAACGCATCCGGGAGAAGGCGCAGGCCTCAGGCAAATTCGCTTTTCTCGACGTCGACCTGGCATTCGACAAGCCCGAGGTGGTCGTGGACATCGACCGGGAAAAGGCCGCGCAGATGGGCGTCAGCATGGAAGACCTCGGCCTGACCCTGGCGACTCTACTCGGTGAAAGCGAGATCAACCGCTTCACCATTGAGGGCCGAAGCTACAAGGTGATCGCCCAGGTAGAGCGTGCCTACCGCGACAATCCAAGCTGGCTGAGCAATTACTACGTGAAGAACGAGCGCGGCGAGATGCTGCCGCTGTCGACGCTGATCACCGTCAGCGACCGTGCCAGGCCAACCCAGTTGACGCAATTCCAGCAACTCAACGCGGCGACCATTCAGGGCTTCCCCATCGTCAGCATGGGCGAGGCCATCGAAACGTTACGCAGTATCGCCTCCGAGGAAGCGCCGCAGGGCTTTACCTTCGACTATGCCGGGGCGTCGCGCCAATACATTCAGGAAGGCACCGCCCTGTATGCGACCTTTGGTCTCGCGCTGGCAGTGATCTTTCTGGTGCTTGCTGCGCAGTTCGAAAGCTTCCGCGATCCGCTGGTAATCCTGGTCACGGTACCGCTGTCGATCTGCGGCGCGCTGGTGCCCCTATTCCTGGGGCTATCGAGCATGAACATCTACACCCAGGTCGGGCTGGTGACGCTGATCGGCCTGATCAGTAAACACGGGATCATGATCGTCGAATTTGCCAACCAACTGCGCCGCGAGCGTGGCCTAAGCCGCCGGGAGGCGGCCGAAGAAGCCGCGGCCATTCGCCTGCGGCCCGTACTGATGACCACCGCGGCGACGGTGTTCGGCATGGTTCCGCTTATCGTTGCCAGCGGGGCCGGCGCGGTCAGTCGCTTCGACATCGGCCTGGTGATCGCTACCGGCATGACCGTAGGTACGTTGTTCACACTGTTCGTGCTGCCGGCCGTCTACAGCCTGTTGGCGAGCCCCGACCGGCAAACGGATGGGCAGGAACACGCGCACCTGGCATAGCAGGCCGCTCGGTGGCTCGTCCGTTGACGGGCCTCCGCCCGTTTTTGGAATGTGCCGCGCTGTCAGCTACGGCTGACCAGGCTCTGTGACAGCCCGTACATGAACAGCAAGAGATCATGATCCGGCCGAACGTCCGCTGGAGAGGCCTGGACCACACGCGGAGTGGGACACAGGCTGCCGAGGTCGCTTCGGGCGATCACTCGGGCGTCGGGCTCGCTCCAAGCCGCGGCGCACAACGAAGCGACGCCCAGCGCGCCGACCATGAACAGTCCTCGAGCTAATTCCAGCTTCATCGCGCAACCCTTTGATATGTCGTGATTCGAGAACCTGACCATAGACCAGGGAAAAGCCTGTCGCTCGGTCTAGCGACCAACGGTCAATCGCTTCTGTGCAGCGAGCCGACAGCGTCGCGATCCAGGTTGCCAGCGACGGATGACGGCGCCATGACTTGCACGCGGCGGGCAAAAAAAAGCCCCGCACGAGGCGGGGCTTTTTTTACAGCGAGGCAGGTGCCAGTCGGCTTACATCATGCCGCCCATGCCACCCATGCCGCCCATGTCCGGCATGGCCGGAGCAGGCTTGTCTTCTACGATCTCAGCGATCATGGCTTCGGTGGTGATCATCAGGCCGCCAATGGACGCCGCCGCCTGCAGAGCAGAACGGGTGACCTTGGCCGGGTCGAGGATACCCATTTCGATCATGTCGCCGTACTCGTCGGTCGACGCGTTGAAGCCGTAGTTGCCCGAACCCTGCTTGACCTTGTCGACCACGACGCTCGGCTCGCCACCGGCGTTGGCGACGATCTGGCGCAGCGGTGCTTCGACAGCACGACGCAGCAGCGTGATACCGACGTTCTGGTCTTCGTTCTCGCCCTTGAGCTCGGAGATGGCCTGCAGCGCGCGCACCAGGGCAACACCGCCGCCAGGTACCACGCCTTCTTCGACGGCTGCACGAGTCGCGTGCAGGGCGTCTTCGACGCGGGCCTTCTTCTCTTTCATCTCGACTTCGGTGCCGGCACCGACCTTGATCACGGCAACACCGCCAGCCAGCTTGGCCAGACGCTCTTGCAGCTTCTCTTTATCGTAGTCGGAGGTGGTGTCTTCGACCTGCTTGCGGATCTGCGCAACGCGGGCTTCGATGTCGACCTGCTGACCAGCGCCGTCGATGATGGTGGTGTTTTCCTTGTTCAGCACGACGCGCTTGGCGTTACCCAGGTGCTCCAGGGTAGCGGTTTCCAGGCTCAGGCCGACTTCTTCGGAAATCACGGTACCGCCAGTCAGGATGGCGATGTCCTGAAGCATGGCCTTGCGGCGGTCGCCGAAGCCAGGCGCCTTGACAGCCGCGACCTTGACGATGCCGCGCATGTTGTTGACGACCAGGGTCGCCAGCGCTTCGCCTTCGACGTCCTCAGCAACGATCAGCAGCGGACGGCCAGCCTTGGCAACACCTTCCAGCACCGGCAGCAGTTCGCGGATGTTGGAGATCTTCTTGTCGACCAACAGCAGCATCGGGCTGTCCAGTTCGGCAACCATGGTGTCCGGCTTGTTGATGAAGTAAGGAGACAGGTAGCCGCGGTCGAACTGCATGCCTTCTACGACGGACAGTTCGTTTTCCAGGCCCGAGCCCTCTTCAACGGTGATCACACCTTCTTTACCAACTTTTTCCATGGCTTCGGCAATGATCGCGCCGATGGAGCTGTCGGAGTTGGCAGAGATGGTGCCAACCTGAGCGATGGCCTTGAAGTCAGCGCAAGGCTTGGACAGGTTCTTCAGCTCGCTGACGATGGCGATGGTCGCCTTGTCGATGCCGCGCTTCAGGTCCATCGGGTTCATGCCAGCAGCGACGGCTTTCAGGCCTTCGTTGACGATGGCTTGAGCCAGAACGGTCGCGGTAGTGGTGCCGTCACCGGCCTCGTCGTTGGCCTTGGACGCGACGTCCTTGACCAGCTGTGCGCCCATGTTCTCGAAGCGATCCTTAAGCTCGATTTCCTTGGCAACGGAAACGCCGTCCTTGGTGATGGTCGGAGCGCCGAAGCTCTTTTCCAGAACCACGTTGCGGCCTTTCGGGCCGAGGGTCGCTTTTACCGCGTCAGCCAGGACGTTGACGCCAGTGAGCATCTTCTTGCGAGCGGAGTCGCCGAACTTAACTTCTTTAGCAGCCATGTTGATTCTTCCTCAAATTCTGTTGATGGAACGCAGTCGCTTAGCAGCGAGCGCTGATCAGGCTTCGACGACGGCGAGGATTTCGTTCTCGCTCATCACCAGCAGGTCTTCACCGTCGACCTTGACGGTGTTGCTGCCGGAGTAAGGGCCAAACACGACCTTGTCGCCAACCTTGACGGCCAGGGCGCGCACTTCGCCGTTGTCCAGAACGCGGCCAGTGCCAACAGCGACGACTTCGCCACGGTTCGGCTTTTCGGCAGCGGAGCCCGGCAGGACGATGCCGCCTGCGGTCTTGGTTTCTTCTTCGCTGCGACGAATCACGACGCGGTCATGCAGAGGACGAAGCTTCATTGTCGATCTCTCCTAGTACGGTGGTTTCCATGCCGACGCTCATGCATCGGCGGGTTGGGCAAATCCGGCGGTGCCGGTTGCGGCCCGCAATGCGAGCCGCGGAAGACGGACTGTCAAATCGCGACAGCGACCTTTCGGTGTCCGCTACATGCGGGCGGGCAAAATGAATTCAAGGGGCGAGTCGCGATTTTTTTCATTGAGAAACGAAAAAGGCATGCTGGAGCATCCCTTTGATCGATCGCCTCGTTTCTTACTTGTCGCGGCGCTCCCACTCCCCTTCGATCACATTCGGACGCTGGTTGGCCGGCTGCTCGCCGCTTCGCTGGCGCAGGTCATCCTCGAAGGCGCGGCGGCGCTGCGCCTGGAGCTCGATACGGCGCCCGACCATGCCCAGAAAAAAGCGGCGGGTCGGCGGAAACAGCACCAGCAGCGCGATCACGTCGCTGATGAATCCTGGCAAAAACAACAACCCACCGGCGACCGCCATCATCAGGCCCTGGAGCATTTCCTGCTCTGGTAGTTCGCCACGTGCGAGTCGCTCGCGGGCGCGCCAGGCCGTGGCGAAGCCGGCCAGACGCAGTAACAGGATGCCGGCCATGCCACTGATGACCAGCAATAGTAGGGTCGCCAGCACCCCAATAGCGCTGCCGACCTTGATCAGCACGGCCAATTCGGCGATCGGAAAGAGCAGAAACAGAAGCAGGAAGATACGCATCGAAGATCCTTTGGCGGAAGAACGGCTTCCGAAGTGGTGTAGATGACGTCGAGTGGGAGCGGATTCAACCCATGACCGCACCCACCCTGTAACGAATTATTGGTGCCTCGTTCGATCAGGCGCGTGCCATCGATACCAACGCCTGGCGCACAGCACCAGGGTTCCTGCATGGCTCGGGAAACGCCAACCAGTGGATGGCCTGGCCGATGCGCAGGTGAAAGCCTTCGCTGTCGATGCCCACTAACTGTGCTGGCTCGCTTGTCGGCAGGCCGGCCTGCCGGACGTAATGGGCAATCGCAGCGGCATGGTCGGCGTTCATGTGCTCGATCATGCCGCGCTCGAGATCGCTCTCACCGGCAAACGGATTGGCCAACGCGACCTGGTCAAGCCAATGGATGGCACCGAAACCTCCGATGAAACGCCAGCGCACCGGCTGTAGGCACCAGAAATCGAAGTCGTGCGCGCGGTGATAATCACGCGACTCGGGAAAGTATCGGTAGTAGCGCACGGCGGCGGCTTCGATGGCAGACGCACTCTCAAGCTGTCGAGCCTCGGCCAGCACGGTCAATCGACCAGCCGCTTGCACATCCTCGGCGCCGCGCTCCCCCACCAGCAGCGAGCAGCGCAGATCGGCCTTCAGATTGCGGGTGTGCTGGGCGATCCGACTGATCAGCAACAGCGGCCAACCGGCCTCGTCGAGGCAATAGGGTACGGCCGAACCGAAGGGAAATCCTGGCAAGGCATGGGAGTGCGTGGAGAGCACGCCGCGGTATTCCTTGAGCAACAAGAGTCGGGCATGCTTGGTGGCTTCTGCGCTCACGGAGGCTCCTCGGGGCGGGTCGCGACTGGGTCGCACCAGCATACCGATTCGACTTCGCGGCGTCGCGAGCGCCTCGACAGCAGGAGATCACATGCAGCTCGACGACAAGGTCATCATCATTACCGGGGGCGGCCAGGGGCTCGGCCGCGCCATGGGCGAATATCTCGCGGCCAAAGGGGCAAAAGTGGCGCTGGTCGATCTGGACCAGGCGCGACTGGACGACGCGGTGGCCGCCTGCAAGCAGGCCGGTGGTGACGCCCGTGCTTATCTATGCAACGTGG
Source organism: Pseudomonas sp. SA195 (assembly GCF_054131565.1). Classification (NCBI taxonomy): domain Bacteria; kingdom Pseudomonadati; phylum Pseudomonadota; class Gammaproteobacteria; order Pseudomonadales; family Pseudomonadaceae; genus Pseudomonas; species Pseudomonas sp. SA195. Next base: position 1,116,440 of record NZ_CP096392.1, on the reverse strand, counting down.
CCGACGAAGCACAGGTCAGCCAAATGGTTGCACGGGTCAGCGAGGATTTCGGCGCACTGGACGGCCTGGTCAACAATGCTGGAATCCTGCGCGACGGGCTGACTGTCAAGGTCAAGGATGGCGAGCTGTCGAAGATGAGTCTGGCTCAGTGGCAGGCCGTGATCGATGTGAACCTGACCGGCGTATTCCTTTGCACGCGGGAGGTCGCAGCCAAGATGATCGAGCTGAAGCGCCCGGGCGCAATCGTTAACATCTCGTCGATCTCACGCGCCGGCAACATGGGCCAGGCTAACTATTCAGCCGCAAAGGCAGGCGTCGCAGCAGACACCGTCGTCTGGGCAAAGGAACTGGCTCGATATGGCATTCGTGTCGCAGGCGTAGCGCCCGGCTTCATCGAGACCGAGATGGTGGCCAGCATGAAGCCCGAAGCACTGGAGAAGATGGCGGCGGGCATCCCGCTGAAACGTCTGGGCAAGCCGATGGAGATTGCCCACTCGGTCGCCTACCTCTTCGAGAATGACTACTTCACCGGACGCATCCTGGAGCTCGACGGCGGGCTGCGCTTGTGATGACAGGCAATTGATCGAGCAGGGGCGCTTGCCACCAGCGCCCCTTCTCGTTTCAGCCAGCCTTACCAGCCGATACCGAAGCCGATGCTATAGCGGGTTTCGTCGAGGTCGCTCTCAGCGCCGCTAACGATGTCCTTCTCGGCCTTCATATTAAGGGACGCCCAGTCGGTCACTTTGTAGCGCAGGCCGACGGCCGCATCGAGTTCGTAATCCGCGACGTTTTCCAGGGGCTTGCCGATCTCGCCCTGGCTGAACAGCTCGAACGTCTTGCCGACGAGGTAGCGGTTGTAGTCCCACTTCATTGCCAGCGAGTAGAAGTCTTCCTTTTCGCCGCTGGCAAATTCGTAGTCACTGCGGTTGAGCAGCGACGCCAGCGAGAACGCGCCAAGCTCGTTGTCCCAGAACTGATAACCGGGACCGGTACCGATGGTGCGCTGGCGGCGCACGTCCTCGATCTTGTCACGCTTGTACTGTAGCCGCCCCTGCCAGAACCAATGCTCGTCGATGAAACGGTCGAGCGCGTACTCAGCGTCCCAGTTGTCGGTGGCCGTTACGCCGTCACGGTATTCACGGTTGTAACTGCCCTTGCCGTTATGCCGCCACAGGCCGTGACGGGCCGAGGTGTCGAAGGCGATGTCGTAGTCGTCCGTGTCGGTTTCGGCGCGCTTGTAATCCACTGCGACGTCGACATTCCCTTTCCAGGTCAGATCTTGAATCAGCGGCTTGGGATGGATGATCTGGGTGATGCTCTTCAACGCGACCGTGCGCGGCGCGTCACCATTGGTCAGGGTGACCTTGCCGTCATCGGCAGCCTGAAGGGATTTCGCGACCTCACCGGTCACGTCATCCTGCTTGACCAGCAGTTGCTGGTCGCTCTCCAGGGTCGCTACCTGGCTCCACTTCACGGGGATGGAGCCGCCGTATTCGGTTTCGATCAGCAGCTTGCCACCGTCGAGCACGCTGATCTTGCCGGTCAAACGGTCGCCATTCTTCAGCCATACGGTATCGGCAAGTGCCGGCAGGGTCAGGGTCGACAGGGCTACGCAAAGCAGGGTTCTGGGAAACATCTTGGGAGGTCTGCGAGAGGGCTAAATGAGAAAGCCTGCCATTATCCTGATGCGCTCGCGGACAACAAGGGCAGACCGCTGAACGGAGCCGCCTGCACACCATCCAGCCCCTGCTTGCCCACGAACCGAGCATGGCCGAAGCTTTGCCGATACGCCCGGCCGATGCCGGCTCACCAGCGGATGCACATGATGAAAGCCAACGAAGAGCGGCACCCAAACGCGCTGCACCCTCTTGATGCCGAGAGCCGCCGGGCTGCCCTGTATCTGGTGCTGGCGCAGATCCCTGAAGGCTGCGTCACCAGCTATGGCGAACTTGCCGCCATGGCCGGCCTCGGTCGCGCGGCTCGCTGGGTCGGACGTGTGCTGTCGCAGCTGCCAGACGATACTCGCCTGCCCTGGCATCGCGTGATGGGTGCCGGCGGGCGGCTGAGTCTGCCAGCCGGCAGCGCGGCTGGCGACGAGCAGCGCGCACGGCTTCGCGCCGAGGGAGTGATGGTCGTCAATGGCCGCGTCGACATACGTCGACACGGCTGGCATTCGCCGGAGCACAGCGGGTAGAGTGCGCGTTCACTTGCCCATGCCCGATTTGCCCATGTCCCGTGAAACCTGGCGTGCCGCACTGGCCGCCTATGCCAGCCCCGCCTCGCTAACCCTGTTGGTCCTCGGGTTCGCCGCCGGTCTTCCCGCGATCCTGGTGTTTTCCACCTTGTCGGTCTGGCTACGCGAGGCTGGGGTTTCCCGGGAAACCATCGGGTTCGCCAGCTGGATCAGCCTAGCGTACGCCTTCAAGTGGGTGTGGTCACCGATGCTCGATCAATGGCGGCTGCCCTGGATCGGCAAGCTGGGCCGGCGGCGTTCCTGGCTCGTCCTATCGCAGGCGGCCATTGCGGTCGGGCTGGTCGGTATGGCGCTATGCAACCCGCAAACCAGCCTGACCATGCTGATCGCGCTGGCCGTGGCCGTCGCCTTCGCCTCGGCCACCCAAGACATCGCCATCGATGCCTACCGGCTCGAAATCGCCGAGGACAAGCTGCAGGCGACGCTCGCCGCCAGTTACATGACCGGCTACCGCATCGCCATGCTGCTAGCCAGCGCCGGCGCCCTGTTCCTGGCCGAATGGCTGGGTTCGAGCAACCTTCAATACAGCCAGTCGGCCTGGACCACGACCTATATCGTCTTCGCGCTGCTGATTTTGCCGGGCCTGCTGACCAGCCTGCTGATTCCCGAACCGGACGCTGGCGTGCCACTGCCCAGCGAGCCTTCACGCTACAGCTTCAATCATCAGTTGGCCGCGGTAGGCCTGCTGCTGGTGCTGCTGATTTCGGTGCCGGCACTGATCAATGCACTGATCGCCCAGGCCTGGCCACGCGCCACGCTTTACCTGTTGTTCATCGTCGGTTCGCTGTCCCCGGCGGGCCGCAGCCTGCTGGTGCCCGTTCGCCAGATGCTCGGCCAGGCGAAACAGCGACAACGCCCGCTGCACTTCGATTTCGTGCATCAGGCCGTCTCGGTGATCCTGCTGATCATTCTGCTGGTCGCCACGGGCGGCATGTTCCAATCCTATTGGGGTGGCTACTGGCCGCGCGGAACCATGTACCTGCTGATCGTCTGGGGTTGCCTATCCGCACCGGGGCGCATCCTCATGGGGCCGGTGCTGACGCCGATCACCGATTTCATCCTGCGCTACCGTTGGCAAGCCTTGCTGCTGCTCGGGCTGATCGCGACCTACCGGATGTCCGACACGGTCATGGGCGTGATGGCCAATGTGTTCTACATCGACCAGGGCTTTTCGAAGGATGAAATCGCCAGTGTGAGTAAGCTGTTCGGCCTGGTGATGACACTACTGGGGGCTGCGTTTGGCGGCTTGCTGATCGTCCGGTTCAGCATCCTGCCGATCCTCTTTCTCGGCGGTGTGGCCTCGGCGGCGACCAACCTGATGTTCGTGCTGCTGGTGGGCATGGGCGCCAACCTAAACATGCTGATCGTCACTATCTCTTGCGACAACTTCAGCGGCGGCCTGGCCTCGACGGCCTTCGTCGCCTACCTGTCGAGCCTGACCAATCTCAAGTTCTCGGCGACTCAATACGCCCTGCTGAGCTCATTGATGCTACTTCTGCCCCGGCTGATCGGCGGCTACTCCGGCGTGATGGTCGAACACCTGGGCTACAGCGATTTCTTCCTGGTGACGGCGCTGCTCGGCGTGCCGACACTGGTGCTCATTGCGTGGCAATGGTCGCGTAGCCGCAACCCGCCTCAAGCGAGTGCGCCGCTACCCGGCACCGAGCAATCTTCACCATGAAAAAAAGCCGGCATTGCCGGCTTTTTTTCATGTTCGCGGTTTCAGCTCTGCACCAGGTGCACCACCCGCTGCGGGAACGGAATGCCGATGCCCGCCTCGTCGAAACGCTCCTTCAGCCGCTCGGTGAAGCTGAAGGTCACGGGCCAGAAATCACCAGTGGCCACCCACACACGCAGCGACAGATTGACCGAGCTGTCGCCCAGGCCGGTCACGAATACCACCGGCTCCGGATCACGCAGAACCCGCTCGTCTTCCGCTAGCTCGAGCAGGATCTTGCGGGCCAGCTTGATATCCGCGCTGTAGTCGATGCCAACATTGATGTCCGCACGCCGGCGCGGCTCGCGTGAATAGTTGGTGATGTGCCCGTTGGACAGGCTGCCGTTGGGGACGACGATGGTCTTGTTATCGGCGGTCTTGAGCACCGTGTGGAAGATCTGGATCGAATCCACGGTGCCCGCCACGCCCTGGGCTTCGATCCACTCGCCGACGCGGATCGGGCGGAAAATCAGGATCAGCACGCCGCCCGCGAAGTTGGCCAGGCTACCCTGCAACGCCAGGCCGATCGCCAGGCCCGCCGCACCGATCATCGCGATGAACGAGGTGGTCTCGACACCGATCATCGAGGCGACGCTGATCAGCAGCAACACCTTGAGGATGATGCCCGCCAGGCTCTCGATGAAACCGTGCAGGGACGGATCGATCTGGCGCCGCTTGAGCAGGCTGCCCACCTTGCCGATGAGCGCGTTGATCAGCCACCAGCCGATCAGGAACGTGACCAGCGCCAGAGCCACTTGGGCGCCATATTGAAGAACGATCGGTAGCCAGGCCTCGGAAAGATCGACCAGGTAATCGACACTCAAATCCATCAGTAAAAGTCTCCTTGAAACAACCGAGCACACACGGGCAGGCGGATGCGCAGCGGTTCGAACGGAAAGGCTCCCCAGGGGAGCCGGAGGGGATCAGTCGCGGAAGTTGTTGAACTGCAGGGGCATGCCCAGGTCCTTGCTGCGCAGTAGCGCGATGGCTTCCTGCAGGTCGTCACGCTTCTTGCCCGTGACGCGCACCTGCTCGCCCTGAATGGCAGCCTGCACCTTGAGCTTGGCATCTTTGATGAAGGCAACGATCTTCTTCGCCAACTCCTTGTCGATGCCTTCGCGTAGCACGACGTCTTGCTTGACCATCTTGCCGGAAGGATAGGCGTCCTTTATTTCAAGGCACTGGATATCGATCTTGCGCTTTACCAGGCTCAGCTTGAGAATCTCGAGCATCTGCTCCAACTGGAAATCCGCATCGGCGGTCAGGGTGACGGTCAGTTCCTTGAACTCGAAACTGCCTTTGCCGCGAAGGTCGTATCGCCGGTCAAGTTCCTTGACGGCGTTGTCGACGGCGTTGGTCACTTCGTGCTTGTCCAGCTCGGACACCACGTCGAACGAGGGCATGGGCTTCCTCCATTGGTTGATATGACGGCGCTATGCTGTGATCCAGCGCGCGTAGCTTGACGGTTCAAATGGGCCATCATTATAACTGCTTCACGTTGACAACCCGGCCGCCGAATGCGTTTAGGCTGCTACCCCCACCGAGCATCGCATGCCTAACCCCCAACTCAGCATCCTGGTCGTCGATGACGCCAAGTTTTCCAGCGTCATGATCGGCCGCGCATTGACCAAGGCAGGCTATGAGGACGTACGCTTCGCCAACAGCGCCGGCGCCGCGCTGAAGCTGATCGAGGAGCGGCCCGCCAACGTTCTGCTCGCCGACTGGCTCATGCCCGAAATGGATGGGCTCGAACTGACGGCACAAGTGCGTCAGCAGGACGAGATGACCGATCACTACACCTACATCGTCCTGCTCACCGGCCGAGACGGCCCCGACGTGCTTGGCCACGCCTTCGACCGCGGAGTCGACGACTTCATCAGCAAGTCCACCATGAATGAGCAGCTGGTCCCGCGCGTCTATGCTGCTGACCGCATCTGCGGCTCGTTCCAACGCCTGATGCAGGAAAATCGCCTGCTCACTCAGAACATCGCCAGCCTCGAGCAGCGCAACCTGATCGACGCCGTGACCGGCCTCGGCAACGCCCGCTATCTACACCAGCGACTCGGCGACAGCCTGCGCCAGCTCGAAAGCCGCGGCGGCGCGCTCTGCTACCTGCTGATCGGTCTGCCCGAGATCGAGGCTCAACGGCAGCGCTACGGAGACCCGTTCCACCACGAGTTGCTGCGCGGCGTCGCCCGGCGGCTGCAGCAACTGGTGCGTCCGCTTGACACGCTCACGCGCCTGGACGATCACCACTTCGGCCTGCTGACCATGATCGAAGACCTCAAAGCCTGCTCGCCGAGCAGCTTCAAACGTTTGCACGAAGGGCTCAACCTCAAGGCATTCAAGACCAGCGAAGGGTTTATTTCCATCAAGGCCGGTGTCGGGCTCGTCAGCCTGGACGCCAGCGCCCTGCCGGTCGACGGGCGCCAACTCACCGAGCGCGCCGAGTCGCTGCTGGCGGATGCCTACACCACCGGGCGCATCGTCCCCTACCGCTTCAAGCACCCGTCCTGATGACATGGCACGTGCTGGGCGCGGGAAGCCTGGGCTGCCTCTGGGCCGGGCGCCTGCACCGTGCAGGCATTGCCACCCGCCTTATCCTGCGCAACGAGCAACGGCTCGCTGCTTACACGATTGCCGGTGGCCTTCGGCTGGTCGAAGCAGGCGTGAGCCAGCGGTTGGCGGTGCCAGCGGAACTACCAGATTCAGCCGGCGCGATCGACCGGCTCCTGGTGGCCTGCAAAGCCTACGATGCCGAGGCGGCCGTAGCGTCCGTTTCGGGGCGCCTGCATGAAGGCAGCGAGATTCTGCTGCTGCAGAACGGCATAGGCAGCCAGCAGGCCGTTGCGCAGCGCTGGCCCGCGCAGCGATGCATCATGGTGTCCGGCACCGAGGGCGCCTATCGGCGTGATGCGTTCGAGATCGTGCATGCCGGGCTCGGGCAAAACTGGCTGGGTGACCCGCGCGACCCCGCACCGCCGCACTGGTTAAGCGACCTGGACGTAGCCGGCATCCCCTACCAGTGGACAGACACGATCCTCACACGGCTCTGGCGCAAGCTGGCCCTCAACTGCGCCATCAACCCGCTGACGGTCCTGCATGATTGCCGCAACGGCGCACTGCTCGCCCACCGCGACGAGCTGCACGCGCTCTGCGTCGAGTTCGAACGCATCCTGCAGGCGTGCGGGCAAACCGATGCGGCCCGAGGGCTCGAAGCGGACGTATTCGTGGTCATCGAGAAAACGGCGCAGAATTATTCATCGATGCATCAGGACGTGACCAACGGTCGACGCACCGAGATCGCCTATCTGCTTGCCCAGATGTGCCAAGCCGCGACACAGAATGGCATCCCGGCCCCAAGATGCAGCGCCCTGCTTCTTCGTCTGCAGGCACGGCTACGCCAGCTCGGATTGCCGGCCGACTGAGGCACCGCTACCCTGCGGGAAGGTTCCTCCACCGTGCCCCGCCATGACCTTGCGCCAACGCCTCGAAAATTTGCCCGTCGGCCGCAAACTGCTGATCGCCCTGCTGGTGCTGCTGGCCGCCGTGCTGCTGGTGTCCAACCTGGCCTTCATCAGCGCGGCGTATTGGATTTCGCGCCAGAGTGTCGCCCCCCAGGCGATGCACACGCTCGGCGCCCTGTTCGCGACACCGGAGCTGAGCGAGCGCGCCCTGCAATCGCAGGCCGCGGCAAACGCACTGCTGCGCAAGCTCGACGACTATGCGCCCCTGCGTGCGGCGGTCATCTACGACAGCGCCGGCAACAGCCTCGGCCAGCTCTACCGCGGAGATTCCCTCCACCTTCCGCAGCGCCTTCAGGGCCTGCCTGAATGGCAGAAGACTGAAATGCGCGCCAACCTGCTGGTCGAACTTCCGCAACCAGACGGGCCGCCCGGGCATCTGCTGATGGTCGCCAGCAGCGAGCTACCAGGCGCGTTCTACACCGGCACACTGACCGCCAGCCTGGCGATTCTGCTCGCTAGCCTGCTGCTCTGGCTGTTGGTCGCACGGCAGATACGCCAATTCGTTACCCGACCGATCCGCGACCTGGAGTCGCTCTCCCGACAGGTCACGCGTGAAGAGAATTACTCCCTGAGGGCCGCCGCCCGAAGCCAGGACGAAATCGGGCGGCTGGCCGATGCCTTCAATACCATGCTGTCACGCATGGAAGCCCGTGAGCAGCAGCTCAAGCGGGCACGCGACGACGCCCAGGAAGCCTTCGATCATGCCCAGGGGCTGGCTGAGGAAACCCGCCACTCCAACCGCAAACTGGAGCTGGAAGTCCAGGTGCGCAGCAAGATCGAAAAGAAACTCACGGGGTTTCAGAACTACCTGAACAGCATCATCGACTCGATGCCCTCTGTGCTCATCGCCCTGGACGAGCAACTCTACGTCACCCAGTGGAACCAGCAGGCAAGCGTGCTTTCCGGTACCTCGCTGGATGACGCACTGAACCAGCCGGTATTCATCGCCTTCGAGCCGCTGAAGCCCTTTCTCACGCAGATCCGTCGGACCTCGGAACGGCATCAGGTGGAGAAAGTCGAGCGCGTCACCTGGACCGTCAACGAGGAACCCCGGCATTTCGCCCTGACGCTCTACCCCCTAATGGGTGGCGGCGGGCGCGGCGTGGTGATCCGCATCGACGACATCACCGAGCGCATCAATATGGAAGAAATCATGGTGCAGTCAGAAAAGATGCTCTCGGTCGGCAGCCTCGCCGCCGGCATGGCGCACGAGATCAACAACCCGCTCGGCGCCATTCTGCACAACGCCCAGAACATTCGCCGGCGGCTTTCGCCGGACCTCGAACGCAACCGTGAAGCCGCCGACGAAACCGGCGTGTTGCTCGACGCGGTGAACCAGTACCTGCAGCGTCGCGAGATTCCGCAACTGCTCGACGGCATCCAACAGGCCGGCTCGCGCGCGGCGAAGATCGTCAGCCATATGCTGAGCTTCAGCCGCCTGAGCAACCGCCAGCTCGCCGACTGCCAGCTACCGGTACTGATCGACCAGGCGCTGGAGATCGCCGGCAACGACTTCGCCCTGATCGAAGGCTTCGATTTTCGCGCCATCGACATCGTGCGGGACTTCGACCCTCAGGTCGATCGCGTGCCGTGCATCGGCAACGAACTCGAGCAGGTGCTGCTCAACCTATTGAAGAACGCCGCGCAAGCGATCCATCAGAAACCGGAACGCGCGCAGGGCCAAATCATCTTGCGCACGCGCCTGAATCCCCCCTGGGCGGAAATTCAGGTCGAGGACAACGGCGGCGGCATACCCGAGCACATCCGCAAGCGGATTTTCGAACCCTTCTTCACCACCAAGGAAGTCGGCCAGGGAACCGGACTGGGGCTTTCCGTTTCGTATTTCATCATTACCAACAACCATAAGGGGCAGATGGAAGTGCAGAGCCGGCCAGACCAGGGGACGACATTCACCCTGCGCCTGCCGCTGACCTCGCCGTCCGAAGCCACCGACAGCTAGACAAGGACTGATCCATGGGTAACCGCCTCTCGAAGCTCTACACCCGCACCGGGGATGCCGGGCAGACCGGCCTGGCCGATGGCCGCCGCGTCCCGAAGGACCACCCGCGCATCGAAGCCATGGGTGAAATCGACACGCTCAACAGCGAGTTGGGCCTGCTGTTGGCCGAGCTCGCCGAGGCGCAAGCGCAGTGGCCTGCGCTGGCCGAGCTGATCGAAGTTCTCAGCCCTTGCCAACACCGTCTGTTCGACCTCGGCGGCGAACTGGCCATGCCGGAGTACAAGGCGCTGAACGAGGCCGAGGTTTCCCGTTTGGAGTCGGCCATTGACCATTGGAACGCCGAGCTAGGGCCGCTCGAAGACTTCATCATGCCAGGCGGCTCTCGACTGATCGCCCTCGCCCACCTCTGCCGCAGCGTGGCGCGGACCTGTGAGCGCCGTTGCCAGCAGCTCAATGCCGTCGAGCCGCTGCGGCCGGTCGGCCTGGCCTATGTGAATCGGTTGTCGGACTTATTCTTCGTCGTGGCACGCCTGATCGCTCGTCGCCAGGGCTGCGCCGAAATTCTTTGGCATGCCGCCAGTGCCCCTGCCGATGCCTGATCAGGCTAGGGCTCGCCAGCGCAGGCTCGATGGGCTGCATGCCGGCTGGGAAGCGTTCATCGTCCTGCTGGTGTGCATCAATCTGGGTCTGATCCTGTTTGACAGCCTGTTTGCACTGACGCCCCTGCGGGAGCTGTTCGCCACGTGGCTGCCGAATTTGCACGATCGCTACGAGGCGTTGATTCACCGGAATTTCCAGCACATCGACCTGGCCTTTGTCGCCATCTTCATTCTGGACGTGCTGCTCGGCTGGACCATTGCGCTGTTCGAGCGTCGCTATGCGCGCTGGTACTACTACCCCTTCGCCCACTGGTACGACGTGCTCGGCTGTATTCCGCTGGCCGGGCTGCGCTGGTTGCGTGTACTGCGCGTCGGTAGCCTGCTGATCCGCCTGCAGCGCCTCGGGCTGATCGACATGCGCAAGTGGGCTATCTACGGCGTCGTTCGCCGGTACTACGTACTCGTGCTGGAGGAACTGGCCGACCGGGTCATGGTGCGCCTGTTTAGCCGGATGCAACAGGAGATCGGCGCCAGCGATGACCTCTCGCGTCGGCTACTTGAGGATGTAGTACGCCCCCGAAAGGAACGCCTGCTCAACGACCTGTCGCGGCGTATGCACGCCATGCTCGAAAGCGGCTACCGCGATAACCGAGGCGCCATCGAAGGTTACGTGGGTGGCCTCATCCACCAAGCCTTGGCGAACAACCCCGAAGTGGCCGGCCTGCGTCGGTTGCCCTTAGGCGGGCGGGTTGCCGACACGCTCGACGATGCGCTGGCGGATATCGCTGCCCGCCTGATCCAGGGCGCCGCCGATGGGCTACAAAGCGCCCAGTTCCAGCGTCTGGCGCGGAATTTAGCGGATGAATGCTTCGAGGCCTGGGTCTATCAGGACGACACAACCGACCTGGCACTCGAAGAACTCTTGGTCGACATTATCGAAGTGCTCAAGCAGCAGGTCTTGGATAGGCGCTGGAGCCGTTTCGTTGGCCCCGTCGAGCCGCCGACACCCCGCTAGCGCAGGCTTGTCGCGGCTTTCGCCCCTTCGCCTTGGTCCAGGCGCGCCCCGACGACCATCTCCGTAGCCCAGTTCACCAGGATGCCCGTGTAGGCCTTCTGGCAACATTCGCTGGTGAGCGCATGGTCGGCGCCCAGGATAATCCGGTGGGTCAGGGAATGCGTCTGCTGGAACGCTGCGCGGTAGCTCATGATGGTCGCATGCGGCACCAAGTGGTCGTGCTCCGACTCCACCAGCAGGACATCGCCTCGGAACGCGGCACAGGCAGCCAGCGCGCGGTTTTCTTCCGCCGTCACACGGCGGGCGCGCAGCTCATTCAGGCGGTCCCGGCTCAGCATGCGCTTCGGCACTTGCCAATCGTCGTCGGCATACAGCGCCGGCACGCGCATCGCGAGCCATTTAACCGGGCGCAGCGCTGTGAGCAAAGCTGACAGATATCCGCCGTAACTGGTGCCGACCACGGCGATCGCGGATGGATCGATATTCGGATGCTGTGCGAGCAAGTCATAGGCGGCGAGCAGATCGTTGAGGTTCTGCTCACGTGTCACCGTCTGTTGCTGCGCCAGCGTCAGGGCATGGCCGCGCAGATCGAACGACAAACAAATGCAGCCCAGCCCGGCGATGCCCCGGGCGCGAGTCAGATCGCGTTCCTGGCTGCCCCCCCAGCCATGCACGAAAAGCACACCGGGAAGTTTCGTCGGAGGTGACAGAAAAGTGCCGGCGATGTGCTCGCCATCCACCAGGATGTCCACGCATTCACTTTGAGTTGCCATCGCGCTCTACCGTTACGTACTTGGTGATGAAGCCAACCTCGGGATCCTCGCCACGAAACAGCACAGTGGCACCGGCCGGCACTCGTTCCTGCTCGCCATACACCTCCACCGTGGACGCGTGAACCAGGCCGTGGGCCCCTTCGATGACCGCTTCGAGCGCAGCGATTTCGGCACCGCTCGCGCCACCAATGCGCCAGGACTGCTCCAGCACGCCCGAGCAAGCACGCCCACGGCCATCGATGCCCTGAGCGATATCGTAGTTACGCCGGGATGCAAAGAAGCCGCGGAAGCACGCCGATGCTGCCGCGTCGTACTCCTGCGCCTGAGCGACGGCAAGCTGAGTGCGTTCAGGCAGGTCGACCGCCAGCAACGCATCGAAGCCTCCATCCACTACGAACAGGTCGGACCCACCGTAGACCATCTCACCGGCGTTGTCGGTGGTCAGGCGCTGCGTGCCGTAATAGCTCAGGGTGTGCCCAGCGGTGCGAATCTGCCCGACGCTGAAGGTGGTGACGTGCTCGAGGTTGGCCTCCAGCACCAGCCCTCGCTGTTCCAACTCGGCGACATCGACGCGCTCCAGCGCCTGATCCAGCGCCAGCTCATTGTCGATGCGCTCCTGCCCACGGCCGCCCGTAGCACCTACCGGTTTCAATCGGATCGGCCCTTCGGGCAGCAACCGCCGCCCAGCTTCACGCGCGTCCGCCAGCGAGAAAACACTGTAGCCAGGCAATACGCTGCCCCTGACCCGCTCGGCGAAATCCCGTGACCAGCCATAGGGCGCATCGGCATCCGGCCGCACCAAAGGATGGGTGATGACCTTGGTCTCGACGAACGCCTGCGGCACTACGCCGCCGAACAGGTCGTGTTCATCGTCGAGCCCGAGCTTGCGTGCGTCGTCCGTCCCGACAAGCGTGCCGGACGGTACGAAATACAACGGCCGCCCATAGTGGACGTCGGGATCGAAGGCCCCCAGGAACTCCATGCCCTGAAGCATGGCGAGTTTGCGCGCCAGCTGTTCGTGGACGACCGCCTCGTGTTGCGGTTCCCGCGTACGGCTGGCCAGGGTTACGGCTGCTCCACGAGCAGCCTGCGGTTTGTCCGCATTGGTCATATTGCTTCGCCCCATGGACTGCATGTACAGGTGCGATGCGAGGCTGGGCCGCGCTGGTCGCTCGTGCTGACCGGCCCGATGGCAGGCCGGTACACTCGGTAGACCCCGTTGCGACGCTATCTATCCTTCGTCCTGACAGGCGCTAGATACAAAAAGGGGAGCCCATAGGCTCCCCATTCGCTCACGCTGTGCTCAGTGAACCGAACTGCGGATCAGGTGATCGAAGGCACTCAGCGAGGCCTTGGCGCCCTCACCGACGGCGATGACGATCTGCTTGTAGGGCACGGTAGTCACGTCGCCCGCTGCGAAGATGCCGGGCAGCGAGGTCTCGCCACGTGCATCGACGATGATCTCGCCGCGCGACGTCAACTCCACGGTGCCCTTGAGCCAGTCGGAGTTGGGCAGTAGGCCGATCTGCACAAAGATGCCTTCGAGCTCAAGCTGGTGGAACTCGCTGGAGTTACGGTCCTTGTAGGTCAGCCCGGTGACTTTCTGGCCGTCGCCATGCACTTCGCTGGTCAGCGCGCTGGTGATCACCGTGACGTTGGGCAGACTGTGCAGCTTTTTCTGCAGCACGGCATCGGCACGCAGCTGGCTATCGAACTCGAGCAGCGTCACTTGAGCGACGATGCCAGCCAGATCGATAGCTGCTTCGACGCCGGAGTTGCCGCCGCCGATGACTGCTACACGCTTACCCTTGAACAGCGGGCCGTCGCAGTGCGGGCAGTAGGCAACGCCACGGGCGCGGTATTCCTGCTCGCCGGGCACGTTCATTTCACGCCACCGGGCACCAGTCGCGAGAATCAATGTCTTGGCTTTCAGCGAACCGCCGTTCTCCAGCTTGATCTCGTGCAGGCCGCCTTCGCTTGAGGCTGGGATCAGCTGGGCGGCGCGCTGCAGGTTCATGATATCGACGTCGTATTCGCGTACATGGTTTTCCAGCGCGCGGGCCAGTTTCGGACCTTCTGTCTCGTTGACCGAGATGAAGTTTTCGATGGCCATGGTGTCCAGCACCTGACCGCCGAAGCGCTCGGCGGCAACCCCGGTGCGGATGCCCTTGCGCGCCGCGTAGATGGCCGCAGCAGCACCTGCAGGTCCGCCACCTACAACGAGCACGTCGAAGGCATCCTTGGCGCTCAGCTTCTCCGCATCACGTGCCGAAGCGCCGGTGTCCAGCTTGGCCAGGATCTCTTCCTCGCCCATGCGGCCCTGGCCGAACAGCTCGCCATTGAGGTAGATGCTCGGTACGGACATGACCTGGCGAACCGTGACTTCTTCCTGGAACAACGCACCGTCAATGGCGACGTGGTGGATGTTCGGATTGAGCACGGCCATCAAATTCAACGCCTGGACGACGTCCGGGCAGTTTTGGCAAGACAGCGAGAAGTAGGTTTCGAAGTGGTACTCGCCGTCGAGACTCTTGATCTGCTCGATGATCTCCGGCGCGGTTTTCGACGGATGGCCGCCGACCTGCAGCAGTGCCAGGACCAGCGAGGTGAACTCATGCCCCATCGGGATGCCGGCAAAACGCAGGCTGATGTCGCCGCCGATGCGGTTGAGCGCGAACGACGGCTTACGGACATCGTTGCCGTCGGTGCGCAGAGTAATCTTGTCGCTCAGGCTGGTGATTTCTTGCAGCAGGCCGAGCATTTCTTCGGACTTGGCGCCCTCACCGAGGGACGCAACGATCTCGAATGGCAGGGTGACCTTTTCCAGGTAGGTTTTCAGTTGCGCTTTGAGATTGGTGTCCAACATGAGCAGCGGGCCCCTTCTTTCGGGTTTCGGTAAGTAAAACGCCCGGACGGTTCGCGTCCAGGCGTTCGATTGCGGACCTACTCGATCCGCCGACAGTGCAGAGGCGCTGCGAACGATCGCAGCGCCACGCTAGGCCTGTCTTAGATCTTGCCAACCAGGTCCAGGGACGGAGCCAGAGTGGCTTCGCCTTCCTTCCACTTGGCCGGGCAAACTTCGCCCGGATGGGCAGCGGTGTACTGGGCAGCTTTCAGCTTGCGCAGGGTTTCGCTGACGTCACGAGCGATTTCGTTGGAGTGGATTTCCACAGTCTTGATCACGCCTTCCGGGTTGATCAGGAAGGTGCCACGCAGGGCCAGACCTTCTTCTTCGATGTGCACGCCGAACGCGCGGGTCAGCTGGTGAGTCGGGTCACCGATCAGCGGGAACTGAGCTTTGCCGACCGCAGGAGAGGTTTCGTGCCAAACCTTGTGGGAGAAGTGAGTATCGGTGGTGACGATGTACACCTCGGTACCGGCCTTCTGGAACTCAGCGTAGCTGTTGGCAGCGTCTTCGATCTCGGTCGGGCAGTTGAAGGTGAAGGCTGCCGGCATGAAGATCAGCACCGACCACTTGCCCTTCAGGGACTCTTCGGTGACTTCGATGAACTTGCCATTGTGGAAAGCGTTGACTTTGAACGGCTGGACTTGGGTGTTAATCAGAGACATCTACTAACTCCTGTGGGATTTAGAAATTCAACGGGTGCCTACGATAGCGCAAGATTCTAAATAAGGTAATTGATTGACGGAATTGCTCCGATAGCTTTTGACTATCCGATCCGTATGAAATCTTCGCCGCACACGCTGCGACAGCATGATCGAACAGGAATTCACCGAAGCTTCCCCGGCATTCACAACCGCGCTGAGGTCTCAGGCCAGAGCCCTCGAATGGCCGCAACACCCTGGCTTCCGATCGCCCTGGCCTGCGTCAGATCGGTCTCGCTCAGGCCGCCTAGCAGATAAACCGGCTGCGGAAATCCGAGAAGCAATTGTGCAGCGCAGGACCAACCCAGGGGTTTGGCATCAGGATGCGACGCCGTATTCAAGACCGGCGACAGCACGACGAAGTCGACGCCGATTTGCGCCGCCATTTCCAACTCCGCTGCATCATGGCATGACGCTGCGAGCCAGCGCCCCGGCTCGACCGGCCTTTGCGAAGCGGCAAACTGTCGCAGCTGCTCGGATGTCAGGTGCCAACCGGCAGTGGGGAAATCGTCGATCCAGTCGAGTGGGCCCTTGAGCATCACCAGCGCTCGCCCAGCACAGCACGCGGTTACCCGTGCGGCGAGGGCACGGTATTCAGCCAAGGGCAGCGACGGCGCACGCAGCTGAACCAGCCGGATACCCTGATCCAGCGCCGTAGACACGCCTGCCAGCAAAGCATCCGGCGCTAAGAGATCCGGCGTAATGAGATACCGGTCCGGCAGCCGTGCGGCCGCGATGATCGGTCGGTTCGCGGCAGGAAACGGATAGCGCGGCAACTCATCGGGCGCGACCCAAGCCAGCGGCTGGCCTTCCGCCCCATGCGGCTCACCGGTAAAGGCGAGCACCTCGTGAACGTCCAACAGGACCTGCTTGTCCGGATAATCGTGGCGGACCTGGATCAGCGGCCGCGACGCGGTCACCGTGATGCCCAATTCCTCGTCCAGCTCGCGCGCCAGAGCAACCGTGACGGACTCCCCCGGCTCGACCTTCCCACCGGGAAATTCCCATAAACCGCCCTGGTGCTTGTCCAGAGGGCGCTGGGCGATCAGCACCTGTCCATTGGCGGAGCGAATGACGGCAGCGGCAACGTGGAGGCGGGACATGGGCGCTCAGAAGTGGAGGAAGGCTGGAAGTGGGCGCGGCGCCGGTGACAGGATCGTCAACCGGCTCCATTTGGTTCGTGCGGCAGGTTCGGATTAGGTCCGGTATTCGGCATTGATCCGAACGTATTCGTGGGACAGATCGGTTGTCCAAATCGTCTCGCTGCAGTCGCCGCGACCCAGTTCGATGCGGATCTGGATTTCCTCCTGAGCCATGACTGCGGCGCCCTGCTCCTCGGTGTAACTCGGCGAACGCCCGCCTTGCGCCGCGATGCAGACGTCCCCCAGGAAAACGTCGATCCGGCTAACATCCAGTTGTGGAACACCGGCACGCCCTACCGCTGCCAGGATGCGTCCCCAGTTCGGATCGGAGGCAAACAATGCGGTCTTGATCAACGGCGAGTGCGCGACGGCATAGCCGACATCAAGGCACTCCTGATGATTTTCACCACCGTTGACGACCACGGTAACGAACTTGGTCGCCCCTTCGCCGTCTCGAACGATGGACTGCGCCACGTCCATGCTGACCTCGAACACGGCTTGCTTGAGCTTTTCGAACAATGCGCCGCTGGCCTCGCTGATTTCAGGCAGCGCCGCCTGGCCGGTCGCAACGAGCATGCAGCAGTCGTTGGTCGAGGTATCGCCATCGATGGTGATGCGGTTGAACGACTTGTTCGCCGCATCGCGTACCAATTCCTGCAGCACATTTTGCGCAACCTTCGCATCGGTCGCGATGTAGCCCAACATGGTCGCCATGTTCGGCCGGATCATGCCAGCCCCCTTGGAAATACCCGTCACGGTGACCGTCACGCCATCATGCTGGAACTGGCGGCTCGCGCCCTTGGGCAGCGTATCGGTCGTCATGATGCCCGTCGCGGCGTCAGCCCAGTGATTTTCGTCCAGGTCGGCGAGAGCTGCCGGCAACGCCGCCTCGATCTTCTCCACCGGCAACAATTCACCGATGACGCCGGTGGAAAACGGCAGGACAGCCTTATCCTCGACGCCCGCAAGGCGGGCCAGACTGGCGCAACTGCGAATCGCCGCTTGCATGCCCGGCTCACCGGTGCCGGCATTAGCGTTGCCGGTGTTGGTCAGGAAATAACGAACACCCTCGCCTGCACGCTGCTTGGCAAGGATCACCGGTGCGGCGCAGAACGCGTTGAGGGTGAATACCCCGGCGACGGTCGAGCCTTCGGCACAGCGCATCACGACGACATCCTTGCGCCCGGGGCGCTTGATGCCGGCCGATGCGATGCCCAGTTCGAAGCCAGGCACAGGATGCAGGGTAGGTAAGGGACCAAGACCGACGGCCATCGTTACGCTCCTCGAGGAAATGGGTGGCTCACACCACCGGAAAACAGGGCGAAAAACGCCGCGAGCGGCAGTGCCGGTCGCGGCGTGGGTCAAACAGGACGTGTCCGCTTATTGGACCTGCCCATGGCAATGCTTGTACTTCTTACCGGAGCCGCAAGGGCAGGGCTCGTTGCGGCCGATCTTCTGCTCCGCCCGTGCAGGTGCCGCAGCCGTGGCCACATCGGCATCCTGCTCGGCCTCGTCGACCGGCTCCAGGGCCGAGACCTCTTCGTGTTGGAACTGCATGCGGCGCGCCAGTTCCTCGGCCTCGCGGCGCAGGCGCTGCTCTTCCTCGACCGGGTCTTCCCGGCGAACCTGCACGTGGGACAGGACGCGGATGCTGTCCCGCTTGATCGACTCCAACAGGTCTTGGAACAGGGCGAAAGACTCGCGCTTGTACTCCTGCTTGGGGTTCTTCTGCGCATAACCACGCAAATGAATGCCGTGGCGCAGGTGGTCCATGGTCGACAGATGATCTTTCCAGAGATCATCCAGCACACGCAGGACGATTTGCTTCTCGAAGGTGCGCAGCGCCTCGGCCCCCGCAAGCTCTTCTTTCTCTTTATACGCTTCGACCAGCGCCTCGAGGATGCGCTCGCGCAGGGTTTCCTCGTAGAGTTTTTCGTCTTCGTCGAGCCACTGCTGGACCGGCAGGCGCGCACCGAAGTCGCTGTAGAGCACAGCCTCGAGCCCGGCGATATCCCATTGCTCAGGCAGCGACTGCGGCGGGATATGCTGGCTGATGGCGTTGTCGAGCGCCTCGCGGCGGAACTCGCTGATGGTCTCGCCGATCTCTTCGGCGCTGAGCAGGCTGTTGCGCATGTGATAGATCACCTTGCGCTGCTCGTTGGCGACATCATCGTACTCGAGCAATTGCTTGCGAATATCGAAGTTGCGGCCCTCGACCTTGCGCTGGGCCTTCTCGATGGCGTTGGTGACCATCCGGTGTTCGATCGCCTCGCCCGACTCCATTCCCAGGGCCTTCATGAAATTCTTCACGCGGTCCGAGGCGAAGATACGCATCAGGCTGTCTTCGAGAGACAGGTAGAAACGGCTGGAGCCGGCGTCGCCCTGGCGACCGGCGCGGCCGCGCAGCTGGTTGTCGATACGTCGCGACTCGTGCCGTTCGGAGGCAATTACATGCAGACCGCCGGCCTCGAGTACGGCCTGGTGACGTTTTTGCCAGTCAGCCTTGAGCTGAGCGACTTGCTCGTCGGTCGGGTTCTCGAGTGCCGCGACTTCGACCTCCCAGTTGCCGCCGAGCAGGATGTCCGTCCCGCGGCCGGCCATGTTCGTGGCAATGGTCACCGCACCCGGGCGACCGGCCTGCGCGATGATTTCGGCTTCCTTGTCGTGGTGCTTGGCGTTAAGCACCTTGTGCTCGATGCCTTCCGTTTGCAGCAGTTGCGAAACATATTCGGAGCTCTCGATGGTCGCGGTCCCGACAAGCACCGGCCGGCCGTTGTTCTGGCAGTCCTTGATGTCGGCAATGATGGCGGCGAATTTTTCTTCCTGGGTCAGGTAGACCAGGTCGTTGTAGTCCTTGCGCGCCAGCGGCTTGTTGGTCGGAATGACCATTACCGGCAGGTTGTAGATCTGCATGAACTCGAAGGCTTCGGTGTCGGCGGTGCCGGTCATGCCCGACAGCTTCTTATACAGGCGAAAGTAGTTCTGGAAGGTCGTGGACGCAAGCGTTTGGCTTTCCGGTTGGATCGGCAGACCTTCTTTTGCTTCGATCGCCTGATGCAGACCTTCCGAGAGCCGCCGCCCCGGCATGGTCCGGCCGGTATGCTCGTCGATCAGCAGGACCTGGTTGTTCTGCACGATGTACTCGACGTTGCGGTGGAACAGCTTGTGCGCACGCAGGCTGGAATAGACGTGAGTCAGCAACCCCAGGTTATGAGCCGAGTAGAGGCTTTCACCCTCGGCCAACAGGTCGGCACGCGTCAGCATTTCCTCGACGAACTGGTGGCCCGACTCGTTGAGCTCGACCTGGCGAGTCTTCTCGTCGATGGTGAAGTGGCCTTCCTGGGTAACGACGCCCTCTTCTTCTTCGATGTGCTGCTTGAGAAGCGGAATCAGTTGGTTGATCTGTTGGTACAGCTTGGAGCTGTCTTCCGCCTGCCCGGAGATGATCAGCGGCGTACGGGCCTCGTCGATGAGAATCGAGTCGACTTCGTCGATCACCGCAAAGTTCAGCTCGCGCTGGTTCTTTTCCTGCAGGCTGAACGCCATGTTGTCGCGCAGGTAATCGAAACCGAACTCATTGTTGGTGCCGTACGTGATGTCGGCAGCGTAGGCGGCGCGTTTCTCTTCGGGCGGCTGGAATGGCGTGACGATGCCTACTGTCAAACCCAGGAATTCATATAAAGGACGCATCCAGTTGGCGTCGCGACGGGCCAGGTAGTCGTTCACCGTGACCACGTGTACACCCTTGCCGGCGAGCGCGTTCAGGTAGACCGCCAGGGTCGCTACCAGCGTCTTGCCTTCACCGGTACGCATTTCGGCAATCTTGCCCTCGTGGAGCGTCATGCCGCCGATAAGCTGTACGTCGAAGTGCCGCATCCCCATCACGCGCTTACCCGCCTCGCGGCATACCGCGAAGGCTTCTGGAAGGATCTGATCGAGCGTCTCGCCTTGGGCAAGGCGGGCCTTGAACGCTTCGGTCTTGCTTCGCAACTGCTCATCGGAAAGCGAAAGCATCTGCTCTTCGAGCGCATTGACGGCTTGTACCGCCTTGAGCATGCGCTTGACCTCGCGGTCATTCTTGCTACCGAAGAGCTTCTTCATTAAAGGCGCAAACATATCGACAAATACTTCCATGCTGAGGATGGAGGCACGCCTGCGGGGCCACCACGGAACGTGCAAAGGGGGCATTCTACTCGGAAACGCCAGGGAGGAAAGCGTGCCTACCGCGCAGCTGTGCAGGCACCAGGGAGCAAATGTGCGGGCATCTTGGCGAATTTCAACCGCAACCCGAAACGCAGCCTTGCCGCCTCGTGACTGGCACGGACGACCACGGCGGTCGGCCCAAGGCCGTCTGCTATGATGGCCGCACTTTACTCGCTATTCCGGTCGCCCATGTCCTTGCGCCCCTCCCCCGCCCGCCCACCGGCCGCCCTGCTACGCGAAGCGAAACCGCTACGCGCGCTGTTCGGCGAGGCCAGGCGGCTGGATCGGCTGCAAGCGTTGGTCAACAGCCAGTTGCAACCCGCGGCACGTGCGCATTGCCATGTGGCCTCGCTGCGCGATGGCACGCTGCTCCTTATCGTGACCGATGGGCATTGGGCAACTCGGCTGCGCTACCAGCAGCGCCGCTTGCATCGGCAACTGGCGGCCATCGAAGAGTTTGCAGGCTTGGTTCGCATCCTGTTCAAGGTCCAGCCCCCAGATACCCCTCGCTACAAACCGGCACCGCCGCCAAAACTGTCTTCCCAGGCTGCGGGGAATATCGAGGAGACGGCGCAAGGTATCCGCGACCCGCGACTCAAGGCCGCGCTCGAGCGCCTGGCCAGTCATGCTCGGGACCATGACCGAGGCTGAGCGCATGTCGACCAATCCAGCCACTGAGGAACTTTCATGCTCATCGGCGCGCTACTGATCCTGACTTGGGTGATTCTCCTGGTTCGTTATCCGATGCGAGCGGTGCCCATCTCGCTGGGCGCATTGCTTGGCCTGGGCCTGGTCGCTGCGTGGGTCATCTGGCAGGAACAGCGCGAAGCGCATCTGCTCGGGCAGATACATGTTCGCGTGGAGTACGACCCCAAGCGTTGCGGTGCCGGTCAGCCGTTGCGCGCCGAATTGGAGAATCGCAGCCCAAGGACGTTGACCGCCTTGCGCTGGGACCTCAAAGCGCACTCGCCCGGCTCGGACCTAGACCTGGTGCAGTCCGGCTACGACAACCCGCGCTACAGCGGGCCCGGTGATTTACAGCCTGGCGAGCAGTGGACGGCTTGCCTGCCGCTTCCACCGCTTCGGCCCGGATATCAGGCCAGCCAGCTCAGATTCCAGGCGCTGCGTTTGCAGGGCCGCTTCGCCGATTGACGCGACGAGCCGCCGCTGCGTGCACGCCGCTCTTTGCAAGCCGAACGGCAGCGCTTATGCTGTATATCCAAACAGTATCAATCAACAGAGCCGAGGTGGTAGATGGCCGTCGAAGTGGTGTACCGCAGCAGCCGGGACCTGGAGCGCTTGTTCATGGATAAAGCCGAAGCCGATCGTCACGACAAGATGCTGGAGCTTGCCGAAGCACTCTCGGCCGCGCTTCACAAAGCAACCCCATCCCTGAGCGAGCAACAGGCGGAAGACCTTGGCATTTTCATGGCCAGGCACCGTGATCTGTTCGCCAAGGCCTTCAAGAACAACCCCGAAGCCCTCGCTGAGCTACCTGTCGAGCCTTGATGCTTCGTTTTGTCGCAGCCCGCTCGCCGAGCGGGCGAAACTAGTCAAACGGCACCCGGTCCATTGAGTGCAGTCACTCAACAGGTAATCGGCATGGAAAGTCCATTCAAGAAGATCAGCGACGTCTTCCAACCCAGCTACAGCGTAAACTTCAGTATCGAGAAGCCCGACGGCAGCATCCTGCTCACCCTCACCGATGCCGCCGGCGTAGCAGTGAAGCGCTACATTGCGGCGAGCCAGTGGCGGGACGAGCAACAACTCGAGCGGTTGATCACCAGCCTGCAATTCAGCCTCGCGATCGAGCGCGGCGAACAAACCAGCACTTACCGCCTGACCAAGCACGCATTCACCGCCGCGCAATAAACGAACCCAGCCTGACGCCTGCAGGCTGCAACCGCTTAATTCTGATAACAAGAACCCACTGAACGCCTGATGCCGCCGCCTATGCAGCGACGCGCGTCCCTGCGCGCGGCTCGCGGGCCCGGCGACCGGACCGTTTCGCTCAGAACCAGCCCAGCGCCTTGGCTCGTGCCACGGCCTGCGTACGCCTGGCCACGCCAAGCTTGGTGTTGATTCGACGTGCGTGGGTCTTGACCGTGTGCAGGGAGATAAACAGCTGCTCGGCGATTTCCTGGTTGGAAAAGCCTTGCGCGATCAGGCGCAGCACCGTCAATTCTCGGTTGCTGAGGATCATGTCATCCGCGCCACTCATGCCCTCTTCGGGCTCACGCTCGAACTGTAACAGGCGGTCGCGCAGGCTCTCGCCTTTACCGGCAGGCAGAACCCGCGCGAGCCATTGCGGCTGACGGTGCTGAAATTCATACAGTGGCTTGACTAGCTGCTGCCGGGCCGCCTCGTCCACCGCCTTACGCAACTCCTGCTCGGCCTCGACCTGCTGGCCATGCATATGGAGGGCTTCGGCGAGCGTGAACCGGCACTCACATGCCAAGGCGAACCGCTGGGTCCGCACGCTCTGCTCGATCAATTCGCGCAAGGTCTCGATCGCCAGCGCACTGCGCCCGCCGAGCATGTCGATGACGGCCAGATAGCGATGCACCCGCGGGAGAATTTCGTAGAAACCGGACGGGGCGAGAAAGGTGTGCCCGTCGTACAGATCGAGTACCTGAACGAAGATCGAACGCGCCTTCTTCAGTTGCCCCTGGTGCAGCCAGGTCGCTCCGGTTAACAACGCGAGAATGCCGCGAAACCGAGCCTCAGGTACGTGCCGCCACTGGGTCAACCGCTCGACTTCACGGAGCCAGTGATAGGCCGAAGGAAACTCCTGATTACGTGCCGCGAGTTCCGCCAGGCCTGCATAGCCGAAAAAGACATAGGAATCGCCGCACGTCTCGGTCTCGATGCGCCCTTGCTGAAACGCCTCACGCGCCGCGTCGTCAAGGCCCTGATATGCCAGTAGATGTCCTTGCAAAAGCTTCAGCCTGCCGATGATAGGGCTATGGCGCACGCTGTCGCGCAGCGCCATGAGCGATTCGTCAAGCACGCCCGCGGCCCGCTCGAATTCCCCTGCAAGCTCGAGCAATTGGATGCGATCGACGCTCAGCATCGCCTCGTACAACAGGCTGCCCTTGAGCCTGGCGAGCTTCATGCCCTCGCTGTTGTAGTGCTGCGCCAGCTCGAGCTTGCCCTCGGCCATTGCCTGCTGCGTCAGTACCTGAAAACACAACACTCGCTGCGCCCAGGCATGGTCGGACAGCACATCCAGCGCCTGCAGGCAGTAATCACGGGCTTCGGGTTCGCCGCGCAAGCGCGCCTGAAATCCCCGAAGCGCCTGCCATTGAGCCA
Organism: Pseudomonas sp. SA195; assembly: GCF_054131565.1. NCBI lineage: Bacteria > Pseudomonadati > Pseudomonadota > Gammaproteobacteria > Pseudomonadales > Pseudomonadaceae > Pseudomonas > Pseudomonas sp. SA195. The sequence continues at coordinate 1,092,332 of NZ_CP096392.1, read as the reverse complement.
GCAGTTGAGCCTGCCGCCGCGCATCGGGTTGTGGAAAGAACTTCGCCAGGTTGGCAAGGCACTCATCGACCTCATCGAGCCTAGCCGAGAGAATCAGCGCCCAACCGTGCAGCACGATCAGCCGTGTCGTGCTGTTGAATAGATCCTGCGGCAGCTCGCTGCGCCAGCGCATGAACTCCGAAACGTTGTCGCCAATGAGCAATTGCTCTTGCCCGTAGCGCTGAAGAAAATTGGCCGCAACCTCCGGCTGGCCTGCCCAAAGGGCGTGTTCGACCGCCTCGCGCATCTCGCCGCGGTTGGCAAACCATTGGCACGCCCGCAGATGCGTTTGCGTAGGTGATAGGCCGGCAGACATACGTTGAAGGATCGATGCGAGCGGCCGCCAAAGGCGGAACCACTCGCCGCAATTGTCGATCTGCCGAATGAACAGCTGATTGCTCTTGAGCGAATCGAGTATTTCACCCCCATTGCCGTCAAGTACGTGCTCGCACAGATGCTGCGAAAACCTGGGCATGCGTGCCAAGGCGAAAAGCGACCGCCGAACCTCCTCGCTCTGCGGCTCGAGCACCTCCCGCTGGACGTAGTCCCGCAAGACTGGCGTACCAGCGCCCAAGCGCTCGCGCACCGCCTGCTCATCAGCGTTGAACAGCAGCAGGCTAACACCAGCCAACCACCCCTCACTGCCTGTCATCAGCTGCCTGAAGGTATCGTCGGCCAGATCCAACCGATGCGCCCGCAGCAGCTGCCGCAGCTCTGCCGAGCCAAGCGCCAGCGACTCGGCCTGCACCTCAAGCAAGTCGCCCTGCAACAAAAGGCGAGGCAGTTTCCAGGCTGGCTGGCGTCGGCTGGTCACCCACCAGCTGATGGACTCCGGTCCTTGTTCAAGCAACATGTCAAGGCAGGCATCGAACGCCGCATGCGGCTGCCGGGGGAAGTCATCGAGCATGACCCACAGCGCGCCACGAGCGGCGCGCAAGAGCTCGAGCAGGTCACGCTGCGCGTCGCCGGTCGGTAGCGGCGCACCGGATAGGTATTTGCGCAGCCGCTCGTACAAGTCATCCGGGGTGAGCTGTCGCCCACCAATATCCAGCCATATCAGTTGCGTGTCGGCCGGTATCTGGCGCGCGCACTCGCTCATCAAAACGCTCTTGCCGAACCCTGCCGGTGCGCAGATCAGACGCAAACGGCACCGGGCTTCTACCAGCGGATTGACGAGCCGAGGCCGGGGCACATGGACCGGCGGTAGCCGCGGAATAGTCGCTACCTGGACCGGCGCAGCGGCATCCGTGCCGAGAGCGACAGGGTTGAAGCGTACGGACATAACCATCTTTCTCTTGTTCTGTATCAGTCCATTGACGGCCGCGTACCGGTTGGCAATCCTCGGCAGCGTGCCTTTGTGCGGCCAACGCTGCACCATCCGGAGCGCTTTGTCGATATCGGGCGGACCGACCGTCGCGGTCGTACCCAGCCGCTACTGGCCAGAAACTATCACTGTCACGTACTTGGGCAAAAAAAAGGCGACCCGAGGGCCGCCTTATTCACAAGCTAAATGGACTGCGATTAACGCACCCCTGCATTTCGCAGCGCAGCAGGTGTGAAATCGCGCGCCGAAGCCTTGTAGCCAAACTCATGCGGCTTCTCTTCGTTGCTCATGCCGATCGCAATGTAACGGCCAGAGATGACGTCATATAGGGCTTCGAAGGCAAACGCCGGTACTTTGTGCTGGTAGTACTGGACCAGATGGCCTTCACCCACACGCCACAATTGACCGCGACCGTCATACAGCTCGGACTGGACGATGGTCCAGGTATCTTCATCAACGAAGAAACGGCGCTTGGCATAAATGTTCCGCTCGCCATTCTTAAGCGTCGCCTCAATCTCCCAGACGCGATGAAGCTCGTAGCGCGCCAGATCCTGGTTAACGTGACCTGCCTTCAGGATGTCGCTGTATTTCACATCGCTGGAGTTGATCTCATAGCTGTTGTACGGAATGTAGAGCTCCTTCTTGCCGATCAGCTTCCAGTCGTAACGGTCGGGCGCACCGCTGAACATGTCGAAGTTATCGGTGGTACGCATCCCGTCCGATGCAGTACCCGGGCCGTCATAAGCCACCTGCGGTGCGCGGCGTACGCGGCGCTGGCCAGCGTTGTAGATCCAGGCTTGACGAGGCTCCTTCACCTGATCGAGCGAGTCGTGGACGAGCAGTACGTTGCCTGCCAGGCGCGACGGGGCAGTCACGCGTTGCTTGAAGAACAGCAGCGCGTTCTTTGCGCGTTCCGGATCCAGGTCCGTCATGTCGCTCGGGAAGGCGACTTCATCTTCAAAATGTACGAGCGTGTAGCTGCCGTTGGTCTGTGGCGTCGCCTGGACGATGTTGCGCCGGACGTTGCCACCGCGGTAGCGCGTGATGTGGTTCCAGACTACCTCGAGGCCGTTCTTCGGGATCGGGAACGCGTAGTAGCGACTGTCCGAGAAGTTGGCGATGCCGTTGCCGCCGTCAACCAGTTCGGCGTTCAGCGCGCTCTGTTTGGCGGCCTCATAGATGCGGTCTGGCAGCGCCGCGGTACGGTGCGTCGGAAACACCCGAATCTTGTAGGTTTCGGGGTAGCGTTTGAACATCGCCAGTTGGCCAGCGGTGAGCTTGTCTTTGTACTGATCGACGTTCTGGGCGGTGATGACGAACTTCGGTTGCTCGTCTTTGAAGGGGTTGGTCAGATGGCCATCGTCTAATGGCGCCGCATTCTCCGACAAGCCGCCCGTCCAGGCTGGAATGGTGCCGTCGGCGTTGCCGGATTTTTCCGCGCCCAGGGGCGTGAGCGATTCACCAAGCTTTGCCGCTTCCTCAGGGGAAACGGCGGCCGTCACGCTGCTCGCAAGCAACGAAAGGGCCAAGACACTGAATAGTTTTCTTGTTGTTTTCATACGCTTCCAGTTCCTCTTGATCTTGTATGGCCGGAGGCCTTGCGTAACGCATCTTGCACAACGGGACCAAGCGGCCCCGTGCGCCGAAAAAACCTCCTTAGAAGTTCACACCCACGCTAAGCGCGAGGAAGTCACGATCGACCAGCGTGTTGTAGTCACCGCCGAAGAAATCGGTGTACGACAAGCTGGCGGTATAGGCGTTCTGGTAAACGGCATCGACGCCTACGCTTATGGCCTTGGAACCTTCGTTGAACAAGCCGTTCGGGCCGTAGCCGTCCACGTCATGAGAGAAGGAAATGTTTGGCGTCAGGTTCACGCCAGCGAAGACGTTGCTGTAATCAGCCAGTGCGCGAAGGCGATATCCCCAGGAGTTGGCGGTTACGAAGCCGTCATCCCCATATGCGGCGAGTTGTGTGGCATCGTCTGGCGTTCCATATATCGCATCACGCCCATAACGAAGCTCGCTTTTGCTTTCTAGCGCGCCAACATGCGCATAGCCCACTTCACCAACAAGAGTGACGCGGCCAGCACCAAGCACCTGATCAAAGAAGTGCGTAAAGGTTGTTTGGATCTGAGTGATTTCCTTGCGGTTATACCCTCGGTTATCAGCGCCGAAGGTGCTGGCAACCGGCGAAGTACCCGGGGCGATCGGATTGAGCAGCGCGCGCGTTACGTCCGTGGTGTTGATCTGTACGGGGGCGTTTGGTCGATAGCTTATCTCCCCCGCCCACGCTGTACCGGTGGGCAAGGTGGTCGAAAAACTCAGGCCGTACAATCGGATATCTTCTGGATATTCCAGGTAGTACTGGCCATTGCCGAGCATCACACTCTGCGCCAGCCCGGCTACTGTTGATCCATATGCAGGGTTACCGTAGCAACCAGGCGCACCTCCGAAAGCGATACCACAAACGCTTCCAAGAATGCCTCCAGTTGGTCCGGCAAGTGGGTTGCCGTTTCCTAACGCTGCCGCAGTACCCAACCCAGCCGATTGAGTGCTAACGATCGGGGTCCGGCTGTGATAATTCATAAAATAAGCGCCGTACTCGGTCGCGTCACCAAGCCAGCGAAGGGCCAGGCCAAACTGCCCCGAATCTTTCGCATCGCGATCACCACCGCGCGGCAGTACAACGCCTTCTGAACTGACGTCGAATCCCTGGCCGAACGCCGCAGCAACAGGTTGTAGCGGTGCGATAGCCGGACTACCTACGTTGTAATTGTTGTTGCAGCCATCTTGGGCAACATCAACGGCGAAGAAGGTCCCGCAGTTGTCGACAATCGTCTGGTCCCACTCAAGCTGATAAAAAGCCTCCATGCTCAACCGATCAGTCACGCTCTGGGACACGTAGAGCATATTAACGGGAATGAGACCTTCCTTGATTTCGGCACCCGGTCGGCGAAACGCAGCGGCATCGAGCGGGTTGATCGAGTTAATTGAGTTACCGATAAAGGTACTTTCACCCCAGCTGACCACCTGCCTGCCGACACGAACAGTTCCTGGTAAATCGCCGAGGTAATAGTTGTGATAGAGAAATGCGTCGAGAATCTGCGCACCGGAAGACTGTGCTGCTTCTTTTCGATTGCTGTCACTGATGTCTTTGAACAGACGACCCTCGTCTTTCAGTTCAAAGTCATACCAGTACTTGCCACGAATGAAAGCGCCGCTATCACGGTAACGGAGCTCAAGATCGTGAACCCCTTTAAAAATCTTGGAGAAGGTTTCACCTTTCTTGAAGTTCAACCGACCGTCATCACCCGTCTGGGTATAACCGGTACCCCCATTATTGATACCAACCAGATCCATGTCCCGATCAGTTGTCGACCAACTGGCCCCAATGGAAAGCGATGAGTCGAACTGCCCCTCCACTTCGCCGATATTGAAATTCACGGCATAGGCCGGTGCAACGGTCCCAAGGGCTACGGCAAGTGCCAAAGTCCTGGGCTGGAAGATTCCTTGCCTTGTTGTTTTTGTCATGAGGCGCTCCTGGTTGGTTCGAAGTACGCTCACCCTAGCGACACGGCGGCAGAGGGTTAAGCGCACTAAGGTTTGATTTGTTTTGTAATTCTTAAGTATGAACAGCCTTCCCACTGCTGGGCTTCAAGCCCGTAGGGCAGCGGGACGCCGGTGAAGCTAACGGAGAGCTTAGTCGCGCCCCGGCCATGCGCAAGCCCCGTAATAGAGCGTTTGCGAGCCGGTAGGCGAATTTAACGAAAGGTAATCCAGGCACAAGGCCACCATGCCGACTGTGCGCTTGCACCCGTCGGCCGTCGAGCGGGCACAGTCAGCCCTTGCCCGAACGGAAAGTTCGGAAGTAGGCGTTACCGCCAGCGGTGGAATTGGGGAGAAAGGAAACAGGGGGATCAGCGGCGCGATAATCACGCCGCTGCAAAATGGAGCCTGTTACAGGCCCTTGACTGCATAGATACCCGGGGCGTTGCGCCAGTAGCCTTTGTAGTCCATCCCGTAGCCGAAGACATACCGGTCCACGCATGTGAGTCCGACGAAGTCTGCCTTGAGATCGGGACGCGCCTTGCGCTCGTGCTCCTTGTCGACAAGCACCGCGGTGTAGACGTTGGACGCACCGGCGTGCCGGCAAAAGTCGATGATCGCGCCGAGGGTGTGCCCCTCGTCCAGAATATCGTCGACGATCAGCACGTCTCGATCGATGAACGAAATCTCAGGCTTGGCCTTCCAGAACAGTTCGCCCCCGCTGGTTTCATTGCGGTAGCGCGTGGCATGAAGATACGAAAGCTCCAGCGGGAAGTTCAGTTTAGGGACCAACTTGCCGGAGAAGATCAAGCCGCCGTTCATGACGCAGAACACGACTGGGTTCCGATCGGCCAATTGAGCATTGATGCTCGTGGCGACGGCATCGATAGCCGCTTCGACTTCGGCCTCTGGGTGGAGGCAGTCGGCTTCCGCCATGACTTGGCGGATATGAGCAAGATCGGCGGACATTGGCGATGCTCCATTTAAAAGTGCGACAGGGCGCGGCAGTCCCGCCCAAGAAATCGAAGGGGCGCGACGATACCGATGCAATGACAGACACGGCAAGTGCTTATTTGACTCATCAATAGCCGCCCCAGGCACGATGCATTAATCTACGCCGGTTTATCTACCCGCCGGAGCCGCCATGAGCATTCGAGAAATTCGCCACCCCTTGATTCGTCACAAACTGGGGCTCATGCGCCGGGCGGACATCAGCACCAAGAATTTCCGCGAGCTGGCGCAAGAGGTTGGCTCCATCCTGACGTACGAAGCTACCCGTGACCTGCCGCTGGAAAACTACAACATTGAAGGCTGGTGCGGCCCGGTCCAGGTCGAGAAAATTTCCGGGAAAAAGATCACCGTCGTGCCAATCCTGCGCGCGGGCATCGGCATGCTCGACGGCGTACTCAGCCTGATCCCCGGCGCAAAAGTCAGCGCGGTAGGCATCGCGCGCAACGAAGAAACGTTGCAGGCCCACACCTACCTCGAGCGCCTAGTGGACGATCTGGACCAGCGCCTGGCGATGATCATCGACCCTATGCTGGCTACCGGCGGCTCGATGGTCGCCACTATCGACATGCTCAAGAAAGCCGGCTGCAAAGAGATTCGGGCGCTGGTGCTGGTCGCTGCGCCCGAGGGCATTCAGGCAGTCGAAGCGGCGCATCCGGACGTCATTATCTATACCGCGTCGATTGACGATCATCTGGATGAAAACGGCTATATCGTCCCTGGTCTGGGCGATGCCGGCGACAAGATTTTCGGCACCAAGCAGAAGGACGTCTAAGCATGTCGCATCCGATGGAGGAGTCGCTCGGCCGTCAGGTGCTCGCGGGCGCGCAGATGTTATTCGTAGCCTTCGGCGCGCTGGTGTTGATGCCGTTGATCACCGGGATGGACCCCAACGTTGCGCTGTTCACTGCCGGCCTTGGCACGCTGCTATTCCAATTGGTGACCAAGCGCCAGGTGCCGGTCTTCCTGGCATCGAGCTTTGCTTTCATTGCCCCGATCATTGCTGCCAAGGCCGATTTTGGCCTGCCGGCGGTGCTTGGCGGCGTGGTCGCGGCCGGCGTCGTCTATATCCTGCTGAGCTTCGCGGTCCAGCTGAAGGGGCCTGGTTTCATCGACCGGCTGCTGCCGCCGGTGGTGATCGCGCCGGTGATCATTTCTATTGGCCTGGCACTTTCTCCTGTCGCGGTGAACATGGCGATGGGGAAATCCGGTGACGGCAGCGCCCAGCTCGTGCCTTACGAAACCGCCATGCTCATTTCCATGCCGGCGCTCGTCACGACCTTGCTCGTCGCGGTGCTTGGCCGGGGGCTGTTCCGCCTGGTGCCGATTCTCGCGGGTGTCGCGGTGGGCTACGGCCTGGCGTTCGCCTTCGGCGTCGTCGATACCACCGGGATCGCTGCGGCGCCGTGGCTGGCGATCCCCAAGTTCGTGGCGCCGGAGTTCCACTGGGGCGCCATCCTGTTCATGGTGCCGGTTGCTCTGGCACCCGCGATCGAGCACATCGGCGGCGTAGTTGCCATCGGGGGAGTCACTGGCAACAACTTCATCAAGAAGCCCGGCCTGCACCGCACCCTGCTTGGTGACGGCCTGGCCACGTCCGCTGCCGGGCTATTCGGCGGCCCGCCCAATACCACCTACGCCGAGGTGACGGGTGCGGTAATGCTGACGAAAAACTACAACCCGAAAATCATGACCTGGGCCGCCATTTTCGCCATCGTGCTCGCCTTCATCGGCAAGTTCGGCGCCGGCCTGCTGAGCATTCCAGTGCCAGTAATGGGCGGCATTCTCTGCCTATTGTTCGGCTCGATTGCGGTGGTCGGCCTGAGTACCCTGATTCGACACCAGATCGATCTTTCCGAGGCGCGCAACCTGATCATCGTCTCCGTCACGCTGGTGTTCGGTATCGGCGGCATGGTCGTCGGGCACGGTGAGTTCAGCCTGTCGGGTATTTCCCTGTGCGCGATCGTCGCGCTGGTGCTGAACTTGCTGCTACCCGGCGGTGAAGGCTGGAAGAACAAGCAACTCGAGGAGCAACCCTGACCCTGCAGCCCGGCCATGCGCCGACTGGCTTCGGGGTGACTGGCACGCAACGGCGCCGGTCACCGTGAAGAAATGGGGTCAGAACGCAGCCCGGTAATGAATCGAATAGCTCTCGATCCCGTCGTTGGGCTTCTTGATCCCGGCATTGGAATAGTGGATCGCACGCAGGCCTACCTCGTGGCCGCCAGCAAAACGCAGTCCTGCACCGAAACGGTCTTCGAACTGGAATGAAGACCCCAGCTCATTGCCCTCCACCTCGGTATTTTCGAACGCTGCGATGCCAATCCCCGCCTCCAGGTAAGGCTTGACCGACCCACCGTTGAACTCATAGACGAAAACCGGGGCGAGCGAGATGCTGTGGTTGCTCGAGGTTTCATCGCCTTCCCAGTAAGTGTAGCCCGCATCCCAATAGCCCGTGAGGCGCCCCACCCCGCTCTGGAACCAACTACGGTTGAAATCCATTTGTGCCCCAAGGCGATAGGTCATGGTCGATTCGCCCGTACGCCCAACGGCGGCGGTTAGATCCAGCGCATTGGCGGTCGCTGCCTGACCCAGCAGAACAGCCGCAACGGTCGCGAAGGACATCAGCTTCTTCATACGAAATTTCCTTATCGAAATTAGGCATCGCTTTTATTTGTTCGGTGCCTCCAGAGTTCAGAGGCTGGACGAAGCGGGGAGTTCCTAAACAGAACAGTTCGAAACTGTACCGTTTTCGCCCCAAAGTATAGGAAGAACCCGGGACATTCGCGAGGGATCGCCACTGCTCCAGAACTGGACCGAAGCGCTGCCACTAGCCAGTTGGTTACGCATTTGCAGCAACGTTTCGAGGTGCCGCGCCACGGCCTCGCCCGTATCCACCAGCGCGACGCCCGGAGGCACCATGGCGCGCAGAAGCGGCTTGATGAAAGGATAGTGCGTGCAACCCAGGATCAAGGCGTCACAGCCCGCCTCCAGCAAGGGCTGGACGAACCCGGCGAGCAAGGCGCGGGTGGCGGGCGTATCCAACTCACCCGCCTCGATGCACTCCACCAACCCCGGGCAGGGCTGGGTAACGACGCGAATGTCGCTGGCGAAGCGGTCGAGCAGCGCCGCGAACTTCGCGCTCTTGAGCGTGCCGGTGGTGGCCAGTACCCCTACGACCCCGCTGCGGGTGGCCTGCGCGGCAGGCTTTACAGCAGGCTCCATGCCGACCACGGTCAACCCCGGGTAGCGCTCACGAAGATCCGAAATACCTGCCGCCGTAGCGGTATTGCACGCCAGCACCAAGGCCTTGACGTCGCGCTCCAGTAGAAAGTCGGCGATGGCTCGGCAACGCTCACGGATGAAGTCCGGGCTCTTTTCGCCGTAAGGCACATGCCCGCTATCAGCCACGTAAAGCAGGGATTCATGAGGCAGCCGTACCCGAATCTCGCGCAAGACCGACAAGCCGCCCACACCGGAATCGAACACACCGACGGGCGCCTCGTCAGTCATGCAGCCCTCCGCAAACGGCACACGCCGGATCGCGCTTGACCTTCAATTCCCGGAACCGGCCGGCCAGCGCATCGATCAACAACAGGCGCTCCACCATCGGCTCGCCAAAGCCCGCCAGCAACTTCAACGCCTCGAGCGCCTGCAGGCTGCCGACCATCCCGACCACCGGCCCCAACACACCCGCCTCGCTGCAGGTCAGCTCGGCTTCGGTACCGTGCCCGTACAGGCAGTGGTAACAAGGGCTGTCTGGCTGCCGAGAGTCGAATACCGACAGCTGACCTTCCAGGCGGATAGCCGCACCACTGACCAAGGGCTTGCGTGCTGCCACGCAGGCGACATTGATCGCCTCGCGGACCGCGAAGTTGTCGGTGCAGTCGAGCACAAGATCGACCTGGGCGACCGCCTCCCCCAATGAGTCCGCATCCAGGCCGGCATGGTGAGCGACCAGTTTGATGTGCGGATTGATCGCCGCCAGGCGAGCCATCGCCGAATCGACCTTGGGCTGGCCGACCGACGCCGCGTCATGGAGAACCTGACGTTGCAGATTGGACAAATCAACCCGGTCGAAATCAGCCAGATGCAGCTCTCCCACCCCGGCGGCGGCAAGGTACAGCGCGACAGGCGAACCAAGGCCGCCCATACCGACAATCAAGGCGCGACTGCGTTTGAGCCGAAGCTGACCCTCGATATCGAATTGCTTGAGCAGGATCTGCCGGCTGTAGCGCAGCAGCTCTTCATCATCCAGCATCGCGATTCCCCGTTGTGTTGGCGCCAGCCAAGCGGCCAAGGCTGATCCGCTCGTGCCCACCGAGATCACGCCGGCTGGCCGCGTCGACGAAACCAGCCGCAACGAGCAAAGCCCGCACGGTCGCGGCCTGGTCGTAGCCATGTTCGAGCAGCAGCCAGCCACCCGCTTCCAGGTGCGCCGGTGCGCCGTCGATGATTCGGCGGATATCGTCCAGCCCGTCGTCACCAGCGACCAGCGCACTGGTCGGCTCGAAACGCACATCACCCCTTCCCAGATGCGGGTCACTCGCAGGAATGTAAGGCGGGTTGCTGACGATCAGGCCATAGCGGCGGCAGGCTAGCGAGGCGAACCAATCGCTGTGCTCGAAGTTCAGGTTGGTCAGCCCGAGGCGGGCGGCATTGCGCTCTGCCAGAGCCACCGCCTCAGCGACGCGGTCGACGCCGGTCACTTGCCAGGCGGGGCGCTCAGTCGCCAATGCCAACGCGATGGCGCCGGTTCCGGTCCCAAGGTCCAAAGCCTGCACGGGGGTGCGGGGCGCCAGGCCCAATGCCGTTTCGACCAGCAATTCGGTGTCCGGCCGAGGGATGAGCGTGTGCGGTGCGACTTCCAGCTCGAGGCTCCAAAAGCCCTGGCGGCCGAGAATATAAGCCACCGGCTCGCCCGCCCGCCGGCGTGCCAGGCTCGCTTGGAACCGCGCCTCGGCTACCGCGCCTACCTCACGATCGGACCAAGTACGCAAATAACTGGACGGTTTGCCCAGCGCGTCGGCGAGCAGCCATTCGGCGTCCAACCGCGCAGTGGGCGAGTCGGGTAGTTCGGCGCTACGCAGCAGCGATTCGATCGTGGCCATGGTCACCTAGCGAAAGATGGGCGTCTTACTGCACGCACGTTGCGCGCCATCAGTCGCCGAGCGCGGCGAGCTGGTCGGCCTGGTATTCCTGCAGCAGCGGCTCGATGACTTGCTCGACCGCGCCGCCAATCACTTCATTCAGCGAATAGAGCGTGAGATTGATGCGATGGTCAGTCACCCGCCCCTGCGGGAAGTTGTAAGTGCGGATGCGCTCGGAACGATCGCCGGAGCCGACCAGCAACTTACGAGTCTCGGAAATTTCCTTGTGCGCGGCGCTGTCCTGCACGTCCTGCAACTTTGCCGCTAACCAAGCCATGGCTCGCGCACGATTCTTGTGCTGCGAACGTTCTTCCTGGCATTCGACGACGATGCCGCTCGGCAAGTGGGTGATGCGTACCGCCGAGTCGGTCTTGTTGATGTGCTGCCCACCCGCGCCGGACGCGCGGTAGGTGTCAATGCGCAAGTCAGCCGGGTTGATCTCGATGGCGACCTGCTCGTCCGGTTCGGGCAGTACCGCGACCGTGCAGGCAGACGTATGGATGCGTCCCTGGGATTCGGTTTCCGGCACGCGCTGCACGCGGTGCGCACCGGATTCGAACTTGAGCTTTGCGTAGACGTTATCGCCCTCGACGCGCGAAATGACTTCTTTATAACCGCCATGTTCGCCGGGGTTCTCGGAAAGAATCTCGACGCGCCACCCCTGCCGCTCGGCGTAGCGTGAATACATGCGGAACAGGTCACCCGAGAAGATCGCCGCCTCATCGCCGCCAGTGCCGGCGCGGATTTCGAGGAATACATTGCGCCCGTCCTTCGGGTCCTTCGGTAGCAGCATTCGCTGCAGTTGCCCCTCCACCTCGGCCAGCTGACCGTGAGCCTCGGCAACCTCCTCCTCGGCCATTTCGCGGACATCCGGGTCCGTGTCCTTTAACAGTGCCTGGGCACCTTCAAGGTCGGACTGAAGCTTCAGGTAGCGGCGATAGGTCGCGATCACCGGCTCGACCTCGGCGTATTCACGCGAATAGGCCCGGAAGCGTGTCTGGTCGCTGATGACCTCGGCGTCCCCGAGCAGCGCCGTCAGCTCTTCGAAACGGTCCTGCAGAATGTCGAGTTTGTTCAGCAGCGACGCTTTCATGATTTTTCCGTGCTGTTCTGTAGGGCAAAGAGTTCCTGAACGATGCTCAGCGCCTCGACGCGCCCTTCGGCAGAAAGTTTTTTCAGCTGCACGCTGGGGGCATGCAGCAACTTGTTCGTAAGCCCTCGCGCCAACTGCGCCAGGGCCTCCTCGGCCGTCGCCCCATTCGTCAGCAGCCGCTGAGCCTTGACCAACTCGTCGTCACGAATGCGCTCGGCATGCTGGCGGTAGGCCTTGAGCACATCCACGGCGGCCAGCTCGCGCAGGCGACCCATGAAATCCTCGGTACCGGCGGCGACCAGCTCTTCGGCGGCCTGCGCCGCTCCCTGGCGGCTCTTCAGATTTTCCGCGACTACCTCATGCAGGTCGTCGACCGTGTAGAGATAGACGTCATCCAGCTCGCCAACCTGCGCTTCTATGTCGCGGGGCACGGCGATGTCGACCATGAACATCGGCTTGTGCTTGCGCTTTTTCAGCGCCTGCTCGACCGCTCCCTTGCCCAGGATTGGCAGCTGGCTGGCCGTCGAGCTGATGACGATGTCGCTGTTGTAAAGCTCCTGGGGAATGTCGGCGAGCAGGATCGCGTGGGCGCCAAACTGCTCGGCCAGGGCACTGGCCCGCTCCAATGTCCGGTTGGCCACAACGATTCGCTTGACGCCCTGCTCATGCAGATGCCGAGCGACCAGCGTGATGGTCTCACCGGCACCGATCAGCAGCGCCTGGCTGCGATCGAGGCTGGCGAATATCTGCTTGGCCAGGCTGACCGCGGCAAAGGCGACCGACACGGGGTTCTCACCGATGGCGGTGTCGGTACGCACGGTCTTGGCGGTGCTGAACGTCGCCTGGAACAGCCGCCCCAGCAGCGGCCCGACGCTACCCGCCTCACGCGCCACAGCGTAGGCGGACTTCATCTGACCGAGAATCTGCGGCTCGCCCAGCACCATCGAATCCAGGCCAGAAGCGACACGCATCATATGGCGCACGGCTTGGTCATCGACGTGCACGTAGGCACAGGCCTTGAGGTCGTCGAGGTTCAACCGGTGGTACTGCGCCAACCAGGCGAGCACGGTCTCAGCCTCGACCTGATCCTGTTCCAGATACAGCTCACTGCGATTGCAGGTCGACAGAATCGCCGCTTCGCGCGTCGGCGTGACACGGCACAGCTGCTGCAGCGCCTCGACCATCTGCTCGGGCGTGAACGCCACACGCTCGCGCACATCCACCGATGCGGTCTTGTGATTGATGCCAAGCGCGATGAAAGCCATGCAGGTCGCTGATTCGAAAAACGGAGCGCGCGATTCTCCTACTTCGCCTGACTTAGAACAACCGTTGCAGGTCATTGTCTGTACCTGACCAAGCCGACCCAAGAGGCCGGCCCGGCGGCCCATGGGCTTGCCCGGCCGCTTGTGTCATCATGCCGCGACCGCAGATAAGCCAAACCTCCCTTATATGAACAAACTCCTCGTCCTCAGTGCCGCGCTGTTCCTGGGTGGCTGCCAAAGCTTCATGCAGAGCACGCCCGATGCCGGCCCGCCAGTTGAGGACGCAACGCCCGCGCCGGTCGCCAGCGAGCCAAGCGAGTACGGTTCGTTCCGCGCCGACACGCTCTATGCGCTGCTGGTTGCCGAACTCGCCGGACAGCGCAATCGGTTCGACATCGCCCTCGGTAATTACGTCCAGCAGGCCAACGCCACCGAGGACGCTGGCGTTGCCGAGCGGGGCTTTCGCATCGCCGAGTACCTGAGGGCCGATCAAGCAGCGCTTGATACCGCGCTGATCTGGGCACGCAACGCTCCAGAAAACCTGGACGCTCAGCGCGCTGCCGCTGTGCAACTGGCGCGCGCCGGTCGTTACGAGGAATCGCTCGCCTACATGGAAACCGTCCTGCAAGGCCAGGGCGATACGCACTTCGACTTCTTGGCCCTGTCGGCCGCCCAGACCGATCCTGACACGCGTGCTGGCCTGCTTCAGAGCTTCGACCAACTGCTGGTCAAGCATCCCGACAATCCGCAGTTGAAGTTTGGAAAAGCGGTGCTGCTGCAGCAGGACGGCAGGCCCGAAGAGGCGCTCGACCTGCTCGAGGCGCAGCCGGCGCGCAATCAGGAAATACCCTCGATTCTTTTGCAGGCACGCCTGCTGCAAGTGCTGAACCGGGGCGAGGAAGCGCTTCCGCTGCTCGAGAAGAGCTTACGCCAGCATCCGGAAGACAAGCGTCTGCGCCTGACGTATGCCCGTCTACTGGTCGAGCAGGAGCGACTCGAGGACGCCATGGGCGAATTTGCGACCCTGGTCCAGCAGTATCCGGGCGACGATGACTTGCGCTTTTCCATGGCGCTTGTCTGCCTGGAAGCCGAGGCCTGGCGTGAGGCGATCGTCTATCTGCAGGAATTGATCGCCCGAGGCAGTCACCTGGACGCCGCCCAATTCAACCTTGGCCGTGCCTACCGCGAACTGGGTGAGCCAGAGCAAGCGCTGGAGGCGTTCGCCAAGGTCGGGCCCGGTAACGAGTATCTGCCAGCGCAGCTCATGCAGAGCGAAGTGCTTTTCTCGCTCGGCCGCCACGACGAAGCCTCCCGCCTGCTCGCGCAAGCCCGGGACGAGCAGCCCGACTATGCCATCCAGCTCTACCTGATCGAGATCGAGGCGCTGTCCAACCAGCAGCAAACCGAACAGGCCTGGCAACTTGCCGAGCAGGCCCTCAAGCAATTCCCCGAAGATCTGACTCTCCTTTACACGCGTGCGATGATCGCGGAAAAACGCGGCGATCTGGCGCAGCTGGAAAAGGACCTGCGCTTCATCATTGAACGCGAGCCGGACAACGCCATGGCGATCAACGCGCTGGGCTATACGCTGGCCGATCGCACTGACCGGCACGAAGAAGCCCTCGCCCTTATTCAGCAGGCGTACCGGCTCAATCCAGATGACGCCGCCATCCTCGACTCCCTTGGCTGGGTCAACTACCGACTGGGCAACCTTCAAGAGGCCGAAGCTCAGCTGCGCCAAGCCCTCGAGCGCTTTCCCGACCACGAAGTCGCTGCCCACCTCGGCGAAGTGCTCTGGGCGGCTGGCAAACAACGCGAAGCCCGCCGGGTGTGGGCCGAAGCACTCGAGCAGGAGCCTGACAGCCAGATTCTGCGCGACACCATCAAACGCCTGACAGGCTCGGAGACCCTCTGACGTTATGAGACCAATGCGCAACCTGCTGATCTACGCCGTTGCTTTGCTGCTTGCTGGCTGTGCCGGGCTCGCTCCTCAGGAGACGGTCGAGGGCCCCGGCAACCCCGAGGACTGGAGCGCACATAAAACGCGCACCAGCGAGATAGACGGCTGGCAGATCAACGGCAAGATCGGTATTCGCGCGCCGCAGGACTCGGGCAGCGGAACCTTGTTCTGGCTGCAACGCCAGGACTACTTCGATATCCGGCTTTCGGGCCCGCTGGGACGCGGCGCGACCCGATTGACCGGCCGGCCCGATGCCGTCGCCCTCGAAGTCGCCGGCCAGGGCCGTTTCGAAGCCGACTCACCTGAAGCATTGGTGGAAACTCAATTAGGTTGGCGCCTGCCGGTGTCGAACCTGCTCTGGTGGGTGCGCGGTCTGCCCGCGCCGGGTAGCCGCAGCCGCATCGCAATTGATGCTGACGGTCGCCTCGCCAGCCTCCAGCAGGATGACTGGGATGTTCAGTATCTGAGCTATGCCGATGAGGATGGCTATGCCCTGCCGACACGCATCAAGCTGGCGGGTCGCGACCTGCAGATCACCCTGGTGATCAAGGACTGGCAGCCACGCCAGCTGGGCCACTGATGCCTCCGCTGGTCCTGCCTGCGCCCGCCAAACTCAACCTGATGCTGCACATTCTCGGTCGGCGCGACGACGGCTATCACGAGCTGCAGACGCTATTCCAGTTTCTCGACCACGGCGACGAACTCAGCTTTACCTTGCGCGAGGACGGTTGCATCCGCCTGATCACGCCGCTGCCGGGCGTCGATCACGACAGCAATCTGGTGGTTCGCGCGGCGCGCCTGCTCCAGGCCGAAAGCGGCTGCACCTTGGGGGCCGATATCGAGCTGACCAAGCGACTGCCCATGGGCGGCGGTATCGGGGGTGGCAGTTCCGACGCCGCGACCACCCTGCTCGGCCTCGACCGCCTCTGGCAAACCCATCTGGGCGAAGAGCGCCTGGCGCGGATTGGCCTTACGCTCGGTGCTGACGTACCAGTGTTCGTCAGAGGCCGCGCGGCGTTTGCAGAGGGGGTCGGAGAGCGTCTCGAACCAGTCGAACTCAGCGAGCCCTGGTTCCTCGTGATCGCGCCGCAAGTCTCTGTTAGTACAGCGGAAATATTTTCCGACCCAGAGTTGACACGTAATACCCCGGCCATTACAGTTCGCAGCCTTCTTGAAGGGGGTGGTCGTAACGACTGCCAGCCGGTTGTAGAGAGGCGTTACCCCCAAGTGCGTAACGCCTTGAGCTTGTTGAACAAATTTGTTCCAGCAAGAATGACCGGCACTGGGGCTTGTGTGTTTGGGAGCTTCCCAAACCAGGGTGAGGCTGATAAAGTCTGCCGCCAACTTCCAGCTGACTTGCCAGCGTTCGTCGCCCAAGGTCGCAACATCTCGATGCTGCACCGCAGGCTTGCGCAACTGGCACAGGAAGTGAGTGTCTAGCATCAGGTTATACGTTACAGGGGCGTCGCCAAGCGGTAAGGCAGCAGGTTTTGATCCTGCCATGCGTTGGTTCGAATCCAGCCGCCCCTGCCATAACCTTTCCAGACATTCAGCTAGACCTATAGGGGCGTCGCCAAGCGGTAAGGCAGCAGGTTTTGATCCTGCCATGCGTTGGTTCGAATCCAGCCGCCCCTGCCATATCTCACGAAAGCTGTTCAAGAAGCCTGGCCTTTTGAACAGCTTTTTGTTTCATCGGATCCACCCTCAGGCAGGTACTGCGCGTGTCCAAGATGATGGTCTTCACGGGGAACGCCAACCCCGACCTGGCCCGGCGTGTCGTACGTCAGCTGCATATCCCGCTCGGTGATGCTTACGTCGGTAAATTCTCCGACGGCGAGATCAGTGTCGAGATCAACGAAAACGTTCGCGGCAAGGACGTTTTCCTGATTCAACCGACCTGCGCCCCCACCAATGACAACCTGATGGAACTGGTAGTGATGGCCGACGCCTTCCGCCGCTCCTCCGCCACACGCATCACGGCTGTCATCCCGTACTTCGGTTATGCCCGCCAGGATCGGCGCCCGCGTTCTGCACGCGTGCCGATCAGCGCCAAGGTTGTCGCGGACATGCTCGACGTCGTAGGCGTCAACCGCGTTCTGACCGTCGACCTGCACGCCGACCAGATCCAGGGTTTCTTCGACATGCCCGTGGACAACATCTACGGCTCGCCCGTACTGGTCGATGACATCCAGGCCCAGCGGTTTGAAAACCTGATGATCGTCTCCCCCGACATTGGTGGCGTGGTACGTGCTCGCGCCGTTGCCAAGTCGCTGGGTGTTGATTTGGCCATCATCGACAAGCGTCGCCCGAAGGCCAACCAGTCCGAAGTGATGCACATCATCGGTGATATCGAAGGCCGTACCTGCATCCTCGTGGACGACATGGTCGATACCGCGGGCACCCTGTGCCACGCAGCTACCGCTTTGAAAGATCATGGCGCAGCCAAGGTCTTCGCGTATTGCACTCACCCTATCCTCTCCGGTCGCGCCATCGAGAATATCGAAGGCTCCGTACTCGACGAGTTGGTGGTGACCAATACCATCCCGCTGTCCGCAGCGGCCCAAGCCTGTACCCGTATTCGCCAATTGGACATCGCGCCAATGGTCGCTGAAGCGGTCCGCCGCATCAGCAATGCCGAATCGATCAGCGCGATGTTCCGCTAAGCCTCGAGCTCAGCTTTCGCGCCGAACGAAAATGTGCCCCGCCTCGTGCGGGGCTTTTTGCCCAACCGCCCGGCGGTGCTGGTCGCGAGCACCTCGGGCGCGTTGTCATCTTGGAGAAACACAATGACTGACTTCACCCTGAATGCCCAAGTGCGTTCCGACCTGGGGAAAGGTGCGAGCCGCCGCCTGCGTCGTAACGCCAACCTCGTCCCGGCCGTAATCTACGGCGGCGACAAAGCTCCGCAATCCATCAGCCTGCTGGCCAAAGATCTGGCCAAGCTGCTGGAAACCGAAGCGTCCTTCAGCCACGTGCTGACCCTGAACGTCGACGGCCAGAACGAATCCGTTCTGATCAAGGCGCTGCAGCGTCATCCGGCCAAGAGCTTCGTACTGCACGCTGACTTCGTCCGCGTCGTCGAAGGTCACAAGCTGACCGCTACCGTCCCGCTGCACTTCATCAACCAGGAAACCTCGGTTGGCGTGAAGCAGCAGGGTGGCGAAATCCTGCACAACATCAACGAAGTTGAAGTGTCCTGCCTGCCGCAGGATCTGCCGGAGTTCATCGAAGTCGACATGGCCAAAGTTGAAGTCGGCCAGGTTCTGCACATGACCGACCTGACCCTGCCGAAGGGCGTCGAGCTGGTTTCCCTGGCCCACGGCAGTGACCTGCCGGTCGCCAACGTTCATGCCCCGCGCGTGAACAAGGAAGACACTCCGAAAGAAGAAGGCGCTGACGAGTAATCCACTCGCCAAGACCTGAGGAAGGGCCTCTGTCGTGACTGCCGTAAAACTGATCGTCGGCCTGGGTAACCCAGGCCCAGAATACGACCAGACCCGGCATAACGCAGGGGCCCTTTTCGTTGAGCGTCTGGCAGCCCGCGAGGGCGTCAACCTCAGCGTGGATCGCAAGTACTTTGGTCTGGTCGGCAAGTTCCGCCATCAGGGCGAAGACGTCCGGCTATTGATCCCCACCACTTTTATGAACCGCAGCGGTCAGGCGGTGGCGGCACTTGCCGGCTTTTTCCGAATTCCCCCTGAGTCCATCCTGGTCGCCCATGATGAACTCGACATGCCTCCTGGCATCGCCAAGCTCAAACAGGGCGGCGGCCACGGCGGCCATAACGGGCTACGCGACATCATCGCCAAGCTCGGCAACCAGAATAATTTCTACCGTCTGCGTCTGGGCATTGGGCATCCGGGGCACAGCAGCCTGGTAACCGGCTATGTGCTGGGGCGTGCGCCCCAGGCCGAACGCGAGAAACTGGACGCCAGCATCGATTTCGCATTCGACGTGCTTCCCGAAATTCTTGTTGGTGACTGGACGCGCGCGATGCAGCGTCTGCATAGCCAGAAGGCCTGATCGAGCTCGACGCAGGAACGCAAAACAAGGCAACGGCTTGGCATTAACTGCACGTTACGAAGCCGTTTAACGCAGTTTGGCAACGCCGGTAGCGCATTCGCTGCCAGCCAGTACCGAGGCAAGACACCATGGGATTTAATTGCGGCATCGTCGGCCTGCCCAACGTCGGCAAATCTACCCTGTTCAACGCGTTGACCAAGTCCGGTATCGCTGCGGAAAACTTCCCCTTCTGCACCATCGAGCCGAACAGCGGCATCGTACCGATGCCCGATGCGCGCCTGCAGGCGTTGGCTGATATCGTCAATCCCGAGCGCGTCCTGCCGACCACCATGGAGTTCGTGGACATCGCCGGCCTCGTCGAGGGTGCCTCCAAAGGCGAAGGCCTGGGCAACAAGTTTCTCGCCAACATCCGCGAGACCGATGCCATTGCGCACGTGGTGCGCTGCTTCGAAGACGAGAACGTCATTCACGTTTCCAATTCGGTCGACCCCAAGCGCGACATCGAAATCATCGAGCTGGAGTTGATCTTTGCCGATCTGGATAGCTGCGAGAAGCAATTGCAGCGTGTGGCGCGCAACGCAAAGGGCGGCGACAAGGAAGCGGTGGCGCAGAAGGCGCTGTTGGAAAAACTGATCCCCCACTTTACCGAAGGCAAGCCGGCACGCACTCTGCTGAAAAAGCTCGGCGAGGAAGAGGCTCGCATGGCGAAGGGCTTCCACCTGCTGACCAGCAAGCCGGTGATGTACATCGCCAACGTGGCGGAGGATGGCTTCGAGAACAACCCGCACCTCGACGTGGTCAACGCCATTGCAGCCGAGGAAGGCGCAGTCGTGGTGCCGGTGTGCAACAAGATCGAAGCCGAAATTGCCGAACTCGATGACGGCGAGGAAAAAGACATGTTCCTCGAGTCGCTCGGTCTCGAGGAGCCCGGCCTTAACCGCGTCATCCGCGCCGGCTACGAACTGCTCAACCTGCAAACCTATTTCACCGCTGGGGTGAAGGAAGTACGCGCCTGGACCGTGAAGGTCGGCGCTACCGCACCGCAGGCCGCCGGCGTCATCCACACCGATTTCGAGAAAGGCTTCATTCGAGCCGAAGTGGTCGCCTACA
The DNA here is from genome assembly GCF_054131565.1 of Pseudomonas sp. SA195. Lineage (NCBI taxonomy): Bacteria > Pseudomonadati > Pseudomonadota > Gammaproteobacteria > Pseudomonadales > Pseudomonadaceae > Pseudomonas > Pseudomonas sp. SA195. Next base: position 1,071,817 of record NZ_CP096392.1, on the reverse strand, counting down.
ACGACTTCATCCAGTACAAGGGCGAAGCCGGGGCCAAGGAAGCTGGCAAGTGGCGACTGGAAGGCAAGGAGTACATCGTCAAGGATGGCGACGTAATGCACTTCCGCTTCAACGTTTAATAAGATGCGCCCCAGAAAGCCCCGCGAGCAGTAGCAAGCGGGGCTTTTCGTTTCCGGCCGTTAGTAACGACCGAACGGTCTAACCTCGAACGATCGACGACTCCCCGGGGTACTTATCGACGACCGGCAGGTAATCCTGGTCGCTGTTGCGGAATATTCGCGCCGTTTATGCGGTCGGAACAGGCAGACTTGCCGAAGCCGGAGTTCCGATGAACAGCCTTGCCGAACCGCCGTTGCACCACCTCGATGACAGTTTTTTCGACCGCGACGCCCAAGTTGTCGCACAGGATCTCCTCGGGACGGTGATTCGTCACTGCGTCGACGGGCTATGGCTGTCGGCCCGAATCATCGAGACGGAAGCCTATTATGTCGATGAAAAAGCCAGCCACTCCTCACTGGGCAACAGCCCTTCGCGACGCGCGATGTTCATGCCGGCCGGCCATCTCTATCTCTACTACTCCCGTGGCGGAGACTCGCTGAATTTCAGCGTCCGCGGCGATGGCAACGCCGTCTGCATCAAGGCGGGCTATCCCTGGGTCGACTCACTCTCGTGCGAGGAATCCATCGAGCGGATGCGAACCAATAGCCCAGCTGCCGCAGGTGGTCTGCGGCCCCTCACCCGCCTCTGTTCTGGCCAGACGCTGTTGTGCAAGGCGCTGGGCCTGACCGTGACAGAGTGGAACGCACAGCGCATGGACCCCGCCCGGCTGCGCGTGGACGATATCGGCGCACGCCCAGACATCGTCCAGACCACTCGCCTCGGCATCCCGACCGGTCGCGACGAACACCTGCCGTACCGTTTCGTCGATGCGGGCTTTGCCGCCCATTGCACCCGCAACCCCCTGCGCCGCGGGCAGCAGGAGGGCCAGGACTACGTCGTGCTGCGCCGCGAACTGCTGGCGAGCTAGCTCTCGATCAGCCGGCGCCGACCAGGCGAATCCGAGTAATTTCCGACGGCGCGCCGAAGCGCAATGGCGGCCCCCAATAACCGGTGCCACGGCTGATGTAGATCTGCATCGCTCCGAGACGCTGCAGCCCCGCCACCCACGGCTGCTGCCATCGCACGAAGTGCATCCATGGCCAGAACTGACCTCCATGGGTGTGACCGGACAACTGAAGATCGCAGCCGGCCTCGACCGCCGCCTTCGCCGAGCGCGGCTGATGCGCCAGCAAGATGCGCGGCACGTCATCGGGCGCACCGGCGAATGCTGCGACCGGATCGCTTCGATGGCTAGGCCGGAACAGCTCAGCTGAATAGTCAGCGATGCCCGCCAGGACCAAGCGAGCACAGCCATGCTCGAGCTGAACATGACGATTGAGCAGCACCGCCATGCCCAGGCGCTCGAACTCGGCAATCCAGCTGTCGGCACCGGAGTAGTACTCGTGGTTACCGGTCACTACAAAGGTGCCGTGATGGGCGCTCAGCTGAGCCAGCGGCGCAATGTCATCGGCCAAGTCGGCCACACTCCCATCCACCAGATCACCGGTGATGACGATGAGGTCCGGCGAAAGCCCATTGACCCGTTTGACGATCGCATCGATATAGCCCTGCTTGATCGTAGGCCCTACATGGATGTCGCTGAGTTGCACAATGCTGAACCCCTCCAACGCGGGTGGAAGATTCCGCAGGACGATGTCGCGCTCGACGACCCGAGCCGTGCGCCGCGCATTGAGCACACCGCACAGGGTGACCGCTGCCACCGCAACGATGACTGCCAGCGCCGAGCCCTGAGCAACAGCAGCCGACTCCCAGCCCAGCAGCGAGCCCACCACCAATACAAAGGCTCGCAGCAAGGCGAAAATCGCGAGACTGGAAAAGATGCCCATCGCCAACAACCCGGTCCACGCCAACAGCGCATTGCCTGCACCGCGCACCAGCACCCCGTAGCGCATCAGCACAGCCGAGAGCGCAAGATAGCCCCACGCCAGAACGCTGCCGAAGCGGCCCAGGGAAAGATCTGGAATCAACGTGATACCGACGAACACATGCAAGCCAATCAGCAACACAACAACCAATAACCGCCTGATCATGCGTTACGTCTCTTGAGCGAAGGGAGCACATTGTTACGCACCCAGCCGACTGGCTGCGTATCGATATATAAGAATTTTGAATGGGCGACGGGCAAGGAGCCGTCTCGCTGCGGAAGCCAAAGTGCATCCACTATCGGCAAGCCCCTTGGCCGCGCATGAGCCCAGAAACTTGTTGAGCCACAAAGCCAAGGAAAAAGGCTGCGGCCGAGATTCGAGATCCTATCCATGGGATCAGCCACAAGACTCCGATGAGCACGGCTCAGCAACGCCCTCGCGCGTGCAAGCTGAAGTTCGCTGCATGTAACGGAGCCCGCCAATCAAAGCCGCAAGTCGCTAGTACCGCAGGGTCCGGAAGCTACAACCAACCGATCCTTTACATCACGCCTGGATCAGGCATCGGGTCTGGCGGCGGTGGCTCCTTCTCTAGCTGTTCCAGCACCTCGTCCGGCAGCGTATCGCCGTCGTCCAGCTCGGTATCGCTTTCGGCGTCATCCAGGTCGTTCAGCGGGGATTCATCTGCCAGCCAGGGATGGAGCGGCGGATCGCTTGGTAGGGTCACGCTGAGCATGGGGATATTCTCACAGGTTTGCCTGTTGGATTAGGCAGGCCTAGCCCCCCATCGTTCGGCCCGGTCGTCTCCTGCGCACTACCGCGTCCACAGCTGCTCAGCCAAACACTCGCTCAGGTAGTCGAGGAAACAGGTGATGCGCGCGGCCAGCGCGGTGTTGCGGTAGTAGACCGCATGGATCGGCTGCAGCACCTCGGTATTCGCCTCGGCCAACACCTCGACCAGCGCTCCCTCGGCGCGATCGCGAGCGGTCATGAGGTCCGACAGGCAGGCGATACCCTGCCCGGCCAGCGCCAGGTGCCGCACGGTCTCGCCGCTTGATGCCCACAGGCTCGGCACGATGGGCCAGGTCTCGCCGAGCGGATGACGCAGCGGCCAATGATTGAGGCTCTCCGGCTGGGTGAAGCCGATCAGGCTGTGCTTCGCCAGGTCCTCGACCTGCTGCGGCATGCCGCGCTGCGCCAGATAGTCAGGGCTGGCCACGGCCCGAATCCGGCTGCGCCCCAGCGGCCGTGCATGCAGGGTGGAATCGCGCAGCGGCCCGTGGCGCAGCGCCAGGTCGGTACGGTGCTCGAGCAGATCGATGATCTGGTCGCTGCTGTGCAGCTCTAGCTCGATGTCCGGGTAGCGCTCGCGGAAGCCGCCAATAAGCGGCACCAGTACATGCAGCATGAAAGGTGCGGAAGCATTCACCCGCAACCTCCCGGCCGGGCGTTGCAAGCGGCGCGACATCTGCTCTTCGGCCTCTTCCACCGCTTCGAGAATCCGCCTGGCCTGAACAAGAAAGGCCGCGCCCTCCTCCGTCAGCTCCAGGCGCCGAGTCGTGCGGCGCAACAGCGTGGTGGCGAGCTTGGTTTCCAGCCGGCTCAGGGCCCGGCTGACGCCCGAGGCGGTCTGCCCCAGCTGCATCGCCGCGCTAGAGATGGAGCCGGTATCGATGACAGCCGTGAACGCCTGCAATTCGTCGAGCGTGGTTTTCATCTGTGACTCACAGTCAATTATGTTTGGCCTGAGACCCGGTTTTTCCGCATGAGTCTGCGGTAGACACTGCGCGCCATGCAATCCAACCGGAGTTTCATCCCATGCCCATCGCTTTGTTCGCGCTAACCCTCAGCGCATTCGCCATCGGCACGACGGAGTTCGTCATCGTCGGCCTCATCCCCACCATTGCCGGAGACCTCGGCGTCAGCCTGCCCTCGGCCGGGCTGCTGGTCAGCCTCTACGCCTTGGGCGTCGCGGTCGGCGCCCCGCTGCTTACCGCCCTGACCGGCAAGGTCCCTCGCAAGCTGTTGCTGCTGTCGTTGATGGTGCTCTTCACCGCCGGCAACCTGCTAGCCTGGCAGGCGCCGGGCTACGAGTCGTTGATACTGGCGCGCATCGTCACCGGCCTCGCCCATGGCGTGTTCTTCTCCATCGGCTCGACCATCGCCACCAGTCTGGTCTCGAAAGAAAAAGCCGCGAGCGCCATTGCCATCATGTTCACTGGGCTCACTGTCGCGCTGGTCACCGGCGTACCGCTCGGTACCTTCATTGGCCAGCAGTTCGGCTGGCGGGAGACCTTTCTCGCGGTGTCGCTGCTCGGCGTGATCGCCTTCATTGGCAGCCTGCTCTTCGTGCCGCGCAACATTCAGCACAGCAAACCCGCTTCCCTCGTCCAGCAGCTGGCCGTACTGAAACAACCCCGCCTGCTCCTGGTCTATGCCATGACCGCGATCGGCTACGGCGGCACCTTTATCGCGTTCACCTTCCTCGCGCCGATCCTGCAAGAAATCAGCGGCTTTGGTGAAGGCGCGGTGAGCCTGGTTCTGCTTGTCTATGGTGTCTCGGTGGCTGTGGGCAACATCTGGGGCGGCAAACTGGCCGACCGCCGCGGGCCGATCAGCGCGCTCAAACTGATCTTCACGCTCCTAGCGGTCGTGCTGTTCGCCCTCTCCTTCACCGCCGGCAATCCCTGGCTGGCGCTGGCCACCGTACTGCTCTGGGGCGTCGTGGCCTTCGGCAACGTGCCCGGCTTGCAGGTCTACGTGGTGCGCCAGGCCGAGCACTACACACCGAAGGCTGTGGACGTCGCCTCAGGCCTGAACATCGCCGCTTTCAACCTCGGCATTGCCGGTGGGGCATGGCTCGGCGGACATATCGTCGCCTCCATGGGTCTCATCCATACCGCTTGGATCGGCTCGCTGGTGGTGCTGGCTGCCCTGACGCTCACCTACTGGAGCGGCCACCTGGATCGCAAGGCCGGTACAGCACCAGCCCATACCCCAGGTACAGATACGCACGAGCCAGTGCTTACCGCCTCGCAGTGACTTCATCAAAGAACCTACAGGAGAACGCTCAATGACCATTCCTGCATTCGGCCTCGGCACCTTCCGCCTCAAGGGTCAGCAAGTCATCGACTCAGTGAAGATGGGCCTCGAACTCGGCTACCGCCACATCGACACCGCGCAGATCTACGACAACGAAGCGGAAGTCGGCCAAGCCATTGCAGAGAGCGGCATCCCGCGCAACGAGCTATTCGTGACCACCAAGGTCTGGACGAGCAACCTCAGCGCCGACCGCCTGATCCCCAGCCTTGAGGAAAGCCTGAGCAAACTGCGCATGGAACAGGTCGACCTCACCCTGGTGCACTGGCCGTCGCCCAACGATGAACTGGCAGTCGCCGACTACCTAGCCAGGATGCTGGACGCCAAGCAGCGAGGCCTGACCCGCGCCATCGGCATCTCCAACTTCACCATCAGCCATATGCACCAGGCCATCGACGCCATCGGTGCCGAGAACATCGCCACCAACCAAGTCGAGGTGCATCCCTTCCTGCAGAACCGCAAGGTCATCGAGTTCGCCCGCAGCCAGGGCATCCACATCACCGCTTACATGCCGCTCGCCTACGGCAAGGTGATGCAGGACGAGGTGCTGCAACGCATCGGCGAAGCCCACAACGCCAGCCCCGCGCAGGTCGCCCTCGCCTGGCTACTGCAACAGGGCTTCGCCGTTATCCCCTCCTCCACCAAGCGCGAGAACCTCGCCGCCAACCTCGAGGCGCAGAAGCTGCGGCTGATGGACGGAGAGATGCAACAGATCGCCGAGCTGGACCGTAACGAGCGCCTGGCCAACCCCGGATTCGCGCCAAAATGGGACTGATCGACAGCGCACCGGCAACCGCCGGACCGGCGGCATAAGCATTTGAAAAAGCAGGTAGAAAAAGCGCATCAGGAGGGTTGACACACAACCGCGCGGCGCGAATAATGCGCGCCACTTGGCTACGTAGCTCAGTTGGTTAGAGCATAGCATTCATAATGCTGGGGTCCGGGGTTCAAGTCCCTGCGTAGCCACCAAATTCAAGAAAGGGTTCAGCGAAAGCTGAACCCTTTTTTTGTGCCTGCCGTTTAGCCAACCGCACCGAGAGCACCATGAGAGACAGCTTCGACAACATCCGCGCCGAGCGCGAAACGCCCTACCGCACCACCTCAGCAACCCAATCCAATCAATACGCCGGGCTTTGGAAACAGATCGCCATCGGCATCGTTGTCGGGCACCTGTCGTTGGGGTTGATGGGTGCGGTGGTCTGGATGGTGGCGGCGCAGCTGCTGGTTGGGGATTTGCAGATCCTTGTGCCGTGGGCGGGGAAGCAAGGTTAGGGAACCATTGCAGGGCGCTACTAGCGCATCGTTACTCGAAAATAAGTGTCCGTTTTCCACTTCACTTGCCCCCAATGTTTACTCGCGGAATGGGCCTGTCTGCACATGGAAAGCAATGCACGAGCGCCAGCGCGTGAAATGAAGAAGCGCTCGACCGTTCTGCTTTTGACTTACCAGCCGTACATGAATGGTTGCGCGAGTCTTGGCGGCCCTCTTCGTGCCGGTGCTACAGTTCGGCACCCATACTGTTCATCCAAAACCACGTAGCGAGGCCCTTATGCTCAACCATGTGATGGTCGGTTCGAATGATCTCGAACGGTCGAAGCGGTTCTACGATGCAGTACTCGGCGTGCTCGGTGCTGGCGAGCCGATCCGAAACACCGGCCCCACCGGGCATACCCGCCTCTTCTACCGGCACGACGGCAGCTTGTTCGGCGTCACTGAACCTATCAACGGTGAAGAAGCCACCGTCGCGAACGGCGGTACGATCGGCTTCAAATGCAGCTCACCCGAGCAGGTACAGGAATTTCACGACGTCGCGGTCGCCCACGGAGGCACCAGCTGCGAAGACCCGCCGGGCTTGCGCGAAAGCAGCCTGGGCGCAATGCATCTGGGCTATGTTCGCGACCCCGACGGCAACAAACTGTGCGCCATCTATCGCGCTCCCTAAGCGTCAACCCGGCGCCACACGACCCACGTTCGGCGTGAGCCTGAACGGCCAAGCAATCCTCAAGCGGGGCATTCGGTGTACTGACGAAACAACGCGGAACGTCTCGCATCATCTCGCTCCGGTCGCCCCCGGCACGCAGGGTCAGCCTTGTAAGCCTTTGCCTTATTGTTTCGCCTGTTGTGCCGTTGCGCTGCAAGCTGTGGTGCGGGTCGCCAGCAACAACCCGGCGAAGATCAGACCGCCGCCGATCCAGTGGAACGTCTTCAGGCCTTCTCCCAGCAGCAGCCAGCCAAGAATTGCAGTGAACACCGGCATGAGGTAGGTAGCCATTGCCGCCCGGGCGGCGCCGACGGTTTTCACGCCATGATTCCAAGACAGGTAGGCGACCAGCGAGGCGAATATCGCGGTATAGGCGATCACCGAGAGGTTAGCCAGGCTTGGTGTAAAGCCGCCGACACGGGCGAGCTCGAGCAGGTAAAACGGCAGGATAAGGGGCGTGCCCAGCGCCATCAGCACGCCGAGCAAGGTAAGCGGTGGCAGTTGCAGAAAGCTGGCCCAGCGCCGCAATGACAGCGTGTAGAGCGCCCAGACCAGTACCGCCACGAGCATGATCAGATCGCCAGCCTGGAATGCCAAGCCGGTGAAAGCCACCCAGCTACCGCGGCTGATCAGGTAAACGAGGCCGCCTGCGGCGATCAGCATGCCGAACCAGGCGCGGCGCGCGGGCCACTCCCCCAGGAGCAGCCCGCCGCCAATGAAAGTAAACAGCGGCAGACAGGTGTTAACCAACGTCAGGTTGATCGCTTCGGTGCTCTGCGCTGCAGTGTAGAGCAGTGAGTTGTAGCTGCTGACACCCAGCGCGGCGACGACTGGCAGGCGCCAGCCTGCAGCACGAAGCGTGGCGCGATGGGCCCAGATCGAGCGCGCCACAAAGGGCAGGAGCAGGCAAGTCGCCAAGACCCAGCGCCAGAACGCCAGGGTCAGCGGCGGTATGGCGTCGTGAAACGCGCGCGCCACGAGTGCATTGCCGCTCCAGCAGAGCACCGCCAATAGCAGGCCACCAAAGGCCCATCCCTGATGGCCTCGCATCAAACGGCTCGGTTCGGGCGCAGGCGATACTGCGGGGGCAGCTGGTCAAGCCCGCTGACGGTGACGTTGAGATTCTTCCAGATGCCGTCTTTGATGCCATAGATGCAGCCATGCACCGACAGCGGCTGGCCGCGGTGCCACGCATTCTGGACGATGCCGGTGTGGCTGACGTTGGCGACCTGCTGGATGACGTTGAGCTCGCACAGCCGGTCGACCCGCGCCTCCTCGTTGGGAAAGCCAGCCAAATGGTCACGGTGCTCGTAGTAAAGGTCGCGGATAGTACGCAGCCAGCCGTCGATGAGACCCAGCTGGTCGTCCCGCATCGAGGCGCGCACGCCGCCGCAACCATAGTGGCCGGTGACGAGGATGTGCTTCACCTTCAGCACGTCCACCGCGTACTGGATCACCGACAGGCAATTGAGATCGGTGTGCAGCACGACATTGGCGACATTGCGGTGCACGAACAGATCACCGGGCAACATGCCGACGATTTCATTGGCGGGCACTCGGGCGTCCGAGCAGCCGATCCAGAGGTATTCGGGGACCTGCTGCTTGGCCAGCTTGGTGAAGAACTCAGGATCCTCGTCAAGGATGGCCTCGGCCCAGCGCGCATTGTTATCGAACAGCTGTTGAAGATCGTTGCTCATCGCCTGCCCCTTACATTCGGACCCGCACGTTACGAACCGCTCGGGTTTTTGACAAGCACGCGAGCCCCAACCACCCTCGGCTCAGACCGTGAACAAGGGATTCGATGGCACCTCTGCACGCGGCCTGGATGAAAACGCGCGTAGATCTCTAAGGAAATTGTCTCGCCAGGCATTGAGGTCCGCCGCCCGTATTGCACGCATCATGTGCTCGTAACGATCCTTACGCTCGGTCAGCGACATGCGCATCGCTCGGTCGAGCGCCTCGGCCATGCCGATGCAGTCGTAGGGGTTGATGATCAGCGCGGAGGTGAGTTCGCGCGCCGCACCGGCGAAACGAGAGAGCACCAGCACGCCGGGGTCTTCCGGGTCTTGCGAGGCGACATATTCCTTGGCGACGAGGTTCATGCCGTCGCGCAGGGGTGTGACGAAGCCAATGTCGGCCTGACGGAACAGGCCCATCAGCGTCCGACGATCATGGCTCTTGTTGAGGTAATGAAGCGGCGTCCAGTCCAGGTCCGACAACCAGCCATTGATGTGCCCGGCCAGGCTTTCGAGTTGCTGACGGATGGTCTGGTACGTCTTCACATCAGAGCGAGAAGTGGGCGCAATCTGGATGAAATCGACAGCGCGACGGTGCTCGGGGTAACGCTCCAGAAAGGCCTCGTACGCTCTGAAACGCTCCAGCAGCCCCTTGGAATAGTCGAGCCGGTCTACGCTGATGATCTTCTTGCGGGCCACGTCGGTCGTGCGCCGCTGATGCCGTGGCCCCACCTTCGCGGTTTCAGCGAGCTGCTGGATCTCGTCCGGCACCACGCCAATCGGGTACACCCCAGCCCGGAAGTTCTGCCCGTAAGCCGTTAGGCTGCCGTCCGATTCGAGGATGCCGCGAACTTCGCGAGTCATGTAGTCCTGGAAGGCCAGACGGTCTGTTTCGGTCTGGAAGCCGATCAGGTCGTAGAAGCACAGCGTCTTGAGCAGCTCGTTATGCGGCGGGATGACGGTAAGGATTTCCGGCGGCGGGAAAGGAATGTGCAGGAAGAAGCCGATGCGGTTACGAATGCCAAGTTGACGGCAGGCCTCGGCGAAGGGAATCAGGTGGTAGTCATGAATCCAGATGATGTCGTCGGGCTTGAGCAGCGGCTTAAGTTTTTCCGCCAACATGGCGTTGACCCGTCTGTACCCTTCGTATTCCTGGCGGTTGTAGCGGGCAAGGTCGATGCGGTAATGAAAGATCGGCCACAGCGTGGCGTTGGAGAAGCCCCGGTAATACTGGTCATAGTCCTGTTTGGTCAGGCCCATCGTCACGTAAGTGATATTGCCGACCACCTCGGTATTGGTCTGCGGCGTGCTGCTGACGTCGCCGCTCCAGCCGAACCAGATGCCGCCGGCCTGTCGCAACGCATCGTAGACGCCGACCGCAAGCCCGCCCGCGGCGACCTTCCCCGCCTTGATTGGCGCTACTCGGTTGGAAACCACAACTAGTCGGCTCATGGGCAGTTCTCGCTTCAGTCTGGTTGTGTTGGATGTGCTCGCTGCTCGGACAGGGCCTGTTGCAGCTGGTCGAGCCAGTCGGCGACCGCCGAAACCGATTCGAGGCGGCCGGTGGCCTCCGTTTCGCCGCTGCCGACCTTGATGCTGACGCCACCCAGTTCATTGACGACGGCGAAACCGGCTTCATCGGTCAGGTCATCGCCGACGAAAACCGGCCTGTGATCGGCGAATGGCGGCTCCTGCATAAAGGTGCGGATGACCTCACCCTTGCTGGCACCGCGCGGCTTGAGTTCGAACACGCATTTACCTGGCTGCAGCGCCAGTACGTCGCGATAGCGGTTGACGAAATCCTCGGCGAGCCACCTGGCCACGTCTTCCAGATGCGGTGCCTGGCGAAAATGCAGAGCGAAAGCGACGCCCTTGTTTTCCAGGTCGAGGCCAGGCTGTTCGGCACACGCAGCGGCCAACTCTTGCTGAATGGCGTCGAATACCTGGTCATCGAGCGCCAGGTTTTGCATCGCTCCACTGGCCGGGCGTCGCTGCGCACCGTGCACACCAGCCGCCGGTAGCACCAGTGGTTGTAGCAGCGCATCAAGCTGTTCGATCGGGCGTCCTGACACCACGGCCACCGGGACGCCCCTCTCATGCAGGTATCGCAATGCAGCCAGTGAGCGGGGCGGGATGAAGACGAGTTCAGGGCGTGGCTGGATCTCGGCAAGCGTGCCATCCACATCGAAGAAAAAGGCGCAGCGGTGCGGTGCTAGCGCAGGCAGATCGTTTTGTTTGCTCATGGGTTGTGAGACTCCCGATCAACGGCAGTGGTTCGCGTTTTTTTCCGCCCAACGGCCGTCTCATTGCCGCATGCAGTCCCCTTCCCGCCGATACGGACCGGTTAGCGGCGTGCCTGAATCTTCCTATCCGGGCCGGGTCACAACCTGCAAGACGAAGGTTCAAGCAGGAGGTTGTCATGAACGATCGCAAGCCCTACACACCCCAGGAAATCGACGACACCGAAGACCGCATGGGTTCTATCGAGCAGCTCGATTTTGACCAGCACCGCGACGACCGCAAAGGCCGGATTGGCGATGAAGTCCCGGCGCAAGAGCTCGAAGACGAATTCCCGCCGGAGCGCGTAGCCGAGGCCGGGATGACCACCGGAGAAGTGCCTGGCGGCCAGCCGACGATGGACGACCTGGCGCCTGAAACGCAGATTCCCGACGACGGCGCGCGGTCGCCGCACGAACGCGGCCATGGGGGGCCGGTAGACCAGGACCTGAGTGTCGTCTCGGAGCATGAGATTGGCGCCGACGTGGAGTTGGACGAGGCCGAAGCGGCCCGCTACGACCCGTTGGATGGCAAACCGTGGGATGGTCCGGCCGATGGCGACCCGGACACCGGGTTAGGCGGCGGCGATGCCGTTCTTCATGAGAACGACGACGTGCTGGATGACAACGAGCTGGAAGGCGACGCCCCGCTCGACTCTGGTCGTGACAGGGCCCCTTAACGACTGTGGCCGGCAGCGGCCTGCCCAACTGGCGAGGCCGCTAGCCGTCTAATCGATGAGCGTACAAGCCATCACCAGCGCATCCTCACGACCATCGGCCGCCGGATAGTAGCCGCGCCGCCGGCCCACCTCATTGAATCCGTAACGCTCGTACAGCCGATAGGCTGCTGCATTGCTCGCGCGCACTTCCAGAAAGCACTCCCGGCCGCCGCGAGCCTGGGCTCGCTGCATGAGGTGGTCAAGCAGGCACAAGCCGAGCCCGCGCCCCTGGCTTTGCGGTTTGACGGTGATATTCAGCAGATGCGCTTCGTCGAGGATCACATTGATCACGCCATGCCCAACCTGCTGTTCACCCTCGAACATGACCCAGCACTCGTAGGTCGTCAGGGCATCGGTAAAAATGCCGCGCGTCCACGGATGACTGAAGGCCGCATACTCAATTTTCAGCACGGTTTCGAGGTCCGCCGGGGTCATCGGGCGGAAGCTCACTGCATCATTCATCACGGCGCTCATAAGCCCATCACCCAACGCGGCATGCTACGCCGCATGGCCTGCCACAGCTGTGCTTTGCTATCAGGCTGCTCCATCAGCTGCTCGAGTCCAGGCATGGTCAACGCCGGCCCGAGCCCTTCAATAGTCAGTTCGCGGAAGCAGGCGTCAGCCTCGACTTCCCCGGCGAAGCGCAGCGCTGGCGCGCCAATCAGCCAGAGGCAGGCGCAACCCATGCCTTCCAACTCGGCGGCAACGACGCCTTGGACGTAATCGCGTGCGGCGTCGGCGCCCTGGTCAAGGCTGCCGCGATGCAGCAGCGGCCAGCGAATCGGCTCACCGTCGCCGACCTGCTGGGGGCTGTCCGGCAGGCGCGCTGCTCGCAGGATGTCTTTGAGCAGGATGTAAGCCGGGTCTCGGCTCTGGAACGATTCGCCTGTGGGCAATTCGACCAGTAGAAGCACATTACCTGCGCGCATCAACTGCAACGCAAAGCGAGGCGGCGGTGCGATGGAGGGCTGCTCCGTCGCCTCTCCTTGCGATTCGTCGGCGGACACCACCGGCTTCTTGGGATCGGGCTTGGCGACACGCTGCATGGCCGCTCGCACGGCGTCCGCTGCAGGACTCGCCGATGCGGCGACCGCCTCCTCCACTGGCTGGGCAGCAGGCCTGCTCGGCTGCTCAGCAGGTCGAACCGGCACCTGGGCCGGGGCCGGCTCGGCTGGCATGCTCTCGAATTGCAGCAGCTCCAGCCGGGAGGGAGCGGCAAAGGGCAATTCGCTGCGTGGCAGCCAGACGGCTACCTGCATGGCCTCCAAATAGGCGCGGCGCCTCTGTTCGCTGATCAAACGCCTTCCACCTGCGGATGCGCCTTGGCGCCAACCTGCATGAGGTTCAGCGCGTTGAGATAAGCCTTGGCCGACGCGACGACGATGTCGGTGTCCGCACCATTGCCGTTGACGATACGCCCACCCTTCTCCAGCCGCACCGTGACCTCGCCTTGCGAGTCGGTGCCCTTGGTGATGGCGTTGACCGAATAAAGCTGCAGCGTGGCGCCAGAGCTGGCGACCGACTCGATGGCCTTGAAGGTGGCATCGACCGGCCCGGAACCTTGGGCGGATGCCGGGCGCTCGCTGCCCGCCACGTTAAGCACAATCTTCGCGTCCGGCGTCTCGCCAGTCTTGCTCGCGACTTCCAGCGTCACCAGCCGGAAATGCTCGGGTAGCTCTTCAGCCAGCGTGTCGGACACGAGCGCCTGCAGGTCTTCGTCGAAGATTTCATGCTTCTTGTCCGCCAGTTCCTTGAAACGCGCAAAGGCTGCGTTCAGCTCACCCTCTCCTGGCAGAACGATGCCCAGCTCCTCGAGCCGGGAGCGGAACGCCGCACGCCCGGAATGCTTGCCCATGACCATCTTGTTGGCGTTCCAGCCGACCGATTGGGCGGACATGATTTCGTACGTCTCGCGGTGCTTGAGCACGCCGTCCTGGTGAATGCCGGACTCATGCGCAAAGGCATTGGCGCCGACAATCGCCTTGTTCGGCTGCACCGGAAAGCCAGTGATGCCCGAGACCAGGCGCGAGGCGGCGAGGATGTGCTCGGTCTCGATGCGGGTGTGCACGTCGAGCAGGTCTTGACGGGTCTTGATCGCCATGACGATTTCTTCCAGCGCGGCGTTGCCGGCACGCTCGCCAAGACCGTTGATGGTGCACTCCACCTGGCGCGCACCGGCGACCACTGCGGCCAGCGAGTTGGCGACGGCCAGGCCGAGGTCGTTGTGGCAATGCACGGAGAAGACTGCTTTGTCGGCATTGGGGATGCGTTCGAGCAACTGGCGAATGGTATCGGCGTACTGGTGCGGGATCGCATAGCCGACGGTGTCCGGAATGTTGATGGTCCGCGCGCCGGCATCGATAGCGGCCTCGATGATGCGGCAGAGGAAGTCGATCTCGGAGCGGCCGGCGTCCTCGCAGGAGAATTCCACGTCAGCACACAGGCTGCGCGCCTTCTTCACCGCACGCACCGCCTGCTCGACCACCTGATCCGGCTGCATGCGCAGCTTGTACTGCATATGGATCGGGCTGGTGGCGATAAAGGTGTGGATGCGCCCGGAGTTGGCGCCGGCCAAGGCTTCAGCGGCGCGCTCGATATCGGCATCCACCGCACGCGCCAGGCTGCAGACAGTGCTGTCCTTGATGTTGTCAGCCACGGCCTTCACCGCGGCGAAGTCACCCGGGCTTGCGATCGCGAAGCCCGCCTCGATCACGTCCACCTTCAGCCGCTCCAGCGCCTTGGCGATGCGCAGTTTTTCTTCGCCAGTCATGGACGCACCGGGGCTTTGCTCGCCGTCGCGTAGGGTCGTGTCGAAAATGATGACGCGGTCGTTGCTGCTCATAGGACTGTCCTCACGGCTGCCGAGCGCCTCAGGCAGGGCGCTTGTCGCCTGGGGATTGTCGCGTGAAATGGACGGGGCGGGAAGGAGCAGCTGCAGGCTGCACGGCGGACGCCCCCAAGCGCACCAGGGTGGGCGCCGCAAGTCAGTCACCGAGGTATCGCCCACCTTGCCCTGTAGCGGTAAGAGTGGCTCCTCAGCTCGACGGCGCGGCGAGGTCGGCCCGGAGCGTGACGACGCGAGCGCCGCCGGCATGGCGTCAGGCGAACATTGGCGCTTTACTCGAGCTATCCAGCGCGATCGGCTCAAGAGCCGAAGTCGTTGCGTGGCTCGGTAGTCGTGGGTATGCCCCAAGCCCCACCCACCTGCTGTTGCAACAGCGAGACAAAGACCTGCGCCGGCGGGCTTAGGTAGCACGGCTTGCGCTGCAGCAGGCCGATGCTGCGCGCAGGCGCCTCGTCGAGCTGGTGCACGGCGAGGCTGCCGTCGCCGTTGAAGGTATCTGCGACGCTGGCCGGCAGCAGGGCGAAGCCCAATCCTGCACGCGCCAGCGCGGCGGCGCTGCTCATGTACGCCACTTCCCAGGCAGGATCGCGCAGCAATCCCATACGGAGCAGAGTTTCATCGGCCATGCCGCGCAGGCTGGTATCGCGGGTGGTGGCGATGTAGTCCTGCTCACGTAGCGCTGCGAGCAACGCTTTGCCGCGCAGGCGCTCGTGGCCGCGTACCAGCAGCACTAGGCTGTCGTCGTACAGCGGCTGGAAATCCAGCGCGCCGAGGTCGTCGGCCGCCGAGGTGATGGCGAAATCCACCTCGGCCGCACTCACCCACTGGCGGATTTCCCCGGCGCGACCGTCGTGCAGGCTGATGTCGATACCGGGATAGCGCCGCCGGTATTCCTGCAACACCCGTGGCAGAGGCTCGATGGCCACGGACGGCAACACAGCGATGCGCAGCGAACCACTCTCCAGATGCAGTTGCTCATGCGCGTCGTGCACGGCGTTGTCCATGTCACGCAACAGGCGGCGAGCCTGTTCGAGAAAACGCAGGCCGGCGGCGGTCAGCTCCACGCTGCGCGTGTTGCGCGCCAGCAGCGACAAGCCGAGGGCGTCTTCGAGCTTGCGCAGGCTGTAGCTAAGCGCCGGCTGTGACAGATGAACCTGCTCGGCGGCGCGACTGAAACTGCGGTGTTCGGCAATCAGGACGAAGGCCTGAAGCTGGCGAAAGCTGATGTCCATAGCTCGGCAACTTATAAAATTCTCTTATCAATTCATATCACATTTCGAATTCACAACTAAATCCACAGGCATCACCCTGGCTGCATACCTGACCGTAAATGGATCGACAATGACCACAACAGCTCATATCGGGTGCGGCGCGGGCTTCGCCAATGATCGCCCCGATGCCGCGCTGGCGCTGGCCAACGACCTCGCCGGTCGCGACGGCCGACGCTTCCTGTTCTTCGAACTGCTGGCCGAGCGCACCCTGGCCGAAGCCCAACTGCGTCGTCTCAACGATGTCCAGAGCGGCTACGCCCTGCGCCTGTTCGACTTTCTCGAACCGGTGCTGGAGACCTGCTTGGATGCCGGCATCGCCATCGTCACCAACGGCGGCGCTGCCAACCCCACCGCCGCCGCCACACGCCTGCGTCAGCAGTTGCAGGGCACGCGACACGCTTCGGCGCGCATCGCCTGCGTACTGGGTGACGACCTGCTCGACAGCGGCATCAATCTGCAGCAGTGGCTGCCCGCGCAACTCGATGGCGAGGTGGTCTCAGTCAATGTCTACAGCGGTGCCGGTGGCATCGTCCAGGCGCTGGATCAAGGCGCTGACATCGTCCTCTGTGGCCGTGTCGCCGACCCCAGCCTGGCGGTCGGACCGCTGCGCCATGCTTTCGGCTGGCAGGCCGATGACTGGGACCGCATCGCCCAGGCCACGGCAGTCGGTCATTTGCTCGAATGCTGTACCCAGGTCAGCGGCGGCTACTTCGCTCATCCCGGCCTGAAAGACGTACCGGACCTGGCCAATGTCGGCTGCCCCATCGCCAGCGTCACGGCCGATGGGCAGATCGTCATCGGCAAGGCGGCTGGCACCGGAGGTTGCGTCACCGAACGCACGGTCAAGGAACAACTGCTCTACGAGGTGCACGACCCGGCCAGCTACCTGACGCCGGACGTGGTCATGGACCTGAGCCAGGTGCGTGTCCGGCAGGTCGCAAGCGATCAGGTGGCGGTCGAGGGCGTGCGCGGCAAACCGCAGCCGAAGCACCTCAAGGGGCTGGTCGGCCTGCGCGGCAAGTGGTTCGCCGAAGCGGAGATTTCCTACGCAGGCCCTGGCGCCGTGGCTCGGGCCGCGTTGGCGCGCGACATCCTGAAGCAACGCTGCGCCAAGCTGGCGCCGCAGCTCACGCCGTGGATCGATGTGATCGGCGTCGCCAGCCTGTTCAACGACGCTGGCGGTCAGTGGCTTCAGCAGCGCCTGACTCAAGCGGTCGATTGCCAGGACGTGCGCCTGCGCATCAGCTTCCTGGATCGCGACAAGGCCCTGTTGGAACGCCTGCTGCTCGATGCCGAATCGCTCTACACCAACGGCCCCGCCGGCGGTGGCGGCGTACGCCGGCATATCGGCGAATCCCTCGGCACCGCCAGTTTCTTTATCGAGCGCACCGCGGTGCGGCAACGACTGGAGTGGTTCTGATGACCGACGTACTGCTGTGCGACTACGCCCACGCCCGCGCTGGCGACAAGGGCAACACCCTGAGCGTGGCGGTGTTCGCCTTCGCCGCCGAGCACTATGCCTGGCTGGCCCGTGAGCTGACCTGCGACCGAGTCGCCGGCTGCCTGAACCACCGCGCCATCGGCACGGTGAAACGCTACGAGCTGCCGAATCTGGGCGGCCTCAACTTCGTGGTAGAGCACGCACTGGAAGGTGGCGTCAACGCCAGCCCCGGGCTGGACCGTCACGGCAAGAGCCTGAGTTACGCGCTGCTCGGCCTGAGGCTGCCGCCTCCGGACTGAGCCGCCATTTCACCCTGTCTCCAACAATAACAACACCGGAGAGATCGACATGATCACCGCCCTGGGCTTCGGCCTGATGTTTCTCATCGTCACCCTGATCCTGCTGCGCCGGATCAGCCCGCTGGTCGCCTTCGTCACTCTGCCGGTGATCGCCAGCGCCCTCGCCGGTTTCGGCCTGGGGGAAATCGGCAAGTTCATCACCGAGGGACTGAAAGCCGTGGCTCCAACAGCCACGCTGTTCATCTTCGCCATCCTCTACTTCGGCGTCATGCGCGAGCGTGGCCTGTTCGCGCCGCTGGTCAACTTCCTGCTGCGCAGCACCGGCGGCAAGCCGCTGGCGGTAGCGGTGGTCACTGTCGCGGTGACGGCGGTGACCCACCTGGACGGTATCGGTGCAGCCACCTTCCTGCTGGTGATTCCGGCTCTGCTGCCGCTGTATCTGCGCTTGGGCATGAAGCGAGAAATGCTCCTTTGCCTGGTGGTGCTCAGCGCCGGGGTGATGAACATGGTGCCTTGGGGCGGCACCACCGCACGCGCCTCGGCGGTGACCGGCATCGACGCCTCGCTGCTGTGGGTCTCGCTGATTCCCGTGCAGGCGGTAGGCCTGGCACTGGTCATGGCGCTGGCGGTATTCCTTGGCCTGCGTGCCCAGCGCAGCTTCCATGGCCATGGCGTGGTCGCCGGCCACCAAGCCGCGCAGACTGCTGAAGCTGGCGACGACAGCCGTCAGCTGAGCCCAATGAACTGGCGCTACTGGGCCAACCTGGCGCTGACCCTGATCATCCTCGTCTGCCTGTTCACTGGCGCCTTTCCGCTGTTCGCCTGCTTCATGGTCGGCCTAGGCGTCGCCCTGGTGCTGAACTACCCGAGCCTGGCGGAGCAGAACCAGGCCGTCTTGCGCCATGCCAGCGATGCCATGCAGATGGCCCTGGTGATGCTTGCGGCCGGCATCCTGCTCGGCGTGCTGTCCGGCGCCGGCATGTCCGACGGTATGGCGCACTGGATGATCAACGTGCTGCCCGAAGGCTCGGCCAACTGGCTGCACTTGATCATCGGGGCCTTCGGCGTGCCGCTGGGCATGCTGTTCTCGCCGGACGCCTACTACTTCGCCCTGCTGCCGGTGATTCGCGACGTTGCCGTGGCTGCGGGTGTCGATGCCCAAGCCGTGGCCAGCGCCATGCTGATCGGTGAGAACACCGGCTTCGGCATCAGCCCGGTGGTGCCGAGCGTTTACCTGGCCATCGGCCTGGCCGGTGTCGAGCTGTACAAGCACATTCGCTACACCGTGCTGTGGGCCTGGGGCATCAGCTTGGTGATGCTCGCAACGGCCGTGCTGTTCGGCGTGGTCACGGTCTGAGGTTAGGTCTGAAACGAAAAAAGGATCGCCGAGGCGATCCTTTTTTCATTCAGCAGAGAGGAATCAGAGAGCCTGATCCCACGCCCGGTCGCCGTGCTCGTCTTTAATCCGGGTTGGCAGCCCCATCACATCGAGCAACTTAAGGAACGGCTGGGCCGGCAGCTCTTCGACGTTGACCATGCGCTTGGCATCCCACTCGCCACGGGCGATCAGGAGCGCGGCGGCGACCGGCGGCACGCCAGCGGTGTAGGAGATGCCCTGGCTGTCGGTCTCGGCGTAGGCCTCTTCGTGGTCGGCGACGTTATAGATGAACAGCTCGCGCGGCTGCCCGTCCTTGGTGCCCTTGACCAGATCGCCGATGCAGGTCTTGCCGGTGTAGCCCGGCGCCAGCGAGGCGGGATCGGGCAGTACGGCTTTGACGACCTTGAGCGGCACGACTTCAAGCCCTTCGGCCGTGCGCACCGGCTGCTCGGAGAGCAGACCGAGGTTCTTCAGCACGGTGAAGACGTTGATGTAGTGATCACCGAAACTCATCCAGAAGCGGACGTTCGGTACGTCGAGGTGCTTGGAGAGTGAGTGCACCTCGTCATGCCCGGTCAGGTAGAGGTTTTGTTCGCCCACAACCGGCAGGTCGTCGGTGCGTTTGACCTCGAACATGCGGTTGGTCGTCCACTGGCTGTTCTGCCAGCTGTACACCTGGCCGGTGAATTCGCGGAAGTTGATTTCCGGGTCGAAATTGGTGGCGAAATACTTGCCGTGGGAACCGGCGTTGACGTCGAGGATGTCGATCGACTCGATCTTGTCGAAGTATTCCTGCTGCGCCAGGGCAGCGTAAGCGTTAACCACGCCGGGGTCGAAGCCGGCACCGAGGATGGCGGTGATGCCCTTCTCCTGACACTCGGCCAGGTGCTTCCACTCGTAGTTGCCATACCACGGCGGCGTTTCACAAATCTTGTTCGGCTCTTCGTGAATGGCGGTGTCGAGATACGCGGCGCCGGTTTCGATACACGCGCGCAGCACGGCCATATTCAAGAAGGCTGAGCCGACATTGATGACGATCTGCGATTCAGTTTCGCGAATCAGTGCTTTGGTCGCTTCCACGTCCAAAGCGTCCAGCGCATAAGCCTTGATGTCGCCGGGCTGCTTCAGCCCGCCCTTGGCCTGAACGCTGTCGATGATGGCCTGGCATTTGGAGATGCTGCGCGACGCGATAGCAATACGACCGAGTTCGTCGTTGTGCTGCGCGCACTTGTGGGCCACCACCTTGGCAACACCTCCTGCACCAATGATAAGAACGTTTTTCTTCAATTGTTTCACCCCCTTGTACTGTGGCCTTAGGAAAGGCTGGACAGGTAATCGTTAAAGTCGAACTCACGAACCACCTCGACGCTGCCGTCGAGCTGCTTTACCACGATGGACGGCATTTTCAGGCCGTTGAACCAGTTTTTTTTGACCATGGTGTAGCCTGCCGCGTCGATGAACGACAGCCGATCGCCGATGGCCAGCGGACGATCGAATTGGTACTCGCCGAAGATGTCGCCGGCCAGACAGGATTTGCCGCACACCATGTAGCTGTGCTCGCCGTCGTTGGGCGCCATCTTGGCGTTGAGGCGGTAGATCAGCAGGTCGAGCATGTGCGCCTCGATGGAGCTGTCGACCACCGCGAGGTTCTTGCCGTTGTACAGGGTGTCGAGCACCGTGACTTCCAGCGAGGCGCTCATGGTGATCGCCGCTTCGCCGGGCTCCAGGTAGACCTGTACGCCGAACTTTTCCGAGAACGCCTTCAGCCGTGCGCAGAAGGCATCGAGCGGGTAGCCTTCGCCGGTGAAGTGGATGCCACCGCCGAGGCTGACCCACTCCACTTTTTCCAGCAGATGGCCGAAGCGCTCCTCGATGGTTGTCAGCATCTGGTCGAACAGCTCGAAGCTCGCGTTCTCACAGTTGTTGTGGAACATGAAGCCGCTGATCTTGCCGATCACCGCCTCGATCTTCGTCGGATCATGCTCGCCCAGGCGGCTGAACGGGCGTGCCGGGTCGGCCAGCAGGTAGTCGGAGCTGCTCACCTGCGGATTGACGCGCAGGCCGCGAATGGTGCCCTCGGTGCCCGCTTCGAAGCGCTCCAGCTGCCCGATGGAGTTGAAGATGATCTTGTCGCAATTGGCGACCATCTCTTTGATCTCGTCGTCGGCCCAGGCCACGCTGTAGGCATGGGTTTCGCCCGCGAACTTCTGCCGACCGAGCTTGAGCTCGTACAGCGAGGACGAAGTGGTGCCGTCCATGTATTGCTGCATGAGGTCGAACACCGACCAGGTGGCGAAGCACTTGAGAGCCAGCAACGCCTTCGCGCCGGACTGTTTGCGCACGTAGGCGATCTTCTCGAGATTGCCCAGCAGCTTCTGTTTGTCGATGAGGTAGTACGGCGTCTTGATCATGTCTACGTGCCCCCAAGGTAGTTTGCTGCCAGGAGCCGCCAGCTCCCCGTTTGCAAAAGCGGCGAATTGTGCCGATTACGGAAGCAGATCGAAATAGATTTTCAACACTTCGTCACCATTGAAAGACGTCCGGCAGTTCCGAGCGGCCCCCGAAGGCCGACGCTAGACAAGCTAGCGCGTGAGCGATGACGCCCCGGTGAATCGCCTCGTTACTTGAGTGAGGTCGCTTTCGGCGCGTCCAGTTGTCCGGCCGGCCTTCACCCAGCCGTCAATGCAGTACAATTTGCGCTTTTTTACTGGCTGGACTGGCGCCACGATGATCGAACCCAAGCGCGTACTGCGTGCCCTCGCCGAACACTGGACGTTGCTTGAGCCGCTGTGCGAACGCTTCGACGCCGGCACCCTGAGCCTGGTCGAACTTCGTCATCAGCTGGCCGCGCAATTGCCGGAAGGCACGCCCACCGATATCACAGCCCTGCTCGACCAGTGGATCCGCCTGGATATCCTGGTGCCAGTGGCGAAGAGCCCCAATCGCTTCGAGCTGAACGCACAGATCCACGACTTCCTTGCCTACCTGCGCCGCGAACATCGGCTGGGCTTATGCCTGGAAATCGAAGCGTACCTGCGCCATCTCGAACGCCTGGCCGGGCATATCCTCGATGCGTTTGAGATCCGAGACGGCCAGGACCTGGCCCGCCAACTGCGCCTGCTCGACATGCGCGTGCGCGACGTGCTGAAGAAGCTCGCCAACGACGAGCAGGCGCTTATCGGCGTAGCCGATCGGGCCAAGACCAGCGACCGGCAGATCCCGCTGCGGCAACGTTACGCCGAGGTGCTGGCGACCTGGGACGAGTATGTCGAGCCGATGATCCAGCTGGTCGCAGCCGACGGCGCCTTCGAGCAAGGCGTCTATCGCGTCGAGCAGGTATTGATGAAGCTGCTCGGTGAACAGCAGAGGCTGGGTCAACTGGTCGACGACGATCTACTGCTACGCACTCATGCACGCATCCTGGACATGCAGAGCACCGCGCAACTGACGCTGCGGCACGCCCGGGAACTGCTCCTGCCGCTGCGCGAGGAAGCGCGCCGCCACAATGCGGTTACCCGCGGCGCCGCGCTGGCCCTGTCGGCAATTCGCAAGAAGGGGCTGGACGCTGTACCGCAGGCCTCGATGCCGCTGTTCACCCGGCCTCAGAGCACTTTCCTTGGATCGGCCAGCCAGGTCGAAGCCTATGTCTATGCGCTGGCCCGCTTCGAGGCAAAACCCGCGCAATTCCCCAAAGGCGGCGGCAAGCGCAGGGCCGAAGCGCCACGCTCACCGCTGACGGCGCGCGAAATGCTCGATCGCTGCGAGCAGGCGCTACCACTGCCGGACCTGATGCAGTGGCTGCTGGAGCAGGAGCCCGAAGGCGCAACCGACGAGCTCCTCTACTGGTTCTCACGCCTCTCTCGCGACGGCCGCTTTCAACGCGACCGACTGGAGCGCCGCGAATACCTGACGCGCGATCATCAAGTCAGCCTGAGCTCTTACGCGCTTTTGGGGAATGCCGATGTGTGAATCGCGCATAGCCTGGGCGACACGCTTGCCCCGCGTTTATTTTCTGAATGTCCCGATGAAACTGGCCTTGCCGCGTTCCATCCCCAGCCTCTCCGAGCCCCGCTAATGAACATCGATCTCAAGGAAATGACCCAGCTAGCCCCGATCTTCCGGGAGCTTTTCAAGGGTTATCACCTGTCTCGCAGCGAGCCTGAGTGCTACGCCCAACTCTCGAACATGCAGGACCAGTACCGCGCACTCTTCAAGGCGCTCGGCTTCGAGCTGGTCTGCGACCCGCGCGGATTCTATTACTTCGTCCCTGAGCAGATGGGCGCGCAGGTCAACAAGACGGCCCAGCGCCTGGCGCTGTTTACCTTCATCCTGGTCGAGCACCTGGCTGATCAGGGGCGCGATCCGCTCGCCGTGCTGGATGGGGGCAGCCTGGGCCGCGACGAGCTGCCCGCCCTGCTGGAAAAGTACCGCGACCTGTTTGTGCAGGCCGAGATCACTACGCAGGAGGAGCTCGAAGAGAAGGTGGTGCGCCGCCTGACGCAACTGGGGTTTGCCGAGGACAGCAATGGGGTCTACCGATTCCTGCCGCCCATGCACCGCTTCCTCGACGTCTGCCTGTCGGTGCAGCAGGACCGCGACCTCGCCGCAAACCTGCACAGCAGCGACCTGTCCCTACCTGTGCCGCAACTGATGGCCGAGGATGATGAGGAAATCATCGTTCTGGACCGAGCCGAGCACGATGCGTCCGAAGAGGATGCCTTAGCGCGTGCCATCGCCGAAGAAAAGGAGCTTGAAGCATGAGCCAGGAACGCTACGGCATTCGCCGCTTTGCCCTGCTGAACACCGCGGGCTACAGCTTGGGAGTCTTCCCGCTGGAAACTCCGCTGTCGGTCTACGGCGCGAACAACCTCGGCAAGTCCGCCTCGATCAACGCACTACAGTTTCCGATCCTGGCGCGCATGTCCGACATGAGCTTCGGCAAGTACAGCCTGGAGCAGTCGCGCAAGTTCTACTTCGGCAGCGATACCAGCTATATCCTCGTCGAAGTCGCGCTGCCCCAAGGTCCGCACGTGATCGGCGTTGCTGGCCGTGGACCGGGTGGTGGCTTCGGGCATCAGTTCTTCGTCTATCAGGGCTCGCTGGACCTCGATCATTACCAGTTCAACGGCACGTGCCTCCGTCAGCGCGAACTGTTCAACAATCTCGAGCGCGCCGGTATCAAGGCCTATGAGGCCAAGCCGGACGAGCTGCGCCGACTCCTGGTCGGCGGGCACACCTCGATCCCGCTGGACATGACGCTGATCCCGCTGCGTTCGACCAGCGAGCAGAGCCTGAAGACATTTCGCGCTCTGTTCATCAACTTGCTGCACATGCGCGAGATCACCGCCGCCAAACTCAAGCAGCTGTTTCTCGACGCGTTCGAGCACAGCCTGCGCTCTGGCAGCGTTGACTACATCGCCGCTACCGAAGAAGCCTTCCGCGACGTGCGCCGCATGGAGCAGGATTACCAGGCTTTGGTCGCCGCCGGCCCGCTGGTCGAAGCGCTTGCCGCTGGCGTAGCGCAACGCGAAACCCTGCGTGGCAAGCTGCATCGCCTGTCACCCTTGCTCGACTCGCTACTCGGCACGTGGCAGGACTATGCCGGCGCGCGCAAGGAGGAGTTGGTCATACAGGCTGAACACTATCGTCGCGAACAGGACGGCCTGCAGAACGAACAGCGTGGCAGCACTGCCGAACTGATGCGTCTGGAACGTGCGATCAGCGAGATTCAACGCTGGCTGGGCGAACTCTCGGCGTTGAAGAACCGCTTTGCGCTGGTCGAAGATGCGCACGTGCTCGAACAACAGCTGCTGGCCGCTAAGGACGCCCACGACGAGCTGGCAGGTGCGCTGTCGCAATCGCGCCAGTTCTCCAGCGAAGATCTCGACGAGCGTCTGCGCGATCTGGAAAAGCGCCTCAAGTCGGTACGCCAGCAACTGGACCATGCGGACAACAACAGCTATTCGCGCCTGCGCGAAGAGTTCTCCCAAGCCGATGTCGATCGTCTGATGCGCCTGTTCAACGCGCAGCTGTTCAGCCTGCCGCTGGGTGACAAAGGTATCGCCACAGACGACGGCGATACTTGGGTCAAATCGCTCGAAGCGGTGCTCGACGGCTTCAAGGGCGAGCGATTCGAAGCGCCCGGGCTGTCCATCGACCTGTCCCATATCGAGCCACCGGCCTTGCAGGCGCTGGCTGACCGCGCTGCGTTGCGAGACCAGAAAGACCGACTGGAGCGGGAACTGAAACAACTCAAGGCTCAGCATTCGGTAGCGGTCGACCGCGCCGCGAGCAAGGCGCAGGCCGAGCAGCTGTACCAACAGGTGCTAGACGCTCAAAAGGCATTGGAGGATTTCCGTAGCTGCCAGACGCTCACAGCCGAAGAGGACGGCAAGCTTGAGCAGCTGGCGCAGGCCGAGGCGGCGCAGGACGAACTCAAGCGGACCAGCGACGCCTTCACCGAACGAGTCCAGCACCTCTCGGCAAAACTGCAGCTGGTCGGCCGACAGCTGGCCGATCTCGAGGCCAAGGAGCGTACGCTGGAGGACGCGCTGCGCCGCCGCCAGTTGCTCCCAGCCGACCTGCCATTCGGCACACCGTTCATGGATCCGGTGGACGACTCGCTGGATAACCTCCAGCCGCTGCTTAACGACTATCAAGACAGCTGGCAGGCATTGCAGCGAGTCGATGGTCAGATCGAAGCGCTTTATGCGCAGGTGCGTCTCAAGGGCGTCGCCAAATTTGATAGCGAAGAAGATCCAGAGCGCCGTTTGCAGCTACTCGTGAACGCCTATGCACATCGCCAGGACGAAGCCCTGACGCTCGCCAAGGCGCGCCGCGCCGCGGTGACCGACATTGCCCGCACCTTGCGCAACATCCGCAGCGATTACGACAGCCTCGAGCATCAGCTAGCTCTGTTCAACCGTGAGATCAACAAGCGGCAAGTCTCGAACCTCGAAAGTTTCCGTATTGTCCTGGCGCCGAACAAGGATGCACTCAAGCATATCGATCAGATCATTCACAGCGCCGGCCAATACGAGCAAGGCGAAACGCTGTCGGTGTTCGACCTACAGCAAAGCAGCGAACAGGACAGTAAGAACGAGGAAGCTAAGGAATACCTGGCCCGCCTGGTCGCTGCCAATAGCAACCAGTTGGGCCTGAAGGACTTGTTCGAGTTGGCGTTCGAAATTACCAAGGTTGGCGGCCAGCCTGTGATTCATACGGATATCGACGGTGCTGCTTCGAACGGGACGACCATGACCATCAAGGCACTGACCAATATGTACCTCCTGCTGCACTTAATGGACCGCGAACAGGCGGCTCGCATCCGGCTTCCGTACTACCTTGACGAGGCCGCGGACATCGATGAGCGCAACCAGCAAGCCCTGATCGAGACCAGCCAGCAACTTGGCTTCGTCCCAATCCTGGCCTCCGTCAAGCCTCAAGTCTCCGCCGACGTTGCCATCGACCTGGAAGGCGGAAGCGGCCCAAGCGGAATCTACATCGACGAAGCGGACTGGAAATTCATCAAACGACGCCAGCCAAGCGGACAGATGGGCACCGTAGCGGTCGAACGTAGAGCTGAAGAAGCCGAAGCAGCTGGATAATTAGGCATAACACGTCGGCACGACATCAACGCTGCGCCCATTTGAACCGCAGCGTTGCGGCCGGCTAGTCTAGGCAGTAATCGAAATCATCAGAACGGGCCGAACTTTGCCGCGCCATGGCAGTGCCGTCTCGATTGAGCAATAGCAACCGCGCCGAGTGCCGCTTTCGACAGGGCGCGATGCTTCTCCTATCTGAACAGTAACGACGCTAACATTAAGCAGACCTACTGATTTCAGTCTTGCTCAATCTCCTGCGTCTGAATCGCCCCGGGTTTCGTAGAGGCCTCAACTCTTGAGAAGATGAGGCCATGAGAAAGACTACTACCTACTCCCCTGAAGTCCGTGAACGTGCTGTGCGCATGGTTCTGGAACACCTGAACGACTATCCGTCCGAGTGGGCAGCCATTGAGGCCATCGCTCCGAAGATTGGCTGTGCCGCGCAAACCCTGCATGGGTGGATTCGTCGCCAGCAGACCGATGCGGGGCAGCGCCCCGGTCAGACCAGTGAAGAGCGCGAGCGCATCAAAGCCCTGGAGCGCGAAAACCGCGAACTGCGTAAGGCAAACGAGATATTGCGCCTGGCTAGCGCGTATTTTGCCCAGGCGGAGCCTGACGGGCAGGCCTTCCTGCGCCGCACCAAGTCCTGAGGGCATTTGTCGATCAGCATCGTGACCGTCTCGGGGTCGAGTCGATCTGCCGCGTGTTGCAGATCGCCCCGTCCGGTTACCGCAGGCACGTGGCTCAGCAGCGCAACCCGGCACTGCGCTGTTGTCGTGCTCAGCGCGATGACGCATTGACCCTGGAAATCCAGCGAGTGTGGGATGCCAACATGCAGTGCTATGGCGCGGTGAAGGTCTGGAAGCAGCTGCGGCGAGAAGGCATGGAGGTCGCCAGATGCACGGTGGAGCGATTAATGCGTCGAGCCGGATTGCAGGGCATCAGACGTGGCCAGATCGTGCGGACAACGGTGGCCGGCGACAAGGCCTTTTGCCCGCTGGATCGTGTCCAACGCCAGTTCCATGCCGACCGCCCGAACCAGTTGTGGGTGTCGGACTTCACCTATGTATCGACCTGGCAGGGCTGGCTGTACGTGGCGTTCGTGATCGACGTCTTTGCACGCCGGATCGTCGGCTGGCGAGTCAGTACCAGCATGAAGACCGACTTCGTATTGGATGCCCTGGAGCAAGCCTTGTATGCCCGTCAGCCGCATTGCACGGGTGGTCTGATCCATCACAGCGACCGTGGAAGCCAGTACGTCTCGATCCGCTATACCGAACGGCTGGCAGAGGCCGGCATTGAGCCCTCGGTGGGTAGCAAGGGCGATAGCTACGACAACGCCTTGGCCGAAACCATCAACGGGCTGTACAAATCCGAGCTGATTTACCGTCAGTCATGGAAGAGCCGCGAAGCCGTCGAAATGGCGACCTTGAAATGGGTGCACTGGTACAACCACCAGCGCCTGCTGAGCTCAATCGGTTATATCCCGCCTGCGGAGGCTGAGGCAAACTTCCACCAGCAACAAACAGGTCAGGCCATGGCGGCCTAACTTAAACGAAACGGCCTCCACAAAAGCCGGGGCGATTCACCTAACGCGCCTCAAAATGCTTTCAAACGAGGCTCTTTAGGGAGCCGATTCAACCGAGCCCGGTGGCGAGCACAGCGAATATGTGAAGTTTCTGCATTCAGGGCTTTTAGGCTCGGCATGAAGTCGGGCCGTCAGAGCAGCTTTTGTCGATTCGCCGCCTCCACACCGCTGGCTAATGCAGACGTCCCTGAACTCGCTCCTAGACTCAGGTCGCCCCGCCTACATCACAGCGCATGACTTTGCCCTCAGGGGCACCAACAACAGGCGAACATTCACGACAGGCAAGACAACAGCTTTGCGTGCTTGCGCAGCGGAGCGGATCTCAGCAACCAATACACCGCGAACAAGCCTGGCAGATACCGCCACCCGCCCGTAGCTTATTTTCGAGCCCGCAAAGACAAACCCCCGGCCATCATAGATGGTCGGGGGTTTGGTGTATAAGCTTGACGATGACCTACTCTCACATGGGGAAGCCCCACACTACCATCGGCGATGCGTCGTTTCACTTCTGAGTTCGGGATGGGATCAGGTGGTTCCAACGCTCTATGGTCGTCAAGCAATCTGGTTGGGGAGTCGGTGTTGAGTCGCTTCCCCGAATTGGGCATGTGGTGTTTTGCGAGTGATGCTGATTTTCGGTTTGTTTGTCGACTTCGACCGTCTGACACACAAACATCAAATTGTTTGGGTGTTATATGGTCAAGCCTCACGGGCAATTAGTATGGGTTAGCTCAACGCCTCACAGCGCTTACACACCCCACCTATCAACGTCGTAGTCTTCGACGGCCCTTTAGGGAGCTCAAGGCTCCAGTGAGATCTCATCTTGAGGCAAGTTTCCCGCTTAGATGCTTTCAGCGGTTATCTCTTCCGAACATAGCTACCCGGCAATGCCACTGGCGTGACAACCGGAACACCAGAGGTTCGTCCACTCCGGTCCTCTCGTACTAGGAGCAGCCCCTCTCAAATCTCAAACGTCCACGGCAGATAGGGACCGAACTGTCTCACGACGTTCTAAACCCAGCTCGCGTACCACTTTAAATGGCGAACAGCCATACCCTTGGGACCGGCTTCAGCCCCAGGATGTGATGAGCCGACATCGAGGTGCCAAACACCGCCGTCGATATGAACTCTTGGGCGGTATCAGCCTGTTATCCCCGGAGTACCTTTTATCCGTTGAGCGATGGCCCTTCCATACAGAACCACCGGATCACTAAGACCTACTTTCGTACCTGCTCGACGTGTCTGTCTCGCAGTCAAGCGCGCTTTTGCCTTTATACTCTGCGACCGATTTCCGACCGGTCTGAGCGCACCTTCGTACTCCTCCGTTACTCTTTAGGAGGAGACCGCCCCAGTCAAACTACCCACCATACACTGTCCTCGATCCGGATAACGGACCAGAGTTAGAACCTCAAAGTTGCCAGGGTGGTATTTCAAGGATGGCTCCATGAGAACTGGCGTCCCCACTTCAAAGCCTCCCACCTATCCTACACAAGCAAATTCAAAGTCCAGTGCAAAGCTATAGTAAAGGTTCACGGGGTCTTTCCGTCTAGCCGCGGATACACTGCATCTTCACAGCGATTTCAATTTCACTGAGTCTCGGGTGGAGACAGCGCCGCCATCGTTACGCCATTCGTGCAGGTCGGAACTTACCCGACAAGGAATTTCGCTACCTTAGGACCGTTATAGTTACGGCCGCCGTTTACCGGGGCTTCGATCAAGAGCTTCGCTTGCGCTAACCCCATCAATTAACCTTCCGGCACCGGGCAGGCGTCACACCCTATACGTCCACTTTCGTGTTTGCAGAGTGCTGTGTTTTTAATAAACAGTCGCAGCGGCCTGGTATCTTCGACCGGCATGAGCTTACGGGGTAAACCCTTCACCCTCACCGGCGCACCTTCTCCCGAAGTTACGGTGCCATTTTGCCTAGTTCCTTCACCCGAGTTCTCTCAAGCGCCTTGGTATTCTCTACCCAACCACCTGTGTCGGTTTGGGGTACGGTTCCTAGTTACCTGAAGCTTAGAGGCTTTTCCTGGAAGCATGGCATCAACCACTTCTCCTTCTAAAAGAAGGATCGTCATCAGTTCTCGGCATTAAGATCCCGGATTTACCTAAGATCTCTGCCTACCACCTTAAACTTGGACAACCAACGCCAAGCTGGCCTAGCCTTCTCCGTCCCCCCATCGCAGTAACTAGAAGTACGGGAATATTGACCCGTTTCCCATCGACTACGCTCTTCAGCCTCGCCTTAGGGGCCGACTCACCCTGCGTCGATTAACGTTGCGCAGGAACCCTTGGTCTTTCGGCGTGCGAGTTTTTCACTCGCATTGTCGTTACTCATGTCAGCATTCGCACTTGTGATACCTCCAGCAAGCTTCTCAACTCACCTTCACAGGCTTACACAACGCTCCTCTACCGCTCATCTTGCGATGAACCCGTAGCTTCGGTACCTGGTTTGAGCCCCGTTACATCTTCCGCGCAGGCCGACTCGACTAGTGAGCTATTACGCTTTCTTTAAAGGATGGCTGCTTCTAAGCCAACCTCCTAGCTGTCTAAGCCTTCCCACATCGTTTCCCACTTAACCAGGATTTTGGGACCTTAGCTGACGGTCTGGGTTGTTTCCCTTTTCACGACGGACGTTAGCACCCGCCGTGTGTCTCCCGTGCTGACACTTGCTGGTATTCGGAGTTTGCATCGGTTTGGTAAGTCGGGATGACCCCCTAGCCGAAACAGTGCTCTACCCCCAGCAGTGATACACGAGGCGCTACCTAAATAGCTTTCGAGGAGAACCAGCTATCTCCGAGCTTGATTAGCCTTTCACTCCGATCCACAGGTCATCCGCTAACTTTTCAACGGTAGTCGGTTCGGTCCTCCAGTCAGTGTTACCTAACCTTCAACCTGCCCATGGATAGATCGCCCGGTTTCGGGTCTATTCCCAGCGACTAGACGCCCTATTAAGACTCGCTTTCGCTACGCCTCCCCTATTCGGTTAAGCTCGCCACTGAAAATAAGTCGCTGACCCATTATACAAAAGGTACGCAGTCACCTAACAAAGTAGGCTCCCACTGCTTGTACGCATACGGTTTCAGGTTCTATTTCACTCCCCTCTCCGGGGTTCTTTTCGCCTTTCCCTCACGGTACTGGTTCACTATCGGTCAGTCAGTAGTATTTAGCCTTGGAGGATGGTCCCCCCATATTCAGACAAAGTTTCTCGTGCTCCGTCCTACTCGATTTCATTGACAAGAGACTTTCGCGTACGGGGCTATCACCCACTATGGCCGCACTTTCCAGAACGTTCCGCTAATCTCAAATCAACTTAAGGGCTAATCCCCGTTCGCTCGCCACTACTAAGGGAATCTCGGTTGATTTCTTTTCCTCAGGGTACTTAGATGTTTCAGTTCCCCTGGTTCGCCTCACACACCTATGGATTCAGTGTGTGATACCTGACTTGTGTCAGGTGGGTTCCCCCATTCAGATATCTCCGGATCAAAGTCTGTTTGCCGACTCCCCGAAGCTTTTCGCAGGCTACCACGTCTTTCATCGCCTCTGACTGCCAAGGCATCCACCGTATGCGCTTCTTCACTTGACCATATAACCCCAAGCAATCTGGTTATTGTCTATAACGTGAAGACGACATTCGCCGAAAATCCGCATTCGCTCTTTCGAGCAACTCGCAAATTTTGCCTTGACTTGAACAATCACCAGTGAAAATGATTGTTCAAATCTACTTCTATCACATGCCCAAATTTTTAAAGAACAGTTCTGGCGCAAAGACCAGAAATCAATACACTCCAAGCGGAACGCATTCATTTCTGAGCTTTCAGCGATTTGTCGAGAATAATGGTGGAGCCAAGCGGGATCGAACCGCTGACCTCCTGCGTGCAAAGCAGGCGCTCTCCCAGCTGAGCTATGGCCCCATCTACAGATCGGCCACATCCCATGACAATTGGTGGGTCTGGGCAGATTCGAACTGCCGACCTCACCCTTATCAGGGGTGCGCTCTAACCAACTGAGCTACAGACCCAATCGTCTCTCTCGGGTCGAAACCCAATCGCTTTTCGCTAGTGAATCAAGCAATTCGTGTGGGTACTCATGACGCAGCTGTGATCGTCGATTAAGGAGGTGATCCAGCCGCAGGTTCCCCTACGGCTACCTTGTTACGACTTCACCCCAGTCATGAATCACTCCGTGGTAACCGTCCCCCCGAAGGTTAGACTAGCTACTTCTGGAGCAACCCACTCCCATGGTGTGACGGGCGGTGTGTACAAGGCCCGGGAACGTATTCACCGTGACATTCTGATTCACGATTACTAGCGATTCCGACTTCACGCAGTCGAGTTGCAGACTGCGATCCGGACTACGATCGGTTTTATGGGATTAGCTCCACCTCGCGGCTTGGCAACCCTTTGTACCGACCATTGTAGCACGTGTGTAGCCCAGGCCGTAAGGGCCATGATGACTTGACGTCATCCCCACCTTCCTCCGGTTTGTCACCGGCAGTCTCCTTAGAGTGCCCACCATAACGTGCTGGTAACTAAGGACAAGGGTTGCGCTCGTTACGGGACTTAACCCAACATCTCACGACACGAGCTGACGACAGCCATGCAGCACCTGTGTCAGAGCTCCCGAAGGCACCCATCCATCTCTGGAAAGTTCTCTGCATGTCAAGGCCTGGTAAGGTTCTTCGCGTTGCTTCGAATTAAACCACATGCTCCACCGCTTGTGCGGGCCCCCGTCAATTCATTTGAGTTTTAACCTTGCGGCCGTACTCCCCAGGCGGTCGACTTAATGCGTTAGCTGCGCCACTAAGATCTCAAGGATCCCAACGGCTAGTCGACATCGTTTACGGCGTGGACTACCAGGGTATCTAATCCTGTTTGCTCCCCACGCTTTCGCACCTCAGTGTCAGTATTAGCCCAGGTGGTCGCCTTCGCCACTGGTGTTCCTTCCTATATCTACGCATTTCACCGCTACACAGGAAATTCCACCACCCTCTGCCATACTCTAGCTTGCCAGTTTTGGATGCAGTTCCCAGGTTGAGCCCGGGGCTTTCACATTCAACTTAACAAACCACCTACGCGCGCTTTACGCCCAGTAATTCCGATTAACGCTTGCACCCTTCGTATTACCGCGGCTGCTGGCACGAAGTTAGCCGGTGCTTATTCTGTCGGTAACGTCAAAACACTAACGTATTAGGTTAATGCCCTTCCTCCCAACTTAAAGTGCTTTACAATCCGAAGACCTTCTTCACACACGCGGCATGGCTGGATCAGGCTTTCGCCCATTGTCCAATATTCCCCACTGCTGCCTCCCGTAGGAGTCTGGACCGTGTCTCAGTTCCAGTGTGACTGATCATCCTCTCAGACCAGTTACGGATCGTCGCCTTGGTGAGCCATTACCTCACCAACTAGCTAATCCGACCTAGGCTCATCTGATAGCGCAAGGCCCGAAGGTCCCCTGCTTTCTCCCGTAGGACGTATGCGGTATTAGCGTTCCTTTCGAAACGTTGTCCCCCACTACCAGGCAGATTCCTAGGCATTACTCACCCGTCCGCCGCTGAATCATGGAGCAAGCTCCACTCATCCGCTCGACTTGCATGTGTTAGGCCTGCCGCCAGCGTTCAATCTGAGCCATGATCAAACTCTTCAGTTCAATACTGCTTGGGTTTTGAGAAAACCCTAAACTTGGCTCAGCAATCGCAAACTCTTCTCCTAAAAGAAGAGCACTCAATGATTTCTCGTTGAGTATTTGTGATGCTGATAATCTTGCAGATCATCAGTCTTACCTCACAAGCACCCACACGAATTGCTTGATTCAGTTGTTAAAGAGCGTTTCGATCAAGCCTTTCGTCTCAACCGAGGCCGCGCATTCTACAGCAGCCTTGCTTCTCGTCAAGCTGTTTTTGAAGAATTTCTTTCCTTCTCAACCGCTTGCGCTTCCGTTCAGCTTTAAGCCTCTCGTCAGCGGGAGGCGAATCATACAGCGTCTAAACCCGCTGTCAACCACCTCTTTCAACCCTCTCCGATCAACCTGACCAGAGCCACCAACAGTGCCAAACCACCACCCTGTCAGCGCGGCGCATTCTACTCGAATTCGCCCTCCGTGCAAGCCATTATTTTCGTTAACCTATTGATTATAAAGGGGTTTATCGAAAGGTCTGCGCCGGAGAAGGTGCGCATTATAGGGCGACAAGCGAGACCGTCAATAAGAAATTTAGCATCGTCACATTTTTATCCGCTTTGCCGCAGCCCAACGTTGGACGCTTGGAAATCGAATAACGAGCAGAGCCGCACCAATGGATGCGTAGAGCGCCCAACGGCCGGCGTCCGCTCTAACGACCCATAACATATGCAACAGGGCCAACAGCAATACCGGATAGACCAATCGATGAAGACGCTTCCAACGCTTGCCAAGCTTGCGCATGCTCCAGCGACTTGACGTAGCTGCCAAGGCGAGCAGCGCTAGCCAAGCAAGTGCGCCAACCATGATGTAAGGACGCTCCAGCAACTCGGCTGGCAGACTTGCGAAATCCAAGCCGAGAAGAAACACCAAATACCCGGCGACATGCAACGTGGCATAGGCGAAACACCAGAGCCCGAGCTGACGGCGTATCGCCATCCAGCCCGACCAACCCGACAATCTCTGCAGCGGTGTCATGGAAAGCGAACACAGCAAAAAGACCAATGCGCCCTGCCCTAGGTTATCGACTAAGACCTTGCCCGGATCCGGCGCCAGCGCGCCGGTAACACCCAGGTAAAGCCAATAACCCAGCACACAGGTTGCAACGACAAAGACAAACAACCGCAACGACAGGTGTCGCATCAATAGTCCTTGCTCAGATCCATCCCAGCGTACAGAGCGGACACTTCATCGGCATACCCATTGAACATCTGGGTATCGCGAACGTTGGGATTGAACAGCGATCCAGGCAGCCTCCTCTCGCGAGCCTGCGACCACCTTGGGTGGGACACCTGCGGGTTAACGTTCGCATAGAAGCCGTATTCTTGAGGAGCCATGGTTTGCCAAGTCGTGCTCGGCTGCTCTGCCAAGAAACTGATCCTGACGATCGACTTGATACTTTTGAAACCGTACTTCCAAGGTACGACGAGGCGAAGCGGCGCTCCATTCTGATTGGGCAAGATTCGGCCATACATCCCGATCGCCAGCAAGGTCAACGGATGCATGGCTTCATCCATGCGCAACCCCTCAACGTAAGGCCAATCGATCAGCGAGAAACCACCGCGCATACCAGGCATCTCTTCTGGTCGCGCAAGCGTTTCGAACCTTACAAACTTGGCCTGCGAGGTTGGCTCGACGCGACGAATCAGCTCCGACAATGGGGAACCAAGCCAAGGAATGACCATCGACCATGCCTCTACACAGCGCAGCCGATAAATGCGCTCTTCAAGCCGAGGGGGGGCGACGAGATCTTCCACCGCAAAGCGTCCCGACTTGGCGACCTCACCGTCAATCGTTACGGTCCAGGGGTCAGTCTTCATACCGGAGGCGTGTCGCGCCGGGTCGTCCTTATTCGGGCCGAACTCATAAAAATTGTTGTACGACGTCGCGTCGGGATAGGGCGTGACAGCCTCGCCATCGGTATCCGTCGTCTCCCACCGGGCATCCGACAACTTTCTCTCGAACCACTCGGGGGCGTCTACCGGATCGACGCTGGCATAACGCGCATCGTCCGCATGCACGGGTAGCGGCAGTACCGAAGCAGCTCCCGCCAACAGCGAACCTTGAATGAATCGGCGTCGATCAAGGTAGAGCGCCTCCGGTGTGACCTCCGATTCGTGACACTCGCTGCGCCGACGACTTTGGATAAGCATGATGTGCTCCGCTGCCCATGGTTGGGACCACCAATAGACAGCGGAACAGGAGAGAAATCAACCTTCGGCGCGCCGACGACGACGCATCAGAAACTGGACGGGACCGGATACGGCGTAGGCCAGGAAGATGAGGAGCAGCACACGAGGAGGATCACTGAAGACAACCGCAAAAACCAGCACTACTACGAGAATTGCTACGAAAGGCACGCGCCCTTTCAAGTCGAGGTCCTTGAAACTGTAGTACTTGATGTTGCTGACCATCAACAGGCCAGCACCAGCCACGAGCATCGCAAACAACATGACCGCGGCAAGGGGAAGGTCAAGGCCCCGTATGCCCGGCTCGTCGAGCGCCCAAATTGCCCACACCGAACCGGCCACCACGCCTGCGGCTGCCGGGCTCGCGAGCCCGATGAACCAGCGTTTATCTACCTTGCCAATCTGAGTATTGAAGCGGGCCAACCTGAGCGCGGCACAGGCGACGTATATGAACGCGACCGTTAGCCCTACGTTTCCGAGGCTCGACAGCGCCCACTCATATGCCAGAACAGCCGGAGCAAGACCAAAAGCGACCATATCCGACAGCGAGTCATATTCGGCGCCGAACGCACTTTGCGTATTGGTCAAACGAGCCACACGACCATCGAGACTATCGAGAACCATCGCGACGAACACCGTCGCGGCAGCAACATAAAAATTGCCGTTGATGGCTGTAATGATGCAGAAAAAACCTGCGAATAGGTTCGCGGTCGTAAATAGGTTCGGCAGGAGATAGATGCCACGATGCCTGACCTTGCGGCCTTCCGAGTCCTGCGTCTCCTCGACGTGCTCGTCAATCGGAAGCAAGCTCTCCGGCTCGACGGGGTTGTTTGGCTCTTCGGGACGCTCATTCATGCACTTCACCCTACAGCTGCTTTAAATTTTTTCGACATAGACCGGCTTGGTGGGTTCACCTGGGACGGCGCCGCTTTTATATCAGAGTTGTGCTGACCTAACGAAAGAACGCGGCCGAGGCCGCGTTCTTGTTGGATCAGGACTGGTTCAGTTCTTGGCTTTGTCGACGATCTTGTTCGCAGCGATCCAAGGCATCATCGAACGCAGCTTTTCACCCACTACCTCGATGCCGTGCGCCGCATTGTTACGACGGTAGGCGGTCATGGATGGATAGTTCGCCGCACCTTCAGTGATGAACATCTTGGCGTACTCACCGTCCTGGATACGCTTGAGCGCATTACGCATGGCAGCGCGTGACTCCGCGTTGATCACTTCCGGACCAGTTACGTATTCGCCGTACTCGGCGTTGTTGGAAATCGAGTAATTCATGTTGGCGATGCCGCCTTCGAACATGAGGTCAACGATCAACTTCAGCTCGTGCAGACATTCAAAATAAGCCATCTCAGGGGCATAGCCCGCTTCGACCAGCGTTTCGAAACCTGCCTTCACCAACTCGACGCAACCACCGCACAGAACAGCTTGCTCGCCGAACAGGTCGGTTTCGGTTTCGTCTTTAAACGTCGTCTCGATGATGCCGGTGCGACCGCCACCAACGCCCGAGGCGTAGGAAAGCGCGACGTTCTTCGCGTTGCCGGACGCGTCCTGGTAGATGGCAATCAGATCGGGGATGCCACCACCTTTCACGAACTCGGAACGAACGGTGTGCCCTGGCGCCTTCGGTGCGATCATGATGACGTCCAGATCCGCGCGCGGCACGACCTGGTTGTAATGAATAGAGAAGCCATGTGCGAAAGCCAGCGTCGCGCCCTTCTTGAGGTTCGGCTCGATTTCGTCACGGTACAAGCGTCCCTGAAATTCGTCAGGCGTCAGGATCATCACTACGTCAGCAGCAGCAACGGCGGCAGCAACATTATCAACTTTGAGGCCATGGGCTTCGGCCTTGGCAACCGAGGGGGAGCCAGCGCGCAGGCCTACGGTCACGTCAACGCCCGAATCCTTCAGATTGCATGCGTGTGCATGGCCCTGCGACCCGTACCCAATGATCGCTACTTTCTTTCCCTGGATGATCGAAAGGTCGCAGTCTTTGTCGTAGAAAACTTTCATGGTGTTACCCCTGTTGCCGGCCGTTCGGCCATTCGATAGATGATTAGATGCTCAGTACTTTGTCGCCACGGGATATTCCGGTGACGCCGCTGCGCACGACTTCCAAAATGGAGGTGGTGCCGATGGCCTGTATAAAGCTGTCGAGCTTGTCGCTCGTTCCGGCCAGCTGAATGGTGTAAACGTTCGACGTTACGTCCACGATTTGCCCGCGGAAGATGTCGGTGGTGCGCTTGACCTCGGCGCGCTGGGCACCCGTTGCTTTCACCTTGATGAGCATCAGCTCGCGTTCGATGTGGGCGCTTTCCGAGAGGTCAACCAACTTCACCACCTCGATCAGCTTGTTGAGGTTCTTGGTAATCTGCTCGATCACTTCCTCATGGCCGATCGTAGTCAACGTCAACCGCGACAGTGTCGGGTCTTCCGTCGGCGCAACGGTCAAACTCTCAATGTTGTAGTTGCGCTGAGAGAACAGACCGACCACACGGGAAAGTGCCCCCGGCTCGTTTTCCAGCAACAGAGAAATGATGTGTCTCATGATCAGGTCCGCTCCGTCTTGCTGAGCCACATGTCCCGCATCGCACCATCCTTGATCTGCATCGGGTAGACGTGCTCGCTCGTGTCCACGGCGATGTCGAGGAAAACCAGGCGATCCTTCATTGCGAACGCCTCTTCCATGCGCGGGCGCAAATCCTTCAGATCGGTGATGCGCATGCCGACGTGCCCGTAGGCCTCAACGAGCTTCACGAAATCAGGCAGCGATTCCATATAGGAATGCGAGTAGCGGCTGTTGTACTGCATGTCCTGCCATTGCCGGACCATTCCCAGCGCGCCATTGTTCAGGTTTACGATCTTCACCGGCAGGTCGTACTGCAAGCAGGTGGAGAGCTCCTGAATGTTCATCTGGATACTGCCTTCGCCAGTCACGCAAGCGACATCGGCATCGGGGAAATTCAGCTTGGCGCCCATGGCTGCCGGGAAGCCGAAGCCCATCGTCCCGAGCCCGCCCGAGTTGAGCCAACGATTAGGCTTGTTGAACCGGTAGTACTGTGCAGCGAACATCTGGTGTTGGCCCACGTCGGACGCAACATACGCCTCGCCCCGCGTCACCTCACAAAGCATTTCCACGACGGCCTGCGGCTTGATGATGGTCCCGTCACCCTTGTCGTACGGAAACAAGCCGCGGCTGCCGCGCCATTCTTCGATCTGCTTCCACCAGCTCGCCACTGTTTCGGCATTCGGCGCCTGGCCGATTTCCTTGACGATCGCGACCATTTCAGTCAGCACGCTATCGACCGGGCCGACGATCGGAATGTCCGCCTTGATCGTTTTAGAGATCGACGCAGGATCAATATCGATATGGATGATCTTGGCGTTCGGGCAAAATTTCGTCGCGCCGTTGATGACCCTGTCATCGAAACGCGCGCCAACGGCCAGAATGACATCGGAGTGATGCATGGCCAGGTTGGCGGTGTAGCTTCCATGCATGCCCAGCATGCCGACGAACTGGCGATCGCTACCCGGATAACTACCCAATCCCATCAGGGTGTTGGTGACCGGAAGATTGAGCATTTGGGCCAGTTCGGTCAGCTGGGCCGAAGCGTCGCCCATGATCACGCCACCGCCTGCATAGATGATCGGGCGTTTGGCCGAGAGAAGCAGCTCGGCTGCTTTGCGGATCTGCCCGGAATGACCGCGCACCGCAGGGCTATATGACCGCAGCTTTGCCTTCTTCGGGTATACGTACTCGAACTTTTCGGCCGGATTGGTCATGTCCTTCGGAATATCTACGACAACCGGGCCTGGGCGACCAGACTGGGCCAGGTAGAAAGCCTTTTTCATCACTTCGGGGATCTCCGAAGGATGCTTGATCATGAAACTGTGCTTAACGATCGGACGCGAAATGCCGATCATGTCGGTTTCCTGAAAGGCATCGGTACCGACCATATTGCTCGCAACCTGGCCGGAAATGACGACCATCGGAATGGAATCCATGTACGCGGTTGCGATGCCGGTAATCGCATTAGTCGCGCCGGGGCCTGACGTCACCAGCACAACGCCCGCCTTGCCCGTCGCGCGCGCATAGCCATCAGCCATATGAGTCGCAGCCTGCTCATGACGGACGAGGATGTGAGTGACTTCCTTTTCCTTGAACAGCGCGTCGTAGATGTGCAGCAGGGCGCCGCCCGGATAACCGTAGATGTGCTTAACGCCTTCGTCGCGCAAGAAGCGGACGACCATTTCAGCGCCGGATAAAAGTTCCACGTTGTTCACCTCTAGAACGCCAGTTAGCCGCTCCGCGTCGGGCCGGCCAGAATGTAGGTTTACTGCCAAACAGCGGCGTGAGCGACGGTGGTCGCCGACTACGTCAGCTGCTGACTTGGCAATCAGGAAGGTCCCAAAGTGTTGCGGGACGCTCCTCCCAGCGCGAGGTAACGCGTTGCGGGTGTAGCAAGTCGGCGCGGGTGAGCGCCTATTGAAGGACCGAGCGCACCACTACGTGGGCGCTCGGAACAGCAAGCCCTGAATTGTTGGGATTAGACAACGGCAAGTCAAGCCCAGCGTCTAGTTCCGAGCTGCTTCAGCTGTGATACAGCGCAGCATGAGCGGGGCGCGTAATTGCGTATAGTAGGGCTCGGTTTCGCTTCAGGAAAAGGGATAAGCATGCGATTGACGATACTTGCGGGTACGTTACTGCTCGCATTGAGCGGTAACGTAATGGCGGGGCAGGTCTACAAATGGGTGGATGCGCAAGGCACCACCCATTTCGGTGCCCAGCCGCCAGCAGGCCAGACCGCCGAAGCTTTCAGTACTGCCGTTCCCGTGCCCAGGCCAGCCAGCCCACCGCCGCACCAGGACGAGGCTGAGCAAGAGCAGCAGGCGATCGACAAGAAAGTGAAACAACAGGTCGCTAAGCAAGAGGCGGAACTCAAAAGCTATTGCACGACCCTGCGCACCAATCTCGCACAGCTTGAAAACAATCCGCGCGTCAGGATCGAAGAAGCGGGAAAAATGCGTCGCTTAGGTGAAGAGGAACGACAGCAGCGCATCAGCGAAACCCAGCGGAAGATTAGCGAAACGTGCTCCTGATCGAGGCCGGGCCAGGCTGTTCGCCTGGCCAATGCCCGATTATTTCGTCCCTATCCCGATTAGCACATCGAAGCGCTCGAGTGCCTGAATCAGGCCCGCAGCTCGCTGCGCATCGTCGCGATAAACCATCTCAGCCATGGCACAAATCCCGGAAGTTGCGGGGAGCGCTCGTCCCTCCTCGAGAATGACCTTCATCCGCGGCAGAAAGATCCACTGTAGCCACTGCTCGAATGACAGCGTGTCCACACAAAACGGCTCCTGGCTGGCCAACGCCTGAGGCTCAGGCTGCTGCTCACCCCACAGCCTCAGGGCACGCAACTCCTTCTCGATAAGCAAAAGCTGCTCGGCCAGCATTGCAATTCGCTGATCCATCACAGGCGGACCTTGGCACGTTCCCGCGCCTGTGTAGCACCAGCCGTGTCGCCCTGCCGCTCGCGAGACTGAGCGATCAATTCCCACAAGCTGGCCTGAAGCGCCGGCCGATCCGTTGCATATCCTAATGCCCGCCGCGACAACTGCTCAGCCTGTACGGCATCGCCTTGCGCCAAGCGCACTTGGGCCAACCGGTAAAGAACCTGCGGCTCACGTGGTGCAATACGCTGGGCCCGCTCCAGGCTCGACGCCGCTCCGTTAAGATCGCCGCCGCCTTGCAGCTGCTGAGCGGTGGTCAGCAATGCGAGCACCGGACCGTCCAGCTGTTCGTCTGCAGACAGCGTGCCCGCCGAGGGAATACCGCTTGGCGCTGGGCGCTCCGCAGGCACCGATGAAGGATAAGGCGCCGGTTGTGCTGTCTGCGTTGGCTGCGACGGCGGGGTCCATTGACCGGGCGCATTCGCCGACCCGCCGGAAAACGCGCCATCTGGGGCTGCGAATGTTTGCAACGGTTCGGAGCGCTGGGGCGGCACCATGACGGTGACGCCCGAATCTTGTGTCGCAACGCCAGGGGCCATGCCCGCCGGAGCCCCTGACGCAGCAGCCCGCCGAGACGCGACCTCTTCTGAAACCGGCGCACCCGCATCGACCACGGGAATCGCCCCCCTTTTTACCGAGGCGCAGCCCTGTATCAGCACAATGCCCGCCGCCATGGCCACCCAGTACTTTTTCAATATTCCATCCTCAACAAATCAACCCCAACAGGCCGAGATCAGGGCAGCCAGCCGCGC
The DNA here is from genome assembly GCF_054131565.1 of Pseudomonas sp. SA195. Classification (NCBI taxonomy): domain Bacteria; kingdom Pseudomonadati; phylum Pseudomonadota; class Gammaproteobacteria; order Pseudomonadales; family Pseudomonadaceae; genus Pseudomonas; species Pseudomonas sp. SA195. Next base: position 1,029,467 of record NZ_CP096392.1, on the reverse strand, counting down.
ACCCAATCCATCACGGATTCGGCAGGCGCTCTCAAACCGCACCCAGGGCCGGGCGCGGGCTCACTGCCCCGTATATAAGGCATCTGCACGGCATCCGGGCAATTCTCCGCCGTACCTTGACCGGTATGAGCGTCAACCCAGGCCATGACTACGTTACTTGGTACCGGCGTCTGCAGGGGCAGCGGATCGGCCCGGCGCATGAAGTCCGCCCATACCTGCAGCGCACCAGTCGCGCCGGTCAGGCTGGTTTTGCCATTGTCGTCGCGGCCAAGCCAAACAACAGCCAGCAGGTCTTGGCTAAAGCCCGCAAACCAGCTGTCTCGCGAATCGTTGGTGGTTCCGGTCTTGCCGGCTAGCGCCAACGACCTTGGGACGTAGTTGTAGGCGGACCGCCCCGTGCCCTCGAGCATTGTCCGTTGCATCGCATACTGCGTGAGGTAGATCGCACCGGCATCGAAACGCTGCTGGATCTTGAAGGGGTAGCGGTTGAGCGGCTCACCATTGGCTGCCACGACACTCCTGATGGCACGTAACGGGGTATTGAAACCGCCATTGGCCAGGGTTTGATAAATGTCGGCCACCTCGATCGGCCGCAACCCGCCCGCGCCCAGCAGCATGGACGGGTACGCCGGCCACTGGGGAGACGCACCGAGCCGCTCAAGCGTGCGCAGGACATGCGGAACGCCAAGATCCATTCCAAGCCGTGCAGTCGACAGATTGTAGGAGTTGGCAAGCGCCTGGTAGAGATAAACCGTACCGTGCGCCGTTCGCCCGTAGTTCTGCGGCTTCCAGACCTTGCCGTCTGCGCCTTTGACAGAAAAAGGCTCGTCCTGGAGGAGACTGGTCAAGGTGTACTCGCTAGGCTTTTCCAAAGCCGCGAGGTAGATGGCCGGCTTGATCAGCGAACCGATGGGACGCGACGCATCCAGCGCCCGGTTGAACCCTGCAAAACCGGGTTGCCGGCTACCCAGCATGGCCTGCAGTTCCCCAGTTTCGGGATTGGTCACAAGCATCGCACCCTCGACACCGTCGGCAGCCTTGCCCAACCGCTTGAGCGTCTCAGTCATGGCCTTTTCGGCTTTAAGCTGCAGAATCGGGTCGAAACTGGTAAAGACCCGAAGCCCCTCTTCCGTAAGATCCTCGTCGCGATAATCCTCGCGCAACTGCCGCTTGACCAGATCGAGAAAGGCCGGATAAGAACTGTCTGCCATACTGCCGCGCTGGGTGACGCCCAACGGCGCCTTGCGGGCGTCAGCCGCCTCCTCGGAGCCCACCACTTGCTGCTGTTCGAGCAGATCGATGACCAAGTTGCGCCGCTCCAGAGCGCGCTCCGGGTGGCGCCGCGGGTTGTAGTAGGTTGGCCCTTTGACCATGCCAACCAGCAACGCAACGTGTTGGAGTTTCAACTCAGCCAGCGGCCTGCCGAAAAAGTACTGACTGGCCAGACCAAAGCCGTGAATGGCGCGCCGACCGTCCTGACCGAGAAAAACCTCGTTGAGGTAGGCTTCAAGAATCTCTTCCTTGTCGTAATGCAGCTCCAGCAGCACCGCCATCATTGCCTCGGTGGCCTTACGGCTTAGGCTGCGCTCGTTGGTCAGGTAAAAATTCTTCACCAACTGCTGCGTCAGGGTACTGCCGCCTTGGCGCACCTCGCCGGCAGTCAAATTCACCCAAACGGCGCGGGCGATGGATTTGGGCGATACGCCGAAATGATCAAAAAACTCTCGATCCTCGACCGCCACGAGCGTTTCCACTAGATAAGGCGGGACCTGATCCAGCTTGATCAGAATGCGATCCTCGTTGTGCGCCGGATATAGACCGCCGATCACGAGCGGCTCAAGCCGGGCCACGGGAAGCTCACCGCCGTCGGCCTGCGTGAGGCCGGCCACGAAATCGCCGGAGAAACGCACGCGGATGCGCCTCGATTCCTCGAGCCCCTCATAGAACTGAAAACCGCGGGTTTGCAACTCTATGGCGTTGCTGGCTACGGATACCGACCCTGGGCCGCCAACGGCACGCTCGCGTCGATACCCCAGCGCATCCAACTCGGCGAGAAAATCATCCTTATGTAGCTTTTGTCCCGTAAAGAGTTCCAGCGGCCGAGCATAGACGGTGGCCGGAATGGTCCAACGCTTACCAGAGAACTTCTCCTGCACCACCGCGTCGAGATAGACGGCGACGCCAGCGAGTATCACCAGCGCGACGATGGACAGTTTTACGACCCAGCCCAACCAGGGGCGTGAGCCGCCAGAACGGCGTTTGTTGCGGGAACGAGCGGAGCGAGATTTAGTCATGGCGGCGGATTATACGCACTTCTATCTGGCTGCAAGACGGCCTCCTGGCGGTTTGCACACGTGAGCGGGATCTACATAATGGTGCGTTTCCAGACTGTGTGAACTGTGTCCCGAAGTGCTCACACGCCCGTCCAAACGCTTCGAAAGGAATGACCGTGAGCCAAGCATTGATCGCCGCGCTGCAAAACCCCGCCCTGTACCCGCACCCTGTCGACGGATTCAAAGTCATTGAAACCCATATTTCCTGGGTAATCCTGACTGGCGCCTACGCCTACAAAATGAAGAAACCGGTAGATTTCGGCTTTCTCAACTTCACCGAACTCGCCTCGCGTAAGCATTTTTGCGAAGAAGAGTTGCGCCTGAACCAACGCATGGCGCCTGCTCTGTATTTGCAAGTTCTACCCGTGACGGGCAACCCAGACGCGCCCATCCTTGGCGGCGACGGCGAGCCCATCGAATACCTGTTGCAGATGCGTGAGTTTCCGCAAAGCCAATTGCTCGCAGAGGTCCAGGCCCGGGGTGAGCTGAGCGACGTCCACATCGATGCCCTCGCCGAGCAGATCGCCCAGTTCCACCTAAAAACCCCTCAGGTGGCACATGACCATCCGTTGAATAGGGCCGACGCCATCGTCGCCCCCATGCGCCAGAACTTCGAGCAGATCCGTCCACTGCTGACGGAGCCGGCCGACCTGCTGCAGCTCGACGCGCTTCTGGACTGGACCGAAACCAGCATCGCTCGGTTGTGGCCGCTGCTCGAGCGCAGATCCGAGGATGGTTTCATTCGCGAGTGCCACGGCGACCTTCACCTGGGCAACGCGACGCTGATAGATGGAGCGGTCGTGCTGTTCGATTGCATCGAGTTCAACGAGCCATTCCGCTTGATCGACGTAGCCTCCGATGCCGCGTTTCTGGCGATGGATCTGGAGGATCGGGGTCTCAAATGCCAGGCCCGACGGTTTACCAATGCCTGGCTAGAGCGCACCGGCGACTATGCGGCGCTCGAACTATTCAACCTTTACAAGGCTTATCGCGCACTGGTTCGAGCGAAGGTCAGCCTGTTCCGTCTGGATCAGGAGCAGGATCCGGTCCAGCGCAAGGTCATCGTCCGCCAGTACCGAAGCTATGCAAATCTTGCCGAAAGCTACAGCGCTATTCCGTCACGCTTCCTGGCGATCACGCATGGCGTGTCGGCCGTAGGCAAGAGCGGAGTCGCACTGCGACTGGTCGAAGCACTCGGAGCGATCCGCCTGCGTTCCGACGTCGAGCGCAAGCGTCTATTTGCGGACCAGTCCGATGCCGGCGCTGGACAGACCGGGCAAGGTATCTACAGCGCCCAGGCAAACCAGGCGACGTATGAACACCTGCACGACATGGCCACCCGTGCGCTCAACGCAGGCTTCTCAGTGGTGATCGATGCCACCTATCTCAAGCATGAACAGCGCCGAACGGCCTGCCAGGTCGCAGAGGCCACCGGCGTGCCTTTCGTGATTTTGGATTGTCAGGCGCCGGATGCGGTCGTTGCGCAGTGGCTGGCCCAGCGTCAGGCGGACGGGCGCGACCCGTCCGACGCCACGCTCGAGGTCGTCAACGCACAACAGGCGAACCGCGAGCCGCTGACCGACGCCGAGCACCTCCTGGCGCGACGCGTGGATACTCCGGACGCGGGCAGCCTCGACGAAGTGGTCGCCGCGATCCGATCGAAACTTCCAGGGCTCTGAGCATTGGACGCGGCGCCAGCAGAACCTGGCGCCGCATCTATACTCATGCAGATATCTGCGGAAGATAGCCATGCCAAGCCGTCCGACAATCCTCCAAACGCGCTACCGCCATGGGTGACAGCGTCCGCCTGTTCTCGATTGATACGGGTAGCTACGCTCAGTTCCGGCCGACCTATCCCGACGTCCTATTCGCCTGGCTCGCGAGCCAGAGCAATGCCCACGCCCGCGCGCTCGACGTCGCGGCAGGTACTGGCCAGGCGACCCTCGGACTGCTGCCCCACTTCCAAACCGTAGTGGCCTGCGACGCTAACATCACGCAATTGCAAGGCACGCCTAGTTGGGGACCAGCGAAGCGCTTTGCCGCAGACGCCGAACGGCTACCTTTAGTCAGCGGGTCGATCGACCTGATGGTCGTCGCGCAAGCCTTGCATTGGTTCGCCACGCCGGCCTTTTTCGCCGAAGCCAGGCGCGTCCTGACTCACGACGGGCTTTTTTGTGCGTGGTGTTACGGCCTGCTCAACCTTGGTCCGGATCTCGACGACATGATCAGCCAGCTTCATGGCGAGACGCTGGCTGGCTTCTGGCCGGAAGGGCGGGCCAGCGTAGACGCCGGCTATCGCGACATCCGCCCGCCCTTCCCCTTGATCAAGACCCCTGCATTCTGCATCGAAGCCCAATGGCGCCTTGAGCAGTTGCTGGGCTATCTACGCACTTGGTCCGCTGCTCGCCAGTGGCAACAGACTTACGGTGCCGATCCGATCGCGGCGATCACGCCAGCCTTGCAAGCGCGCTGGGGCGATCCCGAGCAGGCACGTCAGGTGCGCTGGCCCTTGCATTTCATCTCGGGGTATCCAGGCAAACAGGAGGCTTAATGCACGACGAACTTCTTACCCTGAAGAACCTCGGCAAGACCTCTGCCCAGTGGTTGCACGCGTCGGGCATCCACACGGCCGATGACCTGCGCCGAATCGGCTCGGTCAACGCATACCAAGCGGTGAAATCCCGTGGATTCGGTGCATCAAGGGTTCTGCTCTATGCCATCGAAGGCGCACTGCGCGACGTCAGCTGGAAGGATCTGCCGGAGGGGTTGAAGCACGAACTCAACGCGCATCTGGACGGCTGCAGCCGCAGCAACAAGAGCTAGCTCACAACCTCCACGCCCGCCAATTTACTTGCCCATGGCGACCGCTTTATTGTCGGCGCGCGCACTGCTCTCTCATTGCAGGCTTGCTCGCTCAAAGGACCGTCGTCATGTATCTACTCGGGGAACAACCGGCCTATGCCGATCGACTCATCAACAGGCTGCAGGGGATCCCCGCCCAGCTATTGGAGGGCCTTGCGCCGTCCGGCGAGCCAATCGAAATCAAAGGTTCGGACGACTTGGGCAATGAGCTGCCTGATCAACAATTGTTCATCATTGAGAGCGGCCTGCTCCATGCACTGGTCGATGAGCGCCCGCTGTTTTACCTGCAGGAAGGCGACCTGCTTGGCTTGAGGCAGGGCATCGAGCTGCCCCAATGTCGCTACCGCAGCGACGAATCCGTCCGCCTCGTGCCGTATGTACGCAACGAGGTCTTCAACCACATCCATACGGATCAGCAGCGTCAGGAGCTGTTCACCGAATACCTGATCGGCCAAACCGCCCTGCTATCCGACGCACTGGCCCGCCTCAAGCAGCCGGAGATTCACCCAACGACTGGCTTCCAGCACTTCGCCGTGGGCGAGGAGCTCATCCGCCAGGGCGACGAAGCCGACAACGTCTTCGTGATCATCGAGGGTCACGCCGAAGCGGTCGTTGATGGACAAAAGGTTGGAGACGTCCAACGTGACGAAATATTCGGCGCCATGGCCGTATTCACGCGCGAAAAACGCAGTGCCTCGGTCATCGCAACCGAACCCTGCACCGTCATGATGATTCCGAAAGACCAATTTCTGAGCCTGATGCAGAGCAATCCGAAAATCGCGCATAGCCTCATCGAAAGCATGGCCCGCCGCATCGATTTGTTGAACAAGGAGGTCACTCAACTGCGCCTGCCACTCTCGGCATGATCCGCAGCGGCCAAGGCGATGAGCGGTAGCGTAGAAAATACACTTAGCCTGTTGACTGTGAAATGAGAATTGTTATTATTATCGCAACTGGTCGCGAGATCAGTCGATAAGCTGGAAGGCCAGGCAGTCGGACTTTCAGGTTATCTCCTCATCAGGCTAATCACGGTTTTGACCCGGCTCTTGCCGGGTCTTTTTTTGCCTGCGAAAAGCTCAACCTCGCTAACCGGCGTCCTGCCGGAAGCGTGCACAGTAGTCCCGCTGTGGCATCGCGGGCGTGAACCAGACGATGTCCGCCTCTTGGGCGGCTGTCGAATCGCCTACCTCAGCGAGCAACAGCACTAGCACGTCACCGGCAGGCTCATCGACAAGATATAGCGGCACACCGAGATCACGCCGCACATGAAATCCCCCAGCGAGAAGCGCGGCGGGCGCTGGAGCTTGGGTCAATTGTTCTGCCATGCGCCGGTCACGTTGCTGTTGCACCGCGAGCATGGCGGGCAACTGGCTGGCCGGCAACATGTCGCAATGGGATACGCGAATCTGCTCCAGCAACGTGGCCCTTACCTTAGGATCGGCAGCACGCCCGTTGACTTCGGGTTGGCTTCGGTAAATCTCTTTGATCTCCCCTCGATCGAGATTCGCCTGCAGCAGGGGGTAGGCTTGCGCCAACGCGTAGCGGACCAACGGACCATATTGCGTCCAGTCCCACCCGTCCTGCCACGCCAAGGCGCCCGCCACGTCCTTCGGCGGCTGGCCTTGGGCGATAAGAGTCTGAGCCTGCCGCACCCGTTCCTGTTGGTCCGGATTGATCATCTCCATCAACAGGCTGCCCTGCTCCCGACGCTGAGCCAAAGCTTGAAGCAACCAAAGTTGCAAGGCGTGATGGTCAGGGTTGTCGTGCCGCTCGCCGATCAATAACCGGTCCGCTTTCGCCAGCCGCTCGACGAGCTGATCAACGTCGAGCGTCGTACCGTCTCTCAAATCCACGATCCGTCCGGCGTCAGGGTGATCTACCCCGTTGGGGCTCTGCCAGGCAGGAAGCGGTGGCATCATCGGGCAGCCGCTCAGCACTGCCGCTACAAAAAGGATAAGAAGACGCATCAGGACTCCGTCTAACGGGGTTAGGTATATCGATGCTAACCAAACACAGCTATGCCGAAACACACGTTACGGTGCTGCCTCATTGCCCCTGACACACCGTGTGGGCTGGTCGACAATCCATATTTCGCTCCGGAGGGACCATGATTCGCTTGTGCGCTATAGATGAGTTGCCTGAAGGCCGTAGCAAGGGCTTCGTTGCGGCCGGCCATCGCCTGTTCGCCGTACGCAAGGCCGGGGAAGTCTACCTGTACCAAAACAGGTGCCCCCATCGAGGCATTCCCCTCGAATGGCTCCCAGACCAATTTCTCGACAGTAGCGCAAGCCTCATCCAGTGCGCCACGCATGGTGCCCTGTTCCTGATCGATAGCGGCGAATGCGTTGCCGGCCCCTGCGAGGGCCAGCGTCTGAGCCCCCTGCCATGCATCGAGCAGGACGGCAGCATCTGGTTGCAAAGCGCCCCGTAGTGCGACGTCGCGCCCAAGCGGCAGGCCATTGGCTCCGGTATCATGACCGCCGTCGCTACTAGTGAGATGACCATGCGCCGTTTGCTGAGTCTGTTGTTAATCTTCGTTGCACTACCCGCCTTCGCCGGGCTGTTCGACAGTCGACCCAACCCTACCCTGGGCGGCCTCAACAACAGTGCCGACTTTCTACCGGTGCGCGAAGCGTTCCGCCTGAGCCTAGTCGATACGTCTCCCGAACGGATCACGCTTCGCTTCACGGCCGCCGAGGGCTACTACCTCTACCGCCACCGCTTCCAGTTCAACAGCCCAACAAGCGGTGTCGAAATTGGTGAACCTGCTTTACCCGCCGGCGAAGCCAAGACCGACGACTATTTCGGAGAGGTCGAGGTGTACTACGGCATCCTCGATATCCAACTACCGGTCCGTAATCCGAACGACCGACCTTTCACCCTGAATGTGACCTATCAGGGCTGTGCGGACAAAGGCTTGTGCTACCCGCCAGAGACTGAATCCCTCCAGATTGGCCAAGACGCGCCAACCGCCACGAGCACGAGCGACACCGAGAGGCAAACCGACGACACCCTGTCCTGGCGTGCGGTCGCACTGTTCTTCCTGGCCGGCATTGGGCTGACCTTCACCCCATGCGTGCTCCCAATGCTGCCGATTCTCTCCGGCGTGGTCCTGCGTGGCCAACCAGGCGGCACCCGAAGCTTCCTGCTGGCATTGGCTTATGTCCTTCCAATGGCTGGGGGGTTCGCGCTGCTGGGGGCCCTGATGGGGCTTTTCGGGGCCGAGCTCAACCTGCAGGCTCGCCTGCAGTCACCTTGGATATTGGTGCCTTTCGCCCTGTTCTTTGTCGCTTTCGCACTGGCCATGTTTGGCGTATTCGAGCTGCGCCTCCCACAGCGAATGACTGCCAGCCTCGACCGGATCGCAGGGCGCGCCAAGGGTGGTTCGTTCTTGGGCGCGGCCTTGCTTGGCACCGTATCCAGCTTGCTCGTCTCACCCTGTGTATCCGCACCGCTAGCCGGCGCGCTGCTCTATATCAGCACCAGCGGGGATGCCCTTGGCGGAGGCCTACAACTGTTCGCGCTCGGCCTTGGCATGGGGGTGCCGCTGATTCTCTTCGCTACAGGCGGGGGCGCCCTCCTGCCTCGAAGCGGGCCCTGGATGGTGATCGTGCGCAACACGTTCGGTGTGATGCTGCTCGCGGTTGCGGCATGGATGCTCGAACGAGTGCTGCCCGGCCCTCTTTCCTTGGCACTCTGGGGTCTGCTAGCGGCGGGCACTGCGCTCTTTCTCGGCACGCTAGAGCTGACCAGCAAGACGCCACGACAGAAACTGGCCCAACTGCTTGGCCTCGCGCTGTTGGTTTATGCACTGGCTGCCTGGGTGGGTGCGCTACAGGGCGGCTCGGACCCTCTCCGCCCGGCCGTCGGCCGAACCGGCGCCCTGCCCAATAGCGCGGAAGCCTGGCAGACCGTCTCCACCCCAGCGCAACTCGATGCCCAGCTTGCCGCCGCGCGAGACGCGGGGAGACCGGCCATGCTCGACTGGTACGCCGACTGGTGCATCAGTTGCAAGGTCATCGAGCGTGAGGTCTTCGCCGATGAGCAAGTGGCGCCGCGCCTGGCTGGCTACCATCTGATCCGTTTCGACATCACCGAGAGCAATCCTGAGCAGCGGGCGCTACTCGACCGTTACAAGCTGTTCGGCCCTCCGGCGATCCTGTTTTTCGACCGCCGCGGCGAAGAAGTGCAGCCGGTGCGCGTGGTCGGCGAGATAGACGCTGACGGCTTCTCCGAGCGGCTTGATCGAGCGGACGCGCTGCTCTAGACACTCTGCCGCAAACTCCAGTCATAATGTCGGCATTTACGCCGATCGCGACATGACTGGACAGTCAGTCCAACCTTCGTGCATAGTTTTTCCTTCACCCGCGGCGGCACTCCGTATTGCCCCTGTCCGGCTAGAACAACAAGGAATACCCATGGCGACGTTTCTGGTCCTCAACGGCCCGAACCTTAATCTGCTCGGCACCCGAGAGCCTGGCGTTTACGGTGCCGTCACGCTGGCTCAAATCAACCAGGACCTGGAGCAACGCGCGCGCGACGCCGGCCACCATCTGCTCTCCCTGCAATCGAACGCGGAATACGAACTGATCGAGCGAATCCACGCTGCGCGCAGCGAGGGCGTGGATTTCATTCTCATCAACCCGGCCGCTTTCACGCACACCAGCGTCGCATTACGTGACGCGTTGCTGGCCGTGAGCATCCCATTCATCGAAGTGCACCTGTCGAACGTGCATAAACGTGAACCTTTCCGCCATCACTCCTATTTCTCGGACGTAGCGGTAGGCGTGATCTGCGGCCTCGGCGCCAGCGGATACCGGCTGGCACTGGAAGCCGCCATGGAACAAGTCACTGCTGCCTGACGGGCCGGCACCGCAAAGTGCCAGCGACAAGACAGCAAGCATCAATGCCCCTTTGAACCTACTTGGGAGTTACCGCTTCATGGATATTCGCAAAGTCAAGAAACTGATCGAACTGCTGGAAGAGTCCGGCATCGACGAACTGGAAATCCACGAGGGCGAAGAGTCCGTCCGCATCAGCCGCCACAGCAAGCAAGGTCCGGTTCAGCAGCCTTACTACGCGCAGGCACCGGCCGCTGCGCCGGCACCCGCCCCGGTCGCCGCAGCTCCGTCCGCAGACGCGGCACCCGCCCAGCCGAAACTCAACGGTACGGTCGTCCGCTCGCCGATGGTAGGCACGTTCTACCGCGCGTCATCGCCCGAGTCAGCACCTTTTGTGGATGTAGGCAAGACGGTCAAAAAGGGCGACATCCTCTGCATCGTCGAAGCCATGAAAATGATGAATCACATCGAGGCTGAAACCAGTGGCACGATCGAATCCATCCTGGTGGAGAATGGTCAGCCGGTCGAGTACGACCAGCCGCTGTTCACCATCGTTTGAATCGCGGAGAGCCAACGATGTTGGAAAAAGTACTGATCGCAAACCGCGGTGAAATTGCCCTGCGGATCTTGCGAGCCTGCAAGGAAATGGGGATCAAGACGGTCGCGGTGCACTCCACTGCCGACCGGGAGTTGATGCACCTGGCGCTGGCTGACGAGTCCGTCTGCATCGGCCCGGCCCTTGCCACCAACTCCTACCTGCATATCCCATCGATCATCGCCGCCGCCGAAGTCACAGGAGCCACGGCTATCCACCCAGGCTATGGTTTCCTCGCTGAGAATGCGGATTTTGCCGAGCAGGTCGAAAATTCCGGGTTCGCCTTCGTTGGCCCGAAGGCTGACACCATCCGCCTGATGGGCGACAAGGTATCGGCGAAAGACGCCATGAAAAAAGCTGGCGTTCCGACCGTGCCTGGCTCCGATGGCCCGCTGCCTGAAGACGAGCAGACTGCGCTGGCCATCGCCCGCGAAGTCGGCTATCCGGTAATCATCAAGGCGGCTGGCGGCGGTGGCGGCCGCGGCATGCGGGTGGTTCACAAGGAAGAGGACCTGATCAAGTCCGCCAAGCTGACCCGCACTGAAGCCGGTGCGGCGTTTGGCAATCCGATGGTCTATCTGGAAAAATTTCTTGGCAACCCGCGCCATGTCGAAGTCCAGGTCCTGTCGGACGGCCAAGGCAATGCCGTCCACCTTGGCGACCGCGACTGCTCGCTGCAGCGCCGGCACCAAAAGGTGCTTGAAGAAGCCCCAGCGCCCTACATCGATGAGAAGGCGCGCGCCGAAGTATTGCAACGGTGCGTCGACGCCTGCATCGAGATCGGCTACCGCGGCGCCGGCACGTTCGAATTCCTTTACGAAGACGGACGTTTTTACTTCATCGAGATGAATACCCGCGTCCAGGTCGAGCACCCGGTCACCGAGATGGTCACCGGCATCGACATCGTCAAGGAAATGCTGAGCATCGCAGCGGGCAATAAGCTGTCCATCAAGCAGAAGGATGTGGTGATCCGCGGGCATTCTCTGGAATGTCGAATCAATGCGGAGGACCCCGAGAAGTTCCTGCCGAGTCCGGGCAAGGTCAAGCACTTCCATGCCCCAGGCGGCAATGGCGTGCGGGTAGATTCGCATCTGTACAGCGGCTATTCGGTTCCGCCGAACTATGACTCGCTTATCGGCAAGCTGATCACCTATGGCGCGACCCGCGAAGAGGCCATGGCACGCATGCGCAATGCTCTGGATGAGATCGTCGTCGACGGCATCAAGACCAACATCCCTCTCCACCGGGATCTGGTACGCGACGCCGGCTTTTGCAAGGGTGGTGTGAACATCCATTACCTGGAAAAGAAGCTGGGAATGGACAAGCACTGACGCTGCAAGCTGCAAGCTGCAAGCGATATGATGCGCACCTGAAGGGAGCGGCCCCGGCCGCTCCCTTTCTTTTTTCCAAGCGCTAGAGCGCACCGCTTGATGCGGCATCTGGAGGTCGTTTTCGCATGTCCTGGTTACAACTTCGCCTCGCCATCTCACCCGAACAGGCGGCCTCGCTCGAGGATGCCCTGATGGGCGTCGGCGCCGTTTCCGTCACCTTCATGGATGCCGAGGATCAGCCCATCTTCGAGCCGGACCTCAACACCACCCCGCTCTGGTCCAATACCCATTTGTTGGCGCTGTTCGAAGGCGACGTCGACGAAACCGACCTGATCGCGCACCTGCGTCTTCTGCTTGGCGACGAGCTACCCGAGCACCAACTGGAGCGCATCGAAGACCAGGACTGGGAGCGCAGCTGGATGGACAACTTTCACCCAATGCGCTTTGGCCGCAGACTCTGGATCGTTCCGAGCTGGCACGCCGCACCACAGCCCAATGACGTAAACCTGCTGCTGGACCCTGGCCTTGCGTTCGGTACCGGAACCCACCCCACCACCGCCTTGTGCCTGGAATGGCTGGATGCTCAGGCGCTCGCTGGTCAGCAAGTATTGGACTTCGGCTGCGGCTCCGGCATCCTCGCGATTGCCGCGCTCTTGCTTGGTGCAGAACGCGCAGTCGGTACGGATATCGACGTACAGGCGATCGAAGCCTCCCGCGAAAATGCCAAGCGCAACGCCATCGCTGACACACGCCTCGCGCTATATCTGCCAGAGCAGCTGCCGGACGAGCAATTCGACACCGTGGTCGCGAATATCCTCGCCGGCCCTCTCGTAACGCTGGCGCCACAGATCAGCCAGCGGGTAAAACCGGGCGGGCTGCTGGCACTGTCCGGCATCCTAGCCGAGCAGGCCGAAGAGGTCCGCGCGGCGTATGCCGAGCACTTCCGGCTCGACCCCACCGCAGAAAAGGACGGCTGGGTCAGGATCAGCGGCACTCGTCACACTTGAGCGCCAGGAGCGGCTGCGGCATAAAACGCAGCTGCCGTTGATCGGCAGGCATGCGCTAGACTAGCCAAGTTTCCCGTTGGACCAGCGCATGACCAGCTTTGTCACTCAGTGCCCCCATTGCCAGACCAGTTTTCGCGTGACCAGCGCCCAGCTGTCGGCCGCGCACGGCGTGGTTCGCTGCGGGGCTTGCATGGCCGTTTTCAATGCGGCGCGTTACCTGCATGCTACCGATCCGACCAAGCTACCGCTGCCGAGCGCCTCACCCTCGCTTCCTGAATCACCTCAGCACCTATTGCAACCGGCACCCGTCAAGCCGCCAAAGGCAGACGAGAGTACGCTCTGGATTCACGACGACCTTGATCTGGACAGCCTCGATCTGGACGAGGAGCTGGCCAAGCTTGAACGCCAAGAGCGCGAGCTATCTCGCGAATTTCAGGCACTACAGAGCAACTCAACCAGCACCTCGGCGCCACGCCACGCGCCGGCGGTACCGCATGACGAGAGCTGGGCCGAGCGCTTGTTGACCGCTGAAACGACCCGCCCGGCGCCACCACCACGGGTACCACAGGAAAACGTTGTAGCCTCCCCAACGGGTCTGCACTTCACAGCCGTCAACGACGACCGCCCAGCAGCAACGTCCTCGTTCGCTACCAGTGACGCCCCGCTGACCGATCATCTTGATCCGACGCCTGAGCCGGCACGTATCGAGCCGGCGATCGACAGCAGCGAACCGCAGGATGAGCCGAGTCCACCCATCATGGTGCATGCCCCTGAGGCTGATCAGCCCGACTCCGAACGCCAGCGGGGCGACCATGGACTGTTCGAGCTTGACGACGAGCCGCTGCAGCTGGATTGGCAGCAGGCTCAACGCCGCCCCTGGGGCCGCTGGCTGGGCTGGGGCCTGCTGAGCCTGCTCGCGCTGCTCACGCTTGCCGGCCAGTATGTCCACTTCAACTTCGATGAACTTTCCCGTCAGGACGAATATCGACCTTGGCTCGCCCGGGCGTGCCCGTCTCTAGGATGCACGCTGCCGCCCAAAGTCGATATCAGCCAGATCCGTAGCAGCAACCTGGTCGTACGCAGCCACCCTGAATTCACCGGCGCGCTGGTCGTCGACGCAATCATTTATAACCGCGCATCCTTCGCACAGCCTTTCCCGTTGCTGGAAATCCGCTTCGATGACATCAACGGCCAGACCCTTGCGCGCCGCACCTTCAAGCCGGGCGAATACCTGTCCGGAGAGCTTGCCGGACAACAGGAGATGCCGTCGCAGATACCCATTCACATCGCGCTGGACATACTTGACCCAGGTGCCAAGGCTGTGAACTACAGCCTGGCTTTCCTCTCGCCCGAATAGCCCGCCCAATCCTCGCCGACCCGCACCGCCCGTCGAATGGCCGTGCCAACCCAACCGCCCGATATAAGCTTCAGGCTGTTCAGAATTTGTTCAGGACAGCCTTTAACCGGTCATGCGGAGCGGGTATCATGCACACCCTTTTTTGCTGTCCCCGATCGACCTAACAAGCAGGCTCCAAGCAGGGAATCTTCATGTCCGCGGTACGCATCGGCCCCTACACTCTTCCGAATCGCCTGATTCTCGCGCCGATGGCCGGCGTGACCGATCGGCCGTTTCGCCAGCTGTGTCGTCGGTTGGGTGCCGGGATGGTCGTGTCAGAGATGGTCACCAGTGACACGCGCCTGTGGAACAGCCGCAAATCGCGCCTGCGCCTTCTTCACGAAGGAGATCCGGAGCCTCGCTCGGTGCAGATAGCCGGTGGCGATCCGCAGATGCTGGCCGATGCAGCCGCACGCAATGTTGAGTTGGGCGCGCAGATCATTGATATCAACATGGGCTGTCCGGCTAAGAAGGTCTGCAACAAGGCTGCCGGTTCGGCGCTGATGAAAGACGAACAACTGGTTGCGCAGATTCTCGAAGCGGTTGTGGCCGCGGTCGACGTGCCGGTCACCCTGAAGATCCGCACCGGTTGGGACCGAGAACACCGCAACGGCCTTCGTATCGCCAGAATTGCCGAGCAGTCCGGCATCGCCGCGTTGGCTGTGCATGGTCGCACCCGTGCTGACCTTTATACCGGCGAAGCCGAATACGAGACGATCGCCAGCATCAAGCAGGCCCTTTCGATCCCGGTGTTTGCCAACGGCGATATCGATTCGCCGCATAAGGCCCGCGAGGTTCTGCGATTTACAGGAGCCGATGCGTTGCTCATCGGGCGCGCAGCGCAGGGCCGCCCCTGGATTTTCCGTGAAATCGAGCATTTTCTCAGCACGGGTGAGCAGCTGTCGCCGCCCGGTCTGGATGAGGTCGAGCAGGTGTTGCTCGATCATCTGAAGGCTTTGCATGCCTTCTATGGCGATGTGATGGGCGTACGCATCGCGCGCAAGCACGTTAGCTGGTACCTCGCGACACAACCGGGGGCACGGGAATACCGGAGCCGATTCAATTGTTTGGAAGACAGGGATGCGCAATGCGCCAGCGTTCGGGCCTTTTTCACCGAACGCCGTACAAGCCCTGGCTCAGGGGATGGAACAGGGGTGGCCGCATGACGCTACTGAATGAAACACTGGCTATTGGAACAACTTCCGTGAGCGACAACGTAAACCTAAAGCAGCACCTGAACACGCCCAGCGAAGCCGGCCAGACCCTGCGCGGCAGTGTTGAGAAGGCGCTGCACAATTACTTCGCCCACCTCGAAGGCGCCGACGTCACGGACGTCTATAACCTGGTGCTTTCCGAGGTCGAGGCCCCCCTGCTTGAAACGGTGATGAATTACGTCAAGGGCAACCAGACCAAGGCTTCCGAGCTCCTGGGCCTGAACCGCGGCACCCTTCGCAAGAAACTCAAGCAATACGACCTTCTCTGATGCGGCAGCGGGCTTCGGCCGGCGCGGCTGCAGCACGGCCCGCCTGCCGAGCCCTCCGCCAGCAGCCCGTAGCTCCTAGGAAACCTCTATGACCGACCAAAGCACCCGCCTTCCCGTCCGCCGTGCGCTGATCAGCGTGTCCGACAAGACTGGCGTTGTCGATTTCGCCCGTGAACTGTCCACATTGGGCGTCGAGATTCTCTCTACTGGCGGGACCTTCAAGCTGCTGCGCGAGAATGCCATCGAGGCGGTCGAAGTCGCTGACTACACCGGCTTCCCTGAGATGATGGACGGGCGCGTCAAAACTCTGCACCCCAAGATCCACGGCGGCATCCTTGGCCGTCGTGACCTCGACGGAGCGGTGATGGCCGAGCACGGCATCGAGCCTATCGATCTGGTTGCAGTGAACCTCTACCCCTTCGCCGCGACCGTTGCCAAGGCTGGCTGTACGCTGCCGGATGCCATCGAGAACATCGATATCGGCGGGCCGACTATGGTGCGGAGCGCTGCCAAGAATCACAAAGACGTCGCCATCGTGGTCAACGCCATCGACTACGCCGGAGTCATTGACGATCTGCGCAACGGCGGCCTGACCTATGCCCAGCGCTTCGACCTGGCGCTCAAGGCGTTCGAGCACACTGCCGCCTATGACGGCATGATCGCCAATTACCTGGGCACCGTGGACCAGCGCGCCGAAACCCTGTCTACAGAAGGCCGCAGCCCGTTGCCGCGCACCTTCACAACCCAGTTCATCAAAGCGCAGGACATGCGTTACGGGGAGAACCCGCACCAGATCGCGGCCTTTTACGTCGAAACCCCGGACGAAGCCTGCGTCGCCACCGCACGCCAGCTGCAAGGCAAGGAACTGTCTTTCAACAATGTCGCCGACACCGATGCGGCGCTGGAATGCGTCAAGAGCTTCGTCAAACCAGCGTGCGTGATCGTCAAGCATGCCAACCCCTGCGGCGTCGCCGTGGTGCCGGACGAGCAAGGCGGCATTCGCCAAGCCTACGAACTGGCCTACGCCACAGACAGCGAGTCGGCGTTCGGCGGCATCATTGCCTTTAACCGCGAACTGGACGGCGAGACAGCCCGCGCCATCGTCGAGCGGCAGTTCGTCGAAGTCATCATCGCCCCGAGCATCTCGGCCGAGGCCCGCGCAGCAGTGGCAGCCAAGGCGAACGTGCGCTTGCTCGAATGCGGCCAGTGGCCGGCCGAGCGCGCCCCGGGTTGGGATTTCAAACGCGTCAACGGCGGCCTGCTGGTGCAAAGCCGCGACATCGGCATGATCAGCCAGGCGGACCTGAAGGTGGTCACCCAGCGCGCACCGACCGAGCAGGAAATCCATGACTTGATCTTCGCTTGGAAGGTCGCCAAGTTCGTCAAGTCAAACGCCATCGTCTATGCGAAGAACCGTCAGACAGTGGGCGTTGGCGCAGGGCAGATGAGCCGCGTCAACTCCGCACGCATCGCCGCGATCAAGGCCGAGCATGCTGGCCTACAGGTTGCCGGTGCGGTGATGGCCAGCGACGCGTTCTTCCCTTTCCGTGACGGTATCGACAACGCCGCCAAGGCCGGCATCAGTGCGGTAATCCAGCCGGGCGGCTCGATGCGTGATGCCGAGGTGATCGCAGCGGCCGACGAGGCGGGGATCGCGATGGTCTTTACCGGCATGCGTCACTTCAGGCACTGACGGTGGCAGGGCCGCGGTGAATCGCCGCTGTGAGATGCTGGCCGCGGACTCGCCGATGCCAATTGCCATAAAGGCAAATGCGCACTTCGAGTCCGCCTGGCACTCGGCAGTTCATCGCGGCCCAATAGATTCGCTTCCCAGGGCCTGGCCCGACAATCGCTTACACAGGGTGAGCAGCTGACGCTGGTCCCCAACTGGGCCTACAGCCTGGCTCTCCAAGGAGAACACAATGAACGTACTGATCATCGGCAGCGGCGGCCGCGAGCACGCGCTGGCCTGGAAGGTCGCGCAGGATCCGCGCGTACAGAAGGTATTCGTTGCCCCGGGTAATGCCGGCACCGCTACCGAGCCGAAGTGCGAAAACGTGGCGATCGACGTCCTGGCCATCGAGCAACTGGCCGATTTCGCCGAGCGCAACGTGCAACTCACCATCGTGGGGCCGGAAGCCCCGTTGGTTAAGGGTGTCGTCGACCTATTCCGCCAGCGCGGCCTCGACTGTTTCGGCCCGACCGCTGCTGCGGCTCAGCTCGAAGGCTCTAAGGCGTTCACCAAAGACTTCCTTGCCCGTCACCGCATCCCGACCGCCGATTACCAGAACTTCACCGGCGTCGAGGCCGCCCTGGCGTACCTGCGTGAAAAAGGCGCCCCCATCGTCATCAAGGCGGACGGCCTCGCCGCCGGCAAGGGCGTGATCGTCGCCATGACCCTCGAGGAAGCTGAGGAAGCAGTGCGCGACATGTTGTCAGGTAATGCGTTTGGCGATGCCGGTGCGCGGGTGGTGATCGAAGAATTTCTCGATGGCGAGGAAGCCAGCTTCATCGTCATGGTCGACGGTCGGAACGTACTGCCGATGGCCACGAGCCAGGATCACAAGCGCGTCGGCGACGGCGACACCGGGCCCAATACTGGCGGCATGGGGGCCTATTCGCCCGCACCGGTCGTCACCCCTGACGTGCACCAGCGGGTAATGGACGAGGTGATCTGGCCGACCGTCCGCGGCATGGAAGCCGAAGGGAACCTTTACACCGGCTTCCTCTATGCCGGCCTGATGATCGACCGCAGCGGCGCGCCCAAGGTCATCGAGTTCAACTGCCGCTTTGGCGATCCAGAGACGCAGCCGATCATGCTGCGCCTCCAGTCGAGCCTGGTGCTGCTGATCGAAGCCGCACTGGCCAAAGCGCTGGACAAGGTCGAAGCTCAGTGGGACCCCCGGCCCAGCCTCGGTGTCGTGCTCGCTGCCGGTGGTTATCCCGGCGACTACGCCAAGGGCGCTGTCATTCACGGCTTGGAGGCAGCAGCCCAGCTCGGCGGAAAAGTTTTTCACGCCGGCACTGCGCTTCAGGATGACCAAGTGACTACCGCAGGCGGGCGCGTCCTCTGCGCCACGGCCCTTGGCGAAACGGTGTCAGACGCACAGCAGAACGCCTATGCCTTGGCTGCGCGCATCGAGTGGAGCGGGCACTTCTACCGACACGACATTGGCTATCGCGCGATTGCCCGCGAACAAGGGCTTAGCTGACAGGCAAAATCCCGCATATGTGCGCCCGGTCAGATACACCGCGGCGCGCATTCCAGCGGCTTGCGCGCATGGCTATAATTCGCCGTCACACAGATGAAGGGATTTCAATCGTGCGTCGACTCGGTGTCGCCATTGCGTTCGCCTTCGGTCTGTTTCTGCTGACGCTGTCATCCGCGTCGGCACTCGCGGCTTCCCCCGCACCCGGCGAAACTCCTGAACTGACGGAACCCGATCAGCCCACCCAGCCGAATTGGCGAATGCTGATCGATCAGTCTGGCCAGCTTACGCTCGATGAGGTAGTGGCGCAGCGCGCGCTGTTCCAACGCATCGAAAAGCACTCCTACAGCGCGCCGGCTAGCAACCACGCGGTGTGGATTCAGGTCAGCCTGCCGGCTTATTCGGCACCGCACTGGCTGTGGTTCTTTGCACCACGCGTTCAGTATCTGGATTTCTATCTGCTACGCGACGGCGAACTCGAACAAACCGTGGAAACCGGTGAGCTGCGCCCGCTCGAGTCGCGCCCGTTGCCGGCACGCGCTTACCTGTTCAACCTGCCGAATGACAACGTGCCGCGCGAAGCCTACGTGCGGCTCCACTCCTCCCATCCGATGATGGCGTGGTTCTTCACCGTCGACGAACGCGAGCTGGTGGAGCATGCCCGTCCGGCCTACCTCTTCGGCGCCCTCTTTGGCGCACTTGCGCTGTTGATGGTCTACAACCTGCTGCGCTTCGCCTACACCTTCACCTACAGCCATATCTGGCTCGCCCTGCTGCACGGCGCCCTGCTCACGTGTGCAATCGCCAATCTCGGGCTGCTGGCGGTTTGGTCGCCCAAACTCATCTACAGCCAGCCGATGGTCGCGGACATGTCCTCCATGCTCGCCTGCATCTCGATCCTGGTCTTTACCCTGGGTTTCTTTCAGCCGCGACGCAAACCTTGGGTCAATTGGCTACTCGGCCTGCAAATCGCCACAGTGGTCGTGCTGGCCGTCGTGATTCTGACCACCGGTCAGTTCTGGTACAGCTGGCTGATCTACACGCTCGTACTGGTTGCAGCACTCAGCGTAACCGCCGTCGCGATTCACTATTGGCGCCAGGGCTACGACCCGGCTAGGTTGCTGGTCGCCGGCATGCTGCTGTTCGATGCTGGTTTCATCTCGGTGTTTCCCATCCTGCTTGGCTTCAGCCAGGTCGACCCCGACTGGCTGACCGGCGTGGTGTTTAGCGTGGCGACCTGCTCCGGACTGATCCTCAGTTTCGCGCTGCTCGAACGGCAACGGCAGATTCAGGCCGACACCCGCTCCCAGCACACCGCGGCCGCAGTATCCAGCGCCGAGCTGCGGACCAAGGCCGACTTCCTGGCCAAGATCAGCCACGAAATCCGCACCCCCATGAATGGCGTACTGGGGATGAGCGAGTTGCTGCTCGACACCTCGCTGTCAGCGAAACAACGCGATTACGTACAGACGATTCACAGTTCCGGCAACGAACTGCTGAACCTGATCAACGAGATCCTCGACATCTCGAAGCTGGAATCAGGCCAGATCGAGCTGGACGATGTGCAGTTCGACCTGAACGCGCTAATCGAGGATTGCCTCGGCATCTTCCGCGCCAAGGCCGAGCAGCAGAAAGTGGAGCTGATCAGCTTCGTGCAGCCACACATTCCTCACGTGGTTTCCGGCGACCCGACGCGCCTTCGCCAGGCGCTGCTCAATCTGCTGGAGAACGCGTTCAAACAGACCGAGGAAGGCGAAGTCCTGCTGATCGCTGCGATTGACGACTCCGACCCTCAGAAGCCGCGGTTGCGCATCACCGTGCAGGACAGCGGTCGACCCTTGGAGAGCACCGAACGGGACGCCCTGCTCAACGCTGAGGTCGACAGTCGCGACTTTCTGGCCGCCACCTTCCACGGGGGCAGACTCGGCCTCATCGTCGCGCGTCAGCTGGTGCATCTGATGGACGGCGAGTTCGGTATCCAGACCGGCGGCCTGACCGGCAACACGCTGTGGATCAGCCTCCCTCTGGCCCCCGAAAGCCTGATACAACCCGCCAGTGATTTGGAAAGCCCGCTACAGGGCGCGCGTCTGCTGGTGGTGGATGACAACGACACCTGCCGCAAGGTGCTGAGCCAGCAGTGCAGCAGCTGGGGGCTGGATGTCAGCGCAGTGGCGTCGGGCAAGGAAGCGCTGGCACTGCTGCGGACCAAGGCTCACCTCAACGAATATTTCGACGTCGTGCTGCTCGACCAGGACATGCCAGGCATGACCGGCATGCAACTGGCGAGCAAGATCAAGGAAGACTTCAGCCTCAACCACGACATCCTGCTGATCATGCTCACGGGCATGAGCAGCGCGCCGAGCAAGATCATCGCGCGCAATGCCGGCATCAAGCGCATTCTCGCCAAACCGGTGGCCGGCTATACCCTCAAAACTACCCTCGCGGACGAGTTGGCGCGGCGTAGCACTGCCAACGTTGCCTGGCCCACCACCACTCTGTCCAGCACGCCGCTAATGGTCCCGGAAGATTTCAAGATTCTGGTCGCCGAAGACAACACTATCTCGACCAAGGTGATCCGCGGCATGCTGAACAAGCTCAACCTCAAGCCGGACACGGCCAGCAACGGTGAGGAAGCGCTTTCAGCGATCAAAATCCAGCCCTATGACCTCGTACTCATGGATTGCGAGATGCCGATTATGGATGGCTTTCAGGCCACCGCACTGCTGCGCGCCTGGGAAGCTGACACCGGCCGGCCGCGCACGCCAGTGGTGGCGCTCACAGCGCACATTCTCAGCGAACATCGCGAACGAGCGCGTGAGGCCGGCATGGACGGGCACATGGCCAAGCCGGTGGAAATGTCGCAGCTACGCGAACTCATCGAGCACTGGGTCGCGGCGCGAAGCGCACGGCAGGCGTGAGGTTCACCGGTGCTGAGTGACCGTTGGACGTCGGCAATGACGAAACGACTTTCCGGCTGCGCGGGCATCCTCCAACATTCATCTGCAAGTCCTGCGCCGGTACGCCCCCGCGTCAGCATGGCAACCGCACTCTTGAGCAAGCCAATCGCCAGCGGCTCGCCAGGGCATCGATGACCGCTGTGCACATCTCCGCCGCCTGTGTGATGAAGTTGGACGCCCCGCCATTCCAGTCGATGAACCGCTCCGGCATGAACTGCTCCGGCTCGTCCACAATCGCGCGTCTCGATTGGTGCCGGTGTTCTGCATCAACAGCCGTACCTGGAAGATATCCGTATTCAACCGCCGGCATCGCTCAGGAATGAACCGGTAGCCCTCGCCAAGCAGTGCCAGTCAACTCTCGACGTGCTTGTCTTGCAGAATGTCAGACATCATCACCTCCAGCGTCATTGACCTAGGGTGGACCACACCCAGCCAGCCAGGTGCAGCCGGAACGCTTCGGGATGAGTGAACAAATCGCGCGCTGCGCTGCCGATAATCAGAACGGCCCATCAGTCAGTGAGGCGCAACCACATAGGCCGGCTCATCAAGGCCAGACGCGCCGTCACCAAGGAGCCCACCCGAATGATGAAAAGGAGCGATGCCGCCTGGACAGTCATCGGCATCTCTGCAGTGTTGTTTTCCGGTTACCTGCTCTACCACGAGATCCGCAACATTTCGTTGAACGAACTGACCGACAGTCTGGCAGCCATTCGTTATCGAAACTGGATCTTCGCGGGCCTGGCGACGCTTGGGGCCTACTTCGCCCTGGCGTGGTACGACCGAATTGCCGTCGCTCACCTGGGGCGGCGGATCTCATGGTGGTTCATTACGCTGTGCTCGTTCACCACCTATGCATTGGCGCATAACGTTGGTGCCTCGGTCTTTTCCGGCGCGGTCGTACGTTACCGCGCCTACAGAAGCAAGGGGCTCACGCCGAACGAAATCGGCGTACTGATCGTGTTCTGCTCGCTCACCTTCCTGCTTGGCACGCTGTTGGCTGGCGGCACCGTGCTCGTGCTTCGACCGGATCTGCTCAACCGTGTGGTCGAGGCCGATCCCTGGTGGTCGATCGCGATCGGCAGCGGCCTGCTCTGCGTGGTCGCACTGTATGTGTTCGGCGCCTGGCGACACCTGCCGCCACTGCACCTGGGCAAATGGCGCGTCGAGTACCCGCGGCTGCCGATCGTGGCCCGTCAGCTGATCGCCGCTCCGCTGGAGCTGCTGTGCGCCGCCGCGATCATTTATTTCGCGCTGCCGGCCACCCACAATCCGGGATATCTGGTCGTGCTTGGCGTCTTTCTCGCGTCCTTCTCGCTCGCCTTGCTGTCCCATGCGCCGGGTGGCCTAGGGGTGCTGGAAGTGACGTTCCTCGCCGCAATGCCTGAGCTGCCGACAGCCGACGTGCTGGCCGCGCTAATCGTATTCCGTGCGCTGTACCTGCTGCTCCCGTTCGCTCTGGCCATTCTCGTAGTCGCCGCGTTCGAATCGAGCCAATGGCTAGGAAGGCGGAAACGGGAGCCCGACGCAAAGCCCTGACACAACGCCGTCTGGCCAAGGCGTCATGCTCGGGCGATCATGCGCGCTCCAACCGCACGAAATCGAACGACATGAGTGAACGTCGCGACAAGCAATCGCCACCTGCGCCCCACGATGCCAAGCAGCGGCCACGCCCGCTGGTCGATCTACTCATCAGCATCGTCATCCCGTCGCTGGTCCTAATGAAGCTGAGCGGCGAGGACCGCCTGGGGGCAGACGGTGCCCTGCTGCTGGCATTGGCCTTCCCGCTGGGCTGGGGCCTGTTCGAATTGGTCCGCCACCGCAAGTTCAACTGGATTGCCTTGCTCGGCCTGGTCAGTGTCTTGCTCACGGGGGGCATCGGCCTGCTGCAGCTCGATCCCGAATGGTTAGCGATCAAGGAAGCCGCCATTCCGGGCATCATCGGCCTCGCCGTACTGGCCTCGACCCGCACCCGCTTTCCCTTGATCCGAACCCTGCTCTACAACCCAAACGTACTCAATGTCGACAAGGTCCACGACCAGCTGGTCCATCGGGGGCAGGTCGAGCATTTCGAAAGTCGCTTGTTGCGCGCGACCTATCTGCTCAGCGGGACCTTCTTCTTCTCATCATTCATGAACTATGTCTTGGCGAAGTGGATCGTGCAGAGCCCGGCGGGCAGCGAAGCCTTCAACGCCGAGCTCGGGCGAATGACATTGCTCAGCTACCCGATGATCGCCATTCCGAGCATGCTCATGATGATGGCGATCTTCTATTATGTCTGGCGCACCATCCATGGCCTCACCGGGCTTCGCCTGGAGGACATCCTCGCGAACGGGCCCGGCCAACGCGACGACCGTCGCTGAGGCAGCGTCAGGTCGACACCAGCAACATCCAGAGCGGCAGCGTAATGGCCGCGAGGACGGTCGAGAGAAACACTGTGGAGCTGACCGGACGTGTATCGGCCGGATTGATCGCGAACGCCAACACGTTCACTCCGGTTGGGCACGCGGCCAGCAGGACCAACACGCTACGTGCCTCGCTGCCGATGCCAGGTAGCAGACCGCTGAACATCCAGACCATAAAAGGAAAGATCCCCAGCTTGATCACAGTCAGCATGACGGCGGCACCACTGGGGCGTAGGCGGAAACGCGACAGGCTGGTCCCCAGCACGATCAGGGCACAAGGCAGGGCCGCCTGGGCCAGCCAGTCGGCAATACGCCACAATGGCTGAGGGAGATCCAGCCCTGACAGATTCAGCAGAGCGCCAAGCAGCAGGCCGATGATCAGCGGGTTGGCCAAATTTCTGAACAACACCCCGGCGCCTACCTTCTGTCCGGAACCGAAGGCGTTGTAGAAGCTCTGCAGTGAAAACAAGATCAAGCTGTGGAAGACGAGGATCGAGAACACATAGACGAGGCTGTGCGCACCAAGCAAGGTCGTCACCAAAGGAATGCCGACCAGCACGTTGTTCGAATAAGCCGCCGTCAGCCCAAGCGGCGACGCTCGCCCTTGCAACCGGTGCGCGACCAGGGCAACGCCAAAAAACACGGCCAGTACCGGCCCGAAGTAGCCCAGCAGCAGCATGGGCGACATGCCATCGCCCAAGTCCGCCCGGGCAATGCCTGCGAACAATACCGCAGGCATGAATAGCTTGAAGGTAATGCTGGCCAGGCCACTGGCCGCCTCCCCGGCGAGCCATGCGCGCCGACCGAGGAAGAAGCCCAGCATGATCAAGCCGAAAATGGGAAGGATTGCCTGAAACACGACCACTGCGGAAACTCCAGCGAGCGACGCGACCCAATGCCGCGCTACAAAAAGCCGCCAGAATAACCTCTGCGCCTCAGCGGTACATCAGCGAATACGTCTGCCACCACCGTTCTAGACGGCGGTCAGGCCTGAGTATGCTGGGCCGCGCTCGCCTGCCGGGCTTCGCTGCGCTGCAAAACGTCAAGCACGCCGGACAGTTCGGCTTTCCAGTCACGGGTATCGACCCCAAAGGTGGACTCGAATTTAGAGCAATCGAGCACCGACCACGCCGGCCGCCGCGCTGGCGTTGGATACTGGGCAGTCGATATCGACGATACCTTGGGCTGCTTCGCCAGCAGCCCTTTAGCCGCGGCCTGGCGGAAAATCTCTACAGCGAAGTCATACCAGGTGCAAGGCGACCGACCACTGTAGTGATAGGTGCCCCAGGCCAGATCATTGCCCTGCAGATAACGCTGCGCCAGGGTCAATAGCACTTCGGCAATGCTACCGGCGGCCGTTGGGCAACCGTGCTGGTCCGCCACAACCGAAAGCGCATCGCGCTGCCGGCCAAGACGCAGCATGGTCTTGACGAAGTTATGGCCATGCACCCCGTATACCCAACTGGTACGCAAGATCACATGGCGCTCCAGAGCGGCCTCGATGGCACGCTCCCCGGCGAGCTTGCTTTCGCCATAAACACCGGTTGGAGCGACAGCGTCGGTTTCCTTATAGGGTTCGCGAGCCTCGCCTGAGAACACGTAGTCAGTGGAAATATGCAACAGGGGGATCGACACGCGCCGGCACGCCTCGGCGAGGCTCGCGGCACCGTCACGATTGACGGCATATGCCTGCGCTGAATTGGCTTCGGCGTTGTCCACGTGGGTATAGGCCGCTGCGTTGATCACCAGGTCCGGGCCGAGGTTGCGCACGACACTGCACACCGCTTCGGTCTGGGTGATATCGAGCTGCTCGCGCGTCATGCCGAGCGCCTCGAGGCCATAAGTCCGAGCACGGTCTACCAACTCATGGCCAACCTGGCCATTGGCACCGCAAACAAGGATTCGCATGGTATCGCCTCGTCGTAGGCCCACTTCAAAAAAGCGGGAATGAAGAATCAGGTGGTGCGCCGTTGCGCTACAACCGGCCAGCTAGCGCGTGGCGTGCTTGGTTCAGGCCAGGATAATTGCCTTTTGTTCCCCGGATGACGGGCTCGCCAGCAATTAAATTTTAGGCCGCCTTGAAAGCTGGCAAGTCGCCATTCCTCACGGCTTCTGATGCCACTTGCCAGAGGGGCGGAGCGGCATGCTAGCACAGGTGAAACTCACGCCCCGCCCCGAGGCCAAAAAGGTAACGAGCGAGCGGACACCGTGTCGTATCGGTCGTGTTTGCTGATAACCCATTCACGAGGAACGGTCATGCCTAGAGGCGATAAATCCAAGTATTCGGAAAAGCAGCAACGTAAGGCAGAGCACATCGAGGAAGGTTACGAGAAGCGCGGCGTTTCTGAACAAGAAGCCGAAGCGCGTGCGTGGGCGACGGTGAACAAGCAGTCCGGCGGCGGCGAGCGTAAGGGCGGTTCTGGACATGACAAGAGCGAAACAGCCAAGCGAGCGGATCGAAAGGACTCGTCGCATCGCGCCGCAGAGGCTCGTAACGGAGCGTCACCCAACAAAGGTTCCGCCCGCAGCAAGGGAAGCAGGAGCTCGTCGCTATCGGACATGACGCGCGATGAACTGATGCAGAAAGCGCGTGAACGGGACGTGAAGGGCCGGTCGAGCATGCGCAAGGCCGAGCTATTGAACGCACTTTCGTGAGGGCTTGTAGCGATGAAAGACCCGGATCCGCGTGACGACGGCACACCCGGCCCAATTCCAACGCCGGAGCGGGAAGAGCCTGGCGAACCCGTACCCATTGAGGAGCCCAGGGAGGGCGCGGACTAAACTTTCCGCGCCCTCGCCTATCACAACTAACGGCCCAGCGAGACGCCCAAGGCGCAATGGCCACCGTACGGATCATCAATCCGCAGGACGAACATGTTCAGGAGACCGTGATGAGTTATGTGCAACTGAGTGACAAACAAACCCTACGCGAACGTGCGCGACAGCACGTTGAAAATGGCGCAGTAACCGAAAGCTACACTGCCGACCGCGAAGTCATCATCAACCTGCTCAACGAAGCACTGGCGACAGAGCTGGTGTGCTACCTCCGCTACAAGCGCCACTACTACATGGCGACCGGCCTGAAATCGAGCGTCGCGGCGGACGAGTTTCTCGAACATGCCAACGAAGAGCAAGAACATGCCGACCGGCTAGCAGAGCGCATCGTGCAACTGGGCGGCGAACCCGACTTCAACCCCGACAGCCTGACCGAACGTGCCCACGCGCAATATGCTGAGGGCAACGGCCTTCGCGACATGGTGTTCGAGAACCTCGTGGCCGAGCGTATTGCCATCGATAGCTACCGAGAAATCGTTCAATACATCGGTGACAAGGACCCTACTACTCGCCGCATTTTTGAGGACATACTCGCCCAGGAAGAAGAGCACGCAGACGATATGGCCGGCCTCCTTGACGGCATGAACTGAGCCATCCCAGGGCACAACACTGGCGCGCAAAAAAAAAGGCCACCCGAAGGTGGCCTCATAAAAGGAAGGAGAGTGTTGCTCAGCCGGCGGCTGCCGGGCGCATGTAGGAGATCGGTGCGGTCTGGGAATCATCGAATGTCACCATTTCCCACGCGTCTTTCTGGTCCATCAGAGTGCGCAGCAAGCGGTTGTTCAATGCATGTCCGGATTTAAAGCCGCGGAATTCGCCGATCAGACTAGTCCCCAATAGATAGAGATCACCAATCGCATCGAGAATCTTGTGTTTGACGAATTCGTCCTCGTAACGCAGGCCGTCTTCGTTAAGCACATGATCTTCATCGACCACAATTGCGTTTTCCACGCTGCCGCCCAGTGCCAGATTGTGCGAGCGGAGGAACTCGATGTCGCGCATGAACCCGAAGGTCCGGGCCCGGCTCACTTCCTTGACGAAAGAAGTGCTCGAGAAGTCCACGCTGGCGGTCTGGGTACGACCGCGGAAAACCGGGTGGTCGAAGTCGATCTCAAAACTCACCTTGAAGCCTTCAAACGGGAGGAACGTGGCGCGCTTGTCGCCGTCTTCCACCGTGACTTCGCGGATGATGCGAATGAATTTCTTAGGGGCGTCCTGCTCCTGCAGTCCAGCTGATTGAATCAAGAACACAAAGGGGCCAGCGCTACCGTCCATGATGGGCACTTCCGAGGCGGAAAGCTCAACATAGGCGTTATCGATCCCAAGCCCGGCCATGGCCGAAAGCAGATGCTCCACCGTGTCGACCTTGACGTCTCCGCTGACGAGCGTCGTCGACATGGTGGTCTCGCCGACATTTTCGGCCCGGGCAGCGATCTCCACAGGCGGATTGAGGTCGGTGCGACAGAACACGATACCCGTGTCCACCGGTGCCGGCTTTAGAGTGAGGTAAACCTTCTCCCCCGAATGCAGGCCGACGCCAGTGGCGCGAATGATGTTCTTCAGTGTGCGTTGTCTGATCATGGCTTGATTTCGCTATTGCGCTGTTGCGAATGGTTTCCAACAAATGCGGCGATCATAGCAGAACCCCTCTTTGCTGAATACCAATCGATCCGATTGACCTGATAAACAGTATCAATCGGCCTGGCGGCGCAAGAACGCTGGAATGTCCAGGTAATCCAGATCCTCTTGAGGGTTCATTTTCGCTGCAGTGGCTGCAGCATGGGCTTGATTGCGCATGACCGTCGGGCGATCCAGGTCGCGGTAGTTGACTGCTGACTGCTCCTGCCGAGCTACGGGAGCGGCCTGCGGTGCCACAGCTGCGGTTTGCAGCGTGTTGTCTACGACTTTGACAGGCTTTTCGCTACGCGGCCCAAGGCCGGTTGCGACGACGGTAACGTGCAGTTCGTCGAGCATATCTGGATCGATCACAGCGCCAACCTTGACGGTCGCTTCATCAGAAGCAAACGCCTCGATGATTTCGCCCACCGCAGCGTATTCGCCCAGCGACAGATCCAGACCCGCGGTGATGTTGACCAGGATGCCACGAGCGCCCTGCAGGTTGACGTCTTCGAGCAGCGGGTTGCGGATCGCTGCCTCGGTGGCTTCCCGCGCACGGTTCGGGCCGGTGGAACAACCGGTACCCATCATTGCCATGCCCATCTCGCCCATCACGGTCTTGACGTCAGCGAAGTCGACGTTCATCAGGCCGGGACGCTGCATGATGTCGGAGATGCCGCGCACGGCGCCGGTCAGGACGTCGTCGGCCTTGGCGAACGCAGCCAGCAGGCTGGCATCCTTGCCGAGAATGGTCAGCAGCTTCTCGTTGGGGATGGTAATTAGCGAATCGACGCACTCGGACAGCTGACGAATGCCCTCTTCAGCGACCTGCATACGACGACGACCTTCGAACGGGAACGGACGTGTCACCACTGCTACGGTCAGGATGCCCATTTCCTTCGCTACGGATGCGATGACTGGGGCGGCGCCCGTACCGGTGCCGCCGCCCATGCCAGTGGTGATGAACACCATGTCAGCACCCTGCAGGACCTCGGCGATGCGCTCGCGGTCGTCCATTGCGGCCTGGCGACCGATGTCCGGGTTGGTACCAGCACCAAGTCCTTTGGTGATGGTCGAGCCCAGTTGCAATACGGTGCGCGCTTCGATTTTCTTCAGTGCCTGAGCGTCGGTGTTGGCGCAGATGAATTCCACACCTTCGACGTTGTTACGCACCATGTGGTTGACGGCATTGCCGCCTCCGCCGCCAACGCCGATGACCTTGATCACTGCATTTTGCGGGGTATGGTCTACGAGTTCGAACATTTCCCTCTCTCCTCCAGCTTTCTAGTTTTGGTACTGCCGCTTTGCTCAGAAATTGCCCTGGATCCAGCTTTTCAAGCGGTCCACGACAGATGTTTTGGGTTCATCGGCGAACGGGCCGTGACCGGACATGGGGATGCCATCGGCCTGCTTGCGCAGCCCGTAGAGCAACAGGCCCACGCCTGTTGAATAAATAGGATTGCGGACGACGTCGGTCAGTCCTTCGAAACTGTGGGGGATGCCCAGGCGTACCGGCATGTGGAAGATTTCCTCTGCCAGCTCCACCGCACCCTCCATCTTGGCGGTTCCGCCCGTTAGCACGATGCCGGCCGGGACCAGATCCTCGTATCCGCTGCGCCGGAGTTCGGCCTGGATCAGCGTGAACAGCTCGTCATAGCGCGGTTCCACGACTTCGGCCAGGGCCTGTCTCGAGAGTTCCCGCGGCGGGCGGTCGCCGACACTCGGTACCTTGATCGTTTCGCCAGGGCCGGCCAACTTGGCCAGCGCGCAGGCATAGCGAATCTTTATTTCCTCGGCGTACTGGGTCGGCGTGCGCAGCGCCATGGCGATGTCATTGGTGACCTGATCGCCGGCAATTGGGATCACTGCCGTGTGGCGAATGGCACCTTCGGTAAAGATACAGATATCGGTCGTGCCACCCCCGATGTCGACCAGACAGACGCCCAACTCCTTCTCATCATCGGTCAGCACGGCGTGGGCGGATGCGAGTTGCTCGAGGATGATGTCGTCTACCTCAAGGCCGCAACGGCGTACGCATTTTTCGATGTTTTGCGCAGCGTTCACTGCACAGGTGACTACGTGCACCTTGGCTTCCAGGCGCACACCCGACATACCCAGAGGTTCGCGAACGCCCTCCTGGTTATCGATTACATAATCCTGGGGCAGCGTGTGCAGCACGCGCTGGTCCGCTGGAATCGCAACAGCTTGCGCGGCGTCGAGCACGCGCTCGAGATCGGCATTGCTGACTTCCCGGTCGCGGATGGCGACGATGCCGTGAGAGTTCAGGCTGCGTATGTGGTTGCCGGCGAGGCCGACGAAGGCCGAGTGGATACGGCATCCGGCCATCAGCTGCGCCTCTTCCACGGCGCGCTGAATCGATTGCACGGTCGACTCGATATTCACCACTACGCCTTTCTTCAAGCCGCGCGACGGATGAGTGCCGATTCCGACGATCTCCAGTTCGCCATTCGCCGTGACCTCGCCGACCAGCGCTACCACTTTGGAGGTGCCGATATCCAGACCGACGATCATCTTGCCGCTTTGCACGCTAGACATGTGTTTCATTCCTCAATTCTTCGCAACGACGGCTTCGTCCGCCGTGGTCGGGCTCGCCTCGTGCCATGCCACGGCCAGGCCGTTGGCGTAGCGGAGATCGATCCGCGCAATTTTGTCGTTCTGCTGGGCCAGCTCCTGCTGGTAGATCGCGATGAAGCGACGCATCTTTTCGATGACCTGATCCCTGCCGAGCAGCAGTTCAATGCCCTGCTTGGTGGTCAGAAACCAGCTGCCTCGCGCTCGCAATTCGAGGCGTGCAATGGAGAAGCCGAGCGGTCGCAGCATCTGGCTGAGCATCTGGTATTGCTGCATGACCCGCTGCTGGGCCCGCTTCGGACCATACAATTGCGGCAGGTGTTCATATTTAGTCGGGTCATTCGGCGCAAAAGCCTGCCCGTTGTTGTTCAGCAGCGCCTCGTCGCCCCAGCGAGCGATGGGCAACTGCTCTTCAAGGCGTACGGTCACTTGATCCGGCCAGACCCGACGGACCTCGACGCTGGCGATCCATGGCATCTGCTCAAGGTCGTGACGCAGGCCATCGAGGTCAACCTCGAAGAAGCTGGCCTCGACGAACGGAGCCATACGCGCCTGAACGGCCTGTTGATCGACGTAGGTCAAGTCGCCTCGCACGCTGACCTTGCTGATCGGGCGATCCGCATAGGGCGCCAAATGCTGTGTTAGCTCATAAAGCCCAACCGCCAATGCGACCAGCATCACCGGCCACAGGACTCGCTTGAATGCACTCAGGCTCGGCCGGGGCAAACGCGCCGACAGCGGCTCGCGAGCTACCAGCCGGCTGGCACCACGAGGTGCTGGCTTGCGGGTACCCCGGCCAGAAGCAGGCTGTGAATGGCGCAGCGTGGCGATCATCGTTTACTCCCCCACCATGCCGGCGTCGAGAATAGCCAGTACCAGCTGCTGGAAATCCAGCCCCGCAGCGCGCGCAGCCATCGGTACCAGGCTGTGGTCGGTCATGCCGGGTACGGTGTTGACTTCCAGTAGCCAAAAGGCGCCTTCACTGTCCTGCATCACGTCCACACGGGCCCATCCCTGCACGCCAACCGCCTCGCAGGCACGCGCAGACAGGTCCTTCAGCTCCTGTTCCTTGGCTGCATCCAGCCCGCAGGGAATGCGGTACTGGGTATCATTGGCCACGTACTTGGCGTCGTAGTCGTAGAAAGTGTGCGGTGTACCGAGGCCTATAGGAGGCAGCACGCTTCCGCGCAACGTGGCGATGGTGTACTCCGGCCCCTGGATCCATTGCTCGACCAGCACCTGTGAGTCGTAGGCGCTGGCGGCCCGCCAGGCGGCGATCAGATCGGCGATGCCGCCAACCTTCGCCATGCCGATGCTCGAACCTTCATGGGCGGGCTTGACGATCAATGGGAAACCCAGCGCCTGAGCCGCCGCGTGACAATCTGCCTCGCTAGCCAGTACA
Organism: Pseudomonas sp. SA195; assembly: GCF_054131565.1. Taxonomy (NCBI): domain Bacteria; kingdom Pseudomonadati; phylum Pseudomonadota; class Gammaproteobacteria; order Pseudomonadales; family Pseudomonadaceae; genus Pseudomonas; species Pseudomonas sp. SA195. The sequence continues at coordinate 996,605 of NZ_CP096392.1, read as the reverse complement.
GCGTGACGCGGCGTCGGCAGCCCCAGGCTTTGCCAGACCTGCTTTGTCCGCAGCTTGTCCATGGCCAGCGCTGACGCGAGAATGCCGCTGCCGGTATACGGGATCCCGGCGCACTCGAGCAGCCCCTGCATGCTTCCGTCTTCGCCGCCACGCCCATGCAGCACGATAAAGGCCCGATCGATGTGCTCGCTGTTCAACCGCTGCAGCAAGTCGTCACCGACGTCGATGCCAAAGGCGTCCACACCGGCGGCCTGCAACGCCGTCAACACCGCCGCGCCGGACTTGAGCGACACCTCGCGCTCGGCACTCTTGCCGCCGTAGAGAACTGCAACCCGGCCAAAGGCCCCGGGTTTACGCGTCGATTGCAGGGTTGTCATTGGCTTTTCCTCGCGGCGCTCAGCTGCGCCGCAAACACAGGACTCTTGATCAGCTGCGGGGCCAGGCCGCCGATGTCGCCAGCGCCCTGACACAGGAGGATGTCGCCCGCGCGCAGCAACGGCTTGACCAATGGCGCGAGGTCGCCCCCACGCTCGATGTAGATGGGGTCCAACTGCCCGCGCTGGCGGATGCTGTGGCACAGGTGACGGCTATCGGCGCCCGGAATGGGCTCTTCGCCGGCCGGGTATACCTCCATCAACAGCAGCACGTTGGCGTCGGCAAGGACCTGAACGAAATCGTCGTATAGGTCGCGGGTGCGGCTGAAGCGGTGGGGCTGGTAGACCATCACCAGGCGCCGCTCCGGCCAGCCGCCACGTACGGCCTGGATCACCGCGGCGACTTCGCGAGGATGATGGCCGTAATCGTCTACGAGCATCACGCTACCGCCATCCACCGGCAGCTCACCGTAAACCTGGAATCGGCGCCCGACACCGGCGAACCCGGAAAGACCCTGGACGATCGCTTCGTCATCAATGCCTTCATCGGTGGCGATGGCGATGGTCGCCAAAGCGTTGAGCACGTTGTGGTTACCCGGCATGTTCACCGAGACGTCGAGCGGATCGAAGCCGTCGCGCAGCACGGTGAAATACGTCCGCATCCCTTCCTGACGCACATTGATGGCGCGCACGTCGGCGTCATCGCTGACGCCGTAGGTGGTGATCGGCCGGCCGACCTGCGGGATGATCTCCCGCACGACCGGGTCGTCGACGCAAAGCACCGCCAGGCCATAGAACGGCAAATTGTGAAGAAACTCGACGAAGGTCTTTTTCAGCTTGCCGAAGTCGCCGCCATAGGTGCTCATGTGGTCGGCGTCAATATTGGTCACCACGGCGACCATCGGCTGCAGATGGAGGAAACTGGCGTCGCTCTCGTCGGCCTCGGCGATCAGGTAGCGGCTGGTACCCAGCTGCGCATTGGTGCCGGCTGCGGTCAAGCGGCCACCGATGACGAAGGTCGGGTCCAGGCCGCCGGCGGCGAAGACCGACGCCAGCAGGCTGGTCGTCGTGGTCTTGCCGTGGGTACCGGCGACAGCGATTCCGTGACGGTAGCGCATCAGTTCGGCCAGCATTTCGGCACGCGGCACGACTGGGATGCGCTGCTCCAGCGCAAACGCGACCTCTGGGTTGGCCTGGTTGATCGCGCTGGAAACGACCAGGACATCAGCGCCGGCCACGTTACCGGCCTCGTGACCGATGAAAATATGGGCGCCGAAATTCTGCAGGCGCTCCGTGCTCGCCGAGCTCTTCAAATCCGAACCGGAGACGTCATAGCCGAGGTTCAGCAGCACTTCGGCAATACCGCACATGCCAACGCCGCCGACCCCGACGAAATGAATGCGGCGAATCCGGCGCATGCGCCGCACTTCAGCCTTGACCGCCGCTGGCGATTTAGCCATGAGCCACCTCCAGGCAAATATCGACGACGCTACGGGTGGCGTCGGGGCGGGCCAGCCGACGCGCCGTGGCGCCCATGGCCTTGAGTTTTTCCGGCTGCATCATTACCTCGGTCAGCTGAGCCGCCATGGCAGTGGCGTCAGTCGTAGCTTGTGGCAGAAGAACGGCAGCGCCCTCCTTCGCCAGGTATTCGGCGTTGCGGGTCTGGTGGTCGTCGATTGCGTGCGGCAGCGGCACCAGGAACGAGGGCAGCCCAGCGGCGGCCAGTTCGCACACGGTCAGCGCGCCTGCACGACAAACGACCAGGTCGGCCCAGGCGTAGGCTTGCGCCATGTCCTTGATGAAGGGCGCCACCTCGGCCTCGACGCCTGCTTCTGCGTAGCGTTCACGAGTCAGGTCAGCGTGCTGCTTGCCGGCTTGGTGGAAAACCTCGGGGCGTACATCGGAGCTCACCCGACCCAAGGCTTCGGGGAGTAGTTTGTTCAGAGGCTCGGCGCCCAGGCTGCCGCCCAGGACGAGCAACCGCGGCCGGCGGCCGACCAGCGTTTGGCGCGGGGTCTCGAGAAACAGCTCGCGCCGAACCGGATTGCCCGTGGTACGGCGCTTGCTGCCTGCCGTGAAGGTGTCTGGGAAGGCTTCGCAGATACGCTGCGCGAAGGGGACCAAGCTGCGGTTCGCGGTCCCGGCCACGGCGTTCTGCTCATGGATGACCAGCGGCACACCGGCGAGCTTCGCAGCCAGCCCGCCAGGGCCGGTCACGTAGCCACCCAGTCCTAGCACGCAAACCGGATTGAGCTCACGCATCACGCGGCGTGCCTGCCACAGCGAACGCAGTAGTTGAAAAGGTGCCTTCAGCAATGAGCTGAGACCTTTGCCGCGCAGTCCGCTTACCTGGATCAAGTGCAGTGGCAATCCAGCAGCCGGCACGACCTCATTTTCAATGCCCCGAGGCGTACCGAGCCAGTGCACATGATATCCGCGGCTTTGAAACTCGTAGGCGCAGGCAAGAGCCGGGAACACGTGGCCACCGGTGCCGCCTGCCATGATCAGGACATTACCGGCCATGAGCGACCTCCTTGCCCTTGGCCTTCGGCGCCTCGTCGAAGTCGTCTTCGCTGAACTCGACGTCTTCGCTGCCCAGCACGGTGCGGCTCTCCCATTCGATCCGCAGCAGCAGCGCCATACTGGCGCACGTGACGACCAGCGAACTGCCGCCGTAGCTGAGGAACGGCAGCGTCAGTCCCTTGGTCGGCAGCAAGCCGACGTTAACCCCGACATTGATCAAGAACTGGCCAAGCCAGAGGAACGCCAGGCCCCATGCGACATAAGCTGCGAAGAATTGGCGCGCCCGCTCCGCTGCCAGGCCGATATATAAGGCCCGAACGCCAACGAAGGCGAACAGCAGGATAGTCAGCAGGGCGCCGGCCATGCCCAGTTCTTCGGCCAGGACCGAGAACACGAAGTCGGTATGCGCCTCAGGCAGGTAGAACTGTTTCTGTACGCTGTTGCCGAGGCCCAGACCCAACCACTCGCCGCGGCCGAAGGCGATCAGCGCCTGGGTCAGCTGGTAACCCGCACCGTATTGATCGGCCCAAGGGTCGGTAAAGGTGATCAGCCGTTGTAGGCGGTATTCCTGCGTTTGCACCAGCACGAACACCGCGCCGACGGCAAGGACGACCAGCAGACTGAAGCGAATCAACCCGACGCCGCCCAGAAAGAGCATCGCAACCGCCGAACCCATCATTACCACCGTGGCGCCGAAGTCGGGCTCAAGCAGCAACAACAGCGCCATCGGCAGCAGTACGAGAAACGGCTTGAGGAAGCCCCAGAAACTTTCCCGCACTTCGTGTTGGCGGCGCACCAGATAGCCGGCGAGGTACACCACGACGAACAGCTTAGCCAGTTCCGACGGTTGTACGTTAAAGACGCCGAAGCCGATCCAGCGCATGGACCCGTTGACCTCGCGGCCGATGCCCGGCACCAGTACAAGGATCAACAAGGCGAACGCGGCCAGCAGAAGCATCCAGTCCAGCCGCTGCCACGCCGACACCGGCACCAGCAGAACGCCCGCGGCCGCCACCAGCCCCAACAGGACATATATAAGGTGGCGAATGGTGTAGTACATCGAGCTGCCTGCGTTCACCGCAGCCACTTCCGATGATGCGGAGGTGATCATCACCAGCCCGAGCCCCAGCAGGGCCAGACAACCAGCCAGCATCGGGAAATCGAGGTCGATGCCACGACGACTGAGCAGGGGCGACGGTGCACCACGCAGGAAAGCGAGCATCAGCTGAGCGCCCCCACCGCAGCGGCGAACTGGCGTCCGCGATCTTCGAAGTTGGCGAACATGTCGAGGCTGGCGCACGCCGGCGAAAGCAATACCGAATCTCCATACTGGGCCAGCTTCGCAGCCATCTGCACTGCCTGCTGCATGGTTTCGGCGCGATGAATCGGCGCCGCCCCATCCAGAGCAGCCGCGAGGAGCTCGGCGTCACGCCCGAGCAATACGACGTCTCGGCAATAGCGAGCGACGGGGCTGTGCAGCGCACTGAAGTCGGCGCCCTTACCGTCACCACCGGCGATCAGAACCAGACGACCTTCAATATCGCTGCCCAATCCATCGATGGCAGCCAACGCAGCACCGACGTTGGTCGCCTTCGAGTCATCGTAGAAACTCACGCCCTTGCGCTCACTAACCCACTGGCAGCGATGCGGCAGGCCGGTGAACTGGCGCAACACATCAAGCATCGGAGCGAACGGCAACCCAACGGCATGCCCGATGGCCAGCGCGGCCAAGGCGTTGGACTGGTTATGCGCGCCCCGCATACGCAACTGGCTGGCCGGCATCAATGGGTCGAACTGGAACGCCAAAAACTTTTCGCCATTTTCCTCGAAAAGCCCGAAGCCCTTGAAATCCGGCTTGCCCAGGCCGAATGACCAAGCGGGCAAGTCTTCGGCAACCAGTGGCCGGCTGAGCCGATCGTCGCGATTGATCACGACCTGGCGCGCGCCACGGAAGATCCTGTGCTTGGCCTGGTGGTAGGCAGGCAAACCGTCGTAGCGATCCATGTGGTCTTCGCTGATATTGAGGCAGGTCGCGACCTCGGCATTCAGCTGGTCGGTAGTTTCCAACTGGAAGCTGGAGAGCTCTAGCACATAGAGCTCGACCTCATCGTCGAGCAGGTCGAGCGCCGGCATGCCGAGATTGCCTCCCACCGCCACCTTGCGCCCGGCAGCAATAGCCATCTCGCCAACCAGCGTGGTCACGGTGCTCTTGGCGTTGGAACCGGTGATCGCCACGATTGGCGCCTTCGCCTCCCGCGCGAACAGCTCAATGTCCCCGACCAGCTTCACGCCTTGCGCGGCCGCGGCCTGTAGCGCCGGCGTGCTGACCGGCAGGCCTGGGCTGACGATCAACTCACTGGCCCGGCAGAGAAAATCGGAATCCAGCGCGCCGCAGCGCACCTCAACGTTCGGGTACTGCGAGGTCAGGGTAGCCAGCTCAGGCGGATTTTCCCGCGTATCGACCACGGCGAACGGCAACCCGCGGCGCGCCAGGTGGCGAACCACGGACATGCCGCTCTTGCCGAGGCCGACAACGATGCGGAATTGATCGGAGGCGATGAGCACTCTCGGTTACCTCAACTTCAACGTGGCAAGGCCGACCAGCACCAGAATCACGGTGATGATCCAGAAGCGCACAATCACGCGCGGCTCGGGCCAGCCTTTGAGTTCGAAATGGTGATGGATCGGCGCCATGCGAAACACGCGCTTGCCGGTCAACTTGAACGATGCGACCTGCACGATCACCGACAGCGTTTCCATGACGAACACGCCGCCCATGATGAACAGCACCACTTCCTGGCGGACGATGACCGCGATGGTGCCCAGAGCTGCGCCGAGCGCCAGCGCACCGACGTCACCCATGAAGACCTGAGCGGGGTAGGTGTTGAACCAAAGAAAGCCGAGGCCAGCGCCGATCAGTGCGCCGCAGAATACGATCAACTCTCCGGAGCCCGGCACGCTTGGAATCAACAGGTACTCTGCAAAATTTACGTTGCCGGACAGGTAACAGAAGATGCCCAGCCCGCCGCCAACCATTACCGTTGGCATGATCGCCAGGCCATCGAGACCATCGGTAAGGTTCACCGCGTTGCTCGAGCCAACGATCACAAAGTAGGTCAGCACGACGAAGCCGATCCCCAACGGGACTTCGATGTCTTTGATCAGAGGAAGGATCAGGGTGGTTTCGACCGGCGATTGGGCAGTCGCGTAGAGGAAGATTGCCGCGCCCAGGCCAAACACCGACTGCCAAAAATACTTCCAGCGGCTCGGCAGGCCACGCGAATTCTTCTCGATCACCTTGCGGTAGTCGTCCACCCAGCCGATCGCACCAAACAGCAGCGTTACGATCAATACCACCCACACATAGCGGTTGGTCAGATCGGCCCAAAGCAGTGTGCTGATGGCGATGGCGCTGAGAATAAGCGCGCCCCCCATAGTGGGGGTCCCCGACTTGGAGAGGTGCGATTGCGGCCCGTCGTTCCGCACGGCTTGGCCGATTTGCCGCAACTGCAGCGTGCGAATGAGCCAAGGCCCCATCCACAGCGAAAGCACCAGCGCACTGAGCACGCCCAGAATGCCGCGCAGGGTCAAGTACTGAAAGACCGAGAAGCCCTTATGGAACTGTTGCAAGTACTCGGCGAGCAGCAGCAGCATCAATGTTTCTCCATGGCGGGGAGCGACAGCGCGGCGACGACCTTGTCCATCGCGGCGCTCCGTGATCCCTTGATCAAAAGGGTCGTGCCGTTGCCCTGCTCGAGCCTCAACACATCGATCAGGCTCTGCTGATCCTGGAAATGACGGGCACCCGAGCCGAACGCGTCGACGGCATGCTGCATCAACGGCCCGACCGCCAGTAACGCATCGACCTTGCCGACGGCGTATTGACCGACCTCGGCGTGCCCCTGCTCGGCCCATTCGCCCAGCTCGCCCATGTCGCCGAGCACCAGCACCTTGCGACCGGCGAATCCGTTCAAGACGTCGATTGCAGCGCAGATGGACGCCGGATTAGCGTTATAGGTGTCATCGATCAGGCGCACGCCATTACCGAGCATCTGCGCGACGCCACGCCCCTTGACCGGCTGGAGACGTTCCAGCCCGGCGACAATGTGATCCGAAGACACACCCAGCGCATGCGCTGCAGCCGCCGCGGCCAGGGCATTGGCCACGTTGTGCCGCCCGAGCAGGTTGAGCTGCACCCGTGCGGACCCGCCCAGGCCGTTGAGCACGAAATTGGGGCAGCCGCGTTGGTCGTAGGCAATCGAGGCGGGATGGAAGTCGGCGATTGGACTCTGCATCGCAAAGCTGACGATGCGCCTGTTGCCAGCCCGGGCCTGCCAAGTGGGATACGCCTTGTCGTCGCGATTGAGTACGGCAACGCCGGTATCCGACAGTCCATCAAGGATTTCGCCCTTGGCTTCGACGATTTTCTCCGGCCCGCCAAATTCACCGACGTGCGCGGTACCGGCGTTGGTAATCAGGCTGACGTCCGGCCGGGTCAGGTTCACGGTGTAAGCGATTTCACCGACGCGTGAGGCGCCCAGCTCGATAACGGCAGCACGGTGCCCGGGACCCAGTTCCAGCAGCGTGAGTGGAGCACCCAAGTCATTATTCAAGTTGCCGCGGGTGGCTAGCACGGCCTCGTCGCCATAGGCGGCCCGCAGAATGCTGGCAAGCAACTCCTTGACGCTGGTCTTGCCGCTGGAGCCGGTAATGGCTGCGACCGGCCCCTGGAAAGCGCTGCGGTTCAACGCGCCCAACTGACCGAGCGCGATTCGGCTGTCCGGGACCACCAGTTGCGGCAGGTCTACCTCAGCAACATGGCGCTCGACCACGGCAGCGACTGCTCCCCTGGCGGCGACATCGGCCAGATACGCATGGCCGTCGAACCGCGGCCCGACCAACGCGATGAAGAGTTGGCCTGGGCCAATCGAACGGCTATCAGTCGCCACCGCATCGAACGAAACGTCTGTTCCAATAAGGCTGCCGGAGAGCGTGCTGGCAATAGCGTTCAGATGGATAGGTTCAAGCATTGGCGTCCCTCCAGGCGGCCAACGCAACGTTGGCCTGCTCGAGATCCGAGAACGGCAGGCGCTCTCCCTTGATTTCCTGATAATCCTCATGCCCCTTGCCGGCCAGCAGGACGACGTCATCGCGAGTGCTGGCACCGATGCATTCGGCAATCGCGTGTGCCCGCCCGGCGATAAAGCGGGTTTTTCCGGGCTCGGCAAAGCCCGCACGGATGTCGTCGAATATCCGCAGCGGCTCCTCGCCGCGAGGGTTGTCATCCGTCACAATCACATGGTCGGCCAACCGCTCGGCCACACTTGCCATCAACGCACGCTTGCCGCGGTCGCGGTCACCGCCACAGCCGAACAGGCACAACAGGCGGCCACGCGCATGTGGGCGCAATGCATCTAGGACCTTTTCCAACGCGTCGGGCGTGTGGGCATAGTCCACGACGACCAATGGCAGGTCGCCACCGCCCATGCGTTGCATCCGGCCTTCTGGACCGGCGAGCTGGGGCATCACCGCAAGGATTTCATCGAGGGGGTAATCCATACCCAGTAGCGCGCCGATCGCAGCCAGCACATTGCTGACGTTGAAGCGGCCAAGCAGGGTGCTGCGCAGCGAGCGCTCGCCTTGCGGCGTCACAAGACGGGCATGCAGACCATCGTCATCGAGCCGGGCATCCGCGCAGTAAAGGTAGGCGGAAGGATCCTCAAGGCTGTAGGTGATCAGGCGCGATTCAGCTTCTCTCGCCGCCAAGGCGCGACCGAAGGCATCGTCCAGATTGAGCACGCGGCAACGAAGCCCTGGCATCTCGAACAGCCGCGCCTTGGCCTGACCGTACGCCTCCATGGAGCCGTGATAGTCGAGATGGTCGCGCGACAGGTTCGTGAACACCGCGACGTCGAAAGCCAGAGCCGCCACCCGACCTTGCGACAAGCCGTGCGACGACACTTCCATCGCCGCCGCACGTGCGCCTTGTTTACGCAAGTTGGCCAAGGTGGCTTGCACGCCAATGGCGTCCGGCGTGGTATGCCGGCCAAGCGACAACTCGCCATGAAAGCCGGTCCCCAGCGTGCCGATGATGCCGCACCGTTCGCCGAGACGGTCGAGCGCCTGGGCAATCAGGAAAGACACCGTCGTTTTGCCGTTCGTCCCGGTCACGCCAGCCAAGTGCAGGCTGCGACTCGGCTCGCCATAGAAGCGCCCGGCGATCGCGGAAAGCTGCTCCGCCAGATGGTGTACCGGCACCAGCGTAGCGCCAACGGCACTCAGTTCACCGGCACCTTCAGCTTCGTAAGCGACGGCTGCTGCGCCCCGCTCGATAGCATCCCCGATATGCGCGCGACCGTCGTGCTGCAGGCCTGGCACGGCGAGGAAAAGATCGCCCGGCCGAACCTTGCGGCTATCGAGCGTCAACTCACGAATCAGCTCGGCGCCCTCGGCCTGCGGTAACAGTTGATTCAATGGCATCGGCATCAGCTACGCCCTCCCTTGCTCTTGAGGGCCTCGGCGGTTTGCACTTCCACGGGCGGCGCCAGGTTGTCAGGCGCGATATTCATCAAGCGCAGCGCGCGAGCCGCCACCTTGCCAAACACAGGGGCAGACACCAGGCCCCCGTAATAGCCGCCCTCGCTGGGCTCGTCGACCACGACCACGACGGCAATCCGCGGGTCGGTAACGGGCGCGACCCCGGCGAAGAACGCACGATAAGCATCCTTCGTATAGCCACCCGTGCCAGAAATCTTCTTCGCCGTCCCGCTCTTTCCGCCAACGTGGTAACTCGGCACCTTCGCACGCGCGCCGCCACCGCCATCTTCTTCGACGACCGCCTGCAGCATGCGCAGCACGGTCTTGGAGATTTCCTTGTCGATCACCTGCACGCCGTCCTGCGGCTGGTCGAGGCGCAACAGAGACAGCGGCACGTTCTTACCTTCATTACCCAGCATGGCGTAGGCATGGGCAAGCTGAACGGCCGTTACCGACAGGCCGTAGCCATAAGCGAGCGATGCCGTCTCGGCGTCCCGCCACTTGCGGTGGTTCGGCAGATTGCCGACACGTTCGCCAGGAAAGCCAAGGCCCGTGGACTGGCCGAAACCAGCCTGCTGCATGATGGCGTGAACGGGCTCGGGGCCGATGTCCAAAGCAATCTTGCTGATGCCGACGTTGCTCGACTTCATCAGGATGCCGGTCAGGTTCAGCATGCCGCCTCGCGACACGTCGCGGATGGTGTAGCGACCGATGCGCATCCAGCCCGGCAGCGTATTCACCACCGACTCGGGGTGGTACTTGCCCGTGCCCAAGGCAGCGGCAATGCTGAACGGCTTGACCGTCGAACCCGGTTCGAACACATCGATCAGCGCTCGGTTACGCATCGCGGCCGGCTGAAGATTGCGACGGTTGTTGGGGTTGTACGTCGGCTGGTTGGCCATGGCGAGGATTTCGCCAGTTTTAACGTCGACCATGACGAGGCTGGCCGCCTTCGCACCATGTTCCTGCATGACCTTGCGCAGCTCGCTGTGCGCCAGGTACTGCATGCGCAGGTCGATAGACAGCGCGAGTGCCTTGCCGGCCTTGGCGTTCTTCACTACTTGGACATCTTTGATCAGACGCCCGCGACGGTCCTTGAGGACCTGGCGCTTGCCCGGTACGCCAGCCAACCACTCGTCATAGGCCAGTTCCATCCCCTCGCGACCGTGATCGTCGATATCAGTGAAGCCCACCACGTGCGCGGCCACCTCGCCGGCTGGGTAAAACCGCCGAAATTCTTCCTGGGCATAGACACCCGGGATGTTCAAGTCGAGTACACGCTGGCCCTGTTCGGGCGTCAGGCCACGCACCAGGTAGGTGAACTCGCGCTCGGCCTGCTCAGTTAAGCGCTTGCGGAATGCGGCGGGGTCTTGCCCCAGAATCTTTGCCAGCTCGTCCCAGCGCGCTTGCGAAGCCTGAAGTTCGCGCGGATTGCCCCACAGCGTCGTGACCGGCGTGCTCACTGCCAGGGGTTCCCCGTGGCGATCCGTGATCAATCCACGATGCGCTGGTATTGGGATGTGGCGTACGCTGCGCGCATCACCCTGGCCCTGGAGGAAAGGCTGGTCGAATACCTGCAGATCCACGATTCGCCAGGCGAGCGCTCCCACCATCGCTACCAGCAGGCCGAGGACGATGCGAAAACGCCAGGGATAGAGCGCGCCGTCGAGCTTCATTGGCTCACCAGCCTGACGTCGGCCGCCTCGGGGATATGCATGTCCAGGCGTTCAGTTGCCAGCGTCTCGATACGGCTGTGCGCCGTCCAGGTGCTCTGCTCGAGAATCAGACGTCCCCACTCGGCCTGCGCTTTGTCACGGACACTAAGTTCACCGTAAAGCTCGTTGAGCAGCTGACGATTCCAGTGTGCGCTGTAGGCGACGGCGATCGCCGACAACAGGACGGCGATGAAGAGCACCAACATCAGCAGGCTGCCCTTGGGCATCGAACGCAACCGGCTCATCTGAGCTTCTCCGCGATGCGCATGACCGCGCTGCGAGCGCGCGGGTTGGCCTTGACCTCTTCGGTCGACGCATATTGCGGCTTGCCCAGCAACTTGAGGCGAGGCACGAACTTTTCGGGAATGATGGGAAGGTCGCGCGGCAGCGTATCGGCCTCGCCTTTGGCATGACGCCGCATGAACTGTTTGACGATGCGATCTTCCAGCGAATGGAAGCTGATCACCACCAGGCGACCGCCGACCTCAAGCGATTCCAGCGCAGCGCTCAGCCCGGCCTCGAGATCGCCCAGCTCGTTGTTGATGAAAATACGTAAGCCCTGGAACGCCCGAGTCGCCGGGTTCTTACCCTTCTCCCACGCCGGATTGGCGTCGGTCAGAACCTGGGCCAAATCGGCAGTGCGCTCGAAGGGTCGTTCAGTGCGCCGCAGGATGACCGCGCGAGCCATACGCTTGGCGAAACGCTCTTCGCCGTAGTCCTTGAATACGCGGGCTAGATCCTCTTCGGCTGCCGTGGCGATCCACTCGGCGGCACTGATGCCATGCGCCGGATCCATGCGCATGTCCAGCGGACCATCATTGAGGAAACTGAAACCGCGCTCGGGATCGTCCAATTGCGGAGAGGACACGCCCAGATCCAGCAACACCCCACTCAGCGTCCCAGCCCACCCGCGCTGTGCGAGTTCATCGCCCAGCTCAGCGAAACTTCTCTGCACAACGACAAAGCGGCCGTCTTCGGCCGCCAGTGCTTGCCCCGTCGAAATGGCCAACGGGTCCTTGTCGAAACCTAGCACCTGGCCATCAGGCCCGAGCTGCCGCAGCAGCAGCCGGCTATGCCCACCGCGCCCGAAGGTACCGTCCACGTAGCGCCCGTCGGCCCGCACGACGAGCGCCGCAATGGCTTCGTCGAGCAGCACGGTGACATGTTTATAGGCGCTGTTCTGGCTCACAGGATTAAATCACGCAGTTCTTCCGGCAATGCGCCGGGTTGTTTGATGGCCGCCAGGTCCGCATCGGCTTGTGCGTTCCAGTCGTCCTCGTTCCACAAGCTGAATTTGTTCAGCTGCCCCACCAACATGGCTCGCTTGTCCAGCGCTGCGTATTCACGCAGGCGAGGCGGCACGAGCACCCGGCCCGCCCCGTCCATCTCCAGATCCACGGCATTGCCGATCAACAGGCGCTGCAGCCGGCGGGTTTCTTCGCGCAACGACGGCAGCTCGCGCAGCTTGGCTTCGATCTGCTCCCACTCCGGCAACGGATAGATACAGAGGCAGCGATCGACTGCATCGATCGTGATGATGAGCTGGCCCTGGCAACGCGAAACGAGCTCGTCACGATACCGGCTGGGCATCGCTAGCCTGCCTTTGGCATCGAGACTGATTGCGTTAGCTCCGCGAAACACGGCTGCGCTTCCCCTGAAATTAGCTATCCATGCCCATAATTACCCACTTCATTCCACTTTCCACCACTCGTGCGCACTATAGAAACGCCTCAGCCCCACCGTCAAGGTGAGCCCGACGGGAAAAACCCTTATGTGGCGGGAATTTAGCTAGCGAAACGGCGATTAATGACGAAGTGGGAAGCGAATCCCAAGAGGAAGCTGCGCGGACGCAGGAAGATGCGTCACAAACTTAAAGTGGTTTGTGAAGTGCAAGAATTTTTCGGACTAAAAAGCCGGGGAAGAAGAAGGTCGGAGAGTCGATCTGTAAGCCGGGTTCTGTCGAGGACAGCCATTCCTCTACGGCAGCCATCACTGACTGCCTCTAGCAACCTACCCGGATCCAGCGCGGGCCACGCCAATGGATCCCTATTTGGTCTTGCTCCAGGCGGGGTTTACCTAGCCACGGACTGTTACCAGCCGTGCGGTGCGCTCTTACCGCACCTTTTCACCCTTACCGGCACCGAAGTGCTTAGGCGGTTATTTTCTGTGGCACTTTCCGTGGGCTCACGCCCCCCAGGCGTTACCTGGCGCCTTGCCCTATGGAGCCCGGACTTTCCTCCCTCCCTTCTTGCGGAACAAAAAGAGACAGCGACTGTCCGATCGACTCTCCGACGGGCAGGTTACTTGGCGAAAGCCCTAGCTGCAAGCGCAGATACGCCCGCGCGACCCAAGCACCAACCGGTTTGCATCAGGCGGCTTGGCGCGATTGCCGCTAGGGTCGCTCTTGCAATGCGAGCTGATACAGCAGGTTCTTACGGGCACCGGTGATCTCCGCTGCGACGGCGGCTGCGCGCTTGACAGGCAACTCCGCCAATAACAGCCGCAGGATGCGCCGAGCATTTTCATCCACCGCCTCCTCCCCCTGAGGTGCCTGCCAGCCCGCCACGACGACGACACACTCACCACGCTGCTGATTGGTATCGGCCTCGACCCAGGCGCGCAGTGCTTCGAGCGGCGCACCCTTGAGGGTCTCGAAGGTTTTTGTCAGTTCGCGCCCGAGCACGGCGGCTCTATCACCACCAAATACAGTTTCCATGTCTTTCAGGCTATCCAGAATCCGGTGCGGCGCCTCATAAAAGATCAGGGTACGCGGCTCCTCACGCAACAGTTCGAGCCGCGAACGCCGCCCCGCCTGCTTGGAGGGCAAGAACCCCTCGAAGATGAAGCGATCCGAAGGCAACCCCGCCGCACAAAGCGCAGCGACCAACGCGCAAGGGCCCGGCACCGGCACGACAGGAACACCCGCAGCTCGGGCCTGCTTGACCAAGTGATAGCCAGGGTCCGATATGAGTGGCGTACCGGCGTCCGATATCAGTGCAACGCTGTCGCCCGCCAACAGACGCTGAATAAAGCGCCCCCCCTCGTCACGCTCGTTGTGCTCATGACAAGCAGCCAGCGGCGTGCTGATACCGAAGTGCTGGATGAGCCTGGACGAATGCCGCGTATCCTCTGCCGCGATGAGCGCCACCTCGCTTAATACACGCAGCGCCCGCGCGCTGATGTCCTCCAGGTTGCCAATCGGCGTGGCGACCACGTAGAGCGTGCCGCAGGTGGAATTCACAGCATCTGTCGCAGTCACAGGGCTACCTCGATCTTACAAAATGCGCATTGTAGCCCGTTTGAGGGACGCGACATCGCCGCCCCGACAGGGCTTGGGTACAATTCCGCCACACACTGCCAGCGCTTCAGGATTCTCTACATGACGGCTCGCCTTCGCCCGCTTCTGTTCCTTTGCCTCGCTGCCCTGCTTTCAGCATGTGCCAGCTCCCCCTCATCGACATTGGGTGAGCTGCCACGCACACCACAGGCATCTACCCAGGAATTGCTGAAACAGGCTGACGCGAGCGATACCGCCGACGCAGCGCTGCTTCGTCTATCAGCAGCCGACAAGAGCATGCAGCAAGGTAACCTGACCCAGGCCAGGCAAATTCTCGAGCAGGTTCAGCTCGACCAACTCAAACCGGCGCAACAAGTCTTCGCCCTCACTTTAAGGTCAGAACTTGCATTGGATGCAAAAGAGCCGACCCAAGCGCTCGAAGCCTTCCAGCACCCTGCCTTCGAGCGACTGGCTGAATTACCGGTAGAGCAGCAGATTCGCACCCAGCTGGCACGCGCAGTTGCATTAGAAGCGAATGAACGGCCGCTCGACGCCGCCCGGGAGCGCACTTTCATTGCTCCCTTATTGAGCGGTGAACAGGCCAAACAGAACCATGAAGCAACTTGGTCGCTGGTCTCGAGCCTGCCTGCAGAAACGCTGCAGCCGAGCGCCGACCGAGACCTCGCTGGATGGCTGTCATTGGCTATGGCAGTCAAGCAAGCCGGCACGCTCGGCCAGCAGCAACGCGCCATAGACGCCTGGATCGCGCAACATCCCGAACATCCAGCCGCACGAGAACTGCCCGAGCCACTCGTAAAGCTACGTGAGCTGGCTGACAAACCACTGTCCCATGTCGCACTGCTGCTCCCGATGGACGGCTCGCTTGCAAACGTCGCCCGTGCATTACGCGACGGCTTTCTAGCCGCCCACCTCGACGCCGGGGATGACCTTCGCATCGAGCTGTTCGACAGCACGCGCATTGGTTCTCTAGACGAGTTCTACCGGCAGGCCAGCGCGGCAGGCGTAGAGCTGGTCGTCGGCCCGCTCGAAAAAGAAATGGTTCGCCAACTGGCTTCACGAGACACGCTGCCCATTACTACGCTGGCCCTCAACTACAGCGACGCCGATCAGAAAGCCCCGCCTCAGTTGTTCCAGTTCGGCCTCGCTGCCGAAGACGAAGCCCGTGAAGTAGCACGCCGCGCCTGGCAGGATGGGCATCGCCGAGCCGTGGCGCTCACGCCGCGCGGCGACTGGGGCAACCGTGTGCTCGATGCCTTCCGTGTGCAGTGGCTGGAACTGGGCGGCACCCTGGTTGCCGCCGAGCCGCTCGCCGAGCCGGTCGAACTGGCCAACCAGATTGCCGACCTGCTTCAGGTACGCAGCGCCAGTCGCACCCAGAACACCGGCGAAGCCACGCCGACGCGGCGGCAGGATGTCGACTTTCTTTTCCTTGCCGCTACGCCGCAGCAGGCTCAGCAGGTGAAACCCACGCTGATCTTCCAGTACGCGGGCGACCTGCCGGTATACGCGACCTCCCACCTCCACGCGGCGACGAACAACCGCAGCCAGTATCTCGACCTCGAAGGCATACGCTTCGCCGAAACGCCCTGGCTGCTTGATCCGCAACTCCCGCTGCGCCAGGACATCGAGCGCAAATGGCCGCAAGCGCAGGGCAGCCTTGGGCGCCTTTACGCAATGGGCGCAGACGCCTACCTGCTCGCGCCTCGCCTGAACCAGCTGCTGGCACTACCCGATACCGAGCTGGACGGGCTTTCCGGCAAACTGTCGCTCACCCAGGAACAACGCATCGAGCGCCACCTTCCATGGGCCGAGTTCCGTGGCGGCGAAGTTCAGCGCCTTCAGGACGACCGCTATTGACCACGACGGACAAGCAGCAACAAGGGCAGCAGGCCGAGGACGCCGCCAAACGCTACCTGGAACGACACGGCCTGCGCCTCGTGCAACGCAACTGGTCGTGCCGCAGCGGCGAGCTTGATCTGGTCATGCTCGATGGCGATACAGTAGTATTCGTCGAGGTTCGCTACAGACGCCACACTGCCTGGGGCGGCGCGCTGGAAAGCGTCGACTACCGCAAGCAGCAGAAGCTGGTCAAGGCAGCCCAACTTTTCCTGCAAAAGGAATCGCGGTGGGCCCGGCATCCCTGCCGCTTCGATGTGATTGCCATCGAAGCCGGCAGCAGCGCAGCATCACCCAACTGGATCCGCAACGCGTTCGATGGCTGAGCGCTGAACGCGGCATGCGGTCCCTTTTACGGCAAGGCCCGCGCCATGCCCGATACCGAAGGTGTGACATCGATGGACATGCAAACCCGTATACGCCAACTTTTCCAGGCGAGCATTGAAACCAAGCAGCAGGCCGCCGAGGTGCTGGCACCCAGCATCGAGCAAGCTGGTCAGGTGATGGTCAATACGTTGCTTAGCGAAGGCAAGATCCTGACATGCGGCAATGGTGGCTCCGCGGGCGACGCGCAGCACTTTTCTTCGGAGCTTTTGAACCGCTTCGAGCGTGAGCGCCCCAGCCTGCCGGCAATAGCGCTGACTACCGACACCTCAACGCTGACCTCCATCGCCAACGACTACAGCTACAACGAGGTGTTCTCCAAACAGATTCGCGCACTCGGCCAGCCGGGCGATGTACTGCTTGCGATTTCCACCAGCGGCAACTCCGCCAATGTTATCCAGGCAATCCAGGCCGCTCATGACCGAGAGATGATCGTCGTCGCACTGACCGGTCGCGATGGTGGTGGTATGGCGTCGCTGCTGCTACCGGAGGATGTTGAAATCCGAGTCTCGTCGAAGGTCACCGCCCGGATTCAGGAAGTTCATCTGCTCACCATCCACTGTCTGTGCGACTTGATCGACAATCAACTGTTTGGGAGTGAAGAATGAAAGCGACTCGACTGCATGCACTTACCCTGACGCTATGCCTGGTCGCTACAGGCTGCAGCTCGGTGTTGACAGCCGCCCGCGATGAGCCGATCAACGACGACCGTGGCACGCGGACCATTGGCAGCAAGATCGACGATTCCCTGATCGAGACCAAAGCGGCGGTTAATATCGCCAAGGCTCACCCAGACCTGGATAACGCCTCGCATATCGTCGTTGCGAGCTATAACGGGGTGGTGCTGCTTGCAGGACAAACGCCACGCGAAGAGCTCAAACAGACAGCCGAGCAGGCCGCGAGCTCCGTTCAGCGCGTCAAGCGCGTCCATAACGAACTCCAGGTCCTGAAGCCCTCATCGGCACTGGCACGCAGCAACGACTCTTGGCTGACGACGAAGATCAAGACGCAAATGCTTGCCGATGAAAGCGTGCCGGGTTCTCGTATCAAGGTAATTACCGAGAACGGCATCGTTTACTTGCTAGGCCTGGTTACTCGTCAGGAAGGCAACCGCGCAACAAGCCTCGTCCAGGGCGTGTCCGGCGTGCAGCGCATCGTCAAGCTGTTCGAATACATCGACTAACCACCACCGAAGGCTACGCGCTGCGTAGCCTTGCACCTTTATCGCCTTACTTCACGACCTTCAGGCTCGGACGGCTCGCCGCTGGCGCTGACTTCGATTTCGAGGAGTCATCTGGCGGCGTATCGTCATCCGGCGGCGTAGGCTCCGTTTCAAAAACCATGCCCTGGCCATTTTCGCGCGCGTAGATTGCCATGATCGCCGGAGACGGCACATATAGCTCATGTGCCACACCACCGAAGCGGCCTTCGAAGCTGACCGCCTCGTTGCTCATATCCAAGCGACGAACCGCGCCTGGCGAAACGTTCAAGACGATTTGCCCGTCGCTGGCATACCCAGGCGGAACCTTCACACCGGGATGCTCCGCGTGTACCAGGATATGTGGCGTGCAGTCGTTATCCACGATCCATTCATACAACGCACGGACCAGATAAGGGCGACTGGAAGTCATGAAAAAGCCTCTCTTTTTAACGCATGCCGCGTTCAACGGCGGATAAGCTGGCCTGGAAGGCCTCGCGAGCGAAGTTGAGCTCCATGTAATCGATCAGGGGCTTTGCGGCCCGTGGCAACTCGATCTCCAGTGTGGGCAAACGCCAGAGGATAGGCAACAGACAACAGTCGACGACGCTGATCTCGTCGCTTAGAAAATACGGCTTTTCCGCAAAAATTGGCGAGACGCCAGTCAGGCTTTCGCGCAGCTCCTTACGGGCCAGCTCCTTGGCCTGACCAGCTGAACGCCTGTCTTGAATCCTGTCCACCAGCGCACACCAGTCTCGCTGCACTCGGTGCACCAGCAAGCGGGTATTGGCGCGCGCTACAGGATAAACCGGCATTAACGGCGGGTGTGGATACCGCTCCTCGAGGTATTCGGTAATCACGCCAGGCTCGTAGAGGGCCAGGTCACGCTCGACGAGGGTAGGTACCGTTGCGTAGGGGTTCACTTCGGCCAGTCGCGGTGGGCACTGCCCTAGAAGGACATCGACTACCTCAACCGACACTCCTTTCTCGGCAAGCACATACCGCACGCGATGCGAATAATGATCAGCAGGATCGGAATAGCAGAGCAACCGGTTGGCGACCGCCACGGGACCTTCCTCGCTTAATTTTTTATAGTCCTGAAAAAACGCGCGCGCCCAAGGGGCGCGCGCAATGTACAACGTTGCAGCAGGCGTATCAGTGGACGTCTTTCCAATACTCACGCTTGAGCAGATAGGCGAAGACGAAGAAGAACGCGAGGAACAGCAACACGTAGGTTCCGATCCGCTGACTCTCCAGCTTGACCGGATTGGCCGAGTAAGCCAGGAAGGTCACGAGGTTATGAACCAGCTCGTCGTATTCCGCTTCGGACAACGCACCCGTGCCGGCCTCGACCGTCAGGTGACTGCAGTCCTCATGGGTGACGGGAGTGCCAGTCAAAGGATCGAACTGCTTGCGGCCATCCTCAACCACCTGGACCTGCTTGCAGGCAACCGACTCGCCTTCCGGCAGCTTGCTCGGCATGACCTGACGCCCCTGCAGCGGCGCCAGCACGTGCGGCATGCCCACGTTCGGGAATACCGTGTTGTTCACACCATAGGGGCGAGACGGGTCTTCGTAGAAGCTGCGCAGGTAGGTGTACAACCAGTCGTTTCCGCGTACACGTGCAACCAAGGTGAGGTCCGGCGGCGCAGCGCCAAACCAAGCCTTCGCGTCTTCTGGCTTCATGCCAATCTTCATGTGGTCGCCGATCTTGGCATCCGAAAACACAATGTTGTCCATCATGATTTCTTCAGGAATGCCCAGGTCATTAGCTACGCGCTCGTAACGCTGGTACTGGGCGCCATGGCAACCCATGCAATAGTTGGCGAATGTCTTCAGGCCATCCTGCAGCGCCGCCTTGTCGGTCAGATCGATATCGATCTCGTCCAGATGAGCACCACCACCAGCGGCGAATCCGAAGGCCGGCACCAGTGCGAGAATCAATGCAGCAATTTGCTTTTTCATCAGCCAGCCACCCTTTGCGGAACTACTTTGGTCTTCTCAAGCTTGGTGTAGAACGGCATCAGGATGAAGTAACCGAAATAGATGGCAGTACAGATCCGAGATACCAGTGTCCGCTCCGGAGTAGGAGACAGCACGCCAAGCACGCCGAGGATGACGAACGAAATGCAGAACAGCACCAGGGCGATCTTGCTCAGCCAGCCCTTGTAGCGCATCGATTTGACCGGGCTGCGATCCAGCCACGGGAGCACGAACAGCACCGCAATGGCTGCGCCCATGGCGATTACACCGAGCAACTTGTCAGGCACCGCTCGCAGAATCGCGTAGTACGGAGTGAAGTACCACACCGGCGCGATGTGCTCAGGCGTCTTGAACGCATTCGCCACTTCGAAGTTCGGCTTCTCGAGGAAATAGCCGCCCATCTCAGGGAAGAAGAACACGACGGCGCAGAATACGAACAGGAACACCACGACACCGACGATATCCTTCACCGTGTAGTACGGGTGGAAAGGAATACCGTCGAGTGGACGCCCTGCTTCGTCCTTGGTCTTCTTGATATCGACACCCATGGGGTTGTTCGAACCGACTTCGTGAAGCGCCAGGATGTGCAGCACGACCAGGCCAAGGATAACGATCGGCAATGCGATGACGTGTAGCGCGAAGAAGCGGTTCAGGGTGATGCCGGAGATCAGGTAATCGCCGCGGATCCACTGCGTCAGGTCATCCCCGATCACCGGAATGGCGCCAAACAGCGAAATGATCACCTGGGCGCCCCAGTAAGACATCTGCCCCCAAGGCAGCAGGTACCCCATGAAAGCCTCAGCCATGAGCGCAAGGTAGATCATCATGCCGAAGATCCACACTAGCTCACGCGGCTTTTGGTACGAGCCGTAGAGGATTCCGCGGAACATGTGCAAGTACACGACGATGAAGAACGCCGACGCACCGGTCGAGTGCAGGTAACGGATGATCCATCCGTACTCGACGTCGCGCATGATGTATTCGACGGACGCGAACGCACCCTCAGCCGAGGGCTCGAAGCTCATCGTCAGCCAGATACCAGTGAGTATTTGGTTGACCAGCACCAACAGTGCGAGTGAACCGAAGAAATACAAGACGTTGAAGTTCTTCGGCGCGTAGTACTTGCTTAGATGGTCTTCCCACATCTTGGTCGCAGGAAAGCGCGCATCGACCCATTCCATGAACTTGCTCATCATGCGTTCTCCTGATCGACGCCGATGACGATCGTGGTGTCCGTCTCGTACGTATGAGGGGGAACCGGCAGGTTCAAGGGGGCGGGCTGCCCCTTGTAGACGCGGCCAGCCATGTCATATTTCGAGCCATGGCACGGGCAGAAATACCCACCGAGCCACTCGGCGCCCAAATCCGCCGCAGCGACTTCAGGCCGGAACGATGGGGAACAACCGAGGTGAGTGCACAGTCCGACAACGACAAGCACTTCAGGCTTGATCGAGCGCACTGACGGGTCGACATAGGTCGGCTGCACCGACTCCTTCGACTCGGGGTCGGCGACGGTATCGGTCAGCTTGCTGAGGTTAGCAAGCGTCTCCTCCGTACGACGCACAATAAACACCGGCTGACCACGCCACTCAGCAACCATCTGCTGGCCGGGCTCGATCTTGCCGATATTCACCTTAACCGGTGCGCCGGCTGCCTTGGCCTTGGCACTCGGGAACCACGATCCCACGAACGGGACCGCTGCCCCCACCGCTCCTGCAGCACCTACTACCGAAGTAGCGGCTACCAGGAAGCGACGCCGGCCAGCATTCACGCCGTCATTGCTCATTCAGTCGTCTCCCATCAGTTTCTTATGGCCCACCGAGGCAGGCGTCTACTACGTAAAACAGGCCGCGAAAAAATTCGCCAAATGGTAAAGAAAACCCCCTCGCCTGACAAGGTAATAACCAGACACAACAAACCGGGAAGGCCCGTAAATCGGGACTCGCAGCACGTGACACGCTGTCGCAGCAGTAAAAAACCAAGCCATAAAAAAACGCCCAGTTCCGAAGAAACTGGGCGCTTTTCGTAGAAGCGAAATTAACGCTTCGAGTACTGCGGACGCTTGCGCGCTTTGCGCAGACCGACCTTCTTACGCTCGACTTCGCGGGCATCGCGGGTGACGAAGCCAGCCTTGCGCAGCGCAGGACGCAGACCTTCGTCATAGTCCATCAGCGCACGGGTGATACCGTGACGGATCGCACCGGCCTGACCGCTGACACCACCACCAAGGACAGTGACGTACACATCGAACTTCTCGACGGTCTCGGTCAGCTCGAGCGGCTGACGAACGACCATCCGAGCGGTTTCGCGGCCGAAGAAGTTATCCAGCTCGCGATTGTTGATGGAGATCTTGCCAGTACCCGGGCGCAGGAAGACGCGCGCGGTTGCAGTCTTGCGACGGCCAGTGCCGTAGTTTTGAGTCGCCGACATAGTGAACTATTCCGTTAAATCTTCAGTTCTTGGGGCTGCTGAGCGGTGTGCGGGTGGCTGGCACCCTTGTAGACCTTCAGCTTACGGTACATGTCGCGACCCAGTGGGTTCTTCGGGAGCATTCCCTTGACCGCGGTCTCGATCACACGCTCTGGCGCCTTGGCGATCAGCTTCTCGAAGTTGATCGACTTGATGCCACCCGGGAAACCGGAGTGGGAGTAGTACATCTTGTCGGTGGTCTTGGCACCGGTAACACGCACTTGCTCGGCATTGATAACGACGATGTAGTCACCGGTATCGACGTGAGGAGTGTATTCCGCCTTGTGCTTGCCACGCAGGCGGCTAGCGATTTCGGTTGCCAGACGACCCAGGGTCTGGCCGGCAGCGTCGACGACAAACCAGTCGCGCTTGACGGTTTCCGGTTTAGCAGTAAAAGTCTTCATTCGTTATAGCCTCAGGGGCCGCCCTGAAAATAAGACGGCGAATCTTACTGAATGGTGCTCGCCCTGGCAAGGCCAGGACAGCCGGAAACAGACGCTATCGGGGGCTCGGGTCAGCGCGTCCGCTACGGCAATGGTTCGGCGGGCTAGGCATCCCCCACCTTGGTCTCGTGTCGACAGGCTAGGCATCCCCGGCGACAGGCTGCGGAATTATCCTGATTGCAGCCGAAATAGCAAGCAGCTTCGACAACCAGCACGCCGGAACTCCGGGACGGTGTATGGTCATACGCTGGACTGCCGGACAGGCACCCCCATCACGCATCAAACCGACAAGGACACCTTATGCAACTGCGCCAACTGGGCCGCACGGATCTGAACGTCAGCGCACTCTGCCTGGGCACCATGACCTGGGGCGAACAGAACGACCAGCAGGAGGCCTTTGCGCAACTCGACCGCGCCAGGGCTGCCGGAATCAACTTCGTCGACACGGCCGAGATGTACCCGGTCCCGCCTCGCGCGGAAACCTATGCCACGACCGAGCGCTACATCGGGGAATACTTCAAGGCGCGCGGCAACCGGAACGACTGGATACTCGCCAGCAAGGTCGCAGGACCCGGCAACGGCATCACGCACATCCGCGACGGCCAGCTGAAGATGAACCGCCAGCACATCGTCGCCGCACTGGACGCCAGTCTGCAGCGCCTGCAGACCGACCGCATCGACCTTTACCAGCTGCATTGGCCCGAGCGCAGCACCAACTTCTTCGGCCAGCTCGGCTACCGCCATCAGCAGGCCGGCTTCACGCCGCTCGAAGAAACCCTCGAAGTCCTCGACGAGCAGGTGCGAGCGGGCAAGATTCGCCATATCGGGCTGTCCAACGAGACGCCCTGGGGCACGATGAAGTTTCTCCAGCTGGCCGAAGAGCGCGGCTGGCCGCGAGCGGTTTCCATCCAGAACCCCTACAACCTGCTGAACCGCAGCTTCGAGGTGGGGCTCGCCGAGATCGCCATTCGCGAGCAGTGTGGCCTGCTGGCCTATTCGCCCCTGGCCTTCGGCATGCTGAGCGGCAAGTACGAGAACGGCGCCCGCCCCGAAGGGGCGCGCATCACCCGCTTCAGCCGGTTCGCACGCTATACCAACCCGCAAACGCAAGACGCCTGCTCCCGCTACGTCGCCCTGGCCCGCGAGCACGGCCTGGACCCGGCGCAGATGGCGCTGGCCTTCGTGACGAGCCAGCCCTTCGTCACCAGCAACATCATCGGCGCCACGTCACTGGCGCAACTGGAAAGCAATCTCGGCAGCATCGACGTGACGCTTTCGGCCGAGGTGCTCGAAGCGATCGAGGCAATCCATGTCGCGCAGCCCAACCCGGCACCCTGACCGCTCAGGCTCGACGGCTTGCCGCGATAGAATCGCACCCGGCGCACATACAACGCGCCCCGGTGTCGATAGATGACCAGCGAGTCGAGGAGTACCGATGATTGCTGCTGACCTGCTCGCCCCTTCCAGCCTGATCCTGGGCTGGCTGCTCTACCTGGCCGCGCTCGCCTGGGCCGGGGTTCGAGCGCCCTGGGTCGAGCTGTTCAGCGATACACGCCGCCAACACCTGCTGTTCGGCGCCGTGCTGGCGATCTTCCTGCTCTGGCTGGTACGGCGGGACTTCGACTCCGGCCTGTCTTTCCACTTCATCGGACTGACGGCCGTCACGCTGCTGCTGGACTGGCCGCTGGCCATACTTGCGGCATTCACAGCGCAGCTGGGCCTGACCGTGACCGGCCACCAGCACCTGTTGTCGCTCGGCCTCAACGGCGTGCTGCTGGTACTGATTCCTGTGGCCGTGACCGAGTGCTGCGCGCAACTGGTCGAGCGCACGCAGCCGCGCAACCTGTTCGTCTATATCTTCTTTTCCGGCTTCTTCGCAGCGGGGCTAGCCGCGCTGTTCTGCATACTGGCCGGCCTCGGCGTACTGCTTTTCGACGGCCGCTACCCGATGCCACCCTGGCTGGCGGACTTTGCCGGCTATATCTGGCTGGTGATGTTTCCGGAGGCGTTCATCAACGGCACGGTGATCAGCGCGCTGGTCGTGTTCTATCCGGACTGGATGGAAACCTTCAACCGAACGCGCTACCTGCAAGCCCCACGGGAAGACGACGGCGACAAGCCCATGTGAGGCCCGCCCGAGCCGCACATTCAGCTCAATGCTGGCGAGGCACGTCGTCGGAGAACAGGTCATCCTCCAGCTCATTTCCCGGGATGGCATGCTCCTCGGCGGCCCACGCACCCAAATCGATCAGCTTGCAACGTTCGGAACAGAACGGCCGGCTCTGACTCTGCGGCCCCCATTCGACCGGCGCACCACAGGTGGGGCACTCTACAACGGTGACACTCATGCCTTACCTCCTCGCAGGCTCAGATAGAAACGGTGCAGGCGCTCGACCTCGGCGGCAAGCCAGGCCATGTCCCGGTCGTTGACCAACACATCATCGGCATGGCGCAAGCGCTCATCACGTCCGACTTGGGCCGCGAGAATCGATCGGATCTGCTCTTCCGCGGCACCATCGCGCCGCGCCGCACGCACGACCTGCAGCGCTTCGGGAGCGTCCACGACCAACACACGCGCCGCCTGGCGATACTGCCCGGACTCGATGAGCAACGGGGACACCATGATGGCGTACGGCGATTGCGCCTGCGCGAGCTTGTCAGCCACTTCCTGGCGGATCAGCGGGTGCAACAACTGCTCGAGCCACTGCCGCTGCCCCGGGTCGGCAAATACCAACTGCCTTAGCACGGCGCGGTCCAGGCTACCGTCACCGGCCAACACCTGATCGCCGAAATGCTTGGCAATAGCCGCCAGCGCCGGGCGCCCGGGCTCGACAACCCAGCGGGCCGCGTGATCGGCATCGACCCAATGTACGCCCAGCCGCCCGAAGTGCTCGACCACGGCACTCTTGCCACTGCCGATGCCGCCGGTAAGGCCGAGAATCCAGGGTTTCATGCTGCACCTATCGCTTGAAAACGACGCGCAGTAGTAACCGCTAGCCAATTGAGATGCAAGCGCGGAAAACCCAACTAACCAAAGCCAGGAAGGCGACCGAATCCGGCCGCCCCTACAACCCAATCAGAAATGTGCGAATCGTAGGTAACTGGCAGTGATCTGCTCACCCCACAGCAGGGCGATCCATCCAGCAATGGCCAGATAAGGCCCGAACGGAATCGGCGTGCCGTTGTCCGCGTTCTGCATGCGTAATGCGATGCTGCCTAGCACCGCACCGACAACTGAAGACAGGAGAATGGTCAGCGGCAGCACCTGCCAGCCACCCCATGCGCCCAGCATCGCCAGCAACTTGAAGTCCCCATAGCCCATGCCCTCCTTGCCCGTGACAAGCTTGAACAGCCAGTACACCGACCACAGGCTGAGATAACCGAATACGGCACCCCACAGCGCATCGGGCAGGGTTGCAAACAATCCCTGGGTATTGCAGATCAAGCCCAGCCAGAGCAGTGGCAGGACAATCGAATCCGGCAGCAATTGATGGTCGACGTCGATCATGCTGGAGGCGAGCAGCGCCCACGTCAGCAACAGCACCGCGCCCGCCTGCAAGGTGAAGCCGAAATGCCAAGCCACATAGCCGGACAGCACGCCACACGCCAGCTCAACCAGAGGATAGCGGTGGCTGATCCGCGCCTTGCAGCAACTGCACTTGCCTCGCAACGCCAGCCAACTGACAACCGGGATATTCTCCCAAGCGCGAATTCGATGATTGCAATGTGGGCAGCGCGACTGCGGCCACATCAGATTGAAACGCTCACTCGCCACTTCAGCGGGCAGCTCAAGATACTCACGAGCCTGCGTGCGCCATTCACGCTGCATCATCAGCGGCAACCGATAGATCACCACATTAAGGAAGCTGCCGACCAGCAACCCCAACACCAGTGCACAGAAAACAAAGGCCAGCGCGTGGCTGGCCAGAAATGAAAAGACGCTCATCTAGACCACGGAGCCCAACTGGAAGATCGGCAGGTACATGGCGATGATCAAGCCACCCACCAGCACACCCAGTACCGCCATGATCATCGGCTCCATCAACGCGGTCAGGCCGTCGACCATGTTGTCGACCTCATCCTCATAAAAGGTCGCGACCTTCGCCAACATTTCGTCCAGCGAACCAGACTCTTCACCAATGGCCGTCATCTGGATCGCCATGCTCGGAAAGGTGTTAGTGGTACGCATAGAGAAATTAAGCTGCATGCCGCTGGAGACGTCCGACTTCACCTTGGCCGTTGCATTACGGAAGACCACGTTACCGGTCGCGCCGGCGACTGAGTCCAGCGCATCAACCAATGGCACGCCCGCGGCAAACGTAGTGGACAGCGTACGAGCAAAGCGAGCAACAGCCGACTTGTAGAGAATGTCACCAACAACTGGGATTTTGAGAACAAGCCGATCGAACCAATTGCGGAACTTCTCGGAACGCGTATGCGCCTGTTTGAATGCAACCCCTGCCGCAATCATTGCGAACAGAACGACGTACCACCACTCTTGCAACAGCTCTGACAAATTTATCACCATTACCGTGAAAGCTGGCAGCTCAGCGCCAAAGTTAGCAAATACCTCTTGAAACTGCGGCACCACCTTGATCAGCAGAATGGCAGACACGATGATCGCGACCAGCACCACCGCGATCGGGTAGTTCATCGCCTTCTTGATTTTGGCCTTCAGCGCTTCGGTCTTCTCTTTGTAAGTCGCTACCCGGTCCAACAGCGTTTCCAGCGCACCGGACTGCTCACCCGAATCAACCAGGTTGCAATAGAGGTCATCAAAGTATTGCGGCTTTTTGCGCAGCGCAGCGGCAAAGCTGTTACCGGCCGCCACCTCTTGCTTGAGGTCATCTACCAGCTTGCGCATGTTGGGGTTATCGAAACCCTCGCCGATGATGTCGAAAGACTGCAACAGCGGCACGCCCGCCTTCATCATGGTCGCCATCTGCCGGGTGAACAGGGCGATGTCCATCGGCTTGATCTTCTTGCCGGCACTGAACAGCGAGACGGACTTCTTGCGCACCTTCAGCGGGTTGACGCCCTGCTTGCGCAACTGTGCCTTGACCAGCGCGGGGCTTGCACCGCTCAGCTCACCCTTGATCCGGGCGCCCTTGCGATCCGTGCCTTCCCAGGTGAATACGCTGGTCTTGATTGCTTTCTGAGCCATGTTAGTCCTTGGTCACCCGGTTGACTTCTTCCAGGCTGGTCACGCCCTGCATGGCCTTCAGCAGGGCTGAAGTCCGCAAGTCATTGAAGCCGTCTCTGCGCATCTGGGTGGAGATATCGATTGAGTTGCCGTCCTCCATGATAATGCGCTGCAGAGAGGGCGTGTTTTTAACCACTTCATAAATACCGACACGCCCTTTGTACCCGCCTTTGCAGTTTTCGCAGCCAACCGGCCCATAGATCTTGAAGGTGCCGATCTTGTCTTCAGGAAAGCCCTCGCGCAGCAACGCCTCGCGCGGCACGTCGACTTCCTTCTTGCAGGTACTGCAAAGTTTGCGCGCCAGGCGCTGGGCGATGATCAGGTTGACCGAGGTGGCGATGTTGAACGCCGGCACGCCCATGTTGCGCAGGCGCGTCAGGGTTTCCGCCGCGCTGTTGGTGTGCAGGGTCGACATCACCATGTGCCCGGTCTGCGCGGCCTTGATCGCAATCTCGGCCGTTTCAAGGTCACGGATCTCACCGACCATGATGATGTCCGGGTCCTGACGCAAGAAGGCGCGCAGTGCTTGAGAGAAATCCATGCCCTGCTTGGGATTGACGTTGACCTGGTTGATGCCTTCCAGGTTGATCTCGACCGGGTCCTCGGCCGTAGAGATGTTGACGTCGACGGTATTGAGGATGTTGAGGCCGGTATAGAGCGATACGGTCTTGCCCGAACCAGTCGGGCCCGTTACCAGAATCATGCCCTGCGGTTGGCGCAGCGCATTCATATACAGCTCTTTTTGCGATTCCTCGTAGCCCAGCGCATCGATGCCCATTTGCGCACTGGTCGGGTCAAGGATACGCATCACGATCTTTTCGCCCCACAACGTGGGCAGCGTGTTCACACGAAAATCGATGGCTTTGGTCTTGGACAGCTTCATTTTGATTCGACCATCCTGCGGCTTACGCCGCTCGGAGATGTCGAGGCCAGCCATTACTTTCAGGCGTGCTGAAATACGAGGCGCGAGCTGAATAGGCGGGCGCGCGACCTCGTGGAGGATCCCGTCAGTACGGAGCCGGACGCGATACGCCTTTTCATACGGCTCGAAGTGCAAGTCGGACGAGCCGCCACGAATGGCGTCGAGCAGCATCTTGTTAACGAAGCGAACAACCGGTGCGTCGTCCGCAGCATCACCCGTATCGTCATTGGAGGCATCGTCCGATACGGTTTGAACATCGATACCATCGAGGTCCACATCACCTAAGTCGTCCAGCCCCGTCGTCGCGCTTTCGAAAAACTTTTCAATGGCGTTACCGAGCTTGTCGTCCTCGACCAAGATCGCCTCGGTCGTCAGGCCAGTGCTGAACTGGATATCCGTTACCGCCTGATGATTCGTCGGGTCGGATACCGCAACGAACAGCTTGTGGCCACGCTTGATGAGCGGCAGCACCCGATGCTGACGGGCCAGCTTTTCGGACACTACCTCCTTCAGCTGGGCTTCCTTGTCCAGCGCATTGAGGTCCATGTAGGCCACACCGAACTGGTCAGCCGCCAGCTCCGCCACGGCGCGCCCGCTGGCAAGCTTGTTCTGCACCACATAGGTCACCAGCGACAGCTTGTTCCGCACCGCCTGCTGGTGTGCTTGCTGAGCCGTCCGGTCATCGAGCAGGCCGGCCAACACCATTTGTTTAGCCAGGCCGGAGAGGGCAACGTTATCGGTCATGGGCGAGGATTCGTCTGGATTAATGCCCGCCTTATAGCGCAGATAGCCAGGCGTGCCAAACCGCAGCCACCGGGGTGACGCTTTTTGTCAGAAGCGTGCGAAGCGAGGCAGCGTGTGTGGTTCGCATTGTGCCGCAATGCCGCGAAAACAGGGGCGTTTAGAAGTTGGCACGCTGGCTGCTTAGTCCCTTGCAGGCTGAACGCCTTAACATCTCAAGGAGAAGCACATGAAAGCTCAGATGCAGAAAGGTTTTACTTTGATTGAATTGATGATCGTTGTGGCGATTATCGGAATTTTGGCGGCGGTGGCGCTGCCGGCATACCAAGATTACACAGTACGCGCTCGCGTCTCCGAATGTGTAGGGTTAATGGCAGGCGCAAAAACGACCGTTATGGAAAATGCTTCCAACGGAACTGCTTTTGCTTCTGGATTCACCGCAAACACCGCCACCCAAAATTGCGGAGTCACTGCTATCGCTAACGACGGCGTGATTTCCGTTACATCCACAGCTCGCGCAGGTAACGTAGCCCTAACAATGACTCCCGCACCGGCATTGGTAGCTGGCACGCCGCCGGCAGCAGCCGTACAGTGGACCTGCCGCGCTCCTGCTGCAAACCACAACGTAGTTCCGGCAGAATGCCGTAACGCACCGGCTGGTGGTTAACCCGGTAAGGCGGATCAATTCGTAAGATGGATTAGCGAAGCGTAATCCGTCACCCACAAATATCGACCCGCCATTGCAACCCAAACGCCTCGCCTCCGTGCGGGGCGTTTTGCTATTTGGATATGGCATCGCCAGAGGCGCCTCCGTCGGTGACCGCGATACGGGCCGCGTCCGCCCGGCCAAACACCTCGATCACCCGACCCTCCGGAACGTCGGAATACGCCTTCGGCTATTCCAACCTACATTCGCTTGGCACCGGGCCGGTACGGCGTATCGCTTCCCGTAGGATGGAATCGCCAGAGGCGCCTCCGTCGGTGACCGCGAAACGGGCCACGTCGTCCGGCCAAACACCTCGATCACCCGACCCTCCCGAACGTCGGAATACGCCTTCGGCTATTCCAACCTACATTCGCTTGTCACCGGACCGGTACGGCATATCGTTTTCCGTAGGATGGCATCGCCAGAGGCGCCTCCGTCGTGACCGCGAAACGGGCCGCGCCCGCCCGATCAAACACCTCGATCACCCGACCCTCCGGAACGTCGGAATACGCCTTCGGCTATTCCAACCTACATTCGCTTGTCACCGGACCGGTACGGCATATCGTTTTCCGTAGGATGGAATCGCCAGAGGCGCTTCCGTCGATGACCGCGAAACGGGCCGCGTCCGCCCGGCCAAACACCTCGATCACCCGGCCCTCCGGAACGTCGGAATACGCCTTCGGCTATTCCAACCTACATTCGCTTGGCACCGGATCGGTACGGCGTATCGCTTTTCGTAGGATGGAATCGCCAGAGGCGCCTCCGTCGGTGACCGCGAAACGGGCCGCGCCCGCCCGGCCAACCACCTCGATCACCCGACCCTCCGGAACGTCGGAATACGCCTTCGGCTATTCCAACCTACATTCGCTTGGCACCGGATCGGTACGGCGTATCGCTTTTCGTAGGATGGAATCGCCAGAGGCGCTTCCGTCGATGACCGCGAAACGGGCCGCGTCCGCCCAGTCAAACACCTCGATCACCCGCCCCCCCGGAACGTTGGAATACGCCTTCGGCTATTCCAACCTACATTCGCTTGGCACCGGGCCGGTACGGCGGATCGCTTTTCGTCGGATGGAATCGCCGGAGGCGCTTCCGTCGGTGACCGCGAAACGGGTCGCGTCCGCTCGGCCAAACGCGGTAAGGCGGATCAATTCGTAAGATGGATTAGCGAAGCGTAATCCGTCATTCATCGCGAACCTACTGTATCCGCCATTGCAACCCAAACGCCTCGCCTCCGTGCGGGGCGTTTTGCTATTTGGATATGGCATCGCCAGAGGCGCTTCCATCGGTTACCGCGAAACGGGCCGCGTCCGCTCGACCAAACACCTCGATCACCCGCCCCCCCGGAACGTTGGAATACGCCTTCGGCTATTCCAACCTACATTCGCTTGGCACCGGGCCGGTACGGCGGATCGCTTTTCGTCGGATGGAATCGCCGGAGGCGCTTCCGTCGGTGACCGCGAAACGGGCCGCGTCCGCTCGACCAAACACTTCGATCACCCGACCCTCCGGAACGTCGGAATACGCCTTCGGCTATTCCAACCTACATTCGCTTGGCACCGGATCGGTACGGCGTATCGCTTTTCGTAGGATGGAATCGCCGGAGGCGCTTCCGTCGGTGACCGCGAAACGGGCCGCGTCCGCCCGGCCAAACCCGGTAAGGCGGATCAATTCGTAAGATGGATTAGCGAAGCGTAATCCGTCATCCAACGAACCCACTCCACCGTTGCAAACAAAACGCCTTGCCTTCGTGCGAGGCGTTTTGCTGTTTGGGGGATGACCACGGCGGCGGATCGCCTTTCATCCGGTGGGTCGCCAGACACGCTTCCGTCGGTTACCGCGCGCGGGCACAGTGATCAATCAAACACCGCACCCGCACGCATTCACGCGAACGTCGGATTACGCCTTTGGCTAATCCAACCTACGTTGCTTGACTGCGCCGAATGACGGACACCACGGGACGGAGAATCGCTTCGTAGGATGGAATCGCCGGAGGCGCTTCCGTCGTTTACCGCGAACCGGCCATATCGGTTGCCCCACCACCGCACCCGCACGCACCCACACAAACGTAGGATTACGCCTTCGGCTAATCCAACCTTCATCGTCTGCGCATCGGTTTGTGTGCCGGCTTGTCGTTTATCACGAATAGGCCGCACCAACCGCGATTGGTGCCGCCTACACTTCCAGCAATTGCAACGCTGGAGGCAAGGATGCCTAACTACCGTCGCGCCCTCGTCCCGGGGGCGAGCTGGTTTTTCACTGTGAATCTGCTGGAGCGACGCGGCAACGATTTGCTGGTGCGGCATATCGATCTGTTTCGGGCGTCGGTCCGGCGGGTACACCGGCTCCATCCGTTTACCATCGACGCCTGGGTTGTGCTCCCCGAGCACATGCATTGTGTTTGGACGCTACCGCCAGGTGACGCGGACTACGCTCTGCGGTGGCGGCTGATCAAAACGTTCTTCAGCCGCGCCTTGCCTCCTGGCGAATATCGATCGGCGGTGCGCCTGCAACGAGGTGAGCGCGGTATCTGGCAACGTCGCTATTGGGAGCACATGATCCGCAATGAAAGCGACTTCCGCCGGCATGTCGATTACGTTCACGTCAATCCACTCAAGCACGGCCTGGTTCGGCGCGTATGCGACTGGCCCTATTCGAGCTTTCACCGTGATGTGCGTGCGGGACTTTATCCAGTTGACTGGGCGGGCGATCCGTCGCTTCTCGTCCCTGGCGCGGTGCGTGGGCATCGTGACATGTAGCCTCTGTCGGATTACGCCTTCGGCTAATCCAACCTACGTCGTGTGTGCCGCACGGCATCGGCTGTGTGCGGCTTTCGAAGGATGGAATCGCCAGAGGCGCTTGCGTCGTTTACCGAGCATGGGCGCATCGAATCGACCAGACACCGTACCCGCACGCAAGCACGCACGCATCCACGCGACCGTCGGATTACGCCTTCGGCTAATCCAACCTACGTTGCTTAGCTGCGCGGAATGACGGGCAATGCAGCCCAAACAAAAACGCCCTGCATTAGCAGGGCGTTTTCGCGTCAACGAAGGCTCGCTTAGATAGCGCCGCGCTTACGCAGCAAATCAATCACCTGCTTGGCACCCTCTTCCACGCTCAGCGACTCGGTGTCGATGACGAGATCGGCATTGCCCGGGATGTCGTACGGGAAGGACTCGCCCGGGATATTGTCGCTACCGGCAGCGTAAAGCCCCTGCGGGTCGCGCTGTTGGCACGCCTGCGGTGACGCCTGTACGTAGACGGTGACGACCCGATCAGCGCCGATCAGCGCCTTGGCCTGTTCACGGCCCTCGGCATCTGGAGCAACGAACGCAGCCAGGGTGATCAGACCGGCCTCGTTGAACTGGCGCGCCACATGCGCGGCGCGGCGCCAATTTTCGGTGCGACCAGCGCGGTCCTGCGGCAGGCCCTTGTTCAGGTCATGACGCAGGTTCTGCCCGTCCAGCACATAGACCGCGCGCCCCATGTCGAAGAGCTTGCGCTCGACCGCGTAGGCCAGCGTGCTCTTGCCCGCACCCGAAAGACCGGTAAACAGTACGGTCGCGGGCTGCTGGCCAAAACGCGTCGCGCGCTCGTCGGTCGATACGTGCGCGAGCGCGCCATGATGGCCGGACGTACCGTGCGACAAGGGATCGGCGATGATCATACCGGCGCCGACGGTGCCATTGGTCAGGCGATCGATGATGATGAAGGCGCCAGTGGTGCGGTTCTGCGCGTAGCCGTCGAGCGCAATCGGCGCATCAAGGCTGACCTTTACCCGCCCGATCTCGTTGAGCTGCAGGCTGCTGGCCGGGCCATGCTCCAGGGTGTTCACATCCACGCGGTGCGTGATGCTGGCGATGGAACCGGGGACGTAGCTGGTGGCGCGCTTGATGTCATATTTCTTGCCAGGCAGCATCGGCTCCTCGGCCATCCACACCAGCACGGCATCGAACGCGTCGGCGATGCGCGGCTGGTTGTCGGCGTGGACCAGCATGTCACCGCGCGACACATCGATCTCGTCTTCGAGGGTCAGCGTGATGGCTTCGCCCGGGGTCGCCTGCTCCAGCTCGCCGTCAAATGTGACGATGGATTTGACGGTGCTGCGCTTGCCGGACGGCAATACCAACACCTCGTCGCCCTTGCGCACGATGCCGCTGGCCAGTGTGCCAGCGAAACCACGGAAGTTGAGGTTGGGGCGGTTGACGTACTGCACCGGGAAGCGCAGGTCCTCGAAGTTGCGATCGCCAGCGATCTCGACGCTTTCCAAAATCTCCATTAGCGACTGCCCTTCGTACCAAGGCGCACGCTCGGAACGGTTGACCACGTTGTCGCCCTTGAGCGCCGACATCGGCACGAAGTGCAAGGACGTCGGTTGCAGCTCGATACGCTCGGCAAAGGCCAGGTAGTCGGCCTTGATCTTCTCGAAGACCTGCTGGTCGAAGTCCATCAGGTCCATCTTGTTGATGGCGACAACGATGTGTTTGATGCCCAGGAGCGAAGTGATGAAGCTGTGGCGCTTGGTCTGCGTCTGCACGCCGTAGCGCGCGTCGACGAGGATGATTGCCAGGTCGCAGGTCGAGGCACCGGTGGCCATGTTGCGCGTGTACTGCTCATGGCCAGGGGTATCGGCGATGATGAACTTGCGCTTGGCCGTGGAGAAATAACGGTAGGCCACGTCGATGGTGATGCCCTGCTCGCGCTCGGCCTGGAGGCCATCGACCAGCAGCGCCAGGTCGACGTCATCGCCCGTGGTGCCGGATTTTTTCGAGTCGCGCGTGATCGCCTCGAGGTGATCCTCGTAGATCATCTTGGAGTCGTGCAGCAAACGCCCGATCAGGGTGCTCTTGCCGTCGTCGACGTTGCCGCAGGTGAGAAACCGCAGGAGTTCTTTGCGCTCGTGCTGCGCCAGGTACGCGAGGATGTCCTGGCCGATCAAATCTGACTGATGAGACATGGTGCGTAATCCTTAGAAGTAACCCTGGCGTTTCTTTTCTTCCATCGACCCGGTGGCATCGTGGTCGATGACGCGGCCCTGGCGTTCGGAGGTGCGGGTCAGGAGCATCTCCTGGATGATTTCCGGCAAGGTCGTCGCGGTGGATTCAACGGCGCCCGTCAGCGGGTAGCAGCCCAGGGTGCGGAAGCGAACCATACGCTTCTCGATACGCGCCTTTTCCTCGTCGCTGAGGTGCTCGAGGATGCGTTCGTCGTCGATCATGATCAGGGTGCCGTTTTTCTCGATGACTTCGCGCTCGGCGGCGAAGTACAGCGGCACGATCGGGATCTGTTCCAGATAGATGTATTGCCAGATGTCCAGCTCGGTCCAGTTCGACAGTGGGAAGACGCGGATCGACTCGCCCTTCTTCACGTTGCCGTTGTAGACGTTCCACAGCTCCGGGCGCTGGTTCTTCGGATCCCAGCGGTGCTTGCTGTCGCGGAACGAGTAGACGCGCTCTTTGGCTCGCGATTTCTCTTCGTCACGCCGCGCACCGCCGAAGGCCGCATCAAAACCGTGCTTGTCCAGCGCCTGCTTGAGCCCCTCGGTTTTCATGATGTCGGTGTGCTTGGCACTGCCGTGGGTGAACGGGTTGATGTTCTGCGCCACGCCATCGGGATTGATGTGCGTGATCAGGTCCAGGTCCATTTCCGTGACCATCTTTTCGCGGAAGCGGTACATCTCCTGGAACTTCCAGCGCGTATCGACGTGCATCACCGGGAACGGCAGGCGGCCTGGAAAGAACGCCTTGCGCGCCAGATGCAGCATCACGGCCGAGTCCTTGCCGATGGAATAGAGCATCACCGGGTTGTCGAATTCGGCGGCCACCTCACGGATGATGTGGATGCTTTCCGCCTCCAGCTGTTTCAGATGCGTCAGTTTGTCGACCATGGCTACTCACGTATAGGCAGATGGACGGCCGGCAGGCCGGAACGAGGGCGCCACTTTATCACGGCGATAAATTCTAATCAGGCCGCCGGTTAGATCGAAATGCTCTAGGTTTATGCCGCGCCAAAATGGTCGCGAGACCGTGAGCGTCGGCGTATCGGCCAGTGATCACGCAGGGTTCGGGCAGTCAATGAACCGGTGCTCGATGCCGAATTGCCGCGCCAGATGCTCCCCAAGCGCTTGGACGCCATAGCGCTCCGTTGCATGATGGCCCGCAGCGAAGAAACTGATGCCCGTCTCACGCGCGACATGCACCGTCTGCTCGGACACCTCCCCAGTCAAGTACGCATCGGCGCCTGCTGCGACAGCCTGTTCGATGTAACCCTGAGCGCCACCGGTGCACCAGGCGATGCGCTGAATAGGAGCCGTGCCCGCGACCGTTAGCGGCTCACGCCCCAGCTCGCGCTGTATCCGCGCCGCCAATTCAGACGGGAGAAGCGGCTCTGGGAGCGAGCCGACCAGCCCCACCGAGCGCGGATTGTCAGGTTCGAGCGGCCCCTCCTCCAGCAACCCGAGCACACGCGCCAGCTGCACGTTGTTACCGACCTCGGGATGGACGTCTAGCGGCAGATGGTAGGCCAGCAGGCTGATGTCGTTGAGCAGCAACGTCCTGAGCCTCCGTTGCTTCATGCCCAGCACACGTGGATCTTCGTTCTTCCAGAAGTAGCCGTGGTGGACCAATACAACGTCCGCGCCGGCTTCGACGGCTGCATCCAGCAGCGCCTGGCTCGCAGTAACGCCGCTGACGATACGGCTCACCTCGGCGCGGCCCTCGACCTGCAGCCCATTGGGGCAGTAATCGGCAATCTTGCCCGCGTTCAGATAACGATCGGCGTACGCCACCAAAGTCGACAGTGCAACGGCCATCAAGCCTCTCCCAGTTCGATTGACGTGCGAACCTGGGTCGCTCTGCAACGGGGCGAACTAAGCCGTGCGGATGAATACCCAGAATCACATGGACTAAGCTGCATTTCCTCGTCAGCTTCGTATAATGCCGCCACCTTAAAGGGCACCCCTGCCCCGAGCAACCTGTCCGGATTTTCAATCGCGATGATCAATGCCCTGCGTTTTATCGGCTGGCCGTTGCTGGTGGGCTTGCTGCTGGCCCTGCTGATCATTCAGCGCTACCCCCATCTGGTCGGCATGACCGCCGAACCCGAATACACCTTGCAACAGACGTTACCAGCCGGCGCCCCGCGGCAAGGTCCTTATTCCTATGCGAGCGCCGTGAGTGGTGCGGCCCCGGCCGTAGCCAACCTATACACCACCAAGGTAATCGACAGCTCCGCGCAACAGCCGATGCTCAAGGATGATCCGCTGTTCCAGCGCTTCTTTGGCGACAGCCTGCCGCGCCAGCGCCGGATGGAGTCGAGCCTGGGCTCGGCGGTGATCATGAGCCCCGAAGGCTATCTGCTGACCAACTACCACGTGACGGCCAATGCCGAGCAGATCGTCGTGGCGTTGCGTGACGGCCGCGAAACCCTTGCCAGGGTCATCGGTAGCGACCCCGAGACCGATCTCGCCGTGCTCAAGATCGACCTGGCCAATCTGCCCGCCATCACGCTTGGCCATTCGGACAGCATTCGCATCGGCGACGTCACCCTGGCGATTGGGAACCCGTTCGGCGTTGGCCAGACCGTCACTATGGGGATCATCAGTGCCACCGGCCGCAACCAGCTTGGGCTGAATACCTATGAAGACTTCATCCAGACCGACGCGGCGATCAACCGCGGCAACTCAGGCGGCGCGTTGGTCGACACCGCCGGCCACTTGATCGGCATCAACACCGCGATCATTTCGGAGTCGGGCGGCTCGCAGGGCATCGGCTTTGCGATCCCGGTGAAGCTGGCCATGGAGGTGATGAAGTCGATCATCGAGCACGGCCAGGTCATCCGCGGCTGGCTGGGCGTCGAGGTCCAATCGCTGACCCAAGAGCTGGCAGAGTCCTTCGGTCAGGCCGGGCGCCCCGGAATCGTCGTCGCCGGGGTGTATCGCGACGGGCCCGCCGAGCGCGCGGGCCTGCAACCCGGCGACCTGATTCTCAGCATTGATGGAGAGCAGGCGCTGGACGGTCGCACATCGATGAACCAGGTCGCGCGGGCGCGGCCCGGTGATCGCATCGATATCGACATCCTACGTAACGGTAAGCCGCTCACGCTCACGGCCGAGGTGGGCATGCGTCCACTGGTCGAAAAGAGCCCCCAGCAATAAAAGGCCACGAGGCGAACGACGCCGCCGCGCAAGGGCGGCGCCGCTGCGTGACGATCAGCCGATGAGCTGACCCAGCGCGTCGAGCAACGCCTGGTTCTGCTCAGGCGTGCCGATTGTGATGCGCAAGAACTGATCGATCCGCGCCGCCTTGAAGTGACGAACAATAATGCCCTGCTCGCGCAGACGTGCCGCGACCAGAGACGCATCGTGCGCTGGATGACGGGCAAAAATAAAGTTCGTGGCCGATGGCAGCACCTCGAAACCCAGCGCTTTCATCGACGCGGTCACCGCTTCGCGACTGTCGATAACCTGCCGGCGCGTCTGCTCGAAATGGTCGCGATCTTCGAACGCCGCTGCGGCTCCGGCGATGGCGACACGATCGAGCGGATAAGAGTTAAAGCTGTTCTTGATGCGCTCCAGAGCCTCGATCAGGTCCGGATGCCCAACCGCCAGCCCGACCCGCAAACCGGCCAGCGAGCGTGACTTTGATAGGGTCTGGGTGACCAGCAGATTAGGATAACGATCGACCAGCGCGATGGCCGAGTCGCCACCGAAATCGATATAGGCTTCATCGACCAGCACCACCGAATCGGGGCTGCCCGTCAACAACTGCTCAATGGCCGTGAGCCCGAGCAGGCAGCCGGTCGGTGCGTTCGGGTTGGGGAAAATGATTCCACCGTTGGGCCGTGCATAATCGGCCACGTCGATGTTGAAACCGTCGTCGAGCGGTATCGCCTGGTACTCGATGCCGTAGAGTCCGCAATACACCGGGTAGAAGCTGTAGCTGATGTCCGGGAAAAGCAGTGGTTCACGGTGTTGGAACAGGCCGTGGAACGCATGGGCGAGCACCTCGTCCGAACCGTTACCAACGAACACCTGCTCGGGTCGCACGCCGTAGTAGTCCGCCACGGCCCGCTTGAGCCGCTCGCCGTTGGGGTCTGGATACAGGCGCAGGCTATCGCCCAACTCTGCGTGCATCGCCGCCACCGCCTTCGGCGAAGGGCCATATGGGTTCTCATTGGTGTTGAGCTTGACCAGCTTGCTCAGCTTGGGCTGTTCGCCGGGAACATAGGGGACCAGGTCCTTGACGAAAGGGCTCCAGAACTTGCTCATGCCCTTCTCTCCTCGAATTCGTTGGGGGTCTAGGTGGTGCGGAAGCCGGCGTGCTGGCGATGGCTTTGAGCGCGAATCGCCAGGCAGCTGCTCCTACTGGATCACGGCTTGATCCGGTACTCGGCGCTGCGCGCGTGCGCCGTCAGCGACTCGCCGCGGGCAAGCACGGAGGCGATCTTGCCGAGTTCGGAGGCGCCATCAGCCGAGCAATGGATGATCGAGGAACGCTTCTGGAAGTCGTACACACCGAGCGGCGATGAGAAGCGCGCCGTGCCGGACGTCGGCAAGACGTGGTTCGGGCCGGCACAGTAATCGCCCAGCGCCTCGGCGGTGTAACGCCCCATGAAGATCGCACCAGCGTGGCGGATGTGCGGCAGCCACTGTTCAGGCTCGGCGACCGACAACTCCAGGTGTTCCGGCGCGATACGGTTGGCGACTTCGATCGCCTGCTTCATGTCGGCGACCTGAATCAGCGCGCCGCGACCCTGCATCGACGCACGTGCGATGTCAGCGCGCTCCAGCGTTGGCAGCAGCCGCGCAATGCTTTCGGCGACGCGATCGAGGAAGGCGGCGTCGGGGCTGACAAGGATCGACTGGGCGTCTTCGTCGTGCTCGGCTTGGGAGAACAGGTCCATTGCGATCCAGTCAGGATCCGTCTGGCCGTCGCAGACCACGAGGATTTCGGACGGACCGGCAATCATGTCGATGCCAACCTTGCCGAACACGTGGCGCTTGGCGGTCGCCACGTAGATGTTGCCGGGGCCGACAATCTTGTCCACCGGTGGCACGCTCTCCGTGCCGTAGGCCAACGCAGCGACGGCTTGGGCGCCACCGATGGTGAAGACTCGATCGACACCTGCGATACATGCCGCCGCCAGCACGAGCTCGTTGATTTCGCCGCGGGGCGTCGGCACCACCATCACCACCTCCGGTACGCCCGCTACCTTGGCGGGGATGGCGTTCATCAGTACCGATGATGGGTAGGACGCCTTGCCGCCCGGCACGTAGAGGCCGGCGCGGTCGAGCGGAGTCACCTGCTGGCCAAGCACCGTGCCGTCGGCCTCGGTGTATCGCCAGGAGTCTTGCTTCTGACGTTCGTGATAGGTACGAACCCGCTCGGCAGCCGCTTCAAGCGCCTGGCGCTGGGCCGGAGTGATGCGCTCAAGTGCAGCTTCGAGGCGCGCTCGAGGCAGGATGAGGTCAGCCATCGAGGCGACTTGCAACCCGTCGAATCGCTGCGTCAATTCGACCAGCGCGGCGTCGCCGCGCGCGCGCACGGCAGCGATGATGTCCAGTACCCGCTGATTGACGCCCTCGTCGGACACGCTTTCCCAGCTCAGCAGATGATCCAAGTGTCGAGCGAAATCGGGATCAGCGGCGTTGAGTCGGCGAAGGTCGAGGGAAGCGGTCATAACGGGCCTCATGAGGGATGCGTCTTGCAGTTGTCCAGGCGCCGTAGAGTAACAAGCCAACCGCGCCGGCACCCGGGAATTTCGCTATGGCGCGGATAGTGACGGTCCGGCTGACCGCGGCGCTTAGCCGCGCTGATCGACCGCGCGCTGCAAGGTGTCGATCAAGGCCTGGATACGCGCGTGCTGCATCTTCATCGACGCCTTGTTGACCACCAGGCGCGAGCTGATCGGCGCGATCAACTCCTGCGGCTCCAGGCCATTGGCACGTAGCGTATTGCCGGTATCGACCACGTCGATGATCTTGTCCGCGAGGCCCACCAGCGGGGCCAGTTCCATCGAGCCGTAGAGCTTGATGATGTCTACCTGGCGGCCCTGTTCGGCGTAATAACGCTTGGCGACGTTGACGAACTTGGTTGCCACACGTAGCCGGCCCTTTGGCTCCGGTACGCCGACCTTGCCAGCGGTCATCAGCTTGCAGTTGGCGATTTTCAGGTCCAGCGGCTCGTAGAGCCCCTGGCCGCCGAACTCCATGAGCACGTCCTTGCCGGCGACGCCAAGGTCGGCTGCGCCCTGCTCGACGTAGGTTGGGACGTCGGTTGCCCGCACGATCAACAGGCGTACGTCGGCCTGGGTCGTCGGGATGATGAGCTTGCGGCTTTTCTCGGGATTTTCGGTCGGCTCGATACCAGCCGCCGCCAGCAGCGGGAGCGTGTCGTCGAGGATGCGGCCTTTGGACAGGGCGATGGTAAGCATGGGCAGAGCGTTTCCTTGAACCTGATGGAGGCCGGCCAAAGTAGCCGGCGAGCCGGCGTCCTGCCTGGCAGGCGCCGGCGGGCTTCAGCGATCCGTCAGCCGGGAACGCGGCGAATCTTCGCCCCCAACAGCTGCAGTTTTTCCTCGATGCACTCGTAGCCGCGGTCGATGTGGTAGATGCGATCGATCAGCGTATCGCCTTCGGCCACCAGACCGGCGATCACGAGGCTCGCCGAGGCGCGCAGGTCGGTCGCCATCACTGGTGCACCCTTGAGCGTCGGTACGCCCGTGACGATCGCCGTATTGCCTTCGACAAGAATCTGCGCGCCCATGCGGTTCATTTCATAGACGTGCATGAAGCGGTTCTCGAACACCGTCTCGATGACGGTTCCGGTACCCTCGGCCACGGCATTCAGCGAAATGAACTGTGCCTGCATGTCGGTAGGGAACGCCGGATATGGCGCGGTGCGAATGTTGACGGCCTTGGGGCGGTTGCCCTTCATGTCCAGCTCGATCCAGTTGCTGCCGGTATCGATATGAGCACCGGCTTCCTCGAGTTTGTGCAGCACCGCTTCGAGCAGCGTGGCGTCGGTATCTTTCAACCGTACACGCCCGCCGGTCGCAGCTGCAGCGACGAGGTAGGTGCCGGTTTCGATGCGGTCGGGCATGACGCTGAAACGGCCGCCACCCAGACGTTTGACGCCCTCGATGACAATGGTGTCGGTGCCGGCGCCGGTGATCTTCGCGCCCATCGCGTTGAGGAAGTTGGCCAGGTCGACCACTTCCGGCTCACGCGCCGCGTTTTCCAACACCGAACGGCCATTGGCCAGGGCCGCCGCCATCATGATGTTCTCGGTACCGGTCACGCTGACGATATCGAAGAAGAAATGCGCGCCGCGAAGCCCGCCGGCTGGTGCCTTTGCCTTGATGTAGCCGCCTTCGACGTCGATTTGCGCGCCCATCGCCTCGAGGCCCCGAATATGCAAGTCGACGGGACGCGAACCGATCGCACAACCACCAGGCAGCGCCACTTCGGCTTCACCAAAACGCGCGACCATCGGACCGAGCACGAGAATCGACGCGCGCATGGTCTTGACCAGCTCGTAAGGCGCAACGAGCGTCTTGATGCTGCTGGCATCGACCTCGACAGCCAGTTTCTCGTCGATGACAGGCTGCACACCCATGCGGCCGAACAGTTCAATCATCGTGGTGATGTCGTGCAGGTGCGGCAGGTTGCAGACGGTGACAGGCGTATCGGCAAGCAGCGTCGCTGCAAGGATCGGCAGCGCAGAGTTCTTCGCGCCGGAGATACGAATCTCGCCGTCGAGGCGGGCGCCGCCGGTAATGATCAGTTTATCCATGGAAATTCCCGTAGCCCGCAGGCTCGAAGCCCACTCGGAGAAGGGCGCGAACAGACGAGGCGCGCCGCTTGAAATCAGTCTTCACGATCGGAGCCAGGCCCGATCAGTTGCGCCCGGCCCAATCGGCCTGGCTGAAGAACTTCATGGTGACGGCGTGGATGCTGCCGTCTGCGATCCATGGGTTCAGATGGGTGTAGATCTTCTGC
Organism: Pseudomonas sp. SA195; assembly: GCF_054131565.1. Lineage (NCBI taxonomy): Bacteria > Pseudomonadati > Pseudomonadota > Gammaproteobacteria > Pseudomonadales > Pseudomonadaceae > Pseudomonas > Pseudomonas sp. SA195. The sequence goes on along the minus strand of NZ_CP096392.1, from coordinate 953,210 downwards.
TGGCGCTTGACCGGCCCAAGGGCGGCCAACTCGTCGCTGATGATGTTCAACTGGAAGTTGCAGCCTTCGCCTTCAACTTCCACCTGAGCGCCTGGAAGCTTCTCTTCCAGGAATTTCTTAACTTCTGCAGCCTGCATGTTCTACCTCGATCGGCGCCGGACGCGCGCGGCCGGCCATCATACAAAAAACCCCAATAGCTGCGAACCCCGCGGCCTCGCAAGCTGACGAAGCTCGCTCAATCGAGCGTTTCGACCTCGCGGTCGCGCTTTGGCCGGTGACGGTCTTCAGCGACCACCGAGGGAAAACGCGAGGAGGCGTAGCGCACCACGAGGATCGCCAGTGCCAGCAACAGGATCGCACCGGAAATGTAGACCACGCCCATGTCCGGTCGATGGTGGTGCGAGACATCCGAGATCAGCAGCCGGGTCAGCGCGGTGATCGCCACGTAAATAAGGAAGCGGACCGGCATGTGGTTGGTCTTGAAATAGATGCCAACCATGGCACCGAGCTCTAGATAGATGAACAGCAGCAGAATGTCATCGACGCTGATGCTGCCCTTCTCGATCATGCCGAGGAAGGCGACGAGCCCCGCCCACGCCGTCACCGCACCGATGGCGAACAATGACAAGTAGTGAAAGGTCTCGACGAACAGATTACCCAGCGACTCCGCCGCCTTGTGCACTTTCGTCCGTGTCGCTTCCGCCCAACGCAAGATCATCTACGCACTCCCTACGCGTGTTCCTGTAGCGACAGGACTTCCATCAGGCCCGACACCCGGGCGATATCACGCATGTCCTCGGGCATGCCAACGATGACAGCCTCACGGCCAGCCCGCCTGGCGTCGCGAGTGAAGGCCAGCAGCAGGGACAGGCCCACGCTGCTGGATTTTTCGACGCCGGAGCAATCGATCGTCAGCCGCTGCTTATCCCCACTGCCGATCAGGGCGCGCCCTTCACTGCGCAGCGCCGGGCCAGTCTGGTAGTCGAGCACGCCGAAGAGCCTGAGGCTTCCGTCGCCACCTTGCTCGACTCTGGTTTCACTCATCGCCGGCCGCCTTCTGGCCCGCGGCGGTGTCCTTGGCATTCGCCACGACCTGCGCCCAGCCATTGATTGTCTTGTCCAGGTCGCCGCCGTTCTTCTGCATGGCATCGGCGAATTGATCCCGGAACAGCTTGCCGATGTTGATCCCGTTGATGATGACGTTACGTACCAGCCAGTCACCGTCCTGATTGACCATGGTGTAGGAAACCGGATAGATCTCGCCCTGACGCCCGGTCACTTCCATGCCGACACTGGTGCGCTCGGCGTCCTGTTTTCCACTAGCCGGCAGCACGCGAATCTGCTGGTTGTCGTACTCCAGCAAAGCGTTTCCGTAGAACTGCATCAGGCTGCGTTTGAAGTTTTCCTCGAAACGCTTCATCTGTTCCGGTGAAGCGTTACGCGAGTAGCGCACGGTCATGATGCTGCGGGAGATACCCTCGGCATCCACGACAGGGCCGAGTATCTCGTTCAGCGATTCATAGAATGCATTCGGGTCCTGGCGATACTGCTCCTTGTTGGCCTTCAGATCCGCCAGCAGACGATCGGTGGACGACTGGATGACCTCGTGGGCGCTCGGCGCCGCCTGGGCCGAAAGCGGCAGGATGAGCGCGAGCAGGATCAACAGACCACGACGCAAGGCGATAGACATGGAGTAACTCCTCATTCTTTATTTACCGAATTGAGCAGGAATTTGCCGATCAGGTCTTCCAGCACGAGAGAGGATTGAGTGTCGCGAATGGTATCGCCATCACCCAGCGTCTCCTCATCCCCACCAACGCTGATGCCGACATACTTCTCGCCCAGCAGCCCGGCCGTCAGGATCGACGCCGTCGAGTCGGCAGGCAGGATGTTCACATCCTCCTGGATCTCCAGCGTGACACGTCCGGTATAACTCTCGCGATCAAGGTCGATCGCGGTCACCTTGCCGATAGTCACACCAGCCATGGTTACCTTGGATCGGACACTCAGACCGGCAATATTGTCGAAATAGGCATACAACTTATAGGTGTCGGCACCGGCTGCATTGAGGCCACTGACGCGCAGCGACAACAGTAGCAAAGCCAGGATGCCCGCCAGCAGGAACAGGCCAACACCGATTTCCAGGGTGCGGATGCGCATCAAAAGTCTCCAAACATCAACGCGGTCAGAATAAAGTCGAGGCCAAGCACCGCGAGGGAGGCATAGACCACGGTACGGGTCGTGGCGCGGCTGATGCCTTCGGACGTCGGCTCGCAGTCATAGCCCTGGAACACCGCGATCCAGGTTACGACAAGGGCGAACACCAGGCTTTTGATCACGCCGTTGAGCACATCGGAGCTGAAGGTCACGCTGTTCTGCATGTTCGCCCAGAACGACCCCTCGTAAACCCCGAGCCAGTCCACCGCAACCATCGCGCCACCCCAGATGCCGACGACGTTGAAAATCAGCGTCAGCAACGGCAGCGAAATGAAGCCGGCCCACAACCGCGGCGCAATGATGTACTTCAGCGGATCGACGCCGATCACCTCCAGGCTGGACAGCTGCTCGGTGGATTTCATGTTGCCGATCTCGGCGGCCAGCGCCGAACCAGCTCGGCCCGCGAAGAGCAGCGCGGTGACTACAGGGCCCAGCTCGCGCAGCAAGGTCAGCGCGACCATCTGTCCGACTGCCTGCTCGGAGCCATAGCTGCTCAGAATGCTGTAGCCCTGCAGCGCCAGGACCATGCCGATGAAGATGCCGGACACCACGACGATGGCCAGCGACAGCACGCCCACCGAATACAGCTGGCGCACCAGCAGGGAGAAACGATTGTCCAGCCCGCTCGGACCGAACAGCGCATGGAACAGGAACAGCGTCGCACGCCCCTGGGCCGCGACCACGTTCAGGCCGGCCTCGCCCAGCAGCCGGACTCGTTCGATCAATGAACGCCTACGCATCGGAACCTCGCAGCAGATCGTCCGCATAAGCCGGCGCGGGGAAATGAAACGGTACCGGGCCATCTGCCGTACCGCGCATGAATTGCTGGATACGCGGATTGTCCGAGCGCCGCAGCGCGTCGGGTGTTCCCTGAGCGAGTACCTGGCCCTCCCCGACCACATAGATGTAGTCAGCGATGCTTGCCGTTTCGGCAAGGTCATGCGAAACCACGATACTCGTGATGCCGAGGGCATCGTTGAGCAGCCGGATCAACTGGACCAGCACACCCATGGCGATAGGGTCCTGGCCGGCGAACGGCTCGTCGTACATAAGGATCTGCGGATCCAGCGCGATCGCCCTGGCCAGCGCCACGCGGCGCTTCATGCCGCCGGACAACTCGTCAGGCATGAGGTCGATGGCGCCACGCAGGCCGACGGCCTGAAGCTTCATCAGCACGATGTCGCGGATCATCTCTTCAGGCAGCTTGGTGTGCACGCGCAGGGGAAACGCGACGTTCTCGAACACGTCCAGATCAGTGAACAGCGCACCACTTTGGAACAGCACGCCCATCTGCTTGCGCATGTCGAACAGTTCGCGCCGGGACAGCGTCGGCAGGTTGGTGCCTGCGACCCAGACCTCACCCCGATCGGGTTTCAATTGTGCGGCGATCAGACGCAACAGCGTCGTCTTACCGCAGCCGGACGGGCCCATAATGGCCGTCACCTTGCCTCGCGGTATGACGATATCAATGTCACGGAAAATGCTTCGCTCGCCGCGCGTGAAGGTGACGCCCTTCAGCTCGACAGCGTTAGCGTTGGCGACGCTCATCGGTTCTCCTTGGATACAGCCTGCGAGTCAGACGCTCCCAGGCATTCCGGGGATACTTCGCGCGACCGTTTTTCGGCGGCGAACTATAGCACCGCGCCAGGGCCATCCACAGCGTGCGACTGTGTCCGGGCGTGAATCACGTCGCTCGTTCAGCGCCCGTTCAGCCTCCGCAGCGGACACATCAAGCAGACATACGCACTCAGGTTTTTCGATGAGCGACCAGGTGAATGTCGCTATAATCCCGCGCTTTAGCCTAGGTGACGATGCACAGATGAACCAGAGCAGCCATTTGATCGAGACGGCTCAGCGCACCATTCGCATGGAAATCGATGCGGTTGAGCAGCTTAAAGGCCGCATCGGCGCTGAATTCGTCAAGGCTTGCGAACTCATCCTGCAATGCAAGGGCCGGGTCGTAGTGGTCGGCATGGGCAAGTCCGGGCATATCGGCAACAAGATCGCGGCGACCCTGGCGAGCACTGGCACCACCGCGTTCTTCGTTCATCCCGCCGAAGCCAGCCATGGCGACATGGGCATGATCACGCGCGACGACGTGGTGCTGGCCCTCTCCAATTCGGGCAGCACCAGTGAGATCGTGACCTTGCTGCCGTTGATCAAGCGCCTCGGCATCACTTTGATCAGCATGACCGGCAACCCCGAGTCGGTACTGGCCAAAGCGGCTCAGGTCAACCTGGACGCCAGCGTCGCCATCGAGGCCTGCCCGCTCAACCTGGCCCCCACCTCTTCCACCACGGCGAGCCTCGTGCTGGGCGACGCCCTGGCGATCGCGCTGCTCGAGGCGCGTGGTTTCACCGCCGAAGACTTCGCGTTTTCCCACCCCGGGGGTGCATTGGGCCGCCGCCTGCTGCTGAAAGTCGAACACGTGATGCATTCCGGTGAGCGACTGCCTCGCGTGAATCGCGGCACCTCGCTGCGCGAAGCCCTGCTCGAGATGACCCGCAAAGGCCTCGGCATGACGGTCATCGTCGAGAAGGACGGGACCCTCGCCGGAATCTTCACGGATGGCGATCTGCGCCGAACCCTGGACAAAAGCGTTGACGTTCGCGAGGCCATCATCGACCAGGTCATGACGGTCCATGGCAAGACCGCAAACGCCGATATGCTCGCAGCCGAAGCGCTAAAGATCATGGAGGACAACAAGATCAACGCACTGGTCGTGGTCGACGATAGCGACCGTCCCGTCGGCGCACTGAACATGCACGATCTGCTGCGCGCGGGGGTGATGTGAGATGAACGACTTGTTACAACGTGCTCGCGGCGTACGCCTGGCGATCTTCGATGTCGACGGCGTGCTGACGGACGGCAAGCTCTACTTCCTGGTGGACGGCAGCGAGTTCAAGACCTTCAATACGCTCGACGGGCATGGCATCAAAATGCTGATCAACTCTGGCGTACGCGCCGCGATCATCAGCGGCCGCAAGACACCCGTCGTTGAACGTCGTGCGCAGAACCTCGGCATCCAGCATCTCTATCAGGGGCGCGAAGACAAGCTGGTCGTGCTCGACGAGTTGCTCGGCGAACTCGGCCTGGACTATGCCGAAGTCGCCTACCTGGGCGACGACTTGCCGGACTTGCCAGTGATTCGCCGAGTCGGGCTGGGCATGGCGGTCGCGAGCGCCGACGCGTTTGTGCGCGAGCATGCCCACGGCGTCACCGGCGCCCGAGGTGGCGAAGGCGCCGCGCGCGAATTCTGCGAGCTGATCATGCGCGCCCAGGGCACCCTCGAGGCAGCCCAGGCTGCCTATTTGTAGAGGTGACCATGCTGAGCAAGATTCGCCTGCCTGCCGTCCTGTTGCTGATCGCCCTATCGTTGGGCGCCATCGGCTACTGGAATATCCGCCCCGAGAGTTTCATGGAGACGCCAGCCGCCGTTACAGCGCCGGAGTCTCCCATCGATTTCTACGTGATCAACTCGCGCACCGTGCAATACCAGCCCGACGGCAAGCGCAACTACGAACTGGTCGCCGAGAAGGTCGAGCACGTCAAGGCTAGCGACGTCAGCCTGCTTACCCGGCCGGACCTCAAGTCCTACCGCGGCACCGACCTGCCCTGGCACGTCACCAGCGAGCGCGGCGAAGTCGGGCCGCAGGGCGAGGAAGTCGAGCTGATCGACAACGTGCGTATCGAGCGAACCGATGCCAAAGGCCGCCCCACCATCGTGACCAGCAGCCGGATGACCGTGCTGCCGGAGAAGGATTATGCCGAGACCCGGCAACCCGTTAGAATCGTCGCCGCGAACGGCGTGACCACCGCCACGGGCATGAAAGCGTACATGAACGAAGGCAGGATGCTCCTGCTATCCAACGTAAGAGGCCAGCATGAGCTGCGTTAAGACTCTCCCCTTCTTGCTCGGTCTGAGCATTCTTCTGCTCGGTGCCAATGCCCATGCGCTGCCCGAGGATCGCAACCAGCCGATCCGCGTCCAGGCCGACACGGCTGAACTGGATGATCGCCAAGGCGTCGCGGTGTACCGCGGCGATGTGGTCATCACCCAAGGCACCATGAAGATAACTGGCGACACCGTTACCATCACCCAGAACGCAAACGGTGACGTGGAGGTCTTCACGTCCATCGGCAAGCCGGCCTATTACGAGCAGAAGCCCGCCGTCGACAAGGAGATCGTCAAGGCGTACGGCCTGACCATCCAGTATTTCGCGGCAAACGAGCGCATCGTGCTCATCGACCAAGCCAAAGTGGTCCAGGAAGGCAATACCTTCGAAGGCGAGAAAATCGTTTACGACACCCAGCGCCAAATCGTGAACGCCGGGCGCGCCACCAATGCGGATGTCACGACCCCGCGCCCACGGGTCGATATGGTCATCCAGCCGCGCAAGCGCGACCAGCCGGCAACGGAGCAGAGCGAGTAATGGCAACCCTCAAGGCCCAGCACCTCGCTAAGAGCTACAAGAGCCGCCAGGTCGTTCGTGATGTCAGCCTGTCCATCGAAAGCGGCCAGATCGTTGGCTTGCTAGGCCCGAACGGCGCGGGCAAGACGACCTGTTTCTACATGATCGTTGGCCTGGTCAGGGCCGACCAGGGACGAGTCCTCATCGACGATAACGACGTGACGCACCTGCCAATGCACGGCCGGGCACGCGCTGGCATTGGGTATCTGCCGCAGGAGGCCTCGATCTTTCGCAAGCTCTCGGTCGCCGACAACATCATGGCCATCCTCGAGACCCGCAAAGACCTCGATCGCAGTGGGCGCCAACAGGCGCTGGAAGGGCTGCTGCAGGAGTTTCACATCAGCCATATCCGCGACAGCCTGGGCATGAGTCTGTCGGGCGGGGAGCGACGCCGGGTCGAGATCGCACGTGCGCTGGCCACCGCGCCCAAGTTCATCCTGCTCGATGAGCCGTTTGCCGGCGTCGACCCCATATCGGTCGGCGATATCAAGCAGATCATCCATCACCTGAAGGCCAAGGGTATCGGCGTGCTCATCACCGACCACAACGTGCGCGAGACGCTGGATATCTGCGAGACAGCCTATATCGTCAACGATGGCCAGCTGATCGCTGAAGGCGACGCGCAAACCATCCTGGCCAACCAACTCGTCAAGGAAGTGTACTTGGGCCACGAATTCAGGCTCTGACCGGCTTTTTTTTCAGGAGACGTCGCGCCCAAGGGCTAGGCAAAGGCTTCGCCAGCAGGCATATAATTTGCTTCCTCTGGCGCCCAAGCCGCCAACAGTCGGAACAGGCGCGGTTGCGCCGGCAAACAAGGTTCGAAGTCCTCTGCCATGAAACCATCGCTAGTCCTGAAGATGGGCCAGCAGCTGACGATGACACCGCAGCTGCAACAGGCCATACGGTTGCTCCAGTTATCCACGCTCGATCTCCAGCAGGAGATTCAGGAAGCGCTGGATTCCAACCCCATGCTGGAACGCGAAGAGGATGGGGATGATTTCGAGGGCTCGGACGTAATGGCCGAGTCGATCGAGACCCAGACGGACAATGCTTCGACGCCCGAACCGAACGGCGCGGACAGCCGTTATGAAGAAACCGTCAGCACCGCCGAACACGCCGATGAAGGCGATTGGGGCGACCGCATCCCTGACGAATTGCCCGTCGACACCGCTTGGGAAGACATCTACCAGACCAGCGCCAGCAACCTGCCGAGCAGCGATGACGACGACTGGGACTTCACCACCCGCACGTCCGCTGGTGAGAGCTTGCAGAGCCACCTGCTCTGGCAGTTGAACCTTGCGCCCATGAGCGACACCGACCGGCTCATTGCCGCCACCCTGATCGACTGCATCAACCCGCAGGGCTACCTCGAGGAAACGCTCGAAGAAGTCCTGGAGTCGTTCGATCCAGAACTGGAAATCGAGCTCGACGAAATCGAAGTGGTGCTGCGCCGCATCCAGCAGTTCGAGCCCGCCGGGATTGGCGCCCGGGACCTGCGCGAATGCCTGCTTCTGCAGCTGCGCCAGCTGCCTGAGCGCACGCCCTGGCTGACCGAGGCAGTACGCCTGGTGAGCGATCACCTGGATATCCTTGGCAACCGCGACTACGCGCTGCTCATGCGCCGCATGAAGCTCAAGGAGGACGAGCTACGCCAGGTCGTCGACTTGATCCAGACGCTTAATCCGCGCCCCGGTTCGCAGATCGAGGCGAGCGAACCCGAGTACGTCGTGCCGGACGTCATCGTACGCAAGCACAACGACCGCTGGCTGGTCGAACTCAATCAGGAAGCGATGCCTCGTCTGCGAGTCAACGCGCAGTATGCCGGCTTCGTCAAACGCGCCGACTCCAGCGCCGACAACACCTTCATGCGCAACCAGTTGCAAGAGGCGCGCTGGTTCATCAAGAGCCTGCTCAGCCGCAACGAGACGCTGATGAAGGTTGCCACGCAGATTGTCGAACACCAGCGCGGCTTCCTCGACCATGGCGACGAGGCGATGAAGCCGCTGGTCCTGCATGACATCGCCGAAGCGGTGGGCATGCACGAGTCGACGATTTCCCGCGTGACCACTCAGAAATTCATGCATACCCCACGCGGCATCTACGAGCTCAAGTACTTTTTCTCCAGCCACGTCAGCACCGCGGAAGGCGGCGAATGCTCGTCCACCGCGATCCGCGCGATCATCAAGAAGCTGGTCGCCGCGGAAAACCCGAAAAAGCCGTTGAGCGACAGTAAGATCGCTGGTTTACTGGAAGAGCAGGGCATCCAGGTAGCACGCCGTACCGTCGCAAAATACCGTGAGTCACTGGGTATCGCGCCGTCCAGCGAGCGCAAGCGGTTACTGTAGATACCGGGTGATCCGGCCGAATCTCTTACGCTGGCGAACCTCTGGTCCGCCAATCCGCACGTGGCAAAAGGAGATGCAGTATGCAAGTCACTATCACTGGCCTTCACCTTGAAGTTACCGAGCCCCTGCGTGACTACCTCGAGGAAAAGTTCGAACGGCTGGAACGGCATTTCGACCGCATCATCAACGTTCAAGTGATCCTTCAGGTCGAGAAGCTCAAGCAGAAGGCCGAAGCCACCCTTCATGTCGCCGGACGCGAAGTTGTTGCCAACGCCGAGCACGAAGACATGTACGCCGCCATTGACCTGCTTGCCGACAAGCTCGACCGCCAGCTCATCAAGCACAAAGAAAAACAGCTCGACCACAGCCAGGGTGCCCTAGCCCGCTAGCCCATCATGATCCGACTCGAAAATATCCTGACCCCCGCACGTTCCTTGGTGAACGTGCCGGGCGGCAGCAAGAAACGCGTCCTGGAGCAAATCGCCAAGGTGATTGCCCGGGATCTCCCCGACCTCGACCCGCAAGCCATCTTCGAAAGCTTCGTCGCCCGCGAGAAGCTCGGCTCCACCGGATTCGGCAACGGCATCGCCATCCCGCACTGTCGCATGACCGGCTGCACCTCGCCCTTAAGCGCGGTGCTGCACCTGGGCGCACCGGTGGATTTCGATGCGATCGACGGCGCACCGGTTGACCTGCTGTTCGTCCTGCTCGTACCCGAAGCAGCGACAGATGAACACTTGGAGCTACTGCGCCAGATCGCCAGCATGCTTGACCGCGACGACGTCCGCGAGCGCCTGCGCAGCGCCTCGACGTCCGAATCGCTCTACCAGACGGTGGTTGACATCCAGAGCGGCCAATAACGCCGGAGCTGCGCATGCAGGCCAGCGAGAAGTGAGGAACGAGACGTGCCCAAGACCTGCCACCGCTCGCGACACCGACGCCGTTCGGCCCAGGCCGTGCACCAAAGACCCCGCCGGAAGAACGCGCCATGCGCCTGATCATCGTCAGTGGCCGCTCCGGCTCCGGCAAAAGCACGGCGCTCGACGTGCTCGAAGACAACGGTTTCTACTGCATCGATAATCTGCCGGCGGGGCTGCTTCCCGAACTGGCAGAGCGCGCCTTCCTGCACACGGAATTACTGCAACCCCAGGTCGCCGTCTCCATTGACGCTCGCAATCTGCCGAGCCAGCTCAAGCGCTTTCCCGAGCTGCTCGTCGAGGCAAGAGCCCGACACATCCAGTGCGACGTGCTCTACCTGGACGCAGCTGATGAAACGTTGCTCAAACGCTTTTCTGAAACACGCCGCCGTCATCCGTTGACCACCGAGCGACGCTCGCTGGCCGAGGCCATTCGCGACGAAGAAAAGCTGCTCGCCCCGATCATCGACCATGCCGATCTCAAGATCGACACGACGCACCTGAATCTCTACCAGCTGCGCGACACGCTGAAACTGCGCCTACTGAACAAACCTGAGCCGGGGACCGCATTTCTTTTCGAATCCTTTGGATTCAAGCGCGGCATGCCCGTCGATGCCGACGTCGTGTTCGATGTTCGCTGCCTGCCAAATCCTTATTGGAAGGCCGAGCTGCGCGACTATTCCGGACTCGACCAACCCGTGATCGACTACCTCGCGCAGCAGGCCGACGTGGAGGAGATGTTTCAGGATATCCATGCTTATCTCAGCAAATGGCTGCCCCGCTTCGCTGCCAGCAATCGCGCCTATGTCACGGTCGCGATCGGCTGCACCGGCGGGCATCACCGCTCGGTGTATCTGGCTGAGCGACTGTGTCAGGCGCTGCGCGAGCCTCTGAAAAACGTCCAGGTCCGCCATCGCGACCTGGTCTAGGAAGAACCATGCCAGTCTGCGATATCACCATCGTCAACAAACTCGGGCTACATGCCCGGGCCGCCGCCAAGTTCGTCGGGGTCGCCAACCAATTCCCCTGCGACATCCGTATCGGCCGCTGCCCCGACACCGTGGTCGACGGCAAGAGCATCATGGCTGTGATGATGCTGGCGGCGAGCAAGGGCACCACGCTGCACATGCGCACCGAGGGCGACCAGGAACACGAGGCGATGGACGCACTGGTCGCGCTGATCGAAGACTACTTCGAGGAAGGCGAATAGCAGCACCGGAGCTCGTAGCCAGACCGTGGCGTTGCTGCGGCTTGGTCAACGTCCAATTGCCGCTGCACGCCAGAGCATGCAGGGTTTGCCCTCTGGCGTGTCACGCCACCCAAATCGCTTGGTTCGATTAGCTTCCCGCGACCTTCATCCGTTCGATCAGCACCGAACCTGTGTGGATACTGCTTCGGGTTTCGATGTCACGACCCACGGCGACGATCTGCCGGAACATGTCGCGCAAATTGCCGGCGATGGTGACTTCCTGCACTGGGAATTGAATCTCGCCGTTCTCGACCCAGTAGCCACCCGCGCCGCGGGAGTAGTCGCCCGTCACCAGATTCAAACCCTGCCCCATCAGCTCTGTCACTAGCAGGCCGCGGCCCATACGCCGAATCAGTGCTGCCTGATCATCATCGCCGTGAGTCACGAACAGATTGTGCACCCCTCCCGCATTCGCCGTGCTGGGCAGGCCCAGCTTGCGACCCGAATAGGTGCTGAGGACATAGAAAACAAGCTGGCCCTTGTCCACGAACGGCTTGGCATAGGTCGCCAAGCCGTCGCCGTCGTAGCCCGCACTCGCCAGCCCGCGCAACAGATGCGGCCGCTCGTCGAGGCTCAGCCACTCGGGGAACAACGTCTGGCCCAATGCATCCTCCAGATAGGAGGCCTTGCGATAGAGGTTGCCGCCGGAAATAGCGGACAGGAAATGGCCAAACAGCCCGGTCGCCAGCTCCGCAGAGAACAGCACGGGCACATCGCAGGTCGGCACCGGTCGCGCGCCCAGACGCCGCACGGCACGCTCCGCCGCCCGCCGGCCGATGGAGTCAGCCGAGGCCAGCTCGCTGGCGACGCGATTGACGTCATAGTGATAGTCACGCTGCATTTGCCCGTCGGCCTCGGCGATCATCACGCAGCTGAGGCTATGGCGGCTGCTGCAATAGCCGCCGACGAAGCCATTGCTGTTGCCATAGCCGCGGATGCTGCGATGCGTACTCAAGCTGGTGCCGTCGGCGTTATGGATGCGTGGGTCCGTGGCGAACGCTGCAGCCTCGCAAGTGAGCGCCAGCTCGACGGCCTCGTCTGGCGCGATCTGCCAGGGGTGATAGAGGTCCAGGTCCGGCAGGTCGCGGGCCATGCGCTCGGCGTCGGCAAGGCCTGCAAAGCTGTCTTCGGAGGCGTGCCGGGCGATCGCCAGGGCGGCCGAAACGGTCTCCCGAATGGCTGCCTCGCCGCTGCCAGTGGTGCTGGCCGAGCCCTTGCGCTGGCCCAGGTACAGGGTGATGCCGAAGCCCTGGTCACGGTTGAACTCGACGGTCTCGACCTCGCGCTGGCGAACGGTCGTCGACAAGCCCTGCTCCATCGATACCGAGACCTCACACGCCGTGGCGCCCTGCGCCCGAGCCTCATCGAGGATGCGCTGAACCCGCTCGCGCAACGCCGGCAGTGCCTCCGGGCCAATCCCCTCAACGTCTGTCATAACACACTCCAAAACCCTGATACATGGATGTCGCAGCCGCCGCGACCCGCCTGCCACGGGCGGCTGGGGCTGCTGTTATCATGGCGGCATTTCCCATTGGATGCGCCCCATGTCTGATATTTCCGACCTCGACGATTTCGAGGAAAAAAGCAAAAGCCAGGTCAAGCGCGAGATGCACGCGCTGCAGGAGTTGGGTGAGCGCCTGACCGCGCTCAAACCGGATGTGCTTGACCGCCTGCCGTTGACGGATGCGCTGCGCAAGGCGCTCGACGATGCGCCGAAGCACAAGGCCCATATCGCGCGCAAACGTCACCTGCAGTACATCGGCAAGCTCATGCGTGACCAGGACGTCGACGCCATCATGGCGCTGGTCGACCAGCTCGACGCCTCGACCCGGCAGTACAACGAGCGTTTCCATGCCCTGGAGCGCTGGCGCGACCGTTTGATCGCCGGCAATGATGAAACGCTCGAGGCGTTCGTCGCGGAGTACCCCGAAACCGACCGCCAGCATCTGCGCGGGCTGGTGCGTCATGCCCAGCACGAGGCCGCTCGCAACAAACCGCCAGCGGCGAGCCGAAAAATATTCAAGTACATACGCGGGCTGGACGAAACGCAGCGCGGGTTGCGCTAAGCCTGACGCACGGCGCGGCAACAAAACCACGCGCCGGCGGCCGTCAGGCGCCCGTACCCCCTACGGTAATTCCGTCGATCTTGAGCGTCGGCTGGCCGACGCCAACCGGCACCGACTGGCCGTCCTTGCCACAAGTCCCGACCCCGCTGTCCAGGGCCAGGTCGTTGCCGACCATCGATACCTTGTTCATCACATCCGGGCCGTTGCCAATCAACGTGGCGCCTTTGACCGGCGCTGTGATCCGCCCATCCTCAATGAGGTAGGCCTCGCTCGTCGAAAATACGAACTTGCCACTGGTGATGTCCACCTGCCCGCCGCCGAGGTTGGCGCAATAGATGCCCTTCTTCACCGAGCGGATGATTTCTTCGGGGTCGCTCTCGCCAGCCAGCATGTAAGTGTTGGTCATACGCGGCATCGGCAAGTGCGCATAGGATTCGCGCCGCCCATTGCCCGTCGGTGCTACGCCCATCAGTCGTGCGTTGAGCTTGTCTTGCATGTACCCCTTGAGGATGCCGTTTTCGATCAGCGTGGTGCATTGGGTCGGCGTGCCCTCGTCATCGACGCTGAGGGAACCGCGGCGGTCGGCCAGGGTGCCGTCGTCGACGATGGTGCAGAGCGTCGACGCCACTTGCTGACCCATGCGCCCGCTGTAGGCCGAACTGCCCTTGCGGTTGAAGTCGCCCTCCAGCCCATGGCCAACCGCTTCGTGAAGCAGCACGCCTGACCAGCCGGAACCCAGCACCACGGGCAGCGTGCCCGCCGGAGCCGCCACCGCCTCGAGGTTGACCAGCGCCTGGCGCAGGGCCTCGCGTGCGTAACCCATGGCGCGATCTTCCTGAAGGAAGTGATCGTACCCGGTGCGGCCGCCGCCACCCTGGCCGCCGCGCTCGCGCCGGCCGTTCTGCTCGACGATGACACTGACGTTGAAGCGCACCAAAGGGCGAATGTCGGCCGCCAAGGCACCGTCCAGGCCGGCCACTAGCACGTGATCCCAGACGCCAGCCAGGCTGACCGTCACCTGTTTGATCCGTGGGTCGAGCGCGCGCGTGGCGACATCGATGCGCTTAAGGAGCTCGACCTTTTCTGCACGCCCCATGCCGTCGAGCGGGTTGTCCTGGCCATAGAGCGGCGCGAAGGAAGCCCTCGAAAGCACGCCGACCCGCGCCTGCTGGCCGCTACGGGCGATGGACCGGGCAGCCTCGGCAGCCTGGCGCAGCGCATCGGCATTGATGGCGTTGCTGTAGGCGAAGCCCGTCTTCTCACCGGATAACGCGCGCACACCGACGCCCTGTTCGATGTGAAAGCCGCCCTCCTTGACGATGCCATCCTCCAGCACCCAGGACTCGGTCACCTGATCCTGAAAATACAGATCCGCCGCGTCTATACCCGGCCCGGCGAGTTCGCCGAGCAGCCCCGGCAGGTCGTCGAGCCCCAACCCACCAGGGGTTAGCAGGCGTTCGGTAACGGGCAACAGCAATTCACTCATATCTACTCCAATGTGCCAGAAGCCATGCAGGGGGCGCGGAAGCGGCGGTGCTCCATCAGCGGCATACGCCGGCGGGCCGCATGCTGGGCCGAGACGTCGCGCGCGGCAACCAACGCGGCCTCGCCCGTGTCACGCTGAGCGATGACCTGCCCCCAATGGTTCACGATAGCCGAATGACCATGGGTCAGACGACCGCCGGGGTGTTCGCCACCCTGTGCTGCGGCCAGCATATAGCATTGCGTCTCGATGGCTCGCGCTCGAATCAACATGTCCCAGTGCGCCCGACCGGTGACCGAGGTGAACGCCGAGGGTGCGCTGATCAGCTCCGCGCCGGCCAACCGCAACGCGGTGTAGAGCTCTGGAAAGCGCAAGTCGTAGCAGACCGTCATGCCCAGCCGGCCGAAAGGGGTGTCTGCCACCACAATGCTCTCACCCGCCGCGTAGTGGTCGGACTCGCGATAGCAGCCTCGCGCGTCGTTCACTTCGGCATCGAACAGATGCAGCTTGTCATAGCGCGCCACGCGCTGGCCGAGGGCATCGACCAGCAGCGAGCAGGCGCGAACCTTGCCCTGCGGTTGGTCGTCGGGCGGTAGGGGCAGCGTACCGGCGACGAGCCAGATACCGAGCTCGGATGCCGTCTTGGCCAGCCAAGGCAAAATTGGGCCACACCCCAGCGCCTCGTCCCGCCCAACCCGGGCGGGATCGGGGTGGCCCATCGCGGCGAAGTTTTCCGGTAGCACGGCCAGCCGCGCCCCGGCGACCGCGGCCTGCTCCAGCAAGCGGCGCGCCGTGGCGAGGTTGCTAAGGATGTCGGCCTGGCTGGCCATCTGGATCACGGCGAAGGTCATTGGGCACCAGGTTTTAACGTCAACGGCCGGTCAGTTGGGGTTCTCGAAGGGCCGGTCGAAGGAGATATCCGGCGACTGCCAAGGCCCTTCGACGCGATACTGCACGGTGGCAAAGCGAGCCACCTTGTCGCCGAGCAGCTTGTCCGCCACGAACAGCGCGCCACCGATGGCAGGGGCACCGACGATCAGCGCCGCCAGTGGCAGGTTATTGCTCACCGGCAGCGTAACCAGCAGTTTCGCATCGATGCGGTCATTGGCCATGTCCAGCTGCCCTTGCAATTCCAGGTTGCTGGATGGACCGGTGACCTTGAGCGGCTCGCGCGTGGTGAACAGCCCGTCCGTGGCCATCAGGTCGGCGGTGATCGTGTCGTAGCTGAGGCCTTTACTGAAAAGATCGGAGAAATCCAGGCGCAAGCGCCGGCCAATCGAATCGAAATTGAGCAAGCCGAACACCCGCAGTGCCTGCGCACTGCCGTCGACCTCGCGCAATTGCCCCTTGCGCAGCTTGCCCTTCATCTCGCCAGACAGCCGCCCGAATCCGAAAAACGCTGGCGAGCCCGGCCAGGTGCCATCGACGGAGGCGGTAAAGGACTCGCTGGTGGTCGATGGCGCGAAGCCCCATGCCCGGAGCACATCGGCTAGGTTGCCCCCTTCCAGCGTTCCCCGATACCAGCTCCGCTGGCCCGCCCAACCGCCCTGTCCGGACAGCGTGATACCACGAAGCCCTAGGCTCAGGTCGCTGAACGCCACGCCCCCTTCGGCCGGCCGCATTTTCAGCGACCAGGGGCCTAACACGGCATCACCCTGGTAAACCTGGTCGATGGCGATGTCCACCGGTGGCAGGCCGCTCGGATCCACGCCCGCGAGCGGGTCGCGCAGCGGTGACTCCGCCGCGGCGGGATCGGCGGCGGGGAAGCGCAGATGCGACAGGTCAAGCTGGATCGGCTCGCTGCTGGCATCCGCCACACGTACCTCACCCGCAATGGTTTCGCTGCCCAGCCCCAGGGACCAACCTGCCGCGAGTCGCTTCAAATCGATTTCGAGCGCCGCGATCTGTGTGCCGAAGCCCTTGAAGTGGCCAATATCGAGCTGCACGCGTCGCAGCAGCGAGGCGGCGCCCTCGTCCTCCTCGGCCCTGCCGAAGGCGTCGCGCAGCGCCATCCACTGATCGGCGTCGACGCGCTCCAGCCTGCCTCGCACCGCCAGCCCGGGCTCGCTGACCTGGTTCGCCGCACCGCCCCCTAACACCAACTCTCCGCCGCCCTCGAGCAACCGCCCCGTAGGCCCGCTGAATGCCAGCGCCGCCAGATCACCATGCTTGAGGCTCACACGCTGGGTGTCGCCGCCAAGCGACAGGCGCAGCGTGGTGCCCCGTCTCTCTTCCTTCGTTTTGGCAAAGGGCGCCGGCAGGTCAAGCTGCGTGCCGAGCAACGACGAATCCAGTTGCAACCGGTTGTCAGAACCTCCGAGCGACAAGGCCAGTTGCACCGGAATGTCTCCACTGACGGGCAGCGGTCGCACGATCCCTTGCCAGTCCAGGAGCGATTGCACGGCAACGCGGGCGGTCGCCTGGATACGTGTCGCCGGGCTACCGGACGCTCCGGTGGCGCTCGCCGAGCCGGTCCAAGGCGCCCCCAGGGCGCGGGCCTTAATGTCTGTGCCACTGAGGCCTCGCTCGGTGTCGTAGCGGAAGCTTCCGCCGACGCTGTCGAACTGCAGGTCCGCCTGATCGATATAGAGCGAAGCATCCCGCGTGCTGAAATCGACCTTCGCTTTGGGCGGTGTACCCTGGGCAAGCGGTATATCCAGCTGAAGACCGGCAGTCAGCGGGCCGTCACCCGTCCAGCCGCCGAACAACTCGGCGGTGCCGATCGGCGCCTCCTGCAACAGGGTCAGGGCATCCCGAACGCTGCCGTCCACCATGCCGTGGATAGCCAGCCGCGGGGTGCCGCCATCGGACCGGTGCGGAATCTCGGCGAGCGCGTCATGCACGCGACTGTCCAGCATGCGCCCTTCCGCCAGGCGCACCCGCACGCCACTGTCCTCGATGAGCACCTCGCCACGCGCGTCTCGAAGCAGCGGCCAGCCCGGCTGGAACGCCAATTCGGCGTCACGCACCTTGAAGTACAGACCGAGGCTGCGCGCTTCTTCGGGTGCGCCCCGGCTGATCGAGCCCTGATACTCGAAGTAACCTTGCTCGACGGTACCGCCGCGGATGGCTGTTTGCAGCCACTCGGCGAGCGGCGCGCTGAGCGCAGGCGACCGCGTCGGCAGGTATTTGGAGGTAAAAGCCGCATCGCCGTCCCGCATACCGACGCGCAGGTCCATATAGTCGTCGAGCGCCGGGTCGCGCATCAGCCGGATCAGGAAATCGCCGGCGATCTGCCCTTCCTCGCCCTCGACCTGCAAATAGGGCGCGGCCAACGTGAAGGCCCGCTCGTCGAGCGTCCAGCGCAGGCTGCCCCGGCTACTCCGGTAGCGCCAGGGCTCGCCGAACAGCTGAGCCAGGTGCAGGCTGAAATCACGGTTGTCGAAGCGCAACTCACCACCGCCCAGATCACCTTGCACCAGCCCACTCACATTACGCACCGATGGAATCCAGTGGTAATCGGCGATACCCACCGCGTCGAGGTTGCCTGCGAAGCTCAGGCGCTTGTCCCCGGTTTCTCCAGGCCGATAGTCGAGCTGCACATTGCGTAAGGTGCCTTCGGGCGCAAGCGCCTCGAGATAGGTCCCGACCGCTTCCGGAAGAGGGGCGAGGTTTTGCACAAGCGAGGCCAACGGCGCTAACGGAATGTGGTCGACAGAGACCCGCCAGTCGTCACCATCATGGTGAAGCAGCGCCCGGGTTTCGCGCCAACGGCTATCACCCAGGTCGAACGCCAGGCCGTCGACCTGCAACTGGTAGCCCTGGGGCTGGCGGTCAAGGTAGGCATTAACAGCCAGATCCTCGATTCGCAGGGGGTCGTGCTCGGCACGCGCAAGCTCTGCGGCTGGCACGTTCAGGCGCGCCACCGCCCGAGAGACCCCCTGATCGCGCCAGTCGAGCCAGAGTTCGCCACCGCCTTGCAAATGCTCGACGTGCACGCCAGCCAGGCCTGCCGGCAGCCAGGCGGCCCAGTCACTTTGCGGCAGGCTGACATAGAGGCTCGCCCGCGCCTCACGCCAGTGCGCCGGCGCAACCTCAGCATCCGCCCGCAGCGCCAGCGGCTGACCGTCGGGCAAGAGCAGGCGCCCGCCTAGACTGAATTCGTCGCCACGGCTACGCAGTTCGAGGTCGGTATAGCTCAGGGTCAGCGGTGCGGCATCCTGAGCCTGGACGGTAACCTGGCTGTCGAGCAGCGACAGCCTGCGAATCGTCTGCAGTTCGGCCAGGATCCGGTCCGGCGCCATGCCCTGATCACCTTCGCGGGCAGGCATGCCAACCAGGCGCCAACCATCGTCCGCTTCCACCAGGCTCAAGTGAACCCCAACGAAGGTCACCGAAGCCAGCTGCAGCCGGCGAGACCACAGGCTATCGGCGAGGTCGGGCACGACCGCCAGCGAATCCAGCCGGACAGCCCCCTCGCCTTCTCCGAGCTGCACTTCATGCGCGACCAGCCGGGGGGCGAAGCCTTCCCAGCGCCCTTCCAGGCGCCCGAGCGTCACGGGAGTGCCCAACAACGCCTGCGCCTTGCTCTCGGCTTCCGCCCGATACTCGGCGACCAGGGGCACCAGTTGCCGACCCAGGCTGACATAGAGCGCAGCCAGGATCATGCCGACCGCAGCGAGCCACAGGCAGCGCCGCGACAGCGCGAGCAACAGGACGGGGAGCCGGCTCATGCGAATGCGCTCCGATCATCCGGGCCGAGATGGCCTGGCGTGCATCTATTCAGAGCAGCACCACGTCGTACTGTTCCTGCGAATACATCGTCTCGACCTGGAATTTGATCGAGCGGCCGATGAAACTTTCCAGGTCCGCCACGTTGCCGGACTCTTCGTCCAGCAGCCGGTCGATCACCTTCTGGTTGGCCAGCACGCGGTACCCTTCGGCCTGGTAGGCACGTGCCTCGCGCAGAATCTCGCGGAAGATTTCGTAGCACACCGTTTCTGGCGTCTTCAATTTGCCGCGCCCGTGGCAGCACATACAGGGTTCGCAGAGGACCTGCTCGAGGCTTTCGCGGGTGCGCTTGCGCGTCATCTGCACCAGCCCGAGCTCGGTAATGCCGATGATATTGGTCTTGGCATGATCGCGTTCGAGCTGCTTCTCCAACGTGCGCAGGACTTGTCGGCGATGCTCTTCGTCCTCCATGTCGATGAAGTCGATGATGATGATGCCGCCGAGGTTGCGCAGCCGAAGTTGCCGCGCGATGGCGGTCGCCGATTCGAGGTTGGTCTTGAAGATGGTTTCTTCTAGGGTGCGATGGCCGACGAACGCGCCGGTGTTGACGTCGATGGTCGTCATCGCTTCCGCCGGGTCGATGACCAGGTAGCCGCCTGACTTCAGCATGACCTTGCGTTCGAGGGCTTTCTGGATCTCGTCCTCGACGCTGTACAGGTCGAAGATTGGACGCTCGCCAGGATAGTGTTCGAGGCGATCGCCCAGTTCAGGCATCAGCTCGGCGACGAACTGCCGGACCTTCTGGAAATTTTCACGCGAGTCGATGCGGATCTTCTCGATGCGCGGGTTGACCAGATCACGCAGCGTTCGCATCGCCAGTGTCAGGTCTTCGTAGATGACCGACGGCGAGGCGGCGGTCTTCATCTGGCCGTCAATCTGCTCCCAAAGCCGGCGCAGGTACCGGATATCCATCAGGATCTCGTCACTGCCGGCCCCCTCGGCTGCCGTGCGCAGGATAAAGCCGCCGGCCTCCTTGATACCCTCGGTCGCGATGCACTCCATCACCACCTGTTTAAGCCGCTCACGCTCGGCTTCGTCTTCGATTCGCAAAGAGATCCCGACATGACTGGTGCGAGGCATGTAGACGAGGTAGCGCGAGGGTATCGACAACTGGGTGGTCAGGCGCGCGCCCTTGGTGCCGATCGGATCCTTGGTCACCTGCACCACCAACGCCTGCCCCTCGTGAACCAACGCACTGATCGGCTCGACAGCGTTGCCTTCGCGGGAGGAAATCTCCGAGGCATGGATGAACGCAGCGCGCTCTAAACCGATGTCGACAAACGCCGCCTGCATGCCAGGCAACACCCTGACGACCTTGCCTTTGTAGATGTTGCCGACGATGCCGCGGCGCTGCGTGCGCTCGACGTGGACTTCCTGCAGGACGCCGTTTTCGACCACCGCCACCCGCGACTCCATGGGCGTGATGTTCATCAGGATTTCTTCGCTCATTGTTGTTCTCAGCCGATGGCGATGGTCTGGAGCAGCCGAAGCTGACGATATGGGCCCGATTCTAACGGCATACGCGTGCGCACCACACGCTCTAGGCTGAGCTTTTAGTCCAGTACGGCAGGCCGTGCGCCTCGAGCAGCTGCGCCGTTTCACACAACGGCAACCCGACCACGGCGGAATAACTTCCCCGCAGCCCGCTGACGAAAATCGCACCGAGCCCCTGGATTGCGTAGCCGCCCGCCTTGTCCTGCGGCTCGCCGCTGGCCCAGTAGTCCTCGGCCTCGGCCGGCGCGATCGGGCGGAAGCTGACATCACTCGCCACCAGCCGCAGGTCGCAGCGGCTCCCACTGGCCAGCGCCACAGCGGTCAGTACCCGGTGTTCTCGCCCGGAGAGTGTGGCAAGCATCTCCAGCGCATCGGCACGGTCGATCGGCTTGCCAAGGATGCGGTCATCAAGCACTACCGTGGTATCGGCGCCGAGAACGACGGCTTCCGGGTCGTCGAGTGCGGCGAACCCGGCCAGCGCCTTTTCGCGCGCCAGCCGCTGTACGTACTGTTCAGGATGCTCATCGGGATATGGAGTCTCGTCGATGGCGACGGAGACCCGCGAAAAGCGGGCGCCGATCTGGGTCAGCAATTCACGGCGTCGGGGCGACGCGGAGGCGAGAAACAATGCGGGCATGCCTGGTCCTTCAAGAGGGCGGTCGGCGCAGGTTCGCATATCGCGAGGCGCCTCGAAAGCGCTGCTGGCCCGCCCACGAGACGCCCGATCAGTAGACGTTATAGCGGCGACGCGCCCACTGCAGCGCAACGAAGACCCACGGCCACAGCAGCGCGCTGACCGGAACGGGGACGAGAAACAGCAACGTCGGCGGACGATTGCCGGTGAGGGTGTTGAGCCACAGATGAACCAGCTGCCCGAGCCCGAGGATCACCAACAGCACCAAGCTCTGCTGCAACAGCGGGAACATCCGCAGCCGCTGGTTGAGGCTGAGCACCAGGAAGGTGACCAACAGCAGCGGCAATCCGTTCTGCCCGAGCAGCGTGCCGGCCAGCACGTCGAGCATGAGACCGAAGATGAAAGCTGCAGCCATGCCTCCGCGATGCGGAAGGGTGATAGCCCAATAGGCAATGAACATGCCCAGCCAAAGGGGGCGTGCCAGCTCGGTGTTGACCGGCATGGGTGCGACGCTGAGCAGCAGCGCGACGAGTAGCGAAAGCCAAATGACCCAACCGTTGTTCAGGCGCCCGCTGATCACTGTTGGCCCTCAGCAGGCGCTGCGGGCTGGGCCGTTCCTGGTGTCGCAGGCGCCTCGGATGCCTCGTCGGCTTGATCGGCAGGCGCATCTTCAGCATCGGGCGCGACCTGCGCGGCAGCCTCGCGATCGGCTGAGACCTGCGCTTCGGCCGCGGCGTTGGCGCGCTCTTCCGGCGTACGGGAATCACTGAACACCAGCAGTAGATAGCGGCTGCGGTTGAGCATCGCCGTCGGCGTGGCGCGGACGATGGAGAAGGGTTGCCCAGAGCCCCGGACCACCTCGGTGACCTGTGCAACCGGATAACCGCTGGGAAAGCGCTGCCCCAGGCCGGAGCTGACCAAAAGGTCGCCTTCCTTGATATCCGCAGTTTCCGCGACGTGGCGCAGTTCCAGATAGTCCGGACTGCCCGTACCGATAGCGATGGCGCGCAGGCCGTTGCGGTTGACCTGCACCGGGATACTGTGGGTGACGTCGGTGATGAGCAGGACGCGCGCGGCATAGGGCATCACCTCGACGACCTGCCCCATCAGCCCGCTGGCATCGAGCACTGGCTGGCCAACGAAGACGCCGTCACGCTCGCCTTTGTCGATCAGGATGCGGTGGGTGAAGGGGTTGGGATCGAGCCCGATGAGCTCAGCGACCAATACCTTGTCGTCGACCAGGGCCGCTGAGTTGAGCAGCTCGCGCAGCCGCACGTTCTGTTCAGTCAAGGCCGCGAGCTTCTGCAGCCGGCGTTGCATGAGCAGGGCCTCGGCCTTGAGCTTCTCGTTCTCCGCGGCAAGGCTAGTGCTGGTGCTCAGCTGCTCGGTGGCGCGCTGCCAAGTGCGCACCGGCAGGTCGGCCAGCCAGTAGAAAGGCGTCAGCACCATCCCCATCTGGCTGCGCAATGGCTTCAATGTGTCGAAGCGGGCATCCACCACCATCAGCGCGACACACAGCACGGCCAGCACCAGCAGGCGCACGCCGAGAAGAGGTCCTTTGGCAAATAGCGGTTTGATCGGCGAGTCCTCGCAACTGCAGGCTGCAAACTGAACGCGACAGGCCGGACGCGAGGTCCGGCCCTGTTTGGGCTTGTCGTGCGGCGGGCCATCGCGAACCGGCTGAAGAACTACAGTTCAAGCGCCTCGCTCGACGCACGCGCGACAGCCCGAGCGTTGGCGGATCACTCGGTGGAGAGCAGGTCCATGGCGTGACGGTCCATCATTTCCAGCGCTCGACCGCCGCCGCGTGCCACGCAGGTCAGCGGCTCCTCGGCGACAATGACTGGCAGGCCGGTTTCCTGGGCCAGCAGCTTGTCCAGGTCGCGCAGCAGCGCGCCACCGCCGGTCAGCACTAGGCCGCGCTCAGCGATATCGGATGCCAGTTCCGGCGGAGACTGCTCCAGCGCACTCTTGACCGCCTGAACGATGGTCGCCAGCGACTCCTGCAGCGCCTCGAGCACCTCGTTGGAGTTGAGCGTGAAGCTGCGCGGTACGCCCTCGGCGAGGTTGCGGCCACGCACGTCGACTTCGCGCACATCGGTACCCGGGAAGGCGGTGCCGATTTCCTGCTTGATGCGCTCGGCGGTGGATTCGCCGATCAGGCTGCCGTAATTGCGGCGAACATAGGTGACGATGGATTCATCGAAGCGATCACCGCCAACGCGCACGGATTCGGCATAGACGACGCCATTGAGCGAAATCAGGGCGATTTCGGTTGTACCACCGCCGATGTCGACAACCATCGACCCGCGTGCTTCGTCCACCGGCAAACCGGCACCGATGGCGGCCGCCATGGGCTCTTCGATCAGGAAGACTTCGCGGGCACCGGCACCCAACGCCGACTCGCGGATGGCGCGACGCTCGACCTGGGTGGATTTGCACGGCACGCAGATCAGCACGCGCGGGCTGGGCTGCAGGAAGCTGTTTTCGTGAACCTTGTTGATGAAGTACTGCAGCATCTTTTCGCAGACGCTGAAGTCCGCGATCACACCGTCTTTCATCGGGCGGATCGCATTGATGTTGCCTGGGGTACGCCCGAGCATGCGCTTGGCGTCGGTCCCCACGGCGACAACGCTCTTCTGGTTGCCGTGGGAACGAATGGCCACCACGGACGGCTCGTTCAGAACGATGCCGCGGTCGCGCACATAAATGAGGGTATTGGCAGTGCCCAGGTCGATCGACAAATCGCTGGAAAACATGCCACGCAGTTTCTTGAACATGGGAAAAGGGCCCTGGGGCAAACGCGTGGGGAAAAAAGTGCCGCAAACTCTAACAATGGCGGGAAGCAAGGGCAAGGCGAGAGTCCAGGCGGGACGGGCCAGACGTGAGCTATTGCTCGAAAAATAGCCAGGCCCGGAAAATGTCCGCGGCGACCGTGCAAGCCGCAGCCGCGCTACCGACTCGACCGGCAGCCATGTAAGATTGTCGGCTTTTCCGGGCCTGCGCGCCCACCGCTGCCGAACGCCCTGCCGCCCGATCGTTGGCTCTGCCCGACGGAAGGCGCCCAGGATTCGCTTCCCGCTGGAGATTCCCG
Source organism: Pseudomonas sp. SA195 (assembly GCF_054131565.1). Lineage (NCBI taxonomy): Bacteria > Pseudomonadati > Pseudomonadota > Gammaproteobacteria > Pseudomonadales > Pseudomonadaceae > Pseudomonas > Pseudomonas sp. SA195. The sequence goes on along the minus strand of NZ_CP096392.1, from coordinate 928,508 downwards.
ATGGCGCTTGAACGCTCCGAGGTGGAAAAGATCGCTCACTTGGCCCGCCTGGGCCTTGATGAAGCCGACCTACCCCGCACCACCGAGACCCTGAACACCATCCTCGGCCTCATCGACCGCATGCAGGCCGTCGACACCACCGGCATCGAGCCATTGGCCCACCCGCTGGAAACCAGCCAGCGCTTGCGCGCCGATGTGGTCACCGAAGGCAACCAGCGCGACGCCTACCAGGCCATCGCACCGGCCGTCGAAGAAGGTCTATACCTGGTTCCGCGGGTGATCGAATGAAGGACGCCCACATGCACCAACTGACCCTTGCCGGCATTGCCCGGGCGCTGGCTGGCAAACAGTTCTCCGCCGAGGAACTCACCCGCTCGCTGCTGGCCCGAATCGAGCAGCTCGATCCCGAGCTGAATAGCTTCATCACTGTTACCGAAGAGCAAGCCATCGCCCAGGCGCGGGCTGCCGATGCGCGCCGCGCCAATGGCGAGACCGGCGCCCTGCTCGGTGCGCCAATCGGTCACAAGGACCTGTTCTGCACCAAGGGCGTTCGCACCAGCTGCGGCTCGCGCATGCTCGACGCCTTCACCTCACCGTACGACGCGACGGTCGTCGAACGTCTCGCCAATGCCGGTGCGGTCTCGCTCGGCAAGCTCAACATGGACGAGTTCGCTATGGGTTCGGCCAACGAGTCGAGCCACTATGGCGCGGTGAAGAACCCCTGGGATCGCAGCCTCGTGCCCGGCGGCTCGTCCGGCGGCTCCGCTGCTGCCGTCGCCGCTCGTTTGCTACCGGCCGCCACGGGTAGCGACACCGGCGGGTCAATCCGCCAGCCCGCCGCGCTCACCAACCTCACCGGCCTTAAGCCGACCTACGGGCGCGTGTCGCGCTGGGGCATGATTGCCTACGCCTCCAGCCTGGATCAGGGCGGCCCACTGGCGCGCACTGCCGAGGATTGCGCACTGATGCTCTCGGCCATGGCCGGCTTTGATTCGAAGGACTCGACCAGCGTCGACCAACCCGTTGACGATTACCTCGCCGCGCTCAGCCAACCGCTCGCCGGCCTGCGCATCGGCCTGCCGCGCGAATATTTCACCCCTGGCCTCGACACCCGCATCGCCGACGCGGTGACAGCTGTTGTCGAAGAGTTGAAGAAGCTCGGCGCGACGGTCAAGGACATCAGCCTGCCTAACATGCAGCACGCGATTCCTTCCTATTATGTGATCGCACCGGCGGAAGCCAGCTCCAACCTGTCGCGCTTCGACGGCGTGCGCTTCGGCTATCGCTGCGAAAACCCGGCCGACCTCACCGACCTGTACAAGCGCTCACGCGCAGAAGGCTTCGGCGACGAGGTCAAGCGCCGCATCATGGTCGGCACGTATGCGCTGTCGGCCGGCTACTACGATGCCTATTACCTGAAAGCGCAAAAGATTCGTCGGCTGGTGAAGAACGACTTCGTCAGCGCCTTCGACGAGGTTGACGTCATCCTTGGTCCAACCACGCCGAACCTCGCCTGGAAGCTCGGCGAGAAAAACGCCGACCCGGTGGCTGCCTACCTTGAAGACATCTACACCATCACGGCCAACCTCGCCGGCATTCCCGGCCTGTCGATGCCGGCCGGCTTCATCGATGGCCTACCGGTGGGCGTGCAGTTACTGGCGCCCTACTTCCAGGAAAGCCGCCTGCTCAACGTCGCTCACCAGTACCAGCAGGTGACCGAGTGGCATCAACAAGCACCGAGCGGATTCTGAGGACGAACACATGCAATGGGAAACCGTGATCGGGCTGGAAATCCACGCACAGCTCGCGACTCAATCGAAGATCTTCTCCGGCAGCGCCACCACCTTCGGCGCCGAGCCCAACACCCAGGCCAGCCTGGTTGACCTCGGCATGCCCGGCACCCTGCCGGTGCTCAATGCCGAAGCGGTGCGTATGGCCTGCAAGTTCGGCCTGGCGATCGATGCAGAGATCGCGCCGAAGAACGTCTTCGCACGCAAGAACTACTTCTACCCGGACCTTCCCAAGGGCTACCAGACGAGCCAGATGGATCACCCCATCGTCGGCAAGGGCCATCTGGACATCACCCTGGAAGACGGCACCACGCGGCGTATCGGCATCACCCGTGCGCACCTGGAAGAAGACGCTGGCAAGAGCCTGCACGAAGACTTCCACGGCATGAGCGGCATCGACCTGAACCGCGCCGGCACGCCGCTGCTGGAGATCGTCTCCGAGCCGGACATCCGTAGCGCCAAGGAAGCGGTTGCCTACGTCAAGGCGATCCACGCGCTGGTGCGTTATCTCGGCATCTGCGACGGCAACATGGCCGAAGGCTCGCTGCGTTGCGACTGCAACGTCTCGGTGCGCCCAAAAGGCCAAGCCGCATTCGGCACGCGCGCCGAGATCAAGAACGTCAACTCCTTCCGCTTCATCGAAAAGGCCATCAACCACGAGGTGCAGCGCCAGATCGAACTGATCGAGGATGGCGGCAAGGTGGTGCAGGAAACCCGCCTATACGACCCGAACAAGGACGAGACGCGCTCGATGCGCAGCAAGGAAGAAGCCAATGACTACCGCTACTTCCCCTGCCCCGACCTGCTGCCGGTGGTGATCGAGCAGAGCTTCCTCGACGAGGTACGCGCCAGCCTGCCGGAGCTGCCCGTGCAGAAGCGCGAACGCTTCGAACGTGAGTTCGGCCTCTCCGCCTATGACGCCAGCGTGCTGTCAGCCAGCCGCGAGATGGCCGACTACTTCGAGCAGGTCAACGCCAGCTGCGGTGACGCCAAGCTTGCCGCCAACTGGGTGATGGGCGAACTGTCCAGCTTGCTCAATAAAGAAGGCCTCGACATCGCCGAATCGCCGGTCTCTGCCGAGCAACTGGGCGGCATGATCCTGCGCATCAAGGACAACACCATCAGCGGCAAGATCGCCAAGATGGTGTTCGAAGCCCTGGCCGCCGGCGAAGGCGCCAGTGCCGACGAGGTGATCGAGAAGAAGGGGCTCAAGCAGGTCACCGACACCGGTGCCATCGAGAAGATGCTTGACGAGGTGCTGGCCGCCAACGCCGAACAGGTCGAACAGTACCGCGCCAGCGACGAAGCCAAGCGCGGCAAGATGTTCGGCTTCTTCGTCGGCCAGGCAATGAAGGCGTCCAAGGGCAAGGCCAACCCGGCCCAGGTCAACCAGTTGCTCAAGAGCAAGCTCGACGGTTGATCGCTCTGCCAGCCGTTCCCGGGCGCCAATGATCGGCCACCGGGAACGGTTGCCGGGCTCCGGGCTCAAAACTGGCGACCCTTTAGCCAACGAGCCGGCCTGACCCGTTCAGGAAGGAAGTGAGCCATGCGAAACCGACTGTGGATCATCCCGCTGTTGCTGGTGCTCGTCACCGGCTGCATGGAATCGCCGGACGCAGACGCCACCGAAAGCAGCGTGACCCAACAAGGCAAGGCGTCCTATTACGCGCGCAGCTTCCATGGCGAGGAAACGGCCAGCGGCGAGACGTTCAACCAGAATGAACTGGTCGCGGCACACAAGACGCTGCCCTTCGACACACGGGTGCAGGTCACCAACTTGGAGAACGGCAAGCAAGTGACGGTGCGCATCAACGATCGCGGCCCGTACAAGCCCGGGCGCATCATCGACCTGTCCCGCGTCGCCGCGAACCGCATTGACCTCTTGGAAGACGGCGTAGCGCCGGTGAAGATCGAGACGCTGGACTGACATACCCTAAGGAGCCCCGATGACACTGATGACCCTCGCCTACCTGGTCGCCGGATTGGTGTTGTTGGTGGCTGGTGCCGAAGCCTTGGTGCGCGGGGCATCTCGATTGGCGGCGCGGTTTGGCGTGTCGCCGCTGATCATCGGCCTGACGGTCGTCGCCTTCGGCACCAGCGCGCCGGAAACTGCTGTCAGCATCCAGGCCTCTCTGGAAGGCAGCGGCGACATTGCGGTCGGCAATGTTATCGGCAGCAATATCGCCAATATTCTGCTGATTCTCGGCCTCTCGGCCCTGGTCGCGCCGCTATTGGTGTCCCGCCAACTGGTGCGGCTGGACGTACCAGTGATGATCGGTGCCGGCGTGCTGACCTTCTTGCTTGCCTGGAACGGCAGCGTCAGCCGGCTGGACGGGCTGGTGCTGCTTGGCTTCCTGCTGCTGTACACGGGGTTTCTGATCATCGCGAGCAAGCGTGACCGTGCGCTCGCTGCAACCAATGAGACACCGGACCTGGCAACTGCCGAAACCGATGGCCGCCGCTTTGCCTGGGCCCTGCAGCTATTGATGGTTCTGCTGGGTTTGGCACTGCTAGTGCTGGGCTCGAACCTACTCATCGAGGGGGCCGTGGCACTGGCACGTGCCCTGGGCCTGTCGGAACTGGTGATCGGCCTAACCGTGATCGCGGTCGGCACCTCCATGCCGGAGCTCGCCACCTCGCTGCTCGCCGTCTACCGTGGCGAGCGCGACATCGCCGTCGGTAACGTAGTCGGCAGCTGCATCTTCAACCTCTTGCTGGTGCTGGGCGCGGGTGCGCTGGTGTCGGCCGACGGGCTGTCCATTTCGCCCAACGCGCTGGCGTTCGACCTGCCCGTGATGCTCGCAGTGTTCATCGCCTGCCTGCCGATCTTCTTCTCCGGCTACCGCATCAATCGCTGGGAGGGCCTGCTGTTCTTCGGCTACTACGGTGCGTACACCCTGTATCTGGTGATGTTCTCCACGGGCCTGCCGGCGATCAGTCTGCTGCGCCATGCAATGACTTGGTACGTATTGCCCTTGACCGCCATCACGCTTTTCGTGATCTTTCTGCGCGCCTGGAAGTACCAGCGCTGAGCCGTTTACCCTTCGGAGTGTGTCCTTGTGACCCTAATGACGTTCGTCTATTTGATAGCCGGCCTGGTATTGCTCGTGGCCGGCGCGGAAGTGCTGGTGCGTGGTGCGGCGAAGCTGGCCGCCCAGTTTGGCATCCCACCGCTGGTCATCGGTTTGACCGTGGTCGCCTTCGGCACCAGCGCCCCGGAAACCGCAGTCAGCGTGCAGGCTGCGCTCAATGGCAGCGGCGATATCGCCATCGGTAACGTGCTGGGCAGCAACATTGCCAACGTCCTGCTGATCCTGGGCATGACCGCCCTGGTTGCGCCGCTGGTGGTGTCGCGCCAGCTGATTCGCTTGGACGTGCCGCTGATGATTGGCGCCAGCCTGGTCACCTATGCGCTGGCCTGGGACGGCGCACTGAGCCGCCTCGACGGCGCTCTGCTGTTTGCCGGCGTGCTCGGCTACACCGCGTTTCTGATCGTTAGCAGCCGCCGCGCCGCCGCGGCGGGCGCTGATGCGGATGACGAGTTCGCCAAGGAGTACGGCATGGATGACAAACCCAAGCCGCACGCCGCGTTGATCAACACCGCACTGGTGATCGTCGGGCTGGCGCTGCTGGTGGGTGGCTCGCACTTTCTCGTCGAAGGCGCCGTGTCCCTGGCTCGTGCGCTGGGCCTGTCCGAACTGGTCATCGGCCTGACAGTGATTGCGGTCGGCACCTCGCTGCCGGAGCTCGCGACTTCGATCCTGGCAGCCATTCGCGGCGAACGGGACATCGCGGTCGGCAACATTGTCGGCAGCAACATTTTTAACCTGCTCTGCGTGCTGGGCCTGGCCTCGCTGGTCTCGCCGCAGGCCATCGGCGTGGCGGCCAATGCGCTGGCGTTCGACTTCCCGGTGATGATCGCGGTAGCAGTGGCCTGCCTGCCCATCTTCTTTACTGGCTACGCCATCAATCGCTGGGAAGGCCTGCTGTTCCTCGCGTATTACGTGGCGTACACGGTCTACTTGGTGATGATCAGCACCGGCCGACCCTCGGCCGATGCCTTTGGCGACGCCATGATTGCCTACGCGCTACCGCTGACGGCTGTCACGCTGGCGATCATTGCCGCCCGCTCGTGGAAAGCCCAGCGCCACTGAGCCTGATCAAATCCAGGCCAGCCAGTGCAGCACGAAGAGCCCGGCGTTGATGGTCAGCGCCGCGCTCAGCGTGGTGATCACGATGATGGTCGCCGCCAGCTGATGGTTGGAATTGACGGCACGCGCCATGACGAAGCTCGACGCGGCCGTGGGACAACCAAAATACAGGAACAGGATACCCAGCTCCGCGCCGCGAAAGCCGCATAGCCAGGCCCCGACCGTCGCCACCAGCGGAAACCAGACCATCTTCATCAGGCTCGAGCTCATCGCCAGCCCGCTGCTCTCGCGCAGAACGGACATCGTCAGCGTGCCGCCAATGCAGATCAGCGCCAGCGGCAATGTCAGTTGGGCGAAATACTCACCAGAGGTCATCAGCCATTCCGGCAGCGGGACCTGCCAATAGGCGAACGGAATGGCCGAGGTCACCCCGATCACCAGCGGATTGCGCAGGATGCTGCGGATGATTTCGCCAGGATCAGCCCGGCCGTCCGGGCTGTAGATCGCCAGCACCACCGCTGACAGGCTGTTGTAGAGCAGGATCACCACACCGGCGAGCACACCGCCGAGCGACAGACCGTAATCACCGTACAGGCTGGTCGCCAGTGCCAGCCCCACCACCCCGTTGTTGCCCCGAAACGCACCCTGCACGTAGACGCCCCGCTCCGCCCAGGGGCAGCGCCAGATCGCCCAGGCCCACGCCAGCAGGAACCCCGCCACCGTTGCCAGGATGTAGTAAGCCAACAGTTTGGGCTGCAGCGCCGCGTCCAGGTCGGCCTTGATGACCGAGAGAAACAGCAGCGTCGGCATCGTCGCCTTGAACACCAGCGTGGAAGCGGTATGGATGAAGGTGCCATCGATCCAGCGCAAGCGGACCAGGAGGACGCCAATGAACAGCATGACGAAGACCGGAGCGGTGACGCTCAGGGTCTGCAGAACCAGGGGGAGCATGAGGAAACCACTGAGTAGATAGGCGAAGCGCGGTACCCAAAGTCTTCCCGCCTACCGACGGCACGTCAACACGCGTCACGCCTCCATCGCAATGAAGGACGCACGGGAAGCTGCAGACTGTTGTAAGCAGCTCCCGACGTAAGCCTTGGATCCGCTAGCGTCTGACCGGACGCTTCTGCAGTTTGCGTTGCAGGGTGCGTCGGTGCATGCCGAGCGCCCGGGCGGTCGCGGAGATGTTGCCGTCATGCTCGGCCAGCACGCGCTGGATGTGCTCCCATTGCAGGCGGTCAACGGACATTGGGTTTTCAGGCACCAGGCTATCCAGGTCGGCGTGCTTGGAAAGCAGCGCTGCAAGCACGTCGTCGGCATCGGCCGGCTTGCACAGGTAATTACAGGCACCGCGCTTGATGGCCTCGACAGCAGTCGCGATGCTGGAATAACCGGTGAGGATCAACACCTTCATTTCCGGATCCAGTTCGAGCAGCTTGGGCAGCAGCACGAGACCGGAATCCCCTTCCATCTTCAGGTCCAGCACGGCGTAGTCCGGCAGGTCCTGCTTCGCCATTTCCAGACCTTCTTCGGCCGAGCCGGCGATACTGACATGCAGGCCCCGACGACTCATGGCCCGCGCCATGACGCGGGTAAACGTCGGGTCGTCATCGACCAGCAGCAGATGGGGCTGATCTTCGCCTTCGTGCTGCAATTCTTCGGTCATGTCCGCACTCCTCGCATTGTGGTCACCTCTGGGATCAGGCCCTGACCGAGCCATGCGGCAAGCGCAGCTCGGTCAGGGTCCCGCCATCCTCGTGATTGTAGAGCTTCACCGTACCGCCGGCACGCGTCACGCTGGCCTGGCTGAGGAACAGCCCGAGCCCGAACCCCTTGCCCTTGGTGGTGATGAACGGCCGGCCGATCTGTTCGGCGATGGCCAGGGGAACGCCAGCACCATGGTCGCGAATGGTCAGCTTGATCCATTGCGCGTCCCAATCCAGGCGAATATCCAGGTTGTCCGGGCTGGCATCGGTGGCATTGTTCAACAAGTTCAGCAGCGACTGGCCGAGATCGGCCGGTGGCATCAGCCGGGGCGGCGACCCCTTGCCCAGGCACTGAAAGCGGAAGGTAGCCTCCGGGTGCATCAGGTGCCAGCGCTGCAGCACCGATTCGACCCATTCGCGAGCCGTCTGCTCGACGATGGCCTGGCGTCGGTCGGCCTCGGCCGCACGTACCAATTGACGGAGACTGTCCTTGCACAGCTGGACCTGCGACTGCAGCAGCGCCAGGTCCTCGCTCAACTGCGACGGCTCCTTGTAGTCCTGCCGCAGCTCCTTGAGCAGCACGCTCATGGTCGCCAGCGGCGTGCCCAGTTCATGCGCGGCGCCGGCCGCCTGGGTGGCCACGGCGAGCAGCTGCTGGTCACGCATGCTCTCTTCGCGACGCTGGGACTGAAACTCCTCCTGCCGCCGCAACTGCTCGGCCATCCGCGCGACGAAGAACGTGATCAGCGCGGCCGCGAGCGCAAAGCTCAGCCACATGCCGTAGACAAGCATGGTGGTGCGCTCGACCGGCGGGGCGATGATCGGGTCGTACCAGACCAGCATCAGGGTATAGCCCGCCAGGGCGAGGCCCGACAGAACCACCGAATACAGCCACGGCAACGTCGCCGCGGCGATCGTCAGCGGTACCAGGTAATAGGACACGAAGGGGTTGGTCGAGCCGCCGGAGTAATACAGCAATGCACTGTGGATCAGCAGGTCCGCGCCGAGCTGCACGGCATATTCCAGATGAGTCACCGGCCAAGGGCCACGCAGACGCAACGCGGTGGCCAGGCAGATGCTCGCCGATACGACCAGCGTGATGCCAAGGTTCAGCCACGGCAGCGCAACCATCTGGGTCGCATAAGCGATACCGACCGCCCCGGCCTGGGCGGCGAGCACGACGATACGAATCAGCGTAAGCAGACGAAGGTTCTGGCGACTGGCCGACAGTAGCTGGACGGTAGGGTACATGGGCGCTCCAAAGGTGCGGCGAGTATAACCAAGCGTCCGTGACGGCTGCCTCTGTGCGGCAACGCGACGCACGGAAAAATGCGCACCCGCCGTGGAAAGGATAAAGTCTTCCGCGCCGCATTCCGGTGCCCATGAATACAGGAGCTTTCATGTCTGTCTCGATTCCCCGCAGCCTTGCGCTGCTGGCGTGCGTCGCCTGCCTGCCGGCGGTTGCCGACGAGCCGCGCTACAACCAGATTTCGCTGCGTGCAGAAGCCAGTAGCGAGGTCGCCCAGGACCGCATGCACGTCACGCTCTACACCGAGTCCCAGCACGAGGATCCGGCGCAGCTGGCCGCAAGGACCACCGAAGCGATGAACAAGGCGCTGCAACAGGCACGCCAGGCCAAGAACGTGAAGGTCAGCCAGGGCAGCCGCAGCAGCTATCCGGTGTATGAAGAAAAAGGCCAGCAGATCACCGCCTGGCGCGAACGCGCCGAGCTGCGTCTGGAAAGCACCGACTTCGCCAGCCTGTCGAAGCTGACCGCCACGCTGATGCAGGATCTGAACATGGGCGGCATGTACTTCAGCATCTCCGACCCGATCCGCCAGCAGAACGAAGATGCATTGCTGAAGGATGCCGTTACCGCCTTTCGTGCGCGCGCCCAACTGGCCGCTGAAGCCTTGGGCGGCCGCGACTACAAGATCGTCAGCCTCAACCTGAACAGTGGCGGCGGCTACCAGCCAGAAATGCGCAGCGTCGCGATGAAACAAATGGACGCCATGCCGACCCCGGACGTCGAAGCGGGCACCCGGCAGATCACCATGAGCGCCGACGGGGTCATCGAAGTCCAGATGCCTTGATCCACCTTGGCCGCCGGCTCGGCAATGACGCCGCGGCGGCCATCTCTCCCGCTTGATAGACGTCGCGTTAATGCGAATGTATGTCTTCTGTAAATTCTTAGCATCTTGGCCGGCTCGCCTTTTAGAATCGCCGCCTCTCCTCCGCTAAGTGAACCTCATGCGACTCTGGCTCGGCACGCTCCGCCAATGGCACTGGATCAGCTCTGCCCTATGCCTCGTGGGCATGCTGCTGTTCGCGGTGACCGGGTTCACCCTCAACCATGCCGCCCAGATCGAGGCCCGTCCGAGCGTGATCGAGCGGCAAGCCCAACTACCCGAGCCACTGCAACGGGAGTTGCAGACCCGCCCGCCCCAGGCCGGGCTACCCGAGGAGCTCCAAGGTTGGATCGAAGCCACGCTGGAGATAGACCTTCGTGAACGTGAAGCGGAGTGGAGCGACGGCGAACTCTACGTCGCCCTGCCCCGCCCCGGTGGTGACGCCTGGCTCAGTCTGACCCTGGAAACGGGGGAACTGCTCTACGAATCCACCGACCGTGGCTGGATCTCCTACCTCAACGACCTGCACAAGGGCCGCAACACCGGCACCGCCTGGAGCTGGTTCATCGACCTGTTCGCAGCCACCTGCTTAGTGTTCAGCCTCACAGGCCTTCTGCTGCTCCAACGCCATGCAACGGGCCGACCCATAACATGGCCCGTCGTGGGCGCTGGCCTGGTTATCCCGGTACTGCTCGCCCTGCTCTTCATTCATTAAGGATCCGCCATGCGTAAACCCCTGCTGCTATCGCTCACCTTGCTCAGCTCGCCACTGATGGCGGCGGATCTTCAGGTCACCGTCGAGATCCCGCGGCTGCAGGTCGCCGAATACCATCGCCCTTACGTCGCGATCTGGTTGGAGACGCCCGATCAAAGCCATGTCGCCGACCTTGCCGTCTGGTACGACGTGAAGATGAAGGACAAGGAAGGCGAGAAGTGGCTGAAGGACTTGCGCCAGTGGTGGCGCCGCAGCGGCCGCAGCCTTGAGCTGCCGGTCGATGGGGTCAGCGCGGCCACGCGCGCCGTCGGTAAGCACAGCATCCGCTTCGATGACAAACAAGCGCCGCTCAAGGACCTGACGCCGGGCGACTACCGCCTGGTCGTCGAAGCCGCACGGGAAGTCGGCGGCCGCGAATTGCTGCGCGTTCCATTCACCTGGCCGGTAACGACTGCACAAACGCACGAGGCTCAGGGCGAAAGCGAACTGGGCGCCCTCTCACTGACCCTCACCCCCTGACTCACGCCCAAGCGAGGTAGCTCACGATGAAACCCAAAATCAAATGGACCGTACTGGCACTGGCCATCTGCCTGCCGCTCTCAGCCCAGGCCCACCGCGCCTGGATGTTACCGTCGGCCACAGTGCTGTCCGGCGAAGACCCCTGGGTTACCGTCGATGCGGCAGTGTCCAACGACCTGTTCTACTTCGAACACTTCCCGATGCGCCTGAAGGGCATCGGCGACGACAGCGCGCCGGCTGGCGGCCGTCCGGGCATGCCACCGCGCCCGACACCCGAGCTGCTGGTACTGGCCCCGGACGGCAGCCAGGCGCAGGCTGAAAATGGCAGCCGCGGGCGCTACCGCAGCACCTTCGACGTGCACCTGACGCAGAAGGGGACCTACAAGCTTGCGGTAGTCAACGATGGACTCTTCGCCAGCTGGAAAGCCGGCGGCGAAACCCGTCGCTGGATGGGCACCGCCGAACAGTTCGCCAAAGACGTACCCGCCGATGCCGAGGCGCTGAAAGTCAGTCAGAACAGTAATCGCATGGAAGTGTTCGTCACGTCCGGCAACCCGACCAAGACGGTCCTCGACCCCACGGGCAACGGGCTTGAGCTCTCGCCAGTCACGCACCCCAACGACCTGTTCGCCGGCGAGGCCGCCGAGTTCGTCTTCCTGCTCGATGGCAAGCCCGCCGACGGCGTGGAGATCAGCGTCATCCCCGGCGGCAACCGCTATCGCGACGAACTTGGGGAGATCAAGGCGAAGACGGACGCGCGAGGCAAGGCCAGCATCACCTGGCCAGAGGCCGGCATGTATTGGCTGGAAGCCGAATTGAAGACCGACAAAGGCGTCACAAAGCCCGCCACCGAGCGCCGCGCCAGCTACAGCGCGACGCTTGAAGTCCTGCCGCAGTAAGCCTTCGCGGCCGGGTTTCCGCCTGGCCGCCACCGGCTCCTGACGAGGCGGCCTAGCCGTCGCCTCACGCCCACAGGCCAACCGCAGAAGCGCCTCATCCGGAGACAATGCCTTTGGCCTGCAACCGACTTTTGCACCTGGCACCCTTGCTGGCTTGCCTGCTGCTCGCGGCGGCGCTGCTGTGGTGGCAACCGCCGCGGATGGTCTCAGCGGCGCTGGTCGTCACGGCCTACCTGGCTGTGTGCTCATACCTTTGGTGCCGCCACCGTCTGCAGGCCTCACCGGCCGTACCGATCAGCCAGGACAAACTACTCATCGGCTACGCCAGCCAGGCCGGCCAGGCCCAGGCAATCGCCGAGCGCAGCGCAAGCCAGCTGCATGCGGCTGGGCTAACCGTCGACGTCCGCCCCCTTAACGCTATCGACTTGCCCGCGCTAACACCGCAGCGACGGGCCCTGTTTGTCCTCAGCACCTATGGTGAGGGCGAGGCGCCAGATAACGCGGCACGTTTCGAACGGCGCCTGCTGCACGACGCAGCCGATCTGTCACAGCTGGAGTTCGCCATACTGGCGCTGGGTGACCGCCAGTACACCCATTTCTGCGGTTTCGCCCGGCGTGTCGAGGCGCACCTGCAACGCCTTGGCGCCCAACCGCTGTTCGATCGCCTGGACGCTGACCGCTCAGACCCAGGCGTGCTCCGCCACTGGCAGCACCAGCTTTCACACCTCAGTGGCCAAGGCGACTACATCGACTGGGAGCCAGCGGCTTATGACACCTGGATTCTGCATAGCCGCACGCTGCTCAACCCAGGGAGCCAGGGCGCCCCGGTGTATGAGTTGCGGTTGCGTCCACACCCGTCATCCGCCCACTGGCAGGCAGGCGACATCGCCGAGATCGGCCCGCGCCATTCCAAAACTGGCGTAGCCGAGTGGCTCGAGCGGTACGGCATAGCCCCGACGCTATCCGTCAAAGGCACCATGACCGCTGCAACCGCCCTCGCCTCTCGACGCCTGCCTGAAGGGCCCATGGCAACCCTGGATGCGGCGGCACTGCTTGCCCTGCCACAGTTGCCCCATCGCGAATACTCGATCGCATCGGTCCCAGCCGAGGGCTGCGTTCAGCTGCTGGTGCGCGAAACCCGGCACCCGGACGGCGCTTTAGGCCTCGGGTCCGGCTGGCTCTGCCATCACGTGTCGGTCGGTGAAACCGTAGACCTACGCATCCGATCGAACCCAAGCTTCCATGGCCCGACCACGAGCACTCCGATGATTCTGATCGGCAATGGCACCGGCCTGGCCGGCCTGCGCGCGCACCTGCGCGAGCGCGCCGCGTCGGGTTCACGCAACTGGCTGCTGTATGGCGAGCGCAACGCCGCACATGACTTTCTGCTCGAGGCCGAACTCAAAAGCTGGCGCGCTACCGGTCACCTGGAGCGGCTGGACCTGGCGTTTTCCCGCGACCAGACGGAGAAGATTTACGTCCAGCACCTGCTACGCGATGCGGCAGACGAGGTGCGTCAATGGATGAAAGGCGGAGCCGCCATCTACGTGTGCGGAAGTCTGGAAGGGATGGGCCGAGACGTGCAGCAAATCCTGGTCGGCATACTTGGCGAAGCGCAGCTGCACGCACTGACAGAACAAGGCCGCTATCGACGCGACCTGTATTGATCGAAGCACAACGCAACCTACCCGCATCAGGCGCAGCGCCTTACAGGCATGGAGGAGCGAACGTCCTCGCCTGCCAAGCGCCACCTCTGTCCTCGGCGCACCACTCTCTCAGCTACCCAAACAGAAACGCCGCGAGGATCGCGGCGTTCTGCAGGCTACAGCCCGAAGGCTTATAGGTAGTAGGCTTTCAGCGGCGGGAAGCCGTTGAATTCCACCGCACTGTAGCTGGTGGTGTAGGCGCCGGTTGAGAACCAGTACAGGCGATCACCGCTCGACAGGTTCAGCGGCAGGCCGTACTTGTAATGCTCGTACATGATGTCGGCGCTGTCGCAGGTTGGGCCGGCGATGACCACTTCTTCCATCTCGCCCTTCTTCTCGGTCCAGATCGGGAACTTGATGGATTCGTCCATGGTTTCGATCAGGCCGCTGAACTTGCCCACGTCGGTAAATACCCAGCGCTCGACCGCCGTGCGCGACTTGCGCGACACCAGCACCACTTCGGACACCAGCACACCGGCGTTGGCGATCAGCGAGCGGCCCGGCTCGAGGATGATTTCCGGCAACTCGTCGCCGAAGTCATCCTTCAGGAATCGGATGATTTCGTCGGCATAGGTGGTCAGATCGTTGGTCTTGGCGATGTAGTTCGCCGGGAAGCCACCGCCCATGTTGATCATCTTCAGGACGATGCCGTCTTCTTCTTTCAGGCGCTCGAAGATCACCTTCACCTTGGCGATGGCGGCGTCCCACACGTCGATGTCGCGCTGCTGCGAGCCAACATGGAAGGACACGCCGTAGGGCTCCAGGCCGAGCTGCTTGGCGAGAATCAACAGATCCAGCGCCATGTCGGTCTGGCAGCCGAACTTGCGCGACAGCGGCCAATCGGCGGTATTGGAACCTTCGGTGAGAATCCGTACGTAAACTTTCGAGCCAGGCGCGGCCTTGGCGATGTTGCGCAGGTCCGCTTCCGAGTCGGTGGCGAACATACGCACGCCCTTGTCGTAGAAATAGCGGATGTCGCGGGATTTCTTGATGGTGTTGCCGTAGCTGATGCGCTCCGGCCCGACGCCGGTAGCCATGACCTTATCCAGCTCGTAGATCGAGGCGATATCGAAGTTCGAGCCCTTGTCGCGCAGCAGCTCGGTGATTTCGGTGGCCGGGTTGGCCTTTACCGCGTAGTAGATCTTGGCGAACGGGAAGTTGCTGACCAGCTGGTCGTAGGAATCGCTGATGATCTTCGTGTCGATGACGACAAAGGGGGTTTCGCGTTCATCGGCGAAGTTCTTCATCTTCTGGAAGGTTTCGCGCGGATAGTAGTCTTCGATCTTGATCGACATGCAAGGCTCCAGTTGGCGGAACGGAAGAGTGAGCAGGGGGCGGCGCGAGGCCTCGAACGTCTGACAGTTTCCCCATTTTGGTTCGCCTACTTCCCAAGGCATGTCGCCGAGCATCACCGGTCCCGGTGAACCCGCTGGGCGGGTGCAGAACCGGCAACCTCTCGTCGTCAGTACTTGAGCCGGATGGATCGTTTCCAGCATGGACGTTCGGGCGCGAACTTTAGAACCACCGCTGTTCGAGATCAACGAAAAATCCGTATCGCTCCCTGTTTTCCCTCAGGCGAACCTGACCTATTCAAACCGACCGGCATGACGGCCTGACGTTCCCCGCCGGCGACCGAACGCGTCCGCCTGACCTGTTCTTTCGGGAGGCTAGCACAGCGATCCGCCGCTCGCCGTGCAGCGTCTTTAGCCGGCAAGCTGCTCGGCGGGCGACACGATGCTGGTCTTGCCGCGCGAGCGCCCGGAGCTCAGGTAATCGGCGATCGACTCCTGCGTCACCTCGCCGAGAAAGTCATTCTCCGCGCTGAGCACGGGCAGCCAGGCGCGGTTGAACTGGTACATGCGTGACAGCAGGATGCGTAGGTGTTCATCGAACGCGGCGGTCGCTGCGAACGGATGAACGAAGCCCTCTACCGTGCCGCCCTGCCCGCGCAGCTCGCGGCGGCGTACGTAGCCGAGCGCCTTGTTGCCCGCGTCGGTGACCACCAGATGCCGACGGTCGTGCTCCTCCATCAGCTCCAGCGCTTCACTGACAGGCGTCTGCGGGCGGATCGAGGGAGCGTTGTCGGCCGCGTCTTCGGCGCGAATCAACAGCAGGCGCTTGAGGGTTGCGTCCTGGCCGACGAAGCTGGCGATGAACTCATCCTTGGGGTGTGCCAGCAGCGTGTCGGGATGATCGAACTGCACCAGCTTGCCCGCACGGAATACGGCGATGCGATCGCCCAGCTTGATGGCCTCATCGATGTCATGGCTGACCATGATCACCGTCTTGTTTAGGGCGCGTTGCATCTGAA
The DNA here is from genome assembly GCF_054131565.1 of Pseudomonas sp. SA195. Lineage (NCBI taxonomy): Bacteria > Pseudomonadati > Pseudomonadota > Gammaproteobacteria > Pseudomonadales > Pseudomonadaceae > Pseudomonas > Pseudomonas sp. SA195. The sequence continues at coordinate 912,582 of NZ_CP096392.1, read as the reverse complement.
AAAACTCGTTCTGGATGGCATCGCGGTTAATCGGATCGACCGCACCGAAGGGTTCGTCCATCAACAGCAAGGGCGCGTCGGCAGCGAGCGCTCGGATAACGCCGATGCGCTGCTGCTGGCCGCCGGAAAGTTCGCGCGGGTAGCGTTTGAGGTATTGCTTCGGGTCGAGCTGCACCATGCTCATCAGCTCCATCGCGCGCTCGTGGCACTTCTTCTTGTCCCAACCGAGCAGCTTGGGCACCACCGTGATGTTCTCCTCGACGGTCATGTTCGGAAACAAGCCGATCTGCTGGATCACGTAACCGATGTTGCGTCGCAGGGCCACTTCATCCAGCCCGGTGGTGTCTTCACCGTTGATCAGCACGCGTCCCGAGGTGGGTTGGATCAGCCGATTGATCATCTTCAGCGTGGTGCTCTTGCCGCAGCCGGAGGGGCCCAGAAACACGCAGATTTCGCCTTCGTTGACGGTCAGGCTGATGGCATCCACGGCGGTGACGTCCTTGCCGTCTTTCTGCTTGAAGGTCTTGGTCAGCTTGTCGAGTTCGATCATGTCCGTTCCTCAGCGCTCAGGAGCGCAGCCCCTTGGGCGTCAGTGTTCGTTGCAGCCACTGCAGCAGCAGGTCCGCGATGATCGCCAGGATGCTGACGATAATGGCGCCGACGATCAGCTGGGCCATGTCGCTGCGGCTGATGGCGGTAAGAATCAGCTCGCCAAGCCCGCCGGCACCGATCACGGCGGCAATGGTCATCACGCCGATGTTCATCACGACGGCGGTGCGCACGCCGGCAAGAATCACCGGCACGGCCAGCGGAATGTCGACCATGCGTAGGCGCTGCCAGAACGTCATCCCGATGCCCTTGCCTGCCTCGCGGATGCCCGGCTCGACATTGGTCAGCGCCAGGTAGGTGTTGCGCAGGATTGGCAGCAATGAATAGAGAAACGCTGCCGTGACCGCCGGCAGCGGCCCCAGGCCCTGCCCGATCTTCGCGTAGAGCGGCATCATCAGGCCGAACAGGGCAATCGAGGGAATCGTCAGTACCACCGTGGCGGCGCCCTGCAACGGTCCGGACAGCCACGGAAAACGCGTCATTGCCACCCCGAGCGGCACGCCGGCAACGATGGCCAGACCCACTGCGACGCTCACCAGGGCGATGTGCTGAAGCGTCAGCGCGCCGACCTGCCCCCAGTCCATATACGAAAATGTCGATAACCAGTCCATGCGGGCCTCAGATCAGATCGTGCTGGCGCAAGAAGTCAGCCGCCACGTTGGCAGGCGTCTCATGGCCGATGTCTACGCGGGCGTTGAGCGTGCGCATGGTGTCGTCGTCCAGCAACCGGGCCAGGGGCGCCAGCAGCTCGGCCAGCTCGGGGTTGGCGTCCAGCACATCGCGGCGCACCACGGGTGCGGCGGTGTAGTCAGGAAAATACTGGCGGTCGTCCTCCAGCAGGACGAGGTCGAACTCGTCGAGTCGCCCGTCGGTGGTATAGACAAGGCCAGCGTAGACCTGCGCATTGCGCAACGCGGTATAGACCAGCCCTGGGTCCATTTGCCGAACCTCGTTGCGCGTGAGCTGGAGGTCGTAAAGCTCGACCATCGGTGCCAGCCCATCGGGGCGGTTGGCGAACTCGATATCGAAGGCGATCAAGTGCGGCTCATCGGTCGCATTGACCACACGGGCCAGGTCGCTGATCGTCGCAACCCCGTCGCGCTCGGCAATCTCTCGCGGCACGGCCAGCGCATAGGTATTGCTGAAGCGCGAGGGTTCGAGCCAGACCAGCCCCTTGGCGCCGTCCAGCTCACGGACACGTGCGAGCGACTCGTCCGGTGGCAACACCTCGGTCTGCTTGTTGTAGGCGAACAGCGAGGTGCCGGTGTATTCCCAGTTCAGGTCCAGCTCGCCGTTTTCCTGCGCGCTGCGCGCCACCGTGCTGCCGAGCCCAGCCACCACCCGCGTGCGGTAGCCTTTACTCTGCAGGTACTTGGCCGTCATATGCGCGAGAATGCGCTGCTCGGAAAATACCTTGGCGCCGATGCGAATCAGCGGCTTTTCCTGGGCGACCGCCAGCGCGCTCAGGCTGCCGAGCAGCAGCGCCATCAGGATCGAGACCCATCGGTTCATGCTTTCTCCTCAGCGGGCCAGCCCGCGCTCCAGCCAGGTTCGGCTCGCCAGCGTCACCGCACCGTCCAGCAGCAGCGCGAGAATCGCCGTGGTGCCGGCACCCAGCAGCAAGAGTTCCTGATTGTTCAGGGCGATGGCCGGGAAGATCAGGCTGCCAAGGCTGTTGGCGCCGATCAGGAACGCCAGCGGCGCGGTGCCCACGTTCAGTGCCAGCGCGACCCTCACCCCGCCGACGATGATCGGCACCGCATTGGGCAGCTCGACACGCAGCAGGACCTGACGCGGCCGCATGCCGATACCGGTTGCCGCCTCCTTCAGCGCACCCGGCACGTTTTTCAGCCCCTCGTAGGTGTTACGCACGATGGGCAGCAACGAGGCGACGAACAGGGCGAAAATCGCCGGCCCGTTGCCGATGCCTGCCACGCCGAGCGCGATCGCCAGCACCGCCAGGGGTGGAATGGTGTTGCCAATGTTGAAGACCTGCATGAAGCGCTCGGCGCTGCTCGCCATGAACGGCCGGCTAAGCAGCACGCCGGCCGGGACGCCGATCAACAACGCCAGCAGCATCGAGGCACCGACAAGGTACAGGTGCGCCTGTAGATAGAAGATCAGGTCGCCACGCGATGCGCGTAGCGTGTCCATGCCAATACCGCGAACCAGCAGCACCAGCACCAGCGCCGCTGCGATCGCAATGGCCAGGGCTTTCGCCCAGGATTTCGTCATGTCGGGTTCCCGTCGAGCTAGACGTGATGAACGTGGGCAACGCCAACGCGGCCCCTTCGGTTCTCCGACGCCATCAGTTCGCCAGAGGTTCAATGCCGCGTCCCGATCCGCTCGGCCTCCCGGCCGATACGCCAAGCCAGGCCAATACCTTTGCTTTATAATCGCCGGCTTTTTCTGACACGTTTTCCTACCGGGACCGCCATGACCACCCAGGCCGCCGAAGTCGCGAAGCGCCGCACCTTCGCCATCATTTCCCACCCCGACGCGGGCAAGACCACCATCACCGAAAAGCTCCTGCTGATGGGCAAGGCGATTGCCGTGGCCGGCACCGTGAAGTCGCGTAAATCCGACCGCCACGCGACCTCCGACTGGATGGAAATGGAAAAGCAGCGCGGCATCTCCATCACCACCTCGGTGATGCAGTTCCCCTACCGCGAGCACATGATCAACCTGCTCGACACCCCCGGCCACGAAGACTTCTCGGAAGACACCTACCGCACCCTGACCGCGGTGGATTCGGCCTTGATGGTCCTCGACGGCGGTAAGGGCGTCGAGCCACGCACCATCGCCCTGATGGACGTTTGCCGCCTGCGCGACACGCCCATCGTCAGCTTCATCAACAAGCTCGACCGCGACATTCGCGACCCCATCGAGCTGCTCGACGAGATCGAGGCGGTCCTCAAGATCAAGGCCGCGCCCATCACCTGGCCGATCGGCTGCTACCGCGATTTCAAGGGTGTGTATCACCTCAAGGACGATTACATCATCGTCTACACGCCGGGCCACGGCCATGAGCGCACCGACGTCAAGATCATCCAGAAGCTCGACTCCGACGAAGCGCGCAAGCACATCGGCGACGAGTACGACCGCTTCGTCGAACAGCTGGAGCTGGTTCAGGGCGCCTGCCATGAGTTCGACCAGGACGAATTCATCAAGGGCCAGCTGACCCCGGTGTTCTTCGGCACCGCGCTGGGCAACTTCGGTGTCGACCATGTGCTCGATGCCGTGGTCGACTGGGCGCCGCGCCCGCTGCCGCGTGAAGCCAACGAGCGGGTCGTCGAGCCGACCGAAGACAAGTTCACCGGCTTCGTCTTCAAGATCCAGGCGAACATGGACCCCAAGCACCGCGACCGCATCGCCTTCATGCGCATCTGCTCGGGCAAGTACGAAAAAGGCATGAAGCTGCGCCACGCGCGCATCGGCAAGGACATCCGCATCGCCGACGCCCTGACCTTCTTCTCCAGCGAGCGTGAACAGCTGGAGGAAGCCTGGGCCGGCGACATCATCGGCCTGCACAACCACGGCACCATCCAGATCGGCGACACCTTCACCGAAGGCGAAAACCTCGGCTTCACCGGCATCCCGCACTTCGCGCCGGAACTGTTCCGCCGCGTGCGCCTGAAGGACCCGCTGAAGTCCAAGCAGCTCCGCCAAGGCCTACAGGAACTGGCAGAGGAAGGCGCGACCCAGGTGTTCTTCCCCGAGCGCAACAACGACATCATCCTCGGCGCGGTCGGCGTGCTGCAGTTCGACGTCGTCGCCAGTCGGCTGAAGGAGGAATACAAGGTCGAGTGCGCCTACGAGGCGATCAATGTCTGGTCGGCCCGCTGGATCGAGTGTGATAACGAGAAGAAGCTCAAGGAATTCAGCGACAAGGCCTACGAGAACCTGGCGGTCGATGGTGGCGGCCACCTGACCTATCTGGCGCCGACGCGGGTAAACCTGAGCCTGATGGAAGAGCGCTGGCCGGATGTGAAATTCAGGGCGACGCGGGAGCATCATTGATCTGCGGAGCTGCTTTGTAGGGGCCGGCATCATGCAAGTGCGCTGATCGCCAGCAAGCTGGCTCCTACGAAAAGCCAGCACCGCGCCCCGTAGGAGCCAGCTTGCTGGCGATCCGTGCTACACCGCCGAGCTAAAAGTCGTTGATCCACACGGAGGTGGATATCCCGAGCCAATTCAACCACCGCGGCCACGCATTGCGTCGCGGCAGGCATTCCGAGACGGGTCAGGTTTATCTGGTAACTGCTGTCACAGAGCGACGGAAAGCCGTCTTCAACGACCCGCCGCTGGCCCGAGCGCTGGTGACGGAAATGCGCGCCATACACGACGAGAGACACGTTAACTCGCTGGCCTGGGCCGTCATGCCAGACCATGTGCACTGGCTCATCGAACTGGGCTCAATGCCCCTGCCGGCGGTAATCCAACGCCTCAAGTCTCGCAGCGCAATAGCGATCAATCGCATTACAGGCGAATCGGGTGCACGGGTCTGGCAACGAGGTTTCCACGATCATGCCTTGCGCCAGGAAGACGACCTGCTCGCTACGGCTCGGTATATCGTCGCCAATCCGCTGCGGGCTGGGTTGGTAAACCGCATCGGCGACTATCCGTGGTGGGATGCGGTTTGGCTGTGAGCCGCTGCGTGGTACAGCCCTTGATCGCCAGCAAGCTGGCTCCTACGAAAAGCAAAGACGGCAGCACCGACTTTGTAGGAGCCAGCTTGCTGGCGATCCCTCAACGTCCCGTACAGCCGAGACGTCGAGGATGCTCAGCGTCTAAAGCGCCACTACCGGCCCAAATCCACCCCAATCACCAGCGGATCATGGTCCGACGCCCGATACGGCTCGGCGCTGTACAGCATGCTCTGCTGCCGCGGCGTCTTGAACTCAAGGTTGTAATCCAGCACGCGCGGCTCATCGGCGTTGATATGCCACTCGCTGGCACCCTTCACCTGCGCTGCGAGGCTGGCGCTGGCCAGGCCGTGGTCGAGGTAGCCGGACTGTCCGGAGAATACATAGGAGTAGGCATCCGGGCCGACAAAGCGCGCCAGCAGGTCGGTGTAGCCCGCCGCGCGAATCACGTTGATCGGGTCTTCCTTCGCGTAGGCGTTGAGGTCGCCAATGATCAGGCGGTCCGGATCGTAGGATTGCGTCGGGTCACGCCCCAGCCAATCGACCAGCGCCTGAGCGGCGCGCACGCGGGTCAGGTTGCAGTTGCCCTGCCCGTCGCCCATGTCATTGTCGCCGAGGTCGTCGCAGCTCGATCCCTTGGATTTGAGATGGTTGACCGCCACGGTCAGGCGCTCGCCGGTGCGGCGCTCACGGAAGGTCTGGGCCAGTGCAGGCCGATTTCGGGTGTCGTTGAAGCGTGGGTCGACCGAGCCGTCCAGCACAGCGGCATTTTTATGCGGGGTGACCATATCCTTACGGTAGATCAAACCGACGGCGATCTCATCGGTGCCTAGGCGATTGCGCCGGGGGTCGATGAAGGCGTAGCGATCACCATCAGACGAGGCAGCGTTGAGGGCCGCAACCAGATCGGCGATGGCGCTGTGCTCCCCGTAACCGTCATTCTCGATTTCCATGAGCCCGATGATGTGAGCGTCCGCCCCCAGGATCGCGGCGATGATCTTGTCGCGCTGGCGGTTGAATTCGGTCAGCGAATCGGCGCCGCGCGAGGTCGGGAAGCCCGCGCCGCGGCCGTCGCCGTTGAAGTAGTTGAGCACGTTGAAACTGGCGACCCGCAGGCGCCCTTCGATCGGTTCAGGCGCTGCGGGCCTGGGGTTCTTCGCGACGAATCGCGGCGCCTGCGTGGGCTGCACGCGGTAGCTGCCGGCCAAATAGTGCAGCACGCCACGCACATCGCCCACTTCGTCACCCACGCGTAGCGTGCGATAGGCGTCGAGCTCCGGCGACGGGTAACGGATCGGATCCGGGTTTTGACCACTGCGACCGTCGTCCAGCACGATTCGGTTGAGGTCGTTCTGCGCTTGCAGCTGACGCGCCGGTTCGCCAGGCGAGACCTTGTTGGTCGGGATCCAAAGCCGCCCGCCCGAGGACAGCACCATCTCGCCGTACCGTCCGAGGTCATACACCTCGCTGACGGTGAGGCGTTGAGCGAAGCGCACCTGCATGCCTTCGTAACGCTCCAGCGCATCCGCCGAGGCCAGGGGCAGGCTGATCTGCGCCACGCCGGGTAAAGGCTGGGACTTGGCCAATACCGTGGTCTGCGGCGACGTAATCTCGGTGAGGCCATTGAATTCAGCCACCAGGCCGCGCACCTGCACCCGATCGCCAACCTGCACCTCGACACCGTTGCCGGCACCGTAGATGTACAAGCCCTCGGAGGTCAGCGGGTCGCTGTCGGTCTCGCCGTCCGGCGTCTGGATGAAGAAGCCGCCCAGCTCGCCCTCGGCCTGGAAGCTGGCCACCACGATGCCCTCGACGGTAACCGACTGGTTGACCAGCGGGCTGCTGTCGCCACTGCCCTGCACCTCGGCGATCGCACGCCGGCCGGCATCGCCGCCGCCGGGCTCGCCTTCGCCGCTTTGGCCGAGATGAGCGAAGGTATTGATGGCATAGCCCTGCCACTCGGCCGCCGGGTCGAAGGCATCGCTCGGGTCGCGATCGCCGGTGGTGACGGAGGCCCGGCGCGTCAGGGTGCGGTCGGCCGTCTGCGTCTGCCCAGAGCCCCAGGCGCTACCCGGATCCACACCCACCTGACCGATGCTGTCGAGCACGTCACCGCCAGGCCCGCGCAATACGATCGCGTCGTCGCCGTTGTACCAGCTGCCGCTGCCGCGCTGAGTCGCCAGCGCGAGCAACGCAGGGTCACCGCTTTCATGCGCGACGACATGTACCGCTCCCGGCGCGACTACGCCGCTCAACGGGATGCTGCGGCCGCTGCTGGTCGAGCCGTTGAAGTAGAAGTCGACCCGATAGCCATCCAGAGAGACCGACGCCTCCCCGGTGTTGTAGAACTCGAGCGCCTTGTTGTTCCCGCTCCCCTCCACGTACTCGGAGATCAGCAAATCAGCAGAGGCAACCGCTGGCAGGGCGGACACCAGCAGCGCAGCGGCGAGCGGGTGCGGTCGGAAGAAGGTGCGAGGCATGGGCAAGAAGGCTCCGGAAGTCAGGCGTATTGTCGGTCAGGGTGAAGCGCAAGGCACCCATCGATGTCTCGCTGCACCTGACTTCGCCGGAGCACGAGCGGCCGGCACAGGACGAGCAAGAGGCGAGCACCTCTTGTCGAGGTGATGAGGAAGGGTTTAAGCGAGGCGCTTGACAGTACCGTGACGCCCGGACGAACGGTCACCGGAAAGACCGTCCGCCCGGTATTGCGCTACCGGTCTTCTTTCAAGGTAAAGGCGATCACCGAGTCGCCGATTTTGGTGCCGAACGAGCCATGCCCACCGGCCATCTGCACCACGTACTGCTTGCCGGTTCGCTCGGACACATAAGTGATCGGCGTCGCTTGGCCGCCCGCCGGCAGACGCCCTTTCCATAGCTCCTCGCCGGTCTGCAAGTCATAGGCGCGCAGATAGTAATCCAGCGTACCGCTCATGAAGGCGACACCGCCGGCCGTGACGATCGGGCCGCCCAATGCCGGCGTGCCGACCGGCAGTGGGATAGGCACCGGTGTGCTGTCACGGCTGGTGCCGTTCTTGTGTTGCCAGACTTTCTTCATGGTGCGCAGGTCGAGCGCCGTGACGTAACCCCAAGGCGGCGATTGGCACGGCAGGCCGATAACGGACATGAACGGCTTGAGCGTGACCATGTATGGCGCCCCCAGGTTCGGCTGCAAGCCGGTCTCGCCGCCTCCGGTGCGTTCGTCGGGGTCGACCTCGCTTCGTTTGACCATGGTGGAGACGAACGCCAGGTAATTCGGCGCGCCGAACAGTAACTGCCGGCTGGGATCGACCGCCACCGAAGGCCAATTGAAGGTGCCGACATTGCCTGGGTAAATCAGCGAGCCCTGTTCCGAGGGCGGAGTGAAATCGCCTTCATAACGCAGCTTGCGGAACTGTATGCGGCACATCATCTGGTCCAGCGGCGTACCGCCCCACATGTCACGCTCGCGCAGCGGCTCCTCGGGTGCGTAGCTCACCGCCGAATAAGGCTGGGTGGGCGCGGTGAATTCGCCATAGTCCGTCCCCTGCGGCACGGGCATTTCGTCGACCGGCACGATGGGCTCGCCGGTGCGTCGGTCAAGAATGTACAGGTCGCCGCGCTTGGTGGGCTGGATGATCGCTGGCACCTTGCCCTGCGCGCCGTCCAGCTCGACCAGCGTGGGCTGAGAGGGCAGGTCGCGGTCCCAGAGGTCGTGGTGCACGGTCTGGAATTCCCAACGCACCTCGCCAGTCGCCAGGTCCAGCGCAACGAGCGTGTCGGTGAAGCGTTCGGATTCCGGCGTCCGCGGTTGCGCCCACTGGTCGGGGGTCTGATTGCCGGTGGGGATGAAGACCAACCCGAGCGACTCGTCCGCCACCGACGTGGTCCACCAGTTCGGCGTACTGCGCGTATAGGTTTCGCCTGGCGGCAAGGGTTCGGTGGCATCCGGGTTACCAGGGTCGAAATTCCACACCAGCTCGCCGCTGCGCACGTCATAGGCGCGCACCACCCCGCCGGGCGAGTCCACCGCGCCGTTGTCGGTAATCGAGCCGCCGACGATGACCAGCTTCTCGGTGACCACCGGTGGCGAGGTTGGCAGATAAACGCCAAGTGCATCCTCACCGAGACCAGCCTTGAGGTCGACCACACCCGCATTGCCAAAATCGTCGCACGGCTTGCCATCTTCTGGATCGAGCGCGATCAGGGTGCCGTCGTTGGTCGGCAGAAAGAGGCGGCGCTCGCAGCGCGCTGCAGACTCGTTGCCTCCCGATGGCGGGCCGCTGCGCATGGCGTCATGGAAGGCCAGGCCCCGGCAGGTCATGTGCTGGTAGTACTCGGCATCGCGATTGATGTTCGGGTCGTAGCGCCACAGCTCCTTGCCGGAGTCGGCATCCAGCGCGATGGCGATACTGTGAGGCGTGCAGAGGTAGAGGGTGTTGCCGATCTTCAGCGGCGTGACCTCGTAGGTAAACTCACCCGGATCGTTCGGCCCCGGCAGGTCGCCGGTGTGGTACTCCCAGGCCTTTTCAAGTGTGCCGACGTTCTCCGGCGTGATCAGGTTCGCCGTCGAGTAACGATCACCCTGCTCGGAGCCGCCATAAGCCGGCCATTCACTGTTAGCGCGCCCAGCCTGCCCTTGCGGATCGAGCCCCTGCATCTGTGCGTCGCTGAATTCGCCAGTGATCGAGTGGTAATCCTGCGTCAGCGCATACCCGGCCATCAACGCGCCGGCCAGCAATCCGATCCCGAGCAAACCACTGGCGCCGTCGCGCCAGACGAGCCGGTCGCTCACATAGCGGTTTACGAAAGGCAGGATCAGCCAGAGCCCGAGGATGCACCACAGATCGATCCGCGGCGCCAGCTGCCACCAGTCGAAACGAACCTCGTAAATCGTCCAGGCTAGTGTCGCCAGCAGCAGCAACGCATACAGCCAGATAGCGGCGCGCTTGCGCGCGAGCAGAAGCCCACCAACTACCAGCAGGCCAATGCCGGCCACCAGGTAATACCAGGAGCCACCCAGTGAGGCGAGGTAGCCGCCACCGATCAGCATCGCTGCGCCTAATAACAGGACAACGATGGCCGTAAGGGTGATCCGCAAGGGCCGCGGCCCGTAGTCGATGCTCATGTAACGCTCTCCAGCCATGACAAACGCAAAAAAGCGGATCGAAACCTTTTGTCACAGGTCCGATCCGCCTTCTGTGGATGCACGGCGAAGCGCTTTAGTTCAGCCTTTGTAGCCCGTCTGTCAGGCGGCGGCGCCGATGCTGAGCGGTTGAGCCTCCGGCTTCTTGATCACCGCATAAACGACGCCCGTTACGACGCTGCCGGCGAGGATGGCCGCCAGGTACAGCAGCGCATGGTTGATCGCGTTGGGGATCAGCAGCACGAACAGCCCGCCATGGGGCGCCAGCAGCTTCGCGCCGACCGCCATGGACAGCGCGCCGGTCAGCGCACCGCCGGCGATGCTGGCCGGGATGACCCGCAGCGGGTCCTTCGCGGCGAAGGGAATCGCGCCTTCGGAGATGAAGCAGCAACCGAGCACCAGCGCCGCCTTGCCGGCTTCGCGCTCGGTCTGGGTGAACTTGCGACGGGCGATCAGCGTGGCGATGCCCATGCCGATCGGCGGCACCATCCCGGCGGCCATGGTGGCCGCCATCGGCGCGTAGCTTTGCGAGGCGAGCAGCCCGACCGAGAACGCGTAGGCCGCCTTGTTGACCGGCCCACCCAGGTCGACGCACATCATGGTGCCGAGCAGCAGCCCGAGCAGAATGGCATTGGACGTGCCCATGGTGTCGAGGAACTCGGTGAGTCCGGCCAGCATCTTCGCCACCGGGGCGCCAACGATGTAGATCATCACCAGCCCGGTAAACAGGCTGGCCAACAGCGGGATGATCAGGATCGGCTTGAGCGATTCGACACTGGCCGGCAAGGGAATCCAGCGGCTCACGGCCTTGGCCGCGTAGCCCGCGACGAAGCCTGCGATAATGCCGCCGATGAACCCCGCGCCGAGGGTGCCGGCCAGCAAACCACCGATCATGCCGGGCGCAAGGCCGGGCCGGTCGGCAATGGAATAGGCGATGTAGCCGGCCAACAGCGGCACCATCAGCTTGAAAGCCGTCTCGCCGCCGATCTGCATCAGCGCGGCGGCCAGAGTGCCTTCCTGCTTGAACGCCTCGATACCAAAGACGAACGACAGCGCGATCATCAGGCCGCCGGCAACGACCATCGGCAACATGTAGGACACGCCGGTCAGCAGGTGCTTGTAGACGCCGGTCTTCTCACCCTTCTGCTCCGCGGCGCCAGCGCTGGCCGCCGCGCCGCCACTGAGCACCGCACCTTCAGCCAGTGCACGATCCAACGTCGCCTCGGGCTGCTTCAACGCCACGCCGGTGCCACAACGAAACACCCGCTTGCCGGCGAAGCGGGCCACGTCCACCTCGATGTCGGCGGCGAGCAGCACCACATCGGCCTCCTCGATAGCCTGGGGGTCGAGCACGTTGCGCGCACCCACCGAGCCACGGGTTTCCACCTGCAAGTCATAGCCTTTGCGCACCGCGGCCTGCTGAAGGGCTTCAGCTGCCATGAAGGTGTGCGCGACACCGGTCGGGCAAGCGGTGATCGCCACGACCTTGGGCTTGCCGCCGACAGGCGAGGCGTCTGCCTCATCAGCCTGTTGCAGTTCGGTCGCCGTCTCGTCAGCGCTGCGCAGAAAGCCCTCTGGATCAAGCAAGGCTTCGGAAGGCGTGGACTGCACTACGCGCTTGCCAACGAAACGTTGCAGCGACAGCGGCCCGGTCTTGACCACCACGACCAGGTCGGCGTTGGCGATCTGGGCCGGCGTGAGCGGCGAGCCGATGGCCTTGGGATCGTGGACTTCCACGGCAGTCGACCAGCCCAGACGATGGGCGGCCGCTTCGAGCAGACGTGACGTCAGCACGCTGGTGACCATTCCGTTGGGGCAGGCCGTGACGATGAGCAGATTCATTCCTTCACCTCTTGTTCGATTTATTGGCCCAGCGGCTGGAACTGAACCGCAGTTTCCAGGTCGGCCAGTTGCGCCCGGTCGGTAATCCCGAAGCCCACCTGCCCGACTGCCTGCGCGGCGATCGCGGTGGCATGCGCGAGGGTGCGTTCGGCGGGCCAGCCTTCCAGCAAGCCGTGGAGCATGCCGGCCAGCAACGAGTCGCCGGCACCAACGGTGCTGACCACCTGGACCTTCGGCGGACGCGCGTGCAAAGCCCCGCTCGGCGAGAACCAGTTGACCCCCTCGGCGCCCTGGGAAATCACCACATGCTCGATGCCTTCGCGACGCAACGCCTCGGCCTCGACGGCCAATGCGTTTGAACCCGCGAGCTCGACCCCGCGCGCCTCGCCCAGCTCTTCTTCGTTGGGCTTGATCAGCCAGGGCGTAGCGGCCAACCCTTCGCGCAGCGCCGCACCGCTGGTGTCCAGCGCGACGCGCGCGCCGAGCGCCTTGAGCCGTTGCAACAGCTCGACGAACCACTGCACCTCGATGCCGCGCGGCAGGCTGCCGGCGACGACGACAAGGTCATGGCCGGGCACCAGCCGCTCGAGCCGCGCCAGCAATTCGCTGCGCTGTGCGGCGGCGACGTCGAGCCCCGGGCCGTTGATGTCCGTGACCTGCCCGCCGGCTTCGGCCAACTTGATGTTGCTGCGGGTATCGCCTGCCACGCGGACGAACGCGTCGGCAAAGCCTCGCGCGGCGAACAGCTGCTCGAACGCCTGCGGATTGCCCTCACCGAGAAAGCCGGTGACGGTCAGTTGGTGGCCGAGATCAGCCAACACCTGAGCGACGTTGAGGCCTTTACCGGCGGCGTGCACCTGCAGGCTGTCGCTGCGATTCACCTCGCCCAGGCGCAGCGACGGCAGCCGCACGGTCAGGTCGAGGGCCGGGTTGAGGGTGACGGTCAGGACGCGGGCCATCAGCAATGCTCCCCGACAAAGGCGCGCACCTCATGGGCACCGGGCAGCCTCAGCGCCTGTTGCGCCAACTGCTGACAGGCGGCGAAATCCAGCTCACGCACCCGCGCCTTGACCAGTGCGATGCTGCGCGCCGAGACGCTCAACTCGTCGACCCCCAGCCCCACCAGCATTGGCACGGCCAGCGCATCGGCCGCCAGTTCGCCGCAGACACCGACCCACTTGCCATGGGCGTGCGCCGCCTCGACCGTCATGCCGATCAACCGCAGCACCGCCGGGTGAAGGCCATCGGCCTGGCCGGACAGGCTCGGGTGGCCGCGGTCGATGGCCAGGGTGTACTGCGTCAGGTCGTTGGTGCCGATACTGAAGAAGTCGACTTCCCGGGCCAGCACCGGCGCGATCAGCGCGGCAGACGGGATCTCGATCATGATGCCGACCTGCAGGTCGGCCACCGGCAGTTCGATGCGCAGGCGATCGACCATGGCCTTGGCGGTGCGCCATTCCTCGATATTGCCGACCATGGGAAACATGATGCGCAGCGGACGACCATCGGCCGAGGCGAGCAAGGCGCGCAGCTGGGTTTCCAGAATCTCCGGGCGTTGCAGGCTCAGGCGGATGCCGCGCACGCCGAGAAAGGGATTCTCCTCGGCCGGCATCGGCCAGTACGGCAGCGGCTTGTCACCGCCGACGTCCAGCGTGCGCACCACCAGCGGCCGACCGTCGAGGGCGTCCAGCACGCGGCGGTATTCGGCTTCCTGGGTCGCCTGATCCGGCGCCTGGGCATGGTCCATGAACACCAGCTCGGTGCGCAGCAGGCCGATGCCTTCGGCGCCCATCGCCACGGCGTCTGGCGTTTCGCCGGCAGCACCGATGTTGGCGGCGATCTCCACCGCATGGCCGTCGCGGGTAACCGCCGGCTCCAGCCGTCGCTCATTCGCCAGACGCTTGCGCTCCTCGCGGGTGGCGCGTTCGCTTCGGGCCTGATCGAGCTGCGCGTCGGTCGGCGAAATCAGCAGCTCGCCGCGTTCGCCGTCGAGCAACAACAGGGTATTGGGTGCCAGCCCGAGCACGCCCGGCCCGGCGCCGACGATGGCTGGAATACCCAGCGCCCGCGCGATGATCGCGCTGTGCGAGGTCGCACCGCCGCCCGCGGTGAGGATGCCGGCGACCCGTTGGGCATTGAGCGTGGCGACGTCCGACGGCGCCACTTCATCCATCACCAGAATGTAGGGTTCATCCGGCGCCTGCTCGGCCTCGACGCCGGTCAGACAGGCCAGCACGCGGCGGCCCACATCACGCAGATCAGCTGCGCGCTCGGCCAGCAGCTTGTCGTGCAGCGCCTCCTGTTGCTGCGCCGCGCTTTCGATTTCCTCCATCCAGGCCGCTTCGGCGCTCAGGCCTTTCTGCAAGCGTACCTGGACTTCCTCGCGCAGCGCCGGGTCCTTGAGCATCGCCTGGTGGGTAGTGAAGATGTCGCGGATGCTGGCGACCTGGCTTTCCTGGATCAGCACGCCGATCTCGCCGTGAACCTTCTCCAGCGCCGCATCCAGCCGCTGCAGTTCGACCGCTGGAGACTCGCCGCGCTGGGGGTAATCGATCACCTGGGGTTTGCGCACCAGCACCGGGCCGATGGCGATGCCGGGCGACGCGGCGATGCCGTTCACCTGCTCACCGGCGCGCAACGCGGCCCGCTCGATGACCGACTCAGCCGGCCCCTGCGCCATGACAGGCGGCTCGCTCGCCTCGCCAGGTGCCGGCAATGGCTCAACCTCCTCGCCCAAGCCGTCTTCGACCGCTCGCACCAAGGCCGGCAGTGCATCGCCGGCAATGGCGGGCTCGGCCATGAATTCCAGAATTTGACCGCGCTGCGCGCCCAGTGCCAGCAGCTTGCTCAGGCTCTTGGCCGACACACCGGCGCTCTCGCTGCCGGCCAGGCGCACGCGGATCTCACCCTCGAAGGCCTGGGCAGTTTCGGTCAGGGTTTTCGCCGGGCGCGCGTGCAAGCCATGGGCGTTGGCCAGCGGCACCTGGGCGCTCGGCCAGTCGGCGGGCACCTCACCGCCGAGAGCCTCGAGTACGGTGCGGCTGGATGTCGCCTCGCTCAGTTCCTGCCCGCGCCCTTCGATAAGCAGGTTGCACAGCCGTTCGAGCATGGCCCGGTGCGCTTCGCCGAGGCTGGCCAGGACGAACAGGCCTTTGAGCGGTTGATCATGATGGTGGAGGTCGGACGCCGGCGTGACGAAGGCCAGCCCGGGGCGCTGCACCGACTGCTCGCTGCTCAGCCACCACAAGCCGTCGCCCAGCGGCAGCGCCTGGTTCAGCGGCAGGCTGGCATTGAAACCAGGCTCCACGCACTGCGCACGCTTGAGCAGCTTGACGCCCTGCCATGCCAGCTCATCGAAGTCGTCAGCGGCAACGCCCAGCCCGACCAGTTCGCCATCCAGTGCCAGCGCCTGCGGTGCGCCCTGCAGCAGGTCGATGATCGCCTCGGGGCTCTCGGCCTTCTGCAGCGCCTCGCTCAGATCACCCTCGCCCAACGCTCGGGTCAACAGCTGCAACAGCCGCAAGTGCTCGTCCGAGCGCGCGGCGATGCCGATGGCGAGGTACACCTGCTGGCCGTTGCCCCAGTCCACACCGGCGGGAAAATGCATCAGCCGCACACCGGTGGTGAATACCTGATCGCGCGTCTCCGGCGTGCCATGCGGGATGGCGATGCCCTGCCCTAAAAATGTCGAGCCCTGCGCTTCCCGCGCGCGCAACCCGTCGAGGTAACCGGGCGCCACCAGCCCGTCGGCGACCAGCACCTCGCCCAGCAAGGCCAGCGCCGCGGTTTTGTCCGCCGCGATCTGGTGCATGTGGATGTGCTGTGCATTCAACTCAAGCATGGAGAACTCCTTGCGGGCTCGCGTTTGTCATTGTCGTGGGCGCTACGCCGGTAGGGCCCTTACCCTGGGCCGGCGCTTATGACCGGGCGCTTGCTGAAACGTTTCACCAAAGGCTGGCACATTACTCAACATTGGGTAATTCTAGAAGCCCGAGTTCACACCACCCGTCTCAGGACCATCCGTTGAAACTGACCGACATCGCCCGCCTCGCCAACGTCTCGGTGACCACCGCCAGCTATGTGCTCAATGGCAAAGCGGCGCAGCGGCGCATCAGCCAGGCGACCGTGGAGCGGGTGCTGGCGGTGGCCGATCAGCAAGGTTTCCAGCTTGACCAGCAAGCCGCCGGGCTGCGCCGCGGGCAGTCGCGCACCCTCGGCTTCATCGTTCCGGATCTGGAAAACCCCAGCTACGCACGTCTGGCCAAATTGCTTGAGCAGCGCGCGCGGCAGCGCGGCTACCAGCTGCTGATTGCCGGCACCGACGATGAGCCGGACACCGAGCGTCAGGTCGTCCAGCTGCTGCGCTCGCGCCGCTGCGATGCGCTGATCGTCGCCAGCTGCCTACCAGACGACGACCCGAGCTATCGCAAGGTGCAGGCGGCTGGCACGCCGGTGATCGCCCTCGACCGTGCGCTGGATGCCGAGCACTTCTGCTCGGTGGTCAGCGACGATTGCGAGGCAGCCGCCCTGCTCACCCACTCGCTGGCCGTTCCGGCCAATGCGCATATCGCCTTGATCAGCGCATGCCCGGCATTACCCATTAGCCAGCAGCGCGAGGAAGGTTTTCGCCAGGCACTTTCGCAGCACAGGGGGAAAGTCAGCATCCTGCGTGCCGAACAGTTCAGCCGTGCCTGCGGACGCGAGCAGATGCTCGATCTGCTCGATCAAGGTCCGCTGCCCGAGGCGCTGATCAGCACCGCCTACGTCTTGCTCGAAGGCGTCTTCGATGCGCTGCGCGAGCGCGACCTGCTCTGGCCGGAGCGCCTTCGGCTGGCCACCTTTGGCGATGCGCAGCTGCTGGACTTCCTGCCCATTCGGGTCAACGCGATTTCCCAACAGCACGAGCAGATCGCCGAGCGAACCCTGGAGCAGGCAATCCGCGCCATCGAGCACGGCGACTATCGCCCCGGCGTGATTGCGATCGAACGTGAGCTAAAAGCGCGCCGGCTCTGAAGCGTTTCACCAGTCGTAGGAGCCAGCTTGCTGGCGAAGCTTTGTTCGGATTGCGTCGATGCCCCGAATCGGCACCGAGCTTCTACGTACTTAGCAGGCAAGGCGGTAGGCTTGGATGATTCGCGAGCAAGCTCGCTCCTACAGGTTCTGCCACTATAGGCACACACAACCCCGTCGCCTGGCAGCCCAGCCGCTCTACCAACGAACCCGCCCTTATGAACATCGAACAGATCACCCAACGCCTGCACGCGATCCGTGACCGCAACGACTGGCGGCGCTTTCACAGCCCGAAGAACCTTGCCATGGCCGCCAGTGTTGAAATGGCCGAACTGGTGGAGATCTTCCAGTGGCAGACCGAGGACGAATCGCGCCAACTATCGCCCGACCAACTCGACCACGCCGGTCAGGAAGTCGGCGACATCCTCATGTACCTGCTGCTGATGTGCAGCGAGCTGGGCATCGACATGGAGCAAGCGCTGCTAGCCAAGCTGGCCGACAACGAGCGGCGGTTCGCGCGATGAGCGATCGCCATTTCGACGAGCTGGCGACGCGCTTCGCCGAGAAGATCTACGGCGGCGCCAAGGGCGCGATCCGCCTCGCCGTGCTGCAGGCGGATCTCACCGAGATTCTGCCAGGGCGCCCGCTCCGCGTCCTGGACGTCGGCGCAGGCCTTGGCCACATGAGCCTGTGGCTGGCACAACAGGGCCATCAGGTGACGCTGGCCGAACCTGCCGAACCCATGCTCGAAGGCGCGCGCAAGCAGTTCGCCGAAGCCGGCCAGCAGGCGACGTTCATCCAGGCGCCGTGGCAGGAGGTTGAAGACCATGTTGAAGGCCGTTTCGATCTGGTCATCTGCCATGCGGTGCTGGAGTGGCTGGCCGAACCGCAAGCGATCCTGCCGGTGCTGCATCGCCTGGTTGCAGAGGACGGCTGGCTGTCGCTGGCCTTCTACAACCGCGATGCGCTGATCTACCGCAACCTGCTCAAAGGCCATTTCAAGAAGCTGCGCACCCAGACCTACGCCGGTGAACGCCAGAGCCTGACCCCGCAGCAGCCGCTCGACCCGCGCGAGCTGGCTGCGCAACTCGCGCCGCACTGGCAGGTCGAATCAACCAGTGGCGTGCGCGTATTCCATGACTACATGCCCGCCGATTTCCAGGCCCGTACCGAGCCTGCCGACCTCATCGAGATGGAACTGGCCTACCGCCGCCATCCCAGCTTCGCCGGCCTCGGACGCTACCTGCACTGGTTGTGTCGGCCCCGTTGAGGGTCGGCCCGGAGGTTCCGATGTCGACCCGCGCCCTCTCGTACCCGCTCTGCCTGCCACTGCTCTGCCTGAGCGTGGCTGCCTGCCAGAGCAACAACCCCTACACGGCCGATTCCGCGCCCATTCCGCCCGCGCCGCCGATCGAGCAGATCCAGTCGCCCACCTACCCGGCCGCGCCGCGGGACTTTTCTAGCTACCAGAGTTGGAGCTGGCGCACCCCACCGGCCGCTACCGCCTCAATTTCCAGCGAAGAACTTCAGGAAATGGTGGCAGGCGCTCTCGATCAACGAGGGCTGCGCCCTGCGCGTGTCGGCGCGAAAGGCGACGTCCAGATTAGCGCTCAGGCGCAGCTCGAAACCCGCGTCCGGCAGGTCTACGATGACTACGGCACACGCGTCGGTGCCGGCCGATACGGTGGCTACGGCCCGGGTTACGGATCAGGTATCGGTATTGGCGCCAGCGCGCCGGTTGTACGCAACTATGAACAGCAGGTTGTCACGGTGCGTATCGAGATGGTCGACAGCGCATCCGGGCAGGCCGTCTGGAGCAACCGCGCCGAGGCCCGAACCGGGGGCGATCAGGGAGAACGCAAGGATGCCATGCGCGACGCCGTGAACCAGGCCCTCGCCGATTACCCGCCCCGTTGATCTGAACCCTCAGGAGAACCGACATGTTCCGGCAGTTGATGATGCTTCCCCTGGTATTGCTGCTGGCAGCCTGCCAGAGCACACAGGTGCAACGTGACTTCGACCCGCAGCGCAACTTTTCGGCTTATCGCAGCTGGGCGTGGAAAGAGCCCGCGCTGCAGTACCGCCCCGACGACCCCCGCATCAAGAGCGACCTGACCGAGCAACGCATTCGCAACGCCGTCAGCGAGCAGCTCGACCAGCGCGGCTTGCGCCCGGTGACGGCCGGCAACGCACCGGATGTCATGGTGCAGGCCTGGTTCATCGTCGACGACCGCACCCAGCAGTACACCACTTCCTCTATGGGCGCCTGGGGCAGCCCGTGGCATGGCTTCTGGGGCGGGCCGATGTACACCGACACCCGCACCATCCACTACCAGGTCGGTACGCTGCAGGTGGATTTCTACGACGCCGACGACGGCAAGCTGGTCTGGCGCGGCAGTGCCGAGCAGATCCTGCGAGACGATCCGGGTAGCCCGAGCGAGCGCGCCAATATGTTTCGCGAAACCGTATCCAAGGTGCTTTCGCAGTATCCGCCGCAGTGATGGCAGGCCCGTAGGAGCACCGATCTCCGGACGACAGGCCGAGCAAAGTGCAACCCTCATTCGCCGCGGGGCGCGGCTACCACGGTAAGAGAGGGCAGCGGATTGCACGACCGGATTACTGCGAGCCGCACCAGCCTCCGCAAGCCGTAGGAGCCCCGACCTCAGGGCGAAGCCTTTAAACTCCGCCGCCCGATCTCTTCCCAACCAACCGGAGTATCCATATGCCTGTCGTTGCCTGGTGGCTTCTTGTCCTTCCGCTCATCGCTGGAGCATTCCTGCCGCTCCAGGCAGGCATCAACGGACAGGTCGCCAAGCATTTCGGCAGCGTGATGAGCGCGGCGATGCTGTCGTTTGCGGTGGGCACGGTGGCGCTGCTCTGCATCGTCGTGTTTCAGCGCGAGCTGCCTGGGCTGCAGGCGCTACGCGGCCTGAGTTGGTATCACTGGTGCGCGGGTTTGCTGGGGATGTGCTTCATTGCGACGGCCGCCTTTGCCGGGCCACGGATTGGCGCCCTGCTGTTCATGGCGCTGGTGCTCGCGGGGCAGCTGGGCATGGCGCTGGTGCTCGATCACTTCGGCTGGGCTGGCTTTCGCCAGTCGTCCATCAGCCTGGGCAAGATCGCCGGGCTTGTACTGATCTTCGGTGGCGTGTGGATGATCCGTCGCGGGTAACTGGCCCGGGCGTCAGCGGCGCTCGAATGCGTAGAACAGGTTGGGTTCACTGACCAGATAGAGATTGCCTGCCGCATCGAAGGTCATGCCTTCGGCCTGCGGCACGCTGGCACTCAAGCCGGCGAAGCCGCTCCATAGCGAGCGGAAACTCAGCAGTTCACCGTGCTCATCGAGTTCCAGCATCATCTTCGCCTCGTCGCTGAGCAGCACCAGGTGGCCGGTGCGTTCGTCGAAGTGCACCGACGCCAGGTCGCTGGCCATGTCCTTGTCGGCGATCCAGCTTTCGAGGTCGATGACCTTGAGATTCAGGCGGCCGCCCAGGCTCTGCTTGAGCCCCTGGATTTCGTAGAGTTTGCGGGGCGAATGCTCCTTGACCACGAACAGCCGGTCGCCCGCCCGGTCGTAGCCGAGGCCCTCGAATCCAGCGTTGCCTTCTTCGCCCAGCGCCAGCGAGAACGAGGCGAAGTCTTCACGCTGCAAGGCACCCGGATGATCCGGCACAGGCACGATGACCAGGCTCTGGCTGCGCTCCTCGGCAACGGCGAGCAGGTCGTCACCCAGGTAGGTCACCGCCTCGACGTCAGTGAAACCACGCAACGGATAGCGGGCAATGAAACGCCCGTCGGCGTCCAGCGCAACCAGCTCCTCGGGGTTGTTCACCACCGCCCAGAGATGGTTGCGATGCTCGTCGAAGGTCAGGCCCGACAGGTTGTTGGCGACCGAGGTCACCGGTTTGGCCTCGACCCGCACCCGGTACTCCGGCAACCAAAGGCTGCGCGCCTGGTGGGCCTCCTCTTTCCACGCCGACTGCAGCGAATAAAAGAGCCGTTCCTCCAGGTGGAAAGCCGTGGTGGCATAGAGCAGCGCACAGCCGAGCGCCCCCAGCGCCCACAGGCGCGGGCTAACCTCGGGTAGCCACCAGGGCCGGGCACGGGTCACAGTCGTCATCGTCCACTACTTCTCTGTTCAAGGCGCTGGCGAGACAGACTGCCCGACGCGGATTGCAGTTGGATGACGCCCAAGGCGTCAACCACGACCCCAAGCAGACCGAGCCGGAGCCGCCAGGTTCAACCCGTTTGGGAACTGCCGTGCCGTTTGGCAGCCCAATGCGCCAGGAAAGCGCTGCGCGACAGGCGCGGTGGAACGGTTCCCAACGACGCTCAGCCAAAGCAAAAAGCCCAGGCGAAACGTGCCGGTACGAGCACCTCGCCTGGTTTCAGCGCGGCATGAGCATGTGCAACCGTTCTACGGGGCCGGGCAGCGCCTTAAAAACGGAACAGGAGAACAACATGCGGGTGGAAGGCTTTTTCGAATGGTTGGGCCAGGCGCTCGGCACGGTGATTCGCTACATCGTCGACGCCCTCAGCGGCTTCTTCGCCCTCTTCGCCTCGGCGGGAGCCAATTTTCTCGAAGGGCTATCCCGCACCCTGGGCATGGACCGCTCGCTGGTCAGCCTGATTGCATTGGCAATCGGGCTGATGCTGTTGGTCGGGGCGTTTCGTGCGTTCTTCCGGCGCTCGTTCATCGCCGGCGTGATCTACCTGTTTCTCGGGCTATGGCTACTGAGCTGGCTGATCCACTGACGGCGCGAGCCTAGCCCGTCGCAGGCGGCCCGAAGCCTGAGCCCTGCTGTATCATGCCGGGCCCCTCTGGAGCCCTTCATGTCACGGTTGATGACTGCCTGGCAGCACGCCCCGACGCATCAGCGCGTCTGGGCGCTCGCTGCGCCGATGATCCTCTCCAACCTCTCCGTTCCGCTGGTAGCGCTGGTCGACAGCGCCGTGATCGGCCATCTGCCGCATGCGCACCAACTGGCCTCGGTCGCAGTGGGAGGCAGCCTCTACACGTTGCTGGTCTGGGTCATGGGCTTCCTGCGGATGGGCACCACCGGGTTTGCCGCCCAGGCCGCCGGACGTGACGATGGCGGTGCGCTGCGCCGTATCCTGCTGCAGGGCCTGCTGCTGGCGGTGGGGTTCGCCTTGCTGCTGAGCATGATCGCGCTGCCGCTCAAGGGCGTGGCGTTGCAACTGATGCAACCCTCAGCCGAACTCGATGACCTGACCCAGCATTACTTCCAGACTCGCCTGTTCGGCCTGCCCGCAGCACTTGCCAGCATGGCGCTGATCGGCTGGTTCCTTGGCACCCAGGATGCCCGCGCGCCGCTGGCGATCCTGCTGACCACCAACCTGACCAACGTCGCACTGGACCTGTACTTCGTGATCGGCCTGGAGTGGGGCGTCGCCGGCGCCGCGCGTGCCTCGGTGATCGCCGAATGGAGCGGCGTGCTGGTCGGCCTGGCACTGACACGCGGTGCGCTGCGGCGCTACCCGGGAACGCTGGATCGCCCAGCACTGGCCCGCTGGCATAACTGGCGCCCGCTGCTCGGCGTCAACCGCGACATTTTCCTGCGTTCGCTGGCATTGCAGCTGGTGTTCTTCCTCATCACGGTGCAAGGCACGCGCCTGGGCGACGCCACCGTCGCGGCCAATGCGCTGCTGCTCAATGGCCTGATGTTGACCGCGCATGCCCTCGACGGTCTGGCTCATGCGGTCGAGGCGTTGAGCGGCCACGCCATCGGCGCGCGCAACCGAACCGAATTGCGCCGCGTGCTGACGGTAGCCGGCGGTTGGTCGCTGCTGGCGAGCCTGGCCTTCGGCCTGTTCTTCCTGCTCGGCGGCGACCTGTTCATCGGGCTGCAAACGGACATCCCGGCAGTACGCGAAACCGCCCTCACCTACCTGCCCTATCTCGCCGCGCTGCCGTTGGTGGCGGTCTGGAGTTACCTGCTCGACGGCCTGTTCATCGGCGCGACCCGTGCGCGAGAAATGCGAAACGCCATGCTGCTCGCCGTCGCGATTTCGCTACCATTGGCCCTGCTGATGCGGGGGCTTGGCAACCATGGCTTGTGGCTGGCCTTCCTCGCTTTCATGCTCCTGCGCGGCATTTGCCTCGGCTGGATCGCACGACGTCTGGAGCGTGACGGCCGCTGGTTCGATCCGGCCCACCCGCAGTCCGATGAAACCACCCTCGCCAACAAGGGAACCTGAAATGGTCTACGCCGTCGCCGCCTACCTGCACTTCGTGGCGATCTTCCTGCTCTTTGCGCTGCTGGTCCTCGAGCATCAGCTGTTTCGCCTGCCGCTGAACTTCAAGCGCGCGCGCAGCCTGTTTCGCGTGGATCTCGCCTTCGGCATTGCCGCTGGCCTGGTGCTGATCACGGGCGTTGCCCGGGCAATGCGCTACGGCAAGGGCGCCGACTATTACCTGAACAACAGCTTGTTTCACGCCAAGGTCGGCCTCTTCGTAATCGTGGCGCTGCTGTCGATCTACCCGACCGTGACGTTCCTGCGTTGGCGGCCAGCGCTTAAAGCCGGCACAGTGCCCAGCATCACGCCCGGCACCGCGCGCGGGGTGAAGCTGATCATCCGTCTGGAGTTGGCGGCGCTCCTGGTACTGCCGCTGCTGGCCACACTGATGGCCCGCGGCTATGGGGTGATCCCGCTTTAGCATGCCACGCGCGGCCAAACCAGCAGCGACCGCCCGGGCGAACTGTGTATGCTGCTGACCGAACGACTGAATCGACGAGCAGGACATGATCCAAGGGCACCCTCAACCTCCCAAGCGCCGCGCCGAAGTGCTGGTCGAGCGGCTGTCCCAATACATTCGTGAAGGCATGTTCAAGCCCGGGGAAAAGCTGCCGCGGGAAGTGGAGATTGCCGCCAGCGAAGGCTTCAGCCGCAGCGTGGTGCGCGAAGCGATCATGCGGCTGCAGGCCGCTGGCCTGGTCGAGACGCGGCGCAGCGTCGGCACCTTCGTTATCGACATGCCCCCGCCCCAGGAGCTGCGCCTCGGGCCGGAAAGCATTACCACCCTTGAAGACGTGCTCTATCTGCTGGAACTGCGCATCAGCCTGGAAGTCGAGGCCGCCGCGATGGCCGCGCGCAATCGCAGCGCCGTCCAGCTGGAAGACATTCATCAGGCATTACTGGCGATGCAGCACCCTGACTCGAAAAAGCCCGGTATCGCCATTCACGACGACTTCCAGTTTCACCTTCGCATCGCCCGGGCGTCCGGCAATGGCTACATGTTCGACATCATGAAGCACCTGGGCACCAAGATGATTCCACGCACCCAGATGAACTCCGCCTATGCCTCCAATGAGGAACGGCTCGCTTACCTCGAGCGGGTTCATCACGAGCACGACAGCATCTACGCTGCTATCGCCATGCAGAGCCCCGACTCGGCGCGCGCAGCCATGTATCTGCACTTGAACAACAGCCGGGAGCGCCTGCGCCGCACCCGAGGCAAGGCGCTACCGGGCAGCCACCTGCCTAGCGACATGCAGGCGCACTAGCCCCGCGCAGCGCGGACGGTCATCCGCTGCGCGCCAACCGGCGCAGGGCCACCCCAACCGTTCCGACCGTCAGCGCGATAGCCGCATGCAACCAAAGGCCGCGCGCATCCTCGGCGAGCCAGGGCAGCGCCAAGAGCAGCACGCACAAACCCATCAGCAAGCCACCGAGCAGACGCGCCTGGGTCGGGTCGACCCGCGCCATCTCGGCCGGCTGCAAACCTCGGTACATGTCGGCGAACATTCGCCGCAGTTGCTGACGGCGGCCGCGATCGACCCGAGCGCGATAGAGCAGGCTGGTCGCGAAGAAGTAGCCGCCCGTCAAGAGCAGATGTGCCACCACGGTCGCTGCAAATCGCAGGTCGCCAGCCTCGCGGGCACTGAGGCGTTCGCCACCGAGCCAGGCCGGAAGCACAGAGGGCCCGAAGCCGAAGTACATACCGGCCGACACCAGCCCGCCAACCGCCACGGTGCTCCAACCCGCCCAGTCCGGGGTGCGCCGAACCAACACGGCAAGCATTGCGGGGATCGACATCGGCAACAGCAGCATCGAGCTGATCATCAATACCAAGTCGAAGAAATTCACATCGGTCTGCTGGGACATCCACCAGGCAACCAGCGTGGCCAGCAAGCCATTGCCGAGGGTGAACAAGCGGCCAACCCGCACCAGCCGCGGCTCGCTGTGCTGGCGACGCTGATAGACATTGCGGATAAAGATACCCGCGTTGCGATTCAGCGCCGCGCTCATTGGCGCGATTGTTGCCGCCAGCATCGCTGCCATCGTCAGCCCTAGGGTGCCTACCGGCATCGCCTGCTCGACGAAGAACAGATAGGCCGCGTTCGTCGCCTGCCCCCCCAGCTGCGGGTAGTGCGCCGCCAGGCTCACCTCGCCAGTAGCCGCAGCCCAGGGCGGGATGAACCACATCACCGGCCCGATGACGAACAGCACGCCGGCCAGCAATGCGGCGCGCTGCGCTTCGTGCTCGTTGCGAGTGACCAGAAAGCGGTAGCAGGTGATGGCGTTATTGGTCGAAACCGTCTGTTGCATCAGGATCACAGCCACCCAGAGCACCAGGATGCCGGGCATCGTCATCTCACGGCCCATCCAGAAGTCGCCTGGAAAATCCGTCACAAGCTGCACAGGCCCACCGCTGACATAGAGCGCGTAGGCACCGGTCACCAGCGTGATCGCCAGAATCAGTACCAGCTGAATGACGTTGGTCGCGCTCACCGTCCAGGCGCCGCCGCTGCTGGCGATGAAAGTGATGATCAGCCCGGTGGCGAGCAGCACCGGCACCATGCCCAGCCCCGTCATGGCCGAGATGATGTACGCCAGGCCGTTCAGCCACACGGCCGCGCTGAGGGTCGACAACGGCAGCTGAAGCCAGGTGAACAGGCGCTCGGTAGGCCGCCCGAAACGCAGCGCGATGACTTGCATGGACGTCTCGACGCGCAGCTTGCGGTAACGCGCTGCGAAGAAGCGGCTCGCGACGAAGAAACCCAGGGCGTTGCCCCAGAACAACATCAGTACCGCGAACCCGTCGGTGTAGGCCTTGCCGGCGGCGCCCGTAAACGTCCATGCGCTGAATTGCGTCATGAAGGCGGTCGCGCCGGCCATCCACCACTGCATGGACCCGCCGCCATTGATGTACTGGCTGCTGTCGCTGGCCATCCGGCGAAAACACCAGGCCGCGCCGATGATGAACAGCACGTATCCCGCCAGTACCGCCAAATCCAGTGCCTGCATCGCCGATACGCCACCGCTCGAAAAAAAAAACCAGCATCGGCAAACGGGGCCGATGCTGGCCAACGCAAAAGGTCAGGAAGGTCGCTCGGCCAGCGGCGGTACGGCGGCGGCTAGCGTCTCGACATTGGCGCTGCGCCTGAGTAGGTAACCCACCAACAGAATGGACAACGCACAGCCGGCAAACATCAGCCGCCCCCACGGTGGGTTGGGCAACAGCACCATCAGCATCAGCCCCGCGCCCATCATCAGGCTGATCTGCCCGAGCTTGCTGCGCTGAAGACGGTCGTAAATGTCCTGGTCGTATTCCGCGATCACCGGCGTCTCCACATCACGGAAGAACTCAGCAGTACGTTCGCGCTCGGCACTGGCTGCGGTCTCCGGCTTCCAGAACAGGCTGGTCGCACAGAAAAAGCCACCCGTGAACACCAGATGTGCCGCAACCGTGATGGTCGTGGTCAGCTCCGACAGTTCGCGACCGGTCAGGCTGATACCCACCAAGCCGGCAAACCATTGTGCGGTAAAGACCGTCATCACCAGCCAGGACACCAACATGCCAAAGCAGACGGTGGCCCACGCCGCCCATTGGGGCGTGCGCCGGATGAACATGCCAAAGAACAAGGGCACCAGGATCGGCGACTGCAACAGGGTCGCGACGCGCATCATCAATTCGAACAAGCTCAAGCCTTTGAGCTGAGCAAACAGCTGCGCAATCACGATCACCAGCAGCCCATTGACTACCGTCGCCGCCTGGCTCACGCGCAGCAGCCGGCGCTCGGTGAGCGGCTTGTTGCGTGCTACGACCGGCGCCCAGAAGCTGCGCACGAAGATGCCGGCGTTGCGGCACAGGGCCGAGTCCATCGAGGACATGGTCGCCGCGAACAACCCCGCCACCAGCAGTCCGATGGTCCCGACGGGCATCAGCCGTTCGGCGAAAACCAGATACACCGCATCACTGGCCTTGTTGCCCAACTCGGCATGAGCGCTGAGCGCGTCGGGGTAGAGCACGGCGGTTACCCAGGGCGGGATGAACCAGATCAGCGTGCCGCAGACCATCAGCGCCAGCGCTAACAAGGCGGCCTTGCGGGCGTTGGCAGAATCCTTCGCGTTGAGAAAGCGATAGGAGTCCTGCATGTTGTTGATGCTCTGCAGCTGTTTAACCAGAAAGAAGATGAACGAGCCCACCAGCAGCAGCCCGTAGTTCATGTCCGGCCCCATGAAGAAATCCGACGGAAAGCGCGTGACGATCTCGCCCGGCCCGCCCACGGCGACCAGCGCGACGATGGCACACGCCACCGAGATCACCGCGACTACCAGCGTCTGGACGAAATCACTGGCCACGACACCCCAAGCGCCGCTGAGCAGCGACACCAGCAGCACGGAAATGCCCGTGATCCAGATCGTGGTAGTCATGTCGTAGCCGAACACGGCGCCGACGAAAATTGCCAATCCGTTGAGCCACACGCCGCCATTGAGCACGCTCAGCGGGATGATCGCCCAGGTGAAGAACTGCTCGTTACCCGGCCCGAAGCGACGGCGGATACCCTCAGTCGGCGTATCGACACGCATCTGCCGAAAGCGGTGGCTGAACCACCAATACGAAAACAGGTAGGCAAAGATGTTGCCGAGAAAAACGAAGGTCACCGCGAACCCGTCGGTAAAGGCTTTGCCTGCTGCGCCGGTAAAGGTCCAGGCACTGAACTGGGTCATGAAGGCGGTGGCGCCGACCATCCACCACAGCATCCGCCCATTGCCACGGAAATAGTCACTGGCCGACTGGCTGGCGACCTTGCGGAACGCGGTACTGATGAACACCATCAGCACGAAGTAGCCGGCGACTACCAGAATATCTATGTTCATTGCGCTCTCTCGATGAGTGGGCATTCAGGTCATACCGGGCCACAGCCACAGGCTGGACGGCCCGGCAACTACTCGCCGTGCACGCCTGTTGTTGGCTAGTCGAACTTGTAATGCACACCCACGCGCAGGCGCAGTTGCCTGTCATCGTCACGAGCACTGACCTTGACGTCACCGATCTCGAAGAACGGATGCCAGTTCTTGTCCCACTTGTACTTGAAGGCAAAATTGTTCTCGTAGTCGTACTTTTTGTTATCGAACCGAATGTAATCGGTTTTCAGGTAGACGAAGTTGTATTCATACGTCCAATTGCCGCCAGGCATGTATGTCAGCCAGGCATCGACGCGATTGATGTGCTGGTCCTGGCGAGCCCGCTCGGGAATGGTTTCATCCACCTTGTCGCGATCCAGCTTGCGCGCCTCGTAGCGATAGCGACCGGCGAGGTTGAAGTGCTCGTTCAGGCGATAGTCCACGCGCAAGCCGCCACTGTAGGTGATGGCTTCCTCCACGCTGTCCAGCCGGATGAAGGGCGTCAGCGCCCATTGCGCATCCAGCGGGCGGCGATAATCGACTACCAGCTCGTGGCCACTGCCAACGGTATTGTCGAAGGCCACACCTTCGCGGTCGCCCGCCGTTTTGTATTTGAGTTCGCCGTGAAAACCCAAGCCGTTATCCAGCCGAGTGCCGATAAGGAACCGATCGGAGTGCAGCTTGGCATCGTCCAGGTATTGGTGGCGGTAATTGACGTAACCGTCACTGGCATATGCAGTTTCGGCAAGCGCGATAAGCGCCAGAGGAGTTGCAGCGACGAGGGTGATGATTGTCTTTTTCATGGTTTTATTCTTATTGGCTGAAAGTTTTATAGGCACAGCGAACAATCACCCGGATAACTACTCGGCCCTTCAGGAACACTTCTGTGCAATGTTCGGCACGAGCAAAACCAGCCTGCTTGTCTTATGAACAAGCCGGTGGCCCTCGCAAAATGAAGCGGCGCGTGAATAACCAGGTAAAGCAGTGATGCGTTATCGAGCGAGGCACTCGTGATCAGGGCCGGGGGGTGAGCGGCCGCACGGGGTGCTGGGGTGCGCGACCGGCCGCCAACAGGCCGGGCGTGGTGCTGGATGGGCGGTGGGCTTCATCGATCAGTCCTTTCTTGTAGTTGTTCAAGACGTGATACGTGTCGTTTCAAGGCGAAGCGTCAGTGCCGGCTCAGGGTATTGGCTTCGATGTAGGCGAAATTGATGTCTTCACCGAGCCCTGGACGCTGTGGCAAATGCACATAACCGTCGGTGTCCATCGGGTCGACAATGCTGTTCAGATACGCGGGCACGTCGTCATAGTCGAGGAACGGGTGCAACAGACCCCGCTCGTACCAGCTGCAATTCTTGATGGCCCCTACCACTGCCAGATTGGGCGCGCCATTGCCGTGGATCTCGCAGTCCATGCCGAAGGACTCGGCCAGGTGCGCCACTTTCATCACGGGCCCAATACCGCCCACGCCCGCGACTCCCGCACGAAGGATGTCGCAGGATTTCCCACTGACCCAACCGGCGCGGCTGTGGAATTTACCGCCGAGGCTTTCCGGGCCGAGTACCGGAATACTTAGATTCGCGGCGAGCCAGGCATACGACTCGGCGGACTCCTCGATCATGGGCTCCTCGAACCAGGCGAAGCCGAGCTTCTCGATTTCACGGCCGATGTAGAGCGCATCGGTGCGGTTGTACCAGTGAAAGCCATCGAGCATCAGCGCGATATCCGGCCCGACCGCCTCGCGCACCGCGGCGCAGGCGCGCACATCCATCTTCGGGTCTGGCGCGAATGAGATGGGCGGCATCCAGGTGTGCAACTTGATGCCCTTGTAGCCGCGGCGCACGAGCGTTTCGGCGAACTGCCCATATTCGTCCGGCGTGGACAGACCGCCTGGCATGTCGTCGCCACACATGGTCGAACCGTAGGCCAGCACCTTGTCGCGGTAACCGCCCAGCAATTTATAGACCGGCACCTCGAAGCGGCGCCCGGCCCAGTCCCATAGTGCCTGCTCAACCAACGCGAGGGTGCGGTCGGTCAACTGCCCGGCACTGCCGCGCTGCCAATGGGCAAGGTCCTGCCAGATCCGCTCACGGTCGAGCGCGCTCTGCCCGACCAGCACCTTACGCACGAAGTTATGAATCAGATGGGCTCGGAGCAATTCTGGTGCACCGAAGGCATAGCCCTCGCTGCCATCCTCGGTGGCGATCCGCAGCATCGCCGTATTCGCCTGGGTTTCGGCACCGGGATGAGAGTGGCCGGCGCTGTCGACGGCGCGGCGGGTGGGATAGGAAAAGACTTCGACGCTGACGCGAGTGATTTTCATGGTAGCGAGACTGTCCTGCAGCTTGTTGTCGTCAGGGCAATCTAGCCCTGCATGTCGTCGTACTACAGACGAGTATTTTACGTAAAAGAGGACATGTCAACATGAGGTATGACGACCCGCAACTAGAAAGGTGAGTCTGGAGATAACGTAATTTTCTGATTTAACTACATTTTTTAGGAATTCATTCCTAGGACAAAATTTTATTTTTAGCGATATATTCGAATAAGTAGAATGACAACACATCTAGGACGTCATACCTATCAAACCTACCGAGGCAGGTGCCCGGCCATCATTTGCCGGTAGCCCGGCGAAACGATCCCTGGCAACAAAAGTCGCAACAGGGAATGGCAAGCCCCTATGCCACCGTTCCAACGACCGGAGCCCAACCATGACGCCTGAACTGAAGATCACACCGCTGCCGTTCGACCCTGCCTACGAGCAGGTGCCCGATGACGAAGCGGAGACCATCACCGGCCTCATCCAGGCAATGCGCGACATCGCCGAGACCACCTATGCCGATGGCGGCCACGCCATCCGCAGCGTGCATGCCAAAAGCCACGGGTTGCTGCAGGGCGAGATCGAAATCCTGCCGGGCCTGCCCGAGGCGTTGGCACAGGGGGCTTTTTCCAAGCCAGGGAAGATGCCGGTGGTGATGCGCTATTCGACCAACCCCGGCGACATCCTCGATGACAAGGTGTCGACCCCGCGTGGGCTGGCGATCAAGTTGATCGGCGTGGAAGGCGACCGCCTGCCGAACAGCGATGGCCAGGTCACACAGGATTTCGTGATGGTCAATTCGCCGGCCTTCCTGGCGCCAACGCCGAAGGATTTTCTCAAGTCGGTGAAGTTGATCGCCAAGACCACCGACCGGGCGCCACGGGCCAAGCAAGCATTGTCCGCGGCCTTGCGCGGGGCCGAGAGCCTGGTGGAAAAACTCGGTGGGGAGAGCACGACGCTCAAAGGCATGGGCGGTCACCCCACCACGAACCTGCTCGGGGAAACGTATTACAGTGTCGTTCCGCTGCTCTACGGCCGGTACTTCGCCAAGCTATCGCTGGCGCCCGTTTCGCCGGAACTGAAGGCGCTGACCGACAAGGGCGTCGACCTGGACGGCAAGCCGAACGGCCTGCGCGAAGCGATCAAGGAGCACTTCGCGCACCACGGCGGCACCTGGGAGCTGCGTGTTCAACTGGCCACCGATATCGAGCAAATGCCCATCGAGGACGCCAGCGTGGTATGGCCGGAAGACGCCAGCCCTTACGTCACCGTTGCGCGGATAACGGTACAGCCGCAGTCAGCCTGGAACGAAGCCCGCGCGGTGGTGGTGGATGATCAGATGGCCTTCAGCCCCTGGCATGGCCTCGCCGCGCACCGCCCGCTCGGCGGCATCATGCGCTCGCGCAAGCCGGCTTATGAGATGTCGTCGGCGTTCCGCGCGCGCCACAACGGATGCCCGATGCACGAGCCGAACACGCTGGATCGGCTACCGAGCTGACCTACGCCAACGCGTAAGCGCCCCGGCACGCGTCGGGGCGCCACGGATTCAACGCCAGATGTTGTTGTTGATCTTCGCCTTGAGCTCGGGGTAGTCGGCCGCCTTGAACGTCGGCACAACGCCCTGCTTGATCTGCGCCATGTAGTCCTTGGTGAGCTTCACCACCGTGCCGGACAACAGCACGATCGCAATCAGGTTGATGGTCGCCATCAGGCCCATCGAAGCATCGGCCGCATTGAACACCGTCGTCACCGCCTCGTACGCGCCCCAAACCACCATCCCCAGCGCGGCGACTCGCAGCAGCGTGAGGCCGAGCTTGTTGCCGGCGCCCAGGAAGATCAGCGCATTCTCGGCGTAGGAGTAGTTGGCGACGATCGACGTAAACGCGAAGAACAAGATGGCGATCGCGATGAAATAAGTGCCTGCCGACCCGATGTGGGTCTCCATCGCCTGCTGCGTGAGCTGAGTACCTGTCACACCGGAGCCCGGCTCAAGCACGCCCGAGAGCAGGATCATGATCGCTGTCGCGGTGCAGACGACGAGCGTATCGATAAATACGCCCATGGCCTGAACCAGCCCCTGTGACGAAGGGTGATGCGGTGCGGGTGTTGCGGTTGCCGCCACGTTCGGCGCCGAGCCCATGCCCGCTTCATTGGAGAACAGGCCACGCTTGATGCCGTTGAGCATGGCAGCCGTCACCGAGCCTGCGACGCCACCGGCCGCTTCCTCGAGCCCAAAGGCGCTGCGCACGATGGTCATCAGCACACCCGGCACCTCGGTGATGTTGATCACCACCACGAAGAGCGCCATGAGGATGTAAAGGCCAGCCATCAGCGGTACCACCAGCTCGGCGAAACGGGCGATCGAGCGCAAGCCGCCGAAGATCACGAGCCCCGCCAACACGGCGATGGCAACGCCCACCCAAAGCTTGGAAAAGCCGAACGCACCCTGCATCGCATCGGCGATCGAATTGGCCTGCACGGCATTGAACACAAGCCCGAACGAGATGATCAGTGCCACCGAAAACACGCCGCCGGCCCATGGTGCCTTGAGGCCCTTGGATATATAGAAGGCCGGCCCACCGCGATACTGCCCTTCGCCGTCGCGCACCTTATATAGCTGCGCCAGCGAACTCTCGGCATAAGCCGTCGCCATACCCACGAGCGCCACCAGCCACATCCAGAAAATCGCCCCGGCACCTCCGAGGTAAAGCGCCACCGCAACACCTGCCAGATTGCCTGTGCCGACCCGCGACGCCAGGCTGGTGCACAACGCCTGGAAAGGCGAGATACCGGATGAATCGCTCTGCCGTGCACCGCGGATAGCGCGCACCATCTCGCCGAAATGCAGAAACTGCAGGAAGCCCAGCCGCACGGTGAAGAACACCCCGACGGCCAGCAGGCCGTAGATAAGCACGTAGCCCCAAAAGATGTTGTTGAGGAAATCGATGATCGCGGTCATGCAGGCCTCGTCTCGTAAAAAACCATTGGACTTGGGTTAACGCTAGTCGCTGCACCGCACTTCACCAGCCAGCGCGCGGAGTAAACCCGGAACCCATGGTCCGAACCGCAACGGCCGCGAGGGTTCAATCAAAATGCCATCGTCTGCCTTGGCTATTGGCCGGCGCCGGGTACAGGCGTTATGTTCGGGTCATTTCAACCTCCGGGACGAACCATGGCCGCCAAGCCCAGCAACACCCGCCAGCACACTCATCTCGCCGTGCTTATCGACGCGGACAACGCACCCGCCGCCATCGTCGAAGGCTTGTTCGAGGAGATCGCCAAGTACGGTGTCGCCAGCGTCAAGCGCATCTATGGCGACTGGACCAAACCCAACCTGGGTAGCTGGAAGAAGGTGCTGCTCGACTATTCCATCCAGCCCATCCAGCAGTTCGCCTACACCGCCGGCAAAAACGCGACCGACAGCTCGCTGATCATCGACGCCATGGATTTGCTCTACACACGCCGCTTCGATGGTTTCTGCCTGGTGTCGAGCGACAGCGACTTCACCCGCCTGGCCGCGCGCTTACGTGAGGAAGGCCTGACCGTGTACGGCTTTGGCGAGCAAAAGACACCGTCTCCCTTCGTCTCGGCGTGCGACAAGTTCATCTACACGGAAATCTTGCGCGCCGACGCGCCGAAGACTTCGCCGGAACCACCGGTCAATGGCGACCGGCACCCAGCGCCCGCGCCAAACGAGAAGCCGCAGGACGACACCCGAGCCAGCGACAAGCCCCAGCCCGAGAAACCCGCGCGCGTGCCGGCGGACTTCATCGCCAAGGTGCTCAGCGATATCGCCGACGAGGAGGACGACTGGGTCCAGCTCGGTGAACTCGGCTCGAACATCAGCAAGCTGCGCCCCGCCTTCGATCCGCGCCTGTATGGCTTCAAGAAGCTGAGCGACCTGATCAAATCGCAGAAACGCTTCGAGCTCGAAGCGCGCGGCACCACCCAGACGGGCGGCAAGGCCGTGTACGTTCGCAACGTGAAGGCTTCCAAATAGCCAAGCCAGCCCGGCAGGCTCCGGGATGAACCGAGCAGGCCGACACCCGCCGCGCCTCAACGATCGACAGTTGCTTTGCAACCATCGGACATAAACGGAGCCGAACCCACATCCCTTGAACCCTTCTAAGCAGACATCGACTCCAGGAGGTTTACATGACCAAGCCGCTGCTTCCCGCTCTCGGTTTCGCCCTCTTCGCCCCGACGCTGTTCGCCCAGACGCCGAAGCCAGAGGTCGTCACTCACCTCAACGGTCTGGATGTCGAGGTCAGCGCGATGGGCGTCCCCACCTCGGCCACCGATGCCGGTGTCGAGCTTGTGGGTATTCGGGCGGTACGGGTTGCCAACAAAACGGGCGACACCGTGACCTGTGAATTTCACGTACCCGACGATGCGCGGGCTGACACCTCCGCACCGCCGGTATTTACCGTCAGCCCGAACAGCCAGCGAGTCGAGCGTGTACCGGGCGACTACTCGCCAGACGAACCCTTTGCCGAACTGACCTGCCGCAACGCCGCCGACAGTGTCGGCACGCCAACTGCCGTACCCTCGAGCGAGCCGGGCGCCGAGGCCAGCCAAGACACGCAACCCCACACCGAGTCCTCGACAATGACCGGCACCAGCGTCCCGGCCGACTCGACCCGCTCGCGTGAAGGCGAAAGCCGGGACCGTTAAAGCGCAGCCGGGCTGGAGTCATCAGCCCGCGAAAACGCTCCCCCGCCACGGCTCCCATAGACCGGTGCAAGGCGCTAGACCGAAGAATGGCATTTTGCTAGCGTGAACTGCGTCACGACCGGCTCCTGCCGCTCGCACCGATCTGCACATTCCGGCCGTCAGGACACGCCTGGCCAGCGCTACCCAGCGCCAGCCACGCTGTCGACGTGGTCGGGAGGGCTCCACCATGCTGACCAAACGCCAGCGCTCCTTTGCGGGCTTTATCCTTCTTTCTTTCGTACTGGTTGGCTTTTCCGCGTTATTACTCCTGCTCTCCGAAATCCGCCGCTGGGATGCCCGGTTCGGACAACAGGTGCAGATAGTCGCCAGCGCCGTGCGCAAGAATCTCGACACCAACGAAGCGGTGCTGGCCGGTTTCGCAGCCTTTCTCCAGGCGGTCAACGAGGATGACGAGGCCGCTGCGACACGCTACGCCGCAGCGGTCGTGGCGGCCTATCCGCAGATCTACATGATGGAAGTGGCCCGCGGCATTCCCCGCGCCGAACAGCACGCCTTCGAGGAGCTGCTGCGCCTGAGCTGGCGGGCCGACTTCAAGCTCAAGGACTTCGCCAGCCTCACCCAGCAGCCAACGGCCGCGCCGCAGCAGCAGCTGAGTGAAACCTGGCCGGTGCTCTTCACCTACCCGCAACCCCCGCAGACCAGCGCGATCCTCGGCGTGCGCCTGGAAACGGTCGGGCACCTCGCGCAAGCACTGGCTCAGAGCCGACAGACCACCCGCCCCGTGGCCTCGCCGGTGTTCTCGTTGTATGAAGGCGGTCGGGCCTACATCCTGCTGCAGCCGGTCAACCGTCCTGGCTCGCCGAACCTGAGCGCCGCACCGAATTTCTTCGGCAGCACCATGGTCGCGCTGATATTGCTCAAGACCGATACGCTCCACCTTGGCCTGCAGGAAATGAACCTCGACCCGCTGCTGGGCATCGAGGTATTGCTCGATTCCGCCGTTGGCAGCCCAAGCCGGTTGCTCGCTCATAAGCCACAAGCTGCCAGTGCGCTGGACCACCTCCTGCTGCCAGGCCTGCGCAAGCGCATCGAAATCGACAGCGCCTCGCAACCGACCACGCTGCTGTTCGAGCGCCAGCTGCGCCTGGGCGACGTGCTGACCTTCGATACCCTGGCCATCCTGCTGATCATCATGGCGGCACTGGTCCTGCTTCCGGTTGTGCTGATGCGCCACTTCCGTAGCATCGCCGCCGTCGAGCGCGACCACGCGCGATCGACCTACCTCGCCACGCACGACACCCTGACCGGCCTGCCGAACCGCCAGCTTCTGGCCGACCGTTTCGACGAAGCCCAGGCCTACTGGCAGCGCCACGGCACGCCCTTTGCGCTCATGCTCGTCGACCTCGACCGCTTCAAGGACATCAATGATCGCCACGGTCACGAAGTCGGCGACCAGGTGCTGCGCGCCGTGGCCGCACACCTACGCGGCGCGGTGCGGGCCTATGACACGGCTGCACGCTATGGCGGCGACGAGTTCGTCGTCCTGGTGCGCGACGTCGCCAGCCCGGCCGACGCCGAAACCGCTGCACGCAAGATTTTGCAGGCAGTCAACACACCGACCGCCACCGACGCGGGCGAGCAACGCGTGGCCTGCAGCATCGGCGTGGCGCTATGCCCGCACCAAGGCACCCGCTTCGATGCGCTGCTCAACGCAGCGGACCAGGCCATGTATGGCGTCAAACGCGACGGCAGAGATAATGTCGCGCTCTGCTGCAGCGAGCCCTGAACACTCCCGCTCGGTCGCCCGACGGCCCCACCAGTGAACTAACACCGCAACGACACGATCCCCTCTTAAGCACCGTCAGTGCGAACCGCGCCGCCAACGCATCCCGCGCTGCCAGGCCCGGCCACAAGCGATGAGGAGTCTCCCGTGTCCGTTATCACCCACCGCACCACCGAGACCACGCATAGCGTCTCCCGCCATGTACCGAACCCGCTGCATGGCATCTTCCTGGCCGGCACCGTGCCGCTGTTTCTCGGCGCCCTGCTGAGCGATATCGCCTATTTCCGCAGCTACCAGATCCAGTGGAGCAATTTCGCCTCCTGGCTGATCGCCGGCGGGCTGGTCTTCTGCGGCATCGCAATCCTTTTCGCGCTGGTCAACCTGGGCCGTGCACGGCTGAAGAAAGGGCGACCGCTGGTCTATCTCGTGCTGCTGGTTGCCGCCTGGGTATTGGGCTTCATCAACGCACTGGAGCACGCCAAGGACGCCTGGGCGACCATGCCACTCGGCCTGATTCTGTCGGTGATCGTTACGGTACTGGCTGTCGCGGCAACCTGGGTCGGCCTTAGCAACCTGCGTGCAGGAGGTGAAGCATGAAACAGCGCAACGCCCTGACCGTCCTGACCGTCTCCGTGCTGCTCGCCGCCTGCGGCAGTGAAGACAACGCCCAGCAGTATGGCGCCCAGCCCAAGCTGCCAGAACCCGAACGCGGCCTGTTGCCGAGCATGACGATTGCCGATCCGTCGACCTGGGGCGATCAGAAGCCCACCGTGCCTCAAGGCTTCACTATTACCGCCATCGCCAAAGACCTGAAGATTCCACGGCAGACGCTGATCCTGCCCAACTGCGACATCATCGTGGCCGAGGGCAAAGGCGGTAACGCGCCCAAACTCAAGCCCAAGGACGTGATTGCCGGCTACATCAAGGCCAAGGGCGTCACGTCGGTCAAAAGCGGCAACCGTTTGACCTTGCTGCGCGACGCTGACCGCGACGGCACCTATGAGCTGCAAACGGTCTTTGCCGAGGACTTGAACGCCCCCTACGGGCTGGCCTTCCATGACGGCAACCTCTACGTTGCCAATCAGGATGCGCTGGTTCGCTTCGACTACCAGGACGGCCAGACCAAAGCCAGCGGCCCGCCGACGAAGGTCACCGACCTGCCATCGGAGATCAATCATCACTGGACCAAAGCCATGACCATCAGCCCCGATGGCCGCTTCCTCTACGTTGGCATCGGCTCCAACAGCAACATCACCGAGCGCGGTATGGAAGCCGAGGTCGATCGCGCGATGATCTGGCAAATCGACGCCGAAACCGGCGCCCACAAACCGTATGCGACCGGTTTGCGCAACCCCACGGCGCTGACGATTCAGCCCGGCACGAATCAGCTCTGGTCAGTGGTAAACGAGCGTGATGAACTCGGCCCGAATCTGGTGCCCGACTACCTGACGTCCGTCCAGGAAGGCGGCTTCTATGGCTGGCCCTACAGTTACTGGGGCCAGAACGTCGATGACCGAGTACGGCCCCAAGACCCAGACAAGGTCGCCGCCGCCATCGCACCGGATTACGCCCTAGGCGCCCACGTCGCGGCCTTGGGTGTGGACTTCTCCGATGGTGCCATCGCCGGTGAGTTCGCCAATGGTGCCTTCGTTGGGGAACATGGCAGCTGGAACCGCGAGGAGCCGGTCGGCTACCGGGTTGTGTTCGTACCCTTCCGCGACGGACGCCCTGCCGGCGACCCGGTCGATTTCATGACCGACTTCCGCAAGGACGGCAAAACCCGCGGCCGCCCCGTCGGCGTAACCGTCGACCCGAGCGGCGCCGTTATCGTCGCGGATGACCTTGCGAACGTGGTGTGGCGAGTGACGCGGAGCCAGTAGATACAGAGGCTGATCCGCAACGAAGCAACCAGCGGCTTCCTGGCCGCTGGTTGTCATTAAAGGCGGAAAACGATGGCGCCCACGCGTTAGAACCGATCAAGCGGACTGAGTACAGCCAGGCCACCCCGATTCAATACATGGGTGTAAATCATCGTGGTTTTGACATCAGCATGGCCTAGCAACTCTTGAACGGTGCGAATGTCCTGCCCACTTTCAAGTAGATGGGTCGCGAAACTGTGCCGCAGCGTATGAGGTGTGGCGGGCTTGATTAGGCCAGCAGCCTGTACGGCACGCTTGAAGGCCCGCTGTATCCTCTTTTCGTCAAGATGATGCCTGCGCACCGCCCCGCTACGGGGATCGGTGGATAGCCCGGAGGCTGGGAACACGTACTGCCAACCCCACTCCCGCTGTGCCATTCGGTACTTACGCGCCAACGCCTCAGGCAGATAGACGTCCCCTCTTCCCGCGCCCAGTTCATGCTGGTGAATCGCCCGCATCAGTCCCAGATGTTTTTTTAACGGCTCCACCAGCGAGCCAGGCAGAACGGTGACACGATCCTTCTGGCCTTTTCCGTCCCGGATGATGATTTCGCGCCTGGAGAAATCAATGTCTTTTACCCTCAGCCGAACACCTTCCATCAAACGCATCCCGGCGCCATAGAGCAGACCCGCGACCAGCCCGACATCGCCTTCAAGGCGATCGAGGACGTGCTGAACCTCCTGCTGAGACAACACGACCGGTAACCGGGCCGGCTTCTTGGCACGGACGATCTCGCTCAACCAAGGCAGGTCCTGCTTTAGCACCTGCCGGTAAAGAAACAACAGAGCCGCCAACGCCTGATTTTGTGTAGAAGCCGACACGTCACGGCGAACGGCCAAGTCCGAAAGGAACGCTTCAACCTCAGGCGCCCCCATATCGACGGGGTGACGATACGCGTGAAAACGGATATATCGCTTGACCCACTCGCAATAGACGCGCTCCGTTCTGATCGAGTAGTGTTTGAGCCTAATCTGCTCGCGCACTTGATCAAGCAATCGCGGTTTCCCTTCCATGGTGTATAACTCCCTTATACGGTCACGCTCGTTTGGAAGCGCCCAATCTAGACAAGGAGCACCTCAGTGGCAAGGAATGTTATACACCACGCCCGTCCGGCGTCTTATGCACCAACTGGTGTCTAATTATAGTTAGCAGTCAAAGGAAATTTCATGCTAGACCGCGAGAAATATGAAAACGGAATATTGTCAGTCCGCTTCATCGGAAAGAGGCTCGAAGATAGCGGCGTAAGTATTTACGACCTAAGCGAGTCTCTGCTCGCGATACAAAGGATAATTCACAAAGCTTACCTAGCTCAAAACGGGAAGCTAATTAAAGGTGCGTACCCGAACAAGGAAGAGCGAGAAGCTCTTGCCCTCCAACTAGGCGAGAGAAAAAGAAAGTCCGATGCATTTGCTCTTCTTCCGATACTAGCAGACCCATTAGTGCAAGAATCCATGAAGAAACTCATGGATTATGTCATTTCAGGAGTCATAGGATATTACGTTGGCGATGTCCTCAAGCGCGTAGAAAAAGAGGTAGACCAAAATAAGAAAATATTCATTGGCTCAATATATACTGAAGTTGCAAATATTGTTAACCGCGTCGATACCGTTGGTGGCGTTGAGTCAATTTCTCTAGGTTCACCTGCACTAGACAGAGAAACAGTTGCTGTCTTTTCTGGCCAAACTAAAGACTATCTTGCATCCCTCAAGGACGAGACTTACCTTGGCACCTATCAAGAAATACAAGGGAAGGTATACAAGCTTTATCCAGCCAGCAAGATCGTTGCAATTCGCAGAGCAGGCAGAGCAACCGTTAGCATATTTCTCAAACAAGCAGACTTTGACACCATCAGATACAACCGAGACCCAAATCAGGTGTTTTTATTTAAGGGTCGCCCAATATATAGATTTGGGGTTGAGACAAAATCCGTCTCTGAGTTTGAAGCCGATGAAATTGAACCGGTGGTAAGTGACAGCTAACAACTGGTTCAAATCGCTCGCTACACTCGCTGGGACTGGCTAAAGCCAGCCCCTTAACCAAACGTTAGCTGGCATCCCAAACGTGACCACATGAACTTCTACTTCCCGTTACTAGGCCTCACTCCTTCATTCACTAGCGAGCGCGTAGTAAGCGCTCCGTTCACGCTATCCCGTCGCCTACGGAAGGCCAATCTCCCTGATCTATCTACTTTGGGTGCGCAACACAAACTGCACTTTCCATTTCAGTTTGCTGATGCCCTTCTGTCTGAATGTCGCTTAGAGCTTTGTGTAGATGCGCCTTCGTTAGATGTTGCGAAACTGCATGTCAGCCAGCTTCGAATGTGCCTTTATCTGAATGGTGCATCCCCATTTAGTATTCCTTTTGCCGCCACTCACTCGTCAGACGAATACGCGGGTATAAGCTCTCGCTCCCGTCCCGAGCTAGCCGCAAGGCTGCCGGCAGAGCTTCAGTCTGGCCCTAAGTCAGAAGACATTCAGGTTGAGATGTGGCCGCACGAGCTTTCACTTTCATTCATCTATCTTGAGGAAAAGGCGCAAATCTCTGAGTCAGCATTTCAACAGGCAGCCGAAAGCGCCACATTCTGGAAAGTCATGGAGGGCAGGCAAAAAGAACTTGTAGCATTTCGTGAGGCAGCGGAATCTGCGCCTATGCTGATGTCATCGCCCCAATCATATCTACACATTTGGTGTGGCCTAGAAGCGCTATTTCCAAAGGTCGGGAGTGAACTTTCGTTCCGGTTATCTATTTATCTTGCTCAGCTTGTAGGTGCCGCCGAAGATAGGCGCAGCTACCATTCCCGCTTCAAAAAATCGTATGACATAAGAAGCAAAGTCGCACACGGCTCTCGCAACGATATGACTCATGAAGAATGGGAGGAAGGCTGGATTCTTCTTGTCGAAGCTGGCAAGGCTATTCTTAAACGCAGAGAACTACCCAGTGACAACGCACTTCTCTCTGATCTCTTGCAACCGCCAGGTGTAATGCCTTAATAGTGTCTATCCAGTTGTTGCAGCTAACAAATGGTTCAAACCGTTCGCTTCGCTCACTGGGACGGGCTAAAGCCCGCCCCTTAACCAAACGTTAGAGGTCCGCATGGAAAGCCGGGTCATCATGACAGGTATAATCATTGCAGCAGTCTCGTATGCTGTTTCAATTAGGGCATCGGAGCTGTACAGCTACGCGACTCTGACTCTCTTTCATGACGGAACTGAGTTTCTTGCTCCCTTGGGTGGGTTGCTGAAGAATTCAATCAACAGCATATATTGGTTCATACCTGGATTCTTCATTGGTTTCACAGCCCGATCTATTAAGTCTGCTGCGATGGTCGGTCTTATAGCCGGGGTTTTGTTTTTCCTGATTGGCATGTCCATTCAAGGCAAACAGCTCCATGAGCTTGAATTTGTTTATGCCGCCCTCTCGTTCTATATAGCTCGGATTGTGGAATTAATTTTCCTTTTCACCTTGGCCGCATCTTTTGGCGTTGTGGTTTCCGAACATCGAAGAGTTCTAACTAGACGTTCAAGTCGTTCGCTGCGCTCACTCGGGACGGGCTAAAGCCCGCCCCTTAACCAAACGTTAGAGCAAAACCATGACCTTAGAGCTGCGTCAAATTTTGATCCAGAACGACGTGCAGGGAGAATGGGAGTACCCACCTGGCGCTAATTGGTCAAATGAAATATCCCGCTTAAAGAAACTTACACCAGAGTTAGAAGAAATTCTAGAGTCATCATTAAGGCTAGATGACGGAGTTGTCGTTCGCTTCGCTCACTCGGGACCGGCTAAAGCCGACCCCTTAACCAAACGTTAGCCAGATATAGAAGTATTAAGTGCAAATGAAGATATTTCTTAGCTCCACTGCATATGATCTTTCGGACTTCAGGGCGTTGGTAGTTGATCGTCTTGAGGCAGATGGTCATGAGGTTTTATTTCACGAAAGCCCTACGTTCCCAGCTAGGATTGGTCTTCATTCTCACGACCAATGCTTAGAGGCTATCAAAGAGTCTGATTTAACAATATGTCTGGTAGACAGAAGATATGGTGGTAAATATGTTGGGGCAACATTGGAACCCTTTTCGCCACTGAAATTCAGTGTTCTTGGAGCACAAAAATCAGGCAAAAAAAAGCGGTTCGACCTAGTATACGAACTTAACAAATTATCCATAACATGGTGTGAGGTGCTTGTCGCACACAATGAAGGAATACCGGTCGTAACTTTCGCAAGGCAACGGACTTTAGATGAGAAAGAAACGAGGAGAAGAAATCAATATTTAACTACATTTTCTCCCGCATATTCAGAAAGAAATGAAATATTCGATTTTCTAGATTGGATTACGCAAAGAAAGACAAATAACTGGATTGCTCCATTTATATCAATAGTTGACTTCGAGAAGAAGCTAATTACTTGGATGAATGAGCTTAATAAATCAATTCCTAAACCAGCTAGTATTTCAAATGAAGATGATACTGATACTAGGGGCAGAACACGTATCTGTATTGTAGTCGAGGGTGAAGTTGATAGGCTTGTTGTCTCACATATAGTCCAGCATCTTAATTTGGCTCAGCATTTCGTAATAATTCCTACATATGGGAAATATCAAGTTCTCAATACCTTCAGCGAGGTTGTGGCTCCGTACTCAAAGATATTCGAACATGTAATAGTTCTTTTAGATAGTGACGCTCATACCGAAGATGAGTACCACCAAAATGTTTTGCAGCTTAACCGTATAATTGAATCTAGTCAGTGTGAGAATATTTCCGGGTTCTTCGCTAATCCTTCCATAGAAGCATGGATTGCAGCCGGCTTGAACCAAGAAGTTTATAATGAATACAGCGGTCAGGTTGATAAGCATATCTTCAATAAAAGGATTGGACGCTCTTCGATAAACCATATCAGGAACCTTCTAGTCCATAAATTCTCATTTAATATGGCAATAAGCACAAATGCCGAATTTCATAATTTTGTTGAAAAGTTGATGAGCCTTGGTAATGCAAATAGACCAGGCTAACAAAGCATTGCAGCGGACAATCCGTTGAATGCGGCGTTAGACCTAAAACAAACTAAACCGGTACTCCGTGAATGAGCATAAATTTTCTAGAAAGCGACTTTGAAAAAGTAAGTTACCTGTTAAATTTATTGATCGCTCACGCCACTGGCAAAACCGCAGACTCTAGCGAGTACGAAACACTTCGCCACGAATTACTTAGCAATCACCAAATTTCCAATCAATTACCAGCATGGCTAAAGCTGCATAGGAACCTTGACTCTTTCTGGGGGTTCATACAGCCAAAGTTTTCTACATATGCTGAGCGAAGAACGTACCTTTCCGAGCAATTCACGCCGCTACTAGACTCACTGGAGTTCGGAACAGCAGCACCGGTAAAAACTCAAAGCACGGTGTCAGGCGCGGCAAATAAGCCTGTAGCTAGAAACAAAAGAAATGTCTTTATTGTTCATGGCAGAGATAACCAGGCTAAATATGAGGTTAGTCGCTTCATAGAAAGTTTAGGCCTTAAAGCAATCATACTTCATGAGCAAGCCAGTTCAGGCATGACCATCATTGAGAAAATTGAGCATTATTCAAACGACGCTGACTTTGCTCTAGTCTTATACACGCCCTGCGATCACGGCCGGGGCGTACATGAGTCAAAACTTCCTCCCAAAAACAGAGCTCGACAAAACGTTGTTTTCGAACATGGGTATCTGATGGCAAAGCTAGGCAGGGAGAACGTTTGCGCTTTGGTCAAGGGAGAAATAGAAACTCCGAATGACATCAGCGGGGTGGTCTATGTTGGCTTAGATGACGCTGGCGGCTGGAAAATTGAAGTATCTAAAGAGCTCAAAGCGTGTGGTTATGCAATCACCAATTGATAACCACGTGGC
Source organism: Pseudomonas sp. SA195 (assembly GCF_054131565.1). Lineage (NCBI taxonomy): Bacteria > Pseudomonadati > Pseudomonadota > Gammaproteobacteria > Pseudomonadales > Pseudomonadaceae > Pseudomonas > Pseudomonas sp. SA195. Next base: position 867,622 of record NZ_CP096392.1, on the reverse strand, counting down.
CGATCTAATTAGTGGTTCAAGTCGTTCGCTTCGCTCACTCGGGACCGGCTAAAGCCGGCCCCTTAACCAAGCGTTAGGTTAAACCATGAATCTGGATGATCGAATGTTCTTTCGGTTGGCGGTGGGCTTGTTCATTGCCTCGCTAATTTTGCCAGCAAATGGTCAATTTTTCGCAGGCATGATCATGTTTATCTTTTCGTCATTCGCCTCGACTTCCATAATACTCAATGGAAACCTAGACATATTGAGCGATCCAAAACATATCTTAGGATTATTCGTTTTACTAATGCCTTTCTATAATTTTCTATTCATAATTGCTCTTACTAGGTTCTGGGATAACGGCAAATTCCGATTTTCATTTTTCCGGGTTTTTCTTTATGCATGCACGATTGTGAGCTTGATATGGGGCGTCATGGGTATTTTAAATAACCCTGACGTATTTTATCCATTGGCTCTATGGGCCTTATCTTTTCTTTTTTTATCTTTGGCTGTTGCGGTTCGCACAGAGAAAAACCTAACCAATGGTTCAAACCGTTCGCTTCGCTCACTGGGACGGGCAAAGCCCGCCCCTTAACCAAACGTTATACGAAAAAGGGATATTCATGGATCAACAGTTCTCTTTAAGCGTTCTTATATTTTCCGTAGTTACATCCTTCTTAGGCAGTCTTGCATTTTTTTGGTATCTGCGCGGCAGGGACAGACGGATAAAATCCGCGATCGCAGAGTTAGAATATGAAGAACAATTCATTGAGAAAATCAGCAAGGGCAATGTCGAGCTAATACGCTCTGGCTTTCGGGTTCTATCGCTCACTCTTTTCATCGTCCTGTTGTCAGGCGCTATGGTTATCTCAACAAATCTATTCCCATATCCTGAGCCGTTAGAGAGAACCATTTATTTATTTGCAGTTGGTGCTTGGGCTGCCGCCGCCGCTGGCTGCCTCTCATACTTTAAATCTCTAGCACGGTTGAATAATGTAAAACTGGCCAAAGAGAAACTTGCGGAAAAGCGTCAAAAACTGGAAGCTAAATTATGAGCATCGTATAACAAGTCGCTCAAATCGCTCGCTTCGTTCGCTGGGACGGGCTAAAGCCCGCCCCTTAGCTTATCGTTAGCCTACAGAGGAAAGAGATGTTCGCTATTCACTCTACAGAGTCTGGCAACACACTCATCTTTGATGACGTGCAAGGCGACTACTTATCTGTCTGTTTCAGTTCTTCGGCGCAAAGTGTTAAGCGTGAGATTTGGGGATACCAGCCGCACAGGCACACTCTCGCAGAAAAGCACGTGAACGGTATTTAATTTGAATAGTAATGACTCAAGGCGGACACATCGATGAAATCAAGCATCACTGTAATAACCCTTGGCGTCGATAATTTGGAGAAGGCTGTTCGCTTCTACCGTGACGGCCTAGGCTTCAAAAGCGAAGGTATTATCGGAAAAGAGTTTGAACATGGCGCCGTTGCCTTCTTTGATCTGTAGTCAGGTTTAAAACTTGCACTTTGGCCGCGAAAAAGTCTTGCGCATGATGCTGGCGTCCCGCTAGGCAACTCATGCGCTACGGAATTAAGTCTCGTGCATAACACTTTCTAAAAACCCGAGGTTGATGAAGTAATGGCACAAGCGAGAACGGCAGGTGCTGTTATCGTCAAGCCAGCACATGATACTTTCTGGGGTGGCTACGCGGGCTATTTCCAGGATCCCGATAGACATTTATGGGAGGTTGTATGGAACCCGCAATTACTCCCTCAGGATTGACGCCTGACAATTATAAAAATGGGCAGATTACATCTGTCAGTAAAAACTTGGCATCGTTATCGAGTCTATATAGACAATCCCGAACTCGCCAAGCAATCAACGCTACCCCCCCACACGCCGGAGCCCATCATGAAACAAGACGAACTCAAAGCGCTGTTCGATCAACAAGCGGCGACCTATGACACGCAGTGGGCGAAGACGGCGCCGATTAGGCATTGCTTGCACTTGCTGCTTGGCTCTCAGTTTGCCGGTTTACCGAGTGATGCGCGGGTTCTGTGTGTGGGTGTAGGGACGGGGGATGAGCTGTTCTATCTGGCAGCGCTGCGCCCGGGCTGGCGGTTTACCGCGGTGGAGCCGTCAGGGGCGATGCTCGAGGTCTGTCGACGCAGGGCAGCTGACGAAGGCGTGAGCGATCGCTGCCAGTTTCACGAAGGCTATCTCAGCTCGCTTCCAGCAGGTGACGGGTACGATGCAGCGACCTGTTTTCTGGTTTCTCAGTTCATGTTGGATGAAGGCGAACGGTCGGGCTTCTTCCGGGAAATTGCGCAGCGCCTCAAGCCGAGTGGCCTATTGGCGAGCTCGGATCTGGCTTCGGATGTTGCCTCGCCGGAGTATGAGGTGCTGCTGCGCGGCTGGATGAGCATGATGTCCGCGGCGGATCTTTCGGAGGAAGCATTGGAGAGGATGCGCAAGGCATACGCACAGGATGTCGCCATCCTACCGCCGGGCCGTGTCGCGGCACTTATCGAGGCGGGTGGATTCGAGCACCCCACGCCATTCTTCCAGGCGGGGTTGATCCATGCATGGCTGTCGACACGCGGACAAGACGCTCCCAACTGAGGCGAGATAGCGCCCCGTTTCGAAGCGTTTCGCTCGTCTGGCGTCTAACGAGCCCCCTGCACCGTATCGTCCGATAGCACGTCGTTGGCGTGCCCAGCCCGCTCTGCCAGGCAAACATGGTCACGCCCCATGGCCTTTGCCTGGTACAGCGCCTCGTCGGCTGCCTTGGCAAAGGTCAGTTTCGTGTCTTCGGCTGCCGGTATCCACGCGGCGACACCTATGCTGATGGTGAAGCGGATCGTGGCGTCGGGGACCTGTAACTCCAGTTTCGCTACGGACTCGCGGACCTGCTCGGCGATGGCCGCAGCCTTGGCTGGCGGCATGCCATAGAAGACCGCGGCGAACTCCTCGCCGCCCAGTCGCGCGGCAAATTCGTTGTCCCGACGACTGAAATTGCTCAGGGTCTGGCCGATGAGGGCCAGGCACTCGTCGCCGCAGCCGTGGCCGTAGCGGTCGTTGATGCGCTTGAAGTGATCGATGCCGAGCATCCAAAAGATCAGGTAGGAACGTGCCAGGCGCCAGCCGGTCTTCTATGAAGTTTTAACGGGGCAAGCCGCATGCTGCGATCGATCCATCACGTCGCGATCATCTGTTCCAACTACGCGATCTCGAAACGCTTCTACACCGAGGTGCTGGGCCTGACCGTGATTGCCGAGCATTACCGGGAGGCGCGGCGCTCCTACAAGCTGGACCTCGCGCTGCCGGAAGGCGGTCAGCTAGAGCTGTTCTCCTTTCCCGACGCACCGCCGCGCCCATCCCGCCCTGAAGCGCAGGGGCTCCGGCACCTGGCGTTCCTGGTCGATGACGTCGCTGCGAGCAAGGCGGCGCTCGAGGCGCAAGGCGTGGACGTCGAACCGATCCGCGTGGACGAGTACACCGGCAGGCGCTTCACCTTTCTTGCCGATCCGGACGGGCTGCCGCTGGAGCTCTACGAAGCGGCTCCGGCTTGACGTCTCAGGTAACAAATCCACAGCCCGAAACCTCGGCCCGCCGCAGTAACGTTGAAGCCCACTTTCGAGGAGGACGGTTATGAAGCAGCTTGCCCTTGCCAGCACCCTAGCCCTGGGGGTCGCCTCACTGACGGCTCATGCCGCGACGGAGGCGATCGGTAAAGACGATTGGCCTTTTACCGCGACGCCACGCGCGACCCTGTTCGAGCCGTGGGCGATGACCTTCCTGCCGGATGGCTCGGCCCTCGTCACCGAGAAGCGCGGCGCGCTCAAGCATGTCGACGTGAAGACGGGCAAAGCGCAGTCAGTCAGCGGAGTACCCGAGGTGGCCTATGGCGGCCAGGGCGGGCTCGGCGACGTCATCCTTCATCCAGATTTCGCCAGCAATCACCGTATCTACCTCAGCTATGCCGAAAAAGGCGACGGCGGCGACCGGGGGGCGGCGGTAGCGCGGGCCACGCTAGATATCGACAGCCACGCGCTGACGGACGTGCAGGTGATCTGGCGGCAGTCGCCCAAGGTGTCCGGTGGGGGGCACTACGGGCACCGCTTGGCATTCGGCCCGGACGGGAAACTGTGGATCTCATCCGGCGAGCGGCAGAAATTCACCCCCGCACAGGACATGGAAGCCAACCTTGGCAAGATCCTCCGGCTCAACGACGACGGCAGCGTACCGTCGGACAATCCCTTCGCCGACCGGGGTGGTGTAACGGCGCAGATCTGGTCGTTGGGCCAGCGCAACCCGTTGGGCATCGCCTTCGATGCCGAAGGCCGACTGTGGGAGCACGAGATGGGCCCGCAGGGCGGTGACGAGTTCAACCTGATTCAGAAAGGTGGCAATTATGGCTACCCCGAGGTCTCGAACGGCGACCATTACAGCGGCAAGCCGATCCCGGATCACGACACGCGGCCTGAATTCATCGCGCCGAAAATCAGCTGGACGCCGGTCATTTCCCCGGCAGGGATGATCATCTACAACGGCGACCGATTCGCCGATTGGAAGGGCAACGCGCTCATTGGTGGCCTGTCGGCGCGCGGCCTGGTGCGCGTCACCTTGGATGGCGAGAACGCCAGCGAAGCCGCGCGTTACGACATGGGCGAACGTATTCGCGAAGTCGAGCAGGGGCCGGACGGCAGCCTCTGGCTGCTCGAAGACGGTGACGGTGGTCGCTTGCTGGAGCTGCAGCCCAAGTAAGCAACGCCTTAGGGTCCGCAGGTCGCCGCCCTCATCGGTACGGCCTGCGACCCGACAACAAACCTACCCCGCGTCACACCCTCGTAACACAGCCGCCATAGCGTGTTTTGGCTAACCCACTCATGGATGCCGAGGCCCGCATGACCAGACCGACCCGCCTGACCCGCACTGCGCTCTCCGCCGCGTTGACGCTCGCCCTTCTCCCCGTGGCCTCGCAGGCCGCCTCGTCGCACGCAGCGGAATACTTCGAGCGGATCGCGACCTTCCCGGTGTATCGCAACCTCGGCGCCGATGAAGATCAGGCCAAGCAGACCGTCGCTGAGATCACTACGGTCAGCCGTGACGGTCGCACCCTGATCTACACCGACAGCCCCGGCGAGCGCATCGGTCTGGTGGACATACGCGATCCGAAGTCGCCCAAGCCGGCCGGCTTCGTCCAGCTGGAAGGCGAGCCGACGTCCGTGGCGGTGCACCATCATTACGCGCTGGTCGCGGTGAATACCTCGCTGAGCTACGCCCAGCCGGACGGCGTGCTCGCGGTGTTCGATATTCGCAACCCGGCACAACCCAAACGCGTCGCGACCCTGCCCATGGGCGGCCAGCCGGATTCCATTGCGATCAGCCCAAAGGGGCGCTACGCCGCTGTCGCGATTGAAAACGAGCGCGACGAGGACCTTAACGACGGCCTCATTCCCCAATTGCCAGCCGGCTTTCTGCGCATCGTCGACCTCAAGGGCCAGCCGTCGCGCTGGAGTACTCGCGACGTCGACCTGACCGGCCTCGCCGACACGGCCCCGGGCGATCCCGAGCCTGAGTACGTCAGCATCAACGACCAGGACATCGCTGCCGTCACCCTGCAGGAAAACAATCACATCGTCCTCGTCGACCTGCGTCGCGGCCGGGTGATGCGTCATTTCAGCGCCGGCCAGGTCGATCTCGAAGGCGTAGACGTCGAAGAGAACGACCGCATCGAGCCGGTCGGTGTGCTCAAGGGCAAGCGCCGCGAGCCCGACGCCATCGCCTGGGTCGGCCCCCTGCTGGCGACCGCCAACGAAGGTGATTACGAAGACGCTGACGGTGAAGAAGGCGGCAGCCGCAGCTTCACCCTCTTCGACTACAACGGCCGCGTCTGGCATGACGCCGGCGCCTCGCTGGAACATGCCTTCATCCGCGCCGGGCACTACCCGGACAATCGCTCGGAGAACAAAGGGATCGAGCCCGAAGGCATCGCCGCGGCCAGCTTCCGCAAGCAGGACTTGTTGTTCGTCGGCAGCGAGCGCGGCAATGCGGTGGCCGTCTATGACGTCGCACGCCCCTGGGCCCCGGCCCTACGCCAGCTGTTGCCGGCCGGCATGGGCCCCGAAGGCATCCTGCCGATTCCGTCGCGCAACCTGCTGGTAGTGAGCAGCGAAGAAGATTCGGCCGAGGACGGCTACCGCTCGACGATTTCGATCTACCAATTCGGCGCCAAGCGCGCGGCCTATCCCGAGATCCGTTCGGCCGATGGCGACCTGATTCCCTGGGGCGCGCTCAGCGGTCTGGCCGCTGACCGCACGCAGGCCAATCGCCTGTTCGCGGTGCCGGACAGCTACTACAAGGCGTCACGCATTTTCGGCATCGACTCCAGCAAGACACCCGCCGTCATCGACAAACAGATCGAATTGCATAAAGCAAGCAAGACGGTCGATTACGACCTGGAAGGGATCGCCCAGGCCGCGAATGGCGACTTTTGGCTTGCCTCGGAGGGCAACGGCAAAGCCAAACCGAACCTGCTGATTCGCGCCAATGCCCGGGGCGAAGTGCTCGAAGAATTTGCCCTGCCAGCCAGCGTGGCGGCGCAGCAAACCAGCAATGGTTTCGAAGGCGTGGCGGTAGCGGGTGAAGGTGCGAGCACTCGTGTCTATGTGGCTTTCCAGCGTGAGTGGAAGAACGACCCGGCCGGCCGGGTGCGCATCGGTGTGTTCAACCCGGGCAGCGGCGAGTGGGGCTTCTACCACTACCCGCTCGACGCCGCGCCCGACGGCGCGTGGGTCGGCCTCTCCGAACTCACCTCCCTGGGCAATGGCCAGTTTCTGGTGATCGAGCGGGACAACCAGCAGGGCACTGCCGCGGAGGTCAAGCGCCTGTACCGGATCGACCTCGGCAATGCGCAGCCCGCCAACGAAGGCCAATCCTTTCCGTTGCTGGCCAAGACGCTGGAGCGCGACCTGCTGCCCGACTTGAAAGCCACGAACGGCTGGGTGCTGGACAAGGTCGAAGGCGCTGCGGTGGATGCGCAAGGCCGCCTGTTCGTCGTCACCGACAATGACGGTGTGGAAGACGCCAGCGGTGAGACGCGCTTCATGCGGTTGGGCATGGTGAAGCGCTAAGCAAGAGCCGCTCGGCGCGGCGACCAGGGCGAATGCACTCGTAGGGGCGAACTCATTCGCCCAACTCGCCTCACCGGGCGAATGAATTTGCCCCTACGTGGGCAGCGGGTCGGCTTGGCGGTTGGTGTGGTCGGGGTGCACAACCCACCGGGCGGGCCGGCAACGGCCCTGTAGGGGCGAATTTCATTCGCCCACCCCCGGCCTCCCCGGGCGAATGAATTCGCCCCTACATGGGCAGCGGGTCGGCTTGGCGGTTGGTGTGGTCGGGGTGCACAACCCACCGGGCGGGCCGGCAACGGCCCTGTAGGGGCGAATTTTATTCGCCCACCCCCCCGCCACCCCGGGCGAATTAATTCGTCCCTACATGGGAAACGGGTCGGCTTGGCGGTTGGTGTGGTCGGGGTGCACAACCCACCGGGCGGGCCGGCAACGGCCCTGTAGGGGCGAATTTCATTCGCCCACCCCCTCCACCCCGGGCGAATGAATTCGCTCCTACATCTCGCGGGCGCGCTTGATACGGTGATCCCAACGGCGCTTGGCAAAACGACGCATGTTCGGGATGTCATCGGTCTCGTCCATGATCGGCTGGCCGATGATGGTTTCCATCACATCTTCCAGCGTCACCAGGCCGCGCCAGCTGCCGAACTCATCGTAGACCAGGCTCATGTGCTGGCGTTCGTGCAGCAACTGGGTCATCAGTTGCTCGACGCTGGTCAGTTCCGGCGTCACTTTCACCGGTTTCATCAGGCTCGACACCGGCGCGTCATCATCGGTCGCGGCGAGCGCGTCGTAGCGGAACACCACACCCAGCGGGCTTTCATCGTCGCCAATGACCGGGTAACGAGAGAATTGGCTGTCAGCGACCTTTGCCTTGAACGCGCCAATGGGCATGTCGGGCGAGGTGTAGTCGCAGACGGTCCGAGGCGTCATCACATCGCGCACACGCACTTCGTGCAGGTCGAGAATATTGCTGATGACGCGCAACTCGTCCTCGTCGAGGCTCTTGTTCTCGCGGCCTAGCACCGTCAGCGCCTTGATCTCCTGGCGGATGTCATGCTCCGGCTCCTTGCCGCCGACCGCACGCATGATCAAGTCGGACAGGTAGATGAACGGCTTGAGCAGCAGGATCATGCCGTTGAGCAGCGGCGGCAGGTACGGCGCCAGCGTGCGCCAATAACGCGCACCGATGGTCTTGGGCAAGATCTCGGACAGCACCAGGATCAGCACTGTCATCACCGCCGAGGCAACACCAACGTAGCCATTACCGAAGACGACCGTTACCTGCGCACCCACACCGGTCGCGCCAACGGTATGGGCAACGGTGTTCAGCGTCAGGATCGCCGCAAGCGGCTGGTCGACGTTGTCCTTTAGCTTTTTCAGGCGCTCGTAGAGCTTCGGCTTGGAGGCTTTCAGGTGTGCGACGAAGCTGGGTGTCAGCGATAGCAGGGCAGCTTCAAGAATCGAACAGATGAACGAAACGAGGATGGACAAGACAGCGAACGCTATCAGGAGGGTCATGTGTAAAACGCGTGGCCAAAGGGACGGCCACTGTACAAGGAATGCCGTGGTGCCACGTAATGACCCGCCGACGGGCATGCAACATTTCGTTTCCGCGTTGCGCGCGTGCTCGCCTGCCTGTGAAGGCGGCTTGCCGGTCACCGCTTGTTTCGACATGCCGCCTCGGCTAGGGTGCGCTCCCGACCCAAATGCGCCAAGGAGCATTGCCGTGATCAGAACAGGGATGTGGATACTGGGCACTTTGATGGCTGTCTCGGCGCAAGCGGCCGAACGCCAGGTCTATCTCGTCGCGACCGTTCAGCTGGACGGTTCCAGCCTGGCGCATAGCATCTTTCTTCACGAGCCGGATATCACTGATTTGCAGGGCTGCCTCGACGCTGTACGCGATGGCCAGAGCAAGCGTGACTGGCTGCGCTATCACCACATCTTTCGCAGCGACCGCTTCAAGGGCTTTTCTGGCCACCGTCGCTACCGCTGCGCCTACAGCGAGCAACGCTTCTCCGGTTGGCATGACGGCCCCCGCTACAACAAGCCCTACCTGATCGGCGTCGATGACGATGCCCAGCTCAGCGTTGCACGTATGGCCAGCCAGGCCGAATGCATGGCCGAGCTGCGTTCGCTGCCCGAAGCGCGACAGGCGCAGAGCTTCTGTGCCGTAGGCAACCAAAAGCTCAAGCGCTGAATGTAACCAGCCGCCCAGCCTTCGAGGCCGAGCGGCGGCGACGGGCAGTCAGGCAGGCTGATAGCTGCCCGGCACCGGTGCAAAGGACACCCCGAAGCGATTCCAGGCGTTGATCGTGGCGATGACCAGCGTCAGGTTGGTGAGCTGGGCTTCGGTGAACTGCGTGCGCACCTCGTCGAACAGCGCCTGTGACACGCCTTGCGGTAGCAGCGTGTTGGCTTCCGCCCAGGCCAGCGCGGCACGTTCGCGCTCGCTGAAGAAGGGCGTCTCGTGCCAGGCGCTGAGAGCGTAGATCCGTCGTTCGGTTTCGCCCAGAGCGCGCGCATCCTGGGTATGCATGTCGATGCAGAACGCACAGCCATTGAGCTGTGACACGCGAATCTTCACCAGCTCCATCAGCGGCTTGTCGATGCCATCCTCGCTATGGCTTTGGCGCGCCAGGTAACTTTCTAAGCTCCTCATGGCCTTGACGGCTTCGGGGGCAGCGGCGTGGTAGTTCATACGCATGGTGGTCACTCCTCGGTTCGATGTGAGGCCAAGGCTACGCAGCCGCCGTGCTGCGCTATTGTAGATTTTCGACATCCTGCGAAACCGCCCTCATGCCCAGCTTGCACGAACGTCTGCCCCGCCTCGAAGGCTTCATGACGCGCCACCCGCCGCCGGCGCTCGCGGCCCATGTGCAACGATTCTGGTGGTTGGAAGGCGACGCCGCAGCGATGCGGGACGAGCAGATGTTGCACCCCGACGGGGCCAGTGGCGTGATTTTCAATTTCGCCGACCCCATGGCCTTCGACGGCAGCCTGTATCGGCCCCGTACGCTGGTCGCCGGCCCGCACTTGACCAGTGCTCGGCTACAACTGAGCGGGCGGGTGAACCTTATGGGCGTACGCTTTCGACCAGGCATGGGGGCGCCGTTTCTGGGCGTCGGGCTGGACGAACTGGCCGGCTTTCATGGCGCCGATGGGCCGCGGCCAACCCTGGCCGGGCTGGTTGATCGGCTGGCCGAATTGAGCCGGCCCGCGCAACAGGCGCTGGTCGAAGGCTATCTGCTGCGTCAGTTGAGCGAACATCAGGCAGGTCGCGCCCCGGTACAACAGCTGCTCCAGCAGATCGCCGCCAGCGCCGGCCGAGCGCGACTGGCCGATTTGCTCACGAGCGTGCCGCTTGGCCAGCGACAACTGGAGCGTTTGTTCCGCCAGCAGGTCGGCCTGACGCCCAAGCAATTCAGCCGCATCCAACGCGTGGCCCTGGTCCGCCGGGAGCTTCGCGCCGGCGATCCGCTGCTCGATATCGCCCTGGCCTGCGGCTACAGCGACCAAGCGCATTTCATCCACGACTTTCGCGCCGTGGTCGGCATGACGCCTGGCCAGTACCGCCAACGGGCCAGGCGCGCGGACGTCTGAGCGTATCTGGCAAGATCCGTGGGAACCTTGTCATTGCGACAGGCCGTGCAGCGTCGCAGACTGCAGGCCTCTCTATCGATCGAGGTGCAGCATGGACGTCATCCGCACCATTGCCTGCCTGATCTACCCAGATGTCATGAGCCTGGACGTGACCGGCCCGATGCAGGTCTTCGCCTCGGCCAATGTCGAGCGCCAGCGCCAGGGCTTGCCGGCCAGTTACTCGCTACGGCTGATTGCTGATGCCTGCGGGCCGGTAGCGACGTCCGCCGGTTTGAGGCTGGTGGCTGACGCGGCATGGGCTGACATCAACCCGGCAGCACTCGATACGCTGCTGGTGCCGGGCGGTGCAGGCGTTTCGGAGCAACAGGGCAAGCAGGCGCTGCTCGACTGGCTGCGTCGCGCCGAACCGCAAGTGCGGCGCCTAGGCTCGGTGTGTTCGGGTGCGCTGATCCTGGCCGAAGCCGGGCTGTTCGACGGTCGCAAGGCGACCACCCACTGGGCGGACCTGCACGCGCTTGGCGAGTACGCTGCTGTCGACGTTCAGGGGGACCGCCTGCACACCTATGACCCGAACGATCCCCAGGCGGCGCACCTGTTCAGCTCGGCGGGCGTCACTGCCGGCATCGATCTGGCGCTCGCGTTGGTGGAGGCCGATCTCGGGCGTCCGATTGCCCTGGCTGTGGCACAGCGGTTGGTGATGTTTCTGCGCCGGCCAGGCGGGCAAACGCAATTCAGCCCGATGCTGGCTGCGCCGACTGGAACCGTGGCGCGGCTTGCCGCGCTTCTCGAATGGATTCCAGGACACCTAGGCGATGACCTGTCCATCGAAGCGCTGGCCGCGCAAGCGCACATGACGCCCCGCACCCTGTGCCGCCTGTTCAGTCAGGAGACCGGTATGGCGCCGGGGCAATACATCGAGCGGGTGCGCCTCGAAGCGGCTCGCAGCCTGTTGCTCGACGCCCAGGCCTCCATCGCGACAGTGGCGCGATTGACCGGTTTTGGCCATCCGGAAAACCTCAGGCGCAGCTTCCAGAAGCACCTCTCGGTCAGCCCGCGAGACTTCTACCAACGCTTCGGCTAAGCGGCAACCAGCCCCAGCAATCGATTCAACTTGGCACTGAGCCAGGCATCGCTGTGCCCGTCATTCAGGAGATCTCGCCATGCCGCTACTGCTTCGCAACCCCCAAGTATTGCGCTTATTCATCGCGCAGGCGTTGTTCTGGTCATGTTCGATGACCGGCATCATCCTCACCTCCATCGTCGGCCTGCGCCTGGCTCCATCGCCCGGCCTGGCCACCCTGCCCCTCGCCGTGCTGATGCTTGGTGGCCTGATTGCACTGCAGCCTGTCGCAGGGTTCATGCAGCGGCGCGGCCGCCGGGCCGGTTTCGTCATCGGTGCGCTGGCGGGCGTACTGGGCGGGTTGATCAGCGCAGGGGCCGTCTGGTCGGGTAGCTTCACCCTGCTCTGCCTCGGCGCGCTGCCCATCGGGGCCTACCAAGCCTCGGCGATGTATTACCGCTTCGCCGCGCTCGAGTCAGTCAGCGATGCGTATAAAGGCCGGGCCACCGCCTGCGTGATCGGTGGCGGTGTGGTCGCGGCGCTTGTGGCTCCGTCGCTGGGCAATGCGACACGCGACCTGCTCAGCGTTCCCTTCGTCGGCGCCTATCTGCTGATCGCGGTGCTCGCAGCCTTGGGGCTGGGGGTGCTCATGGGGCTGCGGACTCCTGCCATGGCCGCTGCCACCCAGACAGCACCTTCCGCAGTGCCGTGGCGTGAGCTGCTTGCGCGGCCCACCGTCCGTGCCGCCGTGCTGACCACCGCTGCCGGCCACGGCCTGATGATCCTGGTGATGAACGCCACGCCCCTGGCGATGCACGGCCACGGGCTGGATCTGCAGACCAGCGGGCAAGTCATCCAATGGCACATGCTCGGCATGTTCCTGCCGGCGTTCATAGCCGGCCCGCTTGTCGATCGGTTGGGCAGCCGAATGGTCGCCTGCGTCGGCGGCGGGCTGCTGATTGCCAGTGCGCTGGTCGCGCTGCTCGGCATCAGCCATCTTCATTTCCTGTTCAGTAGCTGCCTGCTCGGCATCGGCTGGAACTTGATGCTCGTCGCCGGCACCACCCAGCTCGGCCAAGGCCACAGCGCCACCGAACGTGCCAGCGCACAAGGCCTGATGGAATTGAGCAACGGTAGCGTCGCAGCGGTGATGTCCTTCGCCTCCGGAGCCCTGATCGCCCAGGCCGGCTGGGCGGCGGTGAACATCGGCCTGCTGCCGATCGTGACACTGGTGGTGCTGGTGCAAGTCGCGCAGGGGTATCGGAGAAGGCAGGTGGCGTGAAGCTAGAAGAGCAGCGCTTGCCGGACTGTCTTAGCGCGAACAAAAGGACTACGTCGGTCAGAGTCTCTCGTTTGATCGCCAGCAAGCTGGCTCCTACCGATGCGAAGGCGCTTGACCTATTGCGTGGTTCAAGCCGTCTACGTTCAGGCCTTACCCGCGCATGCAGTAATGCCAGTGTAGGAGCCAGCTTGCTGGCGATCACGCAGCCCGCATTAGCCGCTCGCCCGCCACGTAATGCCTAGGCAGTCGCTTGGGTAACGTGCGCGTGGTTTGCGATGCAAGGCCCCGCTCACCACGGGCTCAGGACCCTCCGTTAGCCAACGGCCGGTCGATACAGGTTTGCCTCTACACATCTTGAACGCAACGCGTTCTGCTAAAGCGCAGCCATCCGCTCATGTGCGCCTCACAAGCGCCTTTCGATCCTTCTTGGCCAGCGTCTGCGCCCGCAGACACCGTTGTAAAACCAAGTTGCGCCAACAATAAAATTGTTATGTTATAACTATTAAACATCTCAAACGCGCCCATTCGACATGACCGAAGCCGAACTCCTCGCCCAGCCACTCGACGACTACATGAACGCTGCCCAGCAGGCGTTCTTTCGCGACCTGCTGATACGGCAACGTACCGAGTTGCAGGCGCGTATAGCGGAAGAATTCCAGACGCTGCGCGATCAGGAACCAAGTAGCGATCCCTCGGACGTCGGCACAGCCGAGGAGCACCACCAGTGGCAATTGCGGCTACTGGAGCGAGAAAAAAAGCTGCTCGACAAGATTGACGATTCGCTCGACAGCCTTGCCCGCGGCGAGTACGGCTGGTGCGCTGAAACAGGCGAGCGGATTGGCCTGCGGCGCTTGTTGCTGCGTCCGACCACGACCTTGTGCATCGAAGCCAAGGAGCGCCAGGAAGCGCTCGAAAAACACAAGAGAACCGCCTGAGAGACCACCATGAAACGCCTCCCTGTTACCGTGCTGTCCGGCTTCCTCGGCGCCGGCAAAAGCACGCTGCTCAACCACATTCTCAAGAACCGTGAAGGTCGTCGCGTCGCGGTGATCGTCAACGACATGAGTGAAATCAATATTGATGGCGGCGAGGTGCAGCGCGACGTCAGCCTCAACCGTGCGCAGGAAAAACTCGTCGAGATGAGTAATGGCTGCATCTGTTGCACGCTGCGCGAAGATCTGCTCGACGAGGTCGGCCAGCTTGCTCGTGAAGGCCGCTTCGACTATCTGCTGATCGAGTCGACCGGCATCTCCGAGCCGCTACCCGTGGCCGAGACCTTCACCTTTCGCGACGATCAGGGCCAGAGCCTTGCGGACCTGGCGCGGCTGGACACCATGATCACTGTCGTTGACGGCGTAAATTTCCTGCGCGACTTTCAGGAAGCGGAAAGCCTCGCCAGCCGCGGCGAAACCCTGGGCGAGGAGGACGAGCGCTCGATCACAGACCTGCTGATCGAGCAGGTCGAGTTCGCTGACGTCATCTTGATCAGCAAGATCGACCTGATCTCCAGCGCTGAGCGCGAGGAGCTGACCGCCATCCTCGGCCGCCTGAATGCGCATGCTGACATCCTGCCGATGAGCATGGGCCAGGTACCCCTCGCACGCATTCTCGACACCAACCGGTTCGACTTCGAGCGCGCTGCGCAGGCGCCTGGTTGGTTGCAGGAACTTCGCGGTGAACACGTTCCTGAAACCGAGGAGTACGGCATCGCCTCGACGGTTTACCAGGCGCGACGCCCCTTTCACCCTCAACGCTTCCACGCATTTCTCAACCGCGAATGGACCAACGGCCGCCTGCTGCGCTCGAAGGGTTATTTCTGGCTCGCCAGCCGCCCGCAGGAGGCCGGCAGCTGGTCCCAGGCGGGCGGGTTGATGCGCTACGAATATGCCGGCCGCTGGTGGCGTTTCGTACCGGAGGCGCAATGGCCGGCGGATGAGGAATCAAGAGAATCGATCCACCAGAAATGGCACGGCGAATCAGGTGACTGTCGGCAGGAGCTGGTCTTCATCGGCCAACACATCGACTTCAGCCGCCTACGCGGCGAGCTCGACGCCTGCCTGCTCAACGACTACGAATGGAGCCTCGGCCCGGAACACTGGCTGCGCTTGCCCGACCCGTTTACGCCCTGGCATCGGGAGGTGGCGTGATGCTGGCGAGCCAAGCCGTTCGTTCGGCCCCGGAGCAACTGTTCAGTGATACGCCCGACGTGTTGGGCGATGCGCTGATGGACGGTGTCAATCTCACGGTGTGGCAGCGGAAGCTCCCTCTGCATGTCGCGCACTTCGCGCAGACACTGCTGAGGTTAGGCGAGCCGCTAGCCGAGTCGATCACGCTGGAGATTCAAACAGGCGAGGTGCGACTGCCAACGCTTGCTGACGCGTACCGCGACCTGGCCGGCCACGATGGTTTCGTCGCAGACATCGAATGGCTCGCGACGGCCTTCGCCTGCCTGCTAGACGCACGCCGTATCGGCATACGTCTGCGTGCGCTGGACAAGGCCATGTGCCCGCGTTTCCACGTTGACCACGTCCCGTTGCGCCTGATCACGACTTATGCCGGCGCCGGAAGCGAATGGCTGCCTGAACGCGCCATGCCCCGCCATCGCCTCGGTGACCCCACCGCCGAGCCGCAAGACAGGCGGAACATCGAACAACTGCTGGCAGGTGAGGTTGCGCTTTTCAAAGGCGAGAAATGGGCAGGAAACGAAGGCGCCGGCATCATTCACCGGTCCCCGGACGTAGCCGCTGAAAGTCGCCGGCTGATCCTGACACTGGATTGGTTGGCGTAGCCGAAGGGTGCGCGCGTTGCACACCGCTTCGGCGCAACGGCTTTAGGCCGCCATCTTCTCGCACTCTTCGGCGCACCGGCGGCAGGCGTTCGCGCAGGCTTGGCAGTGGTCCATCTGGTGCTGCCCGCACTCCTCTGCGCACTCGCGGCAAATCTGTGCACAGATACGGCACATCTCCTTGGCGAGCTTGCTGTCGCGGGTCATCAGCACGGCGGATAGCGCGCAGAGGTCGGCGCAGTCACGGTCGAGCTCGATGCAGCGCGCCATCATCTTTACGTCGTCCTCACGCAGGCACGATGCGGCGCAGGTCTCGCAGACGATGGCGCAGTTGGAACAAGCCTCGATACAGGATTGGTACTTGGAGTTGAGCATTGTGACCTCCTGGAAGAGATGGTTTGAAGCACGCCCAGATGGCCCTTCAGATGAACGAACCATGGGCCCACCCTTTTTGTGTTCAATCTCGTCCAGGTAAGTTCAGGAAAATGGCTGAGCGGCGTCGACGCGCACAGCGCTCGGCCCGCTAAAATGCCGGTCCGCACCTGTTTACTCGAAGCTGTCCGATGCCCTTCACACTCACGAGCGCCTGCGACTTTCAGGAAGTAATCCGCAAGAGCCGATTCCTGGCCCAGGCCGCCCCCATCGCTACGCCAGACGATGCACAGGCGTTCATTGAGGCGGTAAGCGATTTGAGCGCGACGCACAATTGCTGGGCTTGGAAGATCGGCAATCACTATCGATTCAGCGATGACGGCGAGCCCGGCGGCACTGCCGGACGACCCATGCTCACTGCCATCGAGGGACAAGCCTGCGATCAGGTGGTGGTCGTCGTGACGCGCTGGTATGGCGGTATTCAACTCGGCACCGGTGGGCTGGCGCGCGCCTATGGCGGTACTACAGCGAAATGCCTGCAGGCAGGCGAACAGCTCGAACTCGTCGAGCGCATCCGCTGCCGCTGCCATTGCCGGTTCGCCGAGCTGGCGCTAATCAAGGCGCGCCTGCCTGACCATGAGGCGCTGATTGAATCCGAAACCTTCGATGCTGAGGGTGCCGACCTCATCATCGCCCTGCCCCACGCGCAATTCGAAGCCTTGCGCGACCTCTTCGCCGATGTCAGCCGCGGCCGCTCAATCCTGCAACCGCTGGAACGCTGAAGCGCCGGTAGCGGAACTGAGCCGGCCCGATCTAGTCACCTGTAAGAGCGATACTGCCGTCGAAACGCGCGACGAAGCGCCGACGATGGCTGGAAGCGACACGTTTTCCCGCGAAACAGGAGTTAGACAAATGAAAAGTCGATACAAGTGGCTGATCCCTGGCGCCGTGCTGCTCACCACGCTGGGTATGGCCGGTTGCGATGTTGAAAAAACCGAGGAAGGCGAGATGCCTGAGGTCAACGTCGAGGGCGGAAAAATGCCTGAGTACGACGTAGACACGCCAGATGTCGACGTTGGCACCAAGGAGAAAACCGTTACCGTGCCCGACGTTGATGTCGACATGCCCGACGATGACGAACCGGACGTCGGCGAACCCGTCGAGCCGAACGTGCCGCAGACTCCGCCGCCAACCCAGCAGAACTGACGGGAGCGCGCCGCTTCGGTGCGCCTCTCCTATTCGCCGCATCGGGCTAGCCTGATGCGGCTTTTTATTGCCGCAGGGTTTTCCACCGTTGGTGTGCATGAGTTTGTGGATAACGTTGGGAACGTTGCGCCGGAGCCAGCAACCTCGCCGCCTCGCCAGCATTGCTCATTTTTTAACCGAAACGTCACATATCGCTGCTCACCAACCAAAACCCTTTGTTTTTCAAATATTTTTTCAAGGAAGCGGCAGTTCCGGGCTCGATCTCAAATAGCCATCATGGTGCACAACGGTTATGCGCAGGTTACGTGGACAACCGTGTGGATAACCGTTGGGCTTCCGCCGCTTGGCCGCGCCCGTTCTCGCTTACGCGTCTTTGCTCGTTTTTTGCACAGTGGTGCCTGGTGCGACCACACAGGTCGGCACCGCCGGAGGCTGACCTTGGGGTCAGCTCCGGACGCATGCTTAAATGCGCCTTTTCAAACGGGGGTTCCCATGTACGACTGGCTCAATGCGTTGCCAAAAGCCGAGCTCCACTTGCATCTTGAGGGCTCCCTCGAACCTGAACTGCTGTTCACCCTCGCCGAGCGCAACAAGATCGCCCTGCCGTGGAATGACGTGGACGCCCTCCGCAGCGCGTATAACTTCGGCAATCTGCAGGAATTTCTCGACCTGTATTACGCCGGCGCCAACGTGCTGCGCACCGAGCAGGACTTCTACGACCTGACGTGGGCCTACCTGCAGAAATGCGAAGCGCAAAACGTGGTTCACACCGAGCCGTTCTTCGATCCACAAACCCACACCGACCGCGGCGTTCCCTTCGAAGTGGCGATGCGCGGCATCAGCGAAGCCCTGGCGGACGGCCGCGAACTGCTGGGCATCAGCAGCGGACTGATCCTGAGCTTCCTGCGCCACCTGCCGGAAGAAGCGGCATTCGACACGCTCGCCCAGGCGATGCCGTTCCGCGACGCGTTCTTTGCGGTTGGTCTGGACAGTTCCGAAGTGGGTCATCCGCCGAGCAAGTTCGAGCGTGTGTTCGCCAAGGCTCGTGCTGAAGGCTTCCTCGCGGTTGCGCATGCCGGTGAAGAAGGCCCGCCTGAATACATCTGGCAGGCGCTGGATCTGCTCAAGGTGAGCCGTATCGACCACGGCGTTCGCTCTGCTGAAGATCCCAGGCTGATCGAGCGGCTGATCGACGAGCAGATTCCGCTCACCGTGTGCCCGCTGTCTAACACCAAGCTTTGCGTGTTCGATGACATGAGCCAGCACAACATCCTGCAGATGTTGGAGCAAGGCGTGAAAGTCACGGTGAACTCTGACGATCCGGCCTACTTTGGCGGCTACGTGACAGAGAACTTCATGGCGCTGCACGACAGCCTCGGCATGACCGAGGACCAGGCGCGCCGGCTGGCGCAGAACAGCCTGGACGCGCGCCTGGCCAACTGACCGCTCAAATGGCGAACGGCGCCTGGTCGAGCAGCACACTGCATCGCTCGACCAGGTGCTCGCGCAGCAGCCGCAGGGTTTCGCCCAGGTGCGCGCGATGAGCGCAAATCAGATTCAGCGGCGTCGGCTCGCCGAGCAGCTGCGGTAGCAGGACGACCAAACGCCCCGCCTGTACATCCTGCGCGATATCCAGCCAGGACTTGTACACCACGCCCCGCCCCGCCAGCGCCCAGCGGCGCACCACATCCGCGTCGTCGCTGATGCGATCCCCCGTGACCGGCTGCACCAGCTCGCGTGGGCCATCGCGAAAACACCAGCGCTCGTGCATCCGCCCGGCCAGCATGTAGCGCAGGCAGTTGTGCCCGGCCAGGTCGGCGAGCGCGCGCGGTGTGCCCCGCTCGGCCAGATAGGCAGGCGATGCACAGAGCACGCGGCGATTGGCAGGCGCGACCGGCAGCGCGACGAGGCTCGAATCCTCCGGCTGCCCGTAGCGCAGCGCGATATCCACCGGCTGCCGGAACAGGTCGGCGTTACGATCGGCAAGCAGCACGCGCAGGCTCAGCTGGGGATGCTGCAGCTGAAACTCGTCCAGCCAAGGCAGCAATACGTTGCGCCCGAAATCCGATGGGGCCGACAGTTGCAGCAGCCCGCTGATAGTGGCCTTGCCGCCCGCCAGCAATTGCTGGCCGTCGCGCAGGCTTTGCAGGGCAGCCCGAGCATGCGGCAGGTACTGCTCGCCCTCGCCCGTCAAGCGCAAGCTGCGCGTCGAGCGCACCAGCAGCCGGCAGCCGAGCCCTGTTTCCAACCGCTTCAGCGCAGCGCTGGCGACCGCCGGCGACAGCTCAAGGCGCCGAGCGGCAGCGGACAAGCTGCCCAGCTCGGCGGTCATCACGAATACCTGAAGGTCGTCGGTCCGTAGCATTTTCAAAAATCTGTTGAAAGAGCCTCTGCTGAATATGCGGTTTTTCTACGAAACGAGAAAGCCGAACATGGCGCATCCCGCCACTCCCAGAGGAAGCGCCATGAAAGCCATCGGTTATACCCAGTCCTTGCCTATCGACGATCCCCGCGCCTTGCTCGACATCGAGCTGCCTGAGCCCGTACTCGGCCCGCGCGATCTGCTGGTCGAAGTCCGAGCGATTTCGGTGAACCCCGTCGACACCAAGATCCGCATGCGTGTACAGCCGGAAGCCGGCCAGCATCAGGTGCTCGGCTGGGATGTCGCCGGTGTGGTGCGCGCGGTGGGAAGCGACGTGAGCCTGTTCAAGCCCGGCGACGAAGTGTTCTATGCGGGCGCTCTGGATCGCCCCGGCGCCAACAGCGAGCTGCACCGGGTCGACGAGCGCATCGTCGGGCGCAAGCCGGCCAGCCTGGATTTCGCCGCGGCGGCAGCGTTGCCGCTGACCTCGATCACCGCCTGGGAATTGCTTTTCGAGCGGCTACAAATCGCCGAAGGCAGTGAACGCAGCGAGAGCCTGCTGATCGTCGGCGCGGCAGGCGGCGTAGGCTCGATTCTGACGCAGCTGGCGCGGCAGTTGACCGGGCTGCAGGTGATCGGAACGGCTTCGCGCAGCGAAACCCGGGACTGGGTGCGCGACCTGGGCGCTCACGAGGTGATCGACCACAGCGAACCGCTGGCGGCTGAACTCAAGCGCGTCGGCATCGACGAGGTCAGCCATGTCGCCAGCCTGACGCACACCGACGTGCATCTGCCGCAGATCGTCGAGGCGCTACGCCCGCAAGGTCGCCTGGCGCTGATCGACGACCCGGCGAGCCTCGACATCAGCCTGCTCAAGCGCAAGAGTTTGTCGCTGCACTGGGAGTTCATGTACACCCGCTCGATGTTCCAGACGGCGGACATGATCGAACAGCACCGGCTGCTCAATCGGGTAGCCGAGTTGATCGACCGTGGCGTGCTCAAGACCACCCTGGGCGAACACTACGGCACCATCAACGCGCACAATCTGCGCCGCGCCCATGCCTTTATCGAAAGCGGCAAGGCCAAGGGCAAGATCGTGCTCGAAGGCTTCTGATCCCTAGCGAGGGGCAGCCTCGGCATCTTCCCGGGCGAAACTGTGCTGGCCTGAGTACCAGGCCAGACAGGCCGCCAACAGCGAGCAAACGGTGATCACCAGCGCCATCGGCACCGCGCTACCGTCGTGCAGCCAGCCCACCGATGCCGATGCCAGCGACGCCACGCAGAACTGCAAACTGCCCATCAGGGCCGACGCCAACCCGGCTTGGCGACCCTGCCTCGCCATGGCGCATGCCGTTGCGTTGGGCAGAATGCTGCCAAGGCTCGCCAAGCCGGCGAACAGGGGAATCAACAGCGGCCAGAGCGCATCTGGCCGGCTCAGCGCGATAGCCAGCAGAATCGCGCCGCACGCGAAATAGAACCAGACGAAGCGGCGCAGCCAGAAGCCTGGCCCGCGCAGGCGCAACAAGCGCGCATTGATCTGCGAAACAACGATGAACCCCGCCGCATTACTGCCGAACAGCCAACCGTAATGTTCAGCGGGCACTCCATAGAGTTCGATGAAGACGAACGGCGAGCCGGCGATATAGCCAAACATTCCAGCCATCGCCACGCCGCCAGCCAGTGCATAGGCGATGAACTCACGGTCACGGAACAGGGCGAGATAACGCCCGAGCGTACCGCCGAGCGGCAGCTTGGGCGCATCGGCCGGCAGCGTTTCCGGCAAGCGCAGCGCGACCGCAATGCCGCATAGCGCGCTGAAGATCGTCAGCGAGACGAAGATCGCCTGCCAGCCAAAGGCATTCATCAATACGCCGCCAGCCAGGGGCGCGAGGATCGGTGCCAGGCCCATCACCAGCATCAACTGCGAAAAGACCTTCGCCCCTTGCACCGGATCGCAACTGTCCCGCACCACGGCGCGCGTCACCACGATACCCGCGCAACCGCCCAGCGCCTGGACGAAACGCGCGCCGATCAACCAGTCCAGCGAAGGCGCGAACGCACAGGCGAGCGAGGCCAGCGTGAACAGCGAGACCCCGACCAACAAGGGCCAGCGCCGGCCGTATCGATCGGCCAATGGCCCATAGACCAGCTGGCCGAGCGCAAGCCCGACGAAGTACGCCGCGAGCGACAGTTGCACGTGCTCCACATCCGTGGCAAAAGCGCGCGCCATCGCCGGAAAGGCCGGCAGGTAGAAATCGATGGCCAACGGGCCGAAGGCGCTGAGCGCGCCCAGCATCAAAAGGATCGGAAGGGGCATTGGGGAACGACTCGCGAAGCGAAAAAAGGACCGATTCCGCGGCGAGTGGGCGTCGCGGCGACGGATCGAACGTTTACAGGAAAGCCCGGATGCTGTTACATACAAAGACGATTGTAAACAAGCAAAGTTGCAGAAGTTGAGGGATGAACTCCGCGCTGCCCGCCCGTCAGGGCCTTTTGACTCAGCTTCGAGCTGCCATATCCAGACATGCGAAGAACCAAAGAAGACGCCGAAAAAACCCGTGTAGCGCTGCTCGAATCAGCCGAGCGGCTGTTCCTCGACAAGGGAGTGGCGCACACCAGCCTCGATCAGATTGCGCGTGACGCCGGTGTCACGCGTGGCGCCGTGTACTGGCATTTCCAGAACAAGGCCCATCTGTTTCACGAAATGCTCAACCAGGTCCGCCTGCCGCCAGAGCAGATGGCCGAGCGCCTCTGCAGTTGCACCCAGCAGCAGCCGCTCAAGGCGCTGCGCGACTTGTGCCTTGAAGGCATCGGCTCCCTGGGCCGCGACGAACAAAAACGCCGCGTGATGACCATTCTGCTGCACCGATGCGAATTCACCGAAGAGCTGCGCGAGGCCGAAGAGCGCCATCACGCGTTCATCAACCAGTTCATCGAACTGTGCGAAAAGCTTCTGGAATGCGCCGGCAGCACCTTGCGCCCCGGTGTAACGCCGCGCCTGGCCGCGCGAACCATCCATGCGCTGATCGTCGGCCTGTTCAGCGACTGGACCCGCGACCAAACCCTGTTCGATCCGCAGACCGATGCCGCTGCCCTCGTCGACCCGGTATTCCGCGGTCTCGTACGGGACTGGGACGATCTGGAGACCGCTCCCGCCCCGGCCTGATCACGTCGATGCCAACGGCGGCCGCAACGGCCGCCGCTGGTCAACCGAGCTGATACCCCTCCGCCTCGATGGCTTCACGAATGGCCTGATCGCTCAACTCGCCCTGCACCTCGACTTGGCCTCGCTCAAGATCCACGCGTACCACCGCACCAGGCTCCCGCGCCTGGATCGCCTGGGTCACGGCACGCTCGCAATGAGCACAAGTCATACCGGTTACTTGGAATGTCCGCATGGTGAAGCCTCCGTCTCGATGATTCGCTACAGGCTGAAGCTTGCCACAGCAGCAAGGTCAACCCTCGCCCTGCGGCAATCCGCTGCTGGACTTGACCTTGCCACGAGGTAAAGGTTGATCATCACCGACGACAGGCCATTCGGAGATCCCTTCATGTCCGGCACCTCCTATACCTTGCCCATTACCGGCATGACCTGCGCCAGCTGCGCCGGCCGTGTGGAACGGGCGCTGCTCAAGATGCCCGGCGTCGGTGGCGCAGTGGTCAACCTCGCCGCCGAACAGGTGAGGGTCGAATCGCACGAAGCCGACCTGGCCAGCCTCATCCAAGCTGTGGAAAAGGCCGGCTACGGCGTGCCGGTGCAGAGCTTGGAACTGGCCATCGAGGGGATGACCTGCGCCAGCTGCGTCGGCCGAGCCGAGCGCGCCCTGCTCAAGGTGCCCGGCGTGCGGAGCGCAGCGGTGAACCTCGCCAGTGAGCGAGCCCGGGTCGAGGTATTGAGCACCGTGGAACCGGCGGTGCTGCTCCAGGCCGTCGAAGCGGCTGGCTACAAAGCGCACGCACTGGACGACGCGCAGCCGACGGCGGTGCCGGACAACGAGCAGCGCATGCGACGCGAGCGGTTGGCGGTGATCGCTGCGCTGCTCCTGGCGGCACCGCTGGTCGTACCGATGTTTGGCGACTTGCTGGGCCTGCACTGGATGCTGCCGCCCTGGGTGCAGTTCCTGCTCGCCACGCCTGTGCAATTCATTCTGGGCGCACGCTTCTACGTGGCTGGCTGGAAGGCGGTACGGGCCGGCGCCGGGAACATGGATCTGCTGGTGGCGATTGGCACCAGTGCCGGCTACGGCCTGAGCCTCTACCAATGGTGGGCGGCGCCGGCCGGGCAGATGCCGCACCTGTATTTCGAAGCCTCGGCCGTGGTCATCGCGCTGGTCCTGCTCGGCAAGTACCTGGAGAGCCGCGCCAAGCGCCAGACCAGCGCCGCCATCCGCGCGCTCGAGGCGCTCCGCCCGGACCGCGCCGTGCGCGTGATCGAAGGCCGCGAAGAAACGGTCGCCCTCTCCTCGCTGCGCCTGGGCGACCTGGTGCTGGTCAAGCCGGGCGAGCGAATTCCGGTCGATGGCGAGGTGGTCGAAGGCGAAAGCCAGGCCGACGAAGCGCTGATCAGTGGTGAAAGCCTGCCGGTCCCCAAGGCGCCCGGCGACCCGGTCACCGGCGGTGCGATCAACGGCGAGGGACGCATGCTGGTGCGCACCACGGCGCTCGGCGGTGAGACGGTACTGGCGCGCATCATCCGCCTGGTCGAGGACGCGCAGGCGGCCAAGGCGCCGATCCAAAAGCTGGTGGACAAGGTCAGCCAGGTCTTCGTCCCGGCGGTGCTCGTCATCGCCGTGCTGACGTTGATCGGCTGGCTGCTGGCCGGGGCAGCGGTAGACGTCGCGCTGATCAACGCGGTCGCGGTGCTGGTCATCGCTTGCCCCTGCGCGCTGGGCTTGGCGACACCCGCGGCGATCATGGCCGGCACCGGCGTCGCGGCGCGGTACGGCATCCTGATCAAGGACGCCGAGGCTCTGGAAGTTGCTCACGCTGTCACGGCTGTAGCTTTCGACAAGACGGGCACCCTCACCTCGGGCACGCCACGTATCGTCCACCTGCACGCAATCGATGGCGACGAATCAACGCTGCTGCGACAGGCCGGCGCGTTGCAACGCGGCAGCGAACATCCTTTGGCCCGCGCGGTGCTGGCGCGCTGCGACGAGCATGGCCTGATGCCACCGGAGGTGACGCGCAGTCAGTCGTTGACCGGTCGCGGCATTGCCGGCGAGGTCGATGGACACGCGCTAGCGCTGGGTAATCGCCGCCTGCTCGAAGACAACGGGCTAGAGCCGGGCGACGTGGCGGACCGCGCACGTGAATGGGAGGCTGAAGGCCGCACCCTGTCATGGCTGATCGAAACGGCGCCGCAACCGCGCGTGCTCGGGCTGATCGCCTTCGGGGATACGCTCAAAGAGGGCGCGTCGGATGCCGTGGCTCGCCTGAATGCGCGCCAGATCCGCAGCCACCTGATCACCGGCGACAACCGCGGCAGCGCGCGGGTTGTCGCCGAAGCGCTGCACATCGACAGCGTGCACGCCGAGGTGCTGCCCGCAGACAAGGCCGCCACGGTTGCCGACCTGAAGAAAGGCGGCGCGGTGGTCGCCATGGTCGGCGACGGTATCAATGATGCGCCCGCATTGGCTGCGGCGGACGTCGGTATTGCCATGGGCGGCGGCACCGACGTGGCGATGCATGCAGCGGGCATTACCCTGATGCGTGGCGATCCACGCCTGGTGCCGGCGGCGCTGGAAATCAGCCGCCGCACCTATCGCAAGATCCAGCAGAACCTGTTCTGGGCTTTTATCTACAATCTGGTGGGCATTCCGCTTGCGGCCCTCGGTTTTCTGAGCCCCGTAGTGGCCGGGGCGGCCATGGCACTGTCGAGCGTTAGCGTGGTCAGCAACGCGCTGCTGCTCAAGCGCTGGAAACCACAAGACGAACCGGAAAAACCAAGGCAAGCCGCTGACGTGCAAACAGGCAACAGCTAGATGGGAGCCGGCATGAACATTGGCCAAGCCGCAAAAAAAAGCGGGCTGTCCGCGAAGATGATTCGCTACTACGAATCGATCGACCTCATCTCACCCGCCGGGCGCAGCGCCAACGGCTACCGCCACTACGGCGAAGAAGACCTGCACCGGCTCGCCTTCATCAAGCGCTCACGCGACATGGGCTTCTCGTTGGACGAGGTCAGCAGGCTGCTCACCCTCTGGCAGGACCGTCACCGCGCAAGCGCCGATGTAAAGGCGCTGGCCGGCACGCACATCGAGGAATTGAACCGCAAAATCACCGAGTTGATCGGTTTGCGCGACACCCTGCAGGAGCTGGTCGACAGCTGCCACGGCGACGACCGCCCGGACTGCCCGATTCTCAAGGATCTGGAATCCGGCTGCTGTTTGCGCTCCGGCCCGAAATAGCGATCACTTGCAGCTTTGAGACCGGCTGCCATCAATGAAGCTGAGCGATTGCCATTGCCCTATGCTTAGCTCCCTAATAAACTCCGCGCCCCTCGCAATGGCGGTGGCAACGCTTGTGCCTCTGACCTTACGCCGCGCTTAAGTTCGGTAACGGCTCAGCCGCCTTGCACTCTGGCCTCAGGCCTCCCCTACGCACATTTTGCTCGTATGAATCGATGCTCCCGCTTGCCGTGGTCACGCGGCTCATCGGGCGACTGACGCGTATCCGTAAAAACCCTTACCAGGCAAACAGAACCACCGATGAAAAAACTGACCCTGGCTTTCATGTGCTTCGCACTGATGGCCTGCTCCAAGCCAAACGAACCAGAAAAAACCGTCGACGTCCTGATGATCGGCGGCGGCATCATGAGCGCAACCCTTGCGGCCTACTTGCACGAGCTGGAGCCGAACTGGACCATCGAAGTCCATGAGCGCCTGCCCAACGTTGCTGACGAAAGCTCCAATGCCTGGAACAACGCAGGTACCGGCCACTCGGCCTTTTGCGAGCTGAACTACACACCAGAGAAAGCCGACGGCAGCATCGACATCAGCAAGGCGGTGGCCATTGCCGAGTCTTTCGAAATCTCCAAGCAGTTCTGGGCGCACCAAGTCGAGCGCGGCGTGCTCCAGGAGCCGCGTCGGTTCATTAACGCAGTCCCGCACATGAGCTTCGTCTGGGGCGATGACAACATTGAGTTCCTGCGCAAGCGCCACGCCGCGCTGCAACAAAGCCCCCTGTTCCAGGGCATGGAATATTCCGAACAACCCCAGCAGATCGGCGAATGGGCGCCGCTGATCATGAACGGCCGCAGCGAGAGCCAGGCTGTAGCGGCGACCCGTATGCCCATCGGGACCGACGTCAACTTTGGTGAGATCACCCGTCAGTTGTTCGCAGCGCTAGGCGAGAGCAAGCAGGTCAAGCTGCAGCTGGAGCATGAAGTGCGTGACATCACGCGCAACGAGGACGGAACCTGGACAGTGGTCTCGACCAATCTTGCTGACGGCGAAGCGACGACCAGCGTCAAGGCGCGTTTCGTCTTTATCGGTGCAGGCGGCGGCGCTCTCAAATTGCTGCAGATGGCCGACATTCCTGAAGCGAAGGGCTACGCCGGCTTCCCGGTGGGCGGTCAGTTTCTGATGACCCGCAACCAGGACGTCGTCGCGCAGCATCAGGCCAAGGTGTACGGCCTGGCCTCGGTCGGCTCGCCGCCGATGTCGGTTCCGCATCTGGACACCCGCGTCATCGACGGTGAAAAAGTGTTGCTGTTCGGACCCTTCGCCACTTTCTCGAGTAAGTTCCTGAAGAACGGCTCATTGATGGATCTACCCGGCTCCATGAGCACCGATAACGCGCTGCCGATGGTGCAGGCCGGCCTGGATAATCTCGATCTGAGCCAGTATCTGATCGGCCAGTTGATGCTGAGCCAGGAAGACCGCATCGCAGAACTGAAGGAATACTTTCCCGAGGCCGATGCCACGGATTGGGAGCTGATCACTGCGGGGCAGCGCGTCCAGATCATCAAGAACGACCCGGAGAAAGGCGGCGTGCTGCAGTTCGGCACTGAAATCGTTAGTTCGGCGGACGGTTCCATCGCCGCGCTGCTGGGCGCCTCACCAGGTGCGTCCACTGCCGCCCCGATCATGCTGAAGCTGCTGAAAGCCAACTTCAAAGAACAGGTTTCGTCACCGCAATGGCAGACGAAGCTGATGAATATTTTCCCGGCCTACGATCAATCGCTGAATGACGATGCGGCATTGACCGCGCAGGTTCGAGCCATAACCAGCGAACGACTTCAGCTAGCTCCGATCAGCAACTGACAGGTATTCAGCTACCCATTGTCTGAAAAACCCGTTTCGGCGGGTTTTTCTGTGACTCGAAACCTCGGGCCCCGCGTCGTAAAGCCTTCAATCATCCGTCGTGTTTATGGCGCCATATTATTAGCGCATTAAAAACGATGATGTCGCCGCCGATAGCTCGGCGCTTCTAGCTGACGACGGACCGTCTCAGCCCTCACGATCGTCCTTTTCAAGTGGTATCTGAATGAACAACTGGTTTGGCAACATTGGCGTCAGCCGCAAGCTGTCCTTGGGCTTTGGCGCTGTTCTGGTACTGACCCTGATCCTCGCCTGGAACGGCTGGGGCAGCCTTGGCAGCGTTATCCAGCGCAGCGGCTGGATGACCGAGATATCTCATCTGAACAACACGCTGACAGGGCTGCGCATTGCGCGCCTGCAGTTCATGCTCGCCAACGGCGATACCGAGTCGACCGAGCGCCTAGAGAAGAATTTGGGCATCTATCTGGACCAGCAGACCAAGCTGCTCGGCACCTTCAAGAACCCTATCAACGTCGCCATGCTCAAGGAGCAGGCCGATTACAACAAGCAATATCAGCACTCGCTTGGCGGCATGCGGGCGGCCTATGGCGTCGCCAACAACGCGCAGCAGACCATCGACGCCGCCGTGTTAAAGCTGAGCGAGCTGACGAGCGCTATCAATGGCCGCGTCTTGCAGCTGTCCGAATACGACGAGAGCCGCTTTGAGCAGTTCCAGGCCATCACACGTATCCGTGAAGAGATAAAGCAGGCCCAGTACTTGCTGCGCATCTACCTGGCCTCCGCCAGCCCGGAAAACATAAAAGCCGTCTACAGCCAGCTCGATGCTGCCGTGGCGACGCTCGGCCAATACGGCAACCTGCTCGATGCAGGCAACCGCGATACCGTCAACCAGATCCGCACGGAGCTGGGTCAATACCGCACGGCTATCGAAGCGCTGGTCACCGCCACCCAGGCGATTGCCAGGACGCGCCAGGAGATGACCGACCAGCAAAAGGAAATCGTGCGTATCAGCGACGAGCTATACCAGTTCCAGCTGGATCGCATGGAGATCGAAAGTGGCGAAGCGCGCAATCGTCTGGTCATCAGCACCGCCCTGGCGTTGCTGCTTGGCATCCTTGCGGCCTGGCTGATCACCCGTCAGATCATACTTCCGCTGCGCACCACCATGGCCGATGTGGATCGCATCGCCTCCGGCGACCTGACCGCAGCAGCCAAGATCACTCGACGCGACGAGTTGGGCGTTCTGCAGCAAGGCATCCAGCAGATGGGCACTACGCTGCGCGAATTGATTGGCGGCATCCGGGACGGCGTCAGCCAGATCAGCAGTGCAGCCGAGGAGCTTTCGGCGGTCACCACGCAGACCAGCGCGGGTGTGAATAGCCAGAAAGAAGAAACCGACCAGGTCGCCACCGCGATGCACGAGATGTCGGCTACTGTTCAAGAAGTGGCGCGCAACGCCGAGCAGGCCGCGCAAGCCGCGACTGAAGCAGATGAGGAAGCACGCGAAGGTGATCGCGTCGTCGCTGAAGTGGTCGCGCAGATCGAGCGCATGGCGGGCGAAGTGGTCCGTTCTTCCGACGCGATGACAGTTCTGCAAAGCGACAGCGACAAGATTGGCAGCGTGATGAATGTGATCCGGGCAGTGGCTGAACAGACCAATCTGCTGGCGCTCAACGCCGCCATCGAGGCAGCCCGTGCTGGCGAAGCTGGTCGCGGATTTGCCGTGGTCGCAGACGAAGTCCGCGGGCTGGCTCAGCGCACGCAGAAATCCACCGAGGAGATCGAAGGGCTGATCAGTGCCTTGCAGGGCGGGACTCAGCAGGTCTCGGCAATCATGCGGAACAGCCGCAACCTCACAGAAAGCAGTGTCGAATTGACTCGCCGCGCCGGCACATCGTTGGCGCGCATCACCAGCACGGTATCGAACATCCAGGCTATGAATCAGCAGATCGCCACGGCTGCTGAAGAGCAGAGCGCAGTTGCCGAAGAAATCAGCCGAAGCGTGGTGAATGTGCGGGATCTGTCTGAGCAGGCCGCGGCAGCCAGCGAGGAAACCGCTGCATCAAGCGTTGAGCTTGCACGCCTGGGTACTCAGCTGCAGGCAATGGTGAGCCGTTTCCGGATCTGATTGCTGTCGCCGAAACCATGAAGGCCAGGCATCGCGCCTGGCCTTTTTGTATCTGGTTAGCTTGCCTGGGATTGCAGGTAATTCTGCAGGCCGATGCGGTCGATCATCGCCAGTTGCTGTTCCAGCCAATAAGCGTGGTCTTCTTCGGTATCCAGCAATTGAAGTTCCAGAATTTCACGCGTCTGGTAGTCGCCGTGCTGCTCCGCCAGGGTGATGCCCTTGGCCAGGGCTTCGCGCACCTTGTATTCCAATGCCAGGTCGCTGCGCAGCATATCGGGCACCGTATGGCCTGGATGCATCGGTTCGGGCGTCATGTCCGGGGTGCCTTCAAGGAACAGGATGCGCTTGAGCAGGGCGTCGGCGTGCTCGGTTTCCTCTTCCATCTCGTGGTTGATCCGCTCGTACAGCTTGGTGAATCCCCAGTCAGCGTACATGCGTGAGTGCAGGAAATATTGGTCTCGAGCAGCCAACTCCCCGCGCAGCAGTTCTTTCAAATATTCGATGACTTGTGGCTGACCTTGCATAGCGACTCTCTCCGGCACTGACTGGGTTACGCCGGGCCATGATACGCCCAAACCACCCACCGCCAAGTGCCGTCGATTTGCCGCAGGCAGCACTGACCAGCCGGTCATGCGTATTCGCCGCGAACTCCCGGGCTAGACCGGCGCTCTACTAAGTCTGTCGTACCGGCTCGGCCCGGTATCGAGCCCGCTCAGTCAGCGCAGGAGTCCGGATGCCATCGCTACAGCCCAGAAGCCTTCTACATCCCCTGTGCTGGCTTGCGCTGGCCTGTGCGCCCTTGGTGCTCAGTGGCTGTTCGGAAGACGAAGAGCCTGCCGAAGTTCCGCCGCGCATCGCTATCGTCGAGCCGCTAAAACCCGTAGACCCTGCACCTGAGGCGTTGCGCTTCCCCGGCGTGGTGGAAAGCGTGACCACCACGCAACTGGCGTTCCAGGTTGCCGGGCGTATCGAACGCATCCTCGTGGACGAGGGCACGCGGGTCGAGGCCGGCCAGCCGTTGGCACAGCTCGATCGCACCGACTACGAACTGCAACTGCGCGAAGCCACTGCACGGCTGCGCCAGCTCGAAGCGGACCTGACCCGCAAGCGCGCCCTGCTGGCCGAAGGCATTCTTGCACCCGCTGCAATCGAACCGTTGCAGGCCAACGTAGTGGCAGCGCGCGTGGCCCGCGACAGTGCCCAGCGCGACGTCGGCCATACGACGCTGACCGCCCCCTTCGACGGCGTCGTCGCGCGGCGCCTGGCCGAGCCTGACATGGTGGTCAGCACCGGCACGCCGATCATCGAACTGCAGAACAATCAGCACATCGAGGTAGGTGTCGACCTTCCGGAAACTGCGGCGCTGAGCATTCCACTGAACGAGGCGCTGGAAGCCGAAGGCGAACTGGTGATCGCCGACGTGACACTGCCGCTGCGCTACAAGGAACACAGCACCCAGCCCCGTGAGGGCTCGCGGACCTATCGGCTCGTCCTGCGCGGCCAGCCGCCAGCCGACTACAACCTGCTGCCCGGTATGGCGATGCGCGTCAGGCTGCAACGCCCTGTTGCGCCCGAACCTGACGGGCCGCCGCGTTTCCATGTGCCACTCACGGCCGTGCAAACGGCGCCTAACGATCGCCATTTCATCTGGGTAGCAAAGGATGGCCATGCGCACCGGCGCGACGTCCGGCTTGAGCGCATCGAGAGCGACCAGGCGATCATCAGCGGCGAGCTGGAACATGACCTCGAGGTAATCGTCGCCGGCGGCAGCAAGCTGTCCGAGGATCAGCCCGTCAAGGCCGAGCGGCGGAACTGAACCGATGGATCTAGCTCGCTACGCTATTTGCAAACCGGTCAATATCTGGCTGCTGGTGCTCATCTGCCTGGTAGGAGGCGTGCTCGCCTACTTCGAAATGGGGCGGCTCGAAGATCCAGAGTTCACCATCAAGGAAGCCATCGTCACGGTTCAGTATCCCGGCGCGACCGCACTTGAGGTTGAGCAGGAGGTGACCGAGCCACTGGAAACGGCAATCCAGGAGCTGGCCGAGGTCAAGGAAATCCGCTCGCGCTCGATGATCGGCCAGGCCGAGATCCGCGTCGAGATTCAGGATAGTTATGCCGGCGACGAGCTGGACCAGATCTGGGACAAGTTGCGCAACAAGGTCAGCGACGCTCAACAAGAGCTGCCGCCAGGTATCGACCCTCCGCTGGTCAATGACGACTTCGGTGATGTTTACGGCATCTTCTTTGCGCTGACCGGCGACGGCCTGACGATGCAGGAGCTGCACGACGTTGCGAAGGACTTGCGTCGAGGCCTGATCACCGCCAATGGTGTTGGCCAGGTGGAAATCGCCGGTGTGCGCGAGGAACGCATTCTGGTGGAGGTTGACCAGGCTAGGCTTGCAGCCTTGCGGCTCTCACCCGAGGAGTTCATCGCGGCGTTGGGCGATGCCGACGCGGCCGTCGATGCTGGCGGCGTGCGTGCCGGCGAATATTTCGTGACCATCCGCCCGACCGGCGCATTCGATTCGCTCGATGCATTGCGCGCTCTGCCCGTGGGCCAAGGGCAGTCGAGCGTCGACCTCGGCTCTATCGCAGACATTCGCCGGGATTACGCCGAGCGGCCGCGCCAGCTCATCCGGCACAATGGCGCGCCAGCGCTGACGCTGGGTATCAGCGGCGTGTCGGGCAGCAACATCGTCGAAGTCGGCAAGAGCGTCGAGGCACAGCTGGCTTCGATGCAGCCGCGCATGCCGCTCGGGGCGGAACTGCACCCGCTGTACCAGCAGCACAGCATCGTCGACGAGTCGGTCAACAGCTTTGCACTGAACGTCTTTCTCTCGGTCGCCATCGTGGTAGGCGTGCTGTGCGTGGCGATGGGCCTGCGCGCCGGGATCATCATTGGCGCGGTGCTTTTTCTCACAGTGCTCGGCACCTTGCTGATCATGTGGCTCGCCGGTATCGAGCTCGAACGCATTTCGCTCGGTGCGCTGATCATCGCCATGGGCATGCTGGTGGACAACGCGGTAGTGGTCTGCGACGGCATGCTGATCGAGAAACAGCGCGGCCGCAGCATTCTCGACGCCTCGCGCAAGACGCTGCAGCAGACGCAGTGGTCGCTGCTGGGCGCCACCATCATCGGCATACTCGCCTTCGCCGGTATCGGGCTGTCACAGGACACCACTGGCGAATTCCTGTTTTCGCTGTTCTTCGTCATTGCCACCTCGCTGCTGCTGAGCTGGTTGCTGGCGCTGCTGGTCGTGCCGCTGTTCGGCCATTATCTGCTTGAACGCAAGGACGACGGGCAGCGCGAAGAGGACAGCGCCGACGACGCCTACAGCGGTCCGATCTATGACCATTACCGGCGCATCGCCGGCCGGGTGCTGGCGCGCCCCTGGCTGACCGTCGCGGTGCTGGTGATCTTCACGGTGCTCAGTGTGCTGGGCTTCGGCCGGGTGCCGCAGAGCTTCTTCCCACCGTCCAGCACGCCGATCTTCTACGTCAACCTGTTCCTTCCGCAGGGCACCCATATCCGCGACACCAGCCGCACGGCCGAAGACGTCGAGAGCTACCTGCACGGCCTCGAAGGCGTGACGGACGTGTCGACATTCGTGGGTGCCGGTGCCTCTCGCTTCATGCTCACCTACGCGCCAGAGCAGCCGAACCCGTCGCTGATGCATTTCCTGGTGCGCACCAAAGAACCGGGCGTGATCGCGGACCTGGTGCGGGAGGTCAACCAGACGCTGCCGACCCGCTATCCCTCGGCAGACGTCAGCGCTGCGCAATTCATGTTCGGCCCCAACGCCGAAGCCAAGCTGGAAGCGCGAATCAGCGGGCCAGACCTCAATCAGCTGCGCGCCCTCTCGGCCGAAGGGCAACGCCTGCTTCACGAACAGGGCCACGTCTTCAACATCCGTGACGATTGGCGAGCACCCGTGCCGGTGCTGCGGCCCAAGCTGGACCTGGATCGCCTGGCCGATGCCGGACTGACACGCCAGGCGGTCGCGCGCGCCCTGGCAGTGGCCAGCGAGGGGCAGCGTGTCAGCGTGTATCGCGAGCGCGATGAGCTGATTCCGATCCTGCTGCGCGCCAGTGAGGAGGATCGCGCCGAGCCTGGCGACCTGATGCAGCGCCGGATCTGGAGCCCGGCCACGAATCGCTACGTGCCGCTAGCGCAGGTCGCCGACGGCGTCGAGGTGACCACCGAGGATGCGGTGATCCGCCGCCACGGCCGTGAGCGCACCATCGCCATCCGCGCCGAGCCACGTGATGGCGAAAATACCAACGAAGCCTTTCAGCGGATTCGCCCATTGATCGAGGGCATCGAACTGCCTCCGGGCTACTCGCTGGAATGGGGTGGCGACCATGAGCAGTCTTCCGATGCGCAGGCGGCGCTGGCCGCAACCCTCGCCGTGCCCTACCTCGCGATGGTCCTGGTCACCGTGCTGCTGTTTGCGAAGGTGCGGCAACCGCTAATGATTTGGCTGGTCGTCCCCATGGCGCTGTGCGGCGTTACCGTGGGGCTGTTGGTCACGGGCCAGCCGTTCGGCTTCATGGCCCTGCTCGGTCTGCTCAGCCTGACCGGCATGCTGATCAAGAATGCCGTGGTGCTGGTGGATGAAATCGATCGGCAGATCGCCGACGAAGTGCCACGCCTGACCGCCATCATCGAAGCCTCGGCCTCGCGCCTGCGGCCGGTGATGATGGCGGCCGGCACCACGGTGCTGGGCATGGTCCCGCTGCTGTTCGATCCTTTTTTCGC
The DNA here is from genome assembly GCF_054131565.1 of Pseudomonas sp. SA195. NCBI lineage: Bacteria > Pseudomonadati > Pseudomonadota > Gammaproteobacteria > Pseudomonadales > Pseudomonadaceae > Pseudomonas > Pseudomonas sp. SA195. Next base: position 832,667 of record NZ_CP096392.1, on the reverse strand, counting down.
CAACATGGCCGTGACCATCATGGGCGGGCTGGGCTTCGCCACCCTGCTCACCCTACTGGCGGTGCCGTGCCTGTACCTGCTGTTCATGCGCGTCAAACCGGAGGAAACCCGATGACGGGCCGACTGCCTCTCAAGCCGCTCGCCGGGGTGTTCGCGCTGATGCTGGCAGCTTGCTCCAGCGTGCCCGACCGCCCTGATCCCGAAGTGCCTGATGCCTGGTTTCATGCGGTGCGCGAACAACCGGCCGATACCGAAGCGCTTGCCAGCTGGTGGCGGCAGTTCGAGGATCCGGCCCTGACGCGCGTGGTACGCCAAGCACTCGAGCAGAACCGTGACATCCGCCAGGCCATGTTGCGCGTCGACAGCGCACGCGCACAGCTTCGCCAGGCACGCGCCGGCCTGTTTCCGACCCTCGACCTGCCGGGATCGGCCAGCCGCCAGTGGATCGAGAACGACAACGAGCCGGACCCGAACAGCCCGATCGGGCAATTCATCCCGGAGGATGACTGGATCACCTTCGACAACTGGGAGTTGGCGCTGCAGGCCAGTTGGGAGCTGGACATTTTTGGCGCCACCCGGGCACGAACGGACAGTGCGCGTCAGCAGATCAGGTCCGCACAAGCCCAGGCGATAGCCGCACGGCTGGCGGTCGCGTCCAATGCCGCGCAGGGCTACGTCCAGTTGCGCGCTCTGGAGGGTCAGCGTGCCTTGCTGGTCGAAGGCATCGAACTCGCCCAGGAGCTTGAGCGTATCGCCAGCCGGCTGTTCGACGCCGGTGAGGTCACCCGTCTGGACGTGGAAGCCAGCGCCGCCGAACGGGCGTCGTTGCAAGCCGACCTCCAGGATCTGGACATCAATCTCGCCGAGGCGCGCCTGGCATTGGACACCCTGCTGGCCGAACCGCCCGGCAGCACCGCGCGCGGGCTCGCCACGACAGCACAGGTCCCGCTGGCCGAGCGTCCCATCCCGTCGGGCCAGCCGCTGGACCTGCTCCGACGGCGGCCGGATCTGATCGCCGAAGCCGCGCAGCTTGAGGCCGCTCAATTGCAATCGCTCGCCGCGCGCCGAGATCTGTTCCCCACCCTCGCCGTGCAGGCCGCAGTGGGGCGCTCGGGCCTGGCGCTGGGTGACGCCATCTCCAGCGCATCGAATTTTGCCCGCCTCGGCGCGACCTTCGGCCTGCCGTTTCTTGACTACCGTCGGCGCGGCGCAGCCATCGATCTCGCGGATGTCGAGGGCGAAGGCGCTTACCTCAACTTTCAGCAGGCCCTGGCCGAGGCGCTGGAGGAGGTCGAGCGTTCGCTGGTTCGTATCGACGGGCAACAGCGCCGGCTGGACGCGCTGCGCACGACGCTGCGACACCGCGAAGCGGCCTACACACTGGCGCAGAAGAGCTACCGGCTGGGCGAAGCCAACCTCAACGAGGTGCTGGACGCTCAGCGTGGCTCGCTACAGGCCCGGCAACAGACCTTGCAGGGCCGCACTGCGTTGGCGACTGCACAGGTCGCGTTGTTCGTGGCGCTGGGCGGCGGGTGGCAAGTCGAGGGGGATGGACCGGTCAAGAGGGCGGCTTCCGGCGCGCCGGAGTAGCGGCCTGCCCGTCCGAATCGCGCCTGGCGCCAAAGCCAACGGGATGACTATTGGCGCCGCCCTGCCAGACAACCTGCACGGCTAGCTGAACGCCAAACCCGTGGAGCAGGCGCGGCGCTTCGTCAGCCGAACCGACAGGTTACGCCGCGCCTCGCGCGTCACTGTCTTGCTGGTGAACGCCGCTGCGCCAGGCGAAGACCTTGCCGAAGCCGCAGGACCGCCGCAGCGCCCTGGTCTAATCGCCGCGAATCGGCCCCGCTCAGCCCTTCATCCACGGCGGCTCAGGCGCTTCGTCCCCCGGTTGATCGACCGCATCCCGAGCCGCCTCCTTGCGCGCCTGTTCAGCCAGGGCGGCCTTGATCTCGCGCATCACGGCGTCCAGATCGGCTACGTCCTCCGGTTCGGCGAATTCGCCGGTCAGCACTGTTTCGGGGGTCAATTTGCCCTCTTCATACAGCGCCCACATTTCCTTGGCGTAGCGCGTGTACCGCAGCTCCGGCGCGAAGCGGCCGAAGTAGGCAGCCATGTTGCCGACGTCGCGCTCGAGCATCTCGAACGCATGGTTGTTGCCGGCCGCATCCACCGCCTGAGGCAGGTCGATGATCACCGGGCCTTGCTCGTCGAGCAGTACGTTGAATTCGGACAGGTCGCCATGCACCAATCCCGCGCAGAGCATCTTCACGACCTCACCGATCATGAAGGCGTGGAACTCGCGTGCGTCGTCTGGGTGCAGGTCGACGTCGTTGAGACGCGGCGCAGCATCGCCGTGCCCGTCGTTGACCATTTCCATCAGAAGCACACCGTCGAGGAAATCGTACGGCTTGGGCACGCGCACGCCAGCTTGAGCCAAGCGATAAAGGGCCGCGACTTCAGCGTTCTGCCAATGCTCTTCTCGCTCCTTGCGCCCGTGCTTGGTGCCTTTGGCCATGGCGCGCGCGTCGCGGCTGCTGCGCACTTTGCGGCCTTCCTGGTATTTGACGGCCTGGCGGAAGCTGCGGTTGTTGGCTTCCTTGTAGACCTTGGCGCATCGCAGCTCATCGCCGCACCGCACCACATAGACTGCCGCTTCCTTTCCGCTCATCAGCGGGCGAAGCACTTCGTCAATCAGCCCATCCTCGACCAACGGCTCGAGTCGTTTTGGCGTTTTCATCAGCGGCTCACGGACCCTTCGTTGCCTGTGCAGGCCTGCAGGTTACGGCAATCGTCGGCGGGCTACCATGCCACCCATGCAGTTTGAAAGCGCGCTTCGGATTGGCGTGAGCGCACGCAGGGCGGACAATCCGCTCAGCCACCACAGGAGCATCGTCATGTTCGACCCGGACCGCTGCTGGCAAGCCTTGTGCGACCGAGACGAAACGTTCGACGGGCAGTTCGTCTTTGCCGTGCATTCGACCCGTATCTACTGCCGCCCCAGTTGCCCGGCGCGCCGACCGCGCCGCGACGGGGTGAGCTTTTTTACCGGCACCCGTGAGGCAGAAGCCGCTGGCTACCGGCCCTGCAAACGTTGTTCGCCGCACGGGCAGAGCCCGGCCGAGCAAATGGACGAGCTGGTCGTCGCGGCCTGCCGGCTGCTCGATGAACAGGACGGAGCCTTGCCGCTCGCGCAACTGGCCGCGCGCATCGGCCTATCCCCTTCCCATCTGGCCCGGGCCTTCAAGGCGCGCACCGGGATGACGCCGCGTGCGTGGTCAGCGGCCCGCCGGCAGGCACGGCTGGAGGCCGGCTTGGCCGGCGCCGACTCGGTACTCGACGCCGCGCTAGAGGCCGGCTTCGGCAGCACCCGCGGCGCCTATCAGCACAGCGCCGCGCTGAGCCCGGCGCAACGCCGGCGGATGGCCTCGGGCGAGGTGCTGCGCTACGCCATCGGCACATGTCCATTGGGGTTGCTGGCGATCGCCGCGAGTACCCGCGGCATCTGCGCATTGCTGTTTGGTGATCACGACAGCGAATTGCTCGCAGAACTGCGGTCCCGCTTCGCGGCAGCCGAACTGGTCCGCGACGATCAGGGCCTGGGTGCCTGGCTTGAGGCGGTAATCGCCCAGCTCGAAGAACCCGAACGCGCCGCCAGGCTGCCGCTCGACCTTCGCGGCAGTGCCTTTCAGCAGCGTGTCTGGCAGGCGCTGCGCGACATTCCGCCGGGCGAAACCCGGCGCTACGGTGAGCTGGCCGAGCGCCTCGGCACCCATCCCCGCGCAGTCGCCCGCGCCTGCGCCAGCAATCCGATCGGCCTGCTCGTTCCCTGCCATCGGGTGGTGGGCGCGAACCAGGCGCTAACCGGTTACCGATGGGGCGTCGCACGCAAGGCCGCCTTGCTCGATTCGGAGCAAGACAAACCGGGAGCCTGAGCAGGAATTGGCGGTCGGATGCTACACAGCCCGACGATCCGAGAGCCGACATGACCGAACTCAAACGCTACCGCATTCATTACCTGATCAACGGCAACCCGACCTCGCTGACGCTCAGCTCGTTCGAAGCACCCAACATGGAGCAGGCCGAGCTGGAAATCCTGCTGCATCATGTGCCCGAACCGCGCGCTGCTGTCGACGCACCCTGGGAAATCCCAGAGCGAGAAAGCGAGCACAGCCGCATGGCCGAACTGGGTGTGAGCGACATTCAGATCGAGGAAGACCAGACCCCTTGAGCTCAGGCCCTTGAACCTCCGGAGACCCTGCAGTGCCCCTGATCGACACCCACACACACCTCGATTTCGACCCGTTCGACCATGACCGGCAGGCCGTCATCGCGCGCTGCCAGGCGGTCGGCGTCGAGCGCATCCTGGTGCTAGGTGTGCATCAGGCCAATTGGGAGCGTGTCTGGCAGATGGCGTGCAACGAGCCCGCCGTCTACGCCGCGCTCGGCCTGCATCCGGTGTTTCTGCACGACCACCGGCCAGAGCACATCGACGAATTGCGTGACTGGCTGCAACGCCTGCGCGGCACCGACAAGCTCTGCGCCATCGGCGAAATCGGGTTGGACTACTACATCGAAGACCCGGCCAAGGAACGTCAGCAGGCGCTACTCGAGGCGCAACTCGAACTGGCCGACGCGTTCGAACTGCCGGTGCTGCTCCATGTGCGTCGCGCCCATGCGGCGATGATCGCCACGCTCAAGCGGCACAAGCTCAAGCGCACCGGCATCGCGCACGCCTTTAGCGGCAGCTGGGAGGAAGCGCGGGAATACATCCGGCTGGGCTACAAGCTCGGCCTCGGCGGCGCCGGCACCTGGCCGCAGGCGCACCGCATGCACCGCGTCCTGAAACAACTGCCGCTCGACAGCATCGTGCTGGAAACCGACGCCCCGGACATTACGCCGCACAGCCACGCTGGCGAGCGCAATAGCCCGGAATTTCTGCCTGACATCTGCCGCGAGCTGGCCGAACTGCGCGGCATCAGCCCCGAAGAGCTGGCCGAAGCGAGCTATCGCAACAGTTGCGAGTTGTTCGGCTGGGCGTAGAGGCGGCTCAGTCTTCGAGCGGGTCGTGGCCCCAGTTCATCAGGGATTGGCGCCAGCGGCTATCGCGCACCTCACCCCTGGGCCGCTGCGCCAGGTGCCGATGCACATAGCCGATGACCTTGCGCATCGCCTGGTAGTCATCCTCGGACAGATCAGCCTGGCGGATGCCCTTGAGCTCAAGGATGCGCTCGCCCATGTGGTGCCCCACGGCCTCGCCATCGGAGGGCGAGGAGACTTTCTCACCCTCGGCTGTCATGCCGACGCTGCGGCTCTGGTCACTGTCGAGCCAGCGGCGCAACGCCGAGGGCGTCATGTTCACGACCCGCTGGAATTCCTCACGGGTTTCGCGGTGGGCCTGCTCGTTCGATGCGCTCATCGTTCCCCCTCGCGTTGCAGGGCCGCGACCAGTTCATCCTTCTTCATCGTCGAGCGGCCGCGAATGTCATGCTGGGCGGCGCGGCGCATCAGCTCGGTCTTGTTCAGCCCGCTGAGCGCCGGTTCGCGCTCGCGGCCGGCCTTGCGGGCGACGTCCTCAGGCTGAGGCGAATGTTGGTGACCACGTCGTGAGTCCGCGCGTTTCTTGCGCGTGGTGCGGGCGTACTCCTTATCGCTCAACGACTCACGCGCATGCTTGGGCAGGTAGCGCTCGCCCGTCTCGCCGGAGGGCTTGCCCGACGCAGTGCCCCAGTCCTCCCGCGTCCACTCGCGCAGATGGTTGTCCGGGGTCTTGCGGCCTTCGTAACCACCGCCGCGCTTCTTGTACTCCTGCACGGCGTACTGCGCCTTGCGCGCCGACCACTGGCCGGCCTTGCCGCCCTTGTCGCCAGCGGTGACGGATTGCTTGACCTCGTCCCACAGGGCAGGGTCGGTCTTTTTCGCGGTACTGGCCATGAACGGCTCCCGGGTTGCTGCCTGTTCGGCAGACCCGGAGGCGTGCGGCGCCGTTCCAGGCGCCTGATGAATGGCCGACGCAGCGTCAGACGCGGAACGCACCGATCAGCTGTTGCAGGTGCCCAACCAGCGCGCTGAGTTCGCGGCTCGCCTGCTCGGTATGACTGGCACCCTGCGCAGTGAGCTGACCCGCCTCGTTGATCGCCACGATGTTTTGATCGATGTCGTGGGCCACGGCGGTCTGCTCCTCCGCGGCAGCTGCGATCTGCTGGTTCTGGTCGACGATGGTGCCGACGGCCTCGAGGATGTTCTCCAGCGCCTGACGCACCTGCCCGGACTGGCCCACCGTCTGGTCGGCCAACGCGTGGCTGGCATGCATCGTCTTGACAGCCGCGCCCACGCCGCCTTGCAGGCGCGCAATCATCTGCTCGATTTCCTCAGTGGATTGCCGGGTGCGCCGGGCCAGGTTGCGCACTTCGTCCGCGACCACGGCGAACCCACGGCCCTGCTCGCCCGCACGTGCTGCTTCGATCGCAGCATTGAGCGCCAGCAGGTTGGTCTGCTCGGCTACGCCCTTGATGACGTCCAGTACCTGGCTGATCGCCGCGCTGTCGTCGGCCAGCTGGTTGATCACGCCGACCGAGCGTTCAATCTCGGCGGCCAGACGTTCGATGCCGCCGACTTGTGCCTCGACCAGCCCGCGGCCGGTGGCCGTCTCCTGATCAACGCCCTGCGCGCTGCCTACAGCGGCCTCGGCGCTGCTGGCCACGCCCTGCGCCGTCGCTGACATCTGGTTCATGGCGGTCGCGACCTGCTCGATCTGCGCACGCTGCTCGGACACGGTTTGGTTGCTCTGCGCCGAAATGCGCTCGACGCTGGCGGCTTGGCGCTCGACGTCGCCTACGGTCTGGCCGACCCGCTCGATCAGCTCGCGTATCCGCTGCACGGTCTGGTTGAACACCTGGCCCAACTCGCCCAGTTCGTCGCGGCTCTGCACCTCGAAGCGGGCCGTCATGTCACCGGCAGCGACACGCTCCATCGTCGCGCCGAGGCTGCGCAGCGACGCGCGGGTAGACATGTAGAAGGCGCTGTAGAGGTACACGACGAGGAGGAACACCAGGGCCAACGCGACCAGCAAAAGGGTCATGGTCAGCTGTTTCTCGTCCAGTCGCAGCGTCAGCTCATCATCGAGCAACGCCAGAACGGCATCGTTGAGCGCGTGGGTCTTGGCCATTTCCACGCTGACCTGCTCGAAAAAGGCTTCCCACGGGCCGTCGAGCGATTCGGCCATGATCACCTGATCCTGGAACAGCTCGTTGCTCAACTGCAGCGACTCACGGCTGGCACGCGCCAACCCGTCGAGCCGCTGCGCGGCGGCACCGCTGCTGCCGAGTACATCCTGCAGTTGCGCGCCGTATTGCACGTCCTGCTTTTCCAGCTCGAGCAACAGGTCGTCGAGCTTGTTGCTGGCGTCCGAATTCAGATAGCCCTGCCCAAACGTGTAGGCACCCACCGCACGCCCCTCGCCGAGCATCGCAGTGATCCCGGGCGTGACGGAGCTGATCAGCTCCGTCAGCAAGCGCACGTCCCGGTGAGCATCCTGGCTCAAGCCGGCCTGGCTGGCGATCAGCTTGATCATGACCTGTGTCTTGCCAAGTAGCGCCCGTGCCATGGCGGCCTTGGCCTGCAGCGATTGCTGGCTGCTAGCCGCGTCCAGCGCCGTGGCAAGCTCGTCACGCCGGGCAATGAACTCGGCTACCTGCTCCGGGTGCTCGCTGACCGGCTCGAGCGCCTCGACCTGCCCCCTCAGCTCGGCTTGAACCTTGTCCAGCCGCGCCTTCAGCGCCTGGTCCTCGCCTGTCTGGCCAATGATGGCTTCAATCTCGACCAGGTCTTTCCAGTCCTGCGCGGCGCGGCGAAGCTGCATGGCCGTACCGAGCAGCGACAGGCTCTGCAGCTCGGTGCGAGTGCCGACGAACTGGCGGTATGAATCACGCACCAAATAAAAGTTGGTCAGCAGCATGGGCACGAAGAACAGCACGCTGATCAGGCTGAACTTCATGCCGAAGCTGAGCCGGTTCATGAAAGCGATGGCGGGATGCAACAGGATATTCAAGGACGCTCTCCCCATGTTCTTGTTCTGGCGCGCCGCTCGGGCTGCGGTCGGGCTCGAGGGGAGCCCTTGGTGACCCGAGGGCTATCGGTCCTGGATACCGCAACTTAAGGTAGTGGCACCATGATGGCGCCACAACTGGCAGAAGGCGCGTCGATTCCGGCCTATCCAGCGTGCTTATCGGACGGTCGGAAGTGGGGATTTATAGGGCAGATCAGGCCAGCAGCGTCCAGCCGGCGATAACGGCGTACCAGAGCATACGCGTGCGCACCAGCATGGCCGCCAGACTATCGAGGCGCGCCAGACCGGCTTCGCCGGTGGCTGCCGATTCTAGATCCGCGGCCGCCGGCCCGGCTTCGGCAAGCAGCTGCCGGGCGGGGATATCCCAGTGCAACAGGTCGCTGAGCAACGCCCGGTGCATGGCGACGAAGTTGCCTACCAAACCGAAGCTCGCCAGCAACACGCGCACCGGCAGCCAGTCGAAGGCATGCAGCAACTGCCCGGCTCGCTCGCGCATGGCCTCGTTGCGAACATGCTCAACACTGAGCACGAGCAAGCGATAGGCCAGCGCAGCCATAGGCCCCAGGAGCAGGTACCAGAAGATCACCGCGAAGAACCCCTGGTGGCTACGCCAGAGCAGCTGCGCCTCGACTTTGCGCAGCAGGCTGGGGGCATCGTCGGTGACGAGACCAAGGTCACGCTCAGCCACCAGCGCGGCCGCCTCTTCGTCGCCACGATGCCAAGCATCACGAAACGGCCCGAGCTCGCGTTTGAAGTCGCCGCGGCCGAGGCTGTACAGCATGACCAGCAGATGCAGCGGCAATGCGAGCCAACCATAGGCCAGGGGCTGCAGCATGGCCAGCAGGACGCCAAGCAGCAGCACGGGCCCGAGGATTAACACCAGCAGCCCGACCCAGGGCCGAGCGTTCAGCCCCCGGCGGGCTTCGACGCGCTCGCGCAGACGCAGCCAGGGGCCGTCCTGCTGCACCTCACGGCGCCAGTCGGTGAGCTTTTCGATGACCAGAACCAGCAATACCACTAGAAAAACCATCTTTCGTGTCCTTGTGTCGGTCAGGCGACAATCGACGCGTCCCGCAGGCGCTGCCAGTCGAATGCGGGGCCGGGGTCGGTCTTGCGGCCAGGGGCAATGTCGCTGTGCCCGCAGACCCGCTCCGGGGTGATCGCCGGATAGGCTTGCTGCAGCAGACGACACAGGCTGATCAAGCAGTCGTACTGCGCATCGCTGAACGGCGTTTCGTCGGTGCCTTCGAGCTCAATGCCAATGGAGAAGTCATTACAACCTTCGCGCGTGCAGAAGTTCGACACGCCGGCGTGCCAGGCGCGGTCCAGGCAGGACACGAACTGGGTGACAGCGCCATCACGCTCGATGAGGAAATGCGCTGATACCTGAAGGCTCGCGATTTCCTGAAAAAACGGATGCTCTTCCACCGGCAGCCGGTTCTGAAAGAACTCCTGCACCTTGCCCGTACCGAAGCAGCCGGGCGGCAGGCTGATGTTGTGGATAACGAGCAGGGAAATCTCACCGTCAGGCCGCCCATTGAAGTTGGGCGATGGGCAATGACGTACACCTCGGCACCAGCCTGTGGCCTGGTCCAGCTGCATGACGGCGATCCTGCGATTGGGCGGCGTAGCAGGCTAGCGCCGCCGGGCTTGGCGAGCAAGCACCGCGGGGCCTAGCCGGCGGGTGCTGCCCCGCGCTTTTCGTCACGCCGCGATGCCAGGCGGTCGGCCAAACGCGTCGGTTCCGGCAGGCGATAACGGGTCACGTAGCGCATCACCAGCGCCGGCGCGGTATTCAGGCTGACGCGATGGCCCGGCGATACGATCAGCGGGCGTACCCGGTCCTTGCTGCGCAGCACCGTGCCGATCACCCGGCCCTGCTTGTCGCGCAGGTCGGTCCGCTCGCCTCGCGTTTCACCCAGATCATCATGCACGCCGGTGAGGATCTTTTTCGCCACGCCGATGGTGGGCAGGCCGGTGATCACGCCCAGGTGCGCCGCGATCCCGAGGCCGCGCGGGTGGGCGATGCCGTGTCCATCCGAGAACACCAGATCGGGAATGTCGCCCAGCCCTTCTAGTGCCTGCAGCACGGCTGGCAACTCACGAAACGACAGCAACCCGGGAATGTAGGGCATGCGGGTGGGAATACGCGCCAGCGCCTGGGCCTGTACCTCCAGCGTTTCGGCATCCAGCAACACGGCCGCGGCGCGCGTGATACGCCCTCCCTCCTCGAAGCCGACATCGACACCGGCAACCAAGCGCAGCGGTTCGAAGTCGTCTTCAAGGGTCACCTGCGCCGCCAGCCGGACCTGTGTTTGTCGCGCGGCGGCAGTATCGCCATCCCAGTCGGCAAAGGTGGGCCGTACGAAGCGGCGTGTGGCTGGCATCGTGGCAATTCTCCGAAAAGTGTTTACGTTCGAAAGCGGGACTGCGCGCGCGGTTCAACGTGCTAACGACCTTAGGCGACTGGACAGCCGCGCAAAAAAATAAGACGCTCCCGCCGGTTCGCGGCAGATTCACCCTGCTTCGCTTCATAACAATAAACAGAACAGCCAGATCTTCAGCCATGCCTATCGCACAACCTTTGAAGCGCGTCAGCATCCTAGCCACCGAGGGTGTCTTCGCCTCGACGCTCATGCAGGCGAAGGATTTCTTTCACATGGCCGCCCTACGCTCCGGCAAACAACGCGGGCTCGGCCTTGCGCCGGCCTTCGAGACGCGATTGGTCAGTCCGGACGGACAGCCAGTCGCAACCTTCAGCGGCACCCGGATCGAAGTGGACGGCGCGCTGGAAGCGACCGACGCGGTCATCCTGCCGGCGTTCTGGGGCGATTTCGATGCGTTGAGCCAGCGCTATCCCGAGGTCACGCCCTGGCTGAAATCCCGCCACCAGGCTGGCAGTGCCATTTGCGGCGAGGCCACCGGGGTGTTCTGGATGGCTCATGCCGGGCTGCTCGATGATCGCGAGGCAACGACGCACTGGCGCTTCGCCAACGAATTCACTGCGCGCTTCCCGCAGGTTCAGTTCACGCCAGAGCGTCACCTGACCGACAGCGACAATCTCTACACGGCCGGCGGCACGACGTCGGCCTGCGACCTTTACATGCATCTGGTGGAGCGCTACTGCGGGGCCAGCATTGCCCAAGGGATGGCGCGCGACATCCTGTTCGAAGTGCAGCGCAGCTATAGCCCCGGCCGCATCGGCTTCGGCGGGCAGAAACTGCACCTGGATACACGCGTGCTGCAGATCCAGGAATGGCTAGAGGAACATTTCGCGGAGAAATTCCGCTTCGAGGACGTTGCGAGAGAGCACGGCATGAGCATCCGCAACTTCATGCGGCGCTTTCAGAGCGCGACAGGCGACAAGCCGCTGCATTATCTGCAACGGCTGAGGATCGAGACGGCGAAGAGCCTGCTCTCCACCACGCGCAAGAGCATCAAGACCGTCAGTTATGAAGTTGGCTACGACGATGCGAGCTTCTTCGCTCGCCTGTTCCGCCAGCACACCGAGCTGTCGCCGAACCAATATCGGCAGCAGTACCGGTTGAAGAATGGCTGAGGCATCGAGGCTGGACGAGCGCTGTCCAGCCTTTGCCCATCGCATTTAGCCGTGAGGACTGGAGGGCCTGAAGAAGGTGCGACTCGCGGCGTCCGGCCCTCAAGCCCCAGCACCAGTCAGGGCTTGTGTGGCCGCGACAAGTACTCGTGCGACTGCATTTCCAAAAGGCGGCTCAACGTGCGTTGGAATTCGAATTCCAGCCGCCCGCCGGCATAGAGGTCTTTCAGCTCTACTTCAGCCGAGAGAATCAGCTTGACGTTACGGTCGTAGAACTCGTCGACCATGTTGATGAAGCGACGCGCCATGTCGTCCTTGGCCACGTTCATCTGTTCGATATTCGAAACCAGCACGGCATCGAAGATCTTGCCCAGTTCGATGTAATCGTTCTGGCTGCGCGGGCCGTCGCACAGGGCACGGAACTCGAACCACGCCACGCCGCAGGCGACCTTGCGCGCCATGATCTCGCGGTTCTCGATCATCAGTGCTTCGTTTTCCTGAATCTTGCACTTCTCCGGCAACAGGCTGCGGAAGCTCTTTTCCAGGCTCTGCTCGGCCTCGGCGTCGAGCGGGAAGTGATAGAGCTCGGCCTGCTCCAACGCGCGCAGGCGGTAGTCGATGCCGCTGTCGACGTTGACGATTTCGGTGTGCTTCTTCAGCAACTCGATTGCTGGCAGGAAGCGCGCCCGCTGAAGGCCATCCTTGTACAGGCCGTCCGGCACGATGTTGGACGTCGCCACAAGGCTCACGCCGTTTTTGAACAGCTCCTCGAGCAACGTCGCGAGGATCATCGCGTCGGTGATATCGGAGACGAAGAACTCATCGAAGCAGATCACCCTCGACTCGTCGGCGAACCGTTTGCCAATGATGGTCAGCGGGTTCTTTTCGCCTTTAAGCGTCTTCATTTCTTCGTGGACGCGCTTCATGAAGCGGTGGAAGTGCGTTCGAGTCTTCTGCTCGAAAGGCAACGCATCGAAGAAGGTATCGACCAGGTAGGTCTTGCCGCGCCCGACGCCACCCCAGAAATACAAACCCTTGATCGGCTCCTGTTTCTTGCCGAACAGCTTGCCGAGCAGGCCTGATTTACCGCGCTCATCGGCGACCAAGTCGTCGTAGAGACGCTGTAAGTGGCGGACGGCATTTTCCTGCGCAGCATCATGGAAGAAATCAGGACGTTTCAGGTCAGCCTGATAGCGCTCGAGAGGGGTCATGGCGGGGTCTGGGTAGTGAAACGGGGCCGACACTGTAGCCGCGCCCTCGGTCGTTGGCAATTTACGCAGATCGTTCAATCACAGCGCCTCGGTAGTCCTTCGATGCACGCGATCCACCGCTGGACTGGGTGGACCGCGCTCCGGGTATCACTCGGCCAGCGTCGCCAAAGCCTGGCGCAAGCGCAACATGGCTGCCTCAAGCGCCACTTCATCGCGGTAGGCCGGGCTGTCGGCGATGCAGGTGCCGTCGAGCCACAACGTGAATTGATCGTTTTCGTCAGCACGGAGTTCCAACGCATCGACACGTTGCGCTACCAGCGTCTGGGTGACCTGGCCGATAGCCTTGGGGTCATCGAACGGGCGTGACAGCAGCAGCTGCTCGCCATCGGCCGCGAAGAAGCGGAAGCGGAAGCGGCCGTCGTCGTCGCGGAAGCTGGCAAAACGGGCAGTCTTGCCGGCTTTCTTCTTGATGGGCGCGGCGCTCTGTACTGCGCTGCGGAAGTTACGCAGCCCCACCGCCTCGCGCAGCTCAGCCAGGAAAGGTGTCGCCACCTTGCGCGCCTTGGCGGCACCGGCCTGAAGAATATCCTCCAGGTCACCCGGCCTGCTCATCAGCGCGTGATAACGCTCACGTGGCGCGCTCAACTCGGCATCGAGCAGCTCGAACAAGCGTTGCTTGGCCTCGCCCCAGGCGAGCCCGCCCAGCAGATCGGCACGGAACTCGGCCAGCTGCGTTGGTGTAGCGAACGCCTGGTAGAGGGTGAACAGGTGGGCGTCGTCCGGGTCTTTCGGCTCGCCGGGCAGCCGCGAGTCGGTAACGATGCGCGCAATCGTACTCTTCAGCTCTTTGGCACTGGCGAACAGCGGGATGGTGTTGTCGTAGCTCTTGGACATCTTGCGTCCGTCGAGCCCCGGAAGCGTCGCCACGCTTTCCTCGATCAACGCCTCGGGCGCGGCGAACAACTCCTTGCCATTACCGAACAAGTGGTTGAAACGCTGGCCGATGTCCCGGGCCATCTCGACGTGCTGGATCTGGTCGCGTCCGACCGGCACCTTGTGCGCGTTGAACATGAGGATGTCCGCAGCCATCAGCACCGGATAGCTGAACAGCCCCATGGTGACGCCGGCATCGGGGTCTTCGCCAAGCTCGAGGTTACGATCGACGGACGCCTTGTAGGCGTGAGCGCGGTTCAGCAGCCCCTTGGCCGCGACGCAGGTCAGCAGCCAGGTCAACTCTGGAATCTCGGGGATGTCGGACTGCCGATAGAAGGTCACGCGCTCGGCATCGAGGCCACTGGCCAGCCAGGTCGCTGCAATCTCGAGCCGTGACTGCTGGATACGCCGAGGATCGTCGCACTTGATCAGCGCATGGTAATCGGCAAGGAAATAGAACGAATCGGCATTGGCATCGCGACTGGCGACGATCGCCGGGCGGATAGCTCCTGCGTAGTTGCCCAGGTGCGGGGTGCCGGTGGTGGTGATACCGGTCAGAATTCGGGTTTTCATATCAAAGTCTCGTGTCTTGGGTGGCCAGCCGGATCAATCCAGGCGCGGCGCAACCAACTCCTTGAGGTCCACCAGCTTGCCGTGAAAAAAGTGGCCGCATTCTGCCACCTTCAGCAACTCGTGGGGGCGCGCGATCGCTGCAGAAAATGCATGCACCGAGGCCGGATCGACGACCTCGTCGTCATCCGGCTGAATGATGGTCAGCGCGCAGCGCTCGGCCAGCGGCAGCCCGTCGAGACGCGACACGGCCGGCGCGACCATGAACAACCGGTCCAACGATTCCCCCCGTGCTTCCATCCGCCCCGCCAACGCTGCGGCAACGAATCCGCCGAAGGAAAAGCCGAGCAGAGTCACCGGCAAGCCTGGCTGCTGTGCCCGAAGCCACGCCAGCGCTGCTTCGGCATCTTCGACCTCGCCCATCTGCATGTCGTGGCTGCCGGCGCTGGCACCAACGCCGCGGAAATTGAAGCGCAGCGTGTCATAGCCAGCATCGCGTGCCGTGCGCTGCAACGTGCTAACGACCTTGTTGAGCATGGTGCCACCCTTGACCGGATTGGGATGGCAAATCAGCGCAAGGCCTCGTGCTTGAGGCTGCTCGAAATGAAGAGCTTCCAGCGCCCCGGCCGGGCCCTCGAGGGTGATGGGGTTTTCGCGTTTCAACAGGAATGGCTCCGTGACCTTGGGAGGGATAGGCTCGTCTCGCTAGGGCTGCCTGGGACCGCAAAACACGCGTCACGGTATACAGGGCAGGTACGAGACGTTAACGTATCAAGCCGTGGAAAGACCACCGCAAAGACGATGGCACAGCGGGCCCAGGCGCTCTACAGCGCCGGTCGCCTTGTTCGCCTGACAGCGTTTGCGCTTTCCATGGCCTGATCAGCACAGCCGTTTATATAGAGGAAGGACTCGTGGAACAGACCCTCGCGACCTGGTTGCTCCCCATCGTCGGCGTGATTGCCGGCATCGCTATCGGTTACCTGATAGCCCGTAACAGTGCGCCGAACAGCACGCAGCGTCAGGTGGATGAACTGCAGGAACGGCTGGACACCTACCAGAGCGAAGTGGTGAGCCATTTCAATACGACGGCCAGCCTGCTACGAAAACTCACCAATAGTTATCAAGATATGCAGGACCATCTGTCCGAAGGCGCTGACAAGCTCGCGCTCGACGAACAGACCCGCCAGCGCCTGCTTGCCGCCCTGCACAGCCAAGACACCCACACGCACCGTGAGCGCCTGAACTCACCCGCCTTCACCGAGCCGCCCAAGGACTACGCCCCGAAGGACGCCGACGCACCGGGCATGCTCAACGAGAACTTTGGCCTCAAGAGCCGCCACTGAAAACCTCGCCGGCGCGCGCTCGCCGCGTGCCGCACGCGTCTACTGCTTCAACCGCATGGACAGGTCGATGGCCTGCACATGCTTGGTCAGCGCCCCGATCGAAATGTAATCGACACCCGTTTCGGCCACGGCTCGCAAGGTCTCGTCACTGATCCCACCCGAAGCTTCGAGCTTGGCCTGTGCTCCGGTCATCTGCACGGCACGGCGCATGTCGTCGAGGCTGAGCTCGTCAAGCATGACGATATCCGCGCCGGCTTGCAGCGCCTGCGCCAGCTCATCGAGGCTTTCTACTTCCACCTCGACTGGCTTGCCTGGGGCGATCCGGCGCGCAGCCTCGACCGCAGCGGCAATGCCACCGCAGGCAGCGATGTGGTTCTCCTTGATCAGGAAGGCGTCGTATAGGCCGATTCTGTGGTTGTGGCAGCCCCCACAAGTCACGGCGTACTTCAAAGCCATACGCAACCCCGGGATGGTCTTGCGGGTATCGAGCAAGCGCACGCCGGTGCCCTCGACCAAATCCGCGTAATGCTGGCAGCGCGTCGCCACACCGGATAGCGTCTGCAGGAAGTTCAGCGCTGTACGCTCGCCACTCAGCAATGCGCGAGCCGGCCCCTCCAAGTGGAACAGTACGCTGTTCGCGGCGACCCGCTGCCCGTCGGCGACTTGCCAGTGCACCGCAACTCTTGGGTCGAGCTGGCGAAAGACTGCGTCGACCCACGCCGTACCGCTGATGACAGCCGCTTCCCGCGTAATGACCGAAGCATGGGCAAGCCGCTCCGCCGGTATCAATAGCGCAGTGATATCACCGGTTCCAACATCCTCGGCCAGGGCACGACGAACATTGCTTTCGACCTCGGCACCGAGATCCGCAAGAGTGAGATTGGTCACGACAGGCTCCCTTCAAATTGGGCGAAAGTATACGGCGTAGCCAGGCGATAAAGCAGACCGGAGCACGTGCTGCAGCCGCTCGGTAACGGCGGGACGACCGCCCGTAGGAAAAGCCGGGAGTATCTGTGAGCTGGGTCATGTCCAAGAGAAATCCGGGCTAGGCTACCGAACAGGATGCATATAATGCCGTCATAAATTGACGCCACGAAAATGGCGATTAACGCCAGACGCTCGCAGCCGTTGCCCTACCTTCATATCAACGGCATGCTACGCGATGGAAGCGCCCCAGCAGGCGACCGGAGAGTTTCGATGCGAACCGATGCGAAAGTGGTGCACCTGAAGGCTGCCCCTGAGCAAAAGCCGACCTCACCGGCAGGTCGATTACCTGTCGCACTCATCAGTGTGCGCGACAAGGCTGCCCAGCAGCTACGCCTGGCGCTGCAAACCCTGTTCGACAACGCTGACGATTCACTCTTCGAAATAGCCGACCGCGCCACCAGCAACGCGGAGCAGAACGCTTTCTTCGAGGCCATGCGCGAGTTGCGCATGAAGCGCCGCAGTATCGAGCGCGGCTTTCTCCAGCAGATCTTCGAGTCCTTTTCCAAGCTCAACCAGTACGAAATCGGCAAGCCCACTGAACCGGAGGCTTCGTTTGAAAGCCTGGCTCTGGTGCAAAACGACGAACTGGAAGAGTCGGTCGCCGTCGACACCATGGTCACCAAGGTGATGAATCGTGCGACGCAACCACTGAGCCACCTGACTACGCGCATGAATGCACTGGTCAGTCGCAAGCTCGACGACAAGAGCAACCCGCTCGGGCCACAACAGCTCTGCGAGTTCTTTCTCGAGGCGTGCCGCTGCCTGAGCGTCGACATCAAGGTCAAGCTGATCATCCTCAAGCTGTTCGAGCGTTACGTGCTCACCGACCTCGACCAGCTATACGCCGAGTCCAACCAGACGCTGGTCGCAGCCGGCGTACTTCCCGAACTGCAATCGGCACAGCCCCGTCGTACTCAGACGCGCACCGGCCATGCCCCGGCAAGCTCCGCTGCCCCTGCACCGCAGGCGGGTACCGCGACAGGCCATGCCGACGAAGGCTACCAGGAAGCCTTCAGCACGTTACACGCGCTGCTCTCCGAACTTCGCGGCAGCGCCCTACCCGCGCGCAACGTACCAAGCGATGCGATTCCGATTTCCAGCAATGACCTGATGCGGCTGCTGTCGCATATGCAGGCCCGCGCACCTCAGCAGATCGACGATTTCGACCTGCAGGCTCAGCTCGAACAACTGCTCCATCGCGTCAGCGCCAAGAGTGGCAAGTCGCGCGTGGTTGGAGAAGTCGACGAGGATGTCATCAACCTCGTGTCGATGCTGTTCGAATTCATCCTTGATGATCGGACCCTACCTGACTCGCTGAAGGCACTCATTGGGCGCCTGCAGATTCCCGTGCTGAAAGTTGCGGTGCTGGACAAGACGTTTTTCAGCCGCGGCAGCCACCCAGCCAGACGCCTGCTCAACGAAATCGCGTCGGCCTCGATGGGTTGGGGTGATCAGGACGAAGCCCAGCGCGACAGCCTTTACCAGAAGATCGAACAGGTGGTCTCGCGCCTGCTCAATGACTTCGTCGATGACCCTTCGATTTTTTCCGAGCTGCTCGCCGACTTCCTCGCCTTTACCGGCGATGAACGCCGCCGCAGCGAATTGCTCGAGCAACGCACCCGCGATGCCGAAGAAGGCCGCGCCAAGGCCGAGATGGCTCGCCAGGAAGTCGAGCACGCCCTAAACCAGCGCTTGCTCGGCAAGACCCTACCGGAAGTGGTTGTCCGGCTGCTGCAGGAAGCCTGGAGCAAAGTCCTGCTATTGACCTGCCTGAAGTACGGGACCGGGTCGCAGCAGTGGCAGGACGCCTTGGCGACGATGGATGACTTGATTTGGAGCGTGACCCCGCATGACGATCCCGCCTCCCGGGCTCGACTGCTGGAGGTTGTACCCAGCCTGCTGAAGAACCTTCGCGAAGGCCTGGTCAGCGCTGCTTTTGACCCCTTTTCAACAAGCGACTTCTTTACCCAACTCGAAGCCCTACACGTACAGACGCTCCAGCAGTTTGCACCAAAGCCCGTCGAGGCCCTGGCACCGGAGCAAAGCGAGCCCGCCAAGAACGAGCAGTTCGTCGAGCCCACTAACGATCCCACGCCAGCCATGGTCGAGGTCGTTGACGAAATTGTCCTGCTGGCACCGGGCGAGAGCCGTGAGGAAGAGCCTGAGGTCAACCTGGAGGCCAATGACGACGCACTGAGTCAGGTCGACAACCTGCGCGTCGGTAGCTGGGTCGAGTTCCAGGAAGATGAGGAGCACAAGCTGCGCTGCAAGCTGGCCGCGATCATCAAGCCCACCGGCAAATACATCTTCGTCAACCGCACCGGCATGAAGGTGCTGGAGAAGACACGCATGGGCCTGGCTATCGAGTTTCGCCGGGGCGCCATCCGCCTCCTCAACGACGCACTCCTTTTTGATCGTGCGCTCGAATCGGTGATCGGCAATCTGCGCAGCCTTAAAAACAGCAACCGCTGAGCCTACCGGAGCGAGCGCTCCGGCAACACCGTAGATGTTCCAACCTATCGCGGCCCTTGGCTTTTGCCGAAGCACCGCTAGAATGCCTGCATCTCCTTTCGAGGTGCCCATGCCCAGCCGCCTGTCACCAGAAGACCAGAAGCGCGTTGAACATTATCTCAGCGCCCCGCAACACCAGGTCGAGCGAAAACCATTTCGCCCTTGGCTTTTGCTTCTGCTGGTCCTGTTCGTCGTGATCGGCCTAGGCCTGTTGAGCCGCCTCCTTAGCCGCCTGGTGGTCTGAGCCGATCTACGCTCCCACCCGCCCGCCCGGATTCCGTAGCCTTATGAGTTCACCCCATGACACATCGCATCGTTATCGTTGGCGGCGGCGCCGGCGGCCTGGAACTGGCCACCCGCCTTGGCAAGACGCTCGGTAAGCGCGGCAAGGCCCGCGTAACGCTGATCGACGCCAACCTTACCCATATCTGGAAACCGCTGCTGCATGAAGTCGCAGCCGGCTCCCTGAATTCGTCCGCCGACGAACTCAATTATGTCGCCCAGGCCAAGTGGAATCACTTCGAATTCCAGATGGGCCGGATGTGCGGCCTGGACCGCGCCGAGAGGTGCGTCCACCTGGCAGCTTCCTATGACGACCATGGCGTGGAGCTGGTACCGGCTCGCTCGCTGAATTACGACACCCTGGTGATCGCTGTCGGCAGTACGACTAACGACTTCGGCACGCAAGGCGCCGCCGAGCATTGCATCTTTCTCGACACACGGGACCAGGCCGAGCGATTCCACCGCAACCTGCTGAGCCACTACATGCGCGCGCACGCCAGCGAAGGGCGCAACGGCACGATCAACATGGCGATCGTCGGGGCTGGCGCGACCGGGGTGGAGCTGGCGGCAGAGCTCCATCACGCGGCTCGCGAGCTGGCCGCGTACGGGCTGGATGGAATCAAACCGGAAGACGTGCACATCACCCTGATCGAAGCGGGCCCACGGGTATTGCCGGCGTTACCGGAGCGCATCAGCCAGCCGGTTCACCAGACGCTGCGCAACCTGGGCGTGACTGTACTGACCGATGCTGCCGTCAGCGAAGTGACAGGCGACGGTCTCCACACCAAGGACGGCAACTTCGTCCCCGCCAGCCTCAAGGTGTGGGCAGCCGGCATTCGCGCGCCCTCGTTCCTTCGCGACATCGACGGACTGGAAACCAACCGTATAAATCAACTGGTGGTGCAGCCCACCCTGCAAACGACACGCGACGAAAACATCTTCGCCTTTGGAGACTGCGCGGCCTGCCCGCAGCCGGGCAGCGATCGCAACGTCCCCCCGCGGGCCCAAGCGGCGCACCAGCAAGCATCGCTGCTGGCCAAATCCATCGCGCTACGCCTGCAAGGCAAGAACCTGCCTAGTTACCGCTACAAGGACTACGGCTCGCTCATCTCGCTGTCGAGTTTCTCAGCGGTGGGCAACCTGATGGGCAACCTTACCGGCAACGTCATGCTGGAAGGCTGGCTGGCTCGAATGTTCTACATATCGCTGTACCGCATGCACCAAATCGCCCTGTACGGCATGGCTCGTACGGCACTGATGATGGTCGGCGATAAGCTGAGCACCAGCACAGTTCCACGCCTGAAGCTTCACTAGCGAGCACTCGTTGCGAGGCTGATGCACCATCCAAGCGATGGCTGCGCCAGCCAACCAACGAGGCCTTAACAAAAATCAGGGCAATAAAAAAGCTGGAAGACCGATAGGTCTTCCAGCTTCATAGCCTCTCTGAGGCAATTTGGTGGGTCGTGTAGGATTCGAACCTACGACCAATTGGTTAAAAGCCAACTGCTCTACCAACTGAGCTAACGACCCAAAAATGGTCGGGGTAGGGGGATTCGAACTCCCGACATCCTGCTCCCAAAGCAGGCGCGCTACCGGACTGCGCTATACCCCGACAGGGAAGTTGGCTCCGCGACCTGGACTCGAACCAGGGACCCAATGATTAACAGTCATTTGCTCTACCGACTGAGCTATCGCGGAACTGAGTCTTCCATCTCATCCGGGCCGAGCTACTGCAAACGCCCTTCAGAGGCGCGCCATTTTACGGTTATCGAAGCGCCTGTCAACAGAAAAAATGCGATTCGTGACAATGCCTTGCGGCGACCTGGGCACTGGGCAGACGCCCAGCGCCGCGCACACTGGCTGATCGGAGATCGAATGCGGTCGCCTTCAGCCAAACACCAGTTCACCCGCCTCGACCCTGCCTGAGATTGTCGTACCCGGCTCAAAGGCGCCCGAGAGGATCCGTTGCGCCAATGGGTTCTCAATCCAGCGTTGGATAGCTCGCTTGAGCGGCCGCGCGCCGTACACCGGGTCGTAGCCAACGGCAACCAGCTTGTCCATGGCCTCATCCGACAGTTCCAAGCTTAGGTCCCGCTCGGCCAGCCGCTGACGCAACCGGGCGAGCTGGATCTTTGCAATCCCGGCAATCTGATCGCGGGCGAGCGGATCGAACACCACCACCTCGTCGATCCGGTTGATGAACTCGGGACGGAAGTGGCTACTCACCGCATCCATGACAGCCGCGCGCTGGGCGTCCGGGTCGCCGACCAGCTCCTGAATTTGTGAGGAGCCGAGGTTGGAGGTCATCACCACGACGGTATTGCGGAAATCCACGGTGCGCCCGTGGCTGTCCGTCAGGCGGCCGTCCTCGAGTACTTGCAGCAGTATGTTGAACACGTCCGGGTGAGCTTTTTCCACTTCGTCGAGCAGCACCACTGAATAGGGCTTGCGACGCACGGCCTCGGTCAGGTAGCCACCCTCCTCGAAACCGACGTAGCCGGGCGGAGCACCGATCAGGCGGGCCACGGAATGCTTTTCCATGAACTCGGACATGTCGATGCGAATCATCGCCTCCTCAGTATCGAAGAGGAATTCGGCGAGGGCCTTGCACAGCTCGGTCTTGCCTACGCCGGTGGGGCCAAGGAACAGGAAGGAGCCGCTTGGCCGGTTCGGGTCGGCCAGGCCTGCGCGAGAGCGGCGCACCGCGTTGGCGACGGACACGACCGCCTCGTGCTGACCGATCACCCGCTGATGCAGCAGGTCCTCCATTTTCAGCAACTTCTCGCGCTCGCCTTCGAGCATTTTCGAGACTGGGATGCCAGTCCACTTGGAGACGACCTCGGCGATTTCTTCATCCGTCACTCGGTTGCGCAGCAGCTGATTCTCAGACTTACCGTGCTGGTCGACCATTTGCAGGCTGCGCTCCAGGTCGGGAATGATGCCGTACTGCAGTTCGGCCATGCGCGCCAGGTCGCCCTTGCGGCGCGCTGCCTCGAGATCGGCCTTGGCCTGCTCGATCTTCTGCTGCATCTGCGCTGAGCCCTGTACTTCGGCCTTTTCCGACTTCCAGATTTCCTCCAGGTCAGCGTAGTCACGCTCGAGCTTGGCAATGTCGTCGTCCAGCTTGGCCAAGCGCTTGCGGGTCGCCTCGTCATCTTCGTTCTTTAGCGCCTCGCGCTCGATCTTCAGCTGGATCAGCCGTCGCTCGAGGCGGTCGAGCTCCTCGGGCTTGGAGTCGATTTCCATACGAATGCGGCTGGCGGCCTCATCAATCAGATCGATCGCCTTATCCGGGAGCTGGCGATCGGTGATGTAGCGGTGCGACAGCTTAGCGGCCGCAATGATCGCGCCGTCGGTGATGCTGACTCCGTGGTGCACTTCGTAGCGCTCTTTCAAGCCCCGCAGGATGGCAATGGTGTCTTCTTCACTGGGCTCGTCGACCTGCACCCGCTGGAAGCGGCGCTCAAGGGCGGCGTCCTTCTCGATGTACTGGCGGTACTCGTCGAGCGTGGTGGCGCCAACACAGTGCAGCTCGCCGCGAGCCAGCGCGGGCTTGAGCATATTGCCCGCGTCCATGGCACCCTCAGCCTTGCCGGCTCCGACCATGGTGTGGAGCTCGTCGATGAACAGGATCACACGGCCCTCCTGCTTCGACAGCTCGTTGAGCACGGCCTTGAGTCGCTCTTCGAATTCGCCTCGGAACTTGGCGCCGGCGATCAGCGCGCCCATGTCCAGCGCCAGTAAGCGCTTGTCCTTGAGCCCGTCTGGCACTTCACCATTAACGATGCGCTGCGCCAGCCCTTCGACGATGGCGGTCTTGCCCACGCCCGGCTCGCCGATCAGCACGGGGTTGTTCTTGGTCCGCCGCTGCAGGACCTGGATAGTCCGGCGAATCTCGTCGTCACGCCCGATCACCGGATCGAGCTTGCCCTCTTCGGCACGACGCGTCATGTCGACGGTGTATTTATCCAGCGCCTGACGCGACTCTTCGGCGTTGGGGTCATTGACGGCGGCCCCGCCGCGCAAGTTGTTGATGGCATTCTCCAGCGCCTTCTTGCTCACGCCCTGTGCGAGCAGGAGCTTGCCCAGACGGGTGTTGCCGTCAAGCGAAGCGAGCAGGACGAGCTCGCTGGAGATGTACTGGTCGCCCTTCTGCTGGGCAAGGCGATCAGCCTGATTGAGCAATCGCGCCAGCTCCTGGGACATGTTCATGTCGCCGGTGGGGTTCTGCAGCTTCGGCAGCTGGTCCAGTTCCTTGGTCAGCGCCTGGCGCAGGCCGTTGATGTCGAAGCCGACTTGCATCAGCAGCGGTTTGATCGAACCACCCTGCTGATCGAGCAGGGCCTGCATCAAATGAAGCGGCTCGATCGAGGCATGGTCGAGGCCGACGGCAATGGACTGGGCGTCGGAAAGCGCAAGTTGCAACTTGCTGGTCAGACGGTCGATACGCATGGGGTCACCTTTACGAGTAAAACAGGCCGGCGCACTGAACCGCACCTCGAAAGAAAGCCTGCGAGATGGGAAGTTAGATGAGGTTGATTGTTGGAGATTCAAGTCGCGCCGCATTGACGCACGTCATCGGCACAGCATTGCGGCAAGCAGCGTAGGACGCCGCCGATTCAGTCGAGCCAGATCAAGCTGGCGAAGCGCCCGGTATGCGATTCACGGCGGTAGGAGTAGAAGCGCGGATCCTGAAAGGTGCAGAAACCGCCGCCATAGACGTCGGTCACGCCACAGGCAGCCAGGCGGATGCGTGCCAGATGATAGAGGTCGGCCATGTAGCGGCCAGGGTTGCGGCTGGGCACGAAAGCCTTCGAGGCTGCAGCATGGCTCGTCACGAAGGCCTCGCGCACCTCGCCCCCCACCTCGAAAGAAGCCGGCCCGATGGCAGGCCCGAGCCAGGCCATCAGGCGATCCGGTGCGACGTCCAACTCGGCCACAGTGTGTTCCAGGATGCCACCCGCCAACCCACGCCAGCCAGCATGAGCCGCAGCCACGCGATGTCCATCGCGATCGCAGAACAGTACCGGCAGGCAATCGGCAGTGAGCACTGCACAGGCGAGCCCCGCGACATCGGTCCAGCTTGCGTCAGCCTGCGGACGACCCGCCTCACTCGCCAGCGTCACGATCGTCGAATGGGTCTGCTTGAGCCAAGCGGGCAGGCAGCCCAATGTGACATGCAGACGCTGCCGGTTGGCGGCAACGGCCAGCGGATCATCCCCGACGTGATCGCCCAGATTGAACGCATCGAACGGCGCGAGACTGACCCCACCCTGGCGAGTGGTCACGCAGGCGCGAACATTTCGAGGCGCAGGCCACTTGGGGACAAGCCACTCTTGCGGCCAATGCGTCATCCGACGAACGCCTCACGGTCCTGCTGCAACAGGCTCAACAGCCAGACGAAATCATCGGAGAGCGGCGACTCCCATTTCATGCGCTGCCCGGTCACAGGGTGGTCGAGCTCAAGGAAGCGCGCATGCAGCGCCTGCCGGGGAAAATCACGCAGGGTCTGCACCATCGTCGGGTTGGCCGCCGGCGGTATGCGGAACCGCCCGCTGTAGAGCGGATCGCCCACGAGCGGAAAGCCGATGTGGGACATGTGCACGCGAATCTGGTGAGTCCGCCCGGTTTCCAGCTTGACGCGCACATGTGTGTGCGAACGAAAGCGTTCAAGGACTCGGTAATGGCTGACCGCCGGCTTGCCGCTGTCGGTCACGGCCATACGCTGCCGCTGCTGCCCATGGCGACCAATCGGCGCATCGACGGTGCCGCCACTGATAACCACGCCGATCACGATGGCCTCATAAATGCGGCTGACACTGCGCGCTTGCAACTGCTCGACCAGGCGAGTCTGCGCTTGCAGCGTCTTCGCCACGACCATCAGCCCGGTGGTGTCCTTGTCCAGCCGGTGTACGATGCCGGCCCGCGGTACGTTGACCAATTCGGGGACATGGTGCAGCAGCGCATTGAGCAACGTGCCATCGGCATGCCCTGCAGCGGGATGAACGACAAGGCCTGCCGGCTTGTTCAGCACCAGGATTTGCTCGTCTTCGAAGACGATATCGAGGGGGATGTCCTGCGCTACCCATTCACCCTGCGCCTGCTGTTCGGCAGAAAGCTCGAGTACGGCACCCGCATGTACCGGATCACGCGGGCGCAGCGAGGCGCCGTCGACGGTCAACATCCCGTCTTTGATCCAGGCTGCAAGTCTTGACCGCGAATGCTCGGAGAAGAGTTGCGCAGCCACTTGGTCGAGACGCTGCCCCCCCAGCTCGAAAGGTACTTCGGCACGGAGATGGATGGCCTGGCTGGAAATCGTCGACATAACTTGAGCGCTTCGTGAAGAGTTGAGCGGCCGGGACGGCGCGCGTATCGCCTGCACACGGTACTCGCAAGGTGCGGCAGCGGTTAGGCAAACGAGGTTGGCGGCTTTCGGATCCGCCTCAGGCGGCAGAGGGCGAGCCTTTGGTTTCGGCAACACGCTTGTGTTTAAATACGGCGTCTTTGCCCTGGCCCGCCGGGGCGCCCATCATAACAGGACGGCTCCGCGCGAGACAGCCAGCCGTCACAGGGACGCAAGCCGCCATGCAAGTGAAACACCTGCTGCTGATCGCCATATTTGCCCTTACCGCTGCCTGCTCCTCCAAGGAAACCATCAGCGAGAACCTCGGCGAAGCGGAACTGTACCAGCAGGCACAGGCTGACCTGGACGACCGCAGTTTCACCAGTGCCATCAACAAGCTGAAGGCGCTCGAATCCCGATACCCCTTCGGCCGGTTCGCCGAACAGGCTCAGCTGGAACTGATCTACGCCTACTACCGCAACAGCGAGCCGGAAGCGGCCCGATCATCGGCCGAACGCTTCATCCGCCTGCATCCGCAACACCCCAATGTCGACTATGCCTACTACCTCAAGGGCCTCGCCTCGTTCGACCAGGACCGCGGCCTGCTGGCGCGCTTCCTGCCGCTGGACATGACCAAGCGCGACCCGGGTGCCGCCCGCGATTCCTTCAACGAATTCGCCCAGCTGACCAGCCGCTACCCGAACAGCCGCTACGCACCCGACGCCAAGGCACGCATGGTCTACCTGCGCAACCTGCTCGCCGCTAATGAAATACACGTTGCCGATTACTACTTGCGTCGCCAGGCATACGTCGCGGCCGCCAATCGCGGACGGTACGTGGTGGAGAACTTCCAGGGCACACCGGCCGTCGGCGATGGCCTGGCTGTCATGACCGAGGCCTATCAGCATCTCGATCTCGACGAGCTGGCCAACACCAGCCTCGAAACGCTCAAGCTCAATTACCCGGACCACCCCAGCCTGGAAGAGGGGCAGTTCGTGCCGCGCGAGCAAGAATCGGATAACCGCAGCTGGCTGTCACGTGCCACCCTGGGCCTGATCGAGACGGAGAATGCCTCGCCCGATACCACACAGTCGAACCTCGACGTGGTGCGCCAATACGAAGCCGCCGCCAAGGATCTGCCGGACGAACTGCGGCCGGTGTTGCGCGAGGCCGAAGCGGAAGCCGAGGCCGGCGAGGAGCGCGACGACGGCCGCTCCTGGTGGAGCTACCTGACCTTCGGCCTGTTCGATTGAATTTCGGCCCGAAACCGCTACCCGGGCTGTCCGGATGACAGCCCTGCCCACGGCCTAGCCAGGAAGTACCGATATGGGTCTGTTCCGCCTGTTGTTCTGGATCATCCTGATCGCCGCAGCGTTCTGGCTATGGCGGCGTCTGAAGAAAAGCGCCAGCACGCGTTCCGCCAAGCAGCCCAGGCAGGCCGGTTTGATGGTCCGTTGCGCGAACTGTGGCGTGCACGTGCCTCAGGATCAGGCCCTGCAGAACAATGACCAATGGTTCTGCAGCCAGGCCCACCTACAACAGAGCGGCAAGCCCGGTGGGAACTGAACGCCTGACGTTCCTGAGCTCGCAAGGCCGCCGCATTCTGCGTCTCTACCATCTTTATCGCGTCACGATCGGGCTGGTGCTGGTTCTGCTCGTCAGCAGCGACCTGCACAACGACCTGATGCGCATGAGCAATCCACAGGCTTTTACCCAGGGGGCCTGGATCTACCTGATCCTGAATATCCTGGCTGCGGTGTTGCTACAGAACCCCAAGCGGGAAATGGCCGTGCTGGCACTGGCTGTGCTGGACGTCAGCCTGTTGTCCGCCCTGTTTTATTTCGCGGGCGGCACACCCAGCGGCATCGGCAACCTATTGATCGTGGCGGTTGCGATTGCCAACGTCCTGCTGCGCGGGCGACTAGGTTTCCTCATTGCAGCAGTGGCTGCGACCGGACTCATCTACCTGACGTTCTATCTCAGCCTGGCCAACCCCGAGGCCAGCAGCCAATACGTCCAGGCCGCCGCGCTTGGCACCTTGTGCTTTGCCGCCGCCCTGCTAGTCCAAGGGCTGACTCGGCGCCTGCAGGATAGTGAAAGCCTGGCCCGCCAGCGCGCCGAGGAGGTCGCCAACCTCGAGGCACTCAATGCCCAGATTCTGCAGCGCATGCGAACCGGCATCATCGTGCTGGGACCACAAGACCGCGTCCTGCTGGCCAACCAGGGCGCGCTCGAGCTGTTAGGCCAGACCGAGCTGACTGGCGAGCGTCTGGCACCGCGCTGCCCTGAACTACTCAAGGCACTCCAGCGCTGGCGTGACAATCCAACCCTGCGCCCGAGTAACTTCAAGGCCACCCCCAACGGCGTGACCCTGCAGCCCAGCTTCGCGAGCCTGCAACACGGCGTCACGCAAGACACCCTCGTCTTCCTGGAAGACATCTCCCAGATTGCGCAAAAGGCGCAGCAGCTCAAGCTCGCCTCGTTGGGCCGGCTCACGGCAAGCATCGCGCACGAAATCCGCAACCCACTCGGCGCAATCAGCCACGCGGCGCAGCTGCTGCAAGAATCCGATGCGCTGGACGGGCCGGACATGCGTCTCGCCCAGATCATTCAGGACCACTCGAGGCGGATGAACCTGGTCATCGAAAACGTCTTGCAACTGTCGCGACGACGCCAGGCCGAACCACAACTACTCGATCTGAAATACTGGACGCACCGGTTCGCAAGCGAATTTCGCACCAGCTTGCCACCGCGCCAGAGCGTCCATGTGGAAACCCAGGGTAGCTCCCTGCAAACCCGCATGGATCCCAACCAGCTGGTTCAGGTGCTCACTAACCTGGTCCAGAATGGCCTGCGCTACAGCGCACAGCGGCACGACGAGGCCCAGGTCTGGCTGCGCCTGTTCCGTGACGAGGCCAGCGACCTGCCCGTACTGGAAGTGCTCGACGATGGCCCGGGCGTCCCGGCCGAGCAGGTCCAGAACATTTTCGAACCCTTCTTCACCACCGAAAGCAAGGGCACCGGTCTCGGCCTCTACATTTCGCGGGAGCTGTGCGAGAGCAATCAGGCGCGCCTGGACTATCGTGAACGGGAGGAAGGCGGCAGCTGCTTCCGGATCGTGTTCGCGCACCCGCGCAAGCTGGCCTGATCCAGCTGGAGCTGGCAGCAAGTCACACAACGATCAGGGGCGGGGTACAAAGCGCCAGCTAGGGCGTTACCATTGCAAGCCGCCCTACCCGTCGCAGAAGAAAGAACGAGACCATGACCGCCCGGCAGAAAGCCCTGATCATCGACGACGAACCAGACATCCGGGAGCTGCTGGAAATCACCCTCGGACGCATGAAGCTCGATACCCGCAGCGCACGCAATCTCAAGGAAGCACGCGAATGCCTGGCGCGCGAGCACTATGACCTCTGCCTGACCGACATGCGGCTGCCTGATGGCAGCGGCCTGGAGCTGGTGCAACACATTCAGCAGAAATACCCGCAGTTACCAGTGGCCATGATCACGGCCTATGGCAGCCTGGACACTGCCATAGGCGCGCTCAAGGCAGGCGCGTTCGACTTTCTCACCAAGCCGGTGGACCTCGGTCGGCTGCGCGAATTGGTCAACACCGCCCTGCGCCTGCGCGCACCCAACCCCAACGACCTGACCGTCGACAGCCGCTTACTCGGTTCCTCACCGCCGATGAACCAGCTGCGCAAGCAGATCGGCAAGTTGGCACGCAGCCAGGCGCCGGTCTACATCAGCGGCGAGTCAGGCAGCGGCAAGGAGCTGGTGGCACGCCTGATCCACGAACAGGGCCCGCGCAACGAGCAGCCCTTCGTGCCGGTCAACTGTGGCGCAATCCCATCTGAGCTCATGGAAAGCGAGTTCTTCGGGCACAAGAAAGGCAGTTTCACCGGCGCCATAGAGGACAAGCTCGGCTTGTTCCAGGCAGCCAATGGCGGCACGCTGTTTCTCGACGAGGTGGCGGACCTGCCGCTCCCCATGCAGGTCAAGCTGCTGCGCGCTATCCAGGAAAAAGCGGTGCGCGCCGTGGGGGGAGCAAAGGAAGTGGTGGTGGACGTACGTATCCTGTGCGCCACTCACAAAGACCTGGCGGCTGAAGTCAGCGCTGGCCGCTTTCGCCAGGATCTGTATTACCGCCTCAATGTCATCGAACTACGCGTGCCACCGCTACGTGAACGCCGCGAAGACATTGCGCAGCTGGCCGATACCATGCTGAAGCGGCTCGCGCAGGAATGTGGCGACACGCCAGCGCGGCTGCATCCCGACGCCCTGGCCAAACTGCAGAGCTACCGGTTCCCCGGCAATGTGCGCGAGCTGGAGAACATGCTCGAACGCGCCTATACGCTGTGCGAAGACGACCAGATCAAAGCCGCCGACCTGCGCCTGGCCGACGCGCCCGGGATGGGCGACGGTGGTGAGGCGAGCCTTGCCCAGATCGATAACCTCGAAGATCACCTGGAAGAGGTCGAGCGCAAGCTGATCATGCAAGCACTCGAGGAGACGCGCTGGAACCGGACGGCCGCAGCGCAGCGCCTCGGGCTGTCGTTCCGCTCGATGCGCTATCGTTTGAAAAAGCTTGGGCTGGATTGACGGAAACTGGAGGCGGACTTGAGCGCCCGGAGACGCCCTGCCCCCTCCAGCTGCGCAACCAGCAACGTTACCCTTGGGACAGCAGGTTGCGCAGATCGATGATCGCCGCGTTCGCCCGCGAAATGTAGTTGGCCATTACCAACGAATGATTCGCCAGCACGCCGTAACCGCTGCCGTTTAGGACCATCGGACTCCACAGCGGCTCCTGCGCCGCTTCGAGCTCACGAATGATTTGGCGGACGCTGACCGTAGCATTCTTCTTCGCCAGCACGTCGGCGAAATCGACCTCCACCGCCCGCAGCAGATGCGACAGCGCCCACGCCTGGCCACGAGCCTCGTAGAACACGTTGTCGATCTGCAACCAGGCCGTTTCAACGCGCTCCTCTTCTACTTCCGGCGCTACGCCTTGTGCCTGTAGTTCGGGCGCCAGCTTCGCGTCCAGGCGCACCCGGCCAACACTGGCGGATAGCCGCTGCGACAACGACCCCAGCCGTGTTCCCACGTCGCCCAGCCAATTGTTCAAATTATCCGCGCGGGCATAGAACTGGGCTTTCGGCGCTGGGTCGCTGAGGCGCGCCAGATAGCGGTCGAGAAACCGGATGCCATTGCGGTATTCAGCTTCGCTGGCCGGCAACGCCCAACTGCGGTTATCGAAGTTGAACAGCGGCTCGGCCTTCGACAGATCGGAGTCCTCAGTGGACTGCGACTGCGAGCGCGCAAAGTCCTTGCGCAACGCGCGGCTAAGATCGCGCACCTGCACCAGCACGCCATATTCCCAGGCCGGCATGTTGTCCAGCCAGAGGCCGGGCGGGGCGATATCGTTGGTCAGGTAGCCGCCCGGTTTATCGAGCAAAGTGCTGGCGACCTGCTTGAGCGTTTCGACCGTCGTGTAACCATTGGCAATCTGTCGCTGTGCCGCGTCCGCGGCCTGTCGAACGTGCTGCTGAACCGGGAAACGATCCGGCTCGCGACTCCAGTACCAACCGAGAATCAGCGAAACCAGCAGATAGACACCAACCACCGCGGCCAGGGCCAGCCACAGCGAATTGCGCCCCGCCCTGTCCGCCGTCGCGCTGTTTCCCGACGAGCCGGAGCGGCCAAGACGGTTTTTCCAATCCAACATGAGCAATGTCCTTCTCTCGTTTTCAGAGGTTCGACCGCCGGTCTGCGTGAAGCGTTGCGATCGGCGAGCCACTATAACGCAGGGAGCCAGGCACTAACGCACAATGAGAACCAGCGCGCCAAAGCGGCATCATCGTCACGCGGACGAGGTGGTAGCATGCAGCCACCATCGCGCCTCGACAGGTCAGTCGCATCGGCCAGGAAAAACCGGGAATGTCGGACCAGGAAAATCTCAAGCAACATTTCGCGCAACGGGTGATCCATCAAGCCCGTGAAGTGCTGGAAGTCTGGCAACAACTGCAGCGTGGTGAATGGAACGAGGCCTATCGCAGCGCCCTGAGCGAAGCCAATCAGCGGCTGCGACGCTTCGCCGAACGCTTCGACCAGAACGAACATCGACTGCTCGCCCTGAGCATCGAGGAGTGCCTAGGCGACATTCGCGACAACCGCGGCCGGCTGTCGAGCGACACCATTTCGACCCTCAGCCAATTGGTCTACCGCCTGGCCCGCACCGGCCTGCGCCATGGCGACCCGCGCGGGCAGTCAGCCTACGTGCCGCCGCTGAGCAAGCCCGTCTATATCGCGTTGGACAACCATGAACGCGCCCTGCATGTGGTTCGTCAGCTGGAGTTCTTCAGCATGACGGCACAGGCATTCGTCGACGACCGTCAGTTCCTCGCCGCCATGCATGAGCGCCACCCCGCCGCGATCGTCATGGATGTCGACTTTAACGGGACGGGTGAGGGGTTGAAGATGGTCGAGCGCATTCAGCAAGGCCTCGAGGAAAAGCTACCGATCCTATTCTTCAGCCACAGCGACACCGATACACCGATGCGCCTTGCCGCGGTTCGCGCGGGCGGGCTGGACTTCTTCACCGGCAGCCTGGATGCCTCGAGCCTGCTCGAGCGGATCGAGATTTTCACCCGCACGGCGCACTACGAGCCCTTTCGCGTCCTCATCATCGATGACTCCCGTGCCCAGGCCACCCACACCGAGCGCGTGCTGAACAACGCCGGCATCATTACCCGAACCCTCAATGACCCCATCCAGGCGATCAACCATCTCGCCGAGTTCCAGCCGGACCTGATCATTCTCGACATGTACATGCCCGACTGCATGGGTACCGAGCTAGCCAAGGTGATCCGCCAGCACGAGCGGTATGTCAGCGTGCCGATCATCTACCTCTCGGCCGAGGATGACCTGGACAAGCAGCTCGACGCTATGAACGAGGGCGGCGATGACTTCCTTACTAAGCCGATCAAGCCCAGCCACTTGATCGCTACGGTACGCACCCGCGCCGAGCGGGCACGCAACCTCAAGGCCCGGATCGTACGCGACAGCCTCACCGGTCTTTACAACCACACCCACAGCCTGCAGCTGCTGGAGGACGCTTGTGCCCGCTCGCGGCGCGACGGCCAATCGCTGTGCTTTGCCATGATCGACATCGATCACTTCAAGCGGGTCAACGACACCTACGGGCATCCGATGGGCGACCGGGTCATCAAGAGCCTGGCTTTGTTCCTCAAGCAGCGCCTGCGCAAGACCGACCACATCGGTCGCTACGGTGGTGAGGAGTTCGCCGTCGTGCTGCCCGACACGGCGATCGGCGACGCCTGGAAAGTACTCGACGACATTCGCCAGCGCTTTGCCGAGATACGCTTCCCTGCCCAACCGGCAGACCTTACGTGTACATTCAGCTGCGGCATTACCGAACTGAGCAGCGGCGCAGACACCAAGGCCATGACGCAGCAAGCGGACGAAGCGCTGTACCGCGCCAAGAAGAGTGGACGAAATTGCGTCGAACGGTTCGACGCTGTCACATGAGTGACATCATTTAGCCATACCGTCCTAGCCTCCCCGCCAGCTGGAGGCCAGGAATGCGCCTTAAATCGCTCACCACCATCAATACTCTGCTGCTCGTGGCGATCTGCCTGGCGCTCGGCCTCACCCTGTGGTGGTCGGAACGCGCGCTCAGCCGTCCTTATCAGCTCATGGCGCAGTACCTCAACCTGTCGCAGCAATTTCAGACCGACGTGGCGCGCAACATCAGCGGTTACCTGGCCTCTGGCGATACGCTGCGTCATAACGCGGCTGTTCAATCACTGGACGCCCTGGCCAGCGAAATCGAAGGGCTACCGCCCGCGTTCGCCGAGCAAGTGCGGCCAAGCCTCGAGGCGCTGCGCCAGTTCACCGCAGGCGAACTGCTGGCCGCCGGTAAGCTCGCAGGCGATCCTCAGGGCCTGCTACTACAGGCCGAGCGCGAGCTGGCAGGCAATCTCGAGCAGCTCCAACGGTATGTCGGCAAAAGCTCAGCGCTGGCTGCTTCGAGTTATCAACTCCCGCTGTTCGAAGCCAGCCGCCACCTGCTACGCCTAAGCCATGCCCGCGCCAAGCTGGTATCCAGCGGCCGCGATGAATTGGCATCGGAAGTCGAACAAGCCCTGGCAGGGCTTACCCAGGAAGTGGAGCGAATTGGATCGCTGCCGCTGCTAGGCGTGGTCACCGAACAGCGTTCCGGTGCAAGCGCGTTTGCCGCAATACTCGACTTGGACAGCGAGGCGGCAGACAGCAGCGAGGACGAGGGGGTCGCCTTCAAACGGGAACTGTCGAGCTTGCTCAAGCGATACCCCGCCGAGCTTCAGCGCACCCGGGACCTGATTCGCCAACGCAGCGAACTGGCAGCCAGCAGTGCCGAGCGCATCGCCGGTTTGCAGGATTCGCTGGGCAAGCTGGAGCCGGAAATCCGCGACCAGTATGGGCAGATCC
The DNA here is from genome assembly GCF_054131565.1 of Pseudomonas sp. SA195. NCBI lineage: Bacteria > Pseudomonadati > Pseudomonadota > Gammaproteobacteria > Pseudomonadales > Pseudomonadaceae > Pseudomonas > Pseudomonas sp. SA195. The sequence continues at coordinate 798,373 of NZ_CP096392.1, read as the reverse complement.
AGTTCGAGGTGCGTTTGATCCAGGGGACCATCATCGCGTTGATCCTGCTGATCGCCCTGGCCATCGACCAACTGCAGCGGCGTCTCACGCAGGCGCTCGGCCAATTGGTCCCGGCGCTCTCATCCTGGGCAAAGGGCGACTTCAGTCAACACGTCGCGCTTCGCTCGAACACACCGGAACTGATCGATATCGCGACCTCGCTCAACCAGTTGCGCGGCTACCTGCTGGGGCTGGTCGGCACGCTGCGCGAACACGCCGAAGAAGTCAGCCAGAGCAGCCACAACCTGGCGTTGATGAGCAGCAACCTGCATCAGGGCGCGAGTCGCCAGACCGAAGACACGGCACAGATTCGAGATTCACTGGCCGAACTCGAAGCGACTATCCAGGACGTAGCCAACGGCGCTGGACAAACCGCGGAAGCCGGGCAGGCGGCAAGCAGCGCCGTCGCGCATGGACAGCAGGTGATCAGCCAGAGCCTGGCCGGCCTGCGTGGGCTGGTCGATGAGGTAGAGGACAACGCCGTCGCCATTGAACGCCTGGCCAACGAGACCAGCTCGATCGGCAGCGTGCTGACCGTTATCCGGGCCATTGCCGAGCAGACGAACCTGCTTGCGTTAAACGCGGCCATCGAGGCAGCCCGGGCCGGCGAACAGGGCCGCGGATTTGCCGTGGTAGCGGACGAGGTGCGAACACTGGCACAGCGCACCAGCGGCGCGACCGAAGAGATTCAACAGCTGATTGGCACGTTGCAGAAGGCGGCCCACCAGTCGCTAGCAGCCATGCGCGTCCAGGTCGATCATGCACGCGGCACCGCCGAGCTCGCCGAGACTGCCGACCAGGCCTTGCTGCGAATCGTCGAGACCATCGGCAGCATCGAACACATGGCCGCGCAGATCGCGCAAGCCACCGCCCAGCAGGGCGACGCCGTGAGCGAGATTCGCGGGCATAGCGAGCGCATCCATCAGTTAGGCGACACTAACCTGGAACACATCAGCCAAGGTCGGGAGCAGAGCGAGCAGATGCTGCGCCTGGCGGGCGACCTCAACCGGGCGACTCAGACGTTCCGCTGCTGACCGAAGCGGAACGCTAGCGCCCGGATGCGCCAATCAGCGCGGTACGGCCGGCCGCTGGGACGGCTTGCGGCTCTTTGGCGGTTTGCCGTTGCCGGCCGCCGCCTTGCGGCGTGCTTCGGCGGCAGCCTTGGCCTGCTCGCGCTTGTCCCAGGCATTGCCGTCATGGCTGCGTGGTGGCAAGCCATTGTGCTGGGTAAGGATCTGTCCGCCCTGCCCCGCCTTCTTGCTGCCGGCCGGCGTCGAGTTCTTTCGACGCGCGCTGTGGTAACCCTCGGTCGCCGGCTGATGCGCCGGGATGAGCTGGTGCTTGCCGCTGCCGATCAGATCGCCGCGCCCCATGCGCAATAGCGCCTCGCGCAGCATCGGCCAGCCCTTGGGGTCGTGATAGCGCAGGAAAGCCTTGTGCAGGCGGCGCTGCTCCTCGCTCTTGACGATGGCGACCTCTTCGCTTTTGTACGTCACCTTGCGCAGCGGGTTCTTGCCGCTGTGGTACATGGCCGTGGCGCTGGCCATCGGCGAGGGGTAGAAGGCCTGAACCTGATCGGCGCGGAAGCCATTGGCCTTTAGCCACAGCGCGAGATTCATCATGTCCTCGTCAGTGGTGCCGGGATGCGCCGCGATGAAGTACGGGATCAGGTACTGCTCCTTGCCCGCCTCCTTGGAAAACTTGTCGAACATGCGCTTGAACCGGTCATAGGAGCCGATTCCAGGTTTCATCATCTTGTCCAACGGCCCGCGCTCGGTGTGCTCGGGCGCGATTTTCAGATAGCCGCCGACGTGATGGGTGACCAGTTCCTTGACGTATTCGGGCGATTCCACGGCGAGGTCATAACGCAGCCCCGAGGCGATCAGGATCTTCTTCACGCCTGGCAGCGCGCGCGCTTTGCGGTACAGCTCGATCAACGAGCTATGGTCGGTGTTCAGGTTTTCACAAATGCCGGGATACACGCACGACGGCTTGCGGCAGTGCTTCTCGATCTCCGTGCTCTTGCAGGCGATGCGATACATGTTGGCGGTAGGCCCGCCGAGGTCGGACACCACGCCAGTGAACCCCGGCAGCTTCTTCATCTCCTCGATCTCATGCAGGATCGATTCGTGCGAGCGGTTCTGGATGATTCGGCCTTCATGCTCGGTGATCGAACAGAAGGTGCAGCCGCCGAAGCAGCCGCGCATGATGTTCACCGAGAAGCGGATCATCTCGTAGGCTGGAATCTTGCTGCCGCCATACGCCGGATGCGGGACCCGCGCGAACGGCGAGGCGAACACATAGTCCATCTCCTCGGTGCTCAACGGAATGGGCGGCGGGTTCAGCCAAATGTCATGGTCGCCGTGCCGTTGCACCAGCGCACGCGCATTGCCCGGATTGGTCTCCAGATGCAGGACGCGGTTGGCATGGGCGTAAAGCGCAGGGTCGTTGCGCACTTTCTCGAAAGACGGCAACCGGATGACGGTCCTGTCGCGCTCGATCTTCGGGTTCGGCAGCAACTGGACGACCTTCGCCTCGTTCGGGTCATCCGCCAGGCCACTCCCGCCTTTTTCCTGCTCGATGGCGCACGACTGCAGGTCTTGGGTACTGACGTAAGGATTGATGATCTTGTCGACCTTGCCCGGACGGTCGATCCGGGTGGAGTCGATCTCGAACCAGCCCTGAGGCGAATCCTTGCGCAGGAAGGCGGTGCCGCGTACGTCGGTGATCTCTTCGACCCGTTCACCACGAGCCAGGCGCTGCGCCACCTCGACCACAGCGCGCTCAGCGTTGCCGTACAGCAGGATGTCGGCCGTGGCGTCCATCAGGATCGAGCGGCGGACCTTGTCCTGCCAGTAATCGTAGTGGGCGATGCGGCGTAGCGATGCCTCGATGCCACCAAGGATCACTGGCGTGTCCTTGTAGGCCTCCTTGCAACGCTGGCTGTAGACCAGGCTGGCGCGATCCGGGCGCTTGCCGGCCTGCCCGCCAGCGGTATAGGCGTCATCCGAGCGCACCTTCCGGTCGGCGGTGTAGCGGTTGATCATCGAATCCATGTTGCCCGCCGCGATGCCGAAGAACAGATTCGGCTGGCCGAGCTTCATGAAATCGTCTTTGCTCTGCCAGTTGGGCTGGCTGATGATGCCAACGCGAAAGCCCTGCGCTTCGAGCAGGCGGCCAATGATCGCCATGCCGAACGACGGATGGTCGACGTAGGCGTCCCCGGTGACGATGATCACGTCGCACGAATCCCAGCCGAGCTGATCCATCTCCTCTCTGCTCATCGGCAGGAAAGGCGCTGGACCGAAACACTCGGCCCAGTACTTGGGATAGTCGAACAATGGCTTGGCTGCGTGCATGGCGGAGCACCGGGGCAACGAAAACGGGCGCGGAATATAGCACAAAAAATGATCAAGCCCGACCATTGCGCAGGGTCTTTCTCACGCGGGGCGACAGGCGCACCCGCCGCCCCTGCGCGCCGTTATACTCGCGCGACCCAGCCCCTGCTTCGAGTTCCGGATATCCCGGTGCGCACCCTTCTCATCGCGTTGCTCATGACCCTCTCAAGCCTGGGCATCGCTCGGGCCGACACCCTCGTTCTCGACCCGACCGACAGTGGCCGCGGGCTCAACACCCAGGTCGACCTGCTGGAAGGCCGGGACGCAGCTGGACATCCAACAGCTTCAAGCCCCCGAGATACAGGCCCGCTTCCAGCCCGCCCACGGCAAGGCCAGCGTAGGGCAGAGCCCGAACCCCTGGTGGATCCGGGTCAAACTCCAGCGCACCCACGACGCGCCGGCGTCCTGGTGGCTGGAAGTCGGCTCGGTCACGCTGAAGGATCTGCGCCTCTACCTGCCGGACGGCAATGGGGGCTGGCAAGAGCGGCAATCCGGAGAGCGGGTCGGCTTCAACGAAGGGCGCGACTACCCCTATCGACGCATGCTGTTCCGGCTGCCGCCGCTGGACGACCAACAGGCGGCGACTGTTTACCTGCGCAGCTATGACCCGGCCGGCAATTCCTTTCCGCTCAAGGTTTGGCAACTCGACGCGCTGCAGGAGCAGGCCGTTGGCGAGAACCTGTTTCTCGGCCTCGTCTACGGCGTGATCCTGGCGATGCTGCTCTACAACCTGTTCATTTTTCTCAGCCTGCACGACACCGCCTATTTCTGGTACGTCATGACCACCAGCGGCGCCCTGCTGATGATCCTGGCGATGACCGGCCACGGTTTCCAGTACCTCTGGCCTGGCGGGCCGGTCCCGTTCTGGCTGGATCGCATCAGCATCCCGGCACTGTGGGGCTTCAGCGCCTGTCGCTTCACACAAACCTTGTTGCAAACGCGCCGCTTCGTACCCTGGGCGCATCGGCTGCTGACCTTCGCCTGCGTGCTCTACGGGCTCGCTGTGCTGCTCAATGCCTTCGGCTGGCGCGCATTCGGCGCCTGGGTCTTCGTGGCGTTGGCGTTCACTGCGATACCGGCCTCGCTCTGGGCCTCGTTTGGCCGCTGGCGCCAAGGCTACTTTCCAGCGGTGCTCTACCTGCTCGGTTTCGGCGTGATTCTCGGCAGCGTCAACCTGCTGCTCTTGCGTGCGACCGGCGTCGTCCAGCCCGCCGCCTGGAATGCATTCGCCTTTCCGCTGGCCGTTGCTGCCGAATCCATCCTGTTCTCCTTTGCCCTGGCCTACCGCATCCAGATTCTCAAACAGGAGCGCGCCGCGGCGCTGGAGCATGCCGACCGCGAAAAGAGCGAGCGGCTGCGACACATTCAAGCCAGCGCCGAACAGCTCAGCCTTGCCGTTGAGGCACGCACCGCGGAACTCGCCGAAGCCAACCGGCACCTCAGCGCCCAGGAAGTCGAGCTCAAGCAGGCAGCCTTCCACGACCCGCTGACCGAGCTGCCGAACCGCCGCTTCCTAATCGAGCGCATCGAGCAGGCCATGGGCGAGGCTCGCCAGCGGGGCGAGTCCGTTGCGCTGCTGTTGATCGATCTGGATCACTTCAAGCCGATCAATGACGGGTACGGCCACGATGCTGGCGACCTACTGTTGCGCACCCTTGGCCAGCGTTTGCGCAGCCTGGTGCGCAGCAGCGACATGGCTGCCCGGCTGGGCGGCGACGAATTCGCGGTACTGCTGACCGGGCCGGATGCTGAGCAGGACGCCGCGCCGATTGCCGAACGCCTGCTTGATGAACTGTCGCGGCCGGTGCCTTATCGAGGTGTTGGGCTGGCCGTGACTGTCAGCGTCGGCGCGGCATTCTTTCCCCGTCATGCCGGTGAGTTCTCACAGCTCCACAAAGCGGCGGACGAAGCGCTCTATCAAGCCAAGCAGCGGGGCCGGGCGAACTGGGTGCAACAGGACGGACAGGCCGCGGCCGATCAGCCGATATAACGACGCGGCACCCGGCCGGTCACTTTGGTCAGCAATTCATAGCCAATGGTGCCGCATGCCTGGGCCAGCTCGTCGATCGGCATCTGCGCGCCCCACAGCTCTACCGCATCACCAGGATGAGCCTGCGGCAAGTCGGTAAGGTCCACCGCAAGCATGTCCATCGATACCCGACCAGCCAAGGGCACACGCTGCCCGTGGATGACCACTGACGTGCCGGCCGGCGCGCTGCGCGGATAACCATCGGCATAACCGCAGCTCACCGTTCCGATTCGCGAGGGTCGCTGCGCCACCCAGCTGGCACCGTAGCCGACGCTGTCACCGGCCGGCACCTCACGCACCGCGATCAGCGCCCCGGTCAGCGTCATTGCCGGCTTGAGCCCCAGCTCCCTGGCGCTCAGTTCGGCGAATGGCGTGGCGCCGTAGAGCATGATGCCGGGCCGGATCCAGGCCATATGTGCCTGTGGCAAGGTCAGCACCGCAGCGGAATTAGCTAGCGAGCACTGATCGAACGCCAACGGCAGCAGCTCCGCATAGCGTTCAAGCTGCAGTTCGTTCAGCGGATGGCCGCGCTCGTCGGCGCAGGCAAAATGGCTGATCAGGTTCAGTTCGCTGACCTGAGCCGCTCCCGTCAGCAGCGCATGGCATTCCCTCAGCTCAGCCAGGCTGAAGCCCAGCCGGTGCATACCCGAGTCCAGTTTAAGCCACACGTTCAGCGGCCGCGCCAACTCAGCGCGCAACAGCCATTCAGCCTGGCGCCGGTCCTGAATTGCGACGTCCAGCCCCAGCTCGGCAGCGCGCAGATATTCCGCGGGTTCGAAGCAACCTTCGAGCAGCAGGATTCGCGTCTCGGGGGCCTCAGCACGAATCGTTTCGGCTTCTTCGAGGCAGGCTACAGCGAAGCCATCGGCAAGATCGTGCAACGCCGCCACGATTTCAGGCGCGCCGTGGCCGTAGGCGTTGGCCTTGACGACGGCGAACGCCTTGCGCTGGGGCGCGCATTGCTTGGCGAGCTGGTAGTTGTGGCGTATCGCGGTCAGATCGACCGTGGCGACCAACGGGCGCATGGGTGTGATTCCTGTACAGCGGCGGGCGAGGCGGGAATCTTACTCTGCGCACACTCGGTCGTGCAGGCCGACCCGCTATGCAAAGGCACGGCTCGCACCGAAGTACGGAACATGCCGACAGCGGCTACTCGTCGTCGAACTGATAGCTACCCGGCGCCAGGTTCTCGAACCGTGAATACTTGCCAAGAAAGGCCAGGCGGGTCGTGCCAATCGGGCCGTTCCGTTGTTTCCCGATGATGATTTCGGCGACGCCCTTGTACTCGGTCTCCGGGTGATAGACCTCGTCCCGGTAGACGAACATGATGATGTCAGCGTCCTGCTCGATCGCCCCCGATTCGCGCAAGTCGGAGTTCACCGGGCGCTTGTTGGGGCGTTGCTCCAGGGAGCGGTTGAGCTGCGACAAGGCGATCACCGGGCAATTGAACTCCTTCGCCAGGCCTTTGAGGGACCGGGAGATTTCGGAAATTTCGTTGGTCCGGTTGTCGCCGCTGGAGCCGGGAATCTGCATCAGCTGCAAGTAGTCGACCATGATCATGCCGATCTCGCCGTGCTCGCGCGCCAAACGCCGGGTGCGCGCGCGCATTTCCGACGGGCTGATACCCGCGGTATCGTCGATGAACAGCTTGCGGTCGTTGAGCAGATTGACGGCCGAGGTGAGTCGCGGCCAATCGTCATCGCTGAGCTTGCCGGTACGCACCTTGGTTTGGTCGATGCGACCGAGCGAGGCCAGCATACGGATCACGATGGAGTCGGCAGGCATTTCCAGCGAGTAGACCAAGATCGCCTTGTCGGAGCGAAGCACGGCGTTTTCGACCAGGTTCATGGCGAAGGTGGTCTTACCCATGGAGGGGCGGCCCGCCACGATGATGAGATCCGCTGGCTGCAGGCCGCTGGTCGCTTCGTCGAGATCGGTAAAACCAGTGGACAGGCCCGTGATCGCTTCGCCTGCATTGAACAGCGTATCGATTCGATCGATCGCCTTGACCAGGATGTCGTTGATGCCGATTGGGCCGCCGGTCTTTGGCCGCGCTTCGGCAATCTGGAAGATTAGCCGCTCTGCCTCGTCGAGAATTTCCTCGCCGGTGCGGCCTTGCGGTGCGTAGGCGCTGTCGGCGATCTCGTTGCTGATGCCGATCAACTGCCGCAGCGTAGCGCGCTCGCGAATGATCTGCGCATAGGCCTTGATGTTCGCGACCGAGGGTGTGTTTTTCGCCAGCTCACCGAGATAGGCCAACCCGCCGACTTGAGCCAGATGGCCTTCCTTGTCCAGTTGCTCGGAAAGCGTCACCACATCGAACGGCGAGTTGCGTTCGGCGAGGGCGAAGATCGCGCGGAAGATCAGCCGGTGGTCATGGCGATAGAAATCGCCATCGGACACCTGATCGAGCACGCGCTCCCAGGAATTGTTGTCGAGCATCAGGCCACCCAGCACGGCTTGTTCGGCCTCGATCGAATGCGGCGGCACCTTGAGCGCGGCGGTTTCCAGATCGTATTGCTGTGGGATGCTGATGTCGTTCATGGCACTCGTGAATCAATGGGTTCAGAAAGACAAAGGGCACGTTCCACCTGGGTGGAAACGTGCCCGATGTTACGCGTCAGGCACCGGTGGTGCCAGACAACGACTGGCTTCAGCCAGCGACCACGATCAGCTTGACGGTCGCTTCGACGTCAGTGTGCAGGTGCACCGCGACGTCGTATTCGCCGACCTGACGGATAGTACCGTTAGGCAGACGGATTTCGCTCTTGGCCACTTCGACGCCGGAGGCGGTCAGCGCATCGGCGATGTCGTGGGTACCGATGGAACCGAACAGCTTGCCCTCATCGCCCGCGGTCGCGGTGATGGTGACTTCCAGCTCAGCCAATTGCGCAGCACGCGCTTCGGCGGACGCCTTGCGCTCGGCAGCGGCCTTTTCCAGCTCGGCACGGCGTGCTTCGAACTCGGCGATGTTCGCCGGGGTCGCAGCAGTGGCCTTGCGCTGTGGCAGCAGGTAGTTACGGCCGTAGCCGGCCTTGACGTTTACCTTGTCGCCCAGGTTGCCCAGGTTTGCGACTTTTTCCAGCAGGATGACTTCCATTTGAGCCTTACCTCTTAACTTTTAACCTTCACCGTCCGCAGGTCCCACATCGTCATCACGAGATGCGCGCCCGCGAAAATCAAACAAACTGTCGACAACGGCCAAAACGGCCAGTAACGGATAAATCAACTGCATGAACAACACCAGCGTGACATAAAGCCCAACCAGCCAGAACCGGGCCATACGCCCTTGCCTGACCAGCCCGTGGAGCAATGCGATGCCAGCAAAAACCAGCGGAACACTGCACAACGGCGCCATCATCGCCATCTGTACGCCTAGGCTCGGCCCTAGCAGGATGCCCATCAACAGCAACATCGCCGGCAGCGGGGTGAACCGCAGTGCCCTGAACTCCAGACCGAACCCACCTGGGTTGTAGAGCGATGCTTGCCAGTAACGCCCCAGCATCAGGCTGAGTAGCGTGGCAATTTGCAGCAAGGCCGCCAACAGACCGGTCAGAACCGGTGTCAGCAGCGAACCCAATCGCGCCTGCTCATCTGCCGAGAGTTGCTGGTAGGCGTCCGACAACATCTCGGGCAGCACTTTTTGCAACTCTGTGGCGAGTGCCGCAATCGGCTCACCGAAAACCACTCCGAGCGCCCAGGCGTACAACAGCCCAAGCCCTACGCTACACAGCATCACGCGGGACCAGGACGCCTGGTCGCGCAACAACCACGCAAGACCGAACGAACCCAGCAAGACCAGCAACGTGCGTGGATCACCGAAGAACCACCAGGCACAGGCGGGCACTATGGCCCAGACCAACACGCCCAACGCATCCCGAAACCCACGACGCAACAACACCAGGCTTCCGGCAGCCGCAGATAGCCAGAACAACATCGGCAATGCCGCGGAGCCTGCCACCACCACGATGGCTTGCACACGGCCGCGCATGATGAAATCAGCCAGGGCGCGCATGCGATCTATCCTTTACTTCTGTCGAACAGCTCGATCAACGACCGTGGCTGTCGGTGTAGGGCAGCAGGGCCAGGAAACGGGCGCGCTTGATAGCGGTGGCCAGCTGGCGCTGATAACGTGCCTTGGTTCCGGTGATACGGCTGGGAACGATCTTGCCGGTTTCGGAAATGTAGGCCTTCAGGGTGTTGAGATCCTTGTAGTCGATCTCTTTGACGTTTTCTGCGGTGAAACGGCAGAACTTACGACGACGGAAAAAACGTGCCATGAAATAGGCTCCTCAATAGGTCCGTGGATTACTCGTCCGCGTTGTTGTCGCGGCTGTCGCTGTCATTGTCGTTTTCGTTGACATTGTCAGTTTCAGGGCGATCACGACGCTCACGGCGCTCGCTACGGTTTTCCTCGGCCTTGAGCATTTCAGACTGCTCGGTCACGGCTTCGTCGCGACGGATGACCAGGTTGCGGATGACGGCATCGTTGTAGCGGAAGTTGTCTTCCAGCTCGGCCAGGGCCTTGCCGCTGCACTCGACGTTCAGCATCACGTAGTGAGCCTTGTGAACGTTGTCGATGGCATAGGCCAGCTGACGACGACCCCAGTCTTCCAAGCGATGGATCTTGCCGCCGTCTTCTTCGATCAGCTTGGTGTAACGCTCCACCATGCCGCCGACCTGCTCGCTCTGATCCGGGTGGACCAGGAAGATGATTTCGTAATGACGCATTGTTGCTCCTTACGGGTTGCAGCCTGCCGCTGTGCGCGGATCAGGCAAGGAGTGAATCTGGATATTGTCTTGCCGGCAGTGAGGCGCGCAAACGCCTGCCGCTCGGGCAAGGGGCGCAATTCTAGAGAAGCGCGCCCGCCCGCGCAAGGCGATCTGGTGAAGTTTTAACCAGCTCGACGAGCGTCCGGTCAGCCCCCACGCTCGTCACGAATGCCATCGAGCAGCGCACGCACCTGCTGGATGTCGTAAGGCTTGAGCATGGATTTCAACCCCTCCAGGCCTTCCTCGCGTGCATCTACCGGATAGCCCGAGGCGATGACGATGCTGAGCGACGGATGCCGCGCCTTTGCCTGGCGGGCCAGCTCGGTACCGCTCATGCCGGCCAGGCCCACGTCGGTCAGCAATACATCGAAGCTGCTCCGCTCCAACTGCTCCAACGCCTCTTCGGCGGAGTCGCACGGTGTCACCCGGTGCCCGAGCTCTTCCATTACTTCGCCGGTGAGCATGCGCAAGGTTGGATCGTCCTCGACGAAAAGAATCGCCAGGGCGCCGGAGCGCGTCGAGGCGGGGTCGCTAGCGACCACAGACGCTGCATTCCCCCTCGCCTCCAAGGTTGCACCCTCATCCATATGGGAAGCATCTCGGGGTAAGCAAATGCGCACCACCGTGCCCGCACCCGCCTCGCTCTCAAGCTCAACGAAACCGCCGCTCTGCCTGACGAATCCATACACCATGCTCAGGCCAAGGCCCGAGGCATTGCTGGCCTGGCGAGTCGTGAAGAAGGGCTCGAAGGCGCGTGACAGCACTTCGGGTCGCATTCCCTCACCGCGGTCGACCACGCTCAGTTCCACATAGTCGCCCGGCGCTGCGTCTGGATGGGCGGCTAGCGCCGATGCGTCGAAGCTTCGATTACGCAGGAGCAGCCTGAGCTCGCCCCCACTCGTCATCGCATCGCGTGCATTGACCGCCAGATTGAGAATCGCTGCCTGCAGATTGCCGGTGTCCGCCGAAACAGGCCACAGCCCAACCTGACCATCAATCGTTAATTGAACGGCGCGCCCCAGCGCCCCGTTGAGCAGCTCGCTCATCTGCTCGAGCAGCGCGCCGAGGTCCACTGCTTGCGGCAACAACGGCTGACGGCTGGCGAACGCCAGCAGTTGCGAGGCCAGTCGAGCACCCTTCTCAACACCGCCAACCGCCGAATCGAGTCGCCTGAGTGCCGTTTCGTCACCGCCCAAACTACGCCGCAGCAACTGCAGATTGCCGCCGATGATCTGCAGCATGTTATTGAAATCGTGGGCGATGCCCCCGGTAAGCTTGCCCACAGCTTCGAGCTTTTGCGCCTGCATCAGCGCCGCTTCTGCAACACGACGCTCGGACTCGCTGTGCGACAGCTCCTGGGTACGCTCGCGAACCAATTCCTCCAGATGATCACGATGGGCCTGCAATTCCTGCTGGCTGCGGTACTGCTCCGTCACATCGCTGCCCAGCACAAATATTCCAGAGGCCTTACCGTCACGCTCAATGATCGGTTGGAACACGAAGTCGACGTAGACTTCCTCGGGCTCGGCTTCGGGCTGCCGCCGCAGCATGGCTCGCATACCTCGCCCAATGTACGGCTGACCGTTGTGGTAGACATCGTCCAGCAAATCGATAAACACCTGCCCTTCCAGCTCGGGAAGCGCCTCGCGTACAGTCCGCCCGATCAGCGGCCGGTGCCCGGTCAGCGACTCGTAGGCGGCATTGGCCAGTTCGAATACATGTTCTGGGCCGCGCAAGAAGCAGGCGAACCCCGGCGCCTGAGCGAACAACTGACGCAATTGTTTGCCCTCATCCTGCATCAGCCTCGCGCGGGACATGATGCCAGCCTCGATCTGCTGCGGCGGCTGCGCGCCCGCCTCAGCCGAGCGCAGCGACGCCTTTAACGACTGCAGTTCGGTGATATCGACGGTGTGCTGCAGAATCATGGCAACCTCCCCGCTCTCGTCGAGCAGGGGTGTATGCGTCGCACTCCAGTACCGATCCTGGTAGACGGCCGAGTCGCCTTCGCCGACCAATATCGAATAACGGATCACCGGCAGGCTGTCGACCGCACGTGTCCGCAGGACTTGCGCGAAAGATTCGAGCAGCTCATCCACATGCGTTGTTTCAGGCGCATCGGGATCTGCGGTAAAAGCATCATGGATGCGCTTGCCGACTATTTCTTCGAGCGCGCGGGCAGTCAGTTTCAGATAGGCATCGTTGGCATCGAGGATCACCAGATCCCGATCCAGCAGCAGGTAAGCGTTTGGTGAAACCCTGAACAATGCCTCGAAAGGCGGGCGTTGCGGCATACAACCTCCATGGTGCTAGCCTGACGCGGCCGGACTCGGCTCAGCGCCAGGCTAAAGCCGGGCACGTGCAGCAGAGCGACATTGAGCACCAAGGCGGCACGGGATCGACAATGGACCGCACGAGGCGCGATCTGGTTCGGAAGGGGGCGCCCATATGAGCGCCACCCATTGTTTCAGGCGACGGGCTGGCCGCGCCGGCGCTGACGCCGTGCTTCGAACAGGCAGACACCCGTCGCGACCGAGACGTTGAGACTGCTGACGCTGCCGGCCATCGGCAACCGCACCAGGAAATCGCAGTGCTCTCGGGTCAAGCGCCGCATCCCCTTGCCCTCGGCCCCCATGACCAGCACGATCGGCCCGCTCAGGTCCTGGTCATAGAGCTCCTGCTCAGCTTCACCGGCTGTGCCGACGATCCACAGGCCGCGCTGCTGCAGCTTTTCCAAGGTCCGGGCGAGGTTGGTTACCGCGACGAGCGGTATGACCTCAGCCGCACCACAAGCCACCTTGCGTACCGTTGCGTTGAGCGTTGCGGACTTGTCCTTGGGGATGATGACGGCCAGCGCACCGGCCGCATCAGCCGTGCGCAGGCAAGCGCCGAGGTTATGCGGGTCGGTCACCCCGTCCAGCACGAGTAGCAGCGGAGCCTGCTCGGTGCGGTCGAGCAGCTCGTCGAGCATCGCATCACCCCAGACCTGGCTGGGGCTGACTTCGGCAATGACACCCTGGTGGACGCCCTCAACCCAGGCATCCATCTCGCGGCGTTCGCATTGCCCGACACGAACCTTTTCCTGGCCGGCGAGCTGCAGCAGCGCCTGAATGCGGGGGTCGCCCCGCCCCTCGGCTAGCCACACCTGCTTTACGCGCCGGGGGTGATGACGAAGCATGGCCTCTACAGCGTGCAGGCCATAGATCTTTTCCAGGTCGCTCATGACTTCGCCTTACGCTTACGCGGCGCGCCACCGTCCGACTTGGTGCGAGAACCCTCGGTCTTTGCTTTGCCAGTACTGCGCTTGGCCTTGCCCGCCCCGGTCTTTTTCTCTTTAGCCTCGGACAGCAGCGCCTTCTTCATCTCGCGGCTCTTCATCACGTCGGCACTGACGCTTTCCTTGTCTTTCCCCGTCGTCTTCCGGCTACGCGAACGCTCGGCCTTGCCTTCGCGCTCGCCGGTCGCCTTGCGCTCGCCAGCGCCGACCCGGCTACCGCCGCCGATCAGCTCGAAATCGATCTTGCGCTCATCCAGGTCGACGCGCATGACACGCACCTCGACGCTGTCGCCCAATCGGAAACTGCGGCCGCTACGCTCGCCCGACAGGCGATGATGAAGCGGATCGAAATGGTAATAGTCGCCCGGCATGGCCGTGACATGCACCAGCCCCTCGACATAGATATCAGTCAGTTCGACGAACAGGCCGAATCCCGTCACCGCGGTGATCACGCCCGGGAACGTCTCGCCGACCCGGTCCTTCATGAACTCGCACTTGAGCCAGTTCACCACGTCGCGAGTCGCCTCGTCCGCACGGCGCTCAGTCATGGAGCACTGCTCGCCGAGCTGCTCGAGCGTCGCTTCGTCGTATGGATAGATACGCGCCTTCGGCATGCTGGTCGCGCCCGCACGGCGAACGTGCGACGTATCGCGCCGGGAGCGAATCACGCTGCGGATCGCGCGATGGATTAGCAAGTCCGGGTAGCGACGAATCGGCGAGGTGAAATGCGCGTAGGCCTCGTAGTTCAGCCCGAAGTGACCGTTATTGTCCGGGCTGTAGACCGCCTGGCTCAGCGAGCGCAGCATGACCGTCTGGATAACGTTGAAGTCCGGCCGATCCTGGATACGCTCCAGCAAGGCCTGATAATCCTTCGGCGTCGGCCCTTCCTTACCTCTGTGCAAGGCCAGACCCAGCTCGCCAAGGAAGGCACGCAGCTTCTCCTGACGCTCAAGCGGTGGCCCTTCATGCACCCGGTACAGGCCAGGGATGTCGTGGTCCTGCAGGAAGTGAGCGGTGGCGACGTTGGCACACAGCATGCACTCCTCGATGAGCTTGTGCGCATCGTTACGCTCGGTCGGCCGGATTTCGGCGATCTTGCGCCCCGCACCGAAGATGATCCGGGTCTCCTGGGTCTCGAAATCGATCGCGCCACGCGCATGACGCGCCTTGAGCAATACCTTGAAAAGTGCGTAGAGCTGCTTTAGATGCGGTAGCACTTGCCCATATTCGCCAATCAGTCGCTTGCCCTCGGTTGACGAAGGCTGCTCGAGCATGCTGCTGACCTTGTTGTAGGTCAGCCGGGCATGGGAATGAATGACCGCCTCGTAGAACTGATAGTCGGTCATCTTGCCGGACTTGCTCAGTGTGATCTCACAAACCATGGCTAGGCGATCGACATGCGGATTCAGCGAGCAGAGCCCGTTGGAAAGCGCTTCGGGCAGCATCGGCACAACGCGCTCTGGGAAATACACCGAGGTGCCGCGCAGCTCGGCCTCCTTGTCCAGCGCCGAGCCGACTTTCACGTAATGCGAGACATCAGCGATCGCCACATAGAGACGATAGCCCCCGGAGAACAGCTTCCACCCGCTAAGCTTTTCGCAATACACCGCATCATCGAAGTCGCGGGCATCCTCCCCATCGATCGTGACGAACGGAAGGTGGCGGAGGTCGACACGCTTCTGCTTGTCCTTTTCTTCGACCTCCGGCTTGAGCTTCGCCGCTTCGCGCTGAACGGCATCAGGCCATACATAGGGAATATCGAAGCTGCGCAGCGCGACGTCGATTTCCATGCCTGGCGCCATGTAATTGCCGATCACCTCAACGACGTCACCCTGCGGCTGAAAGCGCTGCGTAGGCCAGTGGGTGATGCGAATCTCGACGAACTGCCCAGGCTTGGCACCTAGCGAACGCCCGTCTGTCACAAGCACTTCCTGCTGGATCTTCGGGTTGTCAGCCAGGACGAACCCAATGCCGCTTTCCTCCTGATACCGGCCGACGATGGTTTCGTGGGCGCGGCTGATGACTTCGACGATAGCCCCTTCACGCCGCCCGCGGCGATCCAGGCCGGCGACCCGCGCGAGGCAGCGGTCTCCATCGAAAACCAGGCGCATCTGCGCGGGGCTCAGAAACAGGTCGTCGCTGCCGTCATCTGGGATCAGGAAGCCGAAACCGTCACGGTGGCCGCTCACGCGACCGCATACCAAGTCAAGCTTGTCCACCGGGGCATACGTGCCGCGCCGGGTGTAGATCAGTTGACCATCGCGCTCCATCGCGCGCAGGCGGCGACGCAGTGCCTCGATATCATCTTCGGACACCATTCCGAATTCTTCGACCAATTGCTCCCTGGTCGCTGGTGAGCCGCGTTCGCTCAGATGCTGGAGAATCAGCTCGCGGCTGGGGATGGGGTTTTCATATTTTTCCGCTTCACGTGCGGCCTCGGGGTCGAGGGATTGCCAATCGGCCATTAAGAGATGTCACCTTTCATTCATTTATTGAGGCAGAACGCCCTGTATCTATTGAAGCGCGAAACGCCTGCGCGCGGCAGGTTTAAGGCGAATTATTTTTCCCAAGCGGGGGTTTACAACCTATAACCTCGCCCGTATAGTTCGCGCCCACAGTGTCTGGTTGACGTTGTAACACGTAAGCGGTGAAGTATCATCGTTTGTGCCCAGGTGGCGGAATTGGTAGACGCACTAGGTTCAGGTCCTAGCGGTGGCAACACCGTGGAAGTTCGAGTCTTCTCCTGGGCACCACTCCTCTCTTGATGCAACGGTTTCCGATGCAGCCAGAAACGAAGCAAGTCGGCTTCGACCAGCAAACGACAAATTAAGTCGATGAGCAATCATCGCAATGTGCCCAGGTGGCGGAATTGGTAGACGCACTAGGTTCAGGTCCTAGCGGTGGCAACACCGTGGAAGTTCGAGTCTTCTCCTGGGCACCACTCTTCAGAAAAAAACCGAGCCATTGGCTCGGTTTTTTCGTTTCGGCGAACTGAACGCCTTATCAGCTTCTTGCTTTCTCATTTCGTACGCTCATTTGCCGCTCTGCCCAGCGCAACAGCACCTGGCAGAGCGGCCTGCATCAGGCGTAAGGATGACGCAGCACAATGGTCTCGTTGCGATCAGGCCCAGTGGAAATGATATCGATCGGCGCCTCGACCAGCTTCTCAAGGCGCTTGATGTACGCTCGCGCATTGGCCGGCAGCGCATCGAGCGACTTGGCGCCGACGGTAGACTCGCTCCAGCCCGGCATGTCTTCGTACACCGGCTGTAGACCTTGATAACTATCGGCGTCAGTCGGCGCGTCTACCAGCACCTCGCCATTGCGATCCTTGTAGGCGACGCAGATGCGGATGGTTTCCAAGCCATCGAGCACGTCCAGCTTGGTCAGGCAGAGACCCGAGACGCTGTTGATCTCGATCGCGCGGCGCAAGACCACGGCATCGAACCAGCCACAGCGGCGCGCGCGGCCAGTGGTTGAACCAAACTCATGCCCGCGCTCAGCCAGGCGAGCCCCGGTTTCGTCGAACAGTTCGGTTGGGAAAGGACCAGAACCCACACGGGTGGTGTAGGCCTTGGTGATACCCAGGATATAGTCCAGATAAAGCGGACCGAAGCCCGAGCCAGTTGCGGTTCCGCCGGCCGTGGTGCTGGAGCTGGTCACGTACGGATAGGTGCCATGATCGATATCGAGCAGCGAGCCCTGGGCACCTTCGAACATGATCCGCGCGCCCTGCTTGCGAAGATTGTGTAGGCAGGCGGATACGTCGGTCATCATCGGCTTGAGAATCTCGGCATAGCCTAGCGCCTCATCGAGTGTCTTTTGAAAATCGACCGGCTCGACCTTGTAGAAATTCTGCAGGATGAAGTTGTGATACTCGAGCAATTCGCGCAGCTTCACGGCGAAACGCTCAGGGTTGAACAAGTCGCCGATTCGCAGACCGCGACGGGCTACCTTGTCCTCATACGCCGGCCCGATACCGCGACCCGTCGTACCGATTTTGCCTTCGGAGCGAGACGCCTCGCGCGCTTGGTCCAGCGCAACGTGGTACGGCAGGATCAGCGTACAAGCGGGACTGATGCGCAGGCGCTCGCGCACCGGGACGCCCTTATCTTCCAGCTTGGTAATTTCGCGCATTAGCGCGTCGGGCGCGACCACCACGCCGTTGCCAATCAGGCACTGCACGTTCGCTCGCAGAATGCCGGACGGAATGAGGTGAAGGACCGTCTTTTCGCCATCGATGACGAGCGTGTGTCCGGCATTATGGCCACCCTGGAAGCGGACAACGGCCGCCGCCTGATCAGTGAGCAGATCGACGATCTTGCCCTTGCCCTCATCACCCCACTGGGTGCCCAGGACCACGACATTCTTACCCATAAACCCTTGTCCTCTCGGCGAAGCATGCCGGCCCAAGCCGGCAAAGAAACAGAATCAGCCTAGCGCATCCAACCGCACCGCTCAGCGGTACAGCGGCGCCACCACCCACGCATCATCGTGCAATATCAACTGACGGTCGCATCCGGCGCCCGCCGCCGAAACACCACCCTGCCCATCCAACGCCTGCACCACGCGCTCGCCCTGCTGGCGAAGCTGGCGGATCGCCTGCCATAAGCCAGCCGCACCTTCGCTCGGTGCCCAGACACCGCCAGCACTGACAGACAGCTCGGCATTGCCCAGACTGACCAGCGTCTTCAGGTCGGTGGAAAAGCCAGTCGCCGGACGCGCACGACCGAAATCGGCACCGATGTCGTCATAGCGGCCGCCCTGAGCGATCGATTGCCCTACGCCGGGCACAAACACAGCGAACACGACGCCGGTGTGATAGTGGTAGCCGCGAAGCTCGCCAAGATCGAAATACAGGGGCAGCTGCGGATAGCGCGCGGCGACCTGATCAGCGATACGAATCAGCCCTTCGAGCGACTCGAGCACCGCGACAGGCGCACCGGCAAGCACGGAACGCGCGACCTCGAGCGTCTCTCGCCCGCCACACAGGCGCGCCAAAGCCCGCACCATGCGAGCAAGATCAGGCTCGACGGCAGCCGTAAGCACTTCGATCTCATCCATCGCCTTACGTTGCATCGCATCGAACAGTTGCTGCTCGGCGTTACCGGAAAGCCCCGCTGCGCGAGCAAGCCCTCGATAGATACCAACATGCCCGAGATCCATATGTACATGCGGCACGTCGGCCAGCTCGAGCATCTCGAGCATCAGACTAATCACCTCAAGATCACTCGAGGTGCTGCTGTCGCCGTAGAGTTCAGCGCCAAGCTGAATGGGGCTGCGTGAGGTCGCCAAAGCCTGTGGCTTGGCGTGCAACACACTGCCGGCGTAGCACAGACGACTCGGCCCTTCACGGCGCAAGGTATGCGCATCCAGTCGAGCGACCTGAGGCGTGATGTCAGCCCGCAATCCCATCTGGCGACCGGACAGCGGGTCGATCACTTTGAAGGTTTTGAGGTCGAGGTCCTGACCGGCACCGGTCAGCAGGGACTCCAGAAACTCGATATGCGGAGTGATGACCAGCTCGTAACCCCAACGCTGAAACAAGTCCAGTACGCGGCGCCGTGCGGTTTCGATACGCGCCGCCTCGGCAGGCAGCACCTCCTCGATGCCATCTGGCAAGAGCCAGCGGTCTAACGTTGCCATTTCGCCATCACTCCTCGATACGGCAAACCCATTCAAGCAGACGAGAACCGGGCTACAGCAACTGCCGGCCTTCTATCGCGTGCAATTTCGTTTTGAACCGTGGCCTCTGCGCCGCGCGCCGTACAGGCACAACTTGGCGGGGCCATGTGCGGATCGGCCTGGCTTCGACCGGAAGCACAGGCGTAAAAAAGCCGGGAGTGACCCGGCTCGGCGATCATAACAACCTTTTGCCGTCGGGTCACCCGCAGGACGGACCGCCCCGCCGGATGACCCGCCACCGCTTCATTGCGCCGTGGACGACTCCAAATAGCGGAAGAAATCGCTGTTCGGATCGAGTACCAGCACATCATCTTTGCTGGCGAAGCTATCGCGATAAGCCTGCAAGCTGCGGTAGAACGAATAGAACTCCCGATCCAGGCCATAGGCTGCCGCATAGATAGCCGCGGACTGCGCATCACCGTCGCCTCGCAGTTCCTCCGCTTCACGGAAGGCCTCGGCAAGCAGCACGCGACGCTGACGATCAGCGTCGGCGCGAATACCCTCAGCCAGCTCCTTACCCTTGGCGCGATGCTCGCGCGCTTCACGCTCACGTTCCGAGCTCATGCGCTCGAATACGCTGCGATTGACCTCGCGCGGCAGGTCGATCCCCTTGACGCGGACATCCACCACCTCGATGCCGAGCTCCTGCTGTGCGGCGCGGTTCAAGCTGTTGGTGACCAACGCCATCAGCTCGTCACGCTGGCCGGAGACGGACTCGTGCAAGGTGCGCTTACCGAACTGGTCGCGAAGTGCAGCCTCAAGACGACGAGCCAGGCGCTCATCGGCGATCTGCTTCATGCCCGACGTCGCCGTGTAGAAACGCTCGGCATCGTCCACACGCCACTTGGCGTAGGAGTCGACCATCAGCGCCTTCTTCTCGAGCGTCAGGAAGCGCGACGTGGTTGTATCCAGCGTCATGAGGCGACCATCGAACTTGCGCACGCTGTTCACGTAAGGAATCTTCACGTGAATACCGGGCTTCACGTCGGGCTCGACGATACGACCGAAACGCAGCAACACGGCCCGCTCGGTCTGCGACACGATATAGAAACTATTCCAGGCCACGATTGCCAGCACGACGCCGACGATCAGGGCAGTCAACGACTTGTTGCTCATCAGCGAACCTCCCTTGTACGCACTTCACGCGGGTCGAGCTCCGGCGGAATCCGGGTCGACTGGGTCGAAGCGCCCGAGGAGGAGGGGCTGGACGAACGATCAGCATTGTCGCTGCGGCTGTTGATCATCTTGTCCAGCGGGAGATAGAGCAGATTGTTTTGCCCCTTATCACCTGTCACGAGCACCTTGCTGGTGTTACTCATCACTTCCTGCATGGTCTCCAGATAGAGACGTTCGCGTGTAACCTCCGGCGCCTTGCGGTACTCGGCAACCAGCTTGCTGAAGCGATCCGCCTCACCCTGGGCCCGCGAGATGACCGAGTCGCGATAACCACTGGCCTCTTCCAACATGCGCTGCGCCTGGCCGCGCGCCTCAGGAATGACGCCATTGGCATAAGATTCGGCCTGGTTCTTCTCGCGCTGCTCGTCTTCACGCGCGCGAATCACATCGTCGAACGCTTCCTGGACCTCACGCGGCGCCGCCGCGCTCTGCAGGTTGACCTGCGTCACGATGATCCCGGTGCCATAGTTGTCGAGGAAGCGCTGAAGGCGCTCCTTGACCTCACCTGCCATCGCCTCGCGGCCTTCGGTCAGCACCTGATCCATTGCCGTGGAACCGACCACGTGACGCACCGCACTGTCGGTTGCATGCTGCAGCGACGCCTCCGGGTCCTCGACATTGAGTACGAAGGCCTGAAGATTGCTGATCTTGTACTGAACGGTGAGCGGCACCTCGATGATGTTCTCATCCTCGGTGAGCATCTGGCCCTGCTTGCTATATGAACGCTCACGGGTAACGTTCGCCTGGAACTTGCGATCGAAAGGCGGGAAATAGATGTTCAAACCCGGACCGACCGTTTCATGGTATTTGCCAAAGCGCAGCACGACGGCCTGTTCCTGCTCATCGACGATGTAGATCGCATTGAACAGCCAGACGGCGAGCAATAACACAAGGCCAACCCAAAGGAGCCCGAAGCCGCCACGGCGACCGCTGCCACCGCCTGACGAAGATCCGCCACCACGCTTCTTGTTACCGAACATTCCGTTCAGGCTGTCTTGCAACTTGCGGAAGGCCTCATCCAGATCCGGCGGCCCTTTCTGATCGCCGCCACCACGACGACCGCCACCACCGCCACCCCAGGGATCCTGGTTGTTCGAGTTGCCACCCGGCTCATTCCAAGCCATAGCGCTCTCCATTCAGATAAAGCAAAAGACGCGCAACGGCGCGTCCGCCAATGCTACCGAAAGCCCGTAACGATAGGCTTAAAACCCTCGCTAGCCTTTATTGCAAAGTATGTTGCTCAATGAACTGCTGCATCTCGATGCCTGCCTGGCTAACGAGCCGATTGAGCTCGACTCGCTGAAGCCTGACATCCAGAAGGCTTCCGCCTTCTTCATCATGCGATTCCGATTGCACTGCACCGAGCTCGAAGAGCTTGGCCCTCAGGCGCCCCAGCCGCTGCGGCAGCCTCAACGTGCCAACGAACAGATCGTCCCCAAGCAGTTCGGCAATTGCCTGCTGCAACAGCTCGAGCCCAAGGCCCTGCTGCGCGGATACCCAGACACGCTGTGGTACGCCGTCCGCATTGCGCTGGATCTGCGGTTCGATGCCTTCGAGCAGATCGACCTTGTTGTAGACCTCAAGCAACGGCAGCTCGTTAGCGCCGATCTCGGTCAGCACAGCCAATACCTGCTCGATCTGCTGGTCACGCTCTGGCTCATGGGCATCGATGACGTGCAGCAGCAGGTCGGCATTACTTGATTCTTCGAGCGTGGCGCGAAAGGATTCGACGAGTTTATGCGGCAGGTGTCGAATGAAGCCGACCGTGTCAGCCAGGACGACAGGCCCAAGGTCGTTCAGCTCGAGCCGACGCAGCGTTGGATCGAGCGTGGCGAACAACTGATTAGCTGCGTAGACCTCGGAGGACGTCAACGCGTTGAAGAGCGTCGACTTGCCGGCATTGGTGTATCCCACCAGCGAGACGAGAGGAACATCGGCACGCCGGCGACCCCGTCGCGCCTGCTCACGCTGCCCACGCACCTTCTCAAGTCGCTGCTTGATCTGGCGAATGCGCACGCGCAGTAGGCGGCGGTCGGTTTCCAGCTGGGTTTCACCCGGCCCCCTGAGTCCGATACCGCCCTTTTGGCGCTCAAGGTGAGTCCAGCCGCGAACCAGCCGGGTGCTCATATGCTCGAGCTGGGCCAGTTCAACCTGCAGCTTGCCTTCGTGCGTGCGGGCGCGCTGGGCGAAAATATCCAGAATCAAACCCGTTCGGTCGAGCACACGACACTCGAGCGCACGCTCAAGGTTGCGCTCCTGGCTGGGGCTTAGCGTGTGGTTGAAAATCACCAACTCGACTTCGCTATCCCGCACCAAGTCATGCAACTCTTCGACCTTGCCGCTGCCGATCAGGAATTTGGCGGAGGGCTGGTGACGGGCGACGTTGACGAAACCAACGGTCTCAGCCCCAGCCGAACGTGCCAGCTCCTGGAATTCCTGGGGGTCTTCACGTGCCGCCGGATCCTGGCCATCCAAGTGGACAAGGATGGCCCGCTCCCCGCCACCGGGACGCTCGAAGAACAAAGATCGACCCCTTTATTCGTTACCCGATTCGGCCTGATCAGCCTCGCCAGTCGCAGGAAGGCGGACCGGACGCCCTGGCACCACCGTAGAAATGGCGTGCTTGTAAACCATTTGACTGACGGTGTTCTTCAGGAGAATTACGAATTGGTCGAACGATTCAATCTGACCCTGCAACTTAATACCGTTGACCAGATAGATGGAAACTGGGACGCGTTCCTTACGCAAAGTGTTCAGGTAAGGGTCTTGTAGCGAATGCCCTTTTGACATGTGCCGCACTCCTTAGAGGATCTTTTTCATTAGTTTTTAGAATCAAACACAGCGATCCAATCTGAGGATAGCCGGTCAAATTGCAGTGTCAGCTCAATATGGAGAGCGAATCCAAGTATTTCAATGCGCGCGGCAGATTGTCGCGTGCCGACGTTTCCAACCGGTGAATCCCATCCCACCCCCGCAACCAGGTCAGCTGGCGCTTGGCCAACTGGCGCGTAGCAGCCACGCCCTTTTGCAGCATTTCGTCCCTCGAGCAAGCGCCGTCCAGATAACTCCAGACCTGCCGATACCCGACGGCACGCATCGAAGGCAATTCGGGATTCAGATCGCGGCGCCTACGAAGTGATTCGACCTCTTCGACAAAGCCCTGTTCAACCATCTGCACGAAGCGCTGCTCGATTCGATGATGCAAGACCTGCCGTTGCGCCGGCGCGATTGACAACTGCGCGACAGTATAAGGCAAGACGGAGCGCTCTGGCTCGCCTGCCCCGGCTTTTTGCTCGCGCTGTCGGAGGCGATGCTCGGTCATGCTCAGCCCGCTGACACGGTAGACCTCAAGAGCTCGCACCAGCCGCTGCGGATCGTTCGGATGAATCCTTGATGCCGACTCGGGATCGACCTCAGCGAGCTCGCGGTGCAGCGCAGCCAGGCCGACTTTCTGCGCCTGCGCTTCCAGCTCCGCACGCACCTGCGCATCGGCTGGCGGCATGTCCGCCAGACCATCGAGCAAGGCGCGAAAGTAAAGCATGGTCCCCCCGACCAGCAGTGGAATCCGACCCGCGGCAGAGATCTGGGCCATCGATGCACGCGCATCGCTGACAAAGTCAGCCGCCGAATAGCTTTGAGCCGGGTCGCGGATATCGATGAGGCGGTGCGGGAACGCTTCGAGTAGCGCGGTCGAAGGCTTGGCCGTACCGATATCCATGCCGCGGTAAACAAGCGCCGAGTCGACGCTAATCAGCTCGCAGGGCAAGGCCTGCGCAAGCTCGATGGCCAAGTCGGTCTTTCCCGCCGCGGTCGGACCCATGAGAAAAATCGCTGGCGGTAATGGGGGCATCATCGACTCGCAAGAAGGCAACTGCCCATGGCGGGCGAATAGAGCGCAGGCTAGCGGCCGCGCAGGAAGAGCTTGTCCAGGTCAGTCATGCCCATCTGCGTCCAGGTCGGGCGCCCATGGTTGCACTGGCCGCTGCGCTCGGTCTGCTCCATGTCTCGCAGCAATCCGTTCATCTCTGGCACGGTAAGGCGTCGATTCGCCCGAACTGCACCGTGGCAGGCCATGGTGCCGAGCAGCTCGTTGAGATGCGCCTGAATACGGTCGCTGGTGCCATACTCGAGCAAGTCGGCCAGCACGTCCTGGACGAGCCGGGTGGCCTCGGCCTGCTTCAGCAAGGACGGCACCTGGCGGATCGCAAGGCTCTCGGGACCGAGCCGCTGAAGTTCGAAGCCTAGCCGCTGGAACCAGTTCGCGTGCTCTTCCGCGCAATCGGCCTCGCGCTGACTGACCGCAATGGACTCAGGCACCAGCAACGGCTGGCCACGCAGACCCTCACTGGCCATCGCCGTTTTCAGACGCTCGTACATGATCCGCTCATGCGCCGCATGCATATCGACCAAGACCAGGCCATGGGCGTTTTCAGACAGAATGTAGACCCCTTTGAGCTGGGCGAGCGCGTAGCCCAGCGGTGGCACATCATCCTGGGCTTCCGGCAAGGCCGAAGGAACCGCGGAAGCTGGCAGCGGCGAAAAGAATTCGCGGTAGGCGCCTTGCGCTTCGGCGACAGTGCCGGTTGGAAGCGGACGTGGCGCTTGGTAACCCGCCCCTGGTCCACGCCAGGCTGGCTCGGGTGCCTTGGGAGACTCCAGCACGCTAGCGGCGAGGCTCATTTCGTTCTGGCCAGCGAACTCACCCGCCGCCAGCCCGCTGGCCACGGGTGTCGGAGCCGCCGTCACAGGCGCCATCTGATCCTCAGGGCGAACATCAGCCAATGCGCGATGCAGCGTGCCGTAGAGGAAGTCATGAACCATACGGTTATCGCGGAACCGGACCTCGTGCTTGGTCGGATGGACATTGACATCCACCACGCCGGGGTCGACATCGAGGAACAGCACGAAGGTCGGGTGCCGGCCGTTGAACAGAACGTCCCGGTAAGCCTGTCGCACGGCGTGCGCAACCAGCTTGTCGCGCACCATGCGGCCGTTGACATAGAAATACTGCAGGTCCGCCTGACTGCGCGAATAGGTTGGCAGACCGACCCACCCCCAAAGATGCAGGCCGTTGCGCTCGATCTCCACCGGCATCGCCTGCTCAAGAAACGCAGGCCCACAGACCGACGCCACGCGTCGGGCACGCGAGGGCGCATCCGGCGCCTGGTGCAGCGCCAGCACGGGCTTGCCGTTGTGACGCAAGTGGAAGGCGACGTCGAATCGGGCCAGGGCCAGCCGCTTGATCACTTCCTGGAGATGATCGAATTCGGTCTTCTCGGTTCGCAGGAACTTGCGCCGCGCCGGTGTGTTGAAGAACAGGTCACGCACTTCCACCGAGGTGCCCACCGGATGGGCTGCCGGCTGGACGCGCGCCTGCATGTCCCGGCCTTCGGTTTCCACCTGCCAGGCCTCGCTCGCATCGGCCGTGCGCGAGGTGAGCGTCAGCCTTGATACCGAGCTGATGGAGGCGAGCGCCTCACCCCGAAAGCCCAGGCTGACGACACGCTCCAGGTCTTCCAGGTCACGGATCTTGCTGGTCGCGTGGCGGGCAAGCGCCAACGGCAAATCGTCCGCCGGGATGCCGCAGCCATCATCGCGCACCCGCAACAGCTTGACGCCGCCTTGCTCGACCTCGACTTCAATGCGCGTCGCGCCCGAATCCAGACTGTTCTCGAGCAGCTCCTTGATCACCGATGCAGGGCGTTCGACCACCTCGCCCGCCGCGATCTGGTTGGCCAGCCGCGGACTGAGCAGCTGGATGCGTGCCGCTCCGATCATGGCTGCGCAGCCAAGGTCGTTGCGGGAATATTCAGCGTCTGCCCGACCTTGATCACGTCGCTCTTGAGGCTATTGGCGTCACGCAGCTGTGGCAAGGTGACCTGATAACGCTCGGCCAGCAGTGCCAGGCTCTCACCGGATCGCACGACGTGCTCGCGCGGCCCGGCAGCAATCTTGCCGGAATCACGCAGCCAGGCGACATAGGTGCCTGGCGGTGGGTTCTCATGGAAGAATTGCCGCACACCGCTGTGAATCGAACGCGCCAGCGACTGTTGATGCGAGGCGGTCTGCAGCTTGCGCGCCTCGGAAGGGTTAGAGATGAACCCCGTCTCGACCAGGATCGACGGAATGTCCGGCGACTTGAGCACCATGAAGCCCGCCTGTTCGACTCGCCGTTTGTGCAGCGGCGTGATGCGCCCCATATTGCTCAGGACCTTCTGCCCCACATTCAGGCTGGACGAGAGCGAAGCCGTCATCGACAGGTCCAGTAACACGCCGGCGAGCATTTGGTCCTTGTCGCCGAGGGTGACGTTGCCGGCTCCGCCGATGAGGTCGGAGCGGTTTTCGCTATCGGCTAGCCAACGCGCCGTTTCGGACGTAGCGCCGCGGTCCGACAGGGCGAACACCGATGCCCCATAAGCAGCCGAGCGCGGTGCGGCATCGGCGTGGATGGAGACGAACAAGTCAGCGCCTTTCTTACGTGCAATCTCGGTACGTTTGCGCAGCGGAATGAAGTAATCGCCGGTGCGGACGAGCTCGGCACGGAAGCCCTTGTCGGCATTTATCTGCCGCTGCAGCTCCTTGGCGATGGAGAGTACAACCGTTTTCTCATACACCTTGCCCGGCCCGATGGCGCCCGGATCCTCTCCGCCATGCCCGGCATCGATGGCGATCACAATGTCGCGCTTGCCGCCTGGCACTGCCGGCAGCGTGACCGACGGCAGCGCTGGAGACACGGGCGCGGCCGGCTTGCCCGGAGTCGTCGTCGCCGGCACGCTGGCGGTGCTGCTGGCCGCATCGGCGGGATCATCGAACAGATCCACGACGAGGCGGTGGCCATACTGCTGATTCGGTGGAAGCGTGAAGCTCTTGGGCGACACCTGGGTCGACAGGTCAATCACCACACGCAGCGTGTCGGCGTCGTACTTGGCTGCGCGCAAGCCCGAAATGGGTGTGTTCTGCAGAGGCAACTGATCGAACGGCTTGGGTAACTCGCCGCCATCGACATCGATCACGATGCGATCCGGCGCGGTCAGCGTGAACACCTTGTGCTCGACCGGGCCCGACAGATCAAAGACCAGGCGGGTGTTGTCCGGCGCCCGCCATAGACGCACGCTCTGTACGTCGGACGCGGCGAAGACCTGCACGGCCGCGAGCATGAATGCCAAACCACTTGCCAGCGCGCGTATGCGCATACCCAACCTCATGATGTTCATTGATTGCCGTCGGTCAGGATGGAACACCAGCCGTCGCCCCGCGCGCCCCGCGGCGTCAGGCTCAGCGCACGCCCGGTCCCTTGCGGCGTAATGGTAATGTCCAGGTCGGCCTTTGGCAAAATGCCTGCTCCACGCTCCGGCCATTCCACCAGACATAGCGCGTCACCCTCGAAATAATCGCGGATCCCGAGAAACTCCAGCTCTTCCGGATCGGCCAGACGATAAAGATCGAAGTGGAACACGCGTACGCCAGCCAACTCGTACGGTTCGACCAAGGTAAAGGTCGGGCTCTTGACGTTGCCCTGGTGGCCTAAACCCTGGATCAACCCGCGCGACAGCGTCGTCTTGCCTGCACCCAGATCACCGTGCAGGTAGATAACGCCGCGCCCTGCCGTCGCGCTCGCGATACGAGCGCCCAGCGCCAGCATCGCCGCTTCGTCGGCGGCGTAGAGGGTCAAGTTCTGCATGGCGAATGCTCCTCGAGCAACTGGCGGATGGTGTCTATCAGGTCAGCCGCTGCCAGCCCGCGTCCTGTACGTCCCTGACGCTCACCTGCCGATGCGTGCAGCCAGACGGCCAGACAACCCGCCTCGAAAGGCGCGAGCCCCTGTGCCATCAGCGCCGCCGCGACACCCGCCAGGACATCCCCAAGCCCGGCGCTTGCCATGGCCGGGTGGCCTCGATCACAGAGCGCGAGGCGGCCGTCACGGGCAGCAACCAGCGTGCCGGCACCCTTGAGGACGACCGCACAACGGTAGCGCTCGGCCAATGCACGCGCCGCGCCGGGCCGATCGGCCTCGACCTCGGCGACACTGCTGCCGAGCAAGCGCGCGGCCTCGCCGGGGTGCGGGGTCAACAGGCAATCCGCAGGCGCGTCGACCACACCGTTAGCCAGCAGGTTCAGCGCATCGGCATCCCAGACCTGTGGCTTCCCGCAGTCTGGCGCCAGCGACAGCAGGCTGCGTCCCCAAGGCGCCTGGCCAAGTCCCGGCCCAACGACCAGTACGTCGGCACGCTGCGTGAGCGCCGTCAGCGCATAGGTCGACTCGACTCCGCTGCACATGATCTCAGGACGACGTACCAGGGCGGCCGTAACATGTTCAGGCCGGGTCGCCAGGCTGACCATCCCAGCGCCGCAACGCAGCGCGGCCTCTGCACTGAGCAGCGCCGCCCCGCCCGTTCCGAGATCACCGCCAATTACCAGAACCTGCCCATAGCGACCTTTGTGCGCCGTTGCGGGCCGTGCCGCGAGCCTCGGAAGGCTATCTGGGCAGAGTCGGCGCGCGGCCGGCTCGCACGTTTGTACCAACGCGACATCGGCTTGCAGGTCGTCGAACACCAGCTCACCCACAAGATCAGGCGCCTGCCCGGTAAACAGCCCGAGCTTGAGACCGATGAAGGTCACCGTCAGGTCGGCGCGCACGGCGTGGCCTAGCGCCCTACCGGTGTCGGCACACAGCCCGGACGGCATG
Source organism: Pseudomonas sp. SA195 (assembly GCF_054131565.1). NCBI lineage: Bacteria > Pseudomonadati > Pseudomonadota > Gammaproteobacteria > Pseudomonadales > Pseudomonadaceae > Pseudomonas > Pseudomonas sp. SA195. The sequence continues at coordinate 769,313 of NZ_CP096392.1, read as the reverse complement.
TCCACGGCCAGGACCGGCAAACCGCTGGCGTTAATGCTGGAAATGGCGCCGGCATAGGGTTCGCGCACGTCACCGGATAAGCCTGTTCCCAGCAGAGCGTCGACAATGATGCCCTCTACCAGTGCATCTGGCCGCCAAGGCTGGACGAGCACGCCAGCCTTGAGTGCGTCCTGCCAGGCGGTGGCGGCATCGCCTTGAAGCTGCTGCGGATCACCGACGGCGAATACGGTGACACGACGGCCGGCACGTTGCGCAAGGAGTGCGATGAGGTAACCGTCACCGGCATTGTTGCCACGGCCGGCCAGCACGCTGATTGGCCGTTCCTCTGGCCAACGCCGGCGCAAGACGCGCCAGGCAGCATGCGCGGCGCGTTGCATTAGTTCGTAACCGGAGGTGCCGGCAGCGATCAGGCGAGCGTCGAGGTCACGTACCTGAGCGGCACGGTAAAGAGCATTAGGCAAAGCAGCGGCGGTCTGGGACATGAATCACCCGGGGGAATATCTGGCAGAATTATACGCATCCACCCGGCAGCCCGCCCCTGGCGTGACACGATCGCGCCAGCCCACCGCATCATCGCCTCTCGCCAAGTCTTGCCTCATGACCAGCACCTCCCTCGACCCTACCGTTCTCGCCGATACCATCAAGGCCTGGGGTCGCGAACTCGGCTTCCAACAGGTCGGCATAACCGGCGTCGAGCTCGGTGAGCATGAAGCCCATCTCGACCGCTGGTTGGCAGCGGGCTACCACGGTGAGATGGACTATATGGCTGCGCACGGCAGCAAACGTTCCCACCCCGACGAGCTGGTCCCGGGCACCCTGCGCGTCATCTCGCTGCGCATGGATTACCTGCCTGGCGATACGCGGATGGCCGAGCAGTTGGCAAGGCCAGAGCAGGCCTATGTGTCGCGCTATGCGTTGGGGCGGGATTACCACAAGCTGATTCGAAAACGCCTGCAGCAGTTGGCCGAGCGTATCCAACAGGTCATCGGCCCGTTTGGCTATCGCGCCTTCGTCGACAGCGCACCGGTACTGGAAAAGGCAGTGGCGCAGCAGGCCGGGCTCGGCTGGATCGGCAAGAACACACTCGTGCTGAACCGCAAGGCAGGTAGCTGGTTCTTTCTCGGCGAGCTCTTCGTCGACTTCGAACTGCCGGTCGACGAGCCCACCGCACGCGACCATTGCGGCAGCTGCCATGCCTGCCTGGACATCTGCCCGACCGAAGCCTTTATCGGAGAGCGCGTTCTGGATGCGCGACGCTGCATTTCCTACCTGACCATCGAGCTGAAGGGCCCAATCCCAGAGGAGCTCCGCTCGAAGATCGGAAACCGCGTCTTCGGCTGCGATGACTGCCAGATCGTCTGCCCCTGGAACCGGTTCGCGCGCCCCACCGAGCAGAGCGATTTCCAGCCCCGCCACAGCCTGGACAACGCCGAGCTGGCTACGCTGTTTCGCTGGAGCGAGGACGAGTTCCTCAGCCGCACCGAAGGCTCGCCACTGCGGCGTACCGGGTATCTGAACTGGCTGCGCAACCTGGCCGTCGGCCTAGGTAACGCGCCTTCCAGCATCCCCGTGCTTGAAGCACTGCGGGCCCGCCGCGACGATCCGTCTGAACTAGTACGCGAGCACGTCGAGTGGGCATTGGCGCAACATGCGGCTCGCGAGCCGAGCTGAACGAGCCCCGCGGACTGACGCTACAAACCGCCCTGAACATTCAGGCCCAGCCCGAGCACCGTGGCGAGCGAGAGCGGCAGCAAGAGCGTATCGAGCAAGGCGCTGGCCGGAAGATCGAGCGCCGCATACCGGGGCGCCTCGGCACCGAATCGGTCCCGTGGGCAACAACCGCCGTTGAGGCTGTACCAGTCCAGCCGAGTACCGGAGTAGATGATGGGCGCGCCGGGTTTGGCGGCGTCGAGGGTACGCACCGTGGCGCACCCGGACAGCAGCAGAACAAAGAGCAGCGCTGAGCAAAGCCGTATGACGGGTCGTTTCATAAAGCGTCCACCCTTGCAGTCATAGGGCTTGCTCTCGCCACCCTCAATCATCCGTGACGATATGGTGCTCACCCCAACGCGGCAGCATGTCCTGCGGGATGTTGAGCAGGTTGAGGATACGCGCGACGACGAAGTCGACCAGGTCATCGATGGTCTGCGGCTGATGATAGAAGCCGGGCGACGCCGGCAGGATGATCACGCCGAGGTTGGACAGCTTGAGCATGTTCTCCAGATGGATGCTCGAATACGGCGCTTCACGTGGCACCAGGATCAGTTGACGGCGCTCTTTCAAGGCGACGTCCGCGGCACGCTCGATCAGGTTGTTGCAGGCCCCGGTGGCGATGGCCGACAGGGTGCCGGTCGAACATGGCACCACCACCATCGCTGTCGGCGCGCCGGAGCCGGACGCGGGCGGCGCCATCCAGTCTTCCTTGGCGAACACGCGGATCTGCCCCGCCGCCGCGCCGGTGTATTCGGACAGGAACGCCTGCATGGCCTGCGGCTTGGCCGGCAGCACCACGTCGGTCTCGGTGGACATCACCAGCTGTGCTGCCTTGGAGATCAGAAAGTGCACCTCGCGGTCTTCCTGTATCAGGCAGTCGAGCAGGCGCAGGCCATATTGGGCGCCAGAAGCGCCGGTCATGGCCAGGGTGATGCGTTCCGGTCCGCTCATGAATTTGCTCCCAAAGCTGCTGCGCTTGCTTATGCCGCGTTGAAACCTTACTCGAAATGCTCACTTGCACCAGCAAGCTCCGCCTTCTCGCAAGGTTTCGCCTTGCCCAAGCTTCGCTCGCGACGCGTTGGAAGCAAATTCGCCCTATCCCAATCTCGTAGGGTGGAAAACCGCGAAGCGTTTTCCACCGTTACATGGTGTTGGCGCTTCGGCCGTAACCTTACGCATGGAAAAGCCTTCGGCGTTTTCCACCCTACGCCAGTGCGGCGGCCAATTGGCCGTGCAACCCACCGAAACCGCCATTGCTCATCACCACCACCTGCGTGCCCGGCACGGCATCGGCTTTCACTTTGGCAATGATCGCCTCCAGCGAATCGCAGACCGTGGTCGGCACCGGCGAGCCGGCGACGGTCGCGGCGAGATCCCAGCCAAGGTTGGCCGGTGCGTACCAGATCGCCTGATCGGCCAGCGCCACCGACTCGGCCAGGCCCTCGCGGTGCGCGCCGAGCTTCATCGAGTTCGAACGCGGCTCGACCACCGCGATGATCGGCGTATCGCCGACGCGCTTGCGCAGGCCGTCGAGGGTGGTGGCGATGGCGGTCGGGTGATGGGCGAAGTCGTCATAGATGGTTACGCCATTGACCTCGGCGACCTTCTCCATGCGCCGCTTGACGCTACGGAACTCGCTCAGCGCCTCGGCGCCCTGCTTCGGCAGCACGCCGACATGCCGTGCCGCCGCCAGCGTCGCCAGTGCATTGTTGACGTTGTGCCGGCCGGTCAGCTCCCACTCCACCACGCCCTGCACCTCGCCGTCGAAGATCACTTCGAAGCGCGAGCCGTCGGCGCTGAGCAGCTTCGCCTGCCACTGGCCACCCTCGCCGGTGGTCTGCACCGGCGTCCAGCAGCCCATGCCGATGACGCGCTTGAGCGCCGTTTCCGACTCGGGATGGATGATCAGCCCCTCGCCTGGCACGGTGCGCACCAAGTGATGGAACTGCCGCTCGATGGCGGCTAGATCCGGGAAGATATCCGCGTGATCGAACTCCAGATTATTCAGGATCGCGGTGCGCGGGCGGTAGTGGACGAATTTGCTGCGCTTGTCGAAGAAGGCGCTGTCGTACTCGTCGGCCTCCACCACGAAGAACGGCGTACCGCCCAGGCGCGCGGAAATGCCGAAGTTCTGCGGCACGCCACCGATGAGGAATCCCGGGCTCATGCCGGCATGTTCCAGCACCCAGGCCAGCATGCTGCTGGTGGTGGTCTTGCCATGGGTGCCGGCCGCCGCCAGTACCCAGCGACCCTGCAGCACGTGATCGGCCAGCCATTGCGGGCCGGAGACATAGGGCAGCCCCTTGTTCAGCACGTATTCCACTGCCGGGTTGCCACGCGACATGGCATTGCCCACGACCACCAGATCGGGTGCCGGCTCCAGATGCGCCGGCTCGTAGCCCTGCATCAGCTCGATACCCTGAGCCTCGAGCTGGGTGCTCATCGGCGGATAGACGTTGGCATCTGAGCCGGTGACGCGATGGCCGAGTTCCTTGGCCAACACCGCGAGCGAACCCATGAAGGTGCCGCAGATGCCGAGAATATGGATATGCATTGATGACCTCTGAAAGACGCCGCGCCAGACGGCATGGCCGCACATTCGACGCTGGAAAACTGCGGCGCAGATTAGCACAGGGTCCGCTGCGGGGCGGTCGCACCGCACGTCGCCTCGCCTGCCGACGAACGGAGCCTGTTCTACGCTGAAAGACAGCAGTCATCACAATTACAAGACCGGAGACTCATCATGCGTTACGCCCATCCCGGCAGCGAAGGCGCTGTCGTTTCCTTCAAATCCCGCTACGGCAACTACATCAACGGCCAGTTCGTCGAGCCGGCCGGCGGTCAGTACTTCACCAACCTTTCCCCGGTCAACGGTCAGCCCATCGCCGAGTTTCCGCGCTCCGACGCCGCCGACATCGAGAAGGCCCTGGACGCCGCCCATGCCGCCGCCGATGCCTGGGGCAAAACCAGCGTGCAGGCGCGTTCGCTGATCCTGTTGCAGATCGCCGACCGCATCGAGCAGAACCTGGAGATGCTCGCCATCACCGAGACCTGGGACAACGGCAAGGCCGTGCGCGAGACGCTGAACGCCGACATTCCGCTCGCCGCCGACCACTTCCGCTACTTCGCCGGTTGCATCCGCGCCCAGGAAGGCACCAGCGCGGAAATCGACGAGCACACCGCGGCTTACCACTTCCACGAGCCGCTGGGCGTGGTCGGGCAGATCATCCCGTGGAATTTCCCGATCCTGATGGCCGCCTGGAAGCTCGCCCCGGCACTGGCTGCCGGCAACTGCGTGGTATTGAAGCCCGCCGAGCAGACCCCGCTGGGCATCAACGTGCTGCTCGAATGCATTGGCGACCTGCTGCCGCCGGGCGTGCTCAACGTGGTGCACGGCTACGGACGCGAGGCCGGCGAAGCGCTGGCTTCCAGCAAGCGCATCGCCAAGATCGCCTTCACCGGCTCCACCCCGGTGGGCTCGCACATCATGAAGCGCGCCGCCGAAAGCATTATCCCGAGCACCGTCGAGCTGGGCGGCAAGAGCCCGAACATCTACTTCGAAGACATCATGCAGGCCGAGCCGGCCTTCATCGAGAAGGCTGCCGAAGGGCTGGTACTGGGCTTCTTCAACCAGGGCGAAGTGTGCACCTGCCCGTCACGAGCGCTGGTGCAGGAGTCGATCTACGCGCCCTTCATGGAAGCGGTGATGAAGAAGGTCGCTCAGATCAAGCGCGGCGATCCGCTGGATACCGACACCATGGTCGGCGCCCAGGCCAGCCAGCAGCAGTTCGACAAGATCATGTCCTACCTGGAAATCGCCAAGGGCGAAGGCGCGGAGGTGCTCACCGGCGGCGCAGCGGAGAAACTCGAAGGCTCGCTTGCCACCGGCTATTACATCCAGCCAACCCTGCTCAAGGGCACCAACAGGATGCGCGTGTTCCAGGAGGAGATCTTCGGCCCGGTGATCGGCGTCACCACCTTCAAGGACGAGGCCGAGGCGCTCGCCATCGCCAACGACACCGAGTACGGCCTCGGCGCCGGCGTCTGGACCCGCGACATCAACCGCGCCTACCGCATGGGCCGGGCGATCAAGGCCGGTCGTGTCTGGACCAATTGCTACCACCTCTACCCGGCGCACGCGGCGTTCGGTGGATACAAGAAGTCGGGCGTCGGTCGCGAGACGCACAAGATGATCCTCGACAGCTATCAGCAGACCAAGAACCTGCTGGTGAGCTACGACATCAATCCGCTGGGCTTCTTCTAGCGAGGTAAACCACGCGCGCCGAAAGGGTGCCCGCCCGCGCCAACTGGCGTCGGGCTGGTGCGCCCCGGGGCCGTCTTTGCACCCCTGAATGCCCCCCACGCCCCGCAATGAAGTCGAAGGCACAGCGCTTGCTTTAAAGACCCTGCCGTACCCGAACCCATCAGAGGATGATTCCCATGGCTCTCGAACACAGCAGTGCGACACCCCCAACCCACGCCATCGATTTCGAAGCAGTTGGCAGTACCTATTTCCAGGAACGCGAACTGAAGAAAGGCGCCGCCGGCTGGGTGCTGCTGGTCGGCCTCGGCGTCGCCTATGTGATCTCCGGCGACTATGCCGGCTGGAACTTCGGCCTCGCCCAGGGCGGTTGGGGTGGGCTGTTCATCGCCACACTGCTGATGGCGACCATGTACCTGTGCATGTGTTTCTCGCTGGCCGAGCTGTCCTCGATGGTCCCGACCGCGGGCGGCGGCTACGGTTTTGCCCGCACCGCCTTCGGCCCATTGGGCGGCTTTCTCACCGGCACGGCGATCCTCATCGAATACGCCATCGCGCCAGCGGCGATCGCCGTGTTCATCGGCGCCTATTGCGAGTCGCTGTTCGGCATCGGCGGCTGGATGATCTATCTGGCCTTCTACATCGTCTTCATCGGCATCCATATCTTCGGCGTCGGCGAGGCGCTGAAGCTGATGTTCATCATCACCGCCGTCGCCGCCCTGGCCCTGGCGGTGTTCATCGTCGCCATGGTGCCGCACTTCTCGGTCGACAAGTTGCTCGATATCGCGCCGACCACCGCTGCCGGCGCCAGCAACTTCCTGCCCTACGGCTATGTCGGCATCTGGGCGGCGATCCCCTACGCGATCTGGTTCTTCCTTGCTGTAGAAGGCGTGCCGCTGGCCGCCGAGGAAACCAAGAACCCGCAGCGCGACATGCCCCGCGGGCTGATCGGCGCCATGCTGATTCTGGTCGCCTTCGCCGGGCTGATCCTCCTGGTCGGCCCAGGCGGCGCCGGCTCCAGCACCCTGGTGGCATCCGGCAACCCGCTGGTGGAAGCGCTGACCACGGCCTACGGTTCGTCCACCTGGATGAGCGGCTTCGTCAACCTGGTCGGCCTGGCCGGGCTGATTGCCAGCTTCTTCTCGATCATCTTCGCCTACTCGCGGCAGATCTTTGCCCTGTCGCGGGCCGGCTACCTGCCGCGCAACCTCTCGCTGACCAACAAGAACAAGGCGCCGGTGCTGGCCCTGGTAATCCCCGGTGTGATCGGCTTCCTGCTGTCGCTGACCGGCCAGGGCGACCTGCTGATCCTCGTCGCGGTGTTCGGCGCGACCATTTCCTACGTGTTGATGATGGCCTCGCACATCGTGCTGCGCCTGCGCCGGCCGGATCTGCATCGCCCGTACAGGACACCCGGTGGCATCGTCACCTCGGGCGTGGCGCTGGTACTGGCCTGCATCGCGGTCATCGCAGGCTTCCTGGTCGACCCGCGGGTGGTGATCGGCGCCGCGATCATCTACGGGATCTTCATCGCCTATTTCGCGATCTACAGTCGGCACCACCTGGTGGCCGGTACGCCGGAAGAAGAGTTCGCGGCGATCGAGCAGGCCGAGGCGACACTCAAGTAGGGAGAGCAGCCATGACGTACTCGCACAGCGTGGGCGGCACCACCTGGCGCTTCGACGATCTGCGCGAGGTGATGGCCAAGGCCAGCCCGGCGCGCTCCGGCGACCTGCTCGCCGGGGTCGCGGCGGGCAGCGACGCCGAGCGAGTGGCGGCGCAGATGTGCCTGGCCGATGTGCCGCTCAGGCGTTTTCTCGAAGAAGCACTGATCCCCTACGAAAGCGATGAAGTCACCCGGCTGATCATCGACAGCCATGACGCCGCCGCCTTCGCGCCGATCAGCCACCTGACCGTGGGCGATTTCCGCAACTGGCTGCTCGGCGAGGAGGCGGACGAGTCGTCGCTGAAAGCCCTCGCACCGGGGCTGACGCCGGAAATGGTCGCCGCGGTGTCGAAGATCATGCGCGTGCAGGACCTGATCCTGGTCGCGCAGAAGGTCCGCGTCGTCACCCGCTTTCGCAACAGCATCGGCCTGGCCGGACGCATGTCCACCCGGCTGCAGCCGAACCATCCCACCGACGACGGCGCCGGCATCGCCGCGAGCATTCTCGACGGCCTGCTCTACGGCAACGGCGACGCGGTGATCGGCATCAACCCGGCCACCGACAGCACCGCCGGCATCTGCGAGCTGCTGAAGATGCTCGACGCCGTGATCAGCCGCTACGAGATCCCGACCCAGGGTTGCATCCTCACCCATGTCACCACCTCCATCGAGGCGATCAACCGCGGCGCGCCGCTGGACCTGGTGTTCCAGTCCATCGCCGGCACCGAGGCGGCCAACGCCAGCTTCGGCATCAGCCTGGCAACGCTGCAGGAAGGTTACGAGGCCGGCCTGTCGCAGAAGCGCGGCACACTCGGCGACAACCTCATGTATTTCGAGACCGGCCAGGGAAGCGCGCTTTCGGCCAACGCCCATCACGGCGTCGATCAGCAAACCTGCGAAGCGCGCGCCTATGCCGTGGCCCGTAAATTCAAACCCCTACTGGTGAACACCGTGGTCGGCTTCATCGGCCCGGAGTACCTCTACAACGGCAAGCAGATCATGCGCGCAGGGTTGGAAGATCACTTCTGCGGCAAGCTGCTTGGCGTGCCCATGGGTTGCGACATCTGCTACACCAACCACGCCGAAGCCGATCAGGACGACATGGACATGCTGCTGACGCTGCTGGGCACTGCCGGCATCAACTTCATCATGGGCATTCCAGGCTCGGACGACGTGATGCTCAACTACCAGACCACCTCCTTTCACGATGCCCTCTATCTGCGTCAGAGCATGGGCCTGCGCCCCGCGCCGGAATTCGAGGCGTGGCTGGCGAAGATGGAAATCCTGCACCAGGACGGCGGACGATTGCAGCTGGGCGAGCAACTCCCGCCCGCCTTTCGCCGGGCATTGGAGCGCATGGCATGACGCCTTTGAGCCCTGGCGTCCCCCTGCACCTACAGGTGCTGCACGGCCTGTGTCTCGTAGGAGCCAGCTTGCTGGCGATCAAAAAGCTGTGAGCGCGAACTGAGTTCGCCTACCTCGGAGGCGCCCATGCCTGACAAGCCCACCACCATCACCAACCCCTGGAATCACCTGCGCCAGCTCACCCCCGCGCGCATTGCCCTGGGTCGCGCCGGCGCCAGCCTGCCCACCGAGGCCCAGCTGGATTTCCAATTCGCCCATGCCCAGGCCCGCGACGCCGTGCACCTCTCGCTCGATACCCATGACCTGGCTTCGCAACTAGAGCAGCGCGGTTATCGCTGCCTGCAGCTGCACAGCGCCGCCCCGGATCGCCACACTTATCTTCAACGCCCCGACCTGGGCCGCCAGTTGGATGAAGAATCGGCCCAACGGCTGAGTGACCACGCGCAGCAACATCAGGCGGGCTATGACCTGGCTATCGTGATCGCCGATGGCCTTTCCGCGTTGGCGGTGCAGCGCCACGCCCTGCCGCTGCTCCAACGTATCGAAGAGCAGATCGAAAAGGATGGCTGGAGCCTGGCGCCGATCAGCCTGGTGCAGCAGGGCCGCGTCGCGCTCGGCGACGAGGTGGGTGAGCGTCTCAAGGCGAAAATGGTGGTCATGCTCGTTGGTGAACGCCCCGGTCTGAGTTCTCCGGACAGCCTCGGCCTGTACTTCACCTACGACCCGAAAGTCGGCCGCACCGATGCCGACCGCAACTGCATCTCCAACATCCGCCTGGAAGGCCTGAGCTACAACCTCGCCGCGCACCGCCTGATCCACTTGATGCGTGAGGCCTGCCGCCGGAAGCTCTCTGGCGTGAGCCTCAAGGACGAAGCGGAAATGCTCAGCCTCGATGGTGGTTCGCTAAAAACCGGTAACTTCTTGCTTGGTTAAACCGATGCCCGAGCTTGCCGGCCATGATCACGCCCCTTTAAGGTTGACGCCCTCCCGGCTGGAAGCTCCTCCATGTGGTCGTTCCGCGACTGGCGCCGCAAGCGCATCCTCGCCCGTCTCGCCATCGAACCTGAGCTCTGGCAAAGCGTGCTGGACAGCCTGCCGATGCTCGACGGGCTGAGCACGGACGAGACCGAACGCCTGCGCGAGCGCAGCCTTCTGTTCCTGCATGCCAAGCGCCTTACTGCATTGCCCGGCGTAGAGCTGGATTTAGCCGATCGCCTGCGCCTCGCCGCCCAGGCGCAGCTGCCGTTACTTCATCTGCCCGCGCTGGATTGGTATCAGGGCTTTCACGAAATCGTTATCTACCCCGACGACTTTCTCAGCCCGCAAAAGCATCGCGACGCCGCCGGCATCGAGCATGAGTGGGACGCCGAACACAGCGGCGAGGCCTGGCTGCAAGGGCCGGTCATCATGGCCCTGCCCGGTATCCGGGAGAGCGGCGGCTGGGAGGGCTACAACCTGGTCATCCACGAGCTGGCGCACAAGCTCGACATGCTCAACGGTGACGCCAACGGCCTGCCGCCGCTGCATCGCGACATGCGTATCGACCGCTGGGCCAGCGTCATGCAGGCTGCGTACGACACGCTCAACGCACAGTTGGATGCCGACCCAGACGCCGAGACGCCGATCGACCCCTACGCCGCCGAAAATCCTGCCGAGTTCTTCGCGGTGACCAGCGAATACTTTTTCAGCGCACCGGATGTGTTGCAGCCGGCTCTCCCCCAGGTCTATGAACAGCTGGCGGCCTTCTACCGTCAGGACCCGCTGGCGCGCCTACGCCACTTGCAGGAAAGCGACCCGCAGTATGCGGAACCTCACTAACCCAGGACCGTCGAATGCGCGCGTTGCGGCAGCCGGCAATGGCCACGTCCCCGGCATGGCAAAGCGCCCGACAGTGCGCCTATAATCGCGCCCACTTTTTTCGCCCCAGGCCGCCTCGGCCGACCACGGAGCAATGTTCATGAGCTACAGCAAAGTCCCGGCCGGCAAAGACCTGCCAAACGACATCTACGTCGCCATCGAAATCCCGGCCAACCACGCGCCGATCAAGTACGAAATCGATCACGACACCGATTGCCTGTTCGTCGACCGCTTCATGGCTACCCCGATGTTCTACCCGGCCAACTACGGTTTCATTCCGCACACCCTGGCCGATGACGGCGACCCGCTCGACGTACTGGTCGTGACGCCCTATCCGGTTGCGCCGGGTTCGGTCATCCGCTGCCGCCCGGTCGGCGTGCTGAACATGACCGACGAAGCCGGCGGTGACGCCAAGCTGATCGCCGTCCCACACGACAAGCTGACCCAGCTGTACAAGGACGTGAAGGAATACACCGACCTGCCGCCGCTGCTGATCGAGCAGATCAAGCACTTCTTCGAGAACTACAAGGATCTCGAGAAGGGCAAGTGGGTCAAGGTCGAAGGCTGGGAAGGCGCTGACGCCGCCCGCGCCGCCATCATCAAAGCTGCCGAGGCTTATCAGAAGTAAGCCGAGGCACTGAAGAAAAGCCGGCCACAAGCCGGCTTTTTAGTATCTGGTCGTTATGTAGCTGTCCGACCTCGAGCGCCTCCCTTGGCCTGGTGATCGATCCTAGAAGCGCCCATCCAGCGCAACGGTCACGTCAGATACCGGTTGAACCAGGCGATCGTGCGGTCCCATGCCAGCTTTGCGGCCTCTTCGTCATAGCGAGGTGTCGAATCGTTGTGAAACCCGTGGTTGGCGTCCGGGTAGATGTACGCCTCGTATGTTTTTCCTGCAGCCTTCAGCGCGCGTTCGTATTCAGGCCAGCCTTCGTTGATCCGGGTATCGAGCTCACCGAAGTGAAGCAGCAATGGCGCCTGGATTTTCGCGACATCCTTCGCGTCGGCGTGGCGGCCATAGAACGGGACCGCAGCCGCCAGTTCGGGGAAGGCCACCGCGGCCGCATTGGCTACGCCGCCGCCGTAGCAGAAGCCGGTAATACCCACCTTTCCGGTCGTCATCTCGTGGCTCATCAACCATTCAATAGCGGCGAAAAAATCGTTCATGAGTTTTTCGGGATCGACGGTCTGCTGCAGCTCGCGGCCCTTGTCGTCGTTGCCCGGGTAGCCACCCACTGAACTCAGGCCGTCCGGCGCGAGCGCAATGAAGCCCGCTTTCGCGACCCGGCGGGCAACGTCCTCGATGTAGGGATTCAGCCCACGGTTTTCATGCGCCACGACCACTGCAGGCAACTTGCCCTCGGCCTTGGCCGGGCGAACCAGGTAGCCGCGTACGCTGCCGTGCCCATTCGGCGAAGGATAGGTGATGTATTCGGGGACGATGTCCGGATCGGTGAAATCCACCTGATGGGCCAATGCGTAATTGGGACTCAACGCCGACAGGATGCCGGTCGCTGACAGCCCACAAACGGCCGTGAACGCGCCTGCTCGCTCGAGGAAGTCGCGCCGGCTGATCTTGCCGTGGGCGTAGTAGTCGTACAGTTCAAGCAACTGCGGTGAGAAATCTTTTGCGGTCAGACGTGCCATCTCTGCTCTCCTCTCTTGGGTCAAATAGATTCCGTACAACATTCCTGGCGGCGTAGCGCAGAGGTCTTCCACGAAACGCGACTAGCGATGCTGCGGGGCCAGCGACGTGCGGATATCAACACCAGTCGGCTGGGCGCTTGGGTGAACAGGGAAAGGCTCGTCAGTCACCCGCACCGGCAGCTTCAAACCAAAGGTATTGAAGCCATCGACACTGCGGACGTAGACGTCACCGCCATGCATGAGCGCAATGGCCTTGACGATCGCCAAGCCCAGCCCATGGTTCGCGCCGCTATTGCTTCGCGATGGGTCAATCCTGAAAAACCGTTCGAACAGACGGGGCAGATGCTCTTCAGCGATCGGCTCCCCAGGGTTGCCAATACCGATGTCGACCCACTCGTTCTGCTGCGTGATGACGATCTGTACGGTCTGCCCCGCCGGGGTGTGCTGAACCGCATTGTTGATCAGGTTGATCAGGGCGCGGCGCATGTGGGATTTGTCGATCTGCACCAGAGCGTCGCCGGTGACCTCGACCTTGACCGCAGCCTCATCAAGGATGAAATCCAGATAATCAAGGGTGGTCGCGACCTCGTCGGCCAGCGAGACGGTCACCAGGGCCGTTGCCTTGCTGCCCTGGTCGGCACACGCCAGAAACAGCATGTCGATGATGATCGAGCGTAGCCGCTCAAGCTCCTCGAGGTTCGATTGCAGAACCTCGAAATAGTCCTCGGCCGAGCGACCTCTGGTCAGGGCCACCTGGGTCTGCCCAATGAGGTTGGTCAGAGGTGAACGCAGTTCGTGAGCCACATCGGCGTTGAAGGATTCGAGCCGTTCGTAGGCCTTTTCAACCCGCTCGAGTGTGGCGTTGAACGCCGTGGCGAACTGCTTCAGCTCTGGCGGCAGTGCGGAAAGCTGCAGCCGGCCGGAAAGCCGTGGCGGCGTCAGCTTCAACGCTTCCTCGGACAACCTGATCAAAGGCTTGAGGCCGATGCGCGCGACCCAATAGCCCAGCGTTGCTGCCAGCAGGATACCGGCGATGGCCAACCCGACGAGCACGACCAGCAGATGCCGCTGCGTTTGCCAGAAGGCTTCGGTATCGATGCCGATGAGAAACCTGACCGCCGGCCGCTCGTCTTTCGCGGGCAATTCGTGCAGCAACACCTTGGTCGGGTAGCGTTCGCCTTCGAGCGTCAGGTCGTGAATGCCTTGAGCGCCCCTGGCAAAACGCCGGAGCTGGTTACTCGGTTCGCCGAACTCGAAGCTCGGGTCCTCACTGACCACCCAGAATCGGATGCGGCTGTCCTCTTCGCTCAGTAGCGTGAGCTTGTCGCGCATCTTCACCCAATGCTCGGGCGTTCCGAACCGATTCAGCGGCGCCTCGAGTACGCTATAGCGCGCTTCGAGTTCGGCCTCGGGAAGCAGACCCAGTCCTTTGTCCACCTGGTGATAGAGCGTCCAGCCGATCAGCAGGAAGATCACTGCCGCCACCAGCGTGAACAACCCGCTCAGCCGCAGCGCGATTGAATCAGTAGGCACGGCGGTCTTCCAGCACATAGCCCATGCCCCGGATCGTGTGCAGCAGCTTGTGTTCGAACGGGCCGTCGAGTTTGGCGCGCAGCCGCTTGATGGCGACCTCCACCACGTTCGCATCGCTGTCGAAATTGATGTCCCAGACCATCTCGGCAATGGCGGTCTTGGAGAGGATCTGGCCATGCTGTCGCGCCAGCACGCTGAGCAGCGAAAACTCCTTCGCGGTGAGATCGAGCCGTGTGTCGGCGCGGGTCGCCTTGCGGCTGATCAGATCAACCCAGAGGTCAGCGACGGTGATCTGCACCGGCTCATGCCCGCCGCCCCTGCGCGTCAACGCCTGCAGCCGTGCCACCAACTCAAGGAAAGAGAAGGGCTTTCCCAGGTAGTCGTCAGCCCCTTCTCGCAGCCCACGGACCCGATCTTCCACGCGCTCGCGAGCGCTCAGCATGATCACCGGCGTCTGCTTGCGGGCTCGCAGGCTGCGCAGTACGGCGAACCCGTCCAACCCCGGCAGCATCACATCGAGAATGATCACGGCGAACTCGTGCTCGAGTGCCAGGTGCAGCCCTTCGATGCCATCTCCCGAGCGGTCGACCGCGTAACCCTGTTCGGTCAGCCCCCGATGCAGGTAGTCGGCCGTCTTCACCTCGTCTTCGATTACCAGAACGCGCATGGCCGCCTCAGTGCTCGGTTGCAGGTTCGTAGGCCGGAGCGCGGCGATGCAAGACACGCTCCAGCAGCAAGTATATGACCGGTGTGGTGAACAGGGTCAGCGCCTGGCTAACCAGCAACCCACCCACCACGGCAATCCCCAGAGGCTGGCGCAGCTCGGCGCCAGGCCCGGATCCGATGATCAGTGGCACTGCGCCAAGCATGGCTGCGATGGTCGTCATCATGATCGGGCGAAAGCGCGTGATGCACGCCTCGTAGATGGCATCCTGCGGCGACAGGCCTCGGCTGCGCTGAGCCTCCAGCGCGAAATCGATCATCAGGATGCCGTTCTTCTTGACGATGCCGATCAGTAGCACCAGCCCGATCAGCGCCATGATGGAGAAGTCCTGGCCGAACAGCCAGAGCATCACCAGAGCCCCCAGCCCGGCCGATGGCAGCGTGGAGATAATGGTCAAGGGATGAACCAGGCTTTCATACAAGACGCCAAGGATGATGTAGACCGCGACCAGGGCCGCAAGAATCAGCCAGGGCTGGCTGGCAAGCGAACTTTGAAAAGCCTGCGCGGCACCCTGGTAGCTTCCAGAGATTTCGGCAGGCATGCCAATTTCGGCTCTGGCCCGCTCGAGCGCCGTAACCGCATCTCCTAGCGCAACCCCAGGGGCAAGGTTGAACGACAGATTGGCTGCCGGCGACATGCCGTCATGCGCGATAGACAAGGGACCACTGATGGGCGCGCCCACGCGGGCCACTGCCGATAGCGGCACCATTTCGCCAGTGAGCGGCGAACGCAGATAGAAGTAATCGAGGCTTCGAGACGTTCCTCGCTGCTGCTCGCCGAGCTCCAGAATGATGTTGTACTGATTCGTTTCGGTCTGGTATTCGCTGATCTGGCGTTGCCCGAAGGCATCGTAAAGTGCGTTATCGATATCACGGGTGGTCAACCCGAAGCGACCAGCGGCTGCGCGATCGATCGTGATCGGCGTGGTACTGCCGCCCAGTTGCAGATCGTTGGAAATGTCCCTGAACGCCTGATTCTGGCGCAGGTGCTCGGTCAACCGCTCGGTCCAGGCGTTCAGCATGGGGCCGTCGTTGCCTTTGAGGACGTACTGATATTGGCTGCGACTGGCACCCGCGCTGAGGTTGATGTCCTGCCCGGCGCGCAGATAGAGGACGATGCCTGGCACGGCTCCGAGTTTGGCACGAACACGATCAATAAAAGCGCTGGCTGACACGTCACGTTGGTCACGGTCTTTCAGGGAAATCCAGAAGCGCCCGTTGGCGACGGTCTGGTTGCTGCCAGTCGCCCCAACCGCATGGGAAAACGCCCTGACGGCAGGGTCGTCCGACAGGATGCGGGCAAGTTCCAGGTGCTTTTCCACCATGTCCTGATAGGAAACGTCTGCAGCGGCTTCGGTGGTTCCGAGCACGAAGCCGGTGTCCTGCACCGGAAAGAACCCCTTGGGGATGTACACATAGCCGGCGACGGCCAGTGCGAGCGTCAGGCTGAACAGCGCGAGCATGGCGCGCTGATGGGCCAGCGCCCCACGCAGCCCTTTGGCGTAATGGCCGAGCAGGCGTTCGCTTATGCCCGGCTGCTCAACCACGTCATGCCGCGGAGGACGCATGAACAAGGCCGCCAGCGTAGGCGCGAGGGTCAGCGACACCACGACCGAGACCAGAATCGTCGAGGTGGCCGTCAACGCGAATTCCTTGAACAAGCGCCCTACCACGCCCCCCATGAACAGGAGCGGGATGAACGCGGCAACCAGCGAAACACTGATCGAAATGACGGTGAACCCGATCTCGCTGGCACCTTTTATCGCGGCGTCGCGGCTGCTTTCCCCCGCCTCGAGATGACGGTGGATGTTTTCCACCACGACGATCGCATCATCCACGACAAAACCTACCGCGATCACGATCGCGACCAGCGTCAGGTTGTTGAGACTGAAGCCAAACAGGTACATGAGTGAAAACGATGCCACCAGCGACACGCCGAGAACGCTCGAGACGATCAGGGTGGCGGACCACTGTCGCAGGAATAGCGCCATCACCCCAACGACCAGCACAACGGCGATCATCAAGGTGATTTCAACCTCGTGCAGGGAGGCGCGGATGGTACCGGTACGGTCGTTGAGCACTGCCACGTCCACCGACGCCGGCAATAGCGACCGAAGCTGCGGCAATGCGGCCTGAATACGGTCGACCGTATCGACGATATTGGCGCCAGGCTGGCGCCTGATAACCAGGTTCAGACTCGGTTCCAGTCCAGCCCAGGCCTGGGCGTAATCGTTTTCCGAGCCGGCCACCACCCGCGCGACGTCGGCGAGGTGGACCGGCGCCCCATCCACGTACGAGACAATGAGCCGTCCGTATTCTTCGGCCTGGAACAGCTGGTCATTGGTTGAGATCGTCGAGATGCTTGACTCGCCATAAAGCGCACCCTTGGCGAGGTTGAGGTTGGTGTTCTGGATCGCCTGGCGCACATCGGCGAGCGTCAGGCCCACCGCCGCGAGCTTGTCCGCCGACGCCTGCACACGAATGGCCGGACGTCGCTGACCGGTGATGTTGATCAGCCCCACGCCTTCGATCTGGCTGATCTGTCGAGCAAGCACGGTTTCGACCAAGTCGCTGAGCTCGGTAGCGGGCATCAGCGTGGAACGAACCGTCAGCACCAACACCGGACTGTCCGCTGGGTTGACCTTGCGCCAGGTCGGGAGACTGGGCATGTCCTGCGGCAATTTGCCGGCGGCACTGCTGATGGCGGCCTGCACTTCCTGCGCCGCAGTGTCGATGCTCTTATCGAGGCTGAACTGCAGCACCAGGGTGGTCGAGCCCAGCGCGCTGCTGGAGGTCATCTGGCTGAGGCCGGAAATCGAGCTGAACTGCACCTCCAGCGGCGTGGCGACCGCCGACGCCATGGTCTCCGGGCTGGCACCGGGTAGCTGTGCGGTGACCTCGATCGTGGGAAATTCCGCTTCGGGAAGCGGCGCGACTGCCAGCCGTGGATAAGCGATCACCCCCAGCAGCAACAACGCGAACGTCAGCAGCAACGATGCAACCGGATGATTGACGCACCAGGTGGAAACCGAGCCGCGACCGTTCATGGTTGCGCCTGCGTAACCATCGCCGGATCGGCGTGTTGGCCTTCAAGCACCTCGACTTCCACACCCGGTTTCAGTCTCGACTGCCCATCGCTGACCAGTCTGTCGCCAGCGCTGACGCCCTCGACGATAAACAGCCGTTCGCTCTGATGCTTGACGGTAACCGGCTGCAGTTCGGCAACGTTGCCGTCGAGGCGGTACACGAAGTGACCTTCCAGCCCACGCGATACGGCACGAGGCGGGACGGTCAGCGCCGCCGGGAACTGCCCGGTCCGCACCCTGACGTTCACCAGCTGGCCTGGCCAGAGCGCGTGATCATCGTTGGCAAATTCGGCTTTGACTCGCAGCGTGCCGGTGCTGGCGGAAACCTGATTGTCTATCAGGCGCAGACGCCCCTCAGCGAGGAGTACATCATCGCTCCCCTCGCCAGTGAGGTAGGCAGAAACCGGCGCCGCCTCTGGGACCTCCAGCAAGCGCTGCAAGGTGGGCAACATGACCTGCGGCAGCGAAAATTCAACCGAGATAGGGGCGATCTGCGTGACCGAGAACAGGCCATCGGCATCGCTGGCACGCAGAAAGTTACCCTCGTCCACGCTGCGAATGCCCACCCTGCCGGTCACTGGCGAAAGTATGCGGGTATGCGACAGCTGGACTTCGGCGGCGACAATGGCGGCCTTGTTCCCAGCGAGCGTGGCCCTGAGCTGATTCACCAGGGCCTCTTGCTGATCGAACGTCTGGCGAGACACGCCCTTTTCGGCGACCAGTTCACGGTAGCGCTTGAGATCGATTTCCGCGCCGGTCAGCTGAGCCTGGCTCTGGTCGAGCTGCGCCTTGGCCTGTTGCAGGCTGGCACGAGCGGACCGGTCATCGATGGTGGCCAGCAGATCGCCTGCCTTCACCCACTGCCCTTCGTCCACATGGAGCCTAGTCAGCACCCCGTCGATCTGCGTGCGGATCACCACGCTTTGCATGGAGGCGACACGACCGATGCCGATCGCGAAGTCCTCTACGTCCTTGCGTTCAACCGTTACCACTCGAACCGGCACTGCCCGCGGCTTTGCGGGCGTGGCGGTCTCGGGCTCGGCCAAAAGCCAACGTCCCGCGGCCCCTGTTAGCACCAGCGCGCCCAAAATCCATATCGCCTTGCTTCGGTTATGCATCAGTCATACACCGGGAATGGCCGAAGAATGTCCAGCCGCTCTTATAACCCGCTACGCCGGTCAGTAGGGTGACCGCAACCTGACAGGACCGTCAGCAAGCAGCGCGGTGGCCAAAAAAAAAAATCCGCCGGACCAGAGCCCGGCGGAGTAAGGGTCAACCAATAAGTCAACCAAAGGAGCGGATCAGAACGAAGTCGTGATCGAGGCGTAGAAGGATCGACCTGGCTCGTTGTAGGTGCTCGCGCCGGCGGTGGTCCCTGCGCCTTCGCGATAGATACGCTTGTCGAACAGGTTGTTGATACCGGCGCCCAGCGTCAGGTTTTTGCTCACCTCGTAAGTCCCGCCCAGACTCCAGATGTGGTAGGGATCGAGCGTCTGAAGCTGGTTTTCGGCAGTCACTTCAGTGTCGGTGGTCGGGTTGTAAACCCGCGGTTCCTGCTTGCCATAGAAGGTGGCGGTCAGGCTGAGCGCGAGCTGTTGGGTCGCCTGCCAGTCGAGCATGCTGTTGATGGTGTACTCGGGCACGACCGACAAGGGGTTTCCGTCACTGTCCGTGTTGTCCTGCATGTAGGTGAAGTTGGTGTTCCAGCTCAACAGGTCACCTTCTACCCCCAGCAGCGGAACCCCAATGCTGCCCTCCCAGCCCTTGACCACCGCATCCTTGGCGTTATCCCACTGCAGAATGCCCGCGTACTGCGTCGGGTTGGATGGGTTGGTGACGGTTCCGAGCAGCACGTTCGACGAGACGATCTTGCTGTCGTAGTCGTTGCGGAAGTACGTCACCCCCGCGTGCCAGCCGCCGCTCGCGAAGTTGATGCCGATTTCCTTGTTGATACTGATCTCGGGGTCGAGGTTTTCGTTACCCAGGATGTAGCAGCCGCCGCTGGAGGTCGTGCCCTCGGCACAACCATTGCCGTTGCTGCGATACAGGTAGTTGGGGTTGGACTGATAAAGGTTCGGTGCCTTGAACGCACGCGCGACACCACCCTTGATGGAGATGCTGTCGGTCAGCTGGTAGGCACTGTTCAGGCTCGGGCTCCAATTGAAGCCGAATTGGTCATGGTGGTCGAGACGCAAGCCTGGCGTGAGGATCCAGCCCGGCGTCAGCTCGATGTTGTCCTCGACGAACAACGCCATCATGGTCGCGTCCATCTCGCTGGAGCGAGCATCAGCGGCGGAGTTAGACAGCTCATACCAGCTTCCCGTACCGATATCTCGGGCGAAGGTCGACGGGTCGTCGAGCTCCTGGCGATTCCATTCCGCGCCGACCGTAAGCGTCTGGTAGCGCAGGGCTTGTAGCGGAATATCCAACTGCCCCTGGACCAGATAGCTCTGATAGATGCTGGTCTGCTTGTCGGAACCGGCACTGATGTCACCATCGACACTCCCGGTCTGGCCTTCGAGCAGACGGCGGTTGTCGGTACGCTCGTATTGCGCGGTCAGGCGAGAAGTGCCGAACCCCCAGTTGCCGTGATGGCTGACCGAGTAGTTCTGGCGGTACATGGTGTTGGTCTCGCGACCCAGCCAGGGGCTGATGTTGCTAGTTGGGTCCAGGGATTCGGTACCGCCCGTGCCGACGTCACCGGCGTAGATGTTGCCCTGTCGGCTATAGCCGGCCTCGAAGTCCAGCGTTTGTTGGTCGTCGAGGGCCCAGCTCAGCAAGCCGTTGATGTCCTTGTTACGAACCCCTTCCCGACCGGCCGCCAGGGACGCGCCGGACGCCGTGTCGGTGTGGGCCAGGTTGATGTCGGCGTCGTCCGCGTCGGTCTTGTTGAGGTTGCCATACACGCGGAAGGTAAGTGCATCGGTCAACGGACCGGCGAGGCTGAAGTTGGTGCGCTTGGTCACGCCTTCCGCGTCGTCTTCGGGAATGTTGGTGTAAGCGGTGATCGATCCGGTGAGCTTGTCGGTCGGGCGCTTGGTGATGATGTTCACCACCCCGCCCATGGAGCCGGAGCCGTAGCGGGCTGCCGCCGGGCCGCGCAGCACTTCGATGCGCTCGATCTGTTCGGCCGGTACCCAGTTGCTGTCACCGCGCGTGTCCCGCTCACCGGCACGGGTGTAACGGACCGAGTTGCGGGACGTGACCGGCTTGCCGTCGATGAGAATCAGGGTGTTTTCCGGGCCCATGCCACGTAGGTCGATCTGGCGGTTGTTTCCACGCGAGCCAGTGGTACCGTTGCCGGTCAGGTTGACACCGGGCATCTTGCGTACCAGATCGGAGATGTCATTCACCGGCGGACGCTTCTTCAAGTCCTCCTCGGTGATTATCGAGACCCCGGGGGCCTGCTTGAGCTCTTGCTCGGCCGTGCCCATTACCCAGATATCCTGAAGTTCGACCACGGGGTCCGCAGTCGCCTCCTGCGCCGATGAAAACGGCGAAACGGCAATGATGATGGCAAAGGTAAGGGCGCTGATTCTGAAGTCCGGTCGCATTTGGGTCTCCTTGTTTGGGGCCGGCATGGCGGCGTCCAGACGCTGCGGACGGAGCGGCAACGTTCGGTATGCCCTGCACGGAAGCGCCACGAATGGTATTTATTCGTATTTGTGAGTAAATATTATTTACAAAATATACATTTCCAGACGCACGAGCCATTCGATTCGTCTGCAGGCATTCGTTTGATTGAAGCGAGCGGAGCGACCGCACTTGCACGCCCCTTGTGCAAGGTAGGTTTTGGCAGCGATATAGCGCTGGTGTCAGGTGGAGCGAAGCACAACGCGTCCGGCCTGTTCGACGGCGTGATGCGTCCCCCTCGCTTCGTGAAAGTTAACGCTCAGGCAGAAGACCTCAGCCAAACATTCATGCGAGAATGTAAAGACGACGTAAACGAGAGTGATTGCCATTAAGCGAGAGAGTAAGGTCGCGACTCTCTTTTTCGCCGCGCCAACCAGGCGCACGCTTTGTATCAGGAGCCCCCAATGTCCCGACATCCGCTACGCTCATTGACCTGTCTGCTCATCACCACCCTGCTGGCCTGTAGCCAACTACACGCCGCCGATCGAATCGTTGACAGCCTCTACGGCCCGATCAAGCTCGATGGTGTTCCGCAACGCGTAGTCGCGCTAAGCGACAACGCGCTGGATGCGGCGCTGTCAGTTGGCGTCCAACCGGTTGGCACCCTGGCCAGCCGTGGCGGCACCGATGTACCGGATTATCTCAAGGAGCAGGCGGGCAAGATCGCCCTGGTCGGCACGGTTCGCGAGCCCAACCTCGAGGCAGTACTGGCGCAGCAGCCCGACCTTATCCTGGCGTCGGGTGAGCTGCCGAAGGCGCAGTACGACCGGCTCAGCCTGATCGCCCCAACCGTGGTGCCCAAGGGCGGCTCCTTCGAGGACTGGCGGCAGGTCTACGCTGTGTATACCGAGGCGCTTGGTAAGCAGGACGAGGGCAAGCGCCGCCTTGATGAAATCGACAAGCGCCTTGCTTCGATGCGCGAACGCCTGTCCGGCAGCCCACAGGTCAGCGTGGTCCGCTGGAATCCCCAGGGGCCCTTCATCATGTCCAGCCAGTTGTTCGTCGGCCAGTTGCTGGACTCGATCGGCTTCAAGCCGAACGAACTGGCTACGCAAACGAAGAAGCCGCACACCGACATCCTCAGCTTGGAGAATCTCGACAAGGCCGATGCCGACTGGATCTTCCTCGCCACGCTCAACACCGATGGTCGCAAGGCGCTCGAGGAAGCGCGCCAGCAGCCCGCCTTCACGCGGCTGGATGCGGTAAAGAACAATCATGTGGTCACGGTCGATGGCCAGGTCTGGAGCAGCAGCTCCGGCTACCTCGCCGCGCAACGTGTACTGGATGATGTGGAGAAGGTTCTGCTCGACTGATGCTCGCGTCTCGCCTTTCCCTGGCGCCTGCGCTGACCTGCGTGGGCGCGTGCCTCTTGTTGCTATGCCTGACGAGCCTGATGTTAGGCGCGGGCGATGTCGGCATCGCACGCAGCCTGCTTGCGCTTTTCGGCGCGGCGGACGAACAGGCGCGCTTCGTCGTCTATGACCTGCGCTGGCCACGCACCGAACTCGGCGTGCTAGTGGGTGTTGCGCTCGGTGCCGCCGGCCTGCTGTTGCAATCGGTCACCCGCAATCCGC
Source organism: Pseudomonas sp. SA195 (assembly GCF_054131565.1). NCBI lineage: Bacteria > Pseudomonadati > Pseudomonadota > Gammaproteobacteria > Pseudomonadales > Pseudomonadaceae > Pseudomonas > Pseudomonas sp. SA195. Next base: position 746,255 of record NZ_CP096392.1, on the reverse strand, counting down.
TGGCCGAGCCAGGACTGATGGGCGTAAGTGCCGGGGCGTCGTTTGCGGTGGTGCTCGCCATAGCGCTGGGCGCGAGTGCCGCATCGCTCAATCTGATGGTAGCGGTCGGCGGCGCGCTGGCCGGTTGCCTTCTGGTGCTTCTGGTCACCCAGATGCGCGGCGTGGGCAACGATCCGGTGAGGCTCGTGCTTGCTGGCGCCGCGTTTTCCGGGTTGCTGACGGCCATGAGCAGCATGCTGCTGCTACAAGACCAGCGCACCGCTGACGAGATGCGCTTCTGGGTGATTGGCGCTCTTGCGGGCCGCCCCCTCGATACGCTTGTCTGGAGCCTGCCGGGCCTGATAGCCGGACTGGTATTGACGCTGCCCCTCATCCCTGCGCTGGCAGCGCTGTCGCTGGGTGAGCGAGTCGCCAGCGGTCTTGGCCATCACCCGCAGGTCACGCGGCTGGTCACGTTATTGGCCGTAGCCCTGCTGGTTGGCACTGCGACGGCCGCCGCCGGCCCGATCGGTTTCGTCGGGCTGGTGGTGCCCTACATCGCGCGCCGCCTGGTCGGTACCGATATACGCCGCACCTTCGGCCTGGCGATCCTGCTCGGCCCCTGCATTGTCCTGTTTGCCGACATCCTGTCCCGGCTGGCGGTACGCCCTTATGAGTTGCCAGTCGGGGTAATCACGGCCCTGGTCGGCGCGCCCATTCTGATCGCCGTGGTACGCAGCCACCGGTTGCCAACCTTATGAATGCCCTGGTCCACACTCCGCATGTCCATACGCCGCACGGTTACTGGCTGTTGCGTATCGGCGCGCTGTCGCTGCTGTTGCACCGCCGCAGCCTGCTGGTCGGCATCGCGCTGTGCCTGATTCTGCTACTCGCGGCTAGCTGGTTGCTCGCTGTAGGCACGCCGGGGCTGAGCCAGTGGCAAGCCCTTCTCGCCGCCTTCGGCGACGGCGAGCCGATGCATCTGCTGTTGGTCCGTGAGCTGCGAATGCCACGGATCATGGCTGGCTTGCTGAGCGGCGCAGCACTAGGTGCTGCGGGCTGTCTGCTGCAAACGCTGGCGCGCAACCGCCTCGCTACTCCGGGCGTGATCGGCATCGACAATGGCGCGACCGCATTCGCCGTCGCCTCCATCGTGGCGATCCCGACCAGCATTGCGCCGTCGCTGCTGGCGCTGTCCGGCGCGACCACCGCAGCGGTACTCACCTTTGCCCTGGCCGCTGGGGCCGGCGCGCGGGGCTACCGTTTCATCGTCGTAGGCATCGCGATCGGAGTGATCTTCGGTGCGCTGACCAATCTGATGCTGGCCCGCACTAACATTGATGCTGCCAACGCCGCCTATCCGTGGACGGTGGGCAGCCTCAACGCACGCCCGACGCAATCGGTGCTGCTGCTGGGCATCGGCCTGGCGCTCGGCCTGCCCGTGGCTAAGATGCTGGTACGCCCATTGGCGCTGATGCGCTTTTCTGACAACGTCGCGATCGGCCTGGGCACGCGTCTCGGGCTGATGCGTGTACTGACCTTGTTACTGACCGTCTGGTTGACCGCCCTGGCAGTCGCGGTTGTCGGTCCGGTGGGGCTGATTGCGCTGGTCGCGCCGGAGATGGCCCGTTTCCTCTGCCGCCAGCACGGCGTGCCGGTGCTCAGCTCAGCCTTGAGCGGTGCGCTGCTGATGATCCTCGCCGACTGGGTGGGCCGCACCCTGCTGGCCCCGGTCGAGATACCGGTCGGCATCATCATGGCGATTGTCGGCGGGCCTTACCTGATATGGATTCTGTTACGCCAACCCTCCCGGACCCTAGCATGAGCACACTTCCCGAGATTCTCATCGAACGTCACGCGGCCGATGTCCGCCTCGAAGCGCGCGAGCTGTGCATGGGCTATGGGGATTCAAGCGTGATCGAGGGGCTGGACCTCGATTTCCCCCGCGGCAAAGTGACCGCCATCGTCGGCCCCAATGGCTGTGGCAAGTCCACCCTGCTGGCCGGCCTGTCGCGCCTGCACAAGCCTAGCGCCGGAGCGGTGTTGCTCGACGGCAAGGCCATCAGTCAGCTGCCGACGCGGGCTGTCGCGCAAAAACTTGCCCTGCTGCCGCAAGAAGCCAGCGCGCCGGATGGCCTCACCGTCACCGAGCTGATCCGCTTCGGCAGACAACCGCACCAGCGGCTGCTGCAGCAATGGAGCGAGCACGACCAGGCCATCGTCGATGCTGCCCTGCAGGCCGCCGACCTCGTCGCGCTGGCCGACCGGCCACTGCAATCGATGTCGGGGGGCCAGCGCCAGCGGGCCTGGATTGCCATGGCCATTGCGCAAGACACGCCGCTGCTGCTGCTGGACGAACCCACCTCAGCGCTGGATCTCGGCCACCAGATCGAAGTCTTCGACTTGATTCGCCAGCTCGCCGCCGCCGGCAAGACCATCGTTATGGTGGTGCATGATCTCAGCAGTGCCTGCCGTTACGCCGATCATCTGGTCGCCATGCACGGCGGTCGTGTTGTCGCCGAGGGCGCGCCGGAGCAGGTCGTCACCCCCGAACTGGTGCAAACGCTCTATGGCATTCACTGCACCCTGTTGCGCGACCCGCTGCATGGCACCCCGATCATCGCGGCGATCAGCCGCGCGGCCGGCGCCAGCAGCTGACAACCGCTGCGTCCTTGACCCTGATCCATCCCTCGGAACCAATCATAAGAAAAATAGATACCTGCTTAAGCAATTTCGCTGCGCGCCTCGCTTCGCCTCGCCCACACTTGGTCAACCACACAAGAATAAGAGGTGTAGACGATGCTCAAACTGTCCCTGTTAATCGGTGCGCTGATGAACGCCCTGGCCGGCTCGGCGCTGGCCGGTGGCAAGCAGCCGCATCAGGACCTGGCACAACTGCCGGTGGTCCGGCCTGCCGGTAGCTGCGCGGCGCTATCGACGTTCGATCTCACGCCCATCGGCGGCTCGGGCAGCCGCGTGGTCACAGCCGAGCAGGTGGTCAACGACAACGACGTGACGGTCTGCGCCGTGGAGGGCGTGCTCGCACCGAGCATCGGCTTTCGCGTAGAGCTGCCGACCCAGACCTGGACCCAGCGCTACCTGCAGATCGGTTGTGGCGGGCTTTGCGGGCGCATCTCGCTCGAGCCGGCGGCCGCCGATGGCTGCGTGCCTTACGACCGTGGGCGCTTCGTCGTCGCCAGTACGGACATGGGTCATCAGGGCAATGGCGGCGCCTTCGGTGCCGACCCGCAGAAGCGCGCCGACTTCGCCCATCGCGGCGTACACCTCACGGCCTTAGCCTCGAAAGCATTGATCGAAGCCTTCTACGGGCAGCAACCAGCCTATTCCTACTTCACCGGCTGCTCGGATGGTGGGCGCGAGGCACTGGTCGAGGCACAGCGGTATCCGGATGACTTCGACGGCATCGTTGCCGGCGCGCCGGCGATGAACTTCCAGGTGCAGAACTCCCTTCTGCACGGCTGGCAGGCCCGGGTGAATACCGGCGCGGATGGCCGTGCCGTATTGGTCGCCTCGCGACTGCCGCTGTTGCACCAGGCAGTGATCGCTCAATGCGACGGACTCGACGGCCAGCTCGACGGCCTGCTGACGGACCCCAGGGCATGCCAGTTCGATCCCGCGACCATCCAGTGCAGCGATGGACAGGACGGCAGCCAATGCCTGACCGCCGCCGAGGTCGATACCGTACGCAAGCTCTACGACGGCCCTCGCGATGTCGAGACCGGCGAGCGCCTGGCCATCGCCGGCCCTCAGCCGGGCTCGGAACTGGCCTGGGCAGGTGTATTCGTACCACAATCAGCCGACGCACCCATATTCAGCGAGACCATTGCGCTGGACGCGCTGCGCTACCTGGTCTTCGAGGGGGCGGCGCAACCCGGATTCACTCTCGATCAGCTCCAGTTCAACGCGCAGACGTTCGACCGCCTGCGCGCCCGCCACCCGCTGTTCGACTCGACCAACCCGGACCTCTCGGCCTTTGCCGGCAAGGGCGGAAAGCTGATTCTCTGGCACGGCTGGTCCGATCAACACATCTCGCCAATCAACACCATCGCCTACCACGAAGCGCTGCAGAACTACATGGGCCGTCGCCAGGCCGAGCGTTTCGAACGGCTCTTCCTCGTCCCCGGCATGTATCACTGCAGCGACGGAGAAGGCCCGCATCTGCTCGACCTCTTGACGCCCGTCATGCGCTGGGTCGAATCGGGGCAGGCACCCGAGGCGATCCTCGTACGCGCGCCAGGCGACGACACCTCTACCCGCATTGCCGCAGGCACGCAGCACCACAGCAAGCCGGTCGCGGCAAGCGAGGGACGCCCGGTCTACCCCTATCCGTACGTAGCGCGTTATGTGGGTCGCGGCCAGTCCGGCAAGGACGGTCACTACACGCGCGGCGCGCCTTTGACCCATGCACCAACGCCTGCTTGGAGGGGCTCGGACTTCTACAGCCCGTACACGCCTCGGGAGCTGTGAAACACACCTCCGGCCTTTTGGATAAACAAAACCGATATCTGGTTAACGATTTACCAGACGCTTATTCGGTTGGGTGCGCTTAGAGTCAGGCCACCCGAAAAGTGGGCGATGCCGGTCATGTCGGCATCGCCCTTTTTACAAAAACAAAAGGTGAATGCTATGGGTAACGCCACAGTCGATGTGAAGACGTGGATCGATGATCGTCCCATTTCCCGCTATCAATGGCTGATTCTCGGCCTGTGCTTTCTGGTAGTGGTATTCGACGGCTTCGATGTCGCTGTCATGGGCTTTATCGCCCCTTCTCTAATGCAGGAATGGGGCTTGTCCCGGTCCGCCTTTGGCCCGGTGATGAGCGCAGGTATGGTCGGCCTGGCCATCGGCGCCCTGGCGGCCGGCCCCTACGCCGACAGATTCGGCCGCAAGACCGTTCTCTTAACTGCTGTCACCATTTTCAGCATCCTCAGCGTCGCCTGCGCCTTCGCACGTAATCCGTACGAGCTGGCGGGCCTGCGCCTGGTCATCGGTATCGCACTTGGCGCCGCTCTGCCCAATACCACGACGCTGGTCTCGGAGTATCTGCCCCAGGGTAAACGCGCGCTGCTGATCACCCTGATGTTCACCGGCTTCAATCTGGGCTCGGGCTGCGGTGGCTTTCTCGCCGCCTACCTAATTCCCCACTATGGTTGGGAATCGGTACTGGCCGCTGGCGGCATCCTGCCGCTGCTGCTGTTGCCGTTCCTGTGGGTGTACCTGCCAGAATCGGCGAGCTTCCTCGCCGCGCGCAAGGCACCCGCGCACAAGATCGCCGTCGTGCTGAACAGGATCGGTGGTCGCTTCGACGGCAACACCCGTTTCATCACGGCCGACTCCAGCGAGCCAACCAAGACGCCGGTGCGCATGCTGTTCAGCGACAAGTACCGTTTCGGCACCCTGGCCCTTTGGCTCACTTACTTCATGGGGCTGCTGGTCATCTATCTCATGATGGGCTGGCTGCCGACCCTGCTACGTGACGGTGGCGTTTCCATCGAGCGCGCCGCGACGATTACCGGGCTCTTCCAGGTCGGCGGTACGGTTGGTGCGCTGGTGGTCGGCTGGCTGATGGACCGCCGCAACCCCAACCGGGTCATTGCCGGGTCTTACGCGCTCGGCGGTGCCGCGATTCTGCTGCTGGGTGCCTTCAGCCTCGAATCCAGCCTGCTGACGCTCGGCGTGATCGCTGCCGGATTCTGCATGAGCGGCGCGCAGACTGGCCTCAACGCGTTCGCACCGGCTTATTATCCGACCGAATTCCGCGCGACAGGCGTGAGCTGGATGCTCGGGATAGGCCGCTTCGGCGCGATTTTCGGATCACTGATCGGCGGCGTGGTGCTAAGCCTCGGCTTGGGCCTGCCAACCCTGTTCGCCCTGCTGGGCCTGCCGGCGTTCATCGCGGCCCTGGCGATCCTCGCCAACGGCTATGCCGCTCGCCAAGCCAACCGCGCCGTCGCGGCGCACTGACATAAAGGACTGACCTCATGGCACGCATCATTGGTGGCCTCGCTGTTTCCCACACCCCGACCATCGGCTTCGCCGTCGACCACGACAAGCAAGAAGAAGCGGCCTGGGCGCCGATCTTCGAAAGCTTCGAACCGGTCAAGGCCTGGCTGGGCGAGCAACAGCCGGACGTACTGCTGTACATCTTCAACGACCACGTCACCTCGTTCTTCTTCGACCACTACAGCGCCTTCGCGCTGGGCGTTGACGATCGCTACGAGGTCGCCGACGAGGGCGGTCAACCGCGCGACCTGCCGGCCATTGGCGGGCATGCCGAGCTGTCGCGTCACATCGCCACGAGCCTTGTTGCCGACGAGTTCGACATGAGCTTCTTTCGCGACAAGCCGCTGGATCACGGCTTCTTCTCCCCAATGTCGGCACTGCTGCCCTACCAGGACGGCTGGCCGCTGAAAATCGTCCCGCTGCAAATCGGCGTGCTGCAATTTCCGATCCCCTCGGCGGCGCGCTTCTACAAACTCGGCCGCGCCCTGCGCAAAGCCATCGAAAGCTTCCCGCAGGACATCAAGGTCGCACTGGTCGCCACCGGCGGCCTGTCGCATCAGGTGCACGGCGAGCGCTGCGGATTCAACAACACCCAGTGGGACGAGGAGTTCATCGAGCTGCTGGTCAACGACCCCGAGCGTTTGACCGAGATGACCATCGCCGAGTACGCGGCGCTTGGCGGCGTCGAGGGTGCAGAAGTGGTCGGCCATCTCATCATGCGCGGCGCGCTGTCGAACAACGTGAAGAAGCTGCACTCAGCCTATTACCTGCCGTCCATGACGGGCATCTCCACGCTGTTATTGGAGAACCTGGACAAGCCATTGCCAGTGGACGTCAACGCTCGCCACCGCGAGCACATGGCGCATCAGCTGGCTGGTGCCGAGAAGCTCGAAGGCAGCTATCCCTTCACGCTGGAGCGCAGCGCCAAGGGCTACCGCCTCAACAAATTCCTGCGCCGCATGATCGAGCCGGCCTGGCGTGAGCGCTTTCTGGCCGAGCCCGAGGCGCTGTTCGAGGAAGCGGCCCTCAGCGAAGAGGAACGCGACCTGCTGCGCCGGCGCGACTGGCGCGGCCTAATGCAGTACGGCGCTATCTTCTTTGGCCTGGAGAAACTTGGCGCGGTGCTCGGTATTTCCAACCTCGACATTTATGCCGGCATGCGCGGCGAAGACGTCGAGACCTTTCTCAAGACGCGCAACCAGCAGGTGCGCTACGGCGTGGCGCGCAAGAGCTGAGCGCGGCAGAGCGATCCAGCGTTCTCCGGCACCGGAACCCTGCCATGCCCGCGTCGAGGCTCTCACCTCATGCAGGCGAAGGCAGGGACTCGGTGACCTCACGGATCGCGTCCATCAACGCCCGCGCTGCGGGCGTATGCAGGCTGGCGGTACGGTAGGTCAGGCCTATCGCGCGGGTCGTCTGCTTCAGCGGCCACGCGAGGATGCGCAGGTCTCCCGCCCGGATTTCCTCGTCGAGCTGGTGCGCCGACACCGCCGCCAGCATGTCCGAGCGCAGCAGCAGACCGCGGATGATCGCCAGGTCACCGCTCTCCACCACCGGCCAGGGCGCAGCCATGCCGGCACCCGCAAAGCATGTCTCGAGCAGTTGCCGCGCCGGCGTGTTGGCCCGCGGCAGCACCCAACGCGCATGTAGCAGGTCGCTCGGCTGCACCACGGCCCCTAGAAGCGGATGGCCAGCACGCGCCAGAATCACCATTTCCTCGGTCAACAGCGCCTCACCATGCAGATCGCTTGCATAGGCGGCCGGGCGGAGCGCGCCAAAGATGAAGTCCAGGTCGCCCGCGCGCAGCTCAGTCGCCAATAGGTCGAACGGACTCTCGTTGGTCGCGACCTGCACACCGGGGTGGGCCGAGGTGAGCCGTACGATCGCTTCGGGCAGGATGCGCGTGCGCCCCAGCGGTAGCGAACCGATGTTGACCAGCCCGCGCAGGGCGCCCTGTAGCGCCGCAAGGTCGCCATCGATGTGCCGCAGCTCGTTCAGCGCGCGACGGATCGGGAAGAGGATGTCGAGGCTCGCGCGCGTTGGCTGCAGACCCCGTGGCGTTCGTTCGAACAGACGCGCACCACAGCCATCCTCGAGCACCTTGAGCGCCGCGCTGACCGCCGGCTGGCTAAGCCCGAACAGGCTCGCCACCGTTTGCATGTGGTGAGTTTCGCAGAGCTTGACGAACAGCTGCAGGCGTCGCGCCTGGTAGAGGTACAGCGGCTCGGTGAGCCGTGCGGTCTCGATGCCGAGGTGCAGCGGCACGCTTTCGAGCTCGGTCAGTACCCGATGGGCGCGTGGCAGCACACGACTGCCTGGGTCGGTCAGGCGCATACCGTTGGCGTGCCGCTCGAACAAGGTGACGCCCAGCCGTGCTTCAAGATCGGCGATGGCGCGGGTCACCACCGATTGCGCGCGATAGAGCGCTCCAGAGGCCTTCGACACGCTGCCATGTTCGGCTACTCGGACGAATGCGCGCACCTGCATCAGGTTCGGAAGTTCATGAATCATAGGGCTCGAGATCCCTCAAGGCGGCGGACGGCGCCACTATGCCGCCATACGCACAGGCCGGGCAATAAATAAAAGGTATGGGGCGAGCCGTCTATTGCATTACAACGCCGCGGCGCCTGGTGACATGCTTTTCGCACTCTAAGAGGAGCCACTCACCATGTCGCAACAACAAAAAACCGCCCTCGTCGTCAGCGCACATTCGGCCGATTTCGTCTGGCGTGCCGGCGGCGCCATCGCCAAGCACGTCCAGCAAGGCTATGCCATGCACATCGTTTGCCTGTCCTTCGGCGAGCGGGGCGAATCCGCCAAGCTGTGGCGCAAGGGCGAGATGACCGAAGAGAAGGTCAAGACGGCCCGTCGCCAGGAAGCCCAAGCCGCTGCTGACATTCTGGGTGCCAGCGTTGAGTTCTTCGACATCGGCGACTACCCGATGCGCGCCGACACCGACGTGCTGTTCCGCCTGGCCGATGTGTTCCGCCGCGTACAGCCGGAATTCGTCCTCAGCCACTCGATGAAGGACCCCTACAACTACGACCATCCGCTGGCCATGAACCTGACGCAGGAGGCCCGCATCATCGCCCAAGCCGAAGGCTACAAGCCGGGCGAGAAGATCGTCGCCGCGCCGCCGGTCTATGCATTCGAGCCGCATCAGCCCGAGCAGTGCGAGTGGCGCCCGGACACCTTCCTCGACATCACCGACGTCTGGGACAAGAAGTACGCCGCCATCCAGTGCATGGCCGGCCAGGAGCACCTCTGGGAGTACTACACCCGCGTCGCCCTGCAGCGCGGCGTGCAGGCCAAGCGCAACATCGGCATCACCGCCAGCAAGAACATCATCTATGCGGAAGGCTTCCAGAGCGTCTTCCCACGCGTCACGGAGAACCTGGCATGAGCGGGCTGATCGGCAAAACCGGCGTGGTGGTACGCAACATCGAGCGCGCCGAGCGTAATCTGATCGACGAGCTGGGGCGCTACGGCGTCGCCACCGTACACGAGGCTCAAGGCCGCAAGGGTCTGCTCGCGTCGAACATCCGCCCGATCCAGCAGAGCGTCTCGCTGGCCGGCTCGGCCATCACCGTGCTGGTTGCGCCCGGCGACAACTGGATGTTCCACGTCGCGGTCGAACAGTGCCGCCCCGGCGATCTGCTGGTCGTTGCGCCGAGCTCGCCTTGCACTGACGGCTATTTCGGCGACTTGCTCGCCACCTCGCTCAAGGCCCGTGCCGTTCGCGCGCTGGTGATCGATGCGGGCGTGCGCGACACCCACACGCTGCGTGAGATGGGCTTCCCGGTGTGGTCCGCGGCGGTCAATGCCCAAGGCACCGTGAAGGAAACCCTCGGCTCGGTGAACCTGCCGCTGATCTGCGGTGGGCAATTGATTAACCCGGGCGATGTGGTCGTTGCCGACGATGATGGCGTGGTCGTGGTACGCCGTGGCGAAGTCGCCCAGGTGGTTGACGCCACGCGCAAGCGCGCCGACGCCGAGGAAGCCAAGCGCATTCGCCTGTCCAAGGGTGAACTGGGCCTGGACATCTACAACATGCGCCCGCGCTTGGCGGAAAAGGGCCTGCGCTACGTCGACCACCTCGACGAGCTGGAAAGCTGATATGCGCCAGACCCGCATCCCCTGTTTGCAGATGCGGGGAGGCACCTCCAAGGGTGCCTATTTCCTCGCATCGGATCTGCCGGACGACCCGGTCCAGCGTGATGCCGTGCTGCTCGCCGTCATGGGCTCGCCCGATGCGCGGCAGATTGACGGCATTGGCGGTGCCGACTCGCTGACCAGCAAGGTCGCCATCATCCGCCCGTCCAGGCGTGACGATGCCGACGTCGACTACCTGTTCGCCCAGGTGGTAGTCGCCGAGCCGCGCGTGGACTACGGCCAGAACTGCGGCAATATCCTCGCCGGTGTCGGCCCCTTTGCCATCGAGCGCGGCTTGGTGGCGGTGCGCGGCGACGAGACGCCCGTGCGCATTTTCATGGAAAACACCGGCCAGATCGCCGTGGCGCACGTGCCGACACCGAATGGTGCCGTCCGCTATGACGGCGACACCCTCATCGACGGCGTACCGGGCGGCGCCGCACCGCTGGTGATCGAGTTCGAGGACGTCGCCGGCTCCAGCTGCGGCGCCCTGCTGCCGACTGGCAATCCGTCCGACACCTTCGATGGCGTCGAGGTGACCTGCATCGATAACGGCATGCCGGTAGTACTGCTGCGCGCTGAGGATCTCGGCATCAGCGGCTATGAGGCGCCCGACGCGCTGAACGCGAACGCCGAGCTCAAGGCACGCGTGGAATCGATCCGCCTGCAGGCCGGCCCACGGATGAACCTGGGCGACGTCAGCACGCGCACTGTACCGAAGATGTGCCTGGTCGCGCCGCCGCGTGAGGGCGGCGCCATCAGTACCCGCACCTTCATCCCGCACCGCTGCCACGCGTCGATCGGCGTGTTCGGCGCGGTGAGTGCGGCCAGCGCTTGCCTGGTCGAAGGGTCAGTAGCCGCCGCGATTGCCCAGGCCGGCTCAGGCAGCCGCAGGCGGCTGTCTGTCGAACACCCCACCGGGGAATTCACTGTCGAGCTGCGTCTGCTGAATGGTCAATTGGCTGGCTGCGGCTTGGTGCGCACGGCGCGACTGTTATTCGACGGCGTAGTCTGCGTCCCTGGCAGGGTGTGGTCGGGCCACGTTCGGTCAAGCAGTGAACCGTCGGACCGCGACCAAACGAACTGAGGAGGTCATCGCATGAAGCTCAACGCCATCGGGCTGATCGGTTTCGGCGAAGCCGGCGGCATTCTCGCGCAGGATCTAGCCAAGCTAGGCCTTGCAGTTCAGGTCTACGACCGTCTTCTGGACGATCCGTCCGCCCGAGACGAACTGGTCGCCAAGGCCGAACGGCTCGGCGTCAGATTGTGTGATAGCGCCGCCGAGGCAGTGAGCGGCGTGCCGCTGGTGATCAGCGCAGTCACCGCCGGCAATGCGCTGGCCGTGGCGACAACCGCTGCAGCGGCACTGCAGCCAGGCCAGCTTTTCATGGACATCAATTCGGTCGCGCCGGCCACCAAGCAGGCTGCCGCTGAAGGCATTGAGGCCGGCGGCGCCGGGTACATTGACGCCGCGGTCATGGCGCCCGTGCCGCCGCAACGGTTGAAAACACCCATCCTGCTTGGTGGCGCCGCGGCGGTCGAACTCTCGGCTGAACTCAACGCGCTCGGTTTCGCTACCCGCGTGGTGTCTGAGCAGGTCGGCGTCGCCTCGGCGATCAAGATGTGCCGCAGTGTGATGATCAAGGGTCTCGAGGCCCTGACCACCGAAAGCCTGCGCACCGCTCGCCACTACGGCGCGGAGTCCGAAGTCCTGGCCTCGCTGCACAAGAGCTTTCCCTCGATGGGCTGGGACGGCGACCTGCCGCACTATCTCATTAGCCGGGTTGCCGAACACGGCCGCCGGCGCGCCGAGGAAATGGAGGAAGTTGCCGAGACCGTGCGTGCCGCCGGGCTCGAACCTCACATGAGCGAGGCCATCGTGCAGACCCAGCGCGGACTGGTCGAGGCGATCGCCGCGCTAGGGTTGCGCTACGCAGACCTCGAACCGTTCGACTGGACCGAGCTCGACGCCAGGCTGCATGACGGCTAAAGCAGCCTGCCGACGTGCATAAACAGAAAGCATGGCCGCTCCGCTGTTATGAATTGTTCGACGATAAAGGCTGCGTGACACCATCGGAACCGAACACTTAGCGGTACTGCAGGGCTGCGCATCGCGCCGTCCCGCAGGGCCGGGTCTGAACGACGGGCGAGGCCCGCATCGGGAAGATTCAAAAACAACAACAAAAGGAAATCGCAATGTCCAACTGGTCCAAGAGATTGCTTGCGCTCGTCGTTGCCACCACCATCGGCCAAGCCGCCCAGGCGGCCGACCCGGAAGTGACGCTGAAGATCCATCACCAACTGCCCGCCCACTCCGTCACCCAGGCGAACCTGCTGGAACCGTGGGCAAAGAAGATCACCGAGGAGTCGGACGGTCGAATCCAGTTCCAGTTCTATCCGTCGATGCAGCTCGGCGGGACCCCACCGCAACTGGTCGACCAGGTGCGTGACGGCGTCGCCGACATCATCTGGGCGCTGCCTGGCTACAACAGTGGCCGCTTCCCGCTGATTTCCGCCTTCGAACAGCCGTTCATGAGCCGCTCCGCCGAAGCCAGCAGCCAGGCGATGTGGGAGTTCGTGCAGAAGCACGGGCAGAAGGAATTCGAGGGCATGCACCTGCTGGCCACGCACGTGACCGATGGCGCGCTGATCCACACCACCAGCAAGCCGATCAAGAAGATGGCGGACTTCCGCGGCAAGAAGATCCGCGCCGCCAACCGCACCTCGACCAAGCTGATCGCGTTGCTCGGCGGCACCCCGGTGGCCATGCCGGTGCCACAGATTCCTGAAGCCCTGTCAAAGGGCGTGGTCGATGGCGCCATCGTGCCGTGGGACGTAGTCCCCGCACTCAAGTTACACGAGCTGGTGAACTACCACACCGAGATGGCCGCTGATCAGCCGGCGCTGATGTACACCACCATCATTATTGCGATGAACCCAGCGGTGTACGACAAGCTTCCTGACGACCTGAAAAAGATCATCGACGACAACAGCGGGCTGGCCTTGTCCCGCCAGGCGGGTCGCCTGTTCGACACCCAGGTGGTCGAGACCGGCCATGCCCTGGCCAAGAAGCAAGGCAACGAAATCTACGTGCTGCCCGCTGACGAGCAGCAAAAGTGGATGAAGGTTGCCGAGCGACTGGACAAGGACTGGATCGAGGAAGTCGAGGGCAAGGGCTACGACAACGGTGCCGCCCTGCTCCAGGACGCCCGCGACTTGGTCAAGAAGTACAGCCAGTAATCTATCGAGGCCGCGCCGGGTTCTCCGGCGCGCAGCCCTGCGGAGATCCCCATGAGTGAACCCGTACTCCAGGCGCCTGCCTTGCCTGAAGGTGCGTTCGGCCGCCTGCTCGACCTGTTGTCGCGCCTGTTGGCCTTCGTCGGTGGCCTGTTGCTGGTTGCCATGACGCTAATGGCCACCTACAGCATCGCCATGCGCGCCTTGTTCGATGAGCCGCTGCTTGGCGATGTCGAGCTGGTGCAGATGGGCTGCGGCATCGCCATCGTCTTCTTCCTGCCGCTGTGCCAGTTGCGCCGCGGCAACGTCATTGTCGATGTCTTCACCCTGCATGCGCCCGAGGGCGTGCGCCGGGGTCTGGATGCGCTCGGCGGGGTGCTGATGGCACTGGCCGCCGCGCTCTTGGCTTGGCGCTCGGTGATCGGCACGCTCGATGCCTACGGCACCGGCGAGGAGTCGATCATCATGGGCTTGCCGATCTGGTGGTCGATGACCGCCTTTGCGCCGGGCTTTGCGTTGTTGGCGGTGGTGGCGTTGTACACCGCCTGGCAGGATTTTCGTGGTGAGGGCAAGCCCGCATGAGCAGTGTTGAAATCGGCGGGCTGTTTCTCGCCATCCTTCTGGTTCTCCTGGTGGTGCGCATCCCGATCGCCATCGCCATGCTGCTGACGGGTGTCGGTGGCTACGTCGCGATCAGCGGCTGGGCGCCGCTGTTGAGCTACCTGAAAACGGTTGCCTACGCGCGCTTCACGGTCTACGACCTGTCGGTGATTCCGCTGTTTCTGCTGATGGGCCAGTTCGCCTCGCGCGGCGGCCTTGCCAGCGGCCTGTTCCGCGCGGCGGCGGCGATGATAGGTCACTGGCGCGGCGGCCTCGCCATGTCGGCGGTCGGCTCCTGCGCGGCGTTCGGCGCGGTCTGCGGCTCGTCGATCGCCACCGCGGCGACCATGGGCCAAGTCGCCCTTCCGGAGCTGAAGAAGTACAACTACTCCGGCTCGCTGGCCGTCGGCTGCCTGGCCGCCGGCGGCACTCTGGGCATCCTCATCCCGCCGTCGGTGGTATTGGTGATCTACGCCATCCTCGCGCAGGAGAACATCTCGGCGCTGTTCATGGCCGCGTTCATTCCGGGGGTTCTCGCCGCCATCGGCTACATGATCGCCATCGCCGTCTACGTGCGGATGAACCCCGACGCCGGCCCCGCTCAACCCCGGATGACCTGGCGCCAGCGCCTGGCCGCGCAGCGCGGCGTGTGGCCGGTGTTCCTGATCTTCGTGCTGGTGCTCGGTGGTATCTACAGCGGCTGGTTCACCCCCACCGAGGCGGCGGCGATCGGCACTGTGGGCACCGGCTTCTTTGCCGTGGTGCTCGGCGGCATGCGCTGGGGCCAGTTCAAGGAGGTGCTCTACGGTACGGCGGTGACCACCGCGATGATCTTCATGATCCTGCTCGGCGCCGACATCATGAACGCCTTCCTCGCCCTCTCGCAGTTGCCGGTGGCGCTGGCCGAGGCCATTACCAACAGCGGCGTCGGGCCCTTCGTGGTGCTTGCCGGGATCCTGATCCTGTACCTGATCCTCGGCTGCGTGATGGACACCATGTCGATGATCCTGCTGACCATCCCGATCTTCTTCCCGCTGATCATGGGCCTGGATTTCTACGGCCTGGATCAGACCGAGAAGGCCATCTGGTTTGGCATCCTCGCCTTGATGGTGGTGGAGATCGGCATGATCACTCCGCCGGTGGGCATGAACGTCTACGTGATCAGCAGCATGGCCCGCGACGTGAGCCTGCGCGACGCCTTCCGCGGCGTGGTGCCCTTCCTGATCTCCGACGTGGTGCGCGTGGTGATCCTGGTGCTCTTCCCGTCTATCACGCTGTGCCTGGTGCGCTGGCTGAATTGATTACCGCACCCGCGGCTGCAACACGCCCGGCCATGGCACCGAACCGCGGCCGGGCACCTTCGACACCTTCACCAACAAAAAGGGAAACAACAACAATGAAGCGTCCAACCCTCCAGCAACTGACCGCCCCGAGCCTGCTCGCCCTTGCCGTCGCCGCCAGCAGCGCGCCGCTGGCCCACGCCGAAGGCTTTATCAACGACACCAAGGCAAGCGTCACCGCGCGCAACTTCTACATCGGCCGCGAGTTCCGCGACGACGCGATCGACGACCGCTCCAAGGCCGAAGAATGGACCCAGAGTTTCATCCTCAACGTTCAGTCCGGCTACACCCCGGGCCCGGTCGGCTTCGGTGTCGACGTGCTGGCGGGGCTTTCCGTCAAGCTCGACGGCGGCCGCGGCACCTACGGCACCGCCCTGCTGCCGCGCCATACTGACGGCCGCCCGGCCGATGACTACGGCCGCTTCGGTGTCGCCGCCAAGGCCAAGTTCTCCAACACCGAGCTGAAGGTCGGCGAGATGATGCCGGTGCTGCCGATCCTGCGCTCGGACGACGGCCGCTCGCTGCCGCAGACCTTCCGGGGCGGCATGGTCACCTCCAAGGAAATCGACGGCCTGACGCTCTACGGCGGCCAGTTCCGCCAGAACAGCCCGCGCGACGACGCCAGCATGGAAGACATGAGCTTCGCCGGTGGCACCTCCGATCGCTTCAATTTCGTCGGCGGCGAGTACGCCTTCAACGACAAGCGCACCACCGTCGGCCTCTGGACCGCGGAGCTGAAGGACGTCTACGAGCAGCAATACGTACAGTTGCTGCACGTGCAGCCGCTGGGCGACGACCTGGCCCTGACCGCCAACATTGGCTATTTCCAGGGCGAGGACGACGGCAGCGCGCGTGCCGGCAACCTGGACAACAAGACCTACTCCGGCCTGTTCGGCCTCAGGACCGGCGGCAACACCTTCTACGTCGGCCTGCAGAAGATCAGCGGCGACACCTGGATGCGCGTCAATGGCACCAGCGGCGGCACCCTCGCCAACGACAGCTTCAACAACAGTTACGAGTATGCCGAAGAGCGCTCCTGGCAGCTGCGCCACGACTACAACTTCGCCGCCGTCGGCATCCCCGGCCTGACCCTGATGAACCGTTACATCAGCGGCGACAACATCCGCACTGCCACCACAGACGACGCCGAAGAGTGGGGCCGCGAAACCGAACTGGCGTACACCATCCAGAGCGGCCCGGCAAAGAACCTCAACCTCAAGTGGCGTAACTCGAGCTACCGCTCCGAGGTCAACACCCGAGACCTGGACGAGAACCGCCTCATCATCCAGTACCCGTTGTCGATCCTGTAAAACCGCGTCACCGCTGCTCCCTTCATACGCGCCCTCTCCTGCGCGTGATGCTCGTTTGGCCCGTCGATGACGGGCCTTTTTTTATTTATGCCTGCGCGCTAAAGCCCAACTGCAAGGCCGTCGCCGTAAACATTCGGTGGCGCGGTCATCTAATGTCACGCCCATCACAAAGTCCGAGCACCGCCGGCAGATGAGGGAACCTGGCGCCTCTGCGCGAATCGTCTAAGTAATAACGCGACAGCCTCGCAAGCCAGTACGGAGCTGATGATGCCTACCACCTACAACATGGCCTTGGTGAGCCTGTCCATTCTCATCGCCATCGCTGGCTCCTTCACGGCGCTCGACCTGGCCAGCCGCGCACGCGCCTCGACCGGCTGGATTCACAATGCCTGGCTGTGCTCGGCGGCCGTCTCGATGGGCGGCAGCATCTGGTCGATGCACTTCGTCGGGATGCTCGCGTTCGGCATGCCTGGCATGGAAATCCGATACGACCTGGCGCTGACACTATGGTCGCTAGTGGTGCCAATCGCCGTAACGGCCATCAGCTTCTTCGCCGTGAGCCATCAGGGCGTGAATCGCCGGACGCTAAGCGTGGGAGGGCTGTTCATGGGGCTGGGGATCGGTTCGATGCATTACATGGGCATGGCCGCCATGACGATGCATGCCGAACTGTCCTACGACCGGCTGTGGGTGGCCATTTCCTTTCTGATCGCCATCGGTGCAGCCACCGTTGCACTCTGGCTGTCCGCCCAGGGCCGGCGGCTGATGCTGCAAGCGGTATCGGCTGTGGCGATGGGGTTCGCCGTGTCCGGCATGCACTACACGGCGATGGCCGGCGCACGCTTTACACCGCTGCACGACGCCATGCCCGCACCGCCCGGTAGCGGCCTCGACCTATTGACGCTGGCCCTGTCGGTTGCGGGGTTGACCTTCATCGTGCTGTTCTTCGGACTGGCCGCTTCGATGCATGACAGGCGCATGGCCGCGATTAGCGAGCGAGAGGCCGCAGCCTTGCGTCAGAGCGAGGCGCGTTTTCGCGAGCTCTACAGCAAGACGCCCCTACCCCTGCATGCGCTGGACCAGGAAGGGCGTCTGGAGTCGGTCAGCGATGCCTGGCTCGCCCTCTTGGGGTATCGACGAGAGGACGTCCTTGGCCGCCCGCTGATCAACTTCATGACCGAGCGTTCCGCTCGCCAATTGCTCACTCAGGATTGGCCTCAATTGCTCGAACGCGGCGAGTGCCTCGATGCCGAGTACCGTCTCGTGGCCCGCGCCGGCGCGTTCATCGACGTACTCGCCTCCACCCGGCTCGAGCACACTACCGGTGGCCCGATCATCATCGGCGGGCTAGTGAACATCACCGAGCGCCGGCACGCCGAAGCGGCCCTTCGCCAAGCCCAAAAGCTCGAGGCGATCGGCAAGCTCACCGGGGGCATCGCGCATGATTTCAACAATCTGCTCGCCGTAATTGGCGGCAACCTCGAACTGCTGCGCAAACGCTTGCCGAGCGACACGGGTCCGCGTGCCGGTAGCCTGATCGAAAACGCCCTGCTCGCCACGCAGCGAGGCGCTGGCCTGGTGCAACGGATGCTGGCGTTCGCCCGCAAGCAGGACCTCAACCCCAGCTCCGTCCTGCTGCATGACGTGGTGCTGAACATGCGTGAATTGCTGCAGCGCTCGGTCACGGCCAATATCAGCATCGATACGCGATTCCCGCTCGGTTTGCCGCCAGCCTATGTCGACGCGAATCAGCTGGAGATGGTGCTGATCAACCTGGTGGTCAATGCCCGCGATGCGATGCCGAATGGCGGCAGCATCTGCATCGAAGGGCAGATGCGTACCGGTGAGCGGCCGACCCAGGAATTCGTCGCCCTGATCGTGCATGACACCGGTACGGGCATGAGCCCTGAAACAGCGAGCCGGGCGACCGAGCCGTTTTACACGACCAAAGGCCCCGGCGCGGGGACAGGCCTCGGCCTGTCGATGGCGCACGGGTTGGCTGAACAATCCGGTGGTCGCCTGGTAATCGACAGCACGCTGGGTGAGGGCACGACGATCGAGCTGTGGCTACCGATGGGTGTCGCTCAGGCCCCGGCTACTGCCGCCCCCGAACCGGCCGAGGTCTCACCGGCGCCCATCCCGGCCCTCGCCGTGCTCGTGGTGGACGATGACCCGCTGGTGCTCGCCAACACCACCGCACTGCTCGAGGATCTTGGGCATCGCGTCATGGCAGTGGACAGCGGCGAGGCGGCACTGGAACGGCTTCGCCAACCGCGAGCATTCGACCTGCTGATCACCGATCAAATGATGCCCGGCATGACCGGCACGCAGCTCGCAAGAATCGTCCAGGCCGAGCGGCCGAACCTGCCAATCTTGCTGGTCAGCGGCTTCGCCGAGCTGACGGAGGAAGGTCGCCGGCTGCATACGCTGGCAAAGCCCTTCACTCAACAGTCACTCACTGCCGCGCTGTATGAAACGCTTGGCCGCTCGAATGCGAACGTCGTGGTGCCGCTGCACACACGCCGCTGACGTAATTGAACGGGGGGATGAACCAGGGATGGGCCAGGTGAATACGCCGGCAAGGCACGGAGCCGATACGACCTCAGTCGCATCGGCTCCGTGTGACCTTACGTAAGGCTTAGCCCTTCTTTAGCGCCTCGCCAGAGCCGAGATCGGCACCGGTCATGGGGTCGGCGGAAATGTCGGACTGGGTCCGCACCGCCATTTGCTGCACGATCTTTTCCTGTTCCTTGGGCAGCTTCACGGTTGGCTTGCCGTCGCCACCGTCCACTGCCGGCTGTGGTGTCTCGACGAACTCCCATTCCGGGCCCTGGTTCCACGGCCCGCGCAGGTCGCCTTCACCCTGGGAAAGGTTGTAGTAGACGTTGGCGTATTGCGGCTCGCCCGGCAGCTTGCCTTGCGGAAAGTTGGGCTGAATGGAGTGCAGCGCCTTCTCGAAGGACTTCTGGTGAGCGATCTCCCGGGTCATCAAGAACTTCAGCGCATCCTTGATGCCTGGATCGTCGGTCACGTTGATCAGCCGTTCGTAGACGATCTTGGCGCGCGCCTCGGCAGCGATGTTCGAGCGCAGGTCCGCGGTGGGCTCGCCGATGGTGTCGACGTAGGCCGCAGTCCAAGGCACCCCACCTGAGTTGATCAACGGCACGCCGCCACCGTACAGCAGGGAGGTGATATGCGAGTCATTGCCGTTGCCGGTCAGCGAGCGATAAAGCTCGGCCTCCTCTTCGACCCCCTCTGCCATCTGGCCCTTGGCGCCCTTGTTGAGCATGCCGACGATGGAGCCGATCACTTCGAGGTGGCTGAGCTCCTCGGTGGCGATGTCCATCAACATGTCCTTACGACCTGGGTCATCCTCGGCGACGCCCTGGGTAAAATAGCGCATGGCTGCGGCGAGCTCGCCTTGCGGGCCGCCGAATTGCTCCAGCATCAGGTTGGCCAGGCCCGGGTTGGGCCCAGCCACTCGCACGGTGTATTGAAGCCGTTTGTTATGGACGAACATAGTTCACCTCTTAACGTGTGGACTTCCCTAAGTGAATGCCTCCTTGAACTTCTGCGCGGGCTGCTGCCTGCCTCTCGGCAAGCCGCCCGCCCTGTAAGGTGGATCGTCGAACTGGATGGCTGTCCGATTGAATTTGCCTATGCACGGCATCGTGCATGGCAATGGAATGTTTGCTCCGAGCCTGGGTCTGCACCGCCCGTCCACTCCACGAGTACGCGGTTAGGCTTAGCAAAGGTGAGCGAGCGGAACGTCTGCCAGTTGTGGGCATCTACTGTCAATTCCGACCGTTCAGGTGCCACCATGCCCCGTTTGATCTCGCCCCGCCTGCCCTGTCTCGCCGCCTTGTTGCTTGCCTCCATTGGCGCCATGTCTGCGCTGGCCGACACCCGTGAGACGCTGGGCTGGATTGAAGAAGGCCTAGTCATGCCGGAAAAAACTCGCGTCAAATTCAAGCTCGACACCGGGGCGCTCACCTCGTCCATGCACGCCGAGAACATCGAGCGCTTCGAACGGGACGGCGACGACTGGGTGCGCTTCACCCTGGAGCTCGAGGACATCGAGCGCGACAAGGAAGTCGAGACACGGCTGGAGCGCAAGGTCGTGCGGACAATCAAAGTCCGCGGTGCGGGCGGCGCTGAAGAACGGCCCGTCGTGATGATGAAGGTGTGCTTGGGCAACCGCATCCATGAAGCGCAGTTCTCGCTGAACGACCGCGACAAGATGAACTACCCGGTGCTCATCGGCCGCCGCCTGCTTGAAAACGTCGGGCCCGTCGACGCCGCGCGGACCTTTACCCGCGAGCCAAGCTGCAAGGCGGGCTGAGCCCGGGTCATCCATCGTCGGATTGCACCCCATCGGGAACCAGAACGGCGGTGAGGCAGCTCTGATGCGAAACATACCCTTCGCCAGGAGCTTGCCATGCACGACCGCCAACCGACCGCCGTCATCTGTGGAGCCACCGCGGGCGTAGGCCGAGCGACCGCCCTCCTCTTCGCCCGCAACGGTTATCGCGTTGCCCTGATCGCGCGCGGCACGGCGGGCTTGGCCGATACGGAAGCCGAACTGCACGCCCTGGGCGCAACGACCCTGGCGATTGCTGCGGACGTGGCCGACGCCGAGGCAATCGACCACGCCGCTGATCGGATCGAGACCGAACTGGGGCCGATCGAGGTATGGGTGAACGCCGCGATGGCCACCGTATTCGGCCCCGTGCAGAAGATAAGCGCCGCGGAATACAAACGGGTCACCGAGGTCACCTACCTGGGCTTCGTCCACGGCACCCTGGCCGCATTACGGCACATGCGCCCTCGCGATCGCGGCACCATCGTGCAAGTCGGCTCGGCCCTGTCCTACCGGGCCATCCCGCTGCAATCGGCCTATTGCGCGGCAAAATTCGCCATCCGCGGCTTCACCGATTCGCTGCGCTGCGAGCTGCTCCATGACCGGAGCCAGGTGCGCCTGACCATGGTGCAGCTGCCGGCGCACAACACGCCGCAATTCGACTGGTCACGCAACAAGATGAGCCGGCGCCCGCAGCCGGTCCCGCCGATCCATACGCCGGAAGTCGCCGCGCGCGCCATCCTGCGTGCCGCTAGGGAGGCGCCCCGAGAACTTTGGCTGGGGGGCGCCTCGTTCAAGGCGATCATCGGCAATCTGTTCATGCCTGGCCTGCTCGACCGGATGATGGCCAAGCAGGCCTGGGACGGGCAGATGACGGACGAGCCGGCTCATCGCGATCAGCCAGACAACCTCTTCGAGCCGGTCGAGGGTCTGCATCGCGTCGACGGACGTTTCGATGACGGGGTCAAGCACCACGCCACGGCGCTCAGCAGCGAGACAGTGGGCAAGCTGGCCGTTGCCGGCCTGGCTGCGGTGACGGCCGGGGCGGTGGCGCTTGTCGCCTCGATCGCACGGCGCGATCGGTACTAGGCCGTGCGCAACTCCTGACGCGCTTGACGGATCACCGCATAGCCTGCGGACAACGCGAGCCCAGCCATCACCAGCGCCACGGCAAGGTCCGGCCAGCTGGAGCCCGTACCGAACACGCCGGCCGCCGCGCCCATCACCGCGAGGTTACCCAGCGCGTCGTTTCGGCTGCACAGCCAGACGGAGCGCATATTCGCATCACCCTCGCGAAAGGCATACAGCATCAGCGCTACGGCCACGTTGGCCAGCAACGCCAGCGTGCCGATCACGCCCATGGTCAGGGGTTCGGGCAGCACGCCGGCGTGCAGCGACCATCCCGCGCGCGCCAGCACGAACACGCCGAATCCGAGCATGGTCACGCCCTTGAGCAACGCCGCGCGCGCACGCCAGACCAGCCCCATCGACAGCACTACGAGGGAGATGGCGTAGTTGGCTGCGTCGCCAGCGAAATCGATGGCATCGGCCAGCAGCGAGACCGACCCCGAGCGCAGGCCGCTAACGATTTCGACGCCGAACATCGCCAAGTTGATCACCAGTGCCACCCACAGCGCCTTGCGGAACGCAGGCCCGACAGCTGGCGTGGCGCACCCCGAATCACAGCATTTGGACGACATGAAGCACCCTCCTCGACTATAGTCCGCCAGATTGCACACCCTGGAGTCGCTCCAGGGTCAAGCCCCGGATCGGAGAAATCGTGATGCGCATCGGCGAGCTGAGTACCGCAGCGGACGTGGACGTCGAAACCATCCGCTACTACGAAAAGATCGGCCTGATGCCGCCACCGCAACGTGGCGCCAATGGCTACCGCGCCTACGACGATAGGCAGCTGGCGCAGCTGACGTTCATCCGCCACTGCAGGGCATTGGACATCGGCCTGGCCGACATCCGCCGCTTGCTGGAATTCTCCACGCACCCCGGCGCCAGTTGCGGCGACATCAACCTGCTGATCGACGAACAACTCGAACGCGTTCGCGCCCGGCTCGAAAGCCTACACGCCCTGGAGCGTCAGTTGCAGACGCTGCGCAACGCCTGCAGCGGAGAGCACGCGATACAAGGCTGCGGCATCCTCAACGAACTGAGCGCCGGCCAACCACCCGGCTAGACAGGCGACAAACCGGCCAGAGTTCAGGCGTGCCGCGCAGGGTGTGCTTGGCTGGCAGCGCATCGCTTGGCTACCCTGCGCCTCCCGCTTCTGCGCGAGCCGCCCCAATGCCTCTGTTCGACATGTTGTTGCTTATCCTCGCCGGGTTTGCCGCCGGTGGCATGAATGCCCTCGCCGGCGGCGGCACCTTCTTTTCGTTTCCTGCACTACTCGCCACG
Source organism: Pseudomonas sp. SA195 (assembly GCF_054131565.1). Lineage (NCBI taxonomy): Bacteria > Pseudomonadati > Pseudomonadota > Gammaproteobacteria > Pseudomonadales > Pseudomonadaceae > Pseudomonas > Pseudomonas sp. SA195. The sequence continues at coordinate 722,847 of NZ_CP096392.1, read as the reverse complement.
GGCTTGCCGCCAGTCACGGCCAATGCCACCAACGCCGTCGCGCTCTGGCCGGCGAGCCTGGCAGCCGCCTGGGCAGCTCGCTCGGCGCTGCGCCCGCTTGGGCGCTATCTGATTCCCTTACTGCTGGCCGGCCTCGCAGGCGGGCTGCTGGGCGGCCTCCTGCTTCTCGCTGGTGGTGATGCGGTCTTCAGCATGCTGATTCCCTGGCTCTTGCTGCTTGCCACCGCACTGTTCGCCGCGAGCCCCTGGCTGAGCCGCTGGCTCGCGGCGCGGCGCAAGGAAGGCAACAGTGTGCCGCCGCATGCCCCGGCGTCACTGGCTGCGCATGGGCTGGTCTCGATCTACGGTGGCTACTTTGGCGCAGGGATGGGCATCCTCCAGCTGGCCGCCTTTTCCATCGAGGGTCACCAGCTCGTTCGCGCCAACGCGCTGAAAAACCTGATCTCAGCGGTGATCTACAGCGTGGCTACGGCCACTTTCGTCATTGCCGGCCGGGTGAGCGGCCATGAACTGGCCATCCTTCTGATCGGGACCACCCTGGGCGGCTATGCCGGCGGTGCGCTGAGCAAAAGGCTGCCAGCGGTCTGGCTTCGCCGATTCGTGATCCTGGTCGGTTCAGGCATGACGCTCTATTACTTTCAGGCGCTCTATTGGCCGCTACCGCTTGGGCAGTGAACGCCCAAGCTGCCCGTGTGGCTTATGGCGTATGCGGCTGAGCTCTGCTAGTGTCGCGACCGTTCCAGAGCAGCCCAGAGACCCGCTTCCGCCATGGCCCGCAAGAAAGTCGCCCTCGATTTCGAACAATCCCTCGCCGAGCTGCAACAGCTTGTCGAGCGTCTAGAAAGCGGCGAACTCTCGCTGGAGGACTCGCTGACCTGCTTCGAACAGGGCATCGGCCTGACCCGCGAATGCCAGGCGGCGCTCAGCCAGGCCGAGCAAAAGGTCCAGATGCTGCTCGAGCGTGACGGCAAGCTGCAGGAAGTCCCCTTCGAGGCGGACCCAGACGCATGATTGCCGACTACCAAAAACGCTGCCAGCAACGCGTCGACCGCTGCCTCGATACGCTTTTCGTCCCGCCGCATCCCCAACTCGAACGCCTGTACCAGGCCATGCGCTACAGCGTCATGAACGGCGGCAAGCGCGTGCGCCCGCTGCTGGTGTATGCCGCCTGCGAAGCGCTGGAAGGCAATCTGGACGAGGCGGATGGCGCCGCCTGTGCGGTCGAGCTCATCCACGCCTACTCGCTGGTTCACGATGACTTGCCAGCGATGGATGACGACGACCTGCGCCGCGGCCAGCCCACTACCCATAAGGCATTCGACGAAGCCTGCGCGATTCTGGCCGGCGATGGTTTGCAAAGTCTGGCTTTCGAAGCGCTCGCCGCCGCTGCGCACAACCCCCAGGATTCAGCCCTGCGCCTGGACATGTTCACCAGCCTCGCCCGCGCTGCAGGCCCGGCCGGCATGGTCGGCGGCCAGGCCATCGACCTGGGCTCGGTCGGCCTGAAACTCGACCGCGCCGCACTTGAACGGATGCACCGTCACAAGACCGGCGCGCTCATCGAAGCGAGCGTCCGACTTGGCGCACTCGCCAGCGGCCGCGCCGACTCCAAAACGCTCGCCGCGCTGCAACAGTACGCGCAAGCCGTCGGCCTGGCCTTCCAGGTGCAGGACGATATCCTCGACGTGGAAAGTGATACCGCGACGCTCGGCAAGCACCAGGGTGCCGATATCGCCCGCGACAAACCCACCTATCCCTCGCTGTTGGGCATGGGCGATGCCAAACGCTACGCACTCGAGTTGCGCAACCTGGCCATTGACGCCGTTGAGCCGTTTCAGGCCAGCGCCGAGCCGTTGCGTGCCCTCGCCCAGTTCATTGTCGAACGGCGTAGCTGAGCGGCCGGGCGTCACCGTTGGCATATGGGTCGTTCTTCTCGCTGTAACCATCAGTTAAACTGCGGCTCTTTTTCCAATTAAAACGATTCGCCTGATGCCCAAGACGTTCCATGAGATTCCTCGGGTGCGCCCTGCGACGCCCGTTCTAGACCGTGCAGCCACACCAGAGCGGTTGCGCCGGCTGGGCGAGGCGGAACTTGAAGCACTCGCCGATGAATTGCGCCAGGACCTGCTCTACAGCGTGGGGCGTACGGGTGGCCACTTCGGTGCCGGGCTTGGCGTGATCGAGCTGACCATCGCGCTGCACTACGTTTACGACACGCCGAAGGACCGTCTGGTCTGGGACGTGGGCCACCAGGCGTACCCGCACAAAATTCTCACCGGGCGCCGTGAGCGCATGGAAAGTCTGCGTCAGAAGGACGGCCTCGCCGCCTTCCCGCGACGCAGCGAAAGCGAGTACGACACCTTTGGCGTTGGGCATTCCAGCACCTCCATCAGCGCCGCACTGGGCATGGCGATCGCGGCGCGCCTGCAGGGTAAGAAGCGCAAGTCGATCGCTGTGATCGGTGACGGCGCGCTCACCGCCGGCATGGCCTTCGAGGCGCTGAACCATGCCCCGGAAGTCGGGGCGGACATGCTCGTGGTGCTGAACGACAACGACATGTCGATCTCGCGCAATGTGGGCGGGCTGTCGAACTACTTGGCGAAGATCCTTTCCAGCCGCACCTATTCGAGCATGCGCGAGGGCAGCAAGAAGGTGCTGTCGCGCCTACCCGGCGCCTGGGAGATCGCACGGCGAACCGAGGAGTATGCCAAGGGCATGCTGGTCCCCGGCACGCTGTTCGAGGAGCTTGGCTGGAACTACATCGGCCCGATCGACGGCCACGACCTGCCGACTTTGATCGCGACGCTGCGCAACATGCGCGACCTATCCGGCCCGCAGTTCTTGCATGTGGTGACAAAGAAGGGCAAGGGCTTCGCCCCGGCAGAGATCGATCCCATCACCTGGCACGCGATCAGCAAACTCGAACCGGCGGGCGCCCCGGTCGCGCCAAAGAAGCCCAGCGGCCCGAAATACTCCAACGTTTTTGGCCAATGGCTGTGCGACATGGCCGAGGCGGACCCGCGTCTCACCGGCATCACGCCGGCGATGAAGGAAGGCTCGGACCTGGTCGCCTTCAGCGAACGCTACCCCGACCGCTACTTCGATGTCGCGATAGCCGAGCAGCACGCCGTGACGCTTGCGGCCGGCATGGCTTGTGAAGGCGCCAAGCCCGTCGTGGCGATCTACTCGACCTTCCTGCAGCGCGCCTACGACCAACTGATCCATGACGTCGCGGTGCAGAATCTCGACGTGTTGTTCGCCATCGACCGCGCCGGGCTGGTCGGCGAAGACGGCCCGACCCACGCTGGCAGCTTCGACCTCTCCTACCTGCGTTGCATCCCAGGCATGCTGGTGATGACGCCGAGCGATGAGAACGAGATGCGCCGGATGCTTACCACGGGCTACCACTACGAAGGCCCCGCCGCGGTGCGCTATCCGCGCGGCAACGGCCCGAACGCAGCGATTGAGCCCGGTCTCGAACCGCTGGAAATTGGCAAGGGCGTAGTGCGTCGCGAAGGCCAGGAGGTCGCGCTGCTGGTCTTCGGCGTGCAACTGGCCGAAGCACTCAAGGTGGGGGATGCGCTGGACGCCACCGTTGTCGACATGCGCTTCGTTAAACCGCTGGACGAGGCGCTGGTGCGCGACCTGGCCACCCGCCATCGGCTGCTGGTTACCGTCGAGGAAAACAGCATCATGGGAGGCGCCGGCAGCGCAGTGAGCGAACAGCTTGCGGCCGATGGCCTGCTCACACCGACCTTGCACCTAGGCCTGCCGGACTATTACGTCGAGCACGCCAAGCCCAGCGAAATGCTACGCGAATGCGGCCTGGACGCCGGCGGTATCGAAGCGGCCGTCCGCACGCGCCTCGCCATCCTCGATCCGGCCCGAATCGCCTAAGCTTCGGCGCCGGCCATCACCTGGCAGAGCTTCTCGATTGCCCCCAGCATCTGGAAGCTCGGACGCTCCAGCCCCTTGTCAGGCACCTCCCAGAGCTGCCCCTTGCGTACTGCAGCCAGCTGGGGCCAGGCGTGCCACTCGGCCAGCTGGGCACCACTGCCCGCGAGGATCACCTCAGGATCGCGCGACAGGACCGACTCCACACTCACCTGTGGGGCTGGCAGACTCAGGTCATCGAATACGTTCCGGCCGCCGCACACGCCGATCGCATCACTGACGATCTGCGTACCGCCGAGCGTGTACAGCGGGCGATTCCACACCTGGTAAAACACCGAAACCGGCCGCGCCCGCCCGTAGCGCTCGCGCAGGTCAGCCAAGCCGGCATTGAATCGCTGCTTGAGCTCGCGCCCTTTTTCGACGCGCCCGATACGCTGGCCGATCCGTGCGAACTGCCGAGCCAATTCGTCCAGCGAGGCGGGGTCGGCGACGAGTACAGGAATGCGGAATTGTGCCAACTGCTCGCGCTGCGCCCGGCTGATGCTGTCCGGCCATAACAGCACCAGCGTCGGTTGCAGGGCCAACAGCCTTTCCATTTCCAGCTGGCCGATGCGGCCAACCGAAGGCACTTTCGCTAACGCTGCAGGCCGCTCGCCGCCATCCAGCACGCCAACGAGCAAGTCCGCGGCGCCAAGCTCCAGCATGATTTCGCTGAGCGACGGCGCCAGGCTCACCACCCGCTCGACGGCGAGCGCAGGCCCGGCAAGACAGAACAGCAATCCGAGCCAGAGGCGAATCACGCCAGTTGCCTCGGCACCCGATAGAGCACCAGCAGAGCCAGGCTGCCCGCCACCAACAAGGTGCGTGGGACTTCGTCGAGGCCGAACAGCGCCCCGATCGCCGCAACCCAGGCGGGCAACGAGGCGACCATGAGCGCGCGCCGGCGAACCCGACGCAGCGCGTCCCAGCCACCGGGCTCGGCATCGCTGCCCATGACCGATTCGAGATGGATCAGACCATGCTTGTAAGCGCGAAAGCGCGCCAGACTGGGAAAGAGAGTAAAAAGCCCGACAAAGAACAATGGCAGGCCGAAACGCTCGTCCAGTGGTTCGAGCCGCCCCAGGACCAACGCCGGCACGATCATCGCCATCGCCTGCAGCCAGCCATCACGCGCCAGCTGCCGGCGCCGCGCTTCGCGGGTCACGACTGTTCGGCTTCGCCCTGGTGGATCTCGCCAAGCATGTGGCCCAGCTTGCCGGCCTTGGTTGCCAGATATTTGCGGTTGTAGGGGTTGTGTGCGATCTCGAGCGGCCGGCGCTCGGCGACGCGAATACCAAAGCCTTGCAACGCCTTGACCTTGCGCGGGTTGTTGGTCATCAGCTTGATTTCGGCGATGCCCAGATGTTCGAGCATTGGCAGGCAGATGCCGTAGTCACGCATGTCTGGCGCGAACCCCAGACGCTCATTGGCCTCGACAGTATCAGCGCCAGCATCCTGCAATTCGTAGGCGCGGATCTTGTTCAGCAACCCGATCCCGCGACCCTCCTGGCGCAGGTAGAGCAAGGCACCGCGGCCTTCATCGGCAATCGCGCGCAACGCCGCTTCCAGCTGGAAGCCGCAATCGCAGCGCAGGCTGAACAGCGCATCGCCGGTCAGGCACTCCGAATGCAACCGCCCAAGCACTGGCTTGCCATCGGCCACATCGCCCATCGTCAGAACGACATGCTCCTTGCCAGTGTCCTGGTCAAGAAAGCCATGCATGGTAAACACACCGAACGGTGTCGGCAGTTTGGAAGCAGCGACGAACACGACAGACACCGGAGAGACTCCAGAAGCGGAAAAGCGGATATTGTAACAGCAGCGTCCCCCGACCGGTGAGCCCACGTTGAGCGCACGAATGGACGCTGGTGAGAAGCCCGGCTGCCGTGCGCCCGTAACCTCCGAGTGACCTTGACGCCTCGGCTAGATTTTCGACTCGATCTTCAACACGCCCTGCTCTTCCCGCCAACTGACGCGATTCAGAAAGCTCATGCCAAGCAGGGCATCGGTCGGAGCAGCGCCTTCGATGACAACGGCTTCGACACCCAGGACGTCGATCGCGCCGAGCTTCACGCTGTTGAGGTTCACCCGCCAGGCCTTGGCCGTGCCGCTCGCCGTGCCGACCACGATGGGCCGGCCGTTGACGCGGTAGTCGATGCCCAAGCGGCGTGCCTGGATCTCGTTGATCGCGACCGACGTCGCGCCCGTGTCCACGAGGAACTGCACCGATTGCCCGTTGATCGAGCCCGCCACCCAATAGTGGCCGCCCTGCCCCTTGGCCACGCTCATCTGCGCACGGCTCGGTTCAGCGAAGCCCGTGCTCAGTTCGCGCGACAGGCCATAGCGCCGCTCGTCACCGTCGAGCCGCAGCACCGCGCCCGTCGCGTCGGCGCTGACAACCATGACTCCGCCAGGGCCGACCTGGCCAACCCGCACCAATTTGCGTTGCCCATCGACGTTGAGTACTACCGCGCCAGGAAAGAGCCCCACCACTTGGACACGCGGCGCGGCGTGGGGGGCGCCGGACAGCAGCATAAGCACGACAGCGCAAACGAGGGAGAGCGGGCGCATGGGTAGGTTCCTTAAACGGCAGGCCGATATTTTTCCATGGACGGCGACCACTACGCAGCGACCCGACGCACAGCCCAGCCTCTCAGCCCAGCAGCCACACGGCCAGGTGCATCAGGCCGCAGGCGGCAAAGCCGGCAAGGATATCGTCGAGCATGATGCCCAGCCCGCCGTGGACCTGTCGGTCGGCCCAACCGATGGGCCAGGGTTTGGCAATGTCCAGCACCCTGAACACGACGAACCCGAGCACCAGCCAAGGCCAACCGGCCGGGACCAGCCAAAAGGTGATCCAGATGCCCGCGAACTCATCCCAAACGATGCCTTCATGATCGTGCACGCCGAGATCCTGCGCGACCCGGCCGCAGAGCCATATTCCGAACAGCATGCTTGCCAGCACGACCAGCCCGTACCCCCAGCCCGGCAGCATCTGCCACAGCGGCACGAACGCCAGCGCCACCAGCGAACCCCAGGTGCCCGGCGCCTTCGGCAGCGTGCCGGAACCAAAGCCAAAGGCCAGGTTGTGCCAGGGATTGCGCCACACCGACATGGGCATGGCTTCTGCGGCAGGCTGCAGGGGATCGGTCAAACGAGGTTCCTCTTGTTCTTCTCGAGCGAACGCGTCGCTCAATCGCGGAAATGGTTATAACCCGGGTCACCGGTGCTCATGGCGTTACCATCCGCATCGAGCAGCTGAACACCCACGCCGGCAACGGCACGGCCGATCACATGGACAGGCCAGCCTTCTTCGCGCAGCGACGGCAAATGTTCGGCAGGCAGCGTGAAAGCCAGCAGGTAATCGTCGCCACCTGCCAGGGCGCATTGCAGCGCGCCTTCGCCGGCGACAGCCCGAAGCGCGTCGGACAAAGGCAGCCGGGACCGCTCGATCTGCAGCGAAACGTTTGAAGCGTCGGCAATATGCGCGCAATCAGCCAGCAAGCCATCGGAGATATCCAGCGCCGCTGTCGCCCTGCCACGCAGTGCCTGACCCAGCGAGAGCTGAGGCTGCGGCGACCAGTAGCGCCGCAGCAGAGCCGCCGCCTCAGGCGAATAGCCCGGCTGTTGGCCGAGCACGATGGGCAACGCACCGGCCGCATCGCCCAGCGCACCACCGACACAAAGCAGATCTCCAGCCCTGGCACCGCTGCGAAGCAACGCTGCGCCGGCCGGAACGTGACCGAAGACCGTGAGCGTCATGCTCAGCGGGCCACGCGTGGTGTCGCCGCCGATCAGGCGCATATCGCAACCCGCCGCCATCGCGTCGAGGCCACGGGCAAATTCACTTAACCAGTCGGGATCAGCGGTAGGAATCGTCAGCGCCAGCGTGAAACCGATGGGCGTCGCGCCCATGCCGGCAAGGTCACTGGTCGATACGGCCAACGCACGTTGACCCAGCAGATAGGGGTCGCAGGGGTCAGGGAAGTGCACCCCAGCGACCAGCGTGTCGGTGGATACCGCTAGCTGCTCACCGAGCGGAACGGTCAGCAACGCGCAATCATCGCCGATGCCCAACGCGACTTCGCCGCCAGCCCTGGCGCAAGCGGCGGCGGCGAAGTAGTGGCGGATCAGCTCGAACTCACCCATCAGGCCGGTCAGGCTCAGCGCTTGTGTGCGCTGACCTCGGCACTGCGCAGGCTAGGTGCCAGCTTGTCCAGCACGCCGTTGACGAACTTGTGCCCGTCAGTGGCGCCGAACACCTTGGCCAGCTCGATGCCTTCGTTGATCACCACCCGATACGGCACATCAATGCGATGCATCAGCTCGAAGGTGGAAAGGCGCAGGACCGCCAGTTCGACCGGATCGAGCTCGTCGAGCGGACGGTCGAGATGCGGCAGGATGGCGCCGTCGATCTCGGTTTTGGCGCGAGCGACACCGGTTAGCAGCTCATGGAAGTAGGTACCGTCAACGCCGGAGAAATCGTTATCGACGCGGAACTGCGCCTCGATTTCGTTGAGGCTCTGGCCCGCCATGTGCCACTGATACAACGCCTGCATCGCCAGGCTGCGTGCCACGCGACGCGTCGCGATCTTACCCTTGGCCTTGGGCTGCGGGGCATCCTGGCTGTCGTCGTGATTCAGGCTCACTTGGCCTCCAGCTGCGCCAGCAGACTCACCATTTCCAGGGCGGACAATGCGGCTTCGGCGCCTTTGTTACCGGCTTTGGTGCCGGAGCGCTCGATGGCCTGTTCGATGGAGTCGACCGTCAGTACGCCAAAGGCAACCGGCACGCCGAATTCCATGGAAACCTGGGCCAGGCCCTTGGTGCATTCACCGGCTACGTATTCGAAGTGCGGCGTGCCGCCACGAATCACTGCGCCCAGCGCGACGATGGCGTCGTATACGCCCTGCTGGGCGACTTTCTGAGTGACCAGCGGAATCTCGAAGGCACCCGGTGCGCGGATGATGGTGATGTCGTCTTCGCTGACGCCGTGGCGAACCAGCGCGTCGACGGCGCCACTGACCAGGCTTTCGACGACGAAGCTATTGAAGCGGCCTACGACCAGGGCGTATTTGCCCTGCGGGGCGATGAAGGTTCCTTCGATGGTCTTCAGGGGCATGGGTGCTTTCTCATCTCTTTAAAGAACGAAGGCGCCGCGAGCTGTGCGGCGCCTCTGATTATTCGGCGGGCAAGTATTCTACAACTTCCAGGTCAAAGCCGGATATCGCGTTGAACTTCATAGGCGAGCTCATCAGTCGCATCTTGCGTACGCCCAGGTCGCGCAGGATCTGCGACCCCGCACCGACGGTGCTGTAGGTCGCGGGTGTCGGTGATTGCTGGCGATTGAGCTGGGCCAGCAATTGCGGGCCGGTCAGCGGGTTGCCGAGCAGCAGCACCACACCGCTGCCGGCCTTGGCCACCTCGCTCATCGCTGCGCGCAGGCTCCAGCGCCCGGGCACGGTGACCATCAGCAGGTCACGCAGCGGCTCCATGTTGTGCACGCGGACCAAGGTCGGCGTTTCCGGCGAGATGTCGCCGCGGGTCAGGGCCATGTGCACGGTGTCCTCGACGCTGTCGCGGTAGGTCACCAGCGAGAACTGGCCCAACTCGGTTTCCAGCGGCTGCTCGGAGACACGCTCAACGGTGCGCTCGTGGATCATCCGGTAGTGGATCAGGTCGGCGATGGTGCCGATCTTGAGCCCATGCTGCTCGGCGAATAACTCGAGCTCCGGGCGGCGCGCCATGGTGCCGTCGTCGTTCATGATTTCGCAGATGACGCCGGATGGCTCGAACCCTGCCATGCGGGCGAGATCGCACGCGGCTTCGGTGTGGCCGGCACGCGCCAGCACGCCGCCGGGCTGGGCCATCAGCGGAAAGATGTGGCCAGGGCTGACGATGTCCTCTGCAACCGCTTGCTTCGCCACCGCGGCCTGAACGGTACGGGCGCGATCGGCGGCGGAGATGCCGGTGGTTACGCCGACAGCAGCCTCGATGGAAACGGTAAATTTGGTACCGAAACCGGAGCCGTTGCGTGGCGCCATCAGCGGCAGCTGCAGGGTTTCGCAGCGCTCGCGGGTCATCGGCATGCAGATCAGGCCGCGGGCGAAACGGGCCATGAAATTGATGTGCTCGGCGGTCACGCATTCGGAGGCGACGATGATGTCGCCCTCGTTCTCGCGGTCCTCGTCATCCATGAGGATGACCATCTTGCCGGCGCGGATGTCTTCAATCAGTTCTTCAGCGGTGTTGAGCGCCATCGGGCGTCTCCTCAATTCTTCAGGTAGCCGTGCTCGGCAAGAAAACTTTCCGTAAGACCCGAGGCATTTGGCTCGGCGGCTTTCTCGCCGAGCAGCAAGCGCTCCAGGTAACGCGCCAGCAGGTCGACCTCCAGGTTCACCTGCCGCCCGGGGCGGTAGTCGACCATGATGGTTTCGGCGAGGGTGTGGGGCACGATGGTCAGTTCGAATTCGGCGCCGTTCACTGCGTTGACCGTCAGGCTGGTGCCGTCGACCGTGATCGATCCCTTCAGCGCGATGTACTTGGCCAACTCGCGCGGCGCACGGATACGGAACTGCACGGCCCGCGCGTTCTCCTCGCGAGACACCACTTCACCCACGCCATCGACATGGCCGCTGACCAGATGGCCACCGAGCCGGCTGGTGGGCATCAGCGCCTTCTCAAGATTGACCCGGCTGCCGGGCTTGAGGCCGACGAAGGCAGTGCGGGCCAGGGTTTCACGGCTAACGTCAGCCCAGAAACCATTGCCGGGCAGCTCGACGGCCGTCAGGCAAACGCCATTGACGGCAATGCTGTCGCCGAGCTTGACGTCGGTCAGGTCCAGCTTGCCGGTGGCGACCAGCACGCGCACGTCGCCGCCCTTGGGCGTCATCGCACCAATGGTGCCGATGGCTTCGATTATTCCTGTGAACATGCCACCTCCCGAAGAAGGCTGGTACATGGATGCATATGACAACTCCTGTTTTTGGAAAAACAGGGCGCTACGGATCGATAGGGAGTAGACGCGCGCACGAACGGCGCCCGTCGAGGCATCCCGCTCTCTCTCATCCGGACTGTAACCGTCGGCCCCGGAATCGCACCGGGTCTGCTGACCTTGCCTTGGCAAGCGCTCGCGGGCTAGACGCGATCGAAAGCTACTGCGCGCAGAGCATGCTGCTTGTGGTCCTCCTCGAAGTGCTCATTTACCAGAGTCTTGTTGACCTTAGTAGAGCCCGCCTTCTCGTCGAATCACGCCTTGCCTGCTCAGCGATCGCTACGCTTTCATCCTAATAACTGCGTCATTACCGCCGGTGGGGAATTTCACCCCGCCCTGAGAACGTGGGCCTGGTTGGCCCGGCGCCGTTTTTATCACAGATCAACCGGTACTGCAGCCGGCAAACGCCGGTTCGAGCCCGCCGGCTGCTGCCCGAAACATTTTTTTACGGGACCGAAACTACCGCTACGCTTGTCTGTCCATACGCATCGCATCGGTCCTCGGTGCTTGCAAGACGATCAGGATGGAACGTCATTCCCCGCAGCACTTCGTACCGTACGCGAGCAGGATCGAGCTCGTTCTGGCGATCCTCCCGGCGCAGACCGCACGAAAAAAAGGAAGAAACGCTCCGGCCCTAACGAGACGCCACGAGGGATGGGTATGTCAGGGGTTACGGTTATGCAAACGGAGGCTGCCCGCTACGCAGCCGAGATCGACCAGAACGGCTACGCGGTTCTCGAGCGCTACATCGCTCCCGAAATCTTGCAGCAGGGGCGCAGCTTCATCGAACAGCAGGTCGTCGCGCATGCTGGCGAATACTTCGCCATTCATGGCATCGAGGCGCTGGGCGGCAGCATCGTCGCAGCTTTGGCGTTGTCGGCGCCGTTCAAGGAGATGATGCGCGAGCTGTATCGGCTCCAGGCCGGACGAGAACCGGCGGCAACCGAACAGATCTTCCCGGTCATCCGCTGCTTGCAGGGCCGGACAGGGCTGAAGCAGTCGCACTTCTACCATTTCGATGCCACGGCAGTGACGGCTTTGCTGCCCCTGTACATTCCGACCGAGGGCAAGCACTGCGGGGACCTGATCCTGTTCCCCAACGTGCGCGGGGTTCGGTTCAACGCGTTGCGCAACGTGATCGAGAAGGCCGTGCTGCACAACACGCTCAGCCAGAAGCTGGTCGCCTTCGCGGTCCGTCGCGGCTGGCTGAAACCTATCCGTCTCAAGCTGGTACCGGGCAACCTCTATCTGTTTTCCGGGTACCGGAGCCTGCACGCCAACGACGAATGCGATCCGTCGCTCTTGCGCGCCACAGCCCTGTTCCACTTCGGCAACCCGCACCACGATAGTCTGCTGGCGCGAATGCTGCTAGGCGCCAACAAGCGCAAGGCCAAACTGGATCACAACGGGCTGCGCCCCACTGGACCGCAGCCCGCTCCAGAGGCGACCGGGTCAGCCTTGCGGGACGGCGGTGATCTTCCAGTCATCGCCCACGGCGCGGATATCGACGATCCGCAACTCGCGGGCCTCGCGCATGCGCTCGAGCGGCAGGTCTAGCAAGGGACGCGCCGAGGAACCGAGAAATTTCGCCGCGACGAACAGCAGGTATTCATCGACCAGGCCGTGGGCGGCAAAGGCACCGACCAACCGCGGCCCAGCTTCGAGCAGCACGTCGTTAGCGCCGCGACGGGCCAGTTCGCGCAATAGCTGGGCGAGGTCGACCCGGCCGTCTGCCGCAGGCAGTGGCAGCAGCTCGTGCCCCTCAGCCTGGTAGCGGGCAGCCTGTTCGTCGCTGGTGCTCGCGACCAGCGCCGGGCCAACCTGGAAGAATGGCGCCGTGAGCGGCACGCGCAGGCGGCCGTCGACCAGGACGCGCAACGGCGGCCGCTGCATCGCCAGTGCGGTCGTCGACGCGCCCAAGCCGAGCTCCGCAGCCCGCACGGTCAGCCGTGCGTTATCCATCAACACCGTATCGGCCCCCGTGAGCACTACACTCGCCTGCGCCCGTAACCGCTGCACCTCGGCGCGCGCTGCCGGCCCGGTAATCCACTGGCTTTCGCCGCTTGCCATCGCCGTGCGGCCATCCAAACTCATCGCCAACTTGGCCCGCACATAGGGCACCCCGTGCTCCATGCGCTTGATGAAGCCAGCGTTCAACGCCCGCGCCTCACTTTCCAGCACCCCGCAGCTGACCTCGATGCCCACCGCGCGCAGGCGTTCGAGCCCACGCCCGGCAACTTGTGGATTAGGGTCCTGCATGGCAGCGACGACACGCCCTACTCCCGCGTTGACCAGCGCCGCGGCGCACGGTGGCGTTCGTCCGTGATGACTACAGGGTTCGAGGGTGACGTAGGCGGTGGCGCCACGCGCCGCCTCGCCGGCCTGCCGCAGCGCATGGACTTCAGCATGCGGCTCGCCCGCGCGGACGTGCCAGCCTTCGCCGACAGGCACGCCATCCTTGACGATGACGCAACCGACGCGCGGATTGGGATGAGTGCTGTAGAGGCCTTTGCGTGCCAGTTGCAGCGCGCGGGCCATCCAGGCGTGATCAAGCTCGCTCATTCGCTTTTGACAGGCTCGCGGGATAGGCGCTCGATTTCCTCGCGGAATTCGTTCAAGTCCTGGAAACGACGGTAGACAGAGGCGAAACGGATATAGGCGACCTCGTCGAGCTTCTGCAGCTCGACCATCACCAGTTCGCCCAGCACGCGTGACTTGATTTCTCGCTCGCCAGTGGCACGCAGCTTGTGCTTGATGTGGGCAATCGCCTCTTCCAGCCGCTCGACGCTCACCGGACGCTTCTCCAGCGCACGCTGCATACCGGCGCGAAGCTTCTCCTCATCGAAAGGCTGGCGACTGCCGTCCTGCTTGATCAGCCGGGGCATTACGAGTTCAGCGGTTTCGAAGGTGGTGAAGCGCTCGCCACAGGCGAGGCATTCGCGGCGGCGACGCACCTGGTCGCCCTCGGCCACGAGGCGCGAATCGATGACTTTGGTGTCATGTGCACCACAGAAGGGACAATGCATGGTCTAGAGCTGTCAGACAGGGGGACAGCCATGGTAGCGCATCCCCCCGGCAAGACAAATCGACGGGCTTGCTGCTATACAGGCGCGCATTCAACTCGTTCGAGGAGGCCGTCCGTGCCGTTACGCCCCTTTGCGCTGCCCGCCCTGCTGATGATGCTGGCCGCCTGTTCCAGCCAGGAAACCCAGCGTCCATCAGCACCCGTCACCTTCGAGGAACCACCGCAGGCGGCAACCTTGATGCACGAGCTGCACGGCAGCCTGCTCGGCGTGCCTGCCGACAGCGAAGTCGAGCTGGCCTTGCTCGAAGTCAACCGTCGCGACCAACCCGACCGCTTGCTCAGCAACGTGCGGCTCAAGGGTCGCGGCACCGAGCTGCCGTTCATCCTGAAATTCAATGCCGACGAATTCCCCAAGGACCAGCCGGTCGAGCTACGGGGCCGGGTGACCCGCTCCGGCCAGTTGATCATGCGGCTGCCAGCCGTGCCGGTCACCAGCGCGGCCAACCAGTCGCTTGGCCCGCTGCGACTGGTTCCGGCGCCGTGACGCCACCGCCCGGGCTGCAGGGCGCACTGTCCGAACTGTTAGGCGACGCGAGGCTCACCGCCACGCGGCTCCCCGGCACCGATGTCCGCCTCTGGCTTATCGACCCGGACAACATGACCCGCGCCTTCAGCCCGGAAGAAACACAGCGAATACTGGAGGAGCCGCCCTACTGGTCCTTCTGCTGGGCCAGCGGGCTGGTGCTTGCGCAATGGCTTGCCGCACGCCCGGAATGGGTGCTCGGCAAGCGTGTATTGGATTTCGGCGCCGGTTCGGGGGTTGCCGCCATCGCCGCGGCGCAGGCCGGCGCTGCGGAGGTGGTTGCGTGCGACCTCGACCCGGTCGCATTGGCCTCCTGTCGGGCCAATGCCGAACTCAATGGGGTCGAGCTAGGCTTCAGTGAGGACTTCTTTTCCGAGGCCGACCGCTACGACCTGATCATCGTTGCCGACGTGCTCTATGACCGGGCCAACCTGCCGCTGCTGGACCACTTCCTCGATCGCGGCCGCGACGTGCTGGTCGCCGATTCGCGCATTCGCGACTTCCAGCATCCGCGCTATCAACGGCTCGAGGTGCTCGACGGCTGCACCTGGCCCGATCTGGCCGAGCCTGCGGAATTTCGCCGCGTCAGCCTTTACCACGCGGCACGGTAGGCCGCAGCGAGAGCAAAGCCCCACGGCAACGATGGAGCCGATCATGACCACAGATGCGCCCTTGCGCTTGTTCTTCGCACTACCCTGTCCGGCGACACTCGCCAGGTCGATCTGCCAGTGGCGTGACGAGCAGCCGCTGGGCGGTCGCCCCGTGACCGAAGCGAACCTCCACCTGACCCTGGCCTTTCTTGGCAACCAGCCGGAACGCTCGATCCCAGCACTCGAACAACTGGCCGCCCGCCTGCGAGCCGATGCGTTCCCCTTGCGTCTGGATCATCTACGCATCCTCGGGCGTGGCTTCGCCTGCCTTGTGCCGAGCCAGATTCCGCCACCGCTGAGCCAGCTGGTCGAACAGTTGCATGCCAGCCTCTGCGCACATGGCGTTGCGCTCGATTCGCGCCCCTTTCTTCCGCACGTGACCTTGTCGCGCGAGACGCAACCCGGGTCTCTACCGAGGCCACCGACCTTCGAGTGGCACGTTGAGCGGTTCGGGCTTTACCTGTCCGAAACCACCGGGCGCGGCGTGCAATACCGCCAGCTGTCGAGCTGGACATTGGCCGCTCCGGCGGGTTGAGCACCTTGCTTCCGCTTCGTCACGTCGCGCCTTAACATGCACGCCTTAATTCGCAGCGCTATTCGAGAGTGCCGATGAGCCAGACTCCCTACATCTTCGACGTCACCAGCGCCAATTTCGAACAACTGGTGCTGGAGAACTCCTTCCACAAACCGGTACTGGTCGACTTCTGGGCCGAATGGTGCGCACCGTGCAAGGCGCTGATGCCGTTGCTCGCGAAAATCACCGAGGAATACGGCGGCGAGCTGCTGCTGGCGAAGGTCAACTGTGACATCGAGCAGGACGTCGTTGCCCGATTCGGTGTGCGCAGCCTGCCTACGGTTGTCCTGTTCAAGGATGGCCAGCCGCTGGACGGCTTCGCCGGTGCGCAACCGGAGTCGGCCATCCGCGCGATGCTGCAACCGCATGTTCAAGCGCCCGCTGCGCCAGAAGCCGACCTGCTGGAAACGGCCCAAGCACTATTCGCCGAGGGCCGCATCGGCGATGCCGAATCCCTGCTCAAGCAGGCCTTGGCAGACGATAACGAAAACGCAGCAGCCCTCATTCTCTATGCGCGTTGCCTGGCTGAGCGCGGCGAGCTGGGCGAGGCCGAAACCGTACTCGACGCGGTCAAGGGTGACGAGCACAAGCAGGCGCTCGCAGGCGCCCGCGCTCAGCTGACCTTCCTGCGCCAGGCGAACGCCCTTCCAGAGGTTGCCGACCTCAAGAGCCGCCTGGCGCAGAACGTCGAGGATGACGAGGCGGCCTATCAGTTGGCCGTTCAGCAGCTGGCGCGCCAGCAGCATGAAGCCGCGCTGGACGGCCTGCTCAAGCTGTTCATGCGCAACCGTAGCTACGCCGACGGCCTGCCCCACAAGACCCTGCTGCAAGTATTCGACCTGCTGGGCAGCGACCATCCGCTGGTCACAACCTACCGCCGCAAGCTGTACCAGGCGCTGTACTGAGGCCGCGGAAAGCGCGCGACGCTTCGCCCCGGGCCGGGGTTCCTACAAAAGCCGCGCGCATCAGGTCCGCACCGACCCGCATTGTTTTGTGGAAGCCGCGATCCACGGCGAAAGGGTGTTCCGACCCGTTCAGAAGCGTCGGTTTCGCCCTGGGTCGGGGCTCTCTGACGCAGCCATGCAGAGCGAGGCCCACCGTTTGGCGTTAACCCAGCATGTCGCGCAATTGCAGGCAATCGCGGGCATGCAGATCGGTCAGTTCGGGCCAGGGATTATCCAGCAGGTTGACCAGCACACCTCGCGCGCCAGCCGCCTTCGCGCATTCAAGATCGAAGCGGAAATCGCCGACCATCACCATGTCCTTCGGCGCCACGCCCCAGCGTTCGGCCAGGTGCAGCAGGCCGCCCGGATGGGGCTTGGGTGGTGCTTCGTCGCGCCCGAGGATATCCGCCGAGGCGAAGCAATCGCCCATGCCGACGGCCTCAAGCGTAACCAGCGCCAGCTCATGCGCATTGCGCGTAAGCACCCCGAGCCGGCAGCCGCGGTCGCGCAGGTGATGAAGCAACTCCCGCGCGCCGGTGGCCGGGCGGGCGGCATAGGCCAGTTCACGTTCATGCTCCAGCAGCCAGGCCCGCTTGCGTGCCGCTTCCTCGTCGGGTAACGCCGCGAGGTGATGCAGGATGTCGTCTTCCGGGGGAATGTCGAGCGCCCGCTTGATCGCCAGGAAATCATGCACGGCGATGGTCAGGGTGCCGTCCATGTCGAAGACCCAATGCCGGGCGTCCGCCAGTTTCACTTCCAGTCCTCACGTACGCGGATCAGGCCTTCCTGCGCGACCGAAGCCACCAATTCCCCGGCGCGATTGAAGATATTCCCGCGGGCGAAGCCGCGGGCATTGCCGGCCCAGGGGCTGTCGATGCTGTACAGCAGCCACTCGTCGGCGCGCACCTCGCGATGGAACCACAGCGAGTGGTCGAGGCTCGCCAATTGGATGAACTTGCTCCAGGAACTGACGCCGTGCGGCTGCAACGCCGTGCCAATGAAGCTGAAGTCCGAGGCGTAGGCCATGAGGTATTTGTGCAGCGCCGGGTTATTCGGCAGGGTGCCATCGGCACGGAACCACAGGTGGCGGATCGGCTCGATCGGCTGGGGATTGATCGGGTCCTGCAGCGTGACCGGGCGGATCTCGATGGGCTTGGGTCGCCGTAGCTTTTCGGCCACGCGTGGCGGTACAAGCGGGGTCAACTTGTGCAGCAATTCCCACTCGCTGAGCAGGTTTTCCGGGCCCTCGACTTCCGGCATCTGGACCTGGTGTTCATAACCGGTCTCATCCGCCTGGAAGGAGGCGATGCAGGTGAAGATGGTCTGCCCTTTCTGAATGGCACTGACGCGGCGAGTGGTGAAGCTGCCCCCGTCGCGCACGCGATCGACATCGTAGACCACCGGCTGGTGCGAGTCGCCGGGACGCAAGAAGTAACCGTGCATGGAATGCACATGACGTTCAGGCACCACGGTCTGGCTGGCCGCGGAAAGCGCCTGACCGACCACCTGGCCACCGAACAATTGCGGGAAGCCTAAGTCTTGGCTGGCGCCACGGAAAAGGTTTTCCTCGATGCGTTCGAGCGAGAGCAGATTGACCAGGGTATCGAGCGTGTCGGTCATGTTTTCAGCATCCTTCAGGCGGGCACGGGGCAAGCGGGCAATGTTACGCATTGGCCCGGATTCGCTCCACCGATTGCATTCATCCTCGCCGATCGTTCCAGTGCGCACGGGTGATGCGATAGAGCAGGTGACGGCGCAGAGGATGGCCTTCCGGCCAGCACGGATGGTCAAAGCTGGCCAACTCGTCGGGCTGCATCCCAACGGCCTCCATCAACCGTCGGGAACGCTCGTTGAGCGGTGAGGTGTAGCTCACGACCTGTTCCAACTTGCGCTGTTCGAAGGCGAAGGCCAGTGCCGCTTCTGCCGCTTCCTTGGCCAGCCCCTGCCCCCACTGGTCGGCCGCCAGCCGCCAACCGATTTCCACGGCGGGGCAGAACGGCAGTTTCAGCCGGCTCCACGCCAAACCGGCTACGCCGATGAAGCGTGCCTCGTCCCTGCGCTCGACCACCCAATAGCCGAAACCGTGGCGAATGAAATGAACGCGGCAGCGCGCCAACGCCGCCGCGCACTCGTCGCGGGTCAAGGTGGCGGGGAAATAGCGCATCACGCGGGGATCGGCGCACATCTCGGCCAGGGGGTCCAGATCGGCGTCGTGCCAGCCGCGCAAGCGCAGGCGCGGTGTTTCCAGCTCTATCGGCTGCATGGGTGTCCTTGTCTGTTGAGGCTCCGGTGGCGCGGGCGGCATACTGCCGGCTGGTCTCAATTGCCGGTCGACCGATGCCGCTTCCCTTGGTGTTCCATGACGACTACAGCCCGCCGCTACCACCCGGGCATCGCTTTCCGATGGAGAAGTTCCGGTTGCTGCGCGATCACCTGGTCGCCAGCGGTTTGACCACGGACGAGGCATTGTTGCGCCCCGAGCTGTGCGATCTTGCCAGCCTCTCACTCGCACATGACCGCCAATATGTCGAACGGTATTGCAGCGGGGACATGAGCCACCAGGAACTGCGCCGGCTCGGCCTGCCTTGGAGCCCGGCGCTGGCGCAGCGTACGGTGCGGGCAGTGGGCGGCTCCCTCTTGGCGGCCGATCTCGCCCTGCAGCACGGCCTGGCCTGCCACCTGGCCGGCGGCACGCACCATGCCCACCACGATCACGCGTCGGGCTTCTGCATCTTCAACGACCTGGCAATCATCGCGCTGTCGCTGCTCGAACGCGGGCGTGTCGGCCGTGTGCTGATCTTCGATTGCGATGTGCACCAGGGCGACGGTACGGCGCGGATACTCGAGGACGTAACCGATGCCATCACCGTCTCGCTGCACTGCGAAACGAACTTTCCGGTGCGCAAGGCACGCAGCGACTGGGATATCGGCCTCGCGCCCGGGCTGGGTGATGACGATTATCTGAAGGTGGTCGACGACACCCTCGCCTACCTGTTGCCCCTGTACCAGCCCGATCTGGTGATCTACGACGCCGGGGTCGACGTGCACCGCGACGACGCCTTGGGCCTGCTCAACCTCAGCGACGAGGGCCTTGCCCGGCGTGACACCGCGGTGATCGAGCACTGCCTGGGCCGCGACATCCCGGTCGTTGGCGTGATCGGCGGTGGCTATGACAAAGATCGCGCGCTGCTCGCCCGCCGCCACGCACAGCTGCATTTCAGTGCAGCCGAGGCCTGGACGCGCCACGGGCTAGGCTGATTCGACGCAACGCTGCGATCGGAACCGCATCCGCTACAATGCCCGCCCCGCCACTGACGACCCTGTTCATGACTGCTGCCCCTTCCCGCATCGCCATCATCGGTGGCGGCCCTGCCGGCCTGATGGCCGCCGATGTACTCAGCCAGGCTGGCGTTGCGGTCGATGTCTACGACGCCATGCCCTCGGTGGGCCGCAAGTTTCTGCTGGCCGGTGTCGGAGGCATGAACATCACCCACTCTGAGCCCTTCGAACGTTTTGTCTCGCGCTACCGGGAACGCGCTGCCGCGCTCCGCCCGCTGCTGGAGGCCTTTGATGCAACGCAATTGCGTGAGTGGATCCACGCGCTGGGCATCGACACCTTCGTCGGCACCTCGGGCCGGGTGTTTCCCACCGACATGAAGGCCGCGCCGCTGCTGCGTGCCTGGCTGCGGCGCCTGCGCGAGGCCGGCGTGCACATCCATACGCGGCACCGCTGGCTGAGGTGGGGCGACGACGGCACCCTTCGCGTGCGTGGACCGGAAGGCGAGCGTACAGTCGCCGCCGACGCCGTGCTGCTCGCTCTCGGTGGCGGCAGCTGGGCTCGCCTGGGATCGGATGGCGCCTGGGTGCCGTTGCTGGAGGCGCGCGGCATCCCGGTGCGCGCCTTGCGCCCGGCCAATTGCGGCTTCGATGTCACCGGATGGAGCGCGCATCTGCGGGAGCGCTTCGCCGGCGCGCCGCTGAAGACGGTCAGCCTTTCGCTGGCGGGCGGCGAACCGCGCAAGGGCGAGTTCGTCATTACGGCTACTGGCATTGAGGGCAGCCTGGTGTATGCGCTGTCTGCGGGGATTCGTGAGCGGATCGAGCGCGACGGCCATGCGCAGGTCACGCTCGACCTACTACCGGATCATTCGTTGGAGAAGATCGTTCGCGCCCTGACCAAGCCACGCGGCTCGCAGAGCATGGCCAAGCACCTCAAGCGTCAGCTCGGCCTGGATGGCGTAAAGGCCGCCCTTTTGCGGGAATTGACAGCGCCCTCGGCCTTCGACGATCCGCCGTGCCTGGCGCAGGCCATCAAAGCGCTGCCCATCATCCTGCTGCACCCGCGCCCGCTGGATGAGGCCATCAGCAGTGCGGGCGGCGTGCCCTTCGAATCGCTGGATGACAACCTGATGCTGCGCCAACTCCCCGGCGTGTTCTGTGCCGGCGAAATGCTTGACTGGGAAGCGCCTACTGGCGGGTACCTGCTGACTGGCTGCTTCGCCAGCGGCCGAGCGGCGGCGCAGGGCATGCTGCGCTGGCTCGGCCGCTGACTCGGCACTACATCGTCATGACGATGCGGCCTTCAATGCGGCCGTTGCGCATGTCGTCAAATATCTGGTTGATGTTGTCTAGGCTGCCCTTGTGAATGGTGGCGCGAACCTGGCCTTCAGCGGCGAAGTCCAGCGCTTCCTGCAGGTCCGCACGCGTTCCGACGATCGAGCCGGTGATGCTGATGGCCTTGAGCACCACGTCGAAGATTGGCGTCGGGAAGTCTCCTGGCGGCAGGCCAACCAACGCGACAGTCCCATGGCGCCGTGCCATGCCAATCGCCTGGCCGAATGCGCTGTTCGATACCGCCGTGACCAGCACCCCGTGAGCGCCGCCAATGTCGCGCTGAACCACCGCGACCGGATCCTCGGTGCGCGCATTGATGGTCAGGTTGGCGCCGAGGCGCTTGACCAGCTCGAGCTTGGCATCGTCCACATCGACGGCCACCACGTGCAGTCCCATCGCCTTGGCGTACTGCACCGCCACATGGCCCAGCCCGCCGATTCCGGAAATCACGACCCACTGGCCGGGCCGTGCACGAGTCTCCTTCAGTCCTTTGTAGACCGTGACGCCGGCACAGAGAATGGGCGCGATTTCCTCGAAGCCGACATTGTCGGGAAGGAGGCCAACGTAGTTCGGATCGGCCAGCACATACTCGGCGTAACCACCGTTTACCGAATAACCGGTGTTCTGCTGGCTTTCGCAAAGCGTTTCCCAGCCGGTCAGGCAGTGCTCGCAGCAGCCGCAGGCGGTATACAACCAGGGCACGCCGACGCGATCGCCCTCCTTCACCCGCGTTACGCCAGCGCCGACCGCGGCGACATGGCCGACGCCTTCATGGCCGGGGATGAAGGGCAGCGCGGGCTTGACCGGCCAATCGCCCTCGGCGGCGTGCAGGTCGGTATGGCAGACGCCTGAGGCGGCGATCTTCACCAGGATCTGACCGGGGCCGGGCATCGGCACCTTTACTTCCTCGAGGCGCAGTGGCTCGCCGAAGGCGTGGACGACTGCCGCTTTCATGGTCTGGGTCATGGGCATCACTCCAAGAAGTCCGTGGGAAGCCCAGTCTGCTGCAGGCAGAACCGGGCGCACCTAGACCCAGATCAGTGTTACCGCGCGTTGAACGACCGTTGATCGGCCGCGCACCGCTCAGCGCTTCTTGGGTTTGTTGCCGCCGAGGCTGGGCACCTGGCGGATCGGCTTGGCGTTGGGCTTCTCGTTGTCGTCGAACCAGTTGCCCAAGTGGATGCGCCCCTTGCCGGGCACCTGCTTCTGCTTGGGCTTCTTCGGCTTCTTGACGATTTGCCCACCGGGCTGAGTGACGGGCACACGGTGGTCGGGGATGAAGTCCGGCTCGTCATGGCGCGGCAGCACCTGGCCGATCAGCGTCTCAATGGCGGCCAGCTGGTCCACCTCGTCGGCGGCCACCAGCGAGACCGCTTCACCGGTCGCCCCGGCTCGCC
The DNA here is from genome assembly GCF_054131565.1 of Pseudomonas sp. SA195. Lineage (NCBI taxonomy): Bacteria > Pseudomonadati > Pseudomonadota > Gammaproteobacteria > Pseudomonadales > Pseudomonadaceae > Pseudomonas > Pseudomonas sp. SA195. The sequence goes on along the minus strand of NZ_CP096392.1, from coordinate 700,133 downwards.
CGGTGCGACCGATGCGGTGCACATAATCCTCGGCAACGGTTGGCAGGTCGAAGTTGACGACGTGCGGCAGATCATGGATGTCCAGACCGCGCGCCGCCACGTCGGTCGCCACGAGGATCTGTACCTCGCCGGCCTTGAAGCGTTCCAGCGCACGTAAACGCGACGCCTGCGGCTTGTCGCCGTGAATCGCATCGCTGGAAATGCCCTGTGCCAGCAACTCCTCCACCAGCTGGTCGACGCCCTTGCGCGTCTTGACGAAGACCAGCACCTGGTTCCAGCGCCGCGCTGCCAGCAGGTGCAGGAACAGCTCGGATTTGCGCTTCTTGTCCACAGGTACCAGCCACTGTTTGACCGTCTTCGCAGCGGTGTTGCGCGGACTGACCTCGATCGACAGCGGATCACGCAACAGCTCGCGCGCCATCTGCCGGATCGCATCGGAGAACGTAGCGGAGAAAAGCAGCGTCTGGCGTCTGGATGGCAGCGCGGCGAACACCTCATCAAGCTCCTCGGCGAAGCCGAGATCGAGCATGCGGTCGGCTTCGTCCAGCACCAACGCTTGAAGTTGACCGAACTTGACGGCGTTCTGCCGGTAAAGATCGAGCAAGCGGCCAGGCGTGGCGACGAGCACATCGACACCCTTGCGCAGTGCCATCATCTGCGGGTTGAGGCTGACGCCGCCATACACCGCGTAGGTGCGTAACGGTAGATGCTGGCCGTAGGTCCTGAAGCTCTCATGCACCTGCTCGGCGAGCTCGCGCGTCGGCACCAGCACCAGCGCGCGTGTCGAATTGCTGGCTACCGCCGGCCCTTCCTGCAATAGGCGCTGCAACAGCGGCAAGGCAAAGCCGGCGGTCTTACCCGTGCCGGTCTGCGCTGCGGCCAGCAGGTCGCGCCCTTTGAGCACGGCGGGAATGGCCTTGGCCTGGACGGGGGTCGGTTTGCGGTAGTCGAGCGCCTCGAGCGTGCGCAACAAGGGGTCGATCAGGCCCAGGGAGGCGAAGGTCATGAGCAGCAACCAGAGGATGAAAACGAGGCGCGCAGTTTACGCGTAAACGCGGCGCGACGCTGGAGCGCCCCATCCTCGGCGCACCCGCTGCGGGGCACCGACGGCCGATGCGACGCGTCAGGACTTGAGCAACAGCCGCCCCTCGATCGGCACATAGCGCGTCGCCGCCCGGATCAGCGATTGGGCGGTCAGGCCGGGCGCGCCATAGGCGGTCGCTTCGGCACCACCGGCACGCACCCGCTCGAGCAGCCGGTCGAAATCGCCGTCACCAGATGCCAGAACAATCTCGTCGGCGTGGCCGATGGCGTCCAGCACATCGATGGTGATGCCAACGTCCCAGTCGCCCTTGGCCGATCCGTCGCTGCGCTGGATATAAGGTTTGAGCTTTACCGTGAAACCGAGGTTACGCAGGATTTGCTGGAACTGCTGCTGCCGGGCGTCGCCGCGGTCGATGGCGTAGGCCTGGGCGATGACGATGTCCCCGCGCGCGCTCAGCTCGGCCCAGAGTGCGGCATAGTTGAAGTGGCAGCCATGCACCTGGCGCACCGTGTAGTAGAGATTCTGCACATCGGCAAACAAGGCGATCTTCTTCACGAGCCGGTCCGGGATGAGGGGCTGCCCAGTATGGAGGGCGACGGCCTACCTGTCGCCGACGATTGTCGGTTGGGCTACAGTGCGCGCCTGTTTTCGCCGCCATCCGACCGCCCATGAACGTCCTGTCGATCTTCCGTGACGCCTGCTTTTTCTACAGCCGCAACCTGCCGGCGATCCTTCGCCTCTGTCTGCCCTGGATCGCGCTGGAGAGCGGAACGCGGCTGGCCGTCGACCATCTGCTCGGCCAGGGCGCGATGCCAGCACAAGAACTGCTGGTCGGGCTGGTCTTCTACCCGTTCTACGTCGGTGCGTTGATCCTCTATCTCGACGCCCGCAGCCGAGGCTTCGACCCGGCGATTCGCGACGTATGGGTCAGGGCATTGCCTTTGTGGCCGGCGCTGGCCGTGCTGGCGGGCCTGACGACGCTGTTGATCATGCTCGGCGCCTCGCTGTTCGTGCTGCCGGGCATCTGGATTCTGGTGCGCCTGGCATTCGCCGAATACCTGCTGGTGCTGCGTGGGCTGACGCCCCTGGCGGCGCTGAAGGGCAGTTTCGCACTGACCCGTGGCCGCTTCCTGCTGGTGCTTGGCTGCACCCTGATCGTGCTGGTGCCGGTGTGGCTGCTCGAGGCCGGGCTGGCGGCCAGCCTCTGGCACGGCGACACCCCGCCCGGCGCCCTGGCGGTGCTGGTCGACAGCGCATTGGGCGTGTTACAGCTGCTGGCCACCGTGGTGCTGTTCCGCTGCTACATGCTGTGTAGCGCGCCCATGGCCGTCACCGACGATGCCTGATCGCGCGCAGGTGCATCGCCGCGCGGTGGTCTAGGCTTGCCGCCACCGCACGGAGGACGATCATCATGGCCACTGAAAACCCCAGCATCCTGTCGCACATCTCTCTCGGCACCAACCACTTCGACCAGGCCTGCCGCTTCTACGACGAGACCCTCGCCGCCTTGGGGTGCACACGCATCATGGCGCACCCCGGCGCTGTAGCCTGGGGCCGCGAATACCCGGAGTTCTGGCTGCAGACGCCTATCGACGGCCAGCCCGCAAGCGCTGGCAACGGTACGCATATCGGTTTTTTTGCCGCAGACAAGGCTTCGGTCGACGCCTTCTACCGCGCGGCACTCGCAGCCGGCGCGGTGGATGACGGCGCACCCGGACCCCGCGCCGAATACGGCGAGCCTTACTACGGCTGCTTCGTGCGCGACCTGGACGGCCACAAGATCGAAGCCGCGTACTGGGACATGGCCTTGGCACAATCGCCCCACGGCGGCGACCAACCCGCCTAGCTCGCGCCCTGCGAAGCCCTGGCGCCAGCCAGCCGGGGCAGCAAGAGCCGTTCGAACAGTCCCGGAAACAGCCGCGCCACCAGCCGTGCCTGCCAGCCGATGTTGGACAGTACCAGCAAACGCCGTCGCTTCGAGGCGCCCAGGTAGATGGCCTCAGCGACATCCTTCGCCGACGCCACACGCCCGGCCGTCAGCGCGGGCTGCGGCGAGGTGGAGCCGTCCCCGACGAGCACGTTCTTGCGCAGATCGGTGGCGGTGTAACCCGGGCACACCAGCATGACATGCACATCGCGGTCGTCCAGCTCGCAGCGCAGCGTGTCGAACAACCCGTGCAGCGCATGCTTGCTGGCGTTGTAGGCCGCGCGCTCTGGCACCGGCGCATACTGCGACAGGGAGCTGAGCACGATGATCTGCCCGCAGCGCGCCTGCAGGCTGGACAGCGCCGCCTGCGTACAGTGCAGCGCGCCGTAGAAATTGACCGCCATCACCCGTTCGAACACCCCGGGCTGGGTGTCGACGACTCGGCTGCGATGAGTGATGCCTGCGTTGTTCACCAGCACATCGATGCCACCGAAGCGCTCGATCACCAGCGCCACTGCATGCATCACGGCATCGCGGTTCGACACATCGCAGCGCACCCCCAGCATCTCGGCGTTGTGGTGGTCGAGCACATGCTGAGCCAGGCCGTCGAGCGCGTTCTGGTCGAGGTCGAAGACGGCCAGCCGCGCGCCGGCCTGGGCCATCCGTTCGACCAATGCGCGGCCGATGCCAGCGCAGCCGCCGGTGATCAGCACGACCTTGCGGTCGAATACCTTGCTGGTGAATACCTTGCGCCGCATGCACCACTCCCCATCGTCGGTTCGCACCCGCTTCGTCCATGCCTGCTAGGCTGAAGCCTCTCTCGCTACAGCATAGTCAGCCTCCATGACGCGCCGCCGTGTGATCGCCCTTAGCCTCGCCAGCAGCCTGCTCCTGTTGCTAGTGCTCGCAGCGCCCTGGCTGTTGGCCTGGCGTCCCGCTGCGCGCGAAGCCGCGCCCACCGCCTGCATCGGCCGCGCGCCGGCACTGCTCGCCGGCCAGGCGCTGAAGATCATGAGCTGGAACGTCGGTCACCTCGCCGGGCAGACGCCCAGCAACGAGCAGGTCGAGCCTGAGCATCTCGAACGCAACCTGCAGGCCGTGATCGAGGCGATTCGTGAGCAGGAACCCGACATCGTGCTGCTGCAAGCCGTAGACGTTGGGGATACACGAACCGACCGGATGGATCAGCTCGCCGCACTGCAAGCCGGCCTGAGCGATCGCTACCCGTGCAGCAGCAGTGCGTTCTATCGCCAAGCCCGCTGGTTGCCGCTCCCCACGCTGTTCGACAGTGCCGGGGCCCGGCTGGGGATTCTCAGCCGCTATCGCCTGGCGGACGGCGAGCGCCTGCAACTGCCACTCGCTGAACCGAGCGGCTGGCGTTCGGCCTTCGAAGACAAGCAGGCACTGCTATGGGTACGGCTGCCGATCCGCCGCGGCGGTGAGATCACCCTGGGCACGCTGCTGCTCGATGAGCATTCCGCCGAGCAAGCCCAACGCCAGGGCGAACAGGTGCAGCGCTGGGCTGACGGATGGCTGGCCGAGGGCCGAACGCTGCTGCTGGGTGGTGACTTCAGCCATTGGGAGCGGCCGCAGGCGCTGGCCGACATGCGATTGGCGGAGATCCCTGCCCCATACGCGCCCATGCCCGAAGACCGTTCGCCGATACCGTCACCCGGGGGTGCGCCACCGCGTACCCGAATCATTCACAGCGGCAATATCAAACGCCTCGATGCCATGCAGCCGCCGCTCAGGACGGCGGCCTCCCCCTCTGCACCGTTGATTGCACGCCTGCTTCTGCCCGTCGGCAGCTAGACAGCGTGACGGACGCCGACCATCCTTGCCCAGAGCACGCCACAAGGAGCCGTGATTTCCCTTGAACGCCTCGTTCCGGATTCTGCTGGTCATGGCCAGCCTGCTGCTGGTTGGCCCAGGCCTCGTGATGGCCGCGCCCGAGCCGAAACGCTCGCTGACCGTGGGCTACTACGATTTTCCGCCCGCCATCTACAGCGATACCGCTGGCCAGGCCCAGGGCCCGCTGGTTGACCTGACCCGTGCGGTGATCGAGAGGGCCGGCTACACAGCGACCTTTCGCGCGCTGCCGAGCGCACGCCTGTATGCCGGCCTGCGAGACGGCAGCATTGACCTATGGCCGGGCGCACCGGGCAAACCCGAGCTGGCTGCCGACACGCTCGAAGGCAAGGAAACGCTGACCGCCATCAGCCTCAACCTCTACCACCGCGCCGACACCCCGCCACCCGTGTTGCCACAGAGCCTGGCCGGGCGCGGCGTCATCGTCATCAATGGGTACAACTACTGGCCGGGCGTCAACCAGATGCTGAACGACCCGAACCTGGATATCCGCTTGCATCGCACCAGCACGCATACCTCGGCACTGCAGATGTTGGTGCACCGGCGTGCCGACTTCCTCCTCGACTATCAGGTTCCGGTCAAGCAGGCACAGCAGCAACTGGGCATGGCACCGCTGCCCTACCAAACGTTGCACCGCGTACCGATCCGCTTCATTGCCTCACGCCGTGCGCCAGATACCGAGGCCGTGCTCCAAGCGCTCGACCGCGCCTATGCCGAACTCGTCGCGGCGGGCGTGGACACGAGCCTGCCAGGCGAGTGACGGCTCAGGTGCCGCGCGGCTTGGCCCGTGCGGTGGGCTCGGCGACCAGTGGGTCGTCCGGCCAGTAATGCTTGGGGTAGCGGCCTTTTAGATCCTTTTTCACGTCGGCATAGGTGTTAGCCCAAAAGCTCGCCAGATCCTGGGTCACCTGCACAGGCCGGCGCGCCGGTGACAACAGGTGCAGCTTGACCACTTGCCGTCCGCCAGCGATGCGCGGTGTATCAGCCAGGCCGAAGAGTTCTTGCAACCTCACCGCCAGCACCGGCGGTGATTCGTCGTAATCGAGGCGGATGCGTGAGCCAGAAGGCACCTCGATGGCCACCGGCGCGAGCTCGTCGAGACGCTGGGGCAGCGGCCAAGTCAGCAGTGTGGCGAGCATGCCGCGCAAGTCCAGTGCGGCGAAATGCGCCAGGCGGGACACCTTCCCGAGGTAAGGCAACAACCAATCTTCGAGCCGATCGAGCAGCGCCCTGTCGCTGACGTCCGGCCATTCGCTGCTGCCGCTTGCGTTCAGATCGAGCTGCCGCAACAGGCCGATACGCGCCTGCCACTGACGCAGCTCCGGCGTCCAGGGCAGCAGCTCCAGCCCTTTGCGGCGGACCAGCCCAAGCAGGGCGCGGCCGCGTGCCTCGTCACCCAGCCCGGGCAACGGCTCGCGGCTGAGCACCAGCTCGCCGACGCATCGCTGCCGCTCGGCCCTTAGCACACCTTCACGCTCGTCCCACTCCAGCTCGTCGCGCATGCTGACCTGCTCGGCCAGCACGTTATCGAACAGCGCCGGGTCGAGCGCCGCCGCCCGGTAGATCCGCTCCTCACGCTGGCCCTGGCGGCTGCCAAGTTCGGCAATCACCAGCCATGGCGACTTCATCAGCGCATCCGGCTCGGCAAACACTGCCGCACGCCCATTGGCCAGCCGGTACTCGCCACCGCCCTCGCGACGCTGGCGGGCGATGCGGTCCGGGTAGGCGAATGCGAGCAAGGCGCCATGCCAGCGGTGGTCCTCGGCATCCACCGGCGCGGCGGGTGACGGCGCGCGCAACAGGTGGCGAAACTGCCGTGACAGTTGCCGCACACGCCCGGCCCCGGCATGCCGGCCTGCGCGACCATCGAGCAGGCCCAGCCGAGTCGCAATATCGGCGCCGGCGCTGCGCTGGCCGCCCGGCTGTATGTCGCGTTCGACCAGCAGCGCGGCGAGATCCGCCGCCAAGGCCGCAAGCCCAAGTGCCTGCCCACGCAACAGCAGATGCGCAATGCGCGGATGGGCCGGCAACTCGGCCATCGCCTGGCCGTGGGGCGTCAGTTGCCAGCCGCCATGGGTTGTCCGGCTCAGCGCGCCAAGGCGTTGAAGCAGGTCCTGCGCCTGGGCATAGGCGGCCGTGGGCGGTGCGTCCAGCCAGGCCAGTTCATCCGGCTCGGCTCCCCAGCGCGCCAGCTGCAGCGCGACGCCGGCCAGATCGGCCTGGAGAATCTCCGCCTCGCTGTATGCAGCCAATTGCGCATGCTGATCCTCCGACCACAGCCGATAGCAGACCCCAGGCTCCAGGCGCCCCGCCCGCCCGGCGCGCTGAGTCGCCGAAGCACGTGAGATGCGCCGCGTGTCCAGACGCGTCATACCGCTGCCCGGGTCGAAGCGCGGCACACGCGCCAGCCCGGCGTCGACCACCACGCGAACGCCCTCGATGGTCAGGCTGGTCTCGGCGATGTTAGTCGCCAGCACGACCTTGCGTTGGCCGGCCGGCGGCGGCTCGATCGCGGCGCGCTGTGCATCGAGCGCCAACTCCCCGTGCAGCGGACAAAGCATTACGCCCCGCGCAGCCAGGGGCTCCGACAGCTCGTCGTTGACGCGCCGGATCTCGGCCTGCCCCGGCAGGAAGACCAGCACACTGCCCGGTTGTTCATCGAGCGCCTGTAGCACGGTCTGCACCACCCGCGGCTCGATGCGTTCGCCCGCCTGGAACGGCCGGCCCCAGCGTTCGGCCACCGGATGCATGCGCCCCTCGCTGCGAACCACGGGCGCATCGCCAAGCAGCGCCGAGAGCCGGTCCCCCTCCAGCGTGGCGGACATCAACAGCAACTTGAGCGGCTCGTCACGCAGCAGGGTGCGGGCATTGAGCGTCAGCGCCAGGGCCAGGTCGGCATCCAGGCTGCGCTCATGAATTTTGCCTTCCGCTTGCTTTTGTCAAACCCCGCCTATACTCAGTAAAACCGCGCCATAGGCAGCTTAGGAACAATGGACAATAATCTGACAATTATCAAATACCCCAGAAGCCTAGGCATCTATCCCTACAAGGTGCTGCCACACGCCTTGGTCGACCAGATTTCTAGGGGGTTGGCCGGTGTACCTGGACGCAATGCCCTATGCACTCCAACTGTCCTAAAACTCTTCGAGGCCTACTGCGACATAGCAGGCCACAAAATTACGTACAAATCGCCATCGTCACCACGCTTCCTGCGCATTGCAAAAGGGTTTCTAGGCGCTTTATCTGACCGTTCCTTCGTGGCAGCGTCTGGATCGGCCAGATACGCATACATTGCAGGGTTTTTATTGATCCTCGATGAACTGAGGAAAGTAGCTCCTAACACTCCCACCTTCAGCAGCGAAGAAAGACTAAGCATTGAGAATATGCAGATATGGGAAGATGAAAGATCAACACTGTCCCCAGGCGCAATTCTTTACTGGAGTGGATGGATTGTTAATGGGCGACTTGGCAAAACCAGCTATGCGCCAATCCCGTTGATATGGAACTCTCACGGAGCCACCTTTGCCGAAGAGACTTACCAAGCTTACCAGCAATATTCGAAAACAAAGCTCGCACCCAATCACAGCGAATTTTACCTTTTTCTGACCTATTTAAGTCAGAACGCCAAACTCTGGCCCTGCAGCACGTTTCGTAATCCAGTAAAACTCAAGCAACTATTCATTGAATTTATGCTTTACAGCTTCAAAAAGACTCATGACTCAGGCTCAGATATCAATATCAAAACAAGAAGCTATTCTAAATTCGCATACACGATGGATGAAGCTTTCATTCAGTCAGGATTATGGGTCACTCCTTTTTCCGGAAGCATTCCCCGCCCAGTTTCGAAAGCGCCACCCGGCACGCACACGCATATAAGGAAAAAATCGGACGGCTCGTTGGAAAAAGTGAAACTTGTCACTACAGTACCGCTAAGCCTAACGGAGACAGAAGCAATTGAGATACTCTTCAAAAACATCAAAAGTGATATCCGTCTAGTCTTGTCATGGGCAAAGGAAAAGCTTCATACAATCAGAATATTGGAGCTTAAAAGAAATCGTCTTGCCCGCGAAGGCCGACCGATCACCTCAGGTAACTCTTGTAAAAACAGCCTCAGCGAGATTGGAGAGCACAACGTATGCGCGACCTTTGCCGAGAGCGGGCTATCCTATATCAGAAAGAACCCTGAACGAGTAATCGGAACGGCATCTAGAGCCAGTGTTTCTAACCTCCTAGCCCTACCTACCACAGAGCACTTCCTAGCACTTCAACTACTCTTAGTCCACGAGCACCCCTGCTTTAACGAATCATCGCTTAAATACCTCGAACTGTATGATAAGCGAGGAAATGAAACTGGATTTAAAAGCACAGACGCAGGCTACCAGCTAACTGCATATAAGGATCGTAAGGGGGGAAGGCTTAGCGAGATTACCGTGATACTTAGCCCGAGGCTGGCAGCTTATGTTCGCAGGGTCATCTCGCTGACCCAAGCTCTACGGGAAGAGTTGCGCAAGGCTGGAGATGACAACTGGAGAAAACTTTTTCTGCACTGCACGGGTTACATCGGCCTTCCCAAGCAAGCTGAGCCCATGAAAATAAACAGAACAACCATCCGATACTTACAAGAAACAGTGAACGAATTTTCTGCTCTCAGCGGTAAAGATAGCGAAAGCACAGAAGACTTTCTGTGTCGCCTTTCTGTTACAGCATTTCGCGCATCTAGTGCCGTCGAGGTATATCTAGACACACACAGTGCCGAGGAGATGGCTAAAGCCTTGGGCCATACCGCATACAATGCAGGACTTCTTCGCAGTTACTTACCCGAGCCAATCCTTGATTTTATTCAGACCAGGTGGATCCGTGTCTTTCAGCGAGGACTCATATGTGAGGCTATGAAAGGTAGCCCTCGCCTGCTTGACGCGACAAAATTCGAGAGCATGGCGGAATTCCATTTATTTATGGAAAATCACGCGTTGCGCTCCATTCCGGAGCACCTTCAGAACCCAGACCAGCTCATCCAGCCCGGCAAAGGGCGGAACACCGTGCATCGGTATACTCAAACGGCCGATAGGCTAATAGTCCCGATTGAACAAGGTGTTCTTATCGCTTTAGTTTCTCTAAAAGAAGCAGTTTCTTTGGCGAAAGAAAAATCAAGAATCAATGCGAAATCAATATATTGGTCGAAGTTCACAGAGTTAGTTATCAACGAAATTGAAAGCGGCTACAACAACGAGCTCCATCAGTACCTTAACATAGCCCGGCAAAGCATTGACGCAGCGAGCATGGAGAATCTGATCTATGAAGTTACCGAATGAATTAGAATTTCTATCGCCGTTTTTGCATAGCCCGCGCGAGGCATACCGCTCGGCCTCTTGGCTACTTAGCGGTTTCGACGAACCCGTATGGCTTATAAGCTTTGGTTACAAACAGACGAAACAATTGAAATGGAGTGTTTTTCTTGATAATGGTACTAGGCTGACCGATTTAGAAAACAGTGAGCTACTGGAGGGGCTTAAATACTTTCTCACTTCTTGTACCAGAGACCTTCACGGGTATCTAGGCGAGACCAATGATATTCAGGGCAGCCAAGCTGCTTGCTTTCAGCGAGCGTGCCACCTTATCGACTACCTTTTGATCAACGGCGAAAGATATCAATTAGCCACATACGGTTTAGCGGGTCTTACGGGTGGTAATTTAGCGGAAATACTAGATGCTATCGCCAGCAAAACCACAATCCATGACTCGGTATACAATTGGACAGGGCGCCTGAAAGCTTACTGTCTTAGCCTTGTATCTGCAGATGGCGATGAACGCGTCCAAACATTTCTCAAAGCGAACCCACAGGTTGCCGAGATAACTCACGAACAACGACGTGATGATGAGCTAGGCATTGATCATGCGCTTATCCCTTCGATACGGGCCGCACTTTACCTCAAGGGCCTATATCATAAGCAGATGCGAAATGGAAACCAGCCCAACACTATCGCGATGTCCAATTTACTCTATCCGGAGACGATATGGGGACGATCTCAAAATAAGCCAACTCACCCCATCCTATGCTACAACAGTGGCAGCAGCTTATTTTCTAGGGAGTACCCAGGAGCGCCTGTTACAAGCGGCACGAAGGAGCTAATGCGCGACACCTCCTTCTCCCGGTACAGCTCATCACTCTATAACTTGGGCGTTCTGCATGAGCTAAACGTTCCCTGCCCCTCAGTTGACGCGCTTACCCAGTTATTAGAATTCACCCCAGCCCCAGCCTTAGCCAAAACAGGGAGATTCAAATCCTTACCATCAGCAGCGGTTTTTGAATCACTTCGATGCGCGATAGAATTTCATCTCGATTATGGCGAAGCGCTAATACGGGACTTCTGCCGAATAGCTTTAAAGTGCCGGAAGCTCGGAATTAGCCCATGCCAACTGCCGCAAGATGAATTCGCTAATCTATTGGGATGTCGGCTTCGCGAATTGGGAGTTAAACGGCTATTCCGATCGTTAAAAGAAAAGAGCACTTCGCTGCAGATGACAGGGCGAAAAGGTAACAAGCAAACCTATTTCGCTAGTCTACGTGAGAGCTGCTACCTATACGACTCGATGGTTGTTTATGTAGGGGCAATCCAGTTCACTGTAGGGGTTCTCATGGCAAGGCGCTCAAGTGAGCTGTACAAACTAAAAGCAGATAGCTGCCTGGACGAGGCTGCGCAATGGCTAGTTTTCGACAACGCAAAAAGTACTCGTCACCTATTTGGATTTCGCCGTAAAGAAGCTCGCCCAATCGAGCCAATCGCCGCAGACATGGTCAAAAATCTAATAAGAATGCAGAAAATCTTAAAGAGGGTTGGCTTCATAAAACAAACGCAAACCCTTTTTTCAACTCCCTGCATGCGCGGCTCAGCCACTCTCACCCAATGCAGCATATATTCATACAATCGTAACCTAGATTTTTTTTGTGACTATATTCAAACTCCAATAAATATGAACGGCGAACGCTATTATTTCAGACAGCATCAACTCCGCCGTTTTTTTGCCATGCTATTTTTCTACTGCGGCAGCTTTTCCAAGCTTGACACGTTGCAATGGATGTTAGGCCATACCGATCCTAAACACGTTTATCGATACATTACGGAATCAACCGATGGCGCCGTGCTTGTTGGCGCGAAATCCCAATACATCGCGGAGCAGCTACACCAAGGCAAGAATGAAAACTATGGCGACCTTACTAAGCTACTTTATGAAAAATATGGAACTAAAGATTTTGAGCTTATAGATACAGATGTATTGGAAGATCAAGTTGCAGAGCTAGTGCAAGAAGGCTGGATCGAAATTGAGCCCGATTTTTTTGTCGATCATCAAGAACACAGATTTAAGATAGTTGTGCGCTTAGTGCGCAAATCGGAGCTTGTATGAGCAAAGTTACTACCCGAACCAACTTAGCCATCGAAGGGGTCGAAACATTGCAGTCGCTCTTGATTAGCATCATACAGAAGCCACAGCTGTATAAGTTGGATAGTGAACTGCGGATGGCATTAAAAACCCAGGCTGGCATATCACACTTGAAAAAAACTTTTTCCGTGGACGGCCTGGGCTCCAGAAGTACATCCCCGATGAGCCTAAACACCCTGAAGACACACGCCAACCATAATTTAGCTGGAGGTTTTAAATCAATTAACTCCTTGAGGCTTAAGGCCATTGAAGCTCTTAATTTATGCGACCAGACTCAGATAAAAGCCACCAAAAGAACCAAGTCGGGTCTTTCGGCAAAGCTAGAGCAAGTCCAGCATGAACTGGAAATGCATCGCCAGACTAATGTACTGCTATTGCGCGCAGTATCTGAGGCCATGTTTCAGTTTACGAGCATCGGAGATGCTACCGACAAAAAAGTACGTGATAAACGGACTCAAGATGCACTTCAAACGCTTCGGGCTATTTTAAGCTTAACCCCTCCTCCCTTCAGTCTGAGCCGACCGTCAGGTGAGGTAACGCCGCCTTCGCTTGATGTTATTAATCTTGGCGACTACAGAAGGATCTAGCTAGATGCTATCAGAGCCCGGAGGGAAGCTATACTCGCTTCTAAGCGAATTTCAAATCTTTAGTCACTTCTCAGTAGACAAAATCAGCACTCATGACGCCACCAATATGCCATTTATGGTTTGGCCAAATGGGTCACCATGCCTGATCGGCAATCTCTATATGCAATCCCTTCTAAACCGCAAAGGCCGTGGGCGGCGAGGATTGTCGCGTAGAGGGCATAAAGGTGGGTCAATGGGCGAATATGCTGCCAAAGTCAGCCAAATATTGCGCCGTTGCTATCGAGATGGGACTGACCCTATAGCTTTGAGCGATGCGCAATTTACGGCATACATCGAAGAGATACGCTGTGAATCAGCGAGCTACAACCCTGCACAGCGTAGGAAATCTGACACAACTGTAATAGCCACAGGACGCGTGTGGCTCGATTTCCTTTCGTTCGTTGGAAGGATCTATGGGGAAGATAGATTCGTTTCCCCGGATGGCACCATTAGAGCTAGGGAGGAGACTCTTAGAGCTATTACCAGCAATGGGCGGAAAATCGCTCGCAGCTATCTAACCCATCACTCCTTTGGTTCTAAACACCGAGAGCGCCGGCGCAGCCCAGTGACCTCTGAGCAAATTGAGCTTTTGAAGTGTGCCTTACGAAGGCTCGACGCGCCCACTTCCGTTAAGGTGAGGCGGGGTTGCCTCATTGATCTCCTGATCGACACGGGGGCTAGACGCGATGAAATCGCTAGTCTAAAGGTTGACGCTGTCCTTGCGGCTCTTGCAATGGAGCATCCTCTCCTCGAGTTCGAGACTTTGAAGCGCGAAGAAGGAGCAGTACGCTTCGTTCCTATTTTCGTCACGACATTAAGAAAGCTTCGCCAGTACATGGAGGTTGAACGCCGACGGATCATGAGGCATGTGTACAAGGGCAAAAGGGATCATGGTTTCTTCTTCGTTTCCTCCACCACCGGTATGCCGCTTACTGGGCCCGTACTCTCTAACGAGATTAGAGAGCTTCGCAAGTTAGCAGGCATCAAAGCACAGGTTACGCCTCATACATTCCGCCACGCGTTTATCACTAACCTTTTCGTACGATTCATTCAACGCCACAAGCTCACGAATGACGATGAATTTTGCAGGGCTTTGCTTGATAGCACGACATTTAAAGCGGAGGTTATCAGCTGGACAGGCCACCTCAATCCAGACTCGGTCGACCGCTACATCCACCTTGCCTTCCGCGAGCTGTCAGACTACACCGAGACAGTGAATTCAGTGCATCTGGTTATGGCAATGGACAAGTACTTTGCCGAGGAAAATGAGCTCCTAGCCATGTTGGAAGAAGGGATGCCGGTAGACGCTTACAAAAAGGAGCTCATAGCTCTTAGGCAGATGGCACAAAAGGACTTCGACATTGCCAAACAGCGTGAATCGGTATTGCTTAGACAGTAAGGCTTGCTCACACAAGGTGCCCTAAAACCCCTATCGTTCAGCCTCCTCTCGGTTTCGTCCGAGCTGTAGGCTCTGCTTCAATCGGATCATCCGGCCACCAGTGTTTCGGGTATCGGCCCTTCAGATCTTTCTTCACCTCTATGTAGGTGCTGCGCCAGAAGTTAGCCAGATCCTGGGTCACCTGGACGGGTCGCCGAGCCGGCGAAAGGAGGTGCAGCTTGATCGGCAGCTTGCCGCCCGCAATGCGAGGTGTATCCCCCAGCCCGAACATCTCCTGGAGCCGCACAGCCAGCACTGGCGGAGACTCGCTGTAGTCCAGCTTAATAGAGGATCCTGACGGCACCTTTATGTGGGTTGGAGCCAACTCATCCAGCTCCTGCGGAAGCGGCCAGGGAAGCGCACCGCGCAGAATGGAACTGAGGTCTAACAGGCTGAAGTGACTCAGCCGGCTGACGTTACTCAGGTACGGAAGCAGCCACTCGTCCAAAGTCGCGAGCAACGTGGCATCACGAACACACGGCCACTTACTTTGTCCCTGCTGCGCAAGATCCAACTCACGCAGGAGCGTCACACGCGCTTGCCACTGGCGCAGCTCTGGCGTCCAAGGCAAAAGCTCCAACCCCTTCTTCCAAACAACCCCCAGAAGCGCCCGGCTACGCGCATCCGCATCGAGCGCCTTCAGTGGCTGGCAGCTCAACACCAACTCTCCCACCTTGCGCTGACGCTCGGCAACCAGGGCCCCAGCACGCTCATCCCAATCGAGCTCGTCGACGAGCACCACGTGCTGCGCAAGCACGCTTTCGAACAATGCAGGATCAAGGTCAGCCGCGAGGTAAATGCGCTCTTCACGCTGTCCTTGTCGGCTACCCAGCTCAGCAACTACCAACCAGGAGTGCTTCATGAGCGCGTCAGGTTCGGTGAACATCGCAGCGCGACCATTGGCGAGCCGATACTCGCCGCCGCCTGCACGGCGCTGCTGAGCCACGCGGTCTGGATAGGCCAACGCCAATAGGCAACCGAGCCAACGAGAATGCTCTGGATCAGCCACGGCCTCTGTGACGCTCCCACGTTGGTAGCTGCGGTACTGACGAGAAAGCTGCTTGATTCGCTGAGCAGCACCGTGGGCGTGTCGCGGCCTGCGCTGACTGCCCTCTAGCATCGCAAGCCTGCTGTGCAGATCAGCCCCTCCACCAGGTAGCACATCACGCTCGCCCAGCAGCGCCGCCAGATCACAGGCGAGTGAGCCCAAGCCCAGTGCGTGACCACGCAATAGCAAGTGAGAAATTCGGGGATGTGCCGGCACCTCAGCCATCGCTTGGCCATGGACAGTCAGGCGGCCGTCGGCTTCCAAAGCCCCCAGGCGATCCAGAAGGTCTCGCGCTTGAGCGAAGGCGGCGGCTGGAGGCACGTCGAGCCACCTGAGCTGATCCGGCGTAACGCCCCAGCGCGCAAGTTGCAGCGCCAAGCTAGCCAGGTCGGCCTGATCAATCTCCGGCGCACTGAAAGCCGCAGACTGCTCGTGCTGAGATTGAGAAAAAAGGCGATAGCACACACCCGGCTCCAGGCGCCCAGCTCGACCCGCGCGCTGAACAGCACTGGCCTGGGATATGCGTTGTGTCGCGAGGCGGGTCATTCCGCTTGCCGGGTCAAACCGTGGCACCCGCTCCAGACCGGAGTCGATCACCACGCGCACGCCCTCAATGGTCAGGCTCGTTTCGGCGATGTTGGTCGCCAGCACGATCTTGCGCTTGCCCAGTGGAGCAGGCTCGATAGCCGCGCGCTGCGCACCAAGATCCAGTTCGCCATGCAGGGCACACAACAGAAAATCACCACGCCCAACAAGCTTATCGCTGAGCTCCTGATGCACGCGTCGGATTTCGGCCTGGCCGGGCAGGAAGACCAGGATGCTTCCTTGCTGATCCCGGACAGCATCGAGGCATGCCCGGACTACCTTGGGCTCAATGTATTCGCCAGCCTGATAGGGCTGACCCCATAACGTGCTCACGGGGAACATCCGCCCCTCACCAATCACAATCGGGGCCTCCCCCAGGAGGCTCGAAAGGCGAGCACCTTCCAGAGTGGCCGACATCACAAGAAGCTTCAGTGGCTGTTCAGCACGGAATAACTCACGGCCATTCAGGCATAGCGCGAGAGCCAAGTCAGAGTCCAAACTCCGAAGATGAAATTCATCGAATATGACGAGACCGACACCTTCCAGCGAAGGGTCATCCTGGAGCCTGCGCGATAGGATGCCTTCGGTGACCACCTCAATCCGCGTGCGCGGGCCGACCCTACTTTCCAGGCGAATACGGTAACCAACGGTCTCACCCACCTTCTCGCCCAGCTCAATGGCCATGCGCTCGGCAGCTGCGCGAGCAGCCACTCGACGGGGCTGGAGCATCAGAATGCTTTGCCCGTTCAACCAGGCTTCGTTGAGCAGCGCCAAGGGAACGCGTGTCGTCTTACCGGCACCAGGCAGCGCCTGTAATACGACAGAGTCGTGGCCAGTCAGGGCCTGGCGCAGAGAGGGGATGGCGGCATCGATGGGCAGCTGGATCATGTTGGCTCCATGTCAAGCTGCACAGTATATCGCTGAGACAGACGCCCCCTTTACCGATTAACGCTGTCGTAAAACTTATACCGTCAAGGTGATGGGCTAATTGCGGCCCCAAGCACCGGATCACCACTGACATCCACCCCGCGCCCCTTGAAGATCTAAGCCCTCTTGCGCCAAGGGATCAGCCAAAGGAGGCAGGCGTTGGATTCAACACCAGAGCGTCCCTACACATCCTTGCCACTAGTGCCGGCAAGTTGCCATTGCCTCTAATTGACCACGCAGGTTATAAGGCTTCACCTCGCCGATACGGATATCGCCATGCAATTCCCCGAATCCCTGAAATCCCTTGGACTAATAGTCACTGGCTTTACGGCGGGCATCGCGGCCTTTCAAAGCATTCTTTCCATAGCCGGTCTAGAGGTTGGCCCCCTCCACTCCTCGTGCCCCAATGGCCAGGTCGCGCTGCGGGTTGAGGCCTATCCATTTGACGCCAAGGTCGACATCAGTGAGCTCGACAAGCCCTTCTATAATGGAATGTGCCTCAACCAAGGCCGCTACGGCGTCATAGTCAAGGCCGATCGATATCAACCAGAACACCGCGTTGTTCAGCTTGGGGCATCAGATCAGATCTCTCTGTTCTCCCTGAAGCCCAAGATCATTGTCCACTTGGACAGGGAAAATATCGTTGCTGATAGAAAATTCACTGGCGAGGCGATATCAATCAGATTGCTGGATATTGACGTGCGATCTGCCGTCCAGTTGATCGCCGACTTCGCAGGCAAGAACTTCGTCGTTTCAAATGAAGTTGAAGGAACAATAAGTCTAGCGCTGGAGGATATCCCTTGGGACTTGGCGCTGGATTCAATATTGATCTCCACCGGAAATCAGCTTGTGGAAAGGAACGGGCTATTTTATGTATCCAAGAGATACTAATGCCCTGTCCCGAAGGGGCTCGACATGATTGAGAGCGAAATCCCTCCGCCAAAGCCAGCTGATTTTTCAGCAACGTCCCTGGATTTCCAAATGGGGGCGCCCGTTGCCGTCCTGGAAAGACTGTTAATAACGTCCTCTGACGACTGGGAGGACTTCACGCTTGAACTGGTGCACTACCTCAAGAAGCAGTACCTGAAAGTCACCAAATGTGGCGGCGTTGATCGCTGGCAAGAGAAGACCTCACTTCGAAAAGGGTTATCGCGCTATCGGCTTTTCGTCGTTTGTCATTGGGCTCATGCAGCACCTTGCGCCATTGGGCCGACACCCTGGCCTTGTAGTTCTTGACTCGCCTCTTACGATGTACAAACAGGCCGACCAAGACCGTGGCGAAGAGCAAAGCGAAGCTGACAAGATTGCGGGAGACATGGTGTATTCATTCTATAGCGATGTTGCCGAGAACTACAAAGATCGGCAGATCATCATCTTCGACAACCAAGAGCCTGACGTATCCCTGATCCCTAGCGTGACCTATTACCATTCCTCGAAAAATAGGAATATGGGAAGATTTGGTTTCTTCTCACCTGTTGATGGGAAGAACTGCTCTCAAGCCAAAAGGGAACCGCGCTAGAGAAACCTGCGGGCATTGCTTGGCGCCTGCTAAAGCGGTAAAAAACTGATCTGTAGAACTAGGACTGACTATGTCTATCATTGCCGAATACAAAGCCCTCGAAGCCCAAATCGCCGAGCAAACAGCTCGTCTCGAAGCGCTCAAAAACGACGAAAAACTGAAAAAAGAAATCGAGTTTGAAACCAAACTCCGTGCCTTGCTCGCTGAGTACGGCTACTCGCTGCGCAACGTAATCGCAGTCCTCGACCCAAAAGCTGGGAAAACTGCGGAAGCGCCTGTTAAAGGCACCCGCCGAGAGCGCACCCTTAAACGCTACAAAAACCCGAATACTGGGGAGGTCGTCGAAACCAAAGGCGGCAACCATAAGACACTCAAGGCGTGGAAGCAGGAGCACGGTTCTCAAGAAGTTGAGGGCTGGCTGCAATAAGCCGTTTTTGCTCTATCAGCGAGGGCCGCGAAAAGCGGCCTATTTCGTTTGCAGAATCGGCATGACGCTTAATGAAGAGCGCGGACTCTGGGCGATTGAGCTGGAGGAATACGCTGCTGATGCTCTTGGTAGCAATGTGCGCGGCTACCTAGAGAGATTTGCATCCAGCGATCTAGCGAAGGAGTTGCCCAGCCATGAAAGTGCCGAAGGCTTGGCGCAGTTGGGCGGGATCCTGCTCCGCAGCATCGAAAGCGGTAGACCACCATTATTGGGTGGGCTACGCCCCCTTCCCTTTATCAGCAAAATTTTTTTGTGTGCTGAGGCATCTCTATAGCGGACTGACGCTTTCCCCTCTTGACCGTCCTCCCCGCAACCGTCGTTCCTAGGTGGTGTCCGCTTCTGTCGGACTTCTGCCTGTTGCGACAGGCTCGAAACGGCCAATAGCCGTCACTCCGTTATATAGGAGGTCACGTCGATTCAAGCTATAAATTCACGAATGCGTGAGCAATTTTGGAAAAGGTCAGGCAATCCCATTCTTTCCCATTCCCCGGCATCGGCTTTGCACCGGTTGGTGCACGTGCGGGGGTATGTATGCACGCAACGTACTGATCTATGGCATTATGATGTCATCCGCGAGGGCATCACTGACGCGTACATTACCAGCATCGGATTTCAATCAAGTCGGTTCTAATCGTTACAGCGTGGATCAGGGAATGGATGGCTATCACGGCAACTACAAGTATAAAATAATTGAGAGAATCGGCGAAGGTGGCTTTGGATTTGTAGACAAAATTGAGCTATTCAATACTGCTGATTATCGATGCGGTGAATATGCCCGCAAATCCTTGAGTGTTCTTGACCCAGAACTTCGCGATGAGTTTCGAAGACGTTTCGCCCGTGAGGTGTCATATCAAGCCTCCTGTGTGCACACTCATGTAGCTAACATCTACCTTTGCGATCTAAAATCAGACCAGCCATGGTTTATTATGGATCTCGCGGATGGCGATCTGCAAAAGGATATCGAGAAAGGGATTCTAACGCCAGCTCAGAAAATCGATGTACTACTGATGGTTGCGGATGGCCTTATATATTTGCACTCTTTGGATTACCTCCATCGCGATATAAAGCCTTCCAATATTCTCCGATTTAAGAATGGCATTTACAAGTTGTCAGATTTTGGGCTGGTCAAAAATCTAGACAAAAGCACCGAGTCTGAAGTTATTACAAAGATTGCAACAGCAATGGGCACCGCTAAATATATGGCTCCTGAAATATCTATTGCGGGCGATTACAGTAAAAGGACTGATATCTTTGCGCTCGGTGTGCTATTGGAGGATCTGGAAATGTTGGAAAATCCAGGCGTTCATAAAGTCTATATGAAAAGCACTGCCCGGCGCCCCCCCTGATCGTTACGCAGAAGTTCAAGAAATGCGAAATGAGCTTGTTGCCGCCATCTCAGGAGAGCTCAAATGATTAAGTTATTAAGCTCAAGTGTTTTCTCATTTCCAAAAGAACTAGCGCGAAAAAATGAAGATTCTGTTCTGCCGCCACGCAAGGTAGGAACCGGGTTCCTGATGGCGATTGCAGATGGTGTTGGTTCTTATGCTGGGGCAAGCAACGCATCCGAGTCGGCCATCGAATATTTAATAGGCTTGCAACCGGCAGCATTAGAAAGCGCTGATGCGGTTGAGAAGATATTTGACCAGATTAAAATTCGCGTCTCAAATCTTACTCAGGAAGACCCTAGTTACTATGAGGCCGCGACTACTTTAACCTTCTGCTATGCGGGAGAAAAGGGTATAAGAATAGGTCATGTTGGAGATTGTCGGGTTTATTTGAAAAGTGATCGAAAGCTTATTCAAATTACCAAAGACCATACCCAGCATCAGATGCTTATAGACGAAGGTTTATACAGACCTTCTGAGCTAAAAGAAGCAGGCGGGAAAAATACGCTGTTTTCAGCAATATCAAAGAAAATTAATCTACGCTTCCAAGAGATTTTCTTGAGGTATGACCAAATTTGTGCCAATGATGGTAGTGTAAGCTTGTTCATTATGTCCGATGGCGCCTACCATTCGTGGGAGTTGAGGCCGCGCTTTCTGGAAAGCACTCTTGAAGATCCGAACCGGTTCGCTGCAAACCTACGTAGACGTATCGCACGGCTGGTGCCTACGGATGATTGTTCGCTTGTAGCTGTAAAGTTGACAGTTAAACCACAGTTTGAACTTTTTGATTAGACTCGCTTGCAAATCTGGCTGCATTAGGTGCAAAGTTTAGTGTGGCCGGCTTATTCCTCTTAATAGCACAGTAACCTTACGGCAACATAGTCAGCCTGGCTCCACGTTTAGGCTGATTTAATGCATATTCCGCGCGATGGAAGCTGATCTGTTTAAACTCTATCCGTCCGTGGGAGAAGTGAACGGCGACAGGGCCAATTTCAACTACGGCGTGGCGAGCGGCGTGGCGCACCAGTACGGTCAGTGTGCTACGAAGATCGACTTCACCAGCAGGACGGCTGAGCCCCGAGATGAAGTGAAGGGGCTTGGTGCACGGGCAACCTTCTACATGTTCGATAGGTACAACCTGAAACATGTCGCGTCGGCAGCAGGTGTTGATGGCTTGGAGCAAGCAACACCCGGTAACTACATGGGAGCGTGAGCGTAATAATCGGATTGCCAAACTTGTCGGGCATTCCAACCCATTCGTTACGGGGCAAAGCACCTGGTCAATAGCTACAGGCCACGCGGCGAAGGAGTCATGAAGCCTGATCGGAAGGATCGCCAAGCACAGAGCGCAGCACGACCCAATGTCGCTATTTCTCAAGGCAGCGTGATCGGCAACAAGAACAGTCTCGTCTACCACATTCCAGTCGGCTGCCCAAGCTACAACCAGGTTTCCGAACTGAACCGCATTCAATTTGAAACGGAAGCAGAGGCAGTTGATGCTGGGTTCAGAAAGGCTGGGAATTGCAAGTAGGGCAAAGCATTGAAAGATGACCAGCAGTCAGCCCGGCCATAACGGCGACGTCTCCGCTGGCATCGACGTCATGTATGAATTGATCTCACTTAGCCAGCCTAGGTGCTGAACGAAGCTGTTGCGGCAGGCACTCAAAACCATTTTAAAATTCGCGCATCCAGGCGAAATCTACATACGCTAACGTGCCGTTAATTTTCACATTTTCACGTAACGCGCAAACTTCAAATTGGGAGGCGTTTTTGCACACTCTGGGCCGGTTGCTGCCCTTGGCGACAGCAACCAGTCAAAGGCGGATGGCTACTGTAGCGGTCGCTCAAGGAAGGAATGCCGCTGGCGTTACACCGTTCCCAGCGCGCGCCTGATGAAGCTCAGGTCGACAGCTCCCATAATTTCCCAGGCCCGCTCGCTCTGCCGAAGATAATCTGCCATCTCATCCACCCCAGCTCCCTCTGGGAAGTCTAGAAGCTCAGACATACGGTGCAGCGTCTGAATGGGGATGCCTATTTCCTCCAGCGCATTCACTCCTGAAGGGAGATGGAGGTTTTCAAAGGTCATTCTGACATGACTATAGTCAATTTTGGTGCGAACGCCCTTCTTGATAGCGTGCAAGCGAACTACGTCTTCCAACAGCCCCAATACCTTAGGGATGGTATAGCCGAAGGTGTTGCTCACAAGCTTCAGATCATTGTTGAGCGTCGCGGAAAAGTTCACCTCTTCACCGTCCTTAATCCGCTGCTTGGTGTAATCAATCTGATCTTTCAAATAAGCCGAGTAACTCTCTGCTTTCTGATAGCTTGTCAGCTTGGCCAGAATTTTATCTGGGTATTTGGTCTGCAGTCCATTAGCAGTGAATGCCTTGGGCACTAGCTTGCTGCTGATACTGGCCAGCGTTTTCAAAAAACCAGGTGCTGGTGACCAGTGGAAAACAAGCGACTCAAACTCGTTCTCAGTGAGCATCTCGACCATGCTGTACAACTGCTCGAACTGCTCCATCCGAAAGTATGAGTGCTTCTTGACCAAGTCTAGAGTAAACCGATCTCGGGAAAACGCAGTTTCGAACCTGCCCTGTGAATACTCAGTCAAGTGATCAGGCTGGGCACTCGCGAGCAAGTTCAGGGGGGTATCTGCATCCTGTATTCCCAGGGGCACATCGACCTCCTGATTCAGGCTGTCTTGAGGCACGTCTTCCAGACAAAACACCTTGCCTACGAAATGGACTCCCATTCGGCCCGCACGGCCTTTGATATTGCCATGAGTGAACTTGTCGATTGCACGTGTTCCATTTCGGTTGTCGTAGATAACGACATTTCTGGCAATCGTGTTCACTCCCTCAATGATGGTGGATGTGCACAGTAAAAAGCGCAGGTCGCCGGCATTGAAGCGGTCAGCAGTGTACTGCTGGAGAGCACGAGGCAGGCCACCGAAATGCAGGCCAATCCCGTTTCTGAGGGCATAGGTATAGTCCCATTCGGGGTCAAATTCCTCGGCAACCCAGTCAATATGCTCACTCTGAAATGGCTGGCCATACCCAAGCCGAACGAGCTCGCGGGCAACCTTCCCAGCTGTTTTGGATGACCTGCAGTAGATGATCGTGGCTCCTTTGCACCGGGGCGCAATAGTCGCCAGCATTTTCAGCTTGCCCTCATCGTCATCGGGACTTACACCGAACGTCTGTACATCGACGGCCACGGTGTTGAAATCTGCGGAGATGAACGTGTGGTCGTGGCCTAGCTCTGTCAAGCCCCGAATACTGTTTACGAAGGGCCCGGTGAGGTAGAACTGTTTAGACACCTTCAGCAGCTTGCTAAGAGCGATATTCAATTCAATGACCCGCTCGTCCGTGAAGTCCGTGCGGCCACTTTTGAGCTGTTGAAAAGCCAGTTTGTAAAACTCGTCGATGACAAAAAGATCGATGGCCTTGATGTCCTCTCGCTCGTTGACACGCTCTTGGGTCAAGACGTACACGACCCACTCACTACGGCACTGTTGCGAGCTGTGGTGGATAATCTGATAGACCTCACCAAAGCGTTCTTGAAGACGCCTGCGCGTCTCGTCAGCTAACGCAACGGTAGGTACCACTAGAACGACACGTTTGAGGCGCCCGAGCCCAAGCAGCGAGTCGACGATAGCGCTCTTACCCATGCTCGTTGGAGCACTGAGCACGACGTTGCGGCCATCCTTGAGTAAGTCGAAAATTCGAAACTGCATCGAGTGGAAGACGTAGTCTTCAGAGAACGGCGTTCGGTACACATCCAGAGCGATCCGATCTCCATGAGAAAGGTCAGAAAACTCTTTTTTCAGGTAAGGAAACAGACCAGCTTTCCTGACCATGTTGCGCAAAATTGCAGCATGGTCGGTGAATTTTTCACGGGCATCGAGCGCTCTTATCGCCAAGTCTCTGCCGAGCGAGGTGGAGACTGGGTTAGACAATAGGGAGTTAACCGTAGACAGGTACCGGAACGCTGAGAAGCCATCCCCATCCAAGCTCTGTTTGGCTACATCGTAAACGTCTTTCATACGGCCTTCCTGACCTGCTCGTCCAGCAAATTGGTCAACGTATCCAAACTTGGCGCGGGGTAGATGAACACATCGATAGTGAGTTTTGCGAACGCCGGGTTGTGTTTAAGATCGTCAGCAAACGCTTCAAACAGAGCTGCCGTTTCTTGCTCCAAATGATCTTCGTGCCCAGGAGTTTCGGGTTCGGTCAGCAGCGAAGAGTCGTATCCGACGAACACCACAAATCTGAATCGATCCAGGTGTGCATCGAACGAGTGGCTCTCGTCGAGGATGACGTCGATGTCATGCCGCAGCAGGTAGCTATCATCCTTGATATCGAGAATCTTGCCCCGAGCGTTACTGAAACAACCGCTAATCTCCTCATAGAGTTCCTCGCGGATCTCAGTCAGGCGGGTGGTTATATTGGCGGCAGTCACGAGCTCACTGAAGCCAACCCACAGCTGATCGCCCTCCGGGTCTCGCCGAACAATATGGACGTTTTCAAGGATCTTTGCTTCGTCTTGCCCTTCGAGATAGAGCAAGCACGGAATGGGCTGACTCGCATGCATCTGCCGTATCGTGGCATGAAGAAGCACTCGCCCCAGGAATGAACGAACGTCTGCCAGGGAGGCGAACACAGTGCTCCTCAAACGTTGGCTCTGCTCGACAAGCGACAACTTATTGATGTCTGCGAGCTCATTAGGACGAAGGAACACCTCATCCAGCCATTTGCACACGTTGTCGACGATGTGTTTGTAGCGGTAGCGCGTAAGGCTGTACTGCTGGTGCAGGACAAGACCATTGCGCTTGGCGCACGAAGTGGCCAGCGGATTGCGAAAAGGAACCAGGATGTGAGGTAGCTGGCGTTTGATGTAGACCTTACGACCCGCCCGCTTCTGATCCTCTTCGACCAGCCCTCGGAACCACTTATTCAAATCTGAGCGAAGGTACGATTTGCTGTCGACGGAGTGGATTCTGCGCGACAAAGCTCCTTTGCGGGTAACCGTGTCCAGAATGTCTCGCCAGATATCCTCTGCCGAGGCCTCGCTGCTCAATATCACCCCATGAAGGTCATCCGCCGCTCTTCGAATATTGCTAATGCCTAGCAATTCGATCTCGCGCATGGTTCGGAATACTTCCCAGAACGCAGCGTCTACCCAACTCGCTACACTGACGCCACTGGGTGCAACATAGTTATTGGTCTTTTCGTTCAAATAGTCGATAAGATCTTCACGCCCTGTCTTTCCGGCACGCTCATCAAGGTTGATGTGCAGGTACTCAAGTGTGACGTTGACCGGATGTTCCGTGACGATCCTGAATCGCCTAGGCACGGTAAGTAAGGGTTCGCTCTGCATGGACTTATGCATGATCGAGCTGCCTGGAATTTTCTTTTTGTCGGCGCCTCTGCTGAGGACTAAAAGATCGCTTCTTGCCCAGTGAGCCTTCGTGGTGGTTTTAACCTGGACGAATTCGACGTAGTCATCACAAACGACATCAATGTCGTCTGTGACTTCACATCGAACACGTTGGATTTTTTTGTCACGCAGCATCTGAGTGACGTAATAGGCGGCGACACAATCCTGGTAAATGAAGCCGTGCTTGGCAGCGACTCCGCCAGAGTCATTAGGTTCCATCTCGACATCCATGGCAGCTTTGGCCACGGAATTTATGGCAAACGCCTCTCTGCGTCCAGATAGACCTGGCACATTGCCCAATCCAAGGATACTCAATCCAGACTGTAAAGGCTTCCTCCTAATACTACCTGCTAGATTTAGCCATGGTGATTAAAACCAAATTGCTTAGTGTCAGCATTTGCGATTGATGCATATTCGGCAGCAACGACGCGTTCAGCGTTCTAGTCCAGGTGTTGATATTGCCGTCAGGTTGCACCGCTGCAGCGCATGTACTGTCGCTAGCGTTGCCTCCACTTCCTGATTCTCGACCATCGCCTATGCACCACTTCACATTGGTTTAGCCGGAACGGCGAGCCATACGCTACCGTAAGGGCAATTTTGGGAAAGCGCTCGATAAAGTATTTAACGATGCGCGGATCCGCTCGGGATTTGCGCGCTATGCGTTCAAAAGCTCAGCGCGTTGCGCTTATGCCAATTGAGAATGGTGAAGCTACTATCAACCGGCGGGCGACCTCTTCTGGCCGGAAACTTCTATTTCGGGGCGGTCTTTGATGAATTTTAGCTCCCGCCGCCACGACTGTGCGTGGTTGAGGTCGGCACGTTAAAGGTTCCCTTTCCATCTGAAGCCTTGCGAAATGGCGGCGCAATCGATCTGGCAAGTAGTCAATCTAGGCTGAGGAGCGGCCGATCCTTTGGCAAGCAAAAACACAATCAATATAAATCGCGAACCTGCGGCATTCCCTACTTGCATCGATCTCCATACTACTTAGACCGAGGACGCAGGAACGCCATGTCAATAATTGCAGAATACAAGGCCCTTCAAGCTCAAATCGCTGAGCAGCAAAAACGCCTCGAAGCGCTCAAGGGCGACGAAAAACTGAAGCGGGAAATTGAGTTTGAAACCAAGCTTCGAAATCTTCTTGCTGACTACGGCTACTCTCTACGTAACGTAATCGCCCTACTCGATCCTAATGCCAGCAAAGGTGCTGCGGCACCCGTGAAAGGCCCACGTCGTGAGCGCATGCTGAAACGCTACAAAAACCCGGATACTGGCGAGGTTGTCGAGACTAAGGGAGGCAACCACAAGGTGCTGAAGGCTTGGAAAGAGCAATACGGTTCCGAGAAAGTCGAAAGCTGGCTGCAATAACTGCCCAGGTTACGTGGGAGGGTCGCCTTAGCGGCCCTTTTCTTTCTACGTGTTGAAAAAAGACATTCGCACAAACACTGAAACGATCAAATACTGCGCGGACGCGGCGCGCATCATATTGGCGTTTGCCAGCAAGCACCCCGGACATGACTGACTGGGTAGCGACCTCTGGTAGATCTCCCTGACCCAGGCCATGCTCCCTCATCAGGTAACGCAGCACTTCTGCCCCGCTCATTTCCGGCAATGGCCGATGGATCCTGGTCGTAGGCCTCAATCATGTCCCCGACGCGTGATGCAAGGTCAGCCAAGAGCTGATCTTCATCGTCGCCTCCAATCCCAGCAACTTATCCAAGCCCTGGATCAGAGCATCATATTCGTCTTCGCTCGTTGGCTGGCTTAGCTATGGAGCCACGTAGCGCCAGTGCTCGCAGGCCTGCTTGATCAGTTCAGACATGGCTAAGATCCCAGCATTTCCATCTGACAATACAGCGCAAACGATAGCTAGCGAGATAGCACAACTCAGCGGATGGTATCGCGTATCATGCTGCCAGCACCCTAAGGAGCCTGCAGTGTAGCGACGCTATGGACACCATCGTCATTCGGTATTTTGAGCGAACCAAAGACCTTGAGTCTGGCTCAGTTACGCAAGCTCTCATCGGAACAGAGACGTTCAACTCTATTTCCGAGGCGCTGCTGCCCAGCAAAGGCGAACATAGCGTTTACCTTATTAAGAAGTTTTCCAACGACTCTCACTACCGATGGTTCGTGGAAGACGTTGCGTTAGCGTCAGAGAGGGACGCTACCCCGGCGATCTATACCGTCGTACTCAGCAAGCCTTTCAGCTCCGGCATACGCGAAGAGTACCTTCGCCATACCTTGGCAAAAACAGGCCAGAGCCTGGAGCGAGTCATCCGCATGGGCACCCTAGTCGACGTTGATTACGGCTTCATCCAAAACGTAGCACGTGAGGATGGTGAGATGAGGACTAACAAACGCTACTGCGATACTCTCCAAAAAGGCGAGATGCACAAGCGCCGGCTCGCGGTGGTGATCAGCGCAAAGCGTGGAAAGGTACAGGTTGTGCCAGTGACGTCGCAGGCACCTAACGGCGATCGAACGTGCTTTCAGCTTTCTCGGCAAACGCTGGAAAAGCTGGCGGCTTGGGGAACCAGCGGCAAGGAGAGCTGGGTTCTGACTGGCATGATTGAATCCATTTCTCCCTGCAGGATACTTCCGCCAATCACCTTCTTCCAGCGTGGCAATGAGCGCCCTCGCCGAGGGCGTGATCCCAAGTATCAAACCTGGCTGACTAATGCAGAAATCGGAGAAATGAAGACGTGCCTGGCCCATAGCGTTGGGCTTAGCGACTACCAACAGACGAAAGATCGTGCAGCAGATCTAACAAAAGAGCTTGCTGCCGCAGCTGCTGCTAATAACGAGCTCGTAGCCGAGCTAGCTAGGCTGGGGGCAGTCCTAGCGACTACTGAAGCAAGCCTAGCCGCTGCCAAGGCGGACAATAGGGAGCTAGAGCTGGTGAAGGAAGTAGCAGTAGGCTGGGGAAAAGGCTTAGGAGATGGCGTCTTGGAAACAGAGGTATCAGCGTTACGCGACCTGTACCAGGAAATGGATTCACTCCCTGCAGCAGCAAATGACGCGCAAGCTTAGTGCCCACGCATAGCGGACGCACTGCGCCCAGCGTAGCGTCCGCTATTGACAAACCCACCATTTTTGCAGTAGCATCTGTATCACTGGTGGGGAATGCTGGAGCAGTACCGGAGCCTCACGACGGCCTTAGGGCACTTACTGCAGAAGAAAACTCAAGGAACCGCCTACATGGCGGTTTTTTGTTGCCCAGAATTTAGTCTACCCCATTTCGCCCTGCCGGTTGGTAGCTCCGTGCCCTGAGGATCCCATGCCTCAGCCGCTCAAAGCGGGCCCTGAGCAGACCACTCCTAGCTGTAGGCTAAGCACCTTCTTCACCATGTCCTGGTTGTAAGCAGTACCGCCGGTTCCCCACAAATAGGGCACCGCCTAGACGCTGCCAGGATCGTTGCGCTCACGATGCCTGAGGACGGCAGGATCGATGTTCGGATAGTTCGGCAGCAGCGAGCGATCCAGCGGGGCGAACGCTCCTGCTGTGATCAGGCGCGCAAGGTAGTAATTACTCGGCCCAACCACGTCATACCCGGAGCTCCAATCAGCAACTTGGCGTCCAGCATCTCGTTGGTATCGAAAAGGTGGTACACCGAGTGAATACCGGTCGCTCTCTGGAAAATCCAGCCAGCGTCGTCTCGCCGATGTAGTCCGTCCAGTTCCAGTCATAGATGGCATGTAGCGGTCGGCAGGGCTTCAGGGGGTTCGTCCATTCCAGCAACTACCCCCTTACAACGACTCAAGCTCTCGATGTGCGATCGCGAAGAGACAGCGCTCCGCCCACATTGCATGGGCGGAGCTCAGCGGATCAGCCGATAGTCATCAGGTTCGCATTGCCACCTGCAGCAGCGGTGTTGACGCTCAAGGCATGCTCAATCAACAGTCGTTCCAGCGGAATGTCAGTGTCACCGATCCCCACCCCCTGAACGCCAACAATTGGCCCCTTACGCGCGGCGGCGAGGCGCGCAATGTTCGCCCGCTGTTCACAATCGCCATGATGCAGAATTGCATCAATCGGAACGTCGGCCTTCGTCCAGTCAGCCACTTCAATCACCCGACGCATGACCGCATCTGGCAGATCAGCAATGAGTGACGCCTGCTGCTTTGGCACAACGGCCTTGCTACCCACCGCAAGCGTTGCTGCGAGCTCTACGAGCAAATCGGATTTTCCCTTCGCTAGGCATAGGACAAACTCGCGGGGCTTGAGCGTATAGGTGTTTCGCTCTCCTGTCGGCCCAACCAGGCAATGAGTGCGGTAGCTAGGTGACCGGCTTACGAATCCTTCAAGCGCTTGGGCGACAGCTTGATCATTTGTATTCGCCCACTGACGCAGAGCGTCAATCGCCAAGATCTCCTCGGCAGGACGCTCGACTGCCACACACTCGCCTCCCGCCAAGCGATCAACCACTGCATCCTGTGGTCGGCTAGATAGCAGCCTGTACATGTACAGCGGGCCGCCTGCTTTGGGGCCAGTACCTGACAGCCCCTCACCCCCGAATGGCTGTACGCCAACAACCGCGCCTACAATGTTGCGGTTGACGTACATGTTGCCGACATTTGCAGAATCGACGACCTGGTCGACCGTCTCATCGATACGCGTGTGAACGCCAAGCGTGAGGCCATAGCCGGACGCGTTTATCTGATCCAACAGGCCGCTCAAGTTTGAGCGCTTGAAGCGAACCAAGTGCAGAACCGGCCCAAAAACCTCTTTCTTCAGCTCATCGAAGCTATCGAGTTCGATAATCGTCGGTACAACGAACGTACCTTTGTCGATATCGCTCGCTTGGAAACGTGCAGCCTGGAAGACGTTACGACCTCGTTGACGCATCTCATTGATGTGCTGTTCGATGATCCCCTTGGCTTCGCTGTCGATGACCGGGCCGATGTCAGTCGCTAGGTGCTCTGGCGAGCCGAGACGGTACTCCGCCATCGCCCCCTTGAGCATCTGAATCAGGCGGTCAGCTGCATCTTCCTGAACACAGAGCACGCGCAATGCGGAGCATCGCTGGCCCGCACTATCGAACGCTGAGCTAATGACGTCCAATACCACCTGCTCAACCAGAGCGGAGGAATCGACAATCATCGCATTCATACCGCCTGTCTCAGCGATGAGCGGAACGATACCTCCACGGGAATCGAGGCGCCCGGCGATAGTTCGCTGGAGGATGCCTGCCACCTCAGTGGATCCGGTGAACATAACACCGCTCACGCGAGAATCGCCTACCAGGGCCGCACCGACAGTTTCACCCCTGCCAGGGAGCAACTGCAGAACCCCTTGCGGGACTCCCGCTTCCACGAGAATTCGAACTCCCTGCGCAGCGATTAGCGGCGTCTGCTCGGCAGGCTTGGCGAGTACGGTGTTCCCTGCGGCCAACGCGGCAGCGATCTGGCCGGTGAAAATGGCTAGAGGAAAGTTCCATGGGCTGATGCATACCACTGTGCCCAAAGGGTTATGGCTATCGTTTTTGAACGTACGGGCCTGGTTAGCGTAATAGCGTAGGAAATCCACCGCCTCACGCACCTCGGCAATTGCATTGGCGAAGGTTTTGCCGGACTCACGGGCCAACAGCCCCATCAATGGCTGCAGCTCGCCTTCCATGATATCGGCGGCACGCTCCAGAATTAGTGCGCGCTCAACCGCAGGTGTGGCCTGCCAACCCGATACGTTTGACTGGGCAACATCTAGCGCCCGGCTAACGTCTGGGATGCTGGCCTCGATTACCTGTCCAACCACATCGCGATGATTAGCAGGATTGGTGACAGATATAACTGTCGACCCCTCCGGCTCATGACCTCCGATGACAGGCTTGGCTACGTAGTCCCGGTGGGCGCTGGTCAATAGTGCCGAGGACAGTGACGCCAGGCGTTGCTCGTTCGACAAATCCAGGCCGCTGGAATTGACACGTGCGGCACCGTACAAATCGCGAGGTAGAGGGATGCGGGGGTGCGGATTTCCAAGCGCCCCTTCCTGCGCAGCAAGCTTCTCAACCTGGCGCACCGGATCTTCGACGAGATCATTCAGCGAGATGGTCTGGTCAGCGATACGATTAACAAACGAGGTGTTGGCACCGTTTTCCAGCAGGCGGCGTACTAGATAAGCCAGCAGCGTCTCGTGGCTGCCTACCGGCGCATAAATGCGGCATGGCCGGTTGAACTTGCCGTCAGCAATCTTGCCAACTACCTGCTCGTACAGTGGCTCACCCATACCATGCAGGCACTGGAATTCATACTGACCCGGGTAATAATTCTGCCCAGCGATCTGGTAGATCGCCGACAGCGAATGGGCGTTGTGAGTCGCGAACTGAGGATAAATATGCTGAGGCGCTGCAAGCAGTTTGCGTGCGCAGGCGATGTATGAGAGATCCGTATACGGCTTGCGGGTGTAGACCGGATAGCCTTCCAGCCCGTTGATCTGAGCAACCTTGATCTCGCTGTCCCAGTAGGCGCCTTTCACCAGACGGATCATAAGACGATGCCGGCTGCGCTTGGCCAGATCGATCACGTAGTCGATCACATACGGGCAGCGCTTCTGATAAGCCTGGATCACGAAACCGATCCCGTTCCAGCCGGTCAGCGACGGATCGAAGCAGAGGCGCTCAAGCAGGTCGAGCGAGATCTCCAAACGATCAGCTTCTTCGGCGTCAATGTTGATGCCGATGTCATATTTTTTTGCGAGCTGGGTCAGCCCCAAAAGCGTAGGGAACAGCTCATCCATCACGCGATCGTACTGCGCCCTGCTGTAACGTGGGTGCAGCGCGGAGAGCTTGATCGATATCCCAGGGCCTTCGTAGATACCCTGTCCTTGCGATGCCTTGCCAATGGAGTGGATTGCTTGTTCGTAGGAGGCCAGGTAGCGGCGGGCATCCTCGTCGGTCAACGCCGCCTCGCCGAGCATGTCGTATGAATAGCGGAACCCCTGGTTCTGCATCTTCACCGAGTTGGCCAGAGCCTTGCCGATCGTTTCGCCGGTCACGAATTGCTCGCCCATCAGGCGCATCGCCATGTCGACTGCTTTTCGGATGAGCGGCTCGCCACTCTTGCCGATCACCCGGTTGAGGGCGGAAGACATTCCGGCCTCATTGTGAGTGCTTACTAGCTTGCCCGTGATGAGTAGGCCCCACGACGCGGCATTGACGAACATCGAGGGACTTTGGCCCAAGTGCTGGCCCCATTTCCCGTGACTGATTTTGTCGCGAATCAAGGCGTCCCGGGTGGCTTTGTCGGGAATGCGCAGCAGAGCTTCGGCGAGGCACATCAGCGCAACGCCTTCCAAGGACGAGAGGGAGAATTCTTGGAGCAGCCCCTGTACAAGACCCTGGCGACCGCCAGCGCTTTTCTGATTACGAAGCTTCTCAGCAATACCCAGCGCCATCTTATTGGCCGCGCTTGCCTGCTCATCGTCGAGACGGGCCATCTCCAGAAGCATCGGAACAGCTTCACTTTCAGGGCGGCGGTAGGCGGCAGTAATGGCAGCACGCATGACAGTCTGAGGAAGAATACTCTCGGCGAACTCCAGGAAGACGTGCTCGGCGCCATGAGGAATTGCTTCGAGGATCTCCTGCTCGTTTAATGTCCGCTCTTCGGAAAGATTGACCAAATGGCCAACAGCGGCACCTTGCTCAGTTCGTTCGATGAAACCCACCACGAGCTGCTTGATGACCCACTGAGGCGTGCGCTCAATGGCCTGTGCAGCCGTTCTGAGCCGATCGCAAAAATCAGAATCTAAGTTAACCGCGACGGTTGTTGTTGTTTTCATAGCTGATCACCTAAGCCCTAGCGGACACTGAAAGTTACGGTTACTGCCGGGTGATTTCGGGCGGAGACTTCGCAGCTGATGATGCGCATGGCACCCCAGCCCGCGCCCAATCGTGACCCTGAACCTCGATAAACAGGACATCGACCGCCTCCAGAGGGCAGCCAAGGATGTCTACTGCCAGCTCGGTTACTCTCTTCGCATATTGGGCCTTTTGCTCAGGCGAGCGGCCTGGCAGCAGCTCTACACGTACGATCGGCATGTTCTTTTACCCCGAGTGATACGCTCCAACTGCGTTGACTAGAGCGCGCTGAACGACAACCAATCAGCAGGCTGATATCTGCACGCGTAATGCTCAGTGACGTGCAGACACCAAAAGGTTAGCCATTGGTTCGCTTTAAAACCAAATCGACCATAAACGGCCGTCTTTATGAGCTGAAAGCAAAGCCATTCTGGTCTTTTTTAAACCAGCTACTGGTTATTCTATGCCCACTTTCGCAGATTCGTAAACCATTTTCCGCTGACATTTCGTTTTTGGTAATCTCAAATGACCATTTTCTCCATTAACCGCAACAGCGCTTTTTTCAACGAGGCACCCGGATAGTTCAGCCTCTATCTTGTTCAAGTGGTAAGATCATGACCATTAATGGATAAGCGGCGATCTGGCTGCCTCCTCTCTCACTCTCCTAGCGCGAGAAGCTTCGTATGAATTCTGAATTTCGCCCAAAACAGATATATGAGCAGGTGGCTGACCAGATCAGGGCGGGAATCGAAGGCGGCCTGTACGCCGAGGGCTCACGCCTACCTTCTGAAAGGGATTTGGCGCAGCGACTAAGGGTTAGCAGACCCGCTGTGCGCGAGGCGATCGGCGCTTTGCAGAACGAGGGGATGGTGGTCACACGCCACGGCTCGGGCACCTACGTCGCCGATACCGTAATTCGAGCGCAGCGGGGCTCCGAACTTGCTACGAACGAGTTGCTGGCCGAGGCGGATTTCAGCCCCGTCAGCACCCTGGAAGTGCGAAAGCTAATCGAGCCTGCCATCGCTCGGCTAGCAGCACGCCGTGCGCAACGAGATGAACTGGCTGAGCGATATCTGGAAAGCATGGCGAGCATCAAGGACATCACAGACCCTGCGCAGCAAGCGTTGTGGAGCGAGTGTGATCGCTTATTCCATCGCCAACTCGCTGCCATGTCTGGCGACATCCTCATTTCAAAGATCGCCGAAGAGGTGAACAAGACCATGACCCAACCGCTATGGAATCGTCTGAGAGATGACGGGATCTACGATCCTGAACGCATACAGCTCTATGCAGCGGAGCATCGGTTGATTTACGAGGCAATCATTACCGGTGATGAAGACGCTGCGGCGTTCTATGTCGAAGGCCACCTCAAGCGCGTGCATCGCGATATTACAGCTTCCGAATAATATCCCTCCCGAGCTAACCGCTGCACATCACCCAACCAACCGCACTAGTCGCCAGCACGCTGCAGGCGCAGATCACCTTGATCATCCAGGCCGAAGGTGCGCGACGGTCAGTATGTTGAAGCTCGAGCATGCGCCTTCGACCAATCAGCAGCACCCCAACAGCGGCCGACGTCAATGCAGCAGCTGCAATGATCGACAGCGGCCTTTCGCTAAGGAAAGCCTCCCTGATCTGAAACAGTGCGCACGCCCCCATGGCCAAGGCAGTCCTGTTCCAGGCCAGGCTCGTACGCTCAGGTTGCAGTCCGGGGTCTCTTGCCAGTGACATCACTGAACCCCGAGAATCACCGCGACGATCATCGCCAGCGCGGTCGCTGATCCCGCCATGAAGGGAAGCAAGATCGAGCGAGGCAACGCTCTTGCATGACGCATGGCGATCTCGTTCGCTCGCCACTTTCGATAGGCGCCCCAAGAAAGAATTGCCGATATCGCGACTAGTGAGATGCTCAGCGTTAGCAATGCCCGAGGAGGCTGCAACTCGGTCGAGAACTGGTGCAAAAGCATGGCCCCCGCCAACATCGCGAGCGCCGTCCGAATCCAGGCTAAGAACGTGCGCTCGTTAGCCAATGAGAAGCGGTAGTCCGGCTCAGCACCATCCTGCTGCCAGTTCTCCCGGGGCCCGCCCTTCACTTCCATACGTCCACTACACTGCTGATCACGCTGCCATCGGGTTGCTCGCCCAGCTCAGGAATCGTGATGTTCAAACCGCCGCCAGAGCCAGCTTCGGCATACCCATCTTTTATTGAACCAGCATCGCCCACGTACAACGCCTTCAGGTAATCATGGAAGCAATGAAACTCAGCAGACACAACGTTTGATCTAGCCGCAGAAAAGTGAAGCGTTGCGGCTTGGGCCACGACAGTCGAGAAGCACTGAGGAGTAGTTTGAATTCCGCCCGAAAGCGCCCACTCATCCAGCCGCAAGGCGCCGGTGAAGCCTCTTACCAGCGGAATACAGAATTGTAGATGGGAGACAGCCTTGCGGCGGATCAGCCGATTGAATACGTCGAAGCTGTGCTCCGCCTCCGACGCGATGACGGGAAAGCTGCCTTGATTCAGCTGGCACATACCCTCCATGTCTGACGGCGGTAAAGGTGACTGGACGGCTTTGACGTCAAAGCCTTTGATCGCCTGCCAGAAGCTCTTCGCAGACTCCACGGACAGCTGATTTACGGCGTCGACCCAAATCGTGGCATCCGGGCCAAGCCCAGCTCGAACTGAGCCAATGCGCTTGAGATCTTCCTCCAAGCTGACGCCGCAGACCTTCATCTTCATCGCCTTAAAACCTTCACGGCGATACGAGCGAGCTTCATCTCGCAGGTCATCCAGGGAGTAGTCGTCTCGGTAAAGGCCAGCGCTCGCGTATACGGGCGCTTTCGATACTGAACCCCCCAGAAGCTGCCACACGGGCTTTGCGAGGTGATGCCCACAGGCATCCCACAAAGCGATGTCAGCGGCGCTCCATGCCGCTGCGCGCTCTCTGGAGCCGAGGTCATTAGCCAGAGATGGAACAGCGCCCGCGATGTCCTCCTGATCATTGATCGAAATGCCGATCAAGGCCGGCGCGACGGTTTGGCAAAGCTCGCGCAGGACATCCTCCACGCCTCGATACCCTGACCACGCCTCACCGATTCCACGTACACCATTATCAAACTCGATCACAAGTAACGGGGCACGGCGCTCCGTCCAGCGAAAGGCAGGATTCCATGCCTTGCCGTCCAACCTGCGAGAAAAAGACAAAACGGACGCTCGTTGAATTTTCATGCAGTGGTACGACTCCGGTTGTCCGCTTTTCGCTGGCGGGCGATCGCGATTACACGCCGCAAGCGCCAATTCGGATTGGCGCCGTCAGGAGGTGTTCAGTTCTGGATCGGAGCGATCTTGAACTCTCGTGTCATGTCGTACATTGTTTCGGCACCCAGCCACTTATCGAAGATCTGCTGAGCCTCGCCCGAGGCCTCCATCTTCCGCAGCGCGTCGTTGACTGCAGCGAGCAAAGCACCCTCGCCTTTGCGCACCCCGAGACCCCACTTCTCGCTGCCAACCGCAGGTTCGAGAATCGTGTACTCAGAAGCAGAAGCACCAGTCTTGCTAATCAGGCGGCGAGCGACGATTTCCGCCACGCTGAATCCAACAACTTTGTTTTGAGCTAGGGCCGTGAAGGCGGTCGTGGTGTCTTCAAATCCAGTCAACTTGGCACCCTGCACTGCGCTGCGTACGAAGCCTTCAGTAATGCCTCCTTTGGTGAAGCTCACGCGCTTGCCTTCCAGATCGCTGGGCTGCGAGTAGCCGCGCGATGCTTTTACAATCAGCCTATGGGGGCTGATGAAATACTGATCCGAGAAATCGACCTGTTTAGCTCGCTGAGGTGAATAGCCAAGGCCTGCAGCCAGCAGATCCATACGCCCTTGCTGAAGTTCAGGGATGCGCGCCTCGATCGATACGGGTTTAATTTCGGCTTTAACTCCGAGCTGCCTGGCCACCGCGTGGCAGACGTCGACGTCGTAGCCAACTGTGGCGCGGCTTGCGATATCGGTATAACCGAAAGGCTCGAATGTTCCAAGGACACCGCATACGAGCGTGCCCTTAGATTTGATATCGGAAAGCTGATCTGCCCAAGCAGGACACGCCACTACGCTCAACGATACTAAGAGCGCACCTAAAGATTTAAACCTACTATACATAGCATGCTCCAGGTTAGTTATATAACTGCAGCGATCCGCTCGCACCTTACATGAAACCTTAGACTTAACACACGCAAACTAATCGTTCTGGCGCGAATCTGGCCAAGAAACGTATCGAGCTTTCCAGTTAAAATGGCCTGGCTATCGCGCCTGTTACACAAGAACTATGCGAAAGGCGCGTGCCAGACAATTAACAGTAACTCGTTAGTTCATCGCCTCAACTTTGAATGAGCGATTCATTTTGTAGAGCGTGTCACTGCCGAGCCACTTGTCGAAGATGGCTTGCATCTCACCTGAGGATTCAAGCTCACGCAGCGCAGTGTTTACAGCCTCCAGCATTGCCGGCTCATCCTTGCGAATACCCAGCCCCCATACTTCGCGACCAATCGCTGGCTGAAGTACAGTGTAGTTAGATGCATTGTCGCCGAGCCGGTTTACCAGCTTTTGCACCACCTCTTCAGAGGTGCTGTATCCCACGACCTTGTTCTGCAGGAGTGCGGTAAACCCGGTCGAAACGTCCTCAAAACCTACCGGCGTTGCGCTGGGCAGCATCTCGCGGATGTAGGCTTCACTGATGCTACCCTTAACGAAGCTGATGCGCTTGCCATCCAGATCACTGCTCTGCTTGAAGCCACGACTGGTTTTGACCGCCAACACGTTATTGCTCACGTAGTAGGCATCAGAGAACGCCACTTGTTGTGCTCGCTGCGGCGTATAAGCCAGACCGGCACTAAGCATATCCATATGCTTCTGCTGCAGCTCTGGGATACGTGCCTCAATGGACACAGGTTTGATCTCAGCCTCGACGCCTAGTTTTTTACTCACAGCTTTACAGACATCTACGTCGTAGCCGACCACCGAACGAGTTGCAATATCGGT
Organism: Pseudomonas sp. SA195; assembly: GCF_054131565.1. NCBI lineage: Bacteria > Pseudomonadati > Pseudomonadota > Gammaproteobacteria > Pseudomonadales > Pseudomonadaceae > Pseudomonas > Pseudomonas sp. SA195. Next base: position 661,576 of record NZ_CP096392.1, on the reverse strand, counting down.
GTAGCCGAACGGCTCAAATATATCCAAAACTCCACAGACGAGCTTTCCGCTCGCTTTTACATCGGCGAGTTGATCTGCCTGAGCCGAACCTGCACCCAACACGATGCAACTCGCCACAGCGGAAACCAAAAACAAGAGACGTGTTTTCATTTTTGTAACCCCAAGTTTACGTAGTGTTTTTTTGATTTAAGACGCAGCTAAAAACAGTGTTAGCGAACCAAGAACCCATTTTTATGTGGGTCGCGCTCATCGATGATCCAATTAGAGAACCCCACGATATAGGCGGTGCCGGAGACTTCTGGGATGACAGCCGGAATATCGCCGACCAGAGTTTCTTCGATAACTTTGGCGGTGAAAATTGAGCCGATCACGGATTCATTGACCAACACTTCACCCTTGCCGAGCTGTCCACGGAGGTAGAGCTGCGCCGCGCGTCCGCTAGTACCGGAGCCGGTCGGAGATCGGTCTACTTCGCGGTCAGCGAAGACGCAGCAATTGGCCTGGGTAGAGTCGGCGAAACGCGGCTCGCCGTCGATAATGGTGCCGTAGATGTGATTGATCTCCGGAATGTCCGGATGTACCACTGGGAATGCCTTATTGGCCGCCTGCTTTACCTCAGCACCGAATTTCTTAAGTTGCTCAACTGAGGATTCTCGGATTTCAAAGCCGTACGGCTTGCCGCTTGTGTAAAAGTAGAAAGCGCCGCCATAGGCGATGTCGCCGGTCACTTCGCCGAATGTTGGCGTAATGACAGTGACGTCTCGCTTGTAGAGGAAGGACGGTACGTTGATGAAGCGGACACCGTTGGCATGTTTGCCATCCCACTTCACAAACGCCTCAATGAATCCACATGGCGCATCGATGCCTACGCGGGTTTCAGGCTCGGTGCGCTTGACCCATCCGAGCTCCACCGCTGCCGTAGCCAGCGCGATGGTGCCGTGGCCACAGTGGTCGCTGTAGCCTTCGTTGTGCAGGAAGATGATGCCGAAATCTGCGGTTGGCGACACCGGCTCGGTGAGATAACCACCATACATGTCGGCATGCCCACGAGGCTCGAACATAAGCGCTTGCCTGATGTCATCCGCGTTATCCAAGAGCCAAGCGCGACGTTCAACGATGGTCTTGCCAGGCATGCGCGGAAGGCCTGAAGTCACAATACGGAACGGCTCTCCGCCAGCGTGAACTTCTACGGTGTTGATGGAGCGAGAGATTTGCATGAGGGTGCCTTTAGCGTTCGGTTGTAGTCACATTGCGTTTAACGCGGCAAGCGCTACGCGCGATGCCGCCAGATCCCATGCAGCGGTACCGACGCTCTTAAAAACAGCAGGTTTTGAAGTATCAATGCCATTCTTAAGCGCGTGAGCCAGCGACTTAACCTCTGCCCAATTCACGCCAGCACGCAGCAAATCGCCGGCCTCATGCTGCGCACCGTGGGGCTCGTCGGCGTAGATAACACTGGAATCCAGCGTTACTTTCCCTAGCTCCGCCATTTCCGGCTTGAACGCGCCGACCCCTATTACGAGACGACCAGGCTTGGCGAGCTCGTCGTAAACCGGCTCGGTACTGGTTGTCACTGTGATGACGACATCGACGTCGGGCACCCCGTCGCCCAGCGGTTCGAGGTGCGGGTGAATCGCGCTGTTGCGCTCGCAAAATTCGGTGGCCATCTGCAGACCAAGGCCACGTACGAAGATCTTCGCATTGGGATAGAGCGCGTTCACGGCCTGGACGTGATACCGCGACTGTGCTCCCGTGCCGAACAGCAAGATCTGCTGTGGCGCAGCTTTCAGGAAAGTGCGAATCGCCAACATCGTGACAGCGGCGGTGCGACGGCCAGTGACTTCGGGCCCATCGAGCAGACAGATGATCTTCCCGGTGACGGCATCACACACCGTCACAGTGCCGTTGATAGTGGGCAGTTGACGCTTCAAATTACCAGGCTGGACGTTAACCAGTTTGTGAATACCGATGTCCTTCGAAGCGGCCGGCATGCTAAGCAGAACGCCACCCTCACCGAGCGGGACTACCATTCGCTCAGGGCTCAGGATTCGTTCCTCGTCCAGTTCCATGGCCGCGCTCTCGATTGCGTCCACGATCTTGCTGAAATCCAGTAGCTCGGCTGTCCTAGCCTGATCGCAGACGATGATCTTATTGTCGGCGGTGGGTGCTTTACTCATTTGCTTGCTCCTCAGTTCAATGGCCGCAGATATCGGAAAGGAATTTTTGGGCACGTGGATGCTTGGGGGAGGTGAAGAATTCCTCGGGCGTAGCGATATCAAGCAGGCGCCCCTGATCCATGAACCAGACCACGTCCGATACTTCTCGCGCGAAGTTCATCTCATGCGTCACGCACACCATGGTCATGCCTTCAGCTGCAAGACCCTTCATTACTGAAAGCACCTCGCCGACCATTTCCGGGTCGAGAGCACTGGTCGGCTCGTCAAAAAGCATCACCGGGGGACGCATCGCGAGTGCGCGCGCGATTGCCACGCGCTGCTGCTGCCCACCCGATAGCTGATTGGGATAGGAGTCTGCCTTGTGGCTTAGGCCTACCTTTTCGAGCAGGCTTTTGGCTAGTTCGAGCGTTTCTACTTTCTTCGCCTTGGTGACCCATAGAGGGCCGCAAGTAACGTTTTCCAGCACGGACAAGTGTGGGAATAAGTTGAACTGCTGGAACACGAAACCGATGTGACTGCGCATTCTGTTGACGTCGACCTGAGTCCCATGGACGTCTTGGCCGTTGACCAAAATCCGTCCCGAACCAATCTCTTCCAAGCGATTCATCGTGCGGATAAGTGTCGATTTGCCTGAGCCAGACGGGCCACACAGAACGACCACCTCACCCTTCTTGACCTCAGCGTTGACGTCGGTTAGCACATGGTGGTCGCCGTACCATTTGTTAACGCCGTTTAGCGAAATAATCGAGTGAGGTTCTGGCGCTGCAGCGCTGTTTCTTATTTGGGCCATGATTAATTTCCTGCAGCCGGAGCGCTTAGCGCGCTTAAGGAGACTTGGGTGGTGGGTCGTTTGTTGCGGCGTTCAAGGCGAACTTCCAGCAGACGCGCCGCTTGGGTCAGAGCGAAGCAAATGATGAAGTAGGCCAGCGAGAGCACTAGGAATACGTTGAAGGGCTGAGTGATAACTGAGCTATTGACCTGATTGGCGGCGTAGGTAAGTTCGTTCACGCCGATGACATACCCAAGCGAGGTGTCTTTGATCGTCGTGACGAACTGCCCCACCATGCTTGGCAGCATGTTCGTGAGCGCCTGGGGAAGAATGATTTTCCAAGTGCGTGTCCAGTAACCCATACCGAGTGCAGCCGCCGCTTCAGCCTGACCTTTGGGCAGCGATTCGATACCCGCCCTGACAATTTCCGCCAGGTACACGGACTGGAACACCACGAGTGTGACTGCCATCGTCGTGAAACCTGCAACCGGGCGACCCAGGATGATGGGGACGATGAAGTAGGTACCGAAGATCAACATCACTAACGGAATGCTGCGCAACAGGTATCGAATCGCAGTAGCCGGGTACCGCACCCACTTGAACGGGCTCAGTTGGGCCAGAGCCAACAGGATGGATAAAGGGAACGCGAAACCGATTCCGATGATCGACAGCAGCACCGTTGCGGCGACGCCCCCTAGATGCCCGTTCGGGTAGGTTCCGACCAAGAAAAGCAGCCAGTAGTCATGAATGATGTCTAACATGATTAGCGCCCCTTTATGCGAAAACGCTTACCAAACCAAGCGCCAATGAGCAGCAAGCTGAGCGCCAATAAGACGTACAGCGCGGTGCTGATGCTGTAGGTTTCGAAAATGCGGAATGTTTTGCTGGCTATCTCTTTGGTCGCATAAGTCAGTTCCATGACACCGATGACCATCGCGAGGCTCGTGGTCTTCACTAGCATCACCGTGTTGCTCAGCAGCGGTGGAATGGACACTCGCAGTGCTTGCGGCAAGATCACCCGACGCATAGTGGCGGCGTAGCCGAGGCCGATGGCGCGCGCAGCCTCCTGCTGACCCGATGGAATACTGCGCAGCCCGCTTCGTATGTCCTCCGCGAAATAAGCTCCGTAGTAAAGGCCGACAGCAATGACCGCGAAAACGAATTCCCCGTGGTACTCGTTAACAAAATCCTGGAGGTTTACCGGCAGCAGACTGCTGACGCCGAAGTACCAAAGGAAGATGTGTACAAGCGGGGGAACGTTGCGTTGATACTCAACGAAGGCGAGGACAACGATCTCGACCGCTTTAATCTTGGTCATTCGAACCAGGGTTAAGAGCAACCCGACGGAAAAGGCCAAAACCCAACTGGCGATAGAAAGCGCCACAGTGATTAGCAAACCGTCCAAGAGCACTGGCCCATACTCAGCTAGGAACTGCATGCGAGACCCCCCATGCAGCTCGCCCCAAGCTGGACGCTGTTAGTGGGAATCTCAATGGACGACGGTGAATGAGCGCTCAAATAACGCCCCCGCTCTCTTGGATCGTGAACAACGCTCGTCATCAGGTTGAGCCACGCGAGGTACAGCTTCTTCTTCTTATTCATCTTTACTCTCCTGCCTGCCCTAAGGGCTTAACTGGTCTATCGCCTGAACCACTCACGGCTCATCGCTCTGCCCTCCTTAGCCACAACCGTGCCAGAACCCCACGAGTGGTTGGTAAGCGATCCAGTTAGTGGTCGATACTATGCCCAGCCAATGGGTTGCGCAACGACCAATTTGAGCCTTTTAGATTTTTTGAGCGCTCGAATAGCTCATTTTTATCGCGAGCGCACCATAATTGGTCATTTTATCTTCCCACGCAGCTGCTCTGATCGAGCAAAGGCGCACCTTTTCGAACTGGTAAAGGAAGGAGACCAAAGTGGCGGCAGCTCATGCGTCAAAAACGTATTTATGATCCGGATCAGATACGGCAGGAATCACCGATGGGGTCTTCCAGACCGGGAGCAGGCTGCCTGCCAAAAAGGGAGCTTGCCGTGCGACTGAGGGTCAGCAGGCCGGCAGCGCGCAAGGCCAATGGCGCGCCCTAAAAAGCCTGGTCAGTACGATCAAAGTGGGGATGCTCGGGAATGCTCATAAAGCCTGCGGTTGGGCGCCTGACTGATCGACAAGCAAAGCGCAGCGGGCTGGCGGAGTACTGCCTAGCTCAGATGGCGAGCGTGTGAGAGCGACAGAAAATCCACCATCAGCTCGCCCTGATGACCGAGACGGCATTTACGTTTCCGAGCGCATCCAGCTCTGTGTGGCAGAGCACCGACTAATCTACGAGGCGATTGTTTCGTGAAACGAAGACTCCGCAGCGATCTACGTCGCAGGGCAATTGAAGCGTCTACTCACTCCATGGCTAAGGCGACATGCGCCTGCTGCGCGCCTGCAGATGTCATGCGAGTCCTGGTTTGACGTGTTCGATGACTGCCGAGTTGAGATGGAAGCTCAGATTCTTGCTGCGCACCGTATATAAGCCGATAGCGCTACCGACCACGACCGGGGTAGCGCCGACAGCGTTGTTACCACTCTGCTAGCAGAAGCGCTGAAACCCTAACCACCTTCACGCCCGACCGATGGGTAAAAACCTTTATCCGACACAGCTTCGACATGCGTGCTTTGAAGCAAAAGCAGCGAAGTCGATTCAGTCGAAGCTGCGCGGATTCTATGAGGCAAGGCGCTCCTCTAGGGTTGTGGCTAATCGCTCGCTGGTACGGCTTTTTTTAATCCAGACCAGTCAACCGGAGCCGTAATGATGACAAGACATGCCACGACGAGCCCCATCCCAACCCACCCTAGAGACGTGAGCTTTTCACCCACTACAACCATAGCCAACCCGGCCGCAACGATAGGTTCGAAAAGCGTAATGGTAGTGGCGGTGCTGGCTGGCACTCGAGCCAGGCCATGGCCAAAGCAGAGATAACCTAAAAGCATTGGAACGACAGCCATATACAAGCCCACGGCCGCGTTGCCCCAAGATGCCAACAGCGGAGCGCCAGTGACAAAAAGTACAGGCATGAGTAACAGCCCGCCGATGCCAAAGGTAGCGCCCATAGAAACACGAGAGGCGATGCCGTGCTGCATCAGCCGCCGCGCCGTCCAAGAGTACAAGGCATAGGTCAGCCCAGCTACAAGCCCCAACAGAACACCCTGAAACACCTGCCCATCCCCACCACCCGCGACGTGGCCAGCGTTCTCGGTCAAACACAGCAATATCATTCCTGCCAACCCAAGCGCTGCCCCCGCAACCCAACGCGCGGTGAGCTTCAGTCCCTCCAAACGATACTCAATGAGTGCAGATAACAACGGGGCCGAGCCGATCGATACGACTGTCCCGATTGCAACTCCGGCGAGTCGCATAGAGGCATAAAATGCAAGCGGATAGATCGCCACTGCGACAGCACCCAACAAGAGCAACGGCCATTGTCTAAACAATTGCGCCTGGGATTGGCGAATGCCCTTCGCAGCCAGTAATGCTTGCAGCAACCCACCTCCCCCCATAGCGACTGCTCCTATCGCTATCGCACTCACTTCGGGAGCAAAGGTTGCTGCGGTACCTGTGGTGCCCCACAGAATCGCGGCGATTAGCACCGCCACACTTCCGATCAAACGCTCTCTAACGCTAACGTTCACAGGCCCTCCAACATTGCAGCAGCAATTGATCTAGCTTGGCGTAGACACTCGCTACTACGCTCGAGCCCGGCCCTGACCATCGCACCCTCAAGCAGAAAGGCTAAGTGCTTTGCCACTTCGGCAGCGCGCACCTCATCATCTCCCCTGCATTCAGCGACGTGTTTGGCCAGAAGCGCTTCGACCTCTTCCTTGTGTTGCCTTACAACTTCGCGCCCGGGGTCATCAGCCCCGAGTTCCGCAGCCGCATTCAACAGGCCACAACCACGAAATCCACGCTCATAGGCATGCTCCGCGTGATCTTCATAGGCTAGAAAAATTGCTAAGACTCTCTGCTTAGGAGTCTTCGCCTCACTTACACGTTCGGCATATAGCCCAAGCCATTCTTTGTGTCTGGCTTCGAGATAAGCGGCTACAAGCTCGGCTTTTGACGCGAAATTGTTGTAGAGACTCTTCTTGGCGACATCCGCCCTTTTTACGATAGCGTCAATGCCTGTACCTGCGATTCCATCGTTGTAGAAGAGAACAGACGCTGCGTTAAGCAAGCGCTGGCGGGCGCTTTGCTGAGCTTCTGGTTTAGCCATAGCGATTGACACTCTCGGTGTAGGTAGCCCAGTCTACCTACCTCGAAGTGAGCATTCAACGCTTCGACCGAACTGTGGCGACCCCGCACACGTGTCAGCGCGACGCTACGATTCGAGCAATGCCGACAACGGGAGCTCACTTAACGCAAGATGGCGGTAGGCAGACCGCCTCACGTCATTAGAGGTTGCACCGCATGCGTTGCAGCTGCGTTTGGCTTAGTTGTTTTGCACTAACCTTGCGCCAGACAAGCCCAAAACAGCCTGCCAAATCAGCTTAACAAGGGTGTCATCCGGCACAGCTTCTTGCTTTGCATAGACACACATAGACATCATGACCATGACAATTAATCGAGATGTGACATAGGCATCTTGAATAGCAAACGAACCCTGCCGCTGCCCTGCATCCAATAGCTTTGAAAGCTCAGATCTATATTCTTCCAAGAGCGCCGCAGAACGCCTGTACTCTCCCGGGTGTAGCGACCGCATGTCCCATAACAGAACTCGCTGCTCATCGGATCGCATCGATTGAAACGCCACGTAATTCTCAACGAATAGCAACAGCCGTTTAGATGGCGACACTGGCTTACGTTTATAGTCTCGCCAAGAAGTCAATAATGTCTCTAGATACTCCTCAACGATCTCTGCCAAAATTGATTGCTTTGATTTGTAGTGGCAATATATTGAACCGGGTTTCAAATTGCACTCAGCTGCAAGATCTCTTAGGGACATGCCCTCGAATCCAGCATTCGCAATCATGCGCACCGCGTTTAATTTTATGCTCTCAAGTTTCGACATAATGAGATCTTATTGCAGTGCGAAGGTGCGACTGACACGCCGACAAAAACCAAGCCCATCCTACCAGGCTCTTACGAAGGCGCCGGATCCTGGAGCACTAACTGGCCATGGTGAAAGAACATCATATGGCGCGGGTACGTCACGGTAGATCATTTCACGGGAGTCGCTGAAATACCCTTTTCCACCCGACATCGCCAGATCGCAACCACGCACTCGCCGCACTCTAAACTGAGTAGCGACGAGCGCAGCGACGAGGGATGTTATGAAGCGCTCTAACCGAGCGCTTTATATTCAGCGGCTGAGCGAGCATTACTGCAGCTTTGGTATTCATCCCTTAGTAGCCTTTTCATTAACTTTCCAGTCGGCTCACGAGGCAACTCAGCTCTAAAATCGAATTGTTGGGGGCATTTGACTCCACCAAGCGCTTCCCTTACATATAGACGAAGCGTTTCTTCGAGACAGTCATCGCCTGAAACATCCGGTTTAGGCTGGACTATGGCAACGACCCGCTCGCCCATTTCTTCGTCTGGTGCGCCTATTACCGCCACATCCTCCACATCGGGATGGGCGATCAATACATTTTCGATTTCCTGAGGGTAAATATTCACGCCTCCTGAAATGATCATGAAACTTTTACGGTCAGTTAAATAAAGGTAACCATCCCCGTCAACCCAACCCACATCTCCTAACGTAGCCCAACCTTTAGCATTGTAAGCCTGTCGTGTTTTCTCCGGATCGTTGTGATATTCGAAGGCTGGGCCATCAGCGAAATAAACATCACCTTGCATGCCGACTGGGACTTCCTCGCCATCAGCACCTACTATTTTTATAGTACCTAGCACGGCACGGCCGACGGAGCCGGGCTTCTGTAGCCACTGATCAGAGTCGAGCGCGGTAATGCCGCAACACTCTGTGCCAGAATAAAACTCATAGATTATAGGGCCCCACCATTCAATCATGGCACGTTTTACCGGCACGGGGCATGGCGCAGCAGCATGAATTACTGCTTTCAACGAACTGGAGTCATAGCTTAGGCGCTGTGCCTCCGGAAGCTTTAGCATGCGAACGAAGTGTGTCGGGACGAAAGTTGAATGAGTAACCTTATATTCTTCGATTAGCTTCAGGCAATTTTCAGCATCAAACTTCTCCATTATAACCACCACACCACCAACCCGATGGATGGTCATCGCCCAGCGCAACGGCGCAGCGTGGTATAAAGGTGAAGTAGAAAGGTACACACTGGACTCGCTCATCCCATAGAGCGATATCCCCATATTCATTAAAGGGGTAGGAGCATCTATCGGCCCCTCCGGCAGATTCGGTTTTACTCCTTTCGGCCTACCCGTCATCCCCGAAGAATAAAGCATATCGGCACCAGGGCTAGGATCGTCAATAACGGTGCAAGGATATCCGGCGCAGGCTTGAGCAAACGTTCTCCGTCCGACCGAACAGCTTAAGACGTAAATATCGGATGTAGGCAGTTTGGCAATAGCGTCTTCTGCAACCTCTGCGTATTCATCACCGACAATAACAAGCCTTGCTCCAGAGTTATCTAGGACATAAGCAAGATCGTTCACAGAGGTTCGTGTAGACACAGCGGTAAAATAAATGCCAGCTCTTTGAGCGGCCCATCCGGCGATAAATATATCGAAATCATTGCCAAGGACTACTGCAATGGTATCCCCTCGACGAATGCCGATACTCCGAAATAGATGTGCGGCTTGGTTTGCTCGTGCATCTAACTCGCCGTATGTTAGCACCTGCTTGGTCGAAGCTCTGATGCAAGCTGGCTTGTCTGGGAAATTGCGCGCGTGGGACATCGGGTGCATGGGGGATCCCTTCTTATCTTTGTTTTCAGGAGCAGGCTTGCTTAATGTCCGACCCAGTTCGGGGAACGTTTTTCAGCAAAAGCCTTCGGGCCTTCTATCGCGTCTTTAGAGCTCAACATTGCCTTCATCCCCGGATACTCCCATTGATCTACCAAAGCCTGCTCGACAGGGATATCCATACCTTTAAGCACCGCCTCTTTAGTTGCCCTAACCGAAAGCGGACTGCAATTAAGTATTTCAGTAGCCCAACTACGCGCTAGCTCCATAACGTCACCTTCAGTCACGTCATTGACAAAACCCAGATCGCGTCCCTCTTCAGCACTGACTCGCCTACCGGTAAGGAGCATTCCCATACTGCGTTTCAAACCGATTAAGCGTGGCAACCGTTGCATCCCACCAGCCAGCGCAGCCAAACCAACTTTTACTTCAGGTAACGCGAAGGATGCGTTTGCTGATGCAACAACGATGTCACAGGCCATAGCTATTTCGAAACCGCCACCCATAGCAACACCGTTGACTGCGGCAATGACAGGTTTATTGAGGTCAAAGCGTGCCGCGATACCACCGAAACCACTGGGAGGGGTGATTAGGCTAGCATCGGTAGCTTGCTGTTTCAGATCATGACCGGCACAGAAGGCTTTCGCACCGCTCCCGGTAAGAATCGCAACCCATTGATCTGAATCTTCGGAGAACTCGTTGAATGCACTTTGGAGTTCCATGTGCGCATCGTAGTTCAAAGCGTTATGTGCTTCAGGACGCTGAATAGTGATTACTGTCAGCCGCGCCTCTTTCTCTACGGAAATATATTGGTAGTTCATAGCTCAAATTTCCCTTTGGCTGCTAGCATTCCCACTAGCCTATGATTAATAATCTCGACGGCTTCTGACACCATACGATTCAGGAGCTGTTCGCAGGAGGGGATATCTCTAACCAGCCCCTGGACTTGGCCAGCCCAAATCAATCCTGCATCTATGTTCCCAGTTTCCAACGCTTCCTTCCCCTTCGCGCCTGAGACATAGCTTCGTATGTCTTCAAACACCGAGTCTGGCTCGTTAGAAACAGCGAGCACCTTTTCAGACACGCTATTTTTCGCCACTCGGCCAGTATTCTTGAACTTTCTGAAAATCAGATTAGTGGCTCGCTCATCGTTATTGACGATGAACCTTTTAATTTGGTCATGAATGGGCGCTTCCTGCGTGGCGCAGAAACGTGTACCCATATTCACGCCCTCTGCTCCGAGAGCCAAGGCAGCGGCCAATCCGCGACCATCGCCAATGCCTCCGCTAGCTATGATCGGAATACTTACCTGATCGTAAGTAGCAGGAATGAGTACCAAACCAGGGACATCATCTTCCCCAGGATGACCAGCGCATTCGAAACCATCGATTGAAATAACATCGACGCCCATTCGTTCAGCCGAGACAGCATGGCGCACGGCAGTACACTTGTGGATAACCGTAAGGCCGTGTGCTTTAAAGTCGTCAACATGCTCGTGGGGCTTGTTGCCGGCGGTCTCTACGATACGGACACCAGACTCAATTATTGCCTTTCGGTATTCTGCATATGGCGGCGGGCTAACCGACGGTAGAATCGTGAGATTCACTGCAAAGGGTTTGTCAGTCATGCTGCGGCAACGATCGATTTCGCGCCTGAGATCATCCGGCGTTGGCTGAGTCAAAGCTGTTAGTGTCCCAAGTCCTCCAGCGTTAGAAACCGCACTCGCTAACTCTGCCCGCCCTACCCACATCATCCCGCCTTGAACGATGGGATGGCGGATACCCAGAAGCCTTGTCACCCGATTCTCGAAGGCCATTAAAGCACCTCCAAAATCGTAACGTTGCTTACGCCACCGCCTTCACACATCGTCTGGAGGCCGTATCGCAGCCCTCTAGCTTTTAGGGCGTAGATGAGAGTCGTCATAAGCTTCGTACCTGACGAACCCAAGGGATGGCCTAGTGCAATGGCCCCACCATTAACATTCAAGCGCTCCGGGTCGGCTTCGATCGCGTCGAGCCAAGCCAAAGGCACAGGTGCGAACGCTTCATTGACCTCGTACAAGTCGATGTCGGCGATATTCATCCCTGCTTTGTTTAGGGCCTTACGCGTAGCGAAAATTGGCTCTTCCAACATGATTACCGGGTCGCCGGCCGTGACAGTCATGTCTACAATTCTCGCGATTGGCGTAAGTCCGTACTGCTTAAGCGCACGCTCGCTCACGACCAGTACGCCCGACGCACCGTCGCAGACTTGACTAGCGTTGGCTGCGGTTACGATTCCGCCATCCTGCAGAGTCTTTACGGAGCCAATAGCCTCCAGGGTTGCGTCGAATCGAATCCCTTCGTCAATAACATGTAGGCCTTCGTTGGTTTCTAGCCCGATGATTTCGTTAGAGAAGGCGCCAGTGTTAGTCGCATACGAGGCACGTTGATGGCTATTCAGCGCAAACTCATCGAGCGTAAGCCGATCGTACCCGTACTTTGCGGCAAGCATTTCCGCGCCGGCGAACTGGCTAAACGTGCTGACCTTGAATCTGTCTTGGATGCGCTTACTGAACGGGCCAATGCCTATGCCTTCTTTTTCATGAAAAGACGTGTTGGAAAACATAGGTACACGACTCATGCTTTCCGCACCTCCCGCAATAACTACGTCTTGAACGCCGGACATCACGGCTTGGGCTGCAAATTGAACAGCCTGCTGTGAGCTTCCGCACTGACGATCGATGGTTACTGCCGGAACTGACTCAGGTAGTTTTGAAGCGAGAACTACGTTTCGAGCAAAAGCAAACGCTTGCTCGCCGGCCTGAGTAACACAACCAAAGATGACATCGTCTACTACTGCAGGATCAATTCCAGATCGATCCACCAGAGCATTCAATACCTCTGCCCCCATGTCGGCAGGGTGCCAGCCGGATAACTTGCCATTACGGCGTCCTCCGGCCGTACGAACTGCTGCAACAATATATGCATCACCCATTACGTTGCTCCTTATTGTTGTTAGCGGAGCGCTGCTCAACGAAGGCAGCGACTTTGCTCCGAACATACGGTTGTACTGCTATGGAGGCGATGCTCCGGGCCTCTAGCTCCAGCTGTGTCTCCAGCTGGGAGCTCTGACTCGCCAAGAGAAGCTCCCTAACATTGCCAAGGGCGGAAACGTTCATGCTCGTGAGTGAACGGGCAAGCATCTCCCCTTCGGCCTGAAGCGCTCCTTCTTCCACGACGCGGGTAATCAACCCGAACTCAAACGCTTGCAGTGCGGAAAGACGCTTATTAAGGAGAAGTATTTCCTGGGCGCGGCGCAAGCCGACGAGACGAGGAAGAATCCAAGTCAGCCCACCATCAGGGCTGATCCCGATTGCTCCATAAGCAGCAGTAAAGAAAGCACCTCGCTCTGCCAAAACGATGTCGCCAATCAGCGAAAGGCTCATGCCAGCACCCGCAGCAGATCCGTTAACCAATACAACTAGTGGCTTTTTCATTCTCATGAGCCGGGAAATAGCTAGGTGAAAAGTTCCGGCTAACTCGCTTAGAAACTTGGCGATGTCATCTCCAGCAGAAACAAAAGATCCGAGATCGCCCCCGGCGCAGAAAAGCTTTCCGTTGGCCGTAAGCACGACTGCACGTACGTTCTCGTCTTGGTCGCACGCTATTGCGGCATGTAACAAAGCCCTGGCCATCAACAGGTCGATCGCGTTGCCCTGTTCCGGGCGATTCATAACGATGCTGGCAACTCCGTCACGAACACTAAGTAATACTGGCGGATCTGAGGTTTCCATCAGCAATCCTCCAATGCGCTATGTGCGAGCTTGGCGAGTACAGGAAAACTTTGTGCGCGCTCGTGTGCATGCGCGGAAGCTGCAGTGCCTCTGATCACACGGCCCTTAATTCCATGGAAAATTGCTGCCATACGGAAGAAATTAAAAGCTATGTAAAACTCCCAAGATGGGATTGAGTCCCGCTCGGTTCTCGCGCAATAAGCGTTTACATATTCTGCTTGGGAGGGAATGTTCAAGGATTTGAGATCCGCTCCCGCCACACCAGCAACTATCTCTGGCGGCATTTGGTACATCATTGCGTGGTTTGCGAAGTCTGCGAGAGGATGTCCTAAGGTCGATAACTCCCAATCTAAGACCGCTATCACCTTCGGCTCGGAAGGGTGGAAAATCATGTTGTCGCAACGGAAGTCACCGTGCACGATGCTAGTTTCGTCGCCCGGCGGTATGTGTTTGGGCAACCACTCGACCAGCATGTCCATATTTGGATCGCGGCCTGCAGCCTCATCGTCCAGATACTGGCGACTCCAGCGGCTTATCTGCCTAGCGAAGTAGTTACCAGTACGCCCATAGTCAGCTAATCCCACCGCTGCTGGATCGATACGGTGCAACTTAGCTATGGTTGCGTTCATCGCATCAAAATATAAAGGCCGGGTCTCGTCCGGAACCCCGGGAAATTTGGCGTCCCAGAAAATACGCCCCTCTACCTTCTCCATGACATAGAAGGGAGTGCCAAGAACACTCTCATCAATGCACAGGCCGTAGACGCGAGGTACGCTAAACCCCGCGCCTCCAAGAGCCCGCTGGACGCGCGCCTCACGCTCAACGGAATGAGCGCCCTTTAGTATTTTGCCTGCGGGTTTTTTCCTTAGTACGTACTCTCTACCACGAGTCGTGACCAGGTAGGTTGGTATCGACTGACCACCCTTGAATCGCTGAACCTTCATGGGGCCATGAAAGCCCTCAATATGTGCCTCCATCCATCTGCACAGCGCTTGCTCATCTAGCCCCATGTCTGGCCGGACGTCGCCCGTCCCTGTGTTAGCCGTCTGTTCGAGTACGCTCATCCTTGCGCCCTCTTCCAGTCTCGTTTGATCTTCTTAGCCAACGCCCACTTGTGCACTTCAGTAGGGCCATCATAAATTCGGAAGGCACGAATCTCTCTGAATACTTGCTCAACAATCGTATCTTCAGTGAGTCCGCTGCCGCCCATGACTTGTACACACCTGTCAGCAACCTTCATGAGCAGTTCGCTGACAGCGACTTTAGTCATCGAACTCTCGCTACCGCCTTGACCGCCGCTATCGAGCACACCAGCGCACCAGTCGATCATCAACTCAACCTGCTTAAGATCGATTAGGTTCTCGGCTAGGCTGAATCCAACACCCTCATGATCAATAAGTAACTTTCCGAACGCGCTGCGACGATTCGCATAGTCGGTTGCGATTTCGTGCGCTCGGAGGCATGCCCCGTACCAGCGCATACAATGAGATAAACGAGCGGGTGCCAAACGCACTTGCGCCAGTGTGAAGCCCTCACCGGCCCCGCCAAGCATCTGCTCGGCGGGCACTTTGAGGTCGTTCAGGCTGACGATCGCATGCCCGCCTGGCATCGACGTATCGATCGTTCTAGGGATGCGCTCGATTTGTATAGCCGGGTCGGGAAGCGTCACGAGGAACATGCATGCTCCCTCTTCCGCTTTCGCCATGACGATGCCAATTTGAGCGCCGTCTGCACCGGTAATAAATGCTTTACGCCCGTTAATAACCCAGCTATCGCCTTCTCGACGACACCGGGTTTGCATCATTGACGGGTCTGACCCAGCGCCGCCTTCCTCGGCGGGTTCAGTCATAAAAAAAGCAGATCTAGCCTCTCCTGCTAGCAGAGGTGCAAGGAACCGCTCCCTCTGTAGTTCACTTCCGACTTTGCCCAACAGGTACATATTGCCCTCGTCGGGCGCACACGTATTGCAGGCGAGAGGGCCGAGCGGAGAAAGCCCAGTGCGTGCCAGCACCAAAGCTGTTCCACGCTGGCTCAAATGCGACCCGTCAGGAAGGATATGTGGAGTGAGAACCCCGGCAAGCCGTGCCTTATGGCGGAGCTCCCGGACAAGCTCATCTGTCGGGCATCCATGATGGTCGCGACGCTCATCTCGCTCATGCGCGATGATTTCGTCTCGCACGAAACGCTCGACTCGATCGGCAATCGTGGACGCTAGCTCAAAATCGTCATATGTCATCGGGCGGCCATCCTGATCGCCCCATCCAACCGGATCACTTCGCCGTTCAGCATCGGGTTTTCGACAATTGACTGAACCAGCTGGGCGAACTCATCTGGCTGTCCCAGGCGGCTGGGGAACGGTACCTGCTGCCCAAGCGACCGCTGCGCTTCTTCTGGCAAAGTTGCTAGCAACGGCGTCAAAAAGAGGCCCGGCGCGACCGTCATGACTCGAATTCCGTATCGTGAAAATTCACGGGCCAACGGAAGTGTCATACCTACAATGCCAGCCTTCGAAGCGGCATATGCAGGCTGGCCAATCTGGCCATCGAAAGCAGCGACACTTGCAGTGTTGACAATCACGCCCCGTTCTTCGGCTTCCTGCGGCATCGCATGCAAGCGGGCTGCGAACTTGGACAAAACGTTGAATGTGCCATTGAGATTGATACTGATAATTCGAGCGAAGTCAGACAACGGCAGCGCTTGACCTTCACGATCGATGGCTTTGGCGGGCGGGCCGATACCTGCGCAATTCACTAGGATGCGAGCCTTACCGTGAACCCCTTCCGCAGTCTCTAAGGCGTGCTCAATCGACTCCCCGTCGGCTACATCGGCCTTAACAAAAAAGGCCCCGATTTCTTCAGCGTACTGCCGACCTAGCTCTTCGTTGAGGTCAATGATGGTGACCTTTGCACCCGCACTGGCTAAACGGGCGGCCGTTGCACCTCCTAGACCTGAAGCGCCGCCGGTTACAACTGCTGCTACGTCGCGGATTCTCATCGCGTGTAATCCTCTTTTTCGTTGCTGTAATGACCGAGCTCGCTCCGCCCAATAAGGAAACCTACTGGCGGGTAGACACCCTACTCGTCAGTAGGCTAGGATTCCGATCTATAGGTTGTCAAGAGCGAGCTCTGGATTTTTGGCACTAACAAAACGGGGCGTCGACATACCGTAAAATGTGAGCTAGGCGTCGAAGCCAGGCTGAAACCGATAGGACGGCTAACGTGACCGAAATCTCACCATTCCAGACAGCGAATCAGAAACAGAAAGACCGCGAGGCCAAGCGCCAAGCGGTACTACGTGCGGCAGTGCAGATCTTTAACGAGCGTGGGTTTCACGCAACTTTGCTAGAAGACGTAGCGATTAGCCTTGGCATCTCCAAACCTACGATTTATCACTACCTGGGAAACAAAGAGCAGGTTTTGCTTCAGTGCGTAATCCACGGACTGGAGCAGCTGCTAGAAGCAGCCGACTCAGCTAAACAGCAGCCAGGCCTCGGTATTGATCGGCTTAGGAACTATCTCCAGCGTTACGCCGAAATAAATATGGACGACTTTGGTCGGTGCGTTATACGCACCGGCGACGAAGCGCTTTCTGACGAAGGTCGCGAGAAATTCCGAGCCCTAAAAAGGCAGATTGACTTATCGATGAGGGCACTCATCGACGAAGGGATTGCGGACGGGTCAATCGCTCCTTGCGACTCAAAACTTCTCGCGTTCACGCTAGCTGGTGCGCTCAACTGGCCAGCAAGATGGTTTTCGCCCAGCGGCAGGCAGTCCAAGGAGGAAGTTGCAGCGCAAATGGTCGACCTTTTAACGGCCGGCTTTGCCCCTCGGTAGATCGATTGCGTCGGGATGACAGTGTGACGAGGTGAGGAACTATCTGAATGTTGAAGCTCAGCCAGTCAGCATCGAAGGCGCAAGGACATGTAGCCGCGAAAGTACAACTCAAGCGCGCTAACCTGGTCGCTAAACTCACCGAAGCTAACGGGTTGCTTACGATCCTTAGCGCACCCGCAGGATTTGGCAAAACAACTGTCCTGACGCAAGCGTTCCGTCAATTAGAAGATAAAGGTCTTCGAGTCGCTTGGCTCGATGCGAGCACCACAGATAATGACCTCTCACGATTTCTCAATCGCCTAGATGGCATAGTGCAACAGCTAGGACTGGGTCGGACAGGTATAGACTCGATCACAGCTCTCACGCAAACCGACCAACCTTATGCGCTTTTCTTCGATGAGCTCGAGAACATTAAAGAACGGTCAGTTTTAGCACTAATCCAAGAGGTCTCGAGCTATTTACCGAGCTGTTGTTACATCTTTATAGCGACCCGCAGGATCCCTGCACTTGGCTTACCTTCGTTAAGAGCACGAGGTCGACTACTCGAGATCGGTACATCTGAGCTCCGCTTTGAACCGTGCGAGGCCGAGGAGATGTTCGCTCCGACTTTAGCTGCCGGGCTGCTCAATACTGATGACGTTCAGCAGCTACACTTCAAAAGCGAAGGGTGGCCTGCAGTGCTATCACTTGCCTCGCTCGCGATGAAACAAGGAAAACCACAAGATTTCATAGCACGTTTCTCCGGCACCACAGACACTATCGCCCAATATTTGGCAGATGCTGTTTTTGATGATCAGCCTGAAGCGGTACAAAGTTTCTTGCTCAACATCAGCATCTTAACCAAATTCGATATCCCGGCTTGCAACGCGCTAACCTCGGAAACAGATACGGAGCAGATGATTCAATATCTTCTCGCCCAAAATTTAATCATTCCGGTTGAGCCTAGGGAAGCAATCTGGCGCTTCCATAGCCTGTTTGCAGAATATTTACGCCACCAACTAAGAACCAGATTTCCAGATAAATATTTCGACGCGCATGCAGCGGCATCACAATGGCATGAGCAACAATCACAATACGTTCTGGCGATCGAACATGCTCTTGAAGGCCAGTACTTTGAGCGCGTCGTGCTGCTCCTAAATAAGCATGCAGAAGCACTGTTACAGCAAGGTCGAATACGTCTTCTTAGCCGGTGGTTTTCTGCCATCCCACAGTTCTTGGTAGCAGCACATCCGCTTTTGTATATGTTGTCGATCTGGGCAACAGCTTTTACGCAAGGGGCTCATCAGGCTGCCTTCAAGCTCGAAGCAATCGACTGGGAAAACAGTTCAGACGTTCAAGTGCGTAACCATGGTTCTGCACTGCATCCCACCCTTCTAGGCATGCAAGACCGCTGCGAAGAAGCTCTTAATGTGGGCATGGCTGCCTTGGAGAAAATGGATACAGGTAATGATTTTGCCAGCGCTACTTTGTTAAACGCCATTGCACATCAAATCCTGATAATCGGAAATCCCCGGGACGCCCAGCGAATGATTGATGCAGCGAGAAGGCTGCATGGTGGCGAGAGCAGTTTCAACAAAATGTACTCGGAAACCACCGAGGGCTTAATTGATATGCTACACGGACGGCTTCGCCATGCGTCCGCGCGTTTTCGTCTAGCCTTGGACGTTACCGATTCCATTGGTAAGAAGCACATATATGGCAACGCTTGGGCGGGCGTACTCTACACCGCGACGACCTATGAATCTAATGACCTACACCAGACCCGTCGGCTTCTGAATGTTTATCTTCCGTTAGCTCGCGAAGTCGGTATCCCAGACCATCTAATTCTAATCTACCTTTTGAAATGTAGATTAGCCTTTATCGAACGAGATTTAGTAACCGCACTGCGAGCAGTAACCGATCTAGAATATCTGGGACATAGCCGAAAAATCCCTAGGGCGGTTGCGGCTGCGCAGCTTGAGCGAGCAAAGATATATTTAATTCAGGGCAATGCACTTGCCTCTCAAGATGAGCTGTTCCGTGCTGAAGATCCAGAAATTTGGGCTAGAGAGTGCCGTCAAAGGCTCCTTGCACATGACATCCACTACCTTCGCCTTGCCAAGCTCCGGTGGGAGATCCATTTTGGCGACCCCGTAGCAGCACTTCACGAACTCAACCGTGATCTACAGGTAGCGCGCTCATCGGCACGGCTGCACCGCGCACTTGTGCTGCAGCTTCTCCGAGTACTTGCGCTACATAGAACTAACAATGCTATGGCTGCGAAACTAGAGCTTGAAGATTGCCTCAAATTTGCCGCCCAAGAGGGCTATGTTCGCACCGTCTTGGACGAAGGCCCGAGTCTTGGTAAAGCAGTGTGGCACCTAAAACAAGAGTACGACACGCGAGATGATCAGGATCCGCATCTCGCTGACTA
The DNA here is from genome assembly GCF_054131565.1 of Pseudomonas sp. SA195. Classification (NCBI taxonomy): domain Bacteria; kingdom Pseudomonadati; phylum Pseudomonadota; class Gammaproteobacteria; order Pseudomonadales; family Pseudomonadaceae; genus Pseudomonas; species Pseudomonas sp. SA195. The sequence continues at coordinate 641,734 of NZ_CP096392.1, read as the reverse complement.
TCTAAATAAACTGCTGCAGCTTTACGGGCCTCTTCGCCATGATAAAGGCGAGACAGTCACGCCGGCGCTTTCAGGTATCGCTCTTACCCGCAAGGAGATCGAAGTGATAAGGCTACTCACCGAAGGCTGCTCCAACCTCGACTTGGCCGCCAGGCTCCATGTCTCAAATAGCACAGTGCGAACCCACCTCCGCAACATCAATACAAAGCTTGGAACAAACAGCCGTACCCAAGCGATAGCCGCTGCGCGCCGGCTTTGTCTCCTCCACTGAACCAGCACCAAAAATCGTCTTTAAAGACGATTTCTCTCCTCCGTTTCAGCTCGTAGCCTTCACTGAAGCTCGCGTACCTGATTGACCCGTAACCGGAGCGTTTAAGTTTCTCGAGCCGTTCACTCACTGACCACTGTTTCAAACAGACAGATGCTTTGAGCCTAAAAAAATAACAAGAGGTGCATTATGAACGAACACAGCGCATCACTCGAGTACCCAGTTAGCAAAGCGCATTCTTGGCGTTGGTACGCCGTGGGTTGCATGATTATCTTCTATGCCATCTCAATGGTGGATCGTTTCATTCTTTCCGCAGTTGCACAGCCTGTAACTCAGTCTTTAGGATTGAGCAATACCGAAATGGGTTTGCTCTTGGGAGCAGGTTTCGCAATCTTATATTCAGTAGCAGGCGTGCCCATTGCGTATCTTATTGATAGGGGAAACCGCACCAAAATAGTATTCCTTGGAGTTTTTGTTTGGTCGCTAATGACAGCCGCATCTGCATTCACGATTGATTTCACGACATTGTTAATATGTCGAGCGGGAGTTGCAATCGGTGAGGCTGTTCTCACTCCTGCGGCAATGTCGCTTATAGGGGATATGTTCGCACGAAAGGAACGGGCTACTCCTACAAGCGTTTATATGGCTAGCGGAAACTTGATGGCAACCGGAGCCTTCCTTATTGGAGGAGCCGTTTATCAATATGCAGGGGGTCAGCAGCTGTTACCAGGCATGGAGCCTTGGCGTTTTACACTCTTAGCAGTAAGCCTCCCGGGATTCGTTATGGCCCTCCTGTTTGTGCTTACGGTAAAAGAGCCTCCGCGAGTCACTGCGAACCTAGCAGATCAAAACGAGCCGTCATCGGCTTCGCTATACTCTTTCCTTAAAAAGAATCAAGCCACTTTTATACCATTTTATATCAGTACAGGCCTAATCTCTTCTCTCACTCTCGGAATAATCTCCTGGGGCCCAACTCTTCTTATTAGGCTTCACGAGCTGAGCGCCTCACATGCGAGCTACATATTTGGGACGATAGGACTACCAGCCTCAATCATCGGGACATTGAGCCTTCCTTGGATTGCAAACAAACTACAAAAAAATGGAAGAGCTGACGCAATCATTCTCATACTTCTTGTTTCGGTTGCGCTGCCCGTAGTTTGTATTGTTGCCGGACTTCTGTCTGACTCCTACTGGATGTTAGTAGCTGCTTTCGCTGTCTGCATGATGTTCCTACCTAGCATCTCAGTACTTACATGCCTAAGTATGCAGATGATCAGCCCATCAAAACTACGAGCAAGAACCGTCGCGACGAACCTCCTTGTTATCAACTTGTTTGGCTATACCGTGGGCCCTTTCTTGAGCGGCTACTTAGCTGACAACGTGTTCGAAGGCCAGACGGCAATTGCTGATGCCCTTGCCACAATGGCGGTCGTTATCGGCCCCTTAGCGATTATTGGCTTCGCTCTAGCTCGTAACACGTTTGGCGTGATGATGAATAGTCAAAAAGACTAAACGTTTATCGTCTGAATAGTTAAATCTAATCCAATAAAAATAACATTAGAGCGCAAATAATGAAACTCATTACAAAAATTACCCTTTTATCCTTACCTCTATCAATGGGAGCAGAGGCCGCTAGCGACTTTATTACTGACAGCTCGGCCACTGTGCTGCTTCACAACTACTACATGGATCGAGACTACAAAGACAGCGAGAACGCCGCGCTCAAAAGCGAATTAAGGGAGTGGGCGCAGGGCATTACGCTTGATTTTAAGTCTGGCTATACAGAAGGGCCTATAGGATTTGGGATCGACCTACACAGTATGAACGGGATAAAGCTGGACTCTTCTCCCGATCGAGCCGGCACACAGTTAATACCAGTCAACTCAGAAGGACGCTCTGAAGACGCATTCAGCATCTTAGGCGGCAGCGCCAAAGTGCGATATAAAGAAACCAAGATTAACGCTGGTCGTATGGTACTGAATACGCCTATCGCATATTCGAGTCCAGGCCGACTTCTTCCTCAAACATTTCAAGGCGCAACGATTCAATCTGACGACATCCAAAATCTATCATTAATGGGTGGGTATCTGGATAAAATCAGATACCGCAACTCAACAAATTATGATGAGCTATTAGTCACAAGCGTAAACGGCCGATTTAACACTGCGTCTTCAAGCGCATTGTCCTATGCCGGTGCTAAATACAAGGTAACGCCTGAGTTTACCGCGAGCTATTACCACGCAACATTAAATGACATCTATCAGCAAGACTATGTTTGGCTTGTACACCAAACTCCCGTTGGCCCTGGAAATTTGAAGACTGACTTCCGCTGGGTAAGGTCAAGTGAGGATGGAGCGGCACGGGGCGGAAAGGTCGACAATGATAATTACGGAGTGGTTTTTAGGTACAGCTTAGGTGGCCATATGTTTAGCACTGGCTACATGGGGCTCTACGGAGACACCGCTCAACCATACATAAGCGGTAGCGAGCCTTCCCCAACGGTTGAAGGTGCAATTGCCACCGATTTCTTAAACGCGAAAGAACAAACCTGGCAGGTACGTTGGGACTACGACTTCGCAGCGCAAGGAATCCCTGGTTTGACAGCAATGGTCTGGCATTTGCGTGGCAATAACATTGAGCTTCCCCAGCGCATGGGCGGTAGCGATTTGTACGAACGTGAGAGTCAGGTACAAGTTGCCTATGCCGTTCAATCCGGCCCACTTAAAGGACTGGGCGTCAAGGTGCGTCATGCCTGGTATAGAAATAACTTTACCCAAGCAGCGACTTTCCGCGACAACAACGATCTGCGGGTGAATATTTTTTACACATTGAAGCTTTGGTAGTCACCAAACCGACCTGGAGTCACTGATGCGCCCCGCAGACCGACTATTTGAACATCAACTCTTCCGAGAAAATTATCGATCCTTTCTACAGAAGGAAGTACTACCAAACCGGGCTGCGTGGCGCCAGAGCGGAATCGTGCCTCGTGAGATGTTCAAAAAAATGGGCGATCTTGGTCTTCTTCTAATTTGGGCACCAGAGATATACGGAGGTCTTGGTCTTAAAGACTTCCGCTATCAGCAAATTATGATTGAAGAAGATTATCGATTTGGGGAAGTGGGCTTCTACCATACTCTGCACAGTCGATTAGCTGCCCCCTATATTATTTATTTCGGCAGTCAAGACCAGCAAGAGCGGTTCCTACCGAAATGCGCTGCAGGTGAAACCATCTTAGCAATTGCAATGACAGAACCAGATGCCGGCAGCGACCTTGCTGGTATGAAAACTCGCGCAGTGGAGCAAAGCGATCATTGGGTACTAAACGGCGCTAAAACATATATATCTAATGGGATCAACGCTGACCTAGTAATTGTTGCCGCAAAAACAAATCCATCTAATTCACGCGAGATTGGTCTATTTTTGGTCGAACGTGGCATGCTTGGTTTCGAACGTGGAACCAAGCTAAAAAAAATGGGTTTGCACGCTCAGGATACCGCCGAGCTATTCTTTCACGATGTTCGAGTGCCTAATGCGAACGTTCTCGGCGACGCATCGCTTGGTTTGGCTTATTTGAAAATATCGCTGGTTGAAGAACGCCTAATATCTGCCGTCGGTTCGCTAGCAAATGCTCAGTGTGGTTTCGATATAACCAGAGATTACGTTTCCGAGCGGCAGGCTTTTGGCAGGAAGATTGCCGATTTTCAGAACACCCGGTTTACCCTAGCCGACCTAGCGGCAGAACTCGAGATTGCTCGGGTTTACGTAGATGATTGCGTAACTCGCCTCAATGATGGTGAGCTCAGCCCTGCTTCTGCTGCTAAGGCAAAGCTCTTTACTAGCGAATTGGAGTCGCGGGTCATGGACGTTGGAGTACAACTTCATGGCGGCGCAGGTTACATGCAAGAATACGAAATTTGCCAGCGCTTCTTAGATGCACGTGTATCGAGGATATTCGCTGGCAGCTCGGAAATAATGAAGGAGATAATAGCTCGATCTGTTTTAGGGTGATCATCTGCGGAATCGGAGATACTATGGGCGATCTTTAGGGATTAAAGCCGTGGAGTTTGCCGGGATAGGGCCCGCCCGATTCTGCGCTATGGTGCTAGGATTTTGGGGCAGAGGTTATCCGTGTTGTAGCGGGTCTTGAGGGTCATGCTTCCGGCTATGCGGGGAACTCATGTTTTTTTCCAATATCGATCAACAGTTCGACTGGATAATCCGAGCTTACGGGATACATCCGCCTTTCTGTCCCCTCTCGCCTGAGCGTCTTGTACGGCCCGCCTCGTCTGATCAGCCTGCATACCTTTGATGCCCCGACCAACATCACCGGCATTCATCGGCTCTAGTCGCCCGTCCTGGATCGCTGAGCTGAGTGCTGCCGCGCTTGTAGTGGAATGCTCTGCGACGGATCGGCCGGCGATCCGTGCTTCCACTATCAGCAAAACATTACTTGGCGACAAGCCGAGAACCTCGCACAACTGTACCAGCGTGTAGAGACGAACCTGCGCTTGCCCGCTTTCCAACCGGTGAAGGTTAGCTCTACTCAAAGCGCTAGAAAACGCGTCGCCGGATAGCCCAGCCCTCAAGCGCAAGTCCCGAACCACCTCTCCCAACGTCACGCTAAACGTATCAAGCCCAATTTTTTGGCTTCCAGTCACTGAATTCGCCGCAAAAGCAAGGATAAGGCCACATTTGACCCGCCACGTCTTTATCGCTTACGATACTCACGCTTCGCTAATCTGAGCGCTTGTCAATATAGAGATAATTCGGGCACGGCGCATTGCCCAGCGAAGCGTAACTTCCGAAAACGCCCGATGCGCTTAGCGCTTAGGGTCTTGCTTGCCCAACAAGTACTAAAGGGCCCTACGCGCTGAACCAATCGTCGCACTCGAAGTTGGCATCTCTTCACCAGGCTTGCCCTCTTGTGCGTTCAAGTACCCGGGCTACGGGTGGGCGCTGTGGCCTGCTTGCCGCCTTAACGTGCCCTAGCGATGAAGACTAGGCTTAACAATGTTCAAGACAAACGAAACCATGGAAATAGGGCTGATGCGTGTTTTCAGCAGCAGCGATTATTATTGGAAAATGGTTGAACGCGATGCAGGCACGCCCTGGTTCCACGTTACGATTCAATACTGCGCAGAGGGCGACGTTCGTGAGAGGTCGTTCATGCCTGACGACTTCTTACTAGTGGAGCAGATCCTTAGCCAACAAAAGGAAGGAGTGAGAGTTGTCGACCTGCAAGCAATGACTCCAGGAATGATTAATAAACAGGGCAGATGGCTAATGGAGTCACTTGCCAAGCTGGAGTTGGCAAAGACGGCGTACGGCGAGACAGTAGAAATATATACAACAATATCTGGCAGCGTATATTTCTGCCCTACGCTGAAAACGTCGGCTGTCAAAGGTCTGCGCTCTCGGAGGTTGCTTTATAAACGGACGGAAGAAAAAGTAGAGCATCCAGAATGCTAACGCAATAATCCAACCTGCGCAGTTTCCAGAGACTTAGGCGCGCAACGACCTCTGAAGCCTTTAGCTAAGTCGCGGCTGAGCCAAATCAAAAAAGTAGCCGCACGCTGAACTTGTATGGCACCGAAGAGCATCTATATGGATCAACTAAACACGGTACACGCCCTATTGTACGGGCCGGGCGCACCTATGCTCGGTCACGAAGCAACCGAAGTGGAAATTATCGCGAGGGTTCGCGAACTCTTTCCCGGTCTGTCTTACTGTCTTGTACGGCACTGGATCTGGATCGATCTGGATATATCTGACGCTGCTCGCGAAGAGCTCAAAAAGGCGCAGCGACAGCCCGTTATGCTTTACGCCCATGAGGTCGTGTTTGACAGTCTGGGCAGATTTAACAAAGGCGATTGGGTGCGCAGCACACCGCTTCTACGCTTTACCGAGGGGGGATTTTTTCAGACGCAGAATACTGTTTACGTATTGCTTGGTCACGGTAAGCGCGAGCGCGCTGAGCCCAGCACTGTCGCTAGCATCTATTAACGAAAGAGCGCTAGCGTGGACTCCGCGCATCGCATAAGCCCACTACCGAAACTTTTTCATTCCGTAGGACAAGAAAAGAGCGATGAACAAGCCACTTGATCGAAACGCTGGGGTTATATGTGCGGTGTGTGGCGACGCTAACGATACTGCGGGCTACCGGCCACAGTTCGGGGTTTTGCACGCCCCTTTGGGCTGCGGTTCATCTGATAGCGAAGTGCATTACGAATTATACCTATGTAAGGCCTGTTTTACCGCAGCACTGTTATATTTACGCCATCAGCGGCGTATCAACACAATGTTCGATGAAGACCAACCGAGTGATGACCAAAACTTTGGCCGCGTCACCCGAGATGGAAATTCGGTAAGTCGTAGCCCACCGCCAACGTTAGGATCGTGACGATGCGAATCCATCTGCTGTCCGATTTGCACAATGAGTTCGAACAGTTCGTACCGCAGGTGAGCGATGTCGATGTAGTCATCCTGGCGGGCGATATCGACGTCAGGTTGCGAGGTGTCGAATGGGCTCGGCAGGCATTTTCAGCGCCTATCTTGTATGTTCCCGGTAATCATGAGTTCTACGGCGGCCATCTAGCTTACACCCTCGAAAAGATGCGCTTGCGGCGGGATGATCGTGTATGGGTAATGGATCGGGACGAAGTAATCATCGATGGCGTCCGGTTCCTCGGTGCGACCATGTGGACGGACTTCTCAGCTACCGGAAACCCGGTATTGGCGTCACTGACCGCTCAAAACAACATGAACGATTACCGAAAAATTCGCACAGGAAACTATCGGCGGATTAGGCCGGCTGACTTGGTAAATCAAGCGACCAAAACTCGCGATTGGCTGCGCATTAAGCTAGATGAACATCATGATGGGCCTACGGTGGTTATCACCCATCATGCTCCGACCATGAGATCCCTAGTGGACAGCCCTCATGCAGGTAGCCATCTGGACGCCGCATATGCAAACAGTTGGGAAGACCTTATGGGGATTAACCAGGTGATGCTTTGGGTGCACGGGCATTCACACACGGCGATTGACTATGAAATAGCGGGTACGCGGGTAGTGTGCAACCCGAGAGGCTATCCGGGCGAGAAAACTGGGTTCGATCCCGCACTAGTGCTCGAAATTTAGCGATGGAGCGTAAACGAGATGCGTGCATCTAGCTTGCTAAACCTTACAAGCATCAACTAGCGCCTAACCGTCTGTAACTGCGTTGGCGGTCGCTTAAGTTAGTCGATTCCACCTTAGCGTATACGGCGTCTTGGGCTCGCATCCACTGGGGTGTAGGGCGCTAGTCGAGCCGCTTAGCGGGGAAGCGGCGACGAGTTAGGGCTGAATGCTGACTAGGCCTTCAGACATTCAAATTCAACCCAGGGAGCAGGAGAAGCAATTTATGACCCTTCCTCACGAGAGAACCCGCGCTGTAATCGAATGTGAGGCGTTCCTCCGACAGCTCGCCTTTGATATTGCATTACCTCGAGACATCCGTAGCTATGCACATCACATTCTCAGGCACTACCCGTCGGCATCTCAGATTCTTGCGATAGGTCGCCTCGAAGAGCTCTTACAATGCGATGCGCTGGATTGTGAATCCCTGCGGCTAATTACGGCGCGCAGTCAGCGGCTATTCAGCTCCACCGTCAATTTTGCGGGATAGTTTACAAACTAAACTTTAATGATTCACTAATAAAGCCAGACCTAACGCGGTTCGAACAGCGCATAGGTTTTTGTGTTGTGGATATTCCAGCGGCACTTCAGTAGGCCAAGCGCTGACGGTGCTTACAGAAGCCCAGAGATTTTCTGCGGCCAAGATGAACGGCACAGTGCGGAGTGCGCTTGGAACCATTCACCTAATGACACACCAAAGTCAGCCCATGATGAGTTGTTATATATCTACGTAACGCAGGAAACAAAGAACTACCACGCCCTTTCACGGATGCGCTGAAATCTTGAGTTGGAGAAACAGCACTCTGTGTATTACATAAAACTAAACTGACACAGTGCCTTATGTTGAACTCCATTCTGATTCCAGAGACCAGCCGATCAATTTCGCCTTATGCAAAGCAACAGCTTGCTCAAGCACTAAAGGTCACCTATTCAGTTCCCGTAACGGGGTTTCTCGTAAACGCGTACGTCATTGCAAACGCTGCCGTCGGGATTGTTTATCGGGACGTCCGTAGCGATGCTACGGGTCGCTTTAATGACGGCCATCTCATACGAACATCAGACATCGTAGAACTCCGCCAGATTGATGGCCGCTGGCTCATAAAGACCGTTAACTCCCTTTACGTTGTGGCTACCTTCAAGCGGCACGTCGGAAGGCCATCGCTAATGACGCTTCAACGCCTCATGAAGACGAGGATTTTCTTGGCGTCCAGAAAGCTTCATTAGATGTCGCGCAGCCATAAGCTGGGCGACCAAGATCAGATGTTGATCTCAAGGCTTATAACAGAGTAGATCACGCCGAGAACGCTCATGAAATCTCAATTGTTAGACATTCTCAAAAATCAAAAAGCACGCGAAATTACAGATTTTCTATATGGAAAGGCCCCTGCCATAAACGGCACCGACTTGAGTCGAGGCGAAATTCTTCAAGAGCTACACCGGCGCAATCCCTGTAAGCAGTACTGCCTGGTAAAAAATTGGACTCTAGTCGAGCTAGACATCTCAGATGAAGCGTGTCGGCAGGTTGAGACTGATGGTTTCAAGGCTCGGCTTATCCATGCTAATGAGGTGGTCGAAGACTCAGCTGGCCGTTTTCAACCGGGCTGTTGGGTGAGAAGCTCGCTAGAGCAAAAGTATGAAAACGATGGCTTTTTCGAAACTAGAAGCACTATTTATGTGCTGCTAGGAATCGGACGCCTCAAAAAAGTGCGCGAAAACATCGTCTACAGCATCCGCCCAGTAAATCGGCGCATGACCGACATGAGTTAGAGATATAGCTTCCTTTCGTGTAGTTTTACGTAAGCTATTCAGGAAGCGAATTAACCACAGCAGATGATGGTGCACCTAGTCGATTGTTTCATACAAAAGTTGGTTCCATACTTCCGCTTGCGGCTGCATCGAACAGGAGCTTTGGGAAAGCGCTCAATGGAGTATTGAGAGATGCGCGGATCCGCTCAGGACTTGCGCGCCATGCGTTCTAAAGCTAATCCGCGCTTCTCACCTATGCCAAATTGAGAATGGTGAAGCTGCTATCAATATCGACACGCTTGTTGCACCCGGTAGTGCTATAAGCGTTCCTGTGGGCAGTTACTCTTAGTCGCTGAGGCGCGCCAAGCGGGCCTACTGGTCGAAGGGCTCCTTGCGGCAAACACCAAGCTATGCCTTTCGCTCATTGCCGAAGGATTTACGATTCCCCCACACAGAATGCAGCCGCCCGGGCTACGAGGCCAGAGAGCCGATGCAACTCGTAAGACAACAGAGTGATTGCAGAAAGAGGGGCTATGCGAATCAGAAATAGCCAGCCGGCTAGGGGTTACTGTTAGGAGTTTGAACGTTACTGCTGAAGGAGCAGAAAATATCGCTGGCACCGAACGAGTGAACGTGAGGGCTTTGGGACGGCATAGTTTGACTAAATAATCGATGATCCCTAGGCCCAGCACAGATAGAGGCAGTACATCGGTTTTCCAGAGGCACCAGGGGCCCCGCATCAAAGAATACTGCTGCTTCGATGACCAAGCTCGCACGACGTTGAGGTAGTCCTTGGGCAGGGTAGGATTCGAATCCGCTATCAATGCGAGCATCCATCAGCCTGTTCGAGGACTGCTTCTCTTACGTGGAGGGCAGAACCGCAAAATGCGATAGATATCTCAATTTGACAAAAGAAGCCCTAGTCATGCGCAAATGGCAAAACATGGAACTCGTCGAAGATCACCAGCCCTACGCCATCGAGGGCAGGGTCGTCCTGCAACCGCCGAGCGAGAATGCCCTCGGTGACCACTTCGATGCGCATAGCCGGGCCGACCTTGCTGTCCAGGCGGATGCGGTAACCGACAGTCTCGCCAACCGCCTCGCCCAGCTCGCTGGCCAGCCGTTCGGCCGCGGCGCGAGCCGCCAGGCGCCGCGGTTCGAGCATCAGGATCGTTTGCCCGGCCAGCCAGCGCTCGTCGAGCAATGCCAACGGAACACGGGTCGTCTTGCCCGCGCCGGGCGGTGCCTCGAGCACCGCTTCGTCACGGTCGTTGAGGGCTTGGCGCAAGGCCGGCAATGCTTGATCAATGGGCAGCGAAATCATGGACACTCGGGATAGGTACGGCGTCGGGACGATGACCGCAACGCCCGCAAACAAGGAAGCGCAGTGTACGGCCAGCAAACCCGCCGCTTCAGCCTGTTTTTTGCCGCCTGACCGAGCGCCGCAGCACCCGCTGCACGCAACGGTCTCGGCTCAGTTCACGCTATAGCCCCGCCCGGTGAGGCAGGCGCTGAGCGCGCGCCGGTAGGTGTCGGCCGTGGCCGCCGGAGGCGCGGCCTGTGCAGTCGCCGGATCGAAGCCACTCTGGCTGACGGCCCATGTATGGCACTCGTAGCGGTCGCGGCTCTGCTGCTCGGCGCTCTGCGCCTTGGCCGGGTAAGCGATGACATCGTATCGCCCGGGCTCGCTGGCCGGCACCACCGGGGGCGGGCTGGCGGGCTCGTACTGGTTGCGGTCGGCGTTCCACAGGTAGTACGTCCCGGCGGCGACGAAGTAAAGCATGCTGCCGATCCATAATTCCCGGGCGCCCGAGGGCAGCCCATGGCCATGCCGCGGGCCTGGCTGAGCATGACGAAAATCGGGACCACCCGGGCGGTCATGGCCATCCGGGCCGTGTCCGGGCGCGGCGAAAGCGGGAACACTGAGAACGAAAGCAAGTGATGCGGCGATGCAAGCGCGCGAAAGGGACCAGGGCATGATGCGCCTCCAGAAAACGACGGGATTGTTGCGTTGCCGATTATCCGCGGGCGGGCACGAGCCGACCGTCAACCAAAGGTAAGGTGTTGGTAAAAACGCAGGCCTACCCCAGCCGTGAACACCGGGGCGCGCGGAGCGGTCTGATATCGCGAAAACATCACGCAGCCCTTGTATAGTTGCGCCACTTTTTCAGGAGGTCCCTATGCGTACTCGTTCCCGTGTCATCGGCGGCGTGCTGGCCGTCTCCCTGTTCACCCAGCTGACCGCCTGCGGCACGCTGTTCTACCCCGACCGCCGTGGGCAGATCGAAGGCAAGATCGACCCAGCCATTGCCGTAGCCAACGCCATCGGCCTGTTGTTCTACGTGATCCCCGGCCTGATCGCCTTCGGCATCGACTTCGCCACCGGCGCGATCTACCTCCCCGATGACAGCTACTCCATGGCTCCGGAAAAACTTCAGGAAGCCATCGGCGCCGATGGCGTCATCGACCAGGCCAAGCTCAAGGCCATCATCGAGGCGGAAACCGGGCGCAGCCTGCCGCTGGATGATCCGCGCCTGATTCAGCACAACGGCAGCGTCGAGCAACTGGCCGCCTTCGGACCGCGTCCGGCCGCCTGATGCCACAACCAGCAGGCGAACGGCGCAAAGGGGTCAGCGCCGAGCATGCGCGGCTGATGCGCCGGGCCACGCGCCTGGCGCTCGGCGTGGCCCTGACCCTGGCCGGCTGCAAGGCGCTGGCCTGGTGGCTGAGCGGCTCGGTGAGCTTGCTTGCCGGCCTCACCGACTCACTGCTCGACGGCGCCGCCTCGCTGCTCAATCTGCTGGCGGTGCACTATTCGCTGCGCCCGGCCGATGACGACCATCGCTACGGCCACGGCAAGGCCGAAGCGTTGGCCGGGCTGGGCCAGGGCGCCTTCATTTCGGTCAGCGCCATCTTGGTCAGCGTCCAGGGCATCGACCGTATGCTGAACCCCGAACCGCTCGGCGCGCCTGCGCTGGGCATTGCGGTGATGCTGCTGTCACTGGCGCTGACCGTGGCGCTGCTCATCTACCAGCGTCACGTGGTGCGTGAAACCGGCTCGACCGCCATCCGCGCCGACTCGCTGCATTACCGTTCCGATCTGCTGCTCAACAGCAGCATCCTGGTGGCGCTGGTGCTTGCCGGCTACGGCTGGGAGCGCCTCGACGCCGTGTTCGGTATCGCCATCGCGCTGTACATCGTCTGGAGCGCGCTGAGCATCGTGCGCGAAGCCGGCGCGGTGCTGATGGATACCGAGCTGCCACCGGAGATCAGCGAAGACATGGGCCGGCTAGCCTGCGACGTGCCCGGCGTGGTCGGCTGTCACGACCTGCGGACCCGCGTGTCAGGTACCCGCTGGTTCGTGCAGATGCACCTGGAGCTGCCTGGCGAGCTGCCGCTGATCGAAGCGCATGCACTGTGTGATCAGGTTGAGGCGGCGATTCATGCCAGGTATCCGCGGGCCGAAGTGCTGGTTCATGCCGATCCGCTTGAGGTGGTTAGGCCGAAGGGGTGACCCGGCGGAAAGCACGCAGGCGTTCTGACAGTGCTGGTTTCGCCCAGCAGGGCGAAACCAATGCCTCAGCCAGCTCGGCAATTGAAATCGCCCCACCTTTTAGCCACCAAACAAAACCCCAAAACGAAAAAGACCACGCCTGGGCGTGGTCTCTTCGATTCGTCTGGCCGATGGTGACGGCGTCTTCTCGCAGCGCCTCGTGAGCGCCGGGGGCCCGGACCGTCGACCTCGGTAAGGTTCTCGGTAAGCACGGCGGGGATCCTTGCCATGCCTGTTCTGCCGGGGGCTGAAGTTGGATAAAGCTTACGCGCCCCACATTGGCAGAGGATTGCGAACATTGCTCGAATACCACGTCGTTGCGCAATCTGCTCACGCAAGTGCATAGTTCTGCGCAACAACCTCACGCAAGCGAAGAGAAATGAGCAAACTTGACCGCTACGACCTGCGCATTCTGGCCGAATTGCAACGCGACGCGCGTATCTCCAACCAAGACTTGGCCGAGCGCATCGGCCTGTCGCCCTCCCCCTGCTCCCGACGCGTCAAGCAGCTCGAAGACGACGGCTACATCGCCCGCCAGGTCGCGCTGCTCGATCGCAAGAAGCTCGGCCTGACACTCACCGCCTACGTGCTGATTGGCATGGATCGTCATACCCCAGACCGTTTCGAGCACTTCGAGGGTGTAATCGGCAATTGCCCAGAAGTGCTCGAATGCAGCCTCGTGACGGGCATGGATGCCGACTATCAGCTCAAGGTCGTGGTGCCGGACATGGAGCATTATCAGGCGTTCCTACTCGGCACACTGACGCGTATCGATGGGGTATCGAGCGTGCGCTCCAGCTTCGTGCTGCGGCAGGTGGCATCGAGCACCGAGTTGCCGCTCGGGCACTTACGCAGCTGAGACGGGTTTCTCGCCGTAACCCTTACAGCTGATGTGGTTACTGCCTATAATTCCCGCCCTCACGCCGGCCCGCCTATGCTGCGGGCCCGCGCCGCTCAGCCCGTTTGCAAAGGAATGCGTATGAAAGAGACCGACCGCGTCATGCAAAGCTACGGTCGTTGCTGTGCCAGCGACGGCTTCTTCGACGACTTCTACGCAACCTTCCTCGCCAGCTCAGCCGCTGTACGTGCCAAGTTCGCGGACACAGACATGTCCGCGCAGAAACGCCTGTTGCGGGCCGGCATCATGAACCTGGTGCTGTTCGCCCGCGGCATGCCGGACACCAAGCTCAAGGCACTCGGCATGAGCCATTCCCGTGCGCAGCTCGACATCGGCCCCGAACTCTACGACCTGTGGCTGGCTGCGCTACTCCAGACCATAGACCAGCACGATACCAAGCTGACACAGCCGGACCGGCAGGCCTGGCGCAGCGTGCTCGGCAAGGGCATCGAGGTGATCCGCTCGCACTATTGAGGGGCCTGCGACAACCCGCCCCACCTGCCGCCCGCAGCGCGGGCCACAGAACGCTTCAGTTCCGGCGCCGTCCAATCTGGCGAGCACTTGCACGCCCGGCGCGCGCGTATACTGCGCCGCTCGCACCGGTTGGCCGGTGCCCTCCAAATCGACGTCAGCTGGAGACCTACGTGGAACCCGAAGTATTCGAAAAGTGGATGATGATTGCCCTGGTTGGCGGCCTGATGGCGTTTATGGCCTTCATCATTTGGGATCTGGCCAAGAAGTCGAGAGCTGGCCGGCTCGGCACCGCGATCCTCTTCTTGGGTCTGGGGCTGTGTCTGTTCGCCTTTCTCGCCAAGCCGATCATCGGCTACATCATCGAAGTCACCCAGGGCATCCCGCACTGACGCCCTGCTGGTCGGCTACAGTCTCGCCGGCGCGTCCCGCCACTCGCCCGGCTGAAGGCCATCCAGGCTCCAGGGGCCGATCCGCACGCGCACCAGCCGCAACGTTGGTAGCCCTACGGCTGCGGTCATGCGCCGGACCTGCCGGTTTCGGCCTTCACGAATGATCAGTTCCAGCCAGCAGGTCGGCACCGACTTGCGAAAACGCACCGGTGGGGTGCGCTCCCACAAGGCGGGTTCCTCAAGCTGACGCGCTTCGGCCGGCAACGTCGGCCCATCGTTGAGCATGACGCCATCACGCAGTTGTTGCAGTTGCGCCTCGCTGGCCTCGCCTTCTACTTGCACCCAGTAAGTTTTCGGCAGCTTGTGCTTGGGATCGGCGATACGCGCCTGCAACCGACCGTCGTTAGTGAGCAGCAACAGCCCCTCGCTATCACGATCCAGCCGCCCGGCCGGGTAAACGCCCGGCACCGGTACGAAATCTTTGAGCGTGGCGCGCCCGTCGGCGTCGGCGAATTGGGTAAGCACGTCGAACGGCTTGTTCAAGAGGAGAAGGCGCGGCTCGGCGGGCGGCGCCTTGGCGACGCGGCGGGGCTGAGGGCGAACGCCGGAGCGCGGCGGACGAGGGCGATCGGTGCGGGGCATGGCAGGGCCTAAACGAGCAGGCCGCCATGCTAGGGCCCGGTAGGGTGGCCGGCAAGCGGTAGGGCGAGGTAGCACCGCCTGTTCGGCCCAAGCCTGGGCACCACAACGGTGCAGGGCCTGCGCCATCATCAAGCCGAGCGCCCTTTTATCGAACGGCACCCTACCTCGCGCCCTCTCGCCGCGCATTCCAAAAAATCCCGCTAAGCGGCGGCGCAGAGGGCTCGCCATGAAATTGGCACGGATGCTGCGATGCAGGGTTCAGTCCTAAAGGACCCACCCAACAGTTGCGCACGGACAGCCAAGGAGCCGCCCACAATGAAACGCCGTCCTCTGATCAAGTCCACCCTCGCCGCCAGCGCCCTGATGCTCAGCGGCCTGTTCCCGTTCACCCTGCAGGCTGCCGAAACCATCAAGGTCGGCATCCTGCATTCGCTGTCCGGCACCATGGCCATCTCCGAGACCTCGCTCAAGGACATGGCGCTGATGACCATCGACGAGATCAACGCCAAGGGCGGCGTGCTCGGCAAGCAGCTCGAGCCGGTCGTGGTTGACCCGGCGTCGAACTGGCCGCTGTTTGCCGAAAAGGGCCGGCAGCTGCTGACACAGGACAAGGTCGCCGTGACCTTTGGATGCTGGACCAGCGTGTCGCGCAAGTCCGTACTGCCCGTCTACGAAGAACTCGACGGTCTGCTGTTCTACCCCGTGCAATACGAAGGCGAAGAGCTG
This sequence comes from Pseudomonas sp. SA195, assembly GCF_054131565.1. NCBI lineage: Bacteria > Pseudomonadati > Pseudomonadota > Gammaproteobacteria > Pseudomonadales > Pseudomonadaceae > Pseudomonas > Pseudomonas sp. SA195. Next base: position 625,862 of record NZ_CP096392.1, on the reverse strand, counting down.
TCGCCGAACGTGTTCTACACCGGCGCGGCGCCAAACCAGCAGGCCATCCCAGCGGTTGAATACCTGATGAGCGAAGACGGCGGCGGCGCCGAGCGCTTCTTCCTGCTCGGCACCGACTACGTCTACCCGCGCACCACCAACAAGATCCTGCGCGCCTTCCTGCTCAGCAAGGGCGTGCCGGAGTCCAGCATCGAAGAGGTCTACACCCCCTTCGGTCACAGCGATTACCAGACCATCGTCGCCAACATCAAGAAGTTCTCCGCCGGCGGCAAGACCGCTGTGGTGTCGACCATCAATGGCGACTCCAACGTGCCCTTCTACAAGGAACTGGCCAACCAGGGCCTGGAAGCCACCGACGTCCCGGTCGTGGCGTTCTCGGTTGGTGAAGAAGAACTGCGCGGCATCGACACCAAACCGCTGGTAGGCCATCTGGCTGCGTGGAACTACTTCCAGTCGGTGGACAATCCGGTCAACGAAGCCTTTGTTAGCAAATGGAAAACCTATGCCAAGGAAAAAGGCCTGCCGGGCGCCGACAAGGCCGTGACCAACGATCCGATGGAAGCCACCTACGTCGGCATCCACATGTGGGCGCAGGCCGTCGAGAAGGCAGGCACTACCGACGTCGCCAAGGTGCGTGAGGCGCTGGCCGGTCAGAGTTTCGAGGCACCGAGCGGTTACACCCTCACCATGGACGAGAAGAATCACCACCTGCACAAGCCGGTGATGATCGGCGAGGTCCAGGAGGACGGCCAGTTCTCCGTGGTCTGGGAAACCGAAAGCCCGGTCCGCGCTCAGCCGTGGAGCCCCTACATCCCCGGCAACGACAAGAAACCGGATTACGCGGTGAAGTCGAACTAACCGCTGCGGTCGTGCGGTGGATGAACGAAGCGCATCCACCCACCACCGCCCGGCTTTCGTCGGGTGGATCGGGACGCGGAGTCGAGGCGTTCTCATTCACCTGCCCCCGCCGCCAGCTCCGCCAAGAGAGCACACGGCGACCCCTGGGAATTGCATGAATGAACACTGCCCTGCATCGATTACTGCTGCTGCTCTTGCTTGCCCTGCCCTGGGCCGCGCACGCCGGAGACGCAGCCGATTACGCCAAGGCCAGCCCAGCCAAACAGGCCAAGCTGCTCGAACAATGGGCCGCCGCGCCAGATCCGGATCGACTGCCCCTGATCGAAGCACTTCGCGCAAACCGCGTGGTGATCGACCAGAACAAGACGCCTTTTATCGAGGAAAACGGCAGTTTCCGTGCCCTGGAGGGCACCGCCGACCCCGTTGGCACACCCAAGAAGCTGCGCCTGAACAATCGCCTGCGCGGCCTGCTTAACACCGCACTGGCGAGCCATCAGCTGTTCGCCGAAGACCCGGCACAACGCCTCGCTGCGGCCAAGCGCCTGCAGCGCAGCGGCCAACCGGAACAGCTCGAGCTGCTTCAGCAGCGCCTGGACGCCGAGGACGATGCCGCCGTCAGCGAAGCGCTGACCCTGGCGCTGGCCAACTTGCAGCTGACCGCGAACGATCCGGCAGTACGCCTCGCCGCGGTGCGCCTGCTCGGTGAAACCGGCGCGCCCATGGCTCGAGTAAGGCTGGAAAACCTGCTGGCCGACGAGGCGGAAACCGACGCCACCGTACGCAAGGCGGCGGAAACCAGCCTCGCCCAGGTCAAGCGCAAGCTGCTGATCGGCGAACTGCTCGGCCAGGCCTTCAGTGGCTTGTCGCTGGGTTCGATCCTGTTGCTGGCCGCCCTCGGTCTGGCGATCACCTTCGGCCTGCTCGGCGTGATCAACATGGCGCACGGCGAAATGCTGATGCTCGGCGCCTACACCACCTACATGGTGCAGGTGCTAATGGCGCGCCTCGCGCCCGACGCCCTCGCCCTGTATCCGCTCGTGGCGCTGCCGGTAGCCTTTGTCGTGACGGCGGCGATCGGCATGGCGCTGGAGCGCACGGTGATCCGCCACCTTTACGGCCGCCCGCTGGAAACCCTGCTGGCGACCTGGGGCATCAGCCTGATCCTGATACAGCTCGTGCGCGTCTTGTTCGGCGCGCAGAACGTCGAAGTCGCCAACCCCGGCTGGCTGTCCGGCGGCCTGCAGGTGTTGCCGAACCTGGTACTGCCCTACAACCGCATGATCATCATCGGCTTCGCGCTTTTCGTGGTGCTGCTGACCTGGCTCCTGCTGAACAAGACGCGCCTGGGTTTGAACGTCCGCGCGGTTACGCAGAACCGCAACATGGCAGCTTGCTGCGGCGTCGCAACCGGCCGTGTCGACATGATGGCCTTCGGCCTGGGTTCCGGCATCGCCGGCCTCGGCGGCGTCGCCCTGAGCCAGATCGGCAACGTCGGCCCGGACCTAGGCCAGAGCTACATCATCGACTCCTTCCTGGTTGTCGTGCTCGGCGGTGTCGGTCAGCTGGCTGGCAGCATCTTCGCCGCCTTCGGCCTCGGCATCGCCAACAAGATTCTCGAACCGCAGATCGGCGCCGTGCTGGGCAAGATCCTCATCCTTGCGCTGATCATCCTGTTCATCCAGAAGCGTCCGCAGGGGCTGTTTGCGCTGAAAGGGAGGGTGATCGATTGAAGACCTATTTCGCCTCCCGTGTAGGAACGATTAGAGACGCCCGGTGCTCGCTCGCGGTCAGGCTGCAATCCAGCGACCTCGCAGGGTCGCCAGCAAGCTGGCTCCTACGGGGCAGCCCACGAATCGGCATCCCTGTCATCAACCTGCGGCAGGAGCGTCACTCATGAACCAGCCACTCACCGTTACCGCCGCACAAAAAGCTGGCCCGACACTGACCGTCGTTGCCCTCGGTTTGGCACTCGCCATCCTGCTGGCCATGCCGCTGCTGCACCTGTTGCCGGCCGACAACGCCTTCCATGTCTCGGCCTACACCTTGACGCTGGTGGGCAAGATTCTCTGTTACGCCATCGTCGCCCTGGCGCTGGACCTGGTGTGGGGTTACGCCGGCCTGTTGTCCCTCGGCCACGGCCTGTTCTTCGCCCTCGGTGGCTACGCCATGGGCATGTACCTGATGCGCCAGAGCGCCGGTGACGGCCTGCCGGCATTCATGAGCTTCCTCGCCTGGAACGAGCTGCCCTGGTACTGGTATGGCACGTCCAGCTTCCTCTGGGCGATGTGCCTGGTCGTGCTGGTGCCGGGCCTGCTCGCTTTTGTGTTCGGGTTTTTCGCCTTCCGCTCACGGATCAAGGGGGTGTACTTCTCGATCATGACCCAGGCGCTGACCTTCGCCGGCATGCTGCTGTTCTTTCGCAACGAGACGGGTTTTGGGGGCAATAACGGCTTTACTGGTTTCAGTCGCATCCTTGGGTTCGACATAACCGCCCCTGCCACCCGCGCAGCGCTCTTTCTCGCCACGGTGGCGCTGCTTGCCGGCAGTTTGTTACTGGGTTGGACGCTTGCGTGGAGCAAGTTCGGCCGGGTACTGACTGCGGTCCGCGATGCCGAAAACCGGCTGATGTTCTGCGGCTACGATCCGCGCGGCTACAAGCTGTTCATCTGGACGCTATCCGCGGTGCTTTGCGGGCTGGCCGGTGCGCTCTACGTGCCGCAGGTGGGGATCATCAATCCCAGCGAAATGGCACCGACCCAATCCATCGAAGCCGCCGTCTGGGTCGCCCTCGGCGGCCGAGGCACGCTTATCGGCCCGCTGCTCGGCGCCGGTATCGTCAATGGCATGAAGAGCTGGTTCACCGTGGCGTTCCCCGAGTACTGGCTGTTCGCGCTCGGTGCGCTGTTCATCATCGTCACGCTGTACCTGCCAAAAGGCGTCATCGGACTACTGCGCCGGAGGGGCGAAGGATGAAGACCGCACCCGTACCCGAACTGATCGAAACGGCCGATGCACTAGGAAGTGGCCGAGATGCCATTGGCCTTGGCCGTATGAAAACCCAAGGCCTGGATGCTCGCCACGGCACGATCCTCAGTCTTGAAGATATCTGCGTCAGCTTCGATGGCTTCAAGGCACTGACCAACCTCAGCCTGTACATCGGCATGGGGGAGCTGCGCTGCATCATCGGCCCCAACGGCGCCGGCAAGACCACCATGATGGACGTCATCACCGGCAAGACCCGACCAGACAGCGGCAGCGCCTATTTCGGCGATACCCTCGACCTCACTCGCATGAGCGAGGTCGAGATCGCCCAGGCAGGCATCGGTCGCAAGTTTCAGAAACCCACGGTATTCGAAGCGCTGTCCGTATTCGAGAACCTGGAACTGGCGCAGAAGACCGACAAATCGGTGTGGGCCAGCCTCAAGGCCAAACTCAACGGCGAACAGAAAGACCGTATCGACGACGTGCTGGAGACCATCCGCCTCGGCCAGTCGCGTCATCGTCCGGCCGGGCTGCTGTCCCACGGGCAGAAGCAGTTCCTCGAGATCGGCATGCTGCTGATGCAGTCGCCGCAGCTCTTGCTGCTCGACGAGCCGGTGGCCGGCATGACGGATGCCGAAACCGAATTCACCGCTGAGCTGTTCAGGTCGCTTGCACGCAAACATTCGCTGATGGTCGTCGAGCACGACATGGGCTTCGTCGACACCATTGCCGACCACGTCACCGTGCTGCATCAAGGCCAGGTGCTGGCCGAGGGTTCGCTGCAGCAGGTGCAAGCGGATGAGCGGGTGATTGAGGTGTATCTGGGGCGGTAAGCCGTTCACAGGGAGATGACTGGCGCCATTCACCGAGGGCATCACGGTGGATGGGTAAAGCGTCATCCACCCTACGCCCGCCAAACGCCCATGCCCGCATCAACGCAAACCTAATCGTAGGGTGGATAACGCCAGAGGCTTATCCACCAAGTGAAGGAGTCGCACATGCTGCAAGTCCAGCAACTGCACCAGTACTACGGCGGTAGCCACATCCTGCGCGGCCTCTCGTTCGAAGTGCCGATCGGCGAAATCACCTGCCTGCTCGGACGCAACGGGGTGGGAAAAACCACCCTGCTCAAGTGCCTGATGGGCCTGATTCCGGCCAAGGAAGGCCAGGTCGAATGGGAAGGCAAACCCATCACGGGCTTCAAGCCGCACCAAAGGGTGCAGGCCGGTATCGCCTACGTTCCGCAAGGGCGGGAAATATTTGGCCGACTGACCGTCGAAGAAAACCTGCTGATGGGCCTGTCCCGCTTTAGCGCCAAGGAAGCCAAGGAAGTGCCGGCGTTCATCTACGAGCTGTTTCCGGTACTCAAGGAAATGAAGCATCGCCGTGGCGGCGACCTTTCCGGCGGCCAGCAACAGCAGCTTGCTATCGGCCGAGCCTTGGCCAGTCGCCCGCGCCTACTGATCCTCGACGAGCCTACCGAGGGCATTCAGCCATCGGTGATTAAGGAGATTGGCGTCGTCATCCAGAAGCTCGCCGCCCGCGGTGACATGGCGATTCTCCTGGTCGAGCAGTTCTATGACTTCGCGGCCGAACTGGCCGACCAGTACTTGGTGATGAGCCGCGGCGAGATTATTCAGCAAGGCCGTGGCGCGGACATGGAAGCCGAGGGGGTGCAACGGTTAGTGGCGATCTGAGCCACGCAGCGCGGGGCGGTGACAAGCGTCGTTGAGGGCGACCTGAGCACTTCTTGCGGTCAACTGTATGCTGCCGCGATCGCCGCAGCGCAGTAAGCTTCGGCAGACCGGCCTTAGCGGCCCGCTTATCCGTACAGATATGAGGTCCTTGCATGAACAACGTGGTTTTCATCACGGGTGCGACATCCGGCTTCGGCCGCGCCACCGCCCGCCGTTTCGCCGAAGCTGGCTGGGCCTTGGTACTCACCGGGCGCCGCGTGGATCGCCTGGAGGCGCTGAAGGAAGAATTGTCGAGTAAGGTCCCGGTGCACATCGCCGCGCTGGATGTGCGCGATGCCGAGGCAGTGAAGCAGGTGGTCGCCGAACTGCCCGAAGGCTTTAGGGAGGTGAAAACGCTGGTCAACAACGCAGGCCTGGCCCTGGCGCCGGAGCCCGCGCAAAAGGTCGCGCTGGAAGACTGGCACACTATGATCGACACCAACGTGACAGGGCTGGTCAACGTCACCCACGCGTTGCTGCCGCGCCTGATCGAAACCGGCAAAGGCGCGAGCATCGTCAGCATCGGCTCGGTCGCCGGCCACTGGCCCTACCCGGGCGGCCACGTCTATGGCGCGACCAAAGCCTTCGTCGAGCAGTTCAGCTACAACCTGCGCTGCGACCTGCTGGGCACCGGTGTTCGGGTGACCGACATTGCCCCGGGCATGGCCGAGACCGAATTCACCCTGGTCCGCACCAAGGGCAACCAGGACGCGTCGGACAAGCTCTACCGCGGCACCACCCCGTTGACTGCCGAAGATATTGCCGAGCAGATCTTCTACGTCGCGACCTTGCCCGATCACATCAACATCAACCGCCTCGAAGTGATGCCGACCCGCCAAGCCTGGTCGCCTTTCAATATCGACCGCGACGCCTGAGCCGGCACAAGGCGGACGCACCAGCGCCCGCCCTCGATGTCACGCGCCGCGGCTCATGCCGGCCAGGCGGTGGGAGATTGCCTGCATGCCTTGGCCGAGTTCGCGCAGGCTGGCCGCATCCCGCGCGCCCTCCTCGCTCGCGGCATGGATGCGAACGGCCAGTTCGTTGATTTCCTGTGTCACATGGCTCTGCTCCTGCGCCGCCACGGCGATCTGCTGGGCGCGCTGGGCGATGTCATCGAAGCTGGCGACGGTGTCGCCCAGGGTGCCGGCGACGCCAGCGGCTTGTTCGACGGCGTCAGTAGTGCGGTTGGCGCCGGTCTGCATGGTCGCCACGGCCTGGCCGGACGCCTGCCGCAGTTGCACGATCATCTGCTGAATTTCGTTCGCCGAGCCCTGGGTGCGTGCCGCGAGGGTGCGGACCTCGTCGGCGACCACGGCGAAGCCCCGGCCCTGCTCCCCGGCGCGCGCCGCCTCGATGGCCGCATTCAGTGCAAGCAGGTTGGTCTGTTCGGAGATCGACTTGATCACCTCGAGCACGCTGCCGACTTGTTCGATGTCCACGCCCAACTGGGTGATCGCCGTCGCCGCGCCGGTGATGTCATCGGCAAGACCGGCGATCGCCTGGCTGTTGCGCTGGACCTGTTCGCGCCCCCGCTCAGCGGCATCCAGCGAATGGCGCGCGGTATCGGAGCAGTCCGTGGTATTGCGCGCCACTTCCGCCGCGCTGGCGGACATTTCGGTGATGGCGGTGGCCAGCTGGGTATTGTCCAGACGCTGCGCCTCGGCACGTTCGGCCAGGCCAACGGACAGTTGCGCCAGCTCCGCAGCCTGCCGCTCGAGATGGTTGGATTCCTCGGCGATGCGCCGCAGCATCTGCCGCAACGAGCCGGCGTAGCGGTTCACGGCGCCACGCAGCGCGCCGAGCTCATCGGCACGGTGGATCTCCAGTTCGTTAGCCGCACTGCCCTGCTCGCCGAGGCGTTCGATCTGCAGTGTGGTTTCGTCCAGTTGCGCCAGCAGACGCTTGCCAGCGAACCAGGCCAGGCCGAGCAGCAGGCCGAGCAGCGGCAGGAGGAGCAACAACATTTCCAGGGTGAGCTCGTCGGCAAGGCCAGTGACCTGGCTTTCAGGCGTGACCAGGCCGACCCACCAGCCCGTGCCTTGGATCGGCTCGAGCGTGACGTAACCGGCGCCACCCAAACGCTCGTCGTTTGGCAGGAACAGCGCGCCGTGCGCGGCGTTGCGGTTGCCCAGTGCCTCGACGACCGGCACCAGGGAGGGCTGCTGCTTGGCCAGGTCGGCCAGGCTCGGCAGTCGCTTGGCTGCGCCGGCCTGTGGGAAAAACAGCAGGTTGCCAGCCCGATCCACTGCAAAGGCGTAGCCGCCGGTGACATTGCCGTTGGCCTGGAGAAACTGGGCCAGCCCGTCGAGTTTGAGGTCGATGGTGGCGACCCCCGCGAATATACCGTCACGCTGGTAGGGCACGCTGCAGGTGGTCATTACCACGCCGCTGACCGAGTCCTCGTAACCGTCGGACCACAGGCAGCGCCCGGCCGGTGCCGAGCGCGCACCGCTGTACCAGGACTCGCCGTGGTAGGGCGCGGTCTGCGCCGCATTGTAGTCGTCGGAATAGTCGAGCCCGCCGGTGGCATTGCGCGCCCAGAAGAAGCTGCGCCGCTCCACGCCCGCAGTGAAGGCGCCTGGCTCCGGCCACAAACCGCCACCGGCGATGGCGGCATCGCCCTGGCCGTCGACAACCCGGGGCAGGGTCACCCGGGCCAGGGCTTCATCGTTGGGCATCACCTCGGCCAGATGTGCGATGGCCGCGGTGGTTCCTTCGATACGCGACAACTGCAAGGCCAGCTGACGCGCCAGCGCCGCGGTCGATTGCTGCGCGGCGGCGCTACCGGCGGCGAGCAGGCGCGGCTTGCCGCCGAGCGCCATGACCGTATAGATCGCCAGTGCCGTCAGCATCAGCAGGACAAGGACGCCCAGCGTCATACGGGAGGCGATCCGGGTAGGAATGATCGACATACTGCAACTCCACGAAAAGTTGGCCGGTTAACGGCACCAAGCGCAGCGACTTGAATCGATTCGTCGGCTTGCCTGGAGCATCCGACAGAAGGCACTTGCGCCCCACAAACGAGCACACTTACGCGAAATGCGCGCTAGTGGTGCAGTTATGCCGATTCCCCTCGACGCCCATTGACGGCGGTCAGGCTGCTCCGCGCCATTTGTGCACCGCCACGGCGCACAGGCACGACTATTGCTGACCGCATTAGACCGAACGCCAGACACGCGACCGCGTATGACTTCACTGACCCCGATCTTCACCCCGCACTGGCTGGCCGAGCTCGACCTCGGCTACGCACGGCTCGGCCAGGCGACGCGCCCGGTCCGCCGTCGTCACAACGGCCCATTGCGGGTGCAGAAGCACCTCTACCCCGAGGGCCCCGAGGTCTGTCAGCACATTGTCGTGCACCCTCCTGGCGGCATCGCCGGGGGCGATCGCCTGGCGATTCATGCGGAAGTTGGCCACGGTGCCTGGGCGCAGCTCACCAGCCCCGGCGCCGCCAAGTGGTATCGCGCTGCCAGCCCGGCCCATCAGACCCTCGACCTGCGTGTGCAGGCCGGCGCGACGCTGGAGTGGCTGCCGCAGGAGACCATCGTCTACGCCGGCGCGCAGCCGGAACTGCGCACCCGCATCGATCTGGAAGGCGACGCGCGATTGTTCTATTGGGACATCGTCGCCCTTGGCCGCCCCGCCTGTGCGGAGCGGTTCGACTGTGGCCGGCTGCGCGCCGCGCTGGACATTCGCCGCGACGACCAGCTGCTCTGGCATGAACGCCAGGCGATCGAAGGCGGCGACCGCCTGCTCGATTCGCCCATCGGCCTCGCCGGCCAACCGGTTTTCGGCACCCTGATCGTCACTGGCACGCTCGACACCGATGTGCTCGACGTCTGCCGCGACCTGAAGACACCTGTGCGCGGCGACCTGACCCAGTTGCCCGGCCTGGTCGTTGCACGCTGCCTGGCCGGCGAAACGCTGGAAGCACGCGCCTGGATGATCGCGCTCTGGCAGCGACTGCGCCCGGCGCTGCTCGGCCGCGAAGCGCTGGCGCCGCGGATATGGAGCACCTGACAGCCTCACCGGCGAGCCGGCCTTGCCGTTACCCTCGCCCGTGCCAATGAACACTACGTGGAATCGCTATGGACCTGTCACCCAGAGAAAAAGACAAGCTGCTGATCTTCACCGCCGGCCTGGTGGCCGAGCGCCGGCTGGCCCGCGGTGTGAAGCTCAACTACCCGGAGGCCATGGCCTACATCTCCGCCGCGCTGCTCGAAGGCGCGCGCGACGGCCAGACGGTCGCCGAGCTGATGCACTACGGCACCACCCTGCTCAGCCGCGAACAGGTGATGGAGGGCGTGCCGGAGATGATCCCGGAGATCCAGGTCGAGGCGACCTTCCCGGACGGCACCAAGCTGGTCACGGTGCATCAACCAATCGCCTGAAATATCGGTCAATGTCTACTGCCCACGACCTTGAACCGTTCTTGAAGGAAACCAACGTGCAGATACGCGACGCCCTGGACACCGACCTCGAAGGCATCCTGCAGATCTACAACGACGCGGTAGAGAACAGCACGGCGATCTGGAACGACCGCACCGTCGACCTCGCCAACCGCCAGGCCTGGCTGGCCGAGCGTCACGCGCAGGGCTACCCGGTGCTGGTGGCTATCGACGAAGCGGGACAGGTGGCCGGCTATGCCTCCTTCGGCCCCTGGCGCCCTCACGACGGCTATCGCCATACCGTGGAGAACTCGGTCTACGTCAGCCCCGACCATCGCGGCAGCGGTATCGGCCGTAGCCTGATGCAGGCACTGATCGAGCGCGCCCGCATGCTCGACAAGCACGTGATGGTCGCCTTCATCGAAAGCGAGAACCGCGCCTCGGTGCACATGCACCAGCAACTGGGCTTCATCCATGTCGGCCAGATGCGCCAGGTCGGCTGCAAGTTCGGCCGCTGGCTGGACCTGACCATGATGCAACTGACCCTGAACAGGACATCGAAACCATGATTCCCGGCGAATACCAGATCCAGGACGGCGACATCGAGCTCAACGCCGGCCGCCGCACCCTGACCCTCTCCGTGGCCAACAGCGGCGACCGACCGATCCAGGTCGGTTCGCACTACCACTTTTTCGAAACTAACGACGCCCTCACCTTCGACCGCGCCGCCACGCGCGGCATGCGCCTGAACATCCCGGCCGGCACCGCGGTGCGCTTCGAACCGGGACAGAGCCGCGAGGTGGAACTGGTCGAGCTGGCCGGCGAGCGCCGAGTATTCGGCTTCGCCGGGCGGGTGATGGGCGCGCTGTGAGCGAGTCGGTCCAGGGGTTCGACGAGCGGGCGAATAAATTCGCCCCTACAGGTTCGGTGCCGAACATCCCGCAGCGTCGACGCAATACGTAGGGGCGAATTCATTCGCCCATGAACGAACCACCGGCAGCCACCGTTCGCGCCGAGGCATCAAGGAACAGCCATGAAGATATCCCGCCAAGCCTACGCCGACATGTTCGGCCCCACCGTCGGCGACAAGGTGCGCCTGGCCGACACCGACCTGTGGATCGAAGTCGAAAAAGACTTCACCACCTACGGCGAGGAAGTGAAGTTCGGCGGCGGCAAGGTGATCCGCGACGGCATGGGCCAGGGCCAGCTGTGCGCCGCAGACGTGGTCGACACGCTGATCACCAACGCGCTGATCCTCGACCACTGGGGCATCGTCAAGGCGGACGTCGGCTTGAAGGACGGCCGCATCGCCACCATCGGCAAGGCCGGCAACCCGGATATCCAGCCCGACGTGACCATCGCCATCGGCGCGGCCACGGAAGTCATCGCCGGCGAAGGGATGATCCTCACCGCCGGCGGCATCGATTCGCACATCCACTTCATCTGCCCGCAGCAGATCGAAGAGGCGCTGATGAGCGGCGTCACCACCATGATTGGCGGCGGCACAGGACCTGCCACCGGCACCAACGCCACCACGGTGACGCCCGGCCCCTGGCATATGGCGATGATGCTCAAGGCCGCCGACGCCTTCCCGATGAACATCGGCTTCACCGGCAAGGGCAACGCCTCGCTGCCTGAACCGCTGATCGAGCAGGTCAAGTCCGGTGCCATCGGCCTCAAGCTGCACGAGGACTGGGGCACCACGCCGGCGGCCATCGATAACTGCCTCTCCGTGGCGGACCAGTACGACGTGCAGGTGGCGATCCATACCGACACCTTGAACGAATCCGGCTTCGTCGAGACCACCCTCGGCGCGTTCAAGGGCCGCACCATCCACACCTACCACACCGAAGGTGCCGGCGGTGGTCACGCGCCGGACATCATCAAGGCCTGCGGCTTTGCCAACGTGCTGCCCAGCTCGACCAACCCGACCCGGCCGTTCACCCGCAACACCATCGACGAGCACCTAGACATGCTCATGGTCTGCCACCACCTGGACCCGAGCATCGCCGAGGACGTGGCCTTCGCCGAGAGCCGTATCCGCCGCGAAACGATTGCCGCCGAGGACATCCTCCACGACCTCGGCGCGTTCTCGATGATCAGCTCCGACAGCCAGGCCATGGGCCGCGTCGGCGAGGTGATCACCCGCACCTGGCAGACCGCCGACAAGATGAAGAAGCAGCGCGGCGCCCTGCCGGGCGACGGCGCGGGCAACGACAACTTCCGCGCCAAACGCTACATCGCCAAGTACACCATCAACCCGGCGATCACCCACGGCGTCAGCCACGAGGTGGGCTCGATCGAAGTGGGCAAGTGGGCCGACCTGGTGCTCTGGCGCCCGGCGTTCTTCGGCGTGAAGCCGAGCCTGATTCTGAAGGGCGGCGCCATTGCCGCGAGCCTGATGGGCGACGCCAACGCGTCGATCCCGACGCCGCAGCCGGTGCACTACCGGCCGATGTTCGCCAGTTACGGCGGTTCACTGCATGCGTCAAGCTTCACCTTCATCAGCCAGGCCGCCTTCGAAGCCGGCGTGCCGGAGCAGCTAGGCCTGAAGAAGAAGATCGGTGTGGTCCGGGGTTGCCGCCAGGTGCAGAAGAAGGACCTGATCCACAACGACTACACGCCGGACATCCAGGTCGACCCGCAGAACTATCAGGTGCGCGCCGATGGCCAGCTGCTCTGGTGCGAGCCGGCCGACGTGCTGCCGATGGCGCAGCGGTATTTCCTGTTCTGATCGGCTAGCGCGGTAACGCGGGTAGGGCGCGCTCAACTTGCGGACCAGATGCGCCCTGTCGTGCGCTGGAACGCGGGCGAATAAATTCGCCCCTACACGGGGATTCCATTCGGTTGGTTGAGCCGTTGCGGGAGCGTGACGTGCGTTGAACGCGGGCGAATGAATTCGCCCCTACAAGGGTTCCATTCGGTTGGTTGGGCCTTTTTCGGACCGTGACGTGCGTTGAACGCGGGCGAATAAATTCGCCCCTACACGGGATTCCATTCGGCTGGTTGAGCCGTTTCGGAGCGTGACGCGCGTTGAATGCGGGCGAATGAATTCGCCCCTACAAAGGTTCCATTCGGTTGGTTGGGCCTTTTCGGGCCTGACGCGCGTTGAACGCGGGTGAATGAATTCGCGACATCGGGTTGGTGTGGCGGGGCATGGCTCGGCCGTACGTCCTGTAGGGGCGAATTTATTCGCCCAGCCGCTCCGGCGGCCATCGGCGCACCATGACTGCACGCTCCGACGGCAGATGCAGCACAACGGGGCATTCTGGCCGCGCGCGCCGGCAAGTGCTGTGCCTGCCGCCACGCGAGTTGTATACATAAATCCGGCACCTTGCCCAAGCGTGATCTAGGCTGAAACCGTTGCCTTCCGGCGGACAGACGGGGCGGCACGCAGCCTTTCGCGACGTGTGCAGTACGCGGAACGCTTCAAGGGAACGCTGGTGCGGTACACAAACTGCATACAGCTGACAGAACCAGCCTTGCACACGAGCGCTCGCCATGAACGATCAGGATTTGACCCTGCCACACCCCGATCCGACCCTGCACAACGCCGACCTCGAGCCCCTCGCGCCTGGCAAACGCAAATGGGGATGGTTCGAAATCTTCAACGTCTGGTCCAACGACATTCAAAGCCTGTTCGGCTACACGCTGGCCGCGACCCTGTTCATCAGTTACGGCCTGAACGGCTGGGCCGTGCTTGCCGGGATCGTGCTGGCCGGCTTCATCGTGATGGGCCTGGTGCAGCTGACCGGCAAGCCCAGCGTGAAGTACGGCATCCCCTTCCCGGTCATGGCCCGCGCCAGCATGGGCGTGCGCGGTGCGAACTTCCCGGCCATGGTGCGCGGCATCGTGGCGATCTTCTGGTACGGCGTGCAGACCTATTTCGCCTCGACCGCCGTGGCCCTGCTGATCCGCACCCTCACGGGTCCAGGCTCCGAGGCGACGCTGCTGGGCCTGACGACCGTCGACTGGGTCGCCTACGTGCTGGTCTGTGCCTTTCAGGTCGCGCTGTTCGTACGTGGCGTGGACTGGGTGACGCGGTTTCTGAACTGGGCCGGGCCGCTGGTATATCTGGTGATGATCGCGATGATGATCGCCATCTGCTACAAGGCCGGCCCGAGCCTCGCTGGCGCGCTGGGCGGAATTTTCAGCGGCACCGGCAGCTACGCAGGCGGGCCGGTTGCAGCGTTCGCCGCGGTTGTCGGCACCATGGTCGCCTACTTCGCGGCAGTAGTGATCAACTACGGCGATTTCGCCCGCTTCGTCAAAACCGAGCGTCAGATGCGAATCGGAAACTTCCTGGGCTTGCCGGTGAGCCTGGCGTTCTTCTCGCTGATCGCGCTGGTGATCACCGCCGGCACCGTGGTGGTGTTCGGCGAGACGCTGACCAACCCGACCGATATCGTGGCGCGGATCGATCATGTGGGCCTGACGCTCATCGCCGCCATCACCTTCTTCGCCGCGACAGTCGGCATCAATCTGGTCGCCAACTTCATCCCGCCGGCCTACGACATCGCCAACCTGTCACCCGCCCGCATCAGCGCACGCACGGGAGGCTTCATCACTGCCGCGATTGCCTTCTTCATCGGTGCGTTGTGGGTTTCGTTCATCAGCGCGGTGGGCATCGCCGCGTTCGTGGACACCCTGGGTGCGGTGCTGGCGCCGCTGTACGGCATCATCGTGGCCGACTACTACCTGGTTCGCCGTCAGCGACTGGATGTGCAACAGCTGTTCAGCGCCGAACCCGGTTCGACCTACTATTTCAATGCTGGCTGGAACCGCAAGGCGATCATCGCCTTCGGCATCGCCTCGATCTTCTCCGTCGCCTCGGTCTGGACGCCGGGCCTGGAAAGCCTGTCGGGCTTCGCCTGGCTGCTGGGCGCGCTGTTCGGGGCCGTGCTGCACTACCTGTTGATGCGCAAGCAGATCCTGCCGGTCAGCGCCACGCCCACCGCGACGTCCCAGCTGTAACCGATCGCACCGGGCCAACCGCGCGTGGGCTCGGTGCGTTTGTCGGGTGACGCATGCTAGAGTGCCCAGCCATCCGTATGGCACAACGACCCGCTCCATGAACCGATCGGTCATCGACGATATCTCGGCCATCGGCCGTATCAGCGCCGTACCGGCGATTCTCCAGGTCATCTGCGACACGACCGGCTTGCGCTTCGCCGCGGTGGCCCGTGTCACCGAGGACTCATGGACGGCCTGCGCGGTACTCGACAAGATAAATTTCGGCCTCGAGGTCGGCGGCGAGCTGGACGTCACGACCACGCTCTGCCACGAGATCCACTCCTCACACGAGACCATCATCATCAGCAAGGCGAGCGAAGACGATCGCTACTGCAATCATCACACGCCCAGGCTGTACGGCTTCGAGAGCTACATTTCCACACCAATCTTCCGCTCGGACGGCAGCTTCTTCGGCACGGTATGCGCGCTGGACCCGCTTCCGGCAAAGCTGTCGGAAGCGGTTGTGCTGCCGATGATGGAATCCTTCGCCAGACTGCTCGCCATGCAGCTGGAGTCGGAGGCGCGTTTCGAGGCGACCGAGGCCGCCTTGTTCGATGCGCGGCAGACGGCCGAATTGCGCGAGCAATTCATCGCCCTGCTCGGGCACGACCTGCGTAACCCGCTCTCCTCAATCATGTCCGGCGCCCAGTTGCTGCAGCGCCGCTCCAGCGACCCCACCGTGCTCGGCATTGCTGGCCACATGCTGACCGCCAGCCATCGCGCCGCTCGGCTGGTGGACGATGTGCTCGACTTCGCCAGGGGCCGGCTCGGCAAGGGCATACCGCTGAACCTGAGCCCCTGTGACGACCTGCGCGGCGCCTTGGGCCATATCGTCGAAGAACTCCAAAGCGCCAACCCGCACCGCAGGATCCAGGCGAACATCGGGCCGCTGGAGGGCGTTCGCTGTGACGCCGATCGCCTCGGCCAGCTGCTCTCGAACCTGCTGGCGAACGCCCTGGTGCACGGCGCGCCCGAGGGGACGATCGAGGTGACCGCAAAGATCGAAGACGATCAACTGCTGCTCTGCGTGAGCAACGCCGGGCAACCCATTGCGCCGGATCGCCTGGCCAAGCTGTTCCAGCCTTACTGGCGTGAGGAAACCAGCCCGCAATCCGGGCTCGGGCTGGGTCTGTACATTGCCAGCGAAATCGCGCAGTCCCACGGCGGGGAGATGCAGGTCGCCTCGACGGCCGAAGCGGGCACCACCTTCATGTTCAGGATGCCTCTAAGCGGGCCCTGATGCGCTGGCGCGGGGCAGTCAACGTAACTGGCTGTCCTTGCTGCCGCGCCGGTTGTACCCGCTGAATCTGGCGTCCTGCTTGTCCTGCTCCGCCTGACAGCGGATGCACAGCCGAACGCCGGGAACGGCCGCGCGTCGTGCCTCTGGAATGGGTTCGTCACAGGCTTCGCAACGCTGCAGGCTCTCGCCATGCCCGAGCCGACTGCGCGCGCGCTGCACGGCGTCCTCGAGCGTGCTGTCGATCTGGTCCTGCACAGCCCCCTCGTTAGCCCAACCGGTAGCCATCGCACCCTCCTCGGCCCGACAGGGCCTTCTCACAGGTCTCTACCTTTCTCTGATCGACCCTGGGCCGGACAGGTTCACCAGCCGCTGAAATCAAGTGCCGCAAATACGTACCGCCAGCACACCGGCACCGCTTGTCGGTTTGCTGGCGCCAAATCGACGAGTGGGGCTCGCCGGAAAAGGGCTTTGGCTATCCTTCGAGCCGAAGTGAAGGGAAGGCCGTGTCTCGGCGGGCGCTTGGAGCGCTCTGGCACGGCCTCGCCCGCTCATGGTCGTCGCTGGTCGGCCTACCAGACACACCTGACCCGTGAAGCGGAATTATGGACAAGAGATACCTGATCGCGCTGGTCATCGCCCTGGGCGGTTGCGCCAGCCAGCCAGAAGTCATGGAACGGGAGGTCGGGCAATTCGACCTCAAACTCGGTACGGCGCCGACACGCAGCATGGCCCAAGGGCTGGTTCAGCCAGCCACGGCCAGCACGTTCCGGGGTGGGCTGGACCTCACCCATGAGAGCGGAGTGTATGTCGGCCAGTGGTCGCCCAGCGTCGGGCTTCTGGACGGCAGCCAGCTGGAGCTCAACAGCTACGTCGGCTACGCGCAGCCTCGGATGGACGACTCGCCCGGCTATGAGCTGGGGGTGATCCGCTACAGCTTCCCGGAAATCGACACCTGGGACCGCGAGGAATACTACGCGGGCTTCAACCTGGGCAGCAGCCGGCTGGGCGGCGCACTGAGCAGCGCACTGGGGCGCACCGACAGCACCCTGTTTATCGAACTGGGTTCGGTCCGCCCTTTCGACGTCGGGGTCCGTCTGAAGTACGCCACCCACTCAGTGGACAACCCGCTGTATTACAACGGCGGCAGCCTGCGAACGTTCAATGACTGGTCGCTGAGCCTGTCCCGGCAGCTGCTCGGGGTGAAGCTGGACCTGTCCTATTCCGACTCGAACCTGCAGGGCGCGCAATGCGGCGTCTATTCGGGACAGAACGCCTATTGCGAAGGGTTCATGATGTTCAAGGCCGAGCGCGCCTTTTTCTAAGCGCCCGGCCGGTCATCAGCCCTGGCGAAAACGCAGCTGCGCATGGCCGACAGCGAGCAGGAATGCTGCTGCGGCGAACCCGTAGAGCAGGCCCAGGTTGCCGTCCTGGAACAGCCACGAGCCCAGCACCGGCCCGGTCGCCATGCCCATGAAGCGGAAGAAGTTGTAGCTGCCGACGGCCGTGGCTCGGTTCTCGTGGTACAGGTCCATCAAGAGGCTGGTCTGCACCGGCAGCGACAACCCGAGAAACAGCCCGAACGCAGTGACCGCCACGACCAGCGCGGCGAGCGATGACTGAGCGACCGCCAGGAACAGCATCAGGCTGAGCGCATTGAGCAGCGCCGTGATCAGCAGCATGGGTCGTGGCCGCCAATGGCCGAGCAGCCGCCCGCCGACGAAACTGCCTATCACCACCGCGATCGACAGCGGCAGGAATACCAGCCCCTTCTCGCTGGCGCTCAACCCGTAGCGGGCGTCCAGGATCCGCGGCATGAACACCAAGTAGTTATAGAACGCGTAGTACTGCACGAAGCTCAGCAGCATGATCGCCAGACCCTGGCGATTGCCGAGCACCTCGAGGTACTGCACCGGGTGAAACGCGCGCGGCGGCCCGCCGGCGGGGCGGGTTTCCTGCAGCCAGAGCGCATTGCTCGTCAGCGCCCCAATACCGACGATCGCCAGCAGCAGAAACACGTAGTGGAAATCCACGTGCTCGCCAACGAAGCCACCCACCACAGGCCCGGCGACCGGACCGAGCGCCACCATCATCTGGAACGAGCCCATTGCACGGCCCCGCGCGGCGCCTTCGAAGCGGTCGCCGATCACCGTGACCGCCACCACCGCACCGGCGGCGATGCCCACCGCCTGCAACGCCCGGAAGGCCAGCAGCACTTCGATGTTGTTGGCCAGAAAGCAGCCCATCGAGGCGACGACGTAGACCGCCAGACCCGCCAGCAGGGTGCGCTTGCGACCGGTGCGGTCGACCAGCGGCCCATAGATGATCTGCATGAAGGCGAGCACGAAGGTAAAGATCGAAATGCTCAGGTTGATCAGGAACGGCGTGGTCCGCAGCGCGGTGCCGAGCTCCGGCAGGATCGGCGTGTAGACCGTCTGGGTGAAGGGGCCGAGAAAGGCGGCGAAGGCGACCATGAAGGTCAGTAGACGTGGGCTCATCAGGTCTCCCAAGCACGGCAATGGTCGCGGCGGCCGGGGCGAGCCGCCGCCGCAGCGGTCACTCCTTGACCTGCATGTATTCCTCGGCCCAGACCATGTACTCCTCCGCTGTCGAGTACTTGACCGACAGCTGCGAGGCGTTGAGGTCGGAGGCGTCGATCTGGCGCTGCTCGCGCAGGCAGTCGTAGGTCGCCTTGATCGCGGCGAAATAGGCGGCATGGCCGTTCACCACGATGCGCACACCCAGCCGGGCGAGGCGTTCGTTGTCGCGCAATTGTGGATTGCCGTAGGTGACGAGCATCAGCGGCACCTTGAGCTTTTCGGCGACCTGCTCGAGCTGCTCGAAATTCTCGATGCCGACCAGACAGATCGCGTCCGCCCCGGCCGCCTCGTAGGCCTGCACGCGCGCGATCACCTCTTCCAGGCCGATCACGCCGGCGTTGGTCCGGGCGATGATGCACAGCTCGGGGTCGATGCGCGCCTCCAGCGCCGCGCGAATCTTGCCGACCGCCTCGAACATACCGATGAGATCGGTGGACTTGCGGCCGAATTTGGCCGGCAACAGGGTGTCCTCGATGGTCAGCGCGGCAATCCCGGCGCGCTCGAGCTCGACCACGGTACGCATCACGTTCAGCGCATTACCGTAGCCATGGTCGGCATCGGCGATGATCGGCAGTCGCGAAACGCGGCCGATGCGCGCGGCCTGCTCGACGAACTCACTGAGGGTGATCAGCGCGAAGTCGGGCGCAGCCAGTACCTGCAGCGAGGCGACCGAGCCACCGAGAATCCCGACCTCGAACTGGAGATCGGCAGCGATGCGGGCCGACATCGGATCGAATACCGAGGCGGTGTGATAACAGCGGTCCGAGGCCAGCAACTTGCGGAAGTCCTGGCGCAGGGTGTGATGAGAGCGTCGTTGCATGTGTCCGTCCTGTTGAGTCGCACGCAAGGGTCTTCGCCCTTGTCTGGTCTAGTGTTGAAAGCTCTGCGGCGGGCCTGCGGCACACCACGGTGAATCAAAGCGGCGCGCGTGGCTGCCGCCCCTGTACGTACGCCATGACCAGCCCACTGGCAATGATCACAGCCATCCCGGTGATGGCACCAGCATCCGGCGTGTGGCCGAACGCGATCAGGCCCACCACACCGGCGAAGATGATCTGCGCATAGGTGAAGGGTGCCAGCGCGGCTGCACTGGCGAAGCGGAACGCGTTGGTCAGCAGCAGATGCCCGCTCATGGCCATGGCGCCGAGCGCCGCCATCATCACGGCGTCATGCAGAGACGGCGTCTGCCAGTTGAAGATCACCAGCACGCTCATGACCAGACTGCCCACCAGGCTGGTGATGAAATTGCTGGTCACCGGATGGTCTGTCGCGCTGAGCCGGCGGGTGATCAATTGGTAGATCGTGAAACTGACCGCGGCGCCGAAGGGCAGCAGGATCGCCGGAGTGAACAGCGCGCCGCCCGGGCGCACGATGATCATCACGCCGATCAGCCCGCAGCCTACCGCCAGCCACTGAGCGCGGCTGACCTGCTCGCCCAACAGCGCCGAGGCGATGGTGACCAGC
The DNA here is from genome assembly GCF_054131565.1 of Pseudomonas sp. SA195. Taxonomy (NCBI): domain Bacteria; kingdom Pseudomonadati; phylum Pseudomonadota; class Gammaproteobacteria; order Pseudomonadales; family Pseudomonadaceae; genus Pseudomonas; species Pseudomonas sp. SA195. The sequence goes on along the minus strand of NZ_CP096392.1, from coordinate 605,584 downwards.
AATGGCGTGAGGAAGATGACGGCGGTGGCCTCGGCCAGCGGGATGTAGCTCAACCCGCTGATGAACAGCATGCTGACGCTGACCAGGCTCAGGCCGCGGCAGATCTGCAGAGTCGGACGCAGCGTCTGGAAGACGCGCCGTCCCATGCGCGGCGTGAACAGGGCAAGCATCAGGGTCGTCTGCGCCATGTAGCGCGCCCAGATAACCAGGAATACCGGATAGAGCTGCGTCAGGTGTTTGGACAGGCCATCGTGCGAAGCCAGAGTCAGACAGGACACCAGAATGAGCAGCACGCCGAGCAGGGGCTGGTGGGAATTGTTCAATTGGTAAACCGCGACGATAGGTAGCTACCTAAGAATTATGCGCCTAAATCCGTGTTTCGTCAGTCGTCACATGAGCCGAGCCGACCAGACGATCGCCCTTCACCGTGGCCGTCGTGTCGCGAAACGGTCATGCCATTCGGGTGTAATCGCGATCATTCCGTCGGGTACCGCTCCAGCCGCTCGACTATCGCGTATGATCGCCGCCCCGCGCGCGCCGCCATAGCAACGGCCGCGTCAATCCGAGTCTTGTCTGATGTTCAAGTTACGCGCGATGCAGGTGCGCGATATCCCTGCCGTGATGTCGATTCAGGAAGAATCCTACGCCGCCGAAATCCTCGAGGATGAAGCGGTCATCCGCGACCGTCTCGCTGCCTTTCCGCGACTCGCCTGGGTGGCCGAAGACGAACAAGGCGTCTGCGCCTATCTGTTCGCCTATCACTCGCGCGTCGGCAAGGTCACCCCGCTGGACGGCGATTTCAAACAGTACCCCGAAGCCGATTGCCTCTACCTGCACGACCTGGCCGTCTCGCGCCGCGCCGCCGGCCGTGGCATCGGCCCGGCGTTGGTGAGCCGCAACCTGGAGCAGGCCAGCCGCCAGCAGATCCGCTATTCGGCACTGGTCTCGGTGCAGGAATCCGAAGCCTTCTGGTCGCGCCTGGGCTACAGCGCCCATACCGAACTCGAACCGCGCCAGGTTGATAACCTCGCCAGCTATCGCCTCCCCGCGGTTTACATGGTGCGCGCCCTGCATTGACGCACCCTGATGGTGCGACCACATAGCTGACGCACCATCATGATGCGGCCTGAGCCCCATTTTCAGGCACGGCCAGCCCCGCAGCCGGCGCGACGCCTTTGCCAACGCAGGTTGGCAAGCGCCTTGCTCTGCTTGTGCCGAACGCACAACCGGAACTGCCGCGCCCATGCTGGTCATTCATCGCCGTACACAGACGCATGCCAAGGCTGACGCCGAACTCCTGCTTACCTATGAGGCACGCAGCAAGTCGCGCCTGCGCTGCTTCACCACGACGGGCGAGGACGTCGGCCTGTTCCTCGAGCGCGGCCAGCCGCCGCTACGCGATGGCGAGTCTCTCGAGGCCGAAGACGGCCGCATCGTCCGCGTGCGCGCGCGCCCGGAGCGCCTGCTGCATGTCACCTGCGCCAGCGCCTTCGAGCTGACGCGCGCGGCCTATCACCTCGGCAACCGCCACGTGGCGTTGCAGATCGGCGACGGTTGGCTGCGCCTGCTCGACGACTACGTGCTCAAGGACATGCTGCTGCAGCTTGGCGCCACGGTCGAAGCCATCGAGGCGCCCTTCCAGCCCGAACATGGCGCCTATGGCGGCGGCCACCATCACTCCCACGCGGGCGAGGCCGAGTTCAGCTACGCCCCTCGTCTGCACCAGTTCGGAGTGCGCCCGTGATCAACGGTGCGGCCTGGGGCCTGCTGCGCCTGGCCAGCCCGCAGCTGCCGATCGGCGGCTACAGCTACTCGCAGGGTCTGGAAATGGCGGTCGAGCAGGGTCTGGTCGCCACCGCCGAACAGGCTGCTGCCTGGCTCGAGGATCAACTGCTCTTGAACCTGGCGCGCTTCGAGGCGCCGCTTCTGCTGGCGCACTGCGAAGCGGCCGCCCGCGAGGATTGGCCCGCCCTTGCTGAACTCGCCGAGCGCCACCGCGCCAGTCGTGAAACTCGCGAACTGCAGCTGGAAAGCCGGCAGATGGGTTACTCGCTCGGCCAACTGCTAGACGGCCTGCCGGAACTGGACGCCCCTGCCCGCGCGCTGCTTGCCCGCACCCCCGAACCCGGTCTGGCGCTGACCTGGGCGCTCGCCGCCCGCGCCTGGCAGATATCGCCGCGGGAAGCGTTGAGCGCCTGGTTGTGGGGCTGGCTGGAGAACCAGCTGGCGGTGCTGATGAAAACGCTGCCCCTGGGGCAGCAGGCGGCCCAGCGGCTGACGTCAGCCTTGCTGCCAAGCCTCGACCAGGCCGCTCGCATCGCCACCGACCGGACGCCCGAGGATTGGGGGAGCCTGCCGTTTGGACTGGTGCTGGCCAGCATGGGGCACGAGCGGCAGTACAGTCGGTTGTTCAGGTCATGATCAGACCAACGCCGCCTCCGCCATTCGCATCAGGCGGAACGAGCACTGCCCGCGAGCCCGCGCTCCCATGCGACCTACTGTATTCACGGAGCCCATGCAAAGGGACCTCGGCCGCGAAGCCGTTGGCTTTTTGCCCGAGTGTCGGAACGTCCCTTGGAAGCACCCAAGCCACTGCCGACACGCACTGCATCCGCAAGCGGCAAACACGCTCACCCAACGAATCCCATCCCTGCCCCAATCGGCAGCGGCACCCCTTTCGCAACCCCAAGGCAGCCACACCGCCTTCCAGAGGAGACCATCATGAACAGCCAACCCCTGCGCGTCGGCATCGGCGGCCCGGTCGGGTCGGGCAAGACCGCCCTGACCCTCGCCCTGTGCCGCGCCCTGCGCGAGCGCTACAACATCGCCGTCGTCACCAACGACATCTACACCCAGGAGGACGCCCAGTTCCTGGTGCGCAACGAAGCCCTGGCACCCGAGCGCATCATCGGCGTGGAAACCGGCGGCTGCCCGCACACGGCCATTCGTGAAGACGCCTCGATCAACCTCGAAGCGGTCGAGCAGCTCAACCGGCGCTTCCCGGGGCTGGACCTGATCATCGTCGAATCCGGTGGCGACAACCTCTCGGCGACCTTCAGCCCCGAGCTGTCGGACCTGACGCTCTACGTGATTGACGTCTCGGCCGGCGACAAGCTGCCGCGCAAGGGCGGGCCGGGGATCTGCAAGTCCGACCTCCTGGTGATCAACAAGGTCGACCTCGCCCCCATGGTCGGCGCCTCGCTGGAGGTCATGGACCGCGACGCCCGCAAGATGCGCGGCGACAAGCCGTTCGTGTTCAGCAACCAGAAAGTCGGCCAGGGACTCGACGAGATCATCGCCTTCATCGAAAAACAGGGAATGCTCAGCGCCGCCTGAGCCAGCACCGCCTGTAGGCGTGCCCGTCCGTGCTCGCTCATCGCCAAGCGCTTCGCCAGCCAGCGGGCTGCTACCGGGAAACCGCCGACCGCGCCGACGCGAAGCATCGCGACGATTCGAACGCATCATGCAAACCAGAGGGAACACCGAATGAACAGAAAACTTCTCTTCGCCACCGCCCTGCTGCTCAGTCCGGCGCTGGCTGTAGCCCACCCCGGGCACGACCACGCCGGCATCATGTCCGGTCTCGCCCATCCGGTCTTCGGCCTCGATCATCTGCTGGCGATGCTTGCCGTCGGGCTCTGGGCGGCGCAGCAGACCGGCACGGCACGCTGGGCGCTGCCGCTGACCTTCGTTGCAACCATGCTGCTCGGCGGCCTGCTCGGCTTTGCCGGCACCGAGATGCCAATGTTGGAAACCGGCATCGCCGGCTCGGTGCTGGCGCTGGGCCTGTTGGTCGCACTGGCGGTACGCCCGCCGCTGGCCGTCGCAGCCGGTCTGACCGCCCTGTTCGCCGCCAGTCACGGGGTCGCACACGGCTTGGAGTTGCCGGCCCTGTCGAGCCCCTGGGGTTATGCCGCCGGTTTCGTGGCCGCGACCGCGGCGCTGCACGGCGCCGGCTACGTCGTTGCCCGCAGCTTGCCGCAGGTTGCCGCGCCTCTGGTACGCATCGCCGGTGCGGCGTCGGCCCTGGCTGGCGCCTGGTTGCTCGCGGCCTGACAGACGACGCGTGAATGGTCGAGGTGCAGAGCCTCAACTGCGCGCGCCTGGGCCGAAGCGACCGTGTACCCCTGCGGCTTCACGCCGCCATGCCGTTCTTGAAATGAAAAGCCCGAGCCAGTGACCTGACTCGGGCTTTTTTCGTTGCGCCTGGCTCAGCGGAACGGCGGTTCGTCGAAGCTGCGCAGCTTGCGTGAATGCAGCGAGTTGAGCTGGCTGCGCAGCAGGTCGAGGGCAGCGATGCCTATCTTCAAGTGCTGGGTCACGGCCCGCTCGTAGAAGGCGTTGGCAGACCCCGGCAGCTTGATCTCGCTGTGCAGCGGCTTGTCCGACACACAGAGCAGCGTCCCGTATGGCACCCGCAAGCGATAACCCTGGGCGGCGATGGTGCCGCTCTCCATGTCTACCGCTACAGCGCGCGAAAGATTGATCAACGGCCGCTCCTGCGCCCAGCGCAGCTCCCAGTTACGGTCGTCGTAGGTCAGGACAGTGCCGGTGCGTAGGCGCTTCTTCAGTGCCTCACCCTGATCACCGGTAACTTGCGCAGCAGCCTCTTGCAGCGCCTGCTGCACCTCAGCCAGCGCCGGCAGCGGAATATGCGGTGGCAGTACGCGATCGAGAATGCCGTCGCGCCGCATGTAGGCGTGAGCCAGCACATAGTCGCCGATGGACTGCGACTGCCGCAGACCGCCACAGTGGCCGATCATCAACCAACAGTGCGGACGCAGCACCGCGAGATGGTCGGTAATGTTTTTCGCGTTCGATGGCCCTACGCCGATATTGACAAGGGTGATGCCGTGGCCGTCTTTCGCAACCAGGTGATAAGCCGGCATCTGGTAGCGGTGCCAGAGCACGCCGCCAATGATCGCCTGGGCTTCCCCCTCCTCCATGCCTCGCTCGATGACGATGTTGCCTGGCAGCACCATGCGCGTGAAACGGGTGTCATCACGCAGCATGTCCAAACCGTGGCGGATGAATTGGTCGACGTAGCGGTGATAGTTCGTCAACAGAATCCATGGCTGTACGTGGCGCCAATCGCTGCCGGTGTAATGCACCAACCGGCGCAGGGAGAAGTCCACGCGCGCGCCGTCGAACAGCGCAAGCGGATAGGGATCGGCATGTTCCCAGTCGTAGAGCCCATCGGCGATATCATCGGTCGCCGCGGACAAGTCCGTGCTGGGGAACACCCGCGCCAGCTCGGCAGCCGTCACGCCCGTGCCAGCTAGCTCGTCGCCCTGTTCGATCACGTAGGGGTAGGGAATGTTGCGATCACTGATGCCGACCTCGACCTTGACGCCGAAATCGGCGATTAGCGGCCGCAACTGATCGAGCAGATAGCCGCGAAACGCCCCCGGATGAGTCACGGTGACGCTGTATATGCCCGGCGCCTGTACTTTCGCGTAGGCGCGGGTCGAAGCCGGGACCTGGCCGTGGCAGGCGTAGGTCAGGCGTAGCTCGGGGTAGCGAAACAGCGCGCGCTCGGCGGCATCGGGCTCCTCGCGCGTGGCGACATAGCGTTTGAGTGCCTGGTTCAGGGCGCGAGTGGCGTGCTGGTGCAACTCGGCAAGGTGGTCCACGGCCGCTTCAGCGCTGGTGGCAATGCGAAAAGTCTCGCCTGCTGGATTCATGGTGGGTTTCCTTGTCTGGTCATTGAAAACATCTTGCCTGCTGTTCGATGACAGCGGTAGCACCTGCCCGAGCTCATTCATCGCACCGATGCGCCGCGAGCTGCAGTACTAACTGCTCCAGCCGCGCCTTGAGCAGTGCCAGGCTGGGCGCAGCGGTCAGGCTCAGGCGCAGCGCGTGAGGCGCATCATGGCCGACGGCGAACGCCTGTGCGGCGGCTGCCTCGATGCCCGCATCACGGCATATCCGCATCGCATCGACACCCGGAGCCAGGGGCAGCCATAAATGCGGCGACGGCGTGCTCGAAGCGCCAAGCAGTTTTTGCGCCAGGCGCCAGCGGCGCGTGACTTGGTCACGCTGCCCGGGCCAACAGATGTGCCTCTTCCACGCCGCTTCGCAAAATGCCCAGCTTTTCTTCACCTAGCACAACGGGTTATAAACCCGCCGTCGCGCCCCACGCGGGCGCGTGGATTGAAACGCCGCCCAGTTAGCCAGCTTGGCTAGGGTCTTAGTGGTCGCGCCCTACCCGGGCGCTTGGGTTGAAACATCCTTCGCCGTGGCTGGCTCGGTCTTCTGGCCACCACCATTTGCTCAGGTTCAAGCCACGCTTGTAATCGCGCTGATTGAGACAGGGTCTGTTTAATAGTGATAACGACACATGACAATCTGCAACTGACCATCATCCACCGCATAAACCAGCCTGTGCTCGCTGCTGATTCGTCTTGACCATAAACCGCTCAGGTTGTGCTTGAGCGGTTCCGGTTTACCGAGTCCCGTAAAGGGTGTGCGCACGGCATCGCGGATAAGCAGGTTGATTCGTTTAAGACTTGCCTTGTCGTTTTGCTGGAACCAGAGGTAGTCATCCCATCCTTCGGGCGTGAACAGGATATTCATGCCGTGCTTATTCGTCTTCCAGCAACTGTCGAGACGCTAGCTTACCGGCGCGCAAATTGTTGACGGATCTGATCAGACGCTCGGCATTAGCAGGCGAGCGCAATAAATGCGCCGTTTCCTCCAGCGCATTAAAGTCGGCGAGGGAAATCATGACTACCGGCTCACCTTTCTGCCGGGTGACCATAATCGGTGTGCGGTCGCCATTGACCCGGTCCATGGTTTCAGCGAGATGCTGGCGCGCTGTGGTGTAGTTGATGGTTTGCATAGTGGATTCCTCAAGCATGCGCGAAATGTACACATATCTGTACATACCCTCAAGCCGATCAAGCACCGCCGCCCAGCGCGCCTATTGAATCCCCCGGAGTTACCCAGACGGAGAAACGGCTAATCCAGAAACGGCGCACTCCGCGCCAACACCGCACTGATGTCCAGCCCTGTCGGAAGGGTGCCGAAGACGCGGCCGCGGCCGTCCAGGCGGCTGGCGATGAAGGCGTCCGATACGGCTTCGTTGCCCGCCTCGAGGAGCAGCTTGGCCTGCAGGGCGACGGCGAGGTCTTCGGTCAACTGACGGGCCCGGTAATGGATGGCGTCGGTGTCGGCGAGCGCCGCCTGGAGCTGGCGGACATGCACGCGTAGCCGCGGGTCGCCATGGCCGTCGCCAAGCTCGTTGTGCAAGACATCAAGCGCGCCGGATTCCCTGGACAGGGCTCGCAATAGGTCCAGGCACTGGACGTTGCCGGAACCTTCCCAGATCGAATTGACCGGCGCCTCGCGGTAAAGGCGCGGCATGAGGGTGTCCTCGACATAGCCGGCTCCGCCCAGGCATTCGCTGGCCTCGGCGATCATTTCGGGCGCGCGTTTGCAGATCCAATATTTACCGATCGCCGTAACGATGCGCGCGAAGGTCGTCTCACCCTCATCGAACGGGTGGTCCAGCGCGCGGGCCATGCGCAGGGTCAGTGCCAGTGCGGCCTCGCTCTCAAGGGCGAGATCTGCGAGCACGTTCTGCATCAAGGGTTGCTCGATCAGCGCCTTGCCGCCGACCAGACGATGCGTGCAATGGTGCATCGCCTGGGTGAGCGCCTGACGCATCAGCGAGCTGGAGCCGACCATGCAGTCGAAACGGGTGGAGGAGACCATCTCAATGATGGTCGGCACGCCGCGCCCCTCCTCACCGATCATCCAGGCGAGCGCGCCACGGTATTCGACCTCACTGGACGCGTTAGACCAGTTGCCAAGCTTGTTCTTCAGCCGCTGGATGTAGAACTGGTTGCGGCTACCGTCCAGGCGGTGGCGCGGCAGCAGGAAACAGCTCAGCCCTCGCTCGGTTTGCGCCAAGGTCAGAAAGGCGTCGCACATGGGCGCCGAGCAGAACCATTTGTGACCGACCAGCTCGTAGGCCTGGCCTGGCCCGGTCGCGCCGATGGGGTGGGCGCGCGTGGTGTTGGCGCGAACATCGGTGCCACCCTGTTTCTCCGTCATCGCCATGCCGATGGTGACACCGGCTTTTTGCTCCATAGGCACGTTGCGCGGGTCATATTCGCGGCTGAGAACTTTTGGCAACCAGACGTCCGCTATACCGGGCTGCTGCAGCAACGCAGGCACGCTGGCATAGGTCATAGTCAACGGGCAGCTGCTGCCGGCTTCTGCCTGATTGTGCAGGTACATCAGCGCGGCCCGCGCAACCTGGGCGCCAGGCTGCGGGTCGGTCCAGGGCAGCGATGGAATGCCATGCGCGATGGCGGTGCCAATGAGCTGGTGATACGCGGGATGAAACTCGACCACATCGATGCGATGGCCGTAGCGGTCGTGGCTTTTGAACACCGGCCGGCTCTCGTTGGCGAGGAACCCCGCCGCCATCAACGGGCCGCCAGCCAGCGCACCGTAGGTCTCAAGTCGCGTTTCGGCCCAGCCGCCCCGGTAACGCCGCACCCAGTCCTGCAAGGGTAGGTCGAGGCGATAAAGGTTTGCGCCGTCGAGCGGCGGCACCTGGTTCAGCACCTCGTGCGTTTCGGCGTATTGATGCAGGCTCATGGCAGCTCTCCTCGGTGGCGACGTGGCGCGCCGGCAGCGATCCGACCTGGGCAGGCAGGCCGCGCGGGCTCCATCAATGAAGTGAAGCACGCACCAGGAGGGTGCAAAAGCGAGGTTTCGGCCAAAGTTGCGCGGCATCGCGCGGAGGTCAGGTCGCCTGGAACGGCATCAGCAATTGAAAACGGCTGCCCTGGCCGGGTTCAGAATGGTAGGACAGCCGCCCGCCTTGGAGCTCGACCAATTGCCGGCAGAGCGACAAACCAATGCCAAGGCCACCGTACTGACGCGTCATGCTGCCATCGAGCTGCCGGAAATACTGGTAGAGCGAGTCGTCCGACGGCGCCTCGAAACCGATGCCGGTATCGATCACTTCGACCTGCAGCTCATAGTCCGATCCGCTCTGCCGCCCACTGACCGCCAGGGTGACGCCGCCGTGCAAGGTAAACTTGATCGCGTTGTCGAGCAGATAGCCGAGGCTTTGCTTGAGCTTGGCAGCATCACCGACCATCGCTTCGGGCAAGCCGCTGACGAAATCCAGCTCGAAGGACAGGCCGCGCACCGCGGCGCGGGCGCCATAGAGCATGTAGAGCTCGTCGAATACGGCACGCAGCCCGAACGCCTCCCGGCGCACCCGCAGCTTGCCGGCCTGGAGTTCGGTCAGCGCAAGGATGTCGTTGACCAGCCGCATCATGTCACGTGCCGAGCTGGTAGCGATGCGCTGGTACTGTTCCAGCTCGCCATCCAACTCCAATGTTCGCATCAGGTCCAGGCTGCCGATCACGCCATGCATAGGGGTACGCAGCTCGTGGGTGACGTTGGCGAGAAATTGGTCCTTCAGGCGGTTGCTCTCGGCCAGCTCGCGGTTCAGTTCTTCGAGCTTGCGTCCGGTCTCCTCGAGCATCTGGGCGCGCTCTTCCTTCATCATGTTGATGCGGTCGGCCAGCGCCAGCGACAGCAGCGCGACCTCCACCGCCGAGCCGATCTGCCCCGCGTACATGGTGAGGAACATGTGCGGCAGGTAGCCGAGCACCATGAGCGTGTTGATCTGCCCGCCGATGAGAAAGGTCGTCCAGGCGATCATGAAGTAGCGCGCCACACGCATGCCACGGTGCCAGGCGAGGATGCCGGCAACGAAAATGACAAGGATGAACCACAGCGCCAGGAAGGTCGCCAGCCGCAGCGCCAGTGCGTAGCTGGAGGTGAACGACAGCACCATGGTGACCAGCCCGAGCGCCATCAGCCCCAGCAGCGCGCGGTCGATCCAGGGACTGTGCTCGGCGGTGTGCAGGAAACTGCGTGCGAACTGACAACCGAACAGCCCCGCCGCGCCGATCAGAAAGGGCGTCGAGGCGTTGGCCCACCACGGCGACTCTGGCCAGAAATACTGCACGCCAAGGCCGTTCACCGAGATCTGGTAGAGGCCGAACGAGCCGATGTAGAGGATGTAATAGAGGTAGCTGCGGTCGCGGACGCTGAGATAGATGAAGAGGTTGTAGACCAGCATCACCAGCAGTACGCCGTAGATCACCGCCAGGATATAGATGTGCGCCGATTGCTCCTCAAGATAGGCGACGGGCGCCCAGAGCGTCAGCGGCACCTGGATCGAGCCCTCGCTTTCCAGGCGCAGGTACACCCGTTTCGCCTGGCCCGGCGCCATCTGCAATTCGAACAAGTGGTTGCGCTGGTGGATTTCTCGTTCGCTGAAGGGCAGCCTGTCGCCGCTGCGTCCGGCCAGGCGGTAGCCACCCTGGCCGTCCGGGAGGTAAAGCTCGAGCAGGTCCAGCGGCGGATAGGCCAGTTCGAGCCACCAACGGCTGCGCTCACTGGCGCGATAGTCCAGGTCGAGCCGCAGCCAGAAGGCCGAACGCGAATACCCGGCGTTGAGCACCTCCTGGTGCTGCGGCACGAACTGGCCAGCGGCGTCCATCGCGAGCACATCCTCGATCCTCGCTTCGCGGGTCGGATCTTCCAGCACGGCCATTACGCGCCCAAGGGGAATGCGGCGATCGTCTTCATCGAACACGACGGCGTTGGCCAGCATCGGCAGCATGCTAAGGATGAGCAAAAGGAAATGGCGCATGTATCGGGGAATCCATCAGCACGTCAGGGAGCCCATCCCTGAAGACACGTGACCGCTCAGAAGTGGTGGCACTTTAGCATGGGCCGGGGACAAGTTTCCGACGAACCGCGGGAACCCGCCGGACGGTCTACTGTCTCGCCCTGCCCCGACTGACCTCAAGCAAGCCGGGCCAGGTGTTTGGTGATAAGCTCGCACGCCTCTAAATGCCAGCGCAACGCTGCGCTGGCTGCCTGTGCCACGCCAAACTGGGGAATTCGAATGCCCGGCCCTTGCTCCCGTCCTGTCGTCCTCTGCCTGTCTGGCCATGACCCGAGCGGCGGCGCCGGCCTGCAAGCCGACATCGAAGCCCTGATCGCCCAGGCCTGCCACGCAGCACCAGCGGTCACGGCATTGACCGTACAGGACACGGTTGACGTTTCGGATTTTCGCGTGCTGGACCGCGAGTGGGTGCTGGCCCAAGCCAATGCGGTGATTGACGATCTTCCCGTGGCGGCAGTGAAACTGGGCATGCTGGGTTCGGTCGAGATGGTCGGCACGGTGCTGCAGATCATGCAGAAGCTGCCCGGCGTGCCCCTGGTATGCGACCCGGTCCTGCGCGCTGGTGGTGGTGGCGCCCTCGGCAAGGACGAGGTCGGCTACGCCATGCGCGAACGGCTGTTTCCGGTTTCGACGATCGCGACGCCTAACCTCCCCGAGGCACGCATTCTTGCCGAATTACCCGAAGGCTCGGCCGATGAATGTGCCGAACGCCTGTTGCCGCATATCCGTCACTTGCTGATCACTGGCGGGCACGGTGACGAAACCGAAGTACACAACCGCCTCTACTGCCGTGACGGCAGCCGCCACGACTTCAGCTGCCAACGCCTGCCGGGCAGCTATCACGGCTCCGGCTGCACCCTGGCCAGCGCGCTGGCCGGGCGCCTGGCGCTCGGAGAAGAGCTGGTCAGCGCTGTGAAGACAGCCCTTGACTACACCTGGCGCACGCTGCGTGACGCCGAAGCGCCGGGCCGCGGCCAGTACATTCCCCGCCGCCTTCCGCTGGACCTGTCTTAAGGAGCCGCCGATGAAAGAGCTCACCCGACTGCGCGGCCTCTACGCCATTACCGACAGCACATTGCTCGCTGACGGTCGCCTGCTGCCCTATGCCGAAGCCGCGCTGAACGGGGGCGCCCGGCTGCTGCAATACCGCGACAAATCCGACAACGACGCGCGCCGGCTACGAGAAGCCGAGGCGCTGCTGAAATTGTGCGAGCGCTACGGTGCCGGCCTGATCATCAATGACGACGCCGAGCTCGCCGCACGCCTGGGCGCGGGCCTTCATCTAGGCCAGCAAGACGGTTCGCTGTCAGCCGCACGTGCCCTGCTTGGTCGTAAGGCAATCATCGGTGCCACCTGCCACGCCCGGCTAGACCTGGCAGAACAGGCCGTGGCCGACGGCGCCAGCTACATCGCTTTCGGCCGGTTCTTCGACTCTAATACCAAACCCGGCGCACCGGCCGCCACGGTCGATCTGCTCGAACAGGCCCGCCAACGGTTCGCCGTGCCGATTGCCGCGATCGGCGGTGTGACGCTGGCGACCGCGCCCGAGCTGATCGCCCGTGGCGCCAGCTTAATCGCGGTGATTCATGCCCTGTTCAGTGCTGACTCGGCGCAGGACGTCGAGCGCCGCGCCCGCGCTTTCACCGACCTGTTCGCCGCCGGCTGATCGGGGGCGAAGCCCACGCCCGCCCATTCCTAATTCTTTTTGTACGAGAGGCCCCGCATGTCCCGTTCCGAAATCCTCTTCGCCAGCGCCCAGCAACACATTCCCGGTGGCGTGAATTCCCCGGTCCGCGCCTTCCGCAGCGTCGGCGGTACCCCACTGTTCCTCAAGCACGCCGAAGGCGCCTACGTCACCGACGAGGATGACAAGCGCTACGTCGATTACGTCGGCTCCTGGGGCCCTATGATCCTGGGCCACAGCCATCCAGACGTGCTCGACGCAGTACGCCGCCAGTTGCAGCATGGCCTGTCTTACGGCGCGCCGACGGCGATGGAAACCGAAATGGCCGAGCTGGTCTGCAGCCTTGTGCCGTCGATGCAAATGATGCGCATGGTGAGCTCCGGCACCGAGGCCACCATGAGCGCCATCCGCCTGGCCCGCGGCTATACGGGGCGCGACAGCATCATCAAGTTCGAGGGTTGCTACCACGGCCACTCCGACAGCCTGCTGGTCAAGGCAGGCTCCGGCGCGCTGACGCAGGGTGTGCCAAGCTCCGCCGGCGTACCGGCCGCCTTTGCCAAGCACACCCTGACACTGCCATTCAACGACCTGGCCGCCGTCGAGCAGATGCTCAGCGAAGTCGGCGAGGACGTCGCCTGCATCATTGTCGAGCCCGTGGCCGGCAACATGAACTGCGTACCGCCTGCCCCCGGCTACCTGCAAGGGCTGCGCACACTCTGCGACAAGCACGGTGTGGTGCTCATCTTCGACGAGGTGATGACAGGCTTTCGCGTCGCGCTGGGCGGCGCCCAGGCGTACTACGGCGTGACACCGGACCTGACCACCTTTGGCAAGATCATCGGCGGCGGCATGCCTGTCGGCTGCTTTGGCGGCAAGCGCGCCATCATGGAGCGCATCGCTCCGCTCGGCCCGGTCTACCAGGCCGGCACGCTGTCGGGCAATCCACTGGCCATGGCGGCAGGCCTGACCACCCTCAAGTTGATCAACCGCCCGGGCTTCCACGCCGAGCTGACCGACTACACCACACGTATGCTCGACGGGCTGAAAGCACGTGCTTCGGCGGCAGGCATTCCCTTTGTCACGACACAGGTCGGCGGCATGTTCGGCCTCTACTTCAGCGAAGCCGACGATATCGTCACCTTCGAGGATGTGATGGCCAGCGATGCCGAGCGCTTCAAGCGTTTCTTCCACCTGATGCTGGACGGTGGCGTGTACCTGGCGCCGAGCGCCTTCGAGGCTGGCTTTACCTCAATCGCCCACGGCGACACCGAGCTCGAGCTGACCTTGAACGCGGCCGAACGCGCGTTCGCCGAGTTGAAGAGGGTCTAATGCCTGACCTGTTCCAGGCACTGCTGTTGACGGTATCGGCGGCGGCCAGTGCCGTCGCGCTGGGCCTTGCCCGCCGCGGTCATGCCGAACCCAACCAGCCGGCGCTGTTCGGCGCCCTGCTCGCCCTCACCCTGGCGGCCACAAGCGGGGGCTGTGCCGTAGCGAGGCTGGCGTTCGGGCTGGATACCTTGCATGCCGAACGCTGGTTGTTTCAGGCAACCCTGCTGCTGGGGCTGCCCATGGCAGCCGCGGCCGCAGTTGCGCTCAGCCGCGGCTGGGTCTGGAGCCGTCCGACCTGGGGCCGAGTGGTGATCGGCCTGTGCGTATTCTTCGAACTGGCTCGCCGGCTCGACCGAAGCGATGAGTACGCCGCACTTCTGGCACTGGCCAGCGCACTCCTGGTCGCCTATGCCGGACTGGTGCAATGGCCACATCATCAGAAGACGCTGGCTGGACTGGTTGCCGGCGCATTGATGCTGTTCTCCGCCTCCTGGAACGGCTTGGTGTTCAACAATCCCTTGGCCGATTACCAACGCTTTTGCCTAGCCCTGCTCTGCCCGTTGCTGGCTTGGTTCGTGCCAACGCTGGCCTCCCGGCACCATCAGGGCGACGAAATGCGGCCTACGCATGATTAAGGCTTTGTAAGGCGGCGGCGCCTTATCCATAATGTGACCGTCGGCTCGTTTTCAGCCACTTCCAACCACCGCCCTGATCTTCGAGGCGCCTCGATTCATGATTCGCACCGGTCGCAGCCTCGCTCTCGGCTGCCTGCTGCTACTGACGCCGCTGTCGAGCTTCGCAGGCGGCAACTCGCTGTTGATCCCGGCGACCTCCCGCTGCGCACTGAACATGGCCCCCGAAGACATGGCCGATGCCCTGCGCGCTTGTGAGCAGGCCGCGCGCGCCGGTGATGTCCAGGCCGCCTATGAGCTCGGCGAATATCACTATGATGGCCGCCGCGCACCGCGCGATCTGCCCAAGGCCTTGCACTGGTTCGAACAGGCCTCGCTGCAGGGCCACGCCATGGCGCAGCATCGCCTCGGCATCATGTTCTTTCGCGGCGAAGGCGTCCCGGCCAATAACGTCCAGGCCTATGTGGTTCTGAAGATGTCGGCGGTCAACGGTGAAGAGGAAGCGCTGGATACCGCCGACCGGGTGTCCTCGCAGATGCGCCGCGACGAACTGGAGATTGCCACCCAGGTGCTCGGCCAGATCTTTCGCGACTACCTGATGGACCTGCAAACGGCCGGCGAGAGCAAGCCCTTCTCCCCCTGAGCCGCCGCCCGGACTCTGCGCGGCGCTTTCAACGGGTCCGGCGTGCGCATATAATCGCCGGTCATTTTTTGCACAACGCCGGCCCGTAACATGACCCGCAAGCTCTACATCGAAACCCACGGCTGCCAAATGAACGAGTACGACAGCTCGCGCATGGTGGATCTGCTGGGCGAGCAGCAACCCCTTGAGATCACCGCCAACCCGGCGGAAGCCGATGTAATTCTGCTCAACACCTGCTCGATTCGCGAAAAGGCCCAGGAGAAGGTGTTCTCCCAGCTTGGCCGCTGGCGCGAACTGAAGCAGGAAAACCCGCAGCTTGTCATTGGGGTCGGCGGCTGTGTGGCCAGCCAGGAAGGTGCGGCGATTCGCGACCGGGCGCCCTACGTCGATGTAGTCTTTGGCCCGCAAACGCTGCATCGCCTGCCGGAAATGATCGACGCCGCCCGCACCACCAAAGAGCCGCAGGTCGACATTTCCTTTCCCGAGATCGAGAAATTCGACCGCCTCCCAGAGCCACGTGTCGATGGCCCAACCGCCTTCGTTTCGGTCATGGAAGGCTGCAGCAAATACTGCACGTTCTGCGTGGTGCCCTATACCCGCGGCGAGGAGGTCAGCCGCCCGCTGACCGACGTACTGGCTGAGATCATCCACCTCGCCGAGCACGGCGTGAAGGAAGTGACGCTGCTGGGGCAGAACGTCAACGGCTACCGCTACGACGACCATGACTTCGCGGACCTGCTGCATGCCGTGGCGGAGATCGACGGCATCGAGCGCATCCGTTACACCACCAGCCACCCGCTGGAATTTTCCGACGCCATCATTCAGGCCCATGCGGATATCCCGCAGCTGGTCAAATACCTTCATCTGCCTGTGCAGTCCGGCTCCGACCGCGTCCTGGCGGCGATGAAACGCAACCATACGGCGCTGGAATATAAGTCGCGCATCCGCAAACTGAAGGCCGCCGTGCCGGAAATGCTGATCAGCTCAGACTTCATCGTCGGCTTCCCCGGCGAAACGGAGAAGGACTTCGAGCAGACCATGAAGCTAATCGAGGACGTCGGTTTCGACTTCTCCTATTCCTTCGTCTACAGCGCGCGCCCCGGCACGCCCGCGGCCGACCTCACCGACGACACGCCCGAAGAGGTCAAGAAGCAGCGCCTGGCCATTCTCCAGCAGCGCATCAATCAACAAGGCTTCGAAAACAGCCGACGGATGGTGGGAACGCGCCAGCGCATTCTCGTTACCGACTACTCGAAGAAAGATCCGGGCATGCTTCAGGGCCGCACCGAGCACAACCGGATCGTCAACTTCCGCAGCAGCAATCCACTGCTGATCGGCCAGTTCGTCGAAGTTCATATCGACGACGCCTTGCCGCACTCGCTGCGCGGCACGCTGATCGACTGACGGGCGGCAAGCCGGCGGGTTCGCCTCGCGGTTGCCGCTCATCGGAGCGCCACGCGAGGCGACTAGACGATCTCTATCGGCACTTCCCGACTCCTGGGCGCCGCGCCCAGGGCACGCTGCGTTGGCCGCTGCGGTAGCGATTCGGCCCACGAAGAAGTGCCGCGTACCGCCCGCTCCCGCCGCTGCTTTTTTCTTCATGCGGCGCTATTCTCAGCACATCTTCATGCACAGCAGGTCAATCAAAAGCCCTTGAACACCCCTATAGAACCCCATCGTTTCATCCTTGAACCCTTCGAAGCCGATCGCTTCGCCAATCTCTGCGGCCAGTTCGACGAGCATTTGCGCCTGATCGAACAACGCCTGGAACTGGAAATCCGCAACCGCGGCAACCAGTTCGAACTGGTTGGCCCGAGCGAAGTCGCCAAGGCCGCCGAAAACCTCCTGCGTCGCCTCTACCGCGAAACCAAGAGCACCGAGCTATCGCCTGATCTCGTTCACCTGTTCTTGCAGGAATCGGGCATGGAAGAGCTGGCCAACCCCTCCGCAACGCCGAATATCTCGCTGCGCACGCGCAAGGGCAACATCCGCCCACGTGGGGCCAACCAACAGCGCTACGTGAAGTCGATCCTCGATAACGACATCAACTTCGGCATCGGTCCGGCCGGCACGGGCAAGACCTATCTTGCCGTCGCTTGCGCTGTCGACGCCCTGGAGCGCGAGCAGGTGCGGCGCATCCTGCTGGTCCGCCCGGCGGTCGAGGCGGGCGAAAAGCTCGGTTTCCTGCCCGGTGACCTCGCACAGAAGATCGATCCCTACCTGCGCCCGCTCTATGACGCGCTCTACGAGATGCTCGGCTTCGAGCATGTGGCGCGCCTGATCGAGAAGCAGGTGATCGAAATCGCCCCGCTGGCCTATATGCGTGGGCGCACGCTGAACAACAGCTTCATCATCCTCGACGAAAGCCAGAACACGACGCTCGAGCAGATGAAGATGTTCCTCACCCGGATCGGCTTTGGCTCGACCGCCGTGATCACCGGCGACATCACTCAGGTCGATCTGCCTCGCGGCACCAAGAGCGGCCTGTCCCATGTCATTGAAGTGCTGCGTGATGTCGACGGCATCAGCTTCACGCATTTCAAACCCAAGGACGTGGTGCGCCATCCGCTGGTCCAACGGATCGTCGAGGCGTACGAGCGCTTCGATGAGCACGGCGGTGACCAGAAACGGCGGGACGCGCAGCGCAATGATTGAGCTCGATCTACAACGCGCGACCGCGTCCGACGCACCGGACGAGCAGGCGTTTCGCCGCTGGTGCGAGCTGGCCCTGCGTCAACGCAGCGCCGACTCCGAACTGACCATACGCTTGGTCGACGAAGCGGAAGGCCGCAAGCTGAACCGCGATTACCGCGGCAAGGACTACGCCACCAATGTGCTGTCCTTTCCAGCGGACGTGCCCGATGGCCCGGATGGCGAACCGCTTCTCGACATCCCGCTACTCGGCGATCTGGTGATCTGCGCCGCGGTGGTCGAACGCGAGGCGGCCGAACAAGGCAAGGCACTCGAAGCCCACTGGGCGCATCTGGTGATTCACGGCTGCCTGCACTTGCTGGGCTACGACCATCAGGAAGACGTGGAAGCCGAAGAAATGGAAAGCCTGGAACGTCAACTGCTGGCTGAACTGGGTCATCCCGACCCCTACGCTGGCGAATAGCCCCCGGGGCACTGCAAGGACCTTTGAGTCAAAAGACATGAGCGAAGACCGATCGAGCAACGGGCAGAAGTCGTGGTTTGGAAAGATCACACAGGCTTTTGCCCATGAGCCGAAAACCCGAGAAGAGCTGCTGGACGTCCTGCGCGGCGCGCACCAGAACAAGCTGCTCGACAACGAAGCCCTGGCGATTGTCGAGGGCGCCATCCAGGTCGCCGACCTGCAGGTGCGCGACATCATGGTGCCACGCTCGCAGGTGATGAGCATCCGCGCCGACCAATCGCCAAAGGAGTTCCTGCCCGCGGTCATATCCGCCGCGCACTCCCGCTACCCAGTCGTCGGCGACAGCCTCGACGAAGTGATCGGCGTGCTGCTGGCCAAGGACTTGCTGCCTCTGATCCTGCAGGACGACCAGCACAACTTCGACATCAAGGACCTGCTCCGCCCGGCCACCTTCGTGCCCGAATCCAAGCGTTTGAACGTGCTGCTACGCGAGTTCCGCGCCAACCACAGCCACATGGCCATCGTTATCGACGAGTACGGCGGCGTTGCCGGTTTAGTCACCATCGAGGACGTGCTGGAGCAAATCGTCGGCGATATCGAGGATGAGCACGATATCGAGGAAGACAGCTACATCCGCCCGCTGCCGAGTGGCGATTTTCTGGTCAAGGCGCTCACCCCGATCGATAGTTTCAACGACTACTTCGCCAGCGAATTCCCGGACGAAGAGTTCGATACCGTTGCCGGTTTGGTGATGAACGCCTTCGGGCATTTGCCCAAGCGCAACGAGACTACCGAGATCGACGGGTTCCGCTTCCGCGTGCTGAACGCCGACAGCCGGCGCGTACACATGCTGCGCCTGACTCGTACTGCCGCGGACAGCTGATCGAGGCGGGAGGCTGGGCGGACCTGCTGATGTCACGAAGGCCCGCCGTACCTCCCTTCTCCCCGCCAAACGCCTCCTGCGCTTTTCTCGTTGAAGGAAGCCTATGCATTGGATCACTCGCCCCGGCTGGCCGGGCAACCTGCTGGCAATTGCCGCCGGCGCGCTGACGACCCTGTCGCTGGCACCGTTCGATTATTGGCCGCTGGCGCTGGTCTCGATCGCACTGCTCTACATCGGCCTGCGCGAGGTCACGCCGCGGCAGGCCGCCGCCCGCGGTTGGTGCTACGGCTTTGGCCTCTTCGCGTCCGGGGTGAGCTGGGTCTACGTCAGCATTCATGATTTTGGCGCCGCGCCGCCGCCGCTGGCGGGGCTGCTGACATTAGGCTTCGTTGCCGGCCTGGCGTTGTTCTTCTCCTTGCTCGGCTGGTTCTGGGCGTACACGCTGCGCACACCTGGCGCACCGCTGCGCAACGCCTTGGTGTTCGCTGCCCTATGGCTTGCCATCGATGCCTTGCGCGGCTGGCTACTGACTGGCTTTCCCTGGCTGTACACCGGTTATAGCCAGCTGAACGGTCCCCTGGCCGGGCTCGCTCCGCTGGGAGGCGTATGGCTGCTCAGCTTCGGCCTGGCCTTGACCGCGACGCTGGTGAGCGAGGCGCCGCGCTTGTTCGCGAGCAAGGCGCTGTTAGCCGTTGCCGCGCTTGTTCTGGTGCTGCTCTGGGCCAGCGGGCTTGGGCTGGGCGGCCACGCCTGGACCTCCCCGAAAGGCGCGCCAATCAGCGTCGCGGCAATGCAGGGCAACGTGGCGCAGAGCCTCAAATGGGACCCGAAGCAGTTGGAGATGCAGCTACTGCTCTACCGCGACATGACCTTCCGTAGTCGCCCGGTGGACCTGATCGTCTGGCCCGAGACCGCCATCCCGATTCTCAAGGAGCATGCCGAAGGCTACCTGACGATGATGGGCCGTTTCGCCCTGGACCGGCAGGCAGCGATGATCACCGGCGTGCCGGTGCGCCAGCCCAATGGCGATGGCGAGCTGCGCTATTACAACGGCCTCACCACTGCCGGTGACGCGCACGGCACCTATCTCAAACAGAAGCTGGTGCCGTTCGGTGAATATGTCCCGCTGCAAGAAATGCTGCGCGGGCTGATCGCCTTCTTCGACCTGCCGATGTCCGACTTCGCCCGCGGCGAGCCCGGACAGGCGCTGCTGCAGGCCAAGGGTTACCAAATCGCCCCGTTCATTTGTTACGAGGTGGTCTACCCGGAATTCGCCGCCAGCCTCGCGGCACAGAGCGACTTGCTGCTGACAGTCAGCAACGACGCCTGGTTCGGCCATTCGATTGGCCCACTGCAGCATCTGCAGATGGCGCAGATGCGCGCGCTGGAAGCCGGTCGCTGGATGGTCCGCGCGACTAACAACGGTGTCACGGTGCTGATCGACCCGCAGGGGCAGATCACCGAGCAGATCCCCACATTCAAGGAGGCCGTGCTCTATGGGGAAGTCACGCCCATGCAGGGCCTGACGCCCTATCTGCGGTGGCGCTCCTGGCCATTGACCCTGACGTGCGGCCTGCTGCTCGCCTGGGGAGTACTGCGTCGGCGCAGCGCGGCCTGACCGCGCCGCTTACGGGTAGAACAGCGGATACAGAAGCAAGCCAGCCGCCTCGTTGAGCAGCATGCCGTTCTGCCAGATCGCCTTGCTCTCCGGTAGCCAGCCGCCGAAAGGCCTGCCGTTGGGCACGCCGAGGAAGCCCATGGGCGCAGGAATGACTTGCAGCCCGACCTGTTCGAAGCACCAGCGCGCACGTGGCATATGCGGCGCCGAGGTCACCAGCAGCACCCGCTCCACGCCAGCGGCCTTCAGCATCTCGGCACTCTGTACCGCGTTTTCCCAGGTGGTGCGGCTGCGCTCCTCGAGCCAGCGTGTCTCGGTG
This sequence comes from Pseudomonas sp. SA195, assembly GCF_054131565.1. Classification (NCBI taxonomy): domain Bacteria; kingdom Pseudomonadati; phylum Pseudomonadota; class Gammaproteobacteria; order Pseudomonadales; family Pseudomonadaceae; genus Pseudomonas; species Pseudomonas sp. SA195. Next base: position 584,632 of record NZ_CP096392.1, on the reverse strand, counting down.
GAAAAGTCTCGCTGCAGCGCTTCCGCGGCGAGCAGGGCCTCGCTGGGCGGTTCGCCATAATGCAGCCCACCGCTGGCGAGGATCGGTAAACCGGTAGCCTTGGCCAGCCGCGAAGCGTAGCGCAGCCGCTCGAGCGCGATATGGCTGGGCTGGTCCGAGCCCCAACCCGGGTCAGCCTGCTCCCGCCCGGCCCCCAGCACCACGATGGCCTGCGCCACTTGCCCCGCGCGCTCCCAGTCGTTGCTCGCCAGCGCCGGCTCGGTCTCCAATTGACGCGCCGCCCACTCCACCGTGACAGGCAGGCTCATTAGCCACAGGCCGCCGAACCCCAGCACGAAACAGCAAGCCGCGAGGCGAGGCGCACTACGGCGCAACCACCAGCCGGCCAGCAGCAACAGGAGCAGGCCTCCCGGCGGTAATAGCAGCTGCTTGAACAAGTAGCGAATCGGCATGCGTGGCTCCAACGGACGGGTCGCCACACTTTACCTAGCTCGGCGCGCCGTTGTCGGCTTTGGACGAGAGCCTAGTGCCGTGGGTAGGTATGCAGCCGCTGGCGAGCCCGCAGCAATTGCGAGCCGCACGCGCCGCAAGCGACCGCACCCGGTCCGTCTGGCCAATGCACGTGGGTGCCGCAGAGCGCGCAGGTCATTGCCTGCTGAAGCGCCGGCGGTGTCTGTCTGCAGCGCTTCGCCGAGTGCTGGCGCAAGACGTTGCGTAGCGCGGGGCGCGCCGCCTGCCTGACTATCTGTGCCTGCTCTTCGGCCGCCGCATGCCATCCGGACAGCCATTGGGCATCCTGCTGCAGGTACGCACGGATCAGCTCGAACTCGGCGGGCGTCAATCCGGCCACTTCGAGTTCCGTCGATGCGCCCTCGCTTCGCTCCGCCTCTTCAAGGGCGAGGCTCAGCCGCTGCAATACGCGGCCGTACAGATTGCCTTCGTCCGCCTGGCGCTCTTTGCCCATGATTTCACCTCTCATCTGCCTCGCCCCACTACAAGCGTAGTCCAGACTCCGTGCTCCACGGCGCCCGCGACAAACGGGAGCGGCAAAACGGGTTTCCCTCGATTGCAGGGGGTCATGTATGCTACGGCGCTTCCATGCGTTCGTATCCGCCCCGTCGCGCCGCGCCCTGCCGCCAAGTGCCGGCACGCTGCAGCCGACTGCCGAGCGAACCGCCATCCCCTTCTCTATGCCAGTAGCCATGCACGAACAGTATCAGCCCCGCGAAATCGAAGCCGCCGCGCAGTCCCACTGGGACGCGCAGAAATCCTTTGAAGTAAGCGAGCAAGCAGGCAAGGACACCTTCTACTGCCTGTCGATGTTCCCCTACCCCAGCGGCAAGCTGCACATGGGGCACGTGCGCAACTACACCATCGGCGACGTGATTGCGCGCTACCAGCGCATGCAGGGCAAGAACGTCCTGCAACCGATGGGCTGGGACGCGTTCGGCATGCCGGCAGAGAACGCCGCGATGAAGAACAAAGTCGCGCCAGCCAAGTGGACCTACGAGAACATTGCCTATATGAAGGCCCAGCTCAAGTCGCTGGGCCTGGCGGTCGACTGGACGCGCGAGGTCACAACCTGCAAGCCCGACTACTACCGTTGGGAGCAGTGGCTGTTCACCCGCCTGTACGAAAAGGGCGTGATCTACCGCAAAAACGGTACCGTGAACTGGGATCCGGTCGACCAGACCGTGCTGGCCAACGAGCAGGTTATCGACGGCCGTGGCTGGCGCTCGGGCGCGCTGATCGAGAAGCGCGAAATCCCGATGTACTACTTCAAGATCACGGCCTACGCCGACGAACTGCTGTCGAGCCTGGACGAGCTCGATGGCTGGCCGGAACAAGTCAAGACCATGCAGCGCAACTGGATCGGCAAGTCGCGCGGTATGGAGATCGCTTTCCCCTACGACGCGGCTAGCGTCGGCAGCGACGGCGTGATGAAGGTCTTCACCACGCGCCCTGACACCCTGATGGGCGCCACCTACGTGGCGGTGGCTGCCGAGCACCCGCTGGCCTCCATCGCGCTTGAACGCATGGATGCCGATCAGACAGCCGAACTGCAGGCCTTCATCGACGAGTGCAAGCGCGGCGGCGTGGCCGAAGCCGACATCGCCACCCAGGAGAAGAAAGGCCTGGCCACTCCCCTGCGCGTGCAACACCCGCTGACTGGCGAGCTGCTGCCGGTGTGGGTCGCCAACTATGTGCTGATGAATTACGGCGAAGGTGCGGTCATGGCCGTGCCGGCGCATGACGAGCGCGACTTCGCCTTCGCCACCAAGTACGACCTGCCGATCAAGCCGGTGGTACGCACCAGCGCAGGCGATGAGACGCCCGCACCCTGGCAGGACGCCTACGGCGAGCACGGACAGCTGATCAACTCGGGCGACTTCGATGGCCTGGACTTCGAAGGCGCTTTCGACGCTATTGAAGTGGCGCTCCAGAAGAAGGGCCTGGGCCAGTCGCGCACCCAGTTCCGTCTGCGCGACTGGGGCATCAGCCGCCAGCGTTACTGGGGCTGCCCGATCCCGATCATTCATTGCGACAGTTGTGGCGACGTGCCGGTCCCGGAAGACCAACTGCCGGTCGTGCTGCCGGAAGACGTGGTGCCGGACGGCGCTGGAAGTCCGCTGGCGAAGATGCCCGAGTTCTACGAATGCAGCTGCCCGAAGTGCGGCGCGCCGGCCAAGCGCGAAACCGACACCATGGACACCTTCGTCGAGTCGTCCTGGTACTTCGCCCGCTATGCCAGCCCGCATTACGAAGGCGGCATGGTCGACCCGCAGGCCGCCAATCACTGGCTGCCGGTGGACCAGTACATCGGCGGTATCGAACACGCCATCCTGCACCTGCTCTACGCCCGCTTCTTCCACAAGCTGATGCGCGACGAAGGGCTGGTCAACTCCAACGAGCCGTTCAAGAACCTCTTGACCCAGGGCATGGTGGTTGCCGAAACCTACTACCGCACCCTCGAGAACGGTGGCAAGGACTGGTTCAACCCGGCCGATGTCGAGGTCGAGCGTGACGCCAAGGCTAAAGTCATCGGCGCCAGGCTCAAAACCGACGGCTTGCCGGTGGAGATTGGCGGCACCGAGAAGATGTCCAAGTCGAAGAACAACGGCGTCGACCCTCAGGCAATGATCGATGCCTACGGCGCCGACACCTGCCGCCTGTTCATGATGTTCGCCTCGCCGCCAGACATGAGCCTGGAGTGGTCCGACTCCGGCGTTGAGGGAGCCAGCCGCTTCCTGCGCCGCGTCTGGCGCCTGGCTCATGCACATGTCGGCGCCGGCCTGCCGGGTACGCTGGACATCGCTTCGCTGAATGACGAACAGAAGGCCGTGCGCCGCGCCATTCACCTGGCGATCAAGCAGGCCAGCACCGACGTAGGCCAGCATCACAAGTTCAATACCGCCATCGCTCAGGTGATGACCTTGATGAACGTGTTGGAAAAGGCCCCCACCGAGACCGCACAGGACCGCGCCCTGCTGCAGGAAGGTCTGGAAGCCGTGGCGCTGCTGCTCGCCCCCATCACGCCGCATATCTGCCATGCCCTCTGGGAACAGCTGGGCAAGCCGGGCGCGATCATCGACGCCGCTTGGCCCGCAGTCGACGAGTCCGCCCTTGTGCAGGACAGCCTGACGCTCGTCGTGCAGGTCAACGGCAAGCTGCGCGGCCAGATCGAAGTGCCGGCCAGCGCCAGCCGCGAAGAAGTCGAGGCGACGGCGCGTGGCAATGAAAACGTGCTGCGCTTTACCGAGGGCCTGACCATTCGCAAGGTCATCGTGGTGCCGGGCAAGCTGGTCAACATCGTCGCAAACTGATTCGCCACGGCGCGGTGCGCCGGGCTGGCAAGGGGGATAACAAGATGATCAAACGTAATCTGCTGGTGGCCGGCCTGGCCATGTTGCTCAGTGCCTGCGGTTTCCAGCTGCGCGGCACCGGTGAAACCAGCTTCGCCCTACAGGAGTTGAATCTGCAGGCCCGCGACAGTTACGGCGAAACAGCCGGACAGCTCGAAGGTTTGCTGGAACAGAGTGGTGTTCGCGTCCATCCCGGCGCCCGCTACACCCTGGACCTGACCCGCGAGCAGAACCTGCAGCGCACCGCGAGTTACACCACCGCCGCACGCACCGCCGAATACGAGCTCAGCACCATTCTGGACTATGCACTTGAAGGGCCGCAGAACACCGTCCTGCTCGAAGACCGCGTCGAAGTCCAGCGTGTCTACGTACACGACAGCAGCAACCTGATCAGCTCCGACCAGGAAGCCGCTCAGCTACGTCAGGAGATGCGCCGCGAGGTACTTCAACAGCTTGCCATGCGCCTTGGCCGTATTACCCCGGCGCAGCTCGACCAGCTACAGGAAACCGCTGAGGCCAAGCGCCGCGCAGAAGCCGAGGCGATCGAAGCGCAGATTCGCGAACAGGCGGCGCAGCCTCAGCAATCGCCCATCGAATTGCCGATCCAGTGACATCAGGGAGCCGCCTACAGGCGGCTCCCCCAGCCCCATGAAATTATCCCCCGCCCAGCTCACCAAGCATCTGCAAGGCCCGCTCTCACCGGTCTACGTCGTCAGTGGCGACGAGCACCTCCTGTGCCAGGAAGCCAGCGACGCCATTCGCCAGGCCTGCCGGGCGCTGGGCTTTAGCGAACGCCAGGTGCTGAACGTCGAGACCGGTTTCGACTGGGGCCAGCTCATCGAGGCAGGCGCCAGCCTGTCCCTGTTCGCTGACAAGCGCCTGATCGAGCTGCGCATCCCCAACGGCAAACCCGGCGACAAAGGTGCAGCGGCGTTGATCGAATACCTCGGGCGGCCTGCCGAGGACACGGTGTTGCTGGTCAGCCTGCCCAAGCTCGACGGCAGCACTCAGAAAACCAAATGGGCTAAAGCGCTGATCGATGGAAAGGACAGCCAGTTCATCCAGATCTGGCCGGTCGATGCGGTGCAACTGCCACAGTGGATTCGTCAGCGCCTGGCACAGGCCGGCCTCGCGGCGGACCAAGAGGCCGTCGAGCTGATCGCCGCACGCGTCGAGGGCAACCTGCTAGCAGCCGCGCAGGAAATCGAAAAGCTCAAGCTGCTCGCCGAGGGCGGACAGGTCACGCTCGATACCGTTCAGGCAGCGGTTGCGGACAGCGCACGATATGACGTGTTCGGCCTGATCGATGCCGCCCTGCTGGGTCAACCCGAGCATGTTCTGCGCATGCTTACGGGGCTTCGGGCGGAAGGTGTCGAGGCGCCTGTCATCCTCTGGGCTGTGGCTCGGGAAATACGCCAGCTCGCCAACATCGCACAGCAGTATGGCCAGGGCGTGCCACTGGACCGGGCGTTCAGCCAGGCACGCCCACCCGTGTGGGACAAGCGCAAGCCGATCGTGGGCAAGGCCCTGCAGCGCCACGACACTGCCGGCTGGCAGTGTCTTCTGGGCGAGGCCCAGCAGATCGATGCCCAAATCAAAGGGCAGGCAGAGGGCGACGCCTGGGTCGGCCTGGCTCAGGTCTGTCTGCAATTGAGCGGCAAGCGGATCGCGCTCTAGCCTGCCAGCTCACTACGATTGGACATTTTCTGCACAACGCCTATGATGCGCTCGCCCATCGCCGGGCATACGCCGGAGATATCCATGAACAAAAATCGCAAACGGCCCAACAAAGCCAAGGCGCTGATCGCGCAACCGCTGTTCCGCAATCGCCCGGAACGGCCCGCCAAAGGCAAAGGTAGCTACCGCCGCGAAGCCTCCCAGTCTGACAACTGGGAGGCTTCGGTCCTTCTGGCAGCCTGAAAAGCCAACTGGCGCAAAGCGTGATAAGGTCACCTGCCGACGTCCTGCCGAGTGTGGTGCATGCTTTACACCTTCGTTCCCGTCCTGCTTCTGCGCACACTGGTGGTTGGCTCCGCGCTGAGCATCGTCGTCGCTTGTGCAGCCGAGCCCCCCGCGACTGATACCCTCGCACCTCGCGAACCGGTAACGAGCCCGTCCCCGCAGAACGCGCCTGCCCCGCAGGCCGAAGCACAACCGCAGCCTCAACCGCCGCAGACCTTCGAACAATGGCGCGAGGCGTTCCGCGCCGAAGCGTTGCAAGCCGGCATCACTCCCACTCTGTTCGACAGAGCATTCGCGGGCGTCACACCCGACCCAAGCATCATCGCAGCCGACCGCAGCCAGCCGGAGTTCAATCGCCCCGTCTGGCAATACCTCGACGGCGCCCTATCGGACCAGCGCGTGCGCGGCGGCAAGCGGCTGTTACGCGAGCATGCCGACACGCTTGATGGCATCGAGGCGCGTTATGGCGTTGACCGCACCGCGCTTGTCGCCATCTGGGGGCTGGAGAGCAGCTTCGGCCAAATTCAGGGTGACAAATCGGTAATCCGCTCCCTGGCGACGCTGGCCCACGAAGGACGCCGTCCCGGCTTTGCCAAGAGCCAGTTGCTCGCAGCACTCGATATCCTCGCCCACGGTGATGTGCCACCCGAGCAATTGCGTGGCTCCTGGGCTGGCGCAATGGGGCAGACCCAGTTCATCCCCACGACCTACAACACCCACGCGGTGGACTTCGATGGTGATGGCCACCGCGACATTTGGAACAGCCCGGCCGACGCCCTGGCTTCCGCTGCACACTACCTCCAGGCCTCTGGCTGGCGCGCAGGCGAACCATGGGGTTTCGAGGTGCGGCTGCCTACGGATTTCGACTACGCCTTGGCCGACCCGCTGATCCGTAAACCGCTGGCCGAGTGGCGCCGCCTCGGCCTAGAAAACCTACCCCAGGGCCGCGATGACGCCATGGCGAGCCTCCTGCTGCCTGCCGGCTATCGTGGCCCCGCCTTCCTGTTACTCGACAACTTCCGCGCCATCCTGCGTTACAACAACTCGTCGTCCTATGCCTTGGCGATCGGCCTGCTCTCGGAACGATTCGAAGGCGGCGGCATGGTCAGGGGCGACTGGCCTCGGTCGGAGCTGCCACTCAGCCGCTCGGAACGCGTGGAACTACAGGAGCGCTTGCAGGAACGAGGGTTCGATCCCGGCGTCGCCGACGGCATCATCGGTGCCAACACCCGCAACGCGATTCGAGGCTTCCAGCAGCAGCTTGGCTGGCCTGCAGATGGCCACCCTACCCAGGAGCTCCTTGGTCGCCTGCGCGCAGCGCACTAGCGCGCAGGGCTCAAACGATCCAGCCACGCCCCGGGCCAACCCGCCGCTTGGTCGCGGGAAAGCAAGCTGCCGTAGCACGCATTAGCCCGCGTGATCGCCGGCGCGCAGTTCGCCAACCCGCAGCACACCTCGCTGTTAGGACTGAACGGTCAGCGCCTGTGATAAACTGCGCGGCGGTCAAACGCCGCCTCGTCCACGGAGCCTCTAGCGGAGCCCATGAAGCCGATGTCCGATATATCCCAGCCCAAGCCCGTTGCCAGCGGCGAAAAATTCCGCACCACCCAAGGCATCACCGCGATCAAGGATGGGCAGAAGCGCCGTGCCTCGAGCGAACCCCAGGTATTCGAACCCAAGCCCAAGTGGCTACGGGTCAAGGCACCCAGCGGCAGCCGCTTCGAAGCCGTCAAGCGCAACGTCGGTGAGCACCGCCTGAGCACCGTTTGCCAGGAGTCGCATTGCCCGAACATGGGCGAATGCTGGTCCAACGGCACAGCCACCATCATGTTGATGGGCTCGGTGTGCACCCGCGCATGCCGCTTCTGTGCAGTGGATACGGGCAATCCCAATGGCTGGCTGGATCTGGAGGAGCCGCAGAACACCGCCAAATCTGTGGAACTGATGGCACTGCGCTACATCGTGCTGACCTCAGTGGATCGTGACGATCTCGACGACGGCGGCGCGAGCCACTACGCAGCCTGCGTACGCGCCATTAAGGAAAACACCCCGCAGGTGGTGGTCGAGGCGCTTACACCGGATTTCGACGGGGATCACCTGGCGATCGAACGGGTGGTGGATTCTGGCCTCGAGGTGTTCGCGCAGAATGTCGAGACGGTCAAGCGCCTGACCCACGTGGTGCGTGACCCACGTGCCGGCTACGAGAAGACGCTCAAGGTGCTCGCGCACGCCAAGCAACACCGCCCGGCGGTTCTCACCAAGACCAGCTTGATGCTCGGCCTCGGCGAAACCGATGAGGAAATTCTGGAAACCATGGACGATTTGCGCGCGATCGGTGTGGACATCCTCACCCTTGGTCAGTACCTGCAGCCGACGCGCAACCACCTGCCGGTCAAGCGCTGGGTCAGCCCAGAAGAGTTCAACCGTTTCCGTGACATCGGCTTGGAGAAGGGCTTCATGGAAGTCGCCGCCGGTCCACTGGTGCGCTCCAGCTACCGCGCCGACCGGGTGTTCGAAAAGAACAACCTGGGCCTGGCCGCACCCGTGCCGGTTCCGGGCCAGGCGTTCGACAGCAGCCTGATTCCGGCCGTCAATCTGAACTGATCGCGCTGAAAAATCACCTGCCCGGGCTTCGCATAAGGGCAGGTGCTTCACACACCCGCCGCAGGCCACACGCGATAGCCTCCACTCAGCCAGCTAACGCGCCCGCCAGTGTCTCCTGCCCCGCGTAGCCGAGCTGCTTAACCAACTGATCACTCAAACGAGCGTTGACCTCGGAGAGCGCTACGGGCCCAGTGACCAGATCAGCCATTTGGGTCATGGGCAAGCCGGCATACCCGCATGGATTGATCCGCTTGAACGGCCCGAGATCCATATCGACGTTAAGGGCCAAGCCGTGGAATGAACGCCCATTACGGATGCGCAGGCCAAGCGAGGCAATCTTGGCGCCGTTCACATAGACGCCCGGCGCATCAGGTCTAGCGGATGCCTCGACACCATAGCCGGCGAGCAGATCGATAAGGCTGTACTCGATCCGGCTGACCAGCTCACGGACACCGATGCCAAGACGCCTGACGTCCAGTAGCAGATAGCACACCAGTTGACCAGGCCCATGGTAGGTCACCTGCCCACCCCGGTCCGCCTGCACCACGGGGATATCGCCCGGCACCAGCAAGTGCTCGGCCTTTCCGGCCTGGCCCTGGGTGAACACCGGCGGGTGCTGAAGCAGCCACGCCTCGTCCTGGGTGTCCGGGCCGCGCTCGTTGGTGAAGCGCTGCATGGCATGCCAAGCGGGCTCATAATCGACCAGCCCCAGCGCCCGCACACCGAGCAGACTGCCGTTCAGCATGGCCTGCAATCCAGGCGACACAACGACTCAGGGAGCATCAAAGCACCATGTGCACACGGCCGGTTGCACGCAAGTCGACATGAATCGCCTGGAGCTGCTCGACACCTGTCGCCGTAATCAACACCTGCAGGGAGAGGAACCGTCCGTTGCGGCTGTCACGGGTGACCAGCGTAGTTTCATCGAAACCAGGCGCATGGCGCCGGATCACCTCGATCACGGCCTCGCGGAAGCCCTCGCCAGCATCGCCGATCACCTTGATCGGGTAACGCTCGCAGGGAAATTCGATCTTTGAGGCTTGTACATCGTCGTTGCTATCGGTCATGGCAGTAGCGGACTCATGATCCGCGGGCGCGCCCGGCATATCAGGCGCGCGCAGCGAGCTATCAATTGAAGAGGTTGAAGAAAAACAGCCGGATGCTATCCCAGATGCGGCTGAACAGCCCACCTTCCTCGATAGTCTGCAGCGCGATCAAGTCGCTGCTCTGCACGACCTGCCCATCCAGGTTCACCTCGACCTTGCCGACCACATCGCCCTGCTGAATCGGCGCGGTGAGTTCGGGGGTGAAGGTCATGGTTGCCTGCAGCTTGTCCAACTGGCCGCGTGGCAGCGTCATGGTCAGGTCATTGGCCAGGCCAGCGCTGAGCTGATCCTGTTCGCCCTTCCAGACGCGCGCCTGGGCCAGCTCGGTGCCTTGCTTGTAGAAGGTGCGTGTCTCGAAGAAGCGGAAGCCGTAGGTCAGGAGCTTCTGAGTCTCGGCCGCGCGAGCCTGTTCGCTATTGGTACCGAATACGACGGAAATCAAGCGCATGCCATCGCGAACGGCAGAGGCGACCAGGCAATAGCCGGCTTCCTCGGTGTGACCGGTCTTGAGGCCATCGACGGTCTTGTCGCGCCACAGCAGCAGATTGCGGTTGGGCTGCTTGATGTTGTTCCAGAAGAACTCCTTCTGCGCGTAGATGCCATAGTGCGCAGGGTCTTCATAGATGATCGCGCGAGCCAGCTTGGCCATGTCGCTGGCCGAGGAATAGTGCTCCGGGTGCGGCAGGCCGGTGGCGTTCATGAAATGGGTATTGGTCATGCCCAGGCGCTGGGCCGTGCTGTTCATCAGGTCGGCAAAGGCGTCTTCGCTGCCCGCGATGTGCTCGGCGATCGCCACGCTGGCATCGTTACCCGACTGGATGATGATGCCGTGCAGCAGATCGTCCACCGACACCTGCGTGTTGACCTGGATGAACATCCTGGACCCACCGGTGCGCCAGGCCCTCTCGCTGACAGTGACCATGTCGCTCTCGGAGATCTGCCCCTTGCGAATCTCCAGGGTGGCGATATACGCCGTCATGAGTTTGGTCAGGCTGGCGGGCGGCAGGCGCTCGTCACCGCCGCTCTCGACCAGGACCTTGCCGCTGGCGGCATCCATCAAAACATAGGACTTGGCCGCCAGCTGCGGTGCGGACGGAATGATCGTCTCGGCCCAGGCAGCCGGCACGACGGCCAGCAGGGTAACGAGAAACAGGCGGTGCACGAAGGTGGTGATAGTCATTGTGCTCTCGGTGAATGAATGGGCGTTACGGATACGTGGCTGGCTGAATCAGCGTCCTGCCGAGGGGCTAGTCGCCCCGCACCCGCCGTGGCTGTCCTAGATTAGCGAGGCGCACGCTCTGCTCGAGCTGAGCCGCCTCGTCCGGCGAACTGATGGGCCCCAACCGGACCCGATGCAGAATTTGCTCCTGATGCACCACGGAACTGACGAAAACGGGCGCCTGCGTGATGTTGCTGAGCTTGTCACGTAGCAGTTGCGCAGCATCCGGGTTGGCGAACGCGCCGACCTGCAGGAACAACCCGTCATTGCTGCTCGGCGTATCGCTGCGATCGACCTCGACCGGAAGCGTCGCCCCCGCGTGCTGGGCGGGCGGCGGTGTGTATTGCTCGACCGGCTGAGCGAGGCTGGCGGTACGCAAGGTCTCGCTACGCTTCGGCTGGGCCAGCACCGCCGGCGCAGAGCCGCCGCGCTCAGCCCACCATTGTTGCGGGTCGATACCCTCGACCTTGACGCGTGCGGTTCCGGTTTCGGCGTAGCCGAGCTTTTTCGCTGCGGCAAACGACAGGTCGATGATCCGATCCGAGTAGAACGGCCCCCGATCATTCACACGCAAGATGACTGAGCGATTGTTGTCGAGGTTGGTGACACGTACGTACGACGGCAGCGGCAACGTCTTGTGCGCTGCGCTCATGCCGTACAGGTCGTATTTCTCACCATTGGCGGTCGGCTGGCCGTGGAACTTGGTGCCATACCAGGAGGCGGTGCCGGTGGCCTTGTAGTTGCGGCTGTCGTTGATCGGGTAGTAAGTCTTGCCGAGCACCGTGTAGGGGTTGGCCTTGAACGGGCCGTTATGGGGCGTTGGGGTAGCGTCTGGAATGCGCGACACGTCGACGTCCCACCAGGGTGCGCCGTCCTTGTGCGGCCGCACATAGTCACCCGGACCGCTGGTGTCGCTCGGTTGGGAAGTCGAGCCATGTCGCGACGGCGATGGCGACGACGAGCAACCGGCGATCACCAGCGCGACGCTGCCTGCCAGGAGAAGGCGGAGCGTATTCATCACTGCTCCCCTCGCGCCGCAGCGAGCTGCCCGGCCAGTTGGTGCACGGCCATGGCGTACATGATGCTGCGGTTGTATCGGGTGATCACGTAGAAATTGGGCAGGCCGATCCAATATTCGTCGCCCTCGGCACCATCGAGGCGAAACGCCGTGACCAGGGTTTCGTCGGGGATCTGCACGTCAGTCTGCCATCCTAGTTCGCGCAGCTGGGCGGCGGTCAGCACCGGCTCGAGACCTTCAGTCAGACCCTCCGCATGCCGATCGCCCTCAGGGCGGGCACGCGCCACGACAGGCGCGTCGGGCAACCAGCCGTGCTGCTTGAAGTAATTCGCCGCGCTGCCGATGGCGTCGACAGGGTTTTTCCAGATGTCGATGTGGCCGTCGGCATCGAAATCCACGGCATAGGCGCGAAAGCTGCTGGGCATGAATTGAGGCAGCCCCATGGCTCCGGCGTAGGAACCGGTGAGGGTGAGCGGGTCGACCTGTTCCTCACGGGCCAACAGCAGGAATTCCTTGAGCTGCTGGCGGAAGAATGGCTGGCGCGGCGGGTAGTCGAAACCCAGGGTGGCGAGCGCATCGATCACGCGATGCCCACCGGTATTACGCCCGTAAAAGGTCTCGACGCCGATGATGGCGACGACGATCTCTGCCGGCACGCCGTATTCGGCCTCGGCCCGCGTCAGTGCCGCCTCGTTCTCGCGCCAGAAGTCGACACCCTGGGCAACGCGTGCTTCGGTCAGGAAGATCGGCCGATACTCTTTCCACGGCTTGACCCGCTCCGCCGGACGCGAGATGGCGTCGAGAATGCCCTGCTTGCGCTCGGCCTGGGCAAGCAGGTCGGCCAGCTGTTCGCTGGCGAATCCGTAGTCACGGGTCATCTCGTCGACGAACTCGGCGACCTTTTCACCTTCGTAGTCGCCTGCCTGGGCAACCTGCATGCTGGCGACGAAACCGACCAGCCCTACACCGAGAAGGATGTTCGCCAACCTGCCACGCCGTAATGGAATCAAGAATTTCACCTAGGTCTATTTGAGTTGTGTACTGCACGCGACGATCCCAGCAGGACGCGCTCGCTCTCTCCAGCAGCCGTCATACCTGCGCAATCCATTTTCGATGGGTGTGGACCGACATCAGAATCCCGAAGCCTGACAATAGCGTTACCAGCGAAGTTCCGCCGAAGCTGATGAAGGGCAGCGGCACGCCCACCACGGGAAGCAGCCCGCTGACCATGCCGATATTAATGAACACGTAGACGAAAAACGTCATGGTCAGCGACCCGGCCAGCAACTTGCCGAACAGGGTTTGCGCCTGAACAGTGATCATCAGCCCGCGCGCGATCAGCAACAGATACACCAGCAACAGCAGGCACACCCCGACCAGGCCGAACTCTTCCGCGAGAACGGCAATGATAAAGTCCGTGTGGCTTTCGGGCAAAAAATCCAGGTGCGACTGGGTGCCCAGCAGCCAGCCCTTGCCGAACACGCCGCCGGAGCCGATCGCAGCTTTGGACTGGATGATGTTCCAGCCGGTGCCCAGCGGGTCGCTCTCGGGATCCAGGAAGGTATGAACGCGTTGCTTCTGGTAGTTGTGCAGCACGAAGTACCACATGCCGACCGCGATCGGGACCAGCGCCGCGACCGCGCCAGCGATCCAGCGCCAACGCAAGCCGGCAATGAACAGGACGAAGGCACCGGATACCAACACCAGCAGCGAAGTCCCGAGGTCGGGCTGCTTGAGGATCAGCACGAAGGGCACCACGATCATCGCCAGGCTGATGAGCGTGTGTTTGATACTCGGCGGCAACGCCCGTGCGGAGAGATACCAGGCGATCGTCATCGGCATGATGATTTTCATGAATTCGGATGGCTGGAAGCGGATTACGCCCGGAATGCTGATCCAGCGCGTCGCGCCCATCGCGGTGTAGCCGACGAAGTCCACCGCCACCAGCAGGCCGACCACGATGAGGTAACCGAGCGGCACCCAGCGCGCCATGAATCGCGGTTCCAGCTGAGCGATGACGAACATCGCGGCCATGCCAATGCCGAACGACGAGGCCTGCTTGAGCAGCAGGTCGAGGTTCTTGCCGCCTGCCGAATAGAGAATGAACAGGCTGCCACATGCCAGCAGCAACAGCAGCACCAGGAGCACGCCGTCGATATGCAGGCGTTGCAGCAGCGTCGCGCGGCGGCGCATCACGTCGGTGGTAGAGAGGGTCCGGTCGAACGTCTGGCTCATGGGGCGGCTACCTCCGCTTTTAATAACGGGGCGTATTCCGCTTTTAGCTGGCCATTCTCGTCCAGCAGCCAGGCATCCATCACCTGCTTGGCGACCGGGGCCGCCACGCCCGAGCCCGACTCCCCGTTCTCCACCATGACGGCCACGGCAATCTGCGGGTTGTCCACCGGCGCGAAGGCGACGAACAAGGCGTGATCGCGGTGCCGCTCGTTGAGTTTGCCGCTGTCGTAGCGCTCGCCTTGTTTGATCGCCACCACCTGGGCTGTACCGCTCTTGCCGGCGATGCGGTAGGTCGAGGTGTCGCCGACTTTTTTCGCAGTGCCGCGCGCGCCGTGCAGCACCTTCACCATGCCATTGATCGAAGCCTCCCAGTAGCGTGGATCGCGCAGCTGGATGTCCGGCATGGGCTCCGGATCGACCGGTAGCTCGCCTTCGATGCGGCGCGCCAGGTGCGGACGAATCCATTTGCCACGGTTAGCCATCAACGCGGTAGCTTGTGCCAACTGCAGAGGCGTGGCCTGCATGTAGCCCTGACCAATACCGAGAATGACCGTTTCCCCCGGATACCACGGCTGACGATAACGTGCCCGCTTCCAGTCCCGCGAGGGCATCAGACCAGCCGTTTCCTCGAACATGTCCAGCGACACGCGCTGGCCAATGCCAAATCGGGACATGTAGTCGTGCATGCGGTCGATGCCCATCTTGTGGGCAAGGTCGTAAAAATAGGTGTCATTGGATCGCATGATCGCCGTTTCCAGGTCCACCCAACCATCACCGCCGCGGTTCCAGTTACGGTACTTGTGCTTGACGTTGGGCAGCTGGAAGAAGCCAGGGTCAAAGACGCGCGAGTTTTCGGTCACCACGCCGGTATCGAGCCCGGCGACCGCCATCATCGGCTTGATCGTCGAACCCGGCGGGTAAAGGCCACGCAGGACGCGGTTGAACAGCGGCCGGTCGATCGAATCGCGCAGCGCGCCGTAATCCTTGAAGCTGATCCCGGTGACGAATAGGTTGGGGTCGAAGCTGGGCTGACTGACCATGGCCAGTACCTCGCCCGTGGCGGGCTGCAACGCAACGACTGCACCACGCCGGCCGGCGAGCGCCGCCTCCGCAGCTTCCTGCAGGTCGAGGTCGAGGGTCAGCGTCAGGTCCTTGCCCGGAATCGGGTCGGTGCGCTTGAGCACCCGCAGGACCCGCCCGCGAGCATTGGTTTCAACTTCCTCGTAGCCCACCTGACCGTGCAGCGAGTCCTCGTAGAAGCGCTCGATGCCGGTCTTACCGATGTGGTGGGTGCCGCTGTAGTTGACCGGATCGAGTTGCTTGAGCTCCGCCTCGTTGATCCGCCCCACGTAGCCGACCGAGTGGGCGAAGTGCTCGCCCTGGGGGTAGTGCCGCACCAACTGCGCGGCCACCTCGACGCCCGGCAGGCGGAACTGGTCCACCGCGATGCGCGCGATCTGTTCTTCGGACAGCTCGTACATGATCGGCACGGGCTCGAACGGTCTGCGCCCCTGCAAGACGCGCTTTTCGAACAAGGCACGTTCTTCGGCCGACAGTCCAAGCACCTCGACCACGGTATCCAGCGTGTGCCGCCAATCGCCGGCGCGCTCGCGGGTCACCGTCAGGCTGAAACTCGGCCGGTTGTCGGCGATGATCTTGCCGGTGCGGTCGAAGATGAGCCCGCGGTTAGGCGGGATAGGCTGCACATGAACCCGGTTGTTCTCGGACAGCGTGGAGTGATACTGGTACTGCACCACTTGCAAGTAGTACATCCGGGCGATCAGCACACAAATCATCACGAGCACCACCACCGCGCCCACGATCACGCGCTGACGCACCAGACGGGCGTCCTTTTCGTGGTCCTTAAGGGGTATGGGCTGGGACATCTCGGGCTGAACTACTTGTGATAAGGGTGGCCGGACAGCAGCGTCCAGGCGCGGTAGATCTGCTCACCCACCAGGATGCGTACCAGCGGATGCGGCAGCGTCAAGGGCGACAGCGACCAACGCTGTTCGCTACGCGCGCAGACCTCTGGCGCGAGCCCTTCAGGCCCACCTACCATGAGGTTGACGTTACGCGCATCGAGCCGCCAGCGATCGAGCTCGGCCGCCAGCTGCTCAGTACTCCAGGGGCGGCCTTGCACCTCGAGGGTGACGATCCGCTCGCCGGGCTGCACCTTCGCCAGCATGGCCTCGCCTTCCTGGCGAATCAACCGCGCCACGTCGGCATTCTTGCCACGGGTATTAAGCGGTATCTCGTGCAGTTCCAAGGGCAACTCGGCCGGGAGGCGTTTGACGTACTCCTGCCAGCCGTCTTCCACCCAGCGCGGCATCTTCGAACCCACGGCGACCAGCTTGATCCGCACGGAGCGCGTTACTCCTGCTCGCCGGCGTGGTGTGCGCGGCTCTGCTCGGCGCCCTGCCAGAGGCGCTCGAGGTCATAGAACTGCCGGGTCGGCACCTGCATGACATGTACCACGACGTCACCCAGGTCGAGCAGCGCCCACTCGCCGCCTTCCAGGCCTTCGCTACCCAGCGGGCGCACGCCCTGCTCCTTGACCTTTTCCAAGACATTGTCGGCCAGCGACTTGACGTGACGGCTGGAGGTCCCGCTAGCGATCACCATGAAGTCGGTAACACTGGTCTTTCCGCGGACATCGATGGTGGTGATGTCGGCGCCTTTCAGGTCTTCCAGGGCGCTGACGGCCAGCTGGACCAAAGAATCATTTTGCATAGTGCTTGAACAACCTCAGTTCGACGCCCGGTACAGTCCGTGCGCGTTGATATAAGCCAGTACGGTATCGGGTACGAGAAATCGGACCGACCGACCGCTGGCCAGAAATTGACGGATGCGCGTAGCCGACACACCCAGCGGCGCCTGCCAGACGAAAGCGATCTGCCCATGGCGCCCGGTCAACGCCTGTGGATCGCTCACGCTGCGCGCGGCGAGCAGATCACGCAGCGCTTCGGGCGCCTCGCTATCGGCGTCGGGCCGCTGCATGACCAACAAGTGGCAATGTTCGAGCAACTCGTCCCAGCGGTACCAGCCAGGCAAACCGCAGAACGCATCCCAGCCGACGATCAGAAAAAGCTGGTCATCGGCGCCCAGCTCACTGCGAAGCGACTCCAACGTCTCGATGGTGTACGACGGCCGATCGCGCTCCAGTTCACGTGCATCCACACTCAGCGGCGGGACGCCTTCGACAGCCAGCCGGACCATCGCCAGGCGATCCTGCGCCGAACTGCAGGGCGCTTCGCGGTGCGGCGGACGGAAATTCGGCAACAGCCGCACCTCGTCGAGCCCGAACATTTCGGCCACTTCCAGCGCACCGCGCAAATGGCCGATGTGAATCGGATCGAACGTACCGCCCAGCACGCCGACGCGCCGTGCTCCAGGAATCGCTGTCATCAGGTCCGTACGTGGCCATCGCCGAACACGACGTACTTCTCGCTCGTCAGGCCCTCCAGGCCCACCGGCCCGCGTGCGTGCAGCTTGTCGGTGGAAATGCCTATCTCGGCACCCAGCCCGTATTCGAAACCATCGGCAAAACGGGTCGAGGCGTTGACCATCACCGAGGCGGAATCGACCTCGGTAATGAAACGCCGCGCGTCGCTGAAATGCTCGGTGACGATGGCGTCGGTGTGCTGCGAGCCGAAGCGGTTGATGTGTTCGATGGCCTCGTCCAACGACGAGACGATGCGGATCGCCAGGATGGGCGCGTTGTATTCGGTGGCCCAGTCCTGCTCGCTCGCCTCCAGCACGTCGGCGCCGAGCAATTGCCGGGTATTCGGGCAGCCACGCAGTTCGACGCCCTTGTCACGGTAGATCGCCGCCAGCGGCGGCAGCACACGAGGCGCGATCGCGGCGTGTACCAGCAGCGTCTCCATGGTATTGCAGGGCGCGTAGCGCTGGGTCTTGGCGTTGTCGGCGACGCGGATCGCCTTGTCCAGGTCGGCGGCCTGGTCGATGAACACATGGCAGATGCCGTCCAGGTGCTTGATCACTGGCACTTTGGCGTCTCGACTGATGCGCTCGATCAGCCCCTTGCCGCCCCGAGGCACGATGACATCGACGAATTCAGGCATGGTGATGAGGGCTCCGACCGCGGCACGATCGGTGGTCTCGACGACCTGCACCGCGGCAGCCGGCAATCCGGCCTCGGCCAGGCCCTGCTGAATGCAACGCGCGATCGCCTGATTCGAATGGATGGCCTCGGAGCCGCCACGCAGGATGGTGGCATTGCCTGACTTGAGGCACAGGCTGGCGGCATCGATGGTCACGTTCGGCCGCGATTCGTAGATGATGCCAACCACGCCGAGCGGGACGCGCATCTTGCCAACCTGGATGCCGGAGGGCAGGTAGCGCATGTCGCGAATTTCACCGATCGGGTCTGGCAAGGCTGCAACCTGGCGCAGGCCTTCGATCATATCGTCGATGCGAGCCGGGGACAGCGCGAGGCGATCGAGCATGGCCTCATCCAGACCGTTCGCGCGCCCTGCCTCGAGATCCCGCCGGTTGGCATCGACCAGGGCTTCACGCGCCGCGTCGAGCGCCGTGGCCGCTGCTTGCAAAGCACGATTCTTCTGCGCAGTAGTGGCACGTGCAAGCACACGCGACGCCTCGCGCGCGGCGCGACCGAGGCGGTTCATGTAATCGAGTACGGACTCGGTCATGGTCTAGCTGGCCTGGCTCAAGGGAAAGCCGCGGATTATAGCCACCATCAAGGCCCGCGCCCAGCGGCGTCCGGCGAAAGGCAGTATCCGCCCTGCCAGCCACGCCTGCTCGGCGCCGCTATGATGCCCGTTTGAAACCTGGCTGCCGGAAGCCCGGTCGAAACCCTCTCGGTCGAAGGAAACCACAAATGCCCGAATGGCTTGCGCCACTGATCAATTGGCTCGCCGACAATCCGCAATGGCTTGGCCTGAGCCTGTTCCTCGTCGCGTGCCTTGAATGCCTGGCCATCGTCGGGCTGCTGATGCCCGGCACGGTGCTGGTGTTCGCCATTGCGGTCCTGGCCGGTAGCGGCGTGCTGACGCTGGGGGAAACCTTGCTGCTTGGGTACGCCGGCGGGCTGCTGGGTGACCTGCTGTCCTATGCGCTGGGCAGGCGCTACCACCAGAACATCCGCAGCATACGGGCGCTACGCAACCACCCGGAGTGGCTGACACGGGCGGAGGTGTATTTCCAACGCTACGGCATCGCGAGCCTATTGGTTGGTCGCTTCATTGGCCCTTTGCGGCCCATGCTGCCGCTTACCGCCGGCATGCTCGACATGCCCTTCGGCCGTTTTCTGTTGGTCAGCCTGGTCGCCGCAGCGGGTTGGTCCATGGCCTACCTGTTGCCGGGCTGGACTGCCGGTGCCGCTGTGCGCTTGCCGCTACCGGAAGGCTTCTGGGGCGAAGCGGGCATCGTCTTGGCCGGGCTGCTCCTACTGATCGGGGCCGTGGTGCACTGCAGCCTGCACCGGGTGCGCTGGGTAACTCCGCTGGCGGCGCTGCTGAGCGCGGCCTTGTTGATGGGTCTTTTCATCGGCTGGCCCTACCTGGAAGCCTTTGACGAGGGGCTGATGGCCGTGGTGCAGGGCGAGCGCAGCCCGGTCTTCGACCGCTTCATGGTGATCGTAACCCGCGCCGGCGACTTCAAGACTCAGCTATGGGCCGCGGTGCTGCTTGGTCTACTGCTGCTCGCGACGCGACAGTGGCGTGCTGCTGTCTTCAGCATCGCCACGCTGCTCGGCACGGCGCTGGCAAATGGCGCGCTAAAGGCCACCTTCGCCCGGGTGCGCCCGGAGATCCTGCTCGAGCCGCTGCACACGTACAGCTTTCCCAGCGGGCATAGCTCGGCGGCGTTCGCCTTCTTTCTCACCCTTGGGGTGCTTGCCGGGCGAGGCCAACCGCCGCGCCTGCGGCTGGCCTGGGTACTGCTGGCGACGCTGCCTGCAACAGCGATTGCCTTGTCACGCGTGTACCTGGGCGTGCACTGGCCGTCCGACGTCATTGCCGGCGCCGTGCTGGCCTCGACCTTCTGCGCCTTGAGCCTGACCCTGACCCAGTGGCGCTCGCCGATGAGTGCCCTGTCGCCGCGGATCTGGTGGCTGATCCTGCCTTCGACGCTCGGCCTGATCGGAGCGTTCGCGCTCTGGGCACTGCCTGGCGCGATGCTGCTCTACCGCTATCAATGAGTGCCGCTAGGCTTCCTCATCCTGCAATTGCTCGAGCCACCCCTGAATGCGCTCCAACAACGCATCGGTGGTATCGAGCTGAAGCAGCTCGACCTTCTGGTCCGGTTGGAAGGGCAGCAGGTAAGCCAGTTGATGCCCCAGAGAACGCTGCCCGTGCGCCATCCCACCCATGCCCAGCGTCCGCACCAAGGGGTGTTGCCCGAGCGCTTCCAGCAACACGGCAAGATCGGCATGCTCCGCCTCGAGCGGCGGGTCTTCAGGCTCGTCGCGCCAGGCGACATCCGCCACGATAAGCTGGTCGCGCTGCACCTCGGCCGGGCCCACGTCGAAGCGCCGACCGCCTTCGACGCGAATGCCGAGCAGGCCGTTGGGCTGTTGTTGCCAGTCGCGAATGAGCGCTTCGCAGCCGACCTGGGCATAGGCGCGGGCGGCATCGCCTACTTCACTCCCATCGACGATGCGCACGACGCCAAACCCGTGCCCGGCCTTCATGCAGCGGCTGACCATGTCCAGGTAGCGTGCCTCGAAAATCTGCAAATCCAGCGTACAGCCGGGAAACAGCACGGTATCGAGTGGAAACAGCGGCAGCTTCATGCGTTCTCCTTACAACAGCAGCGTGACGACCAGCGGCAACAGGACCGCGGTCATTACGCCCATCAGACTCATCGCCAGGGCGGCGAACGCCCCACTCTCGTCACTTTCCTGCAGCGCCTGGGCCGTGCCGACGGCATGCGCGGTCAACCCCAGCGCCATACCCCGCGCAGCCGGATTGCTCACCCGGCACATACGCAACAAGGTCGGACCGAAAATCGCCCCGAGGATACCGGTGATCATGACGAACACCGCCGCCAGCGCGACGATGCCGCCGATCTGGTCGGCCACCAGCATGGCGATTGGCGACGTCACCGACTTGGGCGCGAGCGTCATCAGGATCACCCGATCCGCACCGAAGCCCCAGGCAAGCGCCATCCCCAGCGCCGTCGCAACCGAACCGGCAATCAGCAGTGTCAACATGATCGGTGCGAACAGTTCGTGGATGCGCCGCAGGTTCAGGTACAGCGGCACGGCCAGCGCGACCGTCGCCGGGCCTAGCAACACGGTCAACATTTGTGCGCTCGCCCGGTACTCGGTGTAACTCAGGCCACACAGCACCAAGATGCCAATCACCATCAACATCGAAACCAGCACGGGTTGCAGGAACACCCAGCGCGTGCGCTCGTAGGCCGCGAACGCCAGCTGGAACGCCGCCAAGGTGATCGCCACGCCAAACAGCGGATGATGGATCACCGCCTCCCAGGCCGCTTGCCATTGCAACGGAATCATGCGCGGCCCGCCTTGCGTTGCTGGCGGCGGACCAGCGTCTGCATCAACCAGCCTGTGAAAACCAGCGACACGACCAGCGACACGACGAGCACCCCGACGATTGCCCAGAAGTCATCGAGGATCGCCTCGGTGTACGCCATCACACCGACCGCCGGCGGCACCAGCAACAGCGGCAGGTAGCGCAGCAGGCTGCTCGCGGCAAGCTGCAGCGACTCGCCCGCCTCGCCGCGCGTCAAGAGCGCGAGAAACAGCAAAACCAGCCCGATGATCGGGCCCGGCAACATGGGCAACAGCAGCACATTCAACGCTGTGCCAAGCAGCTGGAACAGCACCAGCCAGGTTAAACCGCGTAGCAGCATGCAAGCCTCCAGGTAACGAAGCGCGATTATAAGCATCCGCTCGCCGAACACCCCGCTCAAACGCAGCGACGGCCTATGCCACGCCATTCGCGATGCCCATGCTTGGTTGCCTTGCCGCGACGTGCGTGCTGATCTAGCAGAACACCTGTACGACCACCCCGGAGGCCGCATGCCGCAAGTACCCGCCGCAACGCTCAAGGACTACATTGGCAAGGAGCTCGGGCGCTCCGAATGGTTCACCGTCGACCAGGCTCGCGTCGACCAATTTGCCGAATGCACGGGCGATCACCAGTTCATCCATATCGACCCGGAGAAGGCGGCGCAGACGCCCTTCGGTGGCACAATCGCGCACGGCTTCCTGTCGCTGTCCTTGATACCGATGCTCATGGGTGACCTACTGGTCACGCCTGAAGGCACGCGGATGGGGGTCAACTACGGGCTCGACAGCCTGCGATTCATCCAGCCAGTGCGCGTGGGCTCGCGCGTGCGCCTGGCGGTGACACTGCTCGACGCCTACGAAAAGAACCCCGGCCAATGGCTGCTCAAGGCACGCGTCGTGATGGAGATCGATGGCGCCGACAAGCCGGCCTACATCGCCGAAACGCTCGCGCTGTGCATCACCTGATCCCACAAGCCGCGCCTTGCAGGGGCTGGCGAGCTTTGGGGCATACTGCGCCCATCTTTCTCGCTGGATCGTCGTATGCGCCGCCTGCTTCCCATGACCCTGATTTCCCTGCTGGCCGGCTGTGGTGACGGCGAACCACTGCTGCCGGCCGATGGCGTGCTCCCCGACGGTGGTCGCTACCGCGGCGAGATCGTCGACGGCCTGCTACAGGGCGAAGGCCGAATTGACTACCCCAACGGCAGCTATTACCAGGGCCACTTCGTAGAGGGCCGCTGGTCCGGCCCCGGCATCTGGCAGGCCGCCAACGGCGACCGCTACGAGGGCGAGTTCAAGGTCGGTTTGTTCGATGGCCAAGGCCGCTTCAGCTACGCCTCCGGTGGCGTCTACGAAGGCATGTTCCGCGCAGGGACCTTCAACGGCAAGGGTCGCTACAACGAACCGGGGCTGAGCTACGAAGGTGAGTTCAAGAATGATCTCTACCATGGCATCGGCACCCTGAGCACCGATGATGGCGTGGTCTACCACGGCGCTTTCATCGAAGGCCAACCCCATGGCGAAGGCAGCCGTAGCGACGCCTCCGGCACGCTCAGCGGGACGTTTATCGACGGCCAAGCAACTGGCGCGGGCGAGTTCACTGGCAGCACAGGCGAGCGCTACGCCGGCCACTTCGACAAGGATCTGTTCCACGGCCGAGGTCGTTATGAGGATGGCGAAGGCAACAGCTGGGAAGGCGTCTTCGAGCGCGGCGCCCTGACAGGCGAGGGGCGCTATGTCAGCGCGAACGGAACGCGCTACGACGGCGGCTTCCAGGTCTGGCAGTATCACGGGAAGGGCCGCCTCGAGCGAGCTGACGGCAGCCGCTACGACGGCGGTTTCAGGCACGGCCAGTTCGACGGCGAGGGTACGTTGACCGAAGCGGACGGGCGCGTACAGCAAGGGCTTTGGAGAGACGGCCGCCTGCGACGCGACGGCGAGGGCAACCGCCTACCCGACCCGCTGGAGCTCGGCCTGCTTGCCCAGGGCCAACTGCTGCAGAAGGCATTGAGCGCGGTGCCGCCCTCCACACCCGCAGCGGAGCTCTACAGCCTGACCTTTGCTGGCGATGGCCAGCAGAGCGTATTCCTGCGTGAGGTTGACTATGTCGACCAATTGCTCGCCGAGCGCTTCGCCGCGCACGGCCAGATCAGCCTGGCCAACCACCGCGACCACCTCGCCGATCGTCCGCTGGCTACGCATGAGAACCTGGCCCGCGCGATCGAGACCCTGGCCGAGCGCAGCGGCCCGGAGGACTTGCTGTTCATCTACTTCACCAGCCACGGATCGGCCGACCACCAGCTCGCCGTCGACCAGCCACGCTTGGCCCTCGAAGACCTGCCGGCCAGCGAACTGGCGGAACTACTGGCGCCCCTGCAGGGGCGCCACAAGATCCTTGTCATCTCGGCGTGCTATTCGGGCGGATTTATCGAACCGCTGAAAAGCCCGGATACATTGATACTCACCGCGGCGCGCGCCGACCGCGTGTCGTTCGGGTGCAGCGAAGAAGCGGACTTCACCTACTTCGGCCGCGCACTGTTCGCCGAGGCGCTGCAGCAAACCCGCGACATCGTCGAAGCGTTCACGCTGGCGAAGGCCAGGGTTGCCGAACGGGAACAGGCCGACCACTATCAAGCTTCGGAACCGCAGATTTGGGCGCCGCCCAAGGTCGTCGAGCACTGGCGCCAGTTGCAACCCAGGCAGCCGGCAGTAGCCGACTGACCACCACAGGAAGCAGTCACAGGAAACCTCACCATGTATTTGACGCCCCAGCGCATTTTGCTTGCCGGCGCCACCGGACTGACCGGCGAGCACCTGCTCGACCGCCTGCTCAACGAGCCCACCGTCGACTGCGTTCTGGCGCCCACGCGTAAACCGCTCGCCGAACACCCTCGCCTGCAAAACCCGATCGGTCCGCTGCAGTCGCAGCTTGGCCAGCTGGAGGGGCAGTTCGATACAGCCTTTTGCTGCCTGGGCAGCACCTTAAAAGAAGCCGGCAGCGAAGAAGCCTTCAAGGCCATCGACCACGATCTGGTGATCGCCTTTGCCCGTCGTGCCCGCGAACTCGGCGCCCGTCATCTACTGGTGATCAGTTCGCTCGGCGCCAATCCGGACAGCCCAATCTTCTACCTCAAGGTCAAGGGCGAAATGGAAGCCTCGCTGCGCGCGCAAGGTTGGCCCCAACTGACCCTTGCGCGCCCGGCCCAACTGCTCGGCCCTCGCATGGAAGTCCGCCCGATGGAGCGGCTGACCGCCCCGCTGTCCTACCTGCTGCCCGGCAAATACCGCGGTATCTCTGCCTGCACGCTTGCCCGCTCACTCTGGCGCCTCGCGCTGGAAGAGGGCGAAGGCACACGCGTGGTCGAATCGGATGAGCTGAGGCGGTTGGGGAAATAGACCCGTTCCGGAGCCGAGCGGCTGGAGGAGCGGTACAACGCTGAGCGTATCCCTGCGTTAGGCAGCGCCGCTCGCCCAACGCGCCATACGAGCCGGCTGTGCTTCATTAAGGCGCGGGCATAGCCTGGGGCCCGGCCTTCAGCCCTTGATGAAATGCTCGCGATAATGCCGCAGCTCGGCGATCGACTCACGGATGTCGTCCAGCGCCAGGTGGGTTCCGCCTTTCTTGAAACTGGCCAGCACGTCCGGCGCCCAGCGCGCGGCGAGCTCCTTCAGGGTCGAGACATCAAGATTGCGGTAGTGGAAATACGCTTCCAGCCTCGGCATGCGCCGGTAGAGGAAACGGCGGTCCTGGCAGATGCTGTTGCCGCAGATGGGGGACTTGCCCTTGGGCACCCATTGCTCGAGGAAGGCCAGCGTCTGCGCCTCGGCTTCCTCCGTAGAAATGCGGCTTTCACGCACCCGCTGGGTCAGGCCCGAACCGCCGTGCTGGCGAGTATTCCATTCATCCATCCCGGCTAGCACTTCGTCACTCTGGTGAATCGCGATGACCGGGCCTTCGGCCAGCACGTTGAGCTGGCTGTCGGTGACGATGGTGGCCATTTCGATGATGACGTCGTTGTCCGGGTCGAGGCCGGTCATTTCGAGGTCGATCCAGATCAGGTTCTGCGGGCTCTGCATGGTGTGCTCCTTGGCTGTGTCTCGCAGTTTAGCCGTTCGCACCCGGAGCGTCAGGTGCCCCTGTCCGCCCGGGCTGCCAGACCAGCAAACGCGAATGGCGCAAGTCATTGACCTGCAGCACCTCCTCGGCCGGCACGCCCGGTACCTCGAAGCTATTGCTGATCAGCAGCGCGCCCGGGTGCATTTCCGCGCAGGCCTTTTCCCACAGGCGCGGCATTGGCGCCGGCGAGAGAAAGCAATAGACCGCATCGTATTCGCCGAGCGGCTCCTGCCATAGGCTGCGAAACCGTACCCGGCAGTTGCGCCGTGCCAGGCACCGCAGCCAGCAGATCAGGAAGGGAAGCGGCGCGGTCTCGACCCCAACGAAACGCGCCGCCGGGTAGGTCCCGGCCAGCCGCAGCAGGCTGCCGCCGACACCGCAGCCGAGGTCGACGAAGGCAAAGCTTTCCGGCAGCCGCGCCAGACGCTCGGACAACACCTGCTCAGTCGCCGGCCCGGTGAGGTAGAGCGGCACGCGCTCAACCAGCGCATTCCAGTTGAGTAGCAGCAGCACCGCGAAGCCGAGCAGCAAGACCCAGGGCGGCAAGGCGTGAGCCTGCATCAGAACCAACGCAGGGACGAAGACGAAGTTGATCGGCAACCACCATCCCGATAGCCCCAGGCGGCGGCCAACCAGCGCGGCCAGCACGCCCTGTACCAAGGCGGCCATCAGCAGGGTGACATGCATGCCGAACAAGCGTGCGGCAGTGAACAGCAGCAACCAGCAGACCACGGCCGCAACCAGATGACTGGCCAACGCCACGAGTGCAGGGATTCGAACGGGAGCCTGATTCGCCATGGACCTTAACAACCAAGAACGCGACGCCTGAGTCTAAACCGCTGTGACTGCCGCTGCGCAAACCACCAGATATCAGCCCGCCTCGGCATCCACCGGGCGACGCGCCCCGCAGGCCGCCACGATCAGCATGCTAGACTCGCATCCCTTTCCACCCTGGGCTTCACATACATGGCCAAACGCCAACTCAACCGCCGACAAAGCTGGCGCATCGAGAAAATCCAGGAGGAGCGCGCCGCTCGCGCGGCACGGCGCGAGTCCCGCGCCATCGATGAACTCGAAGGGGGCGACCTCGGCCCGGAGCAGACCGGCCTGGTCATCGCGCATTTTGGCGTCCAGGTGGAAGTCGAAGCCCAGGACGGCGACCAGCGCGGCCAGGTGTTTCGCTGCCACCTGCGCGCAAACCTGCCCGCGCTTGTGACTGGCGATCAGGTCGTCTGGCGGCCAGGCAATCAAGGCATCGGTGTGATCGTCGCGCAGTTGCCGCGCCATTCGGAGCTGTGCCGGCCCGACACTCGCGGCCAGCTCAAGCCGGTCGCGGCGAATGTCGACCTGATCGTAATCGTCTTCGCGCCGCTACCCGAACCCCACGCCAACCTCATCGACCGCTACTTGGTCGCCGCCGAACATGCCGGTATCGCGCCGCTGCTTCTGCTCAACAAGGCTGACCTGATCGATGCGCACAACCAGCCCGCGCTCGACGCGCTGCTTTCGGTGTACCGCACACTCGGTTATCCGCTGTTGGAAGTGTCTGCCCACGACGGGGCGGGCATGGACGCGCTCCGGCAGCGGCTCGACGGGCAGGTCAGCGTGTTTGTCGGGCAGTCGGGAGTGGGCAAGTCGTCGCTGGTCAACAGCCTGCTACCCGGCGTGGATACTCGCGTCGGTGCGCTGTCAGAGATGACCGGCAAAGGTACGCATACCACCACGACGGCTCGCCTGTTTCATTTCCCTGGCGGTGGCGAGCTGATCGACTCACCGGGCATTCGCGAGTTCGGCCTCGGCCATGTCAGCCGTGCGGACGTCGAAGCCGGGTTCATCGAGTTTCAGGATCTACTGGGACGCTGCCGCTTCCGTGACTGCAAGCACGACCGCGAACCGGGCTGCGCCCTGCTCAAGGCACTCGAGGAAGGCCGGATACAGCCGCAGCGCATGCAAAGCTATCGGCACATCATCAGCGGGTTGCAAGCACCCGAGTATTGATCGACCTCGGCCGCCTCACTCGCCAGGCTGGTCGAACTTCAAGACGCCGCCCTCGAAAATATTCAGGCGCTCGCGTAACTGCTCCGGTTGCAGCGGGTCGCTACCCGCCGCGGGCGCAAGCGCACCGGGCACGGCCGGCGGCGCGGGATTGGGCGCTGCGCCCGCCGGCGGTGCAGCCTCGTCGGTGGCTTCGGACTGCTCACCTTCGATGTTGCGCTGCGCCTTCTTGGTCAACACGAGGATGTCGATGCGGCGGTTGACCGGATTCAGCGGATCTTCGCGATCGAACAGCGCCGACGACGCGTAACCGACCACACGAGCGATCTGGTCTTCCGGATAGCCTCCGGCGACTAACGCACGCCGCGCCGCGTTGGCACGCCCGGCCGACAGCTCCCAGTTGCCGAACTCGCCCCGCCCGGAATACGGTTTGGCGTCGGTATGGCCGCTGACGCTGATCTTGTTCGGCACGGCGCGAATGGTGTCTGCCATCGCCAGCAGGATGTCTTCGAAATAGGGCTGCAGTTGGGCGCTGCCGAGCGCGAACATCGGGCGGTTCTCAGCATCCATGATCTGGATGCGCAGCCCGTCCTGGGTGATCTCGAACAGGATCTGATCCTTGAAGCGCGTCAGTTCCGGATTTTCGTCAACTTTGTTCTGCAACTCCTGCAGCAGCAGTTCCAGGCGTTCCTTGTCGAGCTGCTCGGCCAGGTTCTCGACCTGATCTGGATTGATGCTCGCCTCGGTCTGCTGCGGCTGCTCGTCGACCTGCTCGTTGAGCGTACGGTCCGGGGCAGGCGTGGGCGTACCGCCCAGGTCGATCACGTAGGGGCTAGCACTCTCGGTAAAGCCAATGGGGTCCTGGAAGTAACCGGAGATTGCGCGCTTCTGCTCGGGCGTGGCCGAACTCATCAGCCACATCACCAGGAAGAACGCCATCATGGCCGTCGCGAAATCGGCGAAGGCGATCTTCCAGGCACCGCCATGGTGACCGGCAGCGGATTTCTTGACCCGCTTGACGATGATTGGTTGGTTGTTGTCCATCGCTGTTCTTAACTACCGCGCATGGCTTGTTCGAGTTCGGAAAAGCTCGGCCGATGGGCCGGCAGGAGCACCTTGCGGCCAAACTCGACGGCCAGTGTCGGCGGCATCCCCGACGCGGAAGCAACCAGGGTTGCCTTGATGCTTTCGTAGAGGTTCAGCTCTTCCTTGGCGTCGTGTTCGAGGGCGGCGGAAAGCGGGCCGAAAAAGCCGTATGACGCGAGAATCCCGAGGAAGGTACCGACCAGCGCGGTCGCAACCTTTTCGCCGATCTCAGCGTTGGTCGCCGACGCCAGGATCGACATCGTGATCACGATCCCGAGCACCGCCGCGACGATACCCATCGCCGGAAGGCCGTCGGCGATCTTTGCCACGGCATGCGAGGGGTGCTCCAGTTCTTCCTTGAGGCCGGTAAGCTCCATGTCGAACAGGCCTTCAAGTTCGTGCGGGGCCATGTTGCCGGACGACATGATGCGCAAGTAATCGCAGACGAAGGCAGTCATGCGCTCGTCCTTGATGACGGAGGGGTATTTGCTGAAGATCGGACTGGCCTTGGGGTCCTCGAGGTCGGCCTCGATGGCCATCATGCCCTCGCGCCGGCTCTTGTTGAGGATCTCGTAGAGCATCCCGAGCACTTCGAGATAGAACTTATGGGTGAAGCGATGCCCGAACATCTGCAGCGATTTCTTGAACACGATCTTGGTCGTGCTGCCTGGGTTGGCCTGCAGAAAGCCGCCAAGGGCCGCGCCGCCGATGATCATGACCTCGAAGGGGTGAATGAGTGCCCCTAGCTTGCCGCCGGACAGGATGAATCCGCCAAGCACACTGGCGAATACCACGATGATGCCGATAATTTTTGCCATAGATAGGTACGTCTAAAACCTGGTCACGGAGGGGTGCCTGAACGCGCAGCAGATTGCCGCACAGGGCGCCGGGCGGGCAGATCGAAAGAATTGTTCGGGTTATCGGAACTTTTGCGCCAGACTAAAGGCCATCCCGATGAAATGCTAGTTCGGCGACCTCATGACCACGACCCCGCTACCCCGCACGCTGCCGGCCTGGATCAAGGCGCTAGACGCTGTCGTGCTGCCTGCCGATGCCAATGCCTACGCCCAGGTTCAACGCGGCCTGCGTGACAGCAGCAAATCAATGCGGCAGATATCCGAGTTGATCCAGGAAAGCCCGGTGCTGGCGCTGAACGTTATCCGCGAAGCGAACCAGGATGCCGCCGCGGCGAACAAGCCCGCCGAAAGCCTGGAAATCGCCTTGAGCCGCATCGGGCTCAAGCGTGCCGAGGCGTTGTTCCAGCGCGTTCCCGCAGCCAAACCCAAGGACATCCCCGCGCCGCTGCGGCAGCTGTTGCTGATTAGCCAGCACGCAAGCCAGCAGGCCAACGGGCTGTTCGCCGCTCGCCTCGCCCGACTGTGGCAGGAAATCCACTGGAACAGCCTGCTGTTTCTCTCGCCGATCTGGGCGCTTGTCGCAGCCCAGCCAGCGCTGCTCGACGCCTGGGAGCAGCGCGTGTTGGTCGGTGGCGAACCAGCACCTAAGGTCGAGCAGGAACTGCTCGGCGTGCCGCTGCTGGATCTGTGCGTCGCCGTGGCCGAACACTGGGCGCTGCCGGGTTGGATCGCCCTCGGCTACCGGCTGCTGCGCGAGAACCGGCGCCTGTTGATCAAGGCTCTGCACATCGCGCGCGACAACGAACACCCACTGCACCAGCAGCAGATGCTCGACGCCGACGCCGAGCTTCGGCGCTGGCTGACACTGCCCAGCAACACCATCGTGCTCGCGAACGGGCTCGCCCTGTCGTCGCACCACAGCTGGAATGGCATCCATAGCCTGCGCTGGCAACGCCTCGCAGGGCTTTACCTACAGGTGCCGCTGGGCGAATTGCAGCAACTGGTCCACCAGCAGGCCACGACCAGCGCCCAGGCAATCGGCCCTACCGATCTCTGGCACCCAGCGCAGGGGCTACTCTGGCCCTGGGAAAGCCGCTTCCAACAAGCACGCAAGGTCGAGTCTGCCCCCTCCCCTGCGCAGGCGCAGCAATGGCGCGATCTGTGCCGCGAGCTGCTGGCCGATCGGTCACCCTACAGCAACGTGCTGCAATTGAGCGCGACGGCCGGGCGGGCGCTCACGGCGGCAGGGTTGTCACGCGTGTTGGTGATGCTGGTCGATCGTCGCCAACACCGACTCATCGCCCAGCACGCCAACGGCCTTCCGCAGGCTGCGGTCCACGCCACCTTCGATCCCGAGCAGAGCCAGGTGCTGCGGCGCTTGCTGGAAAAGCCCGCCCTGCTCCGCCTGAACCCAGCCAACGTCGCGCAGTTCTCCGCCATGCTGCCGGGAACGCTCAAGAGCCTGTTTCCCGGTGAGCACGTGCTGCTTCGCTCGGTCGGCCTGGACGGGCGCGTGGTGATGCTGGTCGTCGCCGACCAGGCCAACGCCCCCTTGAGCGACAGCTCGGTGCAGGCCTTCGGCAAAACCGTGCAATGCATCGAGCGGGCCCTGGCCACGTTCAGCAAGCGCGGCCGCTAGCTTTTTCGCTAGACTGCGTGCTTTCAGATCAGCCGAGGCTCGACGTGTCCGCCTTCTCAAATCTGCCCCTGGTGATCGAACCGGCCGAGCTGGCCGACCGCCTCGATGCGCCCGAACTCATCCTGGTCGACCTGACCAGCGCTGGGCGCTATGCCGAGGGCCACATCCCCGGCGCCCGCTTCGTCGACCCCAAGCAGACTCAGCTCGGCCAGCCGCCCGCACCCGGCCGTGCACCGACTCGGACTCAGCTCGAGGCGCTGTTCAGCACCCTGGGCCATCGGGCCGATGCGGTCTACGTGCTATATGACGACGAAGGCGGCGGCTGGGCGGGGCGTTTCATCTGGCTGCTCGATGTCATCGGGCATCGCCGTTACCACTATCTCGACGGCGGCCTGCATGCCTGGCTGGCGGAGGGCCGGCCGCTCTCTCGTGAAATTCCCGCGCCGGGCAGTAGCCCCGTCGAGCTGACGCTGGACGACGCGCCGACTGCCAGCCGCGAATACATCGAAAGCCGCCTTGGCGCCGACGACGTGGTGATCTGGGACGCGCGATCGCCGCAGGAATACCGGGGCGAGAAGGTACTGGCGGCACGCGCTGGTCATATCCCCGGCGCCGTCAATTTCGAATGGACGGCGGGCATGGACCCCGCGCGCGCCATGCGCATCCGCGAGGACATCGCCGAGCAGTTGCTGGCGCTCGGCATCAGCCCCGATAAAGAAGTCATCACGCACTGCCAGACGCACCACCGGTCAGGCTTTACCTACCTGGTGGCGAAGGCGCTCGGCTACCCACGAGTCAAAGGATACGCCGGCTCCTGGGGCGAATGGGGCAACCTGCCCGACACCCCGATTCAGCAATGAAAAGGTCACCCATGATAGATCGCTTGTTCGTCATCAGCCAATACCTGCTTCCGCATCACCTGGTCTCCCGCGTCGCCGGCTGCCTCGCCGAATGCCGCCTGCCCTGGGTGAAGAACACCTTCATCAAGGCATTCATCCGTCACTTCGGGGTGCCCATGCATGAGGCGCAAGTCGAGGAACCCACGGAGTACGAGCATTTCAACGCCTTCTTCACCCGCGCGCTGAAAGACGGCGCCCGCCCGCTCGACCCGACACCCGGCGCCATCCTCAACCCTTGCGATGGTGCCATCAGCCAGCTCGGCACGATCGAGCAGGGCCGGATCTTCCAAGCCAAAGGCCACAGCTACAGCGTGATGGAACTGCTCGGCGGAGATCACGAACGCGCGGCGCCCTTCATGGGCGGCAGTTTCGCCACGGTTTACCTCTCACCAAAGGACTATCACCGTGTGCACATGCCGGTCGCGGGCACGCTGCGCGAGATGGTCTACGTGCCCGGGCGGATTTTCTCGGTCAATACCGTCACCACCGAAGGCGTGCCAGAACTGTTCGCGCGCAATGAGCGCGTGGTCTGCCTTTTCGATACCGAGCATGGCCCGATGGCAATGGTGCTCGTCGGCGCCATGATCGTCGCCAGCATCGAAACGGTCTGGGCTGGGCTGGTCACCCCGCCTAAGCGCAGCCTTAAAACGGTGCGCTACGACGAGACCGCTCGCGCGCCCATCCAATTGGCCAAGGGCGCCGAAATGGGTCGCTTTAAACTGGGCTCGACGGTCATTCTCCTGTTCGGCCCCGAGCAAGTCAGCTGGGCCACGGAACTGACGGCCCTGAGCCCTGTTCGCATGGGAGAGAGCCTGGGCCAGGTGACTACCGCCGCAGGCCTGATGGCAGACGAGCCAGCGTAACCCTGATCGGCACCAACGGTCAGTTGCGACTGACCCGACCGGACAGGTCCGCTATGATGCAGCGCATGATTGCACAATGACACTACAGGACAGGCTTGAGCACAGGAGTGCTGCTAAAGTTTCAAGAGGCCTGACGCCACAGGCCAAATCGCGGAGTTTGTAGCGTGGAAAACCACAGCCAACCACTGCTGTTGCGCGTGCCGAAGCCTGATCGGCAGGGGTTGTCGTTCTGCGAGCCCACGGTGCGCGACCTCAAGCGCTGGCTGGGGGGCCTGCCCAAGGCGAACCTCGGCGAAACCGCGCGCCTGCTCTACCAGGCCATGCTGGAACTCAACCAGCTACGCACCTCGAATCAGGGTCGCCTGCAGCTGCTCGAGGTCCTCCGCCCGGAAATCCATTACGTTTGCCGTCAACTCGAACGCTACTACCTGAACCAGCCCATCGTGCTCAGCGAACGGCCGCGCAAGGTCGCCAGCCTCTGCCAGGCGCTGCAAAACCACCTGGCGATCGGCTACAAACTGATTGCCGTCGACCTGGCGTCGCAGACCGGTCGCGATCGATTGCCATTGCTGACCATTGCACTTCAACGCGCCATCCATACGCTCTGCGCGATCCTGGTCCGCTCCACCCAGCTGTACAACCCGACGCCCGATGGGCTATGGCTCGAACTACATCAGCTGTACGCCATCGCCGTAGAGCAAGGCGTACACCGCACCGTCGTACGCGATGACCTGGCGTACCAGACCGAAGGGCTGAGCGCCGAACAGAGCTACATCGTCGCCCTGATGATGGGCAGCGCGCGCTGCAACCAGATGCGCCAGCAGAATATCGCTCGCCTCGCCGAGGTGATGGAGCCCTGGAGCCGGCTCGTGCGGCTACAGCCGGTCCAGCAAGGACCGACGCTATTTGCCGTCTCCACCCGCACCGACGCACCACCGCGCTATCGCTCGATGTTCAGCACCGACGAGCTGCCCTATTTGCTGGGCATCGACCCGCAGCAACTGGTCGAATCCCTGCGCAAGCATTTGCATGCCACCCCGGACACCCGCCCGCCGCCCGGCCTGGTGATCCCGGATGGGCTCAGCCTCGACCTCATGCAGCATGTCAGCGCGGCCTGGGGTGATGTCTCGGAGCGCAGCTTCCAGCGGACCTCCGCGCAGGGGCACGTCGACCTCTGCATTGGCATGACGGCCCTGCACTACTTCCTCTCTGGCCGGCGCCTGTTCGCTGACCTGCTCAAGCGCCCCGAATCCACGCGTTCGGCCGTCTTCAAGCTGAACAACGCCGCGCCGGACGTCTGGTCTACCGCTTTCGACGCGACGTCCAGCTCGGGCATGGAGCTGCTGCCGACCGAGCACATCGAGTTCGTCTCAACCACCGAGACCCGCTCCGATTCGGAAGACCAACCCGCCGAGTGCCCGTACCCTACTTACCGGGTCCAGCTCGTCAACCACAGCCCTGGCGGCTTCTGCCTGTCCTGGCCAGACGACGTGCCCGCGCAGCTTCAGACCGGTGAATTGCTTGGCCTGCAGGACGGCAACAGCCAGGCCTGGAGCATCGCGGTGGTCCGCTGGATCCGCCAGGTCCGTGGGAGCGGGCCGCAAATGGGCGTCGAGCTCATCGCGCCGTACGCCCAGCCGTGCGGCGTGCGCCTGCTGCGCAAGGTCGACCAGGGCAGCGAGTATCTTCGCGCCCTGCTGCTACCGGAAATTCGAGTCATCTCTAGGTCCGCGGCGCTGATCGTCCCGCGGCTGCCGTTTCAGGAGGGCCAGAAGGTTCAGGTCAACCAGAACGGCGAAGAGCATCGCGCCATGCTCGGCCATCGCCAGGCGAGTTCGAACAGCTACAACCAGTTCGAGTACCAGCTCATCGGTGCCTCCACGGACGCTCAGGAGACCCCGGTCACAGCCCGGGGAAGCCAGCCTGCTAGCGGGATTGAAGATTTTGACTCGCTCTGGAAGTCGCTGTAGATTGCGGCTCACCGTTTTCTAGCCCTACGCGCCGCCCGGGGCGCGTTCTAAAGCTGCAGTCCATGGCCCCGCAAAAAAAGACCATCCGCCTGCTGATCCTTGAAGATTCGCAGAATGAAGCCGAGCGACTCGTCAGCCTGTTCCGCAATGCCGGCCAGGCGACGCGGGTTCATCGACTCACGTCTAGCGAAGACCTGGTCGATGCGCTCCAGCAGACCTGGGACCTGTTGATCACTGCGCCTGCCAGCGAGAACCTGGACCCCAGCGAAGCCATCGCCGCGGTGCGCAAGCACGGCAAGGACATCCCGATCATTCAACTGATCGAGGGCAACGATGCCGAAGCTATCACCGAAGCCTTGATGCTCGGTGCCCAGCGCGCACTCCCCCAGGGTGAGGACGAGTGGCTGGTACTGGTCGCCAATCGCGAACTGGGCCACCTGGACGAACGCCGCGCACGCCGGTCCGCCGAACTGGCCCTGCGCGAGGCGGAGAAGCGCTGCCAGCTGCTACTGGAAAGCTCGGTCGACGCCATCGCCTATGTTCACGACGGCATGCACATCTACGCCAACCGCGCCTACCTCGAGCTGTTCGGCTACGAGGATGTCGAGGAGCTGGAAGGCATGCCGATGATCGACCTCATTGCTTCCTGCGACCAGGCCGACTTCAAAAGCTTCCTGAAGAACTACCAGAGCATGCAGGGCAGCGCCGAGCTGAACTGCGGCGGCGTGCGTGCCGATGGCGGTAACTTCAAGGCCAGCATGCATTTCTCCCCCGCCAGCTACGATGGCGAACCCTGCATCCAGGTCGTGATTCGTGCCGAAGGCGACAATGCCGAACTGGAGAAACTGCGCGAGATCAGCAGCCAGGACTTGGTCACCGGGCTGCACAACCGCAACCATTTTCTCGAGCTGCTCGACAGTGCCGTGGAACGCGCGGTCAATGCCGGCCAGCGGGGCAGCCTCGCCTACCTGCGCGTCGATCGTTTCGCCAGCCTGCAAGCCGACATTGGCCTGGGCAACTCCGATCGCGTGCTCGCCGAACTTGCGCAGATGCTGCGTACCCAGTTCGAAGGCAAGGCGCAACTCGCCCGCTTCGGCGACGACGCCTTCGCCGTGCTGGTTGCGGACGCCACGCCGGGCCAGTTGGAACAGCCTTTGGCCGCCTTGTTGCGCAAGGTCGAAAGCCACCTGTTCGAAATCGATGGCCGCACCGTCCAGGCAACGCTGAGCATCGGTGTCGCCGCGCTGGACGAGCAAACCGCCAAGGCGCGCGAAGTGATCGATCGAGCCCATCGCTGCGCCGAAGAGCTGACCGACGGCAACGCACTGAACATCTACAATCCAGCCGACGAACTGGCGGCCGCGGCCAACCGTGGCGAGGTGATCGCCATGGTCCAGCAGGCGCTGGAACAGAACAGTTTCCGCTTGCTGTTCCAGCCCGTCATCAGCCTGCGCGGCGACAGCCATGAGCACTACGAGGTGCTGCTGCGCCTACTCGACCCACAGGGCGTCGAGGTGCCACCCGGCGAGTTTCTCGGCGCTGCGAAAGAGGCCGGCCTGGCCGCCCGCATCGACCGCTGGGTCCTGCTCAACTCGATCAAGCTGCTCGCCGAGCATCGCAGCAAGGGACATAGCACTCGCCTGTTCCTTCATCTGTCGAGCTCCAGCCTGCAGGACGCCACACTTCTGCCCTGGCTGAGCGTGGCCCTTAAAGCTTCACGCCTGCCGCCGGACTCGCTGGTGTTCCAGATCGACGAAAACGATGCGGTGGCCTATCTCAAGCAGGCCAAGGCACTCGGGCAGGGGCTGGTCGCGCTCGGCTGCCGCTTGGCCTTGAGCCAGTTTGGCTGCGTGCTCAACCCGTTCAATGCACTCAAGCACCTCAACATCGACTTCGTGAAGATCGATGGTTCCTACACCCAGGACCTGAGCCACCAGGAGAACCAGGAAGCGCTGAAGGCGTTGCTGGCCGAACTGCACGAGCAAGGCAAGCAGACCGTGGTTCCGTTCGTCGACAGCGCCACCGTGCTTGCCACGCTCTGGCAGGCGGGCGTTGGCTACATCCAGGGGCAGTACCTGCAAGGCCCCAGCCAGTCGATGGACTACAACTTCTCGTCCGACGACGAATAAGCGCAACGCGCAAACGAAAAGGGCGCCAACCAGGCGCCCTTCTCGTCACTCAGTCCAGCCCTTCGCGGTCTCGGAAACCCAGCAGATACAAGATACCGTCCAGACCAAGAGTCGAGATGGCCTGCTTGGCGGACTGTTTGACCAGCGGCTTGGCCCGGAAAGCGACCCCCAGGCCAGCCAGGCCAAGCATGGGCAGGTCGTTGGCCCCGTCGCCCACCGCGATGGTCTGCTCGAGCCGCAGGCCCTCACGCTCGGCCAGATCACGCAGCAAGTCAGCCTTGCGCTGGGCGTCGACAATCGGCTCCTGCGCAACACCGGTCAGCTTGCCATCGACGACCTCCAGTTCATTCGCGTAGACATAGTCGATACCCAACCGAGCTTGCAACTGGCGAGCAAAGTAGGTGAACCCACCGGAGAGGATCGCCGTCTTGTAGCCCAACCGCTTGAGCTCGGCGAACAACACTTCAGCCCCCTCGGTCAGGCGCAGCCCGGCGCCGACCTCAGCCAGCGCGCTTTCCGGCAAGCCCTTAAGCAGGGCGAGACGCTCCCGGAAGCTCGCGCGAAAATCCAGTTCGCCACGCATCGCACGCTCGGTAATCTCAGATACCTGCTCGCCAACCCCAGCCACTTTGGCCAGCTCGTCGATGACTTCGGCCTCGATGAGCGTCGAGTCCATGTCGAAGACAGCCAGCCGGCGGTTGCGGCGAAACACCGAGTCCCGCTGGAAGGCGATGTCGACGTTGAGCTCCTGGGCCACGCTCAGGAATTCGGCACGCAGCGCCGCGGTGTCGGCAGGCTCGCCGCGCACGGAAAACTCGATGCAGCCCTTACTCGCGTCTGCTGGCACGTCCAGCGCCTGGCGACCGGAGAGCCGGTCGATGTGATCGATGTTCAAGCCGTACTTGGCCGTGATCGAGCTCACCCGCTGCAACTGCTCGGCAGTGACCTTACGCGTCAACAGCGTAACGATGTGGCGAGGCTTGCCCTGGCCGGCCACCCAGTGCCGATAGTCGTCCTCTGCAACCGGGGTGAAACGCACCTGCTGATCCAGCTTGTAGCCGGTAAAAAGCACGTCCTTGAGCACCGATGAGGCTCGCTCGGTATCGGGAATCTCGACCAGGATGCCGAACGAGAGGGTGTCATGGATCACCGCCTGGCCGATGTCGAGAATATTAACGCCGCCCTGGGCGAGCACGCCGGTGATTGCCGCGGTCAGGCCCGGGCGGTCTTCCCCGGTGATGTTGATCAGGACGATTTCGCGCAAGGCGCAGCTCCCATGGCAAAGAAGGCCGGCATTCTACAACAGCTCAACGGCGCGCCGACCCACCCGCACGGCAAGGCGTTGCAATTCGTCAGCTATGGACACGAGACCTTCAGCCCCCACCTCGGTTTCCGTATACTGCGCGGCACTTTCCTCAAGAGTAGAGCCGCGCTCTGTGAACCGGCCCGCATCCGTCAAACCCGACAACTTCTTCCTGCTGATCTACCGGGCCTTGCGCCAGCGACGTGTTCCGCTGGTGCTGCGTGTGGCCAGCCATACGCTTCTGCTGGTTGCCCTGGCGCTGATCATCTATGCCTGGGTCATGGGCATGCAGTTCAAACACGCCATGGAACAGCAGGCCGACGCCCTCGGCCAGAGCCTGATGACGCAAACGGCTGCCTCGGCGACCGACCTGCTCGTCGCGAATGACATCCTCAGCCTCAACGTACTGCTGAGCAACCTGGTAAAGAACCCACTGGTAGCGCACGCGGCGATCTATAGCGTCGACAACAAGGTGCTCGCCGAATCCGGGGCGAGGCCCCAGCGCAACCTGCTCGGCGACGAGGAAGGGCTCTACTCGACACCGATCAGCTTCCAGGAGGTGATTGCCGGCCATCTGCGCATCAACCTCGACATGTCCCAGTTCCAGCAGCCGATGACCATCAGCCTGCAGAGCATGGGTTTGCTGAGCCTGATACTTCTTGCCCTGACGCTGACCCTGAGCATGCGCCTGGGGCGGCAGCTTTCGCTACCGCTGATGCAGCTTCGCCTGTGGCTGAGGGATCCGGACGACCCCGCGCCCGGTGCCGGCCGACAGGACGAGATCGGCGACTTGGCGCGTCAGCTACAGGCGCGGCTGGTACCGGAAGCACCCGAGCCGGAGATCGAGCTGGACGAAAGCCTGCAGGATCTCTACTCCGCCCATTTCGACGTCCCGTCGAACGCATCGAGCGTCGATTCCGAGACGCTCGAACACGACGACATCGCCGTTGCCTTCGATCACGAGGACCGCACGCCAGCGCTCTCCGACGACGAGGTGTTCGACCCGTTCGACGACTCACCGCCGCTCGGTGTGGATCATCCGACGCCGCAACCGGCGACGACAGTCGCCCCCGCAACGCCTGCTGGCAAGAGCGGCGTGTTGGCCATTCAGCTAGGCGCCCAGGAGCAGCTGCGCCGCTTGCCGCGTGAACGGCTGACCGACTTGCTGCAGCGCTACAGTGTTTGCCTGCAACAAGCCGCCACGCTCTATCAAGCCGAACTGCACACACTGGCCGATGGCAGCAGCCTGATGCTTTTCCACAGTCAGGACGACGAGCAGAACTACCTGACGCACGCACTGTGCTGTGGCGAGCTGATGCGTGCGCTGGGCCACGCCCTGCAGATCGAGGTCGCAGACAGCGGCATCACGCTGCATCTCCAATTAGGCCTGACCCAGGGCGATCAGCTCTACGACCTGAGCCAGGGCGACCTGTTGCTCAGCGCGCCAGCGCAGGCCGCGCTGGCCCTGTCACAGCACAGCCGCAACCTGCTGTTGGTCGAGCGCA
The DNA here is from genome assembly GCF_054131565.1 of Pseudomonas sp. SA195. Lineage (NCBI taxonomy): Bacteria > Pseudomonadati > Pseudomonadota > Gammaproteobacteria > Pseudomonadales > Pseudomonadaceae > Pseudomonas > Pseudomonas sp. SA195. Next base: position 544,740 of record NZ_CP096392.1, on the reverse strand, counting down.
CCATCGGCGAGGACGAGTTGATCTGTCAGCGCGCACGTATCCGCCCGATCGCCAGCCCCGAGGGCGCCTGCTGCGTAGAACGTCTACTGGAACCCTATCCTTCGCTGCTGGAGCGCCAACTGGCGCGCATGCATGAGCTGCGCAGCCGGCCCTGAGCGGCCACCCTTGAATGGTAAGGAAAAGCGCTGCGGGTTCGCCGCAGCGCGTGGATCAGAAGCGGAACACTTCCAGATCGGTCCGAATCGGCTCCACCGCCGGAATGGTCGGCGGGCTCGATTGGGTCTTGCTTGGCGCCTTGGCTGGGCTGCGCTTGGCCGGAACCTTGGCCACCAGCATCGGCTCGACAGCAACCGCCATCAGCTCGCTCAGACGTTGCAGCAGCAGGCTTTGTGCATGAACCTGATCGGCGGTGGTGCCGGCATGCTCCTCCTGCAGGCGAACCAGGCGGCTGCCGAGGCGCTTGCCTTGCTTATCCAAGAGACGCCACTGCGCTTCCAGCACAGCCGGGTGCTGCGGGCCTGAATCCAGGCGGGTGATTTCCAGCTCGATCTGCACGTCCGGCGCAAACCCTTTGCTGCCTGGGCTCAGCTCCAGACTCTGGGTCTTGAGCTGCCACGCCAATTGGCGCAACAACAACTGATCGATGTCGCCTTTCAGGCTTCCGGCCCAGCGCGCACGCTGCGCATCCTCGGCCAGGCTGCCATCAGGCAAACGCTGCAATAGCGCATCGCGCTGCAAATAGTCGGCGAGCGTTACCGGCCCCAGCAGTACCGACGGGCCCTCGGCCTTGGACGGCACTTCCACGGCACCGTTATCCAGACGATACATGGGGACCGGTTGCTGGGTGATGCAACCGGCGAGGCTGGCGCAGGCCAGCAGCATGAAGGTTGTGGAGCGCAGCACGTTCGTTCTCTACCTCACACCGCAAGGGCAACGCGCTCGAACGCGGTAATCGCTCAGAGCGCCTCGCGTAACCGCGGTGCATGACATTGCCACCGGCTGCTAAGCCGAGGGCAGGTGAATTTCGAAGGACGGTATCTTCCGTGAAACCGCGGCCAGAAGCCAGCCTCCCGCCAAAGCCGGATCAGCCTGCCGACTCGACCTGCAGGGCATCGACACGCTGGAAACCGCGCGGCAGCTTATTCCCACGCCGCCCACGCTCGCCCTTGTAGTGCTCCAGGTCGTCTGCCCGCAGCGACAACGTGCGCTTGCCCGCCTGGAGAACCAGAGTGGCGCCTTCCGGCAGGATGGCCAGATCGGTGAGGTATTCCTCACGGCTCGCCACTCGATCACCCGGAATACCGATGATCTTGTTGCCCTTGCCTTTACCCAGCTGCGGTAGATCGCGCACGGGGAACACCAGTAGGCGGCCTTCGGTGGTCACGGCAGCAAGCCAATCCTGGTCACGGCTGCGCAACGGCCGGGGCGCAACGACCCGGGCACCAGCAGGCAGCGACAGCAACGCCTTGCCGGCCTTGTTCTTGGCCTGCAGGTCTTCCCCTCTGACGACGAAACCGTAGCCGGCATCGGACGCGATAACGTATAGCGCCTCGTCATCCGGCAACAGCACGCATTCGAAACTGGCGCCGGGCGGCGGCGTCAGACGGCCGGTCAAGGGCTCGCCTTGCCCCCGCGCGGAAGGCAGCGAATGAGCCGCGAGGGAATAGCTGCGGCCGGTCGAATCGATGAACACGGCGTACTGGTTCGACCGCCCCACAGCTGCGGCGCGGAACCCGTCGCCGGCCTTGTAGGACAAGCCCGTGGCATCGATGTCGTGACCCTTGGCGCAACGCGCCCAGCCCTTTTCCGAAATGACCACCGTCACGGGCTCGGATGGCAGCAGCTCGTTCTCCGACAGGGCGCGCGCTTCGGCACGGGCGACGATTGGCGAGCGGCGGTCGTCGCCATAGGTTTCGGCGTCTTCCAGCAACTCCTTGCGCACCAGCTTCTTCAATTTGGTTTCGCTGCCGAGCAGCGCCAGCAATTTCTCACGCTCCTTGGCCAGCTCGTCCTGCTCGCCGCGGATCTTCATTTCCTCCAGCCGCGCCAGCTGACGCAGACGGGTATCGAGGATGTAGTCGGCCTGCAGCTCCGACAGTTCGAAGCGCGCCATCAGCACCGGCTTGGGTTGGTCCTCGGTGCGGATGATATGGATGACCTCGTCGAGGTTGAGGAAAGCGACGAGCAAGCCCTCCAACAGGTGCAGGCGCTTCTCGACCTTATCCAGGCGGAACTGCAAGCGACGGCGGACCGTGCCGATGCGGTAGGTCAGCCACTCGCTGAGCAGAACCTGCAGGCTTTTCACCTGCGGCCGGCCATCGAGACCGATGACGTTGGTGTTGACTCGGTAGCTGGATTCCAGCTCGGTCGTCGCGAACAGGTGCTGCATCAGCTCGTCGGCATCGACCCGGTTGGATCGCGGAATGATGACAATCCGGCAGGGATTCTCGTGGTCGGACTCATCGCGAAGGTCCGCGACCATCGGCAGCTTTTTCGCCTGCATCTGCGCGGCAATCTGTTCGAGCACCTTGGAGCCGGACACCTGATGCGGCAGCGCGGTGACGACAATGTCACCGTCCTCGACGCGGTACACGGCGCGCATGCGCACGGAGCCGCGTCCGGTTTCGTAGAGTTTGAGCAGGTCCGCCCGCGGCGTGACAATTTCCGCCTCGGTCGGATAGTCCGGGCCCTGGATGTGTTCGCAGAGCTGCTCGACCGTCGCTTTGGGCTCGTCAAGCAACCGCACGCAGGCGGCAGCGACTTCGCGCAGGTTGTGGGGCGGTACATCGGTGGCCATGCCCACCGCAATGCCCGTAGTGCCATTGAGTAGAAGGTTCGGCAGGCGCGCCGGCAAGGTAACCGGCTCATCGAGCGTGCCATCGAAGTTCGGACCCCAGTCGACCGTCCCCTGCCCCAGCTCGGACAGCAACACCTCGGAATAGCGCGACAGCCGCGCCTCGGTATAACGCATGGCGGCAAACGACTTGGGATCATCCGGTGCACCCCAGTTGCCCTGCCCGTCGACCAACGTGTAGCGATAGCTGAACGGCTGCGCCATCAGAACCATGGCCTCGTAACAAGCCGAGTCGCCATGCGGGTGGTATTTACCGAGCACGTCACCCACGGTGCGCGCGGATTTCTTGTGCTTGGAGTCGGCGTTCAGGCCGAGCTCGCTCATCGCATAGACGATGCGCCGTTGTACCGGTTTGAGCCCGTCGCCAATGTGCGGCAGCGCGCGGTCCATGATCACGTACATCGAGTAGTTCAGGTACGCCTGCTCGGTGAAGTCGGCAAGCGAGCGGCGCTCCACGCCGTCCAGGCTCAGGTCTAGGGTTTCGCTCATGGTCGATCCGTGGCGTGTTGGCGCAGCACCAGGGTGCCGGCGCGCTGTGTGAATTCAAGTTGTTTGAGAGCGCTCATGCCCAGCAGGACCTGGTCACCCTCGAAGCCCGGCGCGACGATCGCGCGTACGCGCTGTAGGCGAATCTCGCCCAGGCTCAGGCTCGCAAGCTCGGTGCGGTAACCAGTGGTCTGGCCGTTGGCGGTTTGCAAGGCGACCGGCGCACCACGCGGCAGGCCGAGGCGCTCGGCGGTGCTCATCGGGATGGCGACGTCGGTGGCTCCGGTGTCCAGCAGGAAAGTCACCGCCTCGCCATTGATGAGCCCGTCGACGACGAAATGCCCTTGGACGTTGCCTTCAAGGTGGACCTCGATCTCCTGACCGTTGACCACCGACACCGGCTCACGGTTGGGGTTGTAACGGCCCTGCTCCCACTCAGCGAAAAACCGGGTCGCCAGGAACAGCCCCGCGCCCCAGGCCAGCACCAGCATGACGCGGCCAGCCCGACGGCCGGCGGGCTGGCTCACTGCTTGGCACCCCAGCCACCCTTTGGCGCGGCGAGGCGCCACACGATCGGGCGCTGCTCGCCATCGGCGCGGGTGAGCTGGTTGTTGTCGATGCCGATCCAGGCGCTTTCCTCGTCGATCCACAGCGCCTCGGCATTGCCGAACGGCGTGTCGTAGCGACGGGTATCGGCAAGTGCCGTCTGGGCATAGGACCAACAGCGCTCGACAGCCCCGGTATCCAGCCGACGCCGGCAGATCTGGTGCGGCACCGGCTCGAGCGTGTACAGCTTGCCATTATGAAAGGCCAGGCCGGAGAACCTCAGCGGCTGCTCGTCTTCTTCCATGGCGGATGGCGGCGCTTCCCGACCGCCCTCTGACATCAGGACGCAACCGCCCGTGCATTGCCAGCTGCTCTGATTGTGGTGCATCACCAAGAGGCCGCGCCGGCTGTGCTCGGCCGCCAGCCACAGACGACTCGCCTCCGGGTCGACCGTGATGCCCTCGAACATGGCGTTGAATCGCAGCAGCATGCCGCTGGCGCGCGCCTGGCGGATCAGGCTGTCCGGCAGTTTCAGCCACTCTGCGGTGCCGGCTGGGTTGACCCTGAGCACCGCCGCATAGGCCTCGCTGACGAGATAGCGGTTACCGAGCCGGTCGCAACTCAGCCCCTCGAAATCCATCTTACCGCCGCGGACCAAGCCGGTAATCAGCGACCGCATGCGCGTGCCCCACGATAAGCCTGTATCCGGCGGCGGCGGCAACTCGAAGCGCTCGGCTTCGGCGCGCCAGATGCTTTCACCGGAGTCGAGGCGATACAGCCCGGTATCGTCCCGGTCCGAAATCGCCCAGAACGCATCGCCGCACCAAGCCATACCGGACAGGTGCCCGGCGTCCATTCCCTCGACAGCGTGCTCGCTGACGAGCGTGAGCTCCGTCGGCAGCTCAGCCGCCAAGGCCGGTGCCACCAGTGCCATGCAGAGCGCGAGGCGTGCCACCCAGCCCGCCGTCACAGCAGGACCTCCGCCAAATTGCCCTTGGACTCGAGCCAGGTCTTGCGATCGCCTGCGCGTTTCTTGGCCAGCAGCATGTCCATTACCTCGCGCGTACCGTCGAAGTCGTCCAGCGTCAGTTGCACCAGGCGGCGGGTATTGGGGTCCATGGTGGTTTCGCGCAACTGCGGCGGGTTCATCTCGCCCAGGCCCTTGAAACGCGTGACCTGCGGTTTGCCGCGGCGCTTTTCTGCCGCCAGCCGATCGAGGATGCCGTCGCGCTCGGCCTCGTCCAGGGCGTAGAAGATGTCCTTGCCCAGGTCGATGCGATACAGCGGCGGCATCGCGACATAAACATGCCCGGCGTCGACCAGCGGCCGGAAGTGCCGCACGAACAGCGCACAAAGCAGCGTGGCGATGTGCAACCCATCGGAGTCGGCATCGGCGAGGATGCAGATCTTGCCGTAGCGCAACTGCGCCAGGTCGGTCGCGCCCGGATCGACTCCGATCGCCACCGCAATGTCGTGGACTTCTTGGCTGGCCAACACCTCGCCGCCGTCGACTTCCCATGTGTTCAGGATCTTTCCGCGCAGCGGCATGATCGCCTGGAATTCCTTGTCGCGCGCCTGCTTGGCCGAGCCTCCGGCCGAGTCCCCTTCGACCAGGAACAGCTCAGCACGCATCGGATCCTGCCCGGCGCAATCGGCCAGTTTGCCGGGCAGCGCCGGCCCCTGGGTGATGCGCTTGCGCTCGACTTTCTTGCTCGCCTTCAGGCGGCGCCCGGCATTGCTGATGGCCAGTTCCGCCAGTTGCAGGCCGAGCTCAGGGTGGGCGTTGAGCCACAGGCTGAAGGCATCCTTGACGACGCCCGAGACGAACGCGGCGGCCTCACGCGAGGACAGCCGCTCCTTGGTCTGGCCGGAGAACTGCGGTTCCTGCATCTTTGCCGATAGCACGAAGGCGATCCGCTCCCAGACGTCCTCGGGCGCGAGCTTTACGCCCCGTGGCAGCAGATTGCGAAACTCGCAGAATTCACGCATGGCATCGAGCAAGCCCTGGCGCAGGCCGTTGACGTGGGTGCCGCCCTGCGCCGTCGGGATTAGGTTGACGTAGCTCTCCTGTACGCTGTCGCCGCCCTCGGGCAACCACAACAGCGCCCAATCGACCGCCTCCTTGTTGCCCGCCAGGCTGCCGCAGAAGGGCTCGTCGGGAAGACGCGCGAATTCGCTGACCGCATCGACCAGATACGAGCGCAGGCCATCCTCGTAGTGCCACTCAACCTTCTCGCCGGTGCTCCTGTCCTCGAAGCTGACCTTAAGCCCCGGGCAGAGCACGGCCTTGGCCTTGAGGACATGTTTGAGCCGGCTGATGGAAAACTTGGCAGAATCGAAGTACTTCGGGTCGGCCCAGAACTTCACGCTGGTGCCAGTGTTGCGCTTGCCAACGGTGCCGATGATGTCCAAGTCGCTGGCCTTGAAGCCATCGGTAAAGGCCATCCGGTACTCGTTGCCATCGCGCTTGACGGTGACTTCGACGCGCGTCGATAGGGCGTTGACCACCGAAATGCCGACGCCATGCAGGCCGCCCGAAAACTGGTAGTTCTTGTTGGAGAACTTACCCCCGGCATGCAGCTTGGTGAGGATCAGTTCGACGCCCGACACACCCTCCTCGGGATGGATATCGACCGGCATGCCGCGGCCATCGTCGATGACCTGCAGGGAATTGTCCTCGTGCAGGATCACCTGCACAGAGCTGGCGTGGCCCGCCAGTGCCTCGTCGACACTGTTGTCGATGACTTCCTGCGCCAGGTGATTGGGGCGTGAGGTATCGGTGTACATCCCCGGACGCTTGCGCACCGGGTCAAGACCGGAGAGGACTTCAATGGCTTCTGCGGTATACGACATGGGCGTCTCGTGATGTCCTTATGAGTCGGAAAGGGCGAGGTCGGCAAAGCACGCCGGATCGAAGCCGGCAAAGGCGAGCAACGCAGGAATACGATCGGCAAACCCCTGAAAACCGTGGTCTCCGCCGGCCTGGATGCGCAGCGCGCAACCCCGGTAGAAATCCACGGCGTGCCGATAGTCGAGGGTTTCGTCTCCGGTCTGAAGCCAGACCTGGTAACGCTCCGCATCGGCCGGCGGCTGCACCTCCAGCTCCGCTAGCGCAGTAACGTGATCCTGGGTCAGCTGCCAGACCTCGCCGGTGTAGAGGTTGGTTTGCGGCCCTAGGTAGCCATCGAAGCGCCGATGCGGGTTGACGGCCGGGTTGATCAGCAGTGCCTTCAGGCCATGGCGCTCGGCAAGGTGGGTCGCATAGTAGCCGCCAAGCGAGCTGCCGACCAGCAACGGGCTGCCCAGCTCGTCGATGGCCGCCTCCAATTGCGCAATGGCTTCACGCGGATGGTGATGAAGCGCAGGGACCCTGAGCTGCTCGCTCGCTGCCAGCTGCAGCAGCGCCTGCGCCAGCTGACGCGCCTTTTGCGACAGCGGCGAGCTATTGAGGCCGTGCATGTAGAGGATGGTAGGTCGCTCGCGAGTCATGCTGGTTCGCTGATTGCCAAAGGACGGGAAAGGCTACAAGGCGAGACGCGAGGGCTGCAAGCGGCCCGATAATCGGCTTGGCATTCGCACCCGCGATGCGGGTGCGCCTGCAGCGCCTAGTAACCCTTGACGCTGTAATCGACTTCGAAATCGATGCCAACCACCCGCGACACGCCCGTCTCCAAACGACCATCAGCGTGCAGCCGCAGCCAGCGATAGCCGGGCGCCAGAGTGTCCACGTCGAAATCTGGGCTGCCCGGCGTGAATTGCACGCCTGTCGAGGGCGTCGCCAGCAGGCGCACGTCTTCGCGGGTGGCGTCGAAGGCCTGATGGATGTGCCCCCACAGCAGGGCCTTCACACCGGGGTGCCGATCAACCACGGCGAACAGCTCGTCGCGATTGCGCAGCCCAATCTTGTCCATCCACTGACTGCCGATGGTGACCGGATGGTGATGCAGGCAGATCAGGTGATGGCGATCAGGTGCCTCGCTCAGGGCGCGGTCCAGCAGGGCCAGTTGCTCCGCGCGCAGCATGCCGTAAACCGAGCCGGGCACCAGGGTGTCGAGCATGATTACGCGCCAGGCGCCGATATCCAGTACGGGGCGCATAAGATCCGTGTCGCGGCTGGCCTCGCACATCGCGTCGAGTTCGTCATGGTTGCCAGGGCACCAGCGGACCGGCGCCTGGATGCGCTCGGACAGGGTGCGAAAACGTTCATAAGATGCCAGCGAGCCATCCTGCGACAGGTCGCCGGTCGCCAGGATCAGGTCGACTTGCTTCTGCTCGGCGAGCACCAGGTCAACGACGCGCTGCAAACTGTCGGCCGTATCCATGCCCAGCAGCTTGCCGCCGGGGTTGCCGAACAAGTGGCTGTCGGTCAACTGCACCAGCAGTACCGAGTCTTTTTCAGCAATAAGGGGCGCAGCAACCACGACCCGTCTCCTTTGGCGAATTCGCGGAAGAATTATGGTGGCTCGCCGTGACGGGGGTAAACCGTGCGATGCGGGCATGCATCACAGATCAGCTTGCAAACGAGAATCATGGCACGTGGCCATCAACTAACCGATCACAGAACGTCGGTCAGAGAACAGGCTCCAACTCGTGTCCGCAGGCCAGGCAATGGCCGAGCCACTCACCGAGAAACAGGTTGAGCTGGTTCTTCTCATCAGGTTGGTGCATCTGCGCGTTGGGGTAGCTATAGATGCCCCGGAAGCGACGAGCGTTTTGCGCACTGACCACCTCCGCCATGCGCGCGTCGTGATAAACGCGGACTTCCATCTGCGGCACCGGCAGCCAGGGAAGGCAGTCCTGCTGGCTGATCTGCACGGTAGTGGTGTAGGGGCAGCATTCCAGGACCCGAAGCGCCAGCACGCCGATCAGCCGATCCCCCTGGCTCATGGCAATACGCCGCGTATCGGCCTGGCTGCGCATGTCGGGCAACAGGCGCATCAGTCGCAGGTAGTTCGCCTCGCAGGCGGACTGCAATTCGCGCAGATCCACCCGATATCGCTCGCGGGTTCGCCTCATGTCCACGCCCCCCTGATTTCGTCCCGGTTCAACGCCAGCCACTGCAAGGCGATGATGGTCGCGGCATTATCGATCCGACCATCGCGCAACGCATCGAGCGCGGCGCTTAGCGGCCAGACCGCCGCCCGGATATCTTCACCTTCTTCTTCGAGCCCGAAGATGCCGCCGGCATCGGTACTGTCGCAACGCCCTACGTACAGATGAATACGCTCGGTGCTGCCGCCAGGCGACGGGTAGTAGGCGGAAACTGGCCAGAGTTCGCCTATTTCAAGGCCGGCCTCCTCAATGGCTTCACGGCGGGCCACTTCTTCGGGCTGCTCGTCCTTGTCGATCAGCCCGGCCACGGTTTCCACCAGCCAGGGGTTGTCTCCCCTGGCCATGGCTCCGACGCGAAACTGCTCCACCAGGACGACTTCGTCGCGCTGCGGATCGTAAGGCAACACACATACCGCATCGTGGCGGACGAACAGCTCGCGCTCGATTTCCGCACCCATGCCGCCGCGGAACAGGCGATGGCGCAGTTTGAAACGATCCAGATTGTAGAAACCGCTAAAGCAGCGCTCGCGTCCGAGGATCTCGACGTCGCCTGCTTCAGCTTTGAAAATATCGTTCATGTACGACTCACATTTCGGTTTTGATCCTGCGCGCCCGGCCCAGGAGAAAGCTGCAACCGTCACACTGTGAGCGGTCTCTGATCTTCATGCTAGCGTGCCCTTGCATCAGGCGCAGCCCTCTGCAGACCACTCGCATGCTGAAAAATGCCCGAGCGGGCGCTGGCGAACTTCAAGGCCTGACCACACTCGAAACCGCACCTTACGACTCTGAGCCATAAGATCACATCATGTCGCTTCGTAACGCCCTGCCCCTTCTCACGCTCGGCCTGCTGCTGGGCGGTTGTCAGCATATCTTCACGCCCCCGCAAGCCGAGGTTCGCCAGGTGCTCAGCGAGCAGCGCCCCGAGGGATGCCCTCCGTCGGACGACAGTTGCCCGCTGGTCAACATCGATACCCAAATCTTCGCCGACGAGCCGGCGCTGAACACGCTCATCGATAATCGCCTCCGGCAGATGACGATCAACACGCCGGACGCCACCCTGCCCGCCTCGCTGGAGACCTACCAACAGCAGTTCTTGCAACACGCAGAGGCTGGATGGAGCAGCTACCTGCAGGCCAAGCTGATCGACCAGCACAACGCGCTACTGGTCGTCGAGCTGTCGAGCTATCTCTATACGGGTGGCGCGCACGGCATGCCCGGTCGCGGTTTCATCAACTACGACCGTGAGCGGGACCGAGAGGTGAAATTGGCCGACGTGCTGCTGCCGGGCAAGGAAGGCGCCTACTGGCGTGTCGCGGCGCTAGCTCATCAGCAGTGGCTGCTCGCCAATGAGCACGATGCTGCGTTCAGCCGGCAATGGCCGTTCCAGCAGACCACAAATGTCGCCCTTCTCAAGGATCGGGTAATGCTCAAATACGATGTCTACAGCATCGCGCCTTATTCGAGCGGCCACCCGATCCTTGATATTCCCTATGCGGAACTCGAGGGCATCCTGAAACCGGCCTATCTGCCCTAACCCGGAAGCGAAAAGGCCGCCCATTTCGGGGCGGCCTTTCTAGCCGGTCACACCTGCTTGTAGATCAGCGACCCCTGATCCTTGAAACGCTCGGCCTGCTCGGCGAACCCGGCCTCGATGGCCTTCTGCTCGTCGGTCAGACCGTTTTCGGCGGCATACTCGCGCACCTCCTGAGTGATCTTCATCGAGCAGAACTTCGGCCCGCACATCGAACAGAAGTGCGCGACCTTCGCCGATTCCTTCGGCAGCGTTTCATCGTGGAAGGCACGTGCAGTGTCCGGGTCGAGGCCGAGGTTGAACTGGTCTTCCCATCGGAACTCGAAGCGCGCCTTGGACAGGGCATTGTCCCGAATCTGCGCGCCGGGGTGCCCCTTGGCAAGATCCGCTGCGTGAGCGGCGATCTTGTAGGTGATGATGCCGGTCTTGACGTCATCCTTGTTCGGCAGCCCCAGGTGCTCCTTCGGCGTGACGTAGCAGAGCATGGCGCAGCCGAACCAGCCGATCATCGCGGCGCCAATGCCGCTGGTGATGTGATCGTAACCGGGGGCGATGTCGGTGGTGAGCGGGCCGAGGGTGTAGAACGGCGCTTCGTCGCAGCACTCCAGCTGCTTGTCCATGTTCTCCTTGATCAGGTGCATCGGCACGTGGCCGGGGCCTTCGATCATGCACTGCACGTCGTGCTTCCAGGCGATCTTAGTCAGCTCACCGAGGGTTTCCAGCTCGCCGAATTGCGCGGCATCGTTGGCATCGGCGATCGAGCCCGGGCGCAGGCCGTCACCCAGCGAGAAGCTGACGTCGTAGGCCTTCATGATTTCGCAGATGTCGTCGAAGTGGGTGTAGAGGAAGTTTTCTTTGTGATGCGCCAGGCACCACTTGGCCATGATCGATCCGCCGCGGCTGACGATGCCGGTTACGCGCTTGGCGGTCAGCGGGACGTAGCGCAGCAAGACGCCGGCGTGGATGGTGAAGTAGTCCACGCCCTGCTCGGCCTGCTCGATCAGGGTGTCGCGGAACAGCTCCCAGGTCAGGTCCTCGGCGATGCCATTGACCTTTTCCAGCGCCTGATAGATCGGCACCGTGCCGATCGGCACCGGCGAGTTACGGATGATCCATTCGCGGGTCTCGTGGATGTGCTTGCCGGTGGAGAGGTCCATCACGGTGTCCGAGCCCCAGCGGATGCCCCAGGTCAGCTTGGCCACTTCTTCTTCGATGGACGAGCCAAGCGCCGAGTTGCCGATGTTTCCGTTGATCTTCACCAGGAAGTTGCGGCCGATGATCATCGGCTCCAGCTCCACATGGTTGATGTTGGCGGGGATGATGGCGCGGCCGCGGGCCACTTCCTGGCGGACGAACTCGGGGGTGATCTCCTTCGGGATGGCTGCACCAAAGCTCTGCCCGGCATGCTGCTCGGACAGCAACCCCGCTTCGCGCGCCTCGGCGAGCTTCATGTTCTCGCGAATGGCTACGTATTCCATCTCGGGCGTGATGATGCCCTTCTTCGCGTAGTGCATCTGGCTGACGTTGTGCCCGGCCTTGGCGCGGCGCGGGTTGCGCACGTGAGCGAAGCGCATGGCTGAAAGCTCGGCATCGTTGAGGCGACGCTGGCCGAATTCGGAGGTCAGCCCCGGCAAACGTTCAGTGTCACCGCGCGCTTCGATCCAGGCGCTGCGCACGTCAGCCAAGCCTTTGCGCACGTCAATCTGCACATTGGGATCGGTGTAGGGGCCAGAGGTGTCGTAGACGGTTACCGGCGGATTGATTTCGCCACCAAAGGCGGTCGGCGTCACGTCCAGGCTGATCTCGCGCATCGGCACGCGGATGTCCGGGCGCGAGCCATGAACATAAATTTTCTGCGAGCGTGGAAAAGGCTGGATCGATTGCTGGTCGACCTGGGCCGACTCGCTGAGGTTTTGTTGTTCTGCACGCATCAGGCTAGCTCCTAGAAAATTGTCGGAGCGAACCTGAACACACGGCGGATCAAGGGCATCGGGGCACCGCCATGGCGGTGAGAGACTCGCCGGATCACGGACGAGGACATCTTGTTCCCTACGCAGGCCTTAACCTGATCAGGTTCAACGGGATCCGGAACTTTCCGATCTCAGCCTTCGCTTCAAGGCACCCCGACAAGAACGGGCCCGAGTCTAATCAAGAGCGACGGGGAAAGCCACGTTGGCGGCCACACCGCACGACCGCCGGGTCATATTTTCAATGCGGCAACCCCTGTCGCCCCCTTGCCGAACATGTGCCGTCAGGCTGCTTGACCGGCCACCAGACCGCGCATAGCCTTGCCCATCACTTCGCTTCAGGGAAAGACGCACATGCTGCGTAGACTCACGCTGGCACTCGCCGTGACCGCCGCCTCGTCAGGGCTGGCGCTGGCCCAGAACGCACCGCCTGTTTCCGCCCGAACCGACCTGCTCAGCGTCTATCGCCAAGCCGTGGAGAACAACGCCGACCTGGCCGCGGCGCGTGCACAATTCAACGCCGCACAGGAAATCGTGCCCCAGGCACGCGCCGGGCTGCTGCCGAACCTCAGTGCCAATGCCGAAACCAGCAGCACCCGCACCGACGTCGATACGAGTGCCGGGGCGCGCTCGCTCGAGCGCAGCGGCACGGTCTACCAGGCTACGCTAAGCCAACCGATCTTTCGCGCTGACCGCTGGTTTCAACTCCAAGCCGCCGAGGCAGTCAGCGAGCAGGCCGCCATCGAGTATTCCATCGCCGAACAGGACTTGATCCGTTTGACCGCGCAGGCCTACTTCGCCGTGCTGCGCGCGCAGGACACTTTGGCCGCAGCGAAGGCTGAGGAATCAGCCTTTCAACGCCAACTCGACCAGGCAGACGAACGCTTCGACGTGGGGCTTTCCGACCGTACCGATGTGCTTGAGGCACAGGCTGGTTTCGACACCGCCCGCGCGAATCGCCTGCTTGCACAACGCCAGGTGGACGATGCGTTTCAAGCGCTGACCACGCTGACCAATCGCCAATACCTGGCACTTGAAGGCATTGAGCACAGCCTGCCAGTGATGCCGCCCGTACCCAACGACGCCAGCGCATGGGTCGACACGGCCGCACGGCAGAACCTCGATCTGCAAGCGGTCAACCAGGCCGTCGTCGCGGCCGAGGAGACCTTGCGTCAGCGCCGCGCCGGCCACGCGCCGACGGTCGATGCCGTCGCGCAGTACAGCCGCGGCGACAACGACACCCTGGGATTCACCAATACCGGCAGCCCACGTTATACCGGTGACGTCGAGCAGCGCAGCATCGGCCTGCGCTTGAACATTCCGCTTTATAGCGGTGGGCTGACCAGTTCCCAGAGCCGTGAGGCCTATCATCAGCTCTCGCAAACCGAGCAACAGCGCGAGAGCCTACGCCGCCAGGTGGTCGAATCGACGCGCAACCTGCATCGCGCGGTGAACACGGATGTGGAGCAGGTGCAGGCGCGCCGGCAGTCGATCATCTCCAACCAGAGCGCGCTGGAAGCCACCGACATCGGCTATCAGGTCGGCACGCGAAACATCGTCGACGTGCTCGACACCCAGCGCCGGTTGTTCGCGGCGGTTCGCGACTACAACAATGCCCGCTACGACTACATCCTCGACAGCCTGCGCTTGAAACAGGCAGCTGGCACACTCAACCCGGGCGACCTCGAGGACTTGCAACAGTACCTGAAGCCGGACTACGACCCGGACAGCGACTTTCTCCCGCCCGACCTGTCCGAAAACGTCGGCCGCCCGGTACGGATCGACTAATCGACGATAGCGGGCTTGCCCGCCTTGCCCAGCTTGGCTGCCGGCACAAGCTGGGAGTCCAGGCCCGCCAGCAAGCGATCCAGTGCACCCTGATTGTTACGCAACACCTTGAGGCCGGCTGCGCGCGCCTGCTCCGTCCGCTCCTCGTCCCTCCAGAAGGCGTCGACCAGCGCCGCCAGCTCGTGCGCACTGTTGACCTCGCCCAGCGCACCGGCCTCACGCATTTGTGCGGCGATGTCGAGGAAGTTGAACAGGTGCGGGCCCGTCACCACCGGCTTACCCAGCGCGGCGGGCTCGAGCAGGTTGTGCCCACCGGTCGGTACCAGGCTACCGCCGACGAACGCCACATCCGCCAGGGCAAAGAGAAACAACAGTTCGCCCATGGTGTCACCCAGCAGCACCTGCGTCTCACCGTAAGGGGCCTCGCCCTGCGAGCGGCGAACCGTGTTGAAACCCTGTTTGCGGCAAAGCTCGAACACCGAGGCGAAACGCTCCGGATGGCGCGGCACCAGGATCAGCAAAGCGTGCGGATGCTCGGCCAGGAGCTGGCGATGAGCCGCGAGTAGGATTTCATCTTCCCCAGTGTGCGTGCTCGCACCGATCCAAACCGGTCGCACCTGGGCATCCCATTGCTGGCGAAGCTGCGCGGCGCGCACGGGCAGCGCCGGGTCAATGCTGAGGTCGAACTTGATCGATCCCGTCACCTCGACCACAGCGTCGGGGGCACCGAGCTTCCGAAAGCGTGCGGCTTCGGCTTCGGTCTGTACCGCAATCAGGCTCAGCTCGTCCAGCATCGGCGCGGTCAACCGCCCAAGCCGCGCGTAGCCGCGCGCCGAACGCTCCGACAGGCGGGCATTAGCCAGCACCACAGGAATGCCGCGACGTGCGCATTGATGAAGGTGGTTGGGCCAGAGTTCGGTTTCCATCACGACTGCGAGCCGCGGCTTTAACCGATCTAGCAAGCGCGCCGCCGCCCAGGGCAGGTCGTACGGCAGGTAGCAATGCTGCACCGTGTCGCCAAAGAGCGCACGGATCCGCTCCGAACCGGTCGGCGTCATGCAGGTGACTGTGATAGGGAGATGCGGATGACGCGCTTGCAGGGCGCGAATCATCGGCGCTGCGGCGATGCTCTCGCCAACCGACACCGCATGAACCCAGATGCCACCCGGCTGGTAGGCCGGCATATTCAGCGCGAGGCGTTCGCCGATCCGTTTCGAATAGGCCGGAGCCCGGCGAGCACGCCACAGCAGGCGAACCAGGATGACGGGCAGAGCAAGGTGGAACAGGAGCGTATAGAAGGTACGATTCATGACCGCGGAGCTTAGCAAGGCGTCGTGGCGCCGGCCACCGCGTACGAGCGCAGCGCGCCTATCGCTCGGGTGGTGAGAACTTCACGCGCCGCCAACAGCCGAATGAACGGCGCCCGCAGCCAACCGGAGACGTTATGACTGGCTACATCTACCTCGCCATTGCCATCACGGCCGAAGTGATCGCAACCACCTCGATGAAGGCGCTGGCCGGGTTCAGCCGCCCGCTGCCACTGATCCTAGTGATAGCCGGCTACAGCCTGTCGTTCTGGATGCTCAGCCTGGTGGTCAAGACCATTCCGGTGGGGATCGCCTATGCGATCTGGGCCGGGCTGGGCATCGTGCTGGTGAGCCTGGCTGCCGCCTTCATCTACAAGCAAACACTCGACCTGCCGGCAGTGCTCGGCATGGCGCTGATCGTCGCCGGCGTGGTGGTTATCCAGTTATTCTCCAGCAGCACCGGACACTAGCGTTCCGCTGCATGGCCTTCGGCTCGGCTCGAATGCCTCACGCAAGCAGGCGCTATACTGCGCGCCCGATCATTGAACGAGGCGCGTCCATGTCCGAGTCCCTGAGCACCGATATCCTGATCGTCGGCGGTGGCGTTGCCGGCTTGTGGCTGAACGCTCGCTTGCGCCGGCTGGGCTATTCAACGCTGCTGGTGGACCGGGGTGTGCTGGGCGGGGGGCAGAGCGTCAAGTCTCAGGGCATCATTCACGGCGGCACCAAGTACGCGTTGAGCGGCGCGCTGACTGGCGCCTCGGAGGCAATCTCCGACATGCCGCGACGCTGGCGCGAAGCGCTTGAAGGCCTGGGCGGGCTGGATCTGAGCGGCGTTCGCCTGCTATCCGATGCTCATTATTTGTGGTCACCCGGTACCCTGACAGGCAATCTCACCAGCTTCTTCGCCAGCAAGGCCGTACGCTCGCGGGTCGGCCAGGTCAAAGGCGATGAACTGCCCGCCGCACTGCAGCACCCGCGCTTCAAGGGCAAGGTTTACCGGCTCAGCGAACTGGTGTTGGATGTTCCGAGCCTGATCCAGCGCCTGGCGCAGCTTGCCGGCGACGGTCTGCTCAAAGCCGAACACATTGAACCGCTGAAGGAGCATGGCGAACTGACCGGGTTGATGGTCGATGGTCGCGCTATTCGCGCACAGCGCATCGTGCTGACCGCCGGTGCAGGCAACGCCGAGTTGCTAGCCGCACTAGAACTCGAGCAGCCCGCGATGCAAAAGCGGCCGCTGCACATGGTCATTGTCAAAGGGGCCGCGCTGAAGCCGCTCTATGCGCATTGCCTCGGTGGCGGCACCAAGCCGCGCATCACCGTGACCAGCCACCCGGCCGAGGATGGTGAGTGGGTGTGGTACCTGGGCGGTGATCTGGCCGAAGCGGCAGGGGTTGCCCGAGACGAAGCCGCGCAGATTGCGGCAGCACAAAAGGAACTGGCTGAGCTGCTGCCCTGGATCGATCTGTCGGCAGCGAAATGGGCCACCTTGCGCATCGACCGCGCCGAGCCGGCTCAGTCCTCACTCGCGCGGCCGGACAACGCTTTTCTCGCCGAGTCGGGCCGGTTGCTGGTCGGCTGGCCGACGAAGCTTGCACTGTCCCCGGATTTCGCCGATCGCGTCGAGGCCGCGCTTGCGCGAGACGGTATCGAACCGCAACCCCATCCAGCCTTGCCCGCGTTGCCGCGCCCTGAAATCACCAAGCCGTTCTGGGACGGGCTCCTCTGATGACTGCGACCCTGCATCCGTACTATCGCCCGCTCGGCAGCACCGGACTGAACGTCTCTCCGCTGGGCCTGGGCACCGTCAAGCTCGGCCGCGATCAAGGCGTGAAATACCCCAGCGGCTTTCGCATTCCAGACGACGCCCAGGCGCGCCAGTTGCTGGCGCTGGCGCGTGACCTTGGCATCAACCTGATCGACACGGCGCCGGCCTATGGTGTCAGCGAGGAGCGGCTCGGCCCGCTGCTTGCCGGCCAACGCGAGGAATGGGTAATCGTGAGCAAGGCCGGCGAGGAGTTTATCGATGGCCAGTCCCAATTCGACTTCTCACCGGCGCATACACGGCTGTCCGTCGAGCGCAGCCTGACACGATTACGTACCGACCGCATCGAGCTGGTGCTGGTGCATTCGAACGGCAACGACGTAGACATCCTTCGCCACAGCGGGGTGTACGAGACCCTCGCTGACCTCAAGCGCGAAGGCAAGATTCTCGCTTATGGCCTATCCGGCAAGACGGTCGAGGGCGGGCTGTTGGCGCTCGAGCAGGGCGACTGCGCCATGGTTACCTACAATCTCAACGAGCAGGCCGAGCGCCCAGTCATCGACTACGCGCAGGCACACGCCAAGGGCATCCTGGTAAAAAAGGCCCTTGCCAGCGGCCACGCCTGCCTGACGTCGGGCGACGATCCGGTGCGGCTGAGCTTCGAGCAGTTATTCGCGCATCCCGGTGTCGCAGCGGCGATCGTCGGCACCATCAACCCGAAACACTTGTCCGATAACGTGCAAACCGCTGCATCCGTACTAGCCAGACAACAATAAGCACGGCCGAACGAGCCAGGTGAGCAACGCGGAAGACAGGCATCCCCACCGGCTATCAGCCGGCGGCCCCGATGCCCTGTTCCCACCCGATCACCCGGCCTGAACAGCCGCCACTGCCAGGAGGAGCCGAATGCCGCGCGTACTGATCCGCAAGAACCCCACCGCATTCAAGACGCTCCCGTTGCTCGTCGAGGCCAGCCCGGAAGGGTTGCGCTACCAAAGCCTCGGCCGACCGCTCAACTTTGGGGAAATGCTGGAACGGCGGCGCCCCGTCGCCGTCGACGACCCCGCACGTTTCAGCGTCGAACTGGCCAACCTGGGCGTCTCGGTACGCCTGACGCTCGTCTGGCAAGGCAAGGAATACTGGGTATTGGTTCGCCAGCAGCGCGCGGACCGCGGCGATGTGGTCCTTAAACTGATTTCTGGCTACGTACCAGCCCACGAACTGGCCCTGCCGCTACTGACTGCGATTCAGGAGGTTGCGGAGGAATGTCTGCTGGAAACGCCAGAAGGTTGGCTGGCCGGGCGCTTCGGCGACACCTGGCTGCCGGCCCCGTACCTCGGCGCGCTGCATTATCGTGAGGCGGTGCACTTCAACCTTGCGTCACTGTCCGGCTCGGCACGCCCGGTTCAGTGCGGCCAGATGACATTGATGGAGCGCCCGCGCGCCTACGTGCACCTGCCGACCGCGTCACTTCAGCTGGTTTACGACATGCGCCTCGAACTGCCCAAGGAAACCCGCGAGCTGAGCCTGTTCCACGTCGATGAACGCCTCGAAGATGGCAAGCTCGTGGCGCGCCTAGAGCGCCGTCGCCCCGATCTCTATTTGGTGCCATTACAGGATGGGCGGCCGACGCCAGCGCTCTTTACCTTGCTACGGGGCCAGCCGGTACCGGCGGCAACGCGAGGCCTCTGGCTATCGGAAAGCTTCGCCGGGCAGGATGACTGGGTGGTGCGCGCCGAGCGCACGAGCTGGCGCGACTGGGTCAACTCGCTCGCCGCGCCAAGGTGAGCGCCGAGCAGTGTCAGCGCGTGCGGATCTTCTCGACGATTGCCGTGGTGGAACTGTTCTCGACCAGGCCCAAAACCCGCACCTCACCGCCATAGGCCGTGACCAGATCGGCCCCAACGACCTGATCGATGCCGTAATCGCCGCCCTTGACCAACACGTCAGGGCGCACTTTAGCAAGCAGGTTCTCGGGCGTGTCTTCGGCAAAGCAAACCACCCAGTCCACCGCGCCAAGCCCCGCCAGAACTGCCATGCGTCGATCCACGGAATTGATCGGGCGCCCGGGCCCCTTCAGGCGGCTGACCGATCCGTCGTCGTTAACCGCGACGACCAGGCGATCACCCTGAGCACGCGCTTGCTCCAGGTAGGTCACGTGACCGGCATGCAAAATGTCGAAGCAGCCATTGGTGAACACGATTTTTTCGCCGTCGGCGCGTGCATCCTCGATAGCGGTCAGCAATTGCTCCAGCGTCATCACACCCCGTTCGGAACCTTCCTCGCGCTGCACCGCGCGACGCAGCTCGGGGGTACTGATGCATGCTGTGCCCAGCTTGCCAACCACAATGCCCGCGGCCAGGTTGGCGAGCGCCACAGCCTGAGGCAACTCCTCACCCGCCGCCAGCGCCGCGGCCAAGGTGGAAATCACCGTATCGCCCGCGCCGGTAACATCGAACACCTCCCGGGCGCGAGCCGGCAGGTGCAATGGTGAATGATCGGGGCGCAGCAGCGTCATGCCGTGCTCTCCGCGCGTAACCAGCAGAGCGCCCAGCTCGAGCGCATGCATGAGCTCCGCGCCCTTGGCGACCAGCTCCGCCTCATCGGCACAAGGCCCGACGATCGCCTCGAACTCGCCGAGGTTGGGCGTGATGACCGACGCCCCCCGGTATATCTCGAAATCCTTGCCCTTCGGGTCGGCGAGCACCGGGATGCCACGCGCTCGCGCTGCCTTGATCAGCGCCTGATGATTACGCAGCGCACCCTTGCCGTAGTCAGACAGGATCAATACTTTGACGCCGTCGAGCAGCCGCTCAACCTCCGCCAGTAGCGCGCCGGCATCCGTGGCGAAGGGCTCCTCGAAGTCCATCCGCAACAACTGCTGATGACGGCTCATGACACGAAGTTTGATGATGGTGGGCTGATCTTCGATCGATTGAAAATGCGCCCGGACGCCCGCTGCCGCCAGACTGTCATGCAGACTCTGCCGCGCCTCGTCCACTCCGGTTACGCCCACCAACGACGCCGGCGCTCCCAACGCCGCAATGTTGAGCGCCACATTGGCCGCGCCACCCGGCCGATCCTCGACCTGATCAACCCGAACCACCGGCACCGGCGCCTCCGGCGATATCCGTGAGGTACCGCCATGCCAGTATCGATCGAGCATGACATCGCCAACCACCAGAACAGCGGCTTGGTCGAAACGGGGCATGGAGAGTTTCATGGGGGCTCCGGGTCAGAATCAGCGTCAGATTTTAAAGGATATAGCAGCGGCCGACTTGCTGGGAGACGCGGCTGCGAACGTTCCGCACCTCACCATCACTGGTTTGACTAGGGTGTAACGCTTGTTTCCTGAAAATCGGTGGCATGCAACCGAGCATATGCGCCATTGGCCTCAAGCAACTCGCTGTGGGTGCCTCGCTCCACGATACGGCCATCTTCCATCACTAAAATGAGATCTGCCTTTTCGATGGTGCTCAAACGATGAGCAATCACCAGCGTAGTCCGGCCTTTCACGACATGATCAAGCGCGCCCTGAATGTGGCGCTCCGATTCGGTATCGAGCGCAGAGGTCGCCTCATCGAGAATTAGCACCGGCGCATCTTTGAGCAAAGCACGAGCAATCGCTAGTCGCTGACGTTGTCCACCTGACAGCAGTACACCATTCTCGCCAACTAGCGTGTCGTACCCCTCCGGCATTTTCTCGATGAACTCATTTGCATAGGCATCGGCAGCAGCACGCTGGATGTCGTCGAGCGGCGCGCCGGCTAGGTCGCCGTATGCGATGTTGTTGGCGACGGTGTCGTTGAAGAGCGTGACATGCTGCGTAACGAGCGCAATGTGGCGACGCAAGTTACGCAATTGATACTGCTCGATTTCTAGCCCATCCAAAAGAATCTGGCCGTACTCGTGGTGATAGAAGCGTGGAATGAGGTTGGCCAGGGTCGATTTGCCGCTTCCTGAACGGCCAACCAGCGCAACCATTTGACCCGGCTCGACCTTAAACGAAACATCCGAAAGCACCGGCTTCTCTGAGCCCGGATACACAAAGCTCAGACCGCGCACTTCGAGCCGGCCGCTAATACGCTCTCGGCTTGCAGTGCCATCGTCACGTTCGGGCGCTTCGTCCAGCTGCTCGAAGATGCTTTCCGCCCCCGCTACGCCTTTCTGAATTGTGGAGCTGACTTCTGACAACTGCCGAATTGGTTTGGGAAGTAGCCCCGCCAGCGTGATATAGGCAACGAGATCACCAGCCGAAGCGTCCCCCCGGAGCAACAGCACCAGGAACATCAGCATAGCCATGGCGCTGTAGATCACCAATTGCAGGCTGGGTGTATAGATAGCATTCGTCTTGACCATGCGAAGCTGCTTGGCAGTGTTCTCCTGGCTGGCGCCAAGAAACCTACCTTGCTCATAGCTCTCGCCGCCAAAACTGCGCACCACGCGATAACCCTGAATGGTTTCGGATGCAACATGGGTCACATCGCCCATCGCCGTCTGGATCTTCTTGCTCTGCTTGCGGAATTTCTTGCTGGCGCTGGCAACCATAACTCCAATCACCGGCAGGATAGCTACCATCACCAACGTTAGCTTCCAGTTCATCCAAAGCAGCGTGGCGAAGAGAAACACTACCGTCATTCCTTCCCGAACAACTACCTTAATGGCATCGGTAGCGGCCCCGGTGACCATGGTCACGTTGTAGGTGATTCGAGAAATGAGATGCCCTGAATTATTACTGTCGAAATACCGATTGGGCAGTGTAAGCAGGTTATTGAACAACGCCACCCGCAGATCATGAACCAGCCCCAGCGAGACCTTTGCGAGAAAATAATTACCGAGGAACGACCCAGCCCCTTGTATCAAAGCGATCAGCACGATCAGCATCGGCACCGCCTGAAGCAGCTTCAGCTCGGCCAGCCAAGCGTAGTCCTGCAGCCGAGGAACCTCGGCGAAAAGGCTAGCGTCCGGGTTATTCAATCCGTCGACAAAAAACTTCAGCATGTAGCCCAGCATCGGCTGGGTAGAAGCGAAGAGCAAAAAGCCCAGAAGGCTAATGGCGAAGAGGCCCCAATATGGCGCCACGTAGCGCAGCAATCGTAGATAAACCTTAAAACTAGATTGCTGGGTAGAATTGGCCATTCGGCGAGCCCTATGAACAGCTAGAGGAAAAGATGCGGATTGTATCAGCGGACGAACTTGAATACTGGCTGGCCCATGGGCAGGTCATTGAAAGAGACGCACGCGGGCCCAAGGTTATCGCGCTTGCCGAAGGAGACCTGCTTAAGATTTTCCACACTCGCAAACATCCATTGCTGGCTCGTTATTCACCACCCGCTCAGGTATTCGCAGGGAATTGCGCGCGCTTACTTGAGCTTGGTGTGGCAGCCCCGGTTGTTACTGAGACTTTCTGGCTAAACCGGTCGGTCGGATTGAGCGGTTGCCTGTACGAACCCCTGCCAGGCCGCTCACTGGATGCTTTGATTCAGCAGCCGGGCTTTCTGGCGGCCACCTTAGCGCCCTTGGCCGATTTCATCCTGGATTTGCATCGGAAAGGTATCTACTTCAGGTCGCTGCATCTCGGCAACATTCTCGAGGTCGAGAGCGAGCGTTTCGGACTTATTGATGTGCTGGACCTGCAGTTCCGGCGCGCGCCGCTGAACAGGCGGCACGTGGAACGCAATTTCATACATTTGCGCAGCTACCTGCAGCGTCGGAAAATCGAGTTTCCATTTGACCAACTTCTTGAGATCTATGCTCAGCGGGCTGGCATGAAGGACTTCAGTCTTTCCTAACGCGTGGAGCCTGAAACACTGAGCGGAACATTGGCGCCAGCAGCTCGCTACCGCGCAAGCTTAGGTGGTCGTCATCATAGTAGAGCGGTTTATCGTCAATCGCGCCGGGGCAATATCCAGCCTTACACAACAACGGGACCGGGTCGAGCAGCTGCACTTTACAGGCATCGCGTGCCTCGTCCTGGACGCCCCGAACGAACCCGTGGCGTTCGTCATATCGCTGCATCTCGATACCTATTTCACGTTTACGGCCGATGAGAATGTCGCGGGCCAAAGCGTTAGGTACGTTGACCGGCATTTCTGGAACAGGCCTGACAACGTAAAGCGGACGGGTTTTGGCAATGCTGCAAACAGTTTCCAAATATTGCTGGCGAAACTCCTGCAGATACGCCTCGGCAGGCTCATTGTAGAGATGGCTGAAGTAGTACTCGGGTCGTCCGCCCAGTGGGTCTGCCTCCCCTGGCGAGTCGCCAAATACGTAAGCAGAGGTACGTAAAACGAGAATTGCTGGGACTTGAGGGTGAATGCCCGGCAAATCCTTGGCCACCCAGTCCTGCACCGCCTGGCATGCCTTCCCCGTATCGCCGTCCTTGCGGGCACCAAACACTACCAAACAGCCGGCATGACCACGGAATAGCACGCTTCCCTCTCCGTTGGCGCTAGCGGCCGCCTGAACGACGTCTGCCACAGCACCGGCATGGCTATCACCAATCAAAACGGCCCGAACCGGACCGGAGCCGAACACACATGTTTCGTCACCTTCTGTGCAGGCTGTCAGACGTTCTGGATGACTGCTTTTTTCCTGCTCCATCCGCGCGACAGCCTCAGGAAGGCGATAAGGGAAGTCGTGTTTACGGATGACCTGTGCCGCGACGGAGGTCGCCATAACAAGCGCTACAAGCGTAACAATCGACCTGGGCCGTCCATACACCCCCAGATGATGCCTACCCGGCTCCTCGATGAAACGGAACGAAAGATGGCCCATCACACAAGCACAGGCGATGCCTGCCAGCACCCAGCCAACCGAGTCACTTCGCTCGAAATAGGCAAGGATCACTACTACAGGCCAATGCCAAAGGTATATCGAATAAGATCTGTCGCCGATCCATTGCATTGGGTAGAAGGTAAGTGCTCCACAATGAGAATTGGCGGCAATAATTAGAACCGCCGCTCCCACCGGCAGCAGGGACCAGGGCAAAGGCCATGACAGGCTTGAGTCGAACTGCAGCACGGAGGCGCCAAGCATAAATAGGCCCAGCCAGCAAAGCGCTGGCCGTGAAGTGGAAGCCCGCGCGCTCGTGCTCCAAGCGTAGACCAGCCCCCCGGCAGCCATTTGCCATGCACGGCTCGAAAGGGTGAAAAAGGCCTTCTCCGGTTCGTTGAAGCTAAGCCAGGCAGACCAGCACAACGACCCGAAAAAAATCATCAAGACAGCAAGCATCAACCATCTGATGCCGAACATGCGCGAGACTGCCAGGAGAATGAGCGGGTAAAGAAGATAAAACTGCCATTCGACCGATAGCGACCAGGTGTGCAACAGCCACTTCTGCTCTGAAGCTGCGTCGAAGTAACCGGCTTCTCCGAGATACCGGAGATTGGAAGAAAAGAGGACGCTGTCTCGTGCATGTTTTCCGAGCGTCTGGTACTCCGATGGCATGAGTAGAAACCACCCCAGCACTAGAACACCAATGGCCACCACGAGCAAAGCGGGGATGATGCGGCGGGCACGAGCAAGATAGAACGAAAGTATTGAAAAGTTCGACTCACTCACGCCACGCACGATGATTCCTGTCATCAGGAACCCGGAGATAACGAAGAACACGTCGACTCCGATGAACCCACCTGCGGCCCAACTAAATCCGAAGTGATATAGCACTACAGCCAGCACAGCCAGAGCGCGTAGCCCGTTGATATCGCTCCGAAAGCCGCTCCGCAAAGCCATCACATCTGATGTCCAAATGGGCCGCGAACGAATGCCGCTCCGTGGGAAGATCTCACTGGCATTTCCCTCACTCCCGGGAATTCAAAATGAAACGCTGGGGAGAGAAACGCAAGGTGAGCAACAATGGCAACCAGAAAGCAAACCACTCGATAGTTGGCCGAATCAGCGGAAGCCGACCATTGGTGGAGAGGCAACCTATACCGAATACAAACCAGAATATAAAAATGCCCGTGGCTGCCGGCAAAGCATCCCTGCGTACGAACACCGCCCAGAGCAGCGCCACTGCTAACGCCCCACCTAAAAGACCGCCAACACGAACAATCTCGATAAAGCTGGAGTGGGAATGCGTAACTACGACCCCCGGGCGGATCATGATATCGGCATCTCTACCGAATCCCTGGCCGATTAAAATGTCGCTTTCGATCTGGCTGAAGGCGGCGGACCAGATATCCATCCTGTAGTTGGGTTGCGCGAAACGCTCGGCGAGCGGGCCGGCAAGATCGAACAGCACCAAGCCAACGGCTGCAAAGAATATAAGGCTGGCCCATAGCACCAGATCTTCCCGAGCTCGCCGATAAAGAGACATCAAGGCCAGAACGCCCCCCAAGGCAACGAGTGGGCCACGGCTTTTCGTCAGCAGGATCATTACGAAACACAGAAGCATCAGAATGACGAGTAACACCTGCTTGCCACGCGCGGATACCGGGAATCGCCACCAAGCGATAAGCACCGTCAAACCTAAAACGATCGCAGAAGAAATAGGGTTATCGTCGCCCCATCCCGCCATTTTTTCAAACGAGAAACGCCCCAGCGCTAAGTTAGCTGAATTGTCTAACCGGCCGAACAAGGCTATGGCATAAACCACCGCTGCAGCAGCGCCTACGACCAGCAACCAGTTCAGCACGTGATCTACAGTAATATCCTGTCGCGCCGCTGCATCTATCACCAAAAGCAAGCACATCAGATACATCGAGTACTTCAATGCATCATCTATCGTCGATGTACCAGACCAGAGCGACGTGGCAGACATGTAAATAAGGAAGGCGCCTAGGGTGATCAACTCAACGGACTTAAGCCGATAAAGTTCGAGCAAGCGAGGTACGAGAAGCAACCCTGGTATACCGACCAGCAGATAAAACAGGGTTTTTTGGCCGCTTGAATCCAGAAAATAGAAAGCTGCCAGGTATAGAAAAAGCCCGGCAATCGCCCAGCGATCCAACCCGGTACAAAGTATTTTCTTGACACGTCCAATTTTGGGTGAGGATGGCAGATAAGGCTGTTCAGTCATCTCGGAGCAGTTCCCGCTGCGGGCAAGCGATGGGGCAAAAAATGAGTCTCAACGTCCAGCCCCGCAAGCAGACGCTCAAGGTGCTCGACTGTACTTGTAAGACCTGCGATTCCATTGGCGAGATGATATTCAGCGAAGGCTCGAGCCTTGAGAGCAGAGGCGTTTGGCTCAAGGGCGCGAACGCGTTCCGATAGTAGCTCAATGTTCTCGATGCGCGGCCCGAAGTAGGCAGCCTGAGAGAAGATGTCCTTTTGCGCCCCGACGGCGACGTAAAGAACCGGGCGCCCGGCCAACGCCGCCTCGATCACCGCGTTCGACATGATGTTCACCACGACTCTTGATCTCGCCAGCGCCTGCGCCAGTGAAACCTCGGCAGACAAGACCTCGACATGATCTAGCTCTGACGCAGCCTTACGCCAGAAGACGCCCCGACTACGTGGGTGCAATTTAACCATCACGTGATAATCGGGATTCCCGCGCGACCATTCGCGCAGCAACGCATAGGTCTTCTGAAAGTCAGGCTGCTTCTCTTTATCCGGCCCGACACCCAGAACCAACAGCGCCTTTAGCGTAGGGTCTGCCGCAGGCAGGTCGTAGGCCTGATCAACCATGTGTGATCCGGATAAAACGACTCGTGTATCACCGAATCGAAGCCGCCGCGCCTTGAGGGCGTCCAGCGAGCTTCGTCCGAACGCGAAGTAGTAGTCATAGTCGTTCATCCCGAGGCGCCGTGAAGCCTCGACCGTCGTGGCGTGAGCTAGGTGGACAAGGAGGCGTTTTCGACGATTCAAGGAAAGCCTGAGGAACGGACTGTACAAGCTGCCGTTGCGGTCATTCAACAAAATGCTCGGCTGATACCGCTCGACTAGCCACTCGGCATAAGCTGCGTAGCCGAAGTAGCGCATTGGTACAGGTTCCGGAGGTCTGACCAGCTTCCGGTCAGCCAATATCTCAGCGGCAATAGGCAGTGCGGTCTCGGTCAAGTCATGCCCGCGGCCTCGAAGGGCTTCCATGAAGCGCTGCTTTCGTCTGTAACTTATTACCTTTTGTGAGGATTGCAGCAGCAGAAACCGACATGGCTCGGTTACGACCGTCGGACTCAGCAACTGCTGGGCCCGGACGCCAAACAGCCAATCGATCAATGCGTCACGCGCGAAACGAAGCGCGCTGCCCAAAGGCCCGTGCCGCTCGCGCAGCAGATACCAACGATATCGGTCTAAAGCCTTGGCTTTGGCCCGCCAGCAAGAACCTTCAGTCTCATTCGACACCGGGTAACCTCAGCGAAAGGCCTGAACGAAAGGCAATGTCCAGAAACATTGCCGCGCGCTTGAATCAGAAAAACGCGTCGTCAGCGCGTGCTTCAGGGCGGCTGTTTTTCCATCGCCGCCGCCGGAGCTGAGTGCAACTAAAGCAGCGGCCAGAGATCGATAATCGCCTAGAGGAAAAAGCTGACCTCCTTGCTCTACTACTTCTCGCCCGCCACCGCAATCGGTACAAACCACTGGCAAGTCTGCGGCCATTGCTTCAAGCAGCACCATGCCGAAGGGCTCGTGGTCTGACGTCAGTGCAAAAACGTCGAACGCCCTGAAATATCGGCGGCCATTATCTATTTGGCCAAGGAAGCGAATCCGTTCCGTTAAGCCAAGTTCTGCCGCGAGCGCTTTCAACGCCGACTCAAGCGGGCCGCTGCCCATGACGGCCAGCAGGCAGCCCGAGGGAAGCTCAGGCAAGGCCTGCGCAAAGCCGCGAATAAGCGTCGCCTGATCCTTGTCGCGATGGAGCCGGCCAACGTTCCCTACGATCCAGGGATCAGCGGGTAGGCCCAAATAAGCCCGAGCTGATGAGCGGTCTACCAGCTCGGCTTGCACTGCGGGAAGGTTGATGCGGTTGTAGAGCGTCTGGATGCGGTCGCCTGGCCAGCCGGGTAAACATGCCCTAATGTCATCGCGAACAGCGTCGGAAACGCCCAGCAATAATAGGCGCTTGCGAAAGCGGTTGATGAATAGACGTCGAGAAAGCCGATCATAATCGCCAAATGCATGATGCACGCTGATAACGGGCAACGAGGTACCAAGCAGAGCGACGTAGGTCGGCTTTGACCGATGAGTTATACAAAAAACAAAATGGTGGCTTAAAGCGATGCGTCTAATCTTTCGGACCGCAGCCAGCTTCAGGCCACGTACCGCTTTGCTGTCGTACCCTAGAAACAACACCTCATCGGAGGCCGAACCGCGCGTAACCTCGTCGCTCGGAGCTCCGGTCAGGTAGACGGTACACACTTTATAGGGCGTGCCTGCAAAAAGTGCGGCGTACTGACGTGCGCAATCCAGAAACGGGCCCTCGTAGCCGTGACAGAGCTGCAGCACCCATTTTTCAGAAGCTGTCATACCAGCCCTTTTCGTCCTTGACCACGAGGATATCTTCCATGATCAAGTACTGCAGGTCGGAGCCATAGAACATATCTAACGCATCAGTGGGCGAGCAAACCATAGGCTCGCCGCGACGATTCAGGGAGGTATTCAGCGAAACACCATTGCCCGTCAGCTTTTCCAATTCGAGCATCAAATCATACCAGCGTGGATTGTGTCGGCGCTCCAGAACCTGCGCACGCGACGTGCCGTCCTCGTGCACCACTTCCCCTACACGCTCTTTCCAGCCTTCGTTGACTTCGAACGTGAACGTCATGAAAGGGCTAGGATGGTCGACCTTCAGCATCTGCGATGCCACGGTGTCGAGCATCGATGGACAGAATGGTCGCCAGCGCTCACGGAACTTGATCTGCTCGTTAATACGATCGGCTACGCCTGGGACACTTGGACACCCGATGATTGACCGGCCGCCAAGCGCTCGTGGGCCAAATTCCATACGCCCCTGGAACCAGGCTACAGGGTTGCCGTCGACCATGATCTTTGCAATACGCTCTGCGGTGTCGGTTATACGTTTAAATGCAGGCTTGTTCGGATGCCGAGCGCACGCGGCGATGACATCTTCATTCGTGTAAGACGGCCCGAGATAGACGTGCTCCATCTTCTCGACAGGGACGCCATGTTGATGAGAAACATACGCGGCGGCACCAACTGCTGTGCCAGCGTCCCCGGACGCGGGTTGCACGAAAAGCTCCTCGACCTCATCCCGAGCAATGATTTTCTGGTTGAGTTTGACGTTCAATGCGCAGCCGCCAGCAAATGCAATTTTTCCGGTCTGCTTGATGATGTCCCCAAGATAGTAATCCATCATCTGCAATGCGAGCTTTTCAAACAGTGCTTGCATGGCAGCGGCATAGTGGATGTAAGGATCATCGGCCACATCGCCTTCTCGCTTTGGGCCCAGCCATTCGATCAACTTGGGTGAGAAGTAAAAGCCCTTTCCCTTTTCCTTGTATCGGCGGAAGCCGATAACGTTGGCGTATTCGGTATTGATGGTCAGCTCACCATTCTCGAATTTGGCCAACCGGGAGAAATCGTATTTAGCCGCGTCACCATAAGGCGCCATGCCCATGACTTTGAACTCGCCATCGAGCATCTCGAAACCGAGAAATTCCGTAATCGCGCCGTAAAGCCCACCTAGGGAGTCTGGATCGTAGAATTCCTTGATCTTGTGAATCTTGCCGTTTTCGCCATAGCCGAAAAAGGTTGTCGCATATTCACCTTTCCCATCTATACCAAGGATGGCAGTTTTTCCCTGGAAACCCGAGCAGTGATAAGCACTTGACGCATGCGCAAGATGGTGCTCGACCGATTGGATCTTAACTTTCTTCAAGTCGAACCCGAGCTGTTGCAGGCACCACTCGATGCGTTTTTTGTACCGGTGATAGCGCCGATTACCCATCAGGATGGCGTCGAGCGCACGGTCCGGCGCGTACCAGTAACGCTTGGCATAATGCCAGCGCGCCTTCTCAAAGATGCTGATCGGAGCGAAGGGAATAGCAACCACGTCGACATCGGACGGCTTGATACCCGCTTGCTCTAGACAGAACTTGGCGGACTCGTAGGGCATGCGATTCTTGGCATGCTTATCTCGTACAAAGCGCTCTTCTTCTACGGCTGCAATTAGCTTGCCGTTGATATACAGGGCTGCGGAAGGATCATGACTGAGTGCGCCAGAAAGGCCGAGTATCGTCAATGCCACGGTAGTGCCTCTTAATTTTCTATATGGGTGCCGGGCACCGCGGGTAAGCGTTGGTCAAGCAGCCGATGCAGCGCGCTATCAGAAGGCCAATTGCGAAGGAAGCGTGCCCGGTCGCGGGCGTAAGCCCGAGAGAAACTTGCATCGCCTCGATGCTGCCGAACGGAGTCCAAATCAATCAACATCCAGCGCCCTTTTTCCCAGAAAATATTGTGCCCCTTCAAATCCCCATGACTGATTCGCTCACGAATCAACGCAGCGAACAATCTATCGAGAGCGAGCAATTCACATTCTGGTGGAGCCCCGTCCAAGTGGGGCTGGAAGCGGGCAATTATATCGTCTCCAGTCAGTAGTTCGGTAACCAACCACGCTCGGCCACGCATCCATAGCCAACGCTGCTCTTTCATCGCGAGCGGCCGCGGTGTGGGAACTCCTAGAAAGTTGAGCCGATTACCCTCTACCCAACTATGCCAAGCACGGCTGGGCCGCCAGAAACGTTTCAGCCAATGCACCGGGCTTTTGATGTTGTATCGTTTGATCAGTACAGCCCGCTCACAGAGCTCGACACGCGCAACCGTCGCACTCCCGCCATTTTTGTAGAGCTGACCCGACTCGATCAGTTGATCTGGATCGGGTTCGAGCTCACTCAGCAGGTCAGCTTCTTCACGTCGTGCCGCCAGTGCTCTAAAAGGCCCGATGCTGACTTGAAACAGGCTGCAGTCGCGCACTGTCTTTTTAAGATAGTCATCTAGCCGCCAGGAGCGTCGTATTCTTGTTTCACGAAGCAGCGTTTCAAGGGGCAGTGCATGCGTGTTGTTGGCCATTAGATAAGGAACGAGCATGTCTTCCAGAAACGGCTCAAGCGCAGCAGGCAGCTGTGCAAAGAAAACCCCTAGATTCTTTAGAACAAGATTTCGCGATAGCGGTTTTCCTGGCTCTTGCGCTTTCACACCCCCGCCATCGACCACATGCAGAATACCTTGAGAGACGATAAAGTTTTCGAGGTGGAGGTCGTCCTGCCAGAGGCCGCGCAAGTGCATCTCTGCGATCAACGTGAGCGCGTTACTGAGAACTGAGTGTTGACCTACAGAAAGCGGAGCTTCGGCCTCCACTGCCCGCCAGCTATCCCATAGGCTCTGAGAACCTTCGAGGAAATCGAATAGCAACCATCCTCCCTGGCCGGCAACACAACCACTCGAGAGCAGCGCTGGTGTCGGCATCTGCTGGTTGACTAAAAGCGCGGCGCCGTCACGCTCTCGGATGAAGTTTTTCTCGGCCTTGCCGCCGACCATCAGCTTTGCCAACACCAGCCGGCCGTCAAAGTTTGCGCGACAAACGTACCGCTGCGCAGGAAGCACACGTAGCCAACGTTC
Organism: Pseudomonas sp. SA195; assembly: GCF_054131565.1. Classification (NCBI taxonomy): domain Bacteria; kingdom Pseudomonadati; phylum Pseudomonadota; class Gammaproteobacteria; order Pseudomonadales; family Pseudomonadaceae; genus Pseudomonas; species Pseudomonas sp. SA195. Next base: position 512,921 of record NZ_CP096392.1, on the reverse strand, counting down.
AACTTCAAGCACGCATGTTTCGCCCAAATCGACAGTTAACGGCAGTCCAGGCTCGCGTCCTGCGCTTGCTAGATCAGAGAGCTTCATGCGCGATACCGACAGCTGTTGCGCAAAGCCGTCTTTCCAATGCGCGCGTGCCAGCAAACCATCGCCCGCTCTGAACCGAATATCGAGCCAGGGTGATCGAACGCTGGGTCTTCGATCATGATGAAGATGGTCATTCTCGCCCCAGAAAATAAGACGTTATCTGGCGGATTCGTTGCTTATCTTTGCTATTCAGCCTACTGCGCTGAACATATTGAAGATAGAAGCGCAAACGTTGAGTTCTTGTCAGCTGGTACTTCGCGACCTTGTCCAGGCACGCCAGGTCCTTGACAATCCGACGGGTCAGAAAAGGCCCATGCCAGAACGAGCCCGTGGGGCAGTCGATGAGAAACAGCCGCTGCTGCTCATCCACCAGCAGATTTCGCCATTTGAGGTCGTTATGCGCGAATCGGTGCAGGTGAAGCATTCGCGTCGCCTCGGCGATCTGCCGGCTGACAACGTTGACCCATTGCCTGTCGCCGAGACGCGGGTCGTTCGATGACGCCAGCTGCGCCAGATCTTGCGTGCCGGGTAACTCCCGGGTGATCAAGGCACCACGCCCAAACGAAGCGCCGTTTCGCTCCAGGCCATAAGCAACAAGCGGGGCGGTAGGAATACCCCAGCGTTTAAAAAGCTTCAGGTTCTGCCATTCAGCTTTGACGCGTGGCCTTCCGAGATAGCGACGCAAGCCTTTGCCTGCACCTGTATAACGTTTGACATAGTAATGAATGCCGCCGCGCTCGATACGGATAACCTCTGATAGCGGGTCGCCGCTTATACGCTCGCCAGTGAGCGCGAATACTGCGTCCAGGCTGCCGAAATCCCTGGCCAACTCTTCGTCCTGAGCTGACTCCAATACCCAACAACCGGCCATCAGTACTGACGCTCAAATCGATCAAGCACCTTCGGGATGCGCCAGATAGGCACAAATGGCCGCCAGCAGTACCGACCCGCAATCTTTACGCTGACCAGCGGGGCGATTACTTCATTCCGAGGATCGAAACCCGGCCGCCATACGAACGCCTTGTTGCGCCGCGTTATGGTGACCGTTGGAAGCCCGATGAGCGAGGCGAGATGACCACCGCCCGAGTCATTACTAATAACCGCCTGCCGACTCGCCAGATGATTCAACAACTCACCGACGGTTGGAAAAGACCGCACCGGGAAAGACGTTACATGAGTAGCGATTTTCTCTTTTTCTGCGGGCAGGCACAGAAAGTCTACCTCCCAGCCTCTACTCCGAAGCCGTTGACCTAACCAGACAAAGCCGCGCAATGAATAATTTTTGCGAGGCTCCGGCGTTGTCGGGAATATCGAGACGGACCGGGACCCACCCCGTTCACGTGCAACCTTGACTTCAACTTGCCTATCACAGCCAAGCCCGAACGCACTTTTGGCGTAGTCATCAACCCACTGGGCCATGTTCTTACCCGTCCGTGAGTCAAGACAGAACGGACGGGACGCATCGGGATAGACCTGGCCGCACACCTCAGTATTTTGGGGGCTCAACCCTAGAGTCTTAGGCAGTTTTTTTGCTGAGACGATCGCAACATTACGGCTGGCGATCGCCTTATCACCAGCCGAAACACGGTTAAGCCATCCGACGTAGCTGATTACCAGATCGAACGCAGAGGCCAGGTCTATAAGATCCACCGCATCGCTTGTACGGATGTCCATCCACGGAAAATGAGGCTGAGTGGATTGGGCAAGCGAAGAAAACAAGGTGACCTGAGCGCCATTACTACAAAAAATCCAAGCGAGGCGTATATAAAGCGTGACGTCGCCCAGGGCCGGGCATGGAACGATTGCTACTTGCCGACCTGCAAATGACTCGACTGAGCATGACCCCTGGGGGTGGACTCGACTCACAATGCCCCTCCATAACGCAGTTTGCGGCCGTACAGGCGCTGCGCCTTACGCTCAAGACGGGACAACAATGCGGCCTCCTCCTTAAGGATGATGCGCAATGGTTGACGAAAGTAAGCGCTTATAAAACGCAGCTTATCCCGCTCAGTCAACCCGATAGCCAAAGACGAGAAGTACAACCCCGCCAGATCCTTGTCGCGCCAGCGCCGCGGTGTTTCGCTACGAACCTGCGCACGATGCAGATCAATCACTGAAAGTCTGAAATCCTGCGCCTTGACGGGCTTGTCCGTATGCAACAAAAAGTGGCAGATATAGCAGTCGCGATGATTGACACCGGCGCGATGCATCGTGCCGGTCATGTGAGCAACTTCTGCGATCAGCGCTCGTTTGAGCACGGGGTCCGGAGGATTTTCCAGCCAGCCAGCCGAGTAGTCTTCAAGGCTGACCGTAGGTGCCAATTCCTCGGTGATGATGAACGAATGCTGGCTGGCCGGGTTGCTGCCGCGCTCACCGTAGGCTACGGCGGTCATGGTCGGTACGCCGACCTGATGCAGGCGCTCCAGCGCGCGCCACTCCTGCCCGGCACCGAGTACCGGCAGCTTGGCGGTGCTCAGATTCTTGAAAATCTCGCCCCAGCCTATGCCACGATGGATTTTGACGAAGTAACCGCGGCCGTCCACCTCGGTGCGCAGGGTGCGCCGCGCTTCGAGCTCGCGATAGACCTGCCCGTCCAGCCGTTCCACCGCCTCGAAGGGGTCACGGCCGGCCCAGCGCGAGCGGAAGGGCTCACCAAGAACAAGCTTCATGCGCGCTCCGCCAGAATCACGTCAGCCGCGCGCTCGGGCATGCTGTAGAGGTCGGCCGTATCCGCATAGGCCAGAGCGTTGCGCGCCCAGCGGCTACGCTGCACGTCGTCGGCGAGCATGTCGGCGAGCGTCCGGTCGAGACTGGCCTGCTGGTAGGGGCTGGGCACCACCTGGCCAGCGTCAGCATCGGCGATGTAGTGGGCGTATCCGCAGACATCCGTGACCAGTACAGGAAGGCCAGCGACGAGCGCCTCCAGCAGCACGGTGCCGGTGTTTTCGTTGTAGGCGGGATGGATCAGCAGATCCGCCCCAAGCAGAAACCGCGGTATATCGCTGCGCCCCTTTAAAAACTCCACCTGGCTGGCAATCCCCAACGTACGTGCCTGTAGCTGGAACGGCTTGGGGTCGTCCTGACCAATGACGAACAGACGGGTCCGCCGCTTCAGCTCGCGTGGCAATGCCGCCAAGGCCTTGAGGCTGCGGTCGACGCCCTTGGTCTTAAAGCCTGAGCCAATCTGCACCAGCAGCAACTCGTCGCTGCCCAGTTCGAACTCGTCGCGAAATGCTTGGCGCATCGCCGAAGCATTCGCTGGCGCGCGCCGGTCTTGGGCAATACCGGGCGGCAAGAGGTGAAAGCGTTCCAGCGGGGTCGCGTAGTGCTTGATGAACAGCGGCTGCTGGACCTCGGAAATCATCAATATCTCGGTATTGGACCGCGGCTCGAACACCGCACGCTCGTATTCAGCGAAATGCTTATAGCGGCCCCACCGCCGATAGATCGGGTTACGCAGCGTCTGCGCCTTGTCTTCGAAACAGGGGTCGGCGGCGTAATACACGTCAAGCCCGGGCATCTTGTTGAAACCGATCACCCGATCCACCGGCCTCTGGGCCAGATCCGCCTCGACCCATGCGGTGAAGCGCTCGTTGCGGGTGTGGTTGAACAGCGCTTTGACCGGCGCGATCAATACGTCGAAACCGTCCGGCTGATCGCCTTCCCAGATCATTGCATAGACGCGAATCTGGTGGCCGCGACGCTGGCATTCCAGCGCGATACGCATGAAGTCGCGCTGCAATCCGCCAAAAGGAAAATACTTGTAGAGAATGAAAGCCAGCTGCATCAGGCTGTCTCCGACGACCGCAACAGGGCCTTGAGTTCGCTGGCGACGCGCTCAGCTGGCAGCGCGTCGAAGCAGGGTTTGTGGCGGTCACCCTTGCCGGCGTTCGGCCCGGGTGCGCAAAGGTGGACCTGAGATCGCCCGTAGGCGCCGACGCGGCCCGGCAGGGTCGGGCCGTAGAGCGAGAGGCTCGGTACGTCTAGCGCTGCAGCGAGGTGGCCGAGGCCCGTGTCCACCGCGACGCACGCTCGGGCTCCGGCAATGACTTTGGCAATGCCCCCCAGGTTGAGCCGCGGCAATACCGAAACACCGGGCAGCCCGTCGGCAATTTGCTCGGCTCGGGCCTGTTCCTCGGCGTTGCCCCAGGGCAACCGGATGGCCCAGCCGAACTCGACCATGCGCTCGGCCAGCTCGCGCCAGTTACGCTCAGGCCAATGCTTGCTCGACCAAGTGGTGCCATGCAGGAACAACAGGTACGGCTGCTCGCCGGGACAGGCGAGCTGGCTACGATCCAAACCGTAGTCGCCGATCGTCTGGGGTGATGCATAGCCCAGAGCCTGGGCAAAAAGTTGACGGACGCGCTCGAGGGCGTGCTGGTCGCGCGGTACGGCGTAGCGACGATCGTAGAAACGTGCGGCCATCGGCTCGCGTGCAGAGTCCCGATCCAGGCCCGCGACCGGCGCCGCGACGTGGCGCGTCAGAAACGCGCTCTTGATTAACCCTTGGGCGTCGATCACCAGGTCGTAACGGGCTTCCCCCAAGCGCGCCTTGAAGCGCTTCCACTCACCCGAGCGCCAGGTGCGCAGCGGGTGTTGGCGCCAGCGGCGAATGGCAACCGGAATGACCTGAGCCACAGCTGGGTGCCAGGCCGGGATCTCGGCGAACCCCTCCTCCACCACCCAATCGAACTGGATGCCCGGCAATGCGCGCGCGGCATCGGTCAGCGCCGGAAGGGTGTGAACCACATCGCCCAGCGAAGAGGTCTTGACCAGCAGCACCCTCACTCAGCGCACCTCGACCGACTGCGGCGTCAGGCGCTCCAGCGCCTCGATGACTGCACGGGGCTTGAGGTCGCGCATGCAGTTATTGTGACCAAAACGGCAGGTGCGTTCGAAACAGGGGCTGCAATCGAGCCCGAGGCGTACGATTTCGACGTGGTCGGACAGCGGCGGGGTAAACGCAGGGGAAGTCGAACCGTAGACGGTAACCAGAGGTCGTCCCAGCGCCGCGGCCACGTGCATCAGCCCGGAATCGTTGGAAACCACCGCATCGGCGCAAGAAAGCAGGTCGATGGCTTCGGCCAGACTCGTTTCACCCGCGAGGTTCTGAGCCTCCTCGCGCAACCCAGGAATCAGTCCCGTCAGAATTTCCTCGCCCACGGCGTGGTCATTCTTCGAACCGAACAGCCATACCTGCCAACCTTCGCGAATTCTCGCCTCGGCGACCTTGGCAAAGTACTCGGCCGGCCAGCGCTTGGACTCACCGAACTCGGCACCAGGGCAGAGGGCCAGCACCGGTCGATCGAGCGCCAGGCCGAACCGCACCAAGGCTGCGTCACGACTCTGCTCGACGATTTTCAGCGAGGGCTTGGGATAAGGCTTGGGCAGTTCGGCGCCGGGTTCGTAGGCCAGCGCCATGAACCGCTCGATCATCAGCGGATAGCGCTGCTTGTCCAACTTACGGATATCGTTGAGCAGGCCGAAGCGCATTTCGCCGCGCCAGCCAGTCCGCTTCGGGATGCCTGCGAAAAATGGCACCAGCGCCGATTTGAGCGAGTTGGGTAAAAGAATGGCCTGATCATATTGGCCACGCAGGCCTTGTGCGATGCTGCGCCGCGTCGCCATATCGAGCACGCCATGCCCGACAGGAAAGCTCAGCGCCTCACGAACCTCGGGCATCCGTTCAAGGATCGGCCGGCTCCACTCCGGCGCCAGCACGTCGATCTGGCAATCGGCGTAGCGCTGTTTCAGGCAGGCGAACAACGTCTGCGCCATTACCATGTCGCCGACCCAACTGGGACCCACGATGAGGATATTCATAATCAAAGCCGCTTGAGGCAAAAGGCTGGAGGTTGCACAGAGAAGCGTCTCGCCAGCCCCCAGCCCAGGGCCTTCAACCTACCAGCGTCCGCCAGGCGGCGTGCGCGTCGGTCTTGCCGGAGACGAGATCGAAATACGCCTTCTGGACGCGCTCGGTCACTGGGCCACGGCGGCCGATGCCGATGCTGCGGCCATCGACTTCGCGAATCGGCGTGACTTCGGCAGCCGTGCCGGTGAAGAAGGCCTCGTCGGCGATGTAGACCTCATCGCGGGTGATACGCTTCTCGACCACTTTGATACCCAGCTCGTCGGCCAGGGTCAGCACAGTGGCGCGGGTGATGCCGTTGAGGCACGCAGTGACCTCGGGGGTATAGATCACGCCATCCTTGATGATGAAGATGTTTTCGCCCGAGCCCTCGGCCACGTAGCCTTCCGGGTCGAGCATCAAGGCTTCGTCAGCGCCGCCAGAGATGGCTTCCTGCAGGGCCAGCATCGAGTTGATGTAGGCACCGTTGGACTTGGCGCGGGTCATGCTGATGTTGACGTGGTGACGGGTAAAGGAGCTGGTGCGAACCTTGATGCCCTTTTCCAGCGCCTCGTCGCCCATGTAGGCGCCCCAGTGCCAGGCTGCGACGATCACGTGCACTTTCAGGCCGCTGGCGCGCAGGCCCATGCCTTCAGATCCGTAGAAGACCATCGGACGGATGTAGGCGCTTTCCAGGTTATTTTCGCGAACGGCGGCGCGGGTGGCCTCGTTAATTTCTTCCTTCGAATACGGCATCTTCATGTTCATGATGTGCGCCGAATCGAACAGGCGATCGGTGTGCGCCTGCAGACGGAAGATTGCGGTGCCGGCCGGCGTGTCGTAGGCGCGCACGCCTTCGAAAACGCCCATGCCGTAATGCAGGGTGTGAGTCAGCACATGGGTGGTCGCGTCGCGCCACTGAACCAGCTCACCGTCATACCAGATCACGCCATCACGATCGGCCATCGACATTGTTGCCACCTCGGAATTCGATAAATGCTGTTTGCAGACGAGTCAGGCAAGCCCCAGTTCGCGCCAGATACGCATCACGGCACGTCGCTCGTCATGAAATTGGTCCCCACTCACCACGCCAGGCAGGTTTTGCAGTGATTGCCGGTGGGCCGCTGCACGGTAGGCCTTGTAGGCATCTTGCAACAGCCGCACCTCATCGCCGGTCATCAATCCGGCCTGCTCCAACCCATCGAGAATGCGGATGTTATCGGTATAGCGCAGCAGTTGCGGATGCTGGTGCGACCACGCCAAAGCCGCGTATTGCACCATAAATTCGATATCGACGATACCACCGGCATCCTGCTTGAGGTTGAACTCGCCGTCGGGCAGGAAGGCGCTGTCGGCCGTGCCGGCCTGGGTGGAACGGGTGCCGAGATTGTCGCGCATCTTGGCACGCATCTCGCTGACCTCACTGCGCAGCTGTTCCAGATCACGGGGCTGCCCCAGAACCGAAGCACGGACCTTTTCGAAATCTGCCCCTAACTGAGGGCACCCGACGAGCACCCTGGCACGCACCAACGCCTGATGCTCCCAGGTCCATGCCTCCCCGCTCTGGTAACGCTCAAAAGCGCCCAACGAGCTGACCAGCAACCCGGCGGCACCGGACGGCCGCAGTCGCATGTCAACCTCGTAAAGCTGGCCGGAGGTGGTCTGGGTAGTCAGCAGGTGAATGATGCGTTGCCCCAGGCGAGTAAAGAATTGCGCCCCATCGATGGGCTTGCCGCCATCGGTTTCGGCATTCGGATCACCGTCGTGAATGAAGACCAAGTCCAGATCCGAGCCGTGACCGAACTCAAGACCACCGACCTTGCCGTAGCCGACGATGACGAAGGCCGGATCACAAAGCGAACCGTCGCTACGCCGCGGCTGGCCGTGACGCGCGACCGTATGCCGCCAGGCCAGCGCCAGCACTTCTTCGAGAATCGCTTCTGCCAGCCAAGTCAGATAGTCGCTAACTTTCATCAAGGGCAGCGTGCCGGCGATCTCCGAGGCGGCGACGCGCAGCCGATGCGCCAACTTGAAGTGGCGCAGGGCTTCCATTTGCTGTTCGAGATCGTCTTCAGGAATTCGCGCCAACCGCTCACGCAGTTCGGACGCCAATTCAGGCGCCTGCGGCGGGCTGAACAGGCGCCCCGCGTTGAGCAACTCATCCAGCAACAGCGGGAAGCGAGTGATCTGCTCGGCGATCCACGGGCTGCCCGCGCAAAGCTCGAGCAGCCGCTGCAAGGCGCCAGGATTTTCGGTCAGCAGCACGAGATAAGCCGAACGCCGTGCCACCGCCTCGACCAGTGGCATGACGCGCTCGAGTACCAGGTCCGGGTCGTCCTGCTCTACCGCTTGTGCGAGCAGCCGTGGGATGAAGGCGTCCAGCCGTTCGCGGCCAAGCCGCTGCATGGTACGCACCTGATTTCCGCTGCGCAGCGCGGCAAGGCGCTGACAGGCGCCCTGGCCGTCGCGAAAACCGGCATCGGTCAACTGGCGGCAGGCGTGCTCCTCATCCCAATCCTGCTCCCAAAGCGGCAGCCACTCGCCACCGACGAGCGTTTCGCCCTCGGCTTTCTCGTCCTCATCCGGATCGGCAATCACTTGCTGGAAATGCCACGCCACGCGCCCACGCCAATGAAGCAATTTCTCGTGGAATGCCTCCCAGTGATCGAAGCCCATGATGAAAGCGACACGATCGCAGTCGATCGCGCTGTCCGGCAGCATTTGCGTCTGACGGTCATCGATGGCCTGCAGCGCATGCTCGGTATAGCGCAGAAATTCATAGGCCTCGCGAAGTTCGTCGACCGCCGGCGCAGGCAGATAGCCCTGGCCCGCAAGCGTAGTCAGCACCTTTAGCAGCGGCCGCTGCTGAAGGCTCAGGTCACGGCCGCCATGGATCAATTGGAAAGCCTGCGCGATAAACTCCACTTCGCGAATACCACCGGAGCCCAGCTTGATGTTGGCCGCCATGCCCTTGCGCCGGACTTCTTGCTGTATCAGCTGTTTCATGGTGCGCAGCGCGTCGATCGCCGAGAAGTCGAGATAGCGCCGGTAGACGAAGGGGTGGAGCATTTCGAGCAGCACCTTGCCTGCCGACTGATCGCCACCCACTACGCGCGCCTTGATCATGGCGTAGCGTTCCCAGTCGCGCCCTTGATCCTGGTAGTACTGCTCCAGCGCATTGAAGCTCAGCACCAGCGAGCCGGACGAGCCATAGGGCCGCAGGCGCATGTCGACGCGAAAAACGAAACCGTCGAGTGTCGGCGCATCGAGCGCCTTGATCAGTCGCTGACCGAGGCGGATGAAGAATTCCTGGTTATCCAGTGAGCGTTTAGCGCCAACGGTTTCGCCACCTTCTGGATAGCCGAATATCAGATCGATATCCGAAGAGAGATTGAGCTCGCGGGCGCCGAGCTTGCCCATGCCGAGGATGACCATGTGCTGCGGCTCGCTGCTACGCCGCCCGGTCGGCACGCCGAACTGCTCGCAGTGACGCGTATAGAGCCAGGCGTAGGCCAGGTCGATGCAGGCGTCGGCCAGATCCGAAAGGTCGCCGCAGGTTTCGGCCAGGTCAGCCTGGCGCGTCAGGTCACGCCAGACGATACGCACCTGCTGGCGGTTGCGGAAACGCCGCAGCCGTCGCGCCAGCTCGTCCTCGTCGCTGCAATCGGCCAGCGCTTCAGCGAGCGACGCCCGCATCTCGCCACTCTTCAGCGAACGCTCCAACAACCCGGATGAGGCCAGCCCCAGCAGCATCGAAGGATCTCGACTAACCTGTTCGCTGACGAAATCACTGGCGGCGCAGACCCGCCCGAACGCCTCGCGCCGTGGCTCGGGCCAAGCGATGAACGCATCCACCTCCTGCGCCGATGAGTCGCGCAGCGCATCGAGGAACGTCTCCTCGGCACGACTGACCAAAGAATGGAGCGAGGTGGGCAGCGCAACCAGCGGTGGCAGACTCATAGGGCTCCTTAGCGAACGATTGGCTACAAGACAGCGAAAGTATCGAGCCAGAGCCCTGGAACCCAAGCCAGCCAAGCCAGCGGGGTCGCTGCGCATGTAGTTTTACTACGAATGATTGTTACAGGGGGCTGAATCAAGAGCGGTTTTGTAGTAAAACTACAGGGCCCGGCTCTACCCCCGGCATCATATCCAAGAACATATACGCACCGGCCCACAAAGCCGGCAGCGAAGTCAGGCAACCGATTCTGGAAGCCTTTCCGCCCTGGAGCAAGCCATGCAAGATCTCGATCCCGTCGAAACCCAGGAATGGCTGGACGCCCTCGAGTCAGTCCTCGACCGAGAAGGTGAAGACCGCGCCCATTACCTCATGACCCGGATGGGGGAACTGGCCACCCGTAGTGGTACTCCCCTGCCCTACGGCATCACCACCCCGTATCGCAACACCATCCCTGTCACGCGCGAAGCCAAGATGCCCGGCGACCTGTTCATGGAGCGACGCATTCGCTCCCTGGTCCGCTGGAACGCGCTGGCGATGGTGATGCGCGCGAACATGAAGGACCCGGACCTGGGTGGACACATTTCCACCTTTGCCTCCAGCGCGACGCTCTATGACATCGGCTTCAACTACTTCTTCCAGGCTCCAACCGAAGAACACGGCGGCGACCTGATCTATTACCAGGGTCACGCCTCGCCCGGCATCTACGCTCGCGCCTTCCTCGAAGGTCGCCTGACCGAAGACCAGATGCTCAACTTCCGCCAGGAAGTCGATGGCCAAGGCCTGTCGAGCTACCCGCACCCGCACCTGATGCCGGACTTCTGGCAGTTCCCGACCGTATCCATGGGTCTGGGTCCGATCACCGCGATCTACCAGGCGCGTTTCATGAAGTACCTGGAAAACCGCGGCTTCATTCCGAAGGGCAAGCAGCGCGTCTGGTGCTTTATCGGTGACGGCGAGTGCGACGAGCCCGAAACCCTCGGTGCCATCTCCCTGGCCGGCCGCGAGAACCTCGACAACCTGGTGTTCGTCATCAACTGCAACTTGCAGCGCCTGGACGGCCCGGTTCGAGGCAACAGCAAGATCATCCAGGAACTGGAAGGCGTGTTCAAAGGCGCGAACTGGAACGTCAACAAGGTCGTTTGGGGCCGCCTGTGGGATCCGCTATTCGCTGCCGACGAAGACGGTCGCATGCAGCGTCGCATGGACCAGGCCATCGACGGCGAATACCAGAACTACAAGGCCAAAGATGGCGCTTATGTGCGCAAGCATTTCTTCGGTGCCGATCCGGAGCTGCTCAAGCGCGTCGAGAGCATGTCCGACGAAGAAGTCTGGAAGCTCAACCGTGGCGGCCACGACCCCTACAAGGTTTATGCGGCCTATCACCAGGCGGTCAACCACAAGGGCCAGCCGACGGTCATCCTGGCCAAGACCATCAAGGGCTACGGCACCGGTGCCGGTGAGGCGAAGAACATCGCCCACAACACCAAGAAAGTCGATATCGACAGCCTGAAGAAATTCCGCGATCGCTTCGATATCCCGGTCAACGATTCTCAGCTGGAAGAGCTGCCGTTCTACCGTCCGGCCGAAGACAGCGCCGAGATGAAGTACCTGCGCAAGTGCCGTGAAAAGCTCGGCGGCTCGTTGCCGCAGCGTCGGCCGAAGAGCTTCAGCATCCCGACGCCGCCGCTGGAAACCCTCAAGGCGGTACTCGACGGCTCCGGCGAGCGCGAGATTTCCACCACCATGGCCTTCGGCCGGATTCTCTCGCAGCTGGTCAAGGACAAGGACCTGGGCAAGCGCATTGTCCCGATCCTCGCCGACGAGGCGCGTACCTTCGGCATGGAAGGCATGTTCCGCCAGCTGGGCATCTACTCGCCTGTCGGGCAGCTGTACGAGCCGGTCGACCGCGATCAGGTGATGTACTACCGCGAGGAAAAGGACGGCCAGATCCTGCAGGAAGGCCTCAACGAAGCCGGCGCGTTCTCCTCGTTCATCGCGGCAGGTACCGCCTACAGCAACTACAACCAGCCCATGCTGCCGGTCTACATCTTCTACTCGATGTTCGGCTTCCAGCGCATCGGCGACCTGGCCTGGGCGGCGGGCGATGCCCAGACCCGCGGCTTCCTGCTGGGCGGTACCTCAGGGCGCACCACGCTCAACGGCGAAGGCCTGCAGCACGAAGACGGCCACAGCCACATTCTGGCCAGCACCATCCCCAACTGCCGCAGCTATGACCCCACCTACGGCTACGAGCTGGCGGTGATCATGCATCACGGTATGCACGAGATGATGGAGCAGCAGAAAAGCGTCTACTACTACATCACCGTGATGAACGAGAACTACCAGCAGCCGGCCATGCCCCAAGGGGTCGAGGACGGCATCATCAAGGGCATGTACCTGCTCGAGGAAGCCAAGGGCGACTTCAAGCACCGCGTGCAGCTGCTGGGCTCGGGCACCATCCTGCGTGAAGTGCGCGCGGCGGTGGACATCCTCGCCAAGATGGGCGTCGGCGCCGATGTCTGGAGCGTCACCAGCTTCAACGAACTGCGCCGTGATGGCCTGGCCGTGGACCGCTGGAACCGCCTGCACCCGACCGAAGAACCCCGCAAGAGCTACGTCGAGCAGTGCCTGGAAGGCCGTGAAGGTCCGGTAGTGGCCTCGACCGACTACATGAAACTGTTCGCTGATCAGATCCGTCAGTGGGTGCCTTCGCGCGAATATCAGGTGCTGGGCACCGACGGCTTCGGCCGCAGCGACTCGCGCGCCAAGCTGCGTGATTTCTTCGAAGTCGACCGTCGCTGGGTGGCCGTCGCCGCGCTGCAGGCTCTCGCCGATCGCGGCGCCATCGAACGCAAGGTCGTGGCCAATGCCATCACCGAGTTCGGTATCGACCCCGAGAAGCGCAATCCGCTGGATTGCTGATGCGTGCGCACAGGAGAACCTATTGTGAGTGAAACCATACGCGTACCCGACATCGGCAGCGGTGAGGGTGAAGTAATCGAGTTGTTCGTCAAGGTCGGCGACCGTATCGAGGCCGACCAGAGCATCCTGACGCTTGAATCCGACAAGGCCAGCATGGAAATTCCGGCGCCCAAGGCGGGCGTCGTGAAGGCCTTGAAGGTCAAGCTCGGCGACCGCCTGAAGGAAGGTGACGAGCTACTTGAGCTGGAAAGTGAAGACGGCCAGAGCAGCGAGGCACCGGCGCAAGCCGCTGCCGAGCCAGCCGGCGCAGCAACCGGTGGGCCAGCTGATGAAGCTGAAGTCCCAACGCCTCCGGGCGACGAGAATCCATCAGCATCCGCTGACGAAGGCGAGTCGCAGGAGATCAAGGTTCCGGACATCGGCTCCTCCGGCAAAGCCAGCGTGATCGAAGTTTCAGTGAAGCCCGGCGACACCATTGCCGCCGAGCAAGCGCTGATCACCCTCGAGTCCGACAAGGCCAGCATGGAGATCCCCTCGCCCGCCGCAGGCGTGGTCGAGAGCATCTCGGTCAAGGTGGGGGATGAAGTCGGTACCGGCGATCTGATCCTGATCCTCAAGGGCGAAGCAGCAAGCAAACCGGCAGCAGCCAGCAGCGCGCCGCAAAGCCAACCGAAGGAAAAGCTCACCGAACAGGCCGCCGAAGCACCGGCCGAAGCGGCTGGCGAATCCGTCGAAGAGGTTCGTATTCCAGACATCGGCTCCAGCGGCAGCGCCAAGGTCATTGAAGTCATGATCAAGGCCGGCGACAGCGTTGAAGCCGATCAGTCGCTGATCACCCTCGAGTCCGACAAGGCCAGCATGGAAATCCCGGCGCCAAAAGCAGGCGTCGTGGAGTCGTTGTCGATCAAGGTGGGTGACGATGCCAAGACTGGCGATCTGATCCTGACCCTGAAGGTCAAAGGCGCAGCGCCAGCGAAAAAGGCCGAGCCCAAGCCGCAGGAAGCCGCACCGCAGCAAAAGGCCGTCGCGCCCAACAAGCAGGGCGTTCCGGAAGCCAAGGCAACGGCGACCCCCGCTCCGGCCGTAAGCGGCCCGAGCAAGGCCGGCACCAAGGTGCATGCGGGCCCAGCCGTGCGTATGACCGCACGTGAGTTCGGTGTCGAGCTGGCTGACGTTCAAGGCACTGGCCCGAAGGGGCGCATCCTCAAGGAAGACGTCCAGGCCTACGTCAAGAACATGATGCACAAAGCCAAGCAGGCGCCAGCCGCCGGCGCGGCGGGCGGCTCGGGTATCCCAGCGGTTCCGGAAGTGGACTTCAGCAAATTCGGTGAAGTCGAAGAAGTCCCGATGACACGCCTGATGCAGGTCGGCGCCGCCAACCTGCATCGCAGCTGGCTCAACGTGCCGCACGTGACCCAGTTCGAGTCCTCGGACATCACCGAGCTGGAAGCCTTCCGCGTTTCGCAGAAGGCGGTCGCGGAGAAAGCCGGCGTCAAGCTGACCGTACTGCCGCTGCTGCTCAAGGCGTGCGCGCATCTGCTCAAGGAGCTGCCGGAGTTCAACGCCTCGCTTGCGCCAAGCGGCAAGGCCGTGATCCGCAAGAAGTACGTCCACATCGGCTTCGCCGTGGATACACCGGACGGCTTGCTGGTTCCGGTCATCAAGAACGTCGACCAGAAGAGCCTGCTGCAGCTGGCCGCGGAAGCGGCGGAACTCGCCGAGAAGGCACGCACCAAGAAGCTGTCACCGGATGCCATGCAGGGCGCCTGCTTCACGATCTCCAGCCTCGGCCACATTGGCGGTACCGGCTTCACGCCGATCGTCAATGCGCCGGAAGTGGCGATCCTCGGCGTTTCCAAGGCGACCATGCAACCGGTATGGGATGGCAAGGCGTTCCAGCCTCGCCTGATGCTGCCGCTGTCGCTGTCCTACGATCACCGCGTCATCAACGGGGCCGCAGCCGCGCGCTTCACCAAGCGCCTGTCCGAGCTGCTCGCGGACATCCGCACGATGTTGCTGTGAGTCGTTGACCATGAAAAAACCCGCTTCGGCGGGTTTTTTCATGCTGGGGCGATGCGTGTCGTCAGCCCTTTTGCATATTGCGCAGCAGGAACGACAAGGCTTTGGCCAGCTCCTCGGCGCCCTGAGGGTCGCGCAGGATGGTCAGCCAAGGCTCTCCGTCGCTGGAATTACCGAAGGTGCAGACCAGCCCCTGGGTCGGGCATCGGTATTGCAGGTAAGGGTCGACACCAAAGACGCTCAGGCTACGGTTTCGGACGGCCAGATTGCCGGAGGCATCACGACGCTCTTCGCGAATGCGCAGCTCGCCGGGCTGCCCCACGTCTAGCCGGTAATCGAGGTCATGCGGATCAGGTTGGCCGACTTGATAAGACGCCCGCAGGCCATAGGTTTTCAGCAACGCATTGGTATGCGCGAGCAAGGCCTGGCGCTCATTGGATGTCAGGTAAAGCGACTTCAGCTCAGCGAGGTATCGAGCAGGTTCGTCAGACCCCAGGGTGTTGGTTTCCGCCGCTTTTAGCTGCTCGCCGGCGACGAGCAGGAGCGAGACCATCAGGAAGTTCAGTAGCCGACTTGTCAGTCCCTGCTGCATGATGCACCCTTGTGATAATTAATGTTATTTAGCCATCGCTTTGCCAGGAAACGCGCCTAGATTGGGCCTGGCAGAGCGATTCCCGCAGCATACTGGAAGCAAACCGCTCGATGAAAATACATACCGATGCCGCCAGCCGTCTGGCGACCGAGGTTGTGACGCAGTTGCCAGTGCCTTCCAGGCTCGGCATGCTGCGCTTCGAGCGCCTAAATGAATCCAGCTGGGCGCTGCTTTACCTGGACCCCGCCTGCGAGCGCTACCTAGGCCAACCGGCCCAAGAGCTGTGCTCTCTGATCGACTCACCCTACGCCAGCCTGATGGAACCCCAGGCCCGGCTGCAGCTGCACGACATCATCCAGACACAACTGGCCGACCTCGGTCATTACTCGGTCCGCTACTGCATTCACGCCGCGAACGGCATGCTGGATTTGCTCGAAATTGGTGAGCTCTGCCAGCAATATGGCCGCGAAGTCGTGTGTGGCTACCTGATCGTTGAGCAACACAGCGCCGTCTCGCCTGCGCTCGAGATCGAGAACGCAAAGCTTAGATCATCCCTGGAGTTCTACCAGCAGGCCCAGGACGAACACCTTGAGCACTTGATCCGCTCACGCGCCCAACAGAGCTTGATCGTGCGGCTGGCACGCCACCGTTACAGCTCGCCCGACCCACAGCTCGAGGCCGCCCAACTGATCACCCGAGCAGCGAGCGAAGCCTATGGCATCGCACGCGCAGCAATCTGGCATGTCAATGGCAGCCAGCTCGAAGCGATCGCCGCGTATCGGCGCGATACCAACAGCCACGAATACCCAGGCACGCTCGATACCACGACGTGCCCCCGGTATCTGGAGGCGCTCCATGCCAGTCGCGCCATCGACGTTCAAAATGTCGTAGACGACCCGCGTACTCAGGAGCTGGTGGAGCACTTCTTCAAGCCCCGCGGCATTACCTCCATCCTCGACGCGACCATCCGTGTCGGCGGTGAAGTGATCGGTGTGCTCTGCCTGGCGCATTCAGGGTGCGCCCGAGCCTGGCACACCGACGAGGTGGCGTTCGCTGGCGAGCTGGCCGACCAATATGCGCAGGTACTGGCCAATCAACAGCGACTAAGCGCCACTCACACGCTGCATTTGTTCCAGCGGGCGGTGGAACAGAGTGCCAGCGCATTCATCCTGGTCGACCGTGACGGTGTGGTGGACTACGTCAACCCCAGCTTCACCTCCATTACGCAGTTCTCCGCCGAGGAGGTACGCGGCCGGCGGCTGGCAGACCTGACCGCCCTGGAGAACCTCAGCGAGCTGCTCTTCGACACCTCATCCGCGCTGGCCAACAACAACAGCTGGCAAGGTGAGTTCCGCAGCCGCCGCAAGAATCTCGAGCCCTACTGGGGGCAGTTGTCGATCTCCAAAGTCTTCGGCGAAAGTGGTGAGCTCACGCACTACATCGGCATTTATGAAGACATAACGCATAGCAAACTGGCGCAGCAGCATATCGAGCGCCTGGCCTACACCGACAACCTGACCAACCTCGGAAACCGCCCCTTCTTCATACGCAGCATTGAAGAACGCTTCGCGCGCAATGCGAGCCCCAGGCTGTGCTTGCTGCTGGTGGACATTGACAATTTCAAGCGCATCAACGACAGCCTGGGTCACCAGACCGGCGACAAACTCCTGACCAGCCTGGCCCGTCGCCTGCGCAACAGCCTGAACCGTGACAGCGTCCTGGCGCGCTTTGCCAGCAACGAGTTCGCCCTGCTGCTCGACGACATGGATCTCGACGAAGGCCATCGGCTGGCGAATCAAGTCCTGCGCATCCTCGACAAACCGCTCTTCGTCGATAAGCAGCTGATCACCGTCAGCGCCTCACTGGGCCTGGCGTGCGCGCCGCTTCACGGACGCGACCCGGAAACGCTGATGAAGCATGCAGGTCAGGCGCTGCACAAGGCCAAGGCCAACGGCAAGAACCAAGTCCAGGTCTTTACCGAAGCGTTGCATGCCGAGGCGAATTACAAGCTGTTCGTCGAGAACAACCTGCGGCGTGCGTTGGTGCAAAACGAACTGGAGATCTTCTACCAACCCAAGCTCTGCCTGAGAACCGGCCGCCTACAGGGGCTCGAGGCACTGCTGCGTTGGCATCATCCGGAAAAGGGCATGATCCGCCCGGACCAATTCATTAGCGTTGCTGAGGAAACCGGGCTGATCATCCCGATCGGCAAATGGGTGGCGCGCGAAGCCTGCCGCATGAGCAAGCAGCTGGCCGCGCTGGGCAATGGCACCCCGCACATGGCGATCAATCTCTCGCCCAAGCAGTTCTCCGACCCCGAGCTGGTCGACTCCATCGCCCGCGTGCTGGCAGAGGAAGGTCTACCGCCTGAAATGCTCGAACTCGAACTCACCGAGAGCCTGCTGCTGGAAGCCACTGACGAGACCCGCCAGCAACTGATCGGCCTCAAGGCGCTGGGCGTCACGCTGGCGATGGACGACTTTGGGACCGGCTATTCGTCACTCAGCTACTTGAAGAAATTCCCGATCGACGTGATCAAGATCGATCGCAGCTTCATCAAGGACATCCCTGGCAACCAGGACGACATGGAAATCACTTCCGCCGTGATCGCCATGGCCCGCAACCTGCGCCTGAAAGTCGTGGCCGAAGGAGTCGAAACGCCCGAACAGCTCGCCTTCCTACGCCAGCACCGCTGCGATATCGGCCAAGGTTACCTGTTCGATCGGCCAATTCCCGGCAATACCCTGCTCGCCAGTCTCGGTCGCTATCCACGCTGGGCCTAACCGCTCGTTCATAGAAAAGCGCTTTGGTTTATCGCGCCGTTGGCCTAGGCTTTCAGGCAGCCTTTGGACTTTCGGATCGAGGAACCCACATGACCCTGCGCTCGCAAATTCTCGTTCACAAGCAGGCGCTGCCCGACCAGACCCAGGCGCTGCCCGGCCGCGCCACGCCGATTCCAGTGCCCGATGCGCACTTCGTCAATGGCCATCCGCTGCAGCCACCCTTCCCAGCGCACCTGCAGCAAGCGATTTTCGCCATGGGTTGCTTCTGGGGGGCAGAGCGCCGCTTCTGGGAGCTACCCGGTGTCTGGACCACAGCGGTTGGTTACGCCGGCGGCGTAACGCCGAACCCCACCTATGAAGAGGTTTGCTCCGGGCTTACTGGGCATACCGAGGCCGTGCTGGTCGTCTTCGACCCGCAGCAGGTCAGCTACGCCACGCTGCTCAAGCGTTTCTGGGAAGCACACAACCCGACTCAGGGCATGCGTCAGGGTAACGACATCGGCACTCAATATCGCTCGGCCATCTACTGCCTCGATGATGACCAGTTACAGCAGGCACGCACGAGCGAAGCCGCATTCCAGACAGCGCTGAATGCACAAGGCTTCGGTAGCATCACCACGGAGATCGAAGACGCGCCGACCTTCTACTATGCCGAGGCCTACCATCAGCAATACCTTGCCAAGAACCCGGGCGGCTATTGTGGTCTGGGTGGCACAGGCGTCTGCATGCCAGCCTGAACGGTGCGCGTCGACGCCATGGCGTCGACGCGCTAGCTAGTACCATCGGGTTAAGCATTTGGCCGCAACGGCGGCACAAAAAAGAAACCCCGCGTAAGCGGGGCCTTTGCAGACTGAATCCTGACATCCGTGATCTACGCCATCCTGGCGTCGGTCCACTGAGCGTTCCTGTTGTTTGACTGCGCTTCCATACGCCCCTGTCCTGGCAAGCAGACTACTCAGCGCTCCATGGAACCTGTAGTAGCCAACTGCACCACGCTTTGTAAGCAATTGCTTACAAACGAACCGTCCATGCTTCAAGTTTGTAAGCAATTGCCCATAGCGTAGGCTGCTTTATGACCGGGCGTGATGGCGCATTGTTCCCTTCGATGGCGAATTAATTTCAATTTGCCTCTACAGGTTAAGTCGTTAGAACTGCTCCGCCTGCAGAAAATAGAGTGATTCGCTGCCTGCTTTCACCGACGCTGCCAAGGAATGAATCCGCGGCAGCAGGCGTGCAAAGTAGAAGCGTGCCGTGCCGAGCTTGCTGACATAAAAATCATCATGGTCCTTGCCCTGCGCTGCGGCGGCCATTTGCGCCCACATGAAGGCGTAGGCCGTGTAGCCAAACACCTGCAAATACTCGACCGACGCAGCGCCGATTTCGCTGGGGTTGTTGCGTGCGCCGTCGAGCACGAATTCAGTGAGATCGTCGAGGACACCAAGCGAGGCTTCGAGCGGGGTCACGAACTCAGCCATCTCGCTGCCGGCCGAACGGCAGAAGCGTCGGATGTCATCACCAAACACCCTGTACAGGTCTCCGCCACTGCCAACGACCTTGCGCCCGACCAGATCCAGCGCCTGGATGCCGTTGGTGCCCTCATAGATCTGCGTAATGCGGCAGTCGCGAACGAGCTGCTCCTGGCCCCACTCACGAATGAAACCGTGTCCACCAAATACCTGCTGGCCGTGAATGGTCGATTCCAACCCCATGTCAGTGAGAAAGGCCTTGGCCACGGGCGTCAGCAGCGCGACCAGCGCCTCGGCTCGCGCACGGGCGTCGACATCCTCACTGAACTTCGCGGTGTCGAGCTGCATCGCGACGTAGGTGGAGAAGGCGCGCCCTCCTTCGTTAAGCGCTTTCATGGTCAGCAGCATGCGTCGCACGTCAGGGTGCACGATGATCGGATCGGCGGCCTTGTCCTGCGCGACCGGGCCGGTCGGCGCACGGCTCTGGATGCGCTCGCGGGCATATTCGATCGCGCTCTGGTAGGAACGCTCACCGGTTGACAGCCCTTGAATTCCTACGCCCAGGCGCTCGTAGTTCATCATGGTGAACATGGCCGCCAGGCCCTTGTTCGGCTCGCCAACCATCCAGCCGGTGGCGCCGTCGAAGTTCATCACGCAGGTGGCTGAGGCCTGAATGCCCATCTTGTGCTCGATCGAGCCGCAGGCCAGGCTGTTGCGCTCGCCCAGCGAACCGTCTTCATTCACCATCACCTTTGGCACCAGGAACAGCGAGATGCCTCGGGAGCCCGCCGGTGCGTCCGGCAGTTTTGCCAGCACCAGGTGGATGATGTTCTCGGTCAGGTCGTGCTCCCCACCGGTGATGAAGATCTTGGTACCGGTGACCTTGTAGCTGCCATCGGCCTGCGGCTCGGCCTTGGTGCGGATGATGCCGAGGTCCGTGCCGGCATGCGGCTCGGTCAGGCACATCGAGCCGGCCCAGACACCCGCGTACATATTCGGCAGATATCTTTGTTTCAGCGCTTCGCTGGCATGTGCGTAGATCGACAGGCAAGCGCCGGAGGTGAGCATCGGATAAAGACCGAAGGCAAGGCTGGCAGAGTTCATCATCTCTTCGACCTGCGCCGAGATCGCCTTCGGCATGCCCATGCCGCCGTAAGCCGGATCGCCGCCAACGCCGACCCAGCCACCTTCGGCATACAGTCGGTAGGCTTCGGGGTAGCCCGCCGGGGTGGTCACCGCGCCGTCCTGCCAATGGCAGCCTTCTTCGTCGCCGCTGCGGTTGAGCGGGGCGATAGTGCCGGCCGTGATCTTGCCCGCCTCTTCGAGGATTGCGTCGGCGGTCTCGGCGTCGACCACTTCGGCCAGCGCGGGCATGGCGCGCCAGTGGCTCGGGGCGTCGAACACTTCGTTGAGGACGAACCGCATGTCGCGAAGGGGTGCCTTGTAGTCAGCCATGGGAAACCTCGCTGGGACTGTCACCGACCGGTGTGGCCGTTTGCTAGACAGCGAGTCTAGCCGACGCCTCGAGAGGGCCGAAGCGTCTGTTTGTGACTAGCGGGTTCCGCCGACGAGCCGACGTCAGGCATGGAAAAAGCCCGCATGAAGCGGGCCTTTAGGCAGGGCGTGATCAGGCGCTGAAGTGTTCTGCGGGCAGCTTCATCAGGCTCTCGCTGCCGGCGTCTATCGCTGCCAGGTGCGCGCCGGTGCGCGGCAGCAGGCGCTTGAAGTAGAAGTCGCAGGTGGCCAGCTTGGCTTCGTAGAAACCGGGCGCCTCCGTGCCCTGCTCCAGCTTTCGTTGCGCGACAAGGGCCATGCGCAGCCAGAGGTAGCCAAGCACGAAGTAGCCGCAGTACATGAGGTAGTCGAGCGCGGCCGCGCCGATTTCGTCAGGGTTCTTCATCGCCGCCATGCCGATGCGGGCAGTAACTTCGCCCAGCTGCTTGTTCAGCCGTGCCAGTTCGGCAACCTGAGCGCCGAGAGCCGCGTGGCCTGCGTTCGCTTCGCAAAATTTATGGATTTGCTTGGTAAAGCCCAACATCAGCTTGCCCTGGCTACCAAGCACCTTGCGCCCGAGCAGGTCGAGCGCCTGGATGCCGTTGGTGCCCTCGTAGATCGGCGCGATCCGCGCGTCGCGCATCAGCTGCTCCATACCCCATTCGCGGATATAGCCGTGCCCCCCGAAGACCTGCATGCCGTGGTTGGTGACCTCCAGGCCGGTTTCGGTCATGAAGGCCTTGCAGATCGGCGTGAGGAAAGCGAGCAGGCCTTCCGCCTCCTGGCGCTTGGCCTCCTCCGGGCTGTGCAACTGATCGAGCAGTTGTGCGGTGAAATAGGCGAGCGCGCGGTTGCCCTCGTTGAACGCCTTCATGGTCAGCAGCATGCGACGCACATCGGGGTGCACGATGATCGGATCGGCAGGCCTGTCCGGCGCCTTGGGGCCGGTCAGCGAACGCATCTGCAGACGTTCGTTGGCGTATTTCACCGCGCCCTGGTAGCTCGCCTCACCATTGCAAAGACCCTGCATGCCGGTGCCCAGCCGCGCGTGGTTCATCATGGTGAACATGCAGTTCAGCCCCTTGTTCACCTCGCCAATGAGAAAACCCTTTGCGCCATCGAAGTTCATCACGCAAGTGGCCGACGCCTTGATACCCATCTTGTGCTCGATCGAACCGCAGGTGACACCGTTGCGCTCGCCGATGCCGTCACCGGCAGGCATGAATTTGGGCACGATGAACAACGAAATGCCCTTGGTGCCAGCCGGCGCATCGGGCAGCTTGGCCAACACCAGGTGCACGATGTTCTCGCTCAGGTCGTGCTCGCCGGCGGAGATGAATATCTTGGTGCCGCTGACGGCATAGCTGCCGTCGGCCTGCGGCACGGCGCGGGTCTTGATAATGCCGAGGTCGGTGCCGCAGTGGGGCTCGGTCAGGCACATGGTTCCGGTCCAGCGGCCTTCGGTCATCTTGGTCAGGTAGGTCTGCTTCTGCTCGTCACTGCCGTGCGCACCGATGGCCGCCATGGCGCCGTGAGTCAGGCCTGGGTACATGCCGAACGAGGTATTGGCCGAACCGACCATCTCACCGATGACCAGCCCCAATGAATGCGGCAAGCCCTGCCCGCCGTAGGCCGGGTCAGACGCCAAGCCCATCCAGCCGCCTTCGGCATATCGGCCGAAGGCTTCCTTGAAGCCCTTCGGTGTGGTGACTACCGTGTCCGCGTGATGGCAGCCCTCTTCGTCGCCGCTGCGATTGAGCGGCGCCAGCACCTGTTCGCAGAACTTCGCGCCTTCCTCGAGGATGGCGCTGACCATATCAGGCGTGGCGTCATGAGCGCCTATGGCGACGTAGCTGCTGGCGAAGTCGAAGACCTCGTCGATCAGAAAGCGCATGTCGCGCAGGGGGGCCTTGTAGTCGGGCATGGGTTTCTCCAGGACGGTTCGCATACATCGTGGCGCCACGCTACGTCTGGAGCCCTGTCACGCCAATGACCGTGCAGGCGCTGAATGCGACGTCATAACCGCTAGCTGTCAGCTGCAGCCCGCTTGGCGGTACGTACGGCACCGCGGCGGTTTTCACCGTGACAGCGAACGCAGTTGCGGCCAGCGCCCTTGGCGCTATAAAGGGCCTGATCGGCCTGCTTGATGACCTCATCGGGACTGCGCTGCGTCGCAAGCCGCTCGGCAACCCCGATGCTGACGGTGACCGATACCGGAGTTGTCGATGCACCCGTGCGGCGCTGACGCCCCTGTTCGGCATCCCTGGGCCGTCGAGCCTTGTCCCGCAACTGCAGCGGATAGTCCTGTACCGACTGCCGTACGGCCTCAAGATGTGGTAGGCAATGGTCGAGATCGCGCCCGGGAAACACCAGCGCGAATTCCTCGCCGCCGTAGCGATAGGCGCGCCCTCCACCGCCGACACGCCGCAGCCGGCTTGCCACCAGCCGCAGCACCTCGTCGCCGACGTCATGCCCATGGGTATCGTTGAACGCCTTGAAACGGTCCACGTCGACCATCGCGATGACGTATTGCCGCCCAAGTCGCTGCAGCCGCTCGTTCAGGGCGCGACGGCCCGGCAGGCCGGTCAACTCATCCCTGAAGGCCATCTGGTACGCCTCCTGCGCAATCGCGACGACCAGCGCAAGCATCATCAAGCTACACAGGATATTGAGCGCACCGGGCCGGCTGAATACCTGCGGCAGCATTAGCAACAAACCAAGCAACGCAACCCAATGCGCGGCGTGCGACGGGCGAGGCCAGCGAACGTACTGCGCCAGAATGCCCAGCCAGGCCGCCAGGAAAACCGGGTAGGCCAGTTGGATCAACTGCAGCCAGTCCGTCTGTAGCGCAGGCCAGCGAACCGTTACCAACCAGTCGTGCAGGACCTCGGGGAAGCGGCGAGCAAGCGCCAGCGCCGACACCGATACAGCGAACAGCACGGCGAGGCGCGCCAGCCCGTCCTGCAGCAGGTGCGTCCGCTCGCGCCATAGGGCGAACAACCCGTACAGCGCAGGCAACAGCAAGCTGCAGAGGTGGAAGGTCAGCGCCGCGCCTGGTAGCAACGTACCCGTCAAGCGGTAGTGGTCGGCCTGAGTGTCGAGCAAAAAATAAACAAGGTAGATGACAGCCAGCAGGAAAACTTCACGTATTCGCCCATAGGCAATGCAGAACGCACCTCCGAGCAACAGCAGGACGGTCGGCAGCACATTGAATAGCGACGTGAAGAACTCGTTCAGGTTCGGCTGGCGCGCAGCCACGCACCCACCGGCGAGCAAACCCAGCGGTGCATAGAAGTGGCTAAGACGTGGAGGGCTCAGGCGAGGCAAGACGGCTCCGGTAATGCCGCGACGTTGGTTGGTAGCATTTTGCCTACTCTTTGTGACGTCCACACCCAGCACGATGGAATTCGCCTGACCGTTGATCTCGCAGGCATAAAAAAAACCGCTGCCGAAGCAGCGGTCTCGTCAACGCTCAAGCGCCTCAGTAAGCGAGCTCGAAGTGCGCCTCGTCCATGTCCATCAAATTGTCGGCACCGGACAGCATGGCTTCGACATGTGTCCGGGTGCGCGGCAGGATGCGCTGGAAATAGAAGCGAGCCGTCTGCACCTTGGCGGCGTAGAACCCGTCGGCGTCTTCGCTGGCCGCGATCTTGGCACTCGCCAGGCGAGCCATGTCGGCCCAGAAATAGGCCAGGCAGGCATAACCGCAGTACATCAAGTAGTCGACCGACGCGGCGCCCACTTCTTCGCGGTTTTTCATGGCAGCCATGCCGACCTTCATGGTGACGTCGCCCCACTCCTTGTTCAGCTTGGCCAGCGGCTCGACGAACGATTTGATCGCCTCGTTACCCTCGTTGGCCTGGCAGAACTTGTGCACGACCTTAGTAAAGCCTTTCAGCGCCTCGCCTTGCGTCATCAGTACCTTGCGGCCGAGCAGGTCCAGCGCCTGAATGCCGGTGGTGCCTTCGTAGAGGCAGGAGATGCGGCTGTCGCGCACATTCTGCTCCATGCCCCACTCGGCGATGAAGCCATGGCCGCCGTAGATCTGCACGCCATGGTTGGCCGCCTCGAAGCCGACTTCGGTCATGAACGCCTTCGCGATCGGCGTCAGGAACGCCAGCATCGCATCGGCGGCCTTGCGCTGCTCTTCGTCCTGGCTGCGCTGGACGATATCGACCTGCTTGGCAGCGAAGTAGAGCATTGCACGGTTGCCTTCGGCGAAGGCCTTCATGGTCAGCAGCATACGGCGCACATCAGGGTGAACGATGATCGGATCCGCTGCCTTTTCCGGCGCCTTGGGCCCGGTCAGCGAACGCATCTGCAGACGCTCACGCGCATAGCGGATACCGCCCTGGAAGCCGATCTCGGCATGCGCCAGACCCTGCAGGGCAGTGCCCAGACGAGCAGTGTTCATGAAGGTGAACATGCAGTTCAGGCCCTTGTTCGGCGGGCCGATCAGGAAGCCGGTTGCGCCGTCGAAATTCATCACGCAGGTCGCGTTGCCGTGGATGCCCATCTTGTGCTCGATGGAGCCGCAGCTCACGCCGTTGCGCTCGCCCACGCCGCCTTCGGCGTTCGGCAGGAACTTCGGGACGATGAACAGGGAGATGCCCTTGGTGCCTTCCGGCGCATCAGGCAGCCGGGCCAGGACGATATGGACGATGTTGTCGGCCATGTCGTGCTCGCCAGCGGAGATGAAGATTTTGGTACCAGACACTTTGTAGCTGCCATCGGCCTGGGGCTCGGCCTTGGTACGCAGCATGCCGAGATCGGTGCCGCAGTGCGGTTCGGTCAGGCACATGGTACCGGTCCACTCGCCGGACACTAGCTTGGTCAGGTAGGTCTGCTGCTGCTCGGGGGTACCGTGCTCGTGCAGGGTGTTCATCGCGCCGTGGGACAGGCCCGGGTACATGCCCCACGACCAGTTGGCTTCGCCGACCATTTCGCTGATGGCCATGCCCAGCGATTCCGGCAGGCCCTGCCCGCCATGCTCGACGTCATGGGCCAGGCTCGGCCAGCCGCCTTCGACGAATTGCTGATAAGCCTCTTTGAAGCCGGTCGGCGTCTTCACACCGCTTTCGCTCCAGGTACAACCTTCGGTATCGCCTACGCGGTTGAGGGGAGCGATGACCTGTTCGCAAAACTTGGCGCCTTCGTCGAGAATGGCGTTGACCATGTCCGGGGTCGCGTCTTCACAACCCGGCAGACTCTGATAATGCGCCTCGTAGCCGAGCAGTTCGTCACGTACGAAGCGGATATCGCGCAAGGGGGCCTTGTAGTCAGGCATAGCGTAAACCTCAGCGGTAGGTTCAGGTGACTGGCAGATCAGCCACGCTCGATTTTGGAGTGGACCTCCGGCACGCCCGGCAGGTCAAACAGGCGTTTGAAACATACGTTTAGGCCTAGGCGATGTCAAGCAGCGACCCTCATGCCGTTCGTCGGCATGATTCGTTCAATATAGGCTTGGATGCCGGGGCTGAGAGCGCCCCGTGAAACCGGTCATGACGACCGGTAGGGTTAGGCAGTGGTGTTGACTAGGGTGCCGAGCACTTCATCGGCAGTCTGCAGCATCCGAACGCCGGCGCGCGCCTGATACTCCCCCACCTTCAGCTGCACCAGCTCCTCGGTCAGCTCGACAGTCTCGGCGACCGCTTGGGAATTTTCACTGATAGGCAGCTCGGCTATGGCTGTTGCGGCACCGTCGACGCGCTGTTGACCGGCTTGGAAGGCTGACAGGCCCGCGCCCAGCAAGTTGCTCGTAGTGATCTGCATGGAATCAATCTCGCTGATCGGGATGGGCTTCATTGAAGCAAAGCCATCATCATGACGCCAGTTCTACGTCGTTATAAGCCGCGACTCTTTATTACCTTGACCACGTCTATTCAGGAGAAGCGCCATATCCAGATAACCTGCCACCTCAGCGGGGCCCGCCACCGGTAGACGCGGCACGATCCCCAGGCAGGGTGCCGCCAGCCGCTCGGCGAGGGTCTGGAGGTTCTCCTGCAGGCGTGACGTGTCCGGATCGACAACGTTAGCCACCCAGCCGGCCAGCTTTAGCCCGTCATGCTCGATGGCTTCGGCGCTGAGCAGCGCATGGTTAATGCAGCCAAGGCGAACGCCGACCACCATGATCACTGGCAACTCGAGCGCGCGGGCAAGATCGGCGAGCGTTTCGACCCCATCCAGAGGGACGCGCCAGCCGCCGGCACCTTCAACCAGCGTAAAGTGTGCTTCCAGCGCCAATACCTGGCGGACCGGTTCGAGCAGCGCATTCACGCTCAGTTCGACGCCCGCCTCGCGCGCCGCTAGGTGCGGCGCGAT
Source organism: Pseudomonas sp. SA195 (assembly GCF_054131565.1). NCBI lineage: Bacteria > Pseudomonadati > Pseudomonadota > Gammaproteobacteria > Pseudomonadales > Pseudomonadaceae > Pseudomonas > Pseudomonas sp. SA195. The sequence continues at coordinate 485,431 of NZ_CP096392.1, read as the reverse complement.
GGCAGGCTCGAAAGCGAGCGGATTGACCTGCTCATAGCGCAGCGGCAGCGTGCTTTCGCCGAGCAGGGCCAGGGCATCGCTGTTGCGCAGGCCGTTTGCCGTCCGCTCACACCCGGACGCGACCGGTTTGGCTGCTGCCGTACTCAGCCCGGCAATGCGCGCAGCATGCAGCAAGCCCGCCGCGATGGTGGTCTTGCCCACCTCCGTATCGGTGCCAGTCACGAAATAAGCCTGATTCATCTACTGCTCCTTGCGCATCACACCGTAGACGACCTGGTAAGTCGCGGGCAGGCCCGCGGGTTGCCGGAAACGCTCATAGGCTTCGACCAACGCACGGATGCGTGCACGCCCAGTCAGGCCGCCTGGGCGCCCAGGGTTGAGATTGTGCGCGCCGAGCGCCTTGAGTTCGTGCGTGAGCTGGCGCAGCTCGGCGAAGTGCAGCACGCGCGGCTCGACGACGAGGCATTCGACCCGAAGCGGCGCTTCGCCACAAAGCTGCCGATACTGCTCGACATGGCGGAACCGGTTGACGTGTGCGAAGCCGTCAACGGCCTGCCAGCTGTCGCGCAATTCCTGCAGGGTGCCGCTGCACAGGCTACTGAACGCCAGCACTCCGCCAGGGCGCAGCACACGCGCCGCCTCGCGCAGCACCGCCTGAAAGTCGGCACACCATTGCAGCGCCAAACTGGAGAAGATCAAATCCGCCGACGCCTCGCGCAGCGGCAGGCACTCGGCATCGCCTGCGATGAAGTGCTTCGCGCCACCCAGCCGCCGCGCATGGCGCAACATGCCTTCAGCAATATCGACGGCAAACCCTTCGCATGCAGGGAAGCGCTCGGCCAGGCCGCGGGAGAAATGGCCGGTTCCGCAACCCAGGTCGACCCAACGCTGCACCTGCAGGTCACTCGGCAAGCGTTGCAACAGCCCATCGCCAACGGCACGTTGCAACGCCGCGACGGCATCGTAACTGCCGGCAGCCCGTGAAAAAGAAGCGGCGACCTGATGCTTATCGGGTAGCCCCGTCGATACGGCTTCCCGCTCGGTCATGGCCCGGCGCCTTGGATCACGCTAAGCATCAGGCTTGCAACTTCATCGGCACGCTCCAGCGGCGCGGCATGGCTGGCGTCGGCGATCAATTCGGCCCGGGCGCCCGGCATCCAACGCCGTACAGCATCGCAGGCGCTGGCCGGCACCAGCGCATCGTGGCTGGCGAACAGGTGCAGCTGGGGGCCGAAGTAGCCATGCAGGGCGTCGCGCCCATCCAGTTGGGCCAGCAATTGCAAACCCGCATCCAGCACCTCGACGGGCGATTGCGCCTGGCTGACCTGAAGCTGGCGCGCCAGGGTGCGTGGATCGAACCCGCCACGGCTGCAGAGCATGCGGAACCGCTTGAGGGTCTCCTCCGGGTCGAGGCGAAAGGCTTCGTGGAAGGTATCGAAGATCTCGGCATCCATCGCCTCCGGCCATTGCGACCGGGCGCGAAAGCAGGGATTGCTGGCCACGGTAACGAGCCCGCGACAAGTGTCGATGCGGCGCGCGGCCAGTTGAGTCGCGAGCATGCCTCCCAGCGACCAGCCACCGAGCCAGCTGTCGGTGGGCAACCTGGCGTCCAGCTCATCGAGCCAAGCGTTGGGATCGGCCAGATCGGGCAGCGGCTCGACCGAAACATCAAGGTCCGATGCCTGTTCGCCCAAGGCATCGCAGAGCGGCTGTAACGCCGCCGGACCGAATGCCCATCCGGGCAGCAAAATCAGCTGATCACGCATCCGCTTGTGGCTCCTCGGCCGTGGGATTCCAGCATTCGGCCAGGACATCCAGCAGTCGTTCCACCTGCGCCTCGGTGTGCGACGCGCTGAAGGTCACCCGCAACCGAGCACTGCCAACCGGCACCGTAGGCGGGCGAATCGCGCCGACCAGGACGCCGCGTTCGCGCAGCGCCGCAGACAGCGCCAGGGCGCGCTCGCTGCTGCCGACGAGAATCGGCTGGATGGGCGTCGGGCTGTCCATGAGCGTCAGGCCGATCTCGGCCGCGCCCTGACGGAAGCGCGCGATCAGTTTATTCAGATGATCTCGGCGCCAGCCCTCGGTGCGCAGCAGCTCCAGGCTTTTAAGGGTGGCGCAGGCAACCGCCGGTGGCTGGCTGGTCGTATAGATGTACGGCCGGGCGAACTGGATCAAGGTCTCGATCAGCTCGTCGCTGCCCGCGACGAAGGCGCCAGCGGTGCCGAAGGCCTTGCCGAGCGTGCCGACCAGTACCGGCACCTCAGCCATCCCCAGTCCGAAATGCTCGACGATGCCGCCACCGGTTTTGCCCAACGGACCGAAGCCATGGGCGTCATCGACCATGACCCAGGCGCCTCGGGCGTTTGCGGTGGCGCACAGCGTCGGCAGGTCGGCCAGGTCGCCATCCATGCTGAATACGCCGTCGGTGACCACCAGGGTATTGCCGGTCGCCTTGTCCAGGCGCTTGGCCAGGCTGTCCGCATCGTTGTGCAGGTAACGGGAGAAGCGCGCACCGCTGAGCAGGCCGGCGTCGAGCAGCGAAGCGTGGTTGATGCGGTCTTCGAGCACCGTATCGCCCTGCCCCACCAGCGCCGTGACGGCGGCCAGATTGGCCATATAGCCAGTGGAGAACAACAAGGCGCGCGGGCGGCCGGTGAAGGCAGCCAAGGCCTCTTCGAGCTGGTGGTGCGGCGTACTGTGCCCCATGACCAAGTGCGAGGCACCGCCGCCGACGCCCCAGCGTTCGGCACCCTGCTGCATGGCGCGGATCACGTCAGGGTGGCTGGCCAGCCCGAGATAGTCATTGGAGCAGAACGCTAACAACTGTTCGCCATCGACCGTCACCTCCGGCTGCTGCGGTGTTTCCAGCAACGGGCGATGGCGATAGAGATGGGCGGCGCGGCGCTCGGAGAGACGTGAAGCGAGATCGAACGGCATGGCAGAGGAGCTTATGTAGGAGCCAGCTTGCTGGCGAACCTGTAGCCGCAGGAGCTTCGCGGCCACAGGGGTCGTGCTAATCAGGCCGACGCGGCGTCGTAAAACAGCTTGCTGTCGCGCTGCTCGACCAGCGCCTGCTCGATGGCGGCCTGGTGCACTTCGTCGTCATGCTCTTCGCGCGCTTCGGGTTGAATGCCCAGGCGCTTGAACAGCAGCATGTCCTTGTCAGCTTGCGGGTTGCCGGTGGTCAGCAGCTTTTCGCCGTAGAAGATCGAGTTGGCACCGGCGAGGAAGGCCAGGGCCTGCATCTGCTCGTTCATCTGCTCGCGCCCGGCAGACAGGCGAACGTGGGACTTGGGCATCATGATCCGCGCCACGGCGAGCATGCGAATGAAATCGAAGGGATCGACGTCCTGTTCCTCGGCCAGTGGCGTGCCCTTGACCTTGACCAGCATGTTGATCGGCACCGACTCCGGGTGCTCGGGCAGGTTGGCCAGCTGAATCAGCAGGCCGGCACGGTCGTTCAGCGACTCGCCCATGCCGAGGATGCCACCGGAGCAGATCTTCATCCCCGCATCGCGGACGTAGCTCAGCGTCTCCAGACGGTCGGCGTAGGTGCGGGTGGTGATGATGTTGCCGTAGAACTCCGGCGAGGTATCGAGGTTGTGGTTGTAGTAATCCAGGCCTGCAGCGGCCAGCGCCTTGGTCTGCTCCTGATCGAGCTTGCCAAGCGTCATACAGGTTTCCAATCCCATGGCTTTCACGCCCTCGACCATCTTCAGGACGTAAGGCATGTCCTTGGCGGAGGGGTGCTTCCAGGCGGCACCCATGCAGAAGCGCGTCGAGCCGATGGCCTTGGCTTCGGCAGCCGCATCGAGCACCTTCTGCACTTCCATCAGCTTTTCTTTATCGAGACCGGTGTTGTAGTGACCTGATTGCGGACAGTATTTGCAGTCTTCGGGGCAGGCACCGGTTTTGATCGACAGCAATGTCGAAACCTGAACGCGGTTGGCATCGAAGTGCTGGCGGTGCACGCCTTGAGCCTGGAAGATCAGGTCATTGAAAGGTTGCTCGAAGAGCGCCTTGACTTCGGCGAGGCTCCAGTCGTGACGGGTAACGGAAGCGGTGGTGGCGCTCATAAGCAATCCTTGTAATTAATAGCGGCTCGGCGGCCTGGCACGGATGCGAAATGGTTAGCCAAGCGCGGAAAGCTGTCAACCAGGAAAGGAAGCATGGTTTACCAATGGTTAAAAATTAATCACTCATGCGCGCTTTGTGACGGCGCCTGCGAGTTCGGCCAGTCGGTGTGCGGCCCTTGCGAGGGCGACCTGCCCTGGCTAAATGGGTGCTGCAGTATCTGCGCGCTGCCGCTGCCCGCCTCGGGGATGGTCTGCGGTGAGTGCCAGAAGCGGCCGCCCAGTTTCGATCACGTCGTCGTACCGTGGCGTTTCGCCTTTCCGGTCGATGCGCTGATCAGCCGCTTCAAGCACCGCGCGCAATGGCCGCTTGGCCGGGTACTGGCCGAGCAACTTGCCCGTCACTTGCATCACGCGTTCGATGAGGGCCTGCCTCGCCCACACGCACTGGTTACCGTTCCGCTAGCCCGAAAACGCCTGCGCCAGCGCGGCTTCAACCAGGCCGGCATGCTGGCCGATTGGCTGGGGCGCGCGCTGGCCCTGCCGGTCGAGCACGACACCCTCAGCCGAACGCTCGACACCGCCTCACAACAGCAACTGGACGCGGCCAGCCGACGGCGCAATCTGCGCCAGGCGTTCGCGCTCACTGCGCCGGATGCCCTGACCGGGCGGCACCTGGCGATCGTCGATGACGTACTGACCACCGGCGCCACCGCCGAGGCGCTGGCCAGAGTGCTCAAGCGCGCCGGCGCAGCGAGGGTGGATGTCTATTGCCTGGCCCGTACACCGAAACCCGGCGAATAGCCTTCGCGGTTGTGCATGCACGCCAGTGCAATACACTGGCTGCCCGCCTACGGAGCCGACCATGAGCCACCCCTTCGACACACTGACCCCTGACCTTGTGCTCGATGCGGTGGAGAGCACCGGGCTGCTCAGCGATGCGCGCGTATTGGCGCTCAACAGCTACGAAAATCGGGTTTACCAAGTGGGCATCGAGGAAGAATCGCCGCTCGTGGCGAAGTTCTACCGGCCGGGCCGCTGGAGCGATGCCGCGATCCTTGAAGAGCATCGGTTCAGCCAGGAATTGGCCGAGCGCGAAATTCCTGTCGTCGCCCCGCTTGCGCGCGACGGCCACACCCTCTTCGGACATGCCGGCTTTCGCTTCGCGCTTTTTCCCCGCCGTGGCGGGCGTGCACCGGAGCCGGGCAATCTAGACCAGCTATACCGGCTCGGCCAACTGCTGGGCCGCATGCACGCCGTGAGCGTGAGCCAGCCCTTCCAGTATCGAGAGACGCTGGATGCCCAACATTTCGGTCACGCCTCGCTGGCCACGCTGCTGGACGGTGGCTTCGTACCCAAATCGCTGCTACCTGCCTACGAGTCGGTCGCCCGGGACCTGTTGAAGCGCGTCGACGACGTATTCGCCCGAACCGATTTTCAGCCGATCCGGCTGCATGGCGACTGCCACCCCGGCAACATCCTGGCGCGGGACGATGCCTTCCATCTCGTCGACCTGGACGATTGCCGAATGGGCCCCTCGGTACAAGACATCTGGATGATGCTCGCCGGCGAGCGTCACGAGCGCATGGCGCAACTGTCTGAACTCGTCGACGGCTACAGCGAATTCCATGATTTCACCCCGCGCGAGTTGCCGCTGATCGAGGCCTTGCGTGCCCTGCGCCTGATGCACTACAGCGCCTGGCTCGCCCGCCGCTGGGATGACCCGGCATTCCCGATGAGCTTTCCCTGGTTCGGCACCGAACGGTACTGGGGCGACCAAGTACTGATCCTGCGCGAGCAAATCGCAGCGCTGCAGGAAGAGCCGCTGAAGCTGTTTTGAGCTAGAGAGCCAAGCCCAGAACCCGGACTGGCCTCGTAGGGTGGATCACACGTCATCGATCCACCACTGGCGTCACGTTGAACGTAAGCGCGACATTCACCCCGGCCTAGCTCACCCTGTAGGAACCAGCTTGCTGGCGATCAGGACAACCCAGCGACTCCCAGCCTCGATAGCCTCTGATCGCAAGCAAGCTCGCTCCTACCAAAGGCGAGAGGCGCGGCCCGGATTCCGGCTTCACCCAAGCGAATCGCTTGCTGAAGCACGCTCAGCCGTTACTTCTCTTGCACCAGCCAATCGAGCCGCCAGCCGCCCTCGGTCTGGCCGAGCAGCTTGGCCAGCCAGGGCAACAGTTCGCGCAGTTCCTCTTCCAGCCCCCACGGCGGATTGCTGATCGCGAGACCAGAGCCGTTCAATCGCAGCGCCTCGTCGGTAGGATGGACGAACAGCTCAGCGCGCAGCAGCTTCGGCGCACCACTGCGTGACAGGTCCTGATAGAACCGCTTGAGCTGACGCTCATCCTTGATCGGGTACCAGATCACGCCGATTGTCTGGCGCATGCGGCCCAATGCCTCTTCGAGCGCCTGGACGCAGCGGCTCAGCTCATCAGCTTTTTCGAACGGCGGATCGATCAGGAGCACAACACGTTTCTCGGCCGTCGGCATCAGAGCCCGGGGCACGTGCCAGCCTTCGCCAAGGTGCACGGCGACGCGACGGTCGCCGGCCATGTTGTCCTTCAGTAGGCGGCCATCCTCGGGGTGCTTTTCGTTGAGGTGCAGCCGGTCCTGCGGGCGGGTCAGGCGTCGTGCCAACTCCGGCGAGCCAGGGTAGTAGCGCAGTTCGCCATCGCGGTTGAGTGCGCGGACCGTCTCGAGGTAGCCCGCCACCGAAGCCGGCACGTCATCGGCCTGCCACAGGCGCGCGATGCCTTGCAGCCATTCGCCGGTGCGGCTGGCCTGGTCGCCAGCCAGGTCATACAGACCGACGCCGGCATGGCTATCGAGGTAGGCGAGCGGCGCCTCCTTGCGTGACAACAGGGCGAACAGGCGGGACAACACGAGGTGTTTGACGACATCGGCATGGTTGCCGGCATGAAAGGCGTGGCGGTAGTTCATCGGGTACTCCTGAAGAGCGCACAGTCTAACCGTGCGGCGCCCCGATTCGCAGGGGCGCGCGGCACGCCCCGATGCCGAACCTCGACCGGCGGCTGCTACAGTGTGGGGCCCGCCCAAGCAGCCCGAGGAACCTCGATGGACATCCGCGACCTTTTCCAGATCAGCCTGCCGCTCATCCAGGCGCCCATGGCCGGTTCGCAGAACCATGAGCTCGCGGCGGCCGTCTCCAATGCCGGCGGACTGGGCTCGATTCCAGCGGGCATGCTCGATGCGAACCTGCTCGACGCCGAACTGACCGCCATGGGCGCCCTCACCCGCAAGCCCTACAACGTCAATTTCTTCTGCCATCGCACGCGCCCCGCCGACCCGGCGCGCAACCAGGCTTGGCTCGACCTGCTGGTGCCCTATCTGGCGGCGCATGGCATCGAGCCGACGAGCATCCCGGATGGCGCCACGCGCCGCCCCTTCGACGCGGCGATGGCCGAGGTGGTGGAGCGGCACCGGCCGGCGGTGGTCAGCTTTCACTTCGGGCTGCCCGACGAGGCATTGCTACAGCGCGTCAGGGCGACCGGAGCCAAGGTGCTGTCCAGCGCCACCACGCTCGAAGAAGGCCGCTGGCTGCAGGCGAAAGGCGTCGATGCGGTGATTGCGCAGGGGCTGGAGGCCGGCGGCCACCGCGGGCTGTTCCTGAGCGATGACCTCGACGGCCAGGTCGGCACCTTCGCGCTGCTACCCCAGTTGGTCGCCGCGCTGGACCTGCCCGTGATCGCGGCCGGCGGGATCGCCGATGCGCAGGGCGTCGCGGCCGCGCAAGCGCTGGGCGCTGCCGGCGTGCAGATTGGCACGGCTTACCTGCTGTGCGACGAGAGCCGCGCCAGCCCCCTGCACCGCCAGGCACTGCAGAGCCCTGGCGTCGAGCAGACGGTGCTGACCACACTGTTTTCCGGTCGTCCGGCGCGCGGCATCGTCAATCGCCTGATCCGCGAACTCGGCCCCCGCCCGGCCGCGGTGCCCGCCTTCCCGCTGGCCGGCAATGCCATCGCACGCCTGCGCAGCCAGGCCGAGCCCGCCGGCGTGAACGATTTCTCGCCCCTTTGGGCCGGGCAGAACGCCAGCGGCTGTCGGGCCATTGGCGCAGCGCGCCTGACCGCTGAACTGGCTGCGGGGTGGCGACTCTGAAGATGCCCGCCAGGCGTCGGCGCCGGACTCGACTGGCGCGCCGCAGGGCGTAGACTGTGCTCACCTGCAGATGGAAGGACCGGTATGAGCCTGTTGACCAACGCACTCGTTTTTCTCGCCACCCTGGCCGGCATGGAAGTCTTCGCCTGGTGGGCACACAAGTACGTGATGCACGGCTGGGGCTGGGGTTGGCACAAGTCGCACCACGAGCCGCGCAGCGGCTGGTTCGAGAAGAACGACCTCTATGCGGTGGTGTTCGCTGGCGTGGCGATCGGGCTGATCGCCCTCGGCACGGCAGGTTATCACCCGCTGGAATGGATCGGCGCCGGGATGACGGCCTACGGCTTTCTCTATTTCGTCGCCCATGACGGGCTGGTCCATCACCGCTGGCCGCTGCGCTACGTGCCGCGCAACGGCTACCTCAAGCGGCTGTATCAGGCGCACCGTCTGCACCACGCGGTCGAAGGCAAGGAGCGCTGCGTGTCCTTCGGCTTTCTCTACGCGCCGCCGCTGCCGGTGCTCAAGCGCCAGTTGCGCGAGCTGCACGACGGGCCGCTGCGCAAGGCGAGCGCTAGCGAGGACGTCTCCAGAGATCGTCAGGACGCGGCCTGACCTGCATCCGCCGCGAGGCCAGCGCCAGCACTCCGCCCCCCAGCAGGAACTGCAGCTTCTGCCCTTTGCTCGTCGACACCCGCGCATCCCAGGCCGCCGCGCCGCGCGCTTTCACCTCGACGCCGATCTGCCGGTAGACGCCATGGGCGGTGGCGATCGACCAGGCCGAGCGTAGCGGTAGGTCGCGCAAGCCCTGAGACGCCGACTGATAATAGGGCTCGGCCAGATCCACCAGGCGCGCCGCCAGCGTCGCCAACGCGGCACGATGCTGAGGCAGCGCGACCTCGGCCTCTGGAATACCCACCTCCGCCAGCCACTCGGCCGGCAGGTAGACGCGGCCGATCTGCGCATCCTCGACGATATCGCGGGCAATGTTGGTCAGCTGAAAGGCCAAGCCCAGATCACAGGCGCGATCCAGCGTCGGCTCCGCCTCGGCGCCCATCACCCGCGCCATCATCAGGCCCACCACGCCGGCAACGCGGTAGCAGTACAGCAGGGTGTCGTCGAGGGTCTGGTAGCGGTAGCCCTGCACATCCATGCGAAAACCCGCCAGATGCTCCAGCGGATGGGCCTTGGGAATCCGGTGCCGCTGGATCACCTGCTGGAAGGCGGCGAACGCCGGATCGGCCATCGGCTCGCCAGCGTAGGCGCGCTCGGTGAGGTCCACCAGCTCAGCCAGTCTCGCTTCGCCGGTGGCGCGGTCGCCTTCGACCTGACCGTGGCCCAGCGTCTGCCCGTCGATCACGTCGTCGCAATGACGGCACCAGGCGTAGAGCATCACCGCGCTCTGGCGGGTGCGCTCGTCGAACAGCTTTGCCGCGGCGGCGAAGCTCTTGGAGCCGACATTGATCGCCTGAGTGGAGTGATCGATGACCTGATCGTTCATCCGGCCTGCCCCTTCAACATGAAGTCCTCCAGCATCAGCCCGGCGGTGGCCTTGGCCGAACCGACGACGCCCGGCACGCCGGCACCCGGGTGAGTGCCGGCGCCGACGATATAGAGGTTGGGAATCACGTCGTCGCGGTTGTGCGGGCGGAACCAGGCGCTCTGGGTGAGGATCGGCTCCAGCGAAAACGCCGACCCGAGATGGGCGTTGAGCTCCTCGCGAAAATCCTGCGGCGTGAAGATCCGGTGAGTCACGAGATCGCCACGCAGCCCCGGCATGTAGTGCCGCTCCAGGTACTCGAAGATGCGGTCGCGGTACTTTGGCCCCTCCTCCGCCCAGTCGATATCCGCCGTGCCCAGGTGCGGCACCGGCGCCAGCACGTAATGGCTGGCGCAGCCTTCCGGCGCCAGCGAAGGATCGGTGACGCAGGGCGCGTGCAGGTAGAGGGAAAAGTCGTCTGCCAGCGTCTCGCGCTTGAAGATCTCGTCGATCAGCTCGCGGTAACGCGGGCCGAAGCACACCGTGTGATGCTGCAGGTGCTCATGACGGCGCTTGAGGCCGAAATGAATGACGAACAGCGACATCGAGAAACGCTTGCCGGAAAGCCGTTTGGCCTCATCGCGACCACGCTCCTCATGCCCGAGCAGCTGCTTGTAGGTGTTGACCACATCCGCGTTGGAAGCCACCGCATCGGTGTCGAAGCGGCGACCGTCACCGGTGATCACGGCCTTCGCGCGTCCAGCCTCCAGCTCGATCCGCGCGACCTCGGCGTTCAGCTCCAGCCTGCCGCCCAGATCCTCGAACAGCCGGACCATCCCCTGCACCAGCGCCCCGGTGCCGCCGCGGGGAAACCAGACACCGCCCTGGCGCTCCAGGGCATGGATCAGCGCGTAGATGGACGAGGTCTCGAACGGATTGCCGCCGACCAGCAGCGAGTGAAAGGAGAGCGCCTGGCGCAGACGGTCGTTCTCCACGAACTTGGCCACCATGCTGTACACGTTGCGCCAGGCCTGCAGCTTGGCCAGCTGCGGCGCGACGCCGATCATGCTGCGAAACGACAGGAAGGGCACGGTGCCGAGCTTGACGTAGCCCTCCTCGTACACCGCCCGCGAATAGGCGAGAAAGCGCTGATAGCCGGCGACATCCTTCGGGTTCAGGGCATGGATTTGCCGGTCCAGCTCGGCCTGATCATTGACGTAGTCGAAGCTGTAGCCGTCCTCCCAGCACAGCCGGTAGAAGGGGCTGACCGGCAGCAGCTCGACGTAGTCGGCCATGCGCTTGCCGGTGCCAGTGAAAAGCTCATCGAGCGCCGGTGGGTCTGTAATGACGGTTGGGCCGGCGTCGAAGGTGAACCCCTGATCCTGATACACATAGGCGCGTCCACCCGGCTTGTCGCGCTTCTCCAACAACGTTGTCTGGATGCCTGCGCGCTGCAAACGAATCGCCAACGCCAAGCCGCCGAAACCGGCGCCGATCACCACCGCCCGCCTGGGCGCACTGCCTGTTGCCTGGTTCATCGTGTTTCCTTGTGCAGATCGCTGGCGGCCAGCGCGCGTAGCGCTTCGCCCACCGGCACGGGAGGTTTGCCCGAGACGATGCGCAATCGGTCCCAGACGGTCAGGTCGGCTGCGTAAAAGCGCTGAATCAGCGGCTCTCGCAGGCGGTAAAAGCGCTGCATCACCGCCCAGCGACGATCCGCTGTGCCGGCCATGAACAGCATGCGATTGAGCTGGCGAAAAAAGCCGCGCCGCCGCCATTGCAGCGTTGAATAGTCGCGAACCGAGGTAAACAGACTGCCTGCATCCCAGCGATCGAGCCGTACGAGATGGTCGGCCAGGCGCACCGCATCGGGTAGCGAATAGCCCGTCGTTGGGTGAAACAAGGCCGCCGAGAGCCCGCTTTGCGGTACGCCTCTCGCCTCTTCCCAAAAACCCGCGATATCGCCAGACAGCACGATAGGCAGCACGCCTTGCTCTTCGCGCAGTACCTCGCGGATTGCCCAACCGCGGCTCTGCGCGTAGCGCACGATATTTTCACGCAGCGTATCGGGCGCCACCTGATCGCCGTCGGCGTAGTAGGTGTCCTCGATCAGCAGGCTGTCGGTACTGAGCGGCAATACGTAGATGAAGCGATAGCCGTCGTGCTGGGAGACGCTGGCATCCATGATGATGGGCGCCAGCAGGCCATGGGGCTGCTGTAGGCGCAGCTCCTGGCCAAGAAACTTCTGGAAGCCCAGCGCAAGCCGCGCGCTGCGACGCACGCCGCGCCCGTCGATCACAGCGCCCGCCGCTAGCGTCTGCCCGCTGGCCAGCCGCACGCGCCGCGGCTCCACCGCCACCACCTCGCAGCCCAGAAGAACCCGCTGACCCAACTCGTCCAGCAGATGTTGATGAAAGCGCGAGGAGAAAATGCTTGCGTAACCACTGCCCAGCTGACGCCGTAACTCGGGAAAGATCACCTCGTAACCCGGCCAACGATGCGCCACCAGCGGTGCCAGCCAGGCGTGCTGCTCGGCCATGAGGTCATGCTCATGGAACGACCAGGTGTGATTGCCGCCGAGGGTCTCGCCCTGTTCGAGGATGAGCACGCGCAGATCCGGCCGCTCCTGCCGTAGGCGAAGGGCGAGCAGACCGTTGGCCAGGCCGCCGCCAACCAGGATCAGGTCCGCGTCAGCCATGCTCGGGCCTCCGAACAGGAAGCGATTCGACGGCAAGCGCCGCCTCGATCAATTCGGCGGCACGTGGCGCACCGCCAGCCGCCCGCACTTCTGAGCCGAGGCTGCCCGCGCGCTGGGAGAACCCCGGTTCGCGCAATAACCGGCGTAGGGCCACGACGATGCGTCGTCGGCTGGCCAGCCGTGGATCCAGTTTGAGCCCGACGCCGGCATGCACCACTCGCGCCGCCACGCCGGGCTGATCGAACGCGATCGGTAGCGCCAGGCTCGGCACACCCGCCTCCAGCGCATCCAGCACGGTGTTCAGCCCCGCATGGGTAATCAGCGCATCAGCGCGAGCCAGCACGGCGCGTTGCGGCGCGAAGTCCGTGACCCACCCTGCACCGGCCTTGAGCAAGCGGCTCTCCTGCGCGCTCCCCAGCCGGCCGCAATGAGCGATGAGCAGTTGCACGTCGAGCTCTCGAGCGGCTTCGGCGATCCGCTCGAACAACGCAAAACGGTCGCCTTGTAACGTGCCCAGGGAGGCGAATACGAAGGGGCGGCCATGACTAACCGGCACATCCAATGCGGGCTCGTCGGCCAGCGACGAACGCAGCGGGCCAACGCCATGAAAGTGAGCGGGAAGTGCGGTACGCGGAAAATCGAAGCCGGGCGTGGTCTGGCTCAGTTGCAGCATCGGCGACAGGCACTGGTCCAGGCGCTGACGCGGCGGCAGGCCGAAAGCCGCGGCGTAGCGCGCGATGACCCGTGCGTGCGGCTGCATGGCACGGTCGTACACATTGCTGCTGTGCAGGTTCAGCTGCTCGCCCCAAGGGGTGGACCGATAACGCCACGGCATCACGGGCAGCGGCACCAGCGCTTCCCGGTTGACCGGCAATGCGCAGGCCACCGAGACGAAGGGCAACCCGAGGTGTTCGGCAAGCAGCCCACCTGCTGGCTCCATCTGGTCGGCCAGCAGCGCCTCGGCGCCGATGGAACGCAAGAGCGCCGGTGCGTCGCGGCAGTACATCTCGGTTGCCTCGGCCATGTCGGCGATTACCCGGCGAATCCCCCAAGGCCCTCCGGGGCGCGCGGCGCGGTTGACGATAGCCGCCAGCGAGCCCGGCGGATGCGAGCCGGCGCCCACCTGGGCAAAGCCGACCTGCGGGTGGCGCAGCGCCTGAGCGACATCCGCCTGCTGCACGAAGGTAACCCGATGGCCTCGGCCGATTAACTGCGCGGCGATGGCCTCCATTGCACGCAGATGGCTATGGAATGGCGGCGCGACAACCGCGAAATGCGTCATTGAGAAACCCTCGACCAGAGACCCACTGCGGACAGCCCGCGCATCAGAGGGCGGTCGGGTCGAAAGCCGGCAGCAGCGGCGCCTGCGCCAGCGCCACCAGGTCGGGCGAACCGGTGCAGAAACAGGCGATTCGCAGCTGCTCGATCATGATCTGGAAATGCTCGACCACCGCTTCCGGCCCGACCAGCGCCGCATCCAGCACGCCAGCCGCCTGGCCGACGAGGTCGGCACCGAGGCGGATCGCCTTGGCCACATCGATGCCATCGCGGATGCCGCCCGACGCGATCAGGTAGGCGTCCGGGCACGCGTGCCGTACGCCAGCAATCGCCTGGGCACTGGGGATTCCCCAACCGGTGAACGCTTTGGCGATCGCCCGCTGACGGGGGCTTTGCGTGCGCTCCGATTCGACCGCGGCCCAACTGGTCCCACCGGCCCCGGCGACATCGATCACCGATACGCCGGCCTGGAGCAGGCGCAGGGCGACGGCTGGCGAGATACCGGCCCCGACTTCCTTGGCGATCAGCGGCACTGGCAGGCGCAGCGCCAGCGCCTCGATTGCGGCGAGCACACCGCGCCAGTCACGATCACCACCCACCTGCACGGCCTCCTGCAAGGGATTGAGATGAATGATCAGCGCGTCGGCTTCGATCATGTCGACGGCGCGCTGCGCTTCGTCGATGCCATAGCCGGCGACCAGCTGCGCGGCGCCGAAGTTGGCTAGCAGCGGCACCGAAGGGGCGAGCTGCCGCAACTGTCGGGTCAGGCCCTGGTCCGCGCCGGTTTCCAAGGCAATGCGCTGCGAGCCGACCCCGAGCGCTATGCCCAAGGCTTCGGCGGCTTCGGCCAGGTGGCGATTGATTTGGGACGCGCGCGCTGCACCGCCAGTCATCGAGCTTATAAGCAGCGGCGCAGAGAGTGTCCGGCCGAACAACACGGCACGAATATCGACGTCCTCGAGACGCAACTCCGGCGCCGCGCAGTGCTCGAACGTCAGGGCGGCGAAGCCCGAGTCCACTGTGGAACAGGCGCGGCGCGGGTCGAGAACGATGTCCAGGTGATCATTCTTACGTTCCGCAATAGTTTCTTTGCTCATGCAGCGCCTCGTTCGATGACCTTATGTGGACGGGTGTGGTCATTAAAAGTGCCAAGACTTATACACGCTGTACAGGTATTGTCACGATATCTAATGAAAAACGATACAGGAGGTCGTCATGGCCATCGCTTTGCCGAACACGCAACACGACTTCGAGCGGACAGTCAGTGAGCTGCGTGCACAGGTCGATGAACGCCTTGGCCAGTGGCTGCCGCTTGCACCCCAACAGGATGCGATCGCTACTGCCATGCGCGACGGCACCCTGGCACCGGGCAAGCGAGTCCGCCCGCTGCTGCTCCTGTTGACCCTGAAAGACTTGCAGCCGGGCGCTCCCGCCTCGGACGCCGGGCTCGACCTGGCTTGTGCGTTGGAAATGGTTCACGCCGCCTCCCTGTTTCTCGATGACATGCCCTGCATGGACAACGCCGAGTTGCGCCGAGGTCGCCCGACCATCCACCGCCAATACGGTGAAGACGTCGCTGTGCTCGGCTCCGTCGCGCTGCTGAGCCAAGCCTTTGGCATCGCCGCCTCGGCTGGTGCCTTGCCCGCCTCGACCCGCAACCAGCTGGTTCGCCTGCTGGCTCAGGCCACCGGCGCCCAGGGCTTGGTGCGCGGCCAATATCACGACCTGCGCGAAGGCCAGCGTTCTCGTCCGTTGGAAGCCATCGCGCACACCAACCGCCTGAAGACCTGCCCGCTGTTCACCGCAGCCGTCGAATCCGCTGCTCTGATGGCCGATGCCAGCGCCAGCTGTACGCGCCACCTCACGGGGTTCGCCACTGAGCTGGGCCTCGCCTTCCAACTGCTCGACGATCTGGCTGATGGACTCAGCTCCCAGCAGAGCGGCAAGGATTCGGGCAAGGACGCGGGCAAGAGCACTGTGGTCGCGCTACTCGGACCGGAAGCGGCCCGCCAGCAGATCGAAGAGCACCTGGCACGCGGCGATCAGCATCTGGTCGAGGCGGGCATCGGCGAGGGCCACCTCGCTCAACTACTCGATTTCTTCGCGACACGGGCACGCTGAGGCCCCGCCGAGCAAGCTGCAGAAAGCGCGACTGTGCCGCTCCATCACCCGAATGTATGGTGCTAGGCAGTCCGCTTGACGCGTCCTTAGACTCGAGCGCATGTACACGGAGGATTTTCCATGCCCGAGACTTTGCTCTGCCCGCGCAACCTGGCCTTCGAACTCTACGAAGTGCTCGATGCCGAGTCGTTGACCCAACGAGAGCGCTTCGCCGACCACAGCCGCGAAACATTTGACGCCGCGCTCGACACGGCACGCAGCATCGCCGCGGAATTGTTCGCTCCGCACAACCGCAAGGCCGACGAAAACGAGCCTGAATATCGGGACGGCGAAGCATTGTTGATCCCTGAAGTGAAGCCCGCCGTCGACGCGTTCATCGAAGCCGGCTTCCACAACGCCTCGCGCGGTTTCGACGAAGGCGGCATGCAGCTACCGAACCTGCTATCCCGGGCGTGCTTTGCGCATTTCCAGGCGGCCAACATCGGCACCTCGTCTTACCCGATGCTGTCGATGGGCGCCGCGCATCTGATCGAGGTGTTCGGCAGCGATGAGCAGAAACAGCGCTTTCTGCAGCCGATGATCGAAGGCCGCTTCTTCGGCACCATGGCGCTGACCGAACCGCATGCGGGCTCGTCCCTGTCGGACCTGCGCACCCGTGCCGAGCCGGCCGGCGACGGCAGCTACCGGCTGAAGGGCAACAAGATATTCATCTCCGGCGGCGACCACGGGCTGTCGGAAAACATCGTGCACATGGTGCTGGCCAAGCTGCCGGACGCACCGCCCGGCGTGAAAGGCATCAGCCTGTTCATCGTGCCCAAGTTCCTGGTCAACGACGACGGCAGTATCGGCAAGCGCAATGACGTGGTGCTTGCCGGTCTGTTCCATAAGATGGGCTGGCGCGGCACAACCAGCACGGCGCTGAATTTCGGCGATCACGGCGAATGCGTCGGTTACCTCGTCGGCGAGCCCCACAAAGGCCTGTCGTACATGTTTCAGATGATGAACGACGCGCGGATCGGCGTGGGTATGGGCGCCATCATGCTCGGCTACGCCGGCTACCTGTATTCGCTCGATTATGCCCGCGAACGTCCGCAGGGCCGCCTGCCGGACGGCAAGGACCCGACCTCGGCACAGGTGCCGATCATCGAGCACACCGATGTACGGCGCATGCTGCTGACGCAAAAGGCCTATGTCGAAGGCGCGTTCGATCTGGGGCTGTACGCAGCCCGCCTGGTCGACGAAGAGCAGACGGCGACAACCGAAGAGGCGCGCAAGACGGCACACGAGCTGCTCGACCTGCTCACCCCCATCGTCAAGTCCTGGCCGTCTGAGTTCTGTCTCAAGGCCAACGAGCTAGCCATTCAAATTCTCGGCGGCCACGGCTATACCCGCGAATACCCGGTGGAACAGTACTACCGCGACAATCGCCTGAACCCAATCCACGAGGGCACCCACGGCATTCAGTCGCTGGACCTGCTCGGCCGCAAGCTGATGCAGAACGGCGGCGCCGCGCTGCGCCAACTGCTTGGCCTGATTCAAGGCACGTGCGGGCGCGCTCGGGAGTTCGGCTCGCTCGACGCGCTGCGCCAGCCGCTGGAGACACTGGTGGCGCGCCTGACCGAAGTGACCCAGGCGCTGCTTGGCGACCTCATGGCGGGCAAGGTCAACTTGGCCCTGGCCAATTCGGCGTTGTACCTGAAGGTGTTTGGCCATGCGGTGATCGGCTGGCGCTGGCTGGAACAGGCGATACATACCGAACAGGGACTGGCGAAGGGCAACGCGGCCGACGAGGACTTCTACCGAGGCAAGTTACAGGCCGCGCGCTACTTCCTGACGTGGGAAGTGCCGGGCTGCCATCACGAACTGGCGCTACTGGCCGAGCGCGACGACACCTGCCTGGCGATGCAGGCGTCGTGGTTCTGATCCCCTCCGCGCGGATCGGCTGACCGGAAGCCAGCCGATCCGACACGCCTGTCGCTGCGTCAGGCATTTTTGACAGCGCGTCAAATCAGCGGGTTAGAATCGCTGGCATGCAGCCTGCATAGACTGCCAGCTAGCACTAACCCGGAGCGCGCGTTTGGATATTGGCCATATCAACCAACTGTTTTTCATCGGTGCCCTGTTGGTGGCGGCCAGCATCCTGATGAGCTCGTTGTCGACACGCCTTGGCGTGCCGATCCTGGTCATCTTTCTCGCCGTCGGTATGCTCGCCGGTGTCGACGGCATCGGCGGCATCGTTTTCGACGACTACTCGCTCGCCTTTCTTATCAGCAACCTGGCGCTGGCCATCATCCTGCTCGACGGGGGTATGCGGACCCGCGCGGCGACCTTCCGCGTTGCACTCTGGCCGGCGTTCTCGCTGGCCACCGCTGGCGTCGTGGTCACCTCCGGCCTCACCGGCCTCGCCGCCGCCTGGCTTTTCGACATACCGCTGATGCAGGGCTTGCTGATCGGCGCGATCGTCGGCTCGACCGATGCGGCGGTGGTGTTCAACCTCCTTAACGGTCGCGGGCTGAATGAACGCGTCGGCTCGACGCTGGAGATCGAATCGGGCAGCAACGATCCGATGGCGATGTTCCTCACCGTCGCACTGATCGACATGATCGCCTCGGGCCAGACGGGCTTCGGCTGGGGCTTCTTCCTCAACCTGGTACAGCAGTTCGGCATCGGCACCCTGCTGGGCCTCGGCGGCGGCTGGCTGCTGTTGCAATTGATCAACCGCCTCTCGGTCGCCGACGGCCTCTATCCGCTGCTGGCCGTGGCCGGCGGCATCATGATCTACGCGCTATCAGGTGCCATTGGCGGCAGCGGCATCCTCGCGGTCTACGTCTGCGGCCTGCTGTTGGGCAACCGGCCGATTCGCAACCGCCACGGCATCCTGCACATGTTCGATGGCCTCGCCTGGCTCAGCCAGATCGGCATGTTCCTCGTGCTCGGCCTATTGCTCACACCCAGCAACCTGTTGCCCATCGCCCTCCCTGCGCTGGCGCTGTCGCTGTGGATGATCCTCTTCGCTCGTCCACTCGCCGTGTTCATCGGTCTGTTGCCGTTTCGCAGTTTCCAATTGCGCGAGCGCCTGTTCATCTCCTGGATCGGCTTGCGCGGCGCAGTGCCGGTGATTCTCGCCGTGTTTCCGCTGATGGCCGGGCTGGAGAATGCACAGCTGTTCTTCAACGTGGCGTTCTTCATCGTGCTGGTGTCGCTGCTGCTTCAGGGAACCACGCTGACCTGGGCCGCGAAGAAGGCCAAAGTCGAGGTGCCGCCCTCGCCTATGCCGATATCCCGCGCCGGCCTGCAGATCCATACCACCAGCCAGTGGGAACTGTTCATCTACCGACTCAACGCCAAAAAATGGTGCGTTGGCGCGGCATTGCGTGAGCTGAAGATGCCAGCCGGTACGCGCATCGCGGCACTCTTTCGAGGCCGTGCGCTATTGCACCCTTCCGGCAGCACCCGCCTGCAGGTGGATGACATTCTTTGTGTGATCGGTCATGAAGAAGATCTGCCGGCCCTCGGCAAGCTGTTCAGCGAGGCGCCAGAACGCGGCCGGGACATGCGCTTCTTTGGTGATTTCATCCTTGAAAGCGAAGCCGAGATGAGCGCACTGGCCGCGCTTTATGGCCTCAAGCTCGGCGACATCGATGGCCGAATGCAGATCGGCCAATTCATTGCAGAACGTGTCGGCGGTAAACCCGTCACCGGCGACCAGATCGAGTGGAACGGCCTTATTTGGACCATCGCCGCCATGGAGCACGGCCAGGTGCGCAAGGTCGGCCTGAAGTTTCCGGAGGGCAACAAGCCCGGCCCTTCGCTGCACTTCTGACGCGGCGAGCAAACGGGCCCCGCCAGCACCGAGCGGGGCTTCCGATCTATGGACTCGCCTCGCCCTGTCGCAGCCCTTAGACTCGCACTCTTTTTTCATACCTCGATGCGACCCATGGCTCCCTTGCGCACCTTTCTCCTGGCGACCCTGCTCGCCCTCGTTCCCGTATCGGGCTTCGCCCAATCCGTACCCGGCCTGACCGGCAGCCAACCTGCCGAAGAAGAAGCCAAGCCGGCCCAACCGAGCGCCAGCGAGCGCGCCAAGGGCTTCGAGGAACAGGCCGCGGCGGCCACGAAGCGACTGGCTTCAGTGAAGGCCGAGCTGGCCAACGCGCCCAAGGAGATCAGCGAATCGCAGCGCGATCTGGCGAAACTCAAGGCCAGCGACGCGACGGACCTGGCCGGCAACCTGGCCAAATTGAAAGTACCCGCGCTTGAACAACGGCTGGACGAACGCGTCGCCGAACTGTCCGCGTGGCAGGCCGCACTGACGGCCGCCAACAGCATGATCATCAGCGCCCAGACCCGCCCCGAGCGAGCCCAGGCCGATATCGCCAAGTTCCAGACTCGCATCGACGAAATCAACAATCTGCTCAAGGGCGGCCGCGAAAACGGTAAGCCAATGAGCGACGAGCGCCGGGCCCTGTTGAACGTCGAAAAGGAATCGCTCATCGCACAGATCGAGCTGCGCCGAAGCGAGCTTGCCGGCAACAGCCTCTTGCTCGACCTTGGCGTAGCGCGACGCGATTTGCTCTCCGAGCGTATCGCCCGTGCCGAACGCGAGACCATGGCGCTGCAGACTGCAATCAACAACAAGCGCCGGGAGGAATCCGAACAAACGGTCGCCCAGTATTCGTTGAAAGCCGAGAAGGCGGGGTCGGACAAGCTGCTACCCGCCGAAACCGAGGAGAACCGCAAGCTATCGGGCTACCTGCTGCGGGCTACGGAGCGCCTTAACGACCTCACCCAGCAAAACCTGCAGACCCGGCAACAACTCGACACCCTCAACCAGGCAGATCAGGCACTCGAAGAACAGATCGCTGTGCTCGAAGGCAGCCTACTGTTATCGAAGATCCTGTACCAGCAGAAACAAGCCCTGCCGCAACTGAGCCTAGACAAGGATCTCGCCGACGAGATTGCGGACATTCGCCTGTATCAGTTCGAACTCAACCAGCGCCGCGAAACGGCCGGCGACATTGCGGGCTATGTCGAGGAGCGACTGGCCAGCCAACCAGCAGGCGAGGTCACACCGGAGCTGCGCAGCGCCCTCACTGAGCTCGTGCGCACCCGCAGCGAATTGCTCGACCGGCTCAATCATTCGCTCAATGCGCTGCTCAGTGAATCCATCACCCTGCAACTCAACCAACGGCAACTGCAGACCAAGGCCGCGGCCTTGCGTGAGACGTTGGACGAGCAGATGTTCTGGATCCCAAGCAACAAACCGCTCGACCTGGACTGGTTCAAAAGCGTCCCGACCCTGCTCGATCGTCAGCTGCGTGCAATGCCCTGGAGCTCGGTATTCGAAGCGCTCGGCGCAGGTTTGTTGGAGCGCCCCCTGTTCTTCGTCCCGCTTCTGCTGCTAATTGGCCTGTTGCTGTGGCGCCGCGAAGCGATCAACGCCAAGCTCGACTCGCTCAGTGCAGACATCGGGCATTTCCGCAACGACAGCCAGCTGCACACCCCTCTGGCCCTATTGCTGAACCTGTTGCTGGCGCTGCCTGGCGCACTGTTCCTCGCCCTGTGCGGCTACCTGCTTCAGATGGACGGCCGGGGGCAGAACATCAGCCTTGGCGCGGCTTTCTACCAGATGGGGCAAGCCTGGCTGGTGTTCTACAGTGCCTACCGGATGCTCTCACCCAACCGCGTCGCGGAAACGCACTTCGGCTGGTTCCGCCCGCAGGTCACCTTCCTGCGCAACGAGATTCGCCGCCTGGGTCTGGTCGTCATGGCGCTGGTCGCGGTCGTGGCCATTGCAGAACATCAACCTGGGAGCCTCGTTGATGACGTGATCGGGATCGTCGTGGTGCTGGTGTGTTTCGCCATGATGAGCTGGCGCCTGACCCGGCTGTTGTTGAAAGGCCCATCGAGCCACAACGCACCGCCCTTCCGTCGTTTTATCGGGCTGCTGTTCAGCATCCTGCCGCTGGCATTGATCGTGGTGGTGGGCTTCGGCTACTACTACACGGCGCTCAAGCTGACCGGCCGCCTGATCGACACCCTCTACTTGTTGCTGGCCTGGATCGTCATCGAGGCCACGCTGATCCGCGGCCTGACCGTCGCGGCGCGGCGGCTCGCCTATCAACGCGCCCTGGCCAAACGTGAGGCCCAGGCCGAAGAGACGTTGGATACCAGCGAGTCCGCCGGCGAGGCCGGGCTGGATATCGAGCAGGTCAATCAACAGTCCCTGCGTCTGACCCGCCTGGCGATGTTCGGCTTGTTCTTCGTGGTGCTCTACTGGGTCTGGTCGGATCTGATCAGCGTCGTGTCCTACCTGGATAACGTGGTGCTCTACGAATTCGTCAGTGGCTCGGGCGATACGGCTGCAACCAACGCCATCACGCTGAACAACCTGCTCGGCGCGCTGCTGATCGTCGCCATCACGATTGCCGTGGCGCGCAACCTGCCCGGCTTGCTGGAAGTGGTGGTGCTATCCAAAATGCGCCTCGCGCAGGGCAGTGCCTATGCCACAACGACACTGCTGTCGTACTTTCTGGCCGGCATCGGCATCGTCTCCACCCTGTCGACGCTCGGCGTCAGCTGGGACAAGCTTCAATGGCTGGTCGCGGCACTCTCGGTCGGCCTCGGTTTCGGCATGCAGGAAATCTTCGCCAACTTCATTTCCGGCCTGATCATCCTGTTCGAGCGGCCGGTGCGCATCGGCGACGTGGTGACCATCGGCAACCTCTCCGGCACGGTAAGCCGCATCCGCATCCGCGCCACTACCATCACTGATTTCGATCGCAAGGACATCATCGTCCCAAACAAGACCTTCATCACTGGCCAGTTAGTGAACTGGTCCCTGAGCGATACCGTTACGCGCGTGACGATTAGAGTTGGCGTGGCCTACGGCTCGGATCTTGAGCGCGTGAAAGCGCTGCTTTACAAGGCCGCGCAGGACAACCCTCGAGTGCTGAAAGACCCGGAGCCGCAGGTTTTTTTCCTCACATTCGGCGAGAGTACACTCGACCACGAACTGCGCATCCATGTGCGAGATCTGGGCGACCGCAACCCGGCGACCGACGAAATCAATCGCTACATCGATCGCGAGTTCAACAAGGCCGGCATCAACATTGCGTTCCGCCAGGTGGACGTGTTCCTGAAAAACCTCGACGGCAAAGTACTGCAGCTCGGCGCCACCCCCCGGCCAGCTACGCCGCCCGCCGACGGTCAGGCCTGAGGAACGTCACCCTCGCGGCGGCCTCCAAATTCATGCGCCCATAATTGGGCGCTATTGCTCATAACGCCGGAGCCCTCGTGAAGACGCTCACCGAACTCGACTTCGACAACCGCTTCGCCCGCCTGGGCGATGCGTTCTCCACCGAGGTGACACCGCACCCGCTGGACAACCCGCGATTGGTCGTCTCGAGCGAGGCAGCCATGGCTCTGCTCGATCTCGATCCGGAGCAGGCCGCCGAGCCGTTGTTTACGGAGCTTTTCGCCGGCCACAAGCTCTGGAGCACCGCCGAGCCGCGCGCCATGGTCTATTCCGGCCACCAGTTCGGCAGCTACAACCCGCGTCTCGGCGATGGCCGTGGCCTGCTGCTTGGCGAGGTGCGCAATGAGGCCGGTAAGCATTGGGACCTGCACCTGAAGGGCGCAGGCTTGACGCCCTATTCACGGATGGGCGACGGGCGCGCCGTGTTGCGTTCCTCGATTCGCGAATTCCTGGCCAGCGAGCACCTGCATGCCCTGGGCATTCCCAGTTCCCGGGCGCTGTGCGTCACCGCCTCGGACACGCCCGTCTACCGCGAGCGCCCGGAACAGGGCGCGATGCTGCTTCGCCTGGCCCCGAGCCATGTGCGGTTCGGCCATTTCGAGTTCTTCTACTACACCCGTCAGCACGAGGAACTGCGGCTCCTGCTCGACCACGTGATCGCCTGCCACTTCGCTGATTGCCTGGAGCACCCGGAACCCTACCAGGCTTTTTTTCAGCAGGTACTCGAGCGCACCGCCGCGCTGGTCGCCCGGTGGCAGGCCTACGGCTTCTGCCACGGCGTGATGAACACGGACAACATGTCGATCCTTGGCATCACCTTCGACTTCGGGCCCTACGCCTTTCTTGACGATTTCGACGCGCGCTTCATCTGCAACCACTCCGACCACGCCGGCCGCTATTCCTACGAGAACCAGGTACCCATCGCGCATTGGAACCTCGCCGCCCTTGCCCAGGCGCTGACGCCTTTCATCGACGTCGAGCAATTGCGCCATACGATGGAATTATTCCTGCCGGCATACGAACGGGAATGGCTCGACCTGATGCGAAAGCGCCTGGGCTTCGAGATGGCCGATGACGGCGACAAGGCGCTGATTCAACGCTTGCTGCAACTGATGCAGGGCAGCGCCATCGACTACACCCGGTTCTTTCGTGAACTGGGCGACCGGCCGGCGGAGCAGTCGCTGGCCCGCCTGCGCGAGGATTTCATCGACATCCGCGCCTTCGACGACTGGGCCGCCGATTACCGCGCCCGAAGCAATCGCGAGAACGGGGATTCCGAGGCGCGCCGGACACGCATGCATGCCGTCAACCCGAAATTCATCCTGCGAAACTACCTCGCCCAGGAAGCGATCGCAGCGGCCGAAGCCGGCGACTACGCGCCGGTACGCGACCTGCATGCCGTGCTCAGTCACCCTTTTGACGAGCAGCCCGGCCGTGAGCGTTACGCCGAGCGCCCGCCGGAGTGGGGCAAGCACCTGGAAATCAGTTGCTCATCCTGACGGGACGCCTGCGCAAATTGCTGCGCAGCACGGCCGCTGTAGCGACCCGACGCGACGTGCAATGCCCCGCCTCGACTGGCCTGGCGATCACCTGCGCAACAACTTGCACAGCTCAAGGCAGAATGTTGCTCAGCAAAATGTGAGCAGTCGCGCATCAGCGTGATCATGAACTCGCGGAAATTATCTAACTTATTGTTTACAAATGATTTTTTTGGACTGGCACGCCGCTTGTATTCCTGTTGAGGCCAATCCGGCATTCAACAAGGCAAGGAGAGCGTTCATGCCAACACCCGCGTATCTGTCCCTCGAAGGCACCAAGCAAGGCCTGATCACCGCAGGCACTTTCACCGAGGACTCGGTCGGCAATATCTTCCAGGAAGGACACGAAGACCAGATCCTGGTGCAGGCCTTCCAGCACCAGGTCATCATCCCGCGCGACCCGCAGTCGGGTCAGCCCACCGGCCAGCGCGTGCACAAGCCGCTAATGATCACTAAGGTGTTCGACAAGTCGTCGCCGCTGATCTTCAACGCCCTGACCTCCGGCGAGCGTCTGAACAAGTGCCGCCTGGAGTGGTACCGCACCTCGTCCACCGGTACCCAGGAGCACTACTTCACCATCGAACTGGAAGATGCGGTCATCGTCGATGTGCAGTCGCGCATGCCCAACTGCCAGGACCCGAACATGTCCCACTTCACCCACCTGGAAGACGTCTACTTCACCTACCGCAAGATCGTCTGGACCCACGAAGTCTCCGGCACCTCCGGCTCCGACGACTGGCGTGCCCCGATCGCCAGCTAAGACCAAGGCGACGCGCGGCACCCAAGGCTTCGGTCCGGCACGCCCGGCCGAAGCCTTTTTGCGAAGCAGTAGTACAAATCCGAACCGCGGCACCGCAATGCGCGACCCAGCGCACCGCACGACGGCCAGCGCGTGGTACATCAGAGCCCCTCGCGCGCCCTGGCGCACCCAAGGACGGAACCAGGAGGAACACGGATGTTCGCCCCCGCCAACCAACCTCATTTTTCTCTGCAGGTCGAAGGCTTAGCGCACGACCTGCAGGTGCTCGCCTTTACCGGTCGCGACGCCATCAGCGAGCCCTACCGCTTCGAGCTGGAGCTGGTCAGCGAGCGCCCCGACCTGGACCTCGAGGATCTGCTGCAGCGCTCGGCCTACCTCTCGTTCGACACCGAGGGCGCTGGCGTACACGGGCACATCCACCAGGCCGCACAAGGCGAATCCGGCAAGCGCCTGACGCGCTATCACGTAGTCCTCATGCCGCGCCTCGCCAACCTGGCCCGCCGCACCAACCAGCGCATCTTCCAGCACCGCTCGGTGCCGCAGATCGTTACTCAGGTGCTGGAGGCGCACGGCATTCTCGCCGGCGACGGTCATCGGTTCGATCTGGGGCCGGTGGTCTATCCCGAACGCGAATACTGCGTGCAGTACGACGAAAGCGACCTGCACTTCGTCCAGCGCCTCTGCGAAGAAGAAGGCATTCACTATCACTTCCAGCACAGCCCCAGCGGGCATGTGCTGGTTTTCGGCGACGACCAAACGGTCTTCCCGACGCTCAAGCCAGTCGCCTACCAACAGGACAGCGGGCTGGTCGCCGACGAAACCGTCATCAAGCATTTCGGCGTCCGCTTCGAAACCCGCACAGGCCGCATCACCCGCCGCGACTATGATTTCGAGAAGCCCCGCCTGACGCTCGAAACGACGGCGCAAGGCAACAGCCAGCCGGACCTCGAGGACTACGACTACCCGGGCCGGTTCACCGACCGCGAGCGCGGCAAGCAGCTGTCCCGACGCGCCGTGGAACGCCACCGCCACGACTTCGAACAGGCCGAGGGCGACGGCGACCACCCTCGGCTCGCCAGCGGCCACTTCCTCCCGCTCCAGGCGCACCCCCGCAGCGACTGGAACCAGCTCTGGCTGCTCACCGAGGTGCTGCACGAAGGCAAGCAACCGCAGGTGCTGGAAGAGTCGATCACCAGTGATATGGCGCTACGCCGGTCGGCAGCCTCGTCCCATCGGGGAGAAGGGGAAACAGACGACTCGTTCCAGCAGGGCTACCGCAACCGCTTCACCGCAACGCCGTGGGCCGTCCCCTATCGCCCCTCCCTGCGCCATCACAAGCGCCGCATTCTGGGCAGCCAGACCGCGGTGGTCACCGGCCCTGCAGGCGAGGAGATCCACTGCGACAAGTACGGCCGGGTCAAGGTCCAGTTTTTCTGGGACAGGGAAGGCCAAGCCGACGACAAGACCAGTTGCTGGTTGCGCGTCAGCTCAAGCTGGGCCGGCGACCGCTACGGCGCCATCGCCATCCCGCGTGTCGGCATGGAGGTGCTGGTCACCTTCCTCGAAGGCGACCCCGACAAGCCGCTGGTCACCGGTTGCCTGCACCACGCCGAACACGTCGTGCCCTACGACCTGCCGGCGAACAAGACCCGCTCCGTCTTCAAGACGCTCAGCTCGCCCGGTGGTGGCGGGTATAACGAACTGCGCATCGAAGACCGCAAGGGCGCCGAACAGATATACATCCACGCCCAGCGCGACTGGGACGAGAACATCGAGCACGACCAGAAGATCCGCGTCGGCCACGAGCGCCACGACACCGTCGAGGCCAACAGCTACAGCGAATACCGCGCCGAAGAACACCGCACCACCCACGGCGACCGCAAGACCGACATCCGCGCCAACGACCACCTCATCGTGGGCAACAGCCAACACCTGAAGATCGGCACCGGCCAGTTCGTCGAGGCCGGCAACGAAATCCACCTCTCCAGCGGCCTCAAGGTCGTCCTCGAAGCCGGCAGCGAACTGACCTTCAAGGCCGCAGGTAGCTTTATCAAGCTCGACGCCAGCGGCGTGACGCTGGTGGGACCGGTGATCCGGGTGAATTCGGGTGGTAGTCCGGGTAGCGGCACTGGAGCGGCGCCGATATTGCCGGGCGCGGTGAAATCGGCGGATGCAGATAAAGCCGGTGGGCTGTTGATTCAAGCACAAAAGCAGGCCTTGCAGCGCAAGCAACCTCTGTGTGCCATCTGCGAAGCTGCAAAGCAGGAGGCCGCTCATGTCGACCCATGATTCGCTTAGTTTGCCCTCGGACTTGCCCTGGGACTCGCCGGCTTACTTGCTACTCGACGGTATTAGCGTTAAAAACCTGCCCAAGCGGCTCTACGAATGGGCCGAGTCGCCAGACTTCGACGTCGTTTATCTGGAAACACCATGGGCTGAGTTGAGCGATGTCTCGCCTTGCCTTGTACGTCTTGGCGGGGAGCACGACACGGCACTGGCTGCATTTGAAAGAAACAGCCACGAAGAATGGGGCTTCCTGCTGTTCAGTCATGCCGATAGGGATGCGCTGCTAAAACACCTGCGCTGGTTGGTCTGCGTCAGTCATCCATCGGGAGAAAAGTTGCTGCTGCGTTTGGCCGACCCAGCCGTCATGCATGCCCTACTGAACCAAGCTACACAAGATAACGATGCAACGTTTTTTGGCCCGATCGAGCAAATCGTCGCTGCTGATCGCACCGAAAGCGCCTGGCATCGACATCAGCGGCCTAGCTCAACGTTCATCACACAACAGGATCGCCCCTATCAACTGTCCGATAAGCAATTGGACAGCCTTGGTGATGTGGCTTTTCGCGGCATCCTGATCAGCCTCGACGGGCACATGCGCGACTATTTCCCCCATTACCAATCCACACTGAACCCAACCCGGCGTTGGCAACATTTGCGCGCCCTGGCGGAACGCGCCTACAGCTTGGGTTTCAACAGCGAATACGACATCACGCTCTACGCCAATATCTTCGGACTGCTGGGCGCCGACGCGCTGGATAGGCACCCGGACATTGCCAGCCTGGTGAACCAATTTTCCTCGCTCGCACCCACTCAGCGGATCGAACAGGCAGCGGATCTGGCCTATGCGCGCGCCTCGTCAGCGAAAAGGACTTCCTGATGACTGCAAAGAACCCCAACTTGGCCGACAAGACCAAGAGCGACGCCAAAAGCCCCATCGGGGCCTGTCCGCTGATGAAGAACAAGGTGCAGCTATTGCCCCTGCGTTACGGCCTGGTTGAGCGTCTAGACCCGTCGGCGGCCCTGAGCCTGCCGTATCGACTCAAATCGAGGCCGCTGGGCATCCGCCTGATTCGTGATGGCTGGTTGTACGTGATCGAAAACGAAACCGGCTACCTGCACGAATACCGCGTCGAAAAAGGTCTCGTAAGCAAATTCGTTTGGACGGGTACAGAGGCTGCAAAGGATAAGAGGCAGGGGCAGCTGGCGGAAAACAGCCTGGTTTTCGCACGTGGCAGTACGCTGCATGTGAGCTTTTCAGACGTTCAGTGGACAGCCTTCAAGTGCTCACAGATGTTGAAGAGCCGTAAGGAACGCGAGCACTTCATGCAACGGGTGGATCTTTCCAGGGCGACTTGTGCTGATGGCGGAGAGCATCTGCTCACCAGCCAGCAGGCTGAGAAGTGGTTGGCCGAAGTGGCAGAGCAGCCGTCTGGCAGCACACCGCCTCCGGGTACCAATCCGCACGAAGGCCAAGACTACGTTTGGGAAAGCGCCCCGCTGTATAAAAAAACCACCATCGGCCTGGTCAAGAAACAACTGCTCCCCATCTACGAACATGACCACCTTTACCTGGTATTCAAGGACAGCCTGGGCGTCATGCAGGATCTGGCGGAGGAACAGGACGCCGTGGTTGGCTGGATCGAAAAATGGATTCAGCAGAGCCGCAACGACCTCAAGTACAGCATCGGCAGTTACATCGAAACCCTGATGGTGGTGAACGACGATACGGCCAAGCGTGCCGGCACCCGTGGTGCTCTGTTCGAAAAAACCACGCCCGCGCAGCGCCAGACGATTTACGACTACCTCAACGCCCGCAATGACCTCAAAGGCATTCAAAGCAGCAGCCCGGCGACAGCTCATTACCCAGGGCGAGGGTTCGATGCCAAGACGCGAGCTGCTAGGGCGGATGTCGCGGCCAAGAAGCAGACTATGCAGAAGGCATTAGGTGAAGATCTCTACGCCGAGCTGGAAGATGATATCGAAGCACTAGAAGACCAGTCTGATGCCACGCTGGAAGGCAAAGGCCTGGGCGCGCGAGGCATCCATGACCTCGTGCGCCACAAGGAGATGCGGCAATACCTCGAACAGGAGCGTGCTCACCTAAAACGTTGGAATGCGCGCCTAGACCGCATCACAGAGGATCGCGTCAAGCTGTTCACCGCAACCGAATATCACCGCAGCGCCTGGTACTTCGACACTCAAGTGCCGGACCAGCTGATGAAAGCTCTGATTATTGAGCAAAATTGCGTGCGCGACCTGTGTCGTACCGAAGACAGCCTCAAGGCGGTCGGCGAATACTTCCACAAATATCCCTATTACATACTGCCTGCCTTCGCCAGCCGGCTGGATTTGAATTTCCTGACGGGCAAATCAGGGGACCTAATCAAATGGCTCGACGATGCACGCAACCTGAAAAGCAGCCTCGGCGATGCCCAGGTTCGCCTGCAGGAAATCCACACCCTGCTGGGCAACCATTGGACCAACAGCCTTGACCTCAATGCGGCAGCCCAAGCGGCCAGCCACGCCGCCAACGCTGCCTATTCCCCAGCCGTAGCGCTGCGCCTGCAGGATTGGCTGGCGGGCGTGCAAAGCAAGCTGAACAGCCCGGACCTGAAAGCCCACCTGGATAAGCTCGGCGCCTACAGCAACCGAGCGCACCGCCTTGGCAACTTGGCAGCGCTGAAGGCGCACGGCGCCAACTTGCAGGTGGCCACCGAACAGGATGTCAGCCTGTTCAAGTCGCGCCTGACGACCCTGATCCAGCTGATGGATAGCGAAGATCAATTGAAGGCCCAGCGTGACCAAGCCAAGACCGACAGCAAGCGGAGCACGATAAGCGAGGCCGAACGGCAAAACGCCAAGGTGCAGAGGCAGCAACTCAATCAGCAATTGGCCATCAATCGCCAGCAGCGCATGGCGCTGGTCAATCAGATCCAGGACAGCGTGATCGTTACCAGCACCGTCCAGGTCGGCTTTGTCGGCGTCAAACTTAAATTGGATGCCTCCCAGCAAAGCCTGCTTAACGAAGAAATCCGCCGACTGCGCTTGGGCCCGCTGGGCGCCTACGGCGAGGCGGGGGGGCATATGGCCGCAGTTAAAAGCAGTGCGTTGCCGTTACTGGCACTGTTTCTTCAGGCGCGGAATTTGGGGGATGCGTGGGATACGTGGATTTCACACGCACAAAAAGGCTCTGCTACAGCAAAAGATAAGATTATTTTTGCTGGAGCCATATCGGCCCCAATAGCATCAGCCTTTTCGGTCTATCAAAATGCACATATCGCACTGGTGGATAGAGCTTTTAAATCTATCGTGGCTAGTTCAGCTGGAAAAGGAGGGATGCAATTCGCCGTAAAGCTGGGCAAGTTGGGACTCGGTCTGGGGGTGGTGATTTCTCCATTAGCCCTGCTGGCCTCTGCGGGTACGTCTTGGAGCAACTGGAATAAATGGCTGGATGCTACGCGCACGGGCACGGCTAGCGAGCAGGCCGGTGCTCTGATGGCTCTGGCCGGCGATACGAGCAGTACCGCAGTCAACGTGGCAATCACGGCCAAGGCATTCGCCGAATTCGGCGGCCTGATGATGGAGGCCTCACGCGCCGCCCCAGGTCAGCGTGTCGCGGTTATGGGCAGTGCCTGGGCCACGCGCGGTGTGCGCTTCCTGAGTTTTTCCGCACGCCTGACGCCTTGGGGCCTGGCCGCCACCGCTTTGCAGTTTGGAGGCGAGGCGCTTTACAACTATGCCAATCTCGATGATCAACAGCGCTGGATGCAGGGCTGCTGCTGGGGCCTGGACAGTCAGGGGTGGGACTGGCCCACCCATGCGCAAAAGCTGGCCGAAGCCACCATGCGCCCGCAGGTCAGCGATAAAGGCACGCTCAAGCGCCCGCTGGATGGCGAGCCGATTCGGCGCCTGGTGCTCAGCCTGCCCGGTATTAGCCTGGCCAGCTTGCGTCAGCACCCGTTGCGTCTGACCGCCGAGTGGGACTACCAACGAGGTTGGCCCGCGCAGGATGTTGGTGCACAGGTGTGCAATTCCCTGACCCTACTCAGTGATAACCCGCTGACCCTGGCCCTCGATATTTCGCCTGACTGGGTCGGCGCACAGTCGCACTTACGCTTGCGCCTGGCCGTCCAACCCGAGCTGGCCAACAAGCCGCTCAAACACGACGATGCTTACCTGTACTATGCCGTACCGTTGCACCCGAGTGCCGCGCGCGAGCCGATCAAAGGCTGGACCGCAGTTGGCCCAACGCGCATAGCCCCTCAGTGGCTCGCCATCACCCCGGAGTTCCTGCATGCCTCAGGATAAATATGACCGCCTGCCCCATACGGGAGATTTCGAGCGCGAAAATGGTACTGAAGTCTTCTACCTGTCGCCCAAGCCAGTGCCCACTGGAATGCCGGCGCTCAGTGGTCAGCAATTACAACAGGAGAGTAATGAGATATTTTTGGATATAGGAGCAGGTCAGGCTAACGTTGAATTTGCCGCACGTTCCTACTTTGGCTCAATCATGACTTTGGTCATTTTTTTTTCCTTATTCAATATTTTTTCGGCATCAACATCTTTTTATTATGGATGGCCTTTTTGGATATCCCTACTAGAGAATGCCGTGAATCCTTATATGTGGGGGTTCACCGGATTTATTGTCTCTCTAGCTATATTCAACATGTTCCGCATCATCCGCAATATCAGCGCCCGTTCTCCCATTCGCTTCAACCGCCAGCGCCGTGAAGTCGCTCTGGTGTTTCGAGGTGAGGAGCCCGTTTATGTCCCCTGGGAAGAGGTGATCGCCTGCGTCTCCGCCAGCCGCATTATCACTCAGTATGCGGTGATGCCCAGCTTTGCCCTGATGCTCGGCCTGCGTAACGCCGAAACAGGTGTCGTCTATTGGGTCACCATTCCCGGTGGCAACCTGGGCTTGGTAGTTAGCGAATGGGAGGCCATTCGGGTCTATATGGAGCAAGGGCCTGCAGCGCTGCCAACGCCCTTGTTGTCGGATGAGGAATTCCAAGAAGGCACCGTGGCCTACTTCCAAATGTGCCGTCAGGTATATCGCAAGGAACACTGGTGGATACGCTATGCCTTCGGCTTTCTGCTGATCCAATTTTGCAGTGGCTGGACCTTGCCCTGCCATATCGCCCAATGGGTCAAGCGCCGCCCTAAAGCCGTGTTCCCCCAGGAAGTGTTGGACTGGTCGAAGCCCCTGCCCCTCGACCAATACGCCAAGCCCAGCCAGGCCTTGCTCGAGGAAAGCGCAGCCGTGCGCAAGGCCTACGCCCAGGGCCGAACCATGCTCGATTACTACCAGGCAAAATTCAGCGAAGAGCCAGAGGTCCCCGTGGCAGCTACGGAGTAAGCGCCGGGGCTACGCGTATGGCCCCGAACCGCCAGATCTTCCCGGCAGGACTTGAAGTTCCTCGCCCCTCACTCCGGCACCTCCACACACACATGAATCGCATCGTGCCGCCAGTACTCCACGTCGCAATCAATCAGTCGATCGTGCTGGTCGCGGTTGAGCCGGGTGATGCGTAGGGCTGGGCTGCCGGGGGCGGTGCGCAGGGTTGAGGCGGCTTCGGGGTGTAGGGCGGTGGGGACCATGTCGAAGCGGACGCGGCCGTAATGGATGCCGTATTCGCTGGCATAGAGCTCAGTCAGCGAGCGGGTCAGGTCGAAGTCGAGGATGCCCGGGAAATAGCTGGGGTTCAGGTAGTGTTCGACGTAGAGCACCAGACGACCGTCGATGCGCCGCGCTCGGCGGATCTGGACGACGCCGGACAACGCCGGCAATCCCAGGCGCGCGCAGATGTCTGCGGCGGCGGGCACCAACCGCGCCGATAAGACTTCGGTCGCCGGAATTCGCCCTTGCTCGTTAACCATGGCGTGGAAATGGCTACGCACCAGCGGGTTGTAGGCGATCCGAGGCGGCGAGACGAACCAGCCGCGGCGATCCTCACGGTAGATCAGCCCCTGTGACTCGAGTTGGCCCAGGGCTTCTCGCAGGGTGATGCGCGTGGTGGCGAAGAGCTCGCTGAGCTTGCGCTCGGACGGCAGTTGCCCGCTGGGCGGCAGCAAGCCATGGGCGATCTGCTCCTGCAGTGATCGACAGATCGCCGTAACCGCCCGAGGTGCCTCGTCGCGCATCAATATCTCCTCCGCTGGGCTAGTCCAGTACTGGAACAGAGCCTCTGCTCTCGTTATCTCGACCGTAAACACCGTTCAGGCTAGGCAAGCCAAATGACCGCCGCATGACATTGGCACAGAAAAACGCAGCCCGCCGCGGTTACTTCGAACCGTTCAAGCGTATCGGCGAATTTCATCAGCCCACGCCAGGCAAGGTTTTCAGCCTGAGCTAGGCTTGCTACGGCACTCCTGTCGCGGTGTCGCTCCACCGGGCGGCGGCGGAGGCAACGACATCAAATTGTCATTTGCATCCCCTAGATTGGCTCGAAATCGTGCTGATGTAGACCAACGACCTGCGAAAGGAGCTTCTGATGAAACGACTGCTGCTGGCATCACTGCTGGGATCGGCGATTGCCCTGGCGACATCGGCGAACGCCGCACAAACGGACCTGAAAGGCCTCGAAGAGGCGGCGCGCGCAGAAGGTGAGGTCAACAGCGTCGGCATGCCGGACAGCTGGGCCAACTGGAAAGACACCTGGCAGGATCTGCAGAACAAATACGGCCTCAAGCACATGGATACCGACATGAGCTCGGCCCAGGAGATCGCCAAGTTCGCTGCGGAAAAGGATAACGCCACGGCCGACATCGGCGACGTCGGTGCCGCGTTCGGGCCCATCGCTGTTCAGCAGGGCGTGACGCAAGCCTACAAGCCGAGCACTTGGGACCAAGTCCCCGACTGGGCCAAGGACAAGGACGGCCACTGGCTGCTGGCCTACACCGGCTCGATTGCCTTTATCGTTAACAAGCAGCTAGTCAAGGAGGCACCGACGTCCTGGGCCGAGCTCAAGAACGGCAAGTACAAGGTCGCCATCGGTGACG
The DNA here is from genome assembly GCF_054131565.1 of Pseudomonas sp. SA195. Taxonomy (NCBI): domain Bacteria; kingdom Pseudomonadati; phylum Pseudomonadota; class Gammaproteobacteria; order Pseudomonadales; family Pseudomonadaceae; genus Pseudomonas; species Pseudomonas sp. SA195. The sequence goes on along the minus strand of NZ_CP096392.1, from coordinate 450,809 downwards.
TCAGCGCCGCCGCCCAGGCCGTGAACGGTGTGCTGGCAGCCGCCATCGCCAACGGCGGTGACGAGACGAACATCCAGCCGGGCCTGGACTATTTTGCCGAGATCGCCAAGCAGGGCCGCCTGTCCCTGTCGAACCCGACGATCCAGACGCTGGAGCGCGGCGAAGTGGAAGTCGGTGTGGTTTGGGACTTCAACGGCCTGTCCTACCGCGACCAGATCGACCCGAGCCGCTTCGAAGTGCTGATTCCCTCTGATGGTTCGGTGATTTCCGGCTACACGACCATCATCAACAAGTGGGCCAAGCACCCCAACGCCGCCAAGCTGGCGCGTGAGTACATCCTGTCCGACGCCGGGCAGATCAACCTTGCCAAGGGCAACGCAAGGCCAATTCGTGCCGAGCATCTGACCCTGCCGGCCGAGGTGCAGGCGAAACTGCTGCCCAACGAGCAGTACGCCAAGGTCCGGCCCATCAAGGACGCAGAGGCTTGGGAAGCCACCTCCAAGGCTCTGCCGCAGCAGTGGCAGGAAAACGTGATCATCGAGATGGAATGACCGGAGGCGGGAAGCCAGCGGCACCAAGGAACAGGTCAGCTCGCGAGTGCGCTCGAAGAGCGGCACTCGCGAGCGATGACCCGAAAGCGTTCTCTCTACAGCAGGCAACCGGCAGGAAACGCAAGCATGGGCAAAGCCATCCTCGTCATCCTTGACGGCCTCAGCTACGAGGTGGCCGAGCACGCCCTCGGGCACCTGCAGGCCTATTGCATGGCCGGGCGCGGCGCCCTGTACCGGCTGCAGTGCGAACTGCCGGCCCTGTCCCGGCCGTTGTACGAGTGCATCCTGACCGGCGTGCCACCCATCGAGAGCGGCATCGTGCATAACGATGTGGTGCGGCTGTCCAACGAGCGCAGCGTTTTCCACTACGCTCGCAAGGCGGGGCTGACCACGGCGGCTGCGGCCTATCACTGGGTCAGCGAGCTCTATAACCGCGCGCCGTTCCACGCCGCGCGCGACCGTCACAGCGAGACCCCCGAGCTGCCGATCCAGCACGGGCATTTTTACTACGAAGACCATTACCCCGACTCACACCTGCTTGCCGACGCGGAAGGTCTGCGGCTGCGGCATCGCCCCGACTTCCTGCTGGTGCACCCGATGAACATCGACGACGCCGGCCACAGGCACGGCCTGGATTCGTCTCAGTACCGCAACGCGGCGCGCCGTGCCGACGTTCTGTTAGCGGAGTACCTGCAGCGTTGGCTGGATGACGGCTATCAGGTGCTGGTCACAGCCGACCACGGTATGAACAACGATCGCTCCCACAATGGCCTGCTGCCGGAGGAGCGCGAAGTGCCGCTGTTCGTTCTCGGCTCGGCATTCAGCCTCGATACCGCCGCGCGCCCGAAACAGACCGAGCTGTGCGGCACGCTGTGCGAGCTGCTTGGCGTAGCGCATGACAAGCCCGCGTGCCGGGAGCTGCTGAAATGACCGCGCCACTGGAGAACAACCTCAAGACCGCGGCCATACGCGACCATGCCGCTCCGGCCGCGGTGGGTCGCAGACCTGCTCGTGGCAAACAGCTGGCGCTGCTCTGCCTGCTGCCCTTCGCGCTGTTCTTCTTCGCCTTCCAGATCGCCCCGCTGCTGTGGGTGACGGTCAACAGCCTGAACACGCCCGAGGGCTGGGGACTGGCCAATTTTCAGAAGATCTTCGGCTCGAAGTTCTACCTGCAAGCGATCAAGCACAGCCTGCAGATCGCCTTCTGGTCGAGCCTGTTCGGCATCGTCATCGCGATTCTGGGGAGTTACTCGTTGCGTCAGGTCGACTCCAAACTGCGCGACTTCGTCATGGCTTTTTCCAACATGACCAGCAACTTCGCGGGCGTACCCTTGGCCTTTGCGTTCGTCATCCTGCTCGGCTTCAACGGGGCGCTGACCATCCTGCTCAAGCAGGCCGGGATCATCGAGGACTTCAACCTCTACTCCAAGACCGGCCTGATCGTGCTCTACACCTATTTCCAGATTCCGCTGGGCGTGTTGCTGCTCTATCCCGCGTTCGACGCGCTGCGCGAAGACTGGCGCGAGTCGGCATCCTTGCTGGGCGCGGGAACCTGGAGCTACTGGCGCTACATCGGCCTGCCGGTGCTGACGCCCGCGTTGCTCGGTACTTTCGTCATCCTGCTGGCCAACGCGCTGGGCGCCTATGCCACCGTCTATTACCTCACCACGGGCAACTTCAACGTCTTGCCGATCCGCATCGCGGCGATGATTTCCGGGGATATCTCGCTGGATCCGCACATGGCCAGTGCGCTGGCGATGGTGCTGGTCGGGCTGATGGCAGTGATTACCGTGGCGCACCAGCTGCTGCTGAAGAGGAGCTACCATGCGAGCCGCTGAAGCCCGGCGCGGCCAGCTCTACCACCGCATCGTGGTGTGGTTGCTGTTCCTGATCCTGCTGCTGCCATTGGCAGCGACCTTTTTCTATTCGATCGCCAGCAGTTGGTCAGCGACCATCCTGCCGGACGGCCTGACCCTCGACTGGTACCTGCAGCTGTGGAGCGACGAACGCTTCCTGCGCGCCTTCGGTCAGTCCCTGCTGGTCTGCTTTGGTGCCCTGGCGCTGGCGCTGGTGCTGATCCTGCCGCTGCTGTTCGTGGTGCACTACCACTTTCCGAAACTCGACGGTCTGATGAACATCCTGATCCTGCTGCCCTTCGCGGTACCGCCGGTGGTGTCCTCGGTCGGGCTGCTGCAGCTGTACGGCTCCGGGCCGCTGGCGATGGTCGGTACGCCGTGGATACTGATCGGCGCCTACTTCACCATCACCCTGCCCTTCATGTACCGCGCGATCAGCAACAACCTGCAGGCAATCAACCTGCGCGACTTGATGGACGCCGCCCACCTGCTCGGCGCCAGTACCTGGAAGGCAGCGTTCCTGGTAGTGCTGCCGAACCTGCGCAAGGGCCTGATGGTGTCGCTGTTCCTGTCGTTCTCGTTTCTGTTCGGTGAGTTCGTCTTTGCCAATCTTTTGGTGGGCACGCGCTACGAGACCCTGCAGGTTTACCTGAACAACATGAAAAACAGCAGCGGTCACTTCAATAGCGCGCTGGTGATCTCCTACTTCTTCTTCGTACTGGTGTTTACCTGGGCGGCGACCCGGTTGAATCGAGAGCGTACCGCCTGAGCGCGTAGGTCGTTTGGTAAGGCTGTGCGGCCGAGCCTGACGTGCGTGTCTCGCCAGGTCGAGCTTCTTCAAACCGATCCATGCCACCGCAGCGGCACTTCGAGACAGGAACCCTCATGAGCTACCTTTCCATTCGCGGCCTGCACAAATCCTTTGGTGAGACCCAGGTCTTCAGCGACATCCACTGCGAGATCACCAAGGGTGAGCTGATCACTCTGCTCGGCCCGTCCGGTTGCGGCAAATCCACCCTGCTGCGCTGCATCGCCGGGCTGACCGAGGTAGACGGCGGGCTGATTCTGCTCGATGGCGAGGATCTGGTGCCGCTGGCGCCGCAAAAGCGCCAGATCGGCATGGTATTCCAGAGCTACGCGCTGTTCCCCAACATGACCGTGGAGCAGAACGTCGCCTTCGGCCTGCGCATGCAGAAAATCGCCCGGGACGACAGCGCGCGACGGGTCGCCGAGGTGCTGGAGATGGTCGAGCTCAACGATTACGCGCGGCGCTACCCCAGCCAACTCTCAGGCGGCCAATGTCAGCGTGTCGCTCTGGCGCGCTCGTTGGTCACGCGCCCTCGCCTGCTGTTGCTCGATGAGCCGCTATCGGCGTTGGACGCCCGCATCCGCAAGCACCTTCGCGAACAGATCCGCACGATCCAGCAGGAGCTGGGACTGACGACCATTTTCGTCACCCATGACCAGGAAGAGGCGCTGACGCTTTCCGACCGCATCCTGCTGATGAATGCCGGCCGCATCGTCCAGAGCGCCGATGCCGAAACCCTCTACACCGCACCGGTGGACGCCTTCGCCGCCGGTTTCATCGGCAACTACAACCTGCTCTCCGCCGAAGTCGCCACCCGCCTGCTGCAACGTCCGGTCAATGTACAGGTGGCGATTCGGCCTGAAGCCATCGCCTTGCTCAACACAACCGAAGGCAACACCGGCATTGCAGCCGTGATCAAGAGCCATAGCCTGCTCGGCAACGTGATCCGTTACCGCGTCGAAGCGCGCGACGTCGAACTCTTGGTCGACGTGCTCAACCGCTCCTCGGCCGATCTCTATCCCCAGGGTCGTCAGGTAAGCCTTACCATCGACGCTTGCGCAATTCACGAGGTGGCTTGATGGCCCTGGCAATTTTCGACCTGGACGAAACCCTGATCGACGGCGACTGCGCCAGTCTTTGGTCCCATGAAATGGCCAAGATCGGCTGGGTGGATGGGGAATCCTTCCTGCGCAAGGATGCCGAGCTGATGGCCGAGTACGCCTTCGGTCGGCTGGCGATGGAGGACTACATGACGTTCAGCCTGGCGCCGCTGGTCGGCCGCACGGCCGAAGAGGTCGACCACATCGTTGGGCCCTTCGTCGAGGACGTGATCGAGCCGCTGATCTACAGCGACGCCATGCGCCATATCGCCGAACATCGCAAAGCCGGCGACCGCATTCTGGTGATTTCCGCGTCGGCGGAGTTCCTCGTCGGCGCGGTTGCCGAGCGGCTCGGAATCAACGAGGTTTTGGCCATCCAGCTGGAAGAGCAGCACGGCTTCTACAGCGGCAACACCCGTGGCGTGCTGACCTACCGTGAAGGCAAGGTGACGCGGTTACGCGAGTGGGCCGAAGCGGCAGGCGAGTCGCTGGACGGCGCGCACTTCTACTCCGACTCGATCAACGACCTGCCGCTGCTCGAACAGGTGGCGCATCCGCACGTGGTCAATCCCGATCCGCTGCTGCGCGAACAGGCCGAGGCCCGGGGCTGGCCGGTGCTCAGCTGGGCCTGAGTCGCGACCGGGGCTGCATCAGCCCCCAGCTGTCAACGGCAGCGACACCCGGAAGGTCGATCCCTGACCTTCTTCACTTTCAACCGCAATGCAGCCCTGGTGCGCCCGGACGATCTGCTCGGCAATAAACAGGCCCAAGCCTAGGCCCGCGCTGCGTTCGCTGCCCTCGGCGCGTTCGAACTGGCAGAAGATACGTTCAAGGCTCTTCTGGCTGATGCCGATGCCCTGGTCCTGCACTTCGATCCAGGCCTGTTCGCCCTGTTGGCCCACTGAGACCTGTACCGGTTTACCTGCGCCGTAGCGCATGGCGTTGGTGAGTAGGTTAGCCAGCACCTGCTCGATACGAAATTCGTCCCATATGCCAACCACCGGTTCGGGGCGTTGGAATATCAGTGCGCAGCCGCTCGCTTCCATCTGGGGGGCGAAATTTTCGACCACGTTGGCGACAAGATGGCACAGGTCGACGCGCGTGGGTTGGATCGACAATTTCCCGGTACGAATGCGTGACACATCGAGCATGTCGTCGATCAGTCGAATCAGGCTTTGCACCTGCCGCTCGTCCTTGTCGACCATCTGCCGCAGCCGTTCTTCGCTGAACGCCGCAAAGTTGTTGCGGGCCAGCTGCAACTTGCGCAGCTGCACCTCGAGGATAAGCGTGTTCAGCGGTGTCTTCAGTTCGTGCGAGACGATGGACATGAAGTCGTCGCGCATGCGCACGGCGTCTTCAAGTTCTGCCTTGGTGCTGCGCAGCTCGTCGAGCAGCACTTCCTGCTCCCGGCGGCTCTGTTCGAGCGCCTCGAGCTGACGGGCCATGCGCTTGCGGTTGCGGTACAAGTCGACGAACACGCTGACCTTGCTGCGCACCGCGTGGGTGTCGAGCGGCTTCTGCATGAAGTCGACCGCACCGCTTTCGTAACCTTTGAACGCGTAATTCAGCTCCCGACCCGCGGCGCTGACGAACACGATGGGGATCTGTTTCGTGCGTTCGGTGCCGCGCATGAGTTCGGCCAGCTGGAAACCGTCCATGCCGGGCATCTGCACGTCGAGAATGGCCAGCGCGAACTCATGGCGCAGCAGTAACTCCAGCGCCTGCTCGGCCGACTCGGCCTGGTGCACACGCAAGCCCGGCGCCTTGAGCAGGGCGTCGAGTGCCAGGAGGTTCTCCGGCAGGTCATCGACGATCAGCAGGTTCGCTTCGTCCATTCGGTCAGGCATGGGTCACTCCAGTTCGCGCAACAGTCGATGGATATCGCGCAAGGGCAAAATGAAATCCGGCGCAAAGCGCTGGAGTGCTGCACGGGGCATGGTAACGACTTCGGCTTCGTCAGGGTCTTGAACGATGGTCAAGCCGCCTGCCTGGGCAATGGCCTCGAGCCCGGCGGCGCCATCCTCGTTGGCGCCGGTCAGCAGGATACCCGCCAACCGTTCACCCCAGGCATCGGCTGCCGACTCGAAGAGCACATCGATCGAGGGCCGGGAAAAATGCATCGCGTCGTCTTGGCTGAGCGAAAGGCTCAGGTCGGGCTCGACCAACAGGTGGTAGCCCGGTGCGGCGAAATACAACGTACCGCCGCGCACGGGTGCCTTGTCCGAGGCTTCCTGAACGGCCAGCTCCGTCTTGCGCCGGAAGATTTCGACCAGCTGCGTGGGCCCGATTGGCGGCACGTGCTGGACCACCAGCAGCGGCAGGCGAAAGCGACGAGGCAAGCCGGCGACGAGCACGCTGAGCGCCGCCAGCCCGCCAGCCGATGTGCCGATCACCACGGCATCGATCGGCCGGCGGCGCAGCGCGTCGAGAACCTCGACTGAAGTAGACGTCATGATTTACGGAACACCCGTTCCTGCTTGTCGAACGCCTCGAAGCGATCGGCGTACCCGGAAAACTCCACCGTTTCCTTGCTGCCGAGCCCGAGAAATCCACGATGGCAAAGTGATTCGTGAAACAGACCGAAAGCTCGATCCTGCAGCGGCTTGTTGAAATAGATCAGCACGTTGCGACAGGAGATCAGTTGCGTCTCGGCGAAGACACTGTCGGTCGCGAGGCTATGGTCGGCGAAAGTTACCTTTTCTTTCAACGACTTATCCATGATCGCCGCATCATAGGCGGCGGTGTAGTAATCGCTGAGACTGCCTTTGCCGCCGGCTCGCTGGTAGTTGTCGGTGTACTGGCGCATGTGCTCGATGTTGAAGATGCCCTTGCGTGCCTGATCCAGCGAGCGCGGGTTGATATCCGTGGCGTAGAGGATGGTGCGTTCGAGCAGTCCTTCCTCCTTGAGCATGATCGCCATCGAATAGACTTCCTCGCCCGTGCTACAGCCTGCGATCCAGATTTTTAGCGACGGATAGGTACGCAGCACGGGCACGACCTGCTCGCGCAGGCTCAGGTAGTAACCCGGGTCGCGGAACATCTCGCTCACGGGAATGGTGAGGTACTGCAGCAGCTCCATGAACGCCTGCGGATCGTAGAGGATGCGCCGCTGCAGAGCCGACACGTTTTCACATTGCATCTGCTTGAGCGCTAATAGCACGCGGCGCTTGAGCGAGGCGCTGGAATAGTCGCGAAAATCGTAGCTGTAGCGCAGGTAGATCGCCTCGATCAGCAGCTTCAGCTCAATGGCCAGCATGCGGTCCGGCATGTCACAGCAGCTCCACTTTTGGCAACCACACCCGGATCAGCGAAAACAGGCGGTCCAGGTCGATGGGCTTGGCCAGATAATCATTGGCACCAGCGCGCAGGCAGCGGTCCTGGTCGTCCTTCATGGCCTTGGCGGTGACAGCGATGATCGGCAGTTTGGCCAGGCGCGGATCCTTGCGGATTTCCTGCATGGCGGTAAAGCCATCCATCTCCGGCATCATGATGTCCATCAACACCAGATCGATGTCATCTACGTTTCGCAGTTGGGCGATGGCTTCATGGCCGTTGCGGGCAATCTCGATCAATGCGCCCTTCTGCTCGAGCGCGCTGGTCAAGGCGAAGACGTTACGCACATCGTCATCGACGACAAGGATCTTGCGGCCCTCGAAGGCCTTCTCGCGGCTGCGCACGCTCTTGAGCATCTTCTGCCGCTCGGGCGGCATGTCTGACTCGACCTTGTGCAGGAACAGCGTGACCTCATCGAGCAGGCGCTCGGGCGAGCGAGCGCCCTTGATGATGATCGAGCGCGAATATTTCATCAGCGCGGCTTCCTCATCGCGCGTGAGGTTGCGCCCGGTGTAAACGATCACCGGCGGGAACGAGCAAATCTCCTCGTGAGCCATGCGTTCGAGCAGTTCGTGGCCATCCATGTCGGGCAGCTTGAGGTCGATGATCATGCAGTCGAAGACGGTATGACGCAGTAGCTCCAGCGCCTTCTCGCCGAATTCAACCGCAGTGATCTCGACGTCCACGTCCTCGATCAGCCGTGACACGCTCTCTCGCTGACGGGCATCGTCCTCGACCAGCAGGATGCGCTTGACCTTCTGTGCCAGCTTGGCTTCGAGCCGACCGAAGACTTCCTTCAGGTCCTCGCGGGTAGTTGGTTTGGTCGCATAGCCGATTGCGCCCATCTGCAGCGCAGCCTCTTTGCGATCCTCAACCGACACGATGTGAACCGGGATGTGCCGTGTGACGGGGTTCTCCTTGAGCCGCTCGAGCACGGTCAGCCCGGAATGATCCGGGAGGCGCATGTCGAGCAGGATCGCGTCAGGGCGGTACTGAACCGCAGTATCGAAGCCGTGATCAGCATTCTGTGCGATCAGGCAGCTGTACTTCAGCTCATGAGCCAAGTCGCGAAGAATGCCGGCGAACTGCGGCTCATCTTCGATCACCAGCACCGACCGCTCGCTGAACGGAAAGGCATCACGATCATCTGGCACGGTCGATAGCGAAGGCGCCTGTGCAGGTGCCACGGGCGTGGCGGCAACGGGTTCGGCCACCGCGATGTCGGCAGCAAGGGGCTGGACTTGCTGGCGAGAAGGCGGCAGCGGCGCCGCTTCCGCCGGTTCAATCTCCTCGGGCGGGGTGTAGTGCTCAGGCACGACAAGCGTGAAGACGCTGCCCTTGCCCGGCTCGCTGCTGACCTCGATGGTGCCGCCCAGCAGGTGCGCCAGCTCGCGTGAAATGGACAACCCGAGACCGGTGCCGCCATAGCGGCGGTTGGTGGTGCCGTCGGCCTGGCGGAACGCCTCGAAGATCACCTCGTGCTGGTCCGCCGGGATACCAATGCCGGAATCCTGTACGGCAAAGGCGATTCGTTGCTCGTCGTGGCGCGCGACCTTGAGCGTGACCGAACCCTTCTCGGTGAACTTGAATGCGTTCGACAGCAGGTTTTTGACGATCTGCTCCAAGCGCTGGCGGTCGGTGTAGAGGCTGGACGGCAGGTCGTCCGTCAGCTCTACGTTGAACTGCAGCGACTTCTCCAGGGCCTGCGCCAGGAACAGGCTCTTCAGCCCGTCCATCATCCGCGACAGGATCAGCAATTCAGGCCGCACGTCGAGCTTCCCGGCCTCGACCTTGGAAATGTCGAGGATGTCGTTGATCAGGTTGAGCAGGTCGTTACCGGCCGAGTAAATCGAGCGCGCGAACTGCACCTGGTCGTCGTGGAGGTTTCCGTCCGGGTTGTCTGCCAGCAGCTTGGCGAGAATCAGCGAACTGTTGAGCGGCGTGCGCAGCTCGTGGGACATGTTGGCAAGGAATTCGGATTTGTACCGGCTGGCGCGCTGCAGTTCTTCAGCACGCTCTTCGAGCATCTCCTGCACTTCCTGCAGCCGATGGTTCTTCAGGTCCATTTCGTCGCGCTGGCGGGCAAGCTCCTCGGTGTGCTCGGCGAGCTGCTCGTTGGTCTGCTCCAGTTCGGCCTGCTGCTCCTCCATGTGCGCCTGCGACTCGCGCAGTGCGTTGGATTGCTCCTCAAGCTCCTCATTCGCGGCACGCAACTCTTCCTGCTGCACCTGCAATTCTTCGTTGAGTTGCTGGGTCTCAGCCAGCATGCGCTGCAGGCGCTGGCGATAGCGCGCCGCCTCGATGGCCGAGCCCATGTTGTCGCTGATGCGCCTGAGCAGCTCGCTATCCTCTTCGCGCAATGGGCGCAAAAAGCCGATCTCGAGCACGCCGTTGAGCATGCCGCTGTCCTCGACCGGAACGATGAGAACCGCTCCGGCATCCGTCTCGCCCAGCGCCGAGCTGACTTTCAGGTAACCGGTCGGCACCCGCTCCAGCATCATCGGCCGGCGTTCGAGGGCGACCTGCCCGACCAGCCCCTCACCAAATTCGAGGTTGCGAGCGGCATGCAATTTGTCGCTGTCCCACGCGAACTCCGCGACACGCTGAAGTTTGCCTTCCTGAGCGACGTAAAGCGCGCCGACCGAGGCGCCGAGATAGCGCGAAAGGAAATTGAGGATGTTCTGGCCCAGCGCTGGCAGCGTCTGCTCACCGATGATGGCTTCGCTGAGCTGGGTTTGCCCGGCGCGATACCAGGCCTGCTTTTCAAGGGCAGCGGCATGCGCCCGCTGCTGCTCCAGCGACTCGGCATAACTGTCTGACAAGCTGTACAGATCGCGCCTGCCGAAATAGGCCAACAGGCCGCTAAACAACAGACTGAGCGCCAGGAAACCACCGATCAGCGCGGTAGTGACCATTTCCGTCGTATCCGTTCGATCGGCACGTATCTGGCGCTCGTACGCGATGAACTCGTTGAGTAACCGCCTCTGCTCTTCCTTGAGCTGCAGGCCGCGCTTGCTGCGAACGTAGTCGACCACGGACTCATTTTGCGCACGGCGGGAGATCGCCTCTTCGGCAAAGGTCACCCACTGATCGTGGAGCATGCCCACCCGCTCGGCTCTGTTGAGTTGAACAGGATCCTCGTTGGCGTAGCTCTTCAGGTTCTGCAGCTGCTCAGCGAAGACCGGGAGCTCGTTCTGATAGGGCTCGAGAAAGACCTCTTCGCCTGCGATCAGATAGCCGCGCATCGAGGCTTCCATGTCGGCGACGACCTTCAGCATGTCATGCGCATACGCTACGCCAGCGACTGACCGCTCGACCCACTGCCCGACGTTCAGCAGGTAGTACACGATGGCACAGAAGAAAAATGCGCTGAGGAAACCGAACCCCAGCGGGACGGCCACGTTGCGATTGAGGATGCGCCGAAACTCGTTCTGATCGATGAAGGTGTCGCCCATCTGGTTTCCTTTCCGGACCGCCCTATGGCTGTCGCCCACGGCAAAAAGGCCGGCGGACCCGAGGTCCATTGCCGATCCCGACATGTTCTGGTTTTTTCGCGTGATTTAGGCCGCACACGCAAGGTGACCCGGCACTCTACACCGGCTCGCTGTTCAGCACAAAAAGCCCGGCTGAATGGCCGGGCTTAGATACAACGAAGGTGTGCGCTATCGGCGGGCGATCACCCAGACCGCGTGAATGATGCCGGGGATGTAGCCCAGCAACGTCAGCAGGATATTCAGCCAGAACGCGCCGCCCAGACCGACCTGCAGGAACACGCCCAGCGGTGGCAGCAGAATCGCGATGATGATTCGGATCAGGTCCATGTTTTACGTTCCCCCTCGCATGCGGTAATGCCATATGGCTCTGTCAAATCGACCTGCGCCGCTGAAAGGGGTTCCTTGCCACGCCAGCCCCGCTGCACTAGTCGGGGTTGCGCGGGTCGTCGCGCCGGGGCTTGCGCTTGCGCTGGATGTTGATCCACGAAAGCACTGCCAGGGCGATCATCAGGCCGGCCAGGTTGAAGGCACCCGCCAGCAGGTAGCCCAGCCCGGCGATCGAGCAGGCGACCAACCCGACCCAGCTCACGTAGCCCATCACCGTGCGGACGGGGTTTTGTTGCGGCGCCATTAGGCCGTCCTCCCTCGCATGCGCTCGAGCTCCTTGGCATCGTGGCTGCAAAACAGCGTGACTTCATCCTTGCGCTCCAGCGAGAGCGTCCAGAGCCGGTGCTGATTGGCCAGCCGTGCCGTGCGGTCGACTTCCATCATGCGCTGATAGAAGCGAAGCCCAGGCGTGCAGTGGCGCTCGGTCTGGCCAACTTCCTCTCGATAGAAGTAGGCATCGCCGGCATGCAACAGCCAGCCATTGCCCGTGTCCAGGGCCACGCCTGCGTGCCCGTGTGTATGGCCAGTGAGCGGAATCAGCATGATTTCTGGCGGCAGGCCGCGTAACGCCCGGACAGCCTGAAAGCCGAACCAGATGTCACCGCCTGGCTCGTAGAACTGCCAGTGACGCACCGCATCCCACTGGCTGGGCCGGTAGCGTCGGTGGCCGAGAAAGCTCCGCGTCGAGCGCGCCGCGTCCATCTCACGCTGCAGCACATGTACCTGTGCCTCGGGAAAGTCCTCCAGCCCGCCAGCATGGTCGAAATCGAGATGGGTCAGCACGATGTGGCGCACGTCAGCCGGATCGAAGCCGAGCTGTCGAACCTGTTCCAAAGCGGTATAGCGGCGTTCGAACTGGATGTTGTTGAAGGCAATGAAAAAGTGGCTGAGCCGTTTGCGAGGCTCCAGCACGTCGCAGGTGCCGAACCCGGTATCGACCAGCACCAGCCCGTGGGCGTCGGTTTCGACGAGCAGGCAGTGGCAGACCAGGCTGGCGGTCAGCCCCTGGCTGAAGCCGTCGAACAGCTTGCCGCCGACCGGGCACATGCAACCGCAATTGAGGTGATGAACGCGCATGATGGACTCCTCGCGGCCGCAACCCCGACGGCCGCCGACCGAATTGTCGTTCTGTACTCATTGTGAGGCCCGGGCCCGCTACAGAGTTCAGGCCTTCGGCCCGTCGGGCCATGCCCCACGACTCGACTATGCTCAAGGGACGCACGCGACTCGTGTCGCTCACCCGCTCGCCGGAGGGCCCTTACCGATGCGCTGCCCCTTCCGCCCGCATACCTGGCTGCTGCTCCTGCTGTTGATCTTCAGCGGGACAGCCCTCAGCGCAGCGCCCGTAACCGTGTTGCGAATCGACGGCGCAATCGGCCCGGCCAGCGTGGATTACCTGACCAGGGCGCTGGAGCGCGCCCAGCTCGACGAAGCGCAGTTGGTCGTGCTCGAGCTCGACACGCCCGGTGGGCTCGACGGCGCCATGCGCGAGATGATCAAGGCCGTGCTTGCCAGCCCGGTCCCCATTGCCACCTACGTCACCCCCAGCGGCTCACGCGCGGCCAGTGCCGGGACCTACCTGCTCTATGCCAGCCATGTCGCGGCCATGGCGCCAGGCACCAACCTTGGCGCGGCGACACCCGTCCAGCTCGGCGGCACGCCTGGCAAGGCATCCGACAGCCCGGATGCCGACGCCAAGGACGAAGACGGCGCCATGGCACGCAAGCAGGTCAACGACGCCGCGGCGTACATCCGCGGGCTGGCGCAGCTGCGCGGACGCAATGCCGACTGGGCCGAGCAGGCGGTGCGGGAGTCGGTCAGCCTGTCGGCGCGCGAAGCCCTGGAGCGTGACGTCATCGATTACATTGCCACCGACCTCCCCGACCTCATGACGCAACTGGACGGCAAGACGCTGCAGACCCGCACCGGCGAACGGACGCTCGAAACGGCCCAGGCGAGCCTGGAACGGCACGACCCGGACTGGCGGGTACGCCTGCTGGCCGTGATCACCAACCCCAGCGTCGCCCTGATCCTGATGATGATCGGCATCTATGGGCTGATCTTCGAATTCACCAATCCCGGCAGCGGCGGAGGCGGCGTCATTGGCGGGATCTGCCTGCTGCTTGCGTTCTACTCACTGCAACTGCTGCCGGTCAATTACGCCGGCGTGGCGCTGATCCTGCTAGGGCTCGCGTTCATGATCGCCGAAGCCTTCGTACCCAGTTTCGGCGTGCTGGGCCTGGGCGGCATCGCGGCGTTCGTGGCCGGCGCGGTGATCCTGATCGACACCGAGGTCCCCGGCTTTGGCATCCCGCTGGCCTTGATCGGCACGCTCGCCGTGGCCAGTGCATTGCTGCTCTTTCTGATTGTCAGCATGGCGCTGAAGGCGCGTCGGCAGCGCCTGGTCAGCGGCGACGCGAGCCTGGTCGGCAGCCTCGCTCAGGTCACCGGCATTCGCGCCGACGACTCGGCCTGCGGCTGGATCCAACTGCAGGGGGAACACTGGCAAGTGCACAGCCCGACGCCGCTGCGGCCGGGCCAACAAGTGCGCGTCGTGGGCAGGCGCGGGCTGCAACTGGACGTCACGGCGGCCGACGAGCCGCCTCCTGAAACGAGGTGATCCATGGGCTTTGAAATGAGCTTCATCGCGGTACTGGTGCTGCTGATCGCGATTCTCGCATCGGCTTTTCGCATCCTGCGCGAATACGAACGCGGCGTCGTGTTCCAGCTGGGGCGCTTCTGGAGGGTCAAGGGCCCGGGGTTGATTCTGGTGATTCCCGGTCTGCAGCAAATGGTACGGGTCGACCTTCGCACCCTGGTGCTGGACGTCCCCACGCAGGACGTGATCTCGCGTGACAACGTCTCGGTGAAGGTCAACGCGGTGGTCTACTACCGCGTCCTGGATGCCGAAAAGGCCATCATCCAGGTCGAGGACTATCATTCGGCGACCAGTCAGCTGGCCCAGACGACTTTGCGTGCCGTGCTCGGCAAGCATGACCTGGACGACATGCTCGCCGAGCGAGAACAACTCAACAACGACATCCAGCAGGTGCTCGACGCGCAGACCGATGCCTGGGGTATCAAGGTCGCCAACGTGGAGATCAAGCATGTGGACCTCGACGAGTCCATGATCCGCGCCATCGCCCGCCAGGCCGAAGCGGAACGCGAGCGGCGGGCCAAGGTCATTCATGCAGAGGGCGAACTGCAGGCGTCGGAAAAACTCATGCAGGCCGCCGAGATGCTCGGTCGCCAGCCCGGCGCGATGCAGCTGCGCTACATGCAGACGCTGAGCAATATCGCCGGCGACAAGAACTCCACCATCGTCTTCCCGCTGCCCATGGAGCTGCTGCAGGGCCTGGGCAATCTCAACAAGAAATCCGAATAGAAGGTTCTATGCCGCCGCGTCTCGTCGCTTCAACCGTCCGTCTGTCGCTGCTCGCCGTGCTGGCGATCGCCCTGGCCGCCTGCGCGGCCTTCAGCCCGCGTGATCCGCTGAACGTGCAGGTTGCAGGCGTCGAGCCACTGCCCGGCGAAGGGCTGGAACTGCGCATGGCGGTCAAGCTCAGGGTGCAGAATCCCAACGACATGGCGCTGGAATACAACGGCGTGGCGCTGGATCTGGAGGTCAACGGCCGACGCCTGGCCAGTGGCGTCAGCGATGCCAGCGGCAGTGTGCCGCGTTTCGGCGAGACGGTGCTGCGCGTGCCGGTCACCATCTCCGCCTTCTCGGCCGCACGCCAGGCACTGGGCCTGGCCGAGCACATTGGCCTGGACGAGGTGCCCTACGTGCTACGCGGTAAGTTGGCTGGAGGGCTGTTCGGCACCCAGCGCTTCGTCGAGCGCGGCACCCTGGATCTCCAAGGCGCGCTGCCCAATCCCTATCGGCGATAGTGCCGGGGCGTCCAACGGACTTCTGTACGGTGGGTTGCCTGAACTTCGAATGGTCGATACGCCCGATCGCGAGCGAGCCCACTCCTACGAAGAGCACGAGAAGTCGGTTAAATCACGATTGCTATACCCAGCCGCGTCCGTAGGAGCCAGCCTGCTGGCGATCCGTGCCTCACGCCTACCGCAGAACCAGGCGCTGGCGTGCCGTCGCCTCGGCCCAGACGCTGTCGCTCAATCCACACGGCACTGCCCCGCCCGGCATCGGTGCGCTTCGTGGCTCGGGTCTTCCTGCATGAGCTTGCGGGTGACGCCGTTGGTCCAGCCAAAGCCGTCCTGCAGGGGGTATTCGCCGCCGCCGGCATGCTCGACGCAAGGCCTGAGCACGTATTTCTCGACCAGCTTGCTCTCGCGCTCGTAGAGGTGCGAAACGATGCTCAGCCAGCGCTCCTCGATCTGCAACGCCAGGGCGTCGTGACCGTAGCGCTGCAGGCCACGAATCGCCATCCACTGCAGCGGGGCCCAGCCGTTGGGGCGGTCCCATTGCTCGCCACTGCCGCTCACCTCGGTGGTGGACAGGCCACCCGGCGCCAGCAGACGGTCACGCACCACATCCGCGACCCGCGCCGCCTGCTGGTCGCTGGCCAACCTGACGAACAGCGGCGTGACGGTCGCCGCCGTGAGGTTGTCGCGCGCGGCCTGCAGCGTCCAGTCGTAGTCGAAGTAAGCGCCGCGCTCGTCGTGCCACAGGTAGCGGTCGATCGCCGCCAGTCGCGCCTCGGCGTGCGCCCGAAAGGTCTTGACGCAGCCTTGCCAGCCCTTGACCTCACTGAGCTGGGCAATCTTGAGCTCCAGGTAGTACAGAAAGCTGTTCAGGTCGACCGGAATGATGTTGGTGGTGCGAATGCTCGACAACCGGGTCGGGTCGCCCAGCCAGCGCGAGCTGAAATCCCAGCCGGATTCGGCACCCGCGCGCAGGTCGCGATAGACCTCGTGCGCCGGCCGGCTGGATGAGCGCGCCGTTTCGATGTCCTCCAGGTAGGACTCCTCGCGCGGGGTGTCGCGCTCGTCCCAGTAGCGGTTGAGCACGCTGCCATCGTCCAAGCAAACGCAGCGCCGGTGCGTCTCGCCAGGGCGTAGTCGGTCGGCCCCTTCGGTCCAGAAAGCGTGCTCCTTGAGCAGTTGTGGCAGGTAATCACTGGCACGGTGTACGCCGCTTTCCTCGAACAGGTCGGTCATCAGGGCGAAAACGGGGGGTTGCGAGCGGCTCAGGTAGTAGGAGCGATTGCCGTTGGGCACGTGCCCGTAGGTGTCGATCAGGTAGGCGAAGTTGTCCGCCATGGCGCGTAGCAGCTCGCAATGCCCGCTTTCATCGAGGCCCAGCATGGTGAAGTAGGAGTCCCAGTAGTACATCTCGGTGAAGCGGCCGCCCGGCACCACGTAATCGTGCGGCAGCGGCAGCAATGAGGAATGCGGTGGGTGAAGCTTGGGATGACGAGTCAGCACCGGCCAGAGCCGGTCGATGTGCTCGGCCAGGGAGTCGTTGGGGTTGGCGACGAATTCCTTGGGCGGCATTTCGAACACGCTGAAGTGGTCATTCACGAAGGCGACCAGATCGAAATCCGGCTCATGACAGCGCGCCCGATAGTTGTCGAGAATCCGTTCGGGGTCGATGCGCGGCGCGCAGTCGACGAAGGTTTTGCTGTCCTCGAAGACGCGCCCGGTCTGCACCGCGACGAAAAGTTCCTGGTAGCGATCGGCCGGGGTCAGGGTATCGGCAGCCGATACGCTGTGGGTGTCGTAGTCGAAGAGGCCTTTGCGGGTGTCGGTCATTGTTCGCTGTAGTTCCATAGCAAGCCGCCGTCGACCACGAGGGTCGCGCCGGTGATGTAGTCGGCATCGTCAGAGGCGAGAAAGGCCACCGCACCGGCCACATCGCGCGGCTGGCCGAGCCGATTGGCGGGAATGTTCTGCAGCAGCGCGCCGAGTTTGTCCGGCTGGTTCATCAGGTCGCGGTTGATCGGCGTCTCGATGGCGCCCGGCGCGATGTTGTTGACGGTAATGCCCAGCGGCGCGAGCTCGATGGCGATGTTGCGCATCAGCATCTTCAAGCCGCCCTTGCTTGCGCAGTAGGCGGTGAAATTGGGATGCGGCAGCTCTTCGTGCACCGAACTGTTGTTGATGATGCGGCCTCGGTGCCCGCAGTCGCGTACATGGCGGGCAAAGGACTGAGCGAGAAAGAAAGGTCCGCGCAGGTTGATGTCGAGCACCTGGTCATAGTCCTCTTCGCTGGCGTCCAGGAATGACGCATGCGTCTGCACGCCCGCGTTGTTGACCAGAATGTCGAGGCGCCCCATCTGCTCGACGGCCTGCTCGACCAGACGCCGGCAATCGGCGACGACGCCGACGTCCGCCGGAATGAAGCAGGCGCGGCGGCCCAAACCCTGGATCTGCGCGAGCGTCTCGTCCGACAGCGCATTCGCTTGGCGGCTGTTGAGGACCAGGTCCGCGCCCTCCTCGGCCAGCCGCAAGGCGATGCCGCGGCCGATCCCCTGCGTACTGCCCGTGACCAGCGCAACCTTGTTCTCGAGCTTCATTCGGCACCTCGTCATGGGTCGATTACCTGTTCTGACGGGTCGCTGGCCGTTGCGTTCACGCCTGGGTTTTTACAGATGCTTCAGGGACTGTCCGGGCGGTCAGCCAGGCAGACAAGCGCAGGCGGCAGGCGCACAATGGCCGGCTTTCCAACTGCCTTCGTTTCAGGACATCCATGGCCACCGCCGATCTGCGCAAGGGTTACCTGCTGGGTCTGACGACCTTCAGCATCTGGGGCCTGTTTCCGCTGTACTTCAAATCCATCGAGCAGTACGCGGCACTTGAGATCGTCACCCAGCGGGCGATCTGGTCTGCGCTGTTCGGCACCTTGGTGCTGATGATCTGGCGCCACCGCGGCTGGTGGCAGGAACTGCTCGCCCATCCCAAGCGAATCGGCGTGCTGATGATTTCCAGCGTACTGATCGCCAGCAATTGGCTGATCTACGTCTGGGCGGTCAACCACGAGCACATGCTCGAGGCGAGCCTCGGCTACTACATCAATCCGCTGGTCAACGTGCTGCTCGGGCTGATCGTTCTGCGTGAACGGCTGCGCCCGTTGCAATGGCTCGCGGTCGGCATGGCGGCAGCCGGCGTCTCGCTGCAGCTGATCACCCTCGGCGACTTCCCCTGGGTGTCGATCGCCCTGGCGCTGAGTTTCGGCAGCTATGGCCTGCTGCGCAAACAGGCGCCGGTTGCGGCACTGCCCGGTTTGGTAGTGGAAACTTGGCTGCTACTACCGGTCGCCCTTGGCTGGTTGTTTTTCTTTGGCAGCGGGCCCAGCACCGAATGGGACTTTTGGACGACGCCCGAGTCACTCTGGCTGGTGGCGGCCGGCCCGGTAACGTTAGTCCCGCTGCTGTGCTTCAACGCCGCCGCCCGGCACCTGCCCTACTCGACGCTGGGCTTTCTGCAGTACATCACCCCGACCCTGCTGCTGATCCTGGCCGTTTGGATGTTCAACGAACCCTTCCCGGCCGACCGCCAGGTGGCGTTCATTTGCATCTGGGCCGGCCTGGCCGTCTACAGCTACGACATCTGGCGGACGCTGCGCAAAAGCCCTGCGCGCTAAGGCGAGTCAGCCCGCCGGCTGCAGTTTGAGCTCCACCATCAGGTCATCGGCCAGCGTTTCCAGGTGGCCCTGAAGCTCGTCCAGTGACAGCTCGGCGGGCACAGCGAGCAGCGCGTCGGCGTGGAACAGCAGCTCGTTGGTCATCGGCGCCGGCAACACGTCGGTGTCCAGGCTTTCGAGATTGACGCCGTGGCTGGCCAACAGCCGTGTGATGTCGCGGACGATGCCGGTGCGGTCGTTACCCACCAACTGCAGCTGAATCATCCGCCAGCTACGCTCGGGCGCATCCCCGCTGGCCGCGACCAACACTCGGATGCCCTGCTGCTCCAGGCCGTGTAGCGCCTCGATCAGCCCAGCGTGCGCCGCAACCGGCACCGCCACCCGCAGGATGCCGGCAAACTGCCCGGCCATCCGCGACATGCGGCTCTCCAGCCAGTTGCCGCCGTGCTCGCTGATGCACTTGGCGACGCGCTCGACCAGCCCGGGCTGATCCTCGGCAATGACAGTAAGTACGAGATGGTCCATCGGTGGCTCCTCTTCGTGTAGGCCCGGCGATCGACCGAGCCACTCAAGTATGGCCGGCAAGCCTCTGGGCCGCCCGCGCCAGGCAAACGACAAACTACCGCGTTCGGCGCCCGGATGCCCGCCTGATCCGCCTCGGCAATGCGCTGATGGACGCAAATCGGCTGTCAATTCGGCGGACTGATTTTCCAAACGGCTTCATGTAGTATCCGGCGACCCGAACTACAAGAAACCAATCGTCCGTTTCGGATTGATGAATCAAGTGAGGCGAGAGATGACTGAGCGCGTTGAAGTGGGTGGCCTGCAGGTTGCCAAAGTCCTTTACGATTTCGTGAACAACGAGGCGATTCCCGGCACTGGCGTGGATGCTGATGCCTTCTGGGCCGGCGCTTCCAGCGTCATCCACGACCTGGCGCCGAAGAACCGCGCGCTGCTGGCCAAGCGTGACGACCTGCAAGCACAGATCGATTCCTGGCACCAGGCCCGCGCCGGCCAAGCCCATGACCCGGTGGCCTATAAGGCCTTCCTGCAAGACATCGGCTACCTGCTGCCGGAAGCCGACGATTTCCAGGCCACCACCCAGAACGTCGATGAGGAAATCGCCCGCATGGCCGGCCCCCAGCTGGTCGTGCCGATCATGAATGCGCGCTTCGCCCTGAACGCGGCCAATGCCCGCTGGGGCTCGCTGTATGACGCGCTTTATGGCACCGATGCCATTACCGAAGAAGGCGGCGCGACCAAAGGCCCAGGCTATAACGAGGTTCGCGGCAACAAGGTCATCGCCTACGCACGCGCTTTTCTCGACGAAGCCGCGCCGCTGGAAACCGGCTCGCACGCCGACGCCATCGGCTACCGCATCGAAGGCGGTAAGCTTGCCGTCGCCCTGAAGGACGGCAGCAGCACCGGCCTGCAAAATCCCGCCCAGCTGCGTGGCTTCCAGGGCGATGCTCAGGCGCCAATCGCGGTCCTGCTCAAGCACAACGGCATCCACTTCGAAATCCAGATCGACCCCACCAGCCCCATCGGCCAGACCGATGCCGCTGGCGTGAAGGACGTGCTGATGGAATCGGCCCTGACCACCATCATGGACTGCGAAGACTCCATCGCCGCGGTCGACGCTGACGATAAGACCCTGGTCTACCGCAACTGGCTCGGCCTGATGAAGGGCGACCTGGTCGAGGAGCTGGATAAGGGCGGCAAGCGCATCACCCGCGCCATGAACCCGGACCGCGTCTACACCCAGGCCGACGGCAACGGCGACCTGACCCTGCACGGCCGCTCGCTGCTGTTCATCCGTAACGTTGGCCACCTGATGACCAACGACGCCATCCTCGACAAGGAAGGCAACGAAGTGCCAGAAGGCATCATGGACGGCCTGTTCACCGGCCTAGCCGCGATGCACAACCTCAAGGGCAACACCACCCGCGCCAACAGCCGCACCGGCTCCATGTACATCGTCAAACCAAAGATGCACGGTCCGGAAGAAGTGGCGTTCGCCACCGAGCTGTTCGGCCGCGTCGAGGACGTGCTCGGTCTGCCGCGCAATACGCTGAAGGTCGGCATCATGGACGAGGAGCGCCGCACCACGGTCAACCTCAAGGCCTGTATCAAGGAAGCGCGCGAGCGCGTGGTGTTCATCAACACCGGCTTCCTCGACCGCACCGGTGATGAGATCCACACCTCCATGGAAGCCGGCCCGGTCGTCCGCAAGGCGGCGATGAAGGCTGAAAAGTGGATCGCCTCCTACGAGAACAACAACGTCGACGTCGGCCTGGCTTGCGGCCTGCAAGGCAAGGCTCAGATCGGCAAGGGCATGTGGGCGATGCCCGACCTGATGGCGAGCATGCTCGAGCAGAAGATCGGCCATCCCATGGCTGGCGCCAACACCGCGTGGGTTCCGTCGCCGACCGCGGCCACGCTGCATGCGATGCACTACCACAAGGTCGATGTCTTCACCCGCCAGGCCGAACTGGCCAAGCGCGAGAAGGCGTCGGTCGACGACATCCTTACCATCCCGTTGGCGCCGAGCACCGACTGGAGCGAGGAAGAAAAGCGCAACGAGCTGGACAACAACGCCCAGGGCATCCTCGGCTACGTGGTCCGCTGGATTGACGCCGGCGTCGGTTGCTCCAAGGTGCCGGACATCAACGACATCGCGCTGATGGAAGACCGCGCCACCCTGCGCATTTCCAGCCAGCACATGGCCAACTGGCTGCGCCATGGCGTGGTCACCAAAGACCAGGTCGTCGAAAGCCTCAAGCGCATGGCGCCGGTGGTCGACCGCCAGAACGCCGGTGACCCCACCTACCGCCCACTGGCGCCGGACTTCGACAACAACGTCGCCTTCCAGGCCGCGCTGGAGCTGGTTCTAGAGGGCACCAAGCAGCCCAACGGCTACACCGAGCCGGTCCTGCATCGCCGCCGCCGTGAGTTCAAGGCCAAGAACGGCCTGTAACGCGATCGAAGCCCAGAAAGCCGCCCTTCGGGGCGGTTTTTCTTTGTCTTCGTTTTTCGAGTCCGACGCTCGCCTGCCCGCCCTGGCCTGCTGGCGACTAGACTTACGTCCAATGTGCCACGCCTGACCTGCGGCCCACCATTGGCCGCAAAAAATGGAAGCCAACCATGAGCAAAGCCGATGCGTTCGCCGCTGCAGGCAAGACTGCCGTGCTGCAGAACATCCACGGGACCATGGAATTCCTGCGCAAGTATCCGCCGTTCAATCAGATGGAGCCGGGGCACCTGGCCTATCTGGTGGAGAACTGCCAGCTGCGCTTCTACAGCGCTGGCGACTGCATCATTTCGCCCGATGACGGCGTCGTTGAGCACTTCTATATCGTCAAGCAGGGGCGGGTTCACGGCCAGCGCCCGCACACCAGTAAACGCGGCACCGACACTACATTCGAAGTGATCGTCGGCGAATGCTTTCCGATGGCCGCGTTGATGGGCGAGCGCGCCACCCGCACCGGCCATTTCGCCGCTGAAGACACCTTCTGCTACCTGTTGAACAAGCCGGCGTTCGTCAAGCTCGTCTCCAAATCGGCCTCGTTCCGCGATTTCGCCATGCGCGGCGTCAGCAGCCTGCTGGACCTGGTCAATCAACAGGCGCAGATGCGCGCAGTCGAGAGCTTGGGTGAGCAGTATTCCCTGGAAACACGGGTCGGCGAGCTTGCGTTGCCCCATCCGGTTTCGTGCCAGCCGACGATGCCGCTCGCCGAGGCGGTCGGGCTGATGCATGAAAACAATGTCGGCAGCGTCGTCATCACGGACGAGGCGTTGCATCCCCAGGGCATCTTCACGCTTCGCGATCTACGCCGGGTGATCGGCACCGGCACGACCGACCTGACGGCTCCGATCGCCGGCTTCATGACACACGATCCCTTTCACCTGCCGCCGGACGCGACGGCCTTCGATGCGGCCATCGCGATGACCGAACGTCACATCGCGCATGTCTGCGTGGTCGAGGACGGGCTGCTGCGCGGTGTGATATCCGAACGTGATCTGTTCTCGTTGCAACGGGTCGACCTGGTACATCTGGCGCAGGCGATTTCGCACGCCGATCGCGTCGAAACGCTGGTGATCATTCGCAGCCGCATCCTGCAACTGGTCGACAACATGCTGGCGCACGGCGCCTCGTCGACACAGATCACCCACATCATCACCCTGCTCAACGACCACTCGGTCTGCCGGGTGATCGAGTTGGCCATCGCCGAGCTGGGGCACCCCGGCGTGCCTTTCACCTGGCTGTGCTTCGGCAGCGAAGGCCGCCGCGAGCAGACGCTGCACACTGATCAGGACAACGGCATCCTTTTCGAAGCCGAGGACGCTGCCGAAGCTGCCCATATTCGTGGCCGGCTGTTACCGCTGGCCGAACGCATCAATCGGGATCTGGCGACCTGCGGCTTCACCCTGTGCAAAGGCAACATCATGGCCAGCAACCCGGAGCTGTGCCTGTCGCGCCAGGAATGGCGTCGCCGCTTCGGCACCTTCATCCGCGAAGCGACACCTGAAAACCTGCTTGGCAGCACCATCTTTTTTGACCTGCGCGCAGTGTGGGGCCCCTGCGAAGGCTATGAGCAGCTTCGGGCCTTTCTGTTGAGCGAGATCGCGGATAACCGGCTCTTTCAGCGCATGCTCGCTGAGAACGCGCTGCGCCATCGCCCGCCCGTTGGGCGGTTCCGAGATTTCGTGGTGTCGCGAAAGGGGGATAGCAAGGCGACGCTCGACCTCAAAGTGCAGGGCCTGACTCCATTCGTAGATGGCGCGCGCCTGCTCGCGTTGAGTCACGGCGTAACCACCTGCAACACGCTCGATCGTCTGCGCCAGCTGGTAGCCAGCGGCGTGATCGATGATAAGGATGGCGCGGCCTATGAAGAGGCCTACCATTTCATTCAGCAAACCCGCATGCAGCAGCATCAGCAGCAGGCTCGTCAGGGGCAGCCCTATTCCAACCGTCTCGACCCGGATACGCTCAACCATCTGGATCGCCGCATCCTGCGTGAATCCTTCCGCCAGGCCCAGCGCCTACAGAGCAGCCTAGCGCTTCGCTATCAGTTATGAATATGCCCTGGTTCAAGTTGAATGGTCCGGCCCTGGACCTCGAACAGCTGCAGCGCCGCGACTCGCTGCCTGTGCCCGCTCCGCTCGGCACCTGCGCGCTATGCGAGCAGCGGCTGGTCGTGCTCGACCTGGAAACCAGCGGGCTTGACCTGCGCAAGGACATCGTCCTGTCCATTGGTGCGGTGGTAATCGAGGAAGGCGGCATCGACCTGGGCAATCAGTTCGAATCCACCCTGCTGCGCCCGTCGCAGAAGGTCAGCGAAAGCGTGCTGATCCACGGTATCGCCCCAAGCGAGCTCGAGGCGGGCGATGACCCGGCGGAGGCTCTGCTCGACTTCATGGAGTTCGTCGGTGAGAGTCCGATCCTGGCCTTCCACGCCCCGTTCGACCAACGCATGCTGACCCGGGCATTGAAGAAAACCCTGGGCTACAAGCTGCGCCACCCCTTTCTCGACGTGGCCGAACTGGCGCCGATGCTCTGCCCGGACAACCGCCCGCGGCAGAACGGGCTGGATGACTGGTGTGCGCATTTCGGCCTGCACGTGATGCAGCGCCACCACGCCAGCGCGGATGCCCTGGCGACGGCCGAACTGGCACTTATCCTCTTCAGCAAGGCGCACCGGCAAGGTGTCGACAGCCTGCAGACCTTGACCCAGCGCCTGGCCAACTGGCGGCAACGGCAGCAGGCGAACTTCATGTAGGCCTAGCCGGCGCGGCTCGACTTTCTCCTCCCCGGAAACGAAAACGGCGCCCACCCTAGTCAGGATGAGCGCCGCAATCGCGCGTGGGCTGACGCCCACGCAACCGTCGCTACGTTACTGGCCGGTTTCGCAGAGCGCCCTATACAAGGGGCCCGCTGCATCCAATGTGGTCAGGCTGTCGGCCTTCGCCTCGCCAGCATCATTGAGCTGAAACATCGCGTGCTCAGTGCAGATCGCTTGGTAGGGCGCACTCTTCACTGTCGATATCAAGTGCTCCTTCTCGAAGCGATACAGGACGAACCGCGCCACACGCCCCTGCGGCGTGTCCTGAATCTGGGCGTTGGCCTTGTCCAGCACCGTGTACGCCATCGGCATGGGGTAGGCCAATGTCCACGGCCGCCACAGCATACTGCCGTCTTCGCTGGATACCACGACCGCGCCTTCCGGTAGCCGTGCTTGCTTGGCGTCGAACCAGCTGTACTCGTAATAGACGGTATAGCCGAGCATGCCCAGGCCGGCAAAGACTGGAATGATCCACTTCGGCAGCCGCTTTCGAGTCAGAGAGCGCAACAGCAATGCGATCCCTGCCCCCGCCACAGCGGCGACAATTGCAGCGATGAGATGCCAGATCATAAAAACAGCTTCCTTAAAAAAGTCGGGCTTCCAGATGGAAGCCCGACTTTACTTCGGTGTCAGGCCAGGCCTGACGGTTGGCGCATTATCAGTTAGTGATCAAGCGCAGCACCAGCACCCTTGGGCGTACGGACGCTCTCGACCAGGTCCTGAATCTCCTGCGGCGGAGCCTGGGTAGCCATCGAGACGGCGTAGGCGACCGCGAAGTTCAGGATGGCGCCCACGGCACCGAAGGCCTGCGGGGAGATGCCCATCCACCACTGATCCGGCGTGTTGGCGAGGCTGTTGGTGCCAGGGATGAAGAACCAGCCCAGGTACAGGAAGATGTACACGGCGGTACTCACCACACCGACCAACATACCGGCGACGGCGCCTGCGCTGTTCACGCGCTTGGAGAAGATACCCATCATCAGCGCCGGGAACAGGCTCGCTGCCGCGAGACCGAACGCCAGGGCCACGACCTGGGCCGCAAAGCCCGGTGGGTTGAGGCCCAGATATGTCGCGAGCAGGATGGCGGCGGTCATGGAGATCCGCGCGGCCAGCATTTCATTCTTCTCGCTGATCTTCGGATTGATGAGTGTCTTGATCAGGTCGTGACTGATGGCCGAGGAAATCGCCAACAGCAGACCCGCGGCAGTGGACAGTGCAGCAGCGATCGCACCCGCAGCGATCAGACCGATGACCCAGCCCGGCAGGTTGGCGATTTCCGGGTTGGCCAGAACGATGATGTCATTGTTCACGGTCAGCTCGTTGCCGTTCCAGCCACGCTCTTGAGCGGTCGGAGTGAAGGTAGCGTTCGTGTCGTTGTACATCTGCACCCGACCATCGCTGTTCTTGTCTTCCCACTTGATCAGGCCGGTACGCTCCCACGTCTGCACCCATTCCGGACGATCTTCGTAGCGGATCGCTTCGGCGGTGGGGCCTTCTGGGTAAATGGTCTGGACCAGGTTCAGGCGCGCCATGGAGGCAACGGCCGGAGCGGTCAGGTACAGCAGGGCGATGAAGATCAGCGTCCAGCCGGCAGACCAACGGGCGTCAGCCACCTTCGGTACGGTGAAGAAGCGGATGATGACGTGCGGCAGACCAGCGGTACCGATCATCAGCGACAGGGTGAACAGGAACATGTTCAGCTTGTTGTCGATGTCAGCGGTGTAGGCCGTGAAACCAAGATCAGTGACAACCTGGTTCAGCTTCTCGAGCAGCGGCATACCGGACTCGGTGTGCGTGCCGAACATGCCGAACATCGGGATCGGGTTGCCGGTCAGTTGCATGGCGATGAACACCGCCGGGATGGTGTAGGCAATGATCAGTACGATGTACTGAGCCACCTGGGTGTAGGTGATACCCTTCATCCCGCCGAACACGGCGTAGGCGAACACGATCGCGGCGGCAATCCAGATACCGGCGGAATTGCTCACTTCCAGGAAGCGAGAGAACGCCACACCCGCACCGGCCATTTGGCCGATTACGTAGGTCACGGAAATCAGGATCAGGCAGACAACAGCAACCAGGCGTGCGCCACGACTGTAGAAACGGTCGCCGATGAAGTCCGGTACGGTGAACTTGCCGAACTTGCGCAGGTAAGGCGCAAGCAGCATGGCCAGCAGCACGTAGCCACCAGTCCAGCCCATGAGGTAGACGGAGGTGGCATAACCGCCGGAGGCGATGATACCGGCCATGGAAATGAAGGACGCTGCGGACATCCAGTCGGCTGCGGTCGCCATCCCGTTGGTCACGGGGTGAACGCCACCACCGGCGACGTAGAACTCTTTAGTCGATCCAGCGCGAGCCCAGACCGCGATCCCGATATAGAGCAGGAACGAGGCGCCCACGAACAGCATATTGATCCAATACTGGCTCATTCTGGTTACTCCTCAACCCCGAATTCCTTGTCCAATTTGTTCAGCCGCCACGCGTAGTGGAAGATGATCAAAATGAACGTAATGATGGAACCCTGTTGAGCGAACCAGAACCCCAGGTCAGTCCCCCCGACCGGGATACCCGCCAGCAAAGGGCGCAGAAGAATGGCGAAGCCATAAGAGACAAGAGCCCATACCACCAGGCTCCACGTGATAAGGCGAACATTCGCCTTCCAGTACGCAGCAGCATTTGTTTTGTCGTCGCCGTCGGCCATGACGTTCTCCGTCTTATTGTTATTACAGAGTGATGGAAACCACAGCCTGAATTTAGCAAGGTTGCGCACTCGAAAGTAAGCCCCGACTTTAGTCTGACAAGCGCTCTGGATCGCATGCCGAGCGGCCTTGCAGAGCCCTGCGAAGGCCCGCTTCTTGGCCGGCCCGAACGCGCTTGGAACGCCAAGCCAGGCGCGACTTGGCGGTCACGCCCCGAACCGTTGGCCAGGCAGTAGCGGCCTGGCCTCGAAAAGGCGCAGGTGTCGATGATCCATAAATAGAAAACATGTCGAATCAGCGGCGGCAACGCAATTCGGGATAACACTTCACAGAGCACGTTAATTTAATATCGTGACAATTAAACTTTACACCTAAATATTTGAATAAATTACAAGCCACTCAAACTAAACGATGCTTTTTCGTAAAACACCATTCACGTATAAGCGCGCGCGGGCCGATGACTAATTGGAGCCAATGAACCACCCGCACAAAGGTGCAAGTGGTTTCAAACTGCCAATAAGCTCAGCAGGCGGGGCGGCCCGCGGTGTATTTCTGGGCGGGATCGATTGCGGCTTCGAGGTCTCGGATAGCCGTGGCGCCGATCAGCAGCGGGTAGCGGAAGTGGCTGCGATCGGTCAGGTTGACTTCGGCTTCGCGTAGCTGATCGCCAATGCATAGCTGCATCTCGACCACTGGCCGCTCGGCCACGTCGGGGCCGCGCTCGGCATCGGTGTCATCATCGGGATCGGCCTTTTCCTCGGCGCGCGTCTTGATCTCGGCAATGCGTGCCAGCCGGTGCTCGAACAGGGTGTCGTCCGCACCTTCGACGGCCAAGCGAAATCTCACCCAGTCTTCGCCATCACGCTCGAATCGCTCGATGTCCCGCGCCGACAGGGAGGCAGTCATCGCGCCGGTATCCATCTTGGCCTTGAGTGTCTTGCCAAGGTCTTCGATCTTGACCTGTTCATATCGACCGAACAGGGTTGGCTCAGCGGCCATGGCGGGAAGGGTCAACGCACTCAACAGCAACAACAAACGGGACAAAATCGCCTCCTGATTCAGTATTGACCTTCCGTGGGACCGACCGTCGCCACCATCCGTTCCGCCCGCGCTGCCGGGGTTCAGGCGGCACGCCTCGAGACCACCCGCCTGTTAGACTGCGCGTCACTTTTTTACGCAGACCACGACCGTGCCCAGTACAGCCTTCGCCACTCTTCCCCTCAGCCCCGCCACGCTGGCCAATCTGGATGCGCTCGGCTACGCCGAGATGACGCCAATTCAGGCGCAAAGCCTGCCGGTCATGCTCAAGGGCATGGACCTCATCGCGCAGGCCAAGACCGGCAGCGGCAAGACGGCCGCCTTCGGGATCGCATTGCTGGAGCCGCTCAACCCGCGCTATTTCGGCTGCCAGGCACTGGTGCTGTGCCCGACGCGTGAGCTGGCTGATCAGGTCGCCAAGGAACTGCGCCGGCTGGCACGTGCGGCAGACAACATCAAGATTCTCACCCTTTGCGGCGGCGTCTCTATCGGCCCGCAGATCGGCTCGCTGGAACACGGCGCCCACGTGATCGTCGGCACACCGGGGCGCGTCCAGGAACACTTGAAAAAGGGCTCCCTCAAACTCGACGGCCTTAACAAGCTGGTCCTAGACGAAGCCGACCGCATGCTCGACATGGGGTTCTATGACGCCATTGCCGAGATCATCGGGCAGACCCCAAGCAAGCGGCAGACACTGCTGTTTTCGGCGACCTACCCCGCCGGGATCAAGCAGCTGGCATCGACCTTCATGCGAGACCCACAGCAGGTCAAGGTCGAAGCCCTGCATGACGATGCGCAGATCGAGCAGCGCTTCTACGAAATCGATCCCGTGGATCGCATGCAAGCGGTCATTCGTGTCCTTGCGAGCTTCCGCCCGGAGACCTGCGTAGCCTTCTGCTTTACCAAACAGCAATGCCAGGAACTGGTTGATGCCCTTACGGCAAAAGGCATCTCGGCCATGGCATTGAACGGCGACCTGGAACAGCGCGACCGCGACCAGGTGCTCGCCATGTTTGCCAACCGCAGCCTTTCGGTATTGGTCGCCACCGATGTGGCCGCCCGGGGCCTCGATATCGACGCGCTGGATATGGTGATCAACGTCGAGTTGGCACGCGATTCAGAGATTCACATTCACCGCGTGGGGCGTACCGGTCGGGCCGGCAAGAAAGGCATCGCTATCAGCCTCGTCGCCCCGGCCGAAGCCCACCGCGCCCAGGCCATCGAGGATCGACAAAAGGCACCGCTCAACTGGCAGCCGTTGAGCGAACTGAAAGCCCAGCCAGGGGAGCCGCTGCAGCCGCCCATGGTTACGCTGTGCATCGGCGCCGGCCGCAAGGACAAGCTGAGGCCCGGCGACATCCTCGGTGCGCTGACGGGCGATGCGGGAATTCCCGGCAACCAGGTCGGCAAGATTGCGATCTTCGATTTCCAAGCGTTCGTTGCCGTCGAGCGAGCGGTCGCCAAGCAGGCTTTGAATCGCCTCAATGCGGGCAAGATCAAGGGACGCTCGCTGAAAGTTCGCACGCTTTAAGTCAGTCGAGAATTAACGAGCCTGCCGGGTCCTCGTGCAGGCTCGCTGCGAAACGGATTGCCCGTTCCGTAGAGCGGTTCGCCTCGTTCTAGGCATCGAAGCGAGCGGCGAGCCGGACGACATCCTTGTCGCTCGGTTCGCCAAAGCGTGGGTTACAGAGAGCCGCGCGCCCAGGGACCCCAGATCGCGAAGGTGATGCCCGGGGTCTGGATGTTGACGAACAGGAAGTGCCCGGTCGGGTCGAAGCAGGCACCGCAGAATTCGCGGTTGCGGTAGTCGCCACCGGAGACCTTCTTGCCCGCCGCAGCGGCCTGGACGTCATCGAAGACCACATTGTTCTTGGCAAAAATGTAGGCCTCGCCCGCGTCTGTCAGGCCCAGCAGTCGTTCACCGAAACCGTACATATCCTGCACGCCGCCACCGTCTTCGCAGAGCAGCACGCCGCCTCGCGGGCTGACTGTGACGTTATCCGGGTTATTGGCAATCTCCGCGTCGGTCGAGGCGAAGATGCAGGTCAGGCGATCGGTCGCCAGATCATGCACCCACACCGCGCCGCGCCCGTAGCCAGCGCGGCCCTGAGCGTCGGTGCCGGCGCTGGTGTCGACGATGTAGAGCTTGCCTTCACTGAACCAGATGCCTTCGCCGCGGCTCATGCTCAGCCCGCCAGAACGACGCGACTGGGCGAACGGGCCGCTGCCTTCGGGCTGCGGTTCGAGGTCCGGGTTCGCGATTTCGACCCACTCGAGCTGGTAGCTGTCACCCTGGCTGGGTGCGTGCAGGTCGACCAGGTCGCGGTTGCGTACCCGCGCGGCCTGGAGAATACCGCCAGCGGCCAGCGAACCTGGCTGCTGGCTGGCATCGGTGGGGATATAGCGGTAGTAGCCCGCGCGGTTGCGGGCATCTTCGGTCAGGTAAACATAGCTGTTGCGCGGGTCGACGGCGACCGCTTCGTGGGCGAAGCGCCCCATTTGCACGATCGGCTGGCCGGTGGTCAGCGCCGGGTCAGCGGTAACTTCGAAGACATAGCCGTGCGCACGACCACCCACGCTGCTGTAGTCGGCTGTGGTTTCCTCGCAAGACAGCCAGGTACCCCAGGGCGTGACGCCACCCGCACAATTGGTGCGAGTGCCACCCAGGCTGGGCACGGTGCGCACCGGCTGGTCGATGCCGCGAGAGAAATACAGGTTGGTAGTGCCGCCGGCCGGGCGCTGGCCATTCGACAAGGTGACACCGTCATAGATGCCGTTGGCTTCGATCAGGTTGCCGGTGCCGGCTTCATGGTTGCGTACCAGCACGATTTCCGGGCCTTTGGCGCCGCGGCGCACGCCGATGACCCCCATCCCGTCGTGAGAGGTGGGTACTGGTTGGCCGTTCTCCATCATGTCGCCGGTCCAGGAGAAGCTCTTGTACTGGAAACCGTCTGGCAGCTGCAGCAGTTGAAGGCCTGTAGACAGGTCCCGCGTCGGGCGCAGCGGGCCGTAGCTGCTGCGCACGACGCCAGCGTTGCGGCCCTGGGCATTGCGCGCGGCGAAGGCCTGCAACGTACCGAGGAACGGGGTGGTAGCGACTACAGCGGCAACGGCGCCACCCTTGAGCAGATTGCGGCGGCTGGCATCATGTTCACGGTTCATGCGGTGTCCTCTGTTTATAAGTTTGGTGGGAGGGGCGGCATGAATGAAGCCAGTCAAATACGGCTATTCGATGAACATGCGGTTTCGTTCCGGTGATACGGGACCAACGGTCGGTATAAGCTTTGCTGCGTTCGTCGTGACGCCGTCATCTGAACCGCGTCCAATCCGTTTCTCCATCAGCCGCCCGGACCCTCCCATGCGTTCACCCTCGCTCAGCCACTCCCTGCGGCGCCTCTGGGCACAGGACAAGTTCGGCTACAGCCTGCGGGTCGCCATCGCGCTCGCCTCGAGCATGGGCCTCAGCTGGTATATGGCCGAGCCATCGATGGTCATTCCGCTGTTCCTGGGGATCATCGCAAGCGCCCTGGCGGAAACCGACGACAGCTGGCTGGGCCGGTTGTCCGCGCTGCTGGTAACACTGTTCTGCTTCAGTATCGCGGCCGTGTCGGTGAAATTGCTGTTCCCCTACCCTTTGCTGTTCGCCGCCGCCATGGCTGGGGCCACGTTCTGCCTGGTGATGCTGGGCGCGCTCGGTGAGCGCTATGCGACCATCGCGCAGGCAACGCTCATCCTCTCCATCTACAGCATGATCGCCGCCGACCAGCGCGGCGGCGAGGTGCTTCACCCCTGGCGAGATCCGCTGCTGCTGCTCGCTGGGGCAGCCTGGTACGGTCTGCTATCGATCGCCTGGAACGCTCTTTTCGCCCATCAGCCGGTGCAGCACAGCCTGGCCCGTCTCTATCGCGAGCTGGGCCAGTACTTCAAGTTGAAGGCCGCGCTGTTCGAGCCGGTGCGCCAGCTGGATGTAGAAGAGCGGCGCCTGGAGCTTGCCCGGCAGAACGGCCGTGTCGTCAGTGCGCTGAACGCGACGAAGGAAACCTTGCTGCACCGCCTGGGTAACGGCCGCCCGGGCGTGCGCATCAACCACTACCTGAAGCTGTACTTCCTCGCACAAGACCTTCACGAGCGGGTCAGCTCGTCGCACTATCCCTATCAGGCTCTGGCCGAGGCGTTCTTTCACAGTGACGTGCTGTTTCGCTGCGGCCGCCTGCTGCGCCTGCAAAGCGTCGCCTGTGCCGAGCTGGCCGGGGCCGTCCAGCTGCGTCAGCCTTTTCGTTACAGCGAGGCGAATGCCCAGGCGCTGGCGGATCTGGAGGCCTCCCTCGAGCACCTGCGCTTGCAGAGCAACCCGGCCTGGCGCGGGCTGCTGCGGTCGCTACGTGCGCTTTCCGGCAACCTCGCCAACATGCAGCGCCAGCTGGCGAGCGCGAGCAATCCCGATGCGCTCGAAGGTGAGCAGGACAGCAGCCTGCTCGATCGCGACCCACAATCGCTGCGCGACGCGCTCGGCCGTATCCGCCTGCAATTGACGCCCACCTCACTGCTGTTTCGCCACGCCCTGCGCATGAGCGTCGCCCTGCTGGCTGGCTATGCGGTGCTGCACACCATCCACCCGGAACAGGGCTACTGGGTGCTGCTGACGACCGTTTTCGTCTGCCAGCCGAACTACGGCGCGACGCGGATCAAGCTGGTGCAGCGCATTACCGGAACGGCACTTGGGCTGGGCGTCGGCTGGGCGCTGTTCGATCTCTTCCCCAGCCAGCAAGTGCAAGCGCTGTTCGCGGTGATCGCCGGCGTGGTGTTCTTCGCCACGCGCAGCAGCCGCTACACCTTGGCAACCGCGGCGATCACTCTGTTGGTGCTGTTCTGCTTCAATCAGGTTGGCGACGGGTATGGCCTGTTCTGGCCGCGCCTGATCGATACGCTATTGGGTAGCCTGATCGCCGCCGCAGCGGTGTTTCTCATCCTGCCGGATTGGCAAGGGCGACGGCTCAACCAGGTGGTGGCGAACACGCTCGCCCGCAGTGCCGACTACCTGCGGCAGATCATGGCGCAGTACGAGAGCGGCAAGCGCGACGACCTCGCGTACCGCCTGGCCCGGCGTAATGCGCACAACGCCGATGCGGCGCTGTCGACCACACTGGCGAACATGTTGCTCGAGCCTGGCCATTTTAGGAAGGAGGCCGAAACCGGCTTCCGGTTCCTGATCCTCTCGCACACGTTGCTCAATTACCTCTCGGGCCTGGGCGCCCATCGCGAAAGCCTGCCGGACGATGCCCGCGACGAGCTGCTCGAGGATGCCGCGGCGCGCCTGGCCGGTAGCCTGGATGAACTGGCGAAGGCGCTGCAGGAGAACCAGACGGTCGCCGTCTACAGCGAGGCGGAGGAAGCGCTGGCCCAACAATTGGAGCAAGCGCCGGAAGAGATGGATGACGCACACCGGTTGTTGCAGACGCAACTCGGCCTCATCTGCCGACAACTCGCACCCTTGCGAGGTATGGTCGCCCACCTTCTACGCCAAGCGCCGCCGTAGCGTCAAGGCAGCTGTGCCGGCACCGGAAGGCCGTGGCGAGCGAAAATCGCCGCGTAAGTGCCGTCTTCAAGCATCTCGCCCATCTCATGGTTGAACGCCTCGATGATCTGCGCCTGATATGGATGGTTTTTGCGCACCACGAGCGACAGGTCCAGCGCGAGATATTCGCCGGGGAGAAAACTCAGCTGATCGCTGACATCCGCCAGTTCGCGATCGAAATGAAACTGCGCAGTGCGTTCATCCTCGAGGGTCAAATCCACGCGGCCCGCCACGAGCATGCGCGCCGCCTGCAGGAAGTTGGTGGTGTAGCCGATGCTCAGTCGAGCGTTGTGGGTCAGCTCCTCACCGTAGGCATAGCCGCGGTTCAGAGCGATAGCGTAGCCCTCCAGGCTGTGGAGTCCGTCCGCCGGGACGTCGTCCTCGGCACGCTGTACCCATCGCATGCGGTTGGTCAGGAAGGGGCGGGATACGGCTGTGAAACGAGCGCGGCTTTCGGACGGCCACCCATTGATAAGGTCGTAACTCCCGCTTTCCAGACCCCGCAATGCCCGCTCCCATGGCACTTCGGTATAGCGCACCTCATAACCGGCCCGCCCCAGTGCAGTCGTGATCAAATCCACGGACAGGCCGGAATGAAGCAGCCTCTGATCCGTATACGGCGGCCAGGCATTGCCCGCCAAACGCAGCACCTCGGCAGTTACCGAGGTGCTGCCCAGCAATGCAATGAGCAACAGCACCTGCATTTTTACCCTCACGCCGAAACCTCATGGCAAATGGCCGCTCTCATGAGCAAAGCACATGAAGCGGCGTTGAAGCAGTCGATCCGCTAGCCGGCTCGCGCCGTTGCTGCAGTTGTACTGAGCCCGGAGTACCATGCCGCGTTTTCCAGACCTGACCGAGGTGGCCGTGTTGCAAACGGATGTGGTGATCATAGGCGCGGGCGCGGCAGGTCTGATGTGCGCGTTCACGGCGGCCGCCCGTGGGCGCGGGGTGCTGCTGCTCGACCACGCGAACAAGGCCGGCAAGAAAATTCTCATGTCCGGCGGCGGTCGCTGCAATTTCACCAACCTCTACACCGAGCCGGCCAATTTCCTTTCCGGCAACTCGCACTTCTGCAAGTCCGCGCTGGCCCGTTACACCCAATGGGACTTCATCGACCTGGTCAGCCGCCACGGCATCCCGTATCACGAAAAGAAACTCGGCCAGCTGTTCTGCGACAACAAGGCCAGCGACATCCTCGGCATGCTGCTCGATGAGTGTCGCCAGGCCGATGTCGACCTGCGCCTGGATACAGCGGTGACCGGCATCGAGCAGGCTGCGGACGGGTTCCATCTGCAGAGCGACGTCGGCGAAGTTGCTTGCCAGTCGCTGGTGATCGCCACCGGTGGATTGTCGATCCCGACGTTGGGGGCGACTGGCTTCGGGTATCAGGTGGCGCGGCAGTTTGGCCACAACGTGCTGCCGACCCGTGCCGGGCTGGTTCCTTTCACGATCACCGAACCGCAGCTCAAAGCCATGTGCGAAGCGCTGTCCGGGACCTCCGTTGAGGACTGCCTGGTAAGCTGCAACGGTCAGAGCTTTCGCGAGAACATCCTTTTCACCCACCGCGGTCTCTCTGGCCCAGCCATCCTGCAGGTGTCGTCCTATTGGCGGCCGGGCGATACCGTGGAAATCAACCTCCTGCCCCACCTCGACCTGCCCACCTGGCTCGACTCGCAGCGCCAGGAGCGGCCGAACACTGAGCTGAAGACGCTGCTGGGCGAATTGTTCACGCGCAAGATGGCCACACTGCTGGCCGAATACTGGTTTGAGTCGCGGCCGCTGAAGCAGTACACCAAGGCGGAGCTCGACGCCGTTGCCGGTCAGCTCGCCTGCTGGCAATTGGTGCCGGCAGGCACGGAGGGTTACCGCACCGCGGAAGTTACGCTGGGCGGGGTGGACACACGTGAGGTGTCGTCGAAAACAATGGAATCGCAAAAAGCGGCTGGGCTGTATTTCGTAGGCGAGGTGCTGGACGTAACCGGGCACCTCGGCGGCTTCAACTTTCAATGGGCATGGGCGTCGGGCTACGCAGCTGCGCAACACGTCTGAACCTGCTGAAGCCGAATAAGCGCCCGGCCTATTCGTTGGACAGGTTGGACGGCGGCGAAACCTCGCGCGGGCCGGCCGGGTCGGTCGCGGTGTTCTGGAATTCCTGCTGGTTGCGCTCGTTGTTCTCCATTGCGGAACGCTCGTCGTCCGGTGAACAGGCCGCTAGAGCCGCAGCAATGGGTAGCGCCAGTGCGGCAGCATATAAACGCTTAGTCATCTAAATCCTCCTCGGATTGAGGTGCGGCGGCTGCGACACCTCATGCGGTGAGCGGTTACTGGGCTGCGCCCGTTCCGGTACCGGTGGTGTTCGGCGCAGTACCTGCCCCAGACTGGGTGCCTAAGCCACTGCCGTTGTCGGCGGGAGCGGTCTCCACATCACCCGCCGCTTCCGTGCCTGCGTTGATCCCCGTGGTGCTACCGGTGCTGGTTTCCGGGCTGGCGTTGGCGCCGGAGCCGGTGGTACCGGAATTGCTTGGCGGGGTGCCAGTGGCCGGAGCGGCGGGCTGCTCGGTGGTCGGCTGCGGCGGTGTCGCCTCACGCTCACGTTCTTCGTCCGGGCCGCAACCAACAAGTAGCAGGCCTAGAAGAGGGGCAGACAAGTAAGCAAGACGCATGGAAACCTCCAACAGAAATAATCGAGCCGGCGTCTGAGCCGGCAGCGTTCGGATCGATCGATCCTCTGTGAAAGTTGACCGTGCGACAGTGTTTGAGTGCCCGCCCTGCTGGCGCCGTCCGCCCGACGGTCCCTCGGGGCTAGGGCAGCACCTCTTCCACGCCACGACGCTCGTTCAGCGATCCGAAGCGCACCTGCAGCTCGCCGGCGGTGCAGGGCTGGGCGAACAGATAGCCCTGCGCATAGCCGCAACGCTCCTCGCCAAGAAACCTGAGCTGCGCGACCTGTTCCACGCCTTCGGCCACCACGGTCAACCCGAGGCTATGGCCGAGGCCGATAATGGCTCGGCTGATCACCGCAGCGTCCGCATCGTCCGGGACGCCGGCGATGAAGCTGCGATCGACCTTGAGGATGTGCAGCGGGAAGCGTTTGAGATAGCCGAGCGAGCAATAACCGGTACCGAAGTCGTCCAGCGCCAGACGCACGCCGAGGTCGGCGATGCCATGCAGCGCGGCGAGCATTTCGTCGCACTGCTGCATCAGCAGCGTCTCGGTGATCTCCAGTACGAGATGGGCCGGTGACAGCCCGGTCTCCTCCAAGACCCGGGCGAGGCGGCGCGTGAAGTCCGGCTGCTGCAACTGGCGAGTCGACAAATTGACCGAGCAGTGCAGGTCGGGCTGCCCTTCGGCCTGCCAGCGGCGCACCTGTGTACAGGCCTCGCGGAGCACCCACTCGCCCACCCGAACGATCTCGCGCGACTCTTCAAGGATCGGGATGAACTCTTGCGGGCCCACCAGTCGCCCGTCATGGCACCAGCGCAGCAGGGCTTCGACACCTGCCAGGTATGGCCGACCGTCCACGATGCGGCAAATCGGCTGGTAATGCAGCGCGAACTCGCCCCGTGCGAGCGCGGGGGCCAGGGCGCTTTCCAGTTCGAGTCGGCGCTGCGCGGTGCTCTGCAGACCGTCGTGATAGAGCGCGAACTGGTCTTTGCCGGCACCCTTGGCGCGATAAAGCGCAAGGTCCGCAGCCTGCAGAGCGTCCAGCGGCTTGCCGTCGCGCTGCAGCGGCGCGATGCCAATGCTCGCACTCAATGAGAGGGTGCGTTCGCCAATCATCAAAGGGCGACGCAAGGCGTTGAGCATTCGCTGAGCGACCCGCTCGGCATCGCTTGCGCAGGCCAGGTCGCCAAGCAATGCGACGAACTCGTCGCCGCCGAATCGCGCCAGATGGTCGCCCGGGCGAATGCAACAGGCCAGCCGCTTGGCCACTTCCACCAGCACCTGATCGCCGACGCGATGGCCAAGGCTGTCGTTGATCAATTTGAAACGATCCAGATCGACGAACAGTAATGCCGATGCCCGGGTGCCACCGCGCTGCTGCAGTGCCTTGAGCAGCTCGTCCAGGTGTAGCCGATTGGCCAGGCCGGTGAGTGAATCATGTCGAGCGGCGTGCTGCAGGCAGCTCTCGGCGACCTTGCGCGCGCTGATATTGGTCTGCGAGCCAGCCATGCGCCGCCCACTGCGTGCCGATTGCTCGACCACGCCGCGCACCAGCACCCAGAGGTAATCGCCGCACTGGGTGCGGATGCGGTATTCGTGGGCCAGCGCGTTGGTCCAGCCATTCAGGTGCGCGCTGATGGACTCCCGCAGGCCGGCCAGGTCGTCGGGGTGGACGCGAGAGAACCAGCTATCGCTGGTGTATTTCGCCGCTGCCGGTATACCGAGCATGGCCGTCCAACGCTCGGACAGGTAGAGCTGGTCATCGTCGATGTGCCAGTCCCAGATGCCGTCTTCGGTGCCGCGCAGGGCTCGCGCCAGCCGCGCCTCGCTGTCTTCGAGCGTTTTGCGCTGCGCCATGGTGTAGGTGTCGATCGCCAGAATCATGTCGAAGAAGACGACCTTGAGCAGGCTGTCGAACGCTTCACGCCCGGGCGCGTCGCCGATCAGCGACGCGGCCATTTCGCCTAGGTAGAGTCGATAGGCGCCCATATACCATTCGAGGTCTACCCCGACGCGCTGGTGCACCAGCCCGACAAGCAGGCGGTCGTCCACGTAGCTGCGCTCGTAGGGCCCACTCCAAAGCCGATGGTAATACTCCTGCTGCTTGCGCTTGAGACGAGCCAGGCGCTGTGGGTCGGACAGCAACCCGGCCGGCACGTCGAATCGGCCCATGTGTTCGTATAGCCGCTCGATAAACTGCTGATGCGCCTGTTCAACCGCCGCTGCGTGGCCGTTGAGGCGCTGCGTGTCGGCTTCGTTCCATTGCAGAAAGCGCTTGCGCGTTTCTATGGTCTCGGCATCGAGACCCATGCGATCGAGCACCGCCTTTATTTTGTTGTCCATGGCCACCCCGTCGAACCGCTGCTACCGCCTGTAGGCGACCAGCCATGTGACCAGACACCAACAGATAGCACTAAGCCATTAAGCGTGGCAGCACGGCGGGACTGGATTATTGATACAGGTCAGCGGGATGTAGCGAGGTCGGCGAGCGCCGAAATCAGGCGGGGCAACTGCAACAATCGGGCGGGTCAAGCGAGACCCGCCCAGGCATTCACGCCGCGTTGCGTGCGTTGAACTCTTTCTTCAGGCGGGTCTTGAGCTCAGCCATCTGCTGGCCCATCTCTTCGAGCTTGCTCTTGTCGAACAACTCGCGCGCCTGCGGGAACATTTCCTCTTCCTCTTCCTCGATGTGGTGTTCGAGCAGCTCCTTGCACACTTTCACGCGGCCCGTGAATTCGTAGCTCGCCGGATCGGTTGCTTTCAGGTCAGGCAAGACCAGCGCATCGACGGTCCGATGCTCTTCCTTGGCCTCGTGAAACATCCGCAGCTCCTCCTTGCCGCCGGCTTCCTTGTAGGCCGGGTAGAGAATCTGTTCTTCGATCTGGGTGTGGATGGAGACTTCCATTTCCAGCTTCTGCAGCAGCTCGGTACGCGTCTTGACGGCGCGTTCGGTGCTGTCGCTCAGGCGGGACAGGATGTCTTTGAGGGTCTCGTGGTCTTCGATCAACAGGTCGATGGCATTCATGCGGGCTTCCTCATCATTCATCAGGGGTGCTGCCCAGGCTCTACGGACTGGTGCATGCGTTGCTGCCGACGGCAGCGTCAAGCGGATGCGAGGCCCACCGGGTGAGCCTCGCAGGCAAGTCAGGCGTAATCGTAGGTGGGCAGGCCGGTGCGGCTCTGGCTCTGAAGACGCGCGATAGCGGGCGACATGCCGGCTTCGAGGGCGAGGTCACGGCGGATCGAGCTGACCACCCATTCGAGCTGGATGTTGGTCTGCGTCTGCCCTCGGGACAGGGCGCGCCTGATGATGTCCCGATCGTCGTTGCGCAGCGTGAGCAACAACCCGCCATCCGGGCGGGGCTTGGTGACTACTTCGAATTCGGGGAACGCGGCAGCGAGAACTTTATCAGCGGCAATCATTATTGTTACTCCGGTTATGTTTCCAGCGTACGGTGCTGGAGCACCGTTCGTGCCAACCGGAGCGAATAGCCGAGGCCACTAAAATCAGTGACTTACGTCACATAATGGCAATATGTTTGCATGCAAAACGCATGAAGAAGCCGGATACGGCATGCATTCTGCTTTGCCCTGACGAAGGCTCTGGGATGCGGGCTGGCCGCAACCGAAACGGCTGAAGCATCCGGCATGGGATGTCCAGGCCGGCGCCGCGAGCCCTTCAGAGCCCTGTGCCAGCCAACGCTCGCTTTCGCCATACGCTGGCCAGCCAGGGCTGCTGGTCGCGCGGTAGGCCGGCGGGCCGGTAGTAATGTTCCAACTCGATGAACCCCGCTGCGATCATGCAGCGCTGCCAAGCTGGCCAGTCGTACCAGGCACCGTAGCGCGCACCGCTCCACCCCTCTTGATTCTCGCCGCGCGGGTTCGAGGCGAAGAGCACGCCCTCAGGTCGCAGTGCCGCATGCAGGTTGCTCAAGACCGCACTCAATTCTCGGCTTGGCACATGGAACAGGACCGCGTTGGCGAAAATCCCATCGAACGATGCCGCGGGCAGGTCCAGCGCCAGGAACTGCTGGTGAAGCACTTCGCAACCGGTCGCCTCTCGGGCCATACGAACGAACGGCTCCGCGCCGTCGAGCCCGACCGCAACGTGCCCTAGCGCCGTGAAGGTCTTCAGGTCGCGCCCCGGCCCGCATCCCAGATCGAGAATGCGATACGGTGGCTCGCCACGGATATGCCGCAATAACGCCTCGATGTTCTGGCTGACATCGTGATCGCGCGTGCCCTCGCGAAACGCGTCGGCGTTGGCACGGTAGTCATCGAGCGTACGTTCGGTGATTTCCCGGGTGCTCGGTTCTGGCATGTTTCAATCCTCAAAAACGGCATTGCCTGGCAATTCTCAACGAGCGATTGACGGATGGTCGACGACCCTGAACTTGCATGGGGCTGGGAAGCTCAAACCCCTCGCCTAGAGGTTCGCGTAGTATCGTCAGCGATCCGCCTCTGAAACACGCCGAGTAAAGCTCCAATGAGCCACGTTGCCAAAGTCGTCCTGCTCGTTGAAGACGAGCCCCACATTCGCGCCCTGTTGGCCGATTACCTCGCCAGTGAAGGCTATCAGGTGCTGGAAGCGGCAGACGCCACCGAAGCCTTCGATATCCTTGCGACCAAGCCGCAGCTCGACCTGCTGGTGACCGACTTCCGGCTGCCCGGCGGCGTGTCAGGCGTGATGATCGCCGAACCGGCGCTCAAGCTGCGTCCGGACATGAAGCTGATCTTTATCAGCGGCTACCCGATCGAGATCTACGAGTCGGGTAGCGAAATCGCCCTCTCCGCGCCGATCCTGGCCAAGCCCTTTTCGCTCGACACCTTGCGCGATCAGATCCGCCAGCTGCTCGCCTGACCCGCCTATCCCCATAACGCAACGAGCCCGCACAGGGCGGGCTCGTCGTTGTTAGCGCGATGAATCAGCGAACCTTGGGGTCCAGCTCGCCGCTGGCATAACGCTGGAACATACCTTCCAAGGAGATCGGCTTGATCTTCGAGGCATTGCCGGCGGTGCCGAAGGCCTCGTAACGCGCGATGCAGATGTCGCGCATTGCAGTTACGGTCTTCGCCAGGTACTTGCGCGGGTCGAACTCGCTGGGGTTCTTGGCCATGAATTCACGAATCGCGCCGGTGGACGCCAGGCGCAGATCGGTGTCGATATTGACCTTGCGCACGCCGTACTTGATGCCTTCGACGATCTCTTCGACCGGCACGCCGTAGGTTTCTTTAATGTCCCCACCGTACTCGTTGATGATTTTCAGCCACTCCTGCGGGACCGAGGAGGAGCCGTGCATCACCAGGTGGGTATCGGGGATGCGCTGGTGGATTTCCTTGATGCGCTGGATCGACAGGGTGTCGCCGGTCGGCGGCTTGGTGAACTTGTAGGCGCCGTGGCTGGTGCCGATGGCGATCGCCAGGGCATCGACCTTGGTCTTTTTCACGAAGTCGGCCGCCTCTTCCGGATCGGTCAGCAGCTGGCTGTGATCCAGGGTGCCTTCGGCGCCGACGCCGTCTTCTTCGCCGGCCATGCCGGTTTCCAGCGAACCCAGGCAACCCAGTTCGCCTTCTACCGACACACCACAGGCGTGGGCGAAGGCAACGGTCTGCTGGGTCACGCGGACGTTGTATTCGTAGTCCGACGGCGTCTTGCCGTCTTCCTTCAGCGAGCCGTCCATCATCACCGAGCTGAAGCCCAGCTGGATCGAGCGCTGGCAGATGTCCGGGCTGGTGCCGTGGTCCTGGTGCATAACGACAGGGATATGCGGGAATTCTTCCACCGCGGCGAGGATCAGGTGGCGCAGGAACGGCGCGCCAGCGTATTTGCGAGCGCCGGCCGAAGCCTGGACGATCACCGGGGAGTCGGTCTTGTCGGCCGCTTCCATGATGGCTCGCATCTGCTCGAGGTTGTTCACGTTGAAAGCCGGCACGCCATAGCCGAATTCGGCGGCGTGGTCGAGCATCTGGCGCATGCTGATGAGTGCCATGGTTTCCTTTCTCCCGGTTAGGGTCGATTAATCATCTGTAGCCTGCCGCAGCGGCTGGCGGTATTCAAACACCGCGCAACGTGGCGCGGCATTGTAGTGGCGAACGGGGTAAAAGCCATCCGCTAAAAAACAGGGTTCGGGTAGCGGCCGCCAATCAGAGGGTAATCAGCGAAGCGCTGCAGCCGTGGGCCAGCAGCTTGTCGTCGGCGATCCGGTAGACCAGCGCTTCGTTACCTTTGTCGTGGAAGGCCACTACGCCATCGCTATAGAAAGCACCGCGGGTGGCTGGTTCCTTGCGCAGGGTATGAACCTCTTCGCTGCTACCGATCTTCAGGTCTACCACCTGCCGACCGTCGTCGGCATAACGCCAGGCAATGTTCTGCGCGCTCTGGCATTTCCAGCGAACAAAGGGCGCATCGGGACCAGACTGCCAGTAGCCACAACCGCCAAGCAGCACGGCAGCTGTGATGGGAATGAACAGGCCTTTCATTGCTTCTCCTTGCCTTGGCCGCCTCGGTTCAGGGGCAGTCCTGTACGTCGGCGGTGGTGCCAGCGGTAGGGTCGCCGGTGCTTTGCATCTCTACCCGCTGATCGTTCTGCGCCGTGGGGCTCTGGGCAGGCGGCGGGTCGAACACTTCGCAGGCCGAATCCGGACCGTTTCCCGCACACCCGGCCAAGCCGAGCAGGCATACCGCAATCGCGACGTGACGCATGGTGAGTCTCCATTCCTTGTCTGAACAGAACAGAGACAGCACCGACTGCGTAGGGTTGCCTTTTGCCGTTGCGCTTGTATGGCTAGAAATCAGCCGGCGCGCTGCTCGAGCACTTCAACCGCTGGCAAAACCTTGCCCTCGACGAACTCAAGGAAGGCGCCACCACCGGTGGAGATATAGGAGATCTGCTCGCCCACGCCGTACTTGTCGATCGCCGCCAGGGTGTCGCCGCCGCCGGCAATGGAGAACGCCGGACTTTCGGCGATGGCCTGCGCCAGGACCTTGGTGCCATTGCCGAACTGGTCGAATTCGAACACGCCGACCGGGCCGTTCCACAGAATGGTCTTGGACGACTTCAACAGCTCGGCGAAGTTGGCCGCGGTCTGCGGGCCGATGTCCAGGATCATGTCGTCGTCGGCCACATCGCCCACCGCCTTGACGGTGGCTTCGGCATCTTCGGCGAAGGCCTTCGCGACCACCACATCCACCGGCAACGGCACGCTGACCTTGGCCGCGATGGCCTTGGCGGTGTCGACCAGATCGGCTTCATACAGCGACTTGCCTACCGGGAAGCCGGCCGCTGCGAGAAAGGTATTGGCGATGCCACCGCCCACGATCAGTTGATCGCAGACCTGGCTCAGGCTGTTGAGCACGTCCAGCTTGGTGGACACCTTGGAGCCGGCGACGATGGCCGCCATGGGCTTGGCCGGGCTCTTCAGCGCCTTGCCCAACGCG
This sequence comes from Pseudomonas sp. SA195, assembly GCF_054131565.1. Taxonomy (NCBI): domain Bacteria; kingdom Pseudomonadati; phylum Pseudomonadota; class Gammaproteobacteria; order Pseudomonadales; family Pseudomonadaceae; genus Pseudomonas; species Pseudomonas sp. SA195. Next base: position 406,468 of record NZ_CP096392.1, on the reverse strand, counting down.
TCGAGCTCAGCGGCCAGCAGCGGGCCGGCACAGGCGACCTTGGCGAACTTGGCAACGCCATGGGTCGAGCCCTGGGCGCGGTGGGCGGTGCCGAAAGCATCCATGACGAAAACGTCGCAGAGCGCCGCGTACTGCTGCGCCAGCTCGTCGGTGTTTTTCTTTTCGCCCTTGTTGAAGCGCACGTTTTCCAGCAGCACCAGCTCGCCCGCTTTCACGTCGACGCCGTCCAAATAGTCTTTGACCAATGGCACTTCACGACCGAGGGCTTTGGCCAGGTAGTCAGCGACCGGCTTGAGGCTATCTTCTTCGCTGTAGACGCCCTCATCCGGGCGGCCGAGGTGCGAGCAGACCAGCACCGCAGCGCCCTTCTCCAGCGCCAGCTTGATGGTCGGCAGCGAGGCCAGGATGCGCGCATCACTTTTTACCGCGCCATCCTTGACCGGCACGTTGAGGTCCTCGCGGATCAGCACGCGCTTACCCTGGAGGTCGAGGTCGGTCATCTTCAAAACGGTCATGTGATCTTCCTTAAGTTCAAGAACGGCGAAACGTCGAGCCGGTTACCACCGCCGGTTAGTGGCGGTTGGCGACACGCAAGTAGTGATCGGCCACGTCGAGCATGCGGTTGGCGAATCCCCACTCGTTGTCGAACCAGGCCAGCAGGTTCACCAGCCGCGGGCCGGAGGCGCGCGTCAGGCTGCCATCGACAATCGCCGAATGCGGGTCGTGGTTGAAATCACAACTGGCGTGCGGCAATTCGGTGTAGCCCACCAGGCCGTGCAAGGGTCCGGATTCGGCGGCTTCGCGCAGGATTCGATTGACGCTGTGCGCATCCGTGTCACGCGAGGTCTGCACGGTGATGTCCAGGCAGGACACGTTCACCGTCGGCACCCGCACCGCTTTGGCCTGAATCCGCCCGGAGAGTTCCGGCAGCAGCCGTTCGATGCCACGCGCAAGGCCGGTGGACACCGGTATCACCGACTGGAAGGCCGAGCGGGTGCGGCGAAGATCATCGTGATGATAGGCGTCGATCACCGGCTGATCGTTCATGGCCGAGTGAATCGTGGTGATCGAGACGTAGTCCAGGCCGATGGAATCGTTGAGCAGCTTGAGCAGCGGCACGCCGCAGTTGGTGGTGCAAGAGGCGTTGGACACCAGCCGCTCATTGCCTTTCAGCTGGCCGTGGTTGATGCCCATGACGACGGTGGCGTCGACATCCGCTGCGCCGCTCATGGGCTGGGAAAAGAGCACGCGTGGCACACCGGCCTCAAGGAAACGCTGACCGCCTGCACGGGTGTTATAGGCGCCGGAGCACTCAAGGACGAGGTCGACATCCAGCGCCCGCCAGTCGATGGCCTCAGGCGTAGATTCGCGCAGCACTTTTACGCAATCGCCGTTCAGGTGCAGGCAATCGCCGTCGACACCCACGTCGCCGGGAAAGCGGCCATGGGTGGAGTCGAAACGGGTGAGGTATTCGATGCTGGCCATGTCGGCCAGGTCGTTGAGGGCAACGATCTGAAAATCGAAAGCGGCGTCGCGCTCATAGAAGGCACGCAGCACACAGCGACCGATGCGGCCGTAACCGTTGAGGGCGACGCGATAGGGACGGGCATTGGCCATTGGATTCATCGATCCTGGCGGTGGAAACCGCGTTGCGGGTCTTCCACTCTACGGAAGGTGGCGTGACGTAGGTGGATGGCCGAAGCCATCCACCGCTGCGCGGTATCAGTCTTCCAGCAGCTCTCCGGCTACCGCGAGGATGTTATCGACGGTGAAGCCGAACTCCTCGAACAGCTGGCCGGCCGGGGCCGATTCGCCGTAGGTGGTCATGCCGATAATCTGCCCTTCGAGGCCGACGTACTTGTACCAGTAGTCTGCATGGGCCGCCTCGATGGCGATGCGCGCACCCACTTCCACCGGCAGAACCTGCTGCTTGTAGGCGGCGTCCTGGCTGTCGAACACGCTGGTGCACGGCATCGAGACGACGCGCACCTTACGGCCTTGTTCGGTCAGCTTGTCCGCGGCCTGCACCGCCAGGCTGACTTCCGAACCGGTCGCGATCAGGATCAGCTCCGGCTCGCCGGTGCAGTTCTTCAGGATGTAGCCGCCGCGGGCGATCGCCGCTTCGGTTTCGTTGTCACGCACGTGGAACGGCAGGTTCTGACGCGAGAAGATCAGCGCGCTCGGGCCGTCCTTGCGCTCGACCGCATGCTTCCAGGCGACGGCAGATTCGACGGTATCCGCCGGGCGCCAGGTGTCCAGGTTCGGCGTGGTGCGTAGGCTGGTCAGCTGCTCGATCGGCTGGTGGGTCGGGCCGTCTTCGCCCAGACCGATGGAATCGTGGGTAAAGACGTAGATGACACGTTGCTTCATCAACGCCGACATGCGCACGGCGTTACGGGCGTATTCCATGAACATCAGGAAGGTCGCGCCGTAGGGGATTAGGCCGCCATGCAGGGCGACGCCGTTCATGATCGCGGCCATGCCGAACTCGCGCACGCCGTAGTACATGTAGTTGCCCGATGCATCCTCGGCAACCACCGGCTTGCAGCCTTTCCACAGGGTCAGGTTGGAGCCGGCCAGGTCCGCCGAACCGCCGAGCAGCTCCGGCAGCAGCGGGCCGAAGGCGTTCAGGCAATTCTGGCTGGCTTTGCGGCTGGCGATGGTCTCGCCCTTGGTAGCGACTTCACGGATGAACTCGCTGGCCTTTTCCGCGAAATCGGCTGGCAGCTCGCCGGCCATGCGGCGTTTGAATTCAGCGGCCAGTGCCGGGAATTCGGTTTCGTAGGCAGCGAAGCGCTTGTTCCACTCGTTTTCCGCATCGGCGCCCTTCTGCTTGGCGTCCCACTCGGCGTAGATATCAGCCGGAATCTCGAACGGGCCATGCGTCCAGCCCAGCGCTTCGCGGGTCAGAGCGATCTCGGCGTCACCCAGGGCGGCGCCGTGGGATTCTTCCTTGCCCTGCTTGTTCGGCGAGCCGAAGCCGATGATGGTCTTGCAGCAGATCAGGGTCGGGCGGTCGCTCTTGCGCGCGGTTTCCAGGGCGATCTGGATCTCGTCGGCGTCATGGCCGTTGACGTTGCGGATCACCTGCCAACCGTAGGACTCGAAGCGGCGTGGGGAGTCGTCAGTGAACCAGCCGTGCACTTCGCCGTCGATGGAGATGCCGTTGTCATCGTAGAAAGCGATCAGCTTGTTCAGCGAGAGGGTGCCGGCCAGCGAGCAGACCTCGTGGCTGATGCCTTCCATCATGCAGCCGTCGCCCATGAAGACGTAGGTGAAGTGGTCGACGATGTCGTGGCCTGGACGGTTGAACTGCGCAGCCATGACCTTCTCAGCCAGGGCAAAGCCCACGGCGTTGGCCAGCCCCTGGCCCAGCGGGCCGGTAGTGGTCTCGACGCCGGCGGTGTAGCCGAACTCCGGGTGACCCGGGGTCTTGCTGTGCAGCTGGCGGAAGTTCTTCAGGTCATCGATGGACAGGTCGTAGCCGGTCAGGTGCAGCAGGGAATAGATCAGCATCGAGCCGTGACCGTTGGACAGCACGAAGCGGTCGCGGTCGGCCCACTGCGGGTTGGTCGGGCTGTGCTTCAAGTGGTCGCGCCAGAGTACTTCGGCGATGTCCGCCATGCCCATCGGGGCACCCGGGTGGCCGCTGTTGGCTTTCTGCACAGCATCCATGCTGAGGGCGCGGATGGCATTGGCTCGCTCACGACGGCTGGGCATCGCTGAATCTCCTGCGGGGGTGTACTGAGAAAAAGGCGGCCATTTTCCCCTACCGGGCGGAGTGGGGCAATGACTGAATGATTGCCTCGTCGCGCTCAATCGAGCAGGCGCACACCGCGGTTGTCGGGGTCCGGCAAGTGCTGCAGCAGATGCTCCTTCATGCGCGTCAGGGTCAGCGGCGTCTCGCCACTGGCCGGCCAAACGAGGTAGTAGCTGTCACCAGAGCGCACCGCCTGGTCGAACGGCAGCATCAGCGAGCCCTTTTGCAGTTCGGCATCGACTAACGCGAGATCGCCGATGGAGATTCCGTGGCCCTGCGCGGCGGCGGAGATGCCCAGCTCCAGGGTGTCAAACAGCTTGCCCTGCTGCCAGGCGACCGCATCGACCCAGCCAATCCGCTGCAGCCAGCGGCGCCAGTCCCGGCAGTCACGTGACGGATGGATCAGCTCGGCAGTGCTCAGGCGCGCCTGCGTCCACGGCGGCCCGCCCTGATACGCGGGCGAGCAGACCGGCACCAGCCATTCATCGAACAGCTTGACGCGATTCCAGTCCGCGGGGAAACCACCGTGGCCGAGCAGGATCGCGCAATCGAAAGGCTCGTTGTGGAAGTCCACCGCATCGAGGTCCATCCAGGCGCTGGTGAGCTGAACGCGATCCTGCGGGTGGTGCAGATGGAAGTCGTCCAGCACGCCGAGCAACCATCGCATGGTCAGCGTGGACGGCGCCTTCAAGCGCAAGGCGTCACGCTGGCGTGTCACGGCAATGCAGGCGTTCTCCAGGGTGCGAAACCCCGCCTTGAGCTCCTGCGCCAGCACCCGACCGGTATCGGTCAGCGCGAGCCGGGAACCGCGCCGCTCGAATAGCTGGCAACCAAGGCTTTCCTCCAGGGTCTTGACGTGCCGGCTTACCGCGCTCTGGGTGATGCAGAGGCTCTCGGCGGCTTGAGTGAACGAGCCGAAGCGCGCCGCAACTTCGAAGGCGCGCAGCGCATACAGCGGCGGCATGCGCACCGTCATGCCGGGTAAAGACCGCATGAGTAAAACTCATCGGAGCTGGCCGTTTTTTCCATTTTGCAACCCCCTAGACCCCACCAATACTCGCCGGCAACCGGGCCAGCATTGCAATGGCACGGACGCCATAACAAGGCCCAAGCCGCACATAACACTAGGGAAGGATGACATGCCCACTCGTGAGTTTGACCAACTTTTATCTGCCAGCATCCGCCATGGAGGGCTCAGTCAAGCGCAGATGGCGCAAATCCTCGAGTTCAAGCTGTTCGGCAACGCCAAGGGCTTCCTGTTGCTGGAGGAGACCGAGATCGGTGAAATTCCGCCGACGCCGGCCTCGCGCAATGCCCTGAACAAGCCAGACAGCCGCAGCGAACGCCTGCTGCTGCAAGCCACTGCCTTGCTGGGCGAGCCGATCGGCTATGTGCAGGAATCGGGCGGCGCCATCGTCAACAACTTTTTCCCGCAACAGACCCAATCACGCGCAGCCACCTCGGACAGTTTCGATACCGAGCTGGACCTGCACACCGAGAACGCTTTCCACGCGGTACAGCCCGACTACCTCCTGCTGCTCTGCCTGCGCCAGGATCCAGCCGCTGAGGCCATTACCTACATCGCCTCGGCCGATCGCATCGTCGAGCGCCTGTCCTACGAAGACCAGGCATTCTTTCTCAACGAACCCTACAACTTCCTCTCGGATTACGGCCCCAGCGAGAAGAACCAGCGCATCGATATCGACAAGCACCAGACCGTGCTTTACGGCGACCCGGATGCGCCGTTCATGCGATTCGACCCGCACTTCATGGTTGCCTACAGCGACCGCGCCCAGCAGGCCCTGGAACGCCTCCGCACCGTCGCGTGGGATGTGGTCGAGCCGGTACGCCTGCGGCGCGGCGATCTGCTGATCATCGACAACCGCCGCACCGCCCACGCACGCAGCCCATTCACTGCGAACTTCGATGGCAACGACCGCTGGATGCAGCGCACCTTCGCCAGCTGCAACCAGCGGTTCTACACCGAGCGACTGGGCAAGCAGTCGCGCATCTTCGAACTGGTAACCGAACTATGAATGCTACCTACCTCGCCTTTGCCGCCGCCGTCATTCTCTTAATCGCCTCGCCCGGGCCGGTGGTCGCGCTCGTCATCGCCGATGCCCGACGCAGCTGGCCGGCCTGGACAATTCTCGGCGGAGTGCTGTCAGCGCAGGTGTTGATGGTCGCGGCGCTGGTGCTCATCTACCTGGCGCTCGATCTGCAGCCGGTGATTCTTGAATGGGGCCAGGTCATCGGCGGGCTCTATCTGATCTGGCTCGGCGCGGACGGCCTCTGCGGCGGCGGCACAACGAATGATCAGGCGCCGCGCTCGCAGGCCCACTACTTCTGGCGCGCCATGGCGGTGGGGTTGTCCAACCCCAAGGACATCCTGTTCTTCCTCGCCTTCCTGCCCGGTTTCATCCTGCCCGCGCAACCCTTCGCCCCGCAGGCGGTAACGTTGATCGCCATCTGGGCACTGGTGGACATCTCGGTGTTGGTGACCTACAGCCTCGTCTCACGCCAGCTGGCCAGCCGTGAAGGACTGCAGCGGGCACTGGAGCTGCTGCCAAGCTTCTTCCTGCTTGGGCTGGGCCTGGTGTCATGCGGGATGGGTATCAACAGCTTGATCAGCTAATCGCGCACGCCAATATCAAAACTTTTTGATATTGGCGTTGCTGGACGAAAAACGACCGACTAGACTGCGCAGCCTATGAGCCTGCGTATTCCTCGGATGTCCTTCGATCACAGCGACCAGCTCGCCGCCCTGTGCAAGGCCGGCGGCGATCCGCTGCGGCTGAACATTCTGCGCGCACTTACCAGCGACTCGTTCGGCGTGCTCGAACTGGCGCAGATCTTCGCCACAGGCCAGTCAGGCATCAGCCATCACCTCAAAGTACTGACCCAGGCCGGCCTGCTCGCGACGCGCCGCGAAGGCAACGCGATCTTCTACCGGCGCGCCCTGCCGTTGGCCGAAACCCTCGGCGGCCGGCTTCACGCTGCGTTGCTTGAAGAGGTCGACCAGTTGGCCCTGCCCGCCGACGTGCAGGCACGCATCGGCGCCGTGCATGCCCAGCGCAACGCCGCCAGCGCCGACTTTTTCACGCGCATGGCGGGCAGCTTCCAGGCGCGCCAGGACATGATCGCCGGCCTGCCGCAATACCGTGACAGCGTGGTGGCCCTGCTCGATGCGCTGAACTTCCCTGCAAACGCGACGGCACTCGAAGTGGGGCCGGGAGATGGCAGTTTCCTACCCGAACTGGCGCACCGCTTCGCTCACGTGCTGGCAGTCGACAACAGCCCGGCGATGCTCGAACTGGCACGTGCCCGTTGTGAGCAGGCGGCGCTTGGCAATGTCGAACTGAAGCTGGCCGATGCGCTGCAGGACGACTGCCCGCCGGCCGACTGCGTGGTGCTGAACATGGTGCTTCATCACCTAGCGGCGCCGGGCGAGGCACTCAAACAATTGGCACGGCTGGTGAACGCGGGCGGCAGCCTGTTGGTCACCGAACTGTGCAGCCACAACCAGAGTTGGGCCAGGGAGGCCTGCGGCGATCTCTGGTTGGGCTTCGAACAGGATGATCTGGCCCGTTGGGCCGATGCCGCGGGGCTCACGCCCGGCGAGAGCCTCTACATTGGCTTGAAGAACGGTTTTCAGATCCAGGCCCGGTACTTTTCCCGGCCCGCCACTGACAGCCGACTCACCCACCGGTAATAGGAAACCGATAGATGAGCGAATACTCGATTTTCACCTCCGAGTCCGTGTCCGAAGGGCACCCGGACAAGATTGCCGACCAGATCTCCGATGCGGTGCTGGACGCCATCATCGCCGAGGACAAGCATGCCCGCGTGGCCTGCGAAACGCTGGTAAAGACGGGTGTAGCCATCGTCGCCGGTGAAGTGACTACAAGCGCCTGGGTCGACCTCGAGCAGCTGGTGCGCGATGTCATCATCGACATCGGCTACAACAGCTCGGACGTCGGTTTCGACGGCGCCACCTGCGGCATCATCAACATCATCGGCAAGCAGTCGGTGGACATTGCCCAAGGCGTCGACCGCAGCAAGCCGGAAGACCAGGGCGCGGGCGACCAGGGCCTGATGTTCGGCTACGCCAGCAACGAAACCGACGTGCTGATGCCCGCCCCGATCCGCTTCTCCCACGCGCTGGTCGAGCGCCAGGCCGAGGCCCGCAAGAACGGCCTGCTGCCGTGGCTGCGCCCGGACGCCAAGAGCCAGGTCACCTGCCGCTACGAAGGCGGCAAGGTCGTCGGCATCGACGCCATCGTGCTGTCGACCCAGCACAATCCCGAGGTCAAGCATTCGGACCTCAAGGACGCGGTGATGGAGCTGATCGTCAAGCACGTGATCCCGGCCGAACTGCTGCACAAGGACACGCAGTTCCACATCAACCCGACCGGCCAGTTCATCATCGGCGGCCCGGTAGGTGACTGCGGCCTGACCGGACGCAAGATCATCGTCGACACCTACGGCGGCATGGCCCGTCACGGTGGCGGCGCTTTCTCCGGCAAGGACCCGTCCAAGGTCGATCGTTCGGCCGCTTACGCCGGTCGTTACGTAGCCAAGAACATCGTCGCCGCAGGCCTGGCCGAGCGTTGCGAAATCCAGGTCTCCTACGCCATTGGCGTGGCCCAACCGACCTCGATCTCGATCAACACCTTCGGCACCGGCAAGCTCAGCGACGAGAAGATCGTTGCGCTGGTGCGCGAGCATTTCGACCTGCGCCCCTACGCGATCACCACCATGCTCGATCTCCTGCACCCGATGTACAAGGCCACCGCGGCATACGGCCACTTCGGTCGCGACCCCTACCAAATGACGGTCGGTGACGACACCTTTACCGCCTTCACGTGGGAGAAGACCGACAAGGCCGACGCCCTGCGCGCGGCGGCCAACCTGTAACGTACCCGCCAGCGGCAAACGAAAGCCCCGCCAGCGTTGCTGAGCGGGGCTTTCTCCGTCTCAGGTTGACGCTAGTTCTTCAACCGATAACCCGTCTTGAAGATCCAACCGATCAATACCAGGCACAGCGCAAGGAAGCCCAGCGTCATGGCCAAGCTGATGCCAACGTTGACGTCGGAAACCCCGTAGAAGCTCCAGCGGAACCCGCTGATGAGGTACACCACCGGATTGAACAGCGTGACGTTCTGCCAGAACGGCGGCAGCATCTCGATGGAGTAGAAACTGCCGCCCAGGAAGGCCAGTGGCATGACGATCAGCGATGGCACGATCTGAAGCTTCTCCCAGCCGTCCGCCCAGATGCCGATGATGAAGCCGAACAGGCAGAAGGTCACCGCCGTCAGCAACAGGAACAACGCCATGACGAACGGGTGAGCGATCTCGTAGTCGACGAACAGCCGCGCCGTCAGCAGTATCACGATGCCGAGAATGATCGACTTGGTCGCCGCCGCGCCGACATAGCCGATGACGATCTCGAGATAGGACACCGGCGCCGATAGCACTTCGTAGATCGTCCCCGAATAGCGCGGCATGTAGATGCCGAACGAGGCGTTGGAGATGCTCTCGGTGAGCAGCGCCATCATGATCAGCCCGGGAATGATGAAAGCGCCGTACGGAATGCCATGCATGGCCTCCATGCGCGAGCCGATGGCCGAGCCGAACACCACGAAATACAGCGACGTGGAAATGACCGGCGTGGCGATGCTCTGCAGCAGCGTGCGCCAGGTGCGGGCCAGTTCGAACAGGTAAATAGCGCGGATTGCGTGCAGGTTCATGTGCGGCTGCCCTTGACCAAGCTGACGAAGATTTCCTCCAGCGAGCTCTGGCTCGACTGCAGGTCCTTGAAATCGATGCCGTGCTCGGCAAGGCGCTTGAGCAGGTCGGCAATGCCGGTGTCTTCATGCTGCGCATCGAAGGTGAACACGAGCTGGTTGCCGGCATCGACCAGTTCCAGCGGATAGCCGGCCAGCTCCGTGGGGATCGCCGAGAGGGGGCGTTGCAGGTGCAGCGTCAGCTGTTTCTTGCCGAGCTTCTGCATCAGCCGGTGCTTGTCCTCGACCAGAATGATCTCGCCCTTGCTGATCACCCCGATGCGGTCGGCCATCTCCTCGGCTTCCTCGATGTAGTGCGTGGTGAGGATGATGGTGACGCCGCGCTCACGCAGGCCACGGACCATCTCCCACATGTCGCGGCGCAGCTCGACGTCCACGCCCGCGGTCGGTTCGTCGAGAAAGAGGATGCTCGGTTCGTGCGACAGCGCCTTGGCGATCATCACGCGGCGCTTCATGCCGCCGGACAGCTCGATGATCCGCGCCTTGCGCTTGTCCCACAGCGAAAGGTCGCGCAGCAACTTCTCCAGATAGGCGTCGTCCGGCGCCTTGCCGAACAGCCCACGCGAGAAACGCACCGTGGCCCAGACGCTCTCGAAGCCTTCGTTGAATAGCTCCTGCGGCACAAGGCCGATCTTCGAACGCGCATCTCGGTAGTCCTTGACGATATCGAAGCCGCCAACCTTCACCTGCCCACCGCCCGGATTGACGATGCCGCAGATGATGCTGATGAGCGTCGTCTTGCCGGCGCCGTTGGGGCCCAGCAAGGCGAATATCTCACCCTGGCGGATCTCCAGGTCGATCTGTTTGAGCGCCGGATGGCCCGACGCATAGGTCTTGCTCAGCTTCTCGATGGATATCACGGGCTGCACGGGTCGATAACTCCACGACGATGGGCGGGTGATTGTAAAGCGAGTTCGTTACGCGTGCTGTCCTACGCACTGCCTTCGCAGCTTCGCGGCGTTTCGTCTGTCGATTGGCCGGGATGCCTGTGTATCTGGCCCGAACGCGCACGCATGGTTCACCCCGCTGGCGCGACGGCAACCAGACCCTGCACAGCCCAACGTGCGCCAGTGCATAGCGAGCCTACGTGCTGGTGGGCAAAATGCGGCCTTCCCTCTTGAGCAAGGATGCTCCTATGCAACGCCTGAGCGCGTTATCGCTGTGCTTCGCCGCCACGTTTTCCTTCGCCGGCTGCCCTGACTGGTCGCCTGAACAGGCGCGGACGGAAACCGCCGCCCTCCATCAACAGCTGGCCGAGTGGAACGACGCTTACCACCGTCGTGGCGTGGCGCTGGTCGACGATGAAGTCTACGACCAAGCCAGCCAGCGTCTCGAACACTGGCGCGCCTGCTTCCCGGACAGCACCCCAGCCCTGCCCGACCCGCTGGACACTGCGTCGGGCGAGGTGCGCCATCCGGTGGCGCAGACCGGCCTGGCGAAGCTGGCCGACAGCACCGCCGTCACGCGCTGGATGTCCTCGCGCAACGACTTGTGGATCCAACCAAAGGTCGACGGTGTGGCGGTGACCCTGCATTACCGCCAGGGCGCGCTGATCCGCTTGATCAGCCGAGGTGATGGCCGCCACGGGCAGGACTGGACCCGGGTCGCCCGGCACCTGCCCGCCGTGCCTGAGCGCATCGCCCAAACTGGCGAGCTGGTCCTGCAGGGCGAGCTCTACTGGCGACTCGATAGTCATGTCCAAGCAAGCGCAGGCGGTGTTGGCGCGCGAGGAAAAGTAGCCGGTGCCATGGCACGCGATACGTTGACCAACGACGAGGCCGCGCAGATCGGCCTGTTCGTCTGGGACTGGCCAACCGGCCCCGAGGCCATGCAGGCCCGGCTCGACGGGCTCGCCGCGATGGGCTTCGGCGAGAGCACCGCGCTGACCCACTCCGTCGCGACTCCAGAGCAGGCCGCCCACTGGCGCGACACCTGGTATCGCCAACCGCTGCCCTTCGCCACCGACGGCGTGGTGCTGCGCCAGGGCCGTCGCCCCGACGCCACGCGCTGGCAAGCCGAACCACCGCATTGGGCCGCGGCCTGGAAATACCCGCTGCGCACCGCGCTGGCCGACGTCCGCGAGGTGACGTTCAGCATCGGCCGCAGCGGGCGCATCACTCCGATCCTTGAGCTGGATCCGCTGCTATTGGATGGGCGCCGTATCAGCCGCGTCAGCCTAGGCTCGGTCGAGCGGTGGCGGCAGGCGGACATCTTGCCCGGCGACCAGATCACGCTGGGACTCGCCGGCCATGCCATCCCACGGTTCGAACGCGTTGCCTGGCGCGCACGACACAGGTCGGCCATCCAGGCGCCGACCGCTTCCAGCTACCATGCCGACAGTTGCTGGCACGCGACGCCCGGTTGCGAGCAGCAATTCCTGGCCCGGCTCGTCTGGCTAAGCGGCAAGAAGGGTCTCAACCTGCCGCACCTAGGCCCAGGCACCTGGAAACGCCTGATCGAAACCGGTGCGCTGACTGACCTGCACGGCTGGCTTTCACTCGATGAAGTTCGCCTGCGCCAGCTGCCGGGTATCGGCGAAAGCACGGCGCGCGAACTGATCGCGAGTTTCCGCTTGGCCCGCACGCGGCCCTTTTCTGCCTGGCTACGCGCCCTCGGCCTGCCGCCGGGCTATATACCGGCGGACGATACGAGCTGGGCGGCGCTGGCGGCGCGCAGCCAGGCGCAGTGGCAAGCAGAGCCAGGCATTGGTGCACGACGAGCACAACAGCTGCATGCATTTTTCGCTTCTCGCGACGTCCAGGCCCTGCAACAAGCCCTGCAGGCCGAGGGCATCGCCGGCTTCCAAGGGCACTAAGCCGGCCTGCTCCAGTCTCAAAGCAAGAACAATAAGAACGGAGCGTGCATGTTTGTCAGGCGATACATCCTGTTTCCACTGGTACTTGCCAGCTTGGCGCGGTTGGCGACGGCCGCGCCGGACCCGGTCGATCCCTGCAGCGACTCGAGGCGGATGATTGGCGAGCAGATCACCGAGGCGCGGCTGAAGGGCGACAACGCCAGGCGCACTGCGCTGGAAGAGCAGTTGCAGGCGCTCGCGACACAATGCCGAGGCGTGACACCGGTGCAACCCAACCATCTGGCCATCGAACGAGCGACGCGCCTGGCTGAGCAGCGCGAAGCCCAGCTGCGCGAAGCGTTGGGCAGCGGCGATCCGACGCGGATCGAGTTGAGCAAGCGCCGCCTCGACCACGCGCGGCGGCAGCTGGAAGCCGCCAAGCGCTAAACCATCAGTAGTTTCGAAATTCCTTGTGGCAGGCTTCGCAGGCGTCTTCGACCTGCTGGAAGGCCGGCGCGACAGCTTTGGGCGTCAGTGAGCCCGAGGTCGTGGCCGTCACCAGCGCTGCTGTGCGCGCTTCGAGCGCCCGGGCCAGTTCGTTGAAGCGCGCCTGCTGCTGCCAGACTTCGTCACGCGCGTCACTCCCGGCTTCCTTGACCTCGGGGTAGAACTGCCAGGGCTGGCGCGACAACTCGTCGAGTTTCGCCGCGCCGCTGGCGAAGCCCTGCGAATCGAACGCCAGACGGCCGCGCAGCATGCCACCCAGGTCCTCCTTGACGTCGAGCATTTGCTGGTAGATGGCCTTGCGCTTGCCGAGCGGGGAGTTTGGGTCGATACGGTCGCACCCGGTCAGGGCGAACAGCACCACCAGCGAAACGAGGAGCAGCGACTTCATGGCCGATCTACCAGTAACAGGACGGGCCGCGATTATCCCTGCTGCCGGAGGTTTCGCCAAACCGCTCTACTGCGACCATTGACCGCCGGCGTTTTCGCAATCGATCTTCGCCTGCGCACGATCGCTGGCGGCGTAATTGTAGGTCACGATGTGGGCGTGCTCCGGCACGGTGGACGGCGCGGGCGTCGTCGTCGCCTGGCTGCCCTGAGCACGCGGATTGGCCAATGTCTCGGGCGTCATCGGAGCAGTACAGATACCAAAGGCACCCGCCGGACAACTGTCCCGGATCTCATTGCGGGTATTTTTGATCGCTTCGTTATCTTGGCAAACCCAGTCGATCGAGTTGTCTTCCACCCCCTGATACTCGAAGCACTTCTCTGTCACTACCGGTGGCGGCACAGCCCCGGAAGTGTCGACAGTGACGTAGCAGGAATTGGCCGCCGCCGGCAGGCTCAGCATGGCGGCAACGGCTAGCAGGACAGCACGGAACGCGATGTTCATGGTTGGCAGCTCCTGAAGGACAATCGCCCGGCGAGGTTCACCGAACCTTAAGGGTTCGACGACAGGCAGCGGGTTGAGTTCGTCCGCTCGTCCCGTGGGCAGCCGCACCAAATCGGTGCCCCGCACGGTCCACACATGACTGTCACCCGAAACGGCTTGGGGTCCGCATGCTGGAACTGTCCGCCATATTCATCAGCCTCACTGCGCTGCTCGCCTATCTCAACTACCGCTTCATCGGGCTGCCTCCGACCATCGGCGTCATGGCGACAGCCCTGGTGTTCTCGGTATTGCTGCACGGCCTGGCGATGCTCGGCTTGCCGGCCTTCGAACAGCGGATCGAGGCACTGGTCGGGCGGATCGACTTCAATCACCTGCTGATGGACGGGATGTTGTCCTTCCTGCTGTTCGCCGGTGCGCTGCACATCAATCTCGCCGACCTGCGCGCGCGGCGCTGGGCCATTGGCCTGCTGGCGACCGTCGGCGTGCTGTTCTCGACGGCCGTGATTGGCTTCGGTAGCTGGTGGCTGCTGGACCTTTTCGGCCTGCAACCACCATTGATCTACTGCCTGCTGTTCGGTGCGCTGATCTCGCCGACCGACCCTATCGCGGTACTCGGCATCATGCGTTCAGCAGGCGCACCCAAGGCGCTGGAAACCACCATTGTGGGCGAATCGCTATTCAACGACGGCGTCGCGGTGGTCGTCTTCACCGTGCTCCTTGGCGTGCTGGCCCGCGGTGAAGCGCCGGGAGCGGGCGAAGCGGTGTGGTTGTTCGTCGAGGAAGCGGGCGGCGGCATGCTCTTCGGCGCCTTGCTCGGCGCAATGACCTTCGCCCTGCTCAAGAGCATCGACCAATACCAGGTGGAAGTCCTGCTGACGCTCGCACTGGTGCTCGGCGGCTATACCCTGGCGACGCACCTGCATGTGTCCGGCCCAATCGCGATGGTGGTGGCAGGCCTGATAATCGGTAACCAGGGGCGCCGCCACGCCATGTCGGCCCACACCCGGGAGAACCTCGACAATTTCTGGGAACTGCTGGACGAGATCCTTAACGCGGTGCTCTTCGTGCTGATCGGCATGGAGCTGGTGCTGCTGCCGTTCAGCGCGCAGTATCTGTTGATCGCACTGTGCGTGACCTTGCTGATCCTCGGCACACGCCTGGTCGCGGTCGGCCCGCCCGCCCTGCTGCTGCGCCAGATGGGCCGTGCCTTGCCGAACGGTACAGTGCGCATCCTGACCTGGGGTGGTTTGCGCGGCGGTATTTCAGTCGCGCTGGTGCTCGCGTTGCCAGCCAGCGAGGAGCGCAACCTGCTGCTCAACATCACTTACCTGGTGGTGCTGTTCTCGATTCTGGTGCAGGGCCTGAGCATCGGTCGCCTAGTTCGCCGGATATGCACTCAGCAGAGCGCCGAACGGCACTGAGCCGGTCACGCCCAGGCTTGGGATTGCACGCCTGCGCGGCTATACTCGCCAGGCTTCACACAGCCGACACCGTTCGGCCGTGCCCGCCACCTGTCCGAGGGGCGCTGCAGCAGGGCAGAAACCTGTTCCGGATCTCAAAAGCCACGCGGCTGAGCTGTCGCGACAGCAGATCCATCAGGTTTCACCTGTCAGGCTCGGTCAGGGCGTTAACCATACGCACCAACGGCGCCCATTCGCATAAACGAATGGAGAACTGTTCAATGAGCGCTGTCATGACGCCTGCCGGTTTCAACGATTTCAAGGTTGCCGACATTTCCCTGGCCGACTGGGGCCGCCGCGAAATCATCATCGCCGAATCGGAAATGCCGGCACTGATGGGCCTGCGGAAAAAGTACGCCGGTGAGCAACCGCTCAAGGGCGCGAAGATCCTCGGCTGCATCCACATGACCATCCAGACCGCTGTACTTATCGAGACGCTGACGGCGCTAGGTGCCGAAGTGCGCTGGTCCTCGTGCAACATTTTCTCGACTCAGGATCAGGCCGCTGCCGCCATCGCAGCTGCCGGCATCCCTGTGTTCGCCTGGAAGGGCGAGACCGAAGAAGAATACGAGTGGTGCATCGAGCAGACCATCCTCAAGGACGGCCAGCCGTGGGACGCCAACATGATCCTCGACGACGGCGGCGACCTGACCCAGATCCTTCACGACAAGTACCCGCAGGTGCTCGAACGCGTCCATGGCGTGACCGAAGAAACCACCACTGGCGTGCATCGCCTGCAGGACATGCTCAAGAAAGGCACCCTGAAAATCCCGGCGATCAACGTCAACGACTCGGTCACCAAGAGCAAGAACGACAACAAGTACGGCTGCCGCCACAGCCTCAACGACGCCATCAAGCGTGCCACCGACCACCTGTTGTCGGGCAAGCAGGCGTTGGTCATCGGCTATGGCGACGTGGGCAAGGGCTCGGCCGCTTCGCTGCGCCAGGAAGGCATGATCGTCAAGGTCAGCGAAGTCGATCCGATCTGCGCCATGCAGGCGTGCATGGACGGCTATGAGGTCGTCTCGCCGTACCTGGACGGTGCCAACGACGGCACCGATGCCAGTATCGACAAGGCACTGCTCGGCAAGATCGACCTGATCGTCACCACCACCGGCAACGCCAATGTCTGTGACGCCGGCATGCTCAAGGCCCTGAAGAAGCGCGCCGTGGTCTGCAACATCGGCCATTTCGACAACGAGATCGACACCGCTTTCATGCGCCAGAACTGGGGCTGGGAAGAGGTCAAGCCGCAGGTGCACAAGATCCACCGCACCGGCAAGCACGTCGATCCTGCCAATGATGACTACCTGATCCTGCTCGCCGAAGGTCGCCTGGTTAACCTGGGCAACGCCACTGGCCACCCGAGCCGAATCATGGACGGCTCTTTCGCCAACCAGGTGCTGGCACAGATCCACCTGTACAACGAGAAGTTCGCCGACCTGCCGGTGACTGAGAAGACCAAGAACGTAACCGTCATGGTCCTGCCGAAAAAGCTCGACGAGGAAGTCGCGCTCGAGATGGTCAAGGGCTTCGGCGGCGTCGTGACCCGGCTGACACCGAAGCAGGCCGAGTACATCGGCGTCGAGGTCGAAGGCCCGTTCAAGCCGGACAGCTACCGCTACTAAGAACCGCTGAAGGCCGAAAGGCTGGAGGCGGGACGACATGCCGCGCGCTCGTCCCGCCTCCAGCCGCCAGCCTTTATCGATAAGAGGAAGTTTCGGGCAGCAAGCTGTCCGACAGCCCTGGATTCGCCATGAGCAAACCCCAATCGAAACCCTCCATCAGCTTCGAATTCTTCCCCACCAAGACCGAAGCCGGACACGAAAAACTGCTGGCCACCGCGCGCCAGCTGGCTGAATACCAGCCGGATTTCTTCTCCTGCACCTATGGTGCCGGCGGCTCGACACGTGATCGAACGCTGAACACCGTGCTGCAGCTCGACGGCGAAATAAAGGTACCGACCGCGCCGCACCTGTCCTGTGTCGGCGACAGCAAGGCCGAGCTACGCACGTTGCTGGCGACCTACCGCGACGCCGGCATCCGCCGTATCGTCGCCCTGCGCGGCGACCTGCCGTCAGGCATGGGCATGGCCAGCGGCGAGCTGCGCTACGCCAACGAGCTGGTGGAATTCATCCGCACCGAAACCGGCGATCACTTCCACATCGAAGTCGCCGCCTATCCGGAAGTGCATCCGCAGGCGCGCAGCTTCGAAGACGATCTGGCCAACTTCGTACGCAAGGCCAACGCCGGTGCCGACAGCGCCATCACTCAGTATTTCTTCAACGCCGACTGCTACTTCTACTTCGTCGAGCGGGTGCAGAAGCTGGGTGTGGATACACCGGTCATCCCCGGCATCATGCCGATCACCAATTACAGCAAGCTGGCGCGTTTCTCCGACGCCTGCGGCGCGGAGATCCCGCGCTGGGTCCGCAAGCAGCTGGAAGCCTATGGCGATGACATCCCGAGCATCCAGGCATTCGGCACCGAGGTGATCTCCGAGATGTGCCAGAAGTTGCTTGAGGGTGGCGCGCCGGGCCTGCACTTCTACACCCTGAACCAGGCGGAGCCGAGCCTGGCGGTGTGGAATAACCTCGGCCTGTCGCGCTGAAAGCCGGACCAGCTCCACAGAAATAGGCGCTGGTCAATGAACCTGCGAACTGCCACACTGTCGTACCAATGCGGGGTAGACAGCCTCTGTTATACTCCGCGCTTCCGCCAGGCTTACGCCCGGATGCCGATGTCTCGTGACGCGGCAGGACCGGACGGGATCGCACGCCAGTCGCGATTCGAGCCAGGCATGACCATCCCAGGGCGTCGCCCTAACAAGACAGGATTTCTCATGTCCTTTGCTTCCCTCGGTCTCTCCGAGGCTTTGGCCGGTGCCGTCGAGGCCGCCGGTTACACCCAGCCTACACCGGTGCAACAGCGGGCGATTCCCGCCGTGTTGCAAGGACGCGACCTGATGGTCGCCGCACAGACGGGCACCGGGAAAACCGGTGGCTTCGCGCTTCCCGTCCTCGAAATTCTATTCCCGGGCGGCCACCCCGACCGCGAGCACCGCCATGCCGCGCGTCAACCGCGCGTGCTGGTGCTGACGCCAACGCGCGAACTTGCCGCCCAGGTCCACGACAGCTTCAAGGTGTATGCCCGCGACCTGCCGTTCAAGAGTGCTTGCATCTTCGGCGGCGTCGGCATGAACCCGCAGATCCAGGCGATCGCCAAGGGGCTCGACGTACTCGTCGCTTGCCCGGGCCGCCTGCTCGACCTGGCCGGCCAGAACGCGGTCGACCTGTCGAAGGTCGAGATCCTTGTCCTGGACGAAGCCGACCGCATGCTCGACATGGGCTTCATCCACGACGTCAAGAAGGTCCTTGCCCGGCTTCCGGCGAAGCGCCAGAACCTGCTGTTTTCGGCGACCTTCTCTAAAGACATCACCGATCTGGCGAACAAGCTGCTGCATGATCCCGAACGCATCGAGGTGACGCCGCCGAACACCACGGTCGAGCGCATCGAGCAGCGAGTGTTCCGCCTGCCGGCAAGCCACAAGCGTGCCCTGCTGGCGCACCTGATTACTCAGGGTGCCTGGGAGCAAGTGCTGGTCTTCACCCGTACCAAGCACGGCGCCAACCGCCTCGCCGAATATCTGGACAAGCATGGCCTGCCGGCTGCCGCGATCCATGGCAACAAGAGCCAGAACGCGCGCACCAAGGCGCTGGCCGACTTCAAGGCCAACCAGGTGCGTATCCTGGTCGCTACCGATATCGCCGCTCGCGGGCTGGACATCGATCAGTTGCCCCATGTCGTCAACTTCGAGCTGCCCAACGTCGAAGAAGACTATGTACACCGCATCGGCCGAACTGGCCGCGCCGGACGCAGCGGTGAAGCAATTTCCCTGGTCGCACCCGACGAAGAAAAGCTGCTCAAGGGCATCGAACGGATGACCAAGCAGAAGATTCCAGACGGCGATCTGATGGGCTTCGATGCCGAAAGCATCGAGGCGGAAAAGCCTGAAGTTCGCGAACCTCGCCAACCCCGACAGCCGCGCAGCGCCGAGCGCAAGCCGCGGGCGAAAGCAGCTGATGCACAGGCGCCTGCCGAGCAGCAAGAGCGCACGCGCAACCGCCGCAGCCGCAACAAGCCACGGGGTGGTCGCGCACAAGGTGCCGAGCAGAGCGCTGCTGCGACCGTCAGCCGTCCGCCGCGGATGCCGAACGATCGTGACCCGGAAACCTTCCTCGATGATGAGGTCGATAATTTTGGCAACCGCGTCGACTACGTCAGCCCTTATCAGAACCAGCCAGGCCGCGGGCGCCGCTCCGGCGGCGGCAGCCCAGGCAATGGGCAACCGCGTGCCAACTCAGGGCAGCAGCGCAGCGGTGGCGGCGGTGGCGGTGGCGGTGCGGCAGCTGGCCAAGGGAAGGGCAAACGCAATGGCCAGTCGGCGCGTGGCGGCCAACCCCGCCGCAACAAGAACGAAGTGCGTCGTGAAGAGCTCGGGGGCGCGCGCCGAGACATGGCGGCCGAGAAGCCGAAGGAAAAGCAGCCGGTGATCATTCACAAGGAGTCGAAGATCGACCGACTGCCGAGCATCGATCAGCTCGAACAACTTCCGACACGGCCGCGTGGCGAGAAACCAGCCTTGCTGACCCGCAACCGCTGACCGCGCTGCAATAACGAAAACGCCGCCTCTGGTTGACCAGGGCGGCGTTTTTATTTGGTTCGAGAAAAGACGCTCGCGTCAGCCTTCTCCGGGCAAGGGTTGCGCCTGAGCATCCCAGCCACCCCCAAGCGCCTTGAACAGATCCACTTCGCTGGTCATCTGGGCGAGGCGATCGGCGATGAACTGCTGTTTGACCTCGAATAGCTGGCGCTGCGCATCCAGCAGGGTCAGGTAGCTGTCCACACCGGTGCGATAGCGGCGCTCGGCGAGGCGATAGTAATCCTCACTGGTTCCCAGCAGGTCGCGCTGGGCCTGCACCTGGCGCGTGTAGGTCGACTGCGCGGCCAAGCCGTCGGACACCTCACGAAACGCCGTTTGAATCGCCGACTCGTACTGCGCGACCTGGATGTTGCGGCTGATTTCGGCATAGTCGAGATTGGCGCGCAACTGGCCCGCATTGAAGATCGGTACGCTGATGCTCGGCGAGAAATTCCAGTAGCGGGAGCCGCCTTCGAACAGGCCAGAAAGCTCGCTGCTCGCCGTGCCCGCCGCGCCGGTGAGGCTGATACTGGGGAAGAACGCCGCCCGCGCCGCACCGATGTTGGCGTTGGCTGCCCGTAGCTGGTATTCGGCCTGGATAATGTCCGGCCGCTTGCGCAGCAGGTCCGATGGCAGTCCGACTGGCAGCGGCGCCAGTTGATCGCGTTCGAGATCACCCGGTGCCGGCAGGTTTGCAGGCAGGTTCTGCCCCAGCAGCAACACCAGGGCGTTGCGGTCTTGCGCGACCTGGCGTGTGTAGCGCTCGATGCTTACGCGCGCCGTGTCGACCGCGCTGCGCGCCTGGCTTAGCTCGAGCGCGGACGCGACGCCCACATCGAAGCTGTGCTGCGTCAGCGACAGGCTTTCCTCATAGGTATCGAGCGTGTCTCGGCTTACCTGCAGCAGCGCCTGGTCGGCCTGCAGCGTCAGCCAGGCGTTGGCCACACTGGCGATCAGGCTGATCTGCGTGCTGCGCTGCGCTGCGGCTGTGGCGAAGAATTGCTGCAGCGCCTGCTCACGCAGGCTGCCAAGCCGGCCGAACAGGTCGAGCTCCCAGGAAACGCCCAGCGTGGCACTGTACTGGCTGCTGATCGCGCTCTGCCCAGACTGATTGAGATCGCCTGGCGTGCGTGTACGGCTGCCGGCCCCGTCAGCGGAAACGGCCGGAAGCAGATCAGCGCGCTGGACCCGATATAGCGCACGATAGGCTTCGACGTTGAGCGCGGCGGCACGCAGGTCCCGGTTGTTTTCCAGCGCCACGCCGATCAGCTGGCGCAAGGCCGGATCGCGAAAGAACGCTTCCCAGCCCAGCGACAAGGCCTCGCCCCGGGCAGCGCTCTCGGTCCCTTCGTAGGCCTCTCCGGTTGGCCAAGCCTGACTAACGGGCGTGTCCGGGCGCTGGTAATCCGGGATCAGCGAACAGCCACTCAACGTGGCCAGCAAGGCCAGGGCAATTACTGACTTGTTCATTGTGCATCTCCCTTCGGCGCTTCGGTGGCGTCGTTGTTGCGCTCACCCAGCGAAGACACCAGAACATAGAACAACGGCACCCAGAAAATCACCAGCAAGGTTGCGGTGAGCATGCCGCCAATGACGCCCGTGCCGATGGCGTGCGAGCTGCCTGCGCCCGCACCGCTGGCCAAAGCGAGTGGAACCACGCCTAGCGTGAAAGCCAATGAGGTCATAACGATCGGCCGCAGGCGCATGCGGCAGGCCTGGATCGCCGCATCGAACCGGTTCATCCCCTGCTCATGAAGTTCCTTGGCGAATTCCACGATCAGGATGGCGTTTTTCGCCGTCAAACCGATAGTGGTCAGTAGGCCTACCTGGAAGAACACGTCATTGGACAGGCCGCGCCCAAGCGTCGCCAGCAGCGCACCGATCACCCCGAGCGGCACCACGAGCATGACCGCGAAGGGAATCGACCAGCTTTCGTACAAGGCCGCCAGGCAAAGGAATACCACCAGCAGCGACAAGGCATACAGCGCCGGCGCCTGATCACCGGAGAGACGCTCCTCGTAGGACAGACCGGTCCACGAGATGCCGACACCCTGCGGCAATTTCTGGGCTATCTCTTCCACCGCAGCCATGGCGTCACCGGAGCTGTAGCCCGGCGCGGCTTGGCCTAGGATCTCCATCGCCGATACGCCGTTGTAGCGCGACAGTTTGGGCGAGCCATATACCCACTCGCCGCTGGCGAAGGCGCTGAAGGGCACCATCTCGCCGGCATCGTTACGCACGAACCACTTGTCCAGGTCTTCTGGATTCATCCGCGAGCTGGCCTCGCCCTGCATGTAGACGCGCTTGACGCGGCCGCGATCGATGAAGTCGTTGACATAGCTCGAACCCCAGCCGATCGACAGCGTCTGGTTGATCGCGCTCAGCGATACGCCGAGTACGCGAGCTTTTTCGTCGTCGATCTGCAGCTGATACTGCGGCTCGTCATTCAATCCGTTGGGGCGGACGCCAGTCAGCGCCGGGTGTTCGGCCGCCAGCCCGAGGAACTGATTACGGGCGTTCATCAGCGTCTCATGACCAACGCCTGCCCGGTCCTGAAGGAAGAAATTGAAGCCCGTCGCGTTACCCAGCTCCATCACCGCCGGCGGCGCAAAAGCGAACACCATGGCGTCGCGGAATGCACCGAAGCGGGCCTGCGCGCGCTGCGCCAGCGAAGCGACGTCCTCGCCCTCACCGGTGCGCTCATCCCACGGCTTCAGACCAACGAAGGCCAGGCCTGAGTTCTGCCCGCGACCGGCGAAGTTGAAGCCGGTAACGGTGAAGACCGAGTTGACCACGTCAGACTCCTCTTCAAGCAGATATTTGCGCATCGCGTCGATCGTCTGCTGAGTACGCTCGGCGGTCGAGCCGGCGGGTGTCTGGACCTGAACGAACAGCACACCCTGGTCCTCGTCGGGCAGGAAGGACGCGGGCAGACGTGTGAACAGCACCGCCATGATCGCAACGATCACCACGTACAACAGCAAGAACGGAATCTTGCGCTTGAGCACGCTGCGCACGCCGTTCTCGTAGCCGCCCACGCCGCGTTCGAAGGTTCGGTTGAACCAGCCGAAGAAGCCACGTTTTGCATGATGCTGACCCTTGGGGATCGGCTTGAGCAAGGTCGCGCAAAGCGCCGGAGTGAAGATCAGCGCGACCAGCACCGACAGCGTCATCGCCGAGGCGATGGTGATCGCGAACTGGCGGTAGATCACGCCGGTCGAACCGCCGAAGAAGGCCATCGGCACGAAGACAGCCGACAGCACCAGGCCAATACCAACCAGCGCACCCTGGATCTGCGACATCGACTTACGCGTCGCTTCGCGCGGTGACAGCCCCTCCTCGGCCATCACCCGCTCGACGTTTTCCACCACGACGATGGCATCGTCCACGAGCAAGCCAATCGCCAGGACCATCGCGAACATGGTGAGTGTATTGACGCTGAAACCGAATGCCGCGAGCACGCCGAACGTCCCGAGCAGGACAACCGGCACGGCAAGTGTCGGAATCAGCGTCGCACGGAAATTCTGCAGGAACAGGTACATCACCAGGAAAACCAGCGCGATGGCTTCGAACAGGGTGTGCACCACGCCGGTGATCGACGCCGATACCACGGGAGAAGTGTCGTACGGATAGACCACTTCCATCCCTGCAGGGAAGAACGGCTTGAGCTCGTCGATGGTGGCGCGCACCGCCTTGGCGGTATCGAGGGCATTCGCCCCGGTCGCTAGTTTGATCGCCATTGCCGACGCCGGCATCCCGTTGTACAGCGCGCTGATCGCTGCGCTCTGCTCGGCCAACTCGACCCGCGCCACGTCACCCAAGCGGACCTGAGAGCCATCGCTGTTGACCTTGAGCAGGATGTTGCGGAACTGCTCAGGTGTCTGCAGCCGCGTCTTGCCGATGATGGTCGCGCTCAGTTGCTGGCCCGGCACCGCCGGCAAGCCCCCGAACTGGCCGGCCGAAATCTGGACGTTCTGCGCCTCGATCGCATCGCCGACATCACTTGGCGTCAGCGCAAAATTGTTGAGCTTGGCCGGATCGAGCCAGATCCGCATCGCATACTGCGAGCCAAACACCTGAAAGTCACCGACCCCGGCAGTCCGCGAGATCGGGTCCTGGATATTGGAGACGATGTAATCGGAGAGGTCGCCGCGGGTCAGGCTGCCATCGGTCGAAACCACGCCGATGACCATCAGGAAGTTACGCACCGCCTTGGTCACACGGATGCCCTGCTGCTGCACTTCCTGCGGCAGCAACGGCGTCGCCAGTTGCAGCTTGTTCTGCACCTGGACCTGAGCGATATCCGGGTCGGTGCCCTGCTCGAAGGTTACGGTGATTGTCATGCTGCCGTCGGAGTTGCTTTCCGAAGACATGTAACGCAGGCCGTCGATCCCGTTGAGCTGCTGCTCGATGACCTGGACTACGGTGTCCTGCACCGTTTGCGCCGACGCGCCCGGGTAGTTGACAGAAATGCCGACCGCAGGCGGCGCAATGCTGGGGTATTGCTGGACCGGTAGCGACAGGATCGACAGGGTGCCAGCCAGCATGATGACCAGCGCGAGCACCCAGGCAAAGATGGGCCGGTCGATAAAGAATTTGGACATTGACGATGGATCCTCGGCTCGACCTTACTGGGCTTGCGGCTGGGTGGGGGTCACGTTCGTCGCCGGAACCGGCTTGACCTGAACACCCGGACGGATGAATTGCAGCCCTTCAGTGATCAGGCGATCGCCCGGCTGGAGACCATCAGTGACCAACCAGCGATTGCCGACGGTACGCGCGGCCGCGATCTTGCGAACCTCCACCTTGTCGTCAGCACCGACGACCATGGCTGTCGCCTCGCCGGTTGGCGTGCGCGTGACACCCTGCTGGGGCGCGAGGATCGCCTCGCTCTTCACGCCCGCGACCAGTTGCGCATGAACGAACATGCCTGGCATCAGTATCTTGTCTGGATTGGGGAAGACGGCACGCAACACCACCGAACCGGTACCCGAGTCCACCGAGACTTCGGAGAACTCCAGCTTGCCCTCGTGCGGGTAGGTGCTACCGTCTTCGAGAGTCAGGGTTGCCTTGGCAGCATTCTCACCGGCTCGCTCCAGGCGGCCCTCGGACAGGTCGCGTCGCAGGTTGAGCAAGTCCCGTGCGGGCTGGGTGACATCAACGTAAATCGGATCGAGCTGTTGGATGATCGCCAGCTCCTGCGTCTGGCCCGCGCTGACCAACGCACCTTCGGTGACGGCTGAGCGACCGATGCGGCCGGAGATCGGGGCCAGCACCTTGGTGTAGCGCACGTTGATGCGAGCGCGCTCAAGCTCGGCTTCGGCCTGCAGACTGGCCGCGCGCGCCTCGTCATGGGCCTGTTGGCTCACCGCCTGCTCCTTGACCAACAGCGCGTAGCGATCGGCCAGCGATTTGGCCGAAGCCAGGCTGGCCTGGGCACTCTTAAAAGTTGCCTGGTAGAGCGAATCGTCGATCTGGTAAAGCTGCTGACCCGCTTTCACGTCGCTGCCTTCAGTAAACAGGCGCTTCTGGATGATGCCGTCGACCTGCGGTCGCACCTCCGCAATGCGGTAGGCCTGCGCCCGACCAGGCAATTCCGTGGTCAGCGCGTAGGGTTCCGCCTTCAGCGTCACGATGCCGACCTGGGGCGCCTGTTGCGGTTGCTCCGCAGCCGGCGGCGCCGCTTCGTCCTGGCATCCGGCAATGAGCACAGCAGCGGCGAATAAGGGACCCAGGGCAGCACGGGCTGGCTTGAACGGCATGGAAAGTGACCTCGTAGATCAGACAGGACCCAGCAGGACGCGCGCTGGGCAGACTCGAACAGTGGAATGCGGCGAATATACTTACATTCAAGACTGTTTGTAAACAGCGAATGTGCGGTCGACGGGACCGGCGCTTGCCTATGCGCTGGGTCGATGACGCACTGCACCAACCGCTCTGACCAGCGCATCGCAGCTTGGCCCGGAAAGCAGAACGCCGGCTTCCGCCGGCGTTCGTGTGTCGCGGTGCGTTACTGACGCACGCCTTCAACCGAGATGATCAGATCGACGCTTTGGGACGCTGGCCCGAGGTCCATTTTGATGTCGAAATCTTTCAGTTGGAGGGTCGTGGTGCCTTCAAAACCGGCGCGATAGCCGCCCCACGGATCCTTCCCTTCACCAATGAACTTGGCGGCGATGACGACCGGCTTGGTCACACCATTGAGCGTCAGGTCTCCAGTGATATCCGCAGTGCCTTCCCCGGTGGACTTGACCGAAGTGGACTTGAAGGTCGCGGTCGGATGCTTGGATACGTTGAGGAAGTCATCGCTGCGCAGGTGCTTGTCACGCTCGGCATGGTTCGAATCCACGCTGGCGGTCTGCAGGGTCACCTCGACCTTGCTCGCCTCCGGTTGGTCGGCATCGAAGCTGAAGGTACCGCTGAAATCGTTGAACCGGCCCCACAGCCAGCTGTAGCCGAGGTGGCTGATTTTGAAATTGACGAAGGCGTGCTGGCCCTTTTGGTCGATGGTGTAATCAGCCGCCATGGCTTGGCCGGCGAACAAGGCCGTACCCAGGGCGAGCGCGGCGAAGGTCTTCTTCAACATGGGAGTCTCCTTTGGTCGTTAAGAGGCATCGGCGCGGCCGAACATTCGTTTGAGCGTTGCGTCGCGATCGATGAAGTGGTGTTTGAGTGCCGCCAGCGCATGCACCCCGGAAAAGATGATCAGGGCCCAGGCGAGGTATTCATGGATCAGCCCGGCAACGTCTTCCTGATCGGGTATCGCCGTGACCAGCGCCGGAACCTCGAACCAGCCAAATACGCTGATCGGCCGGCCGTCGGCAGTGGAGATGAGATAACCGGAAATCATCACGCCAAAAAGGCCGACATACAGCAATGCATGCCCCGCCTTGGTCGCCAGGCGTGTCACCCGGCCATGGCTGGCCAGCGGCACCGGGCCATGATTGGCGAAGCGCCAAGCTACGCGTACCACCATCAGCGCTAACAGCAGTAAGCCAATACTCTTGTGGATGTCCGGCGCAGTTCTGTACCAGCTGCTGTAGTAGTTCAGCCCGACCATCCAGAAACCGAGCGCGAACAACCCGATCACCGTGACGGCCACAAGCCAATGCAGGGCGATACTGACCGCACCGTAGTTACTGGGACTGTTGCGCAACTGCATCGCTTGCATTCCAAAACCTTGAGGAGCGCTAAGCCTACCGGCTAACCGATCGAAATGAATCGCATTTTTTCGTTGCAAACTATCAGCGCAGCGGATAGATCGGCCGATGAAATGCGTCCGGCGCTTTCTGCTAGGCTGCGGCCCTTTGAACGCGGAGGATGAGCCATGAGCCTGAACGATAGCTGGATGCGGCGTGACCTCGACGTTCTCTGGCATCCGTGCACCCAGATGAAAGATCACGAGCAGCTGCCGCTGATCCCGATCAGGCGTGGCCAGGGCGTCTGGCTCGAGGATTTCGATGGTAAACGCTACCTCGATGCCGTCAGCTCCTGGTGGGTCAACGTGTTCGGTCACGCCAACCCACGAATCAACCAGCGCATCAAGGATCAGGTCGATCAGCTGGAGCACGTAATGCTCGCCGGGTTCAGTCATCAACCGGTGGTGGAACTGTCCGAGCGCCTGGTCGCGCTCACGCCCCAGGGCCTGTCTCGCGTGTTCTATACCGACAACGGTTCCACAGGCATCGAAGTCGCGCTGAAGATGAGCTTTCACTACTGGCGCAACAGCGGCCAACCGGACAAGCAACGCTTCGTGACCCTGACCAACAGCTACCACGGCGAGACCGTCGCGGCGATGTCCGTGGGCGACGTGGCTCTATTCACTGACACCTACAAGCCCCTGCTGCTCGACACCTTCAAGGTGCCCAGTCCGGACTGCTACCTGCGACCGGAAGGCATGAGTTGGGAAGACCACTCACGCGCCATGTTCGAGCACATGGAACAGACACTCGCCGAGAACCATACGCAGATCGCGGCGGTGATCGTCGAGCCGCTGATCCAGGGTGCCGGCGGCATGCGCATGTACCACCCTGTTTATCTCAAGCTGCTTCGCGACGCGTGCGACCGCTATGGCGTACACCTCATTCATGACGAGATCGCGGTCGGCTTCGGGCGCACCGGCACCTTGTTCGCCTGCGAGCAAGCCGGAATTGCGCCGGACTTCCTCTGCTTATCCAAGGCGCTGACCGGGGGCTATCTGCCGATGGCTGCGGTGCTCACCACGGACCAGATCTACCAAGCGTTCTATGACGATTACGCGACGCTCCGCGCCTTCCTGCATTCGCACACCTATACCGGTAACCCGCTCGCCTGCGCAGCCGCCCTGGCCACGCTCGATATCTTCGAGCAAGACAATGTGATTGAGGCAAACAAAGCGCTCGCTGTACGATTGACGCGCTCGACCGCACATCTGGCCGACCACCCGCATGTCGCCGAGGTTCGCCAGACGGGCATGGCGCTGGCTATTGAAATGGTGCAGGACAAGGCCAGCCGGGCCCCTTATCCCTGGCAGGAGCGACGCGGACTGAAGGTCTACCAGCATGCGTTGCAGCGCGGCGCGCTGCTGCGGCCATTGGGAGGCGTGGTGTATTTCCTTCCGCCCTACACCATCACCGAGGACGAGATCGACTTCCTCGCCGAGGTGGCCAGCGAGGGCATCGATATCGCCACACGCGCCGCGGTGCAGGTCGCTGTGCCGGCCGATGCACCCGCGTCGTTTCGCGATCCCGGCTGAGTCGGGATCGCGAGCTTCTGACGTCGCGGCAAGCGCGATAGACTAGCCGCCCGTTACCCTGCCCGGCCAACCCGATGCGCATTTCTCGTTTCTTTATTGACGCCCCGTTAGCATTGGGTGTCTTGGTGTTGCCCGAAGCGTCTGCGCATTACATCGGCCGCGTACTTCGCCTCGGTGTTGGCGCGGCCGTCCAGCTCTTCGACGGGAGCGGTATGGAGTTCCGCGGCGAACTCGTCGAGGTGAGCAAAAAGCAGGTCAGCGTGGCGCTGCACGACCGCTTCGACGGCCAGCCTGAGTCTCCGTTGCAGGTGCACCTTGGCCAAGGCTTGTCGCGCGGGGAGCGAATGGACTGGGCGATTCAGAAAGCCACCGAGCTGGGCGCGGCGCAGATCACGCCTATCGTCAGCGAGCGGTGCGAGGTGCGCCTCAAGGACGAACGGGCCGACAAGAGGCTGGCGCATTGGAGGCAGATTGCGATCAGCGCCTGCGAACAGTGTGGGCGGTCGGTCATTCCAGTGATCAATTCACCGCAACCACTGACGGAGTGGCTAACTGTCGAAGCGGATCTCAAACTGGTGCTGCACCCGATAGCAGAACCGCTATCGCGGCATCCGGCCCCAGCGTCGCTGGCGTTCCTGATTGGGCCCGAGGGCGGGCTTAACGATCAGGAGATCAGCGAGGCGATTCGAGCTGGCTTCCACCCGGCCCGACTGGGCCCGCGAGTGCTGCGCACCGAGACCGCGCCGGTGGCGGCGCTGAGCGTGGCGCAGCACCTTTGGGGTGATTTTCAGGCCTAGGCTGCCAGCTCAGCAGGTCAAATCAGCCCGGCGTCTGCGAGCTTCTGCTCGAATGCCACGAGATCCGGTATACGCGCTTGAACATCGCCGAGATCCACAGCATCCAGTTCGAGCGGGTTCAGCGACACATCCGCACGCGCCAGCTCAGAGTCGAGCTTGATAGAACGTGGAATGCCCTGCACCAGCAGTGCGATGAACTTGACGTGCTCGCGTCCACCCAGCGCGTTGAGCACCGCGACCCGCGCCCGCGTGCCGGTTTCGGCCTGGCCACCGGATGCCGCCTCGAACGAGAGCAGCGGTAACCTCAGATCCCGCCAAGGCACCTGGCCTAAAAACCAGGAAGGCATGCCTTGCACCGCCTGCGGTGCCCGGTAACCGATAATCTCGGCAACCGCCACGTTGGGTAGCAGCAGGGTCCGGTCGGACAGCGGCACCAGGAGCCCGGTAAGGTTGGCGGGTGTTTCCTGAGTAGCAATGGTTTGGCTCATGGGTGATCCACTTGCGAAGCGGCAACCGGCTCGTTGGCCAGCAGCACGAGATGATTGACGAGTGCCTGGGCAAGTTCGCGCGGGTCCCCGCTGAGCGAGCTATATCCGCCCTCGCGAAGGCTGTCGGGCATGCTCGAACAGACGCAGGTCTCGGCCCGCTGGGTCCATACCCGGCCGCCCTGACGCAGAACATAGGCCGCTGCGGCGTTGCCATCGCTGCCCATGCCGCTAAACGCGATCACGCCACAGCGCCGGCCGAACTGTTGGGCCAGATTGAGCATCATCTGGTCGATCGATGGGCTGTAAGGCTCAGGCCACGCCCGCCCAGTAAGCTGCATCGAGCCGTCCTTGTCGAAGCTCATTTCCTGGGCGATGGGCGCGATCACCACCTCGCCGCAGCGAATCAGGTCCTTGTCGCGGCATTGTCCGACCTGCCACTGACTATGCCTGCCAACAGCTTGGGACAGCGCGGTCTGGAAACTGGCCTCGATATGCTGCGCGTAGACGAAGCCCACCGGCAGACCGGCCGGTAGCACGTCGAGGAACGCCTTGACCGCCTCCGGACCACCCAGCGAAGCTGCCAACAGCCAGATTTCACGTGCCGGGGCGCCAGCCGGCTGCTGATGACTCGCAAGCACGGCAGGCAATTCGAGGGAACTGGGTCGCTGCTCATCATTGCGCAGCACGTCCAGGCGCGGCCCGACCGCACAGGAGGGGTCGCCCACCAGTCGTTTGAGCTTGCCGAACAGCCGCCGCTCCCAGCGCGGGTAATGCTCTGAATGACGCTCAGGTGCTCGGCCCTCGCCGAACAAAACCGGGCAAGCGTCCCGCTCGAGAAGCGAATTGACCAGAGGCGACTCTTCCGTCTGGGCCAAGTCGACGAGCCACAAGTCAGCTTCGATGGCCGCCAGGTCATCTTCCTGCAGGCGCGCTGGATCGTTGTTCAGGACCACCTGATAGCCATTGGCGGTCAGTGCCTGCTGCAGCACATGGCGCTGCAGCGAAGTGTCGGCAATCACACCGATGCGCGCGGCGACGACCTCACTCATGACGTTTGACCAGTTGCTGGATCGTTTCGAGCAGCAACGACTCCTGGTACGGCTTGCCGAGGTATTCATTCACGCCAATCGACATGGCCCGGTCCCTGTGCTTCTCACCTGTACGCGAGGTGATCATGATGATCGGCAAATCCTGAAGGCGTTCGTCGTGGCGCACCAGGGTCGCCACCTCGAAGCCATCCATCCGCGGCATTTCGATGTCCAGCAGCATGACGTCCGGCTTGCGTTCCTGTAGTTGCGTGATGGCGTCGACCCCATCCTTCGCGGTGAGCACGTTCATGCCGTTTCGCTCGAGCAGACGGCTGGTGACCTTACGCACGGTGACCGAGTCGTCGACGACCATAACCAATGTTGGCCGGTCGACCTCGACCTCGGCCTCCTCATCCATACCAACAAGCCGCATCGGCTGCAGCTGGGTCTGCAGCTGCGCATGCAGGACCCGAATGGTGGCGAGCAGATCGAGAATGACAACGACACGACCGTCACCGAGGATGGTCGCACCGGAGATGCCCGGCACGGTAGCGAACTGCGGGCCCAGGCTCTTCACCACGATTTCACGTGAGCCGGCCAGGCTGTCGACCTGAACGGCGACACTGTGCTCGTTCGAGCGCACCAGAATTACCGGTAACGGCAGGCTTTGTCCGACCAGCTTCGGTCGCTGGCCGTTGTTCAGCAATTCGCCGAGATACCGCAGCTCATAGGTTTGCCCGGCGTATTCGAACCTTGAAGCACCTGGCTGGTAATAGGCCTCGAGTTCATAAGGCGACACCCGCACGATGCCCTCGATGGTGTTCAGCGGAATGGCGTAAAGGTCTTCGCCCGAATAGACCATCAGTGCGCGGTTTACCGAGACGGTAAACGGCAAGCGGATCAGGAAACGGGTGCCTTTGCCCAGGCTCGACTCGATGCTCATCGAACCGCCGAGCTGCTTGACCTCCGAATGCACCACGTCCATGCCCACGCCACGCCCGGAGATCTGAGTGACCTTTTCGGCGGTGGAGAATCCGGCTTCAAGGATGAACTGCAGTACCTCATGATCGGACAGCTCGCTACCCGATGCCATCAGGCCCCGCTCGATCGCTTTACGGCGAACCGCTTCAAGATTGATGCCGGCACCGTCGTCACTCAGCGTGAGCACGATGTCGCCACCCTCACGGGTCAAGTCCAGGCGGATGTTCCCCTGCTCGGGCTTTCCAGCGGCGAGCCGCTTGGCGCCCGACTCGATGCCGTGGTCAACCGCATTACGCAGCATGTGTTCCAAGGGCGCGACGATGCGTTCCAGGACGCTGCGGTCCATTTCGCCCGTCGCATTGCCGACATGAAACTCGACTTGCTTGCCGAGCTCACCGGCGACCTGGCGAACGATCCGGCGAAGACGC
Organism: Pseudomonas sp. SA195; assembly: GCF_054131565.1. Classification (NCBI taxonomy): domain Bacteria; kingdom Pseudomonadati; phylum Pseudomonadota; class Gammaproteobacteria; order Pseudomonadales; family Pseudomonadaceae; genus Pseudomonas; species Pseudomonas sp. SA195. The sequence goes on along the minus strand of NZ_CP096392.1, from coordinate 374,093 downwards.
GGAACCAGTCGGTCGAACGGCACCATGCGAGTCCGCATGAGGCCTTCCTGCAGTTCGGTGTTGACCCGAGCCTGCTGCAACAGCAGGGTTTCTGCATCTCGGTTTCGTGCCGCTAGTGTTTCCTTGAGGTCCAACAGGTCGGACGCGGATTCGAACAGCGCGCGAGACAGCTGCTGAAGCTGGGAATGACGGTCCATCTCCAGGGGGTCGAAGTCGTCGTAACCTGCGCGCTCAGCCTCGGCCTGGTAGCGGCTCAGGATCTGCGCCTGGGTTTCGGTATCCAGGCGCCGCAGCTGGTCACGAACCCGCTCGATGGTGGCTTCCATCTCACCGAGCGTGAAGCCAACGTCACTGACCTGTTGTTCGACCCGACCACGGAAAATGGACGTCTCGCCCGCCAGGTTGACCAGCCCTTCGAGCAGGTCTGCTGGTACTTTGACCAATTCTTGCGGCGCACGCCGCGAGGCTGCTTCGGCGGCGGCTTGCTCGGCGCGGCGGATGAACGGCAGCACCTTTGCAGGGGTATTGCTGCTCGGCACATGTGTGCTGGCAGCGACGATCGGTGTATCGAGCGACACAATGGTCGCCGGACTTGGCTCGGGTACTTCGTCCTGCTCGACAATCGGCGCTTCAGGCATGTCGCTATCCAGCCGCTGGCGCAAGGCATCGACATCTTTTAGCAGGGCGTCATAACCGCTCTGAGCGTCCAGATAGACGCTCTCCGGTAATGGCGCGCCCTGCAGCTGGGCTTCGCTGAGCCGTTGCTCCAGCTCATGGGCCATATCGCCCAGTGCGACCTGGCCGGCCAAGCGGGCCCCACCCTTGAGCGTATGAAGGATGCGCATGATATCGGCCAATGATTCGACCGCTTCCGGCGATGCATCCCAGCGATTCAGCGCGGCTTCCATTTCCTCGAGCAAGTCATCCGCTTCCTCGATGAAGATGTCCAGAATCTCGGCCTCGGCCGACTCCTGCGATGCATCTGTGGCGGCCTTGAGCGCGACGCTGCTCGGCATGCTCAGCTGCTCGTCCGGATTGACGCGGAAGCGCCTGATGGTTTCGATCAGATCCAACCCGGTGGGCAGCGCCTGATAGGAGCGCACCGCGTCGAGCATCGCCGCGAGCCGGTCATGGCAGTTTTGCAGCAAGGCGAACAGGGTAGGACTGGCGCGATAGCTACCGGCGCACAGGCCTTCGTAGAGGTATTCGAGCTCATGGGCTAGATCACCGATCTCGCGGATGTCTGCCATCCGCGCGCCGCCCTTGAGCGTGTGCAGATCACGCTGCAACGCCTCTACCTCAAGGCTGTTCTCGACATTCCCCATCCAGCGCTGCAGCGACTGGCCAGCACGCTCAATGATGTCAAACCCCTCTTCGAGGAAAATCTCGACCAGCTCCGGGTCGCGATCATTCCAAGCAGAGGGCGTTTCTACGGATTCCGAGGAAGCGACATCGGCTAAATATTCATCGGCAACGTCCAGAGCTTCCGGCAGCTCGGGCTCAGCAACCGCCTCAATGGGGGCGTCTGCCTGCAACAAGGGGTTGATCTCGTCGACAGGCGCATCGCCCATCTCTGAATCGTCGGGCACCAACGGGGCAGCCGAGGGCTCGACTAGCCAGCTGTTATCATCGGACATGCTGAGGTCCGGCAAGTCCAGCTCCGCCTCTTCTGCCGCGATGAATTCAGGCTCATCGTCAACACTGGCCTCTTCGAACGCGCCTAAGCCAAGCTGTTCAGCTTCTTCGGTTGGGGCCTGCGGGCTGCCCGCATCGTCACGTCCGGCGGGCTCATCGAAGCTCAGTGAGCCGCCCTGGCGAAACGACTGAATACTCGCGATGAGCGCGAGGGCCTGGCTCATCGGCGTGTTCGCCTGCAACTGCTCGAGTTGCACGGCCAGTTGGTCATGGCTGCGATGGAGCAACGCTGCCAGCTCGTCCGAGTGTACGTAGCGGCCGTCGGAAAGGCCTTCGTAAAGAGTTTCCAGCTCGTGGGCAAGGTCGCCGATGGGGCGAATCTCAGCCATTCGCGCGCCACCTTTAAGGGTATGCAGGTCGCGCAGCAGCGCAGAGAGCGCCCGTTGATTGGTCGGTTCCGCAAGCCAGCGATCCAGTGCGCCACCCGCGCTTTCCAGCAAATCAACCGCCTCGTCGAGGAATATTTCAACCATTTCCTGGTCTTGCTCGTCACGTATGTCGAGCATTTCCTCTGCCTGCGGGGTCGTGTCCAGCCAGGCTTCGGCTTCGGCTTCGGCTTCGGCTTCGGCTTCGGCTTCGGCTTCGGCTTCGGCTTCGAAAGTATGCTCGGGCAGCGCTGCTGTATCGACGGCGGCTGTCTCTGGGCCCTGTTCAGGCTCAGACACCGCCAGGCCGAGCGCTATTGGCTCGACCGCTTCGGCGAGAAGCGCCTCCAGCCGCGCCACCAATTCCGGGCGGGCAGACACCTGTAGGCCAGCCGCGACCTGATCCATCATGCCCACAAGGGCCTCGTGCCCTTCTTCAACATCATCGAAGAAGCGGCCACTTACAGCTAGGCGGCCATCCTGAACCACGGCATAGAGGTCCAATAAAACCCGGCAGAGCGCATCGATCTGAGGTAGATCCGCCATCTGGGCTCCATGCCCGAGCGCGGTGAGCTCTTCGAGCAGCGCGCTCAATTCTTGCCGCTCGGCCGGATGCTCACGCCAGCTATGCAGAAGGTCCTCAGCATCGAGCAGGATGTTCATGCTTTCGGACAGGAACAAGGCAATCATCCCAGGATCACGGCTTTCACCCTGGTCGTTCTCGCCTCGCGCATTGGCCTCGGCCAGTCGCGACTGGTGCAATTCGTGCACCTGCGCGATGAACGCCTCGGCACCTGGAATCGGAGCCAGCGGGTCACGGTCCAAGTTCTCCAGACCAAGCCGCAGCAGCTGTTCGGCCGAATGCAGCAGCTCGGCCTCAACCAGGTCCATATCGATCAGGTTGGCCTTGAATTCCTTGACCATTCTTTCCAGAGGCGTCGCGATCTCGGCGACTGGCAGGATACCCGCCATGTGCGCACTGCCCTTCAAGGTGTGCAGCGCACGCTGGAGCGAGTCGGAGACCGGCTGGGGTAAGCGCTGGGCGCAGTCGGCTAGGAAGTCGACCAAGGTCGTCAGGTGTGCCTCGGCCTCGTTGCGAAATATCTCGAGCAGCTGAGGATCGAGCGCATCCGACGAGTCGGTGTCGCTCGGCTCAGGTTCTGTCCTCTCGGCAACGCTGCTCTTGCCCCCCTGAGGACCTGGATCCAGAGGTTGGCCCTTGGCCAATGCATGAGCATCGGCAGCTAGGCGATCCACATCATCACGCTGACGCTGAGCCTTGGCCGCGAACTCCTCGACCAGCGAAGGCATCAGATCCACGACGTCACCGACCAGCTTTTTCACCGGCGCGCTCGCCTCGATACTGCGATCGATCACGCGGTTCAGTAGATTCTCGACCGACCAGGCAAGCTCGCCAATAATCAGGGCGCGGACCATACGGCCGCTGCCCTTCAATGTATGGAATGCGCGCCGGACTTCACTCAGCGAATCCTTGTCCGCTACATCAGCGATCCAGTTCGGCAGGTACTCGCCGATGGTTTCGAGCACCTCGGCCGCTTCCTCGATGAATACTTCGAGCAGGTCGTCATCGACTGCCTCCTCGTCAGCTGGCGGCGGCAAAAGGCTAGGAGGTACGTCGCGCGCCGGTGGGTTGATTGCGACCACCGGCGCGGCCATGACGTCTTCGATGCTGCGCACAGCTGCCTGTTCGGCAGGCTGTTCCTGACGCTGGGGCAAATCGACTTCGGGCATGCCCAACTCGATCATTTCCGCCTCGGACCACTCCAGCGGGTCGGCCTGAGCCTCCTCTAACTCATGAGCAGCTTCGACACCGAAGGATGCCGCCTCATCAGAGCCGGGTGCGGATACTGACGGCTCGAGCGTCCACTCGGTATCGCTCAGAGAGCTGGGTTCCGCCTGGTTGCCGTCTTCAGGCTCAACCTCTTCGGGTTCGATTTCCTCCAGCGTCCAGCCTGGCAACCCGCTATTCGCGGGCTCGCTCGCTTGATCCTCCGAAGGCTCGTCGGCAAGCTCGCTGAGGTTAAAGGCGTCGGGCTGCTCAGCGGCGATGGCCTGCTCTTGCTCTGATGCGGGCTCGGGCTCGGGCTCGGGCTCGGGCTCGGGCTCGGGCTCGGGCTCGGGCTCGGGCTCGGACAGCATGCCCTCCAACAGCGGCTCCGCGGGCAATACTTCGATCTCTTCCAACGGATCGCCGACTACCAGTTCTTCTTCCAGCACGGTGGGCGCTTGGTCGAGGATGGAGGGCACTTCTACGAGCGGATAGCCCAGCGCCTGGAGGCTTTCTTCGGCCACGTCGAGAATCAGATCGCCCTGGGTCCCGCAGTCTTCACTCAGTCGCTCGAGGTAGTACTCGACGCTGGTGATAGCGTCGGCGAGCGTGTCCAGACTCTGCCAGTCGGGAATCGCTTGAGGCGTCAGGAGCTGCTCCTGGATGTAGCGGTTGCAGGCGTCAAGCAAAGCAGCCGCGCGCGACAGAGGGATCATCGCCAGACCACCACGGGATTGCGTCAGCAGGTCCGGGACGCGGGCCAGATGCTGATGATTCCACTGCGATGCAATGAACTCGATGATCGCGTCCTTGGCCTGTTCGAGGCCAGTACGTGCTTCTCGAATCACGAGCTGATGGATTTGCGCCACATCAGTGGTGGGCAAATGGCTGTCTTCACTGCGCTCGTCATCGGTACCGCCGACCATGCCAGCCAGGGTGGCCTCGACGTACAGGAGCGCGCCAGCCACGTCCATCAGCGCCGCGTCGTTGGGTTCGCGAACACCGCTGGTCAGCGATTCGATGACCGCAATCTGATCGAGAATGATCTTCCGCGGTTGGCCGAAGCCGAGCACAGCCAATGTATCGGCAATTTGCTTGAGTGGTGCCTGCATTGCACCCAGCTCGGCCAATCCGAGGCGATCGCTGCGCACGAACAGGTCGAGGCTATCCTTGACGCGTACCAGCTCCTCGCACAGGGCCGCAACGACCGAACGCATCGCGCTGCGATCAGGCCCTGCGAGCTGTGCACGCTCTTCATCGACGACATTGCTGTCCGGGAGTGCTTCGTCGAGGCTGTACTGGGCCTTGAGGGACTGGATGCGCGCGGACTGCGCCGGAGCCTTGGCGATGTAGAAAAGTAGATTCTTTACCAGCTCGTCGGGAGCTGGTTGATTGATGCCGCCTGCGCCTTGCTCGACGAGGCGTTTGAGTTCCTTGTCCACCTGGCGCAACAGCGTCTTGATCGAGGTGCCATTGGCAACGCCGCCGCTGGCGAGGCCTTCGACGACACCGGACGCGACCTGCCACAGTGCGCCGAGCGGTGCGTCCTTGCAGAGCATTTCCAGACGCGCAAATACACGGGCCATGTAGCCCAGGTTCGTTGGAAGGTCCTGATTGCGAATCACGCCGACGAGCGCGACCTGAAGCATTTGCCTCAGCTTGCGCAACAAGGCGGGCAGGTCCGCCGTCTGCCGCTGGGCAAGATACTCACTGGATAAGGCCGCCGGGCGGCTCGACATGTTCGGTGAGAACAAGCTGGTCTCTGACAGCAGCTTTTCACCACGCGCTGCGCGCAGGTCGTTTAGCAGCGGCAACACGACCATCGGTAGATCGCGGCGAGCGGTCTGGATACGATCCAGATAGACCGGCATTTGCAGGATGGCCTGCATGAGCACTTCGAGCGCCTCAGTCTGACTGGAGACCCGACCCTCCATCAGCGCGCGGGCAAGCTGCTCCATCTCTTCGGCCAACAGGGCGGCGCCGAAGAACTCAACCATCTGCAGCGTGCCATGCACCTGATGCACATAGGTCAGGCAGAACTGCATCCGCGTCGAGTCCTGCGGGTTTTCGACGAACGCTTCCAGCGCCTGGCGCGCTTGCTTCAGCGTTTCGGCGATTTCGCCTTTCACCCACTCCAGGGCGACATAATCGTGCCGATCACCCATAGCGACTCCGCTCATAAACTTTTCCGGGTAAAGGCCAGAACCTGTTTGTCAGCCACCGGCTCGAGGTCCGGGTGCTGCCATTCAACCACCTCGCCCACGCCAATCACCAGCAACCCTCCGGGCGCGAGGCGCTCGGCCAGGCGGGTGAGGATTTCGCGGCGTCGCCAGCGACGAAAATAGATCAACAGGTTTTGGCAAAAAATGACGTCCATGTTGGACATTGGCGCGCTCGCCAACTCCAGCACGTTGAGCCTGGCAAAGCACACGCGTGCCGCCAGACTGGGTACCACTTGGTAACGATCCGCTTCCAATGGTTGGAAGTATCGCGCCCGCCATTCTTCGCAGACATGCTCGAGCCGGCGGCTGGCGTAGATACCGTCACGCGAACGGCCGAGCGCGCTGAGACTGATGTCGGTCCCGATCACTCCCACCGGAACATTGCCTTGTTCATGAAGGGCTTCGGCCGCAGTGATCGCCAATGAATAGGTTTCTTCACCGCTTGAACAGCCCACGCTCCACAGCGACCAAGGACGCGAGGTGTCTCGCTGCTCACGGCGCGCTCGCAAGTACGCCGAAAGAAAGGAGAACGAAGGGGCATGACGGAAAAACCGTGTTTCCTGCACCGTCAGACGATCCATCAAAGCCGACCACTCCACGGCTCCCCGCGGCCCGGACACGACCTGCTGGTAGTAGCTGGTGTAGTCGGTCGCCCCTATTTCTCGCATGCGACTGGTGAGATTGACTTGCAGGAACGCCCGACGCTCTTCCGAAACGATCATTCCGGAACGAGCCTCGAGCAGTGCCTGCCAGTCATGAAACTCCGCTGGCGACATATCGGCCAAGGGTCTCAATGACCAATCAACGCTTGGCTGCATGTCCCGCCCCTTACTCATGAACGTTCACGGCAGCTGCTGCCAGCTGCCGCGTTCTCGGTCAGGCCTGGTCCTGCGTTTCCGGCAGGGTGAAGCCGGACACCGACTGGCGCATCTCATTGGCCATCTTCGCCAGGTTACCAATGCTCTTGGCCGTAGCGGTGGTGCCGGACGAGGTTTGCGAGGTGATCTCCTGGATCACGTTCATGGTGTTGGAAATATGACCTGCGGACGAGGCCTGCTGACGAGCGGCGTTGGAAATGTTTTGGATAAGCGCGGCGAGGCTCTTGGAAACCTTTTCAATTTCTTCCAGAGCGACTCCAGCATCTTGCGCCAGGCGCGCACCGCGAACCACTTCAGAGGTGGTCTGCTCCATCGAGATAACCGCCTCGTTGGTATCGGTCTGAATCGTCTTAACCAGCGCCTCGATCTGCTTAGTCGCCGCTGAAGAGCGCTCAGCCAGACGCTGAACTTCGTCCGCAACCACCGCGAAGCCCCGGCCTGCATCGCCCGCCATGGAGGCCTGGATCGCAGCGTTCAATGCGAGAATGTTGGTCTGGTCGGCAATGTCATTAATCAGGCTAACGATGTCACCGATCTCCTGGGACGATTCACCGAGACGCTTGATTCGCTTAGAGGTGTCCTGGATCTGCTCACGGATGTTATCCATGCCAGTGATGGTGTTGTGCACAACCTCGTTGCCCTTGTTGGCAATGGCTACCGAGCGTTCTGCTACCGCGGACGACTCCGCGGCGTTGGCCGATACCTGATCAATCGACACTGCCATTTCATTGATCGCCGCAGACGCTCCGGCGATTTCCTGGGCCTGATGCTCCGACGCCTCGGCCAGGTGCATGGCGGTCGCCTGGGTTTCCTGCGCCGCGCCGGACACCTGAACGGCGGTCTGGTTAATGGTTTCGACCAGGTCGCGCAGTTGGTCAATCGAGTAGTTGATCGAGTCCGCAATCGCACCGGTGAAGTCTTCGGTTACCGTCGCAGCCACGGTGAGGTCACCGTCTGCCAGGTCGCCAATTTCGTCGAGCAGACGCAGAATGGCAGTCTGGTTACGTTCGTTTTTCTCGGCGGTTTCAGCCAGACGACGACGGGTTTCGACGACCATCACCGAACCGATCAACAGAATGGAGGCGAGTGCCAGCGCACCGAGCACATAGCCGGCCAGGGTATACATGTAACGGGCATCGGCCATGCCCTGCAGACCCAGGGTAAGAGTAGAGGTCTTGTCGAGAAGGGTCTGCGAGACCTCAAAGATGTTGTTGGAAGACTCGCGAACCTGGAACAACTCCGGCGACGTTTCGAGGATTTCATCCACCGAGCCAGAGACGAACTGGAACAGTTCGGAAATTTCGGCGAGGCGGTCGAGCGCTTCGGCATCGCTGACACGCGTGATGCCCATGGCTTCGTTGCCTTCGAGCATCGCCGTCAGTACGCGGCCGAAGAGGCTCGCGTCGCGGCCGAACATATCAGCGGCCTGAACCGAATCCTGGTCACCGGACAGCACCTTGTTCACCGAACCCAGAATACGTTCAGCCAGCAGCGATTGACGCTGAGCAACCGACACCTGCGCAGCGGGCGCGCCACTCTCGAGAAGAATATCGACGACCTCCTCGTATTCGACCTGCAACTGCGGAATCGTTTCGGCCAGTGTGGCGGCAACCTGGTGGAGGGACAGTACAGTCTGCTCGCTTGCAAGAATCGCATCGGTGTTCTGACGCAAGGTATCCCAGTCCTGCTGCACCGCGGCCACTTCCGCCTGGAGCGCCTCGGGCACTGCCGGCAGGCCGATCTGCTCATCACCCTGCGATAGATAGCCCCAGCGCTGACTGAAGTCGTTGCGTGCCTCTTTCAGCGACTCGAACGCATCGGGCGTACCGGACGCAGCTTCCACCGCGTTCTTGGCGATACGCTGCGACAGAACTCGCAGCTCACCTGCGTGTCCTAAGTATTCGTTATCGTAATCGGCCTGGGTATTGATATAGGCGAAGTTGGCGAACAACAGCACCATCGACACGATCAGAAGACCAAACAGACCGGCGATCAGGGTGTTACTACGCACCCCTGCCAGCAATTCATTCGCGTTGAATTTTTTCATTGTTCCGGCCCCCGCCTGGACCCCACCGTTCGTTTCCTTTCCAACAACTAAAAGGCCGGCATCTGCCGACCCGCCTATATATCAGTACGCCACGTCTAGAAATGCCTGGTGGGCAGCCAGCGCATGCGGACTGAACACCAGCCAGGGCTGCTCACGCTGGAATACACCGTGGATGAACGGCTGAATCGACGCCTCAACCGGCGGCAACTGCTCGGAAAATGCATCCACGGGAAAATGCTGCATGCCGAAAACCTCATCGACCGTGAGTCCGGCGAATACCTCTTGATGCTCGACGACCAGAACCCGGCGCTGCTTGCGCAGAGCAGACAACTCCAGCCCGAAATAGCCACACAGATCCATGATCGGCAACAGGCGCCCACGCACGTTCGCCACACCTTTGACCCACGCCTTTACCCCTGGAAGCAAGGTATGCCTTGGCTCATGCAGGATTTCTCCCACTTCGCCCATCGGCGCAACAAACAGGCGACCACCCATTCGAAAGCCGATGCCTGCCCACGTCTGGATGGCCTCTTGCTGAGACGGCAGTCCAGCCGCAAGTGCACGGCATCGCGCATCAATTTCGAGAAGGCGCTGAAACGGTGTTGGCGCATCAGACATGCTGGCCAGATCCCTTTGTCCGGATTACAGAGCCGCCGGATTCAACCGGCGAGAACGGCGTTAAGGGTCTTCAGCAGCGTAGCCTCATCGACCGGCTTGGTCAGGTAATCTTTGGCACCCTGCCGCTTGCCCCAGACCTTATCGGTTTCCTGATCCTTGGTGGTCACAATGATCACCGGGATGTGACTTGTTTCCGCATCTTTGGTCAGTTGCCGGGTGGCTTGAAAGCCGTTGAGCCCCGGCATGACGATATCCATCAAAACGGCATCGGGCTTTTCCTGGCGTGCCAACGCGACGCCATCTGCACCATTCTCTGCCTTGAGAACGACATGGCCATGCTTTTCCAGCATGGCCGTCAGCTTGTACATCTCGGTCGGCGAGTCATCAACAATCAGAACGCGAGCCATGATTTCTCCGTGGGAAAGGCTTCAGCGGCACAGAGGCCGAACTTCAGGATACTTGCTCCAAAGGTGCGAAATCAGGCACGTGAGCCTTGATTGCACCGAGCAATTCTTCTTTGCTGAAAGGCTTAGTGAGGTACTGGTCTGACCCCACGATCCGCCCCTTGGCCTTGTCGAACAGGCCATCCTTGGACGACAGCATAATGACCGGCGTCGACTTGAAAGAACTGTTGTTCTTGATCAACGCACAGGTCTGATAGCCATCGAGCCTGGGCATCATGATATCGACGAAAATGATGCGCGGGTGCGTGTCTGCGATCTTGGCGAGCGCATCGAAGCCATCCACCGCTGTGATCACATCACAACCTACTTTCTTCAGCAGCGTTTCGGCCGTGCGACGAATCGTTTTCGAGTCGTCGATCACCATGACCTTCAAGCCCTCGGAGTGCTGTTCCATTTCGCCCTACCATCGCCTCGGTGAGTCGTAGTTTATCGTTATGCCAGTGCGCCGGAGGCCCTGTCATCGATGGGCTGCACCCAATCGCCGGACCTTTTTAGCACACTCCTTCATGCGCAAGCTATCTGCCGCCAGAGCGCCGGGATTTTCCTTGACCCAACGCACATCCACGGCCAATCTGCCCCCACATTTCAAGCCTTCGGCAGCCTTCGCTGCCCTTTTGCGGAGACCATCACATGACTGTTCGCGTCGGGATCATCATGGACCCAATCGCGCAGATCGCCTTCAAGAAGGACAGCTCGCTGGCCATGTTGCTGGCCGCCCAGGCGCGCAACTGGACGCTGTTCTACATGGAGCAGCGCGACCTATATCAGATCGCCGGCGAGGCTCGTGCCCGCATGCGACCGCTCAAGGTATTCAACGACCCAGAACATTGGTTCGAGGTCGAGGATGAAATCGATACCGCGCTGGGCGATCTCGACGTCATCCTCATGCGCAAGGACCCGCCCTTCAACGGCGAGTACATCTATTCGACCTACTTACTGGAGCTTGCCGAGCAAACTGGCACACTGGTGGTGAACCGGCCGCAAACCCTGCGTGACTGCAATGAAAAGTTCTTCGCCACTCAGTTTCCGCAATGCACTCCGCCAACGGTAGTCAGTCGTCGGCCGGACATTTTGCGGGACTTCGCCCGAGAACAGCGTGACATCATTCTCAAACCGCTGGACGAAATGGGCGGCGCGTCGATCTTTCGTCACCGCGAAGGCGACCCTAACCTGTCGGTTATCCTCGAGGTACTGACTCGTCACGGCCAACAACAGATCATGGCGCAGCGTTATATCCCGGCAATCAAGGACGGCGACAAGCGCATCTTGATGATCGACGGCGAGCCCGTACCCTACTGCCTTGCGCGGATACCGGCCGCTGGCGAGACCCGTGGGAACCTCGCTGCAGGCGGGCGCGGCGTGGCGCAGCCGCTGTCGGATCGAGATCGTGAGATCGCTGCCCTGGTCGGCCCCGAACTGCGCAAACGGGGCCTGCTGTTCGTCGGGCTGGATGTCATCGGCGACTACCTCACGGAGATCAACATCACTAGCCCAACCTGCATCCGGGAGATCGACAATGCGTTCGACACCCGAATCGGCGAACAGCTGATGGACGCGATCGACCAGAAACTTCAGGCACGCGTGCAATAGGCTCAACAGGCGGCCATTCGCCCAGGCCGCCTCCGCTCATCGCAAGATTCGCTCGACGGCCGCCGACACGGCAAAGCTGCCGGCTGGTTCATAGACTTTTGCAGTCCTGCTGGGCAGACTGCGCGCACTTCGAGCCGACAGTAACGCGATGAACGCAGCGACACGTCAACCGACCCCAGCCACCTCGAGCGTCCGCCCCGCGGATCGCCTCGGCTTCACGCTGTTCGTGGCAGCGGTGGCCCATGCCGCGCTGATTCTGGGGCTCGGATTCAGCCTGGCGGACCCCACACAGGTGAGCAAGTCGCTAGAGATCACGATCTCCACGTTCAAAAGTGAGAAAAAGCCCGAAGAGGCCGACTTCCTGGCCCAGGATAACCAGCAGGGCAGCGGCACCCTGGAGCACAAGGCCACACCGAAGACCGACGAGCAGGCGCCTTTTCAGGACACCCAGATTCGCAAAGTCACTCCAGCTGCATCACCGCCACCGAGCAACCGCAGCGAATCAGCAAAAACCGCCGTCGCGACACGCTCGCCACAACCGGACAAGACGCCCGAAAAGCCGCAGAAAAACAAGCCTCAGCCCGAGTCGCAACCCGCGCCAGTTTTCGACAGCTCGCAACTGAGCGAGGAGATAGCCAGCCTTGAGGCTGAACTCGCCCAGGAACGTCAGGAATATGCCAAGCGTCCACGCGTAAGCCGACAAAACAGTGCTGCGACCATGCGCGACATCAGCGCGTGGTATCGCGATGAATGGCGTAAGAAGGTCGAGCGTATCGGCAACCTCAACTACCCGGACGAGGCCCGGAGGCAGCGCATCTATGGCAGCCTGCGCATGCTGGTCGTGGTCGACCGCAATGGTACGGTGCAGGAATTGCGTGTGTTGGAATCGTCCGGCCAGGCGGTACTCGACGAGGCGGCGATGCGCATCGTCAGGCTGGCTGCGCCCTTCGCGCCCTTCTCTGGAGAGCTGGCTAAGACGTTCGACCAGGTCGAGATTATCCGAACCTGGCGCTTCGAGCGCGGCGACCGGCTGTCCAGCCGCTGACGGTATCGACCAGCCTGCCGTGGCTTCACGCCCGTGCCTGCAACGCTTAAGCTAGCGGGCATGAAAGCGACCTCCCCCAGCTATCTCAAGCATCACTTCCTGATTGCCATGCCCCACATGGCCGATCCCAACTTCGCCCAGGCGCTCATTTATATCGTCGACCACACCCCGGAGGGTGCCATGGGGCTGGTCGTCAATCGTCCTAGCGGACTGACATTGACCGACGTACTCGAGCAACTACGCCCCGACGACCCGATCACGGGGATCAGCCAGCAGCTAGTGATCCTCACCGGCGGACCGGTACAGACCGATCGTGGGTTCGTCTTGCACCCGGCGGGCTCGCAGTTCCAGGCCACGCTCGACCTGGGGTCGCTCGGCATGACCACCTCGCAAGACGTGCTGTTCGCCATCGCCGACGGTCATGGGCCCCGACAGCACCTGGTCGCACTTGGCTACGCAGGCTGGGAGGCCGGGCAACTGGAGTCCGAACTGGCTAGCAATGTCTGGCTGAGCTGCCCGGCGCAGGCGCACATTCTCTTCGACCTGCCGTTCGAACAGCGACTGAGCGCGGCGGCCGCCTCGCTGGGTGTCGACCTCAATCTGCTCAGCAGCCAGGTCGGTCACTCATGAGCACTCTGCGGCTACTGCTGGGCTTCGACTATGGCACCCGGCAGATTGGTGTCGCGGTCGGCCAGGCCGTCACCGGCCAGGCGCGCGAATTGTGCGTACTCAAGGCCCAGAATGGCGTGCCCGACTGGAGCCAGGTCGAGGGCCTTATCCGCGAATGGCAGCCGGACGCATTGATCGTTGGCTTGCCGCTGAACATGGACGGCAGCGCCAGCGAGATGAGCGGACGCGCTGAGAAGTTCGCACGCCGCCTGAATGGGCGTTTCAATCTGCCGGTACACACCCACGACGAGCGCCTGACTACCTACGAAGCCAAGGGCGAGCGTCTTCGCCAGGGGCAGAACGGAGGCTACCGAGAGCGACCGGTCGATGCCCTGGCCGCGGCGCTGTTATTAGAAGGCTGGTTGAACGCCCAGCAGACCGCATGATGCGGCCCCAGGAGAAACCATGACCCTGCCCAACCCCGACCATCTGCTCCCCGAGATGGCTGCAACCCTCGGTCAGCATCTCGAGCGCCGAGGCATTAACGAGCCGCGCTTCATCGGCATACGCACGGGCGGTGTATGGGTGGCCCAATCACTCCTTCACCATCGTGGTCAGCAGGAGCCGCTGGGCATTCTGGACGTTTCGTTCTACCGCGATGATTTCACCCAGAACGGGCTGCACCCCCAGGTCAGACCGTCCGAGCTGCCATTCGAAATCGAAGGCCAGCATCTGGTGCTGGTCGACGACGTGCTGATGAGCGGACGCACCATCCGTGCCGCACTGAACGAGCTGTTCGACTATGGCCGCCCCGCCAGCGTGACACTCGTTTGTCTGCTCGATCTCAACGCTCGCGAGCTGCCGATCCGCCCTGATGTGGTGGGCGCGACCCTGTCATTGGCCCCCGAACAGCGCGTCAAGCTGCTGGGCCCCGCTCCGCTTACCCTCGAATACCAGACCCTCGCTTCCGCTAACTGAGATTCCGCGATGACGCCTACCGACGCCAAGCGCCCGCTGCAGCTGAACGATCATGGTCAGCTGCGCCACTTCCTCTCCCTGGACGGGCTGCCCCGCGAACTGCTTACCGAAATCCTCGACACCGCCGACTCCTTTCTCGAAATCGGTGCCCGCGCGGTCAAAAAGGTCCCGCTATTGCGTGGCAAGACTGTCTGCAATGTGTTCTTCGAGAACTCCACGCGCACCCGCACCACGTTCGAACTGGCCGCCAAGCGCTTGTCCGCGGATGTCATCACGCTAAATGTTTCCACCTCCTCGACCAGCAAGGGCGAGACGCTGACAGACACCTTACGCAACCTGGAGGCGATGGCTGCGGACATGTTCGTGGTGCGTCACGCCGCGTCAGGCGCTGCACACTTCATCGCCGAACATGTTTGCCCCGACGTGGCGGTGATCAACGGTGGGGATGGGCGCCATGCACACCCCACTCAAGGCATGCTCGACATGTTGACGATTCGCCGCCACAAAGGTGACTTCGATAAGCTATCAGTAGCGATCGTCGGAGACATCCTTCACTCACGCGTGGCGCGCTCCAACATGCTGGCTCTCAAGACGCTCGGCTGTCCGGATATCCGCGTCATCGGCCCCAAGACGCTACTGCCAATCGGCCTGGAGCAATATGGCGTGCGGGTGTTCAACGATATGAGCGAAGGGCTACGGGACGTGGACGTCGTGATCATGCTCCGCCTGCAGCGTGAACGCATGCAGGGCGGCCTGCTGCCCAGCGAAGGCGAGTTCTACCGCCTCTACGGCTTGACCGCCGCACGCATGGCCCTCGCCAAACCGGACGCCATCGTCATGCATCCCGGGCCCATCAACCGGGGCGTGGAGATCGAATCGGCCGTGGCCGACGGCATCCAGTCGGTGATCCTCAACCAGGTCACCTATGGCATCGCCATTCGCATGGCCGTGCTGTCGATGGCCATGAGCGGCCAAACCGCACAACGTCAGCTGGACAATGAACATGCCGCCGGGGAGCTGAACTGATGCCAACATCCATCCTCGGTGCCCGCCTGATCGATCCGGCCAGCGGTCGCGACGAAGTGACCGACATCCATTGCCTGGACGGCAAAGTGGTCGCGATCGGCGCGCCCCCTGCCGGGTTCGAGCCTGCCCATGCGCTCGATGCCAGAGGGCTGGTCGCCGCGCCCGGCCTGGTCGATCTGTCAGTCGCGTTACGTGAGCCGGGCTACAGCCGCAAGGGCAATATCGCCAGCGAGACACTTGCCGCCACCGCCGGCGGGATCACCAGCCTGTGCTGCCCGCCGCAGACGCGACCCGTATTGGACACGGCCGCAGTGGCCGAACTCATCCTCGACCGTGCCCGCCTGTCCGGCCATGCGAAAGTCTACCCGATCGGTGCCCTGACCCGCGAGCTGGCCGGCGAGCAGCTCGCCGAGCTGGTTGCTCTGCGTGACGCAGGCTGCGTGGCCTTCGGCAACGGATTGGCCAACTTTTCCAGCCAGCGCAACCTCAGCCGCGCGCTGGAATATGCCGCCACGTTCGACTTGACCGTAGTAATGCATTCGCAGGATGCCGACCTGGCCAACGGCGGCCTCGCCCATGATGGCCCGCCTGCCTCATTCCTCGGGCTAGCCGGGATACCGGAGACCGCCGAGACCATCGCACTGGCACGCAACCTGTTGCTGGTCGAGCAGGCCGGCGTACGCGCCCACTTCACTCAGCTGACCACCGCACGCGGCGCGCAGATGATCGCTGAGGCCCAGGCCCGCGGCCTGCCGGTCACGGCCGACGTCGCGATGTATCAACTGATCCTCACGGACGAGGCGCTACATGGTTTTTCCAGCCTGTATCACGTCCAGCCGCCCCTGCGCAGCGCCAAGGATCGTGAAGGGCTTCGCGAGGCGGTTCGCTCGGGTGTTATTGGGGCGATCAGCAGCCATCACCAGCCTCACGAGGCGGACGCGAAAGAAGCACCCTTCGGTGAGACGGAGCCGGGCATCAGCAGCGTGGATATCCATCTACCGCTGGCTATGACCCTGGTCGAAGACGGGTTGCTGGACCTGCCGACTCTGCTGGCACGCTTGACCAATGGCCCCGCCGCCGCGCTTAGGCTGTCCGCTGGCCGCCTGGCCGTTGGCGACGCAGCGGACGTGGTCCTGTTCGACCCAGCGAGCTCGACCCTGGCCGGCGATGCCTGGCA
This sequence comes from Pseudomonas sp. SA195, assembly GCF_054131565.1. NCBI lineage: Bacteria > Pseudomonadati > Pseudomonadota > Gammaproteobacteria > Pseudomonadales > Pseudomonadaceae > Pseudomonas > Pseudomonas sp. SA195. The sequence goes on along the minus strand of NZ_CP096392.1, from coordinate 357,590 downwards.
TTCCAAGGGGCGAAACTGCCCATTCCTCGGCCATTGCCTACCCGGTGCAGTGCGTTACACGCTGGTCGACGGTCGGATCGCCTTCAATAGCTAAGACAAAGACGGCGGCGACGTGGAGACGGGGCCGCCGTCTTCAATCAACGGTTCTCCAGGTTGCGCATGGAGACCTGACTGTTCAACGTCCAAAAATCGTACAGCACGCCGACGAAGAACAAGCCGCCCGTACACAGGTAAATCAGACCGGTGATCCATTTTCCCTGGTACATCCGGTGCACGCCGAATACACCGAGGAACGTCAGGAGAATCCAGGCCACGGTGTAGTTGATCGGGCCAGACTGGAAACGCAGATCCGCTTCGCGATCCATCGACGGAATTAGAAAGAGGTCGATGATCCAACCTACAAAAAACAGGCCCAGGGTAAAGAACCAAATCGTGCCGGTAATTGGTTTGCCGTAATAGAAACGGTGCGATCCGAGAAAACCGAATATCCAGAGAAGATAGCCGATCAGCGTGCTATGGGTGTTCTGACGCATCCGAACCTCGACATGTGTGGGCCAGCCATCAGCTTATCTGAAATTCTCCTCCACTCGCGCCGCCGGACGGGCATTGCCGAACCGCGCAATGGTGATACTGTACATCCAAACAGTATCAAAGGCCTTCAGCATGCAACTGATCGAAAAACTCAGCGTTCTGGCTGATGCCGCCAAATATGATGTCTCTTGCGCCAGCAGCGGCGCGCCAAAGCGCAGTTCCAAGGGCAAGGACGGGTTAGGCGCCACGAATGGCATGGGCATCTGCCACAGCTTCACGCCAGATGGCCGCTGCGTGTCGCTGCTGAAGATCTTGCTGACTAACTTCTGTCTCTACGACTGCCAATATTGCGTCAACCGCCGCTCCAGCGACGTGCCCCGTGCACGCTTTACGCCGGAAGAGGTGGTCGCTCTGACGATGGACTTTTACCGTCGCAATTGCATCAGCGGCCTGTTTCTCAGTTCCGGGATCATCCGCTCGGCGGATTACACCATGGAGCAACTGGTGCGCGTCGCCAAGCTGCTACGCGAAGAGCACGAGTTCCGTGGATACATCCACCTCAAGACGATCCCCGACGCCGATCCGCTGCTGGTCGCCGAAGCCGGGCGCTATGCCGATCGACTCAGCGTGAATATCGAATTGCCGACCGAGACCAGCCTCATCCGCCTGGCCCCGGAGAAGCAGGTCGCAAGCATTCGCCAGACAATGCAGCGGATTCACCAGGGCGAAACCGAGGCCTCGAGCGAGCGCCGCGCCCCCCGGTTCACGCCAGCCGGGCAGAGCACGCAGATGATTGTCGGTGCGGACGATACCGACGACAGCACCATCCTCGGCACTGCGCAGTCGCTCTATGGCAGCTACCGGCTGAAACGGGTCTACTACTCGGCGTTCAGCCCGATCCCGCACAGCCCCTCCAGCGTTCCGGCCGAGCCTCCGCCGCTGCTCCGGGAGCATCGCCTTTACCAAGCGGACTTCCTCATGCGGGGCTATGGCTTCACTGCCGGCGAACTGTTCAGCGGGCCCGGCAACCTCGCACTCGATATTGACCCCAAGCTCGCCTGGGCGCTGGCACACCGCGAGCAGTTCCCGGTGGACCTGAACCGCGCGGAGGAGCAGATGATCGCCCGCGTCCCCGGGATCGGCATGCTTAGCGCCAGACGGTTGGTCGACCTGCGCCGGCAGAAGCGCATCCGCTTCGAGGATCTGACCCGCCTGCGCTGCGCCTTGGAAAAGGCCAAGCCCTTCGTCATCACCCAGGATTACCGGCCACGCCTGGCCGGCCAGGAATCCGCAGCCCTACGCCAACATTTGCGCGACGCGCCCGCGCAGATGGCGCTCTGGTGATGTTCACCGCACGGTTCGATGGCAGCTTCGAGGATTGGCGCCGCTGCGCACGGGCGCTGTTGCATAGCGCGATAGAGCCTCATGAGGTGAGTTGGGCGACGAGCGACTCCTCGCCCGGACTCTTTGAGACACCTCCGCCGCCGCTGGCGACGTCCGGCCAAGGTATTCGCATCCCTAAGTCCCTACTGGCCGAACTCGAAATGGCGGCGTGCTTTCGCATGCACGACCGCTGGGCACTGCTCTACCGAGTGCTATGGCGCGTCGCGCAGGGCGACGCTGCTGGGCGGCTCGTTGGCGACGTCGATGGCAGTGAGCTGCACGCTCGTATCAAAGCGGTGCGCCGCGAAGCACACCACTTGCATGCATTCCTAAGGTTCATGCCACGCGAGGAGCCGGACGGGCCTGAGCATGTGGCGTGGTTCGAACCTGCGCATGATGTCTTGCCCTGGGCAGCGGAGCATTTCACCCATCGCATGGGCCGCCTCACCTGGCTGATCGCGAGCCCGGAGGATGGTGTGTGCTGGGACGGCGCGCAGCTGCACTACAACCGCCCCTGCCCGCCCTCCTGGCGTGCGCTCGCGCAAGGCGCGTCCGACCCGGGCGGCGCAATGTGGAAAACCTATTATGAGAGCACCTTCAACCCCGCCCGCCTCAACCGCAGCGTGATGGAAAGCAACCTGCCGGTGCGGTTCTGGAAGCATCTTCCCGAAGGCGAATTGATACCCCAACTGATGAGCCGCGCAAGGGCCGGGGCGCAGCGTGACGGCCAGGCCGAGCGCGTCGCCAGCAAAGCCGGCAAGCGCATCGGGCAGGCGCGGAAGGAAAACGATTAGCGGAAGCTGCGGCCCGGATCGTCGTCGCTGACTTCGAGCGTGAGCCCTTGGGACACGCTGGTCAGGTGCTCGCCATCCGTCTCTGAGCCGAGCTTGATCATCAGGCGCAGGTCGTTTGAAGAGTCGGCGTGGGCCAAGGCATCTTCGTAGGTGATCTCGCCCTGCACGTAGAGGTTGTAGAGCGCCTGATCGAAGGTCTGCATGCCCAGGTCGGTAGAGCGCTTCATCAGACTCTTGAGTTCATGTACCTCGCCTTTGCGGATGAGGTCGGCGGCCAGTGGCGTGTTGATCAGCACTTCGATGACCGCGCGACGCCCCTTGCCGTCGGGCGTCGGGATCAACTGCTGGGCGACGATAGCCTTGAGGTTCAACGACAGATCCATCCAGACCTGCTGCTGCCGGTCGGCGGGGAAGAAGTTGATGATGCGATCCAGCGCCTGGTTGGCGTTGTTGGCGTGCAGCGTGGCCAGGCAGAGGTGCCCGGTTTCGGCGAACGCGACGGCGTAGTCCATGGTTTCGCGAGTCCGCACCTCGCCGATCAGAATTACATCCGGTGCCTGGCGCAGGGTGTTCTTCAGGGCCACGTCGAACGAATCGGTGTCGATGCCGACCTCGCGCTGAGTCACGATGCAGCTCTGGTGCTGATGGATGAACTCGATCGGGTCCTCGATGGAAATGATGTGCCCGCTGGAGTTCTTGTTGCGGTAGCCAATCATCGCCGCGAGGGACGTCGACTTGCCGGTACCGGTCGCGCCGACGAAGAGCACCAGGCCGCGCTTGGTCATCGCCAGCTTTTTCAGCACCTCGGGCAGCTTGAGGTCTTCAATGGTAGGAATGTTGGTTTCGATACGCCGAAGCACCATGCCCGCCAGGTTGCGTTGATAGAAGGCACTGACGCGGAAACGACCGATGCCGCGCGCACTGATGGCGAAGTTGCATTCGTGGTTTTCAGCGAACTCGCGCCGCTGCTGCTCGTTCATCACGGCATGCACGGTTTCGCGCGTCATCTCCGGCGACATGGGCGTCTTGTTGACGGGCAGGATCTTGCCATTGACCTTCATCGACGGCGGCACGCCCGCTGTAATGAAGAGGTCGGAGCCACCCTTTTCCACCATCAGGCGCAACAGTTTCTCGAATTCCATCGTCGTTCTCGTATTCGTCGGGCGAAACCGCGTTCAGGCAAATCGGCGTGCCAGCCCACAACGCTGGCGCGCCAGGGTCAGAAGTTTTCCGGCTGCTTGGCCTTTTCCCGGGCGCTGTCGCGCGAGATCACGCCTTTGGCCAGCAAGCCCTTGAGGCATGAGTCCAGCGTCTGCATGCCCAGCGAGCCGCCGGTCTGGATGGCGGAATACATTTGCGCCACCTTGTCTTCGCGAATCAGGTTCCGGATCGCCGGGGTCCCGATCATGATCTCGTGCGCTGCCACTCGGCCGCCCCCGACCTTCTTCAGCAGCGTCTGGGAAATGACTGCCTGCAGGGATTCGGAGAGCATCGAGCGCACCATGGATTTCTCCTCGGCCGGGAACACGTCGACTACGCGGTCGATCGTCTTGGCGGCGGAGGTGGTGTGTAGGGTGCCAAAGACCAGGTGCCCGGTTTCCGCGGCAGTCAGCGCCAGGCGGATGGTTTCAAGGTCACGCATCTCGCCCACGAGGATGATGTCCGGGTCTTCACGCAGGGCCGAGCGCAGGGCTTCGGAGAAGCCCAACGTGTCACGGTGCACTTCACGCTGGTTGACCAAGCACTTCTTGGACTCGTGGACGAATTCGATCGGGTCCTCGATGGTGAGGATATGGTGGTACTTGGTGTTGTTCAGATAGTCGAGCATCGCAGCCAAGGTGGTCGATTTGCCCGAACCGGTCGGCCCGGTTACCAGCACCAGCCCGCGCGGCACGTCGGTAATCTTGCGGAAAACCTCGCCCATGTTCAGGTCTTCCATGGTCAGCACCTTGGAAGGAATGGTCCGGAACACCGCACCGGCGCCGCGGTTCTGGTTGAAGGCGTTGACCCGGAAGCGGGCCACGCCGGGCACCTCGAACGAAAAGTCGGTCTCAAGGAATTCTTCGAAATCCTTGCGCTGCTTGTCGTTCATGATGTCGTAGATCAGCGCGTGTACCTGCTTGTGGTCCATCGCGGGGAGGTTGATCCGGCGGACGTCGCCATCGACGCGGATCATCGGCGGAAGGCCGGAAGACAGGTGCAAATCCGACGCACCCTGCTTGGCACTGAAGGCCAGCAGCTCTGTGATATCCATGGGACTCCCCAATTACAAGCAAGCAGGTAGAATGCCGCGCAGACCCTAGGCTGGCGGGCGCAGGTAATGTCCACGATAGCGAACAATATTGCAAAGGTCGCAGCGCGCATCCGTGAGGCGGCGCAAGCTGTGGCTCGCAATCCTGACGAGGTGCACCTGTTGGCGGTCAGCAAGACCCAACCCGCCGAGGCGATTCGCCAGGCGCATGCCGCAGGGCTTCGCGATTTTGGTGAGAACTATTTGCAGGAAGCCTTGGAGAAACAGGCCGTGCTGGGCGATTTGCCGCTGGCCTGGCATTTCATTGGGCCCATCCAGTCGAACAAGACCAAATCGATCGCCGAGCACTTCGACTGGGTGCATTCGGTTGACCGCCTGAAAGTCGCCCAGCGCCTGTCCGACCAGCGCCCTGCGGACAAACCGCCGCTCAATGTCTGCCTGCAGGTCAACGTCAGCGGAGAGGCCAGCAAGTCGGGCTGTGAGCCGCACGAAGTGGCGGAACTGGCCAGCCGCATCGCCGAACTGCCGCACCTGCGTCTCCGCGGCCTGATGACCATTCCGGCGCCGACCGACGACCCGGCCGAGCAACATGCCGCTTTCGCCCGCCTGCGCAGCCTGCAAGCCAACCTCGCGCTTGATCTCGACAGCCTCTCGATGGGCATGAGCCAGGATCTGGAGGCCGCCATCGCCGAAGGCGCCACCTGGGTCCGTATCGGCACTGCCCTGTTCGGTGCTCGCGACTACAGCACCCCCGCATGAATAAAGGAAACCACGCATGACCACATCCCGTATCGCCTTCATCGGCGGCGGCAACATGGCGGCCAGTCTGATTGGTGGACTGCGCGCCCAGGGCACTCCTGCCGAGGCCCTTTCCGCTAGTGACCCCGGCGAAGACAAGCGCAAGGCACTGGCGGGCGAATACGGCATCGCCACCTTCGCGGACAACGCGGCGGCGATCGATCAGGCCGATGTGGTGGTGCTGGCAGTCAAGCCACAGGTGATGCAGGAGGTCTGCCGAGCCCTGGCCGGATCGCTGCGTGCCAACCAACTGATCGTCTCGATCGCCGCGGGCATCACGTGCGCCAGCCTGCAAGCTTGGCTCGGCGAACAGCCCCCTCGTGCCATCGTGCGCTGCATGCCCAATACCCCGTCGCTGCTGCGCCAGGGCGTCAGCGGGCTCTTTGCCAACACTCAGGTCAACGACAGGCAACGGCAACAGGCCGAGCAGCTGCTCAGTGCGGTGGGCGTCGCCCTTTGGCTGGATCATGAGGGCATGATTGATGCCGTCACCGCGGTGTCCGGCAGTGGCCCGGCCTACTTCTTCCTCTTGATCGAGGCCATGACGGCCGCCGGCGAACGTCTGGGCCTACCTCGTGATACCGCGGCACAACTGACACTGCAGACCGCACTGGGGGCTGCACGCATGGCTTGCGATAGCAACGTCGAGGCCGCTGAATTGAGACGCCGAGTCACCTCACCGAACGGAACCACCGAAGCGGCAATCAAAGCCTTTCAGGCGGGGGGCTTCGAGCAGCTGGTACAGCAGGCGCTGGGCGCCGCCGCCAAACGCTCGGCTGAACTCGCCGAACAACTGGGCCAATAAGGAGCATTCATGTCGCAACTCTCGCAAGCCCTGATCCTGATCGTTCAAACGCTCGGCAGCCTCTATCTGCTGATCGTACTGCTGCGGTTCATCCTGCAGCTGGTTCGGGCTGATTTTTACAACCCGCTGAGCCAGTTCATCGTCCGCGCCACGCACCCGCTGCTGAAGCCGCTGCGGCGCGTCATTCCAAGCGTCGGCGGCCTCGACCTCTCATCGCTGGTGCTGGCAGTTATCGTGCAGATGCTGCTGATGGCAGCCGTGCTGATGATCGCCTACGGCACCATCGGCAACGTACTACAGCTGCTGGTATGGGCCATCATTGGCGTGACCGGCCTGTTCCTTAATATCTTCTTCTATGCACTCATCATCAGCGTAATCCTGTCGTGGGTCGCGCCAGGCAGCCACAACCCGGGCGCTCAGCTGGTAAGCCAGGTTTGCGAGCCGGCACTAGCACCCTTCCGGCGCCTGTTGCCAAACCTGGGTGGGCTGGATATTTCACCGATCTTCGCGCTTCTTGCGATCAAGCTGCTGGACATGCTGGTAATCAACAATCTGGCGGTAAGCACCCATATGCCCAATATCTTGCGCGCGCTGATCTGACCGGCGACCGCCCATTCGCTTCATCAGGCCTTTGGGCGGTAGATCACAGCCATGCGATTGACGGCATCCCGGCGACTGGGATAATCGCCCGATCATGCCTTTCAGGACCCCCTCATGGAACGACTCGACCGGCAAGTGGACGCCTATGTCTCCTGGAAGCGCGACCTCATTCGGGAAATCACCCGCTATCGCAGCTGGCTGACGCACAATCGGCTCAATTCAGAGGCCGTCGATTCCCGGCTCGACCGGGCGCTGAAGTTGCTGCGGACCGATCACATCACCCTGGCCTTCGTCGGCGAGTTCTCACGCGGCAAGACCGAGCTGATCAACAGCTTGTTCTTTTCTGAATACGGCCAACGCATCCTGCCCTCGCGCGCCGGGCGTACCACCATGTGCCCGACGGAACTCTTCTTCGACCCGCGCGCCGCTCAATCCTATATTCGCCTGCTGCCGATCGAGTCACGCCTGGAGGAGTCCAGCATCGCGCAGTACAAGCGCACCCCTCAGGCCTGGCTGAACCTACCCCTGCATGCCGACGACCCGCAGCGAATGGTGGAGGCCTTCGCCCAGGTGGCCTCGACCAAATCGGTCACGGCCGACCAAGCGCTGAAACTCGGCTTCCAAGCCGACACGCTGGAGGCTTCCAGCGTCGAGGGCGAGGTACTGGTGCCCGCGTGGCGCCATGCCCTGGTCAATTTTGACCACCCGCTTTTGCGCCAAGGTCTGCGCGTACTGGACACCCCGGGGCTGAACGCCCTAGGCAGCGAACCAGAGCTGACCCTGTCGATGCTGCCTAGCGCCCAGGCAGTGATTTTCCTGCTCTCGGCCGATGCTGGCGTGACGGCCAGCGACATGGAGATATGGCAGCAACACATCCGTCAACTCGACGACGGCAACCGCAATCGGTTGTTCGCCGTGCTCAACAAGATCGACGTGTTATGGGACGACGTCGCCGGCGATAGCTTCGTGCAGGCAGCAATCGACCGCATGCAGGCCAGCACCGCCAAACAGCTGGGCTTGCCCGTCGAGGGCGTGCTGCCGCTGTCGGCAAAACAAGCCTTGCTAGGCAAGATCCGCGGCGACAACGCCCTACTCGAGCGCAGCCGGCTGGTCGCTCTCGAGCAATTGCTGTGTGAGCGCATCCTCGCCCAGAAGGAGCATCTGCTGGAGCAGCAGGTGGTTCGCCAGGTCATCGCCTTGCTGCAAGGCAGCCAGCAGATCCTGACGCAGCGGCTGAGCAAGGTACGCGAGCAATGCGAGCTGCTGGACAATCACCGCCAAGACAACGGCCAGATGCTGCTGGAGCTGACCGCTCGCACCCGGCACGATCACAACCAACACCACAAGCGCCTGCTGCAGCTCAAGACCAACCAGCGCCTGTTGCAGCGCCAGGGCGAGCTCTTGCGCTCAACGATCCGCGCGGAGCGGCTGGACGAGCACCTGACCCGCCTGCGTCGCAGCCTGACTGGCAGCCTGACCACGCTCGGCATCAACCTCAGCATCCTGCATTTCTTCCGCTCGGTGGAACAGGACCTGGGCGCGCTTGAGCAGGAGGCCGCCCTGGCCAACAAGATGGTCGCGGCCATCTATCGTCGGCACAACGAGGAAAACCCGCTGCACGGCGCGGACGCCCCGCTGTTTCGGCTCGCACCCTACCAATTGGAACTCAAGGCCCTTCAGGGCAAGGCGGATCAGTTCCGCCTGCAGCTCAAGACATTGCTCACCGAGCAGGGCACCCTGACCCGGCGCTTTTTTGCCACGCTCGTGCAAGAAGTGGTTGCCATGCACCAGCGCCTGCGGCAGGAGGCCGAGCACTGGGCCGCAGAGGCCCTGCTGCCCTTGATGCAGCACTCGCTGGAACACAAGCAGCAACTCGAAGCCCACATGCTGCGCCTCAAGAGTCTGGCGCAAGACAGCCAGCAAAGCAGCCAGCGTGGTCGACTACTGACCCGCTACAGCGTCGAACTCGAACAGCAACTGACCCAAGCCGGGGACATCCTGCGCATTCTCAGGCGCCCGGCACCGATTCGCCGGCAAGGCAAGGTCGTCGCCATCGGTGCGGCCAGCGTCGGCTGATCCAGGGCTGCGATTGGGCGTGAATTGACGCGCGCTTGGCATTAGACTCTGCCGCCTTGTCCCACTACGAGCCAGGGTCGATGCCCATAGCTATTCCAGCCGATTCCGTTGGCCTGGTACGTCCGAAGATCGAGCATTTTTCCGAACCGCTGGCACTGGCCTGCGGCCGCACGCTGCACGACTACCAGCTCATCTACGAAACCTATGGCCAGTTGAACGCAGCGCGCAGCAACGCCGTGCTGATCTGCCACGCGCTCTCCGGGCACCACCACGCCGCCGGCTACCATGACGCCGAGGACCGCAAACCAGGCTGGTGGGACAGCTGCATCGGCCCCGGCAAGGCCATCGACACCAACCGCTTCTTTGTCGTCAGCCTGAACAACCTTGGCGGCTGCAACGGCTCCACCGGCCCCTGCAGCCTCAACCCCCTTACCGGCAACCCTTACGGTGCTGATTTTCCGGTGGTCACGGTCGAGGATTGGGTAAACAGCCAAGCGCGTCTGGCCGATGTGCTTGGCATCGATCAATGGGCAGCGGTGGTCGGTGGCAGCCTCGGTGGCATGCAGGCCCTGCAATGGACAATGAGCTACCCGGAGCGGGTGCGCAATTGTGTGGCCATTGCCTCGGCGCCGAAGCTGTCGGCACAGAACATCGCCTTCAACGAAGTGGCGCGCCAGGCGATCCTTTCCGACCCGGAGTTCCACGGCGGGCATTTCCAGGAACAGGGCGTGATCCCAAAGCGCGGCCTGATGCTGGCGCGGATGGTCGGCCACATTACCTACCTGTCCGACGACGCCATGGGAACCAAGTTCGGCCGCGGCTTGAAGAGCGAGAAGCTCAACTACGACTTCAACAGTGTCGAGTTCCAGGTCGAAAGCTACCTGCGTTACCAGGGCGAGGAATTCTCCACCCGCTTCGACGCCAATACCTACCTGTTGATGACCAAGGCGCTGGATTACTTCGACCCGGCAGCAGCGCACTACGACGACCTTGCCCGTGCGCTATCGGTAGCACAGTCGGACTTCTGCATCATGTCGTTCACCACCGACTGGCGTTTCTCGCCGGAACGCTCACGGGAAATAGTCGATGCACTGATGGCTGCCCGCAAGAACGTTTCCTACCTGGAAATCGACGCGCCCCAGGGTCACGATGCCTTCCTAATCCCCATCCCTCGCTATCTGCAGGCCTTCCGCGGATACATGAACCGCATCGCCGTATAAGGAACCAACATGCGCGCCGACCTGGACATCATCCAAGACTGGATACCAGAGGGCAGCCGGGTACTCGACCTCGGCTGCGGCAAAGGCGACCTGCTGGCTTGGCTGCAGCAGAATAAAAAGGTCAGCGGCTATGGCCTGGAAATCGACCCTGACAACATCGCAGCCTGCATCGACAAGGGCGTCAACGTCATCGAGCAGGACCTGGACAAGGGCCTTGGAAACTTCGCCAGCAACAGCTTCGATATGGTCGTCATGACCCAGGCACTGCAGGCCGTTCACTACCCGCACGAATTGCTGCGCGAAATGCTACGCGTCGGCCGCGAGTGCATCATCACCTTTCCGAATTTCGGCCACTGGCGCTGCCGCTGGTACCTCGCCAGCAAGGGCCGCATGCCGGTTTCGGAGTTTCTGCCGTACACGTGGTACAACACGCCGAACATCCACTTCTGCACCTTCGAGGACTTCGAGCGGCTGAGCCACGAGCTCGGCGCCCGAGTGCTCGAGCGCCTGGCCGTGGATCGCCATCACAAGCACGGCCTGGCCAGTCGCATCTGGCCAAACCTGATCGGCGAAATCGGTATCTACCGGCTAACCGGCCAGGGCCGCTGACCGTTACCCAAAGGAGGATTCATCGTGACACGCAGCCTGATCGTTCTTCTTGCCCTGATATTTGCCCTACCCGCCTTGGCCGAACGCAAGCACAGCGTCGGCGAGCATGAGGTGCATTACATCGCCTTCAATTCCAGCTTCCTGCAGCCTGAGATAGCCGCCGCGGCCGGCCTGGTGCGCAGCCGTGCCCAGGGCGTGGTCAATGTCTCGGTACTCAAGTCAGGCCAGCCGGTCGCCGCGCAGGTCAGCGGTAGCGTCAAGGACCTGCTCGGAAAGGATTACCCACTGACCTTCAAGCAACACAAAGAGGGTGACGCTGCGATCTATTATCTGGCGCAGTTCCCGTTCGAATCTCGCGAAACACTGCGATTCAACCTAAACGTGCTGCCATCCGGTAGCGCCCCGATCAATTTCGACTTCACTCAAGAATTCTTTCCGGACGAATGATGACCTTCGACGAATTGGTGCTGGCCAGCCACAACGCCGGCAAGCTGAAGGAACTACAGGCCATGCTGGGCGACGCTGTCCGCGTGCGGTCGGTCGGCGAATTCAGCGATGTGGAACCCGAAGAAACCGGCCTTTCGTTCATCGAGAACGCCATCCTCAAGGCGCGCAATGCTGCGCGCGTTTCCGGGCTGCCGGCACTTGCCGACGATTCGGGCCTGGCGGTCGACTATCTCGGCGGCGCACCGGGCATCTACTCGGCGCGCTACGCCGATGGCCAGGGTGACGCTGCCAACAATGCCAAACTGCTCGAGGCGCTGCGCGACGTCCCGGACGCCGAGCGCGGCGCCCAGTTCGTCTGCGCGCTGGCTCTGGTCCGGCATGCCAACGACCCGCTGCCGATCATCTGCGAAGGCCTTTGGCATGGGCGCATTCTGCAGGCGCCGCGTGGTGAGCACGGCTTCGGCTACGACCCACTGTTCTGGGTGCCCGAACAAAACTGCGCCAGCGCCGAAATGCTCCCCGCCGACAAAAACCGCCTCAGCCACCGTGCACGCGCCATGGCGCAACTGAGGGCGAGGCTGGGGCTCGCATGAGCCAGGCTGGCAATGGGCAGCCGGACGCTAACAGCAGATGTACGGATAGCCTCGAGCTGCCTCCCCTGGCCGCTTACGTCCATATCCCCTGGTGCGTTCGCAAGTGTCCCTACTGCGACTTCAACTCCCATGCCGCCGGACCTCGGCTGCCCGAAGACGAATATGTCGAGGCGCTGATTAACGACCTCAAGCGGGATACCGAACTCGTACAGGGCCGCCAAGTGACCTCGGTGTTCTTCGGCGGCGGTACGCCGAGCCTGTTTTCGGCTAGGGCCTTGGGTCGCATACTTGACGCGCTCGATCAGCGAGTGGGTTTCGTCGATGACATCGAGATCACGCTCGAAGCCAATCCCGGCACCTTTGAGCAAGCCAAGTTTCGCGATTACCGACAGCTCGGCATAAACCGCTTGTCGATCGGCGTGCAGAGTTTTCAAGCGGACAAGCTGGAAGCGCTTGGCCGCATCCATGACGGCGAGGAGGCGATCCGCGCCGCGGGCATGGCACGAGCGGCGGGCTTCGACAACTTCAACCTGGACCTCATGCACGGCTTGCCTGGGCAGACCCTGGACGACGCGCTGCACGACTTGCAGACCGCCATCGCGCAACAACCGACGCATCTGTCTTGGTATCAACTGACGGTCGAACCGAACACCGAGTTCTGGACCCGTCCACCAAAGCTGCCAGAAGACGAAACGCTTTGGGACATCCAGGAGGCTGGCCAGGCGTTGCTCGCCGCGCACGGCTATCGCCAGTACGAAACCTCTGCGCATGCACAGCCGGGCCGCCAGGCGCGACACAACCTGAATTATTGGACTTTTGGCGATTTTCTCGGCCTCGGCGCCGGCGCCCACGGCAAGGCCACAATCGCGGGCGGCGCCATTCGTCGCAACTGGAAAACCCGGCGCCCCGCAGACTATCTCGATCCCGCCACAGCCTTCTGTGCCGGCGACCGAACCTTGGACGATGGTGAGCTGCCCTTCGAATTTCTGATGAATGTGCTGCGCCTCACCGACGGCGTACCCGCGACACTGTTCACTCAGCGCACCGGACTGGCGATCGAAACACTGGCCGCCGGGCGGCGCGAAGCCGAAGCCCGCGGCCTGCTGGAGCGCGATCCGCAACGGTTGGTCGCCACGCCTAAAGGCCAGCTTTTTCTCAACGACCTGCTGCAGCTATTCCTGCCCTAAGGACCTCCGCATGGATCTCGTACTCGACCTCATCGCCACCCTGTCGCGTTGGAGCCGAAGCCACCTGTTCGACATCTCGCTGGCAATCATGGCGACCCTGTTCGTCCTGTTCGGACCGGCACTCAACGCTTGGGTGCAAAAGAACATCGGCGGGCTGAATTTCATCCTGCGCACCCTGGCGTTCGTAGTCTTCTGCGCCTTGGTCTATGGCCTTGGCATCATTTATCTCACGCCGTGGCTGGCCAAAGGCCTGGCGCAGTTCAACAACTACACGCTCGCACCGGTGCTCCTGCTGGTGCTGTTCATCATCGGTGTTGTCGCCGACCGGAACTGAGGCAAACAAACCGCCCTGCCGGGCGGTTCTCATCGGACGTCAGTTACCACGCCTCAACGCAGCCGGGGAGAAATCCCGCGGGCTCAGCCGAACATCAAAGTCATACATTTGCTCGTTGTTATCCAACCCGTCGACGAAGTAGTTACCGTCCTTGAGGTGGTACAGCGTCTCGACGGTGCTGTTGAACATCGGCACCTCGTAATAGCTGATTGGATGGCTTTCCTGCAGGCCGATCAGCTCGCCGTTCTCGTCGTACAGGTCCACCGCCAGGATCGACCAGCTGTCTTCGTCAATGTAGAAGCGACGCTTGTCGTAGGGATGATCGAAGCCTTTACGCAGGGTGGCGTCGACGACCCAGACACGGTGCAGCTCATAGCGCAGCAGTTCCGGATTCAAGGTGCGAGCGCGGACGATGTCTTCATACGGAATGCCCTTCTGATGAATGGCATAGCTGTTGTACGGCACCAGCATTTCGCGCTTGGCCACCAGCGTCCACTCGTAGCGATCCGGCGCGCCATTGAAGGAGTCGACCACGTCGGCGGTCGCCAGGCCGCTGGTATCGGGCTGTAGCGAGTCGTAGGCCAGCGATGGCAGGCGGCGGACACGACGGTCCGACGGGCTATAGCGCCATGCTTTGCGCACGGCCAGCACCTGATCGAGTGGATCCTGCACGACCAGCGAGGTGCCGGAGAGCTTGGCCGGTGCGGTGACGCGGTACTTGTAGTACAGCGAGGTGTTGTCCAGGTCAGCCTGGGTGATGCCATCGCGGTTGTAGACGTAGTAGATGTGTCGGTCGCGGCGGATATACGTGGGGTTGCCGTTGATCACCACGGCTTGGTTGTTGACGAAATGGGTCTGGTCGCCCTTGTAGTGCAGGACATGGTTCCAGATCACTTCCATGCCGTCTTGCGGGATGGGGAACGGAATGCCCGCCGAGGCGCCACGGATACCGTTGCCGTTGGCGATCAGCTCGGCATCGACTGCATTCTGCCGGGTTGCGTCGTAGATGCGCTGAGGGTTCGCGGCACTGCGACGCGACGGGAAGACGCGCAGGTAGAAGTCGGAGTTACGCTCGACCAGGGCGCGAAGGCCCTCGGGCAGCAGTGCGGCGTATTCGGCGACGTTGCTGTTGTCGACACGATAAAGCATGGCGTCATCGGCGAAGGGATCAGGGTGATGCATGCCGGCGCTGTAGCCTTCCGGCGGCTGTACCCCGCCGGTCCAGGCCGGAATGGTCCCGGCCGCGTTACCGGCGCGCTCGCCGCCGAGCGGCGTCAGATCCTGACCGAGGCGCGCGGCCTCGCTTTCATTGACCTTGGCCTGGGCTTGGCTGGCGCATACCGCCAACAGCAGAACTCCGAGTTTTCTGAACATCTGTATCGCTCCTTTGCAGCTGGATTGGCAGGCTGCAGGTCACCGTCCCGCCAGGAGGCAGGGCGCGTCATCGTTGTAGTTGTGTGCCGGAAGGTTGCCATCCTGGCGAGCCGTCGTGTGTGGTGTCGTCCCTGGGCCGCTTCGTGCGGCTCTATCGGGCGCCTGGTTGGCGCCCGTTTGTAGTGTGTCGCTTCAGTCGATGCGCTCGAACTTGATGTCCCATACGCCATGCCCCAGACGCTCGCCGCGGCGTTCGAACTTGGTCACTGGTCGCTCCGCGGGGCGCTCGACACAGTGCCCATCGGCAGCCAGATTGCGATAGCCAGGCGCGACGTTCATGACGTCGAGCATGTGTTCGGCATAGGGTTCCCAGTCGGTCGCCATGTGCAGGACGCCGCCGACCTTGAGCTTCTGCCGGACCAGCTCGGCAAACGCCGGCTGGACGATACGCCGCTTGTGGTGGCGACTCTTGTGCCATGGATCGGGGAAGAACAGCAGAACCCGATCCAGGCTCGCATCGGGGACGCATTCACGCAGCACTTCAAGGGCATCGCAACTGTAGACACGGACATTATTTAGGTTTTGTGACACAAGTCCGTTTAACAGCGCACCGACGCCCGGCGTATGTACCTCGACGCCGATGAAGTCCTGCTCGGGCGCCGCGGCTGCCATTTCCAGCGTCGAATGGCCCATACCGAAGCCAATTTCGAAAGTACGCGGCGCGGTGCGGCCGAAAACCTCGTCGAAGTCTCGCAGACCATCGGCCAGTTCGAGGCCGAAGCGTGGCCAACCCTGGTCGAGGCCGCGTTGCTGGCCTTCGGTCATGCGACCGGCACGCATCACGAAGCTCTTGATGGTGCGCATGCGTCGCTGGCCATCGGCCGGTGGGGAAGTATCGATCATCGAGTGAAACCTGCAGGATGCTGTACCGCCCGCGCTCGAATGGCGCAGGCGGAGGGTGGGGCTCAGCGAATCAGGCCGTCCATGGGCGAGGACGCGCTGGCGTAGAGCTTCTTCGGCATGCGGCCGGCCAGATAGGCCAGGCGCCCCGCCTCGATCGCGTGCTTCATGGCCTGCGCCATCAGCACAGGTTGTTGAGCATGGGCGATGGCGCTGTTCATGAGTACCGCCTCGCAGCCCAGCTCCATGGCGATGGTTGCGTCCGAGGCGGTACCGACGCCGGCATCGACCAGCACCGGAACCTTCGCCTCTTCGAGAATGATGCGAAGGTTGTAGGGATTGCAGATGCCCAGTCCGGTGCCGATCAGGCCAGCCAGCGGCATCACGGCAATGCAACCCATGTCGGCAAGTTGGCGCGCGATGATTGGGTCGTCGCTGGTGTACACCATGACGTCGAAGCCTTCCTTGACCAATACCTCGGCGGCCTTGAGTGTCTCGATGACGTTGGGGAACAAGGTCTTCTGGTCAGCCAGCACTTCGAGCTTGACCAGTTTGTGCCCGTCGAGCAGCTCGCGCGCCAGGCGGCAGGTGCGCACCGCGTCCTCGGCGTCATAGCAACCAGCCGTGTTCGGCAAGATGGTGTAGCGCTCAGGCGAGATGACGTCGAGCAGGTTCGGCTCGCCCGGATTCTGGCCGATGTTGGTTCGGCGCACGGCCACGGTGACGATCTCGGCACCCGAGGCCTCGATGGCCGCGCGCGTTTCGTCGAGGTCCTTGTACTTGCCAGTACCGACCAGCAGCCGCGACTGATAGGTGCGACCGGCCAGCGTGAAGGGTTTGTCTTGGGGAACTGGGCTCATGGTGCCCTCCTGTTCAGGCGTGATGCGGTGAAAAAGGCACGCGTCACGGGCGCACCGGGATCGAAAAGGGTCAGCCCGTTAGCCGCCGCCGATGGCGTGGACGATCTCGACCTTATCGCCTTCGGCCAACAGCGTAGCGGCGTGCTGGCTGCGCGGAACGATGTCGCGGTTCAGTTCGACCGCCAAGCGCCGCCCGACCAGGTCCAGGCGTTGCAACAGGTCGGCGACCGATTGGCCGTCAGGAAGCTCATGGCGCTCGCCGTTCAACTCGATGAGCATAGTGATAGCCACCATTGCAAAGGGGCCCGCATTCTAGCCCGATCGACCCAGGCCACCAAGGCGATGCGCGCGGCCATTCGTCCCGCCTTCAGGCACGCATATTCCAGGCACTGAGTAGCAGGCACAGCCAGCCAGCCAGAAAAGCCGCGCCGCCGATCGGCGTAATGATGCCCAGCTTGCTGACGCCGGTCAGGGTGAGCAGATACAGGCTGCCGGAAAACAACAACACACCGAGCACGAACAGCCCACCCACGGCGTTCAACAGGCGTCCGGGCATGTGCAGCGAGAACAGCGCCACGGCCAGCAGTGCCAGGGCGTGGTAGATCTGATACTGCACACCGGTCTGGAATACGGTCAGCATCTCGGGCGTTAAGCGGTTTTTGAGACCGTGAGCGGCAAAGGCGCCGAGGGCGACGCCGGTCAGGCCGAACACGCCAGCGAAGAGAATGAACAGACGAATCATGGGCGGGTTTCCAGTCTGACCTTTCGAGGCCGTTATAATGCCGGCTCTTTCCGGCCGCGACCACGACCCATGCTTCGAGCCCTGATGCGCCGCCTGACCAAACTGCTGCTATGGCTGATCGCCCTTTCGGTACTGCTGGTGCTGGTGCTGCGCTGGGTGCCGCCGCCATTCACTGCGCTGATGATCGAACGCAAGATCGAGTCCTTGGCCAGCGGGGACAGCATCGACCTGCAACGCACCTGGCGCCCCTGGAAGGAGCTGCCGGACCACCTGAAGATGTCCGTTGTGGCTGCCGAGGACCAGAAGTTCGCCACGCATTGGGGCTTCGACATCGATGCCATCCGCGCCGCCTTCGCGCACAACGAGCGCGGCGGCTCGCTGCGTGGGGCCAGCACGCTCAGCCAGCAGGTGGCCAAGAACCTGTTTCTCTGGTCCGGCCGCAGTTGGGTCCGCAAAGGGTTGGAAGCCTGGTTCACCGGGCTGATCGAGCTGCTCTGGCCAAAACAGCGCATCCTCGAGGTCTATCTGAACAGTGTCGAATGGGGCAACGGGATCTTCGGCGCGGAAGCGGCCGCCCGGCATCACTTTGATGTGGGCGCGCCCTATCTGTCCGCGCAACAATCCAGCCAGTTGGCCGCGGTCCTGCCCAATCCACGCGAGTGGAATGCCGGTAGGCCCGGCCCGCACGTACGTAGCCGCGCGGCCTGGATCCGCCGCCAGGTCAACCAGTTGGGCGGCAGCCACTACCTCAACTCGCTCAGGCCAGGGGCGTTCTGAACCGCCTGGCGCGGCCTGACGGAGCGCTATGGCAGTTCGCCATCCCGACGGGTAAGCTCGGGCCCAGATGAACGTGGCGGCGGTTCCGACCGTCCATTAGCTCAATGGCTCCGCGCAGAGCTTCTCAGCATTCGCCACCGAGGCACGACAGCGACCCATGAGCGAAACCGCAAGCGACGCCCGCACCCTCGGCAAGGTGCGCCAGTTCTTCCAGTGGCGTAACAGCATCGCCTGGGTGGTGCTGGGCGTGACCCTGCTGGTTCAACTGATGATCTTCAATCACTTGCAGCTCGATGAAGAACGCGCGGCCGAGCGGCAGTTCGATTTCTTGGTGGAGAAGACCAGCGAGGCCATCGGCAAGCGGCTGATCGACCATGAGCAGATCCTGCTCGGCGCGGCCGGCCTGTTCGACGCCACCGACGAAGTGACCCGCGCCCAATGGCGTACCTACAACGAACGCCTGAGCCTGGCCGAGCACTATCCGGGTATCCAGGGCGTGGGGTTCGCCCAAGCGGTCCGCCCCCAGGAGCTTGCCGAGCATGAGCGACAGGTAAAGGCCGAGGGTTACCCGGACTACCAGGTCCATCCAATTCACACCGGGGCCACGCTGCATACACCGGTCGTGTACCTTGAGCCGTTTCGCGCGCGAAATCTCGCTGCCTTCGGCTATGACATGTTCTCCGAGCCGGTCCGCCAGCAAGCCATGCGCAGGGCCGCCGAAACTGGCCGGCCGCGGCTGACCGGCAAGGTCACACTGCGCCAGGAAACCCATGGCAAGGTCCAGGCCGGCGTGCTGATGTACGTGCCGATCTACCAGCGAGGCGTTTCGGCCGACACCGCCGAGGCGCGCCTGCAAGCGCTGCGCGGGTTCGTCTACAGCCCCTACCGGATGGACGACCTGATGTACGGCATCCTGGGCGCCGCCGACACCAATCTCAGCCTGCAGATCTACGCCGGGACCAACAAAACGCCCGATCAGCTGATCTTCGCCAGTCTCGACCGGACCGGGGCGCAACCCGCTGAGTACCAGAAGGTCGTGCAACTCGACCTGTATGGCCAGACCTGGACCTTGCACATCGAGAGCCTTCCCGAATTCGAGGCCTTCTATCACTCCAATGATGCCCTGGTGCTGGGCGGTTGCCTTGGCCTGAGCCTTTTGCTCTTTTTCCTGACATCTTCGCTGGCCCTCGGTCGTAGCCGCGCCGAGGCCCTAGCCCGCGAGATGACCGACCACATTCGCGAAAACCGGCGTGCCCTGCAGCTGAGCGAGGAGCGCCTGAGCCTGGCGCTCAAAGGCAGCAATGACGGCGTCTGGGACCTCCACCTCGCGGCAGGAACCTTCTACGCCTCGCCTCGCGCCTGGCACATGTTGGGCTACCGCCCCGGCGAACTGCAGGCTGACCTCAAACTCTGGGAGCGGGTCATGGTGCCGGAAGACCTGCCACGCGCCAGGGCACAGCTGGCGCAGACGATGCTGTCCGACGTCGACCACTTCACCACTGAATTGCGCTTCCAGCACAAGGCCGGCCATGCCCTTCCGGTGTTGGTGCGCGGCTATATCCAGCGCAACCAGGACGGCCAGGCACTGCGCATCAGCGGCACCAGCATGGACCTGACCGAGCACAAGCGCATCGAGCAGATGAAGGACGAGTTCGTCTCCACCGTGAGCCATGAATTGCGTACGCCGCTGACGTCGATCAGCGGTGCGCTGGGCCTCGTCACGGGCGGCGCCATGGGTGAGGTGCCGCCACCGATGCTACAGATGCTCGACATCGCCCACCGCAACAGCTTGCGCCTGGGCCATCTAATCAACGACTTGCTGGACATGGAAAAGATCGCCGCCGGCAAGATGACCTTCGACATGCGCGAGCATTCCCTGCGCCGCTTGCTGGAAGAGGCACTGGCCAGCAACCAGGCGTTCGCTACGCATCTGGGTGTCGACTGCGTACTGGATGACGCCCCGGATCTGCGCGTATGGGTCGACGGCCTGCGCCTGCAGCAGGTGCTCAGCAATTTCTTATCCAACGCCATCAAGTACACCCCTGAGGGCGGCCAAGTAACCCTGCACTGCAGCCAGACGGAAGGCGGTCAGGTGCGCATCAATGTCACTGACCAGGGGCCCGGAATACCCGAAGGCTTTCAGAACCGCATCTTCGAGAAATTCGCACAGGCCGACGCATCTGACAGCAGGCAAAAAGGCGGCACCGGGCTGGGCTTGGCGATCACCAAGGAATTCATCGAGCGCATGGGTGGCCGTGTCGGTTTCGACACCCAGGTGGGACACGGCACGACGTTCTGGTGCGAACTGCCGATCATCGAGACCAGCACGACCGGTCCCGATCAGGGGCAACTGCGCTTGCTGGTCGTGGAGGACGAACCCGACACCGGCCGCCTGCTACACCTGATGTTGCGCGACGCGGGCTATGCGGTCGATCGCGCTCAGAGCCTGCATGCGGCTCGCAACAAGCTGGCCGAGGCCCGCTACGAAGCGATGACCCTTGACCTACACCTGCCAGACGGCAGCGGGCGCGAGCTAATCGAGGACGTCCGAGCCAACCCGCAGACGCGGGACCTGCCGATCATCGTGGTGTCCGCGGCCACTCATTTCGATGGAGAGGCCGACTACGACAAGGTCACCTGGCTGCATAAACCGATCAGTGCCGCCCAACTGCTGATCACCCTGACCGAAAGCCTGGAACAGACACGCCCGCCCCGCTAAGCGAACTGAACGAACGGCAAAGAAAAAGGCGCTGCAGAGCGGGTCTGCAGCGCCTTTGTCAGTTACCTCGCCTATCAGGCCTGAATAGACCCCTTCAGCTTGTTCATCGCATTCTTTTCTAGCTGACGGATCCGCTCGGCGGATACGCCGTACTTGGCCGCCAGGTCATGCAGCGTGGCCTTGTTATCACTCAACCAGCGCTGCTGAAGAATGTCGCGGCTGCGCTCGTCCAGGGCATCCATCGCTTCATGCAGATTGGAATTGGAGCTGTCGCTCCAGTCCGCATCTTCCAGCTGGCGGGCCGGATCGTAGCGGTGATCCTCCAGATAGTGCGCCGGGGACTGGTAGGCGCTGTCGTCATCGGCGTCGGCCGACGGATCGAAGGCCATGTCGTGACCGGTCAGACGGCTCTCCATCTCGCGCACTTCACGTGCCTCGACACCCAGGCTGTCGGCGACTCGCTCGACTTCGTCGTTGCTCAACCAGGCCAGGCGCTTCTTCTGGCTGCGCAGATTGAAGAACAGCTTGCGCTGCGCCTTGGTGGTCGCAACTTTGACGATGCGCCAGTTGCGCAGGATGAACTCGTGGATTTCCGCCTTGATCCAGTGGACCGCGAAGGACACCAGCCGCACGCCCATTTCCGGATTGAAGCGCTTGACGGCCTTCATCAGGCCGACGTTGCCTTCCTGGATCAGGTCAGCTTGCGCCAGACCGTAGCCCGAGTAGCTGCGGGCGATATGCACCACGAATCGCAGGTGAGCAAGCACCATCTGGCGAGCGGCCTCGAGGTCCTGCTTGTAGAACAGGCGCTCTGCCAGGTCGCGTTCCTGCTCGACCGAAAGCAGCGGGATGCTGTTTACCGTCTGCACGTAGGCTTCGAGATTGGCTCCCGGAACCAGCGCTTGAACAGGTTGCAGATTAGTCGTCATGCAGTTCCTCCAATAATGAAGCTGCAGCAGTTTAGCATTGCCGAATCAGACTTCAAGCCTGTGGAAAAGTTCCGACACCAATCTAAATAACTGAACAAAAACAATAACTTATCACCTTGGCGCAAGCTCACTGAGGTGCCGCGCTACCGCCAGCCAGGCTCCGATGTAGCCCAGCAGCAACGCACCGAGCACCAGCGACAGGCCATCCTCGACGGGTACCCCGGCCAGCCCGAAATCGCTGCCATACAGCCCAGCCAGGCCGGTCACGGCCTCGTTCAGCCACCCCAATCCGTAGGCGAGCAGCGCCCAGGCGATGAGCCCGGCCCCTAGGCCATAGAGTGCGCCCATATAAAGGAAGGGGCGCCGCACGTAGCCATCCGTACCACCAACCAGCTTGACCACTTCGATCTCGGTGCGGCGGTTCTCGATGTGCAAGCGAATGGTGTTACCGATGACCAGGAGCAAGGTCGCGATAAGCAGCAGACTTAGTCCGAAGACGAAGCGGTCGCCCAGCCTGAGGATGGCCCCGAGCCGCTCGACCCAGAGCAGGTCGAGCTGCGCCTGGGCCACGCCCGGCAGGTCGTCGAGCTGCTGTCGCAGGGCTTCCAGGTTATCCCGGTCGACTTCGCGAGGCGTGACCAGGATGACACCTGGCAGCGGATTCTCCGGCAGTTCGCGCAGGGCTTCGCCCAGGCCGGACAGTTGCTGAAACTCCTCGAGCGCCTGCTCGCGGCTGATCCATTCGGCCTCGGCAACGTCCGGTATCTCGAGTATCCGCTCACGCTGCGCTTGCCCTCCGGACGTGTCCACGTCCAGCTCCATGAACAGCGAGATCTGTGCGGCGCGCTGCCAGGAGCCGCCGAGCCGCTCGACGTTGTCCAACAGAAGCGCCAAGCCCATCGGTAGGCTCAGCGCGACAGCCATGACGAGGCAGGTGAAAAAACTGCCGATCGGCTGCTTGACCAGGCGCCCGACACTGTCGACGACGCTGGCGCGATGGCTCTCCAGCCAGGCGTGGAACAGCGCCTTGAAGTCCGGTTCGTCGTTGACGGGCTGTTCGGGCTTGTTGGGCAGGCCGCCGACGCGTTCGGCCGGGGTCGAGCCTTGTTTCTGTGCACTCATCGAGTCGCCTCCCCGTCACCGATCAGACGACCGCGCTGCAGCGTGAGCATGCGATGGCGCATGCGTGCGATCAGCGCCAGGTCGTGGCTGGCGATCAGCACGGTCGTGCCGAGGCGGTTGATGTCCTCGAACACACCCATGATTTCCGCGGCCAGGCGAGGATCGAGGTTACCGGTAGGCTCGTCAGCCAGCAGCAGGGCCGGGCGGTGCACCACCGCGCGGGCGATACCGACACGCTGCTGCTGCCCGGTGGACAGATCCGAAGGGTACTGCAACGCCTTGTCCTTGAGGCTGACTCGCTCGAGCGCCGTCATTACCCGCTGGCCGATCTCGCGCTTGCTCAGCCCGAGGATTTGCAACGGCAGCGCGGCATTGTCGAACACCGTGCGGTCGAAGAGCAGCTGATGGTTCTGGAAGACCACGCCGATCTGCCGACGCAGGAAAGGAATCTGGGCGCTGCTGATGCGCGACAGATCCTGCCCGGCCAGGAGCAGCTTGCCGCTCGTGGGTCGCTCCATCGCCAGCAGCAGCCGCAGCAGCGTGCTCTTGCCAGCGCCCGAATGGCCGGTCACGAAGAGAAATTCGCCGCGCTGCACATGGAAGGACAGCTCATGCAAACCGGTGTGCCCGTTGGGATAGCGCTTGCCGACCTGTTCGAAGCGGATCATGACGAGGCTGCACCCCCGCCCGCACCCCTCTCGGCGAACAGTGCGTCGACAAAGGCGTCCGCCTCGAAGGTCCGCAGGTCATCGATGCCCTCGCCCACGCCGATATAGCGAATCGGCGTGCCGAACTGCTTGGCCAGCGCGAAGATCACGCCGCCCTTGGCCGTGCCGTCGAGCTTGGTGAGCACCAATCCGCTGAGCTCGACCGCCTGGTTGAACTGCTTGGTCTGGTTGATCGCGTTTTGCCCCGTGCCCGCATCGAGCACCAGCAGCACCTCGTGCGGCGCCGTCTCGTCGAGCTTGCCCATGACCCGGCGGACCTTTTTCAGCTCTTCCATCAGGTTGTCCTTGGTATGCAGACGACCAGCCGTGTCGGCGATCAGGACATCGATGCCCCGCGCCTTCGCAGCCTGCACCGCATCGAAGATCACCGAAGCGGAGTCCGCGCCAGTGTGCTGAGCCACGACGGCGATGTTGTTGCGCTCCCCCCAGACCTGCAACTGCTCCACGGCCGCGGCGCGGAAGGTGTCACCGGCCGCGAGCATGACCTTCTTCCCCTCGAGCTGCAGTTTCTTGGCCAGCTTGCCGATGGTAGTGGTCTTTCCGACGCCGTTTACGCCAACCACCAGGATCACGAACGGGGTCCGGCTGGCATCGATCTGCAACGGCTGCTCGACCGGCCGCAGCAGGCCGGCGAGCTCCTCCTGCAGTGCCTTGTACAGGGCCCCGCTGTCAGCCAGTTCCTTGCGCGAAACGCGCCGCGTGAGGTTCTGCATGATCGCGGTGGTCGCCTCGACACCGACATCGGCGGTCAACAGCCGCGTTTCCAGCTCGTCGAGCAGGTCGTCGTCAATGGCCTTCTTGCCGAGGAACAGGCTGGCCATACCTTCGCCGATGCTGGCGCTGGTTTTCGACAAACCTTGCTTGAGACGTGCAAAGAAGCCAAGCCGAGGAGGCGCCTCGGCGACAGGGGCAGGCGGCGGCTCGATGGCGACTTCAGCCAGCGCCGGCTCTTCCGGCATCGTCTCGGGCACGACGATGTCGTGGGCCGGTTCGGATTCGGTCTGCAGCGCGGACACAGGCGCAGGCTCGGCCGACGCTTCGATGGGCGCCTCACGATCACGGACTTCTTCGCGGGCGGCCTCGTCGGGTTCATCGGCGAACGGCTGGCTCTCTTCCAGCGGCTCGGCGGCTGGCGGCGGCTCGGAGGCAGGCGCCTGCGGCTTCTTGCGCAGCCAGCCGAACAAGCCTTTCTTTTCGCCAGCCTCGGCTGGCGCCTTCTTATCGTCGTTGGAACCAAACATGGAGAAGATTTTCTCAAGAGGGCAAACGCCGGCGGCCACGCCACCGGCCGGACGGGCGCTATCCTAGCACTGCATAATCCCCTGCGCTAAGCGTGGCCCTACGCCAGGCTGCCGCCTTTGCCCTGGCATCAGCGCACCATTAACATGCCCGACGTGACAGCCTGCCGTGCCACCGGCGGATCCGACCTTCCAACGAGCCCCGACTATGCCCTTGACGCTACGCCGCGCCGCCCTGACGTTGTTAGGCGCCCTGTACTTGCCGCTGGTCATCGCCGCCGATGGCCAGCCCACCCACGAATTCTTCCTCGACAACGGCCTGAAGGTGATCGTGCGCGAAGACCACCGCGCACCGGTTGTAGTGTCGCAGCTCTGGTACAAGGTGGGTTCGAGCTACGAGTCTCCCGGCCAAACCGGCCTCTCGCACGCCCTTGAGCACATGATGTTCAAGGGCAGCCGCAAACTTGGCGCGGGTGAGGCCTCGCGCATCCTGCGCGAGCTCGGCGCTGAGGAAAACGCTTTTACCAGCGACGACTACACCGCCTACTACCAGGTCTTGGCGCGCGACCGCCTGGCTGTTGCCTTCGAGCTCGAGGCTGACCGCCTGGCCAGCCTGAAACTGCCGGCCGATGAGTTCGCCCGCGAAATCGAGGTGATCAAGGAAGAACGCCGCCTGCGCACGGATGACAAGCCCAGCGCACTGGCCTACGAGCGCTTCAAGGCCATGGCCTACCCCGCCAGTGGTTACCACAACCCGACCATTGGCTGGATGGCCGACCTGCAGCGCATGACAGTCGAGGAACTGCGCGGCTGGTACCAAACCTGGTACGCGCCCAACAACGCCACGCTGGTGGTAGTCGGGGATGTCACGCCAGAGGAAATCCGCAACCTGGCCGAACGTTATTTCGGGCCAATCGAACAACGCCCTCTGCCCAGCGCCAAGCGGCCGCTGGAGCTTGACGAGCCCGGCGAACGCCGCCTCACCCTTCACGTCAAGACGCAGCTACCAAGTCTGATCATGGCCTTCAACGTGCCCGGCCTGGCGACGGCTGACGAAAACCCCCGTCAGATACATGCCCTGCGCCTGATCAGCGCCTTGCTCGATGGCGGCTACAGCGCACGCCTGCCCGAGCAGCTGGAGCGCGGCGAAGAACTGGTGACCAGCGCCTCGGCCTGGTACAACGCCTACCCCCGCGGCGACAGCCTGTTCATCGTCAGCGCCTCGCCTAACGTGCAGAAGGGCCGCACCCTCGAAGAGGTCGAAGCCGGCATATGGCGGCAGCTCGAGGCGCTCAAGCAGAGTGCGCCTTCGGCAGAAGAGCTCGAACGGGTCCGAGCACAGGTCATTGCTGGCCTGGTTTACGAGCGCGACTCCATCACCCAGCAAGCCACAACTATCGGCCAATTGGAGACGGTGGGCCTATCGTGGCGGCTGATGGATGACGAGCTCGCTGCGCTGGAAGCCGTGACCCCGGAAGACATCCAGCAGGCCGCCCGCACCTATTTCACCCGCTCGCGCATGAGCGTCGCCCATGTGCTGCCCGAGGAGACCCGCGATGAGTGATCGCACCCCGTTGCGTCGCGGCCTGTTCGCCCTGGCGCTGGCCACTGGCCTGTTGACAGGCTGCAACGAGCACGCCAGCGAGACCGCCGCCAACCTGCCGGTGCCAGCCACGCAGACAGTTGCCACGCCGGCCGAGTCCGGCCAGGCCATCGCCCGCGAAGCCGAAGCGGAGCAACAGCGCATCCAGTCGCTCGACGAACTGGGCGACAAGCCGCTCGCCCGCCGCACACTGGACATTCAGAGCTGGCAGACCGAGGGCGGCGCACGGGTGCTCTTCGTCGAGGCCCACGAACTGCCGATGTTCGACCTGCGCCTGACCTTTGCCGCCGGCAGCAGCCAGGACGGCGGCGTCCCGGGGCTGGCCATGCTGACTAATGCCATGCTCAACGAAGGCATCGAGGGGCGTGACGTCACCGCGATCGCCTCGGGGTTCGAGGGGCTGGGTGCCGAATTCGGCAACGGCTCCTACCGCGACATGGCGATTGCCAGCCTGCGTAGCCTTAGCGCGGCGGACAAGCGAGAGCCGGCGCTGCAGCTGTTCAGCCAGGTGGTCGGCCAGCCGACGTTCCCGGAAGGCTCGCTGCAGCGGATCAAGAACCAGGTCATGGCCGGCTTCGAATTCCAGAAGCAGAACCCGGGCAAGCTCGCCAGCCTCGAGCTCTTCAAGCAGCTCTACCAGCAGCACCCCTACGCACATGCTAGCGAAGGCAACGCCGAGTCGATCCCAGGCATCACGGCCGACCAGTTGCGCGCCTTCCATGCCAAGGCCTACGCCGCCGGCAATGTGGTGATCGCCCTGGTGGGCGATCTCAGTCGAGACGAGGCCGAGGCAATCGCTAACACGGTTTCCGCGGCCCTGCCAAATGGGCCGTCGCTGCCAGCGCCACCAACGCCCGATGCCCCCCAGGCCGTGCATGAGCACATCGATTTCCCGTCAAACCAGACTCACCTGATGCTCGCGCAGCTGGGCGTCGCGCGAGGCGATCCGGACTACGCCGCGCTCTACTTGGGCAACCAGATACTCGGTGGCGGCGGCTTCGGCACGCGCCTGATGGAAGAAGTGCGCGAAAAACGCGGCCTGACCTATGGCGTGTATTCGGGCTTCAGCCCGATGCAGGCTGTTGGCCCCTTCATGATCAACTTGCAGACCCGCGCGGAGCTGTCCGAGGCGACGCTGGAGCTGGTCCAGCGCCTGGTCGCCGAATTCCTCGAGAAAGGCCCTACCGAAGCGGAGCTCGAGCGCAGCAAGCGCGAGATCGCCGGTAGCTTCCCGCTGTCCACCGCGAGCAACAGCGACATCGTCGGCCAGTTGGGCAGCATTGGGTTCTACAACTTGCCGCTGACCTATCTCGAAGATTTCATGCAACAGGTCCAGGGGCTATCAGTCGAGCAGGTGAAGACGGCGATGAACAAGCACCTCGAAGCCGGCGGCTTCGTCATCGTGACCGCCGGACCCAAGGTCGAGCAGAAGCCCCTGCCGCCGCCCAGCGATACACCCATCGAACAACCCAGCGGCGTTCCGGAGCATTGATGACCAGACCTTCCGCCCGCCCCGCCGCCCATGGCGGCCAAGGGCAACTGCGCATCATCGGCGGCGAGTGGCGCAGCCGCCGCTTTGCCTTCCCCGATGCCGAGGGGCTACGCCCCACTCCCGACCGGGTGCGTGAAACGCTGTTCAACTGGCTGGCGCCCTACCTGTCCGGCGCGCGTGTGCTCGACCCCTTTACCGGCAGCGGTGCGCTGTACCTCGAAGCGTTGTCACGCGGCGCCAGCATGGCCCTGGCGCTTGACCTCAACGCCAATGCTATCGCTGCCCTGCGCAAGCACCTCGATACCCTCAAGTGTGGCCACGGCCAGCTGATGCAAAGCGACGCCCTGCGCTACTTGGATACCCAAGCGCCGACCCCCTTCGACCTGATCTTTCTCGACCCACCATTCAGCAAGAACCTCCTGCTGCCTGCCTGCGAGCTATTGGAGGCCAAGGGCTGGCTGGCGAAGCATGCGTGGATCTATACGGAGAGCGAAGCGCAACCTTCGAGTCTCGGCCTGCCCGGTAACTGGCGCCTGCACCGGGAAAAGACGGCCGGCCAGGTGCACTACGCATTGTGGGAGCGCAGCGGCCAGGCCTGATCGGGCCCGGCACGCGCGCCAACGGACGGGCCGAACGTGTCCATGCCTGACACTGTCACCGCCTCGGTCGAGCAGGCTTTCCGGCCATCTCCCTGGCTACCGGGTGGCCACTTACAAACCCTGTGGAACCCCTTCTTCCGGCGCACCCCAGCGCTGGCGCGGCGCCGCGAGCGGCTCTGGCTCTCGGATGGCGACTTCATCGATCTCGACTGGCACGGTCCGCACGATGTGACCACGCCGCTGGTGCTGGTCCTTCACGGGCTGACCGGGTCATCGAACTCGCACTATGTCGTCGGGCTACAGGACCGTTTAGCGCATCAGGGCTGGAGCAGCGTCGCGATCAATTGGCGCGGCTGCTCAGGCGAACCGAACCTGCTGCCGCGCGCCTATCACTCCGGCGCCAGCGACGATCTGGCCGAAGTCATCGCGCACCTGCAGGCCGCACGCCCGCTCGCACCGCTGCATGCCGTGGGCTACTCGCTGGGCGGCAACGTTCTACTGAAGTACCTGGGCGAGACGGGCGCCGCGGCACCGGTGCAAAAGGCGGTAGCGGTCTCCGTCCCCTTTCGCCTGGACCAGTGTGCCGACCGCATCGGCCTTGGCTTTTCGCGGGTCTACCAGGCGCATTTCATGAAAGCGATGGTTGCCTACGTCAGGGACAAGCAACAGCGCTTCCAGCACGAAGGCCTGACTGAACACCTCGGCGCACTGCAGCGCCTGGGCTCGCTGGATGGCATGCGTACCTTCTGGGATTTTGACGGCCGCTTCACCGCGCCATTGCACGGTTACACCGACGCCCAGGACTATTACCGCCGCGCATCGAGCCGTTATTTCCTGCCAGACATCCGCGTCCCGACGCTGCTGATCCAGGCCGAGGACGACCCCTTCGTGTTCCGCCACAGCCTGCCCGAGCCGGGCGAATTGTCGTCAACCACCACCCTGGAACTGCACCCTAGCGGCGGCCACGTTGGCTTTGTCGAGGGCTCTCCACTCAAACCCGGCTACTACCTGGAGCGGCGTATTCCGCAGTGGCTGGGATCTCGCTGAACGGTGCTGCAGATCAACCGAGGGGCGCGTCGAGCGGCACGCGGAAGCGCCTACAGAGTGCGATATATCCCGCCCGCGCCGGCTCGGTAATGAAGCCTTCCTCCAGCGCCAGTACTTGGTAAACGCCGCGGCGCAGCAAGGCCTCGCTCAGCCGTTCCGAGCGAACGCCAGCGGTGTACAGGAAGCGCACCCATGAAGTGATGACGATCCAGGCGTTGAGCGCAATGTCCTCGACCTGAGTAGCGTCCATCCGCAGCAGGCCGGCATCGGCAAAGCCTTGATAGATGGTCCGGGCGGCCTTCAGATGGCGGTCGATGAACTGGCGGTAGCGCTCGGCCAGCAACGGGTCGTCGTCGAGCAGCTGTTCGAGGTTGCGTTGCACGAAGCGGTACTCCCAGATCGAGCCCAGCAGCGCTTCCAGATAGTCGGCCTTGTCATCCAGCGTCACCTCGCGGTCCGCAGGCAACTGCAGGAAGCCAGCCACGGCCGCTTCATAGCGGTCGAACAGATCGGCGACGATCATCCGCTTGTTGCGGAAGTGGTAATACAGATTGCCGGGCGATATTTGCAGGTACGCCGCGATGTGGTTGGTGGTGACGGCCGGCACGCCTTGCTGGTTGAACAGCTCGAGCGCGGCATTCAGGATGCGTTCGCGGGTATCGGGTCTGGGCGACATCGGGGGCATTCGTGACGGAGCGGAAACGAGGCGCAACGGTAACCCGGAAGCGGCATCCAGCCCAGCTCGATTGACAGAATAGAGTAATCACTCTAAACAGATTCGACCCCACCCCGGAGCTCGTCCCGTGCTCGCTGAGATTTCCTACCTGGACCAGACGCATCTCGTCATCGAGCGGCTGCCCGCAATTCTGGAGCGCCAGCGCAAGGCGTTCGCCGCCGACCCGCACCCGAGCAGCGAGACGCGCCTGCAGTGGCTCGAAGCGCTGCACGACCTGCTCGCCACGCATCAGCAGGCGATCGTCGAGGCAATCAGCCAAGATTTCGGACATCGCAACGCGGACGAGACCCGACTGGCCGAGATCATGCCCAGCCTGCACGGCATCCGGCATGCGCAGCGCCATCTCCGACGCTGGATGAAACCCTCGCGCCGCCGCGTCGGCCTGGCCTTCCAGCCGGCCAGCGCCCGGGTGATCTACCAGCCGCTTGGCATCGTCGGGATCATCGTGCCGTGGAACTATCCGCTGTACCTCGCGATCGGTCCCATGATCGGCGCGCTGGCGGCGGGCAACCGGATCATGCTCAAGATGAGCGAAGCCACGCCTGTCACCGGCATGCTATTGAAGGGCTTGCTGGGGCAAATCTTTGCCGAGGATCAGGTCGCTGTGGTGCTCGGCGAGGCGGATGTCGCTATCGCATTCTCACGGCTGCCATTCGATCACCTGCTGTTCACCGGTAGCACCCGCGTTGGTCGGCAGGTGATGCGCGCTGCAGCGGACAATCTCACCCCCGTAACCCTTGAGCTCGGCGGCAAGTCGCCGGCCATCGTCTCGGCTGACGTGCCCTTGGAGCAGGCCGCCGAGCGCATCGCCTTCGGCAAGATGCTCAATGCGGGGCAGACGTGCGTCGCGCCTGATTACGTATTGGTACCGCGTCAACGCCTAGCCCCCTTCATCGAGGCGTACCGCCAGGCGGTGCGCCACCTCTACCCCTCGCTGGTCGACAATCCTGACTACACCAGCATCGTCAACCAGCACCATGCCGATCGCCTGCAGGCCTACCTCGACGACGCACGGGCCCATGGCGCGCGCATACTGCCGCTGCATGACGAAGGCCATGGCCGGCGCATGCCGCCTTGCCTGGTACTGGACGTGAATGACCAGATGACGCTCATGCAGGACGAGATTTTCGGCCCGTTGTTGCCGGTAGTGCCTTACGACGGCCTCGACGAAGCGCTCGCCTACGTCAACGCTCGGGCTCGGCCGCTGGCGCTGTATTACTTCGGCTATGGCAAGGCCGAGCAGCGGCGTGTGCTGCACGAAACCCACGCCGGCGGCGTCTGTCTCAACGACACCCTGCTGCACGTTGCGCAAGACGACCTGCCATTCGGCGGCATCGGCCCGTCCGGCATGGGGCACTACCATGGTCGGGAAGGCTTTCTGACCTTCAGCAAGGCGAAGGGCGTATTCGCCAGGCCGCGACTGAACTCGACCCGGCTGATCTACCCACCCTACGGCCGACCACTGCAGCGCCTGATTACACGGTTGTTCGTACGATGAGGGCTGGCCGCTGTGCGAACGGCGCGGTAGGTCGACGGGGACTCCGCAGCCCGTCAAGCCCTCTAACGGTTGAAATGAGCATGAACAGCGCCATCATGCCGACAACGAGCCGGCATCCGCATTGATACTTTACGCTGCCGACACCCAGCCGCTACCATCCACCCCCCACGCATGCGTCAGGACGCCGCGATGAATCGAGTGTTGTATCCGGGCACTTTCGACCCGATCACCATGGGCCATACCGACCTGGTCGAGCGCGCCTCGCGCTTGTTCGACGAGGTGATCATTGCCGTTGCGGCCAGCCCCAACAAGAATCCACTGTTCCCACTTGAACAACGCGTCGCGCTGGCCAAGGAGGTGACAGCCCACCTGCCGAACGTCCAGGTGCTGGGCTTCGCCAAGCTGCTGGCGCACTTCGTCGTCGAGCAGCAGGCCAACGTCCTGCTGCGCGGCCTTCGTGCAGTGTCCGATTTCGAATATGAGTTCCAGTTGGCCAACATGAATCGCCAGCTGGTGCCGGACGTCGAAAGCCTGTTCCTGACGCCCTCGGAGAAGTTCTCCTACATCTCCTCGACGCTGGTCCGCGAAATTGCGCGGCTGGGTGGCGACGTCAGCAAGTTTGTCCACCCCTCGGTGATGAAAGCCCTGTCAGAACGCTACGCCTCGCGCTGAAACGCGGCGCGCGGTCGAGGGATGATCGGCCGCGTGCACCGGGCGAGCCAATGCGGCAAAATTGGCGGCCTGTTCTTACCTGCGCTACGGCCCGCGCCGCAGCTGGAGTTTGCTGGATGTCCCTGATAATCACCGATGACTGCATCAATTGCGACGTGTGCGAGCCGGAGTGCCCGAACAGCGCGATTTCCCAGGGCGAGGAAATCTACGTCATCGATCCCAACCTCTGCACCGAATGCGTCGGCCACTACGACGAACCCCAGTGCCAGCAAGTCTGCCCGGTGGATTGCATTCCGCTCGACGAGAGCAACGTCGAGAGCAAGGACGAGCTGATGCAGAAGTACCTCATCATCACCGGCAAGGCGTGATCACTTCGCCTGCCCAGAACTTCTTCACGATGGCTTTACTTCCGCAGCGGCCCTCGCCCGTTCCATACCCCGGCGCCAAAAACGAAACGGCTCCGCACGCACGAGGCGGCGGAGCCGTTTGAACGCCAAGCCGGCAGATGACCGACATTGGGCGTAGCAATCAGTCCTGGCGGTTGTAGCCGACGCGAGTGCAACCCAGGCAACGCGCGAATGCCGCAGCGCCGGGTTCAACCACCAGCGCCTTGCCAGTTTCCTTAATGCCACCGCCCATCGCGCTGAACGGCAGGCTGACGACGAACAGGCCGGCGCCGATCGCGGTAGCGGCAATCAGCAACGGGCGCGCGATTAGCAAGTCACCAACAATGGAAAAGGCCTTGGGTGCCTCGACGGTGTACAGGGGATCGCCACTGGCGTTCTGCTGCGTCGATTGCGCCTGGGCCGGCATTGCCAGCAGGCCGGTGGTCAGGGCCAAGACAACAGCAGTGGAGCGAAACAGATTCATGGTGTGGTCCTTCAGCTGGGCGAAACGAGGCAGATGATTGTAGTGGCGGTCCACTATAGCAGCGGCCACGGGTGATTGATCGTGAACGCCGTCAATGCCTGTGCAGCCGCGCCGAATTCATCGCTGGCAGCGGCCACAGTAGACACTGGCGCGCTGGCCCAGGCGCACTTCACGCAGGGTTGAGCCACACGTTTTGCAGAAATCGCCGCCGCGCCCATAGACGTATAGCTCCTGCTGGAAGTAGCCAGGCTTGCCATCCCCACCGACGAAGTCGCGTAGCGTGGTGCCGCCGCGCTCGATGGCGTAGGCCAGGATGCGTTTGATCTCGACGGCCAGCTTCAAATATCGCGCCCGGGAAACTGCGCCCGCGGCGCGCCGGGGGTCGATTCCCGCCGCGAACAACGCTTCGCTGGCATAGATGTTACCGACACCCACGACCACGGCGTTGTCCATGATGAACGGCTTGATCGCCATGCTGCGCCCACGCGATAGCATGTAGAGCCGATCACCGTCGAAGGCGTCATCCAGCGGCTCGGGGCCCAGGCTGGCGAGCAGCACGTGGCTCAGCGGATCATCGCTCCACAGCAGCGCGCCGAAGCGGCGCGGGTCGGTGTAGCGCAGCGCCATGCCCGATTCGAGCACGATATCGACATGCTCATGCTTGCCCGCCGGCAGCTCCGCCGGCACCAGACGCAAGCTGCCGGACATGCCCAGATGCGCAATCAGGGTACCGACCTCGGCCTTGATCAGCAGGTACTTGGCACGCCGCTCGACCGCCTCGATGCGTTGCCCGGACAGGCGCACGTCCAGATCGTCGGGGATGGGCCAGCGCAGCCGCCGCTCCCGGACGAGGACACGGCTGACGCGCTGGCCGATCAGGTGCGGGGCGATGCCGCGACGGGTAGTTTCAACTTCAGGTAATTCAGGCATGGGGCGAATCAACGGGAGACGGAAGGCGACCTTAGCAGCTCACGCCGCCCCGGGTCAGCTGAGGCCCAGCTCGCGGATGCTGTCGCGCTGGCATTCGAAATCGTAGTCGGAAAGCCCCACATACTCGAGCACGCGCTGAGCGATCGTTTCCCACTCGTGATCGTCCGCCTGCTCGCCAAGCACGCGATGGGTGGCGCAGATGTGCTCGGCCATCTTCAGAATGGCCAGCAACGTCCGGACCTGCGGATCGCCCCATTCGTCGCGGAACATGGCTAGCGCATTGTGGTGGTTGGCGATGGCTTCGCACAGATGCTGCGGCAGCTTCCAGGAGCGCGCCACGAAGTAACCGACCACCGCATGGTTGGTGTTCAGCACGCGATTTTCCACATCGGTGATGCGCGTCTCCGGCCCCACGCTGGCGTACGCCTCCTCGAGGATCGTCATGTAGCCGGGAAAGCGTTCGAGCATCAACGGAATGCCGCAGTTATGGAACAGCCCCAGGGTGTAGGCCTCGTCCGGCGAAGGGTGGCCAATGCGCTTAGCCAGTGTCAGACAGGTACTGGCCACGTCCTGCGCCGAATCCCAGAAACGGTTCAGGGTCACGATGGCCGCGTCGGTCAGCTCACCACGAATCGATTGCGCATTGATCAGGTTGATCACCGAATGGCAGCCGAGCAGATTGACCGCCTGCTGGATCGAGGCGATACGGTTGGCCAGGCCAAAGAACGGGGAATTGACAGTCTTGAGCAGCGCGCCGGAAAGCCCTGGATCCTGGCTGATCAGCCGAGCGATGGCACGGAGGTCGGGGTCAGGCATGACCTGCTCCATCTGCAGGTCGACCATGATCTGCGGCTGCGGAGGTACGCTGATCCCCTGCAGCACGCTACGGATCTGCTCGTCGGTAAGTTCGATGGACATGCTCGGCCCGGCCCGGCAAGTAGCACTAGGCCACTAGGAAAGAAGTGCGAACTTTGGCTGAGTTCACTGTCGGATTTCAAGTAGACCGAATTGCAATCCGACGAGGAGAAAACGAAATGGCCGATACCCTTAAAGGCAAACGCGTAGCGATCCTGGTCACCGATGGCTTCGAGCAGGTCGAGCTGACCGGCCCCAAGGAAGCGCTGGAGAAGGCCGGCGCTGTTGCCGAGATCATTTCGTCATCCAACGGCGAAGTCACCGGCTGGAACCACACCACGCCAGCCAGCAAGTTCCATGTCGACAAGACCTTCGACATCATCCACATGGAAGACTATGACGCTGTGCTGCTTCCAGGCGGTGTGGTCAATTCCGACACCATCCGCACCGACGAGATGGCGCAGGAGCTGGTCCGTGACGCCGCCAGGGCGAACAAGACCATCGCGGTCATCTGCCACGGCGCCTGGCTGCTGGCTTCTGCCGACCTGGTCAAAGGCAAGAAGATGACCAGCTGGCCATCGCTGACCGACGACCTGAAGAACGCTGGCGCCAATTGGATTGACCAACAGGTGGTGGTCGACGGGCATCTGATCAGCAGCCGCAAGCCGGACGATATCCCCGCGTTCAGTGAAGCGCTGGTCAAGGCATTGGCGGCCTGATACGTCCGCCGGACGGGAGCAGGCGCTTTCTGCGGCCGGGCACGGCTTTTTCGCTACGCTGGTCGCAGGCAGAGCCTGCTCCTACAAATGGGCTGAGCGCAGGCCCAAAGCCTGAAGCCTGCGCGGGGGCACTGCTCGCACGCCCAGCAACCTGTCTTTCGCCTACCCGTCCCAGCCTCAAGCCTCCAGCGCTTTTATCGGCTTTTACCCCTATAATCGCGCCCTTTTCCCGGAGCCGCCCCGATGAACCTGCCCAGCCTGCGCCTCAAAGCCAATGCCGACCGTCGCCTGCGGGCCGGCCACTTGTGGGTCTACAGCAACGAAGTGGATACCGCCGCCACGCCGCTGGCCGGCTTCCAACCTGGCGACCAGGCCGTTCTCGAAGCGGCCGGTGGCAAGCCGCTGGGCATCGTCGGGGTGTCGCCAAACAACCTGATCTGCGCGCGCCTGCTGTCTCGCGATCTCAAGCACAGCCTGGACAAATCGCTGCTGGTGCACCGGATCCAGGTCGCGCTATCGATTCGTGAGCGACTGTTCGACCAGCCCTGCTACCGCCTGATCTATGGCGATTCCGATCTGCTGCCCGGCCTGGTGGTGGACCGCTTCCACGACCACCTGGTGGTGCAATTGGCCTCAGCGACCATGGAGCGCAACCGCGACGCCGTGCTCGAAGCCCTGGTGCAAGTGCTCAAGCCGCGCGGCGTGCTCTGGAAGAACGATTCGAGCGCCCGCGACGCCGAGGGCCTGGAACGTTACGTCGACACCGCGTTCGGCGTCGTCCCGGAATGGGTGGCACTGGAAGAGAACGGCGTGAAGTTCGAAGCGCCTGTGCTGCAAGGCCAGAAAACCGGCTGGTTCTACGACCACCGCATGAACCGAGCGCGCCTGGCACCCTACGTCAAGGGCAAGCGCGTGCTCGACCTGTTCAGCTATATCGGGGGCTGGGGCGTACAGGCGGCGGCCTTTGGTGCTAGCGAAGTATTCTGCGTCGACGCCTCCGCTTTCGCCCTGGATGGCGTCGAGCGCAACGCCGCACTAAACGGAGTTGGAGACAAAATGACCTGCGTCGAGGGTGATGCCTTCGAGGCCATGAAGGAGCTGAAGAACGCCGAAGAGCGCTTCGACGTGGTCATTACTGACCCGCCCGCCTTCATCAAGCGCAAGAAGGATCTGAAGAACGGCGAAGCGGCGTATCGCCGCCTAAATGAGCAGGCCATGCGCTTGTTGAACAAGGACGGCATCCTGGTCAGCGCCAGTTGCTCCATGCACCTGCCCGAAGACGACCTGCAAAACATCCTGCTTGGTAGCGCGCGGCATCTGGACCGCAACATTCTGCTACTCGAACGCGGCGCGCAGGGTCCAGACCATCCCGTTCACCCGGCCATCCCGGAGACGCGCTACATCAAAAGCCTCACCTGCCGCATCCTGCCGAACAGCTGATCGCCATCGCAGGCGAAATCCTCGCACCCGACGCGTGCGAGGATTTCGTCAGAACGCTTACTCGATGCCCTTGCGTTGCTCCGTCCATAAAAGGCTGGTGCACAGCCCGCATAACCGTCCGTAGAAGGTGCTGCGGGCTGATTCATCATCCATCAGCTGATAGCGGAACCAGGCCGTGGAAGGCCCACGGTAAGCGCCGCCATCACCGACCGGCTCGAAGTGCGTGACGTAGCGCCGCTCACCCCAGAACACCGGCACGTTGGCACGCGTGTAGACCGGCTGCGCATTCAGGTATGGAAACGCGATGGTGTCGCCTCCGCCCGACATCAGGAACATCGGCCCCTTCTGATTGCGCTGAGACGCCGGATTGTGGCCCAGGCCAATGGTGTAGGGCTGAATCGGCGCGGTAGCGCTGACACGATCATCCTGACCGGCCATGATCGAGCCCCCGCCGCCCTGTGAATGACCGGACGTCCCGACCCGCCCGGTGTTGAGCACGCCGACATAAGTGCCGAAGGTACGGTTGCTCTCCTGCACCAGATAGTCGAGACAGGCGAGCATGTCTTGGCCGGTGCCGGCGTTGGAGGTCTCAGCTGCCGCTACCACGAAGCCATGGCTGGCCCAATGCGACAACAGGCCTGAATAGGCAGTCGGCCCGGTCCCGGTTCCGTTACCCCACAGAATCACCGGATGCCGGACGCCGTTCTGTCCCAGGTTGCTGGGACGGTAGACGCGGCAATTCGGGCCTTCGCTGCGACTCGTCGTCGCGTAGGGACCGGAGCGGTCGAAACTGCTCACGTTGGGAAATGGCGCGCCGGGGGTGTCAGGCAGTGGAGCAGCGATGGAAGACCCGCCAATTGCAAGGCCCAGCGCAACGGCGATGCCGCAGAGTTTGATGTCCAGCATGTGCATGTTCCTCTTGTTGTAATCATCATGTGTACGGACGTCGCGCCAGCTCGCCATGCGAGTCGAACGCACTGCACCTTTGTTTCCCGCCTGCCATCCAAAGGGCGGATGGCCAGTCGGCCGAATCAACCCTAGCCAGCGAAAATCGGTGCGCCACTGAAAGCCCGCGTGCGGCGGATGAACGGCCGCGCTTCGCCCCGGCTGAATAATTGATGATCAGCTTCGGTGTTGATGCACCTGACTCAACGTAGGATGAGTGCCGGTAATCGTGCCGTTTGGCTCGCCGCCCGGAACGCGCGTAGAATCGGCCGCATTCCTCGCCACCATCCCCCGGCGGGCCAGTGAGCCCCGGCCGCACGAGCCCTACCCGTCTCGTCCCGGCCCGTCCGCACGCACACGGTCACCTTCCGTTGCACGCAGCTCACCCTAAGCACCATTCGACCCGTTGATTAGCCGCAGGAACCGTCATGCCTGACTATCGCTCGAAAACCTCCACCCACGGCCGCAACATGGCCGGCGCCCGTGCCCTGTGGCGCGCCACTGGCATGAAGGACGAAGACTTCAAGAAGCCGATCATCGCCATCGCCAACTCCTTCACCCAGTTCGTGCCCGGCCACGTGCACCTCAAAGACCTGGGCCAGCTGGTCGCCCGTGAGATTGAAAAGGCCGGCGGCGTGGCGAAAGAGTTCAACACCATCGCGGTCGACGACGGCATCGCCATGGGCCACGACGGCATGCTCTATTCGCTGCCCTCGCGCGAAATCATCGCCGACTCGGTCGAATACATGGTCAACGCTCACTGCGCCGACGCCATCGTCTGCATCTCTAACTGCGACAAGATCACCCCCGGCATGCTGATGGCCGCGTTGCGCCTGAACATCCCGGTGGTGTTCGTCTCCGGCGGCCCGATGGAAGCCGGCAAGACCAAACTCGCCAGCCACGGCCTGGACCTGGTCGATGCCATGGTCATCGCCGCCGACAGCTCGGCCAGTGACGAGAAGGTCGCCGAATACGAGCGCAGCGCCTGCCCCACCTGCGGCAGCTGCTCGGGCATGTTCACCGCCAACTCGATGAACTGCCTGACCGAAGCCTTAGGACTAGCCCTGCCGGGCAACGGCTCGACGCTCGCCACCCACGCCGACCGCGAACAGCTGTTCCTGCGGGCCGGCCGCCTGGCCGTCGAGCTGTGCCAGCGCTATTACGGCGAGGGCGACGAATCGGTGCTGCCGCGCAATGTCGCCAACCGCCGCGCGTTCGAGAACGCCATGACGCTGGACATCGCCATGGGTGGCTCGACCAACACCATCCTGCACCTGCTCGCCGCGGCACAAGAAGCCGAACTGGACTTCGACCTGCGCGCCATCGACGCGCTGTCGCGCAAGGTCCCGCAGCTGTGCAAGGTGGCGCCAAACATCCAGAAGTACCACATGGAAGACGTGCACCGCGCCGGCGGCATCTTCTCCATCCTCGGCGAGCTGGCCCGTGGCGGCCTGTTGCACACGGACGTTCCAACGGTCCACAGCCGCAGCATGGAAGAAGCCATCGCCCAGTGGGACATCACCCAGACAAGGGACGAGGCGGTTCATACCTTCTTCCGTGCTGGCCCTGCCGGCATTCCCTCGCAAACCGCTTTCAGCCAGTCGACCCGCTGGGACACCCTCGATGACGACCGCACCAATGGGTGCATCCGCTCGGTCGAGCACGCCTACTCGCAGGAGGGCGGCCTGGCCGTGCTCTACGGCAACATCGCGCTGGATGGCTGCGTGGTGAAGACGGCCGGCGTGGACGAGTCGATTCACGTCTTCGAAGGCAGCGCCAAGGTCTTCGAAAGCCAGGACGCCGCCGTCAAGGGCATCCTCGGCGACGAGGTGAAGGAAGGCGACATCGTCATCATCCGCTACGAAGGCCCGAAAGGCGGCCCGGGCATGCAGGAAATGCTCTACCCGACCTCATACCTGAAGTCGAAAGGTCTCGGTAAAGCCTGCGCGCTGCTGACCGATGGCCGCTTCTCCGGCGGCACCAGCGGCCTGTCGATCGGCCACGCCTCGCCGGAAGCGGCCGCGGGCGGCGCCATCGGCCTGGTTCGCGACGGCGACAAGGTCCTGATCGATATCCCCAACCGAAGCATCAACCTGCTGGTATCGGATGAGGAACTGGCGCACCGCCGCATCGAGCAGGACAAGCTGGGCTGGAAGCCGGCGAAGCCGCGCACGCGCAAGGTAACCACTGCGCTCAAGGCCTACGCCCTGCTCGCCACCAGCGCCGACAAGGGCGCAGTGCGCAACAAGGCGATGCTGGACGGCTGATCGGCCGGTTCGCTGACAAAAAAGCCCGACCTCGCGTCGGGCTTTTTCGTTCTAGTCGGACATCGAAGGTTCCAGACGCATATCGTCGATCTGCAGGGCCGGGAAGCGCGGTGCGATCCGGTCTACATCGCCGGCACGCAGCCGTTCCGCCAGGGTCTCTCTGTCCAGCGGCTGATTGCCCGCGAGCCGCAGTTGGCCAATCCAGCGCCAATCGCCTGCGGCGTTGCGCTGTATCACCGGAAAGATGCGGGGTCGATCGCCGCGCAGCAGTACCGCTTCAGCTTGGCCGTCAGCGTCGAGGTCGATGGCGAATAGCTGGCATTCTTCGGCGCAACCCTGCGGTGCGAGCGTACGTGCAAGCGCCCCATCTTCGTCGGCCAGCGCCTCGCCAATCCAGCTGATCGGCGGGGCCAGGGCGACCTCTTGTTCGTTTCGCCATGCCCAGTAGGTGTCCGCCTTGTCGAGCCGTTGCAGCTCGGCCTGCAGCGCCTCGACCCGCGCCGGCTCAAGGCCTGGCATGGCGAGCTGGTCACGAAGTTGCGCCAAGTGACTGCGGCCGGGCTCACCCAAGTTGAAGCGCAAGGCTCCCAGGTCGGTGCGTTCGAGCGGCACGTCGTTATCCAGCAGGCGGGCATGCTGGCTCGCCGCGCTGAGCTGCAAGGGGCTCAGCGCGGCGACGTGCAGCCCGATCAGCAACAGCGCGGCCAGTAGCGCCAGCGGCGGATTGCTCTGCCGCAGCCCGGCCAGCCAGCCCTCCCCGCGCCGCCCCACCGCAACGGCCAGAGCCAGCCCATGCAGCACGGCAAGCGCGGTGAACAGCGCGGCCAACACACGGTCGGGAGTCAGTCCGTACTGGCCGATGCGCAGCCAGAGTGCGTAGGCGGCCAGGCCCGTCAGGATCGGCAGGCCAAGCGCGCTGACTTCGATCATCAGGCGCAGCGGGCGAGGATAGGGGCTGGTTTGATGGCCGTCCTGCACCACGCCGTTGAGCAGCGACAGGTGTGCGA
This sequence comes from Pseudomonas sp. SA195, assembly GCF_054131565.1. Classification (NCBI taxonomy): domain Bacteria; kingdom Pseudomonadati; phylum Pseudomonadota; class Gammaproteobacteria; order Pseudomonadales; family Pseudomonadaceae; genus Pseudomonas; species Pseudomonas sp. SA195. Next base: position 315,893 of record NZ_CP096392.1, on the reverse strand, counting down.
AGGCCAGCGTCAGCAAGATCGGCGTCGCGTGCCGCGTTGCCCACAAAGGCCCAAGCCCTGTGAACGGTAAGAACAGGAGGAAGAGCAACAGGATGAGTGTCGTCATTGGCAGCAGAAACCGGCACATCGCCTGCACGCCGTTGCGCAACGCATCGACCATCTGGCCCCGCTCCAGACCAATCCACAGGCCGAGGGCAAAGACGCCGGCACTGGCGATCCAGACGAAGCCGGACGACTCGAAGAACGTCTCGAAAGCATCGATGCCGACCAGCTTGAACAAGCCCGCCCAGAGCAGGATCAGCAGCCAGAACGCCAGCAGCAGGAGACAGGCGATAAAGAGCATCAGGCCGTTGTTCACCGCATGCTGGTAGAGGCTGGCGTATTCCACGCGCCAACGCTGCCCGGCTTCGCGCGCCTGGATGAACGGCGCCAGCACATAGGCCAGGAGCAGGTTGCTCCAGAGCAACAATGTGGCGCTGGTTTCGCCCAGGTAGTACCAGCGCGGCTGGTCGAATTGTGCCGCAAGCGCCGCCGCCAGTACCGCCGGCACCAACGCTGCGGCCAACACGTGCGGCGTGCGCCCGGCCTCGCGCAGCGAGCCCCACATCAACTGCACCAGCCAGCCGCCGATCACTGCAAACGCCAGCAGCGCCGAACAGAGCGCGCGCCAGGCAGCGCCCTGTGGCCAGGCCTCGCTCGCCCCCCAAAGCACCAGGCCCTGTGCGAGCCCGATCAGCAGGTAGATTCCCAACAGGCGATTGTCAGTCGACGCTTGCATGCATTCCTCCCTGGCCCGCCGTCCGAAACGGGGCGGCGCAGCAGTGTGCCGCCGGGCGCCGGTAAGCCGCAACGCGACCAGCGTTGCGGCGTGATCAGTTCGTCAGCTGATCGCGGACGTGTCCGGCTATCGCCAATGCTGAAGTCAGCCCCGGGGATTCGATGCCGAACAGGTTCACCAGGCCGGGTACGCCATGCTGCGCCGGTCCATCGATGCGAAAGTCCGCGGCCGGCTCGCCGGGCCCACTGATCTTCGGCCGGATACCGGTATAGGCAGGCTGCAACGCGGCGTCCGGCAACGCTGGCCAGTAACGGCGGATCGCCGCATAGAATCCCTCGGCGCGCCCTGCGTCGAGGCGGTAGTCGAGACCCTCGACCCATTCGACATCCGGGCCAAAGCGCGCCTGGCCACCGAGATCGAGCGTCAGGTGCACACCTAGCCCGCCGGGTTCCGGCATCGGATAAACCAGATGGCTGAACGGCGCGCGGCCATTGAGCGTGAAATAGCTGCCCTTGGCGAAATAGCGCGGCGGCACGGCCAAACCCGGCGCGCCCTGTATGGCCTGGGCCAGCGGCGGCGCGCCGTGCCCGGCACAATTGATCACCTCACGCGCCATGAGCCGCATGGGCTCGGCGCCGCCGACCGTGACCTCGATTCCGTCGCCCGATATCCGCAGCCCTTCGACCGGCGCATTCACCGCAAGCATCGCACCGGCCGTTTCGGCATCGCCGAGCAGCGCCAGCATGAAGGCGTGGCTGTCGATAATGCCGGTGCTGGGTGAGAGCAACGCGGCGACGCCCGCGAGCTGCGGCTCGCGCGCGTGCAGGGCGGCCGCGTCGAGCCGTTGCAGGTCATGCACGCCATTGGCACGGGCCTGCTGTTCGAGCCGGCCGAAACCCTCGAGCTGGCTGTCGTCAGTCGCAACGATCAGCTTGCCGCAGCGCCGATAGGGCACCCCGTGGCTGTCACAGAAGGCATAGAGCGCTTCCCGCCCGGCCACGCACAGGCGCGCCTTCAGCGAACCTGCGGGGTAATAGAGGCCGGCATGGATGACTTCGCTGTTACGCGCGCTCGTCTCGGTGCCAATGGCGTCCAGCGCCTCGAGGATGATCACCTCACGCCCCGCCTGCGCCATGGCGCGCGCCACGGCGAGGCCAACCACGCCGGCACCGATGACGATGCACTCGACCCGTTCCATTGCCCCGCTCCGTTCAGCCGAAAGGGGCAAGCCTGCCCCATGATCGAACCGCGGCCAAGCCTTGCTTGCCTATAGTCGAGTAACCATGACAGGAGCCCCTATGCGAATCGGCGTGATATCGGACACTCATGGCCTGGTGCGGCCCGAAGCCCTGGCCATCCTCGACGGTTGCGCGTGCATCATCCACGCCGGCGATATCGGTAAGCCTGAGGTGCTTGACGCCCTGCGGGCGCTGGCGCCACTGGAGGTCATTCGCGGCAATGTTGATAGCGGCGAATGGGCCTCCGCCATTCCCGAGCGCCTCGACCTCGAACTCGGCGGGCTGCACATTCATGTCTTGCACGATCTCAAGACGCTGGACCTGGACCCGGTTGCCGACCAGGTCGATGTCGTCATCGCGGGGCATTCGCACCAGCCGCGTATCGAGGAGGTTGACGGCGTGCTCTACCTCAATCCCGGCAGCGCCGGCCGACGCCGCTTTTCGCTGCCGATCAGCCTGGCCCTGCTAGACATCGAGGATGGCCAGCCACGGGCGCAGCTGGTCACGCTGGGTTGATCAAGCCGGCCGTCTCAGCTGACACCCATGTAGCGATCGGCGCGATGGTTGATCGCCAGCACGAGGTTCAGCGCTACTGCGCCCAGCACTGAGAGCGCGACCCTGTCTAGCGGCACGACGAACACGACGCCCAGCACGATTGCCGCATCGATGCCCATCTGGATGGTGCCGGCGCGCAGACCGAAGCGCTCCTGCAAGAACAGCGCAAGGATGTTGACCCCACCGAGGCTCGCGCGGTGACGGAACAGCATCAGCAGGCCGATACCCATCGCGAAACCGCCGAACAGCGCGGCGTAATAAATGTTCAGATCGGCAAAGCGAATCCAGCCGGGTGTCAGCTCTGCCAGCAGCGACACCAGCCCGACCGCACAAATCGTACGCAACGTGAAGCGCCAGCCCATGCGCCAGATCGCCAGCAAATAGAAGGGCACGTTGAGCAGGAAAAACGCCAGGCCAAAGGACCAGCCGGCCATGTATTTCGCCAGAAAGGCCAACCCTACGGTGCCTCCGGTAAGCAACCCGGCATGCGTATAGAAGGCGATGCCGAGCGCGACCATGGCCGTGCCAAGCACGAGGGCAAGCGCGTCCTCCCAGAGCGGATGGCGCACGAAAAGGGGCGCAACGGCTTCGGCCGGCGCGGTATCAGGCTGCTGATGGGGCATGGGGATTTCTCGTCGGCTGCAATCGGGCAAGCCTATCGCCTGACGCCAATGCTGAACTTGGCGCCGGTCAATGCGGGCGGATCAGCAGGGGATCAACCGCGCTGCCAGGTCTCGAAACGATAGGCGGGCGCGCCGCCCTCGGCCGGGTGTGCCTGGTCGTCGACACGCTGCCACTGGGTTTCGTCAAAGTCAGGAAAGAAGGCGTCACCGTCAGGCGCGGCATCGATGCGCGTCAGGTAGAGGCGCCGCGCCCGATTTAACGCCTGGGCATAGAGCTGGGCACCACCGATCAGCATCACCTCGTCCACGCCCTGCTCCCGCGCCCACTGCTCGGCGCGTGCAAACGCCGCGTCCAGCGAAGGAAAAGTCTCGGCGCCCTCGAGCTGCAAACCCGGCTGGCGGCTGACGACCAGATTCAGCCGGCCCGGCAATGGTCGGCCGAGCGAATCCCAGGTCTTGCGGCCCATGATGATGGGCTTGCCGAGTGTCATAGCTTTGAAGTGCTTGAGGTCGGCGGGCAGATGCCAGGGCATCTTGTTGTCGAGGCCTATGACGCGGTTTTCCGCGAGGGCCGCGATCATTGCGAGGGGAAAGGGGGGCTGAGTCATGGCGGCGAGGATAGCAGAGGGCCTGCCGTGCGTCAGCGGCGCCAGAGACACGTCATCATCACGAAACGGTCATCCCCCAGCCACCGGAGCGTCAGGTGCTTGTCACTGTTACGCTTCAGGCTGACCGCTCCCCCTTCCGACGGAGACGTCTGCAATGGTCCGCCACCGCCGCCCTACCCTTCGTAACCTGTTCGTCGCCTGCAGTTTCCTGCTGCCAGCCGCCGCGTTCGCCGCTTCGCCCGAGCTGGCGAAGTCAGACAAGCTGACCGGCCGCGACGAGCCCAACCCGCTGGTTATCGCCCACCGCGGCGCCAGTGGCTACGTGCCCGAGCACACCCTGGCCTCTTACGCCCTGGCCATCCTCCAAGGCGCCGACTACATCGAGCCGGACCTGGTAATGACCCGCGACGGACAACTGGTCGCCCGCCACGACAACGAACTGGGCCTGACCACGGACGTCGCCAGCCATCCCGAATTCGCCGACCGCAAGCGCACCCAGGTGGTCGACGGCGTCAGCCTGACCGGCTGGTTCAGCGAAGACTTCACGCTCGCCGAACTGAAGACATTGCGAGCCATCGAGCGCATCCCGGCTATCCGCCCGGGCAATGCCCGCATGGACGGCAGCCTGGAGATCCCGACGCTGCAGGAGATCATCGATCTGGTGAAAACCATGCAGCTCAGCGAGCGCCGCCGCATCGGCCTGTACATCGAGACCAAGCACTCGACGCACTTCCAGCAACTCGGCCTGGCGATGGAGCAGCCGTTGGTGCGCACGCTCCACCGCAACGGCTATGCCGGCCGCCGCGCACCCGTCTACATTCAGTCGTTCGAAGTTGAGAACCTCAAGACCCTGAGCCGCCTCACCCAGCTACGGCTGGTGCAGCTCTTCGGCGGCGGCCAGCCGTACGATCAGACAGTGCGCGGCAGCGATCTGACCTACGCGCAAATGGCAACCGCCGAGGGCCTCAAGGCCATTTCCCGATATGCAGCTGGCGTCGGGCCGGAGAAGAGCTACATCATCCCGCGCGACGCCAATGGCAACCTCGGCGAGCCCACCGACTTCGTGCCGAACGCGCATGCAGCCGGCCTGAAGGTGCACCCCTACACGTTCCGCGCCGAAAACGTATTCCTGCCCGCCAACCTGCGTAAGGGCGAGGTCCCATCCGAGCGCGGCGACATCGAGGCGGACATCCGCGCCTACCTTGATGCGGGCATAGACGGCCTGTTCATCGACCAGCCCGATATCGCGGTGAAAGTGCGCGCTCAGGCTGAGTGACCGGCCCGAGAAAGGAGAGAAAGCGAAAAGGCGGCAGGGAAGCCGCCCCGGCCTATCACTGACGGATGGCGATTTTCTTCAGATTTTCGTTGATCTTGAACATGACGATCAGCAGCTCACACCAGAGCCGCGTCCCAATCAGGCCGCCGACGAGGATGGCAAGGCCGGACCACAGGCCGCCGCCAAATACACCAAACATGGCGGCCACACCGCATACGATAACGGCCAGCAGCCCCGCCCAATACAGGAGGGTAATGATCTTAGGCGTCAGCATGGCGTCGAAGAAAAAAATGTCTTTCATGGCAAAAGTCCTTTTAAAGCATGAAGGCGGGCCAGCAGCGCGTGGCGAACCGGCCTATCCGTGGCAGGTGATGCGGCGAAGCCGCAGGTCGATCATTCGATCGGCGGCGGATGGTACTGGACGCTTTAGCTGGACGACTTGACCGGTTTCACTCTTCGGGCGTGCAACGTTATTCTCAAACCCAAGCCCCATCTCGAGAAACCGCGTGCCCCAACCTCCCCTGTCGCCGCCCAATCCCCTCGACCGCCTCTGGCTGACCGAAGCCATTCGCCTGCGCGAAGAGCACGCCGGGCCGCTGGACGACGCGGAAGCCAATCGCCAGGCCCGCGCAAAAGGCGGGGAGTTGCCCGAACTGATCGAAGTCCGAGCGCTGTGGCTGGCACGCCGTGACGGTCTGATCGATGCCCTGCAGCACTGGCGCCAGGGCGTGCGGCTGGCCGGTATCGCGATGGCGCTGTTGGCGCTGTTCACTGGCGCCGGGCTGGCGTTTGCAGCGCTGGGGGACGGGCTCAGACCCGTGAATGTGTTCTGGGCGCTAGGCAGCCTACTTGGGTTGAATCTGCTGACACTGCTGGGCTGGCTGCTGGGATTTTTCTTTGCAGGCGATGCCGGCGGTGCGCTGGGTCGGCTGTGGCTCTGGCTCAGCGAAAAGCTCGCCCGCGATGCTCGTGCCGTGCAATTGGCCCCGGCGTTACTGGCGGTGCTAGAACAACGCCGCCTCGGACGTTGGCTGCTGGGGCTTGGTGTACATGGTTTATGGCTGGTGGCCATGAGCAGCGCACTGGTGACCCTGTTGGCGCTGCTCGCCACGCGTCGCTATGGCTTCGTCTGGGAAACAACCATTCTTGGTGAAAGCACATTCATCAACCTAACCCAGACCCTCGCCGTGCTGCCTTCGCTGCTGGGCTTCGGTGTGCCGGACATCGAACAAATCCGCGCCAGTGGCGACTTGGCCAACGGCGTGGAAAGCGCACGCCAAAGCTGGGCCGGCTGGCTGGTCGGTGTGGTACTGGTCTACGGCTTGCTACCGCGCCTGCTGCTGGCCCTGTTCTGCCTGTGGCGCTGGCGGCGCGGCCGTGCGCAGCTGCGGCTCGACCTGGAGCTTCCGGCCTATCGGCTGTTGCGCGAGCGATTGCAACCCTCGAGCGAGCGCCTCGGGATAAGCGATGCAGCGCCGCAACAGCTGCACGCACCGAGTGGCGGAGCGCAACTGGACGGCAGCGAGGGCGCGGTACTGGTTGCTATAGAACTGGACCAGAGCCACCCCTGGCCGCCAAAACTGCCAACGGCGGTGGCCGATGCCGGTGTGCTGGACGACCGCGAACAACGTCGTCGGCTGCTGGAACAACTCACTCGCTTCCCGCCGGAGCGCCTGGCCATCGCCTGTGATCCTCGCCGTTCGCCGGATCGGGGCACGCTGGCGTTGATCGGCGAACTGAGCCGTTGCGCCGCCGAGAGCCGCGTCTGGCTGCTGCAGCCGCCCGCTGGCGAAGCGCTGGACAGCTACCGATTGCAAGACTGGAAGCAGGCGCTGGACAGCCTCGGCCTGCCCCACTCCACCAGCGCACCGCTGACCTGGCTGGAGACCGGCCATGACTGATGAAACCGGCATTGCTGCAGTAGGAGCCAGCTTGCTGGCGATCAGATCGCCGACATCGCAGGACGCATCGCCAGCAAGCGGGCTCCTACAAAGGCGAACGCAGTGGAGCAATAACCGATGAGCGCCCCCCTGAAACTCGCCCTGGTCGGCCATACCAACGTCGGCAAGACGTCGCTGCTGCGCACCCTCACCCGCGATGTCGACTTCGGCGAAGTCTCGCATCGGCCTAGCACCACCCGCCACGTCGAAGGTGCGCGATTGTCGGTCGAGGGCGAGCCGCTGCTGGAGCTCTACGACACACCCGGCCTGGAGGATGCCATCGCCCTGCTCGACCACCTCGAGCGCATCGAACGCCCCGGCGAGCGCCTCGACGGTCCGGCACGCACCGCCCGTTTTCTCGAAGGCAGCGAGGCTCGGCAGCGTTTCGAGCAGGAAGCCAAGGTGTTGCGCCAGCTGCTGGCCAGCGACGCCGGGCTGTATGTCATCGACGCCCGCGAACCCGTGCTGGCCAAGTACAAAGATGAGCTGGCGGTGCTCGCGGGGTGCGGCAAGCCCTTGCTGCCGGTGCTCAATTTTGTCGCTCAGCCCGGCCACCGTGAAGACCTGTGGCGCGAGGCGCTCGCGCGGCTGGGCCTGCATGCGCTGGTGCGCTTCGACAGCGTGGCGCCGCCGATCGACGGCGAGCGCCGGCTCTACGAAAGTCTGGCGCTGCTACTGGAGCAATCGCGCCCCAAGTTGCAGCGGTTGATCGACGATCACGAAGCCCAGGCCCTTACCCGGCTGAGCGAGGGCAATCGGCTGATCGCTGAATTGCTGATCGACGTTGCCGCCTTCCGGCGCAGCGTGGCGGCACAACCTGAGCTCGAACGCGGCGCCATCCGTGAATTGCACGACGCAATCCGTGCACGCGAGCAGCGCTGCGTCGAAGCGCTGCTGCGGCTGCACGCGTTCCGCCCGCAGGACGCGGCCGCGGCGGACCTGCCGCTGCTCGATGGGCGCTGGGGCGACGACCTGTTCAATCCAGAGACGCTGAAGCAGCTCGGCGTGAAGATCGGTAGCGGCATGGCTGCTGGTGCTGCGGCCGGCGCGGGCGTTGACCTGATGGTTGGTGGCATCACGCTCGGCGCCGCAGCACTGCTCGGTGCGCTCGCCGGCGGCGGCGCGCAAACCGCCAGGCATTACGGTAATCGCCTGCTCGGCAAGCTCAAGGGCCAGCGTGAGCTGACTGTCGACGACGCCGTGCTGCGTCTGCTCGCCTTACGCCAGCGCTACCTACTGCAGGCACTGGCCGCCCGCGGGCATGCGGCAGTGGACACGATTCGCCTGGATGCGCCGGATGATAAGGCTTGGCGCGAAGGCCGACTTCCAGACGCACTGCAACGCTGCCGTGCTCATCCGGAGTGGTCGTCGCTCAATCCTGGGGCGCGGCTGGAGCACCCCGAGCGCCAGCAGCAACTGGCATCCCTGCAAGCGAGCCTGGCGCAGCGTTAGGGCCGCCTGGCTAAGCCGCACTCTGCGCTGGCGCAGCGACACCCCTTGCTTGCGTCGTGGTGGCCCGTAGCGCGATAAAGGTCGCCGTGACGATCAGCAGGCCACCCAACCAACCCTGCACGCCGATGCGTTCCCCCAGCCAGAGCCCGGCGATCAACGCACCGAACAGCGGCTCCGAGCCCATTAGCAACGAAACGCGCGTGGCGCTGGTGCGCCCCAATGCGAGGTTTTGCGCATACAGCGCAAAAAGCGTGGCGAACCCTACCAGATAGAGCGCGCCAGCCCAGAACGCCGGGCTCTGTGGCAAGGCCGGCAGACCCCCTGGCAAGGAAAAGCCGATCGCCACGCAGCCCGCCGCGACCACCCCGCTCTGCACCGCTGTCAGTGCCATCGGCGGAACCTCCAGCCCAGCAGTGAACCGCCGGGTCAGGCACACCAACAGCGCGCGCAACACCGCAGCGGCCAGCATCAGCCAATCACCAAGACTCAGCGACAGCTCGGTCCCGCCGGTCAGCAGCCAAACGCCCACAAGCGACAGCCCACACGCTATGAACAGTCGGCCGTCCGGGCGCTGGCGCAACAGTGCCCACTCGACGAAGGGCGTGAAAATTACGCACAGACTGATGAGAAACGCCGCGTTGCTGGCGCTGGTTAGCATCACGCCCCAGGTCTCACAGAGGAAGATCCCCAGCATGATCAGGCCCAACGGCACACCCGGGCGCAACGCCCGGCGCCCCGCTCCGCGCAATTGCGGCAACAGCAGCACAAAGGTCAGGCCGAAGCGGATCGCCAGGAAGCCCAGGACGGGATAGAACAGCAGCGCCTGCTTGGCCACCGCATAACTGCTGCCCCAGATAACCGCTACCGCCAACAGCATGGCGTCGGCCAGCCATAGATTACGTCGCGCCAGTTCCTGCATCTCGCTCGCCCCCTTCGTGGAGGGGCGATTGTTAACCTTTCCGAGCGGATCGATAATCCGTGACCTCAGAACAGGACTTGTGCGCTATGGGAATAAATGATGGCGCGGCTCTGCTGCCTGGCATGGCCGTTTTTGTCCGCGTGGTTGAGGCCGGAAGCTTTTCCGCGGCGGCGCGCCAGCTCGATATGACGGCCTCGGCGGTCAGCAGGCAGGTAGCACGGCTCGAGCAACAACTCGCGCTGCGCCTGCTCGAACGCACCACGCGGCAGCTGCGTCTGAACGAGGCTGGGCGAGAGTTCTACACGCATTGCCGAGCGATGCTGGACGCCGCCGACCAGGCGCTAGCCATCGGGGAGCGGCTGATGAGCTGTCCGCGTGGGCTGGTCCGCCTGAGCGTGCCGAAGGCGTACGGTAAGTTCGTGATCAGCCCATTGATGCCAGGCTTTCTTGGGCGTTACCCCGAGGTCGACGTGCAATTACACATCAGCGATCAGAGCCCAAGCCTGATCGAGGATGGCTTCGACGTGCTGGTACAGGTCACCGACCACCCGCCCGAAGAACTGGCCGGAAAGCCGCTCGGCCCGGTCCGTCAGCTACTGTGCGCAACCCCGGCTTATCTGCAGGAGCGCGGCACTCCGCAACATCCGCAGGCATTGCTTGGTCACGACTGCCTCTATCTGGGCGAGCGCGCCGGCGATAACCGCTGGCACTTCAGTGATGGCGAGCGGCAGGAGACGGTACTGGTGCGGGGTCGCTTCCAGAGCAACCACAGCGAAGCCCGTCTGGAGGTAGCGCTAGCCGGGCTGGGCATCGCCGTGCTGCCGCAGTTCACCGCGGCCGCCGCCCTGGAACAAGGGCGGCTTTGCGAAGTGCTGCCTGGCTGGCGCTTCACCGGCTCCTATCAGGGCGCCGCCTGGCTGCTCTGGCGACCGAACAGGCACCTGCCGCCGAAGCAGCGGGCGATGATCGATTACCTGAGCGAGGCGCTGGCGCGACGTTGAAGGGTCAGTCGCGCTTGGCGACCTCTTCTGCCATACGGGTCAGGCCCAGGTGGCGCACGTCGGTGCCGCGCACCAGGTAGATCACCATTTCGGCGATGTTGCGCGCATGGTCGCCGATCCGCTCCAACGAACGCAGTACCCAGATAACGCTGAGCACGCGGGAGATCGAGCGCGGGTCTTCCATCATGTAGGTGACCAGCTCGCGCAGCGCGGTCTTGTATTCTCGGTCGACGGTCTTGTCGTACTGCGCGACAGACAGGGCCAGTTCGGCGTCGAAACGGGCAAAGGCATCGAGCGCTTCCTGCACCATGCGGCGCACCTGGTCGCCGATATGACGGACCTCGACGTAACCGCGTGGCGACTCGCCGTCTTCGCACAGCTCGATGGCGCGGCGGGCGATCTTGGTCGCTTCGTCACCGATGCGTTCCAGGTCGATCACCGACTTGGAGATGCTGATGATCAAGCGCAGGTCGGAGGCAGCAGGCTGACGACGGGCCAGAATGCGAATGCACTCCTCGTCGATGTCGCGCTCCATGTGGTTGATCTGATCGTCGACGTCACGTACCTGCTGCGCCAGCCCGGAATCGGCCTCGATCAGCGCGGTGACCGCGTCGTTGACCTGCTTCTCCACCAGGCCACCCATGGCCAGAAGATGGCTGCGCACCTCTTCCAGCTCGGCGTTGAACTGCTGGGAGATATGTTGCGTGTGGCTGTCTTTGCTGATCATTGTTTCGCTCCGAGGAGGCTGCCGCTAGGCGGCTCTGGTGCGCAGCGCACCTAGAAAATTGTCGACTTAACGTTGAGGCCCTTGGGAAATCTTCACTGGCGCGGAGGGCGCGCGCTGACAGTACGAGTAGTACGGCAAGCGCGCCCGACAAAGCCAGAGGAGATTTCCCATGGCATCAACCGTAGCGGCCGGTGATGTAGTCTTCGGTCTGCTTCTTTTCGGGATTGGTGAACAGCGTATCGGTATCGCCGTACTCGATCAGCTTGCCCATGTACATGAACGCCGTGTAGTCCGAAACCCGCGCGGCCTGTTGCATGTTGTGGGTCACAATGACGATGGTGTACTTGGCCTTCAGTTCGTAGATGAGCTCTTCGACTTTCAGCGAGGAGATCGGGTCGAGTGCCGAGCTCGGCTCGTCGAGCAGCAGCACTTCCGGCTGCACGGCGATGGTGCGGGCGATCACCAGGCGCTGTTGCTGACCGCCGGAGAGGCCGAGCGCGGACTCATGCAGGCGATCCTTGACCTCATCCCACAGGGCGGCGCCCTTGAGGGCCCATTCGACGGTCTCGTCGAGCACGCGCTTCTGCTTGATCCCCTGGATGCGCAGGCCATACACCACGTTCTCGTAGATGCTCTTGGGGAACGGGTTGGGCTTCTGGAATACCATACCGACGCGACGACGCAGGTCGGCAACGTCTTCGCCCTTGCGGTAGATATTGTTGCCGTCGAGGTTAATGGCGCCTTCGATGCGGCAGCCGTCGACCAGGTCGTTCATGCGGTTGAAGCAGCGCAGCAGCGTCGACTTACCGCAACCGGACGGGCCGATGAAAGCGGTTACGCGCTGACGCGGAATGTTCAGGCTGACGTTGTAGAGCGCCTGCTTTTCGCCGTAGTAGAGGCTCAGGTCCGGCACCTCGATGGCGACCTGCTCGCTGGCCAGGTCCAGGGCGCGCTTGTCACGACCCAGCGCCGAAATGTCGATGGAATGCGTCTTTGCTTGTGACATGAGATGTCTCCGTAGTCGCTGGAGGCCAGAGGCTTGAGCTGGACGCGGTCAGTGCCGCTTGTTCGCCCAGCGCCGGCCTCCAGCGCTTTTATCGGCTGTTAGTGATCAAGCGCTTTGTATTTTTCGCGCAGATGGTTACGAATCACGACCGCGGTCAGGTTGAGGATGGCGATGACCAGGACCAGCAGCAGCGCCGTCGCGTAGACCAATGGGCGTGCCGCCTCGACGTTGGGGCTCTGGAAGCCGACGTCGTAGATATGGAAGCCCAGGTGCATGATCTTCTGATCCAGATGCAGGTAAGGGTAGTTGCCGTTAAGCGGCAGGCTCGGCGCGAGCTTGACCACACCCACCAGCATCAGCGGTGCGACTTCACCGGCGGCGCGTGCAACAGCGAGGATCAGGCCGGTCATCATCGCCGGGCTGGCCATCGGCAGCACCACCTTCCACAGCGTCTCGGACTTGGTTGCGCCCAACGCCAGCGAACCTTCACGGAGGATGCGCGGAATACGGGCCAAACCTTCCTCGGTGGCCACGATCACCACCGGTAGCGTAAGAATCGCCAGGGTAAGCGACGCCCACATCAGGCCAGGCGTGCCGAATACCGGCGCCGGCGCCGCCTCGGGGTAGAAGATGCGGTCGAGCGAGCCACCAAGCACATAGACGAAGAAGCCCAGGCCGAACACGCCGTAGACGATCGAGGGCACGCCGGCGAGGTTGTTCACGGCGATGCGGATGATGCGGGTCAGGACGCCCTGCTTCGCGTATTCGCGCAGGTAGACCGCCGCGATCACGCCGAACGGCGTGACGATGACCGCCATGATGAGGGTCATCAGCACGGTGCCGAAAATCGCCGGGAAGATGCCGCCCTCGGTATTGGCCTCACGCGGCTCGTCACTGACGAACTCCCAGATCTTGGCGAAGTAGAAGCCCATCTTGTCCGTCAGCGACATGGCGTTCGGGCGGTAGGCGCGGACCACCTTGCCGAGGCTGATCTCCTGCTCGCGGCCGTCCATGGTGCGCATGGTGATGCTGTCGCGGTTGAATTCCTTGTACAGGCTGACCAGCTGGCCTTCCAACGCCTTGTATTCGGCATCCCATTGGGCGCGCTCGGCGTCGAGTTCGGCCTGGGCCGCTTCGTCGAGCTGACCATCGAGCTCGAGCTTGCGTGTTTTCAGCCGCAGGCGCTCGAGGCCGTGGTTGATGCGGCCGATGTCTACCGCTTCTAGCTCGGCAATGCGTTCATGAAGATCGTCTACACGTTCGATGCGCGCTTGCAGCTCGCTCCATGCAGCCTCGCCCTCGGCGACCAGGTTGCCTTCTTCTTTTACGGCAAGCAGTTCACCGTAGAAGTTGCCCCATTCGCGGCGCTCCAGGGCAACCAGGTCGGCAGGCTTGCGCGGGTTGCTCAGCCACTCGCCGATGACCCAAGAGAAGTCCGCGCCGTAGACCTCACGGTTGCCGACCTTGAGCAGTTCGCGGGTCATGAATTCCCCGCCTTCCACATTAACCGGCAGCCCGCTGGCAGCCAGGCGCGCGCGCGGCACCTGCTCAGCCTGCACCACTTCGCCAGCCATGATCTTCTGCTCGGCGCCGGGCACCTGATAGTCGGCGACAATCACATCCGCCGGCCAGAAATGCTCGAGGCCACGTACAGCGATAACGGCGAGCAGGCCAAGGGTCATGATGACCGCGATGGACACAGCGCCGGCGTTCATCCAGACCCAGGGAGTGCCACTCTTGATCCAGGTTTTCAGCGAATCCTTTTTCACGGATCGATACCTTTGTCGAAATCTGTTCGCAGCCGTCACCGGCAGCGTCTTGCGCCCGCAGGCGGGGCTTCGGTTACAGGCTGGCGTACTTGCGACGCAGGCGCTGGCGAATCAGCTCGGCCAGCGTGTTCATCACGAAGGTGAACATCAACAGCACCATCGCGGCGAGGAAGAGCACGCGGTAGTGGGTACTGCCGACTTCCGACTCGGGCATTTCCACCGCGACGTTCGCCGCCAGGGTGCGCATGCCTTCGAAGATGTTCATTTCCATGATCGGCGTGTTACCGGTGGCCATCAGCACGATCATGGTTTCGCCCACGGCGCGGCCCATGCCGATCATCAAGGCCGAGAAAATGCCCGGGCTCGCAGTCAACAGGACGACGCGCGTCAGTGTCTGCCACGGCGTCGCGCCGAGGGCCAGCGAACCCAGGGTCAGGCTCTTCGGCACGCTGAACACGGCGTCCTCGGCGATCGAATAGATGGTCGGGATCACCGCGAAACCCATCGCGAGTCCAATCACCAACGCGTTGCGCTGATCGAAAGGAATGCCCATTTCATGGGACAGCCAGTGGCGCATGTCGCCATTGAAGATCCAGTTCTCTAGATGGCCGCTGACGGCGATCGAGCCCCAACCCACGAGCAGAATCACTGGAATCAGCAACACCGCTTCCCAGCCATCCGGCACGCTCAGGCGGATGCGCTCAGGCAGGCGGCTCCACGCCCAGCCGGCGAGCAGAATGCCGATTGGCGTGAGCATGAGCAGGCTGAAGATGCCTGGCAGGTGGTTTTCCAGGAACGGCGCGAGGAACAGGCCGGCGAAGAAGCCGAGGATGACCGTCGGCAGCGCTTCCATCAGTTCGATGACCGGCTTGACCTTACGACGCAGCGAGGGCGCCATGAAGTAGGCGGTGTAGAAGGCGGCGCAGATAGCCAGCGGTGCGGCCAGCAGCATGGCGTAGAAAGCGGCCTTGAGCGTGCCGAACGCCAGCGGTGACAGGCTCAGCTTGGGCTCGAAGTCACCCGTTGCGGAGGTGGACTGCCAGACATAGTCCGGCTCCGGATAGCTTTCGTACCAGACCTTGCCCCACAGCGCGCTCCAGGAGATTTCCGGGTGCGGGTTGTCGATTACGAAGCGCTGCAGTTGGCCATCGGACTCGACCAGCAGCCGTGTGGCACGCGGCGACATGGCGGCGATCGCCGCACCCTCGGCAACCTGTTCGGTCAGCAGTGTACGGTGCGCGGTGCTGTGAAAAATGCCCAGCTGGCCAGCGCTGTCGAGTGCAAGGAAGCCCTTGCGACGTTCTTCCGGAAGGATCTGGGTGATGGCGTTATCCGCTAGCTGGAAATTGCGCACGTTCTGCAGTTCGGCCTGGCCGTCACTGCTACGCACCATGAACCACTGGCCGATACCGCCCGTTGAGTCACCCACCATTAGCGAGATGCCGCCCAGCAGCGAAGCAACGGTCGTGATCTCACCTTTTCCGCTCAGCAACTTGTAACGACCGTTCAGTTGCTTACGGCGCAGGTCGAAGACATCAACGCTGGCGCGACCGCTCACGGCGAACAGCCACATGTGCCTCGGGTCGATTCGCAGCGCCTTGATCGGCTCGGCGAGCTGCGGCAATTGCAGCCGCTCTTCTTCGAGGGTGGTCTCGCCCGTCAGCATGTTTTCGGTGGCGGAAATGCGCAACGCCTGCAGCGCGCCGTTTGCAGCGCCTGCGACCATCAGCGTCTTTCCATTCAAGCTAACCGCTGCGTGGGCTATCGCGCGCCCTTCGGGATCCAGCTGCAGCGGCTCCTTACCGAACGGATAGTCGAGCTGAGGCGTGATGGTCTTTTTGCCGTTCGGGTAGCTGACTTTATAGTTGTGCTCAACGACCAAGACTTGGCCGTTGTCCAGTCCAAGGACGATACGGCGATTGCCTGGGGTGTCCTGACCGAGGGAGACGATCCGGCTTCCAGCCGGTAGCGGCAGTTCGACGCTACGCAGTGATTCGCCCGTACTCAGGCTAAAGAAGCGCACCAGCCCGTCAGCGCCCAAGCGCATCGCGACTTGATTCTGCTCTTCCATGGCGAGTAGCAGCGGTTCGCCCGCTTCAGCCAGCCAAGCCGGTTGCTGAGGATCGCGAGCTTCCAGCTCAGCCCCCTGAAACATCGGCGTCACGACCTGGGCGAGGTAAAAGAAAATAAGGCAGATGGCGCCAAGCACGGCGAGGCCGCCGATGGAGACGTACCAGCGCGCCATGTTGTCTTTAAGCGCGCGTATGCGGCGCTTGCGTTGCAGGGCCGGGGTATTGAAGTCCAGCCGTTGCAGATCGGAATTCGCGCTCATGGTCTCGATATCGTTCATGCGAAGGTCCTGGCCGCTCGGGCCGTTTTGTCCGCCGCGCCGCGTTGGCGCAAGCCTATATCCGGGCTTGGGGCCGGTCGGGCGCCTAATTTAATGCAGTCGTGTGACAGAAAAATTACAAGGCAATGACACGACAACGCCCGCCAACGCGCTTGGCGTGGCGGGCGTTTGCTCAACCTGCGACCGGGGTCGCAGGCTGTGCAGCAGACCTTAGTTGAGGCCCAGGTCGCTCAGCGTCTTGTCGACGACTTTCTTCGGCAGCGGGATGTAGCCGTCCTTGACTACGACTTCCTGGCCCTGCTTGGACAGTACGAGCTTCAGGAACTCGGCGTCGATCGGGCTCAGCGGCTTGTTCGGCGCCTTGTTGACGTAGACGTAGAAGAAGCGAGCCAGCGGGAACTTGCCAGCCAGCGCGTTCTCTTCGTTGGCTTCGAAGGCTTCGCCACCCTTGGACAGCGGAACGGCACGGACACTGGAGGTCTTGTAGCCGATACCCGAGTAACCAATCGCGTTCAGCGTGCTGGAAATCGACTGCACCACCGAAGCGGAGCCCGGCTGCTCGTTGACGTTGGACTTGAAGTCGCCCTTACACAGCGCTTCTTCCTTGAAGTAACCGTAAGTGCCGGACACGGAGTTACGGCCGAACAACTGGATCGGCTTGGCAGCCCACTCACCGGTCAGGCCCAGGTCGCCCCAGGTCTTGATGTCTTGCTCGCCACCGCACAGACGCGTGCTGGAGAAGATGGCATCGACCTGCTCGATGTCCAGGCTCTTGATCGGGTTGTCCTTGTGCACGAACACCGCCAGGGCGTCGATGGCGACCGGAACGGCGGTCGGCTTGTAGCCATACTTCTCTTCGAAGGCCTGGATCTCGTTGTCCTTCATCGGACGGCTCATCGGTCCAAGATTGGCGGTGCCTTCAGTCAGAGCGGGCGGAGCAGTAGACGAACCGGCAGCCTGGATCTGGATATTGACGTTCGGGTAGAAACGCTTGAAGTCTTCGGCCCACAGAGTCATCAGGTTGGCCAGGGAGTCGGAACCGACGCTGGACAGGTTGCCGGAGACGCCGGAGGTTTTCTCATACGTCGGCAGCGACGGATCAACCGCAGCGACCGAACTTGCAGCGCCTACACCGGCAGCGACAAACGTCAGGGCCGCCATCAAACGATTCAGTTTCATACCTTGCTCCTAGCAGGGGTGTGCTCGAGTGTGTTGGAACGGAGGCCATTGTCTGCAGGCCGTGTGACCACTCTATGAATGGAATATGACAATCTGGTTACGAGCCACCCGCGCCGGCGGCGGTCGCTGGACCCGCCGTCAGCGGCTATACTCGGCCCCCTGCCCGCGTCGATGCGGGCTTTTCGCGCCAGAAAAACAAACGCGCCGCGAGTCCGACCGATGAAAGAATACGAACAGGAAGATCCGATCCCGCAGGGCGACCTCGCTCTCCAGCTGACTGCACTGCCGCGCGAGACCAACGGCTTCGGTGACATTTATGGCGGGTGGCTGGTGTCGCAGATGGACCTGGCCGGCACGGCGATGGCCAGCCGGGTCGCGGCCGGCCGGGTAGCAACGGTCTCCATCGACCGGATGGCCTTCATGGTGCCGGTGCCGGTGGGCGCGCAGCTGTCCTTCTATACCCAGACGCTGGACGTAGGGCGGAGCTCGATTCGCATGCTGGTAGAGGTGTGGAGCGACGACCCGCTGTCGAGCGAGTGGCGTAAGGTCACCGAAGCGGTGTTCGTCTTTGTCGCGATTGACGGCAGCGGCCGGACCCGCCCGGTCATGCCGCGCCGCTGAGCCGCTTCTTCGGGCCTGTCAGGCTGCAACGTAGCGGTTTTTTCCTGCCTGTTTGGCGCGGTAGAGCGCGGCATCAGCCGCCTGATAGAGCTGCTCGGCGCTCTGCCCGGGCTGCCACATCGCAACGCCAATGCTGGCAGTGACACGCGCGCCCTGCGCCGACGCCGGGTGCGCGATGGCCCGCTCAGCCAACGCCTCCAGTATCTGCCCGGCAATCACCTGAGCTGCCTGCGCATCGCAGTTGAGCAACAGCAGCGCGAATTCCTCGCCTCCGACGCGCGCGGCCAGGTCCATGGGTCGGCGCGAGAAGCCCGCCAGGATCTCGCTGAACTGGCGGATCAGCGCATCGCCTGCCGGGTGGCCCAGCTTGTCGTTGTAGGCCTTGAAGTTGTCCAGATCGAGCAACAGCAATGCCAACGGCTGGCGGTCACGTCGCGCCTGTAGCAGCGTCTGCTTGAGCGCTGTGTCGAAGCTGCGCCGATTGGCAAGCCCGCTCATGGCGTCGTGCTCCGCAACCCAGCCCAGCAGCTTGCGCACCAGAAACTGCTCGCGCTGCGAGTACTCATGCACATAGCGGCTGATCGCGCCGATGATCAGCAGCAGCGTGTAATAGCTGACCGAAATCCAGTGCACGCGCATTTCTTCGGACGGCAGGATCACCGCGGCGATGACGATATCGATGAGGATGATCGCCGCCGCGCTGGCCAGCGCGCGCCAGAACGTGATGCCAAGAAAGAAGAATGAACAAACGATCAGCAGCCCAGCGCCATAGCGAAAGGCGAACTCTGGCTGCAGCACCTCATACTGGATGTCGATACGTGCAGCGATGGCGCCGACCAGCACCAGCAACAGCGGAAACAGCCGATTCGCCACTACCCGTATGCGCGTTCGCAGCAGCGTGATGATCAGGACAGCGAAACCGGGCAACGTCTGCAACAGGCGCAACAGCGTCAGTTCGCGCAGCCATGCCGGGTCGTGATAGGTAAAAAGCCTGTGTTCGACGTAGAGGTAGCCGCCGACCACCGCCAACAACAGACAGGCACCTAGGCACTGTGCGAGGCGCGCCTGCCGATCAACATAGCGGCGGAACTCGCGCTCCAGCTCGGGCGCGAACAGTAGGCAGCGAAACCCACCGAGCAGCTGCCGGCCGTAGGACGTGTCGCGAAAATCTTCCGCGGACTGGTGTTCGAGGGTCAACATCGGTATCGCTCTTGTACAGGCCCGGCGAATGATATCACTTAGACATCACCCCGCTTGGTTTCCCGATGAACGCACCAACCGGTTCCGGCGGCCACACCTGGCTTGCGGCGCGGCGCTTGACGTTCCACTATCGCTGAACCTGCACCGATGGATGTATACGAGTGACCACCCTGCTGCTGGCCCTCTGGCCCCTTTTCGCCCTGATCGTCGCCGGCTATTTCTTGCGCTTGCGTGCTTTTCCAAGCGCCGAATTCTGGCCCGGCGCGGAGCGCATCAACTATTTCATCCTATTCCCGGCCCTGCTGTTCAGCAGCCTGGCCACTGCGCCACTGGACAACCCCGCCCTGCCGCAACTCGCGAGTGGGGTCATGTTGAGCCTCGGCGTGGCCTGGATCGCCCTTCTGGCCGTCAAGCGTCTGCGTGGCTGGCCGGCCGCCCGCTTCGGCGCAATCACCCAGGGCGTGCTGCGCTTCAATACTTACCTGGGCCTGGCCGCCGTGGGCAGCCTGTTCGGCAAAGACGGCCTGGCCATGGCTGCGCTGATGCTTGCTCTCATGGTGCCGACTGTGAACGTGATGTCCGTATGGGCATTGACGGCCGAGCGCGGTGTTAGCGTGCGCGGCCTGCTCCTTCCAATCATCAAGAACCCGCTGATCCTCGCGTGTCTGGCTGGCGCGCTGGTCAATTTCTCAGGCCTGGGACTACCGGGCGGCACCGACCGGTTGCTCGCCTTGCTCGCCGCTGCCAGCCTGCCACTGGGCCTGCTGTGCGTAGGGGCGGCACTTAAACCTCGCGAGCTGGGCGGGGAGATTCCCGCGCTGGGCTGGAATTGCGCGGTACGCCTGCTCGCCGTGCCGCTGCTGGCTTATGGCGTTGCCATCATGCTCGGCCTGCCGACGATGGAGACGACCATTCTGGTGCTGTTCTTCGCCCTGCCCACCGCGCCGACCGCCTATGTGTTAACCCGCCAGCTTGGCGGCGACAGCCACCTGATGGCCGGCATCATCACCCTGCAAACGCTGCTCGCCGCCGCCAGCCTGCCGCTGGTGCTGACCTTGCTCGGAAGCTGACCCTCTCCGTTGCATGGCTGCGACCCTGTCGCAGCCATGCAACACCTGCAGCGCGACACTCGGTTGCACTGACACGCCCCGTCCCGCCCGCAAGCCCCGCCAGCCGTGGGCTGCATGCCCTTCGGCCGGCCTGGCACAGCGGTTGCTCTCCCTGGAAGACCTGCCCCTGAGGCGGTCGATCAATAACAAGAGAGAGCCTGCGATGAAGTCATTCGATCCCTACCTTGGCCGGTTTCCGGCGCCCACGCTGCTGGGCGCCAGCCTTGCTGCCCTGCTGTCCCTGCCGCTGCACGCCGCCGACGTCGACGGCAAGCGCATCGCCAATGCCGACGCCGAACCCGGCAACTGGATGAGCCACGGCCGCGACTACGGCGAGCAGCGCTTCAGCCCGCTGAAGAAGATCACCGATGCCAACGTCGACGAACTCGGGCTAGCCTGGAGCTACAAGCTCGACATCGACCGCGGCGTCGAAGCCACGCCCATCGTGGTCGACGGCGTGATGTACACCACCGGGCCCTTCTCCATCGTCTATGCGCTCGATGCGCGCACCGGCAAGGAAATCTGGAAGTACGACCCCAAGTCCGACCGTTCCCGCGCCGGTGAGGCCTGCTGCGATGCGATCAACCGCGGCGTCGCCGTGTGGAAGGGCAAGGTCTATGTCGGCGTGCTCGATGGCCGCCTGGAAGCCATCGACGCCAAGACCGGTGAGCGCGTCTGGTCGGTCGACACCCGCTACGACAAGGAACGCAGCTACTCCATCACCGGCGCGCCGCGAGTAGTCAACGGCAAGGTGGTGATCGGCAACGGCGGCGCCGAGTTCGGCGTGCGCGGCTACGTCACCGCCTATGACGCCGAAACCGGTAAGCAGGCCTGGCGCTTCTTCACCGTACCGGGCGACCCGGACAAGCCCGCCGAAGGCAAGGGCATGGAGATAGCCAAGAAGACCTGGCACGGCCGCGCCTTCGTCGAACAGGGCGGCGGCGGCACAGCCTGGGACTCCTTCGCCTACGACCCGGAGCTGAATCTGCTCTACATCGGCGTCGGCAACGGCTCGCTGTGGGACCCAATCTGGCGCAGCGAGGGCAAGGGCGACAATCTGTTCCTGTCCTCCATCGTCGCGGTCAACGCCGACACCGGCGAATACGTCTGGCACTACCAGACCACGCCGGGCGATGCCTGGGATTACACCGCCACGCAGCACATGATCCTGGCTGACCTGGAGATCAAGGGTAAACAGCGCAAGGTGCTGATGCAGGCGCCGAAGAACGGCTTCTTCTACGTCATCGACCGCGCCACCGGTGAGCTGCTCTCGGCTGAAAACATCGTGCCGATCAACTGGGCCAAGGGCGTCGATCTGAAGACCGGCCGGCCCATCGTCGACGACGAAGCGGCGGCCTACTGGAAAGGTGAAAAGAAGGCCAAGCTGGTCCAGCCGGGCTTCTGGGGCGCGCATGACTGGCACCCCATGTCCTATAACCCGAACACCGGGCTTGTCTACATCCCCGCGCACATCATGTCCGCCTGGTACGAGCACGTGCCGGATAAGCCGGCGCGTAACAAGTTCAAGAGCATGTACCAGCTGGGCCTGAAGACCGGGATGATGCCCGAGGACCCGGAAGGCCTCGGCAAGTACGCCGACACCTGGTCCGGCAAGCTGATCGCCTGGGACCCGGTCAAGCAAGAGCAGGCCTGGGAAGTGCCCTACGTCACCATCTTCAACGGCGGCACCCTGAGCACCGCTGGCAATCTGGTCTTCGAAGGCAGCGCCGATGGCCGGGTCATCGCCTATGCCGCCGACACCGGCAAGAAGCTCTGGGAGCAGCCGGCTGCCAGCGGGGTGATGGCCGCGCCCATCACCTACAGCGTGGACGGCGAGCAGTACGTG
This sequence comes from Pseudomonas sp. SA195, assembly GCF_054131565.1. Lineage (NCBI taxonomy): Bacteria > Pseudomonadati > Pseudomonadota > Gammaproteobacteria > Pseudomonadales > Pseudomonadaceae > Pseudomonas > Pseudomonas sp. SA195. The sequence goes on along the minus strand of NZ_CP096392.1, from coordinate 293,696 downwards.
ACCTTCATGGCGGGCTGGGGCGGTGCCTTCTCCACCTTTGCCGGCGCCCTGTCGCTGCGTGCCGGTGTTCAGCCCTATGCCCAAGTGCTCACCTACAAGCTTGGCGGCACGGCCGAACTGCAGGAACCGGCGCCGCGAGAAGATGCACCCAAGCCGCCACCACTGACTGCCGATGCCGCCACCGTCGAGGCCGGCGGCAAGCTCTATGACGGCTACTGCTCGCAGTGCCACGGCATCCATGCGGTCAGCGGCGGCGTGCTGCCGGATTTGCGCATGCTCACCCCGGAAAAGCATGAGCAGTTTCTCGGCATCCTCCACGGCGCACGCATCCCGGATGGCATGCCGTCGTTCGCAGAGGCTTTCGACATGGAGCAGATGGGCCAGATCCATCAATACCTGATCAAGCGCGCCCACGATCGCCTTGAGCACGGCCCGGACGACCTGCCACAGCCGACCCAGAAAACGGCCAGCAACTGACCACTAGGAGAATTGACATGACTGACTTGACGACCTACCAGAACTACATCGACGGCGCCTTTGTCGCCAGCGACAACCTCATCGAGGTGCGCAACCCGGCGACCGGCGCGGTGCTCTCCCGCGTGCCGGAGTCCGATGCCGCCACCGCCGAACGCGCCATCGCCGCCGCCCGCGCCGCGCAGAAAGCCTGGAGCCAGAAGCCTGCCATCGAGCGCGCCGGTTACCTGCGCGCCATTGCCAGCAAGATCCGCCAGAACGCCGACCGCCTGGCCCGCGTCATCACCGAGGAAGGCGGCAAGATCCAGAGCCTGGCGCTGGTCGAAGTCAACTTCACCGCCGACTACCTCGACTACATGGCCGAATGGGCGCGCCGCATCGAGGGTGAGATCATCACCAGCGACCGGCCCGGCGAAAACATCTTCCTGTTCCGCAAGCCGCTGGGCGTGGTGGCCGGGATCCTGCCGTGGAACTTCCCCTTCTTCCTGATCGCCCGGAAGATGGCGCCGGCGCTGGTGACCGGCAACACCATCGTCATCAAGCCCAGCGAAGAGACGCCGAACAACTGCTTCGAATTCGCCAAGCTGGTGGCCGAGACCGACCTGCCCAAAGGCGTGTTCAACGTGGTCTGCGGCAGCGGCGCTGGGGTCGGCAGCGCGCTGACCACCAGCGACAAGATCGACATGATCAGCTTTACCGGCAGCGTCGGCACCGGCCAGCGGATCATGGCCGCCGCGGCGCAGAACGTCACCAAGCTCAACCTGGAGCTGGGCGGCAAAGCCCCGGCCATCGTAATGAACGACGCGGACCTGGACCTCGCCGTCACCGCCATCCGCGCCTCGCGCATTATCAACACCGGGCAGGTCTGCAACTGCGCCGAGCGCGTTTACGTGCAGCGCGGCGTGGCCGACCAGTTCATCGAACGCATCGCCGGTGCCCTGGCCGAAACGCGCTACGGCGACCCCATCGCCCAGGCGGACGTGGAGATGGGCCCACTGATCAACGAGGCCGGGCTGCGCAAGGTCGAGCAGATGGTGCGCACCGCCCAGAGCCAGGGTGCGCAGCTGGTCACCGGTGGCGCCGTGGCGGACCTGGGCAAAGGCTTCCACTACCAGCCGACGCTGCTCGCCAACTGTTCGCACGACATGGAAATCATGCGCAAGGAAGTTTTCGGCCCGGTGTTGCCGGTACAGATCATCGACGACCTGGACGAGGCCATCGCCCTGGCCAACGACTGCGAGTACGGCCTGACCTCTTCGATCTACACGCGCGATCTGTCCACCGCGATGAAAGCGGCCGCTGGCCTGGACTTCGGCGAGACCTACATCAACCGCGAGAACTTCGAGGCGATGCAGGGCTACCACGCCGGGGTGCGCAAATCCGGCATCGGCGGCGCGGATGGCAAGCACGGCCTGTACGAGTACACCCATACCCATGCGGTGTACGTGCAGAGCTGATCAGCCGAGCATGCCCGGTCCCGCGCAGGCGAGATCGGGTCATGCGGGTCTGTGTGCCGGGGCTGAGTTCTAGTTGCGCTGGCATTAGGTGCTGGGTGCCTTTGGGGCGCATAAATTCGCCCCTACGCCCGGCATCTGTAGAGGTGAATTTATTCGCCTGACGTCCCCACACCGGCCAGCCTTTCCCTTACGACAAACCGTACCGACGCACCTTGCGATACAGCGTGGCGCGGTTGATGCCAAGGGAACGCGCCGCCGACGTGACGTTGCCGCCATGCTGCTCGAGTGTCGCTTGCAGATGGGCCGCTTCGGCCGCGTCTCGGGTCGTCTCCAGCGATTGCGTCACGGACGACGACTCCACCGACACCGACACCGACAGGACTTCCGGTGGCAGGCAATCGAGACCGATCACCCCGTCGTCTGCCAGCGCGACCGCACAGCGCAGCACGTTGATCAGCTGGCGCACGTTGCCCGGCCACGCGTAGGCGATCAGCCGCGACATCGTTTCGGGTGCCAGCGCGATCCACTCATCGGCCGACTCCTGCTCCAGCACCCGCTGAATCAGCCCGGCACGGTCCTCGCGCTCACGAAGTGGCGGCAGTTGTAACGTCAGGCCGTTGAGCCGGTAATACAGGTCCTCACGAAACTCGCCCGCAGCCACCATCGCGGGCAAGTCGCGGTGCGTCGCGCAGACCAGTTGCACATTCAGCGACACCGGCGTGGCGGCGCCCAGCGGCACCAGTTCCCGCTCGGCCAGCACCCGCAGCAGCCGCGTCTGCAGGTGCGCCGGCATATCGCCAATCTCGTCGAGAAACAGCGTCCCGCCATTGGCCTGCTCCAGCTTGCCCTTCATCCCCTGCCGGCTGGCGCCGGTAAAGGTGCCGGCGCGATAGCCGAACAGTTCGCTTTCGATCAGCGACTCCGGAATCGCCGCGCAATTGAGCGCTACGAAAGGGCCGGCCGCACGCTGGCTGGCCTGGTGGATAGCGCGGGCGAACGCCTCTTTTCCCGTGCCCGTTTCGCCGCGCAGCAGCAATGGGATGTCCCGGTTGAGGACCCGCCGCAGGCGCTGCACGGTCCGTTGCAAGTGGCTGTCTCCGCCGGCCAATTGTTCGAGCGTCGGCACGGCGATTGTCGTCTGCCGCGCCGGCACCGGGGCGGCACGTTGGGCGGGCATTGGCGGCAACCGCAAGGCCACCTCCAGCACCGGCTCGTCTGGGCGCAGGTGAAGGGTGGTGCTGCGTGCGCCGCCCTGGGTCAGGCTGATCAGACGATCCAGCGAGACCGGCAGCAGCGCCTCGACCGCCTGCCCGAGCAGCGGCCGTTCGCCGGTCGCCGCGGCAAAGGCAGCACGGTTGGCGCCGAGTACGCGGCCGCCGGCATCGAGCGCGAGCAATTGCTCGTTGCCCAGGTCGTTTTCCTGGCCACCAAGTGTCAGCACGACGCAATCGGCGTAGCGTTGCCGAAAGCTCGCATTCTCGATCAGGCGAGCGTACAGGCTGACCAATTGCAGCGTCAGGTATTGCGCCTGCTTTGGCCCGCCACTGTTCAGGCAGGAGGCGTTGAGACAGCCCATCAGCGCACCCTGGGCATCGAACAACGGCGCCACCGAGCAGCTCAGGCGGAAGTGGCTGTTCAGGAAGTGCTCGTCGCGGTGGATGATCAACGGCTGCCCGGCCGCCAGACCGGTGCCAATGCCATTGGTGCCGACCAGCGATTCGTCCCAGCAACTGCCGATGACCAGGCCGGAATCGGCGTACGGGCTGTGGCGGCTTGGCAGGCGCGCGTCCAGCGTAATGCCGCGACGATCGCTCAGCAGGACAGCGAAGCCTGCCGGGTTGAGCCGTCGCGACAGGCCCTCGACGCCCTGGCTGGCGACGCCGAGGTAGTCATGGTGCGCCTCCTGGTGCAGGCGGATCTCGTGCGCCTCGAGTTGTGCATGCGGCGCGTGCCGGGCCGGGTCTAGCCCGTGCTGGCTGACGCTGCGGTGCCAGGATTCGGCGATGAGTCGATCGGGCTGGCTCTGCCGGTCGGCGAAATGCGCGGCGACGAAGGCGGCGAGCTCGGTTGGCAGCTCGGCGTGCGAACGGGGGATCATGCAAGGCTCCAGACCCGGCGCCGAAGCGGGCCAGGCGTTGTTGTTCGTATGAGCCGGTCGAGACGGCGACAATATTGACTAGCCTAGCAGCGGTTTGCGGAACCGGCCGCCTGGCTGGGCGGTACCAAAGGCGAGCAGCACTGCTTCGATTGCCTGAGACGGTCGAGGTTCGACGAGCGGCCCTACAACGGCTTGACGGGCAAGCGCGCCTGATCCAACAAGCGATGGTATTCGCCACTGGCGCGTAGGGTTTGCAGGCCCCGGTCGAAGCGCTCGATCAGCGCCTCACCGCCCGTACGGCTACGCGGCACGATAAGGTGCATCGTCTCGCGGCCGACCACCGAGTTCGAGACGTGAAAACGCGATCGGGGCCCCTCGGTGGCCTGCAGGGCGAAACGGCCCAGCTCCAGATCAGCCAGGAAGACATCGTCACGGCCGAGCAATAGCAACTGTGCGCACTCGTTCAGGCCCGGCGGCGAATGACGCACCAGCACACCCCGGTCAACCAGCTTCTGGATAGCCTCAGGTAACTGCCAACCCAGCGGATGGCACAGCCGCCGCCCGGTTACGCGGGCCAGGTCTGCGTACTCGATGGCGTCCTTAGCGCGACTGAACAGGTGTTGCTCGGACACGTACAGCGGCGAGGAAAAGAGAAAATCGCGCTCGCGCTGCGCCGCGCGAATGTAGGGAAAGGTGGCGTCGTACTCGCCACGCAGGGTCATGAGATAGCCGCGTTTCCATGGTTGCCATGCCAGCGAAGTGTCCTGGCCGCCGCGCGTGAACGCTGCCTGTACCACCGAGGACAGCATGCCGGCACCGACCAGCGACTGGCCGGTGAGTGGCGCATAGTCGTCGCCCGTCACAAGCCGGACAGTGCCCGCATGAGTCCCCAGGCTGATCGCCAGGCTCAGCAATAACCATAGGCTGCGCGTGCACCCTTTCATCAGTCAGATCCCGACGTGCATAGAATGGCCGGGGCGAAACGTACCTGATGCCGCGTTACAGATCAGCATGACAACACCCGCGACCGATCAGCGCACGGTCTGGCCGCGCAGGAGATGCAGCAGTAACAGCGCCATTCCTAGCCCCGTAATGACCAGCACCAGCACCAGCATCGGCCCCAGGTAGCCGACCAACTCCTGCAGCCACAGCAGCAGTTGCCGAATGATCATCAGGCTCAAGCGGCCATCCCGATCGGCGGCTTCCAGGCGATAGGCGCCCTGCTCCCAAACGTCATACGCAGCACTGAGCGGCAGCAGGGCCATCGGCAATAGCAACAGGCACAGCCAATAACCGCTTCGCCGCCTCGGACCGAGCAGCCCCCAGGGCCGGTAGGCCGCGCGGATCAGTTGGAGGAAGCAGAAGGTGTAGTAAGCGATAGCCAACAAGGCCAAGGCGCCGCCCAAGGACGGCTCGGCCCACAGGCCGTACAGCGCAGCCCCGGCGAGCGACAGGCTGAGCAGGCCCCAAACCAAGAGAAAGAAGATTTTCATCGCGTGTCCCGGTTGTGGGTGATCGGCGAACGCCCATCGGAACAGAAAACCCGAGCGGATACCGGCAACCGTTTCACGAAACGAGCCTGCATTGGCGGCGATCATGCAGGGTTCGTGACCGGTGACCCTGTTCAGAACAGGCTGAGCTGGTCACCGGCCGGCTCGGGTTGCGCCGGCGGGCCGTCGCGGACAACGGGCGCCACCGCCTCTGCTGCTGATACCCGTGCCGATGCCGATGCCAGCCGCTCGGCAAGTCCGGCGGCGCGTTCGGCCCGAGTGGCAACCGCCTCAGCCAACCGCGCCGGCAGCGCCCAAATCTCCACGACCCGCTTGGCGCGGGTGATGCCGGTGTAGAGCAACGCGCGCGTCAACAGCGGGCTCGGTTGCTCAGGCAGCGCCAGCAACACCTCGGCGAACTCCGAGCCCTGGCTCTTGTGCACCGTCATCGCGAAGGCGCTGTCATGGCTCGGCAGGCGCGCCGGGGCGAAGCCGCGATGACCCTCGTCGCCCTCGAAGAACACCCGCAAACCCTGGTCGGTGTTCAGGCACAGGCCGATGTCTCCGTTGAACAGGCCCAGCGCATAGTCGTTCTGCCGCACCATTACCGCGCGGCCGGGATACCAGCGCTCACGGCTCGCGACGCCGAAGCGGCGTTTGAAGCGCGCCTCCAGTGCCTCGTTGATGCCAGTCACGCCAAACGGGCCGTCACGCTGCGCCGTCAGCGCACGGAAATCATTGAAGGCGGCGAAAGCCGCCGCGGGGTCGGCCTGCCGCGCGGCCTGCAAGTAGGGTGAGTAGCCTTGCTCCAGCCGCTCGATCAGCGCGCCCGGGGTCGGTGTCGCGTTCCAGACCAGGTCATCACGATTTTCCTGCAGCAGCGCGACGGTCCCCTTCGCATCGCCGCCGTTTATTCGCCGTGCCAGCTCCCCGATGCCGCTGTCGCCGGCGAAACGATGGCTGTGGGTCAGCAGCACCACGGCATCGCCGAGGCGCGAGCGCGGTGGCTCGACGGGCACCGGCTGACCGGTGAGACGTTCCAGCTCGCTCGCTGCCTCGGCATCGAAACCGCGCCCCTCGCAAAGCTCGGCGAAGACTGCACCGGCTTCAACGGCGGCGAGCTGATCCTTGTCGCCGAGCAGGATCAACCGCGCCTTGGGCGGCAGGGCATCGACCAGCTTGGCCATCAAGGCCAGGTCAACCATGGAGGCCTCGTCCACGACCAGCACGTCCAACGCCAGCGGATGGGATGCATCGTGACGAACCCGTGGGCTGTCGCCGCGGCTGCCTAGCAGGCGATGCAGGGTACGCGCCTCGTCCGGCAGCGCCGTCTTGACCGCCTCGCTGACCGGCAGATCGGCCTTGGCGTCGCGGATCGCCTCGGCCATCCGCGCAGCGGCCTTGCCGGTGGGCGCGGCGAGGCCGATGGCCAGACGCTCGCTGCCCGGCTGTTCGAGCAACGCGGCCAGCAAGCGCACCACCGTGGTGGTCTTGCCGGTGCCAGGGCCGCCGGAGATCACGGCCAGGCGCCGGCGTACCGCCTGGGCGGCGGCCAGGCGCTGCCAGTCCGGGCGCTGCTGGTTGAAGGCGAACAGCCGCGCCAGGCTGTCGGCGAGCTGCGCTTCGTCCACAGCCGGGGCTTCAGTTGCGCGGGCGATTAGCTGCTCAGCCAACCCTTGCTCGTAGGCTTGGTAACGGGCGAGGTAAAGCCGATCGCCATGGAGGATCAGCGGTGCGTAGTCGCCTGGCACACCAACCAGGGGCGAGGCCTCCAGCATCTCGCGCCAGGTGTCGAGCGGCGGCAGGTTGAAATCGTGCTCCGGCCACGGCCGTTGACCACCCAGGCGACGTAGCGGCAGGCAGACATCACCGCGGCCCAGCGCCTCGCAGCACAGCGCGGCGGCCACCAGCACCGGCTCGGCGGCCTGTGGCTCGAGGCGCTGCAAACTGCCGACGATGGCACGCTCCAGCGGACCGAGGGGTAGCTCTTGAAGCGTCATGGATGCGTCCTCACGGAGCGGTGGCAGGCGCCTGCGTATCGATGGGTTGCACCCTCCCTGGGCGCAGTGTGGATCAGCTGCCCCAAACGCTCAACGGCGCCTATATGCCCACTCCCGCTAGGGGACAGGGAGCAGGCGGCAGGCTGGCTCCTGGTTGGTCGTAGAGTCGGAGCAACCCGCCAGGCGAATAGGATGGGCATCACTTGCCCTCCTCGAACAAGCGATCCAGCGCATCGAGCAACGCGTCATCGGGCCGTGCGAAATACACACCCGCCTCGGGCATCCCGCGCAGGAACAGGTAGAAGGCTCCACCCAGCTGCTCGTCGCGGAAATCGGCAAGGCGCTGGCGCAGGAAGCGGCGCAGTGCGACCAGGTAGATCAGGTATTGCAGGTAATAATGCTCGGCGGCCAGCGCCTGCAGCAGCCGCTCGCCGCCGTAGTAACCCGCATCCGGGCCGAGCCAGTTGGACTTGTAGTCAGCGATGTACCAGCGGCCGTCGTGCTCGAAGGTCAGGTCGATGAAACCCTTGAGGAAGCCCTTGAGGCTGTCGAACTCCAGCCGCGACGCCGCCTCGCGCAGGGGCTCGGCCAATCCGTTGCCCGGATCGACAAGCAGCCGCCGCAGCCGCGCCACGTCCAGGTCACGCACGGGGAAGGTGAACCCTAGTTCAGGCAGGCGCCGCGCCGACTGCAGGCTCGCCAGCGTCAGGCCGGCACCATTCAGGTCGGTTTCCAGCACCTGCTGGAGGTGCCGAATGGCGATGTCCCGCCATTCCAGCGGCAGGCCGTAAGCCTGAAGCGCCGGTTCGACCAGCTGCGCCAGCTCGCCCTTGCCCCGCGCCCAGTCTTCGAGGATCGCGTGCAGGCAGGTGCCGGCCCGCGCACCGCGGGGAAAGGCGAAAAAGCCCGTGCCTGGTTCACCGGCATCGGGCATCGCCAGGGCATCGCGGTCGGGCGCTTCCATGTGCATACCCGCGGCGAGGCCGGAGAAGCTGCCAATGCGCCAGGCGCTGTGCAGGCTGCGGTTGAGCTGCGACAAATGCCTAGGCGGCGCGGCGCGGCCTGGGCCCTGCGCGCTGGCTTCGCGCGACTCCAGCGGCAGGCAGGCGATACGCCCATCGCTGTTGTCGACTAACCGTTCGATGGCCAGGCGTAGGCTGCTGCCCTCCAGCGCACCCAGATGTTCACTCAGCTCGGCCAGTGGCCGCTCTCCCGCCAACGTGCGCCCGTGCAGCAGCCAGGCCAAGGCACTGGTATGCAGGCCCTCGTCGGCGAAGGTGCCGTCCTTCTTCGGCTTGCACAGGCTGACCGGCCCCCAATGCAGCCAGAGCCGGTCACGGGCGCGGGTCAGCGCGACATAAGCCAGGCGCAGCTGCTCAGCGAAGGCCTCCTGGCGCGCGCCTTCGAGGTGTTCCTCGAAGGCTTCGCTGCCCAGGTCCAGCAGTGGCCGGCCCTCTGCGTCGTGACAGCGGGCGCTGTCGGGATGCTTGCCGAGCAGCTTGCCGTCCCAAAGGAACGGGCAGAACACCAGCGGGTATTCGAGGCCCTTGCTGGTGTGGATGGTGACGATCTGGACGCGCTCGGCATCGCTTTCCAGGCGCAGCAGCGCCTCCTCGCCACCGCCTTCGCTATTGCGCTGCGCATTAAACCAGGCGATTAGCGGTTCCAGGCCGGGCCGCACCAGGCTCTCGGCCTGTAGCAGCTCGCCGAGGTGCAGCAGGTTGGTCAGCCGGCGTTCGCCATCGACCCGCGCCAGCAGCCGCTCGGCCACCGCCTGCTCGTCGAGCCAGGCACGAAACACGCGCATGAAGCCCTGCTGCTGCCACAACTGGTGATAGCGCTCGGCGGCTTCGCGTTCGGCGTCCCACGCCTGCTGATCGTCCTGACAACGCGCCAGATCGGCAGCGCTGCGGCCTAGCATCCGCGTGGCCAGCGCATGGCGCAGCAGGCCTTCGCGCCCAGGTTCGACATAGGCAGCCAGGATTGCGGCGAGCTCGGTCGCCTCTTCGCTGCGCCAAACACTGTCACGCCCACGCCGCACGCTGGGAACGCCGCGGGCGGCCAATTCCTCGGCGATCATTCCAGCCTGCCGATGGTTGGCGACCAGCACCGCGATGTCGCCGCCTTTCAGCGGGGTGAATTGGCCGCCTTTGTAGAAGCCGGCGCGCCCCTCGGCGGCCGCTGCCAGCTGGATCGCGATGCGCCGTGCGGTGTCGCTGGCGACCCGCTCGGCAGCTTCGCCCTTGCCTAGCGGATCGTCACCGAGCCAGACCAGCGACAGCGGTGCCGCTCCGCCCTCCTCTACCAGGCGCAGCGTGGCGCGCGGTTTCTCGGCAGCATCGACGCTCGGGTACTGCAGGTCACGCTGGGCGAAGGGCTCCGGGTGCTCGAACAGCCGGTTCAGCGCATCGATCAACTCGGGCGTCGATCGGTAGTTGGTCGGCAGGTTGAACGGCTCGCGGTCGGCCTGCTGCTTGGCCGTCATGTAGGTCGCCAGGTCCGCACCGCGAAAGGCGTAGATGGCCTGCTTGGGATCACCGACGAAGCACAGCGAGGCCGGGCTGCCCTTGGTGTAGATGCGGTCGAAGATGGCGTACTGGATCGGATCGGTGTCTTGAAACTCGTCGATCAACGCCAGCGGATAGCTCGCGCGCAGGGAAGCAGCCAGGTCGTCGCCTGCCGGGCCTCGCAGGGCCTGATTGAGGCGGTTGAGCAGGTCGTCGAAGGCCAGCAGCCGCTGCGCCGCTTTGCGCTCGGGCAATTCGCGGTCGAGCCGCGCCAGCAGCTCGACCTGTAACGCCACCAGCCGCTGCGCGCCGGCCGGCAGGGCCTCGGCAACCTGGTCGCACAGCGCGTCGAGGGCGTGGGCCAGCTCGCAAACGGGCGCGTCGAAGCCCTTCTTGCAGGCCTTGCTGAGCGCACGCACGCCGAATTTCGCCGCGCCGTCAGGCAGGTCGAACATGACGGCGGGATCGGCGAAATAGGCGTCCAGCTCGGCCCGCCAGGGATCGAATTTGATGCGCTTGTGCGTACTCTGGTTGAGCCCGTCGTGGGCTGACAGCTCCGTCACCCAGGCAACGCCAGCCTCGCGCCATAGCGCCGCGGCCCGCTGCCAGGCCGCCTCGACCGGACGCAGGTCGGCAGCCACCGGTGTGCCCTGCGGCTCGACCCGCAGGTAAGGCTTGCCCAGATGGCTGCGCAGCCGCTGGCGCAGCGCCTGCGGGGTGATCCGCTGCTTCGCGAGGAAACGCGCCCAAGCCGGGTCCGCTGCCGCCAGCTCGCTGCGCCAGGCATCGGCGAGCAGCGCATCGATGAGCTCGCGGTCATCGGCGGTCAGTTCACTGTCGAAATCGCCGCCGGCTTCAAAGGCCGCGTCCTGCAAGGCCCGCTGGCAAAAGCCGTGGATGGTGAAGATTGCTGCTTCATCGAAGCCATGCACGGCGAGCAGCAAGCGCCGCCGCGAGGCTTCGTCGGGGTAGCGGGCGTGCAGCCGGTTGAGGAAGTCGTCCTCGCTGGGCGTGCCCTCGTAGACCGCCAGCAGGTCGGCCAGCCGCGCGCGGATGCGCTCGCGCAGCTCGGCAGTCGCGGCGGTGGTATAGGTAACAACGAGGATCTGGCCGACCGACAACTGCCGCTCGAGCAGCAGGCGGGCGTATAGCGCGGTCAGCGTCCAGGTCTTGCCGGTGCCGGCGCTGGCTTCGATCAGCGAGCGGCCGTCGAAGGGGGAATCGAGCAGGTCGAGTTTCATTGATCAGTTCCCTGCCAGGCGAGCGATGTATCGGCAGCATCTGTATTGCTGATAAGTCCGGGTTTCGCCCCGCCGGGCGAGTCACTTTCTCTTTGCGTGTGCAAAGAGAAAGTAACCAAAGAGAAAGCACACCCCACACCCGGCCCCGGCTGCGCCGGGGTTCCCTCGCTCCATCGGCCCTCCAGCGGCCCGCTCCGAAGGGGCGTCCATGCCCCTTCGGAGCTCTCGCGGCGTCCATGCCGCTCGACCACTTCCAGACCGATTCCACTCGGCCTCCTGAGGGGGCCCGGTTCCCGGCCCGACCTGCCTCGTATTACCGAAGCATTGGCAAGACAACGATGATCGCGATGCAATGATCGTTGCATCGCAGTCGGGACGGCACCCGGTTCCCCTTCAGGAGGCCGAGCGCAGGCGTTGCGCAGGGGGTCGCGAGGCATGGACGCCGAGCGAGTCACGAAGGGACAGGGACGTCCCTTCGTGGCGTGCCCCCGGAGCAATGCTGGAGTGAGGGAAGTCCGGTCGCGCAGCGACCAGACCCGTATGCAGGGGCGCGCTTTCTTTTGCTTACTTTTCTTTGCGCGAGCAAAGAAAAGTGAGGCGCCCATGAAGGGCGCAACGCGGGGCCGAGCCCGGCTAGCAAAGCCAAACACGTTCATTCCCCATCCTCCGGCACCTTCAACGCATCCAGCGCCGGGCCTATCAGCCGTTGGGCCAGGGTTTCGAATCGCTCGTCCAGCGGATCGCGATCGCGGAAGGCCAAGGCATTCCAGGGGTCTTCGGACTCGGCAGCGATGGGGCTGAACTCAGCCCCGACCCAGGCCTCCCGCGCCCGCTTGCGGGCCGTCTCGATAGGCTCGCTGCCGCGCGCCGGTTTGCGGTAGCCCTTGGCAAAGGCGTGGCTGCTGCGGGGCAGCAGCGGCAACGGTTCGCGGATAGCGTGCCGATAGGCATCGAGCCAGGGCTCGAGCAGCTCGGCCGCATTGGCCAGCGGCCCGAGCTGCCAGTCCCCGGCCGGCGACAGCATCATGCTGTGGCGCTCGATACCCGGCGTCGCGGAGAGGTTCAGGAGCAAGTGACGCAACCAGAACGGCGGCAGATCCCACTCGCCCAGCTTGCCGAGCTTCCAGCCGAACAGCCCACCCGGAGTGACGCCGTCGAGCCAGCCGTGGATGCGCACGCCCGCCAGCGTGATGTCCACGGCAAGCGGCTCGGGCACGGCCTCGGGGCGCAGCTCGAATAGCCGCGGGGTAAAGGCGCGTACCGGGCCGCGCAGCTTGCCCCAGAGCGCCTGGCCCAGTTCGCCGGTGGGCAGCCAGCCCGCCGCGCAGGCCATGCGCCGCTCGTCCTCGTCGCTCCAACCGTGCTCCATGGCCTGCAACGTCAGGCGGCGCAGGCCGTTCCAGGCCGGCAGCTCCAGGTCAAAGGGCTCGTCGGTGGCGAGCGCTTCTTGGTCGTCTGCCAGGCGCACACCCAAGCGCTGCTCGAGAAGGAAACGTGCCGGGTGGCGGAAGCACTGCAGCAGCTGCGATGGCTCCAGGGTCAGCCAGGCGTCATCGGGTTCGGCAAGCACGCTGGCAAACGGCTGCGGCTGGATGTCGGGCGGCTCGGCCAGACGCTGGGCCGCGCGGAACCAGGGCAGCGAGTAGCCGGCGCAAGGCGATTCGGCGAAGTTGCGCGGTGAAAACGGCTGCAAGGGATGGGCAATAAGAATCTTCTCGCTGGCCTTGGATTCTGTCTGCTGGACGAACTCAGCGCTGGCCCGATCGCGAGCCAGCTCGCTCTTAACGACGGCGGTCATGTCGACGGCTTCGAGCACTTCGCTGAGCAGCACCGACGGTGGCAACGTAGCGTTGTCCCGAGGGTCGCGGCCGACATAGGACAGGTACAGCGCCTGACGCGCCGAGAGCAGCGTTTCCAACAGCAGGTAACGGTCATCGAGTCGCCGCGCGCGATCGCCACGGCGGGGATGGCGGCCGATCAGGTCGAAGCCCGAGGGCGGTGTGCGCCGCGGGAAGGCGCCGTCATCCAGCCCGAGCAGACAGACCACGCGAAACGGCAGGCTGCGCATCGGCACCATGGTGCAGAAGGTCACCGCGCCAGTGAGAAAACCCGAGACGCCGCCGCCTTGCTGCAGCGCGGCGCTGAGCTGTTGGTGCACCAGCGCGAGTTCGATGGGCCGCGTGAGGTCCGCCGCCTGGGCCTGGTCGCGCAACGCCGCGCAGGCTTGCGACAGTAGCAACAGGGTGTCGCCTGCCTCGCGCTCGTTGAAGAGCGTGTCGAGTAATGCCTGAAGATCATCAGCCCAATCAGCCAGCGGGCGCGGGCGCTCTAATTGGTCGGCCAGTTTGCCGAGCCGTTCGACAAACTCAATCAGCCGGGCCAGCACCTGCGCACGACCGCCTTCCAGCGCATCCAGCGGCCAGTGCTCGCCGAGCAGCGGCGCGCCGTTGCCAGCCAGTTGCGGCGGTGCAGCGAAGCCGAGCAGCAGGCGGTCCAGCCCCTGGCGCCAGGTAAAGGCAGACTCGTCCGGGAGGCCGAGGCGCGCGCGTTGGGCACCATCGCGCCCCCAACGCACGCCGGCTTCGCGCAGCCAGTCACGCAGCAGGGGCAGATCGTCGCTTTCGATTCCGGCGCAGCGGGCAATGGCCGGCTGTTCCAGCCAGGCGAGCACTTCTTCGGCGGTAAAGCGGCTCTGGGCCAGCAACAGCAAGTCGAGGAACGCCTCGATCAGCGGCAGTTCGGCGCGCAGGCTGCGGTCGGCAAGGCTGTAGGGAATCCGCGGGCTGCCCTCGCGCGGGGCGAACACCGCCTCGATGAAAGGCGCATATCGCTCGATGTCCGGCGTCAGCACTACGACCTGGTCAGGCGTCAGGGTCGGGTCTTCGGCGAAGCGCGCAAGCAGCTGGTCGTGCAAGATTTCCACTTCGCGCAGCGGCGAATGGGCGATGTGGACTTCCAGCGAACGGTCATTCTCGGCCAGGTTGATGCGCGCTTCGGGCTGCCGCGTGTGCAGGCGCAGAACGTCGTTCTGCAGGGCGTGCAGGAGGCTGTCGTCGGTCAGGTCTTCATCATCGGAATACAGGCCGAACTCACGGCTGCCTTCGCTGGCGGCGAGGCTGAACAGCGAATCGAAGAAATCGCGGCCCTGTTTGCCCAGGCTCGCCAACAGTGGGTGGCCCACGTCCAGATACCAGTCATCAGCGGCGGATGGCTGCCTGGCCAGCTCGCGGATGTCACGAATCTCGCCCCACGCCTCGCGGCTCGGGTTGAGCGCGCAGACCACGACGTCGATGTGTCGGGCCAGGCCGTCGAGCACCCGCAAGTGGTGCGGCGGCAGGCTGCTGATGCCGAATACCAGCACCCGCTCGGGCAGCCCGGGAAGCGGCTCTTCTTTGTACAGACGCTGAAGCAGATCACCAAGTAGCCGTGCCCGGTGCGGGTGGCCATCCTTGGTCAGCTCGCGCCAGAGCAATGCTTGCCACGCTTCGTCCGGGCCGAGATCCAGCGTTTCGTCACGCTCCCAGGCCGCAAGCCAGTCGTCGCGATAAAGCAGGTATTGATCGAAAACGTCGGCAATCTTTGCGGCCAACGACAGTCGCCTGCGTTCGTCGCCGCCGTCGAGATAGCGCGCCAGACGCGGCGCCCGGTCGAGATTGTCCGGCTCGCACAACCAGCCGTAGAGCCGCCAGGTCAGGGTCGTCGGAGAAAACGCCGACTGCTCCGGCAGGCTGCCGAGAACGGCGCGGCTCAGGTCCCAAACGAATTTGGCGGGCAGCTGCATCTCCAGCTGCATGGCAATGCCCTGCTTGCGGGCCAGCTCGAGGGTCAGCCAGCGGCCCATGCCCTGGCTCGGCACCACTACTTGCGCAGGGGCGAAGGGGTCGCGCAGCGGCTGGGCAAGCAGCCGCGTGGCCAGTTCACCGAGGGTTTCCAGATCAGGGGCGTGATAAAGGTCGAGCATGCGGGCGGCTTCGGCGGGATCAGCGGCCAAGGTTAGCAAGAACGGCCCCCAGCGCCGACCCGGCCCGGCGCTCACGGACCGATGGTGCGGCATTTTTGCCTACGCCTTTCGCAGGAGGTCATCGCGCCTTGCGATCAATATCAATAGCCCCACCGGACATAGGATATTCAGGCCAGGCAGCCCTTCACGCACCTTTGCAGCCTGTCGCCTGCCGCAGGCTAGGAGCATTCGATGAAACCGAACCACCGGAACCTGCTGATCCTGTCGCTGGGGGCTGTGCTATGCGCCGGCCCGCTCGCCCATGCCGCCACGGAGAGCGCGCCGGCCAAGGGCTCGGTCGAGCGCAGCCACATGCGACAGGCCAACGCACTGCTTGACCGAGCCGCCGACTACTTGCAAACGAACGGCCCGGAGCGGGCACTGGCCGCTTTCAACGATCCCCAGGGCGGCTTCGTCGACGGCCAGCACTATGTCTTCGTGCTCGGCCAGAGCGGCACCCTGCTCGCCAGCAATGGCGCTTCACGAGCGCTGGTCGGGCTGACGGTGGGCGACGTCAAGGATGCCGCCGGCACGCCCTTCTTTCGGCAGATCCTCGAGGGTGCTCGCCAGTCGGACCGCGGCGCCGTCGACTATCACTGGCTGAACCCCGTCGACAACAAGGTGGAGAACAAGACCAGCCTGTACCGTCAGGTCGGTGACCACATCGTCGCCGTTGGCTACTACCTGCCCCGGGCTTCAGCCGAGCAGGCGCAGAAGATGCTCGATCGCGCCGTGGCACTGGTGAATCAATCCGGTGCGCAGGCCGCCTTCAATGCGTTCAATGACCCGCAGGGCGACTTCGTGATGAACGATGAATACGTCTTCGCCATCGGTTTGGACGACGGGCGCTACCGCGCCAGCGGCGCCTCGCCGAGCCTGGTCGGGGTGGATGTGCGTGAGGTCACCG
The DNA here is from genome assembly GCF_054131565.1 of Pseudomonas sp. SA195. NCBI lineage: Bacteria > Pseudomonadati > Pseudomonadota > Gammaproteobacteria > Pseudomonadales > Pseudomonadaceae > Pseudomonas > Pseudomonas sp. SA195. The sequence goes on along the minus strand of NZ_CP096392.1, from coordinate 277,522 downwards.
ATGCGGCTGGCACGCCGCTGTTCCGGCAGATGATCGCGTTGGCCAAGGACAAGGGCACCGGTACGGTCGACTACATGTGGTGCAACCCGGCCACCAATGCGGTGGAACGCAAGCATTCGTTGATTCGTCGCGTCGACGACGTGCTGCTCGGCGTCGGCTACTACTCGCCGAACTAAGGCCCGGACAGCCGTTCATGACCGCCACGTGAACGGCCGGCTCAGGCAGAGGGTCAACCCTATAGACCCGCGTGCGCCTTCACGGCGAGCCGCGGTCGTTGACCCTGCTATACCGGAGCCTGTGCTCGATGTTGACGCTGCTGCACTTGCTGTCCTCCATCGCCCTGCTGGTCTGGGGTACGCACATCGTGCGCACCGGGATCATGCGGGTATATGGCTCGCACCTGCGGCGGCTGCTCGGGCACAGCATGGCCAACGCGCCGATGGCCTTTACCGCAGGCCTCGGCGTTACGGCGTTGGTGCAGAGCAGCAACGCGACGGCATTGCTGGCCATTTCCTTCGTCGCGCAGAACCTGATGGCACTGCCCACGGCGTTGGCGATCATGCTCGGCGCGGACGTCGGCACGGCGCTGATGGCGCGGGTCCTGACGCTGGATCTGTCCTGGCTGTCGCCCCTGTTTACCCTGGTCGGCGTCTGCCTTTTTCTCTCGCGCAAACAAACCCGCGCCGGCCAGCTTGGGCGGGTTCTGATCGGCCTCGGTCTGATCATCCTGGCCCTGCAACTGATCGTGCACGCCGCAGCCCCCATCACCGAAGCGCGCGGCATGCGCGTGCTGTTTTCGTCACTGGCCGGCGACACCTTGCTGGCCGTGGTCGTGGGCGCCCTGTTCGCGGTGCTGTCCTATTCCAGCCTCGCCGCTGTGCTGCTTACGGCGACCTTGGCCAGCGCCGGCTTGATCGGCCTGCCGGTGGCCCTTGGGCTGGTAATCGGGGCGAACATGGGCAGTGGGCTGCTGGCCTGGTTCAATGCCACGCCCCAACCGATCCCGGCCCGGCGGGTGGCGCTGGGAAACCTGCTGTACAAGTTCGCCGGGCTGCTGGTGCTGCCCTTCCTGCCGACGCTGGTCGAGTGGATGGGCACGCTTGGCTATAGCGCGCAAACCCAGGTGATCGCCTTTCACCTGGTCTACAACTCGCTGCGTTGCCTGGTGCTGCTTCCCACCGTGAAGCCGATGGCCCGGCTTTGTGAGCGCCTGCTACCGGATCGCGTGCTCGATAGCGGGGTCGCACAGCCACGTCACCTGGACCCGACCGCGCTGGACACCCCGACCCTCGCATTGGCCAATGCCACCCGCGAGACATTACGCATTGGCGATCTGGTGGAAACGATGCTGGCGCGGCTGCTCGAGGCGCTGCGTGAGGATCGGCCAGAGCCCGGCGAGGAGATTCGCCGCCTGGACGATGACGTCGACGCGCTCTACAGCGGCGTCAAGCTGTACCTGGCGCGTATGCCACGCGAAGACCTGGCCGAGCAGGAAAGCCGGCGCTGGGCGGAGATCATCGAGCTGGCGATCAATCTGGAGCAGGCCGGCGACATCATCGAGCACATGCTGGGCAAGGTGCAGAACCTCAAAACATCCAAGCGTCGCTCGTTTTCCGACCGCGGCGTGGACGAACTCAGCCAGCTGCATGCGCTGCTCAGCGCCAACCTGAGCCTGGGGCTGTCGGTGTTCCTTTCCAGCGACTCGCACAGCGCACGGCAGCTGCTCCAGCAGAAGCGCCAATTCCGCAAGCGTGAACGCGAGCTGGCCCATGCCCATGTACATCGTCTGCACCAGCAGGTGGTCGAAAGCATCGAGACCAGCGCCGCCCATCTGGAGCTCATCGCCGACATGAAGCGCCTGAACTCTCTGTTCTGTAGCGCCGCCTACGCGGCCCTGGAAGGCCAGCCAGGCCAACGCAACCGGCAGCCCGCCGAGCCCTTGCGCGAGGCACAGGGCGCTCCGACGTCCTTGCCGGGTAAGCCGGCGTAGCGGAGCTGGTTTGGGGAAGCATCCGCGCAACGAGCGGATCGTAGCGGCCGGCATGCGGCTGAGGCCGTTAACCGGCGCCGGAGACGGGACGCGATCACCCCAGCCGCCCCGGACACGCTGTTCCGATGGCGCTCACAGTCCTCAGCACGCGGTATTGGCCAATAAAAAGCCCCGGCCATGCAGCGCATGACCGGGGCTTTCTACGCTCGATGCGTCAGCGGTTCAGGCGCCGCCGCTGCATCCAGACAATCAGGCCGAACAGCAAGAAGGCCGGAATCCACATGAACTCCTTCGGCCAACGCTCCGTGGGCGCACGGACCCGCAGAATCTCCTGATCGAACTCCAGGCCCGCCTCTGCGGCCGGGCTGCCGAAGGTGACGCTATCGATCAGCACCTTGCCGCCCTCTTCATAGGTCATCAGGCCGATCTTCTCGAGCTTCTCCTCACCACTCTCGCCATCCGGGATGGCCAGCAGCACGACGAACTCGCGCGGGTCGCCGACGTCGTCCTCACCCATCACCCGCAGGCGCAACTGGCTGTCTTCCTCGACGTCGGCCAAAGCCTCGACCAGCCGGGTCGGCTCGAGGTCGCGGTACGGGTCATGGATCATGTCCATCCAGAAGCCCGGGCGGAATAGCGTGAATGCGACCAACAGCAGCAGCACACTCTCGTACCACCGGCTGCGCACCAGGAAATAACCCTGAGTGCCGGCGGCGAAGATCAGCATGGCGATGGTCGCCACGATGAAGATCAGCGCTCCGTGCGCGAAATCGACATCGATCAACAGCAGGTCGGTATTGAAGATGAACAGGAAGGGCAGCGCCGCGGTGCGCAGGCTGTAGTAGAACGCGGTGATACCGGTCTTGATCGGATCGCCCTTCGACACGGCCGCCGCAGCAAAGGAGGCCAGGCCCACCGGTGGCGTCACGTCGGCCATGATGCCGAAGTAGAAGACGAACAGGTGGACCGCGATCAACGGCACGATCAGGCCGTTTTGCTGACCCAGCGCCACGATCACCGGCGCCAGCAGGCTGGACACCACGATGTAATTGGCAGTGGTCGGCAGGCCCATGCCCAGGATCAGGCTGAGGAAGGCGGTGAGCAGCAGCATCAGCAGCAGGTTGCCCATCGACAGCAGTTCGACCAGGTCGGCGAGCACCAGGCCGACGCCGGTCTGCGAGACCGCACCGACGATGATCCCGGCTGCCGCAGTGGCGATGCCGATGCCGATCATGTTGCGCGCACCGGCGATCAGCCCTTCGCGCAGATCGACGACGCCGTCCATGAAGTTGCCGTGGTCATGGGCACCATCCTTGCGCAGCAGCGACAGCAACGGCCGCTGGGTGAGCAGGATGATCACCAGCATCACCGACCCCCAGAACGCCGACAGGCCGGGCGACAAGCGTTCGACCATCAGGCACCAGACCAGCACCACCACCGGCAGCAGGAAATGCAGGCCGGACAGCAGCACGGGGCGGGTCTTGGGCAACTGCTCGATGGGCGCATCCGGGTCTTCGTCCGGCAGCGGTGGGTTGCTCGCAGCGACTTTGAGCAGGCCGACATAGACGATCGCGAGCAGGACGCCAACGACCCACAAGGTGGCATCGCCCAGCAGGGGTTTCATCCAGCCGAGGCCGTAATAGACCGCCAGGGAGATCCCCGAAATCAGTGCCGCGCCAAAGGCGAAACCGATCAGACGCTGCATCCAGGGCTTGGCCGCTTGGGCAGGTGGCAGGGCGGTAAGGCCAAGCTTGAGCGACTCCAGATGCACGATGTAGACGAGCGCGATGTAGGAAATCAGCGCCGGCAGGAAGGCATGCTTGATCACCTCGACGTAGGGAATGCCCACGTACTCGACCATCAGGAAGGCCGCGGCGCCCATTACCGGCGGCATGATCTGCCCATTGACCGATGACGCCACTTCCACCGCGCCGGCCTTCTCGGCTGAGAAGCCGGTGCGCTTCATCATCGGGATGGTGAAGGTCCCGGTGGTTACCACGTTGGCGATCGACGAACCGGAGATCAGGCCGGTCATGCCGGAGGCAACGACGGCGGCCTTCGCCGGGCCACCGCGGAAATGGCCGAGCATGCTGAAGGCCAGCTGGATGAAATAGTGCCCGGCGCCCGCACGCTCCAGCAGAGCGCCGAACAACACGAACAGAAAGACGAAGCTGGTGGAAACGCCGAGGGCGATGCCGAACACGCCTTCAGTGGTGATCCACTGGTGGTTGGCCAGTGCGGTGAGGCTCACCCCGCGGTGCGCCAGCAGACCTGGCATCCAGGGGCCGGCGACGCTGTAGACGAGAAAAATCAGCGCGATGATCGCGAGCGGCGGGCCAAGCGCGCGGCGAGTGGCCTCGAGCAGCAGCGGAATGCCCACGCAGGCAGTCACCAGATCGAGCGTGGTCAGGTTGCCAGGGCGCTGGGCCAGTTGCTCGTAGGCAATGAACAGGTAGGCGGCCGTGGCGGCAGCGATGAGCCCCAGGGCAATGTCAGCGAGCGGCACACGATCCCTGGGCGATCGCTTGAAGGCTGGATAGGCGAGAAACGCCAGCAGCAGGGCGAAGGCCAGGTGGATGGAGCGGGTTTCGGTGTCGTTGAGCACGCCAAAGCCCAGGACGAAGGGCAACGGCGAGGCAATCCACAGTTGAAACAGCGACCAGAGCAGGGCGAGCCCGGCAATGACGGCCGACATGACCCCCGCCGGCGTACGCGCACCGACGTCCTGGGCGATCAGTTCCTCGGTGGACAGTTCTTTGTCTTGCATGGAATGTGGCCTGTTTTTTCAGGTAACGGAAACCGCGAAAACCCGCGCAAGGCGCGGGTTTCCAGACGAAAGCCGCGGACAATGGGCCTGTGCGCCATCGGCGTCAGGCCCGGAGCCCGTTACATCCAGCCACGTTCCTTGTAGTAGCGCTCGGCACCTTCATGCAGCGGCGCGGACAGGCCAACCTTGATCATGTCCTCGGCCTTCAGGTCCTTGAATGCCGGGTGCAGGCGCTGGAAGCGCTCGAGGTTCTCGAACACCGACTTGACCAGCTTGTAGACCACGTCAGCATCGACCTTGGAAGTGGTCGACAGGACGGCCTTGCCGCCGATCGACTGGGTCGCGCTGTCGTTGCCCTTGTACAGGCCGCCAGGGATCTCGGCCTTGGTGTAGTAGGTCTTGTCAGCCAGCAGCTTGTCGATTTCCGGACCGGTGATCGGCACCAGAACCGCGTCGACAGTGGTGGTCGCTTCCTGGATGGCACCGTTCGGGTGGCCCACGAAGTAGGTCATCGCGTCGATGTTGTTGTCGCCCAGGGCGCTGGCCTGTTCAGCCGGCTTCAATTCGGCGGCGAGCGCGAAGGCCGACTTGTCCCAGCCCTTGACGTTCATGATCTCTTCGAGCGTGTCACGCTGGCCCGAACCGGGGTTGCCGATGTTGACACGCTTGCCCTTCAGATCGTCGAGGCCCTTGATGTTGGCGTCACGGCGCGCCAGCACGGTGAACACTTCGCTCTGCAGCGAGAAGACGGCGCGGATGTCATCCATCTTGCCTTCTTTCTCGAACGGCGCGACGCCTTCCATTGCCTTGTACTGGTGGTCCGACTGCATGATGCCGAAGTTGAACTCACCGCTACGCAGGCCGTTGACGTTGGCCACGCCGCCGCCACTCGCTGGTGCGTTGCACTTCAGGTCCTCGGCGTTGCGGTTGACGAAACGGCAGATCGACTGGCCGGCGACGTAGTAAACGCCCGTCTGGCCACCGGTGCCGATGGTGACGAAGTTTTCTTGTGCCTGAGCCAGGCCAGCGAAGGTTGTGCCCGCCAGTGCTGCTGACAGGGCCCATGCGAGGGATGTGCCTTTCATGGGAGATCTCCTTTTGAGTTGTTGTTAAATCCGGCCGAACCTTGTGGGCCTTTTCGAACGGAACCCGGAGTTTAACCGCTCCAACCCCGCTGCACGAATGAAAAGCCGTGAGCCGGCGTCTCACAACCGCAGCGGTTGCGAATTACTCGCCAGAGCGGTTCACCTTGCCCGACAAGCCAAGGCCGAGTGCAGCCGCCGCCGGCCGGGCTCGAAGCACCTAGGCGGCGCCCCGCGACCGATCAGTCAAGAACGCAGTTGGCCGCTTGGGTTGCTTCCGATGGATGGCAGACCGCTGGGTCGATGCCAAGTAGCATCAAAACGACATCACCCGTATCGTCTCAACCTTTCGCCCACCGCTCCGATACCCTGCTGGACGCTCCAGTCCACCGAAACAGCCACGAGGTTTTCCGGCCGCAATGCGCACCTGCCTGCTTACGATTCGCTGCCTGATGGCGCTGCTCGCGACTGTCGTCTGCAGTTCAGCCCTGGCGTTGAGCCCGGAGGTTGTCAGCAAGGCTGACACGACACTGCGCGCCGGCGCGATCGAGTGGATCGAGGGGCACCCGGATGCAGACTTCACCACCGCGCAACAGGCCGGCTGGCCGTGGCAACCGCTCGCCAAACCCAACCTCGGCAAGCAGCGCGAAGGCGCCTGGCTGCGCTTCAGCCTGGAAAGCAGTGTGTTCACACCGGCCGGCAGCTGGTATCTGACGCTCAAATGGCCGGTGCTGGACGTCGTTCGGGTGCGGCTCTATTACCCGGCCAGCGATAGCTGGGGCCCGCCGATGTATGCCGGCGATCACTTGCCGATGGCCGGACGCCCACTGGAAAGCAACAACCTGGTGTTTCCCATCGAAATCGAGCCAGGCGAAAAGGCAGTGGTGTACATGCAGGTCCAGGCGCGAGAGCTGATCGCCCTTCCGCTGACGCTGTTCGATGAAGCAGGCTTCGCCGCCGACAAGATCACGGATGTGGCGATGATCAGCCTGTTCTTCGGCGGCATGCTGGTGATACTGCTCTACAACAGCAGCCTCTTCATCTTTACCCGAGACCGCGCGTACCTCTTCTACGTGGCCTACCTGCTCAGCGCGCTTTTTTACATCCTGGCGATGACCGGCTTCGGTCAGTTGTTCGTCTGGCCAGATACACCGGCCCTAGCCCGTCACTTCTATGGGCTCTCCGCTGCACTGACTCTGTTTACCCCGCTGCTCTTCGCCAGCCGCTTCCTCGCCACGCGCCGTTATGGCGGCTGGCCCTGGCTGGTGACCTGGGTCCTGATGATCTACTGGGCAGTGGTGATCGTGGCGATCATCGCGGCGCCGAACCTTACTCGGTATTTGGCGATCGAGCCGATGGTGCTGGTGCATTGCGTGCTGACGATGGCGGCGGTGATCAACCTGTGGCGACGTGGCAACGGTGCGGCACGCATGTTCACTATCGCCTGGGCGACCCTGCTGGTGGCGACGATCGTGCACCTGCTCGCGCTCGAGGGCGTGCTGCCGTTGAACGCACTGACGCTGCACGGCCAATTGATCGGCATGTTCACCGAATTCGTGCTCTTGTCGATGGCGCTGGCCGAGCGCATCAATCAAGAGCGCGAGAGCCGCATCAGCGCCCAGCACAGTGCGCTGCAGGCATCGCTGGCGCTGGCTCAGGAACGGGAGTCGCGGCTGAGCGCGCAGCAGGAAGCACTGTCGGCGCAGATCCGCAGCAACGAGGCACTGGAGGCGCGGGTCTATGAGCGCACCCGGGCGCTGGAGGACGCCAAGCGCGGGCTGGAGCAGGTCAACGCGCAGCTCACACGCGTCAGCGTTACCGATGCGCTGACCCAACTGTCTAACCGCGGGCATTTCGACCTGATGCTGGACGAAGAGATTCGCCGCGCGGTGCGCACCGGGATGTCGCTGTCCGTGCTGCTGCTCGACATTGACCACTTCAAGCGCGTCAACGATACCCACGGCCACCTGTTCGGCGACCGCTGCCTGCGCCAGGTAGCGGAGGTCCTGCGCCAGCACGGCCAGCGCGCCGGCGAGGTGGTGGCGCGCTACGGCGGCGAAGAATTCGCGATGATCCTGCCGGGCCTCGCCGCGCCCGAGGCGGCCCCGTTGGCCGAGCGCATCCGCGACGCGGTCGAGCGGCTGGCGCTGAGCCATGGCGAAACCCGCGTGACCTTGACGATCAGCATCGGCGTGGCGAGCTTGCCGCCCCGTGATACCAGCCCAGCACAGCTGCTCGATGCCGCCGACGCAGCGCTCTACCGCGCCAAGCACAGCGGGCGTAATCAGGTCATGGTCGCCGAGGCACCGTTAATCGACGCCGTCGCTCGTTGACGCTGGAAAGCGCACCTTGACCAGCAGGCCACCGAGCGCCGCCTCGCCGAGCTCGATGCGGGCGCGGTGGGCGCGGCTGATCTCACCGACGATCGCCAGGCCCAGGCCGGCGCCGCGCCCGCGCTTGACCTGATAAAAACGTGCAAAGACCCGCTCGCGCTCACTGGCCGGTATGCCGGGGCCGTCATCTTCAACCTCCAACACCCGTTGCGGCAGCACGCGAATAACCACATTGCCGCCTGCCGGCGTATGCGCCAGCGCGTTGTCGACCAGGTTGCTGAGCAGCTCGTTGAGCAGGGTCGGCTCGCCATGTACCCATACTGGCTGGTCGGCTTCCAGTGCGAGCGCCACGCCCCGCTGGTGCGCCAGCGCGGCCATCGCCAGCCCCAGCTCGCGCGCCAACTGCGACAGGTCGAGACGTTGGGTGCCGCCTTCGGCCATGGCCTGCACGCCGCTTTCGATGCGCGCCAGTGAGAGCAGCTGGTTGGCCAGGTGGACGACGCGATCGGTGTGCTCCTCGGCCTCCTCCAGGGTCAGTTTCCAACGCTGCGGCTCCGGGTCGCGCAAGCCCAGTTCCAGGCGCGCCTTGAGCGCCGCCAGCGGTGTACGCAGTTCGTGCGAGGCATCGGCGATGAATTGCGCCTGCCGTTCCAGCTGCCCACGCAAGCGTTCGGTGAAGTGATTGAGCGCCAGCACCAGCGGCCGGAACTCGCGCTGCACCGAGACCAGCGGCAGCGGGCGCAGGTCATCCGGCTCGCGCAGTTCGACCGCTTCGCTGAGCCGCCCAAGCGGGCGCAGCGCGCGACTGACCGCAAGCCAGACGAGCACAAGCGCGGCGATCGCCAGCACCCCGACCCGCCAGAGGGTATCGGTGAGCAGGCTGCGCGCCATGCGCTCGCGCGCGCCCAGGGTTTCGGCGACCCGAATTTCAGCGATGCCCGTGAGGGCCGGGTCGCTGAGCGGCTGCAGCAGGCTGACCAGGCGCACACCCTGGCCCTGGAACTCGCCGTCGTAGAAGCGCGCCAGTGCCGGGTAGTCATCGGTACGTAACACTTCGGGGCCTGGCGCGGGCAAGTGCTCGTAGCCGCTGACCAATTCGCCGGCGGTGTCCAGCACCTGGTAATAGATGCGCCCCGCGCTGTCGTAGGCAAACGTATCGAGCGCGATGTAGGGCACGTTGGCGCGCAGCTTGCCCTCGTTGGTGACAAGCCCGTCGGCAATGGCGCGGGCCGAGGCCAGCAGGGTGCGGTCGTAGGCGGTATCGGCGGCGGCGCGGCCGTTCCAATAGGCACTCCAGCCACTGAACAACAACAACAGCGCGAGCAACGCCGCCAGCCAGAGCAGCAACCCGGCGCGCAGGCTTCCGGCGCGCCGCCATTCAGGCATCCACGGCCTCCAGCAGGTAACCCAACCCGCGGAAGGTGACGATCCGCACCGCGCCGCCTTCAAGCTTCTTACGCAGCCGGTGAATATAGATCTCGATGGCGTCGGCGCTGGCTTCCTCGTCGAGCCCAAAGACCAGGGCGGCAAGCTGATCCTTGCTCATCACCCGCCCCGGCCGGGTAATCAGCGCTTCGAGCACGCCCTGCTCGCGCGAGGTGAGGCTCAGCGGTTGGCCGTCGAGGCTGAAGCGGCGGGCGTCCAGGTCATAGACCAGCGCACCGCAGCGCTGCTGGCGCTCGCCACCGGCGACGCTGCGGCGCAACAACGCCTTGACCCGCGCCTCCAGCTCCGACAGCTCGAACGGCTTGGCCAGGTAATCGTCAGCACCGAGGTTGAGCCCATGGACGCGGTCGCTGACCTCACCGCGCGCGGTGAGCATCAACACCGGCAGCGTCTTGCCACGCCCGCGCAGACGCGCCAGCACCTCGAAGCCATCGAGCCGGGGCAGGCCGACGTCGAGGATTGCCAGCGCGTAGTCCTCGCTCGCCAGAGCCAGATCGGCCGCGATGCCGTCGTCGAGCCGGTCCACAGTCCAGCCGGCCGCGCGCAGCGCCTGAGCCACGCTTTCGGCGAGCTGAGGGTGATCCTCGACGAGAAGTATCCGCATTGCCTGTCCTCTGCCCGATACGCAAGGTGCGCCAGTGTAGCGACTGGGCTTGCGACATGCTGCTTTCGCGCGTGAAAGGCTGGTGAAAGTTTCGCCGCCTAGGATCGCCGCAGGTGGCCAGATCCACCGGCACGGCTCAAGGCCGTCACAACAAAAACAATAGTGGAGATCCAAGGATGCTGACTGTCGTCAGACAAACACCCGTACACGCCCGTCTCGCCCTCGCTGTCGCGGCCGCCTCGCTGGCACCGCTTGCCCAGGCTGATTTCATCGAGGACAGCAGCGCCACGCTGCAAACCCAGAACATTTACCTCAACCGCGACTTCCGCGAAGGCACCGGCCAATCCAAACGCGAGGAATGGACCCAGGGCTTCATTCTCGACGTTCAGTCCGGTTTCACCGAAGGCACCGTGGGCTTCGGCCTGGACGCGCTCGGTATGCTCGGCGTCAAGCTCGACTCGGGCGGCGGCCGTGCCGGCACCGATCTGCTGCCCGTCAACGAGGACGGCAGCACGCCTGATGAGTTCAGCCGTCTGGGCCTGACCGCCAAGGCGAAGATTGGCGAGACCGAACTGCGCTACGGCACCCATCTGCCGGAAATGCCGATCGCCAACGCCAGCGATAGCCGCACCCTGCCGCAGCTGTTCGAAGGCACCACGCTGATGTCCACCGACATCGACGGCCTGACGCTGATTGGTGGGCGCTTCGACAAAGTGATCGACCGCGCCTCGACCGACTCGCAGGACCTGCAGCTGAACAACAAGAACAGCCGCTTCGCCCGTGCTGCCGAGGCCGATCATCTGACGTTCGCTGGTGTCGAGTACCGCTTCAGCGAGCGCTTCACTGGCACCTACTACGCCTCGGAGCTGGACGACATCTACCGCCAGCACTTTTTCAACCTGCTGGCAGTGCAGCCGCTCGGCGAGCAGTCCTCGCTAAGCGCAGACGTGCGCCTGATGATCAGCGACGACACTGGCGCGGCCAACGGTGGCGAGATCGACAACCAGGCCTGGAACGGCATGCTCGGCTACAGCCTGGGCGGCCACAAAGTTAGCCTCGGCTACCAGCAGATGCGCGGCGACACGGGCTATGCCTACATCGACGGCAGCAACCCGTACCTGGTCAACTTCGTCCAGATCAACGACTTCGCCAACGCCGATGAGCGCTCCTGGCAGGCACGTTACGACTACAACTTCGCCTCCATCGGCATCCCTGGGCTGACCTTCCTCACCCGCTACGTCTCGGGTGACAACGCCGAGTACAGCGGCGGCGACAACGGCAGCGAGTGGGAACGCGATATCGAACTGAAGTACGTGGTGCAAAGCGGCCCGCTGAAAAACGTGGCGGTGCGTTGGCGCAACGCGATGTACCGCTCTGACTTCGCCCGCGATGCCGATGAAAACCGCCTGATCGTCAGCTACAGCCTGCCGATCTGGTAAAGCCGTCCACAATAAGAAACCGAGGAGACACCCATGAAGAACGCATTTCGTCGTTTCGCCCTGCTCTCGTCCTGCTTGATGCTCTCGAGCCAGCTGATGGCCGAGCCCAAGCGCCCCGAATGCATCGCCCCGGCCAAGCCCGGCGGCGGCTTCGACCTGACCTGCAAGCTGGCCCAGAGCGGCCTAAAAGATGCCGGCCTGCTTGAAGCGCCGATGCGCGTCACCTACATGCCGGGCGGTGTCGGTGCGGTCGCCTACAACGCCGTGGTTGCCCAGCGCGCCGACGAGCCAGGCACCATCACCGCGTTCTCCAGCGGCTCGCTGCTGAACCTGGCACAAGGCAAGTTCGGCCGCTACGACGAATCCGCCGTCCGCTGGCTGGCCGGTATCGGCACTGACTATGGCGCCATTTCGGTACGCGCCGATTCGCCCTACCAGGACCTCGATGACCTGATCGCTGCCGTGAAGAAGGATCCGGGCAGCGTGGTCTTCGGCGCTGGCGCGACCATCGGCGGCCAGGACTGGATGCAGACCGCACTGATCGCCCGCGCCGCCGGTGTGGACGTCAAGAAGCTGCGCTACGTGGCGTTCGAAGGCGGCGGCGAGACGCTCACCGCCATGCTTGGCGGCCATGTGCAGGTCACCAGTAGCGGCCTAGGTGAAGTGGCGCCGCAGCTCGACGCCGGCAAGATCCGCATTCTCGCGGTGCTGTCGGACGAGCGCCTGCCGGGCAAGATGAGCGAGATCCCGACCGCCAAGGAGCAGGGCTTCGACATCAGCTGGCCGGTGATCCGCGGCTTCTATATGGGCCCGGAGGTCAGCGATGAAGACTTCAACTGGTGGAAGACCCAGTTCGACACCCTGCTGGCCGACGAGGATTTCGCCAAGCTGCGTGAACAGCGCGACCTCTTCCCGCTGTCGATGACCGGCGACGAGCTCAAGGCCTTCGTCGACAAGCAGGTCAAGGAGTACAAGGATCTCGCCGGCGAGTTCGGCCTGGTCAAGTAACACCCCGTCGGCGCCACGCCTGCGCGGCGCCGACTCCTGCCGAGGTAACTCCAATGTACGTTCGTGTCTTCGCCGCGGCCTGGCTGCTCGCCTGCGTCGGTCTCGCGCTGCTCGCCTGGGGCTTCGAGGCGCCATTCGCCTATGACCCGGTCGGCCCGCGCGCCTACCCGCTGCTCCTGCTGTTCTTGATGGGCATCGGTTCGCTCTGGCTGCTGTGCAAGCCCAAGGGCGAGCCGACGCCAGCTTTCGATTGGGCCATGGCCCGCCGCGCCGCCCTTTGCATCCTGGTGCTCCTGGCCTACGCGTTGCTGTTCGAGCCACTGGGCTTCGTGATTTCAACCGCGCTGGCCGGCTTCGCCCTAGGCCTGCTGTTCAACGGTCGCCTGTGGCCATGCGTGATCAGCGGTGCGCTGCTGGGCCTGTTGCTCTACGGCCTGTTCGATTACCTGCTGGACGTGCCGCTGCCGCTCGGCGTGCTGCGTTTGCTGGAGAGCTAAAATGGAAACACTGAATTTCTTGATGCAGGGCTTCGATGTCGCCACGCGACCGACCAACCTGCTCGTGGCGCTGTTCGGCGCCTTTGTCGGCACCATTGTCGGCCTGCTCCCAGGCCTGGGCCCGATCAACGGCGTGGCACTGCTCTTGCCGCTGGCCTTCGCCCTGGGCCTGCCGCCGGAGACCGCGCTGATCCTGCTCGCCGCGGTGTACCTGGGCTGCGAATACGGCGGCCGCATCTCGGCAATCCTGCTCAACGTGCCGGGCGACGCCGCCGCGGTGATGACCACCCTCGACGGCTACCCGCTGGCGCGCCAGGGCAAGGCGGGCATCGCCCTGTCGCTGTCGGCAGTCAGCTCCTTTATCGGCAGCATCATCGCCACCTGCGGGGTGGTGCTGTTCGCGCCACTGCTGGCCAAATGGGCGGTGGCCTTCGGCCCGGCCGAATATTTCGTGCTGATGATCTTCGCCATCGCCTGCCTCGGCGGCATGGTCGGGGACAAGCCGGTCAAGACGCTGATGTCGGCGCTGATCGGCCTGGGCCTGGCGACCGTCGGCGTGGATGCCACCACCGGCGTGTACCGCTTCACCTTCGGCAGCGTCAGCCTGTCGGACGGCATTCAATTCGTCATCGTGGTGATCGGCTTCTTCAGCGTCAGCGAAATCCTGCTGATGCTGGAAAAGACCCACAGCGGGCAACAGGCAGTCAAGGCCAGCGGGCGACTGCTGTTCAACTTCAAGGAGTTCTGCCTGACCTTCTTCACCATGGTCCGCAGCGCCGTAGCCGGTTTCGTCATCGGCACCTTGCCGGGCGCCGGCGCCACCATTGCCAGCGCCATGACCTACATGAGCGAAAAGCGCATGGCTGGCGAAAGCGGCAAGTTCGGTGACGGTGACCTGCGTGGCCTCGCCGCGCCGGAAGCCGCGAACAATGCGTCTGCGTGCGGCTCGTTGATTCCCATGCTGACCCTCGGCGTACCGGGCTCAGGCACCACCGCGGTGATGATCGGCGCGCTGACGTTGTACAACATCACCCCCGGTCCGCTGCTGTTCGAACAGCAGCCAGACGTGGTCTGGGGCCTGATCGCCTCGCTGTTCATCGGCAATGTGATCCTGCTGATCATGAACATCCCGCTGGTCGGCCTGTTCTCGCGCATGCTCGCCGTGCCGAACTGGGTCCTGGTACCGGCGATCACCGTGATCAGCATGGTCGGCGTCTATTCGGTGCACAGCACCACCTTCGACCTGGTGCTGATGGTCGGCCTCGGTGTCTTCGGCTATCTGCTGCGCAAGCTGGATTTCCCGCTCTCGGCGCTGATTCTTGGCTTCGTGCTCGGCGAGATGATGGAAGACAACCTGCGCCGTGCGCTGTCGATTTCCAACGGCGAGCTGGGCATCCTCTGGGGCAGCCCGATTACCCTGATCCTCTGGGCCATGGCTGTACTGATGCTGGCAATGCCGGGCATCCGCTGGTACATGGGGCGCCGCCGTCGCGCCACCCTGGCCGCACAGGGCTGAGATGCGCGCCCTGCGCTTGCCCGCCTGGTGGGCGACCCCGCTGGTGGGCGCCCTTGGCGGCTGGCTGGCCAGCCTTGCAGGCTGGCCGCTGCCCTGGATGGTCGGCTCGCTGCTGGCGGTGATCCTTGTTCGTTGCAGCGGCTGGTTGGTGCAGGAGGTGCCGCGAGGCCGCCAGGCCGGTCAGTGGATCATCTCCAGCGCCATCGGCCTGCACTTCACCAGCGAGGTGATGGAGCAGGTACTCAGCCACTTCGGTGTGATTTTGGCCGGCGCTATCGGCACCCTGCTGCTCGGTTTGATCGGCCTTCTGGTGCTGATGCGCGGCGGCGGCGTCGATCGAGCGACCGCCTTTTTCGCCAGCATGCCCGGTGGGGCAAGCGAAATGGTCAACCTGGCCTCGCGCCACGATGCCCAACCTGCTCGCGTCGCTGCCGCGCACAGCCTGCGCCTGCTGTTGGTCGTACTGGTAGTGCCGGCACTCTTTACCTGGAGCCTGCCGCCGGTCGACCCGCCGGCCCCGTACCCGGTAAGTTGGTTCTGGATCGCCGTGCTGCTGCCCGCGGGCGGCTTGCTCGCCTTGCTATGGAAGCGGCTGGGCCAACCCAATCCCTGGATGCTCGGCCCGCTAACAGCGTGCGCCATCGCCGCGGTGACGTTCGACCTGCACCTCGGCCTGCCGCCGGGCGCGGGGCAACTGGGGCAATGGCTGATCGGCTGCTCGCTGGGCTGCCATTTCGATCGGCCGTTCTTTCGCAACGCGCCGATCTTCCTGCTACGCGTCTTGCTCTTCACGCTTCTCGCCATGGCGGCCGCAGCTGGGCTGGCAGGGGCACTCGGCTGGGCGAGCACGCTGAACCAGACCTCGTTGATGCTGGGCATGATGCCCGGCGGTATCACCGAGCTGTGCCTGACGGCCGAGGCGCTGCAGCTGTCCGTGGCGCTGGTGACGGCCGTGCAGGTTTTGCGGTTGTTTCTGGTGATGTTTCTGGCAGAGCCGTTGTTCCGGGTCTGGCAGCGAGTAGCGGGCTAACGCCCACGCCAGGCTAAAGCCTCGACCGGCCTTAGCCAAAAAACCAATAGCACACCAGGATCGCCGCGGTGATCCCCGCGGCATCTGCCGCCAAAGCACACCCCACCGCATGCCGCGCGCGCTGAATCCCGACCGCACCGAAATACACCGCCAGCACGTAGAAGGTCGTCTCGGTGCTGCCCTGCACCGTCGCGGCGACTAACGCGGGAAAGCTGTCGACCCCTTGGCTTTGCATCGTTTCGATCAACATCGCCCGTGCTGCACTGCCGGAAAACGGTTTGACCAGTGCCGTCGGTAGCGCATCGACGAAGCGGGTGTCCCAGCCCAGCACCTCGACCAACCAACGGATGCCGTCTAGTCCGAAATCCAGCGCGCCGGATGCGCGCAGCACGCCGATCGCGCAGAGCATGGCAATGAGGTACGGCAACAGGCTCTTGGCAACGTCGAAGCCTTCCTGCGCCCCCTCGACGAAGCTCTCGTACACCGGCACCTTGCGCAGCGCGCCAATCACGACGAAGGCGATGATCAGGCCGAACAGCGTCAGGTTGCCCAGCAACGACGACAGGGCAGCCAGCGCCGTAGCGGAGAGCCCGGCCAGCAGCGCGATGAAACCGCCAAGCAACAGCGCACCGGGTACTAGATAGGCGAGCACAACCGGGTCCCAGAGGCGCAGCCGCTGGACGAGCGCGACGGCCAGAAGCCCGGCGAGCGACGATGCGGTGGTTGCCAGCAGGATCGGTAGGAAGACGAGCGTGGGATCCTCCGCGCCCTGCTGGACGCGGTACATGAAGATCGAGACAGGTAGGAGGGTCAAGGACGAGGTGTTGAGCACCAAAAAGAGAATTTGCGCATTGCTCGCCACGGTTGGGTAGGGGTTAAGCTCCTGCAGTGCTCGCATTGCACGCAGCCCGATAGGCGTGGCCGCGTTATCCAGGCCAAGGCCATTGGCGGCGAAATTCAGCGTGATCAAACCCAGCGCCGGGTGACCGGCCGGCACCTCGGGCATCAGCCGCCTGAACAGGGGGCCAAGCAGACGGGCCAGCCATTCGATCAGCCCGGCCTTTTCCGCGATTCGCAGGAAGCCGAGCCAGAGCGTCAGGGTGCCGAACAGCACGATCATGATTTCCACGGCCAGCTTGGCCATGGCGAACAGGCTCTCGACCAACGCCGCAAAGACGCCAGGGTCTCCACCGATCAGCCACCTAGCGAACGCCGCAATAGCCGCGACGACGAAAAAGCCAAGCCAGAGGCCATTGAGCATGTTGTTCTCCCGCGGATGACTGGTCGCGATGATAGCGGCGTCGACGGGTGACGGTCATGCCTTGACCAACGCCGGCTGGAGAACAGTGCGGTTCGCGCGGATAACGTAACGGATACGTTTAAGCACAACGGAGGGAGAGATAGATACGAACCGAAGGTGGTGAGTGCCACCTTCGGTTGCGCGTCGCTGAACCTGGCCCGTGCCGGAGGTACCCCCTGTACCCCTAGGTCGCTCCGATAGCAGAGCGTCCCGACCCCTTGGTTCACCCGCTACGCGGGGTTGGATGGCTCGCCAGCGAGCCGTCCGATCAGTGGAGGGCTGCGTGGGCAACCACTCTAGATTTTGGCGTCCTGTCCGGTGCCGCTTCCTTCGGTATTGCAGCCGCCCTTACGGGCGGCATGGTTGCGTCAGACCCGCGGGCCGCGACCACGGCCGAAGATCAGCGATGCCACGAACAGCACCAGGAACACGACGAACAGGATCTTCGCGATACCCGTTGCGGTGCCGGCGATACCACCGAAGCCCAGTACCGCAGCGATGATGGCGATGATCAGAAAGGTAATGGCCCAACTCAGCATGGTGTCTCTCCTCTTCGGTTCAGGAACATCTCAGCGGGATCGTCGCGTTGAGATTGGCGGATCTACTACTCAGAAAACCCAGCGTTGCTCCGACCGGACCTGCAGATAGTCGATAGAACGTGGTTCGGGTCCGGTCTGCACGACCCCTACCGGTTGAGCGTCATACATGCGGATTCGTTCCGCCGGCTGCTGTTGCGTCTGGCTGAGCGGTTGCGACATCGGCCGCTCGGCACCAACGAGAAGAGTTACGACCGCAGCGGTAAGACAAGCCTTTCCAACCAGTGAGAAGCGTGCGTTGCGATTCATCCTCAACTCCTTCTAAGCATGCGGGGCAATCTGAATTACCTAATGGATTGCACTCCGCATGCCAGCTTTATCTAGTTATTTTTAATTTGTATTTCAATAACTTATCTACACCAACCTGCTTGCCGCCAATTTAATTTGCACGATGCCCCGAAGCGGGCCCGTGCGAAATGCACGACGGCCTAATCCCCACCTAGGCGTCATCGCCGCGGTGATTGAGCGCATGGATGCGAGCGTGGCAGGCGCGTAGCTTCGGCAGCTCGATGGCAAGCAGCGCACGCACATCGGGCTCGGCGCTTTTCAGCGCGTCTTCGAAGGCGCCCAGGATGCGTTCCTCCGCCTGGTCCAGTTGGTCCACATACACCGCGTCGGGGTCGCCAAGGCGCGCCTTGGTGTCGGCGTAGACCTCCCGCAATTTGCCGGCTGTAGTTCCACCCTGCGCTGGCTGCTCCTGATTGGCGGCGACCTTCACCGACAGCGCTTGAATGACGTGCGTCTTGGCCTGGGCGAGATCACGGAACAGGTGTTGGAGTTCGACGTCCTTCACCGCCTCCATTGCGTGCTGATAGAAATGTTGGCCGTCGCGGGTGATTTCGATCAGCTCGTTCAGTTGCGTCATGGTGTGGGCCATTTGATTCCTCCAGCGCCCCGTTCGAGGCAAGTCAGACAGTCAGTTGTGCCCTCTCGCCGCAAGGCGCGTGCCAGACTTTTTCACATGGCAAAGTTAAAGAAAACAACGACTTAGGCAATCGTTTCGCTTGCTGAGTGATTGCAGGCTGCAGTAAAGCCCCAACCTGACCGTGCAACTTGCAAGACTTTCCGTAGACTAATGCAGGCGCTCGAGTGCGGCCGCCCGCTCAGCCGCTAACCGGGCGCCCGTCGTACCTTCCGATTCAGCTGCTAATCCGCTTTGCCAACCTGGAGCATCCATGGACCAAACGACCGACACCGGTGGCCGTATTCTTCTGGTAGATGACGAGGCCGCGATCCTGCGTACCTTCCGCTACTGCCTGGAGGATCGCGGCTATACGGTTGTCACTGCCGCTAGCGCATCGCAGGCCGAAGCCGTCCTGCAGCGCCAGGTCTTCGACCTATGCTTCCTCGACCTGCGCCTCGGCGAGGACAACGGCCTGGACGTTCTGCAACAGATGCGCGTGATAGCCCCCTGGATGCGCGTGGTGATCGTCACAGCCCATTCGGCGGTCGACACCGCGGTCGATGCCATGCAGGCGGGCGCGGCGGACTATCTGGTCAAGCCCTGTAGCCCCGAGCAGCTGCGGCTGTCGGCGGCCAAGCAGCTGGAAGTCCGGCAGATGGCGGCACGGCTCGAAGCGCTCGAAGGCGAGGTCCAAAAGCGCAACGACGCGCTCGGCTCGCACAGCCCGGCCATGATGAATGTGCTGGAAACCGCCCGGCAGGTGGCCGACACCGACGCCAATATCCTCATTCTCGGCGAGTCCGGCACCGGCAAGGGCGAGCTGGCCCGAGCCATCCACAACTGGAGCCGTCGCGCCAAGAAAGCCTTCATCACCATCAACTGCCCATCGCTATCGGCGGACCTGATGGAGAGCGAGCTGTTCGGTCACAACCGCGGGGCCTTCACCGGGGCGACCGAGAGCACGCTCGGCCGCGTCAATCAGGCCGACGGCGGTACGTTGTTTCTCGACGAGATCGGCGATTTTCCCTTGACGCTCCAGCCCAAACTCCTGCGTTTCATCCAGGACAAGGAATACGAGCGGGTCGGCGATCCGGTCACCCGCCGGGCCGATGTGCGCATTCTCGCCGCCACGAACCTGAACCTCGAGGAAATGGTCCGTGAAGGCAAGTTCCGCGAGGATCTGCTCTACCGCTTGAACGTCATCACGCTCAACTTGCCACCGATGCGCGAGCGCCCAGAAGACGTGCTGACCTTGGCCGAACGTTTCCTGGCCTCGTTCGTAAAGAGCTATGGCCGGCCGGCGCGCGGCTTCAGCGACGCCGCCATCGCGGCCCTCAAGGCCTACCGCTGGCCCGGCAACGTGCGCGAACTGCGCAACGTCGTCGAGCGCGCCAGCATCATCTGCCCGCAGGAAATGATCGAGGTGAGCCACCTCGGCCTGGCAGACCAGGCCGTCAGCAACGCGCCACGCATCGGTGAAGCCATGAGTCTGGAGCAACTGGAACGCGCCCACATCGCCGGCGTGCTGAGTACCAGTGAAACACTCGAACAGGCCGCCCGGACGCTCGGCATCGACGCGTCGACCCTCTACCGGAAGCGCAAGCAATACGGCCTATGAAGATTCAGATGAAGCTCCGGACCCGACTCTTCCTCGGGTTCTCGGCGCTGATGACCGTTGCATTGCTGGGCCTGGTCCTGGCGCTCGTCAGCGTGGTGCAGATGGCCAAGAGCCAAGAGAAGCTGATCCGCGACAACTTCGGTGTGATCGAGGCCAACCAGCAACTGCGTCAGGCGCTGGGCAATCATCTGCTGATCCTGGTGCGCACGGATCGCGACAATGCCGCCCTCGACGAACCGCGCCAGGCCTTCGAAACAGCCCTGGCCAGAGGCTTGGCCGAAGCGGCAGACGAAGCCAGCCGCGATGATTACCGCGCCATCGAACAAGCCTATGCCGCGTTTCTCGCCATGCTCGAGGCACCGGCCGCGCAGGCGCTTACGCTGCTGGAGGACAACGGCCTGCGCCGCGCCTTCAATCGGGTGCGTTCGTTGATGGTCGATATGCAGCAAGATGCCTACGATCAGATCCGAGACACCGAGATCCGCAGCCGCGAGCGGGCCCAGCTACTTGCGGGCCTGCTCGGCTTGACGGGCATCGCCGTCCTGCTGATCGGCTTTGTAACGGCGCACAGCTTCGCACGGCGCTTTGGCGACCCCATCGAGCAACTGTCGAGCGTGGCGGACCAGATTGGCCGCGGCGATTTCAATATCACGCTGCCTAGCTCGCCCATTGCCGAACTGTCTTCGTTGAGCCGGCGCTTCGGCTTGATGTCGCAGGCCCTGCACACCTTCAAGCAGACCAACATTGATGCCTTGGTCAACGGCCAGCAACGCCTCCAGGCCCTGCTGGACAGCATCGACGATGGCCTGCTGATCATCGATCGGCAGGGCCGCCTGGAGCACGCCAACCCGGTCGCACAGCGGCAGCTCGCTTGGGAAACCGAACACATCGGCTCGACGCTCGGCGAAGCGCTGGGCCATCCGGAACTGGACGAGGCCGCACGCCTGGTGCTGGACGACAAGCCGCTCTCCGGTCCGCCGGACGACCTGGTAATCGAAGCCGACGGCGAGCGACGCCTGCTTTCCTGGCGCCTGAGCCCGGTGAACCACCATGACGGCCGTATCAGCGGCGCGGTGATGGTCTTGCACGACGTCACCGACCAGCGCACCTTCGAGCGCGTACGCAATGAATTCGTGCTGCGCGCCTCGCACGAACTGCGCACGCCGGTAACCGGTATGCAGATGGCCTTCAGCCTCTTGCGCGAGCGCACCCATTACCCGGCGAGCAGCCGCGAGGCCGACCTCTTCAGCACCGTGCACGAAGAGATGCAACGCCTGGTCACGCTGATCAACGACCTGCTGAACTTCTCCCGCTACCAGAGCGGGCAACAAAAGCTCGAACGCGTGCCATGCGACCCGGCGGCGCTGCTTAGCGAAGCCCGCGAGCGCTTCGTCGCGGCGGCCGCCGAGAACGATATCGAGATTGAGCTGGAACTGCAGGCCTTGCTGCCGAACCTGCTGCTTGATCGCCAACAGATGGAGCGCGTGCTGGACAACCTACTCAGCAACGCGCTGCGGCACACGCCCAAGGGCGGCGAAATCCGGCTGCTGGCGCGGCACCATGGCGAACGTGTGATCCTCAGCGTGGAAGATAACGGCGAAGGCATCCCCTACAGCCAGCAGGCGCGAATCTTCGAGCCCTTCGTGCAGATCGGTCGGCGGCGCGGCGGGGCTGGACTGGGGCTTGCCTTATGCAAGGAGATCGCCCAGCTGCATGGTGGTCGCATCGGCGTGCATTCACGCATCGGCCACGGCACCATCTTCTACATCGCCCTGCCCATCTGAGCCAGGCGGGCGACGGCCAACGAAAGGAGCCGCCATGCCCGCCCATCTCAACCCTACCGCGGAACAAATGCAGCAGTTCGCCGAGCGCATGCCCGCCGACATACCCATTCTCATGCTCAATCTGCTGCGCTTCCACCAGGAGGCGCACTACCCTGACAGCTCGCCCCATGCAGCGTGCAGCGGTGCCGAGGCGTATGCGCGCTACAGTCGCACCGCACTGACGAAGGTCCGTGAAGCGGGTGGCGAGGTGCAGGTGATGGCGCGGGCCCATGTCGCCCTGATTGCTCCGGCCGATGAGCATTGGGACCGGATGCTGCTGGTCCGCTATCCCTCGCGAGCGGCCTTCCTGGCGATGCTGGCCGATCCTGAATACCGCGCCGCTACCGACCATCGAACCGCAGCCCTGGCCGATTCCAGGTTGATCGGCTGCACCGAGCGGTCTTAGGGCGCAGCGAGTGCCGCGTTGAGCACGTGCAGCAGCGCTGCAGTCTCAGCATCCGGCTCGCCATCGAACCGCGACGGTCGATACTTCATTTGAAACGCTGCGATCACGTTGCGCGTCTCCAAATCCAGATGCTCATGGGTCGGCACCTTGTAGCCCTGGATCGCCAGCTGGCGCTGGAACCAGCCGACATCCGGCAGCTGCTGCGCGAAGATCGATTGCTGCCGCGCAACAGCGGCTGCGTTTGGCCAAGGCACCAGCCCTTCCTCTGCGAGCCGTTTCCAAGGAAACAAGGGCCCCGGATCCACCTTGCGCTGCGGGGCGATGTCGCTGTGCCCGACGATTGCGCCAGGCTTGAGCCAGTGGCGCTGCATGATGTCCTTGAGCAGGACGACGAGCGCGTCGATTTGCGCCTCCGAATAGGGATACCAGAGCCGCCGCCCCTGCGCGTCCTCAATGTAGCCACGGTTGACCAACTCGATGCCAATGGAACTCGAATTGAGCCAGGTGCGCCCATTCCACTGGCTATCGCCAGCATGCCAGGCGCGTCGGTCCTCATCGACCAGCCGGTAGATAGTGGCTGGCGATTCTCCAATCAGGTAGTGGCTGCTGACCCCGTCACCCTTGAGAATCTCCAGCGAGCGCTGCAGGTCGCTCGAGGTGTAGTGCAGGACAATGAATTGCGCCCGGCTGTCCTGGCCCAATGAAGTATGGCGGGTATCGATGCGTGGGCCGCTGGCGCAGCCAGCCAGCAATACGGCCAGCGCACCTAGAATCAGGGCTTTCATGGTCACCTCGGGTCGACAACTGAATGACTCAGGCAGCCGGCATGCCGCTGGCCGTGCCGATGCAACGCGCCGCTTCGCGCGGCGCGTGACGAGACGGGCCAGTATACGCAGGGTAAGCAGCCGGTCCAGACCGGTTGGTCAGCCCGCCTCGATACGGTTGCGCCCGCCGCCTTTGGCACGGTAAAGCGCCTTGTCGGCCCGCTCGAAGACCGCATCGGCACTGTCGCGCTCGCGGAAATCGGCGATACCGCCCGACAGCGTGACCTCCAGACGCGCACCTTTGAAATGGAACGGGCAGGCCTGAATGCCGGTGCGCAAGTTGTCGAGCAACTGCAGCCCAGCTTCCAGCGGCGTTTCAGGCAGCAACAGGGCGAACTCCTCGCCGCCGAAACGGGCGATGAAATCGGTCTTGCGCAACCGCTTGCGCAGCTCATTGGCGATGATTTTCAACACCCTGTCACCGGCCAGATGACCGAAGCTGTCATTGATGCGCTTGAAGTGGTCGACATCGAGCACCGCGAGCAGCAGATTTCCGCCATAGCGCTGCTGCCGCGCCAACTCCAGCTCGAGGCGCTCATCCCAGGCCGCCCGGTTGGCAAGCTGGGTGAGCGGATCCTGCAAGGCCTTCTGACGCTGCTCTTCGAGGTGCTGCTGCATGCCGACTGCTGCTTCCTCCAGGCTCGCGACACGGCCCACCAACGTGCCGAGCCGTTCGGCCAGGCGCTGCTCATGCTCGCCGCGTTGCTGCTCGTAGAGGTCGACCGTCTCCAGCAGCCCGTCGAGGCGTGCCTGCACGGCCTGTTTCAGTGAAGGCAAATCCTTGGCTTCGAGCATGCTGCTCTGCAAGCCACCAACCTGCTGGCGCAGCTCCTCATCGAGCGCTTGGGCGGCTTCCTGGCTTTGCGCATGACCTTCACGGGCCGAACTCAGGCTCTGCTGCATGCTCGCCAGTCGCTCGTTAAGCAGCTTGAGGTAGTTCTCGAATTCGCGCTGCCCCTGATCCGCCACCGCCAGCATCAGTTGCGCCAGATCATCGAGCACCGGCACCAGCTCGTACCAATTCAGACCGCGCTGGATACGTTCACGCAGCGCCTGCGCCTGCGGCTGCTGGTGCTCCGGCAGTTGCAAGCCATCGAGCAGGCTGAACAGGGTGGTCTCGACCCGCTCGGCTACCGCGCTGTAGGCCAGCTCAGGGGTTTCAGGCAGCGTATAGATCACATCATCGCCGTGGCTGGCGTCTTCCAGAGGGCTGTCAACCGGCGTGACGGGCGTTAGGTCGACCGGTTCGTTAACGGCCGGGCAGGATCCCTCAGATGCGACCGTTTCAGGCTCGGGCCCGGAGAGTGTCGCCTGGGGCGGCGCGGGCTCGGACGGCGCCCCCAGCGGCTGTGGCGACGAGGCCTGGCCTGCGGGTTCGCCCGATGAGGCTTCCGGTTGATTGCGCGTGCCAAAGAGCCGGCCGAACAGGCCCACCGACGCCGGCGCGGCCTGATCCTGTGCAGCCAAGGCCTGTTGTTGCAATTGGCCCAGCTCGTCCAGCAGCGGCGGCAGTTCGCGCGATTGCGCCGCGCGGTCGTCGAGCTGACGATCGAACTTCTTCAGCGGTTTGCGTATCTCGCCAGGCAGAGGCAGCTCGAGCAATTGCTCGACCAGGCGATGGAGCGCGCCGGTCAATTGTCCAAGACGGTCCTGCTTGGTCCGTTCGGTATCCAACACGGCCCGTTCCAGACGCGGCACCAGCGCGGCCAGCCGGTCGTCCAACACCTCATCGCGCAGTATCTCGCGCAACTCGCGCATGCACTGCTCGACCGCTGGGTCGGCACCCTCGACAGCGAAGCTGCTGCGCACCAGGCTCCGTCGCAGCAGATCCAGGCGGGTTTCCCAACGCTTTTCCTGGCGCTCCTGCTGCTCCAGCGAGCTGAGGTACTTTTCCTTCCAACGTTTGGCGTCGTCGTTCACTTCATGCCTACCTTGGGACCGGCAACGCATCGCCGTGCATTGAATCGGGCAGCCGAATCTCCACGGCGACGGGCAGATGGTCGGAGCTCGCCTGGGCCAGCACGTCGACGCGCTCGAGTGTCAAACTTGGGCTGAGCAGAATATGGTCCAAACACCGGCGCGGACGCCAGCTGGGAAAGGTCGCCTCAATCTGTGGCGCCTGCAAACCGAGGTCGCGCAAGGGCGAATGTTCCAGCAGGTCGCTGGCATGAGTGTTCATGTCGCCCATGAGTACTTGATGACGGTAAGGCCCGACCAGCTCGCGAATATAGGCAAGTTGTCGCGTCCTGGTGCTGCCGCCGAGCGCGAGGTGCATGACGACCACCACGAGGGCATCCTCACCTTCACCGAAACGCAGAAGGATCGCACCGCGCCCGGAGGGGCCAGGCAGCGGGTGATCCTCCAGCCCCTGAGGCTCCAGCCGGCTGAGCACGCCGTTGCTGTGCTGGGCGAAGCGGCCGAGGTTGCGATTGAGCTGCTGGTACCAGTAGGGAAAAGCGCCGAGTTGGGCCAGGTGCTCGACCTGGTTGACGAATCCGGAGCGCATGCTGCCGCCGTCAGCCTCCTGCAGGGCGACCAGATCGTAATTGGACAGCAGCTCGCCGATACGCTGCAGGTTGAGCGCCCTGCCCTGATGAGGCAGGAAGTGCTGCCAGCTTCGGGTCAGGTAATGGTGATAACGCTCGGTACTGATGCCGACCTGGATATTGAAGCTCAGCAGGCGCAGCCGGCCATCGCACGGCAGGCCGATGGAGTCCAGACAGTGCGAGTTGACCCTGGTCTGACCGGGGCCTGCCAGGCGCGGCGAACTCCAGCGGCGCAACATGGCGTTGCTTACTGCGCGGTGCGTTCTTTTTCGATCAGGAAGTCGGCGACTTCCAACGCGCGCTGCGGGCCACCCGCCGAGCCGATATCGAAGCGGTACTTGCCGTTGACGATCATTACCGGCACCCCCGTGATCTGATAGGCCATGGCAAGCTTCTTGGCCTGCTCAGCGCGGCTCTTCACACCGAAGGAGTTGTAGGCTTTCAGGAAGGCCTCGCCGTCGACGCCCTGGCCGGCCAGGAATTCGGCCATTTTCTCAGGTGTATCGAGCTTGTTGCCCTCGCGGTGATAGGCATTGAACACCGCATCATGAACCTTCTGCTCGACACCCATCGACTCGAGCGCCAGGAACATCTGGCCATGCAGGTTCCACACGCCGCCGAACATCGCCGGAATACGCTTGAAGTCGACGTCCTCGGGCAGTTGCTCGACCCACGGATTGATCACCGGCTCGAATTGATAACAGTGTGGGCAGCCGTACCAGAACAGCTCGACCACTTCGACCTTGCCGGGCTCGGCGACGGGCACCGGCGTCTTCAATTCGACGTATTCCTTCCCCGCCTGGAATTCCGCCGCGCTGGCCGGCAGACCGAACAGGCTAGCAGTGACGAGAACGGCGCTGAGAACGAGTTTACGCATGGTGACTCCCTTGGCTATGAACGGCTGACCGAATGCGCAACAGGCTGCAGTAATTCGCTGCGGCTCGCCAGCGCTTTCATCGGCTTTTCAAACTCTTGACACAGGATTATAGCGAGGCCCAAAACAACGAAAGGGCGCCAAGGCTCACGCCTCGAACGCCCTTTCGGTACGCCGACCGGCTAGCGGATCAGTGTAGGCCCTGGATGTAGCTGGCCAGGGCTTCGATGTCCTTGTTGGTCAGCTTCGACGCGACGGTTCGCATGATGGCGGCATCGCCGTCGTTGGTGCGGTTACCTTCGCGGAAATCGGTCAGCTGCTTGGCGGTGTAGGCCGCATGCTGGCCACCGAGGTGCGGGAACTTGGCGAGCTCGATACCAGCCCCATTGGGCGAGTGGCAGCCAGTGCAAGCGGGCATGCCTTCTTCGACCTTACCGCCGCGGAAGAGCTTCTCGCCCTGCGCGACCAGCGCCGGATCGGCCATGCCGACGGTCATCTTCTGGCTTGCGAAGTAAGCGGCGATGTCTTGAAGGTCCTGATCGCTGTAGGGATCGAGGATGCCTGTCATTTCCAAGACCTTGCGACCAACACCCGGCTCGGCGGTTGGCGAGCTGCCGGCCTTGATGTCCTGCAGTTGCTTGAACAGGTAGCTTTGGCCCTGACCCGCGAGCTTCGGGAAGTTCGGGGCGGCGCTGTTGCCGTCGGCACCGTGGCAGGCACCACAGACCGCGACCTTTTCCTTGCCTGCTTCGGCATCTCCAGCCGCGTGGGCCATACCGGTGATGCCAAGGGTCAACAGCAGACTCACGAGTACTTTGTTCATCAGCTCATCCAACTACGGCTAAAGGGTTAAAAGGATCTTATTCGGCAGGCCAGCCAGCTGGCTGCGGCCATGCTCGTTAGGTTCGCACGGGTTCGATACTGACCGAAACGATCCCTCCACCGGCCGGATGCGGCGCCGAGGTGATCGCTGCAGGGGTTCGTGTCAAGACCAAAGCGCACACAAAATCTGCGGCATTATATACTGGCGGCCTTGAAACGGAAATGAACCATTGCCGCACCCCTGCGCACCTCACCGGAATATCCATGCTCCCGAAGAACCCGATTCTCCGCCTCTGCCAGCAAGCGACCTTCATGACCAGCGCCGCCAAGGTCGACCAATGCCCGGCTGACGAGGGGTTGGAGGTCGCATTCGCCGGCCGCTCCAACGCAGGCAAGTCCAGCGCGCTGAACACACTGACACACGCCAACCTTGCGCGTACCTCGAAGACGCCCGGGCGCACCCAGTTGCTAAACTTCTTCCGCCTGGACGACGAACATCGCCTGGTCGACCTGCCCGGCTACGGCTACGCCAAGGTGCCGATTCCCCTCAAGCAGCACTGGCAGCGCCACCTGGAAGCGTACCTGAGCAGCCGGGAAAGCCTGGCCGGTGTGTTCCTGATGATGGACATCCGCCATCCGCTGACCGAATTCGACCGCATGATGCTGGACTGGTCGAGTGCCAGTGACCTACCGCTGCATATCCTGCTGACCAAGTCGGATAAGCTCGCGTTTGGCGCCGCGAAAAACGCCCTGCTGGCGATCCAGCGTGACATTCGTAAGGGGTGGGGTGAAGGGGTCAGCGTCCAGCTGTTCTCCGCCCCGAAGCGCCAGGGCGTCGAAGAGGCGCAGCTCGCGCTAGCCGAAATGCTAGGGATGGAATCGGTAGCCGACGACGCGGCCGACAGCTGACGCTCGACCAGCGAAACCGGGCCAGCCTATGGTCAGGTGTAACGGCAATTCACGCGGACGGGTAGCACTCTAACCGAAGCATCTTGACCGGCAGCCGTGCGAGGCGGATTGCTGAGAACGCTGGATCGCCCGTCTGCAAGCCGGTCTCTGGGGCCCCTGGCATATCTGTCGGGAACGAAATATCGGGCTTATCATGCCCAGACCACCCAGCGTGATGATGCCTCTATCCTTTTACCGAGCTTGGGAACACACCGAGGGCTCGCCGCCCCCGGTTTCCAGCGCGTTCTCAGCAGATCAATCCCTGTATGCGTCGACCGGCACGCAGGCACAGAACAGGTTGCGGTCACCGAAGACGTTATCCACCCGGTTCACCGCCGGCCAATATTTGTGCGCGCGCGTGTGGGCAGTCGGGGTGACACCTTCGGCGATGCTGTAGGGGCGGTCCCAAAGGTGAGTCACGTCTGCCAGGGTATGCGGTGCGCGCACCAATGGGTTGTCCTCGGCCGGCCAGCCACCGCTCTCGACCTTGGCAATCTCGGCCCGAATGCTCAGCATCGCCTCGACGAAACGGTCAAGTTCGGCCTTCGATTCGCTTTCGGTCGGCTCGATCATCAAGGTGCCAGGGACTGGGAACGACATGGTTGGCGCATGGAAGCCATAGTCGATCAAACGCTTGGCGACGTCCTCCTCGGTTATCCCCGTCTGCGCCTTCAAGGGTCGCAAGTCGATGATGCACTCGTGCGCGACGCGGCCATTGCGGCCGCTGTAGAGCACCGGATAGGCATCACCCAAACGCTTGGCCAGGTAGTTGGCACCCAGGATGGCGACTTCGGTAGCGTCCCGCAGCTGCGGGCCCATCATGGCGATGTACATCCAGCTGATCGGCAGAATACTCGCACTACCCCAGGGCGCCGCGCTGACCGCACCGTTCTCGGGGTTAGGGCCTTGCAGTTCGATAACCGGATGATTGGCCACGAAGGGCTGCAGGTGGGCCTTGATGCCAATGGGTCCCATGCCCGGGCCGCCACCGCCGTGCGGAATGCAGAACGTCTTGTGCAAGTTCATGTGCGACACGTCGGCGCCGATGTCGGCCGGTCGCGCCAGCCCAACCTGCGCGTTGAGGTTGGCTCCGTCCATATAGACCTGCCCACCGTGCGCGTGGATGGTCTCGCAGATCTCGCGCACGCCTTCCTCGTAAACGCCGTGCGTAGACGGATAGGTGATCATCAGGCAGGACAGCCGATCCCCCGCTTCGGCGGCCTTGCGCTTGAGGTCCGCCAGGTCGACGTTACCAGCCTTGTCGCATTCAACGATGACGACACGCATGCTGACCATCTGGGCCGAGGCTGGATTGGTGCCATGCGCTGAGGACGGGATCAGGCAGATGTCGCGCTGCCCTTCGCCACGGCTCTCATGGTACTTGCGGATCGCGACCAGGCCGGCATATTCGCCCTGGGCGCCGGAGTTGGGCTGCATGGAGATCGCATCGAAACCTGTGATCGCGCACAGCCAGGCTTCCAACTCGTCGATCATGGCCTTGTATCCCTGTGCCTGTTCGAGCGGGGCGAAGGGATGCAGATTGGCGAATTCCGGCCACGTGATCGGGATCATCTCGCTGGTTGCGTTGAGCTTCATCGTGCAGGAGCCCAGCGGGATCATCGCCTGGTTCAGGGCCAGATCCTTGTTTTCGAGCTGCTTGAGGTACCGCAGCATCTCGGTTTCGCTGTGATGGCTGTTGAACACCGGGTGCGAGAGGAAACCGGTGCTGCGTACCAGGGCCTGCGGGATGCCATCGCCAACCTCGCCGGCGTCGAGTGCTGCAACGTCGAGCCCGTGGTCGGCACCGAGGAAGATTGCGAGCAGTTGCTCGACGGTCTTCTCACAGCAGGTTTCGTCCAGGCTCACGCCCAGCTTGCCGCGCCCCAGAATGCGCAGATTGATGCGCGCTGCCCGGGCACTTTCGAGGATCGCCGTCTGGGCACCGCCGACGTCGAGGGTCAGCGTGTCGAAGAAATGGGCGTTGATGCGCTTGATGCCGCCGCGCTCCAGCGCCGCGGCAAGGATCGCCGTCAAGCGGTGGGTGCGCTGGGCAATCCGCTTGAGCCCGTCCGGCCCGTGGTAAACAGCGTAGCAGCTGGCAATGTTCGCCAGCAGCACCTGCGCGGTGCAGATGTTGGAGTTGGCCTTCTCGCGACGGATGTGCTGCTCGCGGGTTTGCAGCGCCATGCGCAGCGCAGTATTGCCACGCGCATCCTTGGACACACCGATGATTCGCCCCGGCATGGCGCGCTTGAACTCGTCACGCGTGGCGAAATACGCAGCGTGAGGCCCGCCGTAGCCCATCGGCACGCCGAATCGCTGCGTCGTACCGAGCACCACGTCCGCGCCGAGCTCGCCAGGCGGCGTCAGCAGCACGAGGCTGAGCAGGTCGGCCGCGACACAGGCCAGGGCCTGACGCGCATGGAGCTGCTCGATGGCCGGGCGCAGGTCGCGAATTTCGCCATGGGTATCGGGATATTGCAGAAGCGCCCCGAACACGTCCTCGCCGGCAATGCTCTCGACGGCACCGACCACCAGTTCGAAGCCGAAGGCCTCCGCGCGGGTCTTCATGACCGAGAGCGTTTGCGGGTGGCAGTTTTCATCGGCGAAGAAGCGGTTGCTCTTGCTCTTGGCTACCCGCCGCGCCAGCGTCATGGCTTCGGCCGCGGCGGTCGCCTCGTCGAGCAGCGATGCGTTGGCCAAATCCAGCCCGGTCAGGTCGATGGTCATTTGCTGAAAATTCAGCAGCGCCTCGAGACGGCCCTGGGCAATTTCAGGTTGATAGGGCGTGTAGGCGGTGTACCAGCCCGGGTTCTCCAGCACATTACGCAGGATAACCGTCGGAGTGATGGTGCCGTGGTAGCCCATTCCGATCAGGCTGGTCCAGAGCTGGTTCTGCTCGGCATGGCTGCGCAACCTGGCCAGCGCACCTTGTTCGTCCAGCGCCGGCGGCAGTGCCAACTCGCCGTTCAGCCGGATCGCCGGCGGTACGGTCTGCTCGATGAGCTGCTCGCGGCTCGACAATCCCAGCGCGTCGAGCATGGCCTGTTGCTCAGCCGCATCGGGCCCTAGGTGGCGACGGAGGAAGGCGTCGGGTTGCTGAAGCTGGGAAAGGCGCGGCACTTGGGACATGACTGCTCTCTCGGAAAAAGGAAAGCCCCGGCGCCGAGCCGGTGAGCGAACTCGACCAGCGGCGCGGGGCTCGGATCAGAAAATCAGGCGTCGGCGTTGCAAGCGGCCTTGTAGCCCTCAACGTCGAGCAGCTTGTCCAGCTCGGCCGTGTCGTTGGGCTGCACACGGAAGAACCAGCTGCCGTAAGGTTCGCCATTGACCTTCTCGGGTGCATCGGTCAGCTGTTCGTTGATTGCTACGACCTCGCCGGAGATCGGCGCATAGATGTCGGACGCTGCCTTCACCGACTCGACCACGCCCGCCTGCTGGCCGGCGCCGAGCTGCTGCCCGACCTCAGGGAGTTCGACATAGACCACGTCGCCCAACGCTTCCTGAGCATGGTCGGAGATGCCGACGCTGACGGTGCCGTCCGCTTCGAGGCGGGCCCATTCGTGGCTGGCGGCGTAACGCAGATCGCTTGGGATGTCGCTCATGTTCATGTCCTCGAAACCGTTGGAATTGAAGTCGCAGCAGGCCTCTCGCAGCCCACCGCAAGGAAGCGCTCCGCGGAATTTACACCAGGACTTTGCCGTGGCGCACGAAAGTCGGCTGAACCACCCGAACTGGGTACCATTTGCCGCGTATTTCCACTTCGGCACGATCACCGGTCGCGGCAGGCACGCGGGCGAGCGCGATGGACTTGCCCAGCGTCGGCGAAAAGCTCCCACTGGTGATCTCACCTTCACCGCTGCCATTGACCCGCACCACTTGGTGGGCGCGTAGGACGCCACGCTCCTCCAGCACCAGCCCAACCAACTTGGGCACCTCGCGCGTGCGTTCGGCCTCGAGTGCGGCGCGGCCGATGAACGAGCGATCGGCCGGCTCCCAGGCCACCGTCCAGCCCATGTTGGCCTGCAGCGGCGATACGGCTTCGGTCATGTCCTGACCGTAAAGGTTGAGGCCCGCTTCCAGGCGCAGCGTATCGCGCGCGCCCAGCCCGATCGGCGAAATGCCGGCACCGACCAGTTCGCTGAGGAAATCCGGCGCTTCGGCGGTAGGCAGAATGATCTCTAGGCCGTCCTCGCCCGTGTAGCCGGTGCGGCCGATGAACCAGTCACCGACAGCGCGACCCTGGAAGGGTTTGAGTTCCTGGATAAGCGCCGCGCGTTGCTGATTGAGCAGGTCGGCCGTACGGGCGCGGGCATTCGGCCCCTGAATCGCGAGCATCGCCAGATCGGGCCGCTCGCGGACGTCGACCGCAAAACCCTCGGCCTGGCGGGTCATCCACGCCAGGTCCTTGTCACGGGTGCTGGCGTTGACCACCAGGCGGTAGCCCCAGTCCGTGAGATAGACGATCAGGTCGTCGATCACCCCGCCCTGCTCGTTGAGCATGGCGGTATAGAGCGCCTTGCCGACCTCGGCGAGCCGGCCGACATCATTGGCCAGCAGGCGCTGCAGGTAAGCCTTGGCTTGTTCGCCGGACACATCGACGACGGTCATGTGCGAGACGTCGAACACCCCGCAATCGCGCCGCACCTGATGATGCTCCTCGACCTGGGAGCCATAGTGCAGCGGCATGTCCCAACCGCCGAAGTCGACCATCTTGGCACCGAGCGCGAGGTGCTGATCGTAGAGGGGAGTACGCTGACCCATGGGTTTCTCCTTCCGGGCAGGTCGCCGAAGCGGCGTAGGTAATGCTTGTTAGAGCCGGAGAATGCTACCCGGCGTTTTTTGAATGGCGCGCATTGTAGCCCCAAGGTTGTGACAGGTCACGGTGAGGCGATTAGCCACCGGCCCGGCGCGCGGAACGTCGAATGAGCAACACTACCGGCAGCAACCCGACCAGGACCAGCGTCAGCGCAGGCAGCGCCGCCCGGGCCCAC
Source organism: Pseudomonas sp. SA195 (assembly GCF_054131565.1). Lineage (NCBI taxonomy): Bacteria > Pseudomonadati > Pseudomonadota > Gammaproteobacteria > Pseudomonadales > Pseudomonadaceae > Pseudomonas > Pseudomonas sp. SA195. The sequence goes on along the minus strand of NZ_CP096392.1, from coordinate 244,155 downwards.
TCGCCCTCGCTGGTCATTTCGAAAATCCGCACGGCGAGCGTGTCCCAGCCGAAGGGCCGCATCAGCAGGGTGGCCGGCATTTCCTTGAGTACGTCGACAAATACCAGCAACGCGGCACTCAGCGTGCCTGGCAGCAGTAGCGGCAAATAGACCCTGAAGAACAGCGCCGGCCCGCCAACGCCCAGGCTGCGCGAGGCCTGCGGCAGGGACGGCCGGATCCGTGCCAGCGCAGTCTCCAGCGGCCCAAAGGCGACCGCCATGAAACGAATCAGGTACGCAAGCAGCAGCGCGCCAAGGCTACCCAGCAGGATCGGCTTGCCCGCACCGCCAAGCCAAGCGGACAACGGCACGACCCATTCGCGATCGAGGTAGCTGAATGCCAGCATGATCGATACCGCCAGGACCGAGCCGGGCAGCGCGTATCCAAGGTTTGCCAAACCCACCGCGGCGCGCACCGAACGCACTGGCGCCTGCCGCCGGGCGAAGGCCAGCAGCAAGGCCACCACCACGGTGATCAATGCCGCGAGGCCGCCCAGGTACAGCGTGTGGAGGATCAGCCCGACGTAGCGTTCGTCAAGGTCATAGCGACCGCGCTGCCACAGCCAGACCAAGAGCTGTAGCACCGGTACGACGAAGGCGCAGCCGAACACCAGGCCGCACCAGACGCTGGCCCCGAGCGCCTTAAAGCCTCGCAGCTGATAGAGCGGCGCCGAACGCGCACGCTCGTTGGCCGGACGGGCCGCACCACGGGCCCGACGCTCGCCGTAGAGCACCAGTATCACGGCGAGCAGCAGAAGGCTGGCCAGCTGGGTCGCGCTGGTCAGGCTGAAGAAGCCGTACCAGGTCTTGTAGATGGCCGTCGTGAAGGTATCGAAGTTGAACACCGAGACGGCACCGAAATCCGCCAGGGTTTCCATCATCGCCAGCGCCAGCCCGGCGCCAATCGCCGGCCGCGCCATCGGCAGCGCCACGCTCCAGAACGCCCGCCACGGCGAGTGACCGAGCACCCGCGCCGCCTCCATCAAACCCCGCCCCTGCGCCAGGAACGCCGCCCGCGCGAGCAGGTAGACGTAAGGATAGAAGACCAGCACCAGAACCACGATGACCCCGCCTGTCGACCGGACGCGGGGGAACCGGATACCGCTGCCGAACCACTCACGCGCCAGCGTCTGAACCGGGCCGGCGAAATCCAGCAACCCGATGAAGACGAACGCCAGCACGTAGGCGGGAATCGCGAAGGGCAGCATGAGGGCCCAGTCCAGCCAGCGCCGGCCTGGAAAGTCGCAGAGAGCGGTCAGCCAGGCGAGACTGACGCCAAGAAGCACCACACCTGCACTGACACCGACGATCAATGACGCCGTATTGCCCAGCAGCCTGGGCAGCTGGGTATCCCACAGGTGAGACCAGATGCTGGTATCGATATCGCTCCAGCTGAGCAGCAGCACACTCAGCGGTAGCAGGACCAGCGCGGCAACCGAAAGGGTGATGGGGTACCAGCGACGCTCGACGGGGTGGGACACGCAGGCCTCGGAAAAGCAGAAATGACAACGCCCCCGGAGCAATCGGGGGCGTCGAGTATAACCGCAGCCGCAGCGGCCTGGTCGCGTGCCGGCGGTGCGGCTGCGATCAGGCGTTCAGGTCGCTGCCTTTAGTTCCAGCCGGCGCGATCCATCAGCTTGATCGCTTCGGCCTGGCGCTTGCCCGCGACCTCGACCGGAATGGTGTCGGCCTTGAAGTCACCCCATGCGGCCACTTCGGCAGATGGCTTCACGTCGGGATTGGCCGGGAACTCCATGTTGATGTCGGCGAAGATGCTCTGCGCTTCGGGGGTCGTCATCCACTCGACCAGTTTGCGCGCGGCGTCTGGATGCGGTGCGTGCTTGGTCAGGCCAATGCCGGACAGGTTGACGTGAACGCCCCGGTCGGACTGATTCGGCCAGAACAGCTTGGCCTTCAGGTCCGGGTTTTGCGCGTGCAGACGACCAAAATAGTAGGTGTTGACGATACCGACGTCGCACTGGCCGGCATCGACCGCCTGGATCAGCGCGGTGTCGTCAGCGAAGACGTCGGTCACCAGATTGTTGACCCAACCCTTGAGGATTTCCTCGGTCTTCTCGGCGCCATGCGTTTCGATGAGCGTGGCGGTCAGCGACTGGTTGTAGACCTTCTTGCTCGTGCGCAGGCAGAGGCGGCCATCGAAGTTTTCGTCGGCCAGGGCTTCGTAGGTGCTCAGCTCGCTCTCTTCGACGCGCTCGGGCGAATACACGATGGTCCGCGCGCGCAGCGACAGCCCAGTCCAGGCATCAGTGGAGGAGCGGTATTGCGCGGGGATGTTCTTCTTCACCACATCCGAGTCCAGCGGCTGAAGAATACCCATCTGTTCGGCCTGCCAGAGGTTGCCGCCATCGACGGTCAGCAACAGGTCAGCCGGCGTGTTCGCACCTTCCGCCTTGATGCGCGCCATCAGCGGCGCTTCCTTGTCGGTGATGAACTTGATGTCGACGCCCGTCTTGGCTGTGTAGGCGTCAAATACGGGCTTGATCAGCTCGTCGATCCGCGAGGAGTAAACCACCACTTCGTCGGCAGCCTGAGCGGCGCCGGACAGCGCAGTGAGCGCCAGAGCGGCGAGTAAACCTTTGCTTACCTGCATGGATCAGCCTCTTCTTGAGTGAACGAAAGAGGCCAAATAGTAGTGAATCCCATTTGCCAACTCAATGCGACACGTCGTGCAAGGCGTTACAGCACGCGTCAGACCCGCGCCAGTATCGGCAAATCACCGGACAGTCCAAGCGCTTGCCGAACGAAGCGCGCCTTGGCTTCGGGCATCGCCTGGACACCCTTCAGCCCGGCGTTACGCAACCACCGCAGCGGCAAGCTATCGGCCTGGAACAGCCGCTCGAACCCCTCCATCGCCGCCATCATCGCCAGGTTCTGCGGCATGCGCCGCCGCTCGAACCGCGAGAGGACGCGCAGGTCGCTCGGCTCGGCCCCTCGCGCCACCGCAGCCGTCAGCACCTCGGCCAGCACGGCTGCGTCGAGCAATCCCAGGTTTACGCCCTGCCCCGCAAGCGGATGGATGGTATGGGCCGCGTCGCCGATCAGGGCCAGCCCCGGCTGGACGTATCGCTTGGCGTGGCGCTGGCGCAGCGGGATACACAGCCGCGGATCGGCCTGCTGAATGTCGCCCAGGCGATGCTCGAAGGCCCGCCCCAAGGCCTTCCGGAAGCCCTCGTCGTCGAGCGCCATCAAACGCTGCGCCTCGAGCTCGGTGGTCGACCAGACGATCGAGCACCAGCGCTCGTCATCGCCCCGCTGCAACGGCAGGAACGCCAGCGGCCCTTCGTCAGTAAAGCGCTGCCAGGCGGTGCGCTGGTTGGAATCGGCGCAGCGCACGCTGGTCACGATCGCATGATGCAGGTAATCCCACTCGCGGGTTTCGCAGCCGGCCAGGCGCCGGACCGCCGACTGGGCGCCATCAGCAGCCACCAGCAGTCGGGCACAATGGTGAGAACCGTCGGCCAGCGTGACCTGCCAACCCTCGGCATCATGTTGCAGATGTTCCAGCCGCGCCTCACCGATCAGCTCGACTGACGCGCCATCGTTGAGTGCATCGAGCAGGGCGTCCTGTACGACCCGATTCTCCACGATGTGGCCAAGCACCTCGGCATGTACGGAGGCGGCAGAAAAATGGATCTGGCCGGTGCCGGAGCCATCCCACACGCGCATTTCGAGGTAGGGGCTGGCACGCCGTTCGACGATCCCGGTCCAGGCTCCCACCCGTTCGAGGATCCTCTGGCTCGCCGCCGAAAGCGCGCTGACACGCGGTTCGAAGGCGCCATCAGCGTCGAAGGGCTGCGACGTTAGCACGCCGGCATCGATCAGTTTGATGGAAAGCCCTGCGTCACGCAGCGCCAGCGCAAGGGTGCTGCCGACCATGCCCGCACCGACGATGATGAGGTCCGTATGCATCCGTTCTCTCCTGCGTGGCCGGCTCGCGCCGGTATGAGATTCAACCTTCGCGAACGCCAAGCCCCATCGCCTGGCGTGCGAACCACCCCTTGCCCGTCGGTGAAAGGTCCAGCGCGACCAGCCCCAGGTTGCGCGCGAGCGTACTGGCCCGACCGGGCTCGCCGAACAGACGCGTCAGACGATCCGAAAACCCGACGGTAAGCGCCTGGTCCGCCCGTTGACGCCGGTGGTAGGCCTGCAGCACGGCCAGGTCGCCAAGCGCGGATGAGCTGGAGAGCAACGCCCCGGCCAGCGCCTCTGTGTCGCGCAGCGACAAGTTGTAGCCCTGACCGGCAATCGGATGCAGGCTGTGCGCGGCATTGCCGAGCACTACCAGGTTGCGCCGGACCTGCTCCTCCGCTTCGATGAGGGTCAGCGGGTAAAGATGCCGCGTGCCGACGTGACGAAACCCGCCAAGCCGGAAGCCGAACGCATCTTGCAGTTCGGCGAGGAAGGTCCTGTCGTCTAGCCCTACAAGGCGCTCGGCGTCGGCCTTCGGGCGCGTCCAGACCAGCGCGCAGCGGTTGCCCTGGACGGGCAACAGGGCCATCGGCCCATGTTCGGTGAATCGTTCGAATGCGCGACCGCCATGCGCTTGCCCCGGCGTGACGTTCGCGATCAACCCGCACTGCCCGTACGGCGTACGGCGCACCTCGATGCCGAGTTGCTCGCGTAGGCCTGAGCGACCGCCGTCGGCAAGGACCGCCAGGTCGCAATCGAGCGTGCGGCCATCGCTGAGCGCAAGGCGATAGCCATCGGCCACGGGTTGCATGTGCTCGACCTCGGCGGGGCAATGCCGCTCCACAACCTGGTCATCCAGCGCTTGCCACAGGCAGTGCCCGATCCAGGCGTTTTCTACAACGTAGCCAAGCGCCGGTACGCGCTCTTGCGCCGCTTCGAGCCGGGTCGCGCCAGGATGCCCACGATCGGACACATGGATATGACTGATGGGCTCGGCACGCTCGGCAATCCGCGCCCAGACGCCAAGCCGCTGGTATATCAGCCGCGTGCCGTAGGACAAGGCCGTGGACCGCGCATCGTAGCTCGGCTGGTACTCATGGCCTGGCTCGAACGGCTCGATCAGCAGGATTTTCCATCCACGATTCCGCGCCCCGGCCTGCAGCGCCAGCGCAAGGCTGGCACCAACCAGCCCGCCGCCGACAATCGCCAGCGTGCCCATGCCTTAGGCGACCTCGCGAGCGGCGGCCATCAGCGCCTCGACTTCGTCGGCCGCCTTGGGCACGCCGCCAGTGAGAATCTCGCATCCGGTACGGGTTACCACGACATCGTCCTCGATGCGCACGCCGATGCCACGCCACTTCTTCGCAACATCCGTATTGTCGGCCGCGATGTAGATTCCGGGCTCCACCGTCATCGCCATGCCGGGCTCGAGGACACGCCAGGCACCGCCGACCTTGTAGTCGCCGACATCGTGCACGTCCATCCCCAACCAGTGGCCAGCCCGGTGCATGTAGAACGGTTTGTAGGCCTCGGCCGCGATGAGCTCGTCGACTTCACCCTGAAGCAGGCCCAACTCCACCAGACCTGCAGTGATCACCCGCACGGTGGCTTCGTGGGCTTCGTTCCAGTGCTTGCCCGGCGCGATGTGCTTGAACGCTTCCAGGTTAGCGGCCAGGACCAGGTCGTAAATGGCGCGCTGCTCTGGTGTGAAACGGCCGTTGACCGGGAAGGTGCGGGTGATATCGCTGGCGTAGCAATCGATTTCGCAACCCGCATCGATCAGTACCAGCTCGCCGTCCTTCAACGGCGCATCGTTTTCTCGATAGTGCAGGATGCAGGCGTTCTTGCCCGCCGCGACGATCGAACCGTAGGCCGGCATCTTCGCCCCGCCCTTGCGGAACTCGTAGTCAAGCTCAGCTTCGAGGTGATACTCGTGCAGCCCGGCTCGGCTGGCCTGCATCGCCTTGATGTGCGCGCGCGCGGAAATCTCCGCGGCGGCACGCATGACCTTCACTTCGTTGGCCGATTTGTACAGCCGCAGGTCGTGCAGCAGATGGTCGAGGGCGACGAATTCGTTGGGCGGCTGCGCACCTTGGCGCGCCTTGGAGCGGATGGTGTTGATCCACTCCATCAGTTGGTGATCGAACTCAGGATTGCTGCCGATGGCGTAGTACACCCGCGAGCGGCCCTCGATCAGCCCTGGGAGGATGTCGTCAATGTCACCGATGGGGAAGGCATCGTCGGCGCCGTAATCACGAACCGCCCCATCCTGCCCTGCACGAAGCCCGTCCCAGAGTTCGCGCGCCGGGTCTCGCTCGCGGCAGAACAGCACGTACTCACCGTGCTCACGTCCGGGGATCAGGGCAATCACCGCTTCGGGCTCGGGAAAGCCGGAGAGGTACTGGAAATCACTGTCCTGCCGGTAGGTGTGCTCGACGTCGCGATTGCGGATATGCATGGGCGCCGCGGGCAGGATGGCAATGCTGTTGGGCTCCATCTGCTCCATCAGCGCCTTGCGCCGGCGGGCGTATTCGGATCGGGGTATGCGAGTCATGTATGGGCAACTCTCAATGCAGGGAAGGCTTGGGGACCGGCGCGACAGGTCTGGCACACTCACTGAACAAGAGCATGGGCGCGACGCGCAGGTACTCCATTACCTCCATATAGTCGCTTTCGCCATCCTCCGACTCTTCCAGCGACTCCTGGACCTGGGCAATCGCCGCCAGGTCCTGCAGGACTTCCATTGCCTCACCGCTCAGGGCGCGGTCGCCGGCGACCAGGCCGAAGCCGGTCAGGAAACTCTGACACCACTGCCCCAGCGCGGTTGCGCGCTCGGTGAGCGAGGCCTCATCGGAGGGCAGCAGCAGGACGATAGCAATGTCCTCGCCGGCGAGTTCGCCCTTGACCATTTCCTGCAGGCCGATCAACGCCTGACGGACCGGCTCGTCCGGCTCGCCACCGAGCAGTTCGGTGGCGTCAGCGATCCAGGCATCGATATCGAAGCCGGCCCCTGCGCAGCTGCGCCCCAGCAAGAGGCCATGGAGTTCGGCCGGGGTGACGGGTTGAGCGCTGCTGGCCAGCAATGTGGCGAAGGCAGCATAAGGAGAATTCTGAGTGGGCATTGGCTGCTAGGCGCGCGGGGGCGCTAATGACTAGAATGAAGGCCTCGTATCCTAGCATCGGCGCCCGAGCCAAGACCATCTGAGACGGCCGGTCGTTGCCGCTGGCACTTCATCAGGAATCCCATGGAAGACGCCGATCTGCAATTGCTCACGAGCAAGCTGGAACAGCTGTTACAGCGGGTCGAGCAGCTCAAGGCCCAGAATCGCCTGCTGCTCCACAGCGAGCAGGCCTGGCGCGAAGAGCGCGCTCATCTGATCGAGAAGAACGAAATCGCTCGTGTAAAGGTCGAAGCGATGATTTCGCGCCTGAAAGCCCTGGAGCAGGACTCATGACCCAGCCGAACACCGTCACCGTGCAAATCTTGGACAAGGAATATTGCATTGCCTGTCCGCCAGAGGAGCGCAGCAATTTGGAAAGCGCGGCCAGCTACCTGGACCGCAAGATGCGCGAGATCCGCAGCAGCGGCAAGGTCATCGGGGCGGACCGCGTTGCCGTGATGGCCGCGCTGAACATTACGCACGAGTTGCTGCACAAGCACGATCGCCTAGACGCCCAGGCCAACAGCGCCCGCGAGCATGTTCGCACCCTGCTCGAGCGAGTCGACAGCGCGCTTGCCGCCGATCCAAACCCCTCGCGCAACTGATCAACGGCAACCGGTTTGCGTTATACTCGCGCCCACTCCCTGGCATGTTCGCCAGTCGGCGATGACCCTCTCCCGATAAGCAACACCATGGAGGCTACACGTAGTGCCGGTGTGCATGTCCGCCTGACGGAAAGCCTTAAGGTACTCTGTAGTCGCCACCTTGAACTCTCGGGTTCAAGGGCCTACGCGGGCAGCGGCATGCTGGGGAGCTTACTTTCATGATCGCTGCCGAAGGCCTTTCTCGCCCCGCGCTGCGGCGGTCACTGCGCCAAGCGCGCCGCCAACTGTCCAAGCATCAGCAGCGCCTGGCCTCAGGCCGACTCTTCCGTCAACTTGCCCAGCACCCACTGTTTCGCCGCGCCCGGCATGTTGCCTTGTACCTACCCAACGATGGCGAGATCGATCCGCGCCCACTCATGCTTGAAGCCCAGCGCCGCGGCAAGGCGACCTATCTACCGGTGCTCAACGCCTGGCCGCGAACACGAATGGCGTTCCAGCGGATCATGCCCGGCGAACCTCTGCGAACCAATCGCTTCGGCATCGCCGAGCCGCGCTTTCGACCGGCTCGACAACGCCCCATATGGGCGCTGGACCTGGTACTGATGCCACTGGTGGGCTTTGATGAGTTCGGCGGTCGACTGGGCATGGGCGGCGGGTTCTACGACCGCAGCCTGGCCTACCGGAAAGCGCGCAAAAAATGTCACAAACCGACCCTGCTCGGCCTGGCACATGACTGTCAGAAGGTCGACCAGCTACCCCTGCAAAGCTGGGACGTCAGCTTAAGGGCGACAGTGACGGATAGAGGATGGTACGGAGAGGACTGAGCGATGCCGCGTCCATGCGGCGAGCGGGATCAGCGCTGTTGCTGCGCGTGGCTGATCGGGACGGTGGACGTAGCGTCATTCTGTTCCCAAAGCCCCTGCGTATAGCCCGTCGTGACGACACCGAGACCGAAGATAAGCACCAACACCCACAAAATATCCGGCTTGCGTTTCATATAAGTTCGCCTCCCCCTGCCAGGCGAAAAACATCGAGCCACTCTTTCGTTTTAGTTCTGGGACTCGATACTGCCAACCTCAAGCGCGGCATTCTCCGCTAAGGTCCGATGCAGCGCAAACGAGCGCGGTGACCGGTTGTCGGGGAATGTTCGACTTGAGAATCCTGATAACCCTAGACAATGAGCAAACTCCATGCCGTATTGGCTGATGAAGTCTGAACCCGACGAATTCTCCATCCTCGACCTTCAGCAAAAGCAGCGGGCACGCTGGGATGGGGTGCGCAATTACCAAGCACGCAATTTTCTACGGGCCATGGCGCCAGGCGATGAGTTTTTCTTCTACCACTCTAGCTGCGCTACGCCCGGCGTGGCAGGCGTAGGCCTTATCATCGGCGAGGCCTATCCCGACCCGACGGCGCTGGATCCGGACAGCCCCTATTTCGATGCCAAATCCAGTGACAGTGCCAATCGATGGAGCGCCATCGACGTCGGCTTTGGTGAACGTCTCAATGAAGTACTGGCACTATCGCGCCTGAAGCAGCAACCGGCGCTGGCGGAACTGCCATTGGTACAAAAGGCCAGCCGACTCTCGGTGATGCCGGTGACCGAGGCGCAGTGGCGCGCGATCCAATCGCTGCGCTGACAGCGCAGCCGTGACCTACTGGACGATCAAATTATTGAACAGCAGATCCTCGACCAACGGCTGCCCCTCCTCCTGATTCAGCACGGCCTGCACCTGCTTGAGCGCCTCCTGACGCAACGCTTCCTTGGCTTCGACACTGCCCAGACTGGCGTCCGTCTGCTGTGAGAACAACATGACCAGTTGGTTGCGTATCAGCGGCTCGTGATGCTTGACCTTGGCCTCGGCTTCGGTACCGGTGATGCGCAACGCCACATCGGCCTTGTAATACTTGAGCTTTGCACCGGAGCCATAGTTACCCACCAGCGCCGGAACCAGCGTGTAGTAAATCGTCTTTGGCGCCGCGGCCTCCTCCCCTTCGGGTGAATTGGCCATCACAGGCGCGGCAACTAACAGGGCAAGGCAGAACAGCAGAATGCGTTTCACGGTGACGACTCCAAAAGGGGAGGCGGCCAGCATAACCACTGCGCCGCGCCGACCCAAGCCCGGCGTATGGGCACCCATCAGGGCCGACCATGCTCATTGCGCCTACGATCGAGGCTTCTAGACTCCAGGCGACTGACCCGGACTAAGAAGGAAACCCGATGAAAGCGGTCCTGTGCAAAGCGTTCGGCCCCGCCGAACACCTCGTCGTCGAAGACGCACCCACCCCGACCGTCAAGAAAGGCGATGTGCTGCTCGACGTCCATGCGGCTGGGGTGAATTTCCCCGACACCCTCATCATTCAGGGCAAATACCAATTCAAGCCGCCGTTTCCCTTTTCCCCGGGCGGAGAAGCGGCCGGTGTGGTCGCCGCGGTGGGCGAAAAAATAACCCATCTCAAAGTCGGTGATCGCGTCATGGCCCTGACCGGCTGGGGCAGCTTTGCAGAGCAGGTCGCGGTGCCTGGCAGCAATGCCCTTCCGATACCCGCCGAGATGGATTTCACCACCGCCGCCGCCTTCAGCATGACCTATGGCACGTCCATGCATGCCCTGCGGCAACGCGCCAACCTGCAACCAGGCGAGACGCTGCTCGTACTCGGCGCATCGGGGGGCGTAGGGCTCGCAGCCGTGGAGATCGGCAAGGCGATGGGCGCCAGGGTCATCGCGGCCGCATCGACGGCCGAAAAGCTGACGGTGGCGAAGGCGGCGGGCGCGGACGAGCTGATCAACTACAGCGAGACGAGCCTGAAGGAGCAGATCAAAACGCTCACAGGTGGACAGGGTGTGGACGTCATCTACGACCCGGTCGGTGGGCAACTGTTCGAGGAGGCGTTCCGCAGCATCGCCTGGAACGGGCGGATGCTCGTTGTGGGATTCGCTGCAGGCGATATCCCCGCGCTACCGGCCAACTTGCCGCTGCTCAAGGGCGCCTCGCTGGTAGGCGTGTTCTGGGGCTCGTTCGCACAGCGACAGCCGCACGACAATGCCGCCAACTTTCGACAACTGTTCGCCTGGTATGCCGAGGGCAAGCTCAAGCCACTGGTTTCGCAGACGTTTACGTTGGAACAAACGCCCCAGGCAATCGACACGCTTGGGCAGCGCAAAGCGGTGGGCAAATTGGTTGTCACGGTCCGCTAGCGTGAACACATGACGAGCGAAACAGCCGGGCGTCACGCCTCGGCTGTTTCATGCACCGAACGAACTGCGGCGCGTGGCGGCGTGCTCGATTAGTGAGCGGTCGCGGGAGCGTCGCCGGCCTGCTGCATGCGGGCCATTTCCTGCGCATAGAGCGCATCGAAATTGACTGGCGCCAGCATTAGCGCCGGGAACGAGCCACGGGTCACCAGGCTGTCGAGCGTCTCGCGAGCATAAGGGAACAGGATATTCGGGCAGAAGGCGCCGAGCGTGTGGCTCATCGCCTGCGCCTCGAGCCCCTTGATCAGGAAGATGCCGGCCTGCTGCACCTCGGCGATGAACGCGACCTCTTCTCCGGTCTTGACGGTAACTGAGAGCGTCAGCACGACTTCATGGAAGTCGCCTTCGAGCGGCTTCTGCTTGGTGTTCAGATCCAGCGAAACACTCGGGCTCCATTCCTGACGGAAGATTTCGGGGCTCTTTGGCGCTTCGAACGACAGGTCGCGCACATAGATGCGCTGCAGGGAAAATTGCGCGCCCTGCTCCTGCTGGCCAGCCGCTCCGTTGTTTGCTTGTTCAGTCATGTGAAGCCTTCTCGTTGTGCGTGGGATGTTCGGGTCATCAAGCGGCAACCTAAGGCGCCGCGGCCGGCCGGTGCGGCTCAGCCCTGCAACATCGCATCCAGGCGTCCAGCACGGTCGAGCGCATGGAGGTCGTCGCAACCACCGACATGCGCGTCGCCAATCCAGATTTGCGGAACCGATGTACGGCCGGCCTTGCTGGCCATCTCGGCACGCAGCGCAGGCTTGCCGTCCACGGCTATTTCCTCGTAGGCGACACCCTTGCGATCAAGCAGCGCCTTGGCGCGAATGCAAAAGGGGCACCAGGCGGTGGTATAGATGACGATGTTAGGCATGTTCATTTGACCACTGGCAGATTCTCGCCGCGCCAGCTGGAAATCCCTCCGGCCAGCTTCGCGGCTGTGAAGCCTGCCTTTTGAAGCTCACGGCAGGCCGTTCCGGCGTGCTGGCCCATGGCATCGACCACGACGATCGTCCTGGCCTTGTGCTTTTCCAGCTCACTCAGTCGGCTGACCAGCTTGTCGTAGGGAATGTTCAATGAGTCGACGATGTGGCCGGCATCGAACTCCTTCTTGGCACGCACGTCCAACACGACGCCTTCGTCACGGTTGACCAGGCCGGTCAGTTCGCGATTGCTCAGGCTCTTGCCGCCCTTTCGGGCCTCGGTGATCGCCAGCAGGATGAGCAGCACCAGAAAGATGCTGACCAATACATAGTGGTTAGAGACGAATTCAATCAGCTTAGCGACCATCTAATGGGTACCCGGGGGATAAAATGCGGGCCAGTATACACAGCCCCCCTACCAGGCTGAACCCTGCGAATCGTGACGCCAAACCGGCCAGCCAGTAGACTGGCCGCCATTTTCGCGCCCTCGTGCAAGGAGCCAGATACATGCCTGCCGCGCCCAAACCTCTCGTACTGATGATCCTCGACGGCTTCGGCCACAGCGATAATCCGGAATTCAACGCGATCCATGCCGCCCGCACGCCGGTCTATGACCGCTTGCTCGCGACTCAACCGCACGGGCTGATCTCAGGCAGCGGCATGGACGTCGGCCTGCCGGACGGCCAGATGGGCAATTCCGAGGTGGGCCATATGAACCTGGGCGCCGGCCGGGTGGTGTATCAGGACTTCACCCGCGTGACCAAGTCGATCCGCGACGGTGATTTCTTCGCCAACCCCACCATCTGCGAAGCGGTCGACAAGGCCGTCAATGCGGACAAGGCCGTACACATCCTCGGCCTGCTGTCCGATGGTGGCGTGCACAGCCACCAGGATCACCTGGTTGCCATGGCGGAACTGGCAGCCAAGCGCGGCGCCGAAAAAATCTACCTGCACGCATTCCTCGATGGCCGCGACACACCACCGAAGAGCGCGCAATCCTCGATCGAACTGATGCAGGCGACCTTCACTCGTTTGGGCAAGGGGCGGGTCGCCAGCCTGATCGGTCGTTATTTCGCCATGGACCGCGACAACCGCTGGGACCGCGTCGAGCAGGCCTATCATCTGATCGTTGACGGCAAGGCCGACCACCATGCCGACTATGCGGTCGACGGCCTGATCGCTGCCTACGAGCGCGGCGAGAGCGACGAATTCGTCAAGGCCACCACCATCGGCGAGCCGGTCCGAGTGGAGGATGGCGATGCCGTCGTCTTCATGAATTTCCGCGCCGATCGTGCGCGCGAGCTGACGCGCTGCTTTGTAGAAGCCGATTTCGAGGGCTTTCAGCGTGCTCGCGTCCCACAGCTGGCCGGCTTCGTGATGCTCACCCAGTATGCGGCGAGCATTCCGGCACCGTCGGCCTTCGCACCCGAGGCCCTGACCAACGTGCTCGGCGAATATCTGGCCAACAATGGCAAGACTCAACTGCGAATTGCCGAGACCGAAAAATATGCGCACGTGACCTTCTTCTTTTCGGGCGGCCGCGAAGAGCCGTTCGAAGGTGAAGAACGCATCCTGATCCCATCGCCGCAAGTCGCGACCTACGACTTGCAGCCGGAGATGAGCGCGCCGGAAGTCACCAACCGCATCGTCGACGCCATCGAACATCAGCGTTACGACGTCATCATCGTCAACTACGCCAACGGCGACATGGTCGGCCACACCGGTGTGTTCGACGCAGCGGTCAAGGCCGTCGAGTGCCTGGACAGTTGCATGGGTCGCATCGTCGAAGCGCTGGAGAAGGTCGGTGGCGAGGCTCTGATTACCGCCGATCACGGCAACGTCGAGCAAATGGAAGACGCGATGACCGGCCAGGCACACACGGCGCACACCTGCGAGCCGGTGCCCTTCATCTATGTCGGCAAGCGTTCGGCGCGCATTCGCGAGGGCGGCGTGCTTGCGGACGTCGCCCCGACGTTGCTGACGTTGCTGGGCATGCCAGTGCCAGCCGAGATGACCGGTCGTTCGATAGTCGAACTGAGCTGACAGCCCAATCGGGAAGCCAGGCCCAGCTTTGGCAGGGCCTCAAGCTTCCCGATCATTTTTTAGGCATACTACGGCGGTCGTCGAACTCTCGGTTAGCTCCCCCATGCCTCGTATTCTTTTAGCCCTGGTGCTCGCCTGCCTGCTCGGTCCGGCCATCGCCGATGAACGTGCCGACGCCCGCCGGCAGATCGAAGCGGCACGGCAGGACGTTGCCGAATTGCAAAAGCTGCTCAAGCAGATCGAGCAGGAGAAATCCACGGTCCAGAAGCAGCTGCAAACCACTGAAAGCGAGATGGGCGAGCTGGAAAAGCAGGTCGACTCGCTGCAACAGGAAATCGATCGCAGCGAAGCCGAGCTTGACCGCTTGAACGAGGAGAAGACGACGCTCGAAGGCGCCCGCATCGAGCAGCAGCGTCTGATCGGCATTCAGGCTCGCGCGGCCTACCAGAGCGGCCGTCAGGAATACCTGAAACTGCTGTTGAACCAGCAAAGCCCGGAGAAGTTTTCCCGCACGCTGACCTATTACGACTACCTGAGCAAGGCGCGCTTCGAGCAGGTCGAGGGCTTCAACGAGACGCTGCGCCAGCTCGCCAATGTCGAGGCTGGTATCGAAGCGCAGCAAGCAACCCTCGCCGAACAGCAGGACGGCCTCAAGCAACGCCGCGAGCAGCTGGCCGAAGTACGCCAGAAGCGCCAGCAAACCCTGGCCAAGCTGGACCGCGACCGGGCCAGCCGCGACCAGAAACTGCAGGCGCGCAAGCAGGAGCAGGCACAGCTCGAGCGCGTCCTCAAGATCATCGAGGAAACCCTTGCCCGCCAGGCCCGCGAAGCGGAACAGGCTCGCCAGCGCGCCTTGGCACAGGCCCGCGAGCAGGAGTCGCAACGCCAGCAGGCAGGCCGTGCTTCGACGCAGCCCAGCGGCCCTGTGGTCTCAAGCGCGGGCGGCAGCTTTGGTGGCCCCTTCGCTAGCGCCAAAGGCAAGCTGCCCTGGCCGGTGGACGGCCAATTGGTCGCGCGCTACGGCACTCCGCGTGGCGGCGATGCTCGAACCAAATGGGACGGCGTACTGATTGGCGCGCGTGTCGGCACTCAGGTCCGTGCCGTCCATGGCGGCCGGGTGGTGTTCGCCGACTGGTTACGGGGCGCCGGATTACTCGTCATCCTCGACCACGGCAACGGTTACCTGAGCCTCTACGGTCACAACCAGAGCCTGCTGCGGGACGCGGGAGAGATCGTCAAGGCCGGCGACCCCATCGCTACCGTAGGCAACAGCGGCGGACAGGAATCTGCCGCCCTGTATTTCGCCATTCGCCAGCAGGGCCGCCCCAGCGATCCTGCCGTGTGGTGTCGCGCGCAAGGATAGGCCGCCCGGCCGCAAGCGCACCCCCTCTCAACTGGAGTTCGACATGCTGCACCTGCGCCGTTTCGCCCAACCTTCCACCCTCGCCCTGGCGATCATGCTGGGGATGCACGGTAGCGCCTGGGCCCAGGAGCCGCCGGCAGAGGCGGAGCCGGCCGCCATCGAGGCGCAGCGCAAGGCGCCCCTGCCACTGGACGAGCTGCGCACCTTCGTCGAGGTGCTGGACCGGATCAAGGCCGCCTATGTCGAACCGGTCGATGACAAGACCCTGCTGGAAAACGCCATCAAGGGCATGCTCAGCAACCTTGATCCGCATTCGGCTTATCTGGAGCCGGAAGCGTTCGCCGACCTGCAAGAAAGCACCAGCGGCGAGTTCGGCGGCCTCGGCATCGAGGTGGGCATCGAAGACGGCTTCATCAAGGTCGTCTCACCGATCGACGACACGCCCGCCTCCAAGGCCGGCATCGAAGCCGGTGACCTGATCGTCAAGATCGACGGCAAGCCGACTAAAGGCATGTCGATGATGGATGCGGTGAACATGATGCGCGGTAAGCCGGGCACCGACATCGCACTATCGCTCGTGCGCGAGGGAGGCAAGCCGTTCGACGTCAAACTCACCCGTGCGGTGATCAAGGTCAACAGCGTCAAGAATCAGATGCTGGAGCCCGGCTATGGTTACCTGCGTGTGACCCAATTCCAGATCAACACTGGCGAAGAAGTCGGCAAGGCGCTGGCCGCGCTGCGCAAGGAGAACGGCAAGAAGCTCAACGGCCTGGTGCTCGACCTGCGCAACAACCCCGGCGGCGTGCTGCAGGCGGCCGTCGAGGTGTCCGATCACTTCCTCACCGATGGGCTGATCGTCTACACCAAGGGGCGCATCGCCAACTCCGAGCTGCGCTTCAACGCCGATCCGGCCGACGCCAGCGAAGGCGTACCGCTCGTCGTGCTGATCAACGGCGGCAGCGCCTCGGCGTCGGAAATCGTCGCCGGCGCACTGCAGGATCAGAAGCGCGGCGTGGTGATGGGCACGGACAGTTTCGGCAAGGGTTCCGTGCAAACCGTCCTGCCGCTCAACAACGATCGTGCGCTCAAGCTCACCACCGCGCTCTATTTCACCCCTAATGGCCGCTCGATCCAGGCCCAGGGCATCGAGCCGGACATCGAAGTCACACGCGCCAAGCTGACCCGCGAGCAGGCTGCCGACGGTATCCGCGAGGCGGACCTGGCGGGGCACCTGGGCAACGGCAACGGTGGGCCGGATCGCCCCAGCAGCACGCAAGTGATCAGCGATTCGGAGCGCCCGCAGGACGATGACTACCAGCTCGGGCAGGCGCTGAACCTCCTCAAGGGACTGAACCTGACCCGCGGCCAGTAACCGGTGCGCCGGGTGGCGCTGCCGTGGCTGGCGGCATTGACGCTGTTCCTGCATGCCGCGGCGGCACCCGCCCCGGCGGCAGACCGTGCCAGCCCGCCTGAAGCCCAGCGGCAAGCTCCTGCCAGCAGGCCCAGGCTCGCTCTGGTCATCGACGACCTCGGTCAGAACCTGCACCGCGACCTACGAGTCCTGCAGTTTCCCGGGCCGGTCGCGCTGGCGATCCTGCCGGATGCCCCTCACGCCAGGGCGCTTGCGGAGAAGGCCAACAGTGCGGGCAAGACCGTCATGCTGCACATGCCCATGGCGCCGGCGGGTGGTCCCTACGCCTGGCGCCCCGGGCTGCCTCAGGACGCGCTTCAGCACCGACTGGACGAGGCGCTCCGGGCCGTACCGCACGCAAGCGGACTGAACAACCACATGGGCAGTGAAATGACCGTCAGGCAGTTACCGATGCTGGCCTTGATGACCGAGCTGCAACGGCGCCACCTTTTCTTTCTCGACAGCCGCACTAACCGGGGAACGGTCGCGGCGGCATCCGCCCAGCAGGTGGGGCTGGCCAGCCTGTCACGGGATATCTTTCTCGACGACGATCCAAGCCCCGCGGCAGTGGCCACACAGTTCCGCGAGGCGCTCGCCCTCGCTCGCAAACAGGGTTCCGTGGTGATCATTGGCCATCCGCACCGCAGCACATTGGCGCTGCTTGAGCGCGAACTGCCGCGCCTGGAGGAGGCCGGCATCGACTGGGTCGACATGGGCCAGATGATCGCCATGCGAGCCAACCGGGCTATGGCTGCGCACGGCCGCGATGGCGTCTATCGCTGACCAACAGCTTTCAGCACCGCCCCGCCCTGTTGCGGGTTGACCATGACATCAGGCGCTACAGATAGCGGCGCAGGATGACATCGATCGATCCGTCGCTCCGCATGTCGTTGAGTGCCTTCTGCAGGCGGCTCACCACCTCGTCGGGCGTCTGTTTGTTCAGCGCGAGGAACAGTTGGGCATCGTTGAATCGCAATACGGTGGTCAGACCGCCGACGCCCTCCTGCTTGGCGAGGTACGGGCCGACCGGGTCGGTGGTCGCCCAAAGATCGATCTGCCCCTTGAGCAACTTGCCGACGTTCTCCTGATCACGAAGCGAGTTGACCGGCTCGAAACCTTTACTTTCCAGATGCTGGCTGACCGCATCGTTGCGGTAGGCGCCGATCCGGTACTGCCTGGCCTCTTCCAAGGAGGTCAGGCGCAGCGAGCTGCCGGGTGGCGCAAGCAGAACCCAGCCGGTGCTCGCCAATGGCCCGACCCATTTGAACAATGGCTCACGCTCAGGGGTATAGGTGGTGGAGAACAGGGCCTGGTCGTGGTGCTCCAGCACCTGGTTGTAGATGCGGTCCCAGGGGAAACGCAGCGTGAGGCTGTAGTCCACACCGGCGCGCTTGAACATCTCCCGGACGATATCAGCATTGATGCCGCTGATGTTCCGGTCGGCAGCGTAATTCTTGCCGTCCGCCGCCATATTGAAGGGCGGGAAGTTCTCAGTCAGCACAACGAGTTTGTAATCGCTTGGCAATGCGGCCTGAGCCGACACGGCCGACAACATGAACAAGGCCACCGCAAACAAACGCTTCATCGAACACGCTCCCCTCATCGAACACGCTTGCACCGACGCCGCTGGCAGCCTGTCGTACAGGCACTGCGCCAGTGTTCCTCCATCTGGTTTAGCAAGTTGTGAACCAGGCGCACGCGAGCAAGCCGTGAAATGAGAAATCGGTCACAGCTAAGCTGTCATTTCGATATCACAAGGAGGTGTCGGGTAGAAATACCGGGCACTGTGCGGCCCTTGCCTCGCCGCGACGCCCGCGCGTTGCGCACGGGCTGGCGAAAGCGCCCCGTGATGGGGCGCGGGGGTAGGTCAGAGGTAGCGAGCCGTAATGACGTCCAGCGTGCCATCGGCACGCATGTTGTCCAACGCCGCCTGTAAACGGGCCACGATGTCGTCGGCGGTTTCCTTGTTCAGTGCCAGGTAAAGCTCAGCGCTGTCGAACCGCAGCACCGATTTGAAGCCCGTCACACCCTGCTGGCGAGCCAGAAATCGCCCCGCCGGGTCACCCGTGGCCCAGAGGTCGATGGACCCGTTCTGTAGTTTCTCGACGTTAGCCTGGTCACGCAGCGCTAATTGCGGTTCGAGTCCCTTGCTTGCAAGGTGCTCGGCGATGGCGTCGCCCTTGTAGGCGCCGATTCGATACTGGCGCGCCTGTTCGAGGCTGCTGATCTGCAGGTCACTGTCGCCTCGCGCCAGCAGCACCCAGTCGTCCGGCCCGATCGGCCCTACCCATTTGAACAGCGCTTCGCGCTCTGGCAGGCGCGCCGCGACGAACACGCCGTAGCCCGGCATCTCCAGCGCCATCTTGTAGATTCGCTCCCACGGGAAACGCAGGGTCAGGCTGTAGTCCACACCCGCGCGCTTGAACACCTCGCGCACGATGTCCGCAGCGATGCCACTGATGTTCTCGTCGCGCGCGAAGTTCTTGCCGTCGACGGCCATGTTGTAGGGCGGGAAATTTTCAGTCAGCAGGTGGATCCGTTCCGGTTCCGCCTGGGCCGCGACCGGGGCGAGTGAGAGGCCGACGGCCAGCGCAAGCAGGAGGGGTTTGAACATTTTTCAGGGGTCCTTGATGACGCAACGGCCGCTGCTGGCGGCCGTGTCCTTGGGTGTGGTGATATGTCCGCCGGGCGGCGGTTGTCAGCGCATCACGATGCCGCAGCTGGCCATGTAGGCCTTGGCTTCCGGCACGGTGTACTCGCCGAAGTGAAAGATGCTCGCGGCGAGTACCGCATCGGCCTTGCCTTCAAGGATGCCGTCGGCCAAGTGCTGCAGATTGCCGACACCGCCGGAGGCGATGACCGGGATGCGCACCGCCTCGCTAATGGCGCGCGTGACACCGAGGTCATAGCCACTCTTCACACCGTCCTGATCCATGCTGGTCAGCAGGATTTCGCCAGCGCCAAGGGCTTCCATCTTCTGCGCCCAGAGCACCGCGTCGAGCCCGGTGGGCTTGCGACCGCCATGGGTGAAAATTTCCCAGCGGCCGGGCTCACCGGGCTTCGAGACGCGCTTGGCGTCGATCGCCACGACGATGCATTGCGAGCCGAAACGATCGGCGGCTTCACCGACGAATTCTGGGGTGAACACCGCGGCCGTATTGATCGACACCTTGTCGGCACCGGCATTGAGCAGGTTGCGGATGTCTTGAACGGTGCGCACGCCGCCGCCCACGGTCAGCGGAATGAACACCTGGCTGGCCATGCGCTCGACGGTGTGCAGCGTGGTGTCGCGGTTGTCGACGCTGGCGGTGATGTCGAGGAAGGTAATCTCGTCGGCGCCTTGCTCGTCGTAGCGGCGCGCGATCTCCACCGGGTCACCGGCGTCGCGGATATTCTCGAACTTGACGCCCTTGACCACGCGGCCGTTGTCCACGTCGAGGCAGGGGATGATGCGTTTGGCCAGGGCCATGCTTTTCTCCGAAAAGAGCTTGAAGCCTTAAGTGCAGAAGCGGGAAGCCGGTCGAGCAGCTTCGCTTTCAGCTGCCGGCTTCCAGCTCACGGCTTGTTACTCGTCTTTGAACTTCAGATCGCAGAGCGCCTGCGCTTCGGCGACGTCGAGGGTGCCCTCGTAGATCGCGCGCCCGGTGATGGCGCCGATGATGCCGGGCGTGTTGGTGTCGAGCAGCTTCTGGATATCGCCAATGTTGTGGATGCCACCGGAAGCGATCACCGGGATACGACTGGCATTGGCCAGCGCCACCGTGGCCTCGACGTTGCAGCCCTGCATCATGCCGTCCTTGGCGATGTCGGTGTAGACGATCGCCGAGACGCCATCGGCCTCGAACCGGCGGGCCAGATCGACGGCCTGCACACTGCTGACTTCCGCCCAGCCGTCAGTGGCCACGAAGCCGTCCTTCGCGTCCAGGCCGACGATCACTTTGCCCGGGAAGGCGCGGCAGGCTTCGCCGACGAACTCGGGCTGCTTGACCGCCTTGGTGCCGATGATCACGTAGCTGACGCCGGCGCGCACGTAGTGCTCGATGGTTTCCAGCGAGCGAATGCCGCCGCCGATCTGGATGGGCAGGTTCGGGTAGCGCTTGGCGATTGCGGTGACCACTTCACCGTTGACCGGCTGGCCCTCGAAGGCACCGTTGAGGTCGACCAGATGCAGGCGACGGCAGCCCGCTTCGACCCACTTCGCGGCCATGGCCACCGGATCATCGGAAAACACCGTCGCGTCATCCATCAGGCCCTGACGCAGACGCACGCAGGCGCCGTCCTTGAGATCGATGGCGGGAATAATCAGCATGGCTCGAACCTGTTCAAATCAAGTGTCGGTTAAGGTCAGCTCTTCTCGAGCGCCCACAAGTCGCTCTCGATGCTTTCGAACCTCTCTTTGAGGTGCGTCTGCACGTCGAAAATCGCCTTGTTGTAATACAGCGGAGCGATTTCACGGGCGAACAGATCAAGCACTTCCTGCGCTTCGAACGAGCCCAGCTCCAGCTCGAAACGGTCTTCCAGAAAGCGCTTGATGGTCTGTTGCGCGGCCTGCTCCTGAGCGGAATCCAGCGTCAGGACCGGAGCCTTTGGCTTGGCCCGGCTCATTACCAGCGGCCATCCCAGGCGGCGAAGTTCTGCAGCAGCTGCAGGCCGTGGGTGTGGCTTTTCTCGGGGTGGAACTGCACGGCGAAGCGCGAGCCGTCGGCCAGCGCGGCGGCAAACGGCTTGCCGTAGCGACCCCGCCCGACGACCTGGCGCGGCTGAGCCGCCTCGACGTAATAGCTGTGAACGAAATAGAAACGGCCGTCAGCTGGGATGTTGTGCCACAACGGATGGCTGACCGCTTGCTCCACCTCGTTCCAGCCCATGTGCGGCACCTTTAGGCGCTCGCCATTTTCTTCCAGATCCTTACCGAAAAAGCGCACCCGACCTGGAAACAATCCAATACAGTCAACGCCGCCGTTCTCTTCGCTATGTTCCATCAGCGCCTGCATACCCACACACACGCCAAGGAACGGCCGATCCACGCTAACTTCGCGCACCAACTCATCGAAGCCCAGTCGACGGATTTCGGCCATGCAATCGCGAATCGCGCCCACGCCGGGAAACACTACGCGGTCCGCCTCGCGGATCACCTGCGCATCGCTGGTGATCAGTACCCGGCCGGCGCCCACGTGTTCGAGCGCCTTGGCGACCGAATGCAGGTTGCCCATGCCGTAATCGATGACTGCGACGGTCTGCATTACAGGCAACCCTTGGTCGATGGCATCTGCCCGGCCATGCGCTCGTCCAGCGTCACGGCCATGCGCAGCGCGCGGCCGAAGGCCTTGAATACGGTTTCGATCTGGTGATGGGTGTTGTGCCCGCGCAGGTTGTCGATGTGCAGGGTGACCAGCGCGTGGTTGACGAAGCCCTGGAAGAATTCCTGGAACAGATCGACATCGAAGCCGCCGACGGTGGCGCGGGTATAGGGCACATGCATCTGCAAACCCGGGCGACCGGAGAAATCGATGACCACGCGCGACAGCGCCTCATCCAGCGGCACGTAGGAATGGCCGTAGCGGGTCATGCCCTTCTTGTCGCCCACCGCCTTGGCGAAGGCCTGGCCGAGGGTGATGCCGACGTCTTCAACGGTATGGTGATCATCGATGTGCAGGTCACCCTGACATTCGATGTCGAGATCGATCAAGCCGTGGCGGGCGATCTGATCGAGCATGTGCTCGAGAAAAGGCACGCCGATGGCGAAGCGGCTCTTGCCAGTGCCGTCCAGATTGATGGTGGCCTTGACCTGGGTTTCCAGGGTGTTGCGCTCTACGCAAGCCGTACGTTCGGACATCAACAGCTCCGCTGATCATCGGGCGAAAAAGGCACGCATTATAGGCGTAAACCCGTACCAAGGGATACGCGCCCGCCGGCCGGATCGCCTCGCGCGGACCGGCAGATCGCCCCGCTCCCCCCTGCTGCACGGGCAACCGCATCGGATATCTCGAGCCCGCGCGGATAGATCAAGGACCCGCGCATCGCCTCTGGGCGCCCATGAGCCGTGTCCAGGCGCAACACCGGCGGCCAACCCGCGCAGGCAGGGTGCTGTCGTGCGATTGCCAGAATGCGGGGTTATGCTTGCCGGCATCTTCCGCACAGGTGCCCGGCCGTATGCCCGTCTACGTCGAAACGCTCACCGACCCCAGCCCGCAGGATCGCATCGACCTGGCGAAAATCTATGCCGACGCGCCCGCCTGGCTGCTCGTGCCCCACGCCGATGCCGAGGCGTTGATCGACAGCGCGCTGGCCGACGGCAGCCTGATCGCCGGCCGCTTCAATGACCGCCTACTCGGCGCCGCCCAGCTTCGGCGCAACACAGATCATTGGCAGCTTTCACACCTCTGCGTGCGCAAGGTCACCCGGCGCCGTGGCGTCGGCAAACGCTTGCTCGACGAGAGCCTGCGATTGGCGGCCGAGGCCGGGAAACCGCTGCGCCTGGCCGCGCCAGCCGGCCATCTCGACGCCCAGGCGCTCGCCGCTCGCACCCATCTGCCGCTGGACCTGATCTGAGGCCCGACCGGCCGCAGGAACCGCGGCGCCCACATCGACTCCAACACGCACCGCGCCGCCCGGCCAACCTGCGGCGCTATACTCGCTGCCTTTCAGAACGCAAAAACACAAGGACTCGTCCATGAAAGCGCTCGGCAAGATCCTGGGCCTGGTAATCCTCGGGTTGCTGCTGGTACTCGTCGGGTTGGGCTTCGCACTCACCCACCTCTTCGACCCCAATGACTACAAGGATGAAATTCGCAAGCTTGCCCGCGACAAGGCCGGCCTCGAACTGAACATCGCCGGCGACATCGGCTGGAGCCTGTTTCCCTGGCTGGGTCTTGAGCTGCACGAAACCACCCTCGCCAGCGCCCAGACGCCCGACCAGCCCTTCGCCGACCTGCGCATGCTCGGGTTGTCAGTCCGCGTAATGCCGCTGCTGCGCCGCGAAGTGCAAATGAGCGACATCACCGTCAACGGTCTCAACCTGATGCTCGCCCGTGACGAACAGGGCCGGGGCAACTGGGAAGGCATCGGTCGCCCGGCGAAGCAGGGCGACACCGAGCAAGGCGCGGAGGCCGAGCCAGCCGAAGCGCCCGCCGATACCGAGGCGGAAACGACCGGCAGCACACGCCCGCTGCGCCTGGACATCGACAGCCTGACCATTACCGATGCTCGTGTCGCCTACCATGACGCCCGCAGCGGCCAGCAGCTCAGCGCCGAAGGCATCGAGCTGACCACCGGCGCTATTCGTGAGGGCAGCCCGATCCCGCTCAAGCTCAATGCCTTCTTTGGCAGCAACAAACCGGTCATGCGGGCCCGTACCGAGCTGCAGGGCTCGCTGAGCTTCGACAATCGCCTGCAGCGCTACCAGTTCGAGGACATGCGCTTGAGCGGCGAAGCATCGGGCGAGCCGCTGAAAGGCAAGACCCTCAACTTCAGCGCCCAAGGGCAGCTTCTGGCCGACCTGGCCGCCGATGTGGCCGAGTGGACCAGCCTCAAGTTCACCGCTAATCAGGTGCGCGGACTTGGCGAACTCAAGGCGCGCGATCTCAACGACCAGCCCAAGGTCGCCGGCACGCTGTCTATCGCGTCGTTCAACCTGCGTGAGTTTCTTGAAGGCATCGGCCAGCCGCTGCCGGTGATGGCCGACGGCAACGCCCTGGGCAAAGCCGAACTGGTCACGCGACTGGCCGCCACGCCGACCAGCCTCATGCTCGAAGAGCTGGACCTGAAGTTCGATGACAGCCGCTTCACCGGCCAAGCCGGCATCAGCGATTTTGCCCGCCAGGCCGTGCGTATGGACCTCAAGGGCGACCGGCTCGATCTCGACCGCTACCTGCCCCCTGCGCAAAAGGACGATCCGGCGGGCGCCGCACGCCAAGGCGAGGTCGATGCCACCGAAGCCGCGGTGATCGGCAGCGGCACCACCCCGCTTCCGGACAAGCCGACCCAGCACGCCTGGAGCGACGAGAAGCTGTTGCCAGTCGAGACGCTGCGCAAGCTGGACGCGCGCGTCGTGGTTACTGTCGCCAGCCTCACCGCGAAAAAGCTGCCGCTGGAGAACGTCAGCCTCAACGCACGCAGCGCTGGCGGCCAGCTTGCTGTCGAGACACTGCGCGCCGGCCTGTACAACGGGCGCGTCGAAGGCTCGGCGACCCTCGATGTCCGGCAGGCGCTGCCGCAGATCGGCCTGCAGAGCCGGCTGATCCATGTCCCCATCGAACGTCTTCTGCAAAGCATGGGCGAGAAAGTCATCATCAAGGGGCTGGTCAATCTGGACGGCGACTTCCGCACCCAGGGCAATAGTCAAAAAGCTTGGATCGACAACCTCAACGGCAAGGCCGGCTTCATCATCGACAATGGCGTGCTCGTCGATGCCAACCTGGAGCAGCAAGTCTGCCGCGCCATCGCCACGCTCAATCGCAAGCAGCTGAGTGGCGACCCTCGGGGCAAAGACACCCCCTTCCGTGAACTCAAGGGCAACTTGGTCGTGAGCAATGGCGTCGCCACCAACCGCGACCTCAAGGCCAGCATCCCGGGCCTGACGGTCAACGGCGAAGGCGATATCGACCTGCGTGTGCTGGGCATGGATTACCGCGTCGGCATCCTCGTCGAAGGCGACAAGGGCGCCATGCCCGACCCGGCCTGCGAGGTTAACGAGCGCTACGTAGGCATCGAGTGGCCGCTGCACTGCCGGGGGCCGCTGGAGCTCGGCGCCAAGGCGTGCCGTTTCGACAATGACCGTCTGGGCAAGATCGCCGCACGGCTCGCCGGCGAGAAACTCAACCAGACCATCGAAGAAAAGCTGGGCGACAAGGTCAGCCCGGAACTGAAGGATGCGCTCAAGGGGTTGTTCAACCGATGATCACCGAGCCGATGAGCCCGGAGCAGTTCGGCGACGCCGTGCTCGAATGGTACGACCGTCACGGGCGCAAAGACCTGCCCTGGCAGCAGGGCATCACTCCGTATCGGGTCTGGGTGTCGGAAATCATGCTGCAGCAAACCCAGGTCAGCACCGTGCTCGGCTATTTCGACCGGTTCATGGACGCGCTCCCCTCGGTCGAGGCGCTTGCTGCCGCGCCGGAAGACGAAGTGCTCCACCTCTGGACTGGCCTCGGCTACTACAGCCGTGCCCGCAACCTGCACAAGACTGCCAAGCTGATCGTGGCCGAGTACGGCGGCGAATTTCCCCGTGACGTCGAACGCCTCGCCGAACTGCCCGGCATCGGCCGCTCGACCGCGGGCGCCATCGCCAGCCTCAGCATGGGCCTGCGCGCGCCGATCCTCGACGGCAACGTCAAGCGCGTGCTGGCCCGCTACACCGCTCAACCGGGCTATCCCGGCGAGCCGAAAGTCGCCCGCCAGCTCTGGGACGTCGCTGAGCGATTTACCCCGGGCCGGCGCGTTAACCACTACACCCAGGCAATGATGGATCTGGGCGCCACACTCTGTACGCGAAGCAAGCCGAGCTGCCTGCTCTGCCCGCTACGCTCGGGCTGCCGCGCTCACCTGCTGGGTCGCGAGACGGATTTCCCGGTCCCCAAGCCGCGCAAGACGTTGCCACAGAAGCGCACCCTGATGCCGCTGCTGGCCAACCGGGACGGCGCCATCCTGCTCTATCGTCGCCCATCGACGGGCCTTTGGGGCGGCCTCTGGAGCCTGCCCGAACTGGACGACTTGGACGCCCTCGCGCCGCTCGCCGAACGCCACGCCCTACGCCTGCAGGGGCAACAACCGTTGCCGGGCCTGACGCACACTTTCAGCCATTTCCAGCTCGCCATCGAACCCTGGCTGGTCCGCGTCGACAGCGTCGCCGGCGCCGTGGCCCAGCCCGACTGGCTCTGGTATAACCTCGCCACCCCGCCGCGACTGGGGCTTGCCGCCCCGGTGAAGACGCTGCTCAAGCGCGCCGCCGCCGAACTGAACGCAGGAGAGATGTCATGACCCGCACCGTGAATTGCCGCAAATACAAGGAAGAACTGCCCGGCCTGGACCGCCCCCCATACCCCGGCCCGAAAGGCGAGGACATCTATAACAACGTGTCGAAGCAGGCCTGGGACGACTGGCAGAAACACCAGACCATGCTGATCAACGAACGCCGCCTGAACATGATGAACGCCGAGGATCGCAAGTTCCTCCAGGCCGAAATGGACAAGTTCCTCTCCGGCGAAGAGTACGCCCAGGCCGAAGGCTACGTGCCGCCGAGCGAGTGAGGGCGAGCAGGGCGGGTAGTCACCTAAACGCCCGTCCTGGCTAAATATTTTTCCAGGGCGCGCTTGACAGGCAAAAGCCAAATCCGTCTAATAGCGCCCCGTTGCCCAGGTAGCTCAGTCGGTAGAGCAGGGGATTGAAAATCCCCGTGTCGGCGGTTCGATTCCGTCCCTGGGCACCACTCATTTCGTTTCGAGTGGTGCACACCTTCGAAACACCAGAAACCGGCCATGAGCCGGTTTTTTGTTGCCTGCGATTTCTGTAGTCGCTACCCATCTGAGACACAGCTCCCTGCCCTTCGGTAATTGGCCTGCTAACCTCGCGCGCCTCGCTTCGCCGGAGGTACACATGCTGCGCTACCTGCTCGCCACCTTGTTGGTCACCGCCCTGCCCGCTTCGGCTGACTCAATCGACTGCCGCGTCATCGGCATTGCGGGGGGCGATCTCTTTGCGTGCCTGACTGCCGACCGAGAGCGGATACGTGTGCGGCTGGCTGAGGTCGACGCGCCCGAGGCGGGGCAGGCGTATGGCCTCGAGGCACAGCACGCCCTGTCGGGCTTCATTTTCGGTAAGGACGTCTCGCTCGCGGTGAAAGGACGCGATCGCCATGGCCGCACGCTTGCGCGGGTTCATGCGGGCGACACGGATGTGAACGCCGAGATGATCCGAGCAGGTGCAGCCTGGGCCGAACCCGACTACATGACGGATCGGAGCCTGCTAGCCCTCGAAGCCGTGGCGCGCGAATTCAAGCGCGGCCTGTGGGCATTGCCCAAATCGGACCGGCAGGCGCCCTGGGAATGGCGCCAACGCAAGCGGTGAGTCGCCACGGCAAGACCACCCCCATCTCGCTGGAAGACTTGCGCAAGGCCGAAACAACCCAGCCGACTGTGTAAATTTAATGAAAGTAATTCGCATTTAGTTTAAGTTCTCGCTCCCCCAATAAAACCAATACCGGGAGCACCAGGTGTTACGCAAACCTTGTCTTTGTCTGGCCATTTCTCTGGCTTCCCTATCCTTCGCCTCCGCGCCGGTCCTGGCCAACCAGGCGGCCGAGCTTGAAGCAGTGACCATCAGCGCCACACGCGCTCGAAGCGAAGCGGGCAAGACGCCCCAGAAAATAACCGTCATCGATCGCCAACAGATCGAGCAGCAGCTGGCGATCACGTCGGATCATGGTGCGGTGCTCAGCAACCTGATCCCCTCCTACTCCCCGAGCCGGCAGAAGATGAGCAGCGCTGGCGAAACCTTTCGCGGTCGCTCGGCGCTGATCCTGATCGACGGCGTACCGCAGTCGACGCCGCTTCGCGACAGTCAGCGAGATGGCTATGTCATCGACTTGTCAATGGTCGAGCGCATCGAGGTGATCCACGGCGCCAGTGCCGAGCACGGCCTGGGCGCCACGGGCGGGATCATCAACTACGTCACGCGGCGCCCCGCCAGTGGCACGCTACGCCAGCATGCCGCCGTGAGCCTCACGGCCCCCACCGACTACGATTCCGAAGGCCTTGGCTACAAGATGGACTACCGGGTCGAAGGCACGAAAGGCGATTTCGACTACCTGGCCGCGGCCAGCTGGCAGACGCAAGGGATGTTTTACGACGCCAATGGCGAACTGATCGGTGTCGACGACACCCAGGGCGACGTCATGGATTCCACCGCCCAGGATCTGATGGTCAAGCTCGGCTACTGGATCGATGACAACCAGCACGTGTCGCTCATGCTCAACCGCTACCAGGTCGAAGGCGAACACGAATACGTGAACGTGCCGGGCGACGCAGACGCCGATGTACCCGCGACCTCGCGCAAAGGCGACCCGCAGGGCAAGGCGCCGCAGAACGAGACGCTGGCGAGCAGCCTTTCCTACAAGCATGCCGATCTGTACGGCAACGAACTTGGCCTTCAGCTTTACACCCAGCGTTTTCGTGCGCGCTTCGGTGGCGGAACCAATGGCACCTTTCAGGACGACAGCATCGCGCCGATCGGCACCCTGTTCGATCAGTCGCAAAACGAATCGGACAAGATTGGCGGCAAGCTGACCCTGAGTCGCGACGGCCTGCTCGACGATCACCTGCGGCTGACGGGCGGCCTCGATGTGCTGCAAGACACCACCCGCCAGCAGCTGATCCTCACTGATCGGGAATGGGTACCGGAGACGGTATTCCGCAACTACGCGCCCTTCTTGCAGGCCGAGGTCCGCACGCTGGACTCCCTGACCCTCTTCGCCGGGGTGCGCCACGAGTTCGCCGAGCTTGAGGTCGACAGTTTCCGCACCATCGCCTCGACCAATCCGGCGCTAGGCGGCGTAGACGTCGAGGGCGGCAACCCGAGCTTCGAAGAAACGCTCTACAACGCCGGCCTGGTGTGGCAGATAAATGACTGGGCACAACTGTTCGGAAACTATTCCGAGGGCTTCGGTATGCCTGATGTCGGCCGCGTGCTGCGCGGCATCGGCACCCCGAACACTCGCGTAGACAGCTTCCTCGATCTACAGCCGGTGGTTACCGAGAACCGCGAGATCGGTCTGCGCCTGAAGCAGGGGCCGTTCGATGCCGAGATCAGCTACTACGAGTCCGACGCCGATCTCGGCTCACGTCTGGACAGCGTAGGCGGGGTCTACCAGATCCGTCGCGAGCGCACCGAGATCGACGGCGTCGAGCTCACCGCTGGCTGGCAGGTCAACGATGCACATCGCCTGAAACTGATGTATGCCCAGGTCGATGGCCGCTCGGACACCGACGGCGACGGCAAGGTCGACACCGACCTCAACGGTGCCAACATCTCGCCGGACCGCTACAGCATGAGCTGGCAGGCCAACTGGACTGACAACCTCCACAGCCTGCTACAGGTAAACCACTACGCCAGCCGCGATTTCGACACGCCCGGCCTGGAGTTCGATGGCTACAGCCTGGTCGATGCCACCCTGGGCTACCGGTTGCCGGTGGGCGAGGCCAGCCTCGGCATCGAGAACCTGCTGAATGAGGACTACCTGACCTACTACTCGCAGGCGGCCAACACCGGCTCGAAGGTCACCCGCGACGGTCGCGTGTTCAACGGCCGCGGTCGCACCTTCACGCTCGCCTACGCCGTCACGTTCTAAGCGACACGGCGCACTCGGTTCACGCGCCGGAACACCCCACCCCACCGTCCTTGCCCGCGCACGTCCTGTGCGCGGTTGGCCCGAAGGCGCCTGCTTCGGGAAAGTTCTGGTGAGTATTCGGCCGCCCCTTGCCGTCTACCTTTGGTTGGCGTCTCGCATAAAGGAGCCACAGCCCGTATTCCGTCCCATTCTCCAACCAGAGAGCAGACCGACATATGGAAGCAGACAAGAAGCTACCCAAAGCCATCATCCTCGTGCCGGTGTTCGTGCCCGCGGTCATCGTGACGCTGCTCTTGGTGATCGGCACGATCAGCAACCCAGACCTGGCAGGCGAACTGTTCAGCTCGACCCTGGCCTTCATCACCACCAATTTCGGGTGGTTCTACATGCTGTCGGTGGCCTTCTTCCTGGTCTTCATCGTCGGCATCGCGCTGACCAAATGGGGCAACATCAAGCTGGGTCCGGACCATGCCGAACCGCAGTACAGTTTCCCCGCCTGGTTCGCCATGCTCTTCTCGGCCGGGTACGGCATTGCGCTGCTGTTCTTCGGTGTTGCCGAGCCCGTACTGCATTACGCGTCACCGCCAGCCGGCGCGGCGGAAACGGTCGATTCGGCCAAGCAGGCGATGCAGATCGCCTTCTTTCACTGGGGTTTCCATATCTGGGGCATCTTCGGCATCGTCGGGCTGGCGCTGGCGTACTTTTCGTTCCGCCATGGGCTGCCGCTGTCGCTGCGCTCGGCGCTGTATCCCCTGATCGGTGAGCGCATCTACGGGCCGATCGGCCATTTCGTCGACGTGCTGGTCATTCTCGGCACGCTGTTCGGCATCGCCACCACGCTTGGGTTGTCGGTCACTCAGATCAACGCGGGTCTGAATTACCTCTGGCCGGAGATCCCGGTGAGCATCTGGGTGCAGGTCACCGCCATCGCCATCATCACCGCGATGGCTGTCGCCTCCGTGGTTGCCGGCTTGGACAAGGGCGTGAAGAACCTGTCGCTGCTCAACATCCTGCTGGCGACCGTGCTCATGCTGTTCGTGCTGGCGGTAGGTCCCACCATCTTCATTCTCGAGACCTTCCTGCAGAACACCGGCAGTTATTTGAACAACATCGTCGAGCGGACCTTCAATCTTCAGGCGTACAGCCGCAGCGACTGGATTGGCAACTGGACGCTGTTCATCTTCGGCTGGACGATTTCCTGGTCGCCCTTCGTCGGGCTGTTCATCGCCAAGATCAGCCGCGGGCGCACCATCCGCCAGTTCGTCTTTGGAGTGATGATCGTGCCAACGATGTTTACCTTCCTCTGGTTCTCAGTCTTCGGCGACACCGCGCTGCACCTGATCATGGTCGAGGGCTACACCTCGTTGATTGCCGAGGTCCAGGCTGACAACGCCATCGCGCTGTTCAAGCTGTTCGAACTGCTGCCCTGGTCATCAGTCGCCTCGTTTCTGGCGGTGCTGCTGATCGTGACCTTCTTCGTCACCTCGTCGGACTCCGGCTCGCTGGTCATCGACTCGATCGCCGCCGGTGGCGCCATCCGCACGCCGGTCTGGCAGCGGGTGTTCTGGGCGACTATCGAGGGCGTCGTCGCCGCGACGCTTCTGATCGCTGGCGGTCTCAGCGCGCTCCAGACCATGGCCATCGCCAGCGGCCTGCCATTCTGCATCCTGATGATGCTGGCCGGGCTCGGCATGTGGCGCGCGCTCGTCATCGAAGGGCACCAGCTCAGCCTGCAGAACCTCGCCCAGGGCAATCGTGCAACCACAGCGGCGCCCGGTACGTGGAAGAAGCGCCTGGCCGGGTTGGTCAACTTTCCCAACCGCGAGCAAGTGCAGACCTTCATGGACACCACCGTGCTCAAGGGCATGCGCCGCGTGCAACGCGGGCTGGTAGAGCAAGGCTGGCCGGCCGAGATACAGATCGACGAAGCCAACTCGCGCCTGTATCTGGAAGTGATCAAGGAAGACCAGCTCGACTTCGTCTATGAGATTCGCGCGGTCGGCTACGCCATGCCGGCGTTCGCGTTCGCCGACGCACCGGAGTCGGACGAGCTCTACTACCGCGCCGAAGTCTTCCTGCGCCGCGGCGGGCAGCACTACGATGTGTACGGCTACGACCAGGCCGACATCATTAGCGACATTCTCGACCAGTTCGAAAAGTACCTGCACTTCCTGCATATCTCGCCCGGCAGCCTGCCATGGCGCATGGAAGAGCATGACGAAATGCTGACCGGCGAGGCCGAGCACGCTCGAACTGGCTCGGCCTGACGCTCGCACCCAAGGGCGCAAACGATCCAATTGCGCCGCCCTTGGGAATTTCATCTATATAGATAGAGGCACCTGAACAGGGCACGGCAAAGCTGACCGGTCAGTCACGCCGCACGGGGTAGCGTCGCGCTTGGCGCATGCCCCCACCCATGCTAGGTTTGCGCCTCGCCAGGACGGCGAGCAGTCGGCCGGAGCGCAATTTACATAAAGACGGACCAGGTCCCCGCCTGCTCCGAGAAGAGGAAGCTCAATGGCCGAGGCCATACCCGCGCTGGAAATCCGCAACCTGCACAAGCGCTACGGCGATCTGGAAGTACTCAAGGGCATCTCGCTGACCGCGCGCGACGGCGACGTGATTTCCATCCTCGGCTCGTCCGGCTCCGGAAAATCCACCTTCCTGCGCTGCATCAACCTGCTGGAAAACCCCAACGAGGGCGAGATTTACGTCTCCGGCGAGCAGCTGCGCCTCAAGCGTGCAAAGGACGGTGACCTGGTTGCCGCGGACTCCAAGCAGATCAACCAGATGCGCAGCAAGCTGGGCTTCGTGTTCCAGAGCTTCAATCTCTGGCCCCACATGAGCGTGCTGGACAACATTATCGAAGCGCCCCGCCGCGTGCTTGGCCTTAGCAAGGCCGAGGCGACCGAAACGGCCGAAGCCTTGCTGGCCAAGGTTGGGATCGCCGACAAGCGACACGTCTACCCGAATCAGCTCTCCGGCGGCCAGCAGCAGCGCGCGGCCATTGCACGGACGCTGGCGATGCAACCACAGGTCATCCTGTTCGATGAGCCAACCTCGGCCCTCGACCCGGAGATGGTACAAGAAGTGCTTACGGTGATCCGGTCGCTGGCCGATGAAGGTCGCACCATGTTGCTGGTCACCCATGAAATGAACTTCGCCAAGCAGGTTTCCAGTGAGGTCGTCTTCCTCCACCAGGGCCTGGTCGAAGAGCAGGGAACGCCCGAGCAGGTGTTCGACAATCCCCAATCGGCACGCTGTAAACAGTTCATGTCCAGCCATCGCTAATGGAGCAACACCGCATGAAAAGCTATAAGAAGATTCTGCTGACCGCCGCCGCCACGCTGATGATCGGCGCCAACGCCTTTGCTGCAGAAAAACTGCGTATCGGCACCGAAGGTGCTTACCCACCCTTCAACTTGATCGATGCCAGCGGGCAGGTCGTAGGGTTCGACCTGGACGTCGCCCACGCGCTCTGCGCCAAGATGGAAGTCGAGTGCGAAGTGGTCACCTCTGACTGGGACGGCATCATTCCCGCCCTGAATGCCGGTAAGTTCGACTTCCTCGCCGCCTCCATGTCGGTCACCGAGGAGCGCAAGCAGGCTGTCGATTTCACCGATCACTACTACACCAACAAGCTGCAGTTCGTGGCGCCCAAGTCCGTCGACTTCAAGACAGACGAGAGCTACCTCGATGGCAAGGTGATTGGCGCACAGCGTGCGACCATCGCCGGTACCTGGCTCGAGGACAACCTCGATGACGTCGTTGACATCAAACTCTACGACACCCAGGAAAACGCCTACCTTGACCTTGCAGCTGGCCGCGTTGACGGCATCCTTGCCGACTCGTTCGTCCAGTGGGAATGGCTCAAGAGCGATGCAGGCAAGGACTTCGAGTTCAAAGGCGAGCCGGTGTTCGACAACGACAAGATCGCCATCGCCGTACGCAAGGGCAATGACGAGCTGCGTGAAAAGCTGAACAAGGCGCTGGCGGAAATCCGCGCTGACGGCACCTACGAGAAGCTCAACGCCAAGTACTTCCCGTTCGACATTTACTGATCCAGCTGAATCGAAGCCCGGCCGCCAGTCTTGGTAGGTCGGGCTTTGATGTTTGAGCCCATATGATTCTCGATCTTCACGGATTCGGTCCGGCGCTGGTCGCCGGCACCTGGATGACCATCCAACTGGCCCTTGCGGCGCTCGCCCTCGGCCTGGTGCTGGGCCTGCTCGGCGCGCTGGCCAAAACGTCCCCGTTTGCCGCCCTGCGCTGGGTCGGCGGCACGTACTCGACGATTGTCCGCGGCGTCCCCGAGCTGCTCTGGGTGCTGCTGATCTATTTCGGCACCATTGGCCTGGTGCGCGGTATCGGTGAGCTTTTTGGCATCGAGAACCTCGCCCTGAGCCCCTTCGCTGCAGGCACCATCGCCCTCGGCCTGTGCTTCGGCGCCTATGCCACGGAAGTCTTCCGCGGTGCTTTGCTGGCGATCCCGAAGGGTCACCGGGAAGCCGGTCTCGCGTTGGGCTTGGGTAAGCGACGCATCTTTCTGCGCCTGATCCTGCCGCAAATGTGGCGCCTGGCCCTGCCTGGCCTCGGCAACCTGTTCATGATTCTGATGAAAGACACGGCGCTCGTATCGGTCATCGGCCTGGAAGAGATCATGCGCAGCTCTCAGATCGCCGTGACCGCGAGCAAGGAACCCTTCACGTTCTTCGTCGTTGCCGCACTCATCTACCTGGGCCTGACGGTCATTGCCATGACGGGCATGTATTTCCTAGAAAAACGGGCCGGTCGCGGCTTTGTCAGGAGCGCCGCATGAGCTGGGAGCTATTCATCAAGTGGCTGCCGAGCTTTCTCGAAGGCGCCTGGCTGACCCTGCAACTGGTCGGGGTCTCGGTCATTGCCGGCCTGATTCTCGCCCTGCCGCTGGGCATTGCCCGCTCGTCCCGCATGCTGGCCGTGCGCGCCCTGCCCTACGGCTACATCTTTTTCTTCCGTGGTACGCCGTTGCTGGTCCAGCTCTTCCTGGTGTACTACGGCATGGCGCAGTTCGAGGCGGTCCGCAACAGCGTGCTCTGGCCTTACCTACGTGATCCTTACTGGTGCGCCATCATCACCATGACGCTGCACACCGCGGCCTATATCGCGGAGATCCTTCGCGGCGCGATCCAGAACGTGCCTGCGGGTGAGGTCGAGGCGGCACGGGCGCTGGGCATGTCACGTAGCCAGGCGCTTTGGCACATCATCCTGCCCCGTGCGGCGCGTATCGGCCTGCCGGCCTATAGCAATGAGGTGATCCTGATGCTCAAGGCCAGCGCGCTGGCGAGCACCATCACGCTACTGGAATTGACCGGCATGGCGCGCAAGATCGCCGCCCGCACCTACATGCACGAAGAGATGTTCCTCACTGCCGGCCTGATCTATCTGGTTATCGCCTTCGTGCTGATGCAGGGGTTCAAGTTGATCGAGCGCTGGCTGCGCGTCGACGCCTGCCAGGGCCGCTGATCACGCCCCGTCGGGGCCCGCCCGCGCGGCGCCCCGCCTGCCCCTCTCACCGCGCCGTTCTGGAATCCCGCGGCGCCGGCAGGGTCAGAGCTATTCATTCATTACCCTCGCGAGAGCACCTATGCCCGTCGACATCCAGCGCATCGAAATGGACCAACTCGCTTGCTGGCGTATCCGCCGCGGCGATGCCGAGCTGGTAGTCGCCGAGCAGGGCGCACAGGTACTCAGCTACCGCGGTGCGGACGGCCAGCCGGTCATCTGGCTGAGCGAGCAGGCCGCCTTTCTGCGCGGCCAACCGGTGCGCGGCGGCGTACCGGTCTGCTGGCCTTGGTTCGGTGACCTGAAGCGCAACCCTCAAGCCGTGCAGAACGCCTACCACAGCAGCGAACCGCCAGCACACGGGCTGGTTCGCGGCATCGACTGGACACTGCAGAGCAGCGACAGCGATGACGAGGGCGCATCCCTGATCTTCGCCTGCCCCGGCAATCTTCCCGGCTGGCCTCACGAGGTTAGGGCGGAGCTGAAGATTCGCCTCGACGACCGGCTGCATCTGTCATTGACCAGCCATAATCGCGGGCACCAACCCGTGGCGCTGTCCCAGGCACTGCACAGTTATTTCGCCATCAGCGACATCCACCAGGTGGTGGTCGAGGGCCTCGATGGCCTGCCCTACATCGAGACGCTCGACGGCTGGCAGCGCCGCGAACAACAAGGCGACCTGCGCTTCGCTGGCGAGACTGACCGCATTTACCTCGACGTTCCAGCCAGCCTGGCCCTGCATGATCCAGCAGCGAACAGGCGCATCAGGTTAGAGGTCGAGGGGTCGCGCTCGGCCGTGCTGTGGAACCCCTGGATCGACAAGTCGCAGCGCCTCTCGCAATTCGCCGACGACGCTTGGCAGCGGATGCTTTGCATCGAGACGGCCAATGTCATGGACGATGTCGTGCAGCTCGCGCCCGGAGCCAGCCATACGCTCAGCGTTGCGATCGGCGTCGAGCCAAGCGCCAGCTGAGCGCTATCGCCTGGGCAGTAGCTGCGTCAGCCGCGCATCGAGCAACCCGGGGAAGCGGCTGTACCAGGCGAGATTGCGTGGCGAGGGGTGTGGCAGTGGGTGCAGGCGCAGCTGGCGTCTGCCTTGCCCGGTGTCGAGCATGATCTCGCAACATGAGCTGAACCTGTCCTCACGCTGCCAGTAGGCCTCCAGCCGCTGACGATCGGCGGGCGTCGCATCGAGGCCGAACCAGAGAAAGGCCTCGCGCCCGAGTGTGACAACGTCTTCGCCCTCCCAACGTTCCAGCAGCAAACGTCGCATCAACGGATGAAAGCGGCGCTTGACCGCCATCGACCATGCGCGATTGCCCAGCGGTTTGTAGGGCACGGTGTTAAGCCAGAAGAAGTCGGCTCCCACCGCCAGGCTCGCCTCGAAGCTGGGCGACTCGGTTGCGTAAAGATGGCGATGAAGCGCACGCCGCACCAGCTGCCCGCCGCTGCCAACGAACGGCTCGCCATGGCGCACCTCCTCGCGCCCCGGGTCACGCCCGAGAAAGGCGACGGGGGCGTCGCCTGGGCCGAGCCCGATGATGGGCTCCAGCGGGTCCTTGCCGAATGCCTGGTAAACCGCCGTGTCGATCCCCTCCGTCAGTGCTGCCAGATTGCGAAACGCCTGGCGCAGCTGCGGATCAAGAGCCCCAGACTGACGCATCGGCTAGGGATCGTCCTCGTCGACGAGCGTGACGCTGCTAGCGGCAATGGCGTAGGCGGCATCCGCCAGTTCATTGCTGACCGGTTCGATTGCCAGCGTACCGTCGACCCATAGCGGCGCGTAGATGTCGTCCAGCAGGATGCCAGCCGGGTATCGCACCATCACGATCTGGTTCGGCGGTGGCGGTGGAACGTGGATGCAGGCGCCCGGGTAGGGTACGAGGAAGAACTCGATGGCGCGCCCTTTTGCGTCGGTTTCCAGCGGGACGGGATAACCACCCAGGCGAATCTGCTTGCCCGCCAGGGCCGGCACGGTTTTGGCCGAATACATCACCTCCGGCAGGCCGGCGCCTTGCTTGAGTCCACCCTCGTCGCTGAAGCCGTCCGCCTCGGGTGTGTCGTGCGCGATCTCGGGCATGTCTTCCAGCGCCTGGCGATCTTCGGCCGGCATCAGTTCGAGCCAGTCGAGTTCGGCCGGGGCGGCATGGGTGAAGGTGGCGCAGAGCAGCAGAAAGAGGGCGGTGAGGCGCATGGAGGTCGACTGGTCGATGGGAAACGGGCCGCCGGAGACGGCCCCGTGCGGATCAGTGTTTACGGCCGGTCACCATACCGTAGATCACCAGAAGGATGATTGCACCGATCACGGCACCGATAAACCCTGCACCCTCGCCTGCCTCGTAGAGGCCGAGCGCCTGGCCACCGTAAGTCGCCAGCAACGAACCGCCGATACCCAGCAGGATGGTCATGATCCAGCCCATGCTGTCGTTGCCCGGTTTCAGGAAGCGTGCGATCAGGCCCACGATCAGGCCGATGATGATTGTTCCGATGATGCCCATTGGCAGTCTCCTAAGGTCCGATATTGGCGTTACCCAATTTCGGACCGGCGCCGCGCCAGCCAGTTCGGAAACCGGTGCGGCGAGCCAGACGGCCGGGAGCTCAGTTACGTTTGATCAGCGACTCGACCGCCGTAACCTGCCGGTCAAGGGTCGCGCGATCCGGGCAGCGCAACGTGGCGTGGCCAACCTTGCGCCCCGCTTTGAAGGCCTTGCCATAGTGATGCAGGTGGCAATCCTCAACGGAAATGACCTTGTCCACCGGCGGCACTTCACCGATGAAGTTGAGCATGGCGCTCTCGCCCAGCTTCGCTGTCGAGCCCAGTGGCAGGCCGGTCACCGCGCGCAGGTGATTCTCGAACTGGCTGCATTCGGCGCCTTCGATGGTCCAGTGCCCGGAGTTGTGCACACGCGGCGCGATCTCGTTGGCCTTGAGGCCACCGTCTACCTCGAAGAACTCGAACGCCAGCACGCCGACATAGTCGAGCTGCTTGAGCACGCGACCTAGATAGTCCTCGGCCAACGCCTGCAGCGGATGGTTGCTACTGGCAACCGAGAGCCTGAGGATGCCGTCCTCATGGGTATTGTGAACCAGGGGATAGAAACAGGTTTCGCCGTCACGACCCCGCACCGCGATCAGCGAGACTTCGCCACTGAACGGCACGAAGCCTTCGAGGATGCAGGGCACGCTGCCCAGTTCCGCAAAGGCGCCGGTAACGTCGGCCGGTTTGCGCAGGACCTTCTGACCCTTGCCGTCGTAGCCCAGGGTCCGCGTCTTGAGCACAGCCGGTAGGCCGATGCTGGCTGCCGCGGCGTCGAGATCTTGCTGCGACTGAATGTCGGCAAATTCCGGGGTGGGAATGCCGAGATCCTTGAACATGGACTTTTCGAACCAGCGATCGCGAGCGATGCGCAGCGCCTCGGCGCTGGGGTAGACCGGTACGAACTGCGAGAGAAAGGCGACGGTTTCGGCCGGCACGCTCTCGAATTCAAAAGTCACCAGGTCGACCTCATCGGCCAACTGGCGCAGATGATCCTGATCGCCATAATCGGCACGCAGGTGCTCGCCGAGCGCGGCGGCACAGGCATCCGGCGCCGGGTCGAGAAACGCGAAGTTCATGCCCAGCGGTGTGCCCGCCAGGGCCAGCATGCGGCCCAGCTGGCCGCCACCGATCACGCCAATCTTCATTTACGCGTCCCTCGGGTCCGGGTTATCGAGCACGGTCTGGGTCTGTTCGTCGCGGAATTTCTTCAGCGCCACGTGATACTCGGGGAATTCATGGCCCAGGATGCTGGCCGAGAGCAGCGCAGCGTTGATGGCGCCCGCTTTGCCAATGGCCAGGGTCGCGACCGGCACACCGGCTGGCATCTGCACAATGGACAGCAGCGAATCAACGCCTGAAAGCATCGATGACTGCACAGGCACGCCGAGCACCGGCAGGTGAGTCTTGGCCGCGCACATGCCCGGAAGATGGGCGGCACCGCCCGCACCGGCGATGATCACCCGCAGGCCACGCTGTTCAGCCTGTTCGGCGTACTGGAAGAGCAGATCGGGGGTGCGGTGCGCGGACACCACGGTGACTTCGTGCGGTATGCCGAGCTTTTCCAGCATATCGGCGGTGTGGCTCAGGGTTGACCAGTCGGACTTGGAGCCCATGATCACGCCTACCAGTGCGCTCATCATCGTGCCTCTCATCGGCGCCTTAGGGGCGCATCAATAACGACAAACCACGCTATAGAGCGTGGCCTGGAATGCCTCGCGGCCTGGCGATTGCCGGCCGTCGAGAGGGCCGGGGAGTATAGCGCAACCCCCGTCCGGTCAGTACCCCACCGGCCGACAAGGCGGCGGCTGCGTCCGGGTTGTGACAAGCAGATCGGTTAGCCGCTCGCTTACCCTTCGCCGGTCTGCCCCGCTCCCGCTTCGAGCTTGCGCCAGAGCAGCCGGACCGGCGCCTTGCGCACCAGCGCACAGCGATACAGACGGATTTCCAGCGGCACACGCCACTGCTCGCCACCGCAAACCACCAATTCGCCACGTTCGAGTTCGGCGGTCACGCTCAGGCGCGGCACCCAGGCCAGACCGAGGCGCTGCATGGCCATGCTCTTGAGGCTGTCGGCCATGGCGGTTTCGTAGAGCGTCGTCGCGCGCAGCCCACGCTGGCGCAGCAACAGGTTGACCGAGCGGCCGAGCGAGGCACCCGCGGTGTAGGCCAGCAACGGGACCGTCTGCCCGCTATCCGGATCGAACAGCGGCTCGCCGCCGGCATCCACCGCGCAGACCGGGACGATCTCTGTGCGCCCGAGCGACAACGAGGGAAACAGCTCCGGGTCCATCTGCAGCGCGGCTTCCGGATCGTAGTAGGCGAGGATCAGGTCGCACGTACCCTCGCGCAGCGAATGCACGGCCTCACCGACGTTGGTCGCCACCAGTCGGCTGTTCACCGGCACTCCATCCTGGCGCAGGCGGGCCAGCCACTCGGGAAAGAAGCCGAGCGCCAGCGAGTGAGCGGCGGCGATCTGCAGCACTTCGCCGCGCTGACCTTCGAGGTTGTGCAGGTAATGCACCGCTTCGCCGAGCTGGTCGATCATGTTGCGCGCGGTCACCAGAAACAGCTGCCCCGCCTCGGTCAACTCGACCGGCGTGCGCGCACGGTTGACCAAGGTCAGGCCGAGGCAATTCTCCAGGCTGCGGATACGCCGACTGAATGCCGGCTGGGTGACGAAGCGCCGCTCGGCGGCCTGGGAAAAGCTGCGGGTGGCGGCCAGGGCGACGAAGTCTTCCAGCCATTTCGTTTCGATGTTCATGCC
Source organism: Pseudomonas sp. SA195 (assembly GCF_054131565.1). Classification (NCBI taxonomy): domain Bacteria; kingdom Pseudomonadati; phylum Pseudomonadota; class Gammaproteobacteria; order Pseudomonadales; family Pseudomonadaceae; genus Pseudomonas; species Pseudomonas sp. SA195. Next base: position 203,253 of record NZ_CP096392.1, on the reverse strand, counting down.
AGCTCCGGGCGGTGGGACAAGCGACGCACAACTCGATAACGCTCGCCAGCGAAACGGCGTCACAGCATCGTTATGCCGATCCTGCATGACCCAACACCCAACGGCATTGGCCGAGCATCACCTTGAACCCCTATGGTAGCGGCCTTCGCGGCAAATGCCGTTTTTCTCTCGGATGAGAACCTCATGTCCTCCGCTGCATCCTTCCGGCTTGAAAAAGACCTGCTTGGCTCCCTTGAAGTCCCCGCCGACGCCTACTACGGCATCCAGACCCTGCGCGCGGTGCGCAACTTTCACCTCTCCGGCGTGCCGCTTTCGCACTTTCCCAAGCTGGTCGTGGCGTTGGCGATGGTCAAGCAGGCCGCCGCAGACGCCAACCGCGAGCTCGGTCACCTCAGCGATGCCAAACATGTGGCGATCAGCCAGGCCTGTGCGCACCTGATTCGCGGCGAGCACCACGAGCAGTTCGTCGTCGACATGATCCAGGGCGGCGCCGGCACCTCGACCAACATGAACGCCAACGAGGTGATCGCCAACCTCGCACTCGAATACATGGGCCACGCCAAGGGTGAATATCGCCACCTGCACCCGAACAATGACGTGAACATGGCGCAGTCGACCAACGACGCCTACCCCACCGCCATCCGCCTCGGCCTGCTGCTCGGCCACGACACCCTGCTGGCCAGCCTCGACAGCCTGGTGCAGGCGTTCGCCGAGAAGTCCGGCGAATTCGCCCACATCCTGAAAATGGGCCGCACCCAGCTGCAGGATGCCGTGCCGATGACCCTCGGTCAGGAATTCCGCGCCTTTGCCACCACGCTTGGCGAAGACCTCGAGCACCTGCGCCTGATTGCGCCGCAGCTGCTGGTCGAAGTGAACCTTGGCGGCACCGCCATCGGCACTGGCATCAATGCCGACCCCAACTATCAGGCCCTGGCCGTGCAACGCCTGGCGACCATCAGCGGGCACCCGCTGAAACCCGCTGCCGACCTGATCGAAGCCACCTCCGACATGGGCGCCTTCGTTACCTTCTCCAGCATGCTCAAGCGCCTGGCGGTGAAGCTGTCGAAGATCTGCAATGACCTGCGTCTGCTCTCCAGCGGCCCGCGCACCGGTATCAACGAGATCAACCTGCCAGCGCGCCAGCCGGGCAGCTCGATCATGCCGGGCAAGGTCAACCCGGTGATTCCCGAAGCGGTCAACCAAGTCGCCTTCGAGGTGATCGGCAACGACCTGGCGCTGACCATGGCCGCCGAGGCCGGCCAGCTGCAGCTCAACGTGATGGAGCCGCTGATCGCCTTCAAACTGTTCGATTCGATCCGCCTGCTGCAGCGCGCCATGGACATGCTGCGCGAGCACTGCATCGTCGGCATCACAGCGAACGAAGACCACTGCCGCCGCCTGATGGAAAACTCCATCGGCCTGATCACCGCGCTCAACCCCTACATCGGCTACGAGAATGCCACCCGCATCGCTGGCCAGGCGCTGCTCAGCGGGCGCGGCGTGCTGGAGCTGGTGCGTGAGGAGCAACTGCTCGACGACGCCACGCTCGACGACATCCTGCGACCGGAAAACATGATCGCCCCGCGGCTTGTCCCGCTGAAGGCCTGACCCCCGTTTCACGCGCCCGACTCGTCGGGCGCGCTTGCATCCGGGCCGCGATCGGCGGCCCTTCTTTCAATAAGAACAACAAGGTACCCGCATGAACCAGAGCACCACCCTGCGTACACCCTTCCGCCTGCTCGGCCGCCTGGCCCTCTGGCAGCAGATCCTCATTGGCCTGGCCCTCGGCATCGCCGTCGGCCTGGCATTCAAGCAGGACGCCCTTGTCCTGGCGCCGATCGGCACGCTGTTCCTCAACGCGATCAAGATGCTCTTCGTGCCGCTGGTGTTCGTCTCGCTGGTAGCCGGCATCACCTCGATGAAAGACAGCGCCAAGCTCGGCCGCATCAGCGTCAAGACCATCGTCGTCTATCTAGTGACCACCGCCTTCGCGGTCAGCATCGGCCTGCTGTTCGGCGCCCTGTTCAGCCCGGGTGAAGGGATGAACATGGTTGCCAGCGGCACGGCCGAAACCAAGGAGGCGCCATCGCTGGTGAGCATCCTCGTCGGGTTGGTGCCGAGCAATCCGGTGACCGCCTTCTCTGAAGGCAACATCCTGCAGATCATCGTCTTCGCCATCGCGATGGGCGTCAGCATGAACCTGGTCGGCGAGCGCGCAGCCCCGGCGGTGCGCCTGTTCGACGGCCTGGCCGAAACCTTTTACAAGCTCACCGACCTGGTGATGCGCGTCGCCCCCATCGGCGTATTCGCGCTGACTGCCGGGGTGGTCGGCAGCCATGGGGCGGAAGTCTTGCTGCCGCTCGCCGGGGTGATCGGTGTGATTTATCTCGCCAGCATCGCCCATGTACTGGTCGTTTACGGTGGCCTGCTGGGGCTGGTCGGCCGGCTCAGCCCGCTGCGCTTCCTGCAAGGCATTGCGCCCGCCCTGGCGGTCGCCTTCAGCACCTCGAGCAGCGCCGGCACGCTGCCCGTCTCCATCGAGTGCGCCCGCAAGAACCTGGGTGTCTCCGAAGGCGTCGCGGGCTTCGTGCTGCCGGTCGGCGCGACCATCAACATGGATGGCACGGCCATCTATCAGGGCGTGCTGGCCCTGTTCATCGCGCAGGCCTTCGGTATCGACCTCAGCGCCGGGCAATACCTGATGATCATCCTTACCGCGACGCTCGCCTCGATCGGCACGGCCGGCATCCCCGGCGCCGGGCTGATCATGCTCGGCCTGGTCCTGACCTCCGCCGGCTTGCCGCTCGAAGGCGTAGCGCTGATCGCCGGCATCGACCGCATCCTCGACATGGCCCGCACCACCGTCAATGTCGCTGGTGACCTGATGACGACGACCCTGATCGGCCGCAGCGAGAACGAGCTGGATCGTGAGGTGTTCGACAGCGCAGCCAACCGCTAGCGCGATCGCGGCGCCTGCAACAGGCGCCGCGTGGAACTTGCCCCTACGTACCCATCGTATCGAGGCAACTGATTCGCTAGAGAGCCTGGGAGCACCGCTCAGTCCTGGTCAGTCCTTCCATACGAAAGCACCACAAAGGTAAGAAACCAGGCGATCAGCGGGATATAGGCTCCGATGAACATCCGGTGCCTGTGTTTTCGCTCTTGTTCGTTGTAAGCGGCCTGGGTCCAGTCGAATTGAAGCAGCTCCCGCTTTATCCGGCCTCGATCGATTCGAGCGATGAACTGACCAACAAAATCGCGTTGGCGCACCAGCCGTTCAGCTTCGTCATCACACATCCATACAACCTTTCGTTGCAAGGCGGTCGGGTGATCTCGAAAGCTGCAGGTCCCTTGAGCTTTTTTGGACTGGATCGGTGGTTTGATCCGATAGATAAAACCTTCATGGGTGCCGAGCAACACATCCTGCCCACGCTCAATGGGCAGCATGACGGTATCGCGGTAGGCCAGCGGCCAGATTCTTCCTTCTGTATCCGCGATAAAGCTCTGCGGCTCGCAACGGCGATGGGTGCTGAGCCAACCACTACGACAGCTCAGTTTCTCGCCAAATGCCGCAACCGTAACGGGCTGATCAACCAGGCTGCGAAGCGCCGGCATTGGCCTCGGACGGAGGCTCCAGACCGAAACCGCGGATACAAGCACCGCGCACAAGAGATACAAGACAAGCGCGCGGCTCGGGAAGCGCATCCGTTTGATCATTACGTAGGCCAGGGCCAACACAAGTATGTCGGCCAACAGGCGTCCGCCGTCTCGCCATAGAAGCGACTTATGCCACGCCTTCAGTTGCACCATATCGAGCAACGTAGCGGTACGGGGTAAGCCTGGAAGCGGGGCTGGCGAAGCGGTTCGGGTAATGGTGTACGCAACGTCACCCCGTAGCCCTACGTTGAGCTCGTCGCCTGCCTGCAGCAATGCATAGCGGCCGTCGTTCGCATCGAGCAACGGTGCGAGAAACATCCGTATTTCCCGCTGCCGATCAGTGACAAGCACCATCCTCCAGTCGCACAGGCGCTCGCCACGGCGGAGCACCCTGCAGTACTGCCCCGTTTTCACGCTTTTAACAGTGATACGTTCTTGGACAAGCTCTTGCGCGTCCGGGACGGTGGCCATAAGCGAGGCGGCACGACTGATGGCGTCTTTAGCAGCCAATGCGGACAGCAAAGCGAAGATCGCCAAAAAAAGAAGCCGCATGTTTCGTCCTTGAGTGAGCTGCGGGTTCGACGCACCGATAGGCCTGACGGGGGCGCCGCAAAAACACAGCACCCTAGCCCAAATCGATAACGGGCTATGCGGACCCGTTCACGGGCGTTTAGCCAAATCGCTAACTGCGCATCCGGGACAAGCCTCCCTTCGCTATCGCCCCAATGAGTCAAGCCGACGCTGCAGAAAACGCCTCTCCGATTCGAGCCGGGCGAGAGACAGTGCGGTTCGGTAAGCCCGGCGCGCTTCGTCCAGGCGGCCGAGTTGGTAGCAGAAGTCGGCACGCGCGGCGTGTAGCAGGTGGTTATCCTTCAACAGGGCGCGGGCCTCGATGTGGTCGAGAACGGCCATACCGGCCGCAGGGCCGTCGTGCATGGCCAGCGCCACGGCACGGTTCAGTTCGATGGTCGGTGATGGACTGACGCACAGCAGCACATCGTAGAGCCTGATGATCTGCTGCCAGTCGGTCTCCGGCGCACTGGGGGCCTCGGCATGCACGCCGATGATGGCCGCTTGCAAGGCGTAGGGGCCAGGGCGGCCAGTTCTGAATGCCTGCCGTACTAGCGCCAGACCCTCCGCGATGATGGCCGGCTCCCATAGGCTGCGGTCCTGATCCTCGAGCCGCACCAGATCCCCAGCGGCATCGACCCGCGCCGAGCGGCGGGCTTCGTGCAGCAACATCAGCGCCAGCAGCCCGCTCACTTCCGGATTCGGCAGCAGATGCTCGAGCAAGCGACCCAGACGAATTGCCTCACGGCAGAGGTCGGCGCGGGTCAGCGCATCGCCGCCCGTGGCGCAATAGCCTTCGTTGAACACCAGATAAATCACTCGCAGCACGCTATCCAGCCGCTCCGGCAGCTCGTCGCGGTCCGGCACGTGATAAGGCAGCCGCGCCTCACGAATGCGCGCCTTGGCGCGAACGATGCGTTGGGCGATGGTCGCGGGCGCAACGAGAAAGGCGCGGGCGATCTCGTCGGTAGTCAAGTCGCAGACCTGTCGCAGCGTCAGGGCGACCTGCGCATCAGGCGGCAATGCCGGATGGCAGCAGGTGAAGATCAGCCGCAGACGATCATCGTCCACCTCGTCCACCTCCCCCGGCGCCGCCTGCTCGAGCTGATCGGCGAGCTGCTGCAACGAGGCATCGAAGCGCATGCGCCGGCGCAGGGCGTCGATGGCCTTGAATCGTCCAGCCGACACCAACCAGGCGCGCGGGCTCGCCGGCACGCCATCGCGCGGCCACTGCTGGACAGCGGCGGCGAAGGCGTCGTGCAGCGCCTCTTCGGCGCGATCGAAATCACCGAGCAGTCGGATCAGGGTCGCCAGCACGCGCCTCGACTCGCTCCGGTAGAGATGCTCGATGCGCGCCGCGACATTGGTCGCCTGGGCGGGCATCCCTAACGCTGCGGCAGCTGACGCAGCGGGCGCACCTCGATGCTGCCAAATGCTGCGGGCGGCAAGGTCGCGGCGATTTCGGCGGCTTCGTCCGCATCTTCCGCCTGGATCAGGTAGAAGCCTGCCAGCTGTTCGCGCGTTTCAGCGAAAGGCCCGTCAACGACTGACGCTGCACCGTCGCGCACCCTGACCGTGCGCGCCGTGCGTACCGATTGCAACGGCTCTCCGGCCAGCATGTGGCCGCTGGCGCGCAGCCGCTCGCCGCACGCCAGGCACCGCTCGACCAGCGCATGCCACTGCTCGTCGGTCATGGTCTCGACGTGCTGTTCGTCGTAATAGATGAGGCACAGGTAGTTCATGGGCGGGCTCCGTCTGCCGCTGACGCAGCAACGCTAGCAGCCCGCCACGTACCCTGCCTTGCCAGGCGACGAACGCATCCGCTACGCCTGCCCCTGTTGCTGCGCCGGCGCCTCGCTGAAACTGACCTGCCCAGTTTCCATGTCGAACGGCATGGAGAAATGCTCATGCACGACCCGCCACTCGCCATCCTGCCGGCGCCAAACCCGGCTGCCGCGCATCCAGGCGGTCTGCAGCTGACCTTGTTCGTTGGTACCCCCGCAATGGTTGAGCATGCGGCTGTAGGCGAGGTCGCCGCCGACCTCGATGTGCAAGTCATGCACCTCAAAAAAGCCCTCGCCTTGGCAGAACTCGAAACAGCGCTTCCAGTGGGCGTGGTACTCGGGCACACCGCTGAATTGCAGTGCGCCGACCGCATCGAAGGCGACCACGTCTGGTGCGTACTGGGCCATGATCCGGTCCAGATCCTTGGCCTTGATGGCAGCCTCGAACTCGTTGTGCAGTTGGCGAATGCGGGCTTCGTCCGGGTGGATGGCATTTGGCATGGTGGTTTCTCCTGTCATGTGGGTTTCGCATGAACTGGTCGTCCGGCAGCAAGCCAGATCGACAACCGCCCTCATGTGTTTCCGAATATGACGACCAACGGCATAGTCGCGACCATTCGGCGCAGGATGATGCAACTTAGGTTGCGAATTGTTCGCATTGAAATATGATAGTGGCCCTCAGATAGCATGCCGTTTCGTCGGCCTCTGCTCCGTGATCCACCCATTGCCTCCATGCCGGTCAGGTCTCCCATGCCCACTCTTCGCTTCGCACGCAAAACCGCCCTGCTGCCCGTTTGCCTTGCGGCCAGCTTCACTGGCACGCCGTTGATGGCGCAGGAACAAATCGAGCGCCAGCCCCAGGCGGCGACCACCGAGCCGGTGGAACTGCAATCGGTCGAGATCACAGCTAGCGCCGACGCCTCTGCTGAAGGCCTGACTCAACCTTACGCAGGCGAACAAGTTGCCCGGGGCGGCCGGGTGGGCATCCTGGGCAATCGCGACTACATGGAAACGCCGTTCACCTCTACGTCCTACACCTCGCAGCTGATTCAGGATCAGCAGGCGCGCAGCGTGTCGGATATCGTGCAGAACGATCCTTCGGTCCGTGTCGCGCGAGGCTTCGGCAACATGCAGGAGCTTTATGTCGTGCGCGGCTTCCCGTTGTACTCGGACGACATTTCCTACAACGGACTGTATGGCCTGTTGCCTCGACAGTACGTTGCCGCCGAATTTATCGAGCGAGCCGAAGTATTCCGGGGTGCGAGCGCCTTTCTTAACGGCGCGGCACCAGGCGGTACCGGCCTTGGCGGCGCTATCAACCTGCTGCCCAAGCGCGCTACGAACGAGCCGCTAACGCGAATGACCGTTGGTGCCAGCAGCGGAGGCCAGGGCACAGTCGCGGCGGACGTGGGCCGCCGCTTCGGCGAGGAAAACCAGTTCGGCTTTCGTCTCAACGCCGCCAAACGCGCTGGCGAAACTGGTGTCGACGACGAGGACCAAACGCTGGACATGTTCGCGCTGGGCCTGGATTACCAGGGTGATCGCCTGCGTCTGTCGGCGGACATTGGTCACCAGTACCACTTCATCGATGAACCACGCCCGAGCGTGACACCGAACGGTGGCCTGCCCAGCGCGCCAGATGCTGACGATAACTTTGCGCAGTCCTGGACCTATTCGAAAGAGAAGCAGACCTTTGGCACCTTTCGCGCCGAATACGATTTCGCCGACGCCGTGACTGGCTGGCTGGCCGCCGGTTTGCGTGAGGGTGAGGAACAAAATCGCCTTGCCAATCCACGGGCCACAGCCATTGGCACAACCTCCGCTTCGCGCTTCGACAATTACCGCGAAGACAGCGTATTCACCAGCGAAGCCGGCTTGCGCGTGCGCCTGCAGACAGGCGCAGTCTCGCATCAGCTCGTGACTTCGGCGGCAATGTACGACTCGCGGGAAAAGGGGGCAAATCAGTTTTACGCCCCGGTGGTCGGTAACCTTTACAACCCGTTCGACGCGGTGCTGCCCACCACTGTTACCTACGATGGTGGAGACCTCTCTGATCCGCATGTAACAGAGCGCATCCGTACGAAAAGCCTCGCTTTAGCCGACACGCTGGGCTTCATGGATGACCGCCTTCTGGTCACGCTTGGTGCGCGCTGGCAGGGCATCGAAACGAAGAGCTATTCCTCGCAGACCGGTAACCGCAGTGGCCAGTACGATGACCACGAAGTCACCCCCGTCGCGGGCGTTGTATACATGCTGACCGACGAGCTTTCGGTGTACGCGAACTACATCGAAGGATTGACCAAGGGTGAAACCGCCCCGGCAACATCCAACGGGCTGCCAGTGCTCAATGATGATGCGATCCTGGCGCCCTATGTCGCCAAGCAGACCGAGGTCGGCCTCAAATACGACGGCGGTAACCTGGGTGGCAGCATTGCGGTATTCAATACCAAACGGCCTTTCGGCATCGTTGAAAACCAGCTGTTCCGCGAGGGCGGAGAGCAACGCAACCGTGGCATCGAGCTGTCGGTCTTCGGCGAGCCCGCCCATGGGATACGTCTGCTAGGCGGCCTGACCCTGCTGGATGCCGAACAGAAGAAGACCCTCAACGGCGCAAACGATGGCAACGATGCCATCGGCGTTCCTAAGGTACAGGCCAATGTCGGTGGCGAATGGGATGTGCCCGGCATGCAGGGGCTGACCCTGACCAGCCTGGTGGTGCATACCGGCAAGCAGTACGCCAGCGCCAGCAATGACCTGCGCTTGCCCTCCTGGACTCGCCTGGACCTCGGCGCTCGTTACCGTATGACCATCGACGACCGGGACGTGGTCCTGCGGGCTCGTCTGGACAACGCCACCGGCCGCGATTACTGGGCCTCCGCTGGCGGCTATCCGGGCTCGAACTACCTCGTCCTCGGCGCGCCCCGCACCCTCACGGTTAGCGCCACGGTCGACTTCTGATGCAGGCAGCAACGCTTCGGCGCTGGGGCTGGGTCCACAAGTGGTCCAGCCTCGTCTGCACGCTGTTCATCCTGATGCTGTGCCTGACCGGCCTGCCGCTAGTCTTCTCGCATGAAATCGAGCACCTGGCCGGCGACGAGATCGAAGCGCCGGCCATGCCCGAAGGAGCTCCCCGCGCGCCGGTCGACCAGGTGGCGGCGCAGGCGGTGGCGGCCTATCCGGGGCTGGTGCCGCTGTACTTCTTCGCCGAGGAAGACGAGCCCGACCTCTGGTACGTGAAGCTCGACACCCGTGTCGATACCGACGAAAGCGAGTCGACCCTGATCCTTTCCGATGCGCGCACCGGCGGGGTGCTCGGTGCACCGAACTTCGACGAAGGCTTCATGAGCGTCATGTATCGCCTGCACGTGGACCTGTACGCCGGCCTGCCCGGCAAGCTGTTCCTCGGCTTGATGGGCCTGCTGTTGATGATCGCGATCATATCCGGCGTGGTGCTCTACGCGCCCTTCATGCGTAAGCTGCGCTTCGGTGAAGTGCGCCAGGAGCGCGCCGCACGCACGCGCTGGCTGGACCTGCACAACCTGCTTGGCATCGTCACCCTGGTATGGGCGCTGGCAGTAGGTTTCACTGGCGTGATCAACACCTGGGCTGATCTGATCTTCAAAGGTTGGCAGGCCGAGCAGGTCGCGGCGCTGCAGGCCGGCGAGACGCGCGTGCTGCTCGCTGCCGAGGCCGAGGGCGCACCCGCCGTGGACGGCACACTGCAGGCGTCAGTCGATCGCGCATTGGCCGCTGCACCCGGCATGGCGGTATCGATGATCGCCTACCCCGGCACCCTGCGCGCCACGCCCGAGCACATCGCCGTGATCCTGCGCGGCGACACGCCGCTCACTTCGCGCCTGACCCAGGCCCTATTGGTCGATCCCGCCACGGGCGACGTGCTGGAAGCCAGCGCCCGCCCTTGGTACGTCACCGCGCTGCAGCTGTCCGAACCGCTGCACTTTGGTGACTACGGGGGATTACCGCTCAAGGTGCTCTGGGGATTGCTCGACATCCTCACCATCATCGTGCTCGGCAGCGGCCTGTACCTATGGCTCAAGCGCGGCGTTACGGAGCGGCAGCCATGATGCGTATCTGGTTCTGGCCGTTGGTGATCGCCACGCTTTCGCTCTTCGGGCTGATTGCCGGGCTGGTATCCGACGGGTTGGGCGACTGGCTGAGCTGGTTCGCCCTGGCCGTACCGGTGGCGATTTCGCTGCACGGGTTGCACCGCCGCAAAGCGCTGGGCCAGCGTGCGCTAAAGGTACGAACGCAGGGCTGAAGGGCAACGCGTGGAGCGTTGCGGCGCGGCTGCGGTCATAGCCTCACGCACGTTCGGGAGATCCGCCATGCGCCACCTCATCACTGCCCTGCGCCACAGTGCCCTCCTCGGCGCGCTGGCGTTCAGCGCCTCGGGAGTAGCGGCACCCATGTACCAGTTTCTAGTCGGCAGTTACACCAGCGAAGAGGATGATCGCGGCATCTACCGCATGCAATTCGACGCTGGCAGCGGCCAGATCGAACCGCAGCCCTTGCAGGTCATCCGTAGCCACAACCCCTCGTGGCTGACGTTGGATCTCAACCGCAACCGGCTCTACGCCACCAACGAGAACGGGCCGGGGCAGCCCGACCCCGTAGGCCGGGTCAGTGCTTTCATGATTGCGGTGAACAGCGGCAGGCTGTCGCCACTGGCGCAGCAGGTCAGCCTGGGCGACGAGCCCACCCATTTGAGCCAAAGCCGCGACGGCCGCTATCTGTTCGTCTCCAACTATGGCTCGCGGCCAAACCCTGGTGGCAGCCTGGCGGTAATGCCAACGGCGAACGACGGCACCCTGGCGCCCGTCACGCAGATTGCCGCGCACAAGGCCAGCGAAGTACACCCGGAGCGCCAGCAGGGCCCGCACGTGCATTCGGCTGTGATGTCGCCCAATGGCAAGACGCTCTTCGTCAGCGATCTGGGTGCAGACAAGATATTCGCTTACCGCTACGACCCAGCCAACGCCGAGCGACCGCTCTCCCCCGCCGACCCCGCATTCATCGCCCTGCCCGGCGGCAGCGGCCCACGCCATCTGGTGTTCAGTCCGGACGGGCTGCAGGCTTACGCCACACTGGAGCTGAGCGCCCAGGTCGCGCGCTTCGATCATGTCGATGGCACCCTGGTGCAGCGCCAACTCGTCAGCCTGGCCGAAAATGGCGATGTGTCCAAACATTCACCTGGCGCCATTCACCCTTCACCAGACGGCCGCTTCCTCTACGTCAGCGACCGCGCCGAGACCAACCGCATCGTGGTGTATGCAATCGAGGAAGCCGGCATGTTGCGCGAGATTCAGCAGCGCAGCAGCGAAGGCCGCGAGCCGCGGGAGTTCGCCATCGACCCGAGCGGCCAGTTCATGATCGTTGCCAATCAGAAGAGTGACGGACTGGTTGTACTGGCGCGGGACCCCGACAGCGGCAAGCTCGGCGATACCGTGCAAACGCTGCCGCTGGGGCGGCCTTCGGATGTGAAATTCATCGATCGCGGCGAGCCGTGAGGGGGCGGCTCGTCAGGACAGCAGGCTGACCACCGCGAAGCGGCTGATGGTCGCCTGGGCGACGACCGTCTGGGTGACCGCAGCGTAGCTCGATGGGCTGCGCTGCATCAGGTTGAACACCGAGCGCGAGAAATCCATGGCCCACTGCTTCTCGTCGACATGCGCCTGGCGGGCGAGGAATTCGCGGATTTCCTGCTGGCGGTTGCTCAGCTGTTCGCGCAGCGTGGTGACCTTGTCGAGCCCGGCCACCACCGAATCGAGCAGACGGCGCAGCTCGCGGAAGGAATCGAGCTGCAGTTCATCGGGGAAGCTCAGCAGCTGGTCGTCCTCGCTCTGCACGCGAACGTACCGGCCTTTGTCGAACAGCTTGCCTTCGCCCTGTACCGCCAGCTGGCCCTTGAGTGTCTGCCAGTCGCCTTCGCGGGCGGAAAATTTCAGCGCACCGTTCTGGTCCAGCTCGGCGCGAATCCCGGCCTGACCCAGGCTGCCGTTGAAGCGGCGCAGGATCTGCTCGTCGGTCATCTCGTCGTCGAGCACCACGGCCACCGGTTCGGCCAGCTGACGGCCACCGCTGAACAGCAGCGTCTCGCGGCCCGACTGGCGAATCTTTTCCAGCGACTCCTGTCGATCCTGGCGATGATCATCCTGCCGCTGCCGCCGCAGCTGCTGGACGTGCTGTTCACCTTCAACATCGCCATGTCGATCCTGGTGCTGCTGGTCAGCGTGTCGTCGAAAAGTCCGCTGGATTTCTCGCTGTTCCCCACGGTGATCCTGATCACCACGCTGATGCGCCTGACGCTCAACGTCGCCTCGACGCGCGTGGTGCTGCTCGAGGGTCATACCGGTACTGGCGCGGCGGGCAAGGTGATCGAGGCCTTCGGCGAAGTGGTCATCGGCGGCAACTTCATCGTCGGCCTGGTGGTGTTCGTGATCCTGATGATCATCAACTTCATCGTCATCACCAAGGGCGGTGAGCGGATCTCGGAAGTGACCGCGCGCTTCACCCTGGACGCCCTGCCGGGCAAGCAGATGGCCATCGATGCCGACCTCAACGCCGGCCTCGTCACGCAGGAAGAAGCCAAGGCGCGGCGCCAGGAAGTGGCCAAGGAAGCCGACTTCTACGGGGCCATGGACGGTGCCTCGAAGTTCGTCCGCGGCGACGCCATCGCCGGCATCCTGATCCTCCTGATCAACCTGTTCGGCGGTTTCGCCATCGGCGTGTTCGCCCACGACCTGGCGGCTGGCGAAGCCTTCAAGCAGTACGCCCTGCTCACCATCGGCGACGGCCTCGTCGCGCAGATTCCGGCGCTGCTCTTGTCCACCGCGGCAGCGATCATCGTCACGCGGATCAACGAATCCAGCGACATCACCAGCCAGGTGCAGCGCCAGCTGCTGGCCAACCCGGCCTCGCTGTACACCGTGGCCGGTATCCTCTTCGTGCTCGGCCTGGTGCCGGGCATGCCGCACCTGGCCTTTATCGGCTTTGCCGCGCTGATCGGTTTCATCGGCTGGCGGGTGTCGCTGCACGAGCCGCCGGCTGCCGGAGCGGATCTCAAGGAGATCCAGCAGCTCGGCCAGGCGATGGACAAGGAAAAGGCCCAGACGCTGGCCTGGGAAGACATTCCGCTGGTCGAGCGTTTGTCGATTTCGCTGGGCTACAAGCTGGTCGGGCTGGTCAACGAAGCCTCGGGCGCGCCGCTGCCGGCACGGGTGCGCGGCGTGCGCCAGACGCTCTCCGAGCACCTGGGCTTCCTGCTGCCGGAAGTGCAGATCCGCGACAGCTTGCGGCTCAAGGCTTCGCAATATGACATCTACATCAATGGCGAGAAGATCGACGGCGCCGAGCTGCATGCCGACCGCCTGATGGCGATCCCCTCGCCGGAGCTGTACGGCGAGATCGACGGCATCCTTGGCACCGATCCGGCGTACCGCATGCAGGTGGTCTGGATTCAGCCGACGGACAAGTCGCGGGCGCTGAACCTCGGCTATCAGGTGATCGACTGCGCCAGCGTGGTCGCCACCCACCTGAACAAGGTGGTGCGGGAGCACCTGCCGGACCTGTTCAAGCACGACGACGTCGAGCACCTGATGCAACGCCTGACGCTGCAGGCGCCAAAGCTGGCCGAAAGCCTGAAGGGCGCGCTGAGCTACACCCAGCAGATGCGCGTGTACCGTCAGCTGCTGCAGGAGGAGGTGCCGCTGCGCGACATCGAAACCATCGCCAGCACCCTGCTCGAATGCAGCGAAACCACCAAGGACCCGGTGCTGCTGGCGGCTGATGTACGTTATGCCCTGCGCCGTAGCATCGTTTCGATGATTGCCGGTGATCGTCGCGAACTGGCGGTCTTCGTGCTGGAAAACGCACTGGAAAACACCCTGCTCAATGCCCTCGCGATTGCCCAGCAGGCCGGCCAGGTGAGCCTGGACAACATCCCGGTGGAGCCGAGCCTGCTCAACCAGCTGCAGAACAGCATGCCGGTGGTGAAGGAAAAGCTGCGCAAGGACGGCCACCCGCCGATCCTGACCGTGATGCCACAGCTGCGCCCGCTGCTGTCGCGTTACGCACGGGTGTTCAGCCCAGGGCTGCACGTACTGTCGCAGAACGAGATTCCGGATCGGGTCGGGGTGAACATACTCGGGACGCTGGGTTGATCAGCCACGGCTCTGGCCGGCTGGCGGCGATCCCCGCGACTCGGGAGCCTGGGGGATCGCCAGCAAGCTGGCTCCTACAGGTTCGGAGTTCGCCCCGGAGCGGGCTGCTCCTGTAGGAGCGAGCTTGCTCGCAAAAGATCAGGTCGACGATGCCGCAGCCGCGCCCGATGCAGTCGTTCGACCCGCGAGATTTCCCGGTTCGCCAGCAAGCTGGCTCCTACAGGTGCGGAGTTCGCCCCGGAGCGGGCTGCTTCTGTAGGAGCGAGCTTGCTCGCGAAAGATCAGGGCGACGATGCCGCAACCGCGCCCGTTGCAGTCGTTCGACCCGCGAGAATTCCCGGTTCGCCAGCAAGCCGGCTCCTACAGGTGCGAAGTTCGCCCCGGGGCGGGCTGCTCCTGTAGGAGCGAGCTTGCTCGCGAAAGATCAGGTAGACGATGCCGCAGCCGTGCCCGCTGCAGTGTTTCGCCCCCCGGTTTCCCGGTTCGCCAGCAAGCTGGCTCCTACAAGTTCGGAGTTCGCCCCCGAGCGGGCTGCTCCTGTAGGAGCGAGCTTGCTCGCGAAAGATCAGGTCGACGATGCCGCAGCCACGCTCGATGCAGTCGTTCGACCCGCGAAATTTCCCGGTTCGCCAGCAAGCTGGCTCCTACAGGTACGGAGTTCGCCGCCGGAGCGGGCTGCTCTTGTAGGAGCGAGCTTGCTCGCGATCACGGGCCCTTCGTAGCCGCAGGTCGCAAAGCAGGGCTCGATCTTGCAGCGCCTACGGGGCGATCCCTAGCCATCTGGACTGCTCAAAGATTCTCCGCCAGGAACACCAGGCTCCGCCCATGCGCCAGCGCCGCGGCATTCTGGCTGTAGGCTGGCCGCGCCCAGCAGTTGAATCCATGGTCGACGCCCGGGTAAGTCTCGATCTGGGCCCCACCGACCTGCGCCATCTTTTCCTGCAAGGCCGCGACTGCGTCGCTGTCGATGTGGTCATCTTCTTCGGCGAAGTGGAACAGCGTCGGGCACTTGATCTTCTCCGCCTGATCCAGACGCTTCTCGATGCTGCCGGGGTAGTAGCAGATCGCAGCATCGACGCCTGGGTGGGACGCCAGCAGATAAGACAGCACACCGCCCATGCAGTAGCCCACCGAGGCTACGCGCCCACTGCAGTCGTCGCGTTCGCGCAGCAGCTCGGCGCTGCGGCGCAGATCGTCAATGGCAAGCTCGAAGTCCAGCGCCTTCATCAAAGCAAAGGCCCGCTCCCAGTCGTCGCCGTCATAACCGAGCTGCACGCCCGGCTCGCTGCGCCAGAACAGATCCGGCGCCAGGACGACATAACCATCGGACGCGTACTGGTCGGCGACCGACTGGATATGGTCGTTCACCCCGAAAATTTCCTGAATCAGCACGATGCCAGGGCCGTGGCCGGCGGCGGCAGAGCCAGGTAGCCCTTGAAGGATTTGCCGTCTTGCGCGGGAATGTCGATCCACTGTGAAGTCATGCCTGTCTCCGTTGAGTTGCGAGTTGCCGGACAATTTCAGGCGCACCGAAGAGCACCGGTCGAACAGGTGCGACCGGGGCAATGGGGTTCGAGTTCGCGCCGGTCTGCCAGTAAAGCCACGCACGCCTGTCATTGCGCTGAGCGCGACACGGGACATTCCGCTGCACGTCTCGGGTCAGAGGTTCTGACTCAGCCACCCGGCTCCATTACTATGCCGAGCTGCCTTCGACACATGACAGACACGGAGACAACCAATGCCCCAGGCGCCCGCGCCCGATGCCCAGGCCACTCACGGCGAGCCGAACGACCCGCGTCTCTATCGCAAGATTGCCTGGCGGCTGATCCCGTTTCTCTGCTTCTGTTACCTGGCGGCGTACCTCGACCGTATCAATGTCGGCTTCGCCAAGTTGCAGATGGCCGATCAGTTGCAGCTCAGCGAAGCGGCATTCGGTCTCGGGGCGGGCCTGTTTTTCGTCGGGTACATTCTCTTCGAAGTGCCCAGCAACCTGATCCTCAAGCGCGTCGGTGCGCGGGTCTGGATCGCGCGGATCATGATCACCTGGGGTGTGCTGTCGGCCTGCACCATGCTGGTCACCACGCCCGGGCAGTTCTACCTGGTGCGCTTCCTGCTCGGCGTCGCTGAGGCGGGCTTCCTCCCTGGCGCGCTTTATTACCTGACGTTGTGGTTTCCGACCTACCGGCGAGGGCGAATGATCGCGCTGTTCATGATCGGCCTGCCGTTGTCGAGCGTCATCGGCGCGCCGCTATCCGGCTGGATTCTCGATCATTTCGACCAGATTCAGGGGCTACGCGGCTGGCAATGGTTGTTCCTGCTCGAAGGCATTCCCAGCGTACTGCTTGGGCTGTTGGCGCTGCGGATGCTGCCCGAGGGACCCAAGCAAGCCAGCTGGCTGGATGTTACCGAGCAAGGGCAGGTGCTGCGCGACCTGACGCTGGACGAGGCACAGAGCCCGGCCAGCGGCGACAGCTTTCGCCAGGGCTTCTTCAACCTGAAGGTCTGGATGCTCGGTGGCATCGATTTCGCCATTCTGCTGAGCGCATACGCGATGGGGTTCTGGATGCCGACCTTCATCCGCAATGCGGGCGTCAGTGATGTCACGGTCATCGGATTGCTCACGGCAGTGCCGAGCGTCGCTGCGGTCATTGGCATGCTGGGGCTAGGCGCCAGTTCAGACCATTTCCGCGAGCGGCGCTGGCACATCATCCTGCCGTTCTGGATCGGCGCCGCCGCACTTGCCACCAGTACGGCCTATACGGACAACGTGCTGATCACGGTCCTGCTGTTCTCAATCGCACAGGCGGCGATCATCGGTGCGGTGCCCGTATTCTTCAGCCTGCCGGCGACCTTCCTCACCGGCACGGCTGCAGCGACCGGCTTCGCCCTGGCGTGCTCGCTGGCCAATATTGCAGGGCTGGTCAGCAACACGGTGATCGGGGTGACGCTGCAGCTGACCGGCAAGAGCGGCAGCGCCTTGCTGTTCTTCGCCGCTTGCCTGCTGCTCGGTTCGTTGCTGGTAGCCGCATTGCCGGCCCGGGTGGTCAATCGCTGATCAACGCCGCTTGGGCAGCAACCGTCCGACCAGGTCGATGAAGGCCGCGCTGGGCCGGTCCAGCGAAAAGCCCATCTCGAAGGCATCGCGACGGGAATCCTTGCGCACCCACTGGCAGATCACGACCACCTCGACCTCACGCAACCGCTCGCCTTGGTCCGGCACGTGCAGCACCATTTCATAGCAGCCACTCATGCCCAGCGGCTGCTTGGCGACCAGCCGCAACCCACCCATGGACAGGTCTGCCACGTAGCCCATCGGATCCCCACTGAGGCGATTGGTGACCAGGATGCGGCTGAGGTGACGAAAGCTGAGGCGGGTATGTTGGCGCATGGCGGGCTCTGCGGTCTCGTTCGGCGGCCCTGACGCATGACGAGCCAGGCGCCGTAGGACGATGTACGTAGAGCCAGCAAGCGACCATCGATAGGATTTTCTTAAGCCCGGACGCCATTTTTTTTCGCCGCCCGGGCCGCTGGACTAGTGCCGGGGTTTATCGCTGCCGCGCGCCGGGTCGTCGCTGACCTCCTCGGTCATGTCCGACGGCACGTTGTAGGCGCCACCCGGCACGTCGTCGCGATCGCCTCCGGCCGCCTCGCCGTTACTGGTGCGGCCGTTGCTGCGGGCCTGGTCGTCGCGCGCTGGGATGCGGTCTTCGAGAGTCTCCAGGTTCTGTTTGCCACGCTCGGATGGGTTCATTAGGACCTCCTGATGGGATGGGCTGGGCGATACGCGCCCTTGCAGTTAGGAAGACCGTCATGGGTAGAAGTTGCACGACGATCAGCCCCCGCTGATGACCGGCCATTCGGCAGGCGCGCTGAACTAATACCCAGCGGGCGGGGCCAAAAAAGTCATCTGGGGCCTCCCCTTCTGCCGCCGTGTGAACCTATGCAACTGACTCCAAGCCTCCCCGTCGATGCGCTGCTCGTGGCACCCGAGGCAAGGGCGCCTTCCAAGGAACTCTATTTCGCCCTGCTCGAGTCGCCTGCCAGCGAACAAATCCGCGCAAGCGCAGCGGAGTATCTCGAACTGCAATTGGGCAAGGCCGCCTCGCTACCCTGTGACCTGCCCGAACATCCGGCCGGGCTTGGCGAATGGCTCGAAGGGCATACCGCCAAGGTCGGCGCGCAGTACCAGCGTTATCTGGACGAGCGCCGCGCGGGCGGGCCACGCCGTTACTTCACCAGCAAGGCGCACGCGCTGCATTTCCTGCGGGGCGTGGCACCGACCAAGCTCGTCGACGGCGCCTGGCTTTATGGCCTGTTGCAGCGCTGGGACGACGCCCGCTTCACCTCACTGATCCAGACCTATCTGGAAGAGCTCGGCGAAGGCCAGCCAGACAAGAACCATGTCGTGCTCTACCGCAAGCTGCTCGCCAGCCAGGGATGTGATGACTGGCAAAGCCTCGAAGACGAGCATTTCGTTCAGGGTGCGATTCAGCTGGCGTTGGCGGAGCATGCCGAACGGTTCCTCCCGGAGGTGATCGGCTTCAATCTCGGCTACGAGCAGCTTCCGCTGCATCTGCTGATCAGTTCCTACGAGCTCACTGAGCTAGGCATCGACCCCTATTACTTCACCCTGCACGTGACAGTAGACAACGCCGATAACGGCCATGCGAAAAAGGCCGTACAGGGTTTGTTGTCTGCCTGGCCACAAGTGGCCGACAGCGAAGAATTCTATCGCCGGGTCGTCAACGGCTATCGACTCAACGATCTCGGCGCGAGCACGCTGTCGGTGATCGCCGATTTCGAACCCGAGCACGAAGTGATGCGGGTGTTGGAAAAGAAGGCGGCGGTCGGGCAGTTCGTCCACTCGGACTACTGCCGCTTCGACGGCCGCACGGTGAACGCCTGGCTCGCCGAACCGGCGCTGATTCCGCGCTTTCTCGACACGCTTCAACAGCGTGGCTGGATCAAACGCCACCAGGATCCGCAGCACAGCCGTTTCTGGCAGCTGATCACGGGCGAGCAGGCCCCGATGTTCGGCGTATTCAGCGCACACGAGCAGCAGCTTATCCACGACTGGATTGCAGGGGACTGGCTGGCCGAGCAGGCCCCGACGTCGGGCAAGCCGCACCCGGCCCTGGCGCAGCGCCAGGCTCAATTCAATAGCCGCCGACGCACGCCGGCCGAGCGCCCGAACAAGCCTGCGCTGGTCGCGGCCAAGGATCGGCCGAACAGCGACTTCGACACCGAGACCCAACTGCTCGAACAACAACTGGCGCAACTGCCAAGCCGCGAGGCACGCATGCATCACCTGGTGCCGCTGCTCGCGCCGACCCGCCACCACAGCGCGGCCGGGCTGCTGGCCACCCGCATCTTTACCGGATTGTTCAACTGATAGGCGAAAGCCAGGGAAGCACTATGACAACGGAAACCACTCAAGACCGCGCGTTGCTGCAGCTGGTCAATGCGCTGCGCGAACGCGGCTACCACTTCGTTACTCCGACGCCTCTGACGCACGAGCGAGTCAATCAACGCCCCGAGAACCAGCTCGCCAAGGATCTGCAGGGCGTCTTCGGCTGGAGCCGGCCGTTCCAGCATGAGCTGCTGCCACCGGCGATCTTCAGCCTCATGGACCAGGCTGGCGTCCTGGCACCCTGCGATTCCCACTGGCGTAGCCGCGTGCGGCTATCAAGCCTTGACGGCCAACTTTTCGTGCACTCGGCTTACCCGACCGACTCGCCGGACTCGGTTTTTTTCGGCCCCGATACCTATCGCTTCGCCAACGCAATCAGCGCGCATCTGAGCCATCACCCGGGCAACATCGCCCGCACGGTGGACATCGGCTGCGGCTCCGGCGCCGGTGCAATTCTCACCGCTCTGGCACGCCCGCAAGCAGAGGTGCTGGCTGTGGATATCAACCCGCTGGCGCTGCGCATGACCCGCACCAACGCCGCCCTGGCCGGAGCCGACAACTTGAGCACACGCCACAGCGACCTGCTCGATGATGTCGAAGGCGACTTCGATCTGATCCTGGCCAACCCGCCCTATCTGGTCGACCCGGGCGAGCGCGCCTATCGGCACGGCGGCGGCCCGCTTGGTGCGGGCCTGTCTCTGGCGATCGTCGACAGCGCGCTGCAACGTCTGGCGCCCTGCGGCACTCTGCTGCTGTATACGGGCGTTGCGATGAAGGGCAGCCAGGACCCGTTCCGTCGCGAGGTCGAGCAACGTCTCGAGGGGCGTGGGTTCGATTGGCGCTACCGGGAGGTGGATCCGGACGTGTTCGGCGAGGAATTACTTGAAGGTGCCTATACCGAGTGCGACCGCATCGCAGCGGTGGTGCTGGAAGTGACGCGGCCGGCGGGCTGAACGTTACCGCGTGGCAAACGCTTCGCGGTTTTCCACGGGGTGGCCATCCACCCTACGACCGGCCCAGGCGTAGGGTGGATAACGCCGCAGGCTTATCCACGCGTTCCAGACCTTTGATAGGGGCACCAGATCCGTAGGATGGGTGCAAGGCCACCTCTACACCGGCAACAGCACCAGGCACGCCGACAGGGTGACCAGCGAGCCGAGCGTCGAATACAGCACGACACGCGACACCCGCGAGCCCTCCCGCCCATAGAACTCGGCGAGCATGTAGGGGCCCGTCCCGGTAGGCAACGCACTCAGCAGCAGTGCCGAATAGGCCCATAGCAGCGGCAACTCGAAGATCTGAAACGCCAAATACCAGGTGATCAGCGGCTGCGCGATCAGCTTCAGACCTACCAGAGGCCAAACCCCCGCCACCCGCCCGCCTGGTTGCGGTTGCGCCAGGAACAACCCCAGCGAGACCAGCGCACAGGGCGCCGCCGCTGCGCCGAGCAGCTCCAGCAAAGTCGCCACCGCTACCGGCAATGTCGCCCCACTGGCCGCCCAAAGCCCACCCAGCATTGGCGCCACCACCAATGGGTTGCGCAGCAGCGCAAACGCTACCTTGCCGAGCGTACGGCTGAAGCCTTGGCCGCTGTGCAGGCCGGTTTCGACACAAGCCAGGGCGATGGCAAACAACACGCAGACCACTACGATCGAAGCCACCATGGCCGGCTGCAGCGCCTCGTCGCCCAACACCAGCATGCACAGCGGAATACCGATGTAACCCGTGTTGGCATAGGACGCGCCGAGTGCATCGAGGCTGGCATCGACCAGCGGCTGTTTCTGTAGCAGGCGATAACCCAGCGTAAAGGCGAACACCCCCAGGCAACCCACTGCGAACGCTGTAATAAAGCCGGGCTGCCACAACTGCGCCCATGTGGAGTTGGCCACCACGCTGAACAGCAGCGCCGGCAACCCCAGCCAGACCACGAACCGGTTGAGCTCGGAAGCCCCAGTCGGCCCCATGCGGCCGGTACGGCGGCAGATGAAACCCAGCAGGATCAAGGCAAAGACCGGGAGGACGACGTTGACGACGGCGGACATGGGTTCTCATCGGGTGGTGACCGCCAGGGGTGGCGGTGCGGGGCGGGCTGCAGACCTTAGCAAAAAATGGCCTGTCGCATTGTTCGGGGCGAGTTGCTTTTTCGAGCTATTAAGCGCGTAAAACCGATTGCCCCTGCATATTGCGCTGTCGTGGGAGCGGTCTTGACCGCGAAGCTTTTCGACTTTGAGTTCCGAGCCCAGGGCCCGATGGCGGAGCTGACTGGGGCATTGGTTTCGCCCTGCTGGGCGAGTCCCTTTTGGCAATTGCCCCAAAAGGAACCAAAAGGTCTTGCCCCGCCATCCGGCCCCGGCTGCGCCGGGGTTCGTTCGCTCCATCGCCGCTTCAGGGGCCGGCTTACAAGGGCCATCCATGGCCCTTTAAGCCTCTCGCCGCATCCATGCGGCTCGCTCCCTTACGCAACGATTGCGCTCACCCTCCTGATGGGGCGTTTTGTGTCGTCTGGCGATCTGTGCAAAGAAAACGGAGCAAAGGCGACAAAGCGACAAAGCGACAAAGCGACAAAGCGACAAAGCGACAAAGCGACAAAGCGACAAAGCGACAAAGCGACAAAGCGACAAACAAGTCTCGTGGGGCGGTGGGGCCGCGTGAGTGAACGTTATCAACGTGCAGCACAGGACATCTCGCATGCTACGTTTTTTGCTCTTCTTGTAAGCGCACGGCCCGGCAGACGACACCGAATCGCCCCTTTCAGGAGGCCGAGCGCAGGTGGCGTGGAAGGGGTTGAGCGGCATGGATGCCGCGAGAGCCGCGATGGGCCAGGGATGGCCCTTCGCGGCGGGCCCCTGGAACGTCACCGGAGCGAGGGAACCCCGGCGCAGCCGGGGCCGGATGCAGGGGCAAGCGTTTTTGCTTACTTTTTTCGCGACTGAAAAAAGTGAGTCGCCCAGCAGGGCGAAACCAATGCTCCAGCTAGCTCCGCCATCGGGCCCTAGGCTCGGAAGCCAAAAGCCCAAAAGCCCAAAAGCCCAAAAGCCCAAAAGCCCAAAAGCCCAAAAGCCCAAAAGCCCAAAAGCCCAAAAGCCCAAAAGCCCAAAAGCCCAAAAGCCCAAAAGCCCAAAAGCCCAAAAGCCCAAAAGCCCAAAAGCCCAAAAGCCCAAAAGCCCAAAAGCCTCGCGGCCAAGGCCGCTCCCACAACAGCGCAATACGCAGAACTAAGGCTTTTTTGGTCCCTTTGGCAGACCGTCCATCCGGGCGACTGCCAAAAGAAACCCACCCAGCAGCGCGATACCAAGCCCTCAACCAACTCGGTAGTCACCCAGCGCGCAAAACCAACCCGCGCAACGCGTCCCGTCGGCGACAGCCGGAATGCCCCTTAATGCAACATCGTCGAGGGACTGTACCCATTCGGCTCAGCCCGCGCCGCGGCGAACTCCGCCTCGACCTTCCCCCGCATCGCTTGCGGATCCGCCGGGAAGCCGCTGCGGTCACTGTAGTCCCATTCGGTAACGTAATGACTCTCGGCGGCCAACCCCTTGGCGCAGCTGATATCCAGTGCCGTGATACCAGCCACCGCCCCCGCGGCAATGGCCGCGTTGACCTGCTCGGTGCCGTTTTCGATGCTCAGGCCCAGGCCGACCAGGTCGAGGGCATCGCCGCCGATGCGGCCGTATATCCAGGGTTTGGGATCGTCGGTGAGCAGGAGGCCGACGCCGGTGGCGATTTCCCGTGCGCCGCAGGCGCGGATCAGTCCCTCGTTGCCGGGTACGCCGAGGAAGCGGGCCAGCTTGCCGGGCATCAGCACCTCGGCCAGGCCCAGGCCGATGCTGAACCAGCCCAGCCCGCGGGCCAGGGTACGAGCGGAATGGTTGGGGCGGGTAACGCGATGTGGAACGCTCATTATTCAGTCCCTCCTTCGGGGCTCGGGGGAAGCAGATGACGACTCCCTGTACCAGGGAACCGCCACCCGGGCCTCAGGGTTTGAGAACGACCTTGATGCAGCCGTCATGCTTGTCGCGGAAGGTCTTGTACATCTCCGGACCCTGCTCGAGGCTGACGCTGTGGGTGATGACGAAGCTCGGGTCGATCTGGCCTTCCTGGATGCGCTTGAGCAGGTCGTCGGTCCAGCGATTGACGTGGGTCTGGCCCATGCGGAAGGTCAGGCCCTTGTTCATCGCCGCGCCGAACGGAATCTTGTCGATCAGCCCGCCGTAGACGCCGGGAATCGAGATGATTCCGGCCGGACGGCAGACGTAGATCATCTCGCGCAGCACGTGCGGGCGGTCGCTCTCGAGCATCAGCGCCTGCTTGGCGCGGTCGTACATCGAGTCGATGGAACGCGCCGCGTGAGCTTCCATACCCACCGAGTCGATGCACTTCTCCGGGCCCTTGCCGCGGGTCAGCTCTTTGAGCCGCTCGAGCACGCTCTCTTCATCGAAATTGATGGTGATGGCGCCGCCGGCGCGGGCCATCGACAGGCGCTCGGGCACGTTATCGATGCAGATGACCTGCTCGGCACCCATCATGATCGCGCTGCGGATGGCGAACTGGCCGACCGGTCCTGCGCCCCACACGGCAACCGTGTCGGTGGGCTGGATATCGCACTGCGCCGCGGCCTGCCAGCCGGTGGGCAGGATGTCGCCGAGGAACAGCACCTGCTCGTCAGTCATGCCATCTGGAACAACGACCGGACCGACATCGGCGTAGGGAACACGGACATATTCGGCCTGGCCGCCCGCATAGCCGCCGGTGAGATGGGTGTAGCCATAGAGGCCAGCGGTGGTGTGGCCGAAGACCTTGTCGGCCACGTCCTTGTTGCGGTTGGTACGTTCGCAAACGGAAAAATTACCGCGCCGGCATTGATCGCACTCGCCACAGACGATGGTGAAGGGCACCACCACGCGGTCGCCGACCTTGAGCTTCTTGTTCGCCGAGCCGACTTCCATCACCTCGCCCATGAACTCGTGACCCATGATGTCACCGTGCTGCATGCCGGGCATGAAACCGTCGTACAGGTGCAAGTCTGAGCCACAGATGGCGCAGGACGACACCTTGATGATGGCGTCGCGGGGGTCTTCTATCGACGGATCGGGTACGTGGTTGTCGCAGCGGATGTCGTGCTTACCGTGCCAGCGAAGGGCTCTCATTGGAAAAATCTCCTGCTTCGGTGTTCGAAAACGCCGCCGTGGTGGTTCTTCCTGATGACTTCGCCGCGCTGCGGCAGCTGCTCCTGACCCGACTGCTGCCATGCGGCAGGGTGTACGGCGTGCGTGCTATCAGATTTTTAGTAAGCACGATGTCGGCAGAGTTGCGGGAAATGACGGCCAAACGGGCGGATCGCCGACGGAATGACATACGCGGTTCGGTGCGGGGAGGCCTTATGCGGTCCGTTCGCCCATTGATCTAAGGCGCTCCACCGGGCTGATCGCACCGCCCTTGCTGTAGGAGCACGCTCTGCGTGCGACCCCCGCGGCCCCACCCCCCCGCGACGCGGCTCCTTACTTAACCCTTGCCGGGGCGAAGGGAGGCGTAGCCGTTGCGGTAGCTTGGATACTGTGGCACCCAGCCCAGCGCGCGGGCGCGCGCATTACTGCAGCGTTTGCTGCCAGCGCGGCGGGTCATCGTCTGTTCTGCCCAATGCGTGACGCCGAGCCGCTCGCGCAGGAAGTCGACCACTTCGTGAAGGGGGGCAGGGTCGTCATCCACACCCAGATAACAGTCCTCCAGCGGCGCTCCGGCAAGATCCTTTTCCAGCAGGCAGGCGAGCAAGCCGGCGGCATCGTCGCGGTGGATGCGGTTGCTGTACTGCGCAGGCTCCCGATCGACACGCAACCCCGCGCGTACCTGGTTCTGCATCCAGGGCCGCACGGGATCATAGAGCCCCGCCATGCGTACGCAGGTTGCTGGCAGGCCACTGGCCGCCGCCAGCGCCTCTGCTTCCAGCATGACGCTACCGGTGTAGCCGCTCGGTTCGGTTGCCGAGGTTTCGTCGATCCACTCGCCGCCGTGCTGCCCGTAGACGCCGGTGCTGGAGAGGAAGAACAAGCGGCGCGGCTGCTGGCCGCGTTGCTGCAACCAGCCGAGCACGTTGCGCAGGCCCTCGACGTAGGCCTGACGATAACCCGGCTCATCATGTTGGCTGGCCGAAGCGGCGTAGACGAGGTAGTCCAGCGCGACATTGGGCCAACCACGCGGCACCTCGGGCGAGGCCAGATCACCGCGGACCGGCAGAATCGGCACCGGCAGCGACGAGGCCTCGCGGCGCAGGCCGAACACCGTCCAGCCAGCCCGGCTCATCCGCAGCCCCAGACGACTGCCGACGTCACCGCAGCCGGCGATCATTACAGAAGGACGCTTTGCCATGGCGGTTGCTCCATAACCGGTGCGAGCCATCGTTCGGGCCCGCCTGCGTCGAGTGTACTGCTGGCGACGCTTTGTGCGCTCGTTGCGATGTAAAAGGAACAACAGGCAGCCAGTTGGTTCGAACACGAGCAAAGGCTATGCTAGCCGGCACTCTGATGGAATGACGCTATGACACTGACCGAACTGCGCTACATCGTCACGCTCGCCCAAGAACAGCACTTCGGCCGGGCCGCCGAGCGTTGCCATGTCAGCCAACCTACCCTTTCGGTGGGCGTTAAAAAGCTCGAGGACGAGCTTGGCGTGCTGATTTTCGAGCGGACCAAAAGTGCGGTACGCCTGACCCCGGTTGGCGAGGGCATCGTCACCCAGGCGCAAAAGGTTCTCGAGCAGGCACAGAGCATTCGGGAGCTCGCTCAGGCCGGCAAGAACCAGCTGGCGGCACCGCTAAAAGTGGGCGCCATCTACACCGTCGGCCCCTACATGTTCCCGCATCTGATCCCGCAGCTGCACCGCGTGGCGCCGGACATGCCGCTGTATATCGAGGAAAACTTCACGCATATCCTGCGCGACAAGCTGCGCACCGGTGAGCTGGACGCGATCATCATCGCGCTGCCCTTTCAGGAAGCCGATGTCCTGACCCTGCCGCTGTACGACGAGCCCTTCTATGTCCTGATGCCGGCCGGCCATCCGTGGGCGAAGCGCGAAACCATCGACAGCGAAATGCTCAACGACAAGAGCCTGCTGCTGCTCGGGGAAGGCCACTGCTTCCGCGACCAGGTGCTTGAAGCCTGCCCCACCACCCGCAAGGGCGAGGCACCGAGCCATACCACCGTCGAATCCTCCTCGCTGGAAACCATCCGCCATATGGTCGCCTCGGGTCTGGGCGTATCCATCCTTCCGCTGTCGGCGGTCGACAGCCATCACTACTCCGCCGGCGTATTGGACATCCGCCCGCTGACGCCGCCGGTGCCTTTCCGCACCGTGGCGATCGCCTGGCGCGCCAGCTTCCCGCGGCCGAAGGCCATCGAAGTGCTGGCCGATTCCATCCGGCTGTGCTCGGTCGCCAAGCCGCCGGCCGCGAACGCCTGAACCCATGAGCGAGCTGTCGGCGGTCCCGGTCACCGCGATCAAGGGCGTCGGCGCGGCGCTGGCCGAAAAGCTCGCCAAGGTCGGTTTGGAAACCCTGCAGGACCTGCTGTTCCACCTACCATTGCGCTATCAGGACCGTACCCGCATCGTGCCGATCGGCGCGCTGCGTCCAGGCCAGGATGCAGTGGTCGAAGGCACGGTGACCGGCGCCGACGTGGTGATGGGACGACGACGCAGTCTGTTGGTGCGCCTGCACGACGGTAGCGGCAGCCTCAGCCTGCGCTTCTATCATTTCAGCCAGGCGCAGAAGGAAGCGCTCAAGCGCGGCACCCAGGTGCGCTGCTACGGCGAAGTGCGCCCCGGTGCGTCGGGGCTGGAGATCTACCACCCCGAATACCGCGCGCTTAGCGACAGCACGCCGGTCGCCGTGGAACAGACGCTGACCCCGATCTACCCGACCACCGAAGGCCTGACCCAGCAGCGCCTGCGCCAGTTGACTGAACAGGCGCTGGCACGGCTCGGCCCCCACAGCCTGCCGGACTGGCTGCCCGCGGAGCTGACCCGCGACTACCGGCTGGCCAAGCTCGACGAAGCAATCCGTTACCTGCACCGACCGCCGCCGGATGCCGACCTGGAAGAGCTCGCCGAAGGCCGGCACTGGGCCCAGCACCGTCTCGCCTTCGAAGAGCTGCTGACCCACCAACTCTCGATGCAGCGCCTGCGCGAGAGCAGCCGCGCGCAGCACGCGCCTCCGCTACCGGTCGCCCGCGACCTGCCTCAGCGCTATTTGACCAACCTCGGCTTCCAGCCCACCGGGGCGCAGCAGCGCGTCGGCGCCGAGATCGCCTATGACCTGGCCCAGGACGAACCCATGCTGCGCCTGGTGCAGGGCGACGTCGGTGCCGGCAAGACGGTCGTTGCCGCCCTTGCCGCCCTGCAGGCGCTGGAAGCCGGCTATCAAGTCGCACTGATGGCGCCGACCGAGATCCTCGCCGAGCAGCACTTCATCACCTTCTGCAAGTGGCTCGAGCCGCTGGGCATCGAGGTCGCCTGGCTGGCCGGCAAGCTCAAAGGCAAAGCCCGTGCCGCAGCGTTGGAGCGCATCGCGGCCGGCTGCCCGATGGTGGTCGGCACCCATGCGCTGTTTCAGGACGAGGTGCAGTTCCGCCGCCTGGCGCTGGTAATCATCGACGAGCAGCACCGCTTCGGCGTCCAGCAGCGCTTGGCGTTGCGGCGCAAGGGCGTCGAGGGTCGGCTCTGCCCGCACCAGCTGATCATGACCGCCACGCCCATCCCGCGTACCCTGGCCATGAGCGCCTACGCCGATCTGGACACCTCGCTCCTCGACGAGCTGCCGCCGGGCCGCACCCCGGTCAACACCGTGCTGGTGGCCGACAGCCGCCGTCTGGAAGTCATCGAGCGGGTGCGCTCGGCGTGCAATGAGGGACGCCAGGCCTACTGGGTCTGCACCTTGATCGAAGAGTCCGAGGAGCTGACCTGCCAGGCTGCAGAAACAACATTCGAGGACCTCAGCGCGGCGCTTGGCGGCTTAAAGGTCGGCTTGATCCACGGACGCATGAAGCCGGCCGAGAAGGCGGCGGTAATGGCCGAATTCAAGGAAGGCCGGCTGCAGCTGCTGGTCGCCACCACCGTGATCGAGGTGGGTGTCGACGTGCCCAACGCAAGCCTGATGATCATCGAAAACCCCGAACGCCTCGGGCTCGCCCAACTGCACCAGCTGCGCGGGCGCGTCGGGCGCGGCAGCGCGGCCAGCCATTGCGTGCTGCTCTATCATCCGCCGCTTTCGCAGATCGGCCGCGAACGGCTGGCGATCATGCGCGAAACCTGCGACGGCTTCGTCATCGCCGAGAAGGACCTTGAGCTGCGCGGCCCCGGCGAAATGCTCGGCACCCGTCAGACGGGGCTGCTCCAATTCAAGGTCGCCGACTTGATGCGTGACGCAGATCTCCTTCCGAGCGTCCGTGACGCAGCCCAGGCACTTCTGGCACATTGGCCCCAGCATGTCAGCCCATTGCTTGAGCGCTGGCTGCGCCATGGTCAGCAATACGGTCAGGTTTGACGCTCGTCGGCAAACCCAAACCGCACTAAAGCTGGGGCTATACTGCGCCGCACGGGAATAAGACGGAACCTCGCTCATGAATTCGGCTGTCGACCAAACCAACGATGTCACGCTGCCTCCCCTGATTGTCCAGCTGCTGGACAAGTTGGCGCTGCCCTACCGCACCTGTGAAGACCGCACGGACCTGGACCCCGCCACGCGTGTGCAGGCCGTGCTGCTGGACGACGCCATCGGCGCACTGCTGGTTCTGTATCCCCGTGACCACCTGCTCGACCTGCCGCGCCTGGTCGAGCTGACTGGCCGCCAGCTCACCGCCGTCACGCCCGAACGCCTAACGCGCATGCTGGCCAAGCAGGACCTGCGCGTGCTGCCAGGCCTGCCACCGCTGACGAGCTCCCCCTGTCTTTATGAAGAGCGTCTGCTGCAACAGCCTGAAGTGCTGGTCGACAGCGGCCACCCTGGCCTGCTGGTGGCCATGGCCAGCCAGGACTTCAAGCAACTGCTCAGCAAGGCCAGCGCCGGCCAGTTCGCCGCGCCGCTGAGCGGCATTCGCCCTAACCTCGATCGCCCCGGCGACGACAGCACCGAGATCAGCCAAGCGGTGCAGAGCTTCACCGCGCGGCGCATCCAGAAGCGCCTCGAGGAGACCCTCGAGATTCCCCCGTTGCCGCAGACGGCACAGAAGATCATCAAGCTGCGCGTGAGTCCTGAAGCGAGCGTCGACGACATGACCGGCGTGGTCGAGACCGACCCGGCACTCGCCGCGCAGGTGGTCAGTTGGGCCGCCTCGCCTTACTACCGCGCCCCCGGCAAGATTCGCTCGGTGGAGGACGCCATCGTCCGCGTATTGGGCTTCGATCTGGTCATCAACCTCGCCCTGGGCCTCGCGCTCGGCAAGACCCTCAGCCTGCCGAAGGATCACCCGCAGCAGGCCACGCCCTACTGGCAACAGGCGATCTACACCGCCGCAGTGATCGAGGGGCTGAACCGTGCGATTCCTCGCACCCAGCGCCCCGAGGCAGGCCTCAGCTACCTGGCCGGGCTGCTGCACAACTTCGGTTATCTGGTACTGGCCCACGTCTTCCCACCGCACTTTTCGCTGATCTGCCGGCACCTGGAGGTCAACCCGCACCTGGACCACAGCACCATCGAACAGCACTTGCTGGGCATCACCCGCGAGCAGATCGGTGCCTGGCTGATGCGCTACTGGGAAATGCCGGAGGAATTGTCGGTCGCCTTGCGGTTCCAGCATGACCCGGACTACACCGGCGAGCATGCCGGACATGCGAACCTGGTCTGCCTGGCCGTGCATCTGCTGCGCAACCGCGGCATCGGCTCGGGGCCTTATGCAGACATTCCGCAAAGCCTGTTCGATCGCCTGGGCCTCACCCGGGAAAAGGCCGACGACGTAGTCAACAAGGTGCTCGACGCCGAAGCTGCGTTGCGCGCCTTGGCCAACCAGTTCCAGCCAACAGCCTGAGGCTAGAGGCTGGCCGGGCTCCTGCTCCCCGGTCAGCCGCCGGCTAGAAAACTCACTCGCGCATCCACCAGCCCATCGCCGACCTGGCTGATGCTCACCTCACCGATGGCGGCTCCATTGCCCTGCATCTCATCGAACCAGCGCAGCAGCGTCGGGTAGGACGCGCTCGGCAGGCTGACCTGCAGGCTGCCGTCACTGCCGTTGTCGAAGCTCTCGATGGTCAGGCCGTTGGCCTGTGCACTCTGGGTGACCAGGCCCTGCAGCGCCTCGGGCGCCAGCACAATGGGATTGCTGCGGGACATCTGCCGTGCCAGCTCAGTGTTCTGCTGCAGATAGGCATAGAGTTCGCGCTCACGCTCGAACGCTTCACGCGCATCGCGGACCCGCTGCTGCGCCGGTTGCCACAGCAACAAGTAGAACAGCACTACCAACAGGAAGGCGCCGAGCAAGGTCAGGGAGAGCCGCTCACGCGGCTGCAGACGCTGCCAACGAAGCCAGAGCGGTGATTCGGCCAGGCGTACGCGCAGTTGTTGTTTCAGATCCATCTCTAGCCTCCTATCACGACGCGCGCGCTCACCGAATCGCCTTCGCGGCTGGCCGACCCGAGCTGCACGCTGCGGCCGGTCTCGCCCAGGCGTTGCCGAAGCTGCTCCAACGCGGCGAAATCACTGGCCTGCACCTGAAGCGCCATGTCGCCCCGCCCCTGGTTGTAATCGAGCTGGCTGATCGACACCGGTAGGCCTTCGGCGATCGCCAGCGCGACCTCATCGAGCACGCGCATGAACTGCCCGCCTGTAGTGTCACTCTGGCCGATGTGATCGGCGAACTGAGCCCGAAGGTTGACGATGCGCGTGTCCTCCGGGAACAGCTCGGTGTAAAGGGCGCGGCTGGCCTCGGCGTATTCCTCCGCCTGGCGCCCGAGCGACCAGGCCTGGACCAGGTTGAACACCAATTGCACTGCCAATACCAAGGCCAGCACCACCATCAGCGGCTTCCACTGACCGAGCCCGCTGCCAGCGGCGCGCACGGCAAATTCCCCCTGCGCGAGGTTTAGCGCCGCGGCGCGGCCGCTGGCAAGAAAGCGATAGGGCTCATCCAGCCTCACATAATCCGCCAACGGCGCGGGTGGCTCGTCAAGCGTGCCGTTCGCATGCAATGGCGGTGGACATTGCGCGGCAAGGTGAGGCCACTGGCCGCTGGCGAAGGCCAGGCGAGCTTCCGGCGCACCGCCCAGCAAGGCGCGGCCGTCGAGAAACAGTAACTGGGTGCCGTCACGCGGCAGCAGGTCGGCATCGACATGGATGGCTACAACGGTCAGTCCAAGTGCTTGCAGATCGGCCAGCCAGTCGGCCAGCTGTTGGCGGCGAATGGCGATCACACGGCGGCGGCCATCCTCCAGCGCATCGCCGTGGGTCAGGTGAAGGTCGTCGACGTTCTCCGCCAGCAGCTCCTCGACGGCATAGGCCAGCGCCTGGTTAACCCACCGCGCCTTGCGTGTCGGCAGGTTGACCGCGAAATAACTGCATACCTCGGCAGGCAGTACCAGGGTTAGCCCTGTACTCGCCTGCTCGGCGCATCCGGCCAGTGGCAGCCAGGCGCCGGGGCCCTCGCCAGGCAGCCAGTAGGCCTGAGTATCGCCGTTGAGGCGGGCGCCGCAGTCAGCGGGCAGGAACAGGCAGTCCATGGGCTATCGATCTCCATCATCGAGTTGGGCGGGCAGGCGAGGTGGCTGCCCGAGGTTACGCTGCAGCACGCGCACGGCACCATCGTCTTCACGGTGTAACTGGCTGACCAGCGCCAGGCGCCGGTCGCCGAGGCGCACTTCGCTGATCGCCTGGAAGTGCTGGCTCGTCACCGCCAGCGTGATGCCTTGCAGTTGGACACCGCTGAGCGCCGGTTGCGCCATGAAGGTTGCGGTGTCGCGAAACGGTGTCGATTGCCGCGCCTTGACCAGCGCCTGAGCCGCACTCGGGCTGAGGCTGTCGGCGAGGCTGGAAAGCACCATGGCGCTGGCGGTATTGACGTTCAACGGGGTATCGGCCGGCAGCACACTGACGTAGGGCGCCAGGCGCTGGAAGTCCTCGTCGCGCATGTCCAGCAACAAGCGCAACTCGGACAGATCTTCGAGCCCGCGCCCAGCGGTCCGGTATGACGGCTCAAGAAGCAGGTAGGCATTGTCCTCGGCGCCCAGCTCGCCGCTGGGCTGCTGATCGCTGTCGAGCCAGTCGAGCAGGCGCTCGGCATAGGGTGCGCTGATCTGCAGCCGCAGCAGAAGGCGGCGGAACTGGGCAAGGGCGGCAGCATTGGGCTGCTGCTCCTGCACCAGGCTGTTCAGGTTGAACCGGCCGGCCAGATCCTCGATACGCACCTGTACCTGGCCCTGCCCCTCGTCCAGGTCATAGGCTGGCTGCGGCAGCGCCCAGGGCTCGAGTAGATGATCGACCGCAGGCACGCCCTCGGCCGAGGCCTCCCGATCCTGGCGCAGGATCGACTGGGCCAACGCTTCCCCACCCAGCGCGTAGTGCCAAGCCTGGCGCGCCTGCATCTGATTACCGGTGCCCCGGATCGACAGCTGCTGACGAGCGATCATGCCGGCGCAGACGACAGTAACGATTGCCACCACCAGCAGCACGGTGATCAGCGCGACACCACGCTGGGCTTTCATTGCATCTCCCCCACGCCGCCAGGCTCCGGCACGCCCTGGGAGTCGGGTTGGATGAACTGCTGCGCCGGTGCCGGGCCATCCGGCAGGCGCAGCAAACGGGTGATGGTGCCGTAGCGGCGATGATCGAACGACACCTCGACCGCGACCGGCATGCGTCGCGCCTGTTCGGCCGGATCGCCACGGCCAAACTCGAAAGGCGGCCATTCCTCGTGCCAGCTGTTCTCAGCGTCGAGGTAACGCAGGCGCAGCGCCAACACATCATCGAGCACACGTTGTATGCGCGGTTCGCTGTCGACATCACGGTCGAGCACCACCCAGTAGAGCCGCTCCAATGTGTCGCCCGATAAGCGCCAGCGCACCCGTTGAAGATTCGAACGCCGCAGGCCCGTGGGGTTGCGCCAGCCGCTGCGGGTCAGCTCCATCGAGACGCCATCTTCGCCCGAAAGCTGGCCGATGAAGGCGTTCTGCTCGTCGCCGAAGCCGTCGCGCACAGGCCGCGGTGCCGCCTGGATCAGATCGCGTTCGAATGTCCAGACGGCACGGCCGAGCTCGCGCAACTGGCCCTCCTGAGCACGGATCACCTCGTCGCTGCGTAGCACTGTCTCGAGCATTCGGTAGGTCGCCAGCCCAAGCAGGGCAAACAGGGCGATGGCGATCAGCAGCTCGAGCAGCGTGAATCCCGCCTCCAGGCGGGAGCGGATTGCGGTCATGGTTCGACGCCAACGAAACCGGTGATGCTGGTCACCGCACGCTCGTCGATCGAGCCGGAAGACGCCCCGCGTCGGGCCTCGGCGGCGGCGACCCAGACGCGAATCCTGAGCAATCCAGGCGTGCCGCTGGTCTCGACCTCGCTCAGCGTCTGCCATTGGCGTCCACCGAACTCCAGCTCGGTGTCCTCACGGCCAACGCTTGGCGCCGGTTCCTGCAGTTGCAGTTCGGTCAGGCGATTGTCGGCGATCCAGCCGGCAAGCGTCAGCGCTTCCAGGCGCGCCGCGTTGCTTACGCTGCGCCCGGCGGCGGTCAGCACCACGGCGGCGACGATGGCGAAGATCGCCAGCGCCACTAGGACTTCTAGCAGGGTGAATCCCCGTGCAGCACGAACGCTCATCGGCGATCTTCCAGGGGCACGGCCTGCGGCATGCGGAAGCCGTCGCTGGAGACGACCCAGCGAGTGCCGCCGGGACGCTGGTCCGCGAACGTCAGCGTGAAGGGTGACATTTCGCCGCTGGAAAGAATCAGCAATTGCGGCTGCAGACGCGGTGCGCGGCGGCGCTCGCGGTCGCCCTCCTGGGATAGCCCTGCCCGGTCATCCTCACGCGTGGTCGGGGCGATCAGCTCCAGCGGCGAACCGTCGAGCTCGAGCTCCATGCGGATGAAATCCGGCGGCTGGTGCGCCTGGGTGTCGCCAGCATCGAGCCAGCGCTGCTTGGCCTCGTCATAGCGCAGCACGCGGTAGCTCTCGCGGTTGACCAGCAAGCCGTATTCACGGCTGTCCAGCACCGCCTCGTCAGCGAGCAGTCCGATCAGGTTGGCCAGGCGTTGCGCTTCGTCCCGGATGTCCCGGGATGAACTCGTGCTGCCAATGGAGAGCACCGCCAAGCCGACCAGGCTGCCGAGGATGACGATCACCACCAGCAGTTCGATCAGCGTGAAGCCGCCCTCCCGGCGCGCCCGCGACATGAGATCAGAGGTCCCAGTTGCCGATGTCCGCGTTCAGGTCGGAGCCGCCCTGCTTGCCGTCAGCACCGTAGGAGTAAAGGTCGTACTGGCCTTGGGTGCCCGGCGAGAGGTACTGGTAGTCGTTGCCCCATGGGTCCTTGGGCACACGCTTGAGGTAACCGTCGCGGTTCCAGTTCTTCGGTTGCGGGTTGCCGGACGGTTTCTCCACCAGCGCATCCAGGCCCTGCTGGGTACTCGGGTAGGCGTAGTTGTCCAGCTTGTACATGTCTAGCGCGGCGCCGATGGCTTTGATGTCACCCTTGGCGACGGTGACCTTGGCCTGGTCCGGGCGGTTCATCACCTGCGGCACGACCAGCGCGGCAAGAATCCCGAGGATCACCACCACGACCATGATTTCGATAAGGGTAAAACCCGATTGTTTACGCGTGTTCAACGTCATGCTCACTAGCCCACCAGTTGATTGAGAGAAAGGATCGGCAGCAGGATCGCCAGCACGATCACCAATACCACGGCCCCCATGAACACCAGCATGAAGGGTTCGAACAGCCCCACCATCAGCGAGATCTGCGCAGCCAGGTCGTTCTCCTGGTTGCGCGCGGTGCGGGCGAGCATCTGATCCAGCTCGCCGGACTTCTCACCGCTCGCGATCATGTGCAGCATCATCGGCGGAAACTCGCCCGTCGCGTCCAGCGCTCGCGTCAGGCTGCCGCCCTCACGGACGCGTTGCGCCGCCTCGATGACCTTGTCGCGAATACGCAAGTTGGCGATCACCGCGGCCGCAATACCGAGCGCATCCACCAGCGGCACGCCGCTGCGCGTGAGGATCGCCAAGGTCGAGGCGAACCGCGCGGTGTTGGTCGCCCGCGACAGCCGCCCGACCAACGGAATGCGCAGGATCACAGCATGCCAGCGCCGCCGGATGCCCTGGTCGCGCAGCGCCTGTCGCACGCCCAGGCCCGTTACCACGATCACCACCAGCATCAACCAGCCCCAGCGCTGCACCGCCTCGCTCACTGCGATCAGCCCGGTGGTCAGTGCCGGCAGTTGTTGCCCGGTGTTGACGAAAACCTTCACCACATCCGGCACCACGTAGCCCAGCAGAAGGATGACAATCGCCAACGAGGCCACCAGCAAGATCACCGGGTAGAGCAGCGCCAGTTGGATTTTCTGCCGTGATTGCTGGCGCTGGTCGGTGTAGTCGGCCAGCTGGTCAAGCACCAGCCCCAGGTGCCCGGCGTGTTCGCCGGCGGCGACAGTGGCGCGATACAGCTCGGGAAACGCGGACGGGTATTCACGTAACGAACCCGCCAGACTATGGCCTTCCATGACGCGCGCCCGGACCGCCAGCAGCATCGACTTGATCTTCTGCGAAGCGGACTGAGCCGCCGCCGCACGCAATGCCTCCTCGATCGGCAACGCCGCCTGTACCAGGGTCGCCAGCTGCCGGGTGACCAGCGCCAGGTCGCGTGCCGACAGCCCGCGACCAAACGAGAAACCTGCGCCGCCGCTGTCCTCCTTGGCCTTGGCCTGCTTGACCTCAAGCGGGGACCACTGCTTTTCACGCAGAAGCTGGCGAGCCTGACGCGCACTGTCCGCCTCGATCAGCCCCTTCTGTTCGCGGCCGCGGGGGTCGAGCGCGATGTATTCGAACGCTGCCATCAGCCACGCGCCCCATACATCAGCACACCGCAGCCAATCATCCGAATCGGCTCATGAGGTTGCACGGCGACCGCCCTGTCCGAGCGCCAATCATTGGCTTTCATCTCACTCCTCACGTGTGACGCGTAACACTTCCTCGATGGTCGTCACGCCCTCTCGCACCTTGCGCAGGCCGTCGTCACGAATGCTTGGTCCCAGCCGGCGCGCGTGGCGCAGCATGTCCTGCTCGGGCGCGCGGGTATGGATCATGCTGCGCAGGGCATCGTCGAACATCACCAACTCGTAGATACCCGTCCGGCCGCGGTAGCCGAGCTGGCGGCACACATCGCAACCCTCAGCGTGATACAGCGTCGGCGCCTCGCTTGGGTCGAGCCCGAACAACGCGCATTCGGCCTCGTCGGCCACGTAGGGGCGTTTGCAGTCATTACACAGCACGCGTACGAGGCGCTGGGCCAGCACGGCAAGCAGCGACGAGGAGATGAGAAAGGGCTCGACGCCCATGTCCACCAGGCGCGTAACCGCGCCAATGGCACTGTTGGTGTGCAGGGTCGAGAGCACCAGGTGGCCGGTGAGCGACGCCTGCACCGCCATGTCGGCGGTTTCCTGGTCACGGATCTCGCCGACCATCACCACGTCCGGGTCCTGACGGAGGATGGCGCGCAGGCCGCGGGCGAAGGTCATGTCGACCTTGGTGTTGACCTGGGTCTGGCCGATGCCCTCGAGGTTGTATTCGATGGGGTCCTCGACGGTGAGGATGTTGCGCGTGCGGTCGTTGAGCGTGACCAGGCTGGCATAGAGCGTGGTGGTCTTGCCCGAGCCGGTCGGGCCGGTGACGAGGATGATGCCGTGCGGTTTCTGCACCGCCTGTTCCATCACCTTGCGGTCGCGGTCGCTCATGCCCAGGTGGCGCAGCGTCAGGCGTCCGGCCTGCTTGTCGAGCAGGCGCAGCACCACGCGCTCGCCGTTGGCCGAAGGCAGCGTCGAGACGCGGATGTCCACCTCGCGCCCGCCGACCCGCAGGGAGATGCGGCCGTCTTGCGGGATGCGCTTTTCGGCGATGTCCAATCGCGCCATGACCTTGATCCGCGAGACCAGCAGCGCCGCCAGCTCACGCTTGGGCTGCACCACCTCGCGCAGGATGCCGTCGATGCGAAAGCGGATCACCAGTCGTTTCTCGAAGGTCTCGACGTGGATGTCCGAGGCGTTTTCCTTGATCGCCTCGCCGAGGATCGCGTTGATCAGCCGAATGATCGGCGCGTCGTCCTCCTGCTCGAGCAGATCCTCGGTTTCCTGGATCTGGTCGGCCAGGCTGTGCAGGTCCATCTCGTTGCCCAGGCCCTCGACCATCTGCATCGCCGCGGACGAATCGTGCTGATAGGCCGAGCTCAGGGCCTGCTCGAACTCGTCCTGCGCCAGCCACTGCATCGCCAGCGGCCCACCGGCGACGCGCTGCGCCTCCTGCAGTGCGGTCAGCGGCGCACCTTCACGCGCACACAGGCGCAAGCCCTCGGGACGCTCCAGCAGCAGCACGCCGTGGCGGCGGGCGAAGGCGAAAGGCAACCGCCGTGGCAGCGGCTCCTCGAGCAAGGTCATCTCGTTCACGTTCAATTCGGTCATGCCGGCTATTTTCTCGCAGAGCGTGCGCATGGGGATGGCCGGCGGTCCGATCCTGGCGCGGCCAACAGCTATGGACTACAGGGAATGCATGACATTGCAAACCGTGCGCGGAATTTAACGTGCGGCTGGCCGCGGTCAATCGCGTAACCGGCACCAAGGTCGAATATAGACAAGGCCGCAGGCGAATACCGCGTCTATGGGCCGTCATTCATGATTGCGCCGCGCACAACCCGGCATGGAACCTTAGACGAAGGTCGAATCCAATACCGACGCGGCCTGCAGCGATGCGGAGCAACCTAACGGTCACATTGTGAACGAACCGCCACACTTGCGTTCACGTTAAAACAGTTGTTTGATTTTTTCAGTCCTTGCAGAATGCCGCGCCGCACCGGGCTTTGCCTGGATGCGAGGGCCGTAGCCGATCCACGCTCGACCGCCATCCGCAGTGGTCGGGCGAAACGTAACGCCAGCGATTCATGGCCGGTCGACCGGCAGGACCGCAGGCGACGATCCAGCAGGAGAACAAGAACAATGCACATTGGTGTTCCTCTCGAAACCAGGCCCGGTGAAACGCGCGTCGCCGCGACACCGGAAACCATCAAGAAGCTGATCGGGCAAGGGCATCGGGTGACGGTGCAGAGCGGAGCTGGCGTACAGGCCAGTATTCCGGACAGTGCCTTCGAGGCGGCAGGCGCCACCATCGCCGATGCCGCTGCGGCGTTCGCAGCAGAGATCCTGCTGAAGGTGAACGCACCGAGCGAGACCGAACTGGCGCAGATCGCGCCCGGTACGGCTCTGATCGGCATGCTCAATCCCTTCGACAATGACAACATCGCACGCATGGCCGAACGCGGCGTCACCGCCTTCGCCCTGGAGGCCGCGCCGCGTACGTCCCGCGCGCAGAGCCTCGACGTGCTCTCCTCCCAGGCCAACATCGCCGGCTACAAGGCGGTGATGGTCGCGGCCAACCAATATCCGCGCTTCATGCCGATGCTGATGACCGCCGCCGGGACGGTGAAGGCCGCGCGCGTGCTGATCCTTGGCGCTGGTGTCGCCGGGCTGCAGGCCATTGCCACGGCCAAGCGCCTGGGTGCGGTGATCGAAGCCTCGGACGTGCGTCCGGCGGTGAAGGAGCAGATCGAGTCCCTTGGCGCCAAGTTCGTCGACGTGCCGTTCGAGACCGACGAAGAGCGCGAATGCGCCGAAGGCGTCGGTGGCTATGCCCGTCCGATGCCGGCGTCCTGGATGACACGTCAGGCCCAGGCCGTGCATGAACGTGCCAAGCAGGCCGACATCATCATCACCACCGCGCTGATTCCGGGCCGCAAGGCACCGACGCTGCTGCAGGAAGAAACCGTGCAGCAGATGAAGCCCGGTTCGGTGGTGATCGACCTCGCCGCCTCTCAGGGCGGTAACTGTCCATTGACCGAAGCCGATCAGGTGGTGGTCAAGCACGGCGTGACCCTGGTTGGCTACACCAACCTGGCGACCCTCGTGCCGGCGGATGCCTCGGCGCTATACGCCCGCAACCTGCTGGACTTCCTCAAGCTGGTGATCGATGGCGAAGCCAAGTTCCAGCTCAATCTTGAAGACGACATCGTCGCCGCGTGCCTGATGTGCCGCGATGGCCAGGTCGTGCGCACCAACGCTTAAGGGAGCCCGAACGATGGACCTGATATCCGATGGCATCTACAACCTGATCATCTTCGTGCTGGCGATCTACGTCGGCTACCACGTGGTCTGGAACGTCACCCCGGCGCTGCATACACCGCTGATGGCGGTCACCAACGCCATCTCCGCGATCGTCATCGTCGGCGCCATGCTGGCCGCTGCGCTGACCGTCACGCCGATGGGCAAGCTGATGGGCACCCTGGCCGTGACCCTGGCCGCGGTCAACGTCTTCGGTGGCTTC
This sequence comes from Pseudomonas sp. SA195, assembly GCF_054131565.1. Classification (NCBI taxonomy): domain Bacteria; kingdom Pseudomonadati; phylum Pseudomonadota; class Gammaproteobacteria; order Pseudomonadales; family Pseudomonadaceae; genus Pseudomonas; species Pseudomonas sp. SA195. Next base: position 163,107 of record NZ_CP096392.1, on the reverse strand, counting down.
CTCGTCACCCGCCGCATGCTGGAAATGTTCAAGAAGAAGGAGCGTGCCGTTGCTGGCGCCAAGGCGGAGGCCAAGCCATGAGCATGAACCTGATCACCCTGCTCTACCTCGTCGCTTCGGTGAGCTTCATCCAGGCCCTCAAAGGCCTGTCGCACCCCACTACTTCGCGCCGCGGCAACCTGTTCGGCATGGTCGGCATGGGCATCGCCGTGGTCACCACGGTATTCCTGGTGTTCAAGCTCGGCTCACAGCTGGCTGAGAGCGCCAGCCCCTGGAGCGGCCTGGGCTTCATCGTCCTTGGCCTGTTGATCGGCGGCAGCATCGGTACGCTGATGGCCAAACGCGTCGAGATGACCAAGATGCCCGAGCTGGTCGCCTTCATGCACAGCATGATCGGCCTGGCGGCGGTATTCATTGCCATCGCCGCCGTGCTCGAGCCGCAATCGCTGGGCATCGTCCAGGCGCTCGGCTATCCGATTCCGGCCGGTAACCGTCTGGAGCTCTTCCTCGGCGCGGCCATCGGTGCCATCACCTTCTCCGGTTCGGTGATCGCCTTCGGCAAGCTCTCGGGCAAATACAAGTTCCGCCTGTTCCAGGGCGCGCCGGTGGTGTTCGCCAACCAGCACAAGGTCAACCTCGCTGTCGGCGTGGCGATTCTGGTGCTGGGCCTGCTCTACACCTTCAGCGGCAATTTCACCGCGTTCATGATCCTCGTGGCGCTGGCTTTCGTGATCGGCGTGCTGATCATCATCCCCATCGGCGGCGCGGACATGCCGGTGGTGGTGTCGATGCTCAACAGCTACTCGGGCTGGGCGGCGGCCGGGATCGGTTTCTCGCTGAACAACTCGATGCTGATCATCGCCGGTTCCCTGGTCGGTTCGAGCGGCGCGATCCTCTCGTACATCATGTGCAAGGCGATGAATCGCTCGTTCTTCAACGTGATCCTCGGCGGCTTCGGTGCCGACGCCGATGCCGGACCGGCGGCCGGCAGCAAGGAGCAGCGTCCGGTGAAATCCGGCTCCAGCGACGACGCCGCCTTCCTGCTGTCGAACGCCGATACCGTGATCATTGTCCCTGGCTACGGCCTGGCGGTGGCTCGCGCGCAGCACGCGCTGATGGAGCTGGCCGAGAAGCTGACGCACATGGGCGTGACCGTGAAATACGCGATCCACCCGGTCGCCGGCCGCATGCCGGGGCATATGAACGTGCTGCTGGCCGAAGCCGAGGTGCCCTACGAGCAGGTCTTCGAGATGGAGGACATCAACTCGGAGTTCGGCCAGGCCGACGTGGTGCTGGTGCTCGGCGCCAACGACGTGGTCAACCCGGCGGCGAAGAACGATCCCAAGTCGCCCATCGCCGGGATGCCGATCCTCGAGGCCTACAAAGCCAAGACGGTCATCGTCAACAAGCGCTCCATGGCCAGCGGCTATGCCGGCCTGGATAACGAACTGTTCTACATGGACAAGACCATGATGGTCTTCGGCGACGCCAAGAAGGTCGTCGAGGACATGGTCAAGGCTGTGGAATAAGCGACACCGCGACACCAAAGCCCCTCCCGGCGCCGCCGCGAGGGGCTTTGTTTTGTCGGATCAGATGCCCAGCACCGAAGCCAGGTGCGTTTCGTAGCGCTTGATATCGGCTTCGATGGCCGGGCGCTTCATGACGTCGTCGCACAGGAACGTCGGCAGACTCGTCATGCCAAGGAACTGGTTGGCCTTGTGGAACGGGAAGTACACCGCGTCCACGCCCTTGCCTTCGAAGAAATCGGAGGGATCGTCGAAGGCCTGTTGCGGCGCGTTCCAGGTCGCCGAAATCATGTACTGCTTGCCCTGCAACAGCCCGCCGCTGCCGTATTTCTGCGAGGCATCGGCGCGCGTGCGCCCGTCGTTGGCATAGAGGCTGCCGTGGCCCTCGGTGAACACCTCGTCGAGGTATTGCTTCACCGTCCAAGGCGCGCCCATCCACCAGCCGGGCATCTGATAGATGATCACGTCCGCCCAGAGAAACTTGGCGATTTCTTCGGCCAGGTCGTAACCCGCGTCGATCTGGGTTTGCTTGACGTCGAAGCCGGCGCGATCGAGCAGGCTCAGCGCAGTCTGATGGAGGGTCGCGTTGTATTGGCCCTCGGAATGGGCGAACCGCTTACCACCGTTGAGAAGCAGGATGTTGGTCATGAATAACGCTCCACGAATCAGAATGGCGAGCAGCCTAACGATCAGCACCAGGGCGATCCAGAGCGGCGCTGGCAAATGGCTTTTGACTGGAAGTCATGAATGGTGGGCGCGCGCCTACGCTAGGCTGAGCGACCTCAGACTTGGAGCTCTCCATGAACGACCGCTGCGCCTTCATCCTCCACACCCACACCCGGCCAGAAAAATCCGCCAAGTTCGAAGCGCTCTTCAGCCGCTACGTCGCCGCCAGCCGGGCCGAAGCGGGCTGCATCGAGTACCACATGCTGCGCGATGCGGCAGACCCGACGCTGTTCATCTTCTTCGAGGTCTGGCAATCCGCGGCGCATCTGGAGGCACACAACGCTCTGCCACATATGCAGCACTTCCGTGAACAGCAAATGATGTATCTCACGCGCGATGTCGAGATCCGCCCCGTGAACATGCTCAGCGCGCCCAGCAGCGAGCCGGCCCGGCCGTTGCGCTGAACAGTTTCTCGACCGCAAAGCAGTACAGTTGCCCGCCACACGCGACTGCACCCGCACAATTCCCCTCGCCTGTGACTGTTGCGCAACAGCCCGGCACGCGAACCTGTTTGCCCATACCCCATCCCCGCCGAATGCGGGAAGGAGCGGCACGTGGAACGCGTACTGGAGCGAGACTCACCGACGATCAGCCTGCCCTCACTGCGCCGGATCGCACACCTGCTCAGGCTCTGGCAGCAACGTGCCCGCACGCGGCAGCAGCTGGCGGCGCTGGACGAGCGCCAACTGGCCGACGTCGGCATCAGCCACAGCGAACGACAGGACGAACTGAACAAACCCTTCTGGCGCTGACGCAACGCTTTACCGGCGATTACCTCGGCTGCCAAGCTGAACGGCACCCTCGCCCGGCGGTCGAAGCGGCTATCGGCAGGGCGCCGTATCTAGCCTGGAGAACGCTATGAACAAATATCTGTTGTCTATCGCCACCGCAGCCTGCCTGGCCGCGGGTACTGCCTCGGCCGGGAGCGTCACCGGCACCCTCGATGCGATTGGTGGGTCGCTGGTGAATACCATCGAAGGCACCTCCGACATCACCTCCAACGTTGGTGACAACAAGCTGGTACGCGATGCCCGCGACGATGCCGCCCGCTTCGTTGCCAGCAATGGCGAAGCCCGCGGTGCCGAGCTCGAAGCGGCCCTGCAGCACATCCGCCAGCAGGCCCCGGCGCTGCAGGCGAGCGACCTGGAACTCGCCGGCGCTATCTTGGCGCTCTGAACGGAATTTCCGCGAGCGCAGCGCTGGTCCCGGTACCGGCGTTTCGCTAGCCTTGGCGCCCGTTCGTTTCAGACGCCAGGATTCGCATGCGTTCGCTCTACCTCGCTCTTGTCGGCTGTTGCCTATGCGGCAGCGCTCAGGCCTTCGATAGCCTGACCGGTGCCGTCGTCGCCTCCAGCTATGTCGCCAGCCAGGTGACCAGCGCCCCCTTCGACAACAAGCTGATCCGTGACTCCCGCGACGACGCGGCACGCTTCGTCGCCAGCCATGGCCAGTGGCGCAGCGCGCGCCTGGAAGCGGCGCTGCACTGGTTGCGCGCCGAGCACCCGGACCTGGCGGCAGGCGATCTTGAACTGGCCGAGGCGATCCTCGTCCAATGACCCAACCGTTTTCATGAGTACACTATGAAGCCCACCCTGATCACCCTGCCCGTCGCGCTGGCCCTCTTCGCGGGTGCCGTACAGGCGCAGACGCTGGTCGCCACCAGCAACATCCTGGTCAACGCCCTGGATCGCAGCATCAACTTCACCTCCGACGTGACCAGCCGCATCAGCGACATGAAGATCGTGCGCGAAGCCCAGGACGATGCCGCCGGCTTCGTCGCCAGCGAAGGCGACATCCGCAGCGCCCGCCTTGAGGCCGCTTTCGGCGCGCTGCGCAGCCGCTTCCCCGAGGCGCGCCAGGCCAGCGACCAGGCCCTGGCCGAAACCATCCTCGCACAGTGAGCACCTCGCGCAGCTGGTGGCTGGGCATCCTGCTCGGTGCCTTTGCCACCCTGTGCCAGGCCGACCTGCGGCTGACGCTGGATTCGCGTGACCTCACCCCTGCCGAACGAGCCGCTAGCCAGGCGCTGATCAGCGAAGCCATGGCAGCCTTGCCGCCGCGTATGGCCGAGCGCCTCGACCACAACGTCCGCGTACGTTGGCATGACGGACTAGCGCACGAAGCCTACGGCAGCGCGGGTGGCAACCTGATCCTGCTCAACCGACGTCTGCTGCCATCGCTGACCGACGGCGGCGCGGCCACGCAACGCACCCAACGCCCGCACGGCACGGTTCGCCGCGAGCTGCTGGCAACCCTGATTCACGAGCTCGGTCATCTCTATGACCGCGCGCGCCTCTGGTCACTGGAAGAACGTCGCGAGTTCGGCTTGTGCCGCAGCCGCGCTCAGAGCCTCGGCCCGGTCGGCCTGCCGGATGCCTGCCGCGGCCAGACCGAACGGCGCTTCACCCTCAGTGACGATCCGCACCTGCTCGACCTGGCCGGATGGCCGCAACGCGTTGGCCAGCGCGGCGAGCGCGAGCGAGCCAATGCACAGCAAGCGCGCAGCCCGGACAGTTATGAGCTGACCAGCCCGCTCGAATTCGTCGCGGTGAACCTCGAATATTTCCTGCTCGATCCCCGCTTTGCCTGCCGCCGCCCATTGCTGCATCGCTACTTTAGCGAGCACTTCGGCTGGCAACCGGCCGGCCAGCCCGACTGCGGTGTAGGCTTGCCGATCCTCAACGCCGGGCACGACTTTGCACGCACGCCGCTGGTCAAGCTCGACCCCGAACGCGTCTACGCGGTCGACTACCTGTTCGCAGAAGCCAACGACGCCTGGGTCAGCCGCTGGGGCCACAGCATGCTGCGCCTGGTCATCTGCGCGCCAGGACGTCCCCGCGGGCCGGATTGCAGGCTCGACCTGGATCAGCACCTGGTACTGTCCTTTCGCGCCTTCGTCGGAGACCTGCAGCTATCGAGTTGGGACGGTCTTACCGGCGTCTACCCCTCTCGGCTGTTCGTGCTGCCACTGGACCAGGTGATCGATGAATACACCAAGGTGGAGCTGCGCAGCCTTGCCTCGGTCCCGCTCAAACTGGCGCGCGACGAAATCGAGCGGCTGGTCACGCGCAGCGCCGAAATGCATTGGAGCTACGACGGCGACTACTACTTCCTCTCCAACAATTGCGCAGTCGAAACGCTCAAGCTGCTGCGCAGCGGCACCGCCCGGCCTGAACTCAGCGCGCTGGACAGCATCCTGCCCAGCGGCTTGCTGGAGATCCTCATCAACCGCGGGCTGGCCGACGCCAGCGTGCTCGACGATCCGCACGAAGCGCTGCGCCTTGGCTATCGCTTCGACTCCTACCGCGACCGCTACCAGGCAATGTTTGCCGTGATGAGCAAGCGCCTCGGCCTGCCGCAGACCGACGTCGAACAGTGGCTGGACCTACCAGCTATAGAACGTCGCCCCTGGATCGCCAAAGCCGACCTGCGCGCAAGCGCCGCCCTGCTACTGGTGGAGCAGGCGGCCTTACGCCGGCATCTTCTGCTCGCTCAGGAGGAGCTTAAAAATCGCTATCTGGGCGGCCGCGGCGACGCCAGCCTGGCCAAGGCGGACGAAACCCTGCAGGGGATCCTCGCTAACAGCGGCTTCCTGAGCCAGCCGGCGCAGTTGCTCGACAATAGAGGCTATGGCCTGCCCCTGGCCAACGAATGGCAGCGCCTGGAGCAGGAAAGCAGCGCACGACAGGCGCGCCTGAACCAGCTGACCGAAACGTTGAACGAAGAAGTGCGCCGCCTGCTTGGTAAGGCGCGCCAAGACGAACTGGACGCCGTTGAGGCCAACCTGGCACAGATCGGCACCCACCTGCGGGCGCTGCACAAGGCCGGAGGCGGGCTCCAACTGCCCTGACGTTCATCGCGCGGTGCGCCGTTACCTCGCAGACCCAGGTCGCGGGCAGAGCCCGCTCCTACAAAAAGCCATGCCCGAGCCGGTCGCACGCGCCACGCGCTCGCTTCTATAGGTGCAAGCTCTGCTTACGACCCGTCACCATGCCCTTCTTGCGACCCGCGACTTTTCTCGAGACGAAAAAAAAACCTCGAACTTCGTTGGGGGAGGGGGAAGTTCGAGGTCCAAGTCCGGAACGCCTAGAGCGTTTCCAGAGATCTGCCAACACTTAACACAACAAGGAGCATCGAAGGGCTTCTACACCCTTCGTAGCCTAGGACCGGCCGATGACTCCATCAGTTCAACGCGAAAAGAAAAAAATTTCATTCGCCCTGGCGGGGCCCCGCTCTAGTGCGCTTCGTCCCAGTTATTGCCGACGCCGGCTTCGACCAGCAGCGGCACGTCCAGCTGAGCCGCCCCGCTCATCAACGGGATGATCTGCTCGCGAACCTGCTCGACCAGATCCTCACGCACCTCCACGACCAATTCATCGTGCACCTGGAGGATGACGCGCGCATCCAGCCCGCTCGCCTGCAGCCAGTTATCCACGGCGATCATGGCGCGCTTGATGATGTCGGCCGCGGTGCCCTGCATCGGTGCGTTGATCGCGGTGCGCTCGGCACCCTTGCGCATGGCGCCGTTCTTCGAGTTGATCTCCGGCAGGTACAGCCGGCGCCCGAACAGCGTCTCGACATAGCCCTGCTCAGCCGCCTGGGCGCGGGTGCGCTCCATGTAGGCGAGCACACCGGGGTAACGCGCAAAATAACGGTCGATGTAGGCCTGCGCCTCGCCGCGACCGACGTCGATCTGCTTGGCCAGGCCAAAGGCGCTCATGCCGTAGATCAGGCCAAAGTTGATGGCCTTGGCGCTACGCCGCTGGTCGTTGCTGACCTGATCCAGCTCGACACCGAAGACCTCCGCCGCCGTGGCGCGATGCACGTCCAGATCATTCTGGAAGGCGTATAGCAGGCCGGCATCCTGAGCCAGGTGCGCCATGATGCGCAGCTCGATCTGTGAGTAGTCAGCCGCCAGCAGCTTGTACCCCGGCGCGGCGACGAAGGCTTGGCGAATACGCCGCCCCTCGGCCGTGCGGATCGGGATGTTCTGCAGGTTCGGATCGCTCGACGAAAGCCGCCCGGTCGCCGTCACGGCCTGGTGGTAGCTCGTGTGGATGCGCCCGGTGCGCGGATTGATCTGCAAAGGCAATTTGTCGGTGTAGGTGCCCTTGAGCTTACTCAGCGAGCGGTGCTGCATGATCACCTTGGGCAGCGGATAGTCTTTTTCGGCGAGCTCCGCGAGTACGGCTTCGGCGGTGGATGGCTGCCCGCTGGCGGTCTTTGAAAGCACCGGGCACCCAAGCTTGTCATACAGAATCGCGCCGAGCTGCTTGGGGGAACCGAGGTTGAATTCCTCGCCGGCCATTTCGAACGCCTGGCGCTCCAGCTCGACGAGCTTGTTGCCAATCTCGACGCTCTGCAGCCCGAGCAGATTGGCATCGACCAGCGCGCCGTTGCGCTCGATACGCGCGAGCACCGGCACCAGCGGCATTTCGATTTCGTTGAGGACCTTGAGCAGCGACGGCGTGGCTTCCAGCTTGCCCATCAGCGTCTGGTGCAGGCGCAGGGTGACATCCGCATCCTCAGCAGCATAGGGCCCTGCCTGCTCGACAGCGATCTGGTCGAAGGTCAGCTGCTTGGCACCCTTGCCAGCGATGTCCTCGAAGCGAATGGTGCCGCGACCCAGGTATTTGAGCGCCAGGCTGTCCATGTCGTGGCGCGTGGCGGTGGCGTCGAGCACGTAGGATTCGAGCATGGTGTCGAACGTCATGCCGCGGATCTCGATGCCGTAATGCATCAGCACATTCATGTCGTACTTGCCGTGCTGGCAGATCTTGCGCTTGTTCGGGTCTTCGAGCAGCGGCTTGAGCGCAGCCAGCACCGCGTCGAGGTCGAGCTGCTGCGGCACGCCCATGTAGCTGTGGCCGAGCGGTACGTAGCCGGCCTTGCCCGGCTCGATGGCAAAGGAGACGCCGACCAGTTGCGCCTTCTGCGCATCGAGGCTGGTGGTTTCGGTATCGAAGGCAAAGCAATCCGCAGCCTTTAAGCGCTCGAGCCAGGCGTCGAAATCGGCCTGCTCGAAAATCGTGCTGTACTCGGCTTCAGCCTGAATCGAGCAGCCCTCGGGCTGCACCTCGCAGTCTTCGCCAGCAGCCTTGGCCTCGCGCAGCAACTCGTCGAGCCAGTTCTTGAACTCCAGCTCCCGGTACAGCGCAATCAAGGCTTCGCGGTGCGGCTCGCCGGGCATCAGGTCGCCGACCTCTACATCTAGCGGGACGTCGATCTTGATGGCGGCCAGCTCGTAGGACATGAACGCGGCGTCGCGATGCTCTTCGAGCTTGGCGGCCAGCGACTTGGCGCCGCGGATCGGCAGCTCACAGACCTTTTCAAGGTTCTCGTAGAGCCCCTTGATGCCGCCCTCAATGCCGTTGAGCAGGCCACAGGCGGTCTTCTCACCGACGCCGGGCACGCCCGGGATGTTGTCGACCTTGTCGCCCATCAGCGCGAGGAAGTCGATGATCAGCTCCGGGCCGACGCCGAACTTGTTCTTCACGCCTTCAATGTCGTACACGCTGCCGGTCATGGTGTTGACCAGCGTGACGTGCGGGCAGACCAGCTGGGCCATGTCCTTGTCGCCGGTGGAGATGATCACGTCGCGCTTGAGCGCGGCACACTGACGCGCCAGGGTGCCGATGACGTCATCGGCTTCGACCCCTTCCACACACAGCAGCGGCATGCCCAGGGCGCGCACGCTGGCATGCAGCGGCTCGACCTGGGAGCGCAGATCGTCGGGCATCGGCGGCCGGTGCGATTTGTACTCGGCGAACATGGTGTCGCGGAAGGTCGGGCCCTTCGCATCGAAGACCACCGCAAAGGGGCTGTCTGGGTACTGCCGGCGCAGCGACAGCAGCATGTTCAGCACGCCCTTCACCGCGCCGGTGGGCTTGCCGGTCGAAGTGGTCAACGGCGGCAGGGCGTGAAAGGCGCGGTAGAGGTAGGACGAACCGTCCACCAGAACGAGGGGGGCTTGGCTCATGAGCGGGATCAACCTTTTCGGCGGGTCCGGGGCTAGAATGCACCGGACAACGTGTCGACAAAGGGGCAAGGTTAACATGCGTTCGATCAAAGCTTGGCTGCTGGCCAGCCTGCTGGTTGTGGTGCCGCTGAGCGGCTTCGCTCAGGAGTCGGTCGAGGGCGAGCCGGACGTCACCATCCGTCAGGAAGGCGAACGGACCGTCGAGGAATATCGCGTCAACGGCTTCCTTTATGCGGTCAAAGTTATTCCGAAGACTGGCAAGCCTTACTTCCTGGTACGCGCCGACGGCGACAGCAATTTCATCCGCAGCGACAGGCCGGATATGTTGATTCCCGCCTGGGAAATCTTCAGCTGGTAAGCCACGGATAACGGAACGAGCAGAATGTCGGTTTTCACCCCCCTGCAACGCGACGAACTGGAAGCCTTTCTCGCGCCCTATGGCCTTGGCCGGCTGCGCGAGTTCGAGGGCATCGCTGCCGGCAGCGAGAACAGCAACTTCTTCGTTAGCATGGAGCGCGGCGAATACGTGCTGACGCTGGTCGAGCGCGGGCCGGTCGACGACCTGCCATTCTTCATCGAATTGCTCGACGTGCTACACCAGGCCCGCCTGCCGGTGCCTTTCGCGCTTCGCACAGGCACCGGCGACGCGCTGCGCAGCCTTGCCGACAAGCCGGCGTTGCTGCAGCCGCGGCTCGCCGGCAAACATGTCACCTCGCCGAACCCGCACCACTGCGCGGAAGTAGGTCGGTTACTGGCGCGGCTGCACGTGGCGACGCAGGCGCAGATTCTCGAGCGACGCAGCGACCGCGGCCTGGACTGGATGCAACAGGAAGGACCTGCCCTTGCCATGAGCCTGCCACACGACGAGCTTGCGCTGCTGCGCGACAGCCTGGCCGAGATCGCCGAACTCAAGCCGAAAATCCTTGCCCTGCCTCGCGCCAACCTGCACGCCGATCTGTTCAGAGACAATGTGCTGTTCGAAGGTAACCACCTGAGCGGCGTGATCGACTTCTATAACGCTTGCTCCGGGCCAATGCTGTACGACATCGCCATTGCTGTGAACGACTGGTGTACGCATCCCAATGGCGAGCTGGACGAGGAGCGCAGCCAGGCGCTGCTAGCGGCCTACTCCGCCTTGCGTCGCTTCAGCCCTGCTGAGGCCGAATTGTGGCGGCCTATGCTGCGTGTCGCCTGCGTGCGCTTCTGGCTGTCGCGCCTGATCGCAAAGCAAGCTTTCGCCGGCCAGTCGGTGCTTATCAAGGAGCCCGACGAGTTTGGCCGCCTGCTCCGCGCCCGCCGGGACTGCCACAGCGCCCTGCCGTTTGCCTTCTGACGGTGCCCGCCTGCGATGTGATCGCGACCACCGTGCAATCAAACGGCCATACATGATGTCGAAGCTCATGACACGGATGGCCAGGCGGAACGCGCGAATGCCCACGACTCAACTCCCTGCGAAGCCGGCAAGGAACGAAATCGCCGGTGCGGCGTCAAGTAAAGCCGGTTTACACCACTCGCTGCGGGCCGGCGCGAGCGGTCGACGCAACGCACATGCTCCCTGTTGCCCACCTGGCGGGCCGATCGGCCGAACCCTGCGCAGCACTCACGACCTGATTTCCGCGTCGCCGCCATCGGCGCCGGCGCCTACCATTCCCATGCAGCCAGGCTCGCATGGGTTCAAGGGAATAGAACAATGACCTCACGCTATGTAATCAATGCCTCGGTGAGCCCCAAGGGCAGCCTGGAAACCCTTTCCCAACGCGAAGTACAGCAGCTCAGCGAAGCCGGCTCCGGCAGCACCTACACGCTGTTTCGGCAATGTGCGCTGGCGATCCTCAATACCGGCGCGCGCATCGACAATGCCAAAACGATTCTGGAGGCCTACGACGATTTCGAAGTGCGCATCCATCAACAGGATCGCGGTGTGCGACTGGAGCTGCTCAATGCTCCGGCCGACGCTTTCGTCGACGGCGAGATGATCGCCAGCACGCGCGAGATGCTCTTTAGCGCGCTGCGCGACATCGTCTACACCGAAAGCGAACTGGGCAGCCCGCGCATCGACCTCACCAGTTCGCAGGGCATCACTGACTATGTCTTCCACCTGCTGCGCAACGCCCGCACCCTGCGCCCGGGTGTCGAGCCGAACATGGTGGTGTGCTGGGGCGGCCACTCGATCAGTACCGAGGAATACAAATACAGCAAGCGCGTCGGCCATGAGCTGGGCCTGCGCAAGCTGGACATCTGCACCGGCTGCGGCCCGGGCGTGATGAAGGGCCCGATGAAGGGCGCGACCATTGCCCATGCCAAGCAGCGCATCAATGGCGGGCGCTACCTCGGGCTGACCGAGCCGGGCATCATCGCCGCCGAGGCGCCGAACCCGATCGTCAACGAGCTGGTGATCCTGCCCGACATCGAGAAGCGCCTGGAAGCCTTCGTGCGAGTCGGTCACGGCATCATCATCTTTCCGGGTGGCGTCGGCACCGCGGAAGAATTTCTCTATTTGCTCGGGATTCTGCTGCACCCGGATAACCGCGAGCTGCCCTTCCCTGTCATCCTCACCGGGCCGGAAAGCGCCGCGCCTTACCTGCGGCAACTGCGTGACTTCGTCGGCGCCACGCTCGGCGATGAGGCGCAGAAGCTCTATCAGGTCATCATCGACGACCCGGCCGAGGTCGCGCGGCAGATGGCCGAGGGGCTCAAGGCAGTCAAGCAATTCCGTCGCGAGCGCAACGACGCCTTCCATTTCAACTGGCTGCTGAAAATCGACGAAGGCTTCCAGCACCCCTTCGATCCGACCCACGAGAACATGGCCAGCCTTCAACTCACCCATGAAGTGCCGCCGCACATCCTGGCAGCGAACCTGCGCCGCGCCTTCTCGGGCATCGTGGCCGGCAACGTGAAGGACAAGGGCATCCGCCGCATCGAGCAATACGGGCGTTACGAGATTCACGGCCACCCGACGATCATGAAGCCGCTCGACGAGCTGCTCCAGGCATTCGTCGAGCAGCACCGCATGAAGCTCCCGGGCGGGCGCCCGTACGAGCCCTGCTATCGCGTGGTGACCTGAACGCAGCCGCGTGAGCCAGGCAGCCGATCGGCTGCCTGGCTCACGCCTCAGGACCGCTGCTGAGGTGCGGCTCTGAACACCAGCGCCAGGCCCACCAATATCGCTCCCATGCCTAAAAGCCCGAGACGCGACAAGGCATTACCGAGGAACAGATAGTCCATTCCCACGGTCACGACGGGCACCAGATAGAACAAGCTGGTGACATTGACCAAATTGCCGGTCTGGATCATCCGGTACAGCAACAACTGCGCCGCAACCGAAATGACCAGGCCCAGCCATAGGACCGGTACGACGAACCCCACTACCGCCTCGAATCGTACGGGCTGAAAAGGCACGAACAGCAAGCACAGCACCACGCTCGCCGCGTACTGCAGGGGCAGCACCTCGACCGGACTTTGACGTATGCGGCGTTGGAAAATCGCACCGAACGTCATGCACAGCAGTGCTCCCGCGGCGAACAGCATGCCGTAAATTGAGAAACGCGCCAGCACCAGGCTCTGGAACACGACCGCTGATAACCCAACCAGTGCCAACAACAATCCTGCAAGGCGTAGCGGTGAGAAACGGCGCTCGAGTAACAGCAGCGTGAGGATCGGCTGAACACCCAGCAGTGTCGCCATGACGCCCGGCGTGATACCGAATGCCATGGCCTGGAAGTAGCAGATCGAATAACAACCGACCATCAAAAAGCCGGTGACCAGGACCAGCGGGCCGGAGCCCGGAACAGGCCACAAACGGCCCCGATAAAGTCCTATGCAGACGACCGCGCCCAGTGCCAACGTGAACCGCACGATCAGTAAGGCGAACGGGGTGCCATGGTCCAGACCCCAGCGGGTAAAGATGGCGGCGCTGCCCCAAAGCAACACGAAGAGCGTCATGACGCCATAGGACGTCCAAACCGATTTGTTGAAGTTCATGAATCATCACCTGTCGAATCGAAACAGGCCTCAGCCGCGGACAAGCAAGCATGTGCTTCGGCTCTCGAAGGCCGAAGTGACGAGGCTGAAGCTGTGAAGTGGGCGGATCAGCCCAGCGCTACCACCTGAGGTGGTGGCGCGATTGCCGGAACGGCAACGACAGATGGGGGTGGTGCGATTGCGCACAGCCGCGCCGCGCCGAGACCGGCTGGCTTCGCTGAAAGAGGGCTGCGAGCGTGGGAGGACATCAGATCAATACCAGGGAAGGTGGTAATGGAGCGAACCTAGCAGAGCCAGGATCGCCCCGTAAAGAGGCCTGGCGGCATTCCGGCCCCTGGATTTACGCCCGCAGCCTCATCCGCACTTCGAATTGCCGCAGTTCAGACAGGTCGCGCAGCCATCCATCTGCACCACGGCCTGGGTGCTGCACTTGGTGCACAGCTGCGCGCCTGCCGGGAAGCCTTCGCCCGGTTCGACCGTAGCGGCGCCCTGGCTGGCTTCGTAAGCGGCGCGTTTTTCGGCCAGGTACTGGCGCTGGGTTTCGTCCAGCGCATGGCCTTCGAGCATGCCGATGGCGATCAGGTGCCGCTCCAGCACGGCGCCGATCTCGGCGACGATCGAGGGCATATAGACGCCACCTTTCTTCAGGTAGCCGCCGCGCGGGTCGAATACGGCTTTCAGCTCCTCGACGAGGAAGGTGCAATCCCCGCCCTTGCGGAACACGGCCGACATGATCCGCGTGAGCGCGACGATCCACTGGAAGTGGTCCATGTTCTTCGAGTTGATGAAGATCTCGAACGGCCGGCGCTGTTCGTGGGGCGTGCCGGCGTTGAGCACCACGTCGTTCACCGTAACGTACAGCGCGTGCTCGAATAGAGGGGATTTGATCTTGTAGGTCATGCCGATGAGCGTCTCGGGGCGCTCCAGGCTCTCGTCCATCTCGATTACGGTGACCTTGGTGGTCTTGCCGTCACTGGCGGTAGCGGGCTTTTCGAGCGTCTCGTCCACGACCTTAAAGCCCTTGATGCGCTGGGTGATTTTTACAGTCATTGCAAATTCTCCATCCGGACGGCACCAGCCGCCCGGCTTCAGGTCGGGCTCAATACTTGCCGTAGTAGCCTTCTTTCAAGGCATCGAACAGGTTGGCGGCGGTGTTTACCTCGCCGTCGTACTCCACTTCCTCGTTGCCCCTGAGCTCGACCACACTGCCGTCCTCGAGCACGAAACGGTACTTGGTCTTTTCCAGGTCGGCTTCCTTGACCAGCACGCCCTGAAAGGCCGCCGGGTTGAAGCGGAACGTGGTACAGCCCTTGAGGCCCTGATGCCAGGCGTAGCGGTAGATGTCCTTGAATGCCTCGAAGGGATAGTCGGTCGGTACGTTGGCGGTCTTGGAGATGGACGAATCGACCCACTTCTGTGCGGCGGCCTGGATATCGACGTGCTGAGTCGGCGTGATGTCGTCAGCGGTCACGAAGTAGTCCGGCAGTTCCTGCCCCGGCTCGGTGCCACCCGGCGTGGCGTTGGGGTTGATCATCGTGCGGTAAGCCAGCAGCTCGTAGCTGAACACCTCGATTTTTTCCTTGGCCTTGCGACCCGGGCGGATGAGGTTGCGCGAGTACTGGTGAGCGAAGCTCGGCTCGATGCCGTTGGAGGCGTTGTTGGCCAGACTCAAGCTGATGGTGCCGGTGGGCGCGATTGAGCTGTGGTGAGTGAAGCGCGCGCCCTGCTCGGCCAAGGCGTCAACAAGATCCGGCGCGAACTCGGCAACCTTTTGCATGTAGCGCGAGTAACGTGCATGAAGGACGCGGCCGGGTATTTTGTCGCCAACCTTGTAGCCATCCTTAGCCATCTCCGGACGCTTGCGAAGCATCTCGGCGGTGATCTCGAATGTCTCGGTCAGCAACGGTGCCGGGCCCTTCTCCTTCGACAGCGCCAACGCCTCTTCCCAGCCAACCAGCGCCATCTCGCGCGCGACTTCTTCGGTGAACACGCAGGCCTCCGGGCTGCCGTACCGCAGCTTTAGTAGCGTCAGCGCCGAACCCAGGCCGAGGAAGCCCATGCCATGACGCCGCTTGGTTTCGATCTCGTGCCGCTGTTGCGCCAGCGGTAGGCCGTTGACCTCGACCACGTTGTCCAGCATGCGGGTAAAGACGCGCACCACCTCGCGATACTTGTCCCAATCGAAGCGCGCATCGGTGCCGAACGGGTCGATGACGAAACGGGTCAGGTTGATCGAGCCCAGCAGGCAAGACCCGTAGGGCGGCAACGGCTGCTCGCCGCAGGGATTGGTGGCGCGGATCGCCTCGCACCACCAGTTGTTGTTCAGTTGGTTGACGCGGTCAATGAGGATGAAGCCCGGCTCGGCGTAGTCGTAGGTGGACACCATGATCATGTCCCACAGGTGACGCGCCTTGACCCGCCCGTAGATTTTGCAGGCCACCAGGCCGTCCTCGCGAACGATGTAGCCGCCATGGCTCGGCCACTCGCGCCAGAGCACCTGGTCCGGGTCGTCAAGATCGAGATCGGCCTTTTCCTTGAGGTGCAGCGGGAAGATCAATGGCCAGTCCTGGTCGGCTTCCACGGCCTGCATGAATTCGTCGGTGATGAGCAGGCTGAGGTTGAACTGGCGCAGGCGACCATCCTCGCGCTTGGCGCGGATGAATTCGCGCACGTCCGGGTGGCAGACGTCGAAAGTGCCCATCTGCGCGCCACGGCGGCCACCGGCCGAGCTCACGGTGAAGCACATCTTGTCGAAGATATCCATGAACGACAGCGGGCCGCTGGTGTGCGCACCGGCACCGGAGACGAAGGAGCCACGCGGGCGCAGGGTGCTGAATTCGTAGCCGATGCCGCACCCGGCCTTGAGTGTCAGCCCGGCCTCGTGAACCTTGCCGAGAATGTCATCCATCGAGTCTTCGATGGTGCCGGACACGGTGCAATTGATGGTCGAGGTGGCGGGCTTGTAGTCCTGCGCGCCGGCATTCGAAATGATCCGCCCGGCGGGGATGGCGCCGTTGCGCAGCGCCCAGAGAAAACGTTCGTGCCAATGCTCGCGCTGCTCGGCCGGCTCGACATCGGCCAGCGCCCGGGCAACGCGCTGCCAGGTGGCATCGACGCTGTCGTCGACCGCGCTGCCGTCCTTGCGGGTCAGGCGGTACTTCTGCGCCCAGATATCTTCGGAAGCCGCCTGCAGGGCGACGTCGGGGGTGGTTCTGGTTTCTGCCGCGGTGGGCCCGTCCGTCTTCGCCATGCGCTACGCATCCTCGTGTCGATGAAATCCAAAGCACGAAGAATAGTCAGCAGCGCCAGCGGCACTATGACGTGCATCAAGTCGACCGACGGATGACCCACTGGCCGCCGGACGGCGTCGGCAGGCTGGCCCTTAGAGCGACTCGAGGCACCCGGCCAGCGAGCTGCCAAGAGTGTCGATCAAACGCTCATAACCCTGCGCGTTCGGGGCAATCTCGTAACCGAGGGCGTCCAACTCCGCTACTTTGACCGGCAGGCCGCGAACCAGACTGTCGGCCAGCCGAGGGCGTACCGGCGGCTCGTAGAACACGCAACTCGGGCCGGCCTGTTCCAGGCGCTCACGCATGGCTGCAACGTGGCGGGCGCCGGGCTGGGCTTCACCGCCTGCGCTAAAGACGCCGGCATGCCGAAGTCCGTAGGCTGCTTCGAAGTAGTCATAGGCTTCGTGGAAAACGAAATACGGCTTGGAACGCACCTTGCCCAGACGTTCCTGCAACCGCGCATCGAGGGCGTCCAGCTGCTGGCGGAAGGTGGCCAGGTTGGCGGCGTAGCGCTCGGCGTTGGCCGGATCGACCTCGGCGAGCTGGCGGGCCATGTCCTCGGCGATCACCCGCGCGTTGGCCGGCAGCAGCCAGAGATGGGCATCGAGGCTGCCGGGACGGTGATCATGATCATGCTCGTGGGCCTCGACGGCCGACGTTTCATGGTCATGGTCGTGCTCGTCATGCTCGTCATGTGCCGCATGGCCATCATCGCCCTGCTCATCGTGCGCATGCGCCTCGCCGAAATGGCGCAAGCTCATGCCAGGGAGCGCCTGTACCGCAATGGTCGGCCCCTTGCGGCCTTCCAACACGGGTGACAGGAAGCCTTCCATATCCGGGCCGATCCAGTAGAGAAGATCGGCGCTGCGCACTTGCCGTACGTCGGATGGACGCATCGCGTAATGATGGGGCGAAGCGCCTGGCGGCAGCAGCACAGCGGGCGTGCCGGCGCCATCCTGAACCGCGGCAGCAATGAGTTGCAGGGGTTTGATGCTCGTTACCAATTGCACATCGGCATGGGCCGGAACGGTGGTGAGCAACAAGGCGGAGAGGACCAGGGGAAGCGAAAAAAGACGGAACACGGGCAACACTCGTACGAACTGAATGGGTAACATAATAACGTCTCTCAGCCACATCGTCTCCGCCCATGCCTAAGTCCCCCCTGGCCTGTACGCCTCATGATCACGACCATTGCGTGAGCCATGCGCTGGCCGAAGCCGACCACCTCTGTCAACGCGCCGGTGTTCGCCTGACTGCGTTGCGCAAGCGCGTGCTGGAGCTGGTATGGCAGAGCCACAAGCCGCTCGGCGCCTATGACATCCTTGCCGAGCTAAGCGCACAGGACGGCCGCCGCGCCGCGCCGCCCACGGTGTACCGGGCACTGGATTTCTTGCTTGAAAACGGGCTGGTGCATCGCATCGCATCGCTCAATGCCTTCATCGGCTGCAATCACCCGGCGCACCCGCATCAGGGGCAGTTCCTGATCTGCCGCAACTGCCATACGGCGATCGAACTCGAGCAGCCAGCCATCAGCGAATCCATCGACCAGGCTGCGCAAAGCGTGGGCTTCACAGTGGAAGGCCAAACGGTCGAAGTGGTCGGTCTCTGCGGCCATTGCCGGGATGCGGCATGAGCGATGCGCTGATCCGCCTGGATGACATCCATGTGCGCTTCGCCAACCAGGCGGTGCTCGAAGGAGCTCAGCTGCAGGTCAATCGGAGCGAGATCGTCACGCTGATCGGCCCCAACGGCGCCGGCAAAACGACCCTGGTGCGCGCGGTGCTCGGGCTGATCAAGCCGGACCGCGGCAAGGTCTGGCGTAAACCCAAGCTGCGCGTGGGCTACATGCCTCAGAAGCTGCATGTAGACGCCACCTTGCCGCTGTCGGTGCTGCGTTTTCTGCGCCTGGTTCCGGGCGTGGATCGTGCGGGTGCGCTGTCTGCGCTGAGTGAAGTGGGCGCCGAACATGTCATCGATAGCCCGCTGCAATCGGTCTCGGGCGGCGAGATGCAACGGGTCCTGCTGGCTCGTGCCCTGCTGCGCCAACCTGAGCTGTTGGTGCTGGACGAGCCGGTTCAAGGCGTCGACGTCGCTGGCCAGGCCGACCTGTACCGGCTGATCGGTCGGCTGCGAGAGCGCTATGGCTGCGGCGTGCTGATGGTCTCGCACGATCTGCATCTGGTGATGAGCGCGACCGATCAGGTGGTTTGCCTGAACCGGCATGTCTGTTGCTCCGGTCACCCGGAACAGGTCAGTACCGATCCGGCCTTCGTCGAACTCTTTGGTCAAGATGCACGCAGCCTGGCGGTCTACCACCACCAGCACGACCACAGCCATGACCTGCATGGCAGCGTGGTCACCGGTAAACCCCACGTCCACGGCCCCGACTGTAAACACGGATAGCCCGCGCAATGCCCGATTTCCTGCTTAACGCCCTGCTGGCCGGCCTCGCGCTGGCGCTGGTGGCCGGTCCGCTCGGCTCATTCGTCGTCTGGCGGCGGATGGCGTACTTCGGCGACACCCTTTCCCACTCGGCGCTGCTCGGTGTGGCGCTGGGGTTGATGCTCGACGTCAACCTGACGCTTGCCGTCACGGTCTGCTGCGTGCTGCTCGCGGTGCTGCTGGTCACGCTGCAGCAACGCCAGCCGTTGGCCTCCGATACGCTGCTCGGCATCCTCGCGCACAGTAGCCTGTCACTCGGGCTGGTATCGCTGAGCTTCATGCAGGACGTGCGCATCGACCTGATGGGCTACCTGTTCGGCGACCTGCTCGCGGTCAGCCTCACCGACCTTGGTTGGATCATCGGCGGTTGCGCCCTGGTGTTGTTGGCCTTGATTCCGCTGTGGCGCTCATTGCTGGCGGTCACGGTGCATGAAGAACTGGCTCGCGTCGAAGGGTTGCCGGTAACAGCCATCCGCCTGGCGCTGATGCTGCTGATCGCCATGGTGATCGCCGTGGCGATGAAGATCGTCGGCGTGCTGCTGATCACCTCGCTGCTGATCATCCCTGCCGCTGCAGCGCAGCGTCACGCTCGCACACCGGAGCAGATGGCATTGGGCGCGAGCGTGCTGGGCATCGTGGCGGTGTGCCTGGGGCTGTCATTGTCCTGGTACGAAGACACCCCGGCTGGGCCGTCCATCGTGGTCAGCGCCGCCGCGCTCTTTCTACTCAGTTTTGCCTGGCCGAAGCGCACGTGACCGACCTGAAGTACCTGCGCGGCTATCCCGAGCCGCTGCTGGCCCAGGTGCGTGAGTTGATCGAGTCACAGCGGCTGGGTGACTACCTGGAGCGACGCTACCCGGGGCGCCATCAGGTGCAGAGCGACAAGGCGCTCTACGGCTACGTACAGCAGCTCAAACAGGACTACCTCCGGAGCGCCCCGCCTATAGACAAGGTGCGCTATGACAACCGCCTGGATTTGACTCACCGCGCGCTGGGCCTGCATACCGCCGTCTCGCGCGTACAGGGCGGCAAGTTGAAGGCAAAAAAGGAGATCCGCGTCGCCGCGCTGTTTCGCGAGGCGCCCGCCGATTTTCTGCAGATGATCGTGGTACACGAATTGGCGCACTTGAGAGAAAGCGACCACAACCGCGCCTTCTACAAGCTGTGCGAGCACATGATGCCGGGTTATGCGCAGACCGAATTCGATCTGCGCTGCTATTTGCATTGGCGGGAACTGGCAGCGCGTTGACGAAAGCAGCCTAGCGGTTGATCGCTTCGCCAGCCCCCTGCTACCCACGAAAAAGGGATCAGGTCACCAGCGGATTCAGTCCCATAGCCCGAGTGCTGGCGAATCGGCCGGGACCTGAACGAACCCACAGGCCGACCGCCCGCCAGCACGCTGCGGCTACACCGAGCGCTACGCCGGGACCTGAGCTGCCACTGCCTCGCGCGCCCAAACCCGATGTTGTGCCAGCGCCTTGGCGAAGGCACTGAAGACGGTGCTCAGATCGCCCGCATCGCCAGCGACCAGCCCGGTATCTTCCGGCAGGTTAAGCGCGGTGAGCAGCTGCCGAGCATCGCCTAGAACCGCGATCGGCTTGAGGTGCTTGTAGGCCTCGAGCAAGTAGTGCTTGGCCACGCCGGAGCCGAGCATGGCCTGCACGCTCTGAGCGCCACCGGGCACGAACACCGCGTCGAAAGCGATCGAGGGCATGCCGTCCATTGCTGCATCGGGCATAAGCAGCTTGCCGTCAGCGGTTTTCACCGGGGCGGGCGACGGGCCGATCAGTTTGGCCAGTGCGCCTTCATCGGCGAGTTTCTTCTTGAAGGCATCGATCATCGCGCCGTCCACGCCGTTGGCCACGAGGATCGCCACCTTGCGCGACTTGATATTGCCGGACAGGTGGTTGAGCAGGCTCAGGGCCGGCGACGAAGCAGGGTTCGGCTGACGAGGGCTCGCCGTTGGTGCGGTGGGCGGGGTAACGCCGATGTTCTCGGCGACACGCCGGGCCAGCTCCAGATCGATATTGGCAAGGATCTCGTTGACCTGCCGCTCGCGGATGAACACCCGCTCGACCTTGCCCAGCTCGAAGCTATAGGCACCGATGATGTGTTCCTTCTCCGGCGCGCTCATGCTGTTCCAGAACAGCGTGGCCTGAGAGAAGTGATCGCCAAAGGATTCACTGCGATTACGGATCTTGTGGCCCTCGACGCGCTCTGGGTAACTTTCGAAACCGCCACCCTGGGCTGCGGGCGGGGTCTCCTTGGGCCAGCCGTTGTCGATGGAATTGGGTTCGTAATTCGCGCGCCCGCGATTGACGGTCTGCCGATGGAACGCATCGCGCTGGTTGTTGTGCACCGGTGCGACCGGGCGGTTGATCGGGATCTCGTGAAAATTCGGTCCGCCAAGACGCAATAGCTGCGTGTCGGTGTAGGAGAACAGCCGGCCCTGCAGCAGCGGGTCGTTGGTGAAATCGATGCCCGGCACGATATGGCCGATATGGAATGCGGCCTGCTCGGTCTCAGCAAAGAAGTTGTCCGGGTTGCGATTGAGCGTCATCTTGCCGAGTTTCTGCACCGGCACCAGCTCTTCGGGGATGATTTTGGTCGGGTCGAGCAGATCGAAGTCGAACTTGTGCTCATCGGCTTCCTCGACCACCTGTACGCCCAGCTCCCACTCGAAATAGTCGCCCATCTCGATGGATTCCCACATGTCACGACGGTTGAAATCCGGGTCCTTGCCGGCCAGCTTCAACGTCTCGTCCCAGACCAGCGAGAAAGCGCCTGCGACCGGCTTCCAGTGGAATTTGACGAAACGGCTCACGCCTTCGGCATTGATCAGGCGGAAGGTGTGCACGCCGAAACCTTCCATCGCCCGGTAGCTGCGCGGGATGGCGCGGTCGGACATGGTCCACAGCACCATGTGCGCCGACTCGGGCGTCAGCGAGACGAAATCCCAGAAGTTGTCGTGGGCCGACTGGCCCTGGGGAATCTCGTTGTGCGGCTCGGGTTTGACGGCGTGGACGAAGTCCGGAAATTTGATGGCGTCCTGAATGAAGAACACCGGCATGTTGTTGCCGACCAGGTCGAAGTTACCCTCGTCGGTGTAGAACTTGGTGGCGAAGCCGCGCACGTCGCGCACGGTATCGGCCGAGCCGCGAGAGCCCTGCACCGTGGAAAAGCGCACGAAGACGGGCGTCTCCTTGCCCTTCGCCGAAAGAAACGACGCCTTGGTCAGCGCGCTGTGGTCGTCGTAGCTGACGAACACGCCATGCGCCGCCGCGCCGCGGGCATGGACGATACGCTCGGGGATGCGCTCGTGGTCGAAGTGAGTGAGCTTCTCGCGCATGATGAAGTCTTCGAGCAGCGAGGGGCCACGGCCTCCAGCCTTGAGGGTGTTTTGATTGTCGGCGATCTTCACGCCCTGGTTGGTGCTCAGGGCTTCGCCCGTGGCGTCGGAGCGAAAGGTGTCGAGCTGGTCGAGCTTCGTGTTGTGGTTCTTGCGGTCGACGGTGTCGGTACCGGCGAGTTCACTGTTCTTGAGCGTCTTGTCCGTCATCTTGGGCCTCGGTTGGGCAGGTGAGCCGAACCGCGAAATGACCGGGCCGTTCTAGCGTGGCCTGAGAGCTGATCGATTCACGGCATGCCGTTTTAGTGACCACGCACGGCGCCAAGAGGTTGCCTGCTGCGACGATTCGCGTCGTCTATCGCCTCGATGCCCAACATCAATCGGGGCGTGATCGCTACGCCAGGCGGGCCTAAACGCGTAGAATGCTCGCCTTTCGCCAATCATCCCGGCATCTACGACCGTACCCACAAGGTTCGCCCGTGATCGAATTCCAGCAAGTCCACAAAACCTACCGGGTGGCCGGCGGCCGCGAAGTGCCTGCGCTCAAACCGACCGCGCTGAGTATCGGTGCCGGCGAAGTATTTGGCCTGATCGGCCATTCCGGCGCGGGCAAAAGTACCCTGCTGCGGCTGATCAACCGTCTCGAGGAGCCGTCCGGCGGTCGCATCCTGGTCAATGGCGAGGATGTCACCGCGCTGGACGCCGATGGCCTGAGGCGCTTCCGCCAGCGCGTCGGAATGATCTTCCAGCATTTCAACCTGCTGATGTCCAAAACCGTTGCCGACAATGTCGCCATGCCCCTGCGCCTGGCCGGCAATCACTCGCGCGGTGAGATCGATCGCCGAGTCGCAGCCCTGCTCGAGCGCGTCGGCCTGAAGGACCAGGCGCGAAAATACCCCGCGCAACTTTCGGGCGGGCAGAAGCAGCGCGTAGGCATTGCCCGTGCCTTGGCCACCGAACCGGACATCCTGCTCTGCGACGAAGCCACCAGCGCACTAGACCCGCAAACGACGGCATCGGTACTTCAGTTGCTGGCCGAGATCAACGCCGAGCTGAAGCTGACCATCGTGCTGATTACCCATGAAATGGACGTCATCCGACGCGTCTGTGACCGCGTTGCGGTGATGGATAGTGGCGAGATCGTCGAACAGGGGCCCGTGACCGACGTGTTCCTGCACCCCAGACACTCGACTACTCAGCGCTTCGTACTGGAAGACGAGGCAGTCGATGAGAACGCCCAGCGCGACGACTTTTCCCATGTGCCCGGCCGCATCCTGCGTCTGACCTTCCAGGGCGAGGCAACCTATAAACCGCTGCTGGGCACGGTCGCGCGCGAGACAGGTGTCGATTTCAGCATTCTCTCGGGTCGCATCGACCGCATAAAAGACACGCCCTACGGCCAGCTGACCCTGGCCCTGGTGGGGGGCGATATGGCCGCGGCACTGGCCCAACTGAATGCAGCGGACGTGCACGTGGAGGTATTGCGCTGATGGACGCCTTGTTCAGCTCCTTGCTGGGAAATGTCGACTGGTACGAAATCTGGCTGGCAACGCTGGACACCCTGCTGATGCTCGGTGGCTCGCTGTTGTTCACGATCATCCTCGGGCTGCCGCTGGGCGTGCTGTTGTTCCTCACCGGCCCGCGCCAGCTGTTCGAGAACGGCCCCCTGTATGCCTTCCTGTCCTTTGCGGTAAACGTGCTGCGTTCGCTGCCGTTCATCATCCTCTTGATCGTGATGATTCCCTTCACGGTGCTGATTACCGGCACCTCGCTGGGCGTCGCCGGTGCCATTCCGCCGCTGGTGGTGGGTGCGGCGCCGTTCTTCGCGCGGCTGGTAGAAACCGCCCTGCGCGAGGTCGACCGCGGCATCATCGAAGCGACCCAGGCCATGGGCGCGACCACCCGGCAGATCATCTTCAACGCACTGTTGCCCGAAGCACGACCGGGCATCATCGCCGCGGTGACCGTCACCGCCATCACGCTCGTCTCCTACACCGCCATGGCCGGCGTCGTGGGCGCAGGCGGACTGGGCGACCTGGCCATCCGCTTCGGCTACCAGCGCTTCCAGACGGACGTCATGGTGGTTACCGTGGTGCTTCTGCTAGTGCTCGTTCAGGTGCTGCAGAGCGTCGGTGACAAGCTGGTAACGCATTTCTCCAGAAAATAACTGCCTAACCGGCATCGCTACAGGAACCCACAAGGAGCCCTTCATGAAAAAACTGCTTGCCGCCTTCGCCGCTGCCGCGGCCTTCTCCGCCCAGGCTGCCGACGAACTGAACGTCGCCGCGACCGCCGTACCGCACGCGGAAATTCTCGAATTCGTCAAACCCCAGCTCGCCGAGCAGGGCGTTGATCTCAAGGTGAAGGTCTTCACCGACTACGTTCAGCCGAACATCCAAGTCGCCGAGAAGCGTCTGGACGCCAACTTCTTCCAGCACCAGCCGTACCTGGATGAGTTCAACAAGGGCAAGGGCACCGAGCTGGTCAGCGTCGCGGGCGTGCACATCGAGCCCTTCGGCGCCTACTCGAGCAAGCTGAAGTCGCTGGATGAGCTGCCCAACGGCGCCACCGTGGTCATCCCCAACGACGCCACCAACGGCGGCCGTGCGCTGCTGCTGTTGCAAAAGGCCGGCGTGATCACCCTGAAGGACGGCGCCGGCATCACTGCCACCGTCAAGGACATCGCCGAGAACCCGAAGAAGATCAAGATCCGCGAACTGGAAGCGGCGACCCTGCCGCGTGTGCTGACACAGGTCGACCTGGCGCTGATCAACACCAACTACGCGCTGGAAGCCAAGCTGAACCCCACCGAAGACGCCCTGTACATCGAGGGCAGCGACTCGCCTTACGTGAACATCCTCGTTGCCCGCCCGGACAACAAGGACAGCGCCGCCATGCAGAAGCTTGTCGAAGCGCTGCACAGCGAAGAGGTGAAGCAGTTCATCAACGAGAAGTACAAGGGCGCAGTCGTTCCGGCGTTCTGATTACCGGCACACCGAGCGTCACCGCTCACCCTTTGCAGTAAGAACGGGCCCTTTCAGGGCCCGTTTTTTTTAGCGCACCACCACCAGCGGATGGCCACGCTCGGGATGGCGCTGCACCAGCACATCGAGCCCGAACACCTCACGCAGCGGCTCGGGCCTGATCACCTCTTCCACGGCGCCCTTGATGTGCGCCCGGCCCTGGTGCAGCAGCACGAGCCGATCGCAATAACGTGCCGCCAGGTTGAGGTCATGCAGGATCACCAGCACCGCCGCGCCGCGCTCGGCAAAGCCGCGTACCGCTTGCAGCGTGCTGTGCTGATGGAGCGGGTCGAGCGCCGCAGTAGGCTCATCGAGCAACAGCACTCGCCCTTCCGCTCCCGGCCAGAGCTGTGCCAGCACCCGCGCCAGATGTACGCGCTGGCGCTCGCCGCCGGAGAGCGACAGGTAATTACGGCCTGCCAGATGGCCTGCGTCGGCCGCAGCGAGGGCCTCGCCCGCGATGCGCCGGTCCGCGGCGCGGCCTTCAGCATGCGGCAACCGGCCCATGCCGACCACGTCTTCGACATAAAAGCCAAAGCTCAGGCTGGACTGCTGCGGCAGCACGGCAAGCCGCTGTGCTCGCTCGCGCGACGGCCACTGGGCAAGCGGCCGGCCTGCAAGCAGGACCTGACCAGCGCTCGCAGGCAATTCTCCGCAGAGCGCGCCGAGCAACGTGCTCTTCCCCGCACCGTTCGGACCAAGCACACCCAGCACCTCGCCTGCACCGACCTGTAGATCGACGTTTTGCAGGACCGGGCGCGTTCCGCGGCTGACCGATAGAGCGTGGGCAATGAGCATCAGCGGCGCTCCCGCACCAGCAGGAACAGGAAGAACGGCGCGCCAAGCAGCGCCGTGACGATGCCGATCGGCAGTTCCGCCGGCGCCAGCAGCAGGCGCGCCAGCAGGTCGGCCAATAGCAACAGGCTGGCACCGGCGAGCGCGGAGGCTGGTAGAAGGACGCAGTGATCCGGCCCGCTGAGCAGGCGAATCAGGTGCGGTACCACCAGCCCGATAAAGCCAATCAACCCTGCCGCTGCGACTGCAGCGCCGACGCCAAGCGCCGTTAGAAACACCAGCTCACCCTTGAGCCGCTCCACCTGAAAGCCCAGGTGGCGCGCTTCCGACTCCCCGAGAAGCAATGCATTGAGGGCCTGCGCTCGGCGAGGCAACCAGGCCGCCACGGCCACGGTGATCAGCAACAACGGCCAGAGCCGCACGTAGCTGGCCCCGTTGAGGCTGCCAAGATTCCAGAAGGTCAGGGTGCGCAGGGTCGCGTCATCGGCGAGATAAGTGAACAGGCCGATGCCAGCGCCCGCCAATGCGGTCAGGGCGATGCCGGCCAGCAGCATGGTGGCGACGCTGGTCTGGCCGTCTCGGCGGCCTAGCCGGTAGACCGTCGCGGTCACAACCAGCCCGCCGGCAAAGGCGCTACCTGACAGCAGATAAGGCTCAAGGCTTGCCGGCAGGCCACCGAGCAGGGCGCCGCAGACGATCGCGACCGCAGCACCGAGAGCGGCGCCGCTGGAGACGCCAATAAGCCCTGGGTCGGCGAGCGGGTTGCGAAACAGTCCCTGCATGGCTACGCCGGTCAGCGCCAGCACCGCACCCACGGCGAGGCCGAGCAGCGTGCGGGGCAAGCGAATCTGGCCCAGGATAAGTTCTGCCTGCGCCAGCCGCGGATTGGGCTCGCTTAGCCCGGACAGGCTGAGCGCGGCGCGCCAGGTGTCACCCAGCGCCAGGCTCACCGGTCCGAGGGCGAGGGACAACCAGATCGAGAGCACTAGCAGGACCGCCAGCAGCGCGAACAGCAGGCGCGGGGGCAAGACGCGGGTCATCGGGACGTTTCGGTAAGGGCTTGCGCGTGAGGATAAAAGGCTGCGCACAACGCCGCCAGCTTGGCAGGCAGCCGCGGCGCGATAGGCGAAGGCCGACGTGTGGCTGCCAGGCCTGCTCGGCCGCCAGCAGTCGAGACGCTCAGCCTTCTTGCCCGATCAAGACGGGCAACTGCTCGGCCAGCTTGTCGGTACGCAGCGGCGCGCGGATGAAACCGCGCAGGCGACCGTCCGGGCCGATCAGTGCGAGGTTGCCGCCGTGGTCGACCGTGTAGTTTTCCTTGGAGGTATCCGCGGGAATGAACGGCACGCCGGCCGCGTTGGCGAGCGTCTGGATATCCTCGAGCGGACCGGTGAGGCCGATGAATCCAGCGCCGAAATAGTCCAGGTACTGCTTGAGCTGTTCCGGCGTATCACGCTCGGGGTCGACGCTGACCAGTATCGGCTGGAGACGCTGCTTCACCTCGTCAGGCAGCTTGCCGCGCAGGTGACGCAATTCAGCGAGCGTGGCCGGGCAAATATCCGGGCAGAAGGTATAGCCGAAGAACAATAGGTTCCATTGCCCCTCGAGCTCAGCCGTGGAGACGGGTTCGCCGTCCTGATTCGTCAGTGTCACGTCCGGTATGTCGCGCCCTTGGGGCAGCATGACGATGCCGGCGTCGAGCTGAGCGGCGGTGTCGACCTGCTGTCCGGTGTTGAGAACACGATAAGCCGTCAGGCCAATGACCAGCGCAACCAGCGCCACGAGGATGAAAACGGTTTTGTGGATGCGCGTCATGAACGTCCTTGGCCGGTTAGAAGGTCAGCGGCAAATAATGATCAACCAGCAAAGCGATGAACAGCGCGAAGAGGTACCAGATGCTGAACTTGAATGTCTTGATCGCGGCATGTGGGCGGCTGTCGCGATAGAGCACGACCGTCCAGAACAGGAAGCGGGCGCCCAACAGTACGGCTGCGGCCAGGTACAGCACACCACTCATGTGGATGGCAAACGGCATGACGCTCACCGCCAGCAGCATGGCGGTGTAGAGCAGGATGTGCACCTTGGTGTAGTGCTCGCCATGGGTCACGGGCAGCATCGGTACGTTGACCTTGGCGTATTCGTCCTTGCGGTGAATGGCCAGCGCCCAGAAGTGAGGTGGGGTCCAGGCGAAAATGATCAGCACCAGCAGCAGCGGTTCGGCTGTCACGTGCCCTGTTACCGCGACCCAGCCCAGCAGCGGCGGGGCAGCGCCAGCGAGGCCGCCGATGACAATGTTCTGAGGCGTGGCGCGCTTGAGAAAGCCGGTATAGATCACCGCGTAGCCGACCAGCGAAGCGAGCGTCAGCCAGGCAGCCAGCGCGTTGGTGAAGGTCAGCAGGAGCGCCATGCCCGCCACAGCGAGAGCCAGGGCGAAAAGCAAGGCGGCGGCTGGCGAGACTCGCCCCTCGGCCAACGGACGGCGGTGGGTACGGGCCATGACCGAATCGATGCGTCGATCCACGACATGATTGACGGCCGCCGCACCGCCGGCACACAGGGCGATGCCCAGGTTGCCAAATAGCAGCACGGTCCAGGGCACGCCGGCACGTGTCGCGAGAAACATGCCCACCAGCGAGGTGATGAGCATCAGCAGCACCACCTTCGGTTTGGTCAGTTCAAGGTAATCCCGCCACGTCGCTTGGGCGCCGCGTTCGCTGAGTAGAGTCGCCATGGGGTTTCTCCTTCTGGTCAAGCGCGTGGCAGGTCGAGCCTACCCGTCGTGTTCGAATCGAGGTGCGCCCGAGGTTCAGGCGCTACGGCCCTGGCCCCGAGGCTCAGGCGGTGATTGATCAGCACCGTTACCAGCAGCAGCAACGCGCCTCCCCCGTTGTGTGCGACCGCAACGGCAAGCGGAAGATTCAGTAGGACATTGCTGATGCCCAGGCCGACCTGCAGCGCGAGCGCCGCTACGAGCAGCCCAGCCAGGCGCGAAAGGCCGTGGCGCCAGAGTTGCCAGGCAAGCCCGAGCAACACGAGCATGACGACCAGCGCACCGAGCCGGTGCGTTACATGAATAGCGGTACGCGCCTCGCCATAGAGCAATCCGCCGAGGTAATTGGGGCCAATGTCGTGATGCGCGAGATTGAACGCATTGGCGAAGTCCATCGTTGGCCACCACTCGCCGTGGCAGGTCGGAAAATCAGTACAGGCGACTGCCGCGTAGTTGCTGCTGACCCACCCACCGAGCGTGACCTGACCGATCACCGCGGCCATGCCGAGTACCGCCAGGGTTCTCAAGCGGCGTGGAATGGGAGGGATCGCTGGCCGCCTTCCGGCCAGACGCAGGCTCAGGAGGAACAACAGGCTGAGGGTGGTGAAACCGCCCAACAGGTGTGCCGTGACGACCTGCGGCCAGAGCTGCAGAGTGACCGTCCACATCCCGAACGCCGCCTGCGCGATCACCACGGCGAGCAGGAGCAGAGGCAACTTCAGTGGTTGGCCCGGCAGGTCTCGCTGGCGCACCGCCCTTACCGAGAGCGCGAGAATCACCAGGCCCAGCGCGCCGGCGAAGTAGCGATGGACCATCTCGTTCCAACCCTTGTGCACTTCCACCGGTGCGTCCGGGAAGCGTTGCGCGGCCAAGGTCTGCGCCTGTTCACTCATCGGCACGGCGAGAAACCCATAGCAACCGGGCCAATCCGGGCAACCGAGGCCGGCGTGGGTCAACCGGGTGTAGGCACCCAGTAACACCACCACCACGGCGAGCAGCGTGGCGAATACGGCTAGACGGAATCCGGGTTTGGCCATCAGGTGCTCCTTGGGCGTGCTTTAGGGTTTCAGCGCGTATGGCTCAACCGATCTGGGAAATCTTCAGCAGGTGTTTGAGGTCATCGAGGATCGCCTTGCCGTTGGCCTGCTCGTCGTAGCGCAACACCAGATTGCCGTGTGGGTCGACAATCCAGAGCTGCGCACCGGTCGGCAGCGCGGGGTTGGCGCCATACCTCGCCGCGTCCAGCGGGTAGCGCTTGAGCTGCGGGTATTCGCGATGCAGGCGCGCCTCGTAGCCAGGCTCAAGCGGTGTGCCGCTGGCCAGCGCGTGGCTGGCGCGCCCGGCTTCGCGAGCCAGGCCGATATTGATCTGCCGCGCCAGATAGACCAATTCCTGACAGGCGTCAGCGCAGCCTTGCGGAGCGGTCACTAGCAACTCCCAATGCGGTTCGCTGCCCTCCGGCAGGCTGATGCCGAGCGCTTCGCGGCCTTCGCCCGTGGCGATCAGCACGCCGTCGTAGTTGCGCGTCTCCGGCACCCAGAAGCCATAGCGATACATGGCCGAGGCCAGCAACATGGGCCCGATCACTACGGCAAAGATCAACAGCAATTGCAGCCGCCCGCGGCGGCGCGAGGGCTGAACGGGGTGATAGCTGGGATTCATCGCGCTCACTGCTTGCTCCCCCGTGCCTGATGCACGCCAAAGTAAATAAACAGCGCCAGCAGCGCGGCGGCCAGGGCGAACCATTGCACGGCGTAGCCCAGATGCTGCGCAGGCTGCATGGTGGTTACCGGCCAGTCGGCACGGTAAGCGGCCGGGCCGGGCTGGAGCCGAAGCTCGTAGGCGACGCCGTCGCGATCGAGCGTTTGCCACAGCGCCTCGACGTCCACATGATTGATCAGCCTCGGCCAGCCCTCGGCCTGCCGCTTGTTCAACACGAAGGGTTTGCCGGGTGGTGCATAGACCCAGGCGGCGAGCTTCACCGGCTGGTCCGGTGTATCGAATTGCGGTGGCACGCGCCGGTCCGGCCAGGGTATCCAGCCACGATTGACCAGCACCCAGCGCCCACTGGGTTCGTCCTGCAAGGGTTGAATCAACTCCACCCCGACCTGACCATCGCGGGTGCGGCTATCGAGCAGAAAGCTGTGTTCAGCGTCGAAGGTGCCCTGGAGGTAGATACGGCTGTAGCCAGGCTCGGCGAGCCGTTCGATCTGGTCTGGGCCAACCGGCGGCGCTTGTTCACGAGCTTCCTGCCGCGCCAGCAGTTCGCGCTTCTGCTCGCCGCGCTCGAGCTGCCAAATTCCGAGCCAGACCAGCAACGGCAGCAAAACAAGCACCACGAGCGTCGGCACGAGCCCGGGCCGGAACCCGGTCATGCCACGCACCCCGGCACGTCGATAAGGCTGGCTATACTGCACCCCCACTTCCCCCAGTTCCCCTGTCACGGCGGACCCGCTCATGCTCAAGGCGGCGATTGTTCTGTTATTAGTGGCCACGTTGGTCAGTCTGTTCAGTGGTCTGTTTTTTCTGGTCAAGGACGAAAGCCGCAGCTCGCGCCTGATTACCGCCCTCTTCGTCCGCGTGTCACTCACCGCCCTGACGGTTGCGTTGATCGCCTGGGGCTTCTATTCCGGCCAGCTGCATCCAGGCTTCGGTTAAGCCGCAGCCGCTTCTAGCGAGAGGCCGGCGGCGCATCGGCGGGTTACTCCCGCCCTACAGCACATAGACAAAGACGAACAGGCCGATCCAGACCACGTCCACGAAGTGCCAATACCAGGCCGCTGCCTCGAAGCCGAAGTGCTGCTCAGGCGTAAAGTGGCCGCGGAAGCTGCGCACCAACATGACGGTCAGGATGATTGCGCCCATGGTGACGTGCGCACCGTGGAAACCCGTCAGCATGAAGAAGGTTGCGCCGTAAATGCCCGAGCCGAGCGTCAGCCCAAGCTCGGTGTAGGCATGCACGTATTCCTCTGCCTGCAGCAGCAGGAAGATCACGCCCAGCAGTACGGTGATGCCCAGCCCCAGTTTCAGTTGCTTGCGATTGCCCTTGCGCAGGGCGTGGTGCGCCCAGGTCAGGGTGAAACTGGAACTGACCAGAAGGATGGTGTTGATCAGCGGCAAGCCCCACGGGCTGATCGTGCCTTCCGGCGCCGGGTACACCTGCGGATCGGGGTTGTTCAGCAGTGGCCAGCTGTACTCGAAGTTCGGCCAGAGCATGGCGCTCACGCCCTTGTCGCCGTCACCGTCCAGCCAGGGTCCGACCCAGTAGCGGATATAGAAAAGCGTGCCGAAGAAGGCGAGAAAGAACATCACTTCAGAGAAGATGAACCAGCTCATGCCCCAGCGGAACGAGCGGTCCATCTGCGCGCTATAGAGCCCGGCTCGACCCTCGCGCACCACCGAGCCAAACCAGCCGAACATCATGTACGCGATCAGCAGCCCGCCGATGAAGAAAATGACCGGGCCGCTGATCTCGTCGCGCTCGGCCTTGAGGTCGTTGAACCAGGTGCCCAGGCCATAGACCGTCGTCAGCAGGGCGATGGTCCCCACGATCGGCCATTTACTTTGGGCGGGAACGTAGTAGTTCTCGTGCGTGGTGGTCTGTTGGCTCATTGCAGACTCTCCTTGGCCGGCTTCGAAGACGCCTGGGCTACGGCGACGGGAGGCTGGCGAGACGTGATGTCGAACAGGGTGTACGCGAGCGTCAGGTGACGCACATCCGCAGGCAGATCACGATCAACGATGAAGCGCACTGGCATTTCGATGCGCTCACCGGGTTGCAGTACTTGCTGGGTAAAGCAGAAGCATTCGGTCTTGTGGAAATACGCCGCCGCCTTGGACGGCGACACGCTGGGCACCGCCTGCGCGGTCATCGGCTTGTCGGTCGGGTTGTAGGCGACGAAGCGCATTTCCCGGCTGGAGCCCGGGTGGACGCTGAGCTGGTCGGCGACGGGCTTGAATTCCCAAACCATTCCCGACGCGTTGGTGGCCAGGAACTGCACCCGCACCTCGCGCGCCTCGTCTGCGGTCTGAGCACCTTCATAGGCGCCCGCCGTCTTGCCGTTGATGCCGAACGCCTTGCACATCACGTCGTAAATGGGCACCAGAGCAAAGCCGAAGGCGAACATCGCCACGACCACCAGCAACAGTCGACGTACTAGGCGGCCCAACGGCAGCTCAGTGTTCATGGCGACGCTCCGAGGTGGGCAGATTAGTCATGCTTCGGGCCCGTCCGGTGCTCGTGCAGTTCTTCCACGCTCGGCGGCACGCTGAAGGTGTGATACGGCGCAGGCGACGGCACACTCCACTCCAGCCCCTCGGCACCGTCCCAGGGCTTGGCCGCCGCCGCCGGACCGCCGCGAATGCACTTGATGACGATGAACAAGAACAGCAACTGCGTCGCCCCGAACATGAACGCCCCGATGCTAGAGACCATGTTGAAGTTGGCGAACATCATGTTGTAGTCCGGGATCCGTCGCGGCATCCCAGCGAGCCCGACGAAGTGCATCGGAAAGAACGCGAGGTTCATGCCGACGAAACTCATCCAGAAATGCAGCTTGGCCAGGGTTTCGTCATACATGTGCCCGGTCCACTTGGGCAGCCAGTAGTAGGCCGAGGCAAAGATGCCGAAGATCGCGCCGGGCACCAGCACGTAATGGAAATGCGCCACCACGAAGTAGGTGTCGTGGTACTGGAAATCAGCCGGCGCGATGGCCAGCATCAGCCCGGAAAAACCGCCGATGGTGAAGAGAATCACGAAGGCCACCGCAAAGAGCATCGGCGCCTCGAAGGTCAGCGAGCCGCGCCACATGGTCGACACCCAGTTGAACACCTTCACCCCGGTGGGCACCGCGATCAGCATGGTCGCGTACATGAAGAACAGCTCCCCGGTCAGCGGGATGCCGACGGTGAACATGTGGTGCGACCAGACGATGAACGAGAGAAAGGCGATGGCACCGGTGGCGTAGACCATGGAGGTGTAGCCGAACAGCGGCTTGCGGGAGAACGCCGGGATGATCGAGCTGACCGCGCCAAACGCTGGCAGGATCATGATGTACACCTCTGGGTGCCCGAAGAACCAGAACACATGCTGGAACAACACCGGGTCGCCGCCGCCCGCGGCGCTGAAGAAGCTGGTGCCGAAGTGGATGTCCATCAGCATCATCGTCACCACGCCAGCCAGTACCGGCATCACCGCGATGAGCAGGAAGGCAGTGATCAGCCAGGTCCAGACGAACAGGGGCATTTTCATCAATGTCATGCCCGGCGCGCGCAGGTTGAGCACCGTGGCAACCACATTGATCGCGCCCATGATCGAGCTGATGCCCATCAGGTGGATGGCGAAGATGAAGAAGGTCACCGACTCCGGTGCATAGGTCGTCGATAGCGGCGCGTAGAACGTCCAGCCGAAGTTCGGCCCGCCACCCTCCATGAACAGGGTCGACACCAGCAATCCGAACGCGGCGGGCAGCAGCCAGAAGCTGAAGTTGTTCATCCGCGGCAGCGCCATGTCCGGTGCGCCGATCATCAGCGGGATCATCCAGTTGGCGAGGCCGACGAAGGCGGGCATCACCGCGCCGAAGACCATGATCAGGCCGTGCATGGTGGTCATCTGATTGAAGAACTCGGGCTGCACGATCTGCAGGCCCGGCTGAAACAGCTCGGCGCGAATCACCATCGCCATCGAACCGCCCAGCAGAAAGGCGCAGAAGCTGAACCACAGGTACATCGAGCCGATGTCTTTGTGGTTGGTGGTCAGCAGCCAGCGGGAGATCCCCTTGGCCGGGCCATGGTGGTGGTCATGCCCGGCATGACCATGATCGTCGATCACTGCACTCATCGCCGCCACTCCTCTTATTGACTGGCTTCTTCGGCCTGTTTGAAGTCGAGCACGTCTTTCGGCGTGACCATGTCGCCCTTGTCGTTGCCCCAGGCGTTACGCTCGTAGGTGATGACTGCGGCAATATCGACTTCCGATAGCTGCGGCCCGAACGCCGGCATCGAGGTGCCCGGCTTACCTTTGACGACGATAGTGATGTGCCCTTCCGGTTCGCCGGTGGCGATGGGCGAACCCTTGAGCGCCGGGAACATCGGCGGCAGGCCTTCGCCGGTGGGCTGGTGGCAGCTGGCGCAGTTGGACTGGTACACCTTCTCGCCACGCTCGACGAGCTCTTCGAGCGTCCATTCCTTGCTGGTCAGCTCGGCAAGCTTGGCAGCCTCGGCTTTCTTCTCGCCGAGCCAGGTGGCGTAGTCCTCGGGCGTCTTGACGTCGACCACCACGGGCATGAAGCCGTGGTCCTTGCCACAGAGTTCGGTGCACTGGCCGCGGTAGATGCCGGGCTCATCGATGCGGGTCCAGGATTCATTGATGAATCCTGGGATGGCGTCCTTTTTCACCGCCAGGTCCGGCACCCACCAGGAATGGATGACATCGGCCGCGGTGATCAGGAAGCGCACCTTGGCGCCCGTCGGGATCACCAGAGGCTCATCAACCTCCAGCAAGTAATGCTCGCCCTTCGGTTCGAGGTTGTTGATCTGGTCGCGTGGGGTGGTGAGGTTGCTGAAGAACTCGACGTCCTCACCCAGGTACTTGTAGTGCCACTTCCACTGATAACCGGTGATCTGGATGTCGACGTCCGACTCCGACGCATCGTAGATGTGGATCAGCGTGCGCGTGGCCGGTACTGCCATGCCGACAAGAATCAGCAACGGGATGATGGTCCAAAGCACTTCGACTTTGGTGTTTTCATGGAAATTGGCTGACGTCTTCCGCTTGGAGCGGTGGTGCGCAAGCATCGACCAGAACATCACAGCGAACACCAGCACGCCGATGATCACGCAGATCCAGAAGATGGTCATGTGCAGGTCGAAGACGGAACGACTGACTTCTGTGGCGCCGGAGCGCATGTTCACGTCCCAGGCCGCTTCGGCCTGACCGAACAGCGAACACAGTCCGATCCCCATCCAGGCTCGTGGATGTCGCGGCATTGCGGGTTCCCCTTATGGTTCTTGTTATCCCGCCGACTGCTGCTGTCCGGCTGCGGGCAAGCAAATCGCTCGCACCAACATCCAGACTAGGCTCCGAACTGGCTCCCCCCAATTCCTGGTTGCCAGGCTTCGCTTTGCACGCACAGTCGGATTCGATCAGTACGCCTACGATCGGAGTATAGACAGCGTTTGAAGACTGGCAATTTAGTCAACATCAGGCTCTGGCTTCGGCCTCTGCGGGGTGGTCGTTTTTCTTCACGCCACGGATGTTCATCAGCGCCAGGCACACCTGCAGCGTGATCAACGCCCAGGCTTCGGCGGACCAACCCCAGATCACCCAGAGCAGGTTGCTCAGCAGAAAGCACCAGAAGCCCACCGTGCGCCGCCGCGGCTTCAGCGAGCCGATAAGCCAGGCCGCCAGAACCGTGACGACCATAGCGGGCCACTGCAGCAGATCGATAAAAACGTCCAATTCAGTCCTCCAGAACGAACAGCAGCGCACCGGGATAGCCGATGCGCTGCGATCTGGGAACGCACTTCAAGCGCCCCTTGCCAGAGAGTCAGGTGGCCTGCGGCTCCGATTAGTTCCCCTATGCGGTGCCGGCCAAGTGCTCCGCCTGTCGACGCCGCCCCTCGACACGCCGCGTCAGTGCGCGTGGCTCGATGATCAGCCGAGCGCCGTGCACGTCGTTGGAACGCCGCCACTCCTCGAGCAGCTCCATGCAGGCATGGTCGATGTAGCGCAGATGCTCCATCGGCACCTGCAGCCAGGCACCCTGTGGGACCGATTCGAGCGCCTTCGACAGTTGTGGCACCTTGAGAAAGGTCGCCGCGCCCTGCATGCGCAACTCGACCTGGCGGCCGTTGCAGGTCAGGTTGATCTTCAGGCGCGACGCCTGCCAGGCCAATTGCGCGAGGGTCAAGGCAAAGCCCACCAGCACGCCGGTCAGCAGGTCGGTGGCGACAATGGTCAGCGCCGTCGCGACGTGGATCAGCATCGCCATGCGCCCGTAACGGCCCAGCTGGCGCAGCGCCTTCAAGTCGATCAGCTTGAAGCCGGTATAAATCAGCACGCCCGCCAGGCTCGCCACCGGGATTCGCTCGAGCAACGTCGCCAACAGCACCACCGCCGCGAGCAGCCACACCGCATGCAGCATCGCTGACAGGCGCGTCCGCGCCCCTGCTTGCACGTTCGCCGAGCTGCGTACGATCACGCCGGTCATCGGCAGCGCGCCGACTACACCGCACAGCATGTTGCCGATACCCTGCGCCGCCAGCTCTCGATCGAAATCAGCCCGCGGGCCCTGGTGCATACGGTCCACCGCAGCAGCCGAAAGCAGCGTCTCGGCACTGGCGATGAAGGCCAGTGCCAGCGCTGCGACCAGCAGCCCTGGATCGGCTAGCGCCAACATGTCGGCCGGTCGCAGCCAGGTCACCGCCTCGGCGAGGTTGTCTGGCACCTCGACGCGGCGCACGTCCAGCCCCAACCACAAGCCTACTAACGTCGCCGCCGCGACCCCGAGCAATGCACCTGGCAACAGGCGCAGGCGCTGAGGCCGGACGCGATCCCACAGCCACATGCAGGCGATCGTCAGCAAACCGAGCGACGCGGCCAGCATGCCGTCGCCATTACCTTGAAACGGCAACGCCGACCACAGCGCGCCCGGAAAAGCGCTGAGGTTGCCCAATCCCGAGGCAGCCGGCTGAGCATCCATCATCACATGCAGCTGCGATAGCACGATGAGGATGCCGATGCCCGCCAGCATCCCGTATACCACCGCAGGCGCCGTGACTCGGAACCAGCATCCCCACTTCAGCCGCCCCGCCAGCAGTTGGAGCGCGCCAGCCAACAACAGAATCGGCCCCAGCATGGCCGCGCCATACTGCTGCACCAGCTCGAACACCAATACCGTAAGCCCTGCGGCCGGGCCGCTGACCTGCAACGGTGCGCCAGACAGCCAGCCAACCACCAATCCGCCGATGATGCCGGTCACCACGCCTTTGGCCGGGGGCATGCCCGATGCGATGGCGATGCCCATGCAGAGCGGAAGCGCTACTAGGAAAACCACCACCGAGGCCATCAGGTCCCGCGGCAGGTTCGCCTTGATCGAATCTAGGTTCATGGTCACCTCCTCAGGCTGACGCATAGCGCGGAACCGGCGTCGCCACCGGTACCTGCCCGTCACCGTCGAGGGGCGCAAAGCGGCCCGACCGGGCGTCATAGGCGAGGATCTCACTCGTCTCGATGCAGTACACCCAACCATGAATAGCGAGCTGGCCGCCTGCCAGCCGCGCGGCGACAGAGGGGTGCGTACGCAGATGGTCCAGCTGAGCCACGACATTTTCTTCGGTGAGCACACCAAGGTGCTCGCCGCCGCAGCCACAGTTCTGCTCGACCAAGCTGCGCGCGACCTCACAATGCCGCAGCCAGGCGCGGACCGTGGGCATCCGCTCCAGCCCATGCGGGTTCAGCACCGCTTTCATCGCGCCGCAATCGGAATGGCCACAGATGATGATGTGCTGGACGTTGAGCACCATCACGGCGTATTCGATGGCCGTCGACACGCCGCCGTTCATCTGGCCGTACGGTGGCACCACATTGCCGACGTTGCGGGTGACAAACAGATCGCCGGGCGAACTCTGGGTAATCAGCTCCGGCACGATGCGCGAATCGGCGCACGTGATGAACATGGCGCGCGGTTGCTGGGCTCTGGCCAGGCGAGTGAACAGCGCCTGCTGTTCGGGGTAGATCTCAGTACGGAAGCGGCGAAAGCCGTCGACGAGACGGGTGAAGGACTCGTCGGCGCTTTCGCCGCGTGCAGGCAAGTCGATGGGCTCGGGGCGGGTATGGATGGGTTCACGCATGGCGGGTCTCCTGATGGGCGATGGGCGCGCCATCGTCCGGGCCCACTGCGGCCCGTGACTGACTGGTCACGCCTGCCTGGAGGCTAGTCACCGAGACTTAACCGAAACTGAACGAACCGCTCTATCTCGCCGCTTTCAGACGAAACGTCCAATTGCGCAGTGATGCCATGTCGAGCGTATGGAATAGCGCTAGAGCAGTGACATCTGCACGCCCGGCACGGCGAACCGGGTGCAGTCGAGACCGTAGTTCTGGTCGCGGCGAGTAAAACCCAATCGCTTGCAGGCCAGCTGGAAGCGCTGGGCCAGCAGTTGAGCGAACTGCCCTTCGCCGCGCATGCGGCTGCCAAAACGGCTGTCGTAATCCTTGCCGCCTCGTGACTGGCGGACCAGGCTCATCACATGCGCGGCCCGCTGAGGGAAATGCTCCTGCAGCCGCTCATCGAACAACGTAGCCACCTCATGGGGCAGCCGCAGCAGCACGTAACCGGCTGAGCGGGCCCCGGCATCACGTGCGGCCTCGAGCATGCGTTCCAGCTCCATGTCATTGATCATGGGAATCATCGGCGCGCACATCACACTGACCGGCACGCCCGCTTCGTTCAATGTGCGCAGCACGCGAAGCCGGGCCGACGGCGAGGCCGCACGCGGCTCCATGATGCGCTTGAGTTCATCGTCTAACGTGGTGAGGCTGACCGAGACGCTGACCAATCGTTGTTCCGCCAACGGCACCAGCAGGTCGAGATCGCGCAGCACCAGCGAGCCCTTGGTGATGATGTGCACCGGATGCTTGAAGCGCAGCAGCGCCTCCAGCGCCTGACGCGTCAGCTGCTGCTCGCGTTCCAGCGGTTGATAGGCATCGGTGTTCACCCCGAGGGCGATGGGCTGCGGTACGTAGCCTCGTTTGCTCAGCTCTTGCTCCAGGCGCTCGGCGAGGTTGGTCTTCGCAATCAACCGAGTCTCGAAGTCGATGCCGGGCGACATGTCCCAGTACGCATGGCTCGGCCGCGCAAAGCAGTAGATGCAGCCGTGCTCACAGCCGCGATAGGGATTGACCGAACGATCGAAGCCGACATCCGGTGACTGGTTGCGGGTGAGCACGCTTTTCGCCGTCTCGAATCGCACTTCGGTCGCGCGGGTCGTGGGCACGTCCTGCTCCCAGCCATCGTCGTACGCCTCGCTGCGAGTCGGGGCGAAACGATTGTCCGGGTTGATCGCAGTGCCGCGACCGCGCGGCGTGCTCTTCGGCGGGTACATGGCAGGCTCCGGAATACTGTATATCGATACAGTATCAGAACATGGCGAAGCATCGCCAATGTCACCGCACCCGCCCGTCGCGTAGGTTGATTGCGCCTATCGAGCCAGCCCCCTGCAGACGGCCGAGATCGAGTCAGCTCGAAGGACGTCGCACCTGCACCTTGCTGTATTCAGCCTGCGCGTCGTCACTGAGCAAAAGAACGCCGCGTCTCGCCAGCTCGCGGGCGCGCCAGTAGAGAAACATGTCCGTGGCGAAGAACCCATTGCAGTGGCCCATGACCTCGGCCATGGCGCGTGCCAATGGCATCCAGTCGTCGCGGCAGGCCCCAACTAATGCTTCGTCGATCTGCGCATTGTCCTCGCCAACGAAGCGCCCATCGACCCAACGCCGTATCGCTGCATTTTCAGCAACGGCAGCGCGCCATTGGCTGGCGAGGTTGGCCGTTCGGATCGGCTCTACAAGGCGCGGCTGATAAAGCGCTGCCAAGGCATCGGGTGCGTGCATGGACACTGCCATGCGGGCACCGGCGCGGCTGTCACCAGTGCCGCACACGACTTCGTAAAACGGTAACGGCGAGCCTTCAAGCGCCGCCGCCACGCGCGCCAACATCAGCTGTTCGGACGCACTATCGCCATGCCAGACCGTGAATTGGCGCGACTGGGTGCCGATGCTGGCGAGCCATTCGGCGTCGGCCGCCACACCGGCGAAGTCGGGCTGAGGCTCCAGCCTGGCAGGCCAGACGCGCTCCCAGAACACCACCCGCTCAGCGCAAGGCGGTGATTCGATATCGGCAAGGGGGCCAACCGCAAGATCATCCCGCAGGATCCGAAGCTCATTGCCTTCGGCCAGCAACTGCCGGACGTTGTCCGCCGCGAGGTCGCCACAGGTGAGATGCCACATGGCGAGCCTCCTTCGGATCAGTCGGTTTTTTTCTTCAGCTTTGGATTGGGAAAGAATTGCACGGCCTGCACCTGCGGATCGGCCGGCTTCGGCTTGGCCTGGTTGACCCGCGTACCTAATTCCATGGGCACCGACTGGCCCTGGGCGTTGAGGGTATCGGCGTAGCCGCACTCGACGCATTCGCGATGCGGAACGCCGTCGACATCCCACATCTTGATGCTGTCGCTGGCGCTGCACGCCGGGCATACAGCCCCGGCGATGAAGCGCTTGGTGGTCACCTTGGGCGCGTCGCTCATGCCACGTTCTCCGTCAGGCCGAGGTGGCGCAGCAAGGCGTCGGTCGACGGCTCGCGACCGCGGAAGTCGACGAACAGCACCATCGGCTCCTGCGAGCCGCCGCGCGCCAGGATGGCGTCGCGGAAGGCGCGGCCGGTGTCGGGGTTGAACACGCCCTCTTCCTCGAAGCGCGAGAAGGCATCGGAGGACAGCACCTCGGCCCACTTGTAGCTGTAATAGCCCGCCGCATAACCGCCAGAGAAGATGTGCGCGAAGCTGTTGGGGAAGCGATTGCTGGCCGGCGGACGCATGACCGAGACCTCGTCGCGGATGCTCTCCAGGACCTGCAGCACGCTGCGGCCGTCGCCATGGGTGGCGTGCAGTTCGAAGTCGAACAGTGAGAACTCCAGCTGGCGCACCATCATCAGGCCGGACTGGAAGTTCTTCGCAGCCAGCATCTTGTCGAGCAGATCCTGCGGCAGGGTTTCACCGGTCTGGTAGTGGCCTGAGATCAGCGCCAGGCCTTCTGGCTCCCAGCACCAGTTTTCCATGAACTGGCTCGGCAGCTCGACCGCGTCCCAGGCCACACCGTTGATGCCCGAGGCACCGGCATGCTCAACCTGGGTCAGCAGGTGGTGCAGGCCATGGCCGAACTCGTGAAAGAGCGTGGTGACTTCATCGTGCGTCAGCAGCGCCGGGCGCTCACCCACTGGCGGAGTGAAGTTGCAGACCAGGTTGGCGACCGGCGTTTGCAGCGTGCCGAGGCAGGTACGGCGCTTGTCGCGCGCCCCATCCATCCAGGCGCCACCGCGCTTGTTGGCCCGCGCGTAAAGGTCGAAGAAGAAGCGCCCGACGTGCTCGCCCTTCTCACGGATTTCGAACAGGCGAACATCCGGATGCCAGCTGTCGAAGTGCTCCAGCTCGTGAATCTCGATGCCGTACAGGCGCTTGACGATGGCAAACAGGCCGGACAGCACCTTATCCACCGGGAAGTACGCACGCAGTTCTTCCTGACTCAGGCTGTAGCGGGCCTGGCGCAGCTTCTCGCCGAAGTAATTGACATCCCAGCTCTGCAGATCGGTGACACCCTGCTCAGCGGCGAAGGCGCGCAACTCTTTCAGGTCGCGCTCGGCGAACGGCTTGCTGCGCGTGGCTAGATCCCGCAGGAAGCCCAGCACCTGGTCGGTGCTATCGGCCATCTTGGTCGCCAACGACAGCTCGGCGTAGTTGCCGAAGCCCAGCAGCTGCGCCAGTTCCTGACGCAGGTCAAGGATCTGCTCCATCACCGGGCCATTGTCGAACTGGCCGGCGTTCGGCCCTTGGTCGGAAGCACGGGTGGAATAGGCGACGTAGACCTCTTCGCGCAGCTCACGATTGTCGGCGTAGGTCATCACGGCGTAGTAGCTGGGGAATTCGAGACTGATCAGCCAGCCATCCAGCTCCTTGGCCTTGGCGGCTTCGGCCATCTGCGCCTTGGCCGAATCGGTGATGCCGGCCAGCAGGCTTTCGTCGGTGACGTGCTTGGTCCAGGCCTGGGTGGCATCGAGCAGCTGGTTGGAAAAGGTGCTGCCCAGCTCGGCGAGCTTCATGCGGATCGCGCCGAAGCGTTGCTGCTCGGCTGGCGGCAGATCGATGCCGGAGAGGCGGAAATCACGCAGGGCGTGGTCGATGATGGTCTTTTGCGCCACATCGAAGCCGTCGGCCTCGGGGCTCACCGACAGCGCCTGGTAGGCGGCAAACAGGTCGGCGTTCTGACCCAATTCGGTGGCGTAGGCCGACAGCTTCGGCAAGCAGGCCTCGTAGGCGCTGCGCAATTCGGGGTTGTTGCGCACCGCGTTGAGGTGGCTGACCGGGCCCCAGGCGCGGCTGAGGCGCTCGTTCATTTCGTCGAGGCCGACCACCAGGGTGCTCCAGTCAAGGCTCTCGGCCGGGCGGCTGAGCAACTCCTGCAAGGCGACGCGGTTCTCGCCGAGGACGGTATCGACCGCCGGCTCGACGTGCTCCGGGCGAATCTCGGAATAGGGCGGCAGGTCGAAGTCCCGAAGCAGCGGGTTGGTATCGGTCACGGCAGTTGCCCCTTCTGAATGAATGATCACCGGTGCATGTTAAAGACAAATGCCCGACCGCGCAGCTGGGGAACGCGGCGATAGAGCGGCTCTATGTACGACCAAACGACGCGGGCAGCGGGCATCCGTACCGGTTATTGGACCGCCACCTCCTCGGGCAATTCAGGCCGCCGCGCATAGCGTTGGGCGAGCACGGTGCAGACCATCAGCTGGATCTGGTGAAACAGCATCAGCGGCAGGATGATCATGCCGACCGCGCTGGTGGCGAACAGCACCTGCGCCATGGGCACGCCGGTCGCCAGGCTCTTCTTCGAACCAGCGAAGAGGATGGTGATGCGGTCTTCCAGATTGAAGCCGAACAGCTTGGCCAGCATGGCCGTCAGCCACAGCACGATGGCCAGCAGCAGGCAGCAAGCGACGACCAGCCCCAGCAGATGACCCAGCGGCACAAGCTGCCAGAGACCCTCGACCACTGCGCCACTGAACGCCGTGTAGACCACCAGCAGGATCGAGCTTTGATCGACCGTCTTCAGCCAGCTCTTGTTGCGCGTCACCCAGGCGCCGATCCAGCGGCGCGCGACCTGCCCGGCGATGAAAGGCACCAGCAATTGCAGGACGATCTTGCCGATCGAGTCCAGCGTCGAGCCGCTATCGCCTTCGACGCCCATCAACAGCAGCACCAGCAGAGGTGTGAGGAAGATGCCGATCAGGCTGGACGCCGCGGCGCTGCAGATCGCGGCGGGCACATTGCCGCGCGCCAGTGAGGTAAAGGCGATAGCCGACTGCACCGTGGCGGGCAACGCACAGAGATAGAGCATGCCCATGTACAGCTCGTTGCCCACCAGCGGGGTCAGCACCGGTTTCAGTGCCAGCCCCAGCAGCGGAAACATGACGAAGGTACAGGCGAACACCAACAGATGCAGGCGCCAGTGACCGGCACCGGCGAGGATGGCTTCTCGCGACAGCTTGGCGCCGTGCATGAAGAACAGCAGGGCGATGGCGGCGGCCGTCAGCCATTCGAAGAACACCGCGCCGCGCCCTTCGCAGGGAAACAGGGTAGCGATGGCAACCACGGCGAGCAGGGCCAGGGTGAAGTTGTCAAAGACGATTCGGAGCTTGGCCATTGAACGGCTTCCTTGGGCTTGCGGGCGACAGGAATCGACCTTAACGTGGGCGCCACCTTCCGACTAACGCCAAGCAGGCACGAAATGTCGCCAATCGGACAAGAAGCCGCGCTGATCACCCGCCTCGGTGCGCTCAAGTCGCTGCCACGGCCGGTCTATGGCCAGCTCGACTCACCGCCCAACCTCAAGCTTGGCTACCGCCACAGCCATCCCTGGGTGCAGCTGTCCCACGCGGTC
Organism: Pseudomonas sp. SA195; assembly: GCF_054131565.1. NCBI lineage: Bacteria > Pseudomonadati > Pseudomonadota > Gammaproteobacteria > Pseudomonadales > Pseudomonadaceae > Pseudomonas > Pseudomonas sp. SA195. The sequence goes on along the minus strand of NZ_CP096392.1, from coordinate 118,517 downwards.
GAAGGCGTGCTCGAAGTGCGCACCGACAATGGTCGCTTCATTGCGCCACCGCTGCGTGCGGTGTGGATTCCGGCCGGCGTGACACACCAGGTCTTCTGCGCGCCGGACACCTGCATCCGCAGCCTCTACATCGACCGAGCCGTGGCCGGCGATGCGCCCGAGCATTGCCGCGTGCTGCAGGTCAGCCCGCTGCTGCGCGAACTGATCCGGCATTTCAGCACCCTGCCCGAAGCCTATGCCGAAGACGGCGCGGAGGGGCGCCTGGTGCAGGTGCTGCTCGATCAACTAGGTTGCGCGCCGGAGGTCGAACTGGTGCTGCCGCTGCCGGCCGAGCCACGTTTGCATCGGTTGTGCAAAAGCCTGCAGGCGCAACCGGAATCCCAGGAAGGGCTGGCCGACTGGAGCCGTACCCTCGGCGTTTCGGAACGGACCCTGAGCCGGCTGTTCCTGCGCGAAACCGGCCTGACCTTCCGTGCCTGGCGCCAGCGCATGCGGCTGCTCAGCGCCCTGCCGGCACTGGAGCGTGGCGAGCGGGTGACCGACGTGGCGCTGGGCTGCGGTTATGAATCCCTATCGGCGTTTATCGCCGCCTTTCGTGAACAGTTCGGCGCCACGCCGGGCGAATTCTTCCGTCCCGGCAGCAACGCCGCCGAAGGTCGGGTCTATCAGTGACCGAGCGTCCTTACGTCTACAGGAGCCACCCATGAGCATCCGAACCTTCCAAGGCCACACGCCGGCACTCGGCGAGCGCGTCTTCGTCGACCCCAGCGCCGTGCTCATCGGCGACATCGAGATCGGCGAAGACAGCTCCGTCTGGCCGCTGACCGTGATCCGCGGCGATATGCATCGCATCCGCATCGGCGCGCGCACCAGCATCCAGGACGGCAGCGTGTTGCACATCACCCACGCCGGCCCGTTCAACCCGGACGGCTTCCCGCTGACCATCGGCGACGAAGTCACCGTCGGTCACAAGGTCACGCTGCACGGCTGCACCCTGGGCAGCCGCATCTTGGTGGGCATGGGTTCGATCGTGATGGACGGGGCGGTGGTCGAAGACGAGGTCATCATCGGCGCCGGCAGCCTGGTGCCACCGGGCAAGACGCTGGAAAGCGGTTACCTCTACGTCGGCAGCCCGGTGAAGCAGGCCCGGCCGCTGACCGAAAAAGAGCGCAGCTTCTTCAGCTATACCGCCGTCAATTACGTGAAGCTGAAAAATCAGCACTTGGCCGAGGGCTGCGACGGCTGACGACCGACGCAGGCCCACAACGCGCCGTGGCCTGGCGCGGCGCTGCTAGACACTCTGTAGGAGCGGGCTCTGCCCTCGCCCCGGAGCCGCGCCGTGCCACTCCAAGCCCCTATTCGCGACCAAGGTCGCTTCCACAAAAAGCCGACCCAGCAACGCCCGCTCGCAGCCATCCTCGCACGCACGGTTCCTGTAAGAGCGGGCTCTGCCCGCGATCCGGAGCCGCGCCGTGCTACTCCAAGCCCCTATTCGCGACCAAGGCCGCTCCTACAAGAAAAGCAGACCCAGCGAAGCCAGCACGCAGCCAACCTACACGCACGCCCCTGTAGGAGCGGGCTCTGCCCGCGACCCCGGAGCCACGCCGAGCCACTCCAGACACTCATTCGCAACCAAGGTCGCTCCCACAAAAGCCGACCCAGCCACGCCCGCTCGCAGCCATCCTCGCACGCACGGTTCCTGTAAGAGCGGGCTCTGCCCGCGATCCGGCGGTCACGCCCCGCTAGAGAAACATCCCGCCCGACGCCTCGATCCGCTGCCCATTGATCCAGCGTCCGCCCTCGCCGAACAGGGCGGCCACGGCGAGACCGATGTCATCGGCCTGCCCCACCCGCCCCAAGGCCGTGTTGCTGGCGACGAAGGCGTTGAGGTCGGCGTTGTCACGCACCGCGCCGCCACCGAAGTCGGTTTCGATGGCTCCCGGGGCGATCACGTTGACGCTGATGCCACGCGCACCCAGCTCGCGCGCCTGATAGCGGGTCAGCACTTCGATGCCGCCTTTCATCGCGGCGTAGGCGGCGTAGCCCGGCAGCGAAAAACGGGCCAGACCACTGGAGACGTTGAGGATGCGCCCGCCGTCAGCGATCAGCGGCAGCAGCGTCTGGGTCAGGAAGAACGGCCCCTTGAGATGCATGTTCATCAGCAGGTCGAACTGCGCCTCGCTGGTGTCGACGAAGCTCACGTGCTCGCCGACGCCCGCGTTATTGAACAGAAAATCGATATCGGAACGGCCGAAGCGCTCCGGCAGCGCACCGCGCAAGCGCTCGGCGAACGCCGGGAAGCTCGCGCTTTGCGTCACATCCAGCTGCAGCATCAAGGCCCGCGCGCCGCGGTTTTCGATCTCGTGCGCCACCGCCTGCGCCTCGGCCGCTTTGCTGTGGTAGGTGCCGATGATGTCGACGCCTTCTGCGGCGAGATGCAGGGCCGCACTACGCCCCAGCCCGCGGCTGGCACCGGTGATCAAAGCGAGTTTGCGTTTCATGGGGGATCTCCCGACTGGTTGGTGACGGGACCAGCGTATTGGCCCAGGATGCCCGGTTAAATCCATTAAGCTTGGATAGACTGTTCGTACACACCGACCAATCGAGACCGTCATGACCAACATTCTCGAACTGCTGCGGACCTTTGTCCGCGTCTATGAACTGGCCAGCTTCACCGCTGCGGCGGACAACCTCGGCCTACCCCGCTCCACCGTTTCCGAACAGATTCGCGCGCTGGAGCGACGCCTCGGTGCCCGGCTGCTTCAGCGCACCACGCGGCGGGTCCAGCCGACCCAGGATGGCCAGCTGCTGTACGAGCGCAGCCGCGACATGCTCGACCAGGCCGACGACATCGAGGTGCTGTTCCGTGACAGCCGCGCGCTCACCGGGCGTCTTCGCATCGACCTGCCGGTGGCCCTGGCGCGCAGCCTGGTAATGCCGCGGTTGGGTGAGTTTCTCGAGCGGCACCCGGCCATCGAGATCGAAGTCAGCGCCACCGACCGGCTGGTGGATCTGGTGCGCGAGGGGTTCGATTGTGTGTTGCGCATCGGCGAGGTGGCAGACACCGGCCTGGTTGCACGGCGGCTCGGCCGCTATCCGCTGGTGAACTGCGCCAGCCCGGCCTATCTGGAACGGCACGGCATACCCAAGACGCTGGCGGACCTCGCCGACCACCAGCTGATCCATTACGTGCCGGTGCTCGGCGCACGTTCGGCCGGCTTCGAATACCAGGAAAACGGCAAGCCGATGTGCCTGCCGATGCAGGGCCGGGTGACGGTCAACAACAGCGACAGCTACAAACTGGCCTGCATCGGCGGTTTTGGCCTGATTCAGGTGCCGCTCGCCGGGGTCCGCGATGCCCTCGAAAGCGGCGAGCTGCAGATGGTGCTGCCGGACTACGTTCCGGCGCCGATGAGCGCATCGCTGCTATACGCCCACCGGCGCAACCTGCCGCGCCGGGTGCGCGCGTTCATGGACTGGCTGGCCGCGCTGATTGAACAAGACCTGGCCGCCGCGCAGGCGCTTGCCCAGCACATGCAAACGCGGGCCAGCTGAGCCCGTCACCGTTTGCCCTGACGCCGCGGGTTCGGGACAATTGTGGACCCACCCAGCAGCCGGCCGCCCTCCATGCACCACTCCACCATTCTTTTCGACCTCGACGGCACCCTCACCGACCCGCGCGAGGGCATCACCCGCTCGATTCAGCATGCACTGGCCCAGCTTGGCATCGACGAACCGGACCTGAGCAAGCTCGAACCCTTCATCGGGCCGCCGCTGCTGCAGGCATTCATGGAGTTCTATGGCTTCGACGAAGCGCGGGCTTGGGAAGCCGTCGGTCATTACCGCGAGCGTTTCAAGACGGTCGGGCTGTACGAGAACCTGCTGTTCGACGGCGTGCTGGAGCTGCTCGAACACCTGCGCGGGCAAGGCCGGACGCTCTACGTCGCGACCTCGAAGCCGTCAGTCTTCGCCCGCGAGATTGCCCGACATTTCGCCTTCGACCACCACTTCAAGCTGATCTATGGCAGCGAGCTGGACGGCACCCGCACCAATAAGGTCGAGCTGATCGCCCATGTGATTGCCGAAGAAGGGCTCGATCGGGAACAGACACTGATGATCGGCGACCGCAAACACGACCTGATCGGCGCGCACCAGAACGGGCTGAAAGCCGCGGCGGTGGGCTACGGCTTCGGCAGCCATGCCGAGCTGATGGCGCAATCGCCAGCGTATTACTACGCCACGCTGCCCGAGCTGCGCGCGGCGTTCGGCTAAGGCGTCTGGTCGCGTTCGGGAGCGAAGCTCACAGGTGGTGACCCATCGGCGTTGATCTGCTGCACCTGCGACGGCCGGCCCTCGGCATCGAGCCGAATGCGACCAATGCCCGAGCCGTTCCACAGGCGTTCGCCAGATCGGCTGCGGCTCGGCAACCACGGTTGGACCCGCACCCGGCGGCGCTTGGTGAACCAATTCAGCGGCGAGCGCGGTGAATACAGCCAGCGATTGAGCCGGTCGAACAGATCCAGCAGGCGCCGGGGAAACTCGTTTTTCACGCCGCTGCTGGTGATCTGCCAGATGTTCGGCCCTTCTGCCCGCCCACGGACATGCACCTGATAGGCGAACGAATAGTGCACGTCGCCGGAGAGGATCACGTAGTTACCCGGCGTGCGGGTATGACGGAAGATGTTGAGCATGACCTGCGCTGCGCCGCGGTGGGCCATCCAGTTTTCCGCATCGACCAACAGCGACAGCCCGGCCCAGCTGAATGCGCGTTGTACGGTCTCGATCAGCTTGACGCCGAACATCGGCGCCGGCGAGACGATAATCACCGAACGATGATCAAGCAATTCCTGCTGAAAGTCCGTCAACGCTTCCCAATCCATCAGCCCGGAAGGCCGGCTCAGGTTTCGCTCGCTGCGCCAGCGTCGGGTACGGGTGTCGAGCACCACGACCGGGGGATCGCTCGGCACGACGTAACCCCAGCCTGGATGCTTTAACACCTCATCGACGACGCGGTTGTGCGCGATGCAATCCAGCGTTCCGTCCTTTTCGCTTGCCATGAACCGCTGCACCGATACTAGCAAGCCATCAAAGGCCTCAGGCTCGTTGCCCCACGCCTGGCATAGGAGATAACCAAGCAAGGCATTGCCAATGATCCGCCGCGAGAAGGGATGGCCATACGCCGTCGCTTCCCAGCGGGCACTCAGGTTCCAGTCATCAGTGATGTCGTGATCGTCAAAGATCATGAATGTCGGGAGGTGCGCCAATACTCGGGCGACCCGCGGCAGTCCCGCTCTAAAGGCCTGGACGGCGTGGATTTCCCGTGCGTAGCGGCCGGCCAGCTTCCCGTCGAGTATCGGCATGCTCATATCAATCAAGCCCCAAGGCACGGGCGACCACACCAGCATGTACATCGCCATGACTTCGCCCAGCGATACGAGGTGGTTGTGCGCGTTAGCAGTCGTAAAAATTGGCTTCTCCACTCCGCCAAAAAAGCGTTCCCGCACCGCCTCGTTCGATTTGAAGGCCGGTAGAAGCTGCTCACGCCGATAATAGGTAGCGGGGTGGTTCATGAGTTCGTCGCTGTGACCAACCACCGCACCCTCAAGCTGTTCAGCATAGAGTCCCAACCGCCGAACCAAGGCATGAATGGCGACGAGCGTTGGCCCTGCGACATCGTCGGCATATACCTGATCCCCGGTCATCAAGAGTGTCGCTGGCCAGCGCGCCGGGCAATGACGCGCGTTCTCGATGAGGCTATCGATGGCCACCAGCCCATCGGCAGAGGGGTGGTGCGGCTTTCGACAGGATCCATGCATGAGATCATCGAATCGCGCCTTGATTACGAATGCGGGCCGGCACTCGCCCTGATAGAGCAGGTGCGGCGCATACGCCACGATCCCAAGCGGGCCCTCGGGGCGAGCAACAAGAAGGTCATAGCCGACCAAGGTGTCAACGGGCAGAGCTTGGTCCAGACGGATATCGAGAAGATGCAGCCACGCCGACGCGCCGAAACGGACCCGTTGGCAACGCCCGCCGTCACACTCCATCGCGAGTTCTGGGGCGCTCTCAGGTTGCAGTATCAGGCGCAGCGACAACGTATCAGACGCGACAAGCCAGAACACCAGCCTGTCCGCTTCTATACGCCGCAATAAAGGTCCGGCCAGGACCAGTGGTAAAGCGGTACAAGCATCGGAATTCAATCGCTGCATTCAAGGCTCGTTAGTGGTTAACCGGATCCAAGTGTAACGAGGCCGGCCAGCACTGAAACCAATCGCTCATAGTCCGGACTCGCCGGCCTGAAGGCGAGCCGCACCCATAACGCTAACGGCGCAGTGGAACAGCGAGATGAAGACACTGTTAACGCCTGCTTCGCACTGCTGCTTTCTCGCTGACAGCCTCAAAGGGATAGCAGGCGGTCCCCAAGGTATATTCTCAAGGAACATGGCAGAGCGAGGCCGACCGTGCCCTGTCGCGCTCAGCACAAATCACATTCACACAACAGATATCTACGTGAAGCCTCGCATCCTCGTGGATCATTTTCCAGCCCACAAAGACAAACCCCCGGCCATCATAGATGGTCGGGGGTTTGGTGTATAAGCTTGACGATGACCTACTCTCACATGGGGAAGCCCCACACTACCATCGGCGATGCGTCGTTTCACTTCTGAGTTCGGGATGGGATCAGGTGGTTCCAACGCTCTATGGTCGTCAAGCAATCTGGTTGGGGAGTCGGTGTTGAGTCGCTTCCCCGAATTGGGCATGTGGTGTTCTGCGAGTGATGCTGATTTTCGGTTTGTTTGTCGACTTCGACCGTCTGACACACAAACATCAAATTGTTTGGGTGTTATATGGTCAAGCCTCACGGGCAATTAGTATGGGTTAGCTCAACGCCTCACAGCGCTTACACACCCCACCTATCAACGTCGTAGTCTTCGACGGCCCTTTAGGGAGCTCAAGGCTCCAGTGAGATCTCATCTTGAGGCAAGTTTCCCGCTTAGATGCTTTCAGCGGTTATCTCTTCCGAACATAGCTACCCGGCAATGCCACTGGCGTGACAACCGGAACACCAGAGGTTCGTCCACTCCGGTCCTCTCGTACTAGGAGCAGCCCCTCTCAAATCTCAAACGTCCACGGCAGATAGGGACCGAACTGTCTCACGACGTTCTAAACCCAGCTCGCGTACCACTTTAAATGGCGAACAGCCATACCCTTGGGACCGGCTTCAGCCCCAGGATGTGATGAGCCGACATCGAGGTGCCAAACACCGCCGTCGATATGAACTCTTGGGCGGTATCAGCCTGTTATCCCCGGAGTACCTTTTATCCGTTGAGCGATGGCCCTTCCATACAGAACCACCGGATCACTAAGACCTACTTTCGTACCTGCTCGACGTGTCTGTCTCGCAGTCAAGCGCGCTTTTGCCTTTATACTCTGCGACCGATTTCCGACCGGTCTGAGCGCACCTTCGTACTCCTCCGTTACTCTTTAGGAGGAGACCGCCCCAGTCAAACTACCCACCATACACTGTCCTCGATCCGGATAACGGACCAGAGTTAGAACCTCAAAGTTGCCAGGGTGGTATTTCAAGGATGGCTCCATGAGAACTGGCGTCCCCACTTCAAAGCCTCCCACCTATCCTACACAAGCAAATTCAAAGTCCAGTGCAAAGCTATAGTAAAGGTTCACGGGGTCTTTCCGTCTAGCCGCGGATACACTGCATCTTCACAGCGATTTCAATTTCACTGAGTCTCGGGTGGAGACAGCGCCGCCATCGTTACGCCATTCGTGCAGGTCGGAACTTACCCGACAAGGAATTTCGCTACCTTAGGACCGTTATAGTTACGGCCGCCGTTTACCGGGGCTTCGATCAAGAGCTTCGCTTGCGCTAACCCCATCAATTAACCTTCCGGCACCGGGCAGGCGTCACACCCTATACGTCCACTTTCGTGTTTGCAGAGTGCTGTGTTTTTAATAAACAGTCGCAGCGGCCTGGTATCTTCGACCGGCATGAGCTTACGGGGTAAACCCTTCACCCTCACCGGCGCACCTTCTCCCGAAGTTACGGTGCCATTTTGCCTAGTTCCTTCACCCGAGTTCTCTCAAGCGCCTTGGTATTCTCTACCCAACCACCTGTGTCGGTTTGGGGTACGGTTCCTAGTTACCTGAAGCTTAGAGGCTTTTCCTGGAAGCATGGCATCAACCACTTCTCCTTCTAAAAGAAGGATCGTCATCAGTTCTCGGCATTAAGATCCCGGATTTACCTAAGATCTCTGCCTACCACCTTAAACTTGGACAACCAACGCCAAGCTGGCCTAGCCTTCTCCGTCCCCCCATCGCAGTAACTAGAAGTACGGGAATATTGACCCGTTTCCCATCGACTACGCTCTTCAGCCTCGCCTTAGGGGCCGACTCACCCTGCGTCGATTAACGTTGCGCAGGAACCCTTGGTCTTTCGGCGTGCGAGTTTTTCACTCGCATTGTCGTTACTCATGTCAGCATTCGCACTTGTGATACCTC
>NZ_CP096392.1:0-105000 GCF_054131565.1 Pseudomonas sp. SA195 | reverse complement strand
ACTGGCCTTCGCGGTGTCCCTGCAGACAAGCTAGCTAGCTACCGAGAGCGCTTTTCTCAAGGACTGTATGCCGATCTACTGGTGGACCTGGAAGCCAGCATAGCCCGGGCTCCGTTCTGGCTCGACGGCCAGCGCTTGGCCTGGGAATGCTTGAGTCAACTCGACGCTGAACAGGCGATGCGCGAGGTTGAAATCCAGCTCGCGCTATTTCTGCAACGCATGCCTGGCCTCGACGAACTGCGCTTCCATGATGGCGCCCCTTTCGCCGATGCCGAAACCCGCGCCTGGATCAGCGCCCGGGTGATGCCGCACGTACAGCCAGCACAGCCACCGATCGAAGCACTCAACAACCAGAGCGGTGCGACCCCCGCTTGGGACGAAGCGCTACAGGACGTGCTGCCACACCTGCGCAAGGACGGCCTCAAGAGCGCCGTGCAAAAACTCAAGCATGGACTTAACCAGGCACAAGGCGGGCGTGAGCGCTTCTTCTGGCAACTGACTCTGGCCCGCCTGTGCTTTCAGGCGAAGAAGTACGACCTGGCCAAGACCCAACTCGAATCCCTTGATCAGACGCTGCAGGCCACAGGCCTCAGCGACTGGGAACCCGATCTCGCCCTCGAGGTGCTGCGCCTGTTGCATAGCTGCTGTGAGCTGCTGCCGCAGAACCACGCCGTGCGTGAAAGCAAGGATGAGATTTACCGCAGGCTGTGCCACCTCGATCTCGAAGTGGTACTCGACTAGGCCCCCGGGCCGTAAACGCAAAGGAGAAACCCATGGCCAAAGAAGGCTCCGTAGCCCCAAAAGAACGCATCAACGTCACTTTCAAGCCCTCCACCGGCGGTGCCCAGGAAGAGCTGGAACTGCCACTGAAGCTGATGGTGCTCGGCGATTTCACCCAGCGCGCCGACGATCGCAAGATCGAAGATCGCAAGCCGATCGCCATCGACAAGAACAGCTTCGACGAAGTCCTGGCCAAGCAGGAGCTTAACCTCACCTTTTCGGTGCCGAACCGCCTGCAAGACGAGGCCACCGACGAAGAGCTCGCCGTGCAGCTGAACATCAACTCGATGAGGGACTTCAACCCGGCCAACCTGGTCGAGCAGGTTCCCGAACTGAAAAAGCTGATGGAACTGCGCGACGCCCTGGTTGCCCTGAAAGGCCCGCTGGGTAACGCCCCGGCCTTCCGCAAGGCGATCGAAAGCGTACTGGCCGATGACGTCTCGCGCGATCGCGTACTCGGTGAGCTGGGCCTCGCCGCGAAAGAACACCTGGACGCCTGAATCTCCCGACAAGGAAAGCCAACACCATGAGTACCAATGCAGCAGCCGTCGAAAGCGGCAAAAACCTCGCCGAGGTCGGCATCCTCGACCGCATCATCGCCGAAACCAAACTGACTCCCGATGACGAAGCTTATGACATCGCCAAGCGCGGTGTGTCGGCTTTCATCGAAGAACTGCTCAAGCCACAGAACGAGCACGAGCCCGTCAAAAAGGCCATGGTCGACCGCATGATCGCGGAAATCGACGCCAAGCTCAGCCGTCAAATGGACGAGATTCTCCACCACCAGCAATTCCAGGCGCTGGAATCCTCCTGGCGCGGCCTCAAGCTGCTGGTCGATCGCACCAACTTCCGAGAGAACATCAAGCTCGAGGTTCTCAACGCGTCCAAGCAGGACTTGCTCGACGACTTCGAGGACAGCCCGGAAGTGGTTCAGTCCGGTCTGTACAAGCACATCTACACCGCTGAATACGGCCAGTTCGGCGGCCAGCCGGTCGGCGCCCTGATCGCCAACTACTTCTTCGACCCGAGCGCACCGGACATCAAGACCATGCAGTACGTGGCCTCGGTCGCCAGTATGTCCCACGCCCCCTTCATCGCCGCGGCCGGCCCGAAATTCTTCGGTCTGGAAAGCTTCACCGGTCTGCCAGACCTGAAGGATCTGAAAGATCACTTCGAAGGCCCGCAGTTCGCCAAGTGGCAGAGCTTCCGCGAGCAGGAAGATGCCCGTTACGTCGGACTGACCGTCCCACGCTTCCTGCTGCGCAACCCCTACGACCCGGAAGACAACCCGGTCAAATCCTTCGTGTACAAGGAAAACGTCGCCAACAGCCACGAGCATTACCTCTGGGGCAACACCGCGTACACCTTCGCCAGCCGTCTGGCCGACAGCTTCGCCAAGTTCCGCTGGTGCCCGAACATCATCGGCCCGCAGAGCGGTGGCGCAGTCGAAGACCTGCCGCTGCATCACTTCGAGAGCATGGGCGAGATCGAAACCAAGATCCCGACCGAAGTTCTGGTCTCCGACCGTCGTGAATACGAGCTGGCCGAAGAAGGCTTCATCGCCCTGACCATGCGCAAGGGCAGCGACAACGCCGCCTTCTTCTCGGCCAACTCGGCGCAGAAGCCGAAGTTCTTCGGCAACAGCGAAGAAGGCAAGAACGCTGAGCTCAACTACAAACTCGGCACCCAGCTGCCTTATCTGTTCATCGTCAACCGCCTGGCGCACTACCTCAAAGTGCTGCAGCGCGAGCAGATCGGCGCCTGGAAAGAGCGCACCGACCTGGAGCTGGAACTGAACAAGTGGATTCGCCAGTACGTGGCCGACCAGGAGAACCCAAGCTCCGAAGTCCGTAGCCGTCGCCCGCTGCGCGCAGCGCAAGTGGTCGTCAGCGATGTCGACGGTGAGCCGGGCTGGTACCGCGTCAGCCTGAACGTGCGCCCGCACTTCAAGTACATGGGTGCCGATTTCACCCTGTCGCTGGTTGGCAAGCTGGACAAGGAATAAGCATCCATGGCCTACGGCAGCCTGTTCGAACGCCTCGGTGGTGACGCCGACAAGCGCGCCGGCTGGAGCCGCGAAGTCGCGGCAATGGCTTCGGTGGCTGCCCATCTGGCCAAAATGCTCAGCACCCGGGCGGGCAGCGTGCAAACGTTGCCCGACTACGGGTTGCCAGATTTGAACGATATGCGCCTGTCGCTGCACGACTCGCTGCAGCAGGCGCGTATCGCCATCGAACGCTTTATCGAGGCATACGAACCGCGTTTGAGCCAAGTCCGGGTGCTATCCCTACCCCGCGACCACGATCCACTGAGCTTGTCGTTCGCCATCGAAGGCCTGCTGGAAATCGACGGCTTCAAGCGCCACGTGAGTTTCTCCGCGAGCCTGGATGGCAGCGGACAAGTAAAAGTCCACTAAGGAGAGCCTGATGTCCGGTAAACCCGCAGCCCGCCTGGGCGACCCCACCGACTGCCCGAAAAAGGGTCACGGCACTAACCCGATCGCAGCCGGCTCTCCTGATGTGCTATTCGACGGCATGCCCGCCGCGCGCATGGGCGACGCCTCCGCCTGCGGCGGTGCGCTGTCGGGCAGCGTAATCCCTACCGTACTGATCAATGGCAAGCCGGCGGCGGTGGCGGGCTCGGTGGGTAGTCATGGCAATGTCGTGATGGGGGGTTCGGGGACGGTGTTGATTGGGACGAGTGTGGTGGTGGCTAAGTTTGTCGAGCCAAGCCCGGTCTCTTTGACGGCCGGCTTCGACCGCTTGTTCTCTCTTGAGACAGAGGACGGCCAGCCCCTGAAGAACCTTGCATATCGCATCGTCTCAGAAAGCGGCATCGTCAAGCAGGGCGCCACTTCGGGCAGCGGCATGACCGGCAATATTTCCACCGGAGGCCAACAAGAGGCCCTTACGCTGTACATCTCCGGAGAAGACTGATGGAAACCCTCATCACCATCGACGGAGCCTCCTATAGCTTCGAAACCAAAGACGGCAAGACCGAACTCAAGGTGCAGTCCGAAAGCACGCCGAGCGAGGACAAGAAGGCGCCGAAGATCAAAGTACCCAACGCCTGGCTGATTATCCGCAAGAACGGTTCCCCTTTGTTCGCCGTCCGGCCGAAGCAGGGCGAAAAGCCTTTCCGCATCATTACCGCGGACAAACTTTACTCGGAAAAGATCCAGTGGTTCGAACCTCTAGCTATAACTATAGGGAGCGAATCTGGCTTCATCCGGATTCGTCCAAGCCGGGCTCCGAAGCCTACTCCGCATATAAGCACTTCTCATGGAAGCAGATTATCGACTTCGCCATCGCGGATCGGTGGTCTCTAAGTTTCTACAGTGGACAACCAGGTGATTGGAAGCAATCGAAGGAAGGAGGAGACGGCTTCCTCATGGTTATGGTTGGTTCCGCTCCCTATTGGACTGACGGTATTGGTAAGATTCCATTTGCCGTAGATACATTCAAATTGCACTGCGGGGAACTTGGAGACGAGAACCAAGCCATCACGAGTACGATACAGACTGGCATGGACTGGGGAGACGGCACATTTTTAGGCGAAAAGGACAACAGCAATTCCTATGATAATTTCATGGTGCTTAGAGGTGCACTCTGGGCCGCAGACAACCATCAACCAACAAAAACAACCAAGACATTTTATCAGCGCGGAGGAGCGATCAAAAGAAACATCATAACCGTCCAATATGTCCCGGCCAGTACTGCCAGGCTTGAAAATTCCATAACTGCAGAATCACTCAGCAAGTATGGTATCTGGAAAAAATGATGAGCAAATACTTGAAAACCTGCGCAGCAAGCGGGCTTATTCACAGTTTAGGTTTCGTCACTTTGGTAGTACTCAACGACTTTACCCTTCGCATGTATTTGGCCTTGGGGGGTGAATTCGACTCCAGAGGGATTGCGCCAGGTGCCGTGATACGGCTAGTACTTCTTACATTTTCTATAGCCAATTTGGCGATAGCATTCATTCCCGCTAAAAGAATTAAATTTCTGATCTGCATCGCTTTCGTTTTGGTCACCGCTTGGTTTCTTCTGCCAAGCCATCCTCTTCGAGCAATGTTCTATTGCTCTTCAGGATGTGCAATAACTGTACTTTGCATTTATTGCTCATCATGGACAAATAAGAAGCTTTTAAAAACAACCAACCTACCCAGCTAAGGAAAACCAAACAACAGGAACAACCAAATGTCACACTCCAAGAGAATTTTACTGGTTAGCATTCGCCGCACTATTCGCCCTAGGTGCGGCAACCAACCTTTACTCGAACATTGTCATGCTAGCCATGGATTCGGTTAATTTCACGTTTTTATCTCGAATATTAATAATTGCAAGGAATTCGAGAAAAATTTCGCAACTTGGCGTGAGAGTTATAAAGGCTCGGTTCAATAATGCAGGGTTTCTCTTATGTAAGTGCTCCTCCGGACCACCACACCAGCGCCGACTGATCAGGGATAGATAGATGTCTTTCAACCACTACTACCAGAGCGAACTCACCGCCCTGCGCCAGCTTGGCAAACGCTTCTCTGAGCGCAGCCCGGCGCTGGCGCCGTTTCTGGGACAAGCGGGGCGCGACCCGGATGTCGAGCGGCTGCTAGAAGGCTTTGCCTTCCTCACCGGCCGGCTGCGGCAGAAGCTCGACGACGAGCTGCCGGAGCTGACCCACTCGCTGATGCACCTGCTCTGGCCAAACTACATGCGCCCGCTGCCGGCGTTCGGCATGTTGCAGTTCGACCCAGTCAAACGCCCAGGGCCGGCACTCATAGTGCCGCGCAATACGCCGGTCGAGTCCAAGCCGATCCAAGGCGTGACCTGCCGTTTTCGCACCGCCTACGCCACTGAAGTCTTGCCGCTAGCACTCGACGGGCTGGATTACTCAGTGAAGGGGGGTGGAGCGCTGCTCAGCTTGCGTCTGCAGATGACGGCGGACGGTCATCTCGGCGAGTTGAATCTCAAGCAGCTGCGCCTTCATCTTGCCGGCGAACGCTATATCAGCCAGATGCTTTACCTGAGCCTGCTACGCAACGTCGCCGGCGTGCAGCTGGTCGCGTTGGATGCTAACGGCAAACCTTTCACCGACGGGTTCGGCATGCCGCTGCCCGCCCTCAATATCGATCCGTCAAAGCTGCAACCGGTAGGCTTTGCTGAAGACCAGGCGTTGATTCCCTACCCACTCAATACCTTCCGCGGTTATCGCTACTTGCAGGAATATTTCGCCTTTCAGGAGAAATTCCTGTTCGTCGACCTGCAAGGTCTTGATGCAGTCAAGCGCCTGCCGCAAGAAGTGCTGGAGCAGGCTCGCGGCTTCGAATTGCGATTCGACATACACAAGGCCGGCGTGCAGCGCATCCGCCCGACCCTGGAAAACGTACGGCTGTATTGCACGCCGGTGGTCAATCTGTTCGAGCACGATGCGATCCCAATTCGCCTGGATGGCAAGCAGGATCAGTATTTGTTGATGCCGTCGGAGCTGGACAGCAATCAGTGCGGCGTCTTTTCGGTCGACCGCGTCACCGGCTGGAAGCCCGGCGGCATGGGCTATGAAGAGTACGTGCCCTTCGAATCGTTCGAGCATGATCCAAGCTTCGATGTACCCGTGGCGCGCCCGCATTACAGCGTGCGCCAGCAGCCTTCGATGCTTGGCGATGGGCTCGAGACATACCTGAGCTTTGGCCTGCGTAACCTCGATCAGCACGAGACGCTGTCCATCGAGCTGACGTGCACCAACCAGAACCTGCCGCGCCAGCTTCGTCTGGGCGACATCTGCCTGCCCAGCGAAGACACGCCGGAGTTTTTGACCTTTCGCAACATCAGCGCGGTGACACCGAGCTACGCGCCACCGTTGCACCGCGACTTCCTCTGGAAGTTGATCAGCAACATGTCGTTGAACTACCTGTCGCTGGCCAACGTCGAGGCGCTCAAGGTCATCCTCGAAACCTATGACCTACCGCGCTACTACGACCAGCACGCTGAAAAGGTCAGCAAACGCCTGCTCGGTGGGCTCAGGCAGATCGGGCACCAGCATGTCGATCGGCTGCACCGCGGCCTGCCGGTGCGCGGTGTGCGTACCGAGCTGGTGATCGACCCCGAGGGTTATCTGGGCGAAGGAGACCTGTTCCTCTTCGCCTCGATACTCAATGAATTCTTTGCGCTGTACGCCAGCCTCAACTCGTACCACGAGCTGCGCGTCAGAAGCACACAGGGAGAGGTGTACCAATGGACGCCGCGCATGGGGCAGCAGCCCCTGCTCTGAGACCGGGTGCAAAGGCATGCGAGCTAGAGCCAGGCAAGGCGAAGACGAGCGAAGAAGCGCAGTTTACGAGGTGTAAATGAGCATTCTGAGTTCGACTTCAACGCCGCCTGGCCGACGCGCAGCTGGCTTTGAGCCTGGTCTTAACCGGATCAGCCAGGGCATTCGTGAATACAGCCTGTTCCAGGGTGTGCTGCTGGTGATGGACCGCCTGAAAGCCGCACATCCCGATCTGGACGACGAAGCGCTCTACGAGTACCTCGAATTCCAGGCCAACCCGAGCCTGGGGTTTCCCGGCAGTGATGTCGATCGCGTCGAGTTTTTTCAGGAGGACGGCGAGCTGCGTGCACGCCTGCGCATCAACCTGGTCAGCTTGTTCGGCGCCGGATCGCCACTGCCAGCCTTCTATGGCGAGCAGGCCCTTGGCGACAGCACCGAAGGAAACCCGACACGCGAGTTTCTCGATCTGTTCAACAACCGCTTGCAGCGATTGATGCTGCCCATTTGGCAGAAGTACCGCTACCGCGCGCGCTTCACCAGCGGCGCGCGCGACCCGCTGTCCGAGCAACTGTTCGCCCTGATTGGCTTAGGTGGCGAGCAAATTCGCGCCGCCTCGGAACTCAATTGGAAGCGCCTGCTGCCTTATCTAGGTCTTCTCAGCCTGCGGGCGCATTCCGCCGCATTGATCGAGTCGGTGCTGCGCTACTACTTCAAGCATGCCGACCTGCGCATCGAGCAGTGTCTGGAGCGTCAGGTCGAAATACTTGCCGAGCAACAGAACCGCCTCGGCCGAGCCAATAGCCAGCTGGGCGAAAGCCTGGTGCTTGGCGAACGCGTTCGCGATCGCGGCGGAAAATTCCGCATCCACATACGCCAACTGAGCTGGGACCGCTTCCACGAGTTTTTGCCCGTGGGCAGCGGCTACCAGCCGCTCTGCGCGCTGGTTCGCTTCACCCTGCGCGACCCCCTCGACTACGACATACGCCTGGAGCTGCGTCGCGACGAAATCCGCGAAATGCGCATCGGCGCCGAAAACCCCTGCCGCCTCGGCTGGACCAGCTGGCTTGGCAGCGAACGCGCCGACGGCATGGTCACCTTGGGCAGCCAGACTCATTAAGGATGATGAAATGATCAACGTAGACCTTCAACAACTGGTCCAAGCACTGGACGCCGAGACCAAGCGCGACTTGGAAGCCGCAGCCGAGCGCTGCGTAGTGCGTGGCGGCAGCAAGATTCTCGTTGAAGACCTGCTGCTGGGCCTGCTAGAGCGGTCCGAAGGCCTACTGATGCGCGCGTTGCAGGACGCTGACGTCGATGCCGGAACCCTAGCTCAAGCACTGCAGCCGCGCAGCGAGCACAGTGAATCGCGCAACCCGGTCTTTTCTGCCGAACTGGTGCAGTGGCTACAGGATGCCCTGTTGGTAGGCAACCTAGAGCTCGGCCAGAGTCAGATCGATCAGGCCGCACTGATCCTGGCGCTGCTGCGCAATCCGATGCGCTATGCCGGCAGCCACTACCAGCCGCTGTTGTCGCGCCTGAACACCGAACGATTGCGCGAGTTCGCCTTGGCTCAGCAACCACAGGCGGTCCCTGGCAAGGCGGCGCCAGCGGGCGAGTCCAACCTGTCGCGTTTCACCCACAATTTCACCCAGCAAGCCCGGGACGGCAAACTCGACCCGGTGCTGTGCCGCGACGCCGCGATCCGCCAGATGATCGACATCCTCGCGCGCCGTCGCAAAAGCAACCCGATCGTGGTGGGCGAAGCCGGCGTCGGCAAAACGGCAATCGTCGAAGGCCTGGCGCTGCGCATCGCCAATGGTGAAGTGCCGGACGCGCTCAAGGGCGTCGAGCTGCTGTGCCTGGACCTTGGTTTGCTGCAGGCTGGCGCGAGCGTGAAAGGTGAGTTCGAGCGGCGGCTGCAAGGTGTGATCGACGAGGTGAAGGCCTCGCCCAAACCGATCATCCTGTTCATCGATGAAGCCCACACTCTTATCGGCGCTGGCGGCCAAGCTGGCAGTGGCGATGCCGCCAACTTGCTCAAGCCAGCATTGGCCCGAGGCGAGTTGCGCACCATCGCGGCTACCACCTGGAGTGAATACAAGAAGTATTTCGAGAAGGATCCGGCCCTCGCACGTCGTTTCCAGCCCGTCCAGCTTCACGAGCCCACTGTCGACGAAGCAGTGACCATCCTGCGCGGCCTCGCCCCTGTTTATGAAAAGAGCCACGGCATCTACCTGCGCGACGACGCCGTCGTGGCCGCCGCCGAGCTATCGGCACGCTATCTTGCTGGCCGCCAGCTGCCCGATAAGGCCGTGGATGTGCTCGACACCGCCTGCGCCCGGGTACGCATCAGCCTGGCCGCCGCACCTGAAGCGCTGGAGCGCTTGCGAGGCGAGATCGCCGAAGGCGAACGCCAGGGGCTCGCGCTGCGCCGTGACCTCGATGCAGGCCTGCACATCGACACTGTCATTTTGGACAGCCTGGAAACGCGCCTGGCGGCAGCTCGTGCTGAACTCGAGCAATTGGAAACCCGCTGGGCCACTCAGCGCACGCTGGCCGAGCAGCTATTGGAGCTGCGCAAGCAATGCGCCACGGCGCGAATGATGCCCGACAACGCACCCATTGACGAAACCCGTCCCGACCTCGAACAACTCGAAGCCCAGCTGAAGGACCTTCAGGCTGAGCTCGCCAATGCCCAGGCCATTGAGCGGCTGGTGAGTTTCGAGGTCTGCCCTCGTTTGGTGGCTGAAGTCATCAGCCATTGGACCGGCGTACCGCTCTCCCAACTGGCCCGCGAGCACAACAGCAAGGTGCTCAGCTTTGCCGCTGATCTGCGCCAGCGAGTGCGTGGCCAGGAACAAGCCATCGAAGCGCTGGACCGCTCCATGCGTGCCACCGCTGCTGGACTGAACAAGCCCGATGCGCCGGTCGGTGTCTTTCTGCTGGTCGGCCCAAGCGGCGTCGGTAAGACCGAAACCGCACTTGCCTTGGCTGACCTGCTCTACGGCGGCGAACGTTTCCTCACCACTATCAACATGTCCGAGTTCCAGGAAAAGCACACCGTATCTCGCCTGATCGGTGCGCCACCGGGTTATGTAGGTTACGGCGAAGGCGGCATGCTCACCGAGGCCGTTCGCCAGAAGCCCTACTCGGTCGTACTGCTCGATGAAGTCGAAAAAGCCGACCCGGACGTAATGAACGTCTTCTACCAGATCTTCGACAAGGGCGTGGCCAACGACGGTGAGGGGCGGGAGATCAACTTCCGCAACACGCTGATCCTGATGACCAGCAACCTGGCCAGCGATCGTATCGCCGATCTTTGCCAAGGCGGCCAGCGACCCGAGACCGAAGACCTGGAGCTGGCGATTCGACCTGCACTGACCCAGCACTTCAAACCGGCCCTGCTAGCCCGCATGCGGGTGGTCCCCTATTACCCAATTCAGGGTGACGTGCTCAACGAGCTGGTGGCGCTCAAACTGTCGCGCTTCGGTGATCGCCTAACGCGGCGCCAGTTGCAGTTCAGTCACTGCGAAGGGCTGGTTGGGCACCTGGCTGAGCGTTGCACTCACAGCGACAGCGGTGCGCGCCTGATCGATCATTTGATCGATCAGCATTTGCAGCCACTGGTCGTCGATCGGCTGCTCGACAGCATGGCCCGTGGCCAAGCATTGCAACGTGTGCATGCAACCCTTGACGAAAACGGGGCGGTGGTTTGTGAGTTCGCTTAAGGTCCCGCCTATGCTGACTGAACATTCCGCGCCTGCCAGTGCGCTACTGGATCGCTTAGCCGAGCTGGCCTGGACGACGGATACAAGCGGCTGGCTGGACGGGCTGGTACAAACGGCGGCGCAGCTGGCGAGCTGCCCGCTCGCCCAGCTCTACCTGCTCGATGCGACCCACACACGTCTGACCCTGTCGGCCGAGTGGTTCGATGGTGCCCGGCGGCAAGAAACCGCGAGCCTGCCCAGCGACTACCGAGACGAACAATTGCTGCAGTACTGTCTCAGCCAGAATCGCCAGCTGAGCATCGTCCCGCTGGACGCCAACTTGCACGAAACCGGTTTTCTTCCTGAATCGTCGCGCCCGTGGCGCAGCCTGCTCTGCTTGCCGCTGGAGAATGCAGAAGGTCATGTCGTCGGGCTGATGGTGGCTGCCAGTACCGCCACTCAGGACCTCACCGCTGCGACCGCAACCTTGACCAACCTCGGCCGTTTTGCCCTCGGCCAGGCCCATCTGCTCAATAGACTGCTCGGTGCGGCCCAACCTGCACCTCGCGAGATCACCCCGACGCGCCCATGCACCAGCGGGTACGGGCTGATTGGTGAGAGCCCGCGCATGCGTACGGTTTACGGGCTGATCGGCAAAGTCCTGCACAACCCCGTCAGTGTTCTGCTGACAGGTGAAACAGGTACCGGTAAGGAACTGGTGGCCCGCGCTATCCATGATTGCGGCTCGCGGCGCAGCCAAGCCTTCATTGTGCAGAACTGCGCAGCCCTGCCCGAACACCTGCTCGAGAGCGAGCTGTTCGGTTATCGAAAAGGCGCCTTTACCGGTGCCGAACGCGACCACGAAGGCCTGTTCGATGCGGCCGACGGTGGCACGTTGTTCCTCGATGAAATCGGCGACATGCCGCTGACCCTACAAGCCAAGCTGCTGCGCGTTCTGCAGGAGGGCGAGGTCCGGCCGCTTGGCAGCACGCGCACGCATCAAGTCGACGTTCGAATCGTCGCCGCAACCCATCAGGATCTGCACAAGCGTGTCGAGGAGGGTCGCTTTCGTGAAGACCTCTACTATCGCCTGTCCATCTTCCCGATCGAATTGCCACCGCTTCGGGACCGCGATCAGGACGTCCTTCGTCTAGCCCGCCACTTTGCCGACAAAGCCTGCGGTTTTCTGCAGCGCGATACCGTGCGCTGGTCGGACGCGGCGCTTGAGCAACTGGCTGACTATGCCTTTCCCGGCAACGTGCGCGAGCTCAAGGGGCTGGTCGAACGTGCCGTACTCCTGAGCGACGGCGGCGAACTATTACCGGAACATTTCAGCCTGCGCACCGTGGACAACGATCTGGACAGCACGTTGGATTTGCGCGCGCGGCTCGAACGGGTCGAACGCAACCTGCTGATTGATTGCTTGCGTAAGAACGGCGGCAACCAGAGTCAAGCCGCGCGAGAACTAGGGCTACCGCGCCGGACTCTGCTCTACCGGATGGATCGTTTGGGCGTGAGCGCCAGCACTCTCTGAGCTCAAGGAGATGAGCATGAGTTTTTATAGATTGCTGACTGTTGCTGCCTTGGCTGGGTTTGTAACAGCGCTAGCCGGCTGCGGCACTTTAATCGGCGTCGATACGGTGCTGCTACCGATTGACCTGACAGACATCGCAAACGCTACGACTGATAACCGGTAGCCTCGCCCCTCGACCTGAACGGCTTCATGGAAGCGCTCCGAACAAGGATTTCACATGTTCAACCCGGCCAACGACACCCATTTCAGCCTCGCAATCGAAGGCATCGTGCACGATCTACAGGTTCTGGAATTCAAGGGCCGGGAAGCGCTTTCGCAGCCCTTCGCCTTCGAGCTCGAGCTGGTCAGCGAACGCCCCGATCTGGAGCTGGAAAGCATGCTGCATCAGCCGGCCTTCCTCGCCCTCTCACCGGCCGGCACCGGCATCCATGGCGTGATCTACCGCGTCGCTCAGGGCGATTCCGGTAAGCGCCTGACGCGCTACCACGTCACCCTGCGCCCGCACCTGGCTTACCTGGGTCACCGCACCAACCAGCGAATCTTCCAGCACCTGACGGTTGAGAAGATCATCAGCCAAGTGCTTGAAGAGCATGGTATCCAGGCCAACGCTTTTCGCTTCGCCCTCGGCTCGGTCTACCCCGAGCGCGACTACTGCGTGCAGTACGACGAGACCGACCTGCACTTCATCCAGCGCCTGTGCGAAGAAGAAGGTATTCACTACCACTTCCAGCACAGCACCGCCGGCCATGTACTGGTCTTTGGCGACGACCAGACGGGCTTTCCCAAACTCGCGCCGGTTGCCTATCAACAGGACTCCGGGTTGGTTGCCGATCAACCGGTGATCAAACGTTTCGCCCTGCGTATCGAGACCCGCACCAGCCGCGTCACCCGGCGCGACTACGATTTCGAGAAACCGCGCCTGATTATGGAAGGGGCCTTCCAGAGCGAATTCCAACCGGACCTGGAAGACTACGACTACCCCGGCCGCTTCACCGAGCGCCCCCACGGCAAGCACCTGTCGCAACGCGCTCTGGAACGCCACCGGAGCGACTACGAGTTGGCTGAGGGTGAGAGTGACCAACCACAGATGATCACCGGCCACTTCCTGGCCATGAACGAGCACCCGCGCAGCGACTGGAACCAGCTCTGGCTGCTCAATGAAATTCACCACGAAGGTAAACAACCGCAGGTACTGGAGGAATCGGTGACGAGCGATAGCCTCGCCCGTGACGGTTTCACCCAGGGTTACCGCAACCATTTTATCGCCACGCCCTGGGACATCCCCTTTCGCCCGGCCCTGAAGCATCCCAAGCCCAAGGTGCTTGGCAGCCAGACCGCCGTGGTCACCGGCCCAGCAGGCGAAGAAATTCACTGCGACGAATACGGTCGCGTAAAAGTCCAGTTCCATTGGGATCGCGAAGGCCAGGCCGACGACAAAACCAGTTGCTGGCTGCGCGTCAGCTCAAGCTGGGCTGGCGACCGCTATGGCGGCATCGCCATTCCGCGGGTCGGCATGGAAGTGCTGGTGACATTCCTAGAAGGCGATCCCGACCAGCCTCTGGTTACAGGCTGCCTGTACCACAAGGGACATGTCGTCCCCTACGACCTGCCGGCGAACAAGACCCGCAGCGTCTTCAAGACGCTATCGAGCCCCGGCGGAGACGGCTACAACGAACTGCGCATCGAAGACCGCAAAGGTCAGGAGCAGATTTACCTCCATGCCCAGCGCGACTGGGACGAGAACATCGAGCACGACCAGAAGATCCGCGTCGGCCACGAGCGCCACGACACCGTCGTGGCCAACAGCTACACGGAGTTCAAAGCCGAAGAACACCGCACCACCCACGCCGACCGCAAGACCGAAACCCGCGCCAACGACCACCTCACCGTAGGCAACAGCCAGCACGTGAAGATCGGCACGGGGCAGTTCGTCGAGGCGGGAGACGAAATCCACTACTTCGCCGGCAGCAAAGTCGTCATCGACGCGGGCATGGAGCTCACCGCGTCAGGCGGCGGCAGCTTCCTTAAACTCGATCCCAGCGGCGTTACGTTGAGTGGCGCGACAATCAAGATGAATTCCGGTGGCACGCCCGGCAAAGGCTCCGGCATAAGCATCCTCATTCCCCGAATTCCGCGGGCCGCCGACAAGGACAGGGCTGGAGCGAAACCCAGGCTCGCGCTGGCCAACACCCAGCTGCAATTGGCACGAAAAGCTCGTCAAATCGGCGCCAGCCGCTGCCCGATTTGCGAAGCATGCAGGGAAGGGATGTGTGAGATTGGAGCGGGACAATGAACAAAACGGTTGAAGACTGGCTCAGCGCGCAACAGGCCGAACAGAGGCAGCTGCTGCTCGTTATCGATAGCCTCGCAGAGCCCGCTCCGCTGCCTCGTCTGTTCTCAGCGGACCTGGTGCACAGCTACGCCAATCTCTACCAGGGCACCGAGGTCGCCGAGATGGCCAGCGTGGGCCCTTGGCTGATAGTGCTGAACGAGCTGAACCTCACGCAGCTAGCACCGCTCACCGACGCACCGGAACAGAATTGGGGCTGGCTCGCCAGCGTCGAATACGCAGACCTCGCGGCGCTCACGCAACACTGGCAAGCCCGCATCTTCGCCGACGAACAGGGGCAACGGTCGCTCTATCGGTTCCAGGACAACCGCATCGTCGCGCGTCACCTCGGCGAACTGGACGCGTCCCAACGTCCTCTGCTGCTTGGTCCACTGGCCAGCGCGCTCTGCTGGGATGGTCAGGACTGGCAATGGTTCGATAACGAGCAGCCAGGGGAGTACCGCGAGCCCTTCGAAAAACCTTGGCTGTCCATCCCAGAGTCCGAGCAGGTACAACGTGCTGTGGCGCACCACAACCTCGAGCTGTGGCTATGGCAGAACCATACGCAGGCGACCACTCGGCTCGCCGAAACCCGGGTGGTGAGCGACTGGCTGGACCATCAACTCGACAAAGCGAAGAAATGGCAATGGCACAGCGAGCCGCAACTGCACTTTCTGCTCCGCTACGGGCTCGACCCCGAACTGGCCGAGCATCCTGCCTGGCTGCCAGCCGACCGGGAAACGCCAGAAGCGCATTTTTCGCGAGTCAGCTCAGTGCTGACTTCAAGCCAGTCTGCACGAGATTGATCAAATGACTTCTTCTCTTTCCCGAAGCTGCTTCATGCTTGCTCACGCATGGCCTGCACTGTTCGGCCTCCTGCTCAGCGGTTGCAGCACGCTCGGCTCGGTCGGCGCCGATACTTTTACTTTGGAGGGCGAACTACCGGCCGATTTCGCGTTAGAGGCTCAGGCGCACTATGGTGTCGCCAACGGATGCAACGGCCGCGCCCGCACGCGTTCGTTTAAGAGTGACTTCGAAGACAGCCCTCACGCGTATCGATTCAGAATACCGGTCAACTACCGCGACGGTCTTTGCGAGATGCGCCTGGCGCGCGTAGGCCTGTTTATTAACGGCCGCTACGGCGACAAGGATTGGCAACGCACCTACGACAATGGAGGGCTGGAGCTGGTCGACACGCTGCCGGAAGGTGCGCCGCGATTCGATGGCAACGGAAGATTGAGCAAGACGGCTGAATGTATATGGCTGTTTCAGCTTAGCAAAGCATATTCCCGTAAAGGTGAGGTCAGTAGGCTGCTGAGCTGTAACGGGGCTGGAGCCCATCTTGCAATTAGCGAACTAACAAATAAAACCGTAGAGCTTGATATCAGTATCAGTACCACATACAAACCATACCTACGAGGGTATTGGTTAAAAACACAACATGGTTGGAAACCTTGCACAGGGCGGTGGGGCACTGATTACGAAGAACGCTGCACAGAACCACCTCAATTTCGCACATTTAAGATGAACGGCCGCGTGTGCTCCGTTTTCCCAAATTGCACGGAGCAATAACGGATGGACTTTTCGCCAAGCACCGTCAGTCTAGAGTGCCCTAACCGCCAAAAAGGAATTAGTTTTCGGCTGGTAAACGAGCACGGAATTGGAAAACCATATGCTGGGCTTGCTTATCAGCTGCACGATAGCCAAGGGCAAACATACGCAGGCCACCTAGATGAGGATGGGTACGCTGAAGTATCACAGCTCTATCCTGGGGTGGCGGTACTCCAGCTATCGGAGGGCTACTCAGGAAACGATGCATGGTACACGGCAATATCAAGCCGCGAAGACTTCAGGCTCCCTTTAACGGCACTGCAAATAGCGGCAGAACAGTCGCCTTCCGGCCCCCGTCGCTCCGATGGGAAAACTTTCTTAGCGGAAGCTCGGGCTAAAAGGGAATGCGCTAGATTCCTCAGGGTGGAAGTCAGCGATTTCGCCGAAGCCACGGGCCACCTGCCGGAGCGCGATCTCGCTTGGGAACCTCGTCCAACGGCCCAGCTCAAGTGCAACGCGGGCATTGCACAATGTCACCCGGGGATCGCTCTGGCACCGGATACCTACCACTTGCTGGAAGTCAAAGCGCTTCGCGCATACAGCCCGCTGCTCTCGAGGGACAAAAAGTTTTGTGCCTTGAACGCCTATCATCTGGCGGTGATGGGTGCCTTCGCTTACGCCCCGTTCAGTACGCGTCGGGAACCAGGAAGACCTTACGCTTCAAACCCACCTCCTTACCCCAATCCGGGCTCGATAGGGCACGTCTTGCGCGAACAGCTGGCTCGCCTAGAAAAGTCCCAGCTCTTTGGTGAAGCGAGCTATCACCTTCTGTATGAGGAAGTACCTTATTCCAAGCGTTTGGAAATTATGCCGTACGATCCGGAGCGTTATCAAAAAGAAGCCTCGAAGGGGTGGCGCAATCCGGAAGATGTGCACTTTCTGCATCACGAGCAATCCGACACTCAGGCTTTCATCACCCATAACGATAAGGTGATGCTGATTTCCGTGCGTGGCACCCTTGGGATAAAGGATTTCCTGCTTGACGCCGACGCACGACAGGTGCCGTTCAAAGAAGGTACTGGACAAGCGCATCGAGGCTTCTATAACGCGTTCAGCGCAGCCAAGAAATTCGTCGAGCGCTATATGGAAGCCTTTTACATGGGGCAGACCATTATCGTCTGTGGACATAGTCTAGGCGGTGCGGTCGCGCTGCTTCTGTCTGCATGGATAAACTCGAACTGGTCTAGAGATACGCAGCTCTATACGTACGGCGCCCCACGCGCTGCCGATCAAGCGTTTGTCCAAAGCGCCAACGAACTTACACATCATCGTCTGGTAAACCACAACGATCCAATTCCCGGGGTTCCGTTCATATGGATGGACGCAGAATGGAAGCTCGCCGCGGCTGGAGTCGTCGCGCTATTTAGCTCCCCAGCGATGGGCATTTCTTTACTTCTAGGGGGCTTGCTCAACCTGCAAGGCGACCCTTATCAACATCATGGCGAACAACGCCATTTCGCGACACGAAAACCGGGCAGTGGCAGTGCAAGTGCCGTTATGTGGCAGCCCAACTGCGCGCTTATCGACGAGCAAGCCTGCGCCCGTTACGCCGGTGCTCTGAACCTGAAAGACGATATGCCTGAGCGCGCCGCGCTCATTAGTCAGCTAGCCTCGTTTTCCGAGCACTCAAGCGACAGCGGCTATAGTCGGGCCATGCTTACCACCATGTTGCGCTGGTATAGCAGCGTTACGGAGCGCGGTGGTGCACTGTTCACGCGTACGGAAATTACGGACATCGATAGGCTTATACGAAACGCCGAAAAGGAGCTGGCAAGCTGGCGGCCACGCAATTTTGTCGAATTCCGACACGAGATCAGATTGCGCCACGATAGCCGCTTCTACAACAAAACAGACGCGGAGCTGATGCAACTCTACAGCGATGGAATTACTGCAGTTCGCCAGCTAAGTGCCCAGCAACGCGATGCGCTGAACCGTGCCCGACAACGGCTGTTGAACGAAGCAGATCGTAAGCTGATCGCTCAAGATGTTTTTGGCGATCTCTGGCGGCGGGACGATATCTCAAGTCTGATTGAGCAGTGGCTTGCCTTGGCTTCAAATCGCAAGGCAGCAGAGCTAGCTCAAATCCAGAGCACATCAAAGCCTGCGCTCGCTTAGACATTAGATATATACGGGCGATTCGTCGCTTTGGAAACAGACATTCGGGAAGCGTTCCGCTGCTTTAGCGGTGCACACTAGCTGATCGCGAAAGCTAGCTCTAATTCCTGCGGTCAGCCTGATGTCCGTCTTACTAGCCTGTAAAGCAATAGCGTTGCACCTGGCTCGCGCCGGTATTTATAGCCCCACCTCTCGTTTCCAAGCCAGCCCCGCCCGGTTTCGTGACCTCGTTCACCCACCGTGACAGCCGGGTGAACTTCAATGCTCAGCCTGAGTCTCGCGCCGCGCTTCGGCGCCGCGCGGCTGTCTGCCCACACGCTTTCAAGGAGGAAATCGCGTGCTAGCCCGCTATTGCGCCCTCGTTTTATTCGCCGCATCCCTCGCGCTTGCCGGTTGCTCCGGTAACTACACATTCAACGACGACGAGTATCGCCCCTTGGGTGATCCGCAGGCGCCTACCCGCAGTAACTGATCCACCAGGAGAAAGAGGCCATGGAACTGGTTTTCGATATGGTCAGTGCTCAGCAATTCGCGCCAGGCCTGATCAGCAGCAAGACGTTCAAGCAGGCCGGCGGCATCATCGGCCGTGCGGAGGATTGCGACTGGGTCATCCCAGACCGCAAACGTGTGTTGTCTAGCCGTCACGCTGAGGTGAGCTACCGGGACGGCGCGTTTTTTCTCACCGACACCAGCAGCAACGGCATTCAGCTCAAGGACACCGGCGCCAGCCTGGACAAAGGCCGGGCGCAGCGGATCGAGCATGGCAGCGTCTACTGCCTGGGTGACTTCGAGATACGTGCTCGACTGATCCAGAATCCCGCTTCTTTCGAAGGCGACATTGGGCGCCCACAGCCGGCCGGCAGCATCATTCCCGACGACGCCTTCCTCGACCTCGACCCGCTGACCGCCATGGAGCAGCAGGAGCGCGTCTATGCCGAGGTCGACGACCTGACCGCCGTACTGGCTCCGCCACGCGCCCAGGCCCAGCAGCGCGACTACGCGCAGATCGATGAGGAGAGCCTTCAGGTTCCCGAACTGGTAATGCCCAAAGCGGTTGTGCAACCCAAAGCCGCCCCTGGACCCGAGCGGCTGCCGCCGGACTTCTGGGCACGCTTCGGCGAGGCGCTCGGCGTCAGCCTGGACGACCTCGACGAAGAAGCTCGCCAGGCGCTGGCGCTCAGAGCGGCGAGCCTGCTCAAGCAGAGCGTCGGCGGTTTGCAGCAGGCGCTGCGTACCCGCGGCGAGTTGAAAAACGAGATGCGCCTGTCGTTGACCACCGTGCAGAGTGCCGGCAACAACCCACTTAAACACAGCATCGACAGCGGGGAAGCGCTGACTCTTCTGCTGCGCGGTGGAAAGCCGGGACAGCTGCCGGCCGAACAGGCCATGGGGCGCGCCTACCGTGATCTTCAGGCGCACCAGGTTGCGATGCTGGCCGCCAGTCGCGCCGCGGTCAAAGGCATCCTTGAACAGCTTTCACCCGATCAGCTAGCCCTGCGCTTCGAGCGTGATAACAAGCCGCTTGTGTCCACTTCCGGTAGCCGCTGGCGTGCTTTCAAGCGGCTGCATTCTGCGATGCAACGCGACGACGATTGGAGCGAACGGTTGTTCGCTCGTGACTTCGCCCAGGCCTACGAGGAGCAGGCCCGGCTGATCGCCACGCTCAATACAGACCTTCAAGGATGATATTCATGTCTCGCTTTCTTCCCGCCGCGGCGCTCGCGGCGCTTGCCGTTCTGAGTGGCTGCTCTGCCCTCTCGCCCAACTCTGACTTGACCAAGCTGGACCTGTCCCTGCAGGGCAGCGACCAGCTCAACCCCGACCTTAACGGCCGCCCTTCGCCTGTCGTGATTCGCCTCTTGGAACTCAAGCATCCGGTGGCCTTCGAGAACGCTGACTTTTTTTCGCTCTACCAACGTCCCAAGGAAGCACTGACCCCGGACCTTGTCATTCAGGAAGAGCTGGAACTGCGACCGGGCGAGCAGCGCGACCTCAAGCTGTTTGTTCAGGACGGTAGCCGCTACGTTGGCGTGCTGGCCGCCTATCGCGATCTACCCGAATCAAGCTGGCGCTTCGTCATTCCTCTTCAACACAAAGCGCAGAACCGAATCGAGCTAAAGCTCGATGAACACGGCATCAAGGTCATCGATCCGCTCGTGAAGGGAGACTGATCGATGAGCATGAACAAAGTCATATGGCAGGAAGGCATGCTGCTGCGTCCGCAGCACTTCCAGCAAAGCGACCGCTATTACGACGCGCAGCTCAAGCAGCGGACCCAGAAGTTGGGTCACTACGCCTGGGGTTTTTTTGAGCTGGAGATCGACCGTCAGTTCCTTAACATGGGCAAGCTCGTGCTCAGCCAGGCGAGTGGGCTGCTTCCAGATGGCAGCCTTTTCGAGATCGGTGCTGAGCGTGAGCCGCTGGCCCTGGACGTGCCGCCCAACACTGGCAACACGCCGGTTTATCTGGCTTTACCGCTTGTCACTGGTAACCACATCGAGAGTCGCCGCCCTGAGCAGAAGGACGTGTTGGCGCGCTACACCGCGCTCGACGAAGAAGTCACCGACTCCAACGCCGGCGATAACAGCAGCAGCCAAGTCAGCACCGGCCGTCCGGACTTTCGGTTGCTGCTGGGCGAGCAGCAGAGCGATCAGGCTTACGTGAAGCTCAAGCTTTGCGACATCCTCGACACCACGCCGGACGGTGTGATCAGCCTCGACCCTGAGTACATCCCTACCTTTATCGACTTTCAGGCGTCCAGCTACCTGCTGTCGTGCCTGAAAGAAGTGATCAGCATGCTCGGCCATCGCGGCGACATCCTGGCAGAGCGTATTCGCGCCACCGGTAAAGTCGGCGGAGCGGAAGTCGGTGACTTCATGATGCTGCAGCTGATCAACCGCTACGAGCCCGTGCTACGCCATTACATGGGCATCGACCGGATCCATCCCGAACACATTTACCGTGAGCTGCTGGGGTTGCTGGGCGAGCTGGCGACGTTCTCCAGCGAGACCAAACGACCTCGCCTGGATGGCCGCTACCTGCACAACGACCAGGGACTGTCGTTCCGCAAGCTGATGGATGCGATTCGCCAAGTGCTGTCGATGGTGCTCGAGCAGCACGCCATCGAGCTGCTTCTGCAACAGCGTCAATACGGCATTCAGGTCTCGCCACTGCACGACCACAAGCTGCTCGGCAGCGCCTCGTTCGTGCTCGCAGCCAGCGCCCAATGCGACTCCGAAGAGCTGCGCACCCGCCTGCCGGCCCACCTCAAGGTTGGTCCGGTTGAGCGTATTCGCCAGCTGGTCAACCTTCATCTGCCGGGAATCAAGGTCAAGCCACTGCCCGTCGCGCCACGGCAGATCCCGTTTCATTCCGGCAAGACCTACTTTGCGTTGGAGCTCAGCTCCGAGGAGCTGGCGCAACTGGAACGCTCTGGCGGCTTCGCCTTCCATGTGTCCGGTGAATTTACCGGGCTTGAGCTGAAACTCTGGGCGATCAGGAACTGACCGACATGATCAGAGAAATGGACTACGCACAGGACGACAAGACGGTCATCCTCAATCGCCACGGCGACGCCCCGGCACAGAGCCCGCTGACTGACTTCAGCACACCGCCGAAATTCGAGCAGCTTGAAGAGCGGATGATCTATGCCGCGCGGCTGCGTCCGGCCGAGACGTTCAATATCAGCCTCAACCCGCTTGTCGCAGCAGCATCGTCGTTGCTCTCGGAAGTCGTGCGGCTCAAGCACAGCTATGAAGGCGAAGACCTGCACGCCCTCAACCAGCGCCTGTCTGGTGAGCTCAAGCTGTTCGAGCACCGCGCCCTGCACGACGGAGCCGAGAGCAGTCAGGTGATGGCCGCTCGCTACGTGCTATGCACCGCTATCGACGAAGCGGTGGTCACCACACCCTGGGGTAACGAGAGCGAATGGTCGCAGATGAGTCTGCTATCGAGCTTCCACAACGAAACCTTCGGCGGTGAGAAGTTCTTTCAGTTGCTCGAGCGTCTCTCACGCAACCCGGTCAAGCACCTGCCGATGCTGGAACTGATGTATCTGTGCTTGTCGCTGGGTTTCGAAGGCAAATACCGAGTGATGCCACGCGGCATGCTCGAGCTCGAAGCGGTACGCGACAGCCTTTACCGGCAGATCCGCCAGCTGCGCGGCGACGTGCCGCGTGAGGTATCGCCGCACTGGCAGGGACTACGTGATACGCGTCGGCGTCTAGTGCGCATCGTGCCCTGGTGGCTGGTCGCGCTGTTCACATTGATCTGCCTGGTAACGCTGTATGCGGGCTTCGCCTGGGTGCTGGGTGAACAACGCGATGCCGTACTGCAACCGTATCAACCTGTCGATCCGACCGTTCGGGTCGAGCCCAAGCCGTAACAAGGACGTACTGCCATGAAGGTTTTTTTCGGCAAGCTTGCCGCGTTTTTCCGCAAGACCTGGGTATGGAGCCTGTGCGTCCTGCTGGTGTTGGCCCTGCTCGTGTGGCTCGTTGGGCCACTGCTGGCGATAAACGACTATAAGTTTTGGGAGTCATCCAGCAGTCGTCTGCTGACCATTGCCGGCCTCTGCCTGGTCTGGGGCCTGTTCATCGTGTTCGCCAGCTGGCATAGCACTCGTCGCAAGCAGGCCGAAGCCAGCGACGAAGAGGTTCAGGAGCGGCTTCGCCGTGAAGGCTTGGTCAGCGAAGAGCAAGGCATCCTGAGCCAGCGCTACCGCGACGCCGTTCGTACCCTCAAGAGTTCGAGCCTGTACCGCGGCCGCAGCGAGAAATGGCGCAACGACCTGCCCTGGTATTTGCTGCTCGGTCCTCAAGGCAGCGGCAAAACCTCATTGCTGGATTTTTCCGGCTTGGACTTTCCGCTCAACCGCGGTGAAAACCAGCGACTGACCAAGGATGTCTCAGGCACCCGCTATGCAGACTGGTACTTCGCCGACCATGCCGTGCTGATCGATACCGCCGGCCGCTACCTGACGCAGCCCGACTCGGGTGTCGATGGCAAGGCGTGGGAAACGCTACTCGGCCTGCTGCGCCGCCGCCGTGCACGCCCGCTCAATGGCGTGCTGATCAACATTCCGGTCGAGCAACTGTTGCATTCGAGCGAACTGGAGCTCGAAACGCTGGCGCGCCAGAGCCGTCAGCGCCTGCACGAGATCCACCAGCGCCTTGGCGCCGACGTGCCGGTCTATCTGGTGCTGAGCAAAGCGGATAAGGTGCTTGGCTTCGACGAGTTCTTTGATCAGCTCTCGCGCGAGGAAAGCGATCAGGTGCTCGGCGCGAGCTTCCGCAAGGAGCAGGACGGTACCGACGTCAACGTCGTTCGGAGCGAATTCGAGGAACTGCTGCGCCGACTCAACAGCCAGGTCATCCTGCGCATGCACCAAGAGCGCGACACCCAGCGCAGGGGTCGCATCCTTGATTTCCCGCACCAGCTTGGCCAGATTGGCGAGCGTTTATGCCTGTTCGTCGAGCTAGCATTCTCAGGCAACCGCTACCAGCGGGCCAGCCAACTGCGCGGTTTCTACCTCACCAGTGCGCCGCAACTCCAAGGTGGACTCGATCCGCTCACCAGCGGCATTGGCCGCAACCTCGGCCTGTCGAGCAGCGCGTTGCCAACATTCCGCAGCGGACGTGCTCGCTTTATCAATCACTTGCTCAGCCGCGTGATCTTCCCCGAAGCCGACCTCGCCGGTCTCGATCAAAAGGAAGTACGCCGCATCGATTGGGGCCAGCGCGCCCTGTATGCCGCGAGCTTCGCCTGCCTGGCACTGTTCGGCGCCCTTTGGGCCAATGGCTTCTCCAACAACCATGAACGGCTTGAGCAGTTACGCGGCCTCGCTGACCAGCTGGGCCGCGAGCATCAGGGCATCACGGCTGAAGATGACGCACTGCGTACGCTCAAGGCGCTGGATATGAGCTATGCGGCTACTCAGGTGTTTCCGGATAAGGCTGACGTGTCCTACTTGCAGCGCGGCGGGCTTTACCAAGGTGAGGTAGTTGATCCCACCGTCCACCGGGCCTACCGCCGTGAGCTGGAAACCCTGCTACTGCCTCGCGTTGCGCGTCAGCTCGAAGCTCAGATACGCGCCAACTTGACTGATCGAGAGCGCCTGCTTGGTAGCCTGCGCGCCTACCTGATGCTCAGCCTGGAAGAGCGTCGCGACGACGGTTTCCTCAAGGATTGGGTAGCCGCCGATTGGTCGTTGCGTTACGCCGGCAATGCCGTTGCGCAGAACGGCCTAAACACCCATTTTGAGCGGTTACTCGGTGACGGCTTCGCGCCTTACGCGCTCAACGACCAACTCGTCGCCGAGGCACGTCAGGTGTTGCGCAGCGAATCGTTGGCCAATGTCGTCTACCGCATGTTGCGCGATCAGGCTCGTAGCCTGCCTGACTACCGGTTCAGTCAGCATCTCGGACCGCAAGGTGCGCTATTCAGCGGCAGCGACTACACCATTCCTGGTTTCTATACCCAGAACGGCTATCAGAAATTCTACGTCGCCCAGGGCAGCGAGCTGGTGCGCGAGATCCTGCGCGATAACTGGGTGCTCGGCGAAGGCGACAGCTTGAGTCTGAAAGATCTTGGCCGCTTGATGGTCGAGATGGAGCAGCTCTATTTCCGGGATTACGCCAACTATTGGAGCGAAGCGGTCGCCCAGCTGACGCTGGAGCCTATCGCGGGTGCCGGCCAGGGCTCGGTGCTGCTTAGTGGGTTGTCCGCGGCTAATTCGCCGCTGTTGCAACTGCTTGTCGAGGTCCGTGACAACACCCGCTTTGCCGGCGCAGTCGAGACCGCCGGCGAAGCGGTGGACGCAGCCGATGCTCTCAAAAACGCCAACGGCAAGCTGGGCAAAGCCGCCAAGCTCGCATCAGCCGCTGCCGAGCAGGCCCAGGCCGCACTGGCCAAGAACGTACCCGACACGGCGCGCAAAACACTCGAGCGCCGCTTCGAGCCGCTGCATCGCCTGCTCGACGACAATGCAGGCGCCAGCGCCGAGCTTGTTCCCACCCTACAGGCCCTCGATGCGCTTCAATTGCAACTGGCGAGTCTGGCCCACGCCAGTGCGCCTGATCAGGCGGCCTTTGAACTCGCCAAAGCGCGCATGGCGGGTCAGCGTGATGCCATCAACCAGTTGAGAGCCAGCGCAGCCCGGTTACCGCAACCGATCGGCAACTGGCTCGGCCTGCTCGCCGAAGACAGCTGGACGCTGGTCCTGAACGACGCCTACCACTACCTCAACCAGCGCTACCAGAGCGAACTGTACGCGTTCTACAAAGGTTCCCTACGCCAGCGCTATCCATTCAGCGCACACAGCGAGAGCGACGTCGCTATTGCTGACTTCCGGGAGTTCTTCAAGGCGCAAGGCGTGGCTGACGGGTTCTTTGATCGCTACCTGAAGGCGTTCGTCAGCGGGAGCGCTGGCCAATATCAGCTTCGTCGAGTCGACGGCCGTGGCTTGCCCCTGTCACGCGAGTTCCTGTCGCAGATGAGCAACGCGCAAACCATCCGCCGCAGTTTCTTCGCAGAGAATCCGAACGAGCCGCAGATCCGCTTCAAGCTCGAGCCTTACTCGCTGGATTCGAGCCTGGGTCGCGCTGACTTCCGCTTTGGCAATCAGCAGATGGAATACCGCCACGGCCCGATCGTGCAGACAGCCTTCAGCTGGCCAGCCGACGCAGAGGAAGGCCGCACCAGCCTGGTGGTCGAAGAACTGGGCGGGCGCCGTGTCGGTATCGAGAAGAACACCGGCCCCTGGTCGCTATTCCGCCTGCTGGACCTGATGCAGGTCGATTACCACAGCGGTCGCGACGTGCTGATGCTCAAGGCCAATCTGGGCGGCCGCAACGCCAACTATCTGTTACACAGCCAGCGTTCGCCGAACCCGTTCGATATCGCCGTGCTGCGCGACTTCAAACTTCCGGCGACCCTGTAATGTCAGCCACTGCGAGCCTGGCGTACCGCTGGCGCAGCGCCGCGCGGACCGATACGGGCAAAGTCCGCGCACGCAATGAAGACGCCTTTCTCGACCTCCCCGAGCAAGGCCTTTGGGTCGTGGCGGATGGAATGGGCGGCCACCACAACGGCGCGCTCGCCAGCCGCCTGATCGTCGAGCAGCTCGCCGCGTTGCCCGAAGGCAGCATGGCGGAGCGCTTGGTCGCTCTGCGCCGCTGTTTGCATGACCTCAACCGCAGACTCGGGCAAGAACTGACGGTCACGGCAGATCGACCCGATCCGGTGATTGGCAGCACCGTGGTCGCGCTGCTGATGGAGGCCGACCGTGCCGCCTGCGTGTGGGCTGGCGATAGCCGCTGCTACCTCTGGCGCCGCGGACGGCTTTATCAGCTCTCGCGCGACCATTCGCTGCTACAACAGCTGATCGACGAGCAGAGCCTGAGTCCGCAAGAGGCCGCGCGTCACCCAGCCGCAAACGCCCTAACCCGCGCCATCGGCGCCAGCGAACAACTGACACTGGATATCCTCGAGTTCGATGTTTATCCAGGCGACACCCTATTGCTATGCAGCGACGGGCTCTACCAAAGCCTGTCACCGGACAGCTTGGGAGCAGCGCTCAATGCGCCATCCACAGGCCTCGCCCTGCAAAGGCTGTTTGAAGAGGCCATGGACGGTCCGTGTCGAGACAACCTGAGCGCAGTGGTAATCCGGCTATGAGCGAGCCCCTGCGCGCCGAGCCGGCGTCGGACCTCACCTACTTCGCCTTTGCGGCCACAGCCAGCGCTCCCGCTATGCCGAGCCCGCAGACCAACCCCGTTGCGTCGGGGGTGCTACCGGAGGTGCTGGCTGGGCGCTATCTGATCGAACGACTGCTAGGCGTCGGTGGCATGGGAGCGGTATATCGGGCGCGGGATTTGCTGCGCGAGCAGTTTGGAGATCCGGAGCCGTACGTCGCGCTCAAGACGTTGAGCGATGATTTTGCGCAATATCCGGACGCCCACGCGCTGCTATACAGCGAGTTCGCGCTGACCGCCCGGTTGAGCCATCGCCATGTCGTGCGCCTGTTCGGGTTCGATGTGGACACCCTGAGTCAACGGGCCTTCATCACGCTGGAATTGCTCAAAGGGCCGACGCTCGACCAGCTCCTTAGCGAGCGTCCCGAGGGGCTGGTCACGGAAGCACTCAACGAAATCGCCGTACCGTTGCTCGAGGCGCTCGACTACTCCCATAGCCGGGGCGTGATCCACGGCGACCTCAAACCAAGCAACGTGATACTCGCTGAGGACGGGCTACGCCTCTTCGACTACGGGCTCGGTCAGCCCATCGAGGGGTCTCTCAAAACGTTGCCACGCCTGTCCCGCAACCGTTTCAAGGCATGGACCACACGCTACGCCGCGCCGGAGCTACTGGACGGCGCCGAGCCCAGCGCCGCCAGCGATATCTACGCGCTTGCCTGCCTGCTGTTCGAGCTTGCGAGCGGCAAGCACCCGTTCCGCCGACTGAGCTCCAAGCAAGCCAAGGCCATGAGCCTGGACAACGAGCTGCAATGCCCGGCGAGCTTTCCCGCCCACGGCTGGCCAGCCCTGCGCACTGCCCTGGCGTTCGATAGTGACAAGCGCACATGCAGCGTCGGCGATCTGCTGGAAATTTTTCGCCGCCCCGCACCCAGCCGCCTACAGCGCTGGTTCGGGCGCACCCACGGATGACATGAGAACAAGGAAGCGCCATGTTCAACACGGCCAATGACACCCATTTCAGCCTCACGATCGAAGGTATCGAGCATGACCTGCAGGTGCTTGCCTTTACCGGTCGCGAGGCCATCAGCCAGCCTTACCGCTTCGACCTGGAGTTGGTCAGCGAGCGCCCCGATCTGGATCTGCAGAGCCTGCTGTATCAGCCAGCCTTCCTTGAGCTCTCGCCTGCAGGCAACGGCATTCATGGATTGATTCACCGCGTTGCGCAAGGCGATTCAGGGAAGCGCCTGACGCGCTACCGGGTGACCCTCGTTCCGCAGCTTGCCTACCTCACGCACCGTACCGATCAGCGCATCTTTCAGCACCTGACCGTGCCGCAGATCATCGCCCAGGTGCTAGAACGCCACGGCATCCAGGCGAACGCCTATCGCTTCCAGCTCGGCCCGGTGGTCTATCCCGAGCGCGACTACTGCACCCAGTACGACGAAACCGACCTGCACTTCGTCCAGCGCTTATGCGAAGAAGAAGGCATCCACTATCACTTCGAGCACAGCCCGCAGGGTCATGTACTGGTGTTCGGTGATGACCAGACGAGCTTCCCCAAACTTGGCCAGCCCACCGCGTATGTGCAGGACAGCGGGCTAGTCGCCGACGAGCCGGTGATCAAGCGCTTCGCAGTTCGCTTGGAGACTCGTACCAACCGAGTGAGCCGACGCGATTACGACTTCGAGCAGCCGCGTCTGGTGATGGAGGCCGGCCACAAGGGCACAGATCAAACGGCCACGCCACGACCGGACCTGGAAGACTACGACTATCCCGGCCGTTTCACGGATCGCGCCCGTGGTAAGCATCTTTCCCAGCGCGCCCTGGAGCGTCATCGTGCCGACTATCGACTGGCCGAAGGCCGAAGCGACCAGCCCACGCTCGTCAGCGGTCACCTTCTGGAAATCTCCGACCACCCTCGGCAGGAATGGAACGACCTTTGGTTGCTGAACGAGGTGATACACGAAGGCAAACAGCCGCAGGTGCTGGAAGAGTCGGTAACAAGCGACGTCACGTCACATGACGGTTTTACCCAAGGCTACCGTAACCAGTTCACCGCCACGCCCTGGGATGTCGCCTATCGGCCCGCCCTGAACCACCCGAAGCCTCGCGCGCTTGGCGCTCAAACTGCCGTCGTCACCGGCCCTGCGGGGGAAGATATCCACTGCGACGAGTACGGCCGCGTAAAGGTCCAGTTCTTCTGGGACCGTGAAGGCCAGGCCGACGACAAGACAAGCTGCTGGCTGCGCGTCAGCTCAAGCTGGGCCGGCGACCGCTACGGCGGTATCGCCATCCCGCGCGTCGGTATGGAAGTACTGGTTACGTTTCTCGAAGCTGACCCCGACCAGCCCTTGGTGACTGGCTGCCTCTACCATGCCGAACATCAGGTCCCCTACGACCTGCCGGCAAACAAGACCCGTAGCGTTTTCAAGACACTGTCGAGCCCCGGCGGGGGCGGCTACAACGAACTGCGCATCGAGGATCGCAAGGGCGCTGAGCAGATATACATCCACGCCCAGCGGGACTGGGACGAAACCATCGAGCACGACCAGAAGATCCGCGTCGGCCATGAGCGCCACGACACCGTGGAAGCTAACAGCTACAGCGAGCTCAAGGCCGAGGAACACCTGAGCGTAAGCGGCGATCGCAAGGTAGAAATCAAACCCGACGACCACCTCACCGTCGGCCAAAACCAGCACATCAAGCTTGGGGCCGCGCAGCTGACCAAGGCCGGCCGCGAGATTCACCTCAAGGCCGGCCAGAAGATGGTCATCGAAGCCGGCATCGAACTGACCCTCAAGGCCGGCGGCAGCTTCATCAAGCTTGATCCGGGCGGCATCACAGTCTCTGGCCCGCTGGTGAAAATCAACGCCGGCGGCGCGCCGGGTAAGGGATCGGGGATCAAGATCAAACCGCCAGTGTTGCCGGGCGAGGCGGATAGCGACAAGGCGGGGAGTTTGTTGGAGCAGGCGTTGGCGAATGAGTCCTCAGAACCCAAGCAGCCCAAACGAATGTTCAACTTCTCGGGCTGATGGCTTAGGAAGTAAACAATCAAGGATCGGTAGACATGAGCGACACGACCAAAGTTAACAACTGGAGCTTTCCCTTCAAGCCCAAGGAGGAAAATCTCAATCCCATTCAACATCTGACCGCGATGGCCAAGGCGGGCGGTGGCTACTACCCCATCGGCAAGAATGGCCAGTGGCATGGCGGCATTCATTTCGACGACAAGACAGCGGTGGTATTCGATCAATCCCAAGTGTGCTGCATTGCCGATGGCGAGGTGATCGCCTATCGAATTGACAAAAGCTATCCCAAAAGCCTCTACCTCAACTCAGCGAAAACCACCTTCTCGGCCCCATTCTCGCGCTGTTTTGTCTTGGTCAAACATCGCCTGGAGGCGCCAGCGTTGCCGCCGAAGGAAGGCGTGACGCCTGTACCGTCCCCCTCCTTGACCTTTTTCAGCCTCTACATGCACCTGCTGGACTGGGACAGCTACAGCAAGACAGGAGCACCTACAGCCCCTGGCTTCATGGGGGACACGCTATACAGCGTGAAGCCCGATAAGGCTGTCGATAGCGTGCGCGGCTTGCGAGTACGTGCAGCCCCCAAGAATGGCGCAGTCACTGCCTTGCTACCCAAAGGTACCAAGGTGAAGGTCGCTCCAGGCACCGACTCTTCCAACTGGCGCAAGTTACTGAGCATCGTGGAAGGCTGCGCCATACCCGCGCTCACAGGCGCAGAGTCGTGGGTCTTCATCAAGGAAATGCAAGCCGTAGCGGGTGAACCAGATACCTTTCGGGTCGCAGACGATGCCGATGATGAGGAGCCGAGCCTTGCCCCACAAAAAGGCCTGAATGTAAGAAAAACGGGTAACGGCAAAAGTAGCGATCCGAAAACCGGCTTGCTCCCTGTTGGAGCAAAGTTTTCGCTCAAGGCTGGAACAGCAGCCTATCGGGAACTACAGCAAATCATCGAAGGGCATGACGTAGTGCCGCTGTCGGCCGATAGCACGCACAACATAAAAGGCTTCGTGCATTTTGGCTCGCTCGAAGCCACTCGCTCGGAACCCGTATTGGATCAAGTGCATGTATTGCCCAAGCCCTATCCGATCAAGGCTGGCGAGCTGATTGGGCACCTTGGCCAGTACCAGAATCACGATGAAGGGGGTGCCAAACCACTCCTGCATCTGGAGGTTCTCAGTTGTGAAGACGTACCCGCTTTCATCGCCCAAAGCCGGGCATGGGCTGCAGGCTTGCCCAATCAACAAAAAACCCTCCTGAAGGTCTACAAGGGGGCTAGCAAACTCATCTCACACCGCGAGGACATCAACGCCAACAACCCGCCGAAGGCCAGCGATGCGGGAGCAACCGTTGGCGTCGACCTGATCATTCCACAAAGCTTGTTGGACGCACTACCAGCCGACCACAAACTGCAAGTTAGTACGACTGTGCCAGGCAGTACCAAGCCCGCGGTGACCCGCTGGTGGAGACTGAACAACCTGCTCGCTGATAGCAGCGGTAATCCTATCAGTGGCTGGCTGGCAGAACGGGAGCCCATCACCACTCGCCATAGCCCCTGGGAATGGGTGGGCTACGACTTCATCAAGGAAACCGGCCGCCCGATTGGCAAAGCCGCCTACCTTTACGATGCCTTGCGTCGACTTACCGATGAGGAGCGCGCGAATTACCGCGCCATGGTCAGCCAGGAAGATCAGGGGCCAGTTAAGAAAAGGCTCTGCGACATAATCGACACCAATCGCGACAACAAGCTTACTGCTACCGAGATCCGTAGCGCCTTGGCAAAACCCTGGCATGCACAATCCATCGCGCAACTGGTTACTCATTATGAGAGCGAGTGGTTCTGGAAGGCCGATAAGTGGGATGAACTGGATCCGTTGATGGGGCATATCCCGTATGTTGATCCGAACCAGAATTGGGAAAGCGAAAAGGCGCGTATTGAGCAGTTGAGTTGGTGGGAGAGTTTGAAGGGTAAGGGTGGAATCAGTGCGGACGGGAGCGCTTGGCATTTTCAGCCTATGTGGCTATCGGCTGCATTTACTCACCCTACAAAGATTTCTCTTAAAGAGCTAAGAGTCCGTGCATTTATGAGAATGATTAGGGTCGGAGAGGGAACTGTTGGCCCTCGCGGCTATGAAAGATTATTCGGTGGTTCATCTTTCATTAAGGATCATGGGAAAGATTTTTCTGACCACCCACAAATTAAAATAAAAACTGGAGGATATGTTTCTTCGGCAGCAGGGGCATATCAAGTAATGGGGTATACATGGAGTGACGCCAACTATATAAAGACAAGGAGCAGACTGAGGATACAAGATTTTTCCCCAGAATCCCAAGATAGGTTCGGGGTCGTATTGCTTAGATATGCCACTAAGGGAAATGCTCTGAAAATGATCGTGGACGACAAAATAAAAGAAGCCATAGAGAGCTGTAGTTGGATATGGGCTAGCTTACCTCCCAGCAGATATGGGCAGCCTATAGAAACCATGGAGGAGGCTCTTGGGAATTATGAAAAATTCCTCAAGGAAGAAAAGCTAGGTGAAACAGACTTACATATAAAATCAGGGTTTCTAGAGGAGTTTGGATATTGACCATTATGTCTATATTTACGCCCAGTTGCTTATTGGCTGTGGGTGTTCTCTGCCTATCATCCTTAGGACATGGCAGCGAGAACGAACCATTAAAAGAAAGTGACCTTTCAGGGAAATGGGCACTAAACTGTGACGAAAGTGGCTGGATCTCAATTGCTAGCAAGGAAGACATAACAATGGAGGTTAATGCGAACCAAATCTACATACATGCCACTGGAAAATTTAGCAAAAAAAAATTGGTTATAAAGTTAATCGAGCCTACTGATTTAGGATTTGGTGGGATGTCGCTAGACTGGGATAGCTTTTCTAGGGCAATACCAATTGCTGAGATGCAAATGATTTCAGATAGGTCTGCAAAAATTAAGTGGCTTGGTTTTTACAACAAAATATCGAATTCACAAGAATGGATAAATGAGCCGGATTTTGTTGATCAAGAAAATAACGTGCTGAAAAAATGCAGCGTGAATAATGTCTAAACAAACTCCATTTACAAAATTATGTTGGCCTTGACTTTAGCTTTCTCGTCCACCCTAGCGGCAAAGACTATCGAAGAGCCTAAGCTTCTCTTCAGCTGCACAATGGAATCTAACAAGCTCATCGAACTACATAAGCAAGACAATACGATTACTTATACTTTCGGACGACCTAACCATCCGCCAGAGCTAGAATTAAAAAACCATTAGACGAGGTAGTAATCTCAATAGGCAACGTGTCTGACAGCGAACTGACCAACTCTATTAGTTTTGCTAATGTCGACTATACGTACGCCGTAGTATCCAGCGTTAATAGAGTTGCTGGTATTCAAGAGCCCAAGCACGGCATATTAGTTAAGAAAAACTCTAACTACCTAACTTATCTCCCATGCATTTCAACTTCTGTGAAAGGAAGTTTGCTTGATCTTGAATAGCTGTCCGAGACAGCACTCACGGTAACGTGTCACCGAAACCAACAATGTCTCATTGCCATCGCTGCTCAACCCTGCCATAAACGCGCATTCGCCATGACGCTACAAGGACGTACAGATGCGATTGCTGCGACGCGCCCTACTCGGGCTGCTGATGATGGCCGTAGTGGCCATAGGGGTCGGGTTGTATTTCGTGGCCTTTCCGAACCTTCCGGAATACGAGGCACCCAAAGGGCTTCGCTACCTTGATCAATGGAGCGAGGCGGACCGGCAGACCTATTACTACACGCCCCAAGGCACGCAAGTTAAAGGGTTGGAGTACGACTGGTTTACCGCTCTGGAGTTGCCCTTCAATGAGGACAGGTTCGCGACACCCGCCTACCTCGCCCGCTTCGGCTTTCTGGTCGACCCTGCGCAACGCGCCACGGCGCTGAACCCTGGCAACCTGCCGGTTGGCTTCGCTCGGCACGAAGACGACGAAAGCGGACGGGCCTACCTGGACGTCAGTTGCGCGGCTTGCCACACCGGTGAGCTTCGTTACCAAGGCCAGGCAATCCGCATCGACGGCGGTGCGGCGATGCACTCGCTGGCCTCGACGGTGCCGACCTTACGTGGAGGTTCGTTCGGTCAGGCGCTCGGCATGAGCATGGCCTTCACCTATTACAACCCCTTCAAGTTCAGCCGTTTCGCCCACGCGGTACTGGGTGAGCACGACGAGCCGGCGCGCGCGCAGCTGCGCCGCGACTTCAAGCAGGTACTGGACCGACTGCTGGGGACGGCCTACAACGACTGGCACCGGGGCCTGTACCCGACCGAGGAAGGCTTTGGTCGAACCGATGCGTTTGGCCGTATCGCTAACACGGCCTTCGGCGATGCGCTGGACACGGCCAACTACCGCATCGCCAACGCCCCGGTCAGCTATCCGCAGGTCTGGGACATTTGGAAATTCGACTGGGTGCAATGGAACGGCTCGGCCATGCAGCCGATGGCGCGGAATATTGGCGAGGCGCTGGGCGTTGGTGCGCGTCTGCAGCTGCTCCGTGAAAACGGGCAGCCAGTGCCGGAACATGAGCGCTACGCATCAGGCGTGCGCGTACGCGACCTGCATACCCTGGAAACAACGCTGATGCGGCTCGCACCCCCGCGTTGGCCCGAAGAGCTGCTGGGCTCGATCGACTTGGAACAGGCGAGCCGCGGCCGTGCGTTGTACCGCGAGAACTGCGCCCACTGTCATGCGGCCAAACCCAAGCCGGTCGACAAACGCTTCGCTCCCGGCCGGGACCCGGAATGGAAGATGCCCGTCATCCCGACCACGGTTGTCGGTACCGACCCGACCACGGCTGACAACATCGCTGACCATCGCTTTGACCTGTCCCGCCTCGGCTGGACGCCCGACGAGCTGGCACGGCTCGACGTCAAGCTGTACGGACGGTCAGCCGGCCCGCTGGATCTGACGCAAGTATCCAGCGCCAAAGGCCTCGCCTACCTCACCGCGTACGTTCAGAACCGCGCCTACCAGAATGCCGGTATCACCCCGGAAGAACGGGCCGAGTTCGATGGCTTTGGACTACCGATCGGTGTGCAGGAGATTCGTGGCTACAAGGCGCGTCCGCTCGAGGGCATCTGGGCGACGCCTCCTTTCCTGCATAACGGCTCGGTGCCGACGCTGTTCCAGCTGCTGTCGCCCGTGGCCGAGCGACAGGTCACGTTCTGGGCTGGCAACCGCGAATACGACCCGCAGCACGTCGGCATACGAACCGAGCCGTTCAAAGGCGGCTTCCTGCTCGATACGACGATCACCGGCAACAGCAACCGCGGGCACGAATTCCGCGCCGGCTGCCGCGGACACGGCGTCATCGGCCGAGCACTCGCACCCGAGGAGCGCTGGGCGCTGGTCGAGTACCTCAAGGTGCTGGGCGACGCCCGCTTTGAACCGCGGTTAGCCGATATTCCACCGCGACCTCACAACCCAGGGCCTAGCTGCCCGTAGCCAACGCAAAGGATATGCACATGCTTAAAAGGTTCTGGCTCTGGCTTGGCCGCGTTCTGGCCAAGCTGATAATCATGGTGGTTGTCATTGGGCTAGCTGGCTGGGCGATCGGCGCAGTGGTGTTCCACGTGAAGCACAGCGGTCCGGTTTCGAGCGAAGAGGTCATCGCGCCCACCGAGGCCGCCGACACCCAGGCGATCATCGAAAACGCGGTCGCCGTGGTCGAGCAGCACAGCGAGAACACCCGCGTACTGCGTGACGCCCATGCCAAGGCGCACGGCTGCGTGCGCGCCGAGGTTAGCGTGCGTCAGCGCCTCGAACCCGAGCTTAGGCAAGGCGTGTTCAGTGATCCAGGCAAGGCATGGAGCGCCTGGGTCAGGCTTTCCAACGGCAACGCCTACCCGCAATTCGATCGCATCAAGGATGCTCGAGGCATGGCGATCAAGCTGCTCGACGTACCTGGCGAAAAACTCACACGCGACCCGCGGCATGCCGGCGAACAGGACTTTGTCATGTTCAATCACCCGGTTTTCTTCGTGAGTGACGTCGCCGAGTACCGCAGCAACTTTGCCGCGCAGGCCGAGGGCAAGAAGGCCATGGCGTTCTTTCCCAGCGCCGATCCAAGGACGTGGCAACTGCGCCACTTGTTCATCGCCCTGCAGACCCTCGCCCCAGCACCAGAGAGCCCGGTCGCGACTACCTACAGCTCGGTCGCGCCCTACAAGCTGGGCGACCTGAACATCAAGTACCGCGTGATTCCGGCACCCGAGCGCTGCCCGACCTACGCACTGCCGGAGCAGAACCGCGACCTACCGAACTTTCTACGCAGCGCGCTTTATCGACAACTCTCGCTAGACCGCGTACCGGCCTGCTTC
Source organism: Pseudomonas sp. SA195 (assembly GCF_054131565.1). Lineage (NCBI taxonomy): Bacteria > Pseudomonadati > Pseudomonadota > Gammaproteobacteria > Pseudomonadales > Pseudomonadaceae > Pseudomonas > Pseudomonas sp. SA195. The sequence goes on along the minus strand of NZ_CP096392.1, from coordinate 68,587 downwards.
GAACTGCAAGTACAACGGCAGAAACCCGAACACTACATGCCGATCGAAGACACCAGCATCGAATGGGACGAGGCGATTTCGCCATTTGAAACAGTTGCCGACATCCGCCTGCCGGCTCAGGACTTCGACAGCCCCGAACAGAACCTCGCCTGTGACAACCTCTCGTTCAACCCCTGGCATGCGTTGCCAGCCCATCGCCCCATCGGCGGGATCAATCGATTGCGCAAGGCGGTGTACGAGGCGATCAGCACCTATCGCTTGGAGCGCAACGGCGCGCTGCGGTAACTCGCGGGCGCTTCCTAAAGCAGAACCATGCGCAAAAAAAAAGCGTGCCCTGAGGCACGCTAAAGGATGAAGCGCACGCGGTGTCACTTCACTTGGCTGATTAGATCCCGCCGCAGCAAGGTCTTGATCTTGACCAGATGGTCGTCCTCCTGCTCTTTGGCCTTGTGAAAGCCCTTTGCAATCCGGGGGTGACCGCCTGCTTCGGCCAGTTCGATCAACAATTCCCAGGCGGCATTGTCTTCAAGCTCAAGGGTGAGCAGCGCATTGATGCCCTGGGAAATGTTCGTACGTGGGTCGGTGAGCACCTGCATGACGCCCATCGATTTGACCGCAACGATATCCGCGCAGGGCGTCTGCGCGGTTGGGTCAGCCCCGAGCGTCTCGATCGCTTCGGCCACCATGTGCATGTGCTCGAACTCTTCGTCGCGGATGTGCTGCAGTACCTGAACCAGATCGGAGCCGGCGGTCTCGAGCGCCTTCGCCTTGGCGATCATGGCGTCATACAGCCGAACACCGCTGCGCTCGAAGGCCAGGCGCTCGCCTAGCTTGTCGACAAGTAGCTCAGGGCTTTTGCCCAGCGCCATATCGAACGTCGACTTGATCATGCCCTTGGCCGACCCAGGTACAGGAACCGAGCCAATGCGATCAGCTTCCTCGGCACGCGTCGAGCGCTCGAGCATCATGCCCTTGGAATCGCCAGGAACGTCTGGATGGATCTCGTTGACGGCATCGAGCAGGCGCTTGGTGTCCTTCGGAGACATTTGCACGCCAGTGAAGTTGGTACCGAGTTTTGCGGAAGTTGCCATGTCCTGTTCTCCTCAAGAAGCCTTGCGCATCTTCATCAGTTCGCCACCTGGCGCCCATTGGTAGCCCGCCGAGACGATGTTCGACGCGACACCTTCGGAGTTGAGTTGGGCGCGGTAGTCCAGGGAGTTCTGCGGCTCTTGGCTCTTGTCGACGTACTGAGTGCCGCTAGTGCGAAGGTTGACTTCTGCAGCCAAGACCTGGCGAACGAAGTCGCGCTGGCTCTTGAACTCGATCATCTTTGGCAGCGGGCCTCCCAAGATCTCCGCCGGGTCGCGGCGTTCGATCTTCTTGAAGTACTCGCAGGCCATGTTCAGATGGCCCAATTCGTAATCGAGGAAGCGCTCCCACATCGCCTTGATGCGCGGGTTCGTCTCCTGCTCGGCGCAGCTGGCATAGGCATAGACCTCCATCGCCTCGTGAACCAGCCACTTTTCTATGAAGGACTCGAGCGGGTCGGCCAGTGAACCGTACTGGGTCACGTGCTGCTCTTCGACAGAGGCAATCTCGGCGTAGAGCTGCCGCGCCAGCGGATCGGCGAACAACGGGCCGATGTTCATGTAGTAATCGTGGGTCTGGAACTCGGCCGCCGTGATCATTGCTGCATGAATCTTGGTAATCAGCGCCGCCTGTTCTTTTTCATAGCTTTCACGCAGGTCGTTTTCAGGATGGCGATGGTGCTCAGACGTCTGCCGGCCCGGGACGATATCGGTGTAGCCCTGCAGGATGTTGTTGGCATCCTTGCCTTCGAGGCGGTCGAGCATGGCCGAGTAGCGATACAGGTGGTCGAAGTCTTCCAGCAGGCCGAAGCGATACGTCTGCGCCTGGTAGGGATCGGGTTCAGTCTGGGCGACCGCAGCAGTGACCTCGATGGCCACCTGCTCATAGGCGACCGTGGTTTCGAGCGGCGAGTGATCGGCAGAGATCAGCCAATTGATCATCGTTGCCTGGTGTTGCTCGACCCGACGAATCTCGGCGAGCGGCCCGCGTAGCTGGCCGGTAATGCGCGCGATGCCATGCTTCAGCCGCAGCGCATCGGTCTCGATACCGTTCATAAGGATGATGCGTACCCGGGTGAAGGCGTCATCGTCGAGCTTGCTGATGGGCTTGCCCGCCATCTCCTTCCAGGTGAATTTCTGCTTGTCGAGGGGCGTGCCCTTGTTATCGAGAATGCCCGATAGGTTATCCATGTAGCCTCCGTTGGAACGGCTTTTTCTAGGTTCGGCGTACGGCAGCCTGAGGGGCCACGTAGGCGCTAATCACGGGTCAGCAAGGCTGACTGCCTAGAAAATGGACGGAACCAGGGGCGAAACAATTCCGTGTTAAACGGCGCGAAAAGCCGATATCACGACGAGCGGCCGCCTCCAACCCCGCCGAACATGGCGTTATCGAGCGGAACGGAAAACGCCGCGATGCCTTGCCGGACATAGCGCCAAGCGAAGCGGCGACGACGCCTTACATCAGCGCGTCCAACCGCCGGCTCCGCTCGTCGGCACGCAGGCGGCCGAGCGCTTCGACCGCCTCGTAGAAGCGCGGCCAATCGCCACCGGCCTGCTCGAACAGCGCAGCGAACGCTGGCACCCACCGGTCATACAAACCGAAGGGCACCAGACTGGCGTTATTCAGTGGTTGGGCCATCCAACGATCAAAGCGCGTGTCGCCTTGCCACTGCGCGTCGCGCAGCTGTCGATAGGCCTGGCGCAGGCGGGTGAATTCGGCTGCCTTGGCGGTGCGCATCCGGTCAGCGCCAAGGCCCGAGGCGTACAGCACGGCCAGTCGTTCACGCGTCTCCAGCATCAGCTGGCTGAAGTCGGCGTAGTGGTGGGGCTGCCCAGGTCGTGCCGGCGCCACGCCGCGCCGGGCCTGCCACTGGCGCAGCCCCTCGTGCTCGACGAAAGACGCGAAGGACTCGTTGAACGCGGTGTCGTCGGCCACATACAGGCGCTGATGGGCCAGTTCGTGGAAGATCAGCCCGGCGAGACGATCATCGCTCCAGCGCAACATGGAGCTAAGCAGCGGGTCGTCGAACCAGCCCAACGTGGAGTAGGCCTGCACGCCGGCAACGTGGGTGTCATACCCCTCCAACCCGAGCCGCGCCGCCTCGCCCCGGGCGCGACCCTGCTGGTAATAACCGCGATACGCCACACAACCGGCAATCGGAAAACAGTGCGTCAGTGGCGCCACGGCAAACTCCGGCGTGGCGAATACGTTCCACACCACATAGGGCCGCCCGATATCGGCATAGACGCGGTAACTGCCGTTGTCCGGCAGGCCCAGCGCTTGGCTGGCGAAGCGTCTGGCTTGCTGTGCCTGGGCCAGGCGCTGGCGCAGGGCCGGCTCGGTCCGCGGGCTCTCGATAATCGCCTCGACGGATTCACGCTGGCTCAGCAACGTCAGCTGGCCGGCAACGAGCTGCCCGTAATAGGTGCTGCAACCACTCAGCGCCACCGCCAACACCAGGGGAACCCAACGTAGGCTACGGTTGTCGACTGGGGCGCTTTTGAGCTTGTAACGAGTCGGCTTCGACATGAAACGCCTGGCATACGGGCCCTTCGCGGGCAGTGTGCCGAGCCTACAACGACAACGAAGCCCACCCAACCACGACATCGCCTCATCGCCAGCCAGACCCCGCTGCCGATCGGAGAGACAGCCATGCGAATCCTGCTTGTTGCGCTTGCGCTCACCAGCCTAAGCGGTTGCGCCCTGTGGATGCCCAAGCACGACCCCAGTCAGGCCTGGGTTGAACTGGCCCCCAACGGCGAGACCGAACTGAAGGCCGTGGCGGTCGACCAGAAGCCGCTCGATGACCACCGCTATTTTCAAGTCACACCCGGCAGCCACCAGCTCGGCATGCGCTACCGTTTCGAAGTCGCTCCAGCCGACGTCGGCCGCGACAGCGACGCGCTGGAGCGTGACTGCCGCCTGACGCTCGATTACGACCGTTTCAACGCCGGCATGCGCTACCGGCTGGTTGCCGGCGGCTACGGCTTCCGCCCCTGGGCACGGCTCTATGATCAGCACGACCAGTTGCTGGCCAAAGCAACCGAACGCGGCTGCGGTGGCGTCGCGACCCGCTGAACGGCGCGCTCACTGCGGAATAACGGGCAGGCGTTGAAAATCCGCGCTGTCTGGCTCAGGCTCGACGGCTCATGGCCTGGCGCTCAGCCCGGCTCGGAGGATTGAACATGCGACTGCCCTTGCCGTTATGCCTGGCGCTCGGCCTGTCCGGCTGCGCCAGCCCCCTACCCGCGCCCGACCCCGGCATGGCCTGGGTTGACCTGCGTGCGCAACCAAGCGACATCTTCATGTCCGATCGCCTGGACGACAAACGCACGCCCGACGGGCGCTACTTCCAGGTCGATCCCGGTGCGCATGAACTCGAGGCCCGCTACGAATTCGAAATCAGCAGTGGCGGACTTGGGCAGTTCGGCGAGACCCAGTACCTGCGCTGTACCTTGGTCATTCGTTACGACGACTTCCAGCCCGGGCGGCGTTATGTGTTCGAAGCCCGGTCCCTGGGCTTCACACCGCAGGGCTGGTTGCGCGACGAAGACCGCAACGTTGTGGCCGACGCAGAGGCCGAGCACTGTTACTAAGTGACGCGCCGCGCGGCGCGTCAGCAGAGAGGTAGAAGATGTCCCCTATCGAACAGGTGCGGTTCTCCGCACTGGACCTTGCGCCCATCCGAGACGACGGCGACGCCGGGCTTGCCCTGCGCAACTCGCTGGCGCTGGCACAACATGTCGAACAGCTCGGCTTCGAGCGTTTTTGGGTCGCCGAGCATCACAACATGGACGGCATTGCCAGCGCGGCGACCTCCGTGCTCATAGGCTACCTGGCCTCCGGCACGTCGCGGATTCGCCTGGGCGCGGGCGGCGTGATGCTGCCCAACCACGCGCCCTTGGTGATCGCCGAACAATTCGGCACGCTCGAAGCGCTCTATCCGGGCCGTATCGAACTGGGCCTCGGCCGCGCGCCGGGCGCCGACCAGTTCACGGCGCATGCGTTGCGCCGCGACCGCATGGGCAGCGCCGATGATTTCCCCGCGGACGTCGAGGAGCTGCAACTGCTACTTGGCCCGCGCCAGCCTAACCAGCGCGTGATTGCCATGCCGGGTGTCGGCAGCAATGTGCCGCTCTGGCTGCTTGGCTCCAGCCTGTTCAGCGCCCAGCTAGCCGCTGCGAAGGGCTTACCCTACGCCTTCGCCTCGCATTTCGCGCCGCGCTATGTGCACGAAGCGATTCGCCTATACCGCGACAACTTCCGGCCGTCCGAGGTGCTCGACAAACCCTATGTGTTGCTTGGCGTGCCGTTGATGGCGGCCGATACCGACGAGCAGGCTGAGTACCTGGCCACCACGGCGTACCAGCGCATTCTGGCGCTGATACGCGGGCAAAGCCTGGTGCTGGTGCCGCCGGTCAGAAGCATGCAAGGCAAATGGCTGCCGCACGAACAGGATGCGGTTGGAAGTTTTCTAGGTATGGCCTTGATCGGCGGTCCTGCGAAGATCCGCGCGCGACTGGACGTCCTGCTCGAGCAGACCGGCGCCGACGAGCTGATCTTTACCTGCGACTTCTACGAAACCGCCGACCGCCATCACGCGTTCGACATCGTCGCCGGGCTGCGCTGAGCCCGTCAGTCAGCGATCCGCAGGATGACCTTGCCGCGTACGTGCCCGGTCTGGTTCAGGCGCATGGCCTCGGCGGCGCGCTCGAGCGGGAAGCGTTCGGCGACGGGCACATCCAGCCGCCCTTCTGCTGCCATGTCAGCCAGCACCTGCAAATCGCTACCGCTGGGGCGCACCCAGATGTAGTGACCACCGGCCTGCTGCACTGAGTCATCGACGATCGAGGCGTGCCGGCCACCTTCACGCAACACCGCCTGGGTGACCGGCAGCACGCCGCCGATAAAGTCGGCGACCACATCGACGCCTTCGGGCACCAACTCACGCACGCGCTCGGCCAGCCCATCGCCATACTCGACCGGCTCGATACCAAGCGCGCCGAGAAAGTCGTGGTTCTTCTTCGACGCCGTGCCGATCACGCGGCCGCCCAGGTTACGAGCGATCTGCGCACCCATCACGCCGACACCGCCCGAGGCCGCATGAATCAGCACGGTGTCGCCGCGGCCGATGCCCAGACGCGTCAGCAACTGATAGGCCGTCAGGCCGGCCAGCGGCAAGCCGCCGGCTTCGTCCCAGCCCAGCGCCTCGGGCTTGCGCGCGACCGAACGGGCCGGGACGCTGACGAATTCGGCGTAGGTGCCACCTTGGACATAATCCTTGCGAGCGTAGGCGAGCACCGGGTCGCCGACGGCGAATTCGGGCACGTCGAAGCCGACCGCTTCGACCGTCCCTGCCACATCCCAGCCGGGGATCACCGGGAAGAAGGTGGGCATCACCGCATCCAGCTTGCCGGCCATCAATTTCCAGTCCACCGGATTCACAGCGGCGCGGCGCACGCGGATCAGCACCTCACCGGGCGCCACTTTGGGCATCGGCTCATCGCTGAGCTGCATGACGTCAGGTTCGCCGTAGCACGCATAAGTCATCGCTTTCATCGAGTACTCCCTCTGGCTGGGCGAGGCGAAGGGCTGGCAGCACCGCGCCTCGCAACGGTGCCTTTCTAGTGACCGGGCATCGCGCAGGCAATTCCGCCCGGCGGACGGGACGTGTCATCCGCCGGGCATGCTGAACCTCATCCCGCGTGCCCGGTTCGAAAGGAACATGGCGCCGCAGCTGTCCGCGCGACGCACCCGAATCGGAACACTGAATGAATTTTCTCGAATGGATGGCCGTGCTCGGCGTCCTGCTCTTGATCCTGGCGCTGGCGTCGGCCTACCTGCGTTGGCTCCCCGTGACCACTTCCTTGATCTATCTCGGCTTCGGCCTGCTCATTGGCCAACTGGGTATCGGCCTGTGGGAAATGGAGTTTCTGCACATCGCAGGGTGGATGGAACACCTCACGGAAATCGCCGTATTGGTGTCATTGTTCGTCAGCGGCCTCAAGTTACGCATGCCGTTAAGTCACCCGGCCTGGAAAAGCGCCTACGTGCTCGCCGGCCCGGTGATGCTGGCCTGCATCGCCGGGGTTGCCGCGTTCTGTCATTACGCCTTCGGGCTGAGCTGGGGAGTCGCCGTGCTGATCGGCGCCATCCTCGCCCCCACCGACCCGGTGCTTGCGAGCCTGGTGCAGGTGAGCAACTCACGGGACAGTGACCCCGTGCGCTATGGCCTGTCCGGCGAGGCTGGATTCAACGACGGCACGGCGTTTCCCTTCGTCGTCTTTGGCCTGCTGCTGATCGAGGAAGGCACGCTCGGCTCCGGCTGGGTCAGCGGCTGGGCGCTACACCGGCTGCTCTGGGCGGTGCCCGCCGGCCTGGCGTTCGGCTACTTGCTCGGGCGCGTCATCGGCCGGCTGGCCATCTACCTTCGCGCGCGGCACGCCGATACCTCCATGTCGCCCAACGACTCTCTGGCCCTTGCACTGATTGCCTTGGCCTACGTTGGTGCTGAGCTGATCGGCGCCTGGGGATTTCTCGCGGTGTTTGCCGCCGGCCTCGGCCTGCGGCACGCCGAGAAAGATGCCGCGGACGAGTCCGAAACCCCTTCCGAAGAGTTGATTGCGCACGCCGTGCCGCACCTTGCCGAAGGCGGCCTGGTACCGCGTGAGTTACCGCTGGAGGAAGGCAAAATCGACGAGCCCAAGGTCGCCGCCGGCGTGATGGTGGGCGACATCCTGACCTTCGGCGGGCAGTTGGAGCGCAGCCTGGAAGTCTTGCTGGTGACCATGCTGGGCGTGCTGGTCTCCGTCCACTGGGACTGGCGCGCAGTACCGCTGGCGCTGGCGCTGTTCATGTTGATCCGCCCACTCAGCGTCTGGCTGTTGATGCCGCGGCGTTACCTGGACCGCACTCAGCGCCTGACCGTCGGCTGGTTCGGCATCCGCGGGATCGGCAGCCTTTACTACCTGAGCTATGCCATCACCCACGGCCTGTTGCCGGATGAAGCAGACGACATCATCCAGTTGGTCATTTCAGTGGTGGTGTTGAGCATCTTGATCCACGGGCTGAGCACTCAGCCGCTGCTGCGTCGTTATGAACGCAGCCGCGGCCAACCCCCGACCGATCACGCCTGAAGGGCGCCCGGCGAAGGGCGCCGGCGAGAGGGCGTTGCCATCAGCTGTTGGCGAGACGGAAACCGACCTTCATGGTGACCTGGAAATGGCCGACCTTGCCGTTCTCGACATGGCCTCGAATCTCGCCGACCTCGAACCATTCGACGTTTTGCAGTGACTTGGACGCCTCGGCGATGCCGTTCTGGATCGCCTCGTCGACGCTGTTGCGCGAGGAACCGACGATTTCTACCTTCTTGTACGTGTGATGGTCCGACATGAACTGTCCCCTTCTGGTCTGAGGAGCCTCCGCTCGATGATGACGCGTCCTGTCTCATTGAGGCCCGTAGAGCGGGCAGGAAGTTCAGCGCAGCGGCGCGATCGGCCCGCTCAAGAGGCCAGAGTCGAGCTGACGCGGGGTGCGTCGCGCCCAACGAGCCCTACGTCAGCCGCCGATAAGCGTAGTGCTGCGGCTTGAAGACCTGATTGAAATGCTGCCCGAGCGAGTCGGCTTCCAGCAGCGCCTGCACCGCCTCCGGCGGCACCCCTTCGTAGCGATACTGCGAGCCGTTGTGAAATTCGACTTCCAGTACTCTCCCGTCCGGGTCGTAACCCAGCGCCCGCAAGCTACTGGAGTTCACCGCGACGCGTTTCATGGCGCCTTGTCGGGCTGCTTCGTGAACCCTTCGGCCTGCATGCGCCAGAGCGCATGAAATTCGCCCTCTCGGCTACGAAGTTCATGCGGGGACCCATCTTCGACAATGCGCCCGTCACGCAGCACGAGGATGCGGTCGAAACTCGCCAAGGTGGATAGCCGATGCGCGACTGCCACGACCGTTCGGTTATGAACCAGGTTGTTCAGCGCGGCCTGAATTTCCGCCTCGGACTGGGTATCGAGCGCCGAGGTGGCCTCGTCGAGAATCAGGATGGGGGCATCCTTGAGGAACGCGCGCGCAATGCCCAGGCGCTGGCGCTGCCCGCCGGACAGCATCACCCCGCGCTCGCCGACGAGGGTGTCGTAGCCCTGCGGCAGCTCGCGGATAAAGCCGTCGCAGAAGGCACTGCGCGCGGCGGCTTCGACTTCCTCGTCGCTGGCGCCGGGCCGGCCGTAGCGGATGTTGTCACGAATGCTGCGGTTGAACAGCGCCGTCTCCTGCGGGACCACCGCAATCTTCTCGCGCAGGCTGTCCTGGCTGACGCTGCGGATGTCCTGGCCGTCGATGAGAACGCGCCCGCCCTTCACATCGTCCAGCCGTTGGATGAGGTTGATGAGCGTCGACTTGCCGGCGCCGGACGAGCCCACCACGCCGACCTTCTGCCCCGCCGGGATGTGCAGATCGAGGCCCTGGAACACAGCGCCGCGGTCCGGGTAGCTGAAATCGATCGCCTCGAAGGTGATGTCGCCTTCGGCCAGCATCAGCTGGGTGTCGCTGTCTTCCAGGCCGTGCGGCTGGACGATGATGCGCAGGGTGTCGTCGATGGCGCCGAGTTGCTGGGTGGTGTCCACCAGCGCCAGCGCCAAGTCGCGCGAGCCGTGCAGGATGCGGAAGGTCAGCGCGCTGACCAGCACCACGTCGCCGGCGGTCACCGAGCCGTCGACCCACAGGCTGATGGCCCAGACGAGCATGCCGCCGGCCATCACCGACAGGCAAATGTCGTGCATCACCCGCGCCTTTTCCAGGTACATCCAGCTGCGCCGCTGGGCACGGGCTTCGTACCCGATCTCATGGGCCAGGCGTTCGGCCTCGCGATCGCGCGCGGAGAAGGCCTTGATCGTCCAGACATTGGAGACGGCATCGACCAGCTCGCCGCCAACCCGCGCCGACTGCGCCGCGAAGCGCTGGTGCTTGCTGCGCCCGCGGATGCCGAAGCCGGTGATCAGCGCCGCGACGATGGCGACGAACAGGATCAGCGCCACCGCCATGCGCCAGTCCACGGTGAACAGCACCACCACGGCGCCGAGGAAGTCGACGATCGGGGGGACGATCTTCCACGCCAAGCCGCCGTAGATTGAGCCCGCCGCACCGCCGAGGGCCGAAATGCGATTGCCCAGCGAGCCGGCGAAGTGCTCGGTGAAGTAGCGCATCGGGTGGCCGGTCAGGTGCTTGAACAGGTCGACGCGGATGTCCACGACGCTGGCCACCACCGTACGGCAACCGAGCCAGCCGCCCAGGCGCCAGAACACGTTTTCAATGACGATCAGGCTGATGAACAGCCCCAGTGGCCACCAGACGTTGGCCGATGCACGGTCCGCGCTGCCCTGCGCCATGGAGTCGACCAGCAGCTTCATGCCGTACTGCACCGCCACCGCGCAGCTCGCCGCACCGACGATCAGCGCCAGCAGACCCCCAAAATGCCACGGCCGCGCGCAGATGTAGTGCCAGAGGAAGGCCACCGGCCGGCTGGGCAACGGCACGTCGCGGGGACGGGCCTTGGGCGCGGCAGCCGGGGCGTTCATGACAGCGCTTCGGCGATGTGCTGGGCGGGGCTGGTCTGGTGAAAACGCATCTGCTGCAGGCGCAGCTCGTCGGCCAGCCCCTGATGGACGCAGCGGTTGCCATTGTCATCGGCGAACCCAAGCAGGCCGACCGGGCAATGGCGGTCATCGGTCCAGCCGGGGTAGTCGAGCACCGGGTACAGGCAGATGCCTTCCACTTGAACACCGGCCTGCATGGCGAGGCCGGCCTGTTCGCTGACGTAGCGCAGCCAGTCGCCACGCACATCGCCCTCGGCGCCGGTCTCGGCGATCAGAATTGGCCGCTTGTAACGGTGCGCGATCTCGCGAAGGATGCCCTTGAATGGCCGGTAGTCGGTGCTATCGCGCGGGATGGTCTGACCGTCCTCGTGATACCACTGGTTATCGGAGTAGTAGTTCACGCCAATGATGTCGAGATACTGCGGCGCACCGCCGAGGCCCGGCCAGAGTTCGCCGGTGAGCATGTCCCATCCCTGGAACTGCGACAGGCGGAAGTCTTCCGCAGCGCGTCGCGGGCCGGGGCGGTCATTTCGCGAGGTGACGTGAATCGCCGGGTCGACCTGGACGAAACGCGCACGCGGTTCCACGTCGCGGATCGCCTCGATGGCCGCGATGCTGGCCCGCACCAGCTGGTGCTTGAGCTCGAAGCCGCGGCCACGGGCCATCGGATTGAAGTAGGCCTCGTCACCGCCTGCCCATGACCAGAATGAAATCTCGTTGACCGGTGCGTAGAAGGGCACACCGTCGGTCTCGTCCTTGACCAGCTGCGCGGCCGCCGCGGCGAAACGGGCGAAACGCTCGACGAACTGCGGCCGCCAGATGTCGAGGTCGTCCGGCCAGCCGTAATGACACAGATCCCAGATGACCTGCGTACCTTGGCGATGCGCGGCTTGCAGCATGGGCAGGAAGCTCGACCAATCGTAGTGGCCGGACGTCTGCTCGATCAGGTGCCAGCGCAGCCCATCGCGCACGCTGCGGATGCCGTGGCGCTGGAGTACACCGTAGTCGTGCGCGGCCCAGCGGTCATGCCCCGTGGCAACCAACAGGTCGAGCCGCCTGCCGTCACTACGCCGGTGCGTCGAACACTCGAAGCCGCCCAGAAAGAAGCTGTCGAACAGCGAGGGCTGGTGCATCAATACGACTCCCTCACGGCGCCTGGTCGGCCAGGCTGCGGGCATGCTCGTCGCTTTCCCCGGCCTCGGGCCCGCGCTCGGCCTCTTCAATACGCTTGTACAGCGCCAGCGCCTGCCCGACCACCTGATCCATGTTGTAGTACTTGTAGGTGCCGAGCCGGCCGACGAAGGTCACGCCGGGCGTCTCGTCCGCCAGCTTCTGGTAGCGCTTGTAGAGCTCGGCGTTCTCCGGCCGCGGGATCGGGTAGTAGGGGTCGCCCTCGGCCGACGGGTATTCGTACGTAATGCTGGTACGTGGATGGACCTGCCCGGTGAGATGCTTGTACTCACTGATCCGCGTGTAGGGCACGTCTTCGCTTGGGTAGTTGACCGTACCCACCGCCTGGAACTGCTCCTGCTCGAGCTGCTTGTGCTCGAACTTCAGGGAGCGGTACGGCAGCTTGCCGAAGCGGTAGTCGAAGTACTCATCGATCGGGCCACAGAAGATCAGATGGTCGTACTGCACCTCGTCGCGGATCTCGCGGTAGTCGGTGTTAATCATCACCTTGATGTTCGGGTGCGCGAGCATCTTCTCGAACATCTTGGTGTAGCCATGCTTGGGCATCTGCTGGAAGCTGTCGGTGAAGTAGCGGTCGTCGGTGTTGGTGCGCGTGGGGATGCGCGAGGTCACCGACTTGTCCAGCTGCGACGGGTCAAGGCCCCACTGCTTGCGGGTGTAGCCGCGGAAGAATTTCTGGTACAGCTCGCGGCCGATGCCGTTGATGACCACGTCTTCACTGGTCTGGATGTCCTCGACCGGCTCGGCGCGGCTGGCGAGGAAATCCGCCGCCTCCTGCTCGGTCGTTATGTTCAGGCCATAAAGCTTGTTCAGCGTGGTCATGTTGATCGGGATCGGCACCTGCTGCCCGTCCACCTGCGCCAGTACGCGATGCTCATACGGCCGCCACTCGGTGAACCGCGAGAGGTAATCGACGATGCGCTGGGCGTTGGTGTGGAAGATGTGCGGGCCATAGCGGTGGATCAGCACACCGGCTTCGTCGTAATGATCGTAGGCATTGCCGCCGATGTGCGGGCGCCGGTCCACCACCAGCACGCGCTTGTTCAAGCCGGCCGCCAGCCGCTCGGCCAGCACGCTACCAGCGAAACCGGCACCGACGATGAGATAGTCGAAGCCGCGACGGCGGCCGGACGAACCCTCGCTGGCGCCTCCGCCTGCGTGCTCGGGGTTGCTGTCTCGCAGGCTCATATCGCGCATAGCATCTTCTCCTTCATCAGCGCCCAGGTATGGTCCCAGGACATGTCGCCGAGAATCTCGTCAGCGGTTTTCAACAGGCGATCGCGGTCTTCACCATCGGCCAGGGCCTGCTCGACCGCGGCGACGAACGCCTCGGGCGTATCGGCGATATGGACGATCTCGGTATCGCCGTAGGTGCGCACCACGTCCTTGATCGGCGTGGACACCACAGGGCAACCACCGGCCAGGTATTCGGGCGTCTTGGTCGGGCTGATGAAACGGGTCGATTCGTTCATCGCGAACGGCATGATCGCCACGTCCCAGCCGGACAGGTAGCGCGGCAGCTCGTCATACGTCTTCCCGCCCAGGTAGTGGATGTTGTCGCGCTGCGGCAGGTCGGCCGGGTCGATCTTCACCACCGGGCCGACGAGCACGAACTGCCAGTCAGGCCGCTGCTTCGCCACGTCGGCGACCAGCTCGATGTCGAAGCGCTCGTCGATCACGCCGTAGAAGCCCAGGCGGGGATGGGGGATTTCGGCCTGGTCCTCGGGATCGGCCTGGGTCCGCCGAGCCTCGGCGAAATGCGCCACATCGACGCTGCTCGGGAAGGGATGGGCGTCATCATGCAGCTCGCGCTTGGCTTCCCAGATGCTATAGCCGCCGGTAAACACCAGGTCGGCGCGCTTGAGCAGTTCGCGCTCGCGTTCGACCAGCTCGGGTGGCGCGCCGCGGAAGGCCGACAGCTCATCCATGCAGTCGTACACCGTCAGCTTGGGCTTCAGGTGGCCGGCATAGCCCAGCGCCATCGGGGTGTAGAACCAGAGCATCAGATCACCGACGCCGAGCTTGGCCAGGTAGCCATCGAGCAGGTCACGCTGCACGCGCAGCGCCGTCTCGCCTTCGCAACCGTGTGGCAGGCGCGGCACCAGCACTTGCACGCCGTTCTCCTCGGGACGCACTTCCAGCCAGGGCTGCTGATCCTCGGTGGGGATCGGCTCTTCGAAGAACAGCACGTTGAAATCACGGGCAAAGCGCGACATCAGGTGCTGCGGGCGCTGGTAGACGAAGCTCCAGCGCAGGTGGGACAGGCACAGCAGGGTCGGGATCTGCTCGTCGAAGATCACTTCGGGCGGCGTCTCCTGCTTGTCGGGGGATTTGCCGATTTCGTATTGGTAGGGTCCGGCCCAGCTCATGGAAACCTCGTAAAGGGTAGCAATGCCCTCCAGATTCCCTTCTGCCGCATCACATAGGCCCGCGCAGCCCGCGCAAAGCAAAACCTGATGGCGCGCTACAGCCGATAAACCCAACTCGCAAGCGCTGTCCGCCGGCTATGGACGGTGGCGGACGATCCAAGGTTCCGTAGGCCCCGTTCAGAGGTCGGTCATCGGGTGACTGCCGCTTCGCTGGAACTTGCTCACACCTTCTCCCGTCCCTATCCCAGGACGCCTGTTTTACCCGGCATCGGCCATGTGTGCTTCCTGCAGTCAGCACCGACCGACTCGCCGACCCTAACCCTGGAGATGCTTGCAGCGGCCGCGCTCATACGGTCAGCCGTGCAGCCTCGTGCGCGTCGAAATTTGGTAAGCGAGGTAGATACATGATTCTGGTCACGGGTGGAGCTGGATACATCGGGTCCCATGCAGTGCTGGAGCTCCTGCAGGCTGGCCACGAAGTGCTGGTGCTGGACAATCTTTGCAACAGTTCAAAAGTCGCGCTGGATCGGGTAGAGCGCCTGGCCGGCCGTAACGTCCAGTTCGTTAAAGGCGACGTGCGCAACCGCTCGCTACTCAACGCCCTGTTCGCCTCGTACCCCATCAAAGCTGTGCTGCATTTCGCTGGGCTCAAGGCCGTTGGCGAAAGCGTGCGTGAGCCGCTGCGCTATTACGAAACCAACGTCAGCGGCAGCATCGCGCTGTGCCAGGCGATGGCCGAGGCCGGCATCTTCCGGCTGGTGTTCAGCTCCTCGGCGACGGTCTACGGCGAGGCGCCGAAGATGCCGATCACTGAGCAGAACCCGACCGGCCTGCCGACAAATCCCTATGGGCAATCCAAGCTCATGGCGGAGAACGTGCTCAAGGGCCTGGCGGAATCCGACCCGCGCTGGTCGATCGCACTGCTGCGCTATTTCAACCCCATTGGCGCGCATGAGTCCGGCCTGATCGGCGAAGACCCCAACGGCATTCCAAACAACCTGCTGCCTTACATGCTTCAGGTCGCGGTTGGCCGGCGCAAGCAGCTAAGCGTCTACGGCGCCGACTACCCGACCCCGGACGGCACCGGCGTACGCGACTACATCCATGTGGTCGACCTGGCCAAGGGGCACCTCAAGGCACTCGAGCGGCTGGAGCAGGTACGCGGCGTGCAGGTTTGGAACCTGGGCACCGGGCGCGGCTACTCGGTACGTCAGATGATCACCGCGTTCGAAGAAGTCATCGGCCGCCCGCTGCCGCACATCTACAAGGCCCGCCGCCCCGGCGACATCGCGCAGTGCTGGTCGGATCCGACCAAGGCCCGCGAGGAATTGGGCTGGGAAGCGGAGAAAGACCTGCTGACCATGCTCGCCGACGCCTGGCGCTGGCAGAGCCGCAACCCCAAGGGCTACGCCGCCAGCAAGGTCGCGGCCGACCAGGCCGCCAACGCCGAAACCGCGCTGGCCAGCTAGGCCAACGCGGCGGGTGCGTCAGGGTGCGCCGCAGCTCAGCTCGCTGCGAATCTTGGAGACATCGAGCCGGCGATTCTGCTGCACCACGCCGGTGAGCTGCGGATCACGTACTGCGAGTCGCAACAGGGCTTCGCGAATCTGCGCGGCGGTCGCGCAGGGATTGAGCGAGGCATAGAGCGCAGCAGCGCCAGTGACGTGCGGCGCGGCCATCGATGTGCCGCTCATGTAGGCGTAGCCGGCGGCGCCGGTCGAGGTGGGCACCGTCGAGACGATGTTCAGGCCGGGCGCGGCGATGTGCACCGTGTTTACGCCATAGTTCGAGAAGCTGGCGCGGCGGCCATTCTGATCCAGCGCGCCAACGGAAATCACGTTGGGCAGCTGGTAGCTCGCCGGGTAGCTCGGTGCTGCGTCGATGTCGAGCCCGCTATTGCCCGCCGCGGCGATGAACAGGATGTTGGCGTTGCCGGCCGCCTTGATTGCGTCATACAGCGCCTGCGAATAGCCGCCGCCGCCCCAGGAATTGTTGGTGGCAACCAGGTTGATCTTCTTCGCCAATTTCAACTGGGTCAGGTAGTTGATCGCCTTGACCGCGCTCGCCGTAGTACCGCCGTTTGCACCGAGGAACTTGGCGGATATCAGCCGTGCGCTCGGGCACACACCGAACACACCGGCACCGTTATTCGCCGCAGCGGCCACCGTGCCGGCGACATGAGTGCCGTGGTCGTCAGCGGGGCCGTCGTAAACGCTGGCGTTGTTCGCGGCGAAGTCCCAGCCGCGAAGATCATCGACGAAGCCGTTGCGGTCGTTGTCCTTACGGTCAGCGCGGCTGCCCTCGCCCGGGTTGAGCCAGACGTTGGCGCGCAGATCACCGTGGTTGATCATCACGCCCTCATCGATGATGCCGACGTGCACGCTGCTCGAGCACAATGCCCCAGCGTTCCAGGCCGCCAGCGCGCCGCTGCCGTAGGTGGAGGTTGGCGAAGTGGTGGCGCCCTGCATACCCCACAGCAGATTGAGGCCCGGATCGTTGGGGTTGGCCACCTGGGTGCGGTAGACCCAGTTCGGTTCCACGTATTCCACCGCCGGGTCAGCCGCCAGCTGCGCGATCAGCGCGGCGTCGACCTTGCGGCCCTTGCCAAGCTGCGCCTGGACCAGATCACCCTTGGCATCGCGGCGCGCGGCCTTGTCGATCAGCTTGCGCCCGACCTTGGCGCCCCGCCGGCTCAACGCGGTGGCCTTGGCTGTTTCCGACGCGCTGGCCTTGAACTGCACCAGCAGCTCACCGGCAACGAACGGCCGGCCCGCCTTGAGGGAGGCGTCAACCGAGGGGCTGGGTTTGGCAGCCACTTGCTCGGCCCCCGTGGCGAGCAACGCGAACATGACCAGACCGATAGGTTTCTTGTAGACCATCACTGTTCTCCGAACGACTGCAGACAGCCACGCCCAAGCGGAGCGGCCTATGTGCGGACTGTATCGGCACGAACGATGTCGTTTTAGTGGCGCCAGACGAATGGCGAAGCCGTTAGTCGGCGTTTTGCCATCACGCTAGCGGGCATCCTTGGCCCATTCGTGCCGCAACCAGTCCGCCAGGCGTTCAGCACGGCGATCCAGACGCCGCGCCGGCACCCAGAGCGCGAGCCGCGCGCGGGCCTCGACGAATCCCCAGGGCGCCAGCAGCCGGCCCTGGCGTAGATCGTCGGCTACCAGCTGTTGCGGCGCGATAGCCACGCCCAGCCCGGCCAGCGCCGCCTCCAGCAGGTAATAGAGATGTTCGAAGCCCTGCCCCGTCTGCAATCGGCCGGGCTCGATGCCATGCGCTTGCGCCCACGCCGGCCAGGCCTGCGGACGGGACGCGGTATGCAGCAATGCCTCCTCGAGCAGCGCCGTAGCCGGCGCGCGGCGCAGCGCCTCCGCGCGTGGATGATGCGGGCTAAGCACCGGGCCGATGCGTTCGGCTGCCAGCTCGAACACCCGCATATCTGCCGGCCAGGGGGGCTCGGCGTACCAGAGCGTGGCATCGAGCCCGGGCCGTCGAGGGTCCAGCTCGCCTTCGCTGGCAGAAAGCTGGAGGTGCAGATCCGGCAGGTCCCGGTTGAGGCGATCCAGCCGTGGGATGAACCACCGCGCCAACAGGCTGCCCGGGCAGCCCAGTACGAAGGGTGCATCGGCCGTCTGCTGCCGCAGCTCGGTGCAGGTTTCACGTAAACGCGCAAAGGCCTCGCCCGCTGACTCACGAAGGCGCAGCCCGGCATCGGTGAGTTTTACGCCGCGCCCATCCTTGGCGAAGAGGACCAGGCCGAGGTCGTCTTCGAGCAGTCGGATCTGCCGGCTGATGGCGCCGTGCGTCACGTTGAGCTCGGCCGCCGCCTGGCTGATACTCAGCAGTCGGGCTGCGGCTTCGAAGGCACGCAAGGCGTTGAGGGGTGGAAGACCGTGACTCATAGGTGAGATTTCCTGACAGGTTGCAGCGATCTTATCGCTTTTCCTCTCGGTCACGTAGGGTTAGGGTGCATTCATCCCGTACGCCCCAGCAGCTTGGTGCCGAACGCCAGCAAGCTGGCTTCTACATCGTTCTCCGGAGATAGCCATGACTTCATTCCGCAGCGGCCCTGACGCCAGGGGCCTGTTCGGCCGCTTCGGCGGCCAGTTCGTCGCCGAAACCCTGATGCCGCTGATCAACCAGCTGGCCGCCGAATACGAGAAGGCCAAGAGCGATCCGGCCTTCCAGGAAGAACTCGCCTACTTCCAGCGCGACTACATCGGCCGTGCCAGCCCGCTGTATTACGCCGAGCGCCTTTCCGAGCACTTCGGCGGAGCGAAGATCTACCTCAAGCGCGAAGACCTGAATCACACCGGCGCGCACAAGATCAACAACTGCATCGGCCAGATCCTCCTGGCCAAGCGCATGGGCAAGCAGCGCATCATCGCCGAGACCGGCGCCGGCATGCACGGCGTGGCCACCGCCACCGTTGCGGCGCGTTTCGGCATGCAGTGCGTGGTCTACATGGGCACCACCGACATCGAGCGCCAGCAGGCCAACGTCTTCCGCATGCGGCTGTTGGGCGCCGAGGTGATTCCGGTCACCGCCGGCACCGGCACCCTGAAGGACGCGATGAACGAGGCCCTGCGCGACTGGGTGACCAACGTTCACAACACCTTCTACCTGATCGGCACGGCCGCAGGCCCGCACCCCTACCCGGCCATGGTTCGCGACTTCCAGTCGGTAATCGGCAACGAAGTGCGCGAGCAGATCATGGAGAAGGAAGGCCGCCTGCCCGACTCGCTGGTCGCCTGCATCGGCGGTGGCTCCAACGCCATCGGCCTGTTCCATCCGTTCCTCGATGACGAGTCGGTGCAGATCGTTGGTGTCGAAGCGGCCGGTCACGGTATCGAAACCGGCAAGCACGCCGCGAGCATGGCTGGTGGCGCGCCGGGCGTGCTGCACGGCAACCGCACCTTCCTCCTGCAGGACAAGGACGGCCAGATCACCGATGCCCACTCGATTTCCGCCGGCCTCGACTACCCAGGCGTCGGCCCGGAGCACGCCTGGTTGCACGAGATCAAGCGCGTCGAATACGTGCCTTGCACCGATGACGAAGCCCTGGCCGCGTTCCACCAGTGCTGCCGCCTGGAAGGCATCATTCCCGCGCTGGAATCCGCCCATGCCCTGGCCGAAGCCTTCAAGCGCGCGGCAAGGCTGCCAAAAGAGCACCTGATGGTGGTCAACCTCTCCGGCCGCGGCGACAAGGACATGCAAACCGTCATGCACCACTACGACGAACAGGAAGAACACATATGAGCTCGGTGAACACTCGCCTGCAGACGCGCTTCGCACAACTGAAGCAGGAAAACCGCGCCGCGCTGGTGACCTTCGTGACCGCCGGCGACCCGGACTACGCCACCTCGCTCGCCATCCTCAAGGGCCTGCCGGAGGCCGGCGCCGATGTCATCGAGCTGGGCATGCCCTTCACCGATCCGATGGCCGACGGCCCGGCGATCCAGCTGGCGAACATCCGCGCCCTGGCCGCCAAGCAGAACCTGCCGAAGACGCTGCAGATGGTCCGCGAATTTCGCGAAAGCAACAGCACTACCCCGCTGGTACTGATGGGTTACTACAACCCGATCTTCGCCTATGGCGTCGAGCGTTTTGTCAGCGATGCGAAAGAAGCGGGTGTCGACGGTTTGATCGTCGTCGACCTGCCGCCGGAGCATAACGACGAGCTCTGCGACCCGGCCCAGAACGCCGGTATCGACTTCATCCGCCTGACCACCCCGACCACCGACGACGCACGCCTGCCCACCGTACTCAACGGCAGCTCGGGCTTCGTCTACTACGTCTCGGTGGCCGGCGTGACCGGGGCCGGTTCCGCCACTCTGGAACACGTCGAGGAAGCGGTCGCGCGCCTGAAGCGCCATACCGATCTGCCCGTGTGCGTCGGCTTCGGCATCCGCACATCGGAGCAGGCCGCGGCCATCGCCCGCCTGACCGAGGGCGTAGTGGTGGGTTCGGCGCTGATCGACCAGATCGCCAGCGCCGAAACGTCCGAACAGGCCGTCGAGGGTGTGCTGGGACTCTGTCGCGAATTGAGCGAAGGCGTGCGGGCCGCACGGCAGTAACTATCTTCGGCGAAGAAAGAGCTGCTGCCCGGCCATGCCGGCCAGCAGCTTTTTATTGTTCGCTTTCCGGCAGGCTCAAGACGGCAAAAGAAAGGATCTGAAATGGACATCACCCACCTTCCCTTCGGCACTACAGACTGGGCGAGCGTCGAGCCCACCGAGCATGCCGGCGAAACCGGCATGGCCTACTGGCGAACCTGCCAGTTCGGCCCGATCCGCGTACGCATGGTCGAGTACACCCCCGGCTACCTGGCCGATCACTGGTGCACCAAGGGCCACATCCTGCTGTGCCTGTCCGGTGAGCTGCATACCGAACTGGCGGACGGCCGCCGCTTCACCCTGACGCCCGGCACGAGCTACCAAGTCGGGGACGGCGCAGAGCCGCACCGGTCCTCTACCGAGGCCGGTGCAACGTTATTCGTCGTGGATTGAGGCGCCGTCTTTCAAGGCGCCAGCAAGAGAACCGGCCCGCTAGGCGGTGCAGAAATTCAGCGGGAGACCATGGCGCGCCGCCAGGGCAGTCGCAGCGCGCTGACCCGGATTACCAGCTGCCGACAGGCTCGGTATGCGCGTCGTCGTAGTCCGCCGCGATCGCTGTGTCGTGAGGTTCGGATTCGGCCTTCGGTATGGTCGCATCGCCCTTGCGAAGCCCCAGGGCGGTGATCAGCGTCTCGCTGACTTCCATAAACGAGTATCCATCGGCCCATACCTGGGTGCCGTTCAGCTTGTTGTCCATTTTGCAGACCTCTCGAAGCCGGAGCGCATTCCAGCGATGTCATTTCGTTTGTTGTTGTAACAGGGCTAATCGGGAACATATGGAGCATCGACCATGCCAGCCGAGCCACTTAATAAACTCTTTTATAATCATAAACTTACGTGATAATTAAGCCGTTTTGATCCTTGCACATTGCATTGTCACCGTTGGGTTACGTTGCAATCTGCACGCATCCTGCGGCTTGAGCGAGACCATCCAGGCGCGCATATCCGTCGCCGTTCGCGCAGAATCAAGGGCACCGGCAAAGCAAGGCCAGGCATTAGCAAAACGCAGGCAAGCTCAGATGCAGATTGATGAAGAATTCACCCTGAAAAAGCTCGAGGTTTTCCTCGCCTTCATGCGTAGCGGAAACCTGAGCAAGGCGGCAGCGGAGCTGAACACGAGCAACGTCAGCGTGCATCGCGCCATCCATTCGCTGGAAAGCGCACTGCGCTGCCCGCTGTTCAAGCACGAGGGGCGCAACCTGATACCCCTGGAAAGCGCTTACGTACTGGAAGAAAACGCCCAGAAGCTGGTACAGGATGTCTTGGAAACAGTGCGCCAAACGCGCCAGGCCGCGGGCTTTTCGGCGGAGCGGTTCAAGCTTGGCGCACTGTACTCGCTGACGGTGAAAACTGTGCCGCAGCTGATCATGGGTCTGAAGCTGCGGCGCAGCGAGCTCAACATCGACTTGATCCTCGGCTCCAACGTCGACCTGTTCTACAAACTGAAGAACATGGAGCTCGATGCGATTCTGGTCTCACTGAACGACAGCGTCAGCCACGACCCGGATTGCGCACAGTTGCCGCTGTTCGCCGATGACATCTTTCTCGCCGCGCCGGCCGATTCGCCTTTTGCGCAACAGCCGGAAGTCGACCTGAGCGAGCTTCGCGACGCCACTTTCATCACCCTGACGCAGGGCTTCGCGACGCACCAGGACGGCAATCGGGTGTTCCAGCAGGCGGGCTTCGAGCCCAAGGTGGCGATGCAGGTGAATGACATCTTCACCTTGCTGAGCATGGTCAATTCAGGCGTCGGGTATGCATTGCTGCCCGGGCGGGTGGGGATGGTCTACGAGTCGCGGGTGAAGCTGGTGCCGCTGCAGGCCCGCTATCACCTGCAGCAGCATATCGGTGTGGTGTTTCTGAAGGCCAAGGAACGCGATCCCAACCTGCTCGCGTTCCTGGCCGAATGCCGGATGTACAGCCTCAAGCATCCAAGCTGATCGTGCGATCGGCGAGGTTGTTCGGGCGAATAAATTCGCCCCACAAGCCGGGCTAAAGCAACCTGTAGGGGCGAACTTGTTCGCCCATCAAGCCTCGCCGCACCGCCCGGGCGAATGTCACCCCACCAACCGGGCGCGGCTCACCTAGTGCGACCCCCTGTCGCGCCAGGCGCGCCCTTGCGCATTGGGACGATCAGCCCAGCATGCCGCGCATGATGAAGAACAGCAGTGACGGACCGAGCAGGCATCCCAGCGCAGTGTAGAACGCAGCGGTCAGGCAACCGTAAGGCACCAGCTTCGCATCCGTTGCAGCCAGTCCACCCGCTACCCCACTGGAAGTGCCGATCAAGCCGCCGAAGATCACGGCCGCACGCGGGTTGTTCAGGCCGATCATCGGGGCGAAGAAGGGGGTGGCGATCATCACCAGGATCGCCTTGACCAGGCCGGCCGCGATGGACAGCGCCATGACTTCGGAACTGGCACCAATCGCCGCGCCGGTGACCGGGCCGACGATGTAGGTCACGGCGCCCGTGCCGATGGTGGTCAGGCTGACCGCATCGGTGTAACCGAAGGCCATGGCCACCCCAACTCCCGCGATAAAGGACGAAAACACGCCGACAAACAGCGCCAGCACACCGACCATGCCGGCGCGCTTGAGCTCCTCGACACTGACCCCAAAGCCAGTCGCAACGATGGCGAAGTCCCGCAGCATGGCGCCGCCGAGCAGCCCGATACCTGAGAACAGCGCGATATCCACCAGGCCTTTCTGCCCGCCGGTGACCACGCCGCCGATGTACGACAGCAGGAGGCCGATAAGGATGGCTACCGCCGAGCCATGCAGGCGGCCTTTGGTGAGCTTGTCCGACAGCCAATAGGAGATCCACATGGTCGCGCCGATGATGGCGAAGCCGCTGATCATTCCGTAGCCGGTGATCACTTTCATCAGGGATTCGTACATGGCCGTTACCCCCGGGCGCCGTTGGTGGCTGGCTTGGCCGAGGCGACCGGCTCGGCCTCAAACTTTTTTCGGCCGATCCGATCCAGCACGGGTACCAGGACGAAGGCCAGGGCAACCGCCGCTACACCGGCAAGGATCGCCATCGGACCGCCTGCCAGCGCGCCGTAGACATTCTGCTGCGCGGCCATGGCCACCACGATCGGGATGTACACGGCGCTCCAGAACTTGATGCCCTGCTCGGACTCCGGATTGAACAGGCCGCGCTTCTTCAGATAGCTGCCGATCAGGATCAGCAGCACCATGGCGATACCAACACCGCCGACGTTGGCCGGCACGCCGATGGCCTTGCCGAGCAGCTCGCCAACAAAGATACCGGTGAGGGTACACAAGGCCAGAAAGGCCACACCAAAGATGATCATTGTTCTTGTCCTTTTGGTTGCGCTCCAGCCTGCATGGGCCCTGGCGCGTGTTTGTCGAGGTAGTTGTTTTTATTCATCGATCAGCTGGCGAGTAAGGCTTGCTCGCGCTGAGTGTGCACGCGGTCTATCGGCTCTGGCTGCCCTCCTGACGCAGCAAGGCGTCCAGTGTGTCCTGCCGGGCCCCATCGAAGGCGGCCAGCGTGCCCTGTTCGAAAACCCGCCGCGCCAGCCCGGTCAGCACCTGGCCCGGAGGCAATTCGATATGCAGTAGCACGCCGCGCTCGTAGGCCGTGCGCAAGGTGCCGTGCCAGTCGACGACGCGGCACATGTTGAAGGCCAGGTCGTCGCGCAGGCGCTCGGCGTCGAACAACGGGCGCGCCGAGGAGCCGCTGAGGTAGCGAATCCGCGGTGCGCGCACCTCCACCTCGGCGAAAGCGTCCGCCAGCCGCTGTGCCGGCTGCTCGAGCAGCGCGCAATGCGAGGGCACGCTCATCGCCAGGCGCCGCGCACAGGAGGCGCCCAGCGCTTTGGCCCGGCCGGCGACCGCGGCCATGGCGGCGTCGCTGCCGGCGATGACGATCTGGTTGTCGGCGTTGATGTTACCGAGATGGACCGGGCCCTCGGCTTCGGCCAGCAGCGACTCCACCGCACCCAGCGACAAGCCGAGGATGGCGGTCATGCCATAGCCCTCGGGATAGGCCTGCTGCATCAGCTCGCCGCGCAGTGCGACCAGGCGCAGGGCGTCGGCGAACGTCAGCGACTCGGCGACAACCGCCGCGGCATAGGCACCGATGGACAGCCCGGCGACGTAGTCCGGCCGCTGGCCATCGCGCATCAGCAGGCGCGCTCCGGCGACACCGGCGATCAGCAGGCAGAGCTGCACCGCGCGGGTCGATTGCAGCGCTTCGGCCGAATCGAGCAGCAACGCATCCTCGCCGAGCACGGCACTGGCCTCGGCCAGGGTCGCAGCGATTTCTGGCGCATCCGGCAGGCGATGCAACATGCCCGGCTTCTGCGCGCCCTGGCCGGGAAAGGCGAACAGACTGCTCATGCCGCCCGCCCCTCTACCCAGGGGTTGGCGACCAGGCGCGGTCCTTCGGCGGTCTTGGCCAGCACCCGGGCGGCGCCACCGGCCCAATCGCTGAGCGCGACGCCACCGAGCGGCGTTTCGAGTTGCAGGTCGACGCGACAGGCGCGACCTTCAAGCATTTGCAGCAACGAGCGCGCTTCGCTGCGCGGCAGTGGCCATTCGGCTCTTAGCAGCAGATCGAGATCGCTGTCCGGATGCGCGGTCTGCAGTCCGGTGGCGAGCTGGAAGCCGGCCGAGCCGGTGACACCCCAGGCATGGCCGAGGGCATCGAGCAGCGGACGCAGGCCAGCCAGCACGCGGAACACCGGCAGGTCTTCGCTGGCGCGACGATCGAGCAGCTGCTCCGGCGTCAGCCGATGGCTGATCGCGGCGATCGGCATCAGCGCGGCCAGACGCTGGTCTCGCGTGGCCCCGCGCAGGCCGACCGCCACCTGCCCTGGCGCGACGACGGCACGACGCACCACCACCGGCTGGCCGGCGGCGAGCACGGCCACCGCCCAGGCCGGGGCATCGGCCGGCAACTGCTCGGGACGCATACCCCAGAGCAGGTCGTGGGGGCGAGGTGTGTCGTGCATCTACAGCCTCCTCGTGATTGTTGTTGTCGAGTCGCTGATACGGGTTCGGCGAATACGCCGCTCAGGTGTTCGTTACCACTGCGCGCGCAACAGCTCGCGCACCCGCGACGACGCCTCGCGATTCGGCGCGCCGAGACGGCCGCGCAGATCGCTGCTGCCACCGATGTCCACGACGGCCTTGGCGAGACAGTCGCGCACACGCGCCAGATCATCCGCCGAGGGCTGCTCGATGCTGTCCACGGCGAGGGTTTCCCAGAGCAGGCCGAGGGTCGCGTAGTTGTCGATGTCGTAGGCCATTGGCGGCACCGATTCGGCCAGGGCTTCCAGCTCCTCGACGCTGCGCAGGGTGATGCGCGCCGCGGCGGCCTTGCCCATGGCATGCACCATCACGCCCGGATCGCGCAGGGCGATGATCCGCTGGGCCTGATAGCCATGAGCGAGAAAGGCGCCGGACATGGCCTTGCCCACCAGCAGCGCGATCACCGGGTGCCCAGCCAGCCGTGCGCGGGCATAGCCATCCACCGCGCCGGCGAGGGCCTGGTGAATGCCCAGCGCCTCCTCGCGGCGGCCATAGGCCTGGCTCGGCACGTCGACCACGGCGACCACCACACGCTTGTCCGCCTTGTCGCGATCGGCGGCGATCACCTCGTCCAGCGCCTGGCCCAGGGCCCAGCCTTCGAGCAGACCGACCTCGCCGTTGCGCGCGCGCGGAAAGGGATTCTCGGCGTCCGGCACCACGGCGATATAGCGGGCGGTACGATCACCAAGGCTGCCATCGACCACCTTCACCGAGGCCGGGTAGCCCGCCAGTGCCTGACCGCCGGCCAGGGCTTGCAACCAGTTCAGTCCACGGCTCATTGGGCATCTCCTTCGTAGAGGGCACGCACGGCGGCGGCATCGAGCTGCGTGCGGGTGTCGACGTCGGCCAGGCGCTGGAGGTACCAGGCGTGGCGGCGGCTTCGCGGCTGCAGCGGCTTGCCGAGGGCGAACAGTTCGTGCAGTTGCGCGCGGATGGCGTCGGTGTCGTCGGCCACGTAGGCATCCACCAGACCCGAGGCGTAGCGTTGCTCACCGCCGGTCAGGCTCCAGATAAAGGGGCGGTCGCGCGAGTCGTACTCGTCGAGCCCGGCTTCCTGCTCGATCACCTGCGGGCCGTTGAGGCCGACGCGGGCTTCGCGGGTGACGACCAGGTAGCTGCACAGCCCGGCCGCGATGGACATGCCACCGAAGCAGCCGACGGAACCGGCGACCACGCCGATCACCGGCTGGTAGTCGCGCAGCTCGACGATGGCCGCCTGGATCTCGGCGATGGCGGCCAGGCCCAGGTTGGCTTCCTGCAGACGCACGCCTCCGGTTTCCAGCAGGAGCACGGCGCGGGTCGGGATGCCGTTGCGGTTGTCTTCGGCAGCCAGTTCCAGCGCGCCGGCGATCTTCGCGCCGCCGACTTCGCCCATGCTGCCGCCCTGGAAGGCGCCTTCGATGGCGGCGATCACCGCCGGCTGGCCGTCAATGGTGCCCTTGGCGACCACCACGCCGTCGTCGGCCTGGGTGACGATGCCCTGCTTCGGCAGCCAGGGCGAGGTGACGCGATCGAACGGATCGAGCAGTTCGCGGAAGCTACCCTCGTCTAGCAGTGCGCGGGCACGCTGGCGGGCACCGAGTTCGACGAAGCTGCGCGACTCGAGTAAACGGGCCACGGTGTTAGCGGACACATCAGTCATGGCCGACCTCCTCCAGTCCCTGCTCCAGGCGCAGACGCACTACGCCGGGTGTGGCCCCAAAATCGTGAATATCGATGTTCAATGCCGGTGGCGTCTGCCCGCGGAACATCCGCTCGAACAGACTCTTCCAGCGTTGCTCGGCACCATTGACCGAGGTGACTACCTGGATCGCCAGCTTGCCGGCCTGGCCGGGTTCCAGCAGGACTTCCAGATCGCCCGAGCCGACCACGCCGACCAGGGCCTTGCCGCGGGCGGGTTGCCCGGCGGCGAATTCGAAAGACAGGGTTTCCATGTTCAGTTGCTCCCAGTCGGCGCCAGCGCATGCGGCGCCAGACGGTCGAGGAAAAGGGTGGCGGCCAGGAGGTCGGCGGCGCCCCCCGGCGAGGCGTTGAGGGCGAGCATGTCGCGATCGAGCAGGCGCAGCTGGCGACGACCGGCGAGGCTGGCGGCACCACCGGCTTCGAGCACGGCGCGGGCACCGTCCTGCATGCGGGTCAGCCCTTCAAGACCGGCGCGGTGCAGCACGCAGGTGTCGGTCAGGCTGCTCATGATCGCCAGCAATGCATCGAGCCTGGCGTTCTGCTCGCCGGCGCCGGCATGGCGACTGGCCAGCAGCTGCGGCAAGCCGTGCTCGATGACCGCGGGGAAGCCCTGCTGCGCCTGCTCGCGGGCGCCGAGCACGCCGTAGCGACGGCAGACCCGCGCGCCGTGGCTGTCCGGGTTGTGCGGCGCGGCCGGGTCGTCCAGCCGCGCCAGGGCGGCCGCGCTGGCGGCGATCCCGCCGGCCGAAGCGCCGCTTTCCAGCATGGCTGCCGCGCTGAGCAGCCCCAGCGCCCAGATCGCGCCGCGATGGGTGTTGACCCCGGCGGTGACGCGCAGCATTTCCGCTTCGCCGTCGCGGCCCAGCTGGCCGAGGGTTTCACGCAGCGCCTGGCTGACCCGACCTTCGAGCCGCGCCGCATCGGCCATGGCGGCGAAGGCCGGCCACAGCGACTGCGCCGAGGCGTGCATCAGCCCCAGGTGCAGGTCCTGATGGGCGCCGCTGCCGCGTCGGTCGACCAGCCCCGGCTTGGGCGACAGCTCGGCCTCGTCGATCAACGCCTGCACCGCCAGATCGGCCAGGCGCTCGGCCGCGGACGGCGCCCGTCGTGCAATGAGTGCGCTCATCACCAGCTCCTGAACTTGGCAGGCGGGTTGTAGAGGCCGCCGGACCACTCCACCAGCTCGGCGATGCTCTTGGCGGCGAGCAGCTCGCGGCTGGCGTCGTTGCGGCGGATGCCGAGGTCTTCCGGCAGGGCGACCAGGCCTTCGCGGCGCATGCGCTCGGTGTCCTTCGGGTTGTGCCGCAGGCCGATGCTGGTGACGCCGGCCACCGCAGCGATCATCGCCTGGCGTTCCTCCAGCGAGCGCGCCTTATACAGGTAGGCGATGCCTTCCTCGGTGAGCAGATGGGTGACGTCGTCGCCGTAGATCATGATCGGCGCCAGCGGCATGCCGCTCTTCTTCGCCACCTCTACCGCGTCGAGCTGCTCGACGATGGTGGGTTTGCCGCCTTCCTGGAAGGTCTCGACCATCTGCACCACGAGCTTCTTGCCGCGCTCGAGCATGGTCACCGGGGCTTCGCCGCCGGGCATGGCCATGTCCAGCCAGGCCGGAGTCGGGTGGCGGCGACCGCGCGGGTCGTGGCCCATGTTCGGCGCACCGCCGAAACCGGCCAGGCGGCCGCGGGTCACGGTGGAGGAATGGCCGTCGCCATCGACCTGCAGGGTGGCGCCGATGAACAGGTCCACCGCGTACTGCCCGGCCAGCTGGCACATCATGCGATTGGAGCGCATCGAGCCGTCGCGGCCGGTGAAGAACACGTCCGGGCGCTGGGCGATGTAGTTCTCCATGCCCAGCTCGGTGCCGAAGCAGTGCACGCTTTCCACCCAGCCGGTCTCGATCGCCGGGATCAGCGTCGGGTGCGGGTTGAGCGTCCAGTTGCGGCAGATCTTGCCCTTCAGGCCGAGGGATTCGCCGTAGGTCGGCAGGATCAGCTCGATGGCGGCGGTGTTGAAACCGATGCCGTGGTTGAGCGACTGCACGTTGTGTTTTTCGTAGATGCCGCGGATCGCCATCATCGCCATCAGCACGTGCACCGGCTTGATGTGGCGTGGGTCGCGGGTGAACAGCGGCTCGATGTAGAACGGCTTGTCCGCCACCACGACGAAATCGACCCAGCTCGCCGGGATGTCCACGCGCGGCAGCTCGTCGACGATCTCGTTGACCTGGACGATGACGATGCCGTCGCTGAAGGCGGTCGGCTCGACCAGCGCTGGGGTGTCTTCGGTGCTGGGGCCGGTGTAGATGTTGCCGTGACGATCCGCCTGGAAGCCGGCCACCAGCGCGACGTTGGGGATCAGGTCCACCAATAGCCGCGAATAGAGTTCGATGTAGGTGTGGATGGCGCCGACTTCCAGCAGCCCGTCTTCGAGCAGCTGGCTGATGCGCAGGCTCTGCGGTCCGGCAAAGGAGAAGTCGAGCTTGCGCGCGATCTGCCGTTCGAACAGGTCCAGGTGCTCGGCGCGGCTGACACTCGGCATGATCATGTGCAGGTCATGCAGCTTGCCGGGGTCGGCCTTGGCCAGCGAGCGGGAGAGGAAGTCCGCCTGCTTCTGGTTGTTGCCCTCGAGCACCACGCGATCACCGGGGGCGATCAGCAGTTCCAGGGCCTCGACGATCCGCTCGCTGGGCAGCACCACGCCATCGGCGAGGCGCTGCACCTGATCGAGACGACGGGCTTTCTCAGCGCGACGACGCGACCACTGCGGCGGTGGGGAGATTGTTGTTGTCATGCTGACTCCACAGTATTTCCGCTTGTGGAACGCACAGTAGGGAGGTGGCCTAGAGGTCATCAATCAAGCTGGACAGCGGACCGTTACGCTGGTCGTAACGTTTCACGCATTAGAGCGGTCGCCTATAGCAGGTATGCACGGGAGGAAGATGCAGGGCGATCCGCCAAGTACAGAGACCTACAGCCAACCCAGCGTGACACCAGCCAGCAGCAGGTATCGCCCGCCCTTGGCCAGAGTCACCAGGAATAAGAAGCTCCAGAGCGGTTCGCGCAAGGTGCCAGCGACCACGGTCAGCGGGTCGCCAATGATCGGCACCCAGCTCAGCAATAACGACCAACGCCCGTAGCGATGGTAACGTCGCTGCGCGCGTTCGAGCTGTTGATCGCTCACCGGAAACCAGCGCTTGTGGCGCAACCGCTCGACCGACCGCCCCAGGAGCCAGTTGACCAGCGAGCCCAGGACGTTGCCCACCGTTGCGACCAGCAGCAGCGCCGCGGCCGGCTGTGATCCATGAAGCAGCAGCCCGACCAGTACGGCTTCGGATTGCGCGGGCACAAGTGTCGCCGCGGCGAAGGCGGCACCGAACAGGCCGAGATAGGCGGAAAGGTCGAGCATGCTGATATACGGAACGTCGGACTCAGGTAGCGCCAGCGGCGATAGAAGCAGAAGCCGTAAGAGAAATCTGGCAGGCTGCACGGCATTGGCGACGCGCATCGCACGGTAACAGAGGATTGGATGGAAGGCAGATTGATCTACCTCATCGGCCCCTCCGGCTCGGGCAAGGACAGTGTCCTCGACGCCGCGCGCGAGGCCTTGGCCGAACGCGGCGTGCGGGTTGCCCGGCGCGTTATCACGCGCTCGGCCGAAGCCGTGGGTGAATCAGCCGAGGCCGTGACTCATGATGAGTTCGATCGCCTGGAGCGCAGCGGGGCTTTTGCCATGAGCTGGCGCGCGAACGAGTTGGCCTATGGCATCCCAATCCAGATCGCGCAATGGCTGGCCGCCGGTGAGGATGTGCTGGTCAACGGCTCGCGTGGCTATCTGGAACAGGCGCGCCAGCGCTATCCGGGCCTGCTCGCCGTGCTGCTGCGCGTACAGCCGGATGTGTTGCGCCAGCGCCTGCTCAAGCGCAACCGGGAAACGCCCGAGCAGATCGAGGCCCGGCTGGCACGCAACGCGCGTTTCGAAGACTCGCTGGAAGGTGTCGTCACGCTCGACAACTCAGGCGACATCCAAGCGACCGTAGATCGCCTGCTCAAGCTTATCGACCGTTAACGCCCTGGCTGCGACCGAAATCCCGGCACGCCGGTAGGCCTGTCCACCCGGGCGGCCGGCTGAGTGCAATTGAGGTCGCGGAAGGGTTGGTCATTGAGCCGCTCCCAGCCATGCCCCGGCGAGGTCTGCCGGCAGATCACGGTGCCGTCGGCCTTGCTCTGCCACTGGTAGTAAGGCGCCGGGCCAGCCGCGGCTAACAGGGGAACGGTGAGGCTGATCGCGAGGAGTGCGGCGCGCATGGTTCGGGCTTCGAAGACGAGTTGGGCCACTCTAGCCGTATCGGCTCATAGCGCAAGAGCGGCTGGTCGGGGATTAATCACTGTGCTTGTGCGCATATACGGGATTCGGAACATGGATGATTACCAGCGGGACCCGACACACCGCGACGCGCTGATCGCCAGCAAGCTGGCTCCTACAGGAAAGGACTGTGCTGTTTCTTTTCGCGATCGCGAGTTGTCCAGCTCCGTACTGCACGCCGCGTTGCATCAACCGAAGGCAATCATGCCGAGGATACATACCAGACCGTTTCGGCCTCACGCATGAAGATTTCCACGGTTTTCGGCCCGATGCCTTCAAACTCGGCCAGCCGCTTTTCCAGCTCCTTGCGGTCCCGGCTCTGCTCGCGGATGTTGCCGAGCTTGCCGTCATAGTCGTCGTTGAGCTTGTTGCACAGCTTGAGCAACCGGTCGGCCGTGGACTCGTCGTAGCGCACATAGCGACCCTCGCCGAGCATGCTCACCAACGCGCGCCGGCTGCAGTGACCGAGTTTCCCAGGTGTGTCGCGCTTGTGCTTGACGACGATGACGCGATAGGCCTCGGCGGCAATGCTCTGCTGGATGCGCTTGCCGAACAGGAAGCTGGCGATAAACCACTTGAACAGCTCACCTTCGCCCTGGTTGATGTCGATCCCCAGTGATTTCGCGCTGATTTCATGAGCCATCTGGGTGTACCTCGCGGTCGGCGGGCTGCTCCC
Organism: Pseudomonas sp. SA195; assembly: GCF_054131565.1. Lineage (NCBI taxonomy): Bacteria > Pseudomonadati > Pseudomonadota > Gammaproteobacteria > Pseudomonadales > Pseudomonadaceae > Pseudomonas > Pseudomonas sp. SA195. The sequence goes on along the minus strand of NZ_CP096392.1, from coordinate 36,440 downwards.
ATTGCGACGCCAGCCAAGCGGGCGGGTTCGCCGGGCTTGGCTGCAATAGGCAAAAAACCGCTCATCGAAACAGCGTCCATGAGCGGTTTTATGCCGCTCACGTCGCCGCGCTACCTCAAATCAATCGAGACAGAGCCATTGCAAGTGATGGCACGGCTCGTGCTATACCCCAACTGCCCGATGCGAAGACTACGACAAGAAAAGCCGCACAGCGCTCTTTGCTTCCCACGTTTGGAAGCGTTCACGCCGCCGTCTCCCTTTTCTTGTCCACCTGCCGCCTGGCTGCAGGGGTCGTGTATCGTCAGTTCTGCGAAACCAATAACAACGAAACGGAGAGACACCATGAGATTGAGCAAACGCTTCAGCCTGTTCGCTGCCGCAGCGGCCTTTACCGCCAGCACTGCAGCGGTCGCGGCACCGACCTTCATCAACATCCTCACGGGCGGCACCAGCGGTGTGTACTACCCGATCGGGGTGGCCATCTCCCAGCTGTACAGCAAGGGCATCGAGGGCTCGAAGACTTCCGTGCAGGCGACCAAGGCGTCCGTCGAGAACCTCAACCTCCTGCAGGCCGGCCGTGGCGAGCTGGGCTTCGCCCTCGGTGACTCGGTTGCCGATGGCTGGAATGGCGTGGAAGACGCTGGCTTCAAGGCGCCGCTGAAGAAGCTGCGCGCCATTGGCGGGGCCTACCCGAACTACATCCAGATCGTCGCCAGCCAGGAATCGGGCATCAAGACGCTCGCCGATCTGAAGGGCAAATCCATTTCCGTCGGCGCGCCGAAGTCCGGCACCGAGCTCAACGCTCGCGCCATCCTCAAAGCGGCTGGCCTGAGCTACGAGGACATGGGCAAGGTCGAGTACCTGCCGTTCGCCGAGTCCGTCGAGCTGATCAAGAACCGCCAGCTGGACGCCACCCTGCAGTCGGCCGGTCTGGGCATGGCTGCCATCCGCGACCTGGCCTCGACCATGCCGCTGAACTACGTGGAAATCCCCGAAGACGTGGTCGCCAAGATCAATAACCCGGCCTACCAGGCCGCGAAGATCCCGGCAGGCACCTATGACGGCCAGGAAGCTGACGTACCGACCGTAGCGATCACCAACATCCTGGTGACCCACGAGGGTGTGTCCGATGACGTGGCTTATCAGATGACCAAGCTGCTGTTCGACAACCTCGAGCAGCTGGGCAAGGCTCATTCGGCCGCCAAGGACATCAAACTGGAAGGCGCCGCCAAGGATCTGCCGATCCCGCTGCACCCGGGCGCTGAGCGCTTCTACAAGGAAGCCGGGGCACTCTGACCCCGAGCCGGGCTGCGCTATCGCAGCCCACCCGGCGGGTGCCAGACCTGGCACCCGCTACTTGATCCGACCGACCTGAAGAGGCGCTAGTAAAACCAGCGTGCGTGCACGGCAGGTTTTGTTAGCGGCTCTCCGCGACCACGCTTATTGCTCGAGGCATTCCATGAGCGAGTTACAACAAGAACAAGGTTTGACAGGCAGCACGGCCGAGTGGCCAAAGGCACTGTTCTACGTCGCGCTGCTGTTTTCCGTCTACCAGATCATCATGGCCGCGTTTCATCCGGTGTCCAGCCAGGTGCTGCGTGCGGGCCACGTCGGCTTCCTGTTGATGCTGGTGTTCCTCAGCTTTCCGGCCCGCGGCAACGGCAAGCCATGGCAGCCCCTGGCCTGGGTTCTGGCCCTGGCAGGCATGGGCACGGCGTTTTATCAATGGTATTTCGAGGGCGACCTTATCCAGCGCTCCGGTGATCTGACGACGCTGGACTTCTATGTGGGCATCGCGCTGATCGTGCTGGTGTTCGAGGCCGCCCGCCGCGTCATGGGCATCGCGCTGCCGATCATTTGCGCGCTATTCCTCGCCTACGGGCTGCTCGGCCAGTATCTGCCGGGCGATCTGGCGCACCGCGGTTATGACATCGACCAACTCGTCAACCAGCTGGCCTATGGCACCGAGGGTCTCTACGGTACGCCGACCTATGTTTCGGCCACCTACATCTTCCTGTTCATCCTGTTCGGCGCCTTTCTCGAACAGGCTGGCATGATCAAGCTGTTCACTGACTTCGCCATGGGCCTGTTCGGGCACAAGTTGGGCGGCCCGGCCAAGGTATCCGTAGTGTCTTCTGCGCTGATGGGCACCATCACCGGGTCAGGCGTAGCCAACGTGGTCACCACTGGCCAGTTCACCATTCCGCTCATGAAGCGCTTCGGCTACCGTCCGGCCTTCGCCGGCGGCGTGGAGGCAACCTCCTCGATGGGCAGCCAGATGATGCCGCCGGTGATGGGCGCCGTGGCGTTCATCATGGCGGAAACCATCAATGTGCCCTTCTTCGAGGTCGCCAAAGCGGCGCTGATTCCCGCCCTCCTGTACTTCGGCTCAGTGTTCTGGATGGTGCACCTGGAAGCCAAGCGCGCCGACCTCAAGGGTCTGCCCAAGAACGAATGCCCGAGTGCCTGGGCCGCGGTGAAAGAGCGCTGGTTCCTGTTGATCCCTCTGGCGGTGCTGGTTTACCTGCTGTTCTCCGGCCGTACGCCGCTGTTCTCCGGGATGATTGGCCTGGCGTTGACGGCCATCGTCATCCTTGGCTCGGCAATCATCCTGCGAGTGTCATCGTTCGCTCTGCGCATGGCGTTCTGGATTGCACTGGGTGTGCTTTGCGCCGGGTTCTTCCAGCTCGGCATCGGCGTGATCTTCGGCGTTATCGCCGCATTGGTGGTGGCTTGCTGGTTCGTCAAAGGCGGCCGCGACACCCTGGTGATCTGCCTGCACGCACTGGTCGAAGGCGCGCGTCACGCCGTTCCGGTGGGCATCGCATGTACGCTGGTCGGTGTCATCATCGGCGTGGTATCGCTGACAGGCGTGGCCTCTACGTTTGCCGGCTACATCCTGGCGGTTGGCGAGAACAATCTGTTCCTCTCGCTGATCCTGACCATGCTGACCTGTTTGGTGCTGGGCATGGGTATCCCGACCATCCCCAACTACATCATCACCAGTTCGATCGCTGCACCCGCGCTGCTGGACCTGGGCGTGCCGCTGATCGTCTCGCACATGTTCGTCTTCTACTTCGGGATCCTCGCCGACCTGACGCCACCGGTCGCATTGGCCTGCTTCGCCGCCGCGCCGATTGCCAAGGAGCGTGGGCTGAAGATCAGCTTCTGGGCGGTGCGCATCGCCGTTGCCGGCTTCGTGGTGCCCTTCATGGCGGTGTACAACCCCTCGCTGATGCTGCAGGGAGATAGCCTTTGGATGACGCTCTACATGATCGTCAAGGCAACCTTCGCCATTGGCCTCTGGGGCATCGCCTCGATCGGCTACCTGCAGCGCCCGCTCGCCTGGTGGGAGCGGCTGCTCGGCTTCGCCGCCGGCACTACGCTGATCATGGCGCTGCCGATCACCGACGAGATCGGCTTCGGCATCGGCATCCTGCTGCTGGCGCAACACATCGTGCGGGCCCGCCGGGCCGGCCCGGTACTGGCGTGATCGGTCTTTGCTTGGGACTGGCTGGGGCGGTGTGGGCGCAAGTGCCCACACAGGACTTCACCCTGGCCTGGAACCACACCATCGAGAAGATCCGCTGGGAAGAAGATTACCGCGTGACGCCGGACGGGCTGCTGCTCGGCGAAGCGCGGGTCAAGGGTTCAGGTGCCGGGATGGAAATTCCGGATGACGCCGAACTGCGTGACGGGGCCTGGCACTACCAGCGCCAGATGCCGCCGTTGCAACCGCTGCGTGTGGGGCGAACCCCCGAAGCAGGGGATTACCAACTGTGTTTTGACCAGCGTTGCCACGCCTTGAGCGAATGGCTGGGCCCGCCACAAGCGGCCCAGCCCGCGCTGGAACTCTGGAGCTGCGCCGCCTCGGCGGCCGGTTCTTCCTGATTCGCCGACGCATGGCCGCGCAACACAGCGGAGCGCATGCGCCAGACGCACCAATCAGAAGTCGTAGGTCAGCGTCGCCATCACGTTTCGCGCTTCGCCGTAGTAGCACTGGTTGAGGCTGTTGCAGGCGGCGACGTATTTCTCATCGGTCAGGTTATTCAGGTTCAGGCGTACGCCCAGACCCTCCATGCCGACCCGCGACAAGTCGTAGCCGAGCATGGCGTCATACAGCGTGTATGCCGGGATGCGTAGCGTGTTTTCCGCATCTACCCAGCTCTTGCCGAAGTAGCGCGCGCCGCCGCCAATCTGCAGCCCAGCCAATGGCCCGGTGTGCAAGGTGTAGTCAGCCCACAGCGACGCCATGTTGCGCGCGACAGCATTGGGTGTATTGCCGCGGTTGTTGACCCCTGCGGTGCCGACGTAGTCCTTGCTGTACTCAACGTCCATGTAGGTGTAGCTGGCCAGGACATTGACGTTGTCGGCCGGCGCAAAGCGGGCTTCCAGTTCGACACCGCGCGATGTGATCTCACCGACCGAGCGGAAAAAGCTCTCGTTGGAATCCTTGCTCGACAGGTTGGATTGCTTCAGGTCGAACAGCGAGATCGTATAGAGATCATCCGTGCCGAGCGGCTGGTATTTCAGGCCGACCTCGAACTGTTCACCCTCGGTGGGATCGAGCAGGGTGATGTCGTAAGCGCCTGTGCCCGAGTCGTAGTTGTAGGCACCAGTCGCGTTCGGGTTGAAGGACTCGGAGTAGCTGGCATAGGGCGACAGGCCATTGTCGAACGCATAGAGCACGCCAACGCGACCGGTGAACTGTTCAAGCTTGGACTGATCCGCCTGGTCGCCATACATCGACTCGGTCTGCTCGAAGGAAACGTCTACCCAGTCCTGCCGCGCACCCAAAGAGAAGCGCCAGTTGCCGAGGCTGATCAGATCCTGCAGGTACAGGCCGGTCTGCTCCAGTTCGCGCAATTCGTCGTACTGGTGGTAGACCGCCAGGCTGCTCGGGTTGGCGACGCCGGTGTAGGGGTTGATCGTGCCGATGCCGGTGGCCCCGTTGTAGTCCACCTTTGCCTTGCGCCGCTGGTAGTCCAGCCCGGTAACCAAGGTGTGGCTCAGGGCGCCGGTGTCAAAAAGAAACTGCAGCTGGTTGTCCAAGGTCCAGGCGTGCAACACCTCATCGGCACCGGTGTAATAGCGCACCAGTTCGTCCTGCGTGGCGTAGCCGTACTGGTAGACCTGGCCGGATTCGACCGTCGAATCGAGGTACTGGAAGTTCTGTCGCGCCGACACCACGTCATTGAACCGGTGCTCGAGCTGGTAGCCGATCATCTGCTGGTCGCGCTCGAACTTCTCATAATGCTCGTCACCTTCGAAGAAGCTGCGCGAAATGCGCTGGCCATTGTGCGAGGTTACGGTGCCGTCCGCCGGCAGGCCGCCGTGATAGCCGCTTTCCGGGTCGTGCTGGAGCATGGCCTGAAGCGTGAGACGGGTATCCTGGGTCACGTCGATGCTTAGCGATGGCATCAGGGCGTAGCGCTTTTCCTCGACGCCATCGACCTGGTTATCAGCATCCTTGACCACACCGACGAGGCGGTACGCGATGCGCTCATCTAGCGGGCCGGTCAGGTCGAAGCCGATCTGCTTGTAATCCTCGCTGCCGTAGGACAACTGAATCTGCCGGCTCGCCTCGTGCTGGGGCTTCTTGGTCGTCATAGCCACCAGACCACCCGGTAGGCTGCGGCCGTAGAGCACCGACGACGGGCCTTTGAGAATGTCGATGCGCTCGACGAAATAGGGGTCGACCTGCAGGCTGCTATAGGTGCCGCTGTCGCCGAGCAGCTTCTGACCGTCGAGGTAGAGGTTGTCGACCGAGCCGTCAGTGATGCCGCGCATAGCCACGTAGTCATAGCGAGTCGTGGCACCGTACGGCGTGCTCATCAATCCCGGTGTGTAGCGCACGGCCTGGGCGATGGAGCGCGAGCCCTGGTCTTCGATCTGCTGCCGGGTAACGACGGAGACGGTTTGCGACGTTTCAGCCAGCGGCATGCTGGTCTTGGTCGCCACACTGCTGTGCGTCGCGGCGTAGCCTTCCATCTCGCCGAGTGCATTACCTAGGGCGAAGCCTTCGACCACCATCGGCTTGAGTTCAACGGCGCCACTTTGTCCGGCGGCTGGCGCCGGTTCCAGAGAATAGGTGCCACGCGCATCGCGTACCGCCTGCAGGCCGCTGCCCTGGAGCAGCGCCTCGAAGCCTTCCTGCACGCCGTACTGGCCTTGCACGCCGGACGTTTCACGCCCTTCGACAAGGCGGCCCTCGACCGACAACAGGACTCCCGCCTCGCCGGCGAAGCGGCTCAAAGCGGTCGACAGTGCGCCGGCAGGAACGTCGTAGTGGCGCAGGCCTTGCTCGCTGGCGACCTGGGCGAGCGCCACCGGCACGGCGCTAAGGGTTGCCAGCGGCAGGCAGAGCAGCGCGGCGCGAATCGAGCGGGACAGGGTGTTGCGGCGAAGCGGCAAGGCATGGGGACGCATGAAGACTCCTTTTGCTGAAGCAAAACGGTGATCGATGCGTCTATGCCCCGCGAGTGCAGCAAAAGGGGAACTGCCGATGCGATTTTTTTTCATCGCATCGCCTCAAGCCGACAATGGCTCCAGGGTGACCCACCAGGGCAGCAGCCGGTTGACGCGCAACCGCAGGGTACCGGCCAGGGCTTCGAGAACGCGGTCGGTGTCCGCCAGCGGATATGCCCCTACTACGCGCAAGCCGGCGATGCGCGGGTCGCAGCCCAGATAGCCCTGGCGGTATCGACCTAACTCCAGCAGGAAGTCGTCGAGCCGCCGGTTGTCGGCCAGCAGGACGCCACGCGCCCAGGCCTGGCGACCGGTCTGCACCGGCTCGGACAGGCCGAGCGCATCGGCGCTGAACGAGACCTGCCGACCCTCGACGATGCGGTGCGCTATACCCTGCCCGCCCGGCCAGACCGTCAGCTGACCCGCGAACACGCTGAGCTGGGTTTGGCCCGCCTGCTGCTGCACCGAGAACTGCGTGGCCACGACCGCCTCGAGATGCCCTTCGGCCGTGTGCAAGCGCAACGGCGCCGTCAGGGCAGGTGCCTCGACGAGCAGCTCGCCGCGATACAGCCGCACCTCGGTACCCACGCCGCCCGAGCTGAGATCTGCCGCGCTATCGGTGTTCAACCAGATCCGGGTGCCGTCGCTCAGCGGCCATTCGCGCACCTCACCGACCAGGGTGCGCTGGTCGGCCGTCCAGCGGCGCCAGGGCAACGCCCCGCCCGTCAACGCGAGCAACGCGCCGCCACCCAGGACTGAAAGCGCCTTGAGCGCCTGCCTTCGGCTCGGCGCGCGGCGTTGCAACAGTGCAGTCGCATCAGGTGCGAAGGGGTCCCGCGCCAACGGCACGAAGCCAGCACTGATGCGTTCGACGCATTGCCACGCCCGTTCATGCTCCGCCACGTTCATCCATGCACGCCAAGCGCGGCGATCGGCCTCGCTGACATGGTCGGCCTGGAGCACCGAAAACCAATGCGCGGCAGCCTGCAGTGTGGCGTAGTCCCGGCTCATGCCTCGTCTTCCAGCAGCAGGCATTGCAGCATGGCCTGGGCCATGTATTTCTTCACCATCCGGTCGGACACGCCCAGCTCTGCCGCGATCGCCGCGTAGGTCAGGCCGTACAACTGCGAAAGCAAGAAGGCCTGGCGTACCCGCGGCGGCATTGCCTGGAGCATGGCGTCTACTCGCAGCAACGTCTCGATGACCTGGGCCTGGGATTCAGCCGACGGCGCGACCGCTTCCGGCTGGAGCGCCATCGCGTCCAGGTAGGCCTGTTCGATGTCCCGGCGCCGCCAGTGGTTGATCAGCAGCCCTCGGGCGATGGTGTGCAAGTACGCCCGCGGTTCACGGACGGCGTCTAGGCTTCCGTCCTTGGTCAGCACGCGGACGAAAGTATCCTGCGCCAGGTCCGCGGCCCGCTGGCTGCAGCCCAACTGCCGACGCAACCAGCCGTTGAGCCAGCCTTGGTGGTCGACATAGAGCTGATGCAGGAATTGTTGCCGAAGCGTGCCTGAGCTCGCCATGATGGTTCCGTCTGCGTTGAGATGCTAATGCTAACGCTTCTCATCAACGAAACGCTATGGTCCGCTGACCTCGACGCGCCCAGATTTCGTCTAGGCTGAGATTATTTCGCCGAGGAACGTACCGATGAAAAATGCACTGCCCTTCGTCTGCTTGGCCACGTTGGCCCTGCCCGTCCAAGCGGCGGAGATGCTGCCGGGGCTCTGGGAATTTTCCAGTGAAGAGATGGAGGTCGATGGCATGCAGATGCCCGGCATGGCCGAAATGCTCGAGCAAATGAAGGGACTGCCGCCGGAACAGCAGGAAATGATGAAGAAGATGCTTGCCGAGCAAGGTCTTGCGGTCAGCGAGACGGGGGTGCGGATGTGCCTCAGTGAGGCTCAAATCGAAGCACGTGAACTCCCTTTTCAGGATGAACCGGGATGCACCCAGACGATTTCGGACGCCTCAGGCGATCGGTGGCGCTTCAGCTTCGAATGTCCCGACGCCAAGGGCAGCGGCGAGACCCACCTGATCAGCGAACGAGAAGTGCGCAGCACCATCGAAAGTGAATATCAGGTTGGAGATCAACGCGGCACCAGCCGCATGGCGTCCCACGGCCGTTGGCTTAGCGAGGACTGCGGCACGCTGAAGCCGCGCTCCTGAGGTTCCACGTGGAACCGCTCAAGGCACTTCGCCTTCCCATGTGCCGCCATTGGTTTGGGTGCAGGCAGGCGCGAGAAAACGAGCATCGGTCGCCACGCCGTAATAGTGGATGTCCTGTCGATAAGGCATGTTCGACACTTGCGCGTCGCGGCACACACCGAAGGCACCGTCGGGACATTGCTCGACGAACCGGACCTCGACCTCCTGCCCCTTGAGGGCTGGCTGGCAGAAACCGGACCGGAACAGCTCGGAAGGAATGCTGCGGTTCTCCTGGCACACTTCGACTTCGACCCGGTCGTCCTGACTGTGCACGACGCACCCTTCAGCCAGCGCCTGGCCCGTAACCGCCAACAACACGACACATAGGAAACGCAACACCTTCATCCTCCTCTGCTGACGTGCGACTCTAGCATGCAGCCCGACCCTGACCTATCGACCACGCACATGCTTCAGCAGATTCCGACCCACCTGATTACCGGCCCCCTCGGCGCCGGCAAGACTAGCCTGATCCGCGCATTGTTGCGCCAGAAGCCGGCCGATGAGCACTGGGCCGTCCTGGTCAATGAATTCGGGCAGATAGGCCTGGATGCGGCGCTGTTAACCACCGATGACGCCTCGGTCAGCCTTGCCGAAATCGCCGGTGGCTGCCTCTGCTGCGTCAATGGCGTGCCCTTCCAGGTGGGGCTGAACCGCCTGCTGCGCAAGGCACACCCAGACCGCTTGCTGATCGAACCGTCCGGCCTGGGCCATCCTGTGGACCTGTTGGCACAGCTGGCGGCGGCACCCTGGCAGACCGTACTGAACCTGCAACCCGCCGTCGCTGTGCTCGATGCTGCGGCACTGGCGGCCGGCGAGCCTTTGCCGGACAGCCAGGCACAGGCCCTGCCACACTGTGGGCTGCTGGTCATGAACAAGAGCGAGGCGCTTGATGTTGCCCGACGGGAACAATTGGCGGCGCAACTGCCGGCGCGCCCGCTCCACTGGACTCATCACGGACAGCTCGACCTGGCTGCGTTGCCCGGGATAGCCCACCGCGCTCGATACCACGAGGCCGCCGCGCCCTTACCCGACGCGCCTTCACCACCCCATAGCCTTTGGCTGGACCCAACCCGCCCCATTTGCCAGGCCCAGGGCAACGCAGACGGTTGGAGCATTGGTTGGCGCTGGCACCCGAGCCAGCGCTTCGACCCACAACTCGTTGCGGACTGGCTCGCCAGCATGCCCTGGCGCCGCGCGAAGCTGATCCTGCAAACACCCGAGGGAGGGCGTTCGGCCAATGCGGTTGGCGGCCAGGCATTGGCTTTCATGCCCAGCGAGTGGCGCAAGGATTCACGGATGGAATTGATCTTCGACGAGGCTCAGGACGAGACGAGACTGAGCGCGGCTCTGGTGGCCTGCCGGTGCTAGCGTGCTATTCGCCGCGACGTCGCCATTCGTCAAGCTGAATGACCCGACCCTGATCTTCGCGCGGGTGGAAGGGATGGGCTTCCATTTCGATGGGCCCTGGGCGCCCGCCGAACATGACGATACTCCCTTGATGCCGCTGCTCGCCGGTCACGGTGAATTCGAAACCATAGACGCGCGCCAGGCGGCGTTGTTGGCGGGCATCACGGAGCAAGCGGATGCGTCGGAACGCGACGTTACCGTCCAGCAGTTCAACATCCTGCGCTTTGCAGTGCCGGCGGACCGCTACCAAGGCGCGCTCGCGGATGCCGTGCGAATGCCACAACCACGCCACGGCCGTCATCAGCAACAGAAAGAGGAACAGGTTGCCCAGGGTAATCAACGGTGGCCTCCATGACGCGAAGTGACCGGCATCGTCAGCTCTCCAGCCAGACGTCGCGCACCCAATGCCAGACCGTTTCCCAGCTTTCGTCAGTGAGTTCGTGTTCGGTGCCATCAAAGAGCGTTACTTCACCTTCCAGGTCGACCACGTAATAATCCGGCCCGTCCTGGCAGATCGGCAGCAGGTCGCGCGGGACCCCGGCGTCCCAGGCATTGGCGGCGACTTCGGGCAGGTAGGTGTGAGACTGTGGGTCGGTCGCAGTCACCGGCTCGAGGCGGCCGTACACCACGTCGCTGACCAGCAGCAGAAACTCGCGCAAGCCGTACGGCAAGTTGATCAGCAACTCTTCCTCGACCTCGACCAACCGGTCGTCGTCAGGCAATTCCAGTGGCACCGGCACCGACTCGTTGAGCTCACGCAGTTGCTCGATCACCTCTTCCATGCAGCCCCCTTCGCCAGTCGCCAGAAAATGCGCCGTTTATACAAGCCATCGCATTGGCGAGCCAGTCTTAGTCGCGCTAAAGTGACCGGCACCCGCAAAACGGCAACACTGCCGCGTTATCCGTAAGCCACCCACCTCGACCTGTGGCCCACGATAGCGATCGCAATCGGTGCCCGCTCGCCATATCCGGCCCGTTCGGGCTCCACAGGAGTTCCATTGGCATCCACCGAAGAACGCAAGCTCGCCGACGCCATCGCACAGTGTGGCGATGAACCCATCCACATCCCCGGTAGCATCCAGCCTCACGGTTTCCTGTTGGCGCTCAGTGAGCCCGAACTGGCGATCGTTCAGGCCAGCGAGAACGTGGAACAGTGGCTCGGCGTGACCGCTGAAAGTTTGCTGGGCCGCCGGCTGCCGGACCTGATCTGCGACTGCGGCTTTTCGGAGCGCCTGGCGGCGCTGGCCGAGGATGACCACAACCCCTTCCACCTGAGCGACATCAGCTTTCGCCTGGACAACGGAGCCAATCACCTCCCGCTGGCGCTGATGGCACATCGCTTCAAAGGCAAGCTGATAGTCGAGTTCGAGGCGGCTGGCAGTTCCGGCGCCGCCTACGACAACCTCTACCCGCTGATGCGGACCTTCGTGGTGCAGCTGCAAGAAGCACAGGAGCTGGACTACATCTGTGCGTTGGCGGTTCGCGAGGTCAAGCGAATCACCGGTTTTGGACGGGTCAAGGCCTACCGCTTCGACGAGCAGGGCAACGGTCTGGTGCTCGCCGAAGAAGCCGATGAAGGTTACCCGCAGTATCTGGGGCTCTGTTTTCCCGCCTCGGACATCCCACCGCAGGCCCGACAGCTGTACTGCAGCAACCTCGTTCGTGTCATCCAGGACGCCAATTACCAGCCATCTCCTATCGTTCCGGCAGTCAATCCTGACGGCCAACCGTTGGACTTGAGCTTTGCCTCCCTGCGCAGCGTGTCGCCCGTGCACCTGCAATACATGCGCAACATGGGCACCCTGGCCTCGATGTCCGTCTCCATCGTCATCCAGGGCAAGCTCTGGGGCCTGATTTCATGCCATGACGCAGCGCCGCGCGCCGTGTCCTATCAAACCCGCACCGCCTGCGAGTTGCTCGCGCGAATCCTCTCGCTGCAAATCGAAGCCAAGGAAACCGCTGCGCTCGCCCAGCGCAAGCTCGAACTGCGCCGGCAAATCGTCGAGTTGCTGTCGAGCATGGCCGACCGCGACAGCGTGGTCGAAGGGTTCCTCGGCCAGCCGCAGGTGGTGCTGGACTTCGCCAACGCCAGCGGCGGCGCGATCATTTCGGGTGAGCGCTACGAAACCGTTGGCGAAACCCCACCTTCCGCGCTGCTGACACGCCTGACCCAATGGCTCGCGCATCAGGATGAGATGCAGGTATTCAGCAGCAACAACGTTGGCCGTGACGTACCGGCCATCCCAGAGCTGGCCAAGCACTGTGCCGGCGTGCTGGCGATCCCGATATCGCGTTTGCATCCGCACTACCTGATCTGGTTCCGCCGCGAGCAGGTCAAGACGGTCAACTGGGCGGGCCAGCCGGAAAAACGCATCGATCAGGTGCGCGGCAGCCTGTCACCACGCAACAGCTTCGAAAGCTGGCAGGAAACCCTGCGGGGCTTCGCCGAACCCTGGCAATCCATCGAGATCGAGGGCGCACTGGAACTGCGCACCGCGGTGCTTGGCATCGTGTTGCGCAAAGCCGAAGAAATGGCCCAGCTGGCTGGCGAGCTCCGCGAGAGTAACAAGGAGCTCGAGTCGTTCTCTTACAGCGTGTCCCATGATCTACGCGCACCCTTGCGGCACATCGCCGGGTACGCGGAGCTGCTCGGCGAACTCGAGGGCAGCAAGCTCAGCGACCGCGGCCTGCGATTTCTCGACAACATTGGAGACGCCGCCCGCTTCGCCGGCACGCTGGTCGATAATCTGCTGAGCTTCTCCCAGATGGGGCGTGCGGCGCTGCGGCTGTCAGATGTCAATCTGGCTGCGCTGGTCGAGTCCATCCGTCAGGAAATGGCACCCGATTGCGAGGGCCGACAGATAGAATGGCGCATCCACCCAATGCCTGTGGTGATCGCCGATGCCGCGTTCATCCACATGGCGCTGCGCAATCTCATATCCAACGCCATCAAATACAGCCGTAAACGCGAGCAGGCGATCATCGAGATCGGCGCCGAAGAGCGCGCCGAAGAAGTCATCGTCTACGTGCGCGACAACGGCGTCGGTTTCAACATGCAATACGCCAACAAGCTCTTCGGGGTCTTCCAGCGGCTGCATCGCATGGAGGAATTCGAGGGCACCGGTATCGGGTTGGCAAGCGTACGCCGGATCATCGAGCGACACGATGGTCAGGTCTGGGCGGACGGCCAGGTCGGCCACGGCGCGACCTTCTTCTTCTCACTGCCCACGCTCAGTTACGCATCCTCTCTTTAGTACCGGATTCGCTCATGCTCAAACCCATCCTGCTGGTAGAAGACAACCCTCATGACCTCGAGCTGACCCTTGTCGCGCTCGAGCGCAGCCAGCTGGCCAACGATGTGATCATCATGCGTGATGGCGCCGAGGCCCTCGATTACCTGCTACGCCGCAACGATTACAGCAAACGGGCCGATGGAAATCCGGCCGTTTTGCTGCTCGACCTGAAACTGCCCAAGGTCGATGGCCTTGAAGTCCTGAAGACGATTCGCGAGACGCCCGATCTGCGTGCGATCCCTGTGGTGATGCTGACCTCATCGCGCGAAGAACCGGACCTGGCGAAAGCGTATGAGCTCGGGGTGAACGCTTACGTTGTAAAACCGGTCGAATTCCGGGATTTCGTTGCCGCCATCTCTGACCTGGGCGTCTTCTGGGCGGTGCTCAACGAGCCGCCACCCGGGTCGTTACGCCTGCAACGCCATCGTCGTGAACGCAAGTCGGATGAAGAGCCGAGCTGATAGCCAGGCGCGTCTCACGACTCCTCTCTAGCTGTACTCCAGACAGGATGGTTATGCCGGCGACAACTCAGATCAGCGTCCTGTTCATCGAAGACAGCCCGCACGATGCCGAACTCGCACTCGTCACGCTCGAGCGTAGCGGCTATCAGATCGATGCCGAAGTGGTGTTCGACCACGCTGGCGTTAGCGAGGCTTTGCAGCGCCGCCGCTTCGACCTGATTCTCTCCGATTACATCCTGCCCGGCTATTCCGGCAGCCAGGCCCTGCAGGAAGCACGGCAGCTCGCGCCGGAGACGCCCTTCATCTTCCTCTCCGGCGTGTTTGGTGAAGAGCACGCCGTCAACATGATGCGCTCGGGTGCGATCGACTACGTGCTCAAGCAGAACCTCAAGTTCCTGCCCAAAGCGGTCGAACGCGCGTTGAGCGAAGTTCAGGAGCGTCTCGGCCGTCTGCGTGCCGAGGAAACGCTGCGCGAGGTAGAGGTGCGAGCACGCCTGGCCATCGATGCAGCGGGCATGGGCATGTGGGACTACGAGCCCCAGGCCGGCCGCCTGCTGCTCGACCGGCGCTGCCGCGCCATGCTCGGGATCGGTGCCGACGCGCCGGTAGACCTGCGCACGCTCGAATTGCTTTGCCACCCCGATGACATTGGCTATCTGCGCCAGCGCGTACGCGAGGCGGCTGGCACCGAAAGCGACCGCGAATTCACCGTGGACTACCGCATTCGTCTCGACGACGGCCAGGTTCGCTGGATCGAAACCCGCGGCCAAGGCTTCTTCGAGAACGGCCAATGCCGACGCTTCATTGGCGTTGTGATGGACATTACCGAGCAGAAGCTGGCTACCGAAGCGCTCAAACGTCTCAACGAAACGCTTGGCGAGCGCGTCGAGGAGCGGACCCGTGAGCGCGACAGGACCTGGGAACTCTCACGCGACCTCCTGGCGGTTACGCGCTTCGACACCACGGTGGTGGCGTTGAACCCGGTCTGGGAAGATACGCTCGGCTGGCCCCGCGAGGACTTGCTGGGCACCACGCTCTGGACACTGGTCCATCCCGATGACCAGCGCGCCACCGTCGAGGAAACCGCGCGTATCCGCCAGGGCAACTTTACCGATCGCTTCGTCAACCGCATGCAGCACCGCGACGGCACCTATCGCTGGCTGTCATGGACGGCCGTGCCCGACGCCGGGATGATCTACGCCGCCGGCCGCGACATCACCAGCGAGATCGCCGCCGTGGACCGCCTGGCCGCGGCCAACCGCGAGCTGGTCGAGCAGATCAAGGAACGCGAGCGAATCGAGGCCACCCTGCAGCAGATGCAGCGCCTGGAAGCCGTCGGCCAGCTCACCGCCGGTGTCGCCCATGACTTCAACAATCTGCTCACCGTGATCCTTACCAGTGCCAGCTTTCTGCGCAACGACCTGCAGACCGGCGCACCGCTTGCCAAGGCGCTGAACCGCCTGCAGTACATCCAGGAATCGGGCGAGCGCGGCGCCACGCTGACCGGCCAGCTGCTGGCCTTTGCCCGCCGCCAACAATTGGCACCCAAGGCGGTGGATCTCAACGACACGCTGGTCGGGCTGCTCAGCCTGTTGCACAGCACACTGGGCGGCTCGGTGACCATCGAAACCGACACCCGCGCCGGCCTCTGGCACGCCCTCGTCGACCCAACGCAGATCGAGATGATCATCCTCAACCTGGCGATCAATGCACGCGACGCAATGGGCTCCGGCGGCTGCCTGACGTTGAGCACGAACAACGCGGTCATTACCGCCCCGCCGCTACGCGCTGAAGAGCCCGGCCCGGGGGAGTACGTCGAGCTGGCGGTGCGGGATACGGGTACCGGGATGAGCGACGAGGTGTTGCAAAAGGCATTCGAGCCCTTCTTCACCACCAAGGAAGTCGGCAAGGGCTCCGGCCTTGGCCTGGCGCAGGTCTTCGGGTTCGCCAAACAGTCTGGAGGCGGTGCGCGCATCGAAACTGAACTGGGTGTCGGCACGACCGTGAAGGTCTATCTCCCGCGGGTTACCGAACCGGTCCAGGCCAGCGGAGCGCCAGAGGATGACCAGCGACCGCTGCTGGCCGATGCGTCCAACACCGTCCTGCTGGTGGATGACGACCATAACGTGCGCGAAGTGACTGCCCAGATGCTGCGCAACCTCGGCTATGCCGTCATCGAGGCTGACAGTGGCCGCAAGGTGCTCGAATTATTGGAGCAAGGCACCAACCCGGACCTTCTGCTTGCCGACTTTGCGATGCCGGGCATGAATGGCGGCGAGCTTGCCCGCGCCGTGTTGTCGCGCTACCCGAAGCTGCCTGTGGTGTTCATCACTGGCTATGCCGAGCTCGGCGAACTGGGGATGGGCAGCACGACCATCATCCAGAAACCGTTCCGCGAAGAGCAGCTTGCCCGCAAGCTCAGCATGGTCCTCAAAGAACACGTGCTGGCCTGATGCACGACTCGATCCGCCAGCGCCTGCGCGAGGCCACCGCCGCCCAGCACGAGCGCGTCGACGCTGCCTTCTCAGACTTCGATCTGGAGAGCCTGGAGGGCTATCGCGCTTTCCTGCAGGCGCACCTGCGCGTGGTCCGACCGTTGGAAACCGGGCTTGAAGAGGCTGGCATCACAGAGTGGATCGACGACTGGCCGAACCGCCAACGGCGCCATGCGCTGCTTGCTGATCTGGCCGATCTCGGCGGGTTGGGGCAGCTTCCAGATACGTCACTCAACATCCAGCCCTCCGCGGGCTGGTGCCTGGGCGCTTGTTACGTACTCGAAGGCTCGCGCCTGGGCGGCCGCCTGCTCGCACGGCGTGTGGCCAACGCCAACCCAACCGCGCCGCTGCGCTACCTGGCGCACACCGATACCAGCCCCTCGTGGCCCCGCTTCCTCGGGCAACTCGAACAACAGGCACGCCTGCAACCCTGGCAAGACGTACTGGCTGGCGCGAGCGCCTGCTTCGCGCTCTTCATCCGCCACGCCGCACCGAGCTCAGCGACTAGTACCGCCGCGTGCTGAGCAGTTCGCCAAGCACCCGATTCGTCACCCGGAAGGGTACCGACATGTGGTCTTCGCCAGCTTCGATCTGAAAATCGCTGCGCAGGCCGTATTGCGAGAGGTCCTGCAGGCGCAGCTGCAATGCGCGGACGTCCTGAATCTCCTGCGGCATTTCGCGATCACCCACCCACATCGTCAGGCTGCGGTGGATCAAGTCCAGCTCACCGGCGTGCGCCCGGCGGGTGAAGTCCCGTTCGTGCGCCAGCAGGTAGCGATCACGCCACCATAGACTCGGGCTGATCGCAACGACATGCTGGAAAAGCGCTGGCCGGGTGAACAAGGCGTAGATGCCGAACATGCCGCCAAAGCTGTGCCCGACCAGGCTGCGCTGGTCCTGATCGACCTTGAAGCGCGCGTCGACAGCTGGCATCAGGCGCTGCTCGATGAAGTCGAGAAACAGATCCTGGCCACCCTGGGGCGGCACGTTGCGCTCTGGCTCCTGGGGCGGCGACAGGTCGAAGGCACGGCGCTCGAAATCCAGCGGCGTGTCACTGGGATAGCCGATGCCAACCAGGATCGCACCGCGCAACGAATCCTGCGCCCGCTTTGCGGCATGGAATGCTGGAAAGTAGGCATTGGCATCGAGCAGGTAGATCACCGGAAAGCCGCCGGTGTAGGGCACTTCGCCCTCCGGCAGGCTGACCATGATGCGATATTCACGCCCTTCTGCGCTTTTCAGCGTCCATTGCTCGGTACCGTCGAGCGACACGGATTGGGGGGTTGCAGCCCCCGCGGCGCCCGCCAGTAGCAGGCACAGCAGCAACGTCATGGAACGGATCATATTCACGCCTCTCACCAGCGGTAGCTCAGGCTAGTGATGACGCTGCGCGCTTCACCGCGATAGCAGTAGCCGTCCTGGCAATTGATGTATTGCCTGTCGGTTAGGTTGCGCGCATTGAGCGCCACCCGGATGCCGTCCAGCTCGCCGCCAAAATCGTAGTGCACGCCAGCATCGAACAGCGTGTATGCGTCGCTTTTGGTGGAGTTCATGTTGTCGCCGTAAACGCTGCCGGTGTAGCGCGCGCCGGCGCCAACCCCAAGACCTGTCGGCAGCTTGTAGTCCAGCCAGATTGAAGCGAGGTGGCGCGGCACATCCTTCGGGTCGTTGCCTTCGTCGCCATCGTTGCTCTTGGTGATCTCTGGATCGTTGTAGCTGTAGCTCGCGGTCAGGTGCATCCGATCGTTGAGGTCGGCTACGGCTTCGAGCTCCAGCCCGCGTGAGACCTGTTCGCCGGTCTGCACGCTATCGAGCGGGTCCACCGGATCGCGAGTGACCACATTCTGCTGCGTCAAATGATAGAGCGAGGCAGTGAACAGGGCTCGCGTGCCAGGCGGCTGGTATTTGAGGCCGAACTCATATTGCCGACCCTCGGTAGGCTTGAAGGCCGCGCCGCTGGCGTTCGTGCCGCTCTGCGGAAGGAACGACTCGGCATAGCTGGCGTAGGGCGCCACGCCATTGTCGAACAGATACAGGGCGCCGAGCTGAAAGGTAGTAGCCGAATCGCTGCTCTTGGTATTGGTGTCGCTGAGGTTGTCGCTGTTTCGCACGTGTACCCAGTCGCGACGCGCCCCGACGGACAGCCGCCAGCGGTTGAGTTCCATTTGATCCTGAAGGTACACGCCACTGCGCTGGGTCAGGCTGTCCTGATCGGCCAGCTCATCGGTTGGCCTGGCGACCGGCTGGTGATAATCCGGCGCATTCATATCAATGGACGGTGCGAGACCCGAAGCATAGAGCACCGAGCCGTCGAACCACGTGTAGTCCCAACCACTGAGCAGGGTGTGCTGTAGCGCATTCGTGGCGAAGCGGCTTATCAGCCGGGTATCACTGCTCAGCGACGCCATGTCTTCGTACACACCCACCGCATAACGATCCATGACGCCATCAGTGATGATGCCATTGGGCTGCAGGTACTGGTTGATCGTGTCGATCTGACCGTAGCGCATGTTTTGCTGCAGGCTGAAGGTGTCGTTGAAGACGTGCTCGAACTCGTATCCGAGCGCCCATTGGCGTTGATCGAGCTTGTCGAAGTATTCGTCGCCCTGCCAGAAATCGGTAAGCCGGTCGCCCTCCTGATAGAGCATCGGCGAGGCTGCGGTTTCACGTTCCTGATAGTGGGCCAGCAGCGTCAGACGGGTGTCCGGGTCGATCTGCCAGCTCAGAGAGGGCGCGATCAACCGCACGTCGTTGTTCAGCTGCTCGATAGAATGTTCAGCGTCGCGGTAGACGCCGACGGCGCGAAACAGCACGTCGCCGTCTGTGTCCAGCTGGCCACCAAGGTCGAACTGACCTTGGCGGTGTTCATTATTCCCGCCCTGCAGTTCGAGCTCGTTGCGCGCCTCCAGGGTCGGCCGCTTGCTGACGCGGTTGACCATGCCGCCGGGGCTGATCTGTCCATAGAGCACCGAGGCCGGTCCCTTGAGTACTTCGATGCGCTCCAGCGTGTAAGCCTCAACACCATAAATTGACAGCCAACCGTTATAGGGCTGCCGCAGACCATCGAGGAAGTCAGCAGTCATGGTGGTGTCGAAGCCACGCACGCTGATGCTGTCAAAACGGGGATCGAGGCCCGAACTGCCGACACGCACACCCGCGGCATAGGCGACAGCGTCCTCGACTCGATCGACGTTGCGATCGGCGATTTGCTCAGCGGTCACCACGCTAATGCTCTGCGCGGTTTCGAGAATAGGGGTGTCGGTCTTGGTTGCGGTACTCGCGCTGGTCGCTACGTAGCCGTCGGCGGGTACGAAGGCACCGCGGGTCGCCGTCCCTTCGATAATCGCTGGCGTCAACTCCAGTGCCGCCCCAGCCGGGCGCTGGACGATCACGTAACCGGCGGACGTTTCCTGAGCAACGAGGCCGGTACCCTCGAGCAGCGCGGCCAGACCATCGGCGACCGATCTGCCGCCGACTGCGCCGGGGCTGTCCAATCCACGAACCTGTTCCGGCGAAAACGACAGTGTGATGCCTGCTCGCTCGGCGAAGAGATTCAGCGCCTGAGCCAAAGGCCCAGCGGGGATGGCCGGCGCGTCGGCCGCTATGCTCGGTGCAGCATATAGCGGCTGGCTGGCAACGCCGCCTATTAAAGAGAGTGCCAGGCAGATTGCGGCAGGCACGGTGCGGGGCTGGAAAGGTAGCGAGCGGGCGGGCATGACGTATTCCATTGAGAGTCGATACCGCCTTAACCGGATGGCACGCAAAAGTCCGCCAGTTTTTCGGTGCCCTCATGGGAGATAGTCAGGCCAGCGGTACAATGCGCACCCACCAGCGGGTGCGCTCGACGACGCGAACCGGCAAGAGGTGAGTGAGGTTTTCGAGCATTCGCTCGGGCGCATCCAGCCGGAACACGCCAGACAACCGAAGGTTGGCGACCGCCGGGTCGCAACCCAGCCAGCCTTGCCGATACCGACCAGCCTCGGCGAGAACGTCTGCCAAGCGCGCATCGTCGACCACTATCAGGCCCCGCGCCCACGCGAACGGGTCGATCGGGCCGCGCGCGATAACCGCAAGGCCGCTCTTAGTCGCCGCCGCGCTTTCGCCGGCACGCAGCGCCTTGGTACCAGCCGCTGTCGTGATCAGCACCTCACCCCGGCGGATATGGATCTCGCTGCGAGCGCCGCGCTCACGGAGTACTACGCTGGAGTCGGCACCGGTACAGGTGGCAAAACGGCAGCGAGCGCGCCAGCCCCGACCATCGATCAGCACCTCGCCAGCACGCAATTGCAGCGTGTTTCCTACCAAGTCAGCTGCACTGCCGGTGTTGAGCATGACGTGAGCGTCCGCTATGGCAAGTTGCTTGCGCTCGCCCGTGCCGGTGGCGTAATCGGCGCGCCAGTCCGACGAGCCCTGCGCGGCGAGCAGCGATGTGCCGCCAACCGTAACGCACCAACCCAAAACCTTGAGTGCTCGGCGTCGGCCGAGGTCAGCTTCTGCTCGCCTCAACAGCGGTATCGTGCGGTCCGGGTCGGGTAGACGATCAACCTGGAACAGCTCGCCCATCTGCTGCATCCGCTGCCAGGCAAGCTGATGCTGGTCATCTTTGAGGAGCCACGCTTGCAGTTCGCGTTGCAGCAGGTCGTCTGCACAGGCAGTCCGCATGCGCGATTGCCATTCGATGGCCTCACGCACGATCGGCTCCGGCAGGCGTTGCAGCGGCCTCAATTCTGATTCTCGTAGCACAGGCGATAGCAATGCAGCAGCGCATTTGCCACGTGGCGTTCGACGGTGCGGCTGGAAACACCTAACTGCCGCCCGACCTGCACATGTGTCAGACCGCCAAGTTGGTATAGCAGGAAGGCCTCACGTACGACCGGCTTGAGACCATCAAGTAGCCGGGCGATGCGCTCCAGCGACTGCAACGCCTCGTGTCGGACCTCTGGAGATGGGTGGCTGGCCTCAGGCAATGAGGCCAGCGCCTCGATGTAGGCGCGCTCCAGCGCATCACGCCGCCACTGATCGATGACCAAGCCGCGGGCGATACGGGTGAGTAATGCGCGGGGTGCTTGATCGTTGACTGGTTTTCCGCGCACCAGTAAGCGGACAAACGTGTCTTGCGCAAGATCCGCAGCCTGCTGCGAGCAACCGACCGTTCGCCGCAGCCAGCTTTGAAGCCAGCCATGATGCGCGCCGTAAAGCACATCGAGGGAAACGCTGGCGTTTGGATCGGATAGCGACAATGCAGGCAGGCCTCAGGCAGCAACTCGGAAAACGCCACGAGACATGGCGACCGGCCTGAACATTAATCGCGAATCATTACCATTACAACAAGATCATCATTACCCGATGATGTGCCCGGGCTCGATCATTCCACCGTCACCGACTTGGCCAGGTTGCGCGGCTGGTCGACGTCCGTGCCGCGGAGCACCGCAACGTAGTAAGACAGCAATTGCAGCGGCAAGGTGTAGAGGATTGGCGCGAGGACGTCGTGGATGTGCGGCATGCTCAGGCTGATGATGCCCTCGGCGTCTTCGATGCCGGCTTCCCGGTCGGCGAAAACGATCAGCTCGCCACCCCGTGCGCGGACTTCCTGAAGGTTGGACTTGAGTTTCTCCAGCAGCTCATTGTTCGGCGCAACCGTGACCACCGGCATGTCGGCATCGACCAGCGCCAGCGGGCCATGCTTGAGCTCGCCAGCCGGGTAGGCCTCGGCGTGGATATAGGAAATCTCCTTGAGCTTGAGGGCGCCCTCCATCGCCACCGGGTATTGCGCTCCACGCCCGAGGAACAGGGTGTGATGCTTCTCGGCGAAGTGCTCGGAGATTTTCTCGACCTGGGTATCCAGTGCCAGGGCTTCGCCGAGGCGGGTCGGCAAGCGACGCAGCTCGGAGACCAGCTCAGCTTCGTCGGCGGCAGCTAGCGTGCCACGCACCTGGCCAAGCGAGAGCGTCAGCAGCAAGAGGCCGACCAATTGAGTGGTGAAGGCCTTGGTCGAGGCGACACCGATCTCGGGCCCGGCTTGGGTGAGCAGCGTCAGGTCGGATTCGCGTACCAGCGAGCTGGTGCCGACGTTACAGATTGCCAGGCTGGCGAGGTAGCGGCCTTCCTTGTCGGTACGCGACTTGGCATTGCGAAGCGCCGCCAGGGAATCTGCGGTTTCGCCGGATTGAGAGATGGTGACGAACAGGGTGTCCGGCTGTACCACCACTTTGCGGTAACGGAACTCGCTGGCGACCTCGACCTGGCAGGGGATGCCGGCCAGTTCTTCCAGCCAGTAACGGGCCACCATCCCGGCGTGATAGCTGGTGCCGCAAGCGACGATCTGGACGTTGCGCACCTTGGCGAACAACTCGGCTGCTTGCGGGCCGAACGCCTGCACCAGCACCTGCTGGTCGCCAAGCCGACCCTCAAGGGTGCGCTGCACAACCTTCGGTTGCTCATGGATCTCCTTGAGCATGAAGTGGCGGTACTCGCCTTTGTCTGCCGCCTCGGCGCCCTCGTGGTATTGCACCGACTCGCGCTCGACCGGCTGCCCGTCGACAGTCCAGATCTGGATGCTGTCGCGGCGGATCTCGGCGATGTCTCCTTCTTCGAGATACATGAAACGATCGGTCACTTGGCGCAGGGCCAACTGGTCGGAAGCGAGGAAGTTCTCGCCCATGCCCAGGCCGATCACCAGCGGGCTGCCGCTGCGGGCAGCGAGCAGGCGATCCGGTTGCCGCGCGCTGACGACTGCCAGACCGTAGGCGCCATGGAGCTCCTTGACCGCCGATTTCAGCGCGGCGGCGAGGTCACCGGACTCGCCCAGCTTGTGGTGCAGCAGGTGGACGATGACTTCGGTATCTGTGTCGGACAGAAACACGTAGCCCATGCCCTTGAGCTGCTGACGCAGCGCCTCATGGTTTTCGATGATGCCGTTGTGCACCACCGCCAGGTCGGCACCGGAGAAGTGTGGGTGCGCGTTGCGCTCGCAGGGTGCGCCATGAGTGGCCCAGCGCGTATGCGCAATGCCCAGGCGGCCGTTCACTTGCTCTTGCTGCTGTGCGGTTTCGAGTTCGGACACCTTGCCCGAGCGGCGCAGACGGTGCAGCGTGCCGGCGTCATCGAGCACGGCGATACCGGCGCTGTCGTAGCCTCGGTATTCGAGGCGCTTCAGGCCCTCGAGCAGGATTGCAGTGATGTTGCGTTCGGCGACGGCGCCAACGATGCCACACATGGTCAGGTCTCCTGATGGATGTCGATGACCGCGCAGATCAGCTTGACGCCGCGGGCCAGAATGCTCGAACGCGCCTCGTCGGTGAGGCGTTCGTCCGTGATGAGGGTATGAATGCGATCCCAGGGCAGCTCCAGGTTCGGGATGCGTCGGCCGATCTTGTCCGATTCGGCCAGCACGATCACCTCACGCGCGACCTCGGCCATCACGCGCGACAGCCCGAGCAGCTCGTTGAAGGTCGTAGTGCCGCGTTGCAGGTCGATGCCATCGGCGCCGATGAAGAGTTGGTCGAAATCATAGGAACGCAGCACCTGTTCGGCCACTTGTCCTTGAAAGGATTCCGAGTGGGGGTCCCAGGTTCCGCCGGTCATCAGCAGGGTCGGCTCGTGCTCCAGCTCGCGCAAGGCGTTGGCCACGTTCAGCGAATTGGTCATGACCAGCAGGCCGGGCGTGCGACCGAGCTGCGGAATCATCGCCGCGGTGGTGGTCCCGCTGTCGATGATGATGCGTGCATGCTCGCGGATACAGCCGACGGCGGCACGCGCAATGGCCTGCTTCCACGGCGACACCGGTTGCGCCGTATCGCCGATCAGCTCTTGAGGCAGGGGCACCGCGCCGCCGTAGCGGCGCAGCAGTAGGCCGTTCTTCTCCAGCGCCGCGAGGTCTTTGCGAATGGTGACCTCGGAAGTCTCGAAACGCCCGGACAGCTCGTCGACGCTCACCTCGCCTTGCGCATTGAGCAGCGCAAGGATGGCGTGACGACGTTGCGGTGTGTTGCGTTTCGACATAATAAAGTTTCGATTCGAAAGAAAACGCGCGAATCAAAACCCAATGTGGGGCGGGACGTCAACTGGTGCTGCCGCTCAAACCCGGAAATACCCCATCAGTTGTTGTTGATGGTTGGCTAGCTGGTTCAGCGACTGGCTGACGCGGGCCGCCTCGTCGGCTTGACCTGAAAGCGACTCGGTGACGTCACGAATGCCTGCGACGTTGCGGTTCACCTCTTCGGCCACGGCGCTTTGCTCCTCGGCTGCACTGGCGATCTGCAGGTTCATGTCGGTGATCACGGCCACCGCCTCGCCAATGCGCCGCAACGCCGCAACGGCACTTCCCACTTGCTCGACGCTGCCCTGCGCCTGGCCTTGGCTGCCTTGCATGGCGTTAACCACTTCACGCGTCCCGCCCTGTAACCGCTCGATGACCTGACGGATCTCCTCGATCGACTCCTGGGTGCGGCGAGCCAGGTTGCGCACCTCGTCGGCGACGACGGCGAAGCCACGACCCGCCTCGCCCGCGCGTGCCGCCTCGATCGCCGCGTTCAATGCCAGGAGATTGGTTTGTTCGGCGATCCCCCGTATGACCTCGAGCACCGAACCGATCTGCTCGCTGCTATCAGCCAGCTGCCTGACTTCAGTCATCGCGTGGTCGAGCTCGCCGGCCAGACGCTCGATGCCGCGGGTGGTGGCGTCGATGATCGCCAGCCCTTCCTGTGTCGCCTGATCGGCACCGCGCGCCGCTTCGGCAGCCTGCGCGGCGTTACGGGCGACGTCCTGCGCCGTCGCGCTCATTTCCTGTGAAGCGGTGGCCACCTGGTCGACCTCACGGAATTGTTGCTGCATTCCGGCACTGGTCTGTGCAGCGATGGCAGCCGACTGGTCGGCACCGCTTCGTGCATCCTGGACCGAGCGTTTGACCTCGGAGATGGTCGGCTGCAGCTTGTCGAGAAAGCGATTGAACCAACCGGCCAGGGCGCCCAGTTCATCCTGGCGGGCGTATTCGAGCCGCCGTGTCAGGTCACCTTCCCCGCTCGCGATGTCCTTGAGCATCGCAGCCACGCCTTTGATGGGGCGGGTCACGCCGCGTGCGGTGATCCACATCAGGGCCAGGCCCAGTAGCACCGCCGCCAGCCCGATGAGCAGGCCGCTGACACTGTCTTCTCGCCCCCGCTCATGCAATTGCTGCTCGAGGCGCAGCGAAGGCGCCAGCAGCACCGCACGAGGAACCTCCAGCAGTACCGCCCAGGCCGGCAGGCCGGGAATCGCTGCTATCGGCTGCAAAACACGAAGCATGTCGCCGTTCTCGAGCAATGCGGCCTGGCCGGCGGCAACGGCGCGCGCAATCGCCGTTGCGTCATTGCCAAACGCTTGGCTGACGGGCTTGCCCAGCAAGGTGGTATCAGAACTATGCGCAGCAAGAAGCTGAGCAGGGCTAATCACACTGAGATGTCCCTGCCCATCATAAAGTTGCTGTTGCGCCTGCAGGCTGTAGGTCTGCAGCGAGGCGAGGCTGATGTCGACCCCCACGACTCCGATAGTTTTGCCATCCAGCGTCAAAGGCAGTGCGATGCTGGTCATTAGCAACGGCTTTCCTTCGACCTCATCGAAGTAAGGTTCCAGCAGGCAGACCTTGCCGGTCTCGCGCGGGCAGCTGAACCAGGTGTTATAAGGCGCTCCGCTGATGCCAGGAGTGGTATCGGCGAGCTCCTGTTCGTCGATGGTTTCGTAACTGAGATCTCCGGGCTTTCGCTGCGACCAATACAACGAGAATCTACCGCTGTCATTGCCCCCCATCTCCGCATTGCCTATGAACATCCCGTCTTTATCGTCCAGCGCATCGGTGTCGAAGACGACATAGAGACCGAGCAGCTCGGGGTTGGCCTGCAGCGCCGTCTTGATCTGATGATGCAGATCCTCACGGATCTCGAAGGCATTGGCCATGCGCTCGATAGATTGCTCGCGCAGGGACAGCACCTGGCGGACGAATCCCTGGCCGTACTGGTAGGCGGCGTTGAATTGCCGCTCGATGCGCAAGGCTTGTGCCTGACCACGCGCCTGCAGGTTATTGCGCGCCGACTCTTCCAGCATGGCGCCACTGGCGCTGCTCACTAGCGCGGCGGTTTGCCGAGCCTGAAACTGAGAGGCGCCTACCAGCAACCCGACGATCAATAGCAGGCACAGCCCTGCAAGCAGGGTGATTTTCCATTGAATGGAAAGGCGGTCGAACAGGCGCATGGGGCATCCTTTTTATGGCTATGCCCCATTGAATCGGCCGGATATGCGATCTCTTGAACGGGTGATCCTCAGACGTACGGAGAATCCCGCCGCCTCGCTTATTTTCGGGCTTTTTCTGGTCGCTTCCAGCCCTGGATCACGGCCTGGCGTGCGCGTCCGAGGGCCAGCGTACGCGCCGGAACATCTGCAGTGATCACCGAGCCAGCGCCCGTCGTAGCGCCCTCGCCCAAGGTAACCGGTGCAACGAGCGAGCTGTTGGAGCCGATGAAGGCGTCCTCGCCAATCACCGTACGAAACTTGTTGGCACCATCGTAGTTGCAGGTGATGGTCCCGGCACCGATGTTGGCCCGCGCGCCGATCTCGGCATCGCCCAAATAGGCCAGATGCCCGGCCTTGGCCCCTTCGCCCAGACGCGCGTTCTTCACTTCCACGAAATTGCCCACGTGGGCACCCTCGGCGAGGAACGCACCGGGGCGCAGCCGGGCGAACGGACCGCAGTCAGCCCCCTCACCAAGCTCAGCGCCTTCGAGATGGCTGTTGGCCTTGACCACCGCACCGTTGCGCAAAACGCTGTCACGGATCACACAGTTCGGCCCGATCTGAACGCCATCTTCGATGACGACCCGCCCCTCGAGCACCACGTTCACATCGATCATCACATCGCGCCCAACCGTCACCTCGCCGCGCAGATCGAACCGCGCAGGATCACGAAGAGTCACGCCCTGCGCCATCAGCCGACGGGCTGCGCGCTGCTGGTAGTGGCGTTCCAGTTCGGCGAGCTGGATGCGATCGTTGGCGCCCTGAACTTCCATCGGGTCGATCGGCTGCTCAGTGGCGATTGTTAGGCCATCGGAAACCGCCATGGCGATAACGTCAGTGAGGTAGTACTCGCCCTGTGCGTTGCGGTTGGACAAACGCCCCAACCAATCACCCAGGCGGTCGCCCGGTACCGCGAGGATCCCGGTGTTACCTTCGCGGATCAGGCGCTGCTGCGTAGTCGCATCCTTGTGCTCGACGATCGCCTGCACCCGGCCGGCCTCGTCACGCACGATTCGGCCATAGCCAGTCGGATCGGCCAGTTCAACCGTTAGCAACGCCAGCTGGGAGGGGCCGACCTGGTCAAGCAAGCGCTCCAGCGTCTGCGCTTCGATCAGCGGCACGTCGCCATAGAGAATCAGCACCCGTTCGGCCGACAACCCAGGCAACGACTGAGCCACGGCATGCCCGGTACCAAGTTGCTCGGCCTGCATAACGAACTGCACATCATCCGCCGCAAGCGATTTCCGGACCCGCTCCGCACCATGGCCAATCACCACGTGGATAGCGGTCGGCGACAATGCACGGGCGGTATCGATGACGTGACCGAGCATGGACTTCCCGGCGACGGGATGCAGCACCTTGGGCAGCGCCGATCGCATGCGCGTGCCTTGGCCGGCGGCGAGAATGACGATATCGAGAGACATGGGGAATCCTGAGCAGTCATGACCCAAAGGGCCGAACGGGTTGGCTGGAAAAAGAAAAAGGGTAGCCAAGGCTACCCTTTTACTCATGCGCGATGAAGCGACCGGAGAATCAGCCGCGACCGTACTTCTTGCGCAGCTGCTCGATGGTACGCAGCTGGGCTGCCGCCTCGGCGAGACGGGCGGACGCCGAACCGTAGTCGAAGTCCGCGCCTTTCTCGTGCAGCGCCTTCTCGGCCGCCTTGACTGCTGCCTGAGCAGCAGCCTGGTCTAGGTCCTTCGCGCGCGTAGCGGTATCGGCCAGAACCTTAACCATGTTCGGCTGCACTTCGATGAAGCCGCCGGAGATGTAGAAGATCTCTTCTTCACCGCCCTGCTTGATCACGCGCACCGGACCGGGCTTGAGATCGGTCAGCAAGGGCGCATGGCCCGGCAGGATGCCCAGATCACCCAGGTGACCGTGAGCGACAACCATCTCCACCAGCCCCGAGAACAGCTCTTCTTCCGCGCTGACGATGTCACAGTGGACTGTCATAGCCATACTTATGCCTCGGTAATCAGCCCAACCCTTGGCGCGAACCGCAGGCCAGGCTTATTGGCGCCCGCAAGCGGGCGCGCCAGTTACAGTTTCTTGGCTTTCTCGATGGCTTCGTCGATACCGCCAACCATGTAGAACGCCTGCTCTGGCAGGTGATCGTAGTCGCCAGCGAGGATGCCGGCAAAGCCACGGATGGTTTCCTTCAGCGGCACATACTTGCCCGGCGAACCGGTGAAGACTTCGGCCACGAAGAACGGCTGGGACAGGAAGCGCTGGATCTTACGCGCACGGGACACCAGCTGCTTGTCGGATTCGGACAGTTCGTCCATACCCAGAATCGCGATGATGTCCTTCAGCTCCTTGTAACGCTGCAGTACATACTGAACGCCACGCGCAGTGTCGTAGTGCTCTTGACCGATCACGTTGGCATCCAGCTGACGCGAAGTCGAATCGAGCGGGTCAACTGCCGGGTAGATACCCAGCGAAGCGATGTCGCGCGACAGAACCACGGTGGCGTCCAAGTGGGCGAAGGTGGTCGCCGGGGACGGGTCAGTCAAGTCGTCCGCAGGAACGTAAACAGCCTGAACGGAAGTGATCGAGCCGCTCTTGGTGGAAGTGATGCGTTCCTGCAGAACGCCCATCTCCTCGGCCAGGGTCGGCTGATAGCCCACCGCGGACGGCATACGACCCAGCAGCGCGGACACTTCGGTACCGGCCAGGGTGTAGCGGTAGATGTTGTCGACGAACAGCAGAACATCCTTGCCCTCGTCGCGGAACTTCTCGGCCATGGTCAGGCCGGTCAGTGCGACGCGCAGGCGGTTTCCTGGTGGCTCGTTCATCTGGCCGTAGACCAGGGCGACCTTGTCCAGGACGTTGGAGTCCTTCATCTCGTGATAGAAGTCGTTCCCTTCACGAGTACGCTCACCCACACCGGCGAACACGGAGTAGCCACTGTGCTCCATCGCGATGTTACGGATCAGCTCCATCATGTTTACGGTCTTGCCGACACCGGCACCACCGAACAGACCGACCTTACCGCCCTTGGCGAACGGGCAGACCAGGTCGATAACCTTGATGCCGGTTTCCAGCAGCTCGTTGCCACCAGCCTGCTCGGCATAGCTCGGCGCCGCGCGGTGGATGCCCCAGCGCTCTTCTTCACCGATCGGGCCGGCTTCGTCGATGGGGTTACCCAGGACGTCCATGATGCGGCCCAGAGTGGCAGTGCCCACCGGTACCGAAATGGCCGCGCCAGTGTTGCTGACATCCAGGCCACGCTTGAGGCCTTCGGTCGAACCCATGGCAATGGTACGGACGATGCCGTCGCCCAGCTGCTGCTGGACTTCCAGGGTGGTTTCGGCGCCAGTGACCTTCAGCGCGTCATAGATGTTCGGTACCAGATCGCGCGGAAATTCCACGTCGATAACGGCGCCGATGATTTGAACGATACGTCCGCTACTCATGTTTGGTTCCTCTGAATATTTGAACCGTTCTTAAACCGCGGCAGCGCCGCCGACGATTTCCGAAATTTCCTGCGTGATCGCAGCCTGACGGGCCTTGTTGTAGACCAGTTGCAGGTCGCTGATCAGCTCACCGGCATTGTCGGTTGCGTTCTTCATGGCGATCATACGGGCGGCCTGTTCGGCAGCGCCGTTCTCGACCACGGCCTGGTAGACCTGGGACTCGACGTAACGCACCAGCAGCGCATCGAGCAGCAGCCGTGCGTCCGGTTCGTACAGGTAATCCCACTGCCCCTTCGGCGCGGTCTGATCGTCACTGGCAGCCAACGGCAGCAATTGGGCTACGGTCGGCTTCTGCGTCATGGTGTTGATGAATTTGTTCGACACCAGGTAGAGACGGTCCAGACGGCCCTGGTCGAAAGCATCCAGCATGACCTTGACGCTGCCGATCAGATCGTTGATCGACGGCTCTTCGCCAAGCCCATTGACTGCTGCGACCACGTTGCCGCCAAAGCTGCGGAAGAAGCTCGCGCCCTTGTTACCGATCACGCACAGGTCGGCTTCGACATTGCTGTCGTGCCACTCTTTCATGTTCTTGATCAGCGCCTTGAACAGGTTGGTGTTCAAGCCACCGCACAGACCACGATCGGACGACACGACGATATAACCGACGCGCTTGACCGGACGCTCGACCATGAACGGGTGACGGTATTCCGGGTTGGTATTGGCCAGATGGCCGATAACCTGCTGAATCCGCTCCGCATAGGGACGGCTGGCTGCCATGCGCATCTGTGCCTTGCGCATCTTGCTGACCGCCACCTTTTCCATGGCGCTGGTGATCTTCTGCGTGCTTTTGATGCTCGCAATCTTGCTGCGAATCTCTTTTGCGCCTGCCATTTGACACCTATCGGGTTAGCAGGCGGGAGCCTCGCGGGCTCCCGCTGCGGCTTACCAGGATTGGGTGGCCTTGAACGACTCGATGCCAGACTTGATGCCCGCGTCGATTTCGTCGTTGAAGTCGCCCTTCACGTTGATCTTGTCCAGCAGAGCGGCATGCTCGTGGTGGAAATAGGCAATCAACGCCTGCTCGAAGGCGCCAACCTTGGCTACTTCGATGTCCTGCAGGTAGCCACGCTCGGCGGCATACAGGGACACCGCCATGTCGGCAATGGACATCGGCGCGTACTGCTTCTGCTTCATCAGCTCGGTCACACGTTGACCATGCTCGAGCTGCTTGCGGGTTGCTTCGTCCAGGTCAGAAGCGAACTGAGCGAAGGCCGCCAGTTCACGGTACTGAGCCAGAGCGGTACGGATGCCACCCGACAGCTTCTTGATGATCTTGGTCTGCGCGGCGCCACCGACGCGGGATACCGAGATACCGGCGTTGACGGCCGGACGGATGCCTGCGTTGAACATCGACGATTCGAGGAAGATCTGACCGTCGGTGATGGAAATCACGTTGGTCGGAACGAACGCGGAAACGTCGCCCGCCTGGGTCTCGATGATGGGCAGTGCAGTCAGCGAGCCGGTCTTGCCAGTAACGGCACCGTTGGTGAACTTCTCGACATACTCTTCGGAGACGCGCGACGCACGCTCCAGCAGACGGCTGTGGAGATAGAACACATCGCCCGGGTAGGCTTCGCGTCCCGGCGGACGGCGCAGCAGCAGAGAAATCTGACGATAGGCAACAGCTTGCTTGGACAGGTCGTCGTAAACGATCAGCGCGTCTTCGCCGCGGTCACGGAAGTACTCGCCCATGGTGCAGCCAGCGTAAGGCGCCAGGAACTGCAGAGCAGCCGACTCGGACGCCGATGCGGCGACGATGATGGTGTTGGCCAGAGCACCGTGCTGTTCCAGCTTGCGGACTACGTTAGCAATGGTCGACTGCTTCTGACCAATCGCAACGTAGACGCATTTGATGCCGCTGTTGCGCTGGTTGATGATCGCGTCGATCGCCAGAGCGGTCTTACCGATCTGACGGTCACCGATGATCAGCTCACGCTGGCCACGCCCGACCGGGATCATGGCGTCGACCGACTTATAGCCGGTCTGAACTGGCTGGTCGACCGACTTACGCCAGATCACGCCCGGAGCGACTTTCTCGACCGCATCGGTAGCCTGCGCATTGACCGGGCCCTTGCCGTCAACCGGATTGCCCAGCGCATCAACGACACGACCCAGAAGTTCCGGACCTACCGGTACTTCCAGGACGCGGCCGGTGCATTTGGCACTCATGCCTTCGGTCAGGCCTTGGTAGTTGCCCAGTACAACGGCACCTACGGAGTCCTGTTCCAGGTTCAGAGCCATGCCGTAAACGCCGCCCGGGAATTCGATCATCTCCCCGTACATCACGTCGGCCAGGCCGTAAATGCGAACGATACCGTCAGAAACGCTGACGACGGTGCCTTCGTTACGCGCTTGAGCGGACACATCGGAGCTACCGATGCGCTGCTTTATGATTTCACTAATCTCGGAAGGATTCAGTTGCTGCATGCCACGACCCTCAAATCAGGATTTCAACGATTCGGCCAACTGGCTCAGTTTGCCGCGGACCGAACCATCGACAACCACATCGCCGGCGCGGATAACAACGCCGCCGATCAGCGCAGGGTTCACGACCTGCTGGGGGTTGACGGTACGATCTAGCCGCTTCGACAGGGCGGCAGCCAAAGTTTGGAGTTGCGCAGGGGAGAGCTCGAAAGCAGTCTGCACTTCAACGTCGATTGTCTTTTCGGCTTCTGCCTTGAGCTCCTCGAAGAGCTCCCTAATCATCGGCAGCACGTCCAGGCGATCATTGTCGCCGAGCGTGGTGACGAAGTTGCGGAAGGCTTCATCGATGTCGCTGCCGAGCGCCTGAACCAGCGTCTTGACCTTGCTTTCGCTGGTCAGGCGCGGGTTCTTCAGCAGTTCGGCGACCTGCGGAACTTCAACGGCGACCGCAGCCAGGCTCAACATGCCCGACCAGGCGTCGATCCGACCGGCCGAGCCGGCGAACTCGAAAGCGGCCTTTGCATACGGCCGAGCAAGCGTCTGGGTATTGATCATCGCTTGCCTCGCTTAGAGTTGGGAGGCCAGTTTTTCGACCAGATCGTTGTGCGCCTTGGCGTCCACCTGGGACTCCAGGATTTTCTCCGCACCCAGCACGGCCAATGCCGCTACCTGGTTACGCAGTTGCTCCTTGGCACGGTTCACTTCCTGCTCGATCTCGGCGCGGGCACCGGCTACCAGGCGGTCGCCTTCGATGCGTGCCTGCTGCTTGGCTTCCTCAACGATGGCGTTGGCCTGCTTGTTGGCCTGCTCAAGGATCTGGGCAGCCTGTCCCTTGGTCTCGCGGAGGGTATTGGTAACCTTTTCCTGAGCCAATTTCAGGTCTTGCTGCGCACGGCCTGCAGCGTCCAAACCTTCGGCGATTTTCTTCTGGCGTTCTTGCATGGCCTTGGTGATGGGCGGCCATACGTACTTCATGCAGAACCAGACGAAAATAGCGAAGGCGAACGTTTGACCGAACAGCGTCAAGTTAATGTTCACAGCGATATACCTCGTGCTATTTCGTTCGACGCGGTTGTCAATTCCACGGCAACGGGGTTCGCCACGCGAACCCCATCAGGAACCGGAAAAGTCTTAGGCAGCGACAACGAAGATGAGGTACATCGCGATACCAACACCGATCATCGGGACGGCGTCGAGCAGGCCAGCCATGAGGAAGGTCTTTGTTTGCAGCTGAGGAGCCAGCTCGGGTTGACGAGCAGTGGATTCCAGCAGCTTGCCACCCAGCAGGGCGAAGCCGATGCCAGTGCCCAGGGCACCCAGACCGATCATGATGGAGGCGGCGATGTAGACGAGTTCCATGTAAAGCTCCTGAAGCTAAGGGTTAAGGTTTTCTTGGGTAACGCGAAACTGAGTCGAACCGGGTTCAGCGATTACGGTGTGAGTTCAGCATGACTATGATCTTCATGCGCAGAACTCAGGTACACCACGGTCAGAACCATGAAAATGAACGCCTGAAGCGGGATCACCAGAATATGGAAGATCGCCCAGGGCACATTCAGGGTCCACTGCACGTAGAACGGCAGCAGCGCGATGAGAATGAACACCACCTCACCGGCATACATGTTGCCGAACAGTCGCAGAGCCAGGCTCAGCGGCTTGGTCAGCAGACCGAGGATTTCGAGAAACAGGTTGAACGGAATGAGCGACCAGTGATTGAACGGCGTAAACGCCAATTCCTTGGTGAAGCCGCCCACGCCCTTGACCTTGAAGCTGTAGAACAGGATCAGGATGAATACACCGAGCGACAGGCCGAAAGTACCGTTCGGGTCAGCTGTCGGCACAATTTTGAAATACGGTACGCCCAAGGCATGAGCCAGGCCGGGGATGTAGTCCACCGGAATCCACTTCAGGCTGTTCATCAGGAACACCCAGACGAAAATGGTCAGGGCGAGCGGCGCGATGACCGGATTACGGCCATGGAAGGTGTCTTTGACGACGCCTTCGACGAACTCGACGCACATTTCGACCAGATTTTGCAGGCGACCCGGCGTGCCCGCGGTGGCGCCCTTGGCGGCCAGGCGGAACAGCACGACGAAGATCAGCCCCATGAACAGCGACCAGCCCAGGGTATCCAGATGGACAGCCATGAACCCCATGTCCCGCGCCTCGGCGCCAGTCTGGGCAATGGTCCAAGTGGCCTGGTCGACGACCGAACCGTCAGCGCGCACGTAGCCTTCAGGCAACTTTCCATAAGTCAGATTCTGCAGGTGATGCTGGATATATTCCGCCGGGGTACTCGCCATAAATGCCTCAGTGCTCAATGCTTCGGATTATTTTTCATCAGCAGGAGGGCGCTCGCTCCGGCGCCTAAAACCAGCAGATAACCAACGAACAGTGCCGCTGGTTGCAGTGGCTTCACTCCTACAAACACCAGCGCAAACAACGCTGCTGCCAGAATCTGTTTACCCATCTCACCCGCCCAGAAGGACTGGACGATTGCCCTGGCCGAGCGTGCGCCAAAATAGCGGAACGCCTTAAAAGCAAAATAGACATTGGCCAGGAAAGCTATTAGCCCGCCAAGCAGCGCGGAATAGCCCGCGACCATACCAAAAACAGCAGTACAGATAACAGTTGCGATCAACGCAACGAGCGCCTGTGCAGCCAAAACCCGGACTACCGGATGCCGATGGAAGGGTGTCTTGTTGTGAAATTTCACCATGAACCCGTCGTGAATCGTCATCTCAGACGGCTAATGGCCGCAGTCAAAAAAGCGCCGCGAGTATAGGAGCAGCCCTGCCCGCGTTCAACCGTCAGGTAGTTATTTCCGACTGCCACTACATTTTTTTTGTATCAACGAATGTGTGCGAGTACGCCTTGCAATTCATCGAGCGAGTTATAGCGGATCACCAACTGCCCTTTTCCCTTCTGGCCATGCTTGATCTGCACTGGAGAGCCTAGCCGCTCGGCCAGTTTCTGCTCCAGACGCACAATATCGGGATCGTTCCGCATCTCGGTTTTCGGGCTCGGCTTGCTACTCAGCCATTGCCGAACCAGGGCTTCGGTTTGGCGGACCGTAAGCCCGCGTGCGACAACGTGCCGCGCGCCTTCGACCTGTTGTTCCGTCGGTAGGCCAAGCAACGCACGGGCGTGCCCCATCTCCAGGTCGCCATGAGACAACAACGTCTTGATTTCGTCGGGCAGGTTGATCAGGCGCAACAGGTTGCTGACGGAAACACGTGACTTACCCACGGCATCGGCGACTTGCTGCTGAGTAAGCTGGAACTCCTGCTGCAAGCGCTGCAATGCAAAGGCCTCCTCGATGGGGTTGAGGTCCTCTCGCTGGATGTTTTCGATCAGGGCCATGGCGATCGCCGCTTCGTCGGTGACCTCGCGCACGATGGCCGGCACCCGGTCCAGACCCGCCAGCTGGCTGGCGCGCCAGCGACGCTCGCCGGCAATGATCTCGTAACGGTCACCACCGATGCTACGGACCACGATGGGCTGCATCACGCCTTGGGTGCGGATGGAGTTAGCCAGCTCTTCGAGTGTTACCGGATCGATGTCGCGACGCGGCTGATATTTACCCCGCTGGATGAGGTCCACAGGCAGCTGATGCAGATCGCGCTCTTCGCGGGCCGCTGCCTCCTGGGCTGGCGCTGCGATGTTGGCGCCGCCGAGCAGGGCGTCCAGCCCCCGGCCCAGCCCTCTTTTTTTGGTCGCCATTGAATGTTCCTTATGCGGTTACGCTACGGGCGGCGCGGCGCTGCCGGCGGGACAGCTCGCCCGCCAGCGCGAGATAGGCCAGGGCGCCCTTGGATTGCTTGTCGTATACCAGCGCCGGCATGCCGTGGCTGGGTGCTTCGGCTAGCCTGACGTTGCGCGGAATAACTGTGTCGTAGACCTTGTCACCAAAATGCGCTTTCAGCTGTTCGGTAACATCGT